>CBDFHC010000001.1:0-113630 GCA_965247585.1 Dehalococcoidia bacterium
TTGGAGCGGGAGTTCACGCGAGAAGGGGAGGAGATCAGCTGGTTTGACGAGGGGAAGGAGACGCTGACGCAGCGGGTGCGGCAGCTTCTGACAGGGGTGCACTGGGCGGAGGAGCCGCTGTCCCGGGTGTGCCACATGGTGTCGAATGTGCAGGTGTTGAAGGCAACGCCGTCGGTCTCTTCGCCGGAAGAGGTGGAGGTAAAGAGCCGATTCCTGGTGTATCGAAATAGGGTGGAGACGGAGACGGACACGATGGTGGGGAAGCGGGAGGACCGGCTGCGGATGGTGAACGGTGAGTGGAGGATTGCGCGGCGGAAGGTGGTGCTGGACCAGAGCGTGCTGCTGGCGAAGAACCTGACATTGTTGTTTTGAGTGTTGGTGGGGGCATCTCGAGAACTTGTTGAGACGGTGCGCACCTCCTCTGAGTTTCCCCCCTCGATAGGGGGAGAAGAAAATTCCCGGCAGAGAGTTTGTGAACATATTGACGTGGCACAGCGGTAGTGGGCTCAGGGGTTGGATGAGCTCTCCCCTCCCTACCAGATTCCTCGATCCTCACGAACGGACTCGGAATCGACCATGTTGGCGTCCAGCACCAGGAGGGATGAAAAAGAGTGGCGGCTATCATCCATGGTGACCGGTATAGCTACTACAAAGGATTGCAAATCACACGCTGGTGGTTCCCACCGTCCCGCCCCGGAAGGTTTAAGAAACGAATTTCTGAGGGACACCCTCAAACTCCCGGCAGAAGGGCTGCGCCCCTCTGCACTCCTCCTAGTTGGGCGCAGATAGAGTAGGGACGGTGCTATTTTCATAGGAATGATATGACTTGTGTGGACGCTCGACATGCGACAAGGTGGCGATGAAAATAATGATGAAGTCAAAAATTCACAACGTCAGAGGTGGAAAATCCCCTCTCGACTCTCCCTTAGGAGGCTTGTAGATAGGATGATGGGTGCTAGTTTCGGGGGAATCGTCTGTAGAGGGAGCGGCGCATGAGCGGAATGGTCAACTTGATAGAGTTGTCGCCGGGGATGAGGATACGAGTCGCCAACGGCGGGACGGCGGAGGTGGTGGAGAACCCAAAGGATGGGATGTGGGTGATTGCGCGGTATGTGACGTCTCCGGAGGACCCAGCGCAGGTGGGACAGGAGGAGATGGTGTTCGCGCAGGACGTGGTGGGGATAGTGGAGGGCGAGTGAGCGGCAGTGCGGCCTAGCCAGGAAGAGGTGAAGGGAGCGTTCCGGGCGGGGTTCCAATCGATTGACGAGGGGGAGTCGTTTTACGTTGGGTTTGCGGCCTTGCTGGAGGGGTTGGGGTACCGGCGGCGGGAGGACGCGGCGTGCGGCTGCTCCGACGGTGGGGCGCACGGCCACCTGCCGGAGTGCCGATGGGTGAAGGGGTGAAGGAGGGAGGATCAGTTATGGCGATGGGTGTGGCCACGACAGAGGGGTTGAGAATCACAGAGGGAGGTCTGAGGGTCTGTTATCGGGGGATGCAGAGCAGGGGGAATGGGGCGGGTGATGGGCCCGCATGTTCTGAGGCGAAGGGGTATACTCCTGCGAAACACTGGGGACGGATTTGTGCGGTGGGACGGGTATATATAAGGAGGTGGCGTGTTGGCTGAATATGACCTGGTTATTCGGGGCGGGACGATTGTGGACGGTACGGGGATTCCGCGGTACAGGTCTGACGTGGCGGTGAAGGACGGCAGGGTGTCGAGGATCAGCGGGCGCATCAGTGCCGGCGGGGCTAAGGAGATTGACGCGGGCGGCTGCATTGTTGCGCCGGGGGCCGTTGACTTGCACACGCATTACGATGCCCAGCTCAACTGGGACCCGTATGCGTCGCTTTCGGGCTGGCATGGTGTGACGTCGTTGACGATTGGAGAGTGCGGGTTCGGCTTCGCGCCGACGAGGCCGGAGGACCGGGAACTGAACATGCGGATGATGAACCGCATAGAGGCGATACCGCTGGAGTCGATGCGGCTGGGGATGCGCTGGGACTGGGAGACGTTTCCGGAGTACCTGGACAGTCTGGACCGGCAGGGGTTGGGGGTGAACGTGGGGGCGCTGTTCCCGTTCTCGCCGCTACGGGGCTATGTGCTGGGGATGTTGCCGTCGCGGGAGAGGAGGTCCGTTACCGAGGCGGAGCTGAACCGGATGAAGGAGCTGTTCCACGAGGGGATGGAGGCCGGGGCGTTTGGGTTTACGCTGAACATGAACCTGGAGGACCGGCCGGACGACGGCAGCTTCCTGCCGAGCCAGGTGGCGTCGGACGAGGAGTTCCTGGGAATGGCGGAGGTGCTGGGCCGGTTCGGCGTTGGACACATTGGGCAGACGGTGGGCTTCGGGCTCACCCGGGAGCAGCGGAAAGCCCACCGTTCGCTGCTGACGCAGATGATGGAGATAAGCGGACGCCCGCTGCACGTGGGATTCGGGCAGAACGACTTCGAGAATAATGAGGACGCGGAGTGGGTGACGTCGGCGCGGGCCGCCGGGTTGCCGGTGCTGACGCAGCAGCTATGCGTGGTCTTCGGAACGCAGTTCAAACTTTCGGAGTTTAACAGCTACGATTACATGCCCAACTGGGTGCAGCCGCTGGTGGGGACGCCGGAGGAACGGGCCGCCAAGCTGCGGGACCCGGAGACGCGGGAGGCGATGAAGCGGGACGTGGAGGAGTGGCCCAGCGCGGAGGGGAGGACGGAGTGGGGCCGGGTGACGGTTATGGAGGTAGCGCACGAACGGAATTACCAGTACGAGGGGATGACGATAAACGAGCTGGCGGAGAAGACAGGGAAGCACCCGGTGGACGCTTTCATAGAGCTGGCGCTGGACGAGGAGCTGGAGACGGAGTTCTCCATACCACCCAGCGAGGAGGCGGAGGTGTGGACGCGGAGGGCGCAGCAGATTTCTGACCCGTACACACACATATCGCTTTCGGACGGCGGGGCGCACACGCGGTTCACGACGCTGAGCCACTGGCCGGTGTACTGGCTGGCGCACTGGATACGAGACATGGAGATCATGAGCCTAGAACAAGGCCACTACAAGATGAGCGCGCTGCCGGCGTGGTTTGCGGACTTTAAGGACCGGGGTACGCTGCGGGTAGGGAACTGGGCGGACATCATTGTCTACAACCTGGAGGAGCTGGGACTGGGCTACGAAAAGCCGGTGTTCGCCAACGACTTTCCCGGTGGCGAGCGGCGGCTGATTCAGAAGCCCACGGGGCTGCGGTACACGATTGTGAACGGGACGGTTACGTTCCAGGGGAACGACTGCACGGGGGCGCTGCCGGGCAAGCTGCTGCGCAGCTATGACATGGTGGGCTGACCGACCTCAGACAAAGCTGGACATAGGGAGGACGCGGAAGGTGGTTGCGTCAACGAACGTTTTTCTGCCGGCGGGGGTGGAGGCGCGGTACAACGTGATGATTCCTATGCGGGACGGGGTGCGCCTTTCGGCGGACATCTACTTCCCTAGCGGGCGGACCGGGCCGATACCGGCGATCCTGACCCGGACGCCCTACAACAATATGGACGAGCGGGCGGTGAACAGCGCGATCTTCTTCGCACAGCACGGCTACGCCTTTGTGTCGCAGGACGCCCGGGGACGGTACGATTCGGAGGGAGACTTCCACCCCTGGGTGAATGAGTTCAACGACGGTCACGACACCATTGAGTGGATGGGGGAGCAGGAGTGGTGCGACGGCAACGTGGGGATGGTGGGCAGCTCTTATGTGGGCAACGTGCAATGGCAGGCGTCGGCGATGGGTAGCCGGTACCTGAAGGCGATTGTGCCCCGGGTGATTGGCAACAACCTTTACGAGTCGCCTCATTACCAGGGCGGCGCTTTCCAGTTGAACTGGTCCGCAACCTGGACGTTCCGTATGTCTGGCCGAACCTACCAGGACATAGACATGTACAACTGGGAGCAGCTCTTCAGGACGCTGCCCCTGCGGGAGCTGCCTAAAGCCGGGGGCAAGGATATCTTTTACTACCAGGAGTGGATGGACCACCCGGACTACGACGAGTACTGGAAAGCGCTGGCGATAGAGGAGCGGTACCAGGATATCCAGGTTCCGGTGCTGCAGATAGGCGGGTGGTACGACTTCTTCACGGCGGGGACGTTCCTGAACTTCGCGGGGATGCGGGAGAGGGGTGGCAGCGAGGCGGCGCGCCGGAACCAGCGGGCCGTGGTGGGGCCCTGGATCCACCGCGCCAGCACGATGACCAACGCGGGGGAGGTGGACTATGGTAAGGATTCGGTGCTGGACATTGAAGCGATTGAGCTGAGGTGGTTCGACCACTGGCTCAAGGGTATGGACAACGGGGCGGAGCGAGACGCCCCGCTGAAAATCTTTGTGATGGGCGAGAACCGGTGGCGGGAGGAGCAGGAGTGGCCTTTGGCCCGGACGCAGTTCACTCCCTACTACTTTCATAGCGGCGGCGGCGCCAACTCGCTGCTGGGCGATGGGTCGCTTTCCACGAAGCGGCCCGGAGACGAGCCGGCGGACAGCTACGCCTACAACCCTGAATTCCCCACCCCCACCCGCGGCGGCTGCAATTGCTGCAACCCGGAGATAGTGGACTGGGGCGCATTCGATCAGCGGCCGGTGGAGTACCGCAACGACGTACTCGTCTACACGTCCGCGCCCCTGGAGCAGGAGCTGGAGGTGACGGGTCCGGTGGTGGCCAAGGTGTACGCCCGGACGGACGGCCCGGACACGGACTTCACGGCCAAGCTGGTGGACGTTCACCCCGACGGCTACGCGGTGAACCTATGCGACGGCATTATCAGGGGCCGGTATAGGGAGTCGACATCCGAGCAGAAGCTGCTGGCGCCGGGGCAGGTGTACGAGTTCACGATTGACCTGTGGCCCACCAGCAACCTGTTCCGCAAGGGACACCGGATCCGGGTAGACATCGCCAGCGCCAACTTCCCGCGCTTCGACCGGAACCTGAACACCGGCGGCAAGTTTGGGGACGAGCCGGAGGGCAGGGTGGCGAACCAGGAGGTGCTCCACGACGCGGCGCACCCCTCGCACATAGTATTGCCGGTGGCGCCGCGGTGAATCGGGGCTGGGTCAAGGGGCGGGGGAGGTGGCAAAGGCCGCCACGACCCGCCGCCGCCGTGGCAGATCGCTCCCCTCACGACCGGGTCCCTAAAGCGCTTATGTAAACAACGGTTCGCGGATTACGGAGAACGTGCTGAACAGGTTTTCGAGGGGTGAGGTGGTGTAGGGGCCGGGCGTGGGGCGGCGCCGCAGGACGCGGAGATGGACGCCCTGGCGTAAAGTGGCTGGGGCATTTCTTGCGTCGCGGGGGCGGCGGTGGTCCAGGGGAGAGGGCGAGTGTAATGGCTGTTTGCGCAGATTCGTGGCGATTAATGTAACTTACGGTATGTTAGACGGGTTGACGGGGGGTATGTGGCCTCTGGTAGGCTCTTCTGAACGCCAGTTTCACCTGGCGGTTTTGTGCATTTGGTAATTGGAGGAAGCATGTCTGTATCTAAGGCCGGTTTGAGACGATGGCCACTACTGGTACTGACGTTTGGCCTGCTGGCGGTGCTAACGCTGGCATTGAGTGGCAGCGCCAGCGCCGGCCACAACCCCGACGATCTGATAGGTTACTGGAACTTCGATAACGATACGGCCAACGATTCCTCGGGCCATGGTAGTAATGGGACCCTCCAGGGTAACGCAACCTTTGCTAACGGCAAATCCGGCTTAGGCCGTGCTCTGAGTCTCGACGGAGCCGGAGACTACGTCAGGGTCCCTCACTCAGCTAACGTCTTTGTTTCCAATAGTGACAATTTCACTGTGTCATTGTGGTTCAAGGCAGCTGATAGTAGAACAGCCTTCATGGTGTTGAAGAACGCCAATCCGGGCTTGCAATGGCGGGGCACTGGGTCTCCCATGCGATTTTACGATGGTAACTACCATTCCTCCGCCAAAAGCTCGTGGAACCTCAATCAGTGGTACCACGTGGCCATGGTGGATGATGGAAGCAGCCTTAAACTATATGTCGACGGAGTACTCAACAAGACTGACTCCAGGACGCCAAACCGATTTGGCCCCTTCGCCTTTGACATTGGTGCATGGGCGGCAGCCGGCCAATACTTCAAAGGCCTCATCGACGAGGTCAAGCTGCACAGGCGCGCCCTGTCGGCCTCCGAGCTCGCCAACCTGGCTAACCCAGCGCCTGCCTTCGAGGACGATTTTGAGGGCGGTCTGTCGAAGTGGACAGGAAAATCTTTTGGAGCTCATAGCGGGGTGATCGTCGCCGACCCCCTGCGGCCGGGAAATAATGCGGTGAAGTTTAACTCCAGGGTAGGCGCTGGAGATATGTTCGGCACTGCGCTGACCGTGCCCTCGGGCGCTGCCTATACTCTGAGTTTGGAGTACTTGGGCACTACGAGCTCAGCTGGCGGTTTTGCGGGCTACGCTCAGACCCCAGGGGGAAACCACCGCTGGCTGGCAGGCGTCATCCCTGGGTTTGGCAACATTGTCATACCGAACGACGGGCAATGGCATGCATGCGCCGTCACGTTCAATGCTGCATTCATTCCTATCAGAGCAATGTTGGAAGACTTCCCGTTTGTTGCTGGGCCGGCTGGGAATGCTTATTTCGACAATGTCCGACTGGCACCGACCGCTCCAGGCGATGCCACCGGCTGTACTGGCCTGGGGGGACCCCCGCCGAACGAGGACCCCACGGTTGGGGCGAACAGCCCGTCAGTGGTATTGAACGAGGGAACCACGGCCGGCAACAGCGGCTCCTACTCTGACCCGGACGGCGATACCGTTACCCTTAGCGCCTCCGTTGGCTCGGTCACAAAGACCGGCACCAGCAGCGGCACCTGGAGCTGGTCCAACGCCGCCCCTGACGGCCCCGACAGTTACAATGTCACCATCACCTCTGACGACGGCAACGGCGGAACAGCCAACGTCTCCTTCAGCGTGACGGTAAACAACGTGGCGCCGACCGTTACGGTGAACGTAGGCGCGGCCAACACCGTCTACTACGTGGACTGGACCGCCGCCAACCCGGCGGCCGGCACCGCTTCCGGGGTCATCAACCTGCCGAACGGTTCCACGGTGAACGTCACCTTTGAAGCCGTAAACCCGGACACCACCCCAAGCTTCTACTACGGGGCCCAGACCAGCGGCGGTATAAATTACTGGAGCCCTTCTGCGCCCTACATTAGCGCCGAGGTCCCCAACGCACCGCCCACGCCTGACATCCTCCAGCTCTCCGGAGGGAGTAGCACCATTTACCGGGTCACACTCTCCCAGCCGATCGTCGACCCCATCATGGCCATTGTCAGCCTTGGGAGCAGCCCGATCACCACCACGTACGACTTTGACTCCCCCTTCACCATCGTCAGCCAAGGCGTTGGCTACTGGGGAGGTTGCGCCACGTGTCTGGCGCAGTTGCCCGGAGATGTACTCCGGGGGAACGAGGGCCACGGCACACTTAAGTTCCTGGGCACCTTCTCCACCTTCTCCTGGACCGTGCCGAGCCCTGAGGTCTGGCACGGCTTCACCTTCGCCATCCGGACCACGGGCCTCCTGGGCAACATCAATGTGCAGGAGGGCGAGACCGCGACCAACTCCGGCACTTGGAGCGATCCCGGCGTGAACGACAATGTGACCCTCTCTGCCTCCGTGGGCAACGTGGTCAAAAACCCAGACGGCACATGGAACTGGGCTTATCCGACCACTGACGGCCCAGTTCAGAGCCAGACCGTCACCATTACCGCCACCGACAAGGACAACGCATCAGCCTCCGTGTCTTTCCCGCTTGTGGTGAACAACGAGGCGCCAACGGTGAACGCGGGGCCGAACGCCACCATTAACGAGGGAGATACGTTTACCCGCTCCGCTTCCCCTTGCGCTGGCGGGGTGTTCAACCCGGCCAATGGCCACTACTACAAGGCCGTGGGCGGCAGCATCAACTGGAACGCTGCCGACGCGGCGGCCCAGGCCCAGAGCTGTGCCGGGTCTCAAGGACACCTGGCCACGGTAACATCGGGGCCGGAATGGAGCTTCCTGATATCCAACCTGCCCGCAGCGTTCCCCGGCTGGGGCTACTGGCTGGGCGGATTCCAGTCCCCCGGCGGCGCTGAGCCTGCCGGCGGCTGGCAGTGGGTTACCGGTGATCCCTTTGTGTTCACCGCGTGGAGTGGAAGTGAGCCCAACAACGCCGGTGGGGCCGAGGAGTGGATACACACTTGGTTCGGAAACACCTGGAATGACCTCTCCCTCTGCTGCGCCACGGGTTACGTAGTGGAGTTCGACGGGCCGTTCTTCCCCGCGTTTACGGACCCCGGCGCCGACACTTGGACCGGCACGGTCAACTACGGCGACGGCACGGGCGACCAGCCGCTGCCGCTGAACCCGGACAAGACTTTCAGCCTGAGTCACACCTACGACGACGACGGCAGCTACACGGTGACGGTGACCGTGGACGACGGAGACGGTGGAGTGGGAAGCCACAGCTTTGTAGTAAACGTCCTCAACGTTGATCCGCAGATCACTGCGGCGCCCAGCCCGGCAACCATAGACGAGAACCAGAGCACCACGGTAAGCGGCAGCATCACCGACCCCGGGGTGCTAGACACCTTCGACATCACCATAGATTGGGGCGAGGGCGCGCCGGTGGTATACAGCTACCCGGCAGGTAGCACCAGCTACAGCGAATCGCACCAGTACCTGGACGACAACCCCACGGGGACCGGAAGCGACGTGTACGCCATAGGCGTGTCCATAGAGGACGACGACGGCGGCACGGGCAGCGCGGACACCTCGGTAACGGTAAACAACGTAGCGCCGGTAATCACCTCAGCCAGCGGCGACAGCATACTGGAGGGTGGGACGGCCAGCGTCAGCGCCATCTACACAGACGTAGGCACGCTGGACACCCACACGGCCACCATAGACTGGGGCGATAGCACCAGCGACGGGCCTTCCGCGGTGAGCGGCGGCAGCGTTGGCGGGAGCCACGCCTACGGAGACAATGGCACCTACACCGTGACCATCACAGTGGAGGACGACGACACGGGCACAGTATCCACCACGGTGGCGGTGAACGTAGCCAACGTGGCGCCCACCTTGAGCTTTGACACCAGCGGGGCGATAAGCTTCGCCGGAGGGCCGGCGTTCCTGGGCCGGGTGAACCGTGAGCAGACGCACGACGCGTCGGCCACGGACCCGGGCAGCGATGACCTGACCTTCACATGGGGCTTCGCCCCGGACCCGACCACGGCGGCGAACACCTACTTCAACAACGGGGCCAGCGCGGACCCGCTACCTAGTCCCCACGGGACATACCCCTTCGGGGCGTCGGACAACGCGTCGGTGACCTTCATAGCGGCGGGCATCTACACGGTAAGCGTGTCGGTGACTGACGACGACGGAGGGAGCGACGCGGACAGCCTGACTAAGATAGTGGCGGACGACTGCGACTGCGCCAAGAGCAAGGGGTTCTGGAAGAAGCAGGTAAAGGACAAGGGTAAGAAACAGATAGACGCCGACACCATGCAGACGTACCTGGACATAGTGAACTACGCCAGCGGCCACTTCAGCGAAGTGACGACGGCGGCCACCATAGCGCAGGCGCGTCAGGTGCTGGACCCGAAGAGCGGGAACAACGGAGGAGGCAGCGGCAACGGAAGCAACCAGTCCAAGGACTCGGGCTCAGGCTCCGGTAGTGGCAAAAAGAAGAAGGGTGGCAAGGACAAGAAGAAGGGTGGAGACGCCAGCGGCTCAGGCGGCGACAGTGGCAGCGGCAACAAGCTGGACAAGAAGCGCCGGGACGCCACATCGCAGGCATTGGCTGCATGGCTGAACTTCGCCAAGGGCGGGGTGGAATGGGACGAGGCCATCACCATAGACCAGGGGAGCGGCAGCGGCAGTGGCTCCGGCAACGGGGCGCCGGCGGAGGTACTCTCCTTCCAGGCGCTGATAGCCGAGGTAGAGGCCATCCTGAACGACCCCGACGCGACGAAGGACGACCTGAACCGGGCCAAGGAGCTGGCGGAGTCGGTGAACCAGCACGACAAGAACAACCCGTTGTGCGACACCGGGTCAGGGTCAGACAAGAACAGCAAATCCGGCTCGGGGAACAGCAAGGGCGGCTCCAATTCATAAAGGTAGGAAACATCCTACGCCGATAAGCAAAGACAGAATTGGAAGGGCGCCCCGGTGCAAACCGGGGCGCCCTGACTAAAAATAAAATGCAGAGTGAACGGCCGATGGCCAACGGGTGGACGGTGCAAGATCAAGTAAATTGGCAGAATTTGGTAGGGGAATAGAATTGGAAAACAGGCTGCCTGTCGCTCAATGTGGGGTGTACCTTCAAGACCTTGTGGGATACTTTCTTGGGGAGAAGGTATTGGATGGTGAGGTGATCCAAGGGCACCTGGATCAGCGGTGCGATAGATGCGTCACGCGGCTATCTGATGTAAGAGCGTTGCTTGATTCCGGGGCGTTGGAGCTGAACATCAGTCTCAACTGACGAGGCGAAGGGATGGGCAAGCGCGGCATAGTGACTGACCGTCAGGGCCTCCCGGGTTAACCCGGGAGGCGCTTTTGCGTGCGGGAGTTGTAGGGGCCGCCTCGCCGGCGAAGGAGAAGCGGACGGATGAGGTGACGGGCGCAGTTACGGGCGCGGGGGTGGAGCTAAGGGGGTACTGCCCGTTCGATTGGGGAGGAGTGGAGGGCTGGGGGACTGGGTCCGCGTGGGCAAGCCGGGGGAATCAGCGATGGCGATGGGGATGGTCACTACTGAGGATGGTGAATCACAGGTAGGTGGCTTCCGCCGTCGCGCCCCGAAAGGTTTTATAAGGTAATTTCTGAGGGACAACTTCATCCTCCGCAGGCGGACCGGCAAATGGGCAAAGACCCTCTGCACTCCCATTTTTCATCAGCCAGTTAGAGGGACTCACAATTCATTGGGGCATGTTCTTAATGTGGGCTTAATATTTCTACCTTATACTGGGATGAGACGGTATTCGGGTTGAAATTTTATGCGGGTGTTACTGGTTGAAGACGAGGAGCGGATTGCGGACTTCGTGAGCCGGGGGCTTTCGGAGCAGGGTTACGCGGTGGATGTGGCGGGGGACGGGGAGGAGGCGCTTTCGTGGGTGGACGTGGCGGAGTTCGACCTGATTATCCTGGACGTGATGCTGCCGAAGCGGGACGGGATGGAGGTTTGTGGGGAGCTGAGTCGGCGGGGGTTGCAGACGCCGATTCTAATGCTGACGGCCCGGGACGCGGTGGAGGACCGGGTTAGGGGGCTGGACAGTGGGGCGGACGATTACGTGGTGAAGCCCTTCGCGTTCGCGGAGCTGCTTGCGCGGCTTCGGGCGCTGCTGCGTCGGGAGTCGAAGCCGTCAGGGAGGGTGCTGGAGGTGGGAGACCTTCGGGTGGACACGGCGACCTTGGAGGTGTGGAGGGGGGAGGTGGCGATAGAGCTGACCACCAAGGAGAGTGCGCTGCTAGAGTACCTGGCGCGGCACCCAAACCAGGTGTTGACTCGGACGATGATAGCGGAGCATGTGTGGAATTACGATTTCGATAATGCGACCAACGTGATTGACGTACATATACGGAACCTGAGGCGGAAGATAGACGACCCGTTTGAGGTGAAGCTGATACAGACGGTGAGAGGAACAGGGTACAGGATGTCGACCCGCGGCTCGGGGTAGGGGTGCTGCGGCGGGCGCCGATCCGGCTGCGGCTTACGCTGTGGTACGTCCTGCTGCTGGCGGTGATCCTGGTGGCGTTCTCGGCGGGGGTGTACTTGCTGCTGCGACACGATCTGTACCAGAACCTCAACGAATCGCTGGAAGCGCAGGCGGATGGGTTGCGGAGCGGAGTCCAATTCGAGGGCGAGCGGCCGGTGTTCGGGGGTCAATTGCCGCCGGGTTCAGAGGAGCGGTTCGCCAGGGTGTTCGACGCCTCTGGGGAGGTAACGTGGGAGAGCGCAGAGGAGATAGGCCAGATGCCGGTGGACGAGGGGGCGGTGATGCGGGCGCTGGCGGGAGAGCCGTCCAGGCGGAGTGTCAGACCCATTGGAGACGATGACAGAATCCGGGTGATAGCTGTGCCGATCATTCGAGAGGGGGCGGTGGTAGGGGTGATGGAGGTGGGGCGGCCGGAGGAGGAGGTGTCTGAGACGCTGGGCAGTCTGCTGCTGATTCTGGGCATCGCGTTGCCGGTGACGCTGGTGGTGGCGGGGTTCGGAGGGGTGTTCCTGGCGGGACGGGCGCTTTCGCCGATAGACAGGATTCGAAGGGCGGCGCGGCGAATGTCGGCGGAGGACTTAGGGCAGCGGCTGGACCTGGACCTGCCGGACGACGAGGTGGGCAAGCTGGCGCGGACCTTCGACGAGATGATCGGGCGGTTGGATGACGCGTTTGGGCGGCAGAGACAGTTCACCTCGGACACGTCGCACGAGATACGGACGCCGCTGACGATTATCAAGGGGCAGATTGAGGTCTCGTTGCAGAGGGAGCGAGGGGGCGAGGAGTACCGGCGGGTGTTGCGGGCGGTGAACGAGGAGGTGGACCGGTTGATTCGGATGGCGGGGAGTCTGCTGACGCTGACGCGGGCGGACGCGGGGCAGATCCCGCTGAGGATTGAGGACGTGGACGTACCTGGGATTGAAAGGGGGGTGGTGGAGCAGCTCCGGCCGTCGGCCTCGGCGAAGGGGGTGGGGTTGGAGGTTGAGGAGGGGCCGGTGGCGTTGATTGAAGCGGACGAGGACCTGTTGCTACAGCTCATGCTGAACCTGGTGGATAACGCGATCAAGTACACGCCTAAGGGGGGCAGGGTCAACGTTGGATGGCGGTTGGGCGGCGGCGGTGTAGAAGTGTGGGTAAAGGACACGGGGGCGGGTATCCCGGAGGAGCATGTGCCGTACTTGTTCGACCGGTTCTATCGGGTGGACAAGGCGCGGAGCCGATCGGAGGGGGGAGTGGGGCTGGGGCTGGCGATCTCGCGGTGGATAGCGGAGGCGCATGGTGGTGGGATAAGGGTGGAGAGCGCGCCGGGCGCAGGGTCTACGTTCACGGTGGCGCTGCCGGGGAGAGGGTAGGGGGGGTGGGGGCTGGTGGTGCATTGTAGCTTTATCTGGTCCTATCGAGTGGACGATGGGCGGAGCCGATCGGAGGGGGGAGTGGGGCTGGGGCTGGCGATCTCGCGGTGGATAGCGGAGGCGCACGGTGGTGGGATAAGGGTGGAGAGCGCGCCGGGCGAAGGGTCTACGTTCACGGTGGCGCTGCCGGGGAGGGGTTAGGGGGGTGGGGGCTGGGGGATTATAGCTTCAAATGGGTCTATCGAGTGGACGAGGGGCGGAGCCGTTGGGAGAGTGGAGTGGGGCTGGGGGTAGCGATCTGGCGGTGGATAGCGGGGGCGCACAGGGGTAGGATAAGGGTGGAGAGCGCGCCAGGCGCAGGGTCGAGTTTCACGGTGTCGCTGCCGTCGCGGGGTTAAGCAGACTTTAATGAATGGTTCATCGTAGCTTCATCTGGGGGGCTTACAGTTAATTCATGGAGCAGACGATACCGGGAAGGAGAGGTTGCGATGAGGTTTAAGAAGAAGCTGTATTGGGTTATTGGGTTGGTGGTGCTGGCGGCGATAGCAGGCACGGGGGCGACGTTGGCGTCCGGGGGGGCAACTCCCAGTGGCGCGGCGGGTGAGATAGACGACGGGAAGGAGCTGCTGGGGCAGGCGGAGATAAGCTTGGAGGAGGCGATAGCCTCGGCGCTGGCGTCCGCCGATGGATCACTGGGTGAGGTGGACGTGGAGTGGTACCAAGGGAAGCTCGTGTTCAACGTGGATGTGGAGAAGCATGACGTGAAGGTGGACGCGTTGGACGGCACGGTGTTGGGGTCGGTGGAAGAGGAAGCGGATGATGGTGAGGACGACGACGGTGTAGAGGATGATCACGACGGTGAGGATGATGACGGACCTGGCGATGATGAGGATGACGATGGGGAAGAGGATGACGATTAGAACCGGCTGACCGTCGGATTGAGGGTAGCTAAACCGAAAGGCGCCCCGGTGAAGAGCCGGGGCGTCTTTCGGTTCCTGGCGGGTGGGGTGGGCTGGGTGAGGGGTATGGCCAGTGGAAAGGCAGGTTTGTGGGACTATTTTCGAGGCGATCTTGGATGGCGAATGGTATGGCCGTTGCAGATGAAACACCAGGATTGGAATCCAAAGCGGGGGCCGCGGTAGGACTTGCTCTCCCCCCACACCCAGATTCTTCGATCCTCACGGGCGGACTCAGAATGACATGGTGGGGGGCGGAATGCGGTATGGGCTCGTCCTTCGAGGGCCTCAGGATGAGCGGGTTGGAGGCGTAGGAGGCTTATTTTCATGGGAATGGATCATGTTGGCGTCCAGCACCAGGGAGGATGAAAAACAGGATTGGAATCCGAAGCGGGCGCCGTCGTAGGGCTTGCTCTCCCCCCACACCCAGATTCTTCGATCCTCACGGGCGGACTCAGAATGACATGGTGGGGGGTGGAATGCGGTATGGATTCGTCCTTCGAGGGCCTCAGGATGAGCGGGTTGGAGGTGTAGGAGGCTTATTTTCATAGGAATCGATCATGTTGGCGTGCAGCACCAGGGAGGATGAAAGACCAGGACTGGAATCCGAAGCTGGCGCCGCGGTAGGGCTTGCTCTCCCCCCGCACCCAGATTCTTCGATCCTCACGGGCGGACTCAGAATGACGTGGTGGGGGGCGGAATGCGGTATGGGCTCGTCCTTCGAGAGCCTTTAGGATGAGCGGGTTGGAATGGCAGGTGCAAAGGGCGGCGAATCAAGGGTTGGTGGTTCCCGCCGTCCCGCCCCGGAAGGTTTTTATAAGTTATTCTGAGGGACACCCTCAGACTCCCGGCAGGGAACCTAGGTTCCCTGCACTCTCCTGTTTGGTTGGTGTAAATAGTGATCTGGGCTCGTCCTTCGAGGGCCTCAGCATGAGCGGGTTGGAATGGCAGGTGCAAAGGGCGGCGAATCAAGGGTTGGTGGTTCCCGCCGTCCCGCCCCGGAAGGTTTTTATAAGTTATTCTGAGGGACACCCTCAGACTCCCGGCAGGGAGCCTAGGTTCCCTGCACTCTCCTGTTTGGTTGGTGTAAATAGTGATCTGGGCTCGTCCTTCGAGGGCCTCAGCATGAGCGGGTTGGAATGGCAGGTGCAAAGGGCGGCGAATCAAGGGTTGGTGGCTCCCGCCGTCCCGCCCCGGAAGGTTTTTATAAGTTATTCTCAGGGACACCCTCAGACTCCCGGCGGGGAACCTAGGTTCCCTGCACTCTCCTGTTTGGTTGGTGTAAATAGTGATCTGGGCTCGTCCTTCGAGGGCCTCAGCATGAGCGGGTTGGAATGGCAGGTGCAAAGGGCGGCGAATCAAGGGTTGGTGGCTCCCGCCGTCCCGCCCCGGAAGGTTTTTATAAGTTATTCTCAGGGACACCCTCAGACTCCCGGCGGGGAACCTAGGTTCCCTGCACTCTCCTGTTTGGTTGGTGTAAATAGTGATCTGGGCTCGTCCTTCGAGGGCCTCAGGATGAGCGGGTTGGAATGGCAGGTGCAAAGGGAGGCGAATCAAGGGTTGGTGGTTCCCGCCGTCCGGCCCCGGAAGGTTTTTATAAGTTATTCTGAGGGACACCCTCAGACTCCCGGCAGCCACCACCCAGGTTCCCTGCACCTTCCTGGGTGGCGATCATGCGGGTAAGGTGGGTGTTGGGTTTGACAGGCACTGCCGCGGATGAAAATGCCGCGTTGGTGACGGGAGTGGGCGCGAGGGTTGGACTGGGGATGGAGTACCGTGGGAAGGGCCATTGGGTGGGAGGGATAGCAGGGGATGCTTGACACGGGCGGTTGGCTGCGCGATAAAGTGTCGGGCGGTCTAGTACTCAGTCAACTCGGTTTTGGTAATTGTTTAAGAAAACGTCTAAGGTTGCTACCCTTTTTTAGGAGTGTTGACGTAGGAGGGTGGCAGCCATGGGACGAGAACGGTATGTGGTCCGGTTGGAAAGGGAAGAACGAGACCAGTTGGAACGACTGATTCGCGGGGGAAAGAGCCCAGCGCGAAAGGTTGCCCGGGCCCGTATTCTGCTAAAGGCAGATACGGGCTGGGGGGTGATGCGCATCGTGGAGGCGCTGGACACGTCTGCGGGTACGGTGTGCCGTACCAAGCGGCGGTACCTGGAGGGAGGACTGAAGCGGGCCTTGGAGGAAGATCCTCGGCCAGGACATCCGACCAAACTGGATGAGCGGGGGGAAGCGCACCTGATTGCCCTGGCGTGCAGCGAGGCCCCTCCAGGCCATGACCACTGGACCCTGCGGCTCCTGGCAAACAAGGTGGTGGAGTTGGGGCTGGCGCCCTCCATGTCCCACGAGGGAATTCGCAAGCGGTTGAAAAAAACAGTCTCAAGCCGTGGCAGAAGAAGGAGTGGTGTATTCCCCAGGTGAGCGCCGAGTTTGTGGCGTGTATGGAGGATGTGCTGGACCTTTACGCGGAACCCTATGACCCAGAGCGCCCGGTGGTCTGTTTCGACGAGACCTCCAAGCAGTTGCTGGCGGAAAAGAGGTCTCCGATCCCGCCCAAGCCGGCACGACGGGAGCGATACGATTACGAGTACCAGCGCAATGGCACCCGAAACCTGTTCATGCTGTGCGAGCCCCTGGCGGGCTGGAGGCATGTGGCAGTGACCGAACGTCGTACCATGGTGGACTTCGCTCAGCAGATGCGGTGGCTGGCCGATGAAGCTTACCCAGCGTCCGAGAAGATCCGGGTGGTGCTGGACAACCTCAACACCCACAAACCAGCTTCCCTCTACGAAACCTTCGAGCCCAAGGAGGCTAGGCGAATACGCAAACGCTTGGAGTTTCACTACACTCCCAAGCACGGTAGTTGGCTCAACATGGCAGAGATCGAGTTCAGTGTCTTGGCCAGGCGAGTCCTGCGCCGGCGTATTGCCGATGAAGAGACTTTGAGTGGCGAGATCGCGGCCCTGGAGGCAGAACGAAACCAAGCCGGAGCAACCATTGACTGGAGATTCTCCACTGTGGACGCCCGAGTCAAGCTTCACCATCTCTATCCTGCCAACAATTAGGTTGACTGAGTACTAGGACCGTTGGAGTCGAGCTCCACGAATTGGTCGCCAAATTGGGGAGCCCCTGCGCGGTTGTCCTGTATCTCAATCCCAGTTCCCCTGGAGCCTGGTGACAGTGTCCACCCAGGTAGGCTCCCGAGTATCCTGAAGCTGACTCTGGGTATGTCGGGTTGCTCAAAGCCTCCGTTGACTACAAGCTCGGTTCCCGGTGCTGGAGGCGGTGAGCCACCGGTATCAGAGGAGTCGAATGTCAGAGAAGGCTCGACCGCCAGGGCAAGGATTTCTTGAATAGAGAGAACTCGGCCGTAGACTCGCAACTCGTCGAAGGAGCCCACCGGAGAGAATCTGCTGACCCTGAACACCAGGGAGCGCCCCCAGCTTGAAGGGGTTGCCATTGTTGATGTCGGTAACGCCTGGTGAATTGGCACTATCCACCCGAGCTCCATCGTTGATGTCGGTAACGCCTGGTGAATTGGCACTATCCACCCGAGCTCCATCAATGTACAGGTTGAGGGCCGTGCCTTGACGGGTTACAGCTAAATGGTGCCACTGGCCATCGTTGAGGCCGGGACCACTCTTCACAGCCCCGAAATTAGCGCAACCAACCTCGCTCAGCTCAACCGAGATGGCGCCATCAGGACCGCTTTCGTGGTTACCCGTCATCCTCATTGCGAAGAAGTTGCCACAGCTACTAGTACTCAGTCAACCTAATTGTTGGCAGGATAGAGATGGTGAAGCTTGACTCGGGCGTCCACAGTGGAGAATCTCCAGTCAATGGTTGCTCCGGCTTGGTTTCGTTCTGCCTCCAGGGCCGCGATCTCGCCACTCAAAGTCTCTTCATCGGCAATACGCCGGCGCAGGACTCGCCTGGCCAAGACACTGAACTCGATCTCTGCCATGTTGAGCCACCTACCGTGCTTGGGAGTGTAGTGAAACTCCAAGCGTTTGCGTATTCGCCTAGCCTCCTTGGGCTCGAAGGTTTCGTAGAGGGAAGCTGGTTTGTGGGTGTTGAGGTTGTCCAGCACCACCCGGATCTTCTCGGACGCTGGGTAAGCTTCATCGGCCAGCCACCGCATCTGCTGAGCGAAGTCCACCATGGTACGACGTTCGGTCACTGCCACATGCCTCCAGCCCGCCAGGGGCTCGCACAGCATGAACAGGTTTCGGGTGCCATTGCGCTGGTACTCGTAATCGTATCGCTCCCGTCGTGCCGGCTTGGGCGGGATCGGAGACCTCTTTTCCGCCAGCAACTGCTTGGAGGTCTCGTCGAAACAGACCACCGGGCGCTCTGGGTCATAGGGTTCCGCGTAAAGGTCCAGCACATCCTCCATACACGCCACAAACTCGGCGCTCACCTGGGGAATACACCACTCCTTCTTCTGCCACGGCTTGAGACTGTTTTTTTCAACCGCTTGCGAATTCCCTCGTGGGACATGGAGGGCGCCAGCCCCAACTCCACCACCTTGTTTGCCAGGAGCCGCAGGGTCCAGTGGTCATGGCCTGGAGGGGCCTCGCTGCACGCCAGGGCAATCAGGTGCGCTTCCCCCCGCTCATCCAGTTTGGTCGGATGTCCTGGCCGAGGATCTTCCTCCAAGGCCCGCTTCAGTCCTCCCTCCAGGTACCGCCGCTTGGTACGGCACACCGTACCCGCAGACGTGTCCAGCGCCTCCACGATGCGCATCACCCCCCAGCCCGTATCTGCCTTTAGCAGAATACGGGCCCGGGCAACCTTTCGCGCTGGGCTCTTTCCCCCGCGAATCAGTCGTTCCAACTGGTCTCGTTCTTCCCTTTCCAACCGGACCACATACCGTTCTCGTCCCATGGCTGCCACCCTCCTACGTCAACACTCCTAAAAAAGGGTAGCAACCTTAGACGTTTTCTTAAACAATTACCAAAACCGAGTTGACTGAGTACTAGCTGGGGGTGGAGCGTTGGGAGGTGAGGGTGTAGGCTGGAGCCTCGGAGGGTGGGGAATGGAGGGAGGGGCCGGTCCGAGTGATTTGAAGTCTGGCGGCGAGATTTTGGTTGACAGAGGGTAGATGGTGTACACGGTAGCGATTGATGTAGGCGGGACGTTCACTGACCTGGTGATGTCCGATGGCGAGGGACGGATAAATTTGTTCAAGGCACCGACGGTGCCGGAGGCCCCGGTGGAGGGGGTGCTGAGTGCGCTGGAGATGGCGTCGAAGCACTACGGTGTGGGGTTGGCGGAGTTCCTGGGAAACACGTCGGCGCTGGTACACGGGACGACGGTGGCGACGAACGCGGTGCTGACCGGCACCACCGCCAAAACAGGGCTGATTATCAACCGGGGGTACGAAGACCTGCTGCTGATTGGATTGGGTTCGAAGGGGAAGGCGGCGGAGGATATGTTTCGGTCGCACATGGCGTACCCGGAGCCGTTCATACCCCGGTATTTGACGGCGGGGATTGCGGGAAGGATAAACGCGGAGGGGGTTGTGGAGACGCCTTTGGACGAGGAGGACGTTAGGGCGGCGGTGGAACAGATGAAAAGGTATGCGGTGGAGGCTGTGGCGATATGCGTGCTGTGGTCGCCGGTAAACCCGGAGCATGAAAAGAGGATAGCGGAGATCGTGAGCGAAGGGCTGCCTGGGATGCCGTATTCGATCAGTAGCGAAGTGAACCCGGTGATTCGGGAATACGAGCGGACTTCGACGACGGCGATAGACGCGGCGCTAAAGCCGCGGTTCTCCAGGTACGCGCTGGAGCTGGAGAGGAGGCTGGCGGACCGAGGGTACGGCGGGGACTTGCTGATGATTAACTCCAACGGCGGGGTGATGAGGGCGGACGAGCTGGCGGCGCTGCCGATATACGCGATCAAGAGCGGTCCCAGTATAGGGCCGTCGGCGGGGCTGGCGCTGTCGGAGCGGGAAGGGCTGGGGAGCAACGTTTTGGTGTGCGACATGGGAGGGACGAGCTTCGATGCGTCGCTGGTGACGGAGGGGAGAGTGGTGTCGACGACGGACAACGAGGTGGGGCCGTACCACTACAATGTGTCGTGCGTGGAGGTGAACAGCATAGGCGCGGGCGGGGGAAGCATTGCCAGGGTGGACCCGGGGGGGCTGTTGCACGTGGGGCCGGAGAGCGCCGGGGCGTCGCCGGGGCCAGCGTGTTACGGGCTTGGAGGGGAGGCGCCGACGGTGACGGACGCCAACGTGGTGTTGGGGTATCTGAATCCTGACTACTTCCTGGGCGGGGCGATGAAGATAGACGCCAGGCTTGCGGAGGAGGCTATCAGGGAGAAGCTGGGGAAGCCGTTGGGGATGGACGCGGTGCAGGCGGCGAGCCTGGTGTACGCGGTGGTGAACCAGTCGATGGTGAAGGGGTTGGAGGAGGTGAGCATTCGAAGGGGGATTGACCCCAGGGAGTACCTGCTGGTGGCGGGAGGAGGGGCGTGCGCGATGCACGTGATACCGATTGCCCAGGAGCTGGGGGTGAGCCGGGTATTGATACCTAGGATGGCGGCGGGGCTGTGCGCCTACGGGACGCTGTTCGGTGAGATGATATTTCAGAGGTCGCGAGGGGTGATTACCCGGAGCGACGGGTTCGAATTCGAGCGGGTTAACGCGGCGATGGCGGGGTTGGAGGAGGAGGGAAGCAGCTTCCTGGAGAGGGCGGGGATTCCGCCGGACATGCGGAGGTTGGAGTTCAGCATGGCGGCGAGGTACCCGTACCAGGCGTGGGAGATTGAGGTACCGCTGCCGTGGGACCGGATCACGGCGGAGCGGTTGCCGGAGATGGTGGAGCTGTTCCACCAGACGCACGACGGGAGGCACGGATTCCGGGTGGACCACGCGGTGGAGTGCGTGAGCCTGACGGTGAAGGCGGTGGGCAGGAGGCCGCAGGTGAGGTTGGCGGAGGAGGAGCGGAGCGGAGGGGACGTAAAGGCGGCGATAAAGGGAGAGCGGCCGACATACTCGGTGGAGGGGAGGGAGTTTGTGAAGACGACGGTGTACGCCGGGGAGCGGCTGCGCTACGGAGACAGGGTTGAGGGGCCGGCGATTGTGGAGGAGCCACAGACCACGGTGGTGGTGCCTTCCGGGTACCAGGCCTCGGTGACGAAGCTGGGGAACTATCTGTTGGAGCCGCGGTGAGGGGGGGTGGATGGAGGAGATGAGCGATGGGTGTTACTGTCACAAGGGGTTGCGAATCACAGTTTGGTGGCGCCCACCCACGACCGCCCAAGAAGGTTTTTACTCCTGAGGGACACCCTTAGACTCCCGGCAGAGGAGGTATTCCCCCTTGGCGCGTGTCTTTCAAGGGACAATGTATCTATTATCGAGGGAATCCCGAATGCCGGTTGATAGCGGCACCGCCAGGGATGAAAATCGAGGCTGAGATTGACGGCAGTAGGCGCCAAGGTAGGACTTGCTCTCCCTCCACACCCAGATTCTTGGATCCTCACGGGCTGACTCAGAATGACATGGTAGGAGGGTTGGACCGGGGATGGGGTGACGTGGGAATCCGTTCGAGGCAGGATGGGGTGCTATGTTCGAGGGGATCTTTGTAAGGAGGTTGGAGGAGCGATGAGTGAAAAGCTGGACCCGATTGTTTTCGTGACGCTGGCGAACCGGATGGACGCCATAGTACGAGAGGCGATGCAGACGTGCATACAAAGCTCGCGCTCAGCAGTGATCCAGGCGCGGGACCTCTCGGCGTCGATCTGCGACGCCAAGGGGCGGCTGGTGAGCATAGCGCAGGGGCTGCCGATCCACGTGCTGACTTCGAACATGGCGGTGGAACCGCTGCCGAAGCTGTTCGACGACATAGCGCCGGGGGACTGTTTTCTGAACAACAGTCCGTTCCATGGGGCAGGGCACCATGCGGACTATACGTTCTGCACGCCGGTTTTCTTTGGGGAGCGGCTGATGTTCTGGGCCTTGCTTCGGGCGCACCAAGCGGACACGGGGGCGCCGGTGCCGACGGTGTACCTGCCGATGGCGAAGGATGTGTATGAGGAGGGGTTGCATTGGCCCTGCGTGAGGGTGCAGCGGGACTACAAGAACCTTTCGGACGTGCTTCGAATAGGGACGTCAAACATACGGGTGCCGGAGAACTGGTATGGGGACTTCGCGGCGGCGGTGGGTTCGACGAGAATAGCGGAGCGAAGGCTGGTGTCGCTGACGGAGAAGTACGGCGCGGAGAGCATGGAGCAATTCGTAGAGGAATGGCTGGAGTACGGCAGCCGCCGGATGGTGGAGGAGATTAAAACGCTGCCGGAGGGGACGTACGAAAACGAGACGACGCTGGACCCGCTGCCCTTCGCGCCGGAGGGGATTACGGTGAAGATAAAGCTGACGATTGACCACGCGGCCGGGGAGATGGTGGTGGACCTGACGGAGAACCCGGACCAGTTTGAGGCGGGGATCAACCTGACGGAAGCGACATCCAAGGCGTCAGTGATGGAGGGGATATTCTGGTGCCTGGACCCGACGCTGCCGCACAACAGCGGGGCGTTCGACCGGGTGCGGTTCAAGCTGAGGGTGGGAAGCATCACGGGCATCCCGGTGGCGCCGGTGGGGACATCGGTGGCGACGGACTTCACGGCGGACCGGATGGCGAGTTGCGCCATAGCGCTGATGGCCAAGGTGGACCCGAACAAGGGTGGAGGTGAGGGGGGTTATGTCAACTGGGGCGAGCCGGTGCTTTCGGGGAAGGACTACCGGCACGATAACGCGCCTTACGTGGACCAGATCATCATCCCCGGGGTGTTGGCGGGCGGCGGCCCCGGCGTGAGGGGGTACGACGGCTGGGTGACGTGGATGATTGGGGCGTGCATGGGGAACTCGTGGACGACGTCTGTGGAGCTGTGGGAGAAGAACTACCCGCACGTGGTGGAGTGCGGCGCGATGATTATGCCGGACTCGGCGGGGGCGGGGGAGTTCAACGGTGGCCCCGGGGGAAGGGTGGTGACGAGGGCGCGAGGAAACTCGACGCTGGCGGCGGGGTTCGGGGATGGGAAGGTGTTCCCGCCCAAGGGGGTGCTGGGAGGGGAGAGCGGCGCAGGGAACCAAGGTCACATCCTGGACGAGAGGGGTGAGAGGGTGCAGGAGCTGCCGATGGTGGGGATCTTCGAGGTGAAGGCCGGGCAGGCGCTGGAGGGTGTGGTGGCGGGGGGCGGGGGCTACGGGGACCCGCTGGACCGTGAGCCGGAGCGGGTGAGGCAGGACGTCCGGAGGGGATGGGTGACGGCGGAGAAGGCCCGCCGGACGTACGGGGTGGTGCTGGACCTGGGGCCGGAGCTTTTCGCGGTGGATGAGGAGGAGACCAGGAAGCTGCGGGACGAGATGCGGAGGGGGAGGGTGTAGGGGGCGTTTGGCGCGACACCGGCTCGGCTGTATGGGCTCGTCGTTCTAGGGGCTCAGGATGAGCGGGTTGGGCGCGGAGATAGGGTGTATTAGGACCGTCTCCAGAACCCCTCAGGAGGAGCTGGAATGGAAGGGACCAGATGCTATTGGAGAGGTAATCAGGCATAGCGAGGGGATCAGGGCACTACAGAGGATTGAAAATCATAGGTTGGTGTTACCCACTCACCCGCCCCGAAAGGTTTAAAAAAGTTTTTCTGAGGGACACCGTCAGACGCCCGCCAAAGGGGGACAACCCCCTCTGGACTCTCCCTGGCAGGAGTTCTGCACGGGACGATGTATCGATTTCTGAGAAAACATCAGCAGACGCTGATCTTCCTTAGATTTGCCTACGGCACGGCGTCAGACGGTAAGATGGAGGGCGAGCCAGGTGGAGGCGAAAGTAGTACATGCAGGAGCGTGGAATGAATAGTCCGGTTAGAACGGTGCTGGTGGGCCTGGGCGCCAGGGGGAAGAAGTGGGCGAGGGTGTTGCACGACGAGGAGCAGTGCCAGACGGTGGGGTATGTGGACCTGGCGGAGTCGAACCTGGAATGGGCGCAGTCGATGTACGAGGCCCAGCCGGAGAGCTGCTACGAGGATATGGAGCAGGCGCTGCAGGAGCTGAAGCCGGACTTTGTGGTGCTAGCGACGCCGCCGATGGACCGGTTCAGGGAGGTGATGAAGGTGTTTGAGCACGGCGCGCATCTGCTATCGGAGAAACCGCTGTCGCTGGACTTCGACGAGGGGGTGCGGATGGTGCAGGCGGCGGAGGAGGCGAAGCTGGCGTTCGCGGTGGGGCTGAACCTTCGGTACCAGCACTGCGTAATGAAGGCGCGGGAGATTCTGCAGAGCCGGGTGATCGGCGCGCCGCGATTCGGGGGATACACGTACTGGAGGAACCGGGACGGGTACAGCCCGGAACTGAACCGGTTCCCGCTTTCGATGCGGCAGCCGATGCTGTACGAGCAGACGATCCACCACATAGATGAGATACGGTTCGTGTATGACGCGGAGGTGGAGCGGCTGACGTGCCGGTGTTGGAACCCGCCGTGGAGCAGTTACCGGGACGACGCGACGGTGATGGCGAGCTTTGAGATGACGGGTGAGCTGCCTGTGCATTACTTTGGGACGTGGGCGGGGCACACGAAGGTGGACCAGTTTTTGTGGCGGACGGACTGCGACGACGGGGCGTTGTTCCAGTACGAGTTCTTTGAGGACTTGAGGATAGTAAGAGGGTCTGAAGGGGGTAGGGTGGAGCAGGTACCGTTGCCGAAGCAGGAGCTGTTGGTGGACGACACCAGGGCGATGGTGAGCCAGTACCTGGGGGAGCTTTTGGAGGGGAATCTGAATCCGGAGCCGCAGGCCAGGGAACACCTGAAGACGTTTGGGATTATTGCGGCGTGCGAGGAGTCGAACAGTTCGGGGAGGCCGGTGGAGATGGCCGAGTTTTTTGAGGAGCATAGGGTGCCGCTGGAGTGGAGGTGAGGGGGGTTCTAGTTCAGGGGTTAGGACTTGGGGTGATGGGTATGGCCACTGCGAAGGGGTTGCGAATCGA
This sequence comes from Dehalococcoidia bacterium, assembly GCA_965247585.1. Classification (GTDB taxonomy): domain Bacteria; phylum Chloroflexota; class Dehalococcoidia; order Lucifugimonadales; genus CBDFHC01. Next base: position 25,045 of record CBDFHC010000001.1, read on the forward strand.
AGGTTGGTGGTGCCCACCCTCGACCGCCCAGTAAGGTTTTTACCCTTGAGGGGCACCCTCAGACTCCCGGCAGCACCACCCAGGTTCCCTGCACTCGCCTGTGCGGTTGGAATACAGGTACGGATAATGCAATTTCCAGCGGAATAATGTATGGCTATTGAGAACGGCGCCACCGGGTATGAAAATCGAGGCTGGAATGGACGGAAGGGCATGCCAGAGCAAGATGTGTTCTCCCACCACACTCAGATTCCTCGATCCTCACGGGCGGACTCAGAAGGACTTGGTGGGGGGCAGAATGGGGTAGGGGCTCGTCCTTCTGAGTCCTCAGGATGAGCGGGTTGGAGGCGTAGGAGGCTTATTTTCATAGGAATGACATGATATTTGAGCGTGCTCTAGTGGAGGTGAAGTAACATGACCGGAGCTATGGAAACGAGGCGAGGAAGGGGTATGGAATGCTGCCAGAGATGAGCCTTGAGGGCAGGGTGACGATTGTGACGGGGGCGGGCAGGGGGATTGGCCGGGAGATAGCGCTGGTGTTGGCGGAGGCGGGGTCCGATGTTGTGGTGGCCGCGCGGACGACGTCTGAGATTGAGGCGACGGCGAGGGAGGTGAGGGCGTTGGGGAGGGAGGCGATGGCGGTGTCGACGGATGTTTGCAAGGCGGCAGAGGTGGATGCGCTGGTGGAGAGGACGGTGGAGCGGTTCGGGAAGGTGGACGTGATGGTGAACAACGCCGGGCAGCTTCGGCGGCTGGCCACGGTGCCGTTTCCGGACGTGGTGGTGAGGGGTTCGAGGGTCGACCGGGAGACTATTACCCGGACGACCGACGAAGAGTGGCAAAGTGTGGTGGACGCCAATCTGAACGGGGTGTTCTACTGTTGTCGCGCGGTGGCGCCGCACATGATGGAGCGGAGGTACGGGAAGATCATCAACATTAGCTCAAATAACGCGGCGATGGCGATCCCGTTGATGGCGGCGTATAGCTGTAGCAAGGCAGCGGTGAACATGTTGACCAGGGTGTTGGCGTTGGAGTGGGCGGCGTACAACATTTGCGTGAATGCCATTGGGCCGGGGGATTACGATACGGAGATGACGAGGCCTTCGTGGGAGGACCCGGAGGGGAGGAGGCGGCATTTAGAAGGGATTCCGCTGCACAGGGAGGGGGACCTGAGGGACCTTGGTGTGCTGGCGGCGTATCTAGCCAGCCCGGCCTCGGACTATATGACGGGGCAGGTTGTTTACTTGGACGGTGGGATGATGGCGGCGTAGGGGGTCTGGGGGTATCCCCCAGACCCCCTTCCAGAGAGGGAACTCCCTCTCTGGACTCTCCCTTGGAGGACGTTTTTGAAGGACGGGTTATTTTTGTGGGCGATCTGCGGCGGCGGTGGGTGTGGCTTCTGCGAAGGGAAGCGAATCACAGGTTGGTGGTGCCGACCCGAGACCGCCCGGGAAGGTTTCCAGGTTAATTTCTGAGGGACACCCTCAGATTCCCGGCAGGGGACCCAGGTTCCCTGCCGCCTCCTGTGGGGTTGGTGTTGTAAGGGAGGAGGTTTTGATTGGTGAGGGAGTCAGCCATTTCGATGGGTTGGGCTGCCGCAGAGAATTGGAAATCAAGGGTTGGTGGTGCCCACCCGAGACCGCCCGGGAAGGTTTTTAGGTTAATTTCTGAGGGACACCCTCAGGCTCCCGGCAGCACCATCTGGGTTCCCATCGCGCGCGTGGGCAGCTGAGGCGGTGAAAAAATTACGGAATTTCGGTAAGCTGTAAGGCGATGAGAGACGAAAAGAGGCAACAGGAAACAGTGACCGGTATGGACGAGAGCCAGCGGGGTCTGGTGCGGCGCGTGGCGGGTTCGTTCATGCCGTACCGGGCTTCGGTCAGTTTTGTGGCGCTGCTGATACTGGTGACGGCGGGAGTGGGGGTGGTGAACCCGCTGCTGATCCGGGTGGTGTTCGATTCGGCGCTGTTCCCAGCGCAGGGGGGTCCTGACCTGAACTTGCTGTGGTGGCTGGGGGGGATTATGGCGGGGATCACGGTGGTGACGGGGTTGTTGGGAATAGTCCAGACGTATCTGACGAACCGGATAGGGCAGAGGGTGATGCGGGACCTGCGGAACCGGCTGTACGGGCACCTGCAAGGCCTGTCGCTGGGGTTCTTCACCGGGACGCGGACCGGGGAGATACAGTCACGAATCGCCAACGACGTGGGCGGGGTGCAGAACGTGGTGACGAGCACGCTGTCCCAGGTGTTGTCCAATACGGTGATAGTGATCAGCACTATTGTGGCGATGTCCATACTTTCGTGGCAGCTGACGCTGGTGGCCATCGGCACGATGCCGGTGTTCCTGCTGCTTACCAAATTTGTGGGGGCACGAAGGCGTGCGGTGATGGCGGAGTCGCAGGAGGCGGCGGCGGAGGTGACGGCGATAACGCAGGAAACGCTTTCGATATCAGGCATCATGCTGGCGAAGCTGTTCGGCAGGCAGAAGCAGGAGGAGCGGCGGTTCCGAGGGGAGAACCAGCGGCTATCAGACCTGGCGATACGGGTGCAGATGACGGGGCAGGCGTTCTTTGCGGCGATGCAGATATTCTTCTCGGTGTCGCCGGTGGCGGTGTATTTGATAGCGGGGTACCTGCTTTCTGGGAGCGGGACGCTGGCGGTTTCCGCCGGGACGATAGTGGCGTTCACGACGTTGCAAGCCAGGCTGTTCTTCCCGATAGGGAGCCTGATGCAGATCTCGGTGGAATTGCAGTCGTCGCTGGCGCTGTTCGAGCGGATATTCGGCTACCTGGACATTAAGCCGGACATAGTGGACTCGCCGGATGCCAGGGAGTTGAGCCCCAAGCAAGTGGATGGGAAGATCGAGTTCGATTCGGTGCGGATGTCATATGGCGGGGGGACGGGCGAGGAAACGAAGGAATCCGAGCTGAGGTGGGCGCTGGACGGGGTTAGCTTTGAGATTGAGCCGGGGCAACTGGCGGCGTTCGTGGGGCCCAGCGGAGCGGGGAAGACGACGGTTTCGTACCTGGTACCGCGGTTGTACGACCCCACGGGCGGGACGGTAAAGATAGACGGCATTGACGTGAGGGAGATTCGACTAGACTCGCTGGCGAGGATGGTAGGGTACGTAACGCAGGAGAGCTACTTGTTCCACGCCAGTCTTAGGAGCAACATGCTGTACGGGGACCCGGAGGCGACGCAGGAGGAGCTGGAGGCGGCGGCGCGGGCAGCGTTCATACACGACCGGATTATGGAGTTTGCGGAGGGGTACGACACAGTGGTGGGTGAACGAGGGTACCGGCTTTCTGGGGGAGAGCGGCAAAGGCTTTCGATAGCGAGGGTGATACTGCACGACCCGCGGGTGCTGATATTGGACGAGGCGACGTCTGCGCTGGACACGGCCAGCGAACGGCAGATCCAGGCAGCGCTGGCGCCGCTGATGAAGGGCCGTACGACGATAGCGATAGCGCACCGGCTTTCGACGATACAGGCGGCGGACGTAATATTCGCGATTGACCGTGGGAGGATAGTGGAGCAGGGGACGCACCGGGAGCTGCTGCGGAGGAGCGGGCTGTACGCGCACCTTTACGAGGAGCAGTTTGGGGGTGGGCGAATTGAGTGCCGTTGCGAGGATGGGATGGTGATGAGCGATGGGAAGATCTTGAGCTTGAGCGGAGGGCGCTAGGGGTTGGAGAGGGGGAGGAACGGCGAAGGGGCCAGGGATAACTGAGAGTTTTAGGGCATGGGATAGACGCCTTCTGACGCAGGACGGCAAATGGGGAGGGCGATTTAGAGACAAAAAGAGAGGGGAGCGATTTAATCGCTCCCCTCTAGCTATTGCCTACGTTCGTTTACCAGCGTGGGGGTGAAGACGAGCGCTGTTTGCTGAAGCAATCGCTACAGTAAACGGGTCGGTCGCCACGAGGGAGAAAAGGCACGGTGGTGTCTGTGCCGCATTCGGCGCAAACAACGGCGTGCATCTCGCGCTGGGTGGACTGGCCGTAGCCACCGTCTCGCTGGCCACGTCGTGCCTGGCGGCAGTTGGTGCAGCGCTTGGGCTCATTAGTGAAACCCTTCTGCGCGTGGTACGACTGGTCGTCGGCGCTGAAGGTAAACGGTTGCCCGCAGTCCAAGCAGGTGAGTGTCCTATCTACGTAATTAATTGGTCGACTCCTTCCTATGATAGTTGGCAGGCGGGTGTACGCCGATACCGAGGAAGCAGTAGACCATCCGGTGGGGACTGAAGGGAACCTGGTGGGCTCCCGATGAAACCACAAAGGACGCTATTACGATCTTAGTCAGGGACACGAAACCTTGCCACGAGGGGCATTATATCAGACGAAAGGGGGAAAATCCAGTGTACAGCTATATTGGTGTGACATTTAGATGGCGCGGAACTTAGAATGGCAGCGCTGGAGGGAGAGGAGATTTGTGCGTGGGAGGTTGGGACCGGAACAACCAGGGATGAAAATGCGAGGCTGGGATGGATGGAAGGGGGTGCCAGGGTGGGACATGCTCCACCCTGCCCCACCCAGAATCCTCGATCTTGAAGGACGGACTCGGAATGACATGTTGGCGTCCAGCTCCAGGGAGGATGAAAAACCAGGATTGGAATCCGAAGCGGGCGCCGCGGTAGGAATTGCTCTGCCCCGCACGCAGATTCTTCGATCCTCACGGGCGGATTCAGAATGACATGGTGGGGAGCGGAATGTAGTATGGGTTCGTCCTTCGGGAGCCTCAGGAGGCTCATTTTCATAGGAATAGCATGACACATTAGTATGCTCTATTGGCGATGAAGAAACGTGGCCTGAGCCATGGGAAGCGGGCTGAAACGCTATTTGCGAGGCAATCAGGCTTGCCGGTTGCGACCGGCACCACCACCGAAGAAAATCGGCGCTGGCAGGGCGCACTGGAGCCACGGATAGGCTATCTCCCAGGCAATCAGGCATGGTGATAGGTCTTTTCACCAGAGAGGACTGAAAATCGAAGGTTGGTGGTTCTCACCATCCCGCCAAGGAAGGTTCAAAAAACGATTTCTGAGGGACACAGTCAGACTCCCGGCAGCCACCACCCACCACCCAGGTTCCCTGCACTCTCCAGTGTGGTTGGTGTAGATTGCGTACTGGAGGCGCCCTTTCAAAGGACGGGCTGGGCTATTTTCGAGGCAAGGGGTCCAAAATCATGAATACGGGAGGAAGGTAGAGCATGGCCGCGACAGAACCGGGAGAGATTACGATGGAGGAGCTGGAAACGCTGGCGCGCAGGGCTGGGCTGGCCCTTACGCCGGCAGAGTTGGAGGAGATGAAGCCGCAATACGACCTGTACGCGGAGATGATAAGGCTGGTCCATTCGGTGGACCTGGAGGCGGGGGAGTCAGGGGTGACTTTCCGGCCGGACTGGGGATAGGGGCAAGGGAGCGAGGTGTAGACCGGTGGGAAATGTTAGGGCGAATCTTTCATGCCGGTTGCCACCGGCACCACAGAGGGTTGGAAATCCCAGATCAGGAATGTTTTTCGAGTTTATTTCTAAGAGACATCCTCAGACGCCCGGCAGAGAGGGATGGCCCCCTCGGGACTCCCCCTTGAAGGCTTTTACAATTAGTGAACGGTGCTATTTTCGAGGCGATAACAAATCAGGAGAGACGGTGGTGAGGATATGACAACTACGGAAACGAACCTCTGTTATTTGACGATTTCCCAGGCGGGGGAGTTGCTTAGGACGCAAAAGCTTTCGCCGGTGGAGCTGACGCGGGCGTTCCTGGACCGTATTGAGGCGGTGGACGAGAAGCTGCACTGCTACATTCTGGTGACGGCGGAGGAGGCGCTGAGGCAGGCCAGGACGGCGGAGGCGGAGATACTGCGGGGCGGTTACCGCGGTCCGATGCACGGGATACCGTTTGCGCTGAAGGACATTTACGACACGGCGGGGATCACGACGACGGCGGGGTCCCGGTTGTTCTTGGACCGGGTGCCGACGGAGGACGCGACCACCACGGCGCGGTTGAAGGCGGCGGGCGGGGTGCTGTTGGGGAAGCTGCACACGTACGAGTTCGCGCTGGGCGGGCCGGACTTCTCGACGCCGTTTCCCCCGGCGCGAAACCCGTGGAACACGGAGCACACTACGGGAGGTTCCAGCAGCGGGTCCGGGGCGGGGGTGGCGGCGGGGTTGACGATGGGGGCGCTGGGCTCCTGCACCGGGGGGTCGATTCGAGGACCGGCGTCGCTGTGCGGTATTGTGGGGCTGAAGGCGACTTACGGGCGGGTGAGCCGGGCGGGGGTGGTGACGCTTAGCTGGTCGCAGGACCACTGCGGGCCGATGACGTGGACGGTGGAGGACACGGCGGTGATGTTGCAGGCCATAGCGGGGCACGACCCGAGGGACCCGGCTAGCAGCCGCGCCCCGGTACCGGACTATTCGCTGGCGCTGCGGGAGGATGTGAAGGGGATGGTGCTGGGGCTGCCGCGGGACTATTTCTTCAGTCCCAGCGCAGACGTGAGCGCAGAGGTGGTCTCGATTGTGGAGAAGGGGGTGGCGGCGCTGGAGGGCTTGGGGGCGCGGGTGGAGGAGGTGAGCCTGCCGAGCCTGCCATATGTCAGGGCGGCGAACTCGGTGATTATGATAAGTGAGGCGGCGGCGTTCCACCAGAAAAACCTGGCGGAGCGGCCGCAGGACTACGGCGACGTGACCAGGGCGCGGTTTCGGCTGGGGCGGATGTTCACGGCGCGGGACTATGTGCAGGCGCAGCGGTGGCGGCCGGTGGCGGTGCGGGAGTTCGCGGCGGCGCTACAGAAGGTGGACCTTCTGGTGACGCCAACGATGACGCAGCCAGCGGGCAAGTTTGAGGGGTACGACCCGCTGTTCACGTCGAAGGGGCCCAGCTTCACGGCGCCGTTCAATTTCACGGGGCTGCCGGCGATATCGGTGCCGGCGGGGTTTACCGAGGCAGGGCTGCCGGTGGGGATGCAGATAGCTGGGAAGCCGTTCGACGAGCCGGGGGTGATAAGGGCGGCGTACACGTACCAGCAGCACGCGCGGTGGTTCGAGAGGAGGCCGCCTGTATAGGAAGGGGGCACCCCTCAGACTCCCGGCAGGGAACCTGGTTTCCCTGCACTCTCCTGTATTGGTTGGCGGGCACCACCAAACCGTTCATCTTTCCGGAAGGAAAGTGGTATGGGCTCGTCGTTGGAGGGCCTCAGGATGAGCGGGTTGGAACGGCTGGCAAGATTTATGTTCAAGTGAATCAGCAATGGCGATGGGGATGGTTGCCACGAGGGGTTGAAATCACAGGTTGGTGGCGCCCGCCGACCCGACCCGGAGGGTTATTAAGAGTTTATTTCTTAGGTAGACCCTCAAGTTTGTGAGTAAATCGAGTTGGAACAGCGATAGTGGGCGCGAGGGTTGGATGTGCTCTCCCACCACAACCAGATTCTTCGAACCTCAAGGGCGGACTCAGAATGACGTGTGTTTTGCGGGCGCTGAACGCAGGAAATTGAGACGCTGAAAAAACCGACGGAACCAAAGACTTAGAGCCGCTAAGGATGAGCGGGTTGGAACGGCTGGCGAGATTCATGTTCAAGGGAATCAGCAATGGCGATGGGGATGGTTGCCACGAGGGGTTGAAATCAGAGGTTGATGGCGTCCGCCGACCGGCCCCGGAGGGTTATTAAGAGTTTATTTCTGAGGGACACCGTCAAGCTCGTGAGTAAATTGAGCTGGAACAGCGATAGTGGGCGCGAGGGTTGGATGTGCTCTCCCACCACACCCAGATTCTTCGAACCTCACGGGCGGACTCAGAATGAAATGTCTTTTGCGGGCGCTGAACGCAAGAAATTGGGACGCTGAAAAAACCGACGGACCCAAAGTCTCAGAGCCGCTAAGGGTGACATGAAGGGGGATGGACTGAGGATAGCGTCGCCTGGGAATGGGCAAGGGAAGCTGATGGGCTCCTATTTGCGGGTCAATCAGGCATGCCGGTTGGGAGTGGCATAACGAGGGATGAAAACGAATTGGGAGTGGCATAACGAGGGATGAAAACGAAATGGAAGGGATCACGGAAGTGGAAGACGCCGGTGTGACGGAGGGCGGCGGATGAGGTGGCCGGTTGGGGCAGCGGAGCAAATGAGACATGCGTTGCGAAGTTATGTAATGTAAGAGCTTGACGGCCGTAAACGGCAGGAATGTTACGAGATCACTAAGTAGGATGCATAGTGATTGACAGTGACCTGGAAAGGCTGGTAGCCTCCAGTGCAACTTTGCTAAGCTGACGCTAAGCTACGGCCAAAGAGGCCGCGGATGCCAGTTGTATTGGTGAACCCTTATAAAAGCAGGAGGAGCCCATGAAAAGTCTTTCACCCAGGGGATGGGGAATACGAGGAGCGTTGGCGCTAGTTACAGTGCTGACGCTGCTGATTCTAGCGTGCGGCGAAGACGCCACGCCCACAGCGACGACGGCGGCAGCGCAGCCGACAGCGCCGACGGCGGCAGCGCAGCCGACAGCGACGACGGCGGCGGCGACGCCCACTGCGATGGCCCAAGCGGGGGCGTACCCGCAAGCGGGGGTTGGGGGAGTCCCAGCGTCCGTGGAGAAGGTGACAATTGCGGTGGACGACTGGGGCGCCAGCGAGTTGAACCCGTGGACGCTGGGGAACGTTTCGTTCTTGCACGACTACTTCAACCTGCGGATCATGATGCAGGATGAGAACGGTGACACGGTGGCCCTTTGGGCCACGGAATACGAGCTGACGAACGAGGGCGTGCGGTTCCAATTGAACCCTAATGCCAAGTTCCAAGACGGTACCCCGGCGGACGCCGAAGCGATGGCGGAGAATTTCCGCGGCTTCAGGGGCGACTACGTGGGGACAGCGGGTTACGAAGACCCTCTGTGGAACGGGTCCCAGCTTGGGGACGCTATCGAAAGCATTGAAGTAGTGAGTCCCACGGAGCTTTTTGTAGCAACGAGCCGACCGTTCCCGGCGTTCATGGAGAACTTTGGGGGGAACGCGTACCACCTGTTCTGGTACGGGAACCCGACTCAACTAAGGAAGGGGCCGGATGCCTACCGGGAAAACCAGTACGGCGGCGGCCAGTATAGTATCAAGGAATGGAAGCCAGCCGAGAGCATCCTCTTTGAGAGATGGGAGGATTTCTGGGGGGACTACCCGTGGTACCAGAAGCCCCAGGTGCGGTTGATGGAATTCCTGGAGATCCCCGACCATTCGGCGCGTTTCGCGCTGGTGAAGAGCGGACAGGCGGACGTGGTATACAACATCCCCTGGGCGATAGCGAAGGACCTAGTACGCTCAGAGGATACGCAGCGGGGAGTGAACCCCGGCGGGACAGATATCTGGTCTCAGACGTATCAGGGAGGGGGCCATCTCCAGATGACCTTCATTCTGCCGCTGTTGGAGCGGGAGAGCCAGTTGCCGGAAGGGCGCGTCGACGCCGGCGGACTAGACATCAAGCAGTACGAATTCCCGGAGGAGTACCGGGGGGACCCGACGCTGGACGCGCGGGTCCGAGAGGCACTGAACCTGGCGATAGACAAGCGACAGGTGTCAGCGACGGCGCACTTTGGGCTTTCGTTGCCCACGGGGTCCATCTACGCCCCCGGCTCCTTCGGATGGAGGGACGAGGTGGGCTTTAACGCCAGTCCCTTCGACCCGGAACGGGCCAAGCAGCTTTTGGATGACGCCGGTTACAGCGACGGATTTGAGCTGACCGGCCACTTCGGGCAGTTCGCGGGGCGTCCTGGGATAGTGGAGATGACGGATGCCATAGCCAGTTTCTGGGAAAAGATAGGCGTCAAGGTAACGTGGCAGGAACACGAGCCGGGTGATTACGTTAGGGGTATCCGGGTGCGTGGATGGCCGCAGGTGATGGTGCCGACGTTTGGACGGCAGGAGCATAGCGGCGTCCGGCTGAACGACAGCTACCATTCCACGGCTGGTTACATAGCCACCTGGGACGACGAAATAGACCGGCTGTTCTTTGAGGCCACGGGCACTACGGACGTGGACGAACAGCTTCAAGCGCTGGCGGCCCTGGAAGACCACGTGTTGAGTCTGAATGAGACCTTCCCGCTGTACGCCATGTCCCTGATCACGGCATACTCAAACAGGGTTCTGGCGCATCCAACGGTGGAGTTCTCGCCGCACTTCAAGAGTTTTGACCGGTTGGTGCTAAAGGACTAAACCGGAACAGGTTCTCCAGGCGCACCAAAACAGGTTCAGGTAAAGATTCCGTGGCACCCGCCCTTGGGCGGGTGCCACGGAGCATTGTTTAGCCACAATGTCCAACGGGCGTGAGGGTCTGCACCTGCAAATGGAGCAGAGGTCAGAAAAGCAGGGGCGGGAGTAGAGAGTGGGCCGTTACATAATCAGACGAGTGATAGAAGGGCTGATCACGCTATGGCTGATCACCGTGGCCGTGTTCTTTCTTCTCCGGCTGGGGGGAGCGAACCCGGTGGAGTACATGCTGCCCCCGGAAGCTACATTGGCAGATATAGAGAGGATGACGGCGTCCTACGGGTTCGATAAGCCGATGCTGACGCAGTACTGGATATATAACAAGAAGCTGGTGAGAGGGGACTTTGGGAAGGCGCTGGCATGGGACAAGCGGCCTAGCCTTACAGTGGTGATTGACCACATTCCGGCGACGCTGCAACTGACCAGCGCGGCGCTGGCATTCGCGATAGTTTTCGGGGTAATAATAGGCGCTATTTCCGCAGCGCGACCGAACTCAATATTCGATAGAGTGGGAAAGATTGTGGCGATCACGGGGCAGTCGATGCCGGTGTTTTGGGTAGGGCTGCTGATGATACTGCTCTTCACGGTGTACCTGGGCTGGCTGCCCAGCGCGGGTGGGCTGGACCGGTTAGGCATTAAAGGGATAATCATGCCGGCGATGTCACTGGGCCTTTTCCTGGTGGCGTCACACATGAGGATAGTCCGGTCCACCATGCTGGAGGTGCTGGAATCAGACTATATAAAGATGGTGCGCGCCAAAGGGTTGCCCAGCAGGATGGTGATCTGGAAACATGCGTTCAAGAATGCGTCGATTCCGGTATTCACGCTGTTCTTTGTGAACTTCGCGGCGCTTATCTCCGGGGCGGTGATAACGGAAACGATATTCTCCTGGCCGGGAATAGGCAGCCTGCTGGTGGACTCCATCCTGACGCGGGACTACCCGGTGGTGCAAACGGTAATCTTCTTTGCGGCGATCTTTATAGTATTCATAAATATCCTGGTGGATGTGATGTACGCCTGGTTGGACCCGAGAATCCGGGTGGCGTAGGAAGGGTGTCAGCGAAGATACATGGCTAGCCTTGGCGGCGGAAACGGAGCGTTTGTACTGACGAGACCCGCAGGGGTCTTGGACCAAGTGGGCTCCGTACTACAGAAGTTCAGAAGAGGGCTGAGGGGGTCCCCCAAGCTGTCCCTCCTTTTCCTTTTCTTGGCCCTCGTATGCGCCGTCTTCGCGCCGATAATAGCGCCGTACAGTCCGATAGAGGGGGACCTGAGCACCCTCTTCGAGAAGCCGAATTTCGGCAACCACCTGCTGGGAACGGACAATCAAGGGCGGGACAACTTAAGCCGCCTGATCTATGGCGCCCAAATCTCCGTGAAAGTGGGCGTGCTGGCGGTGTTCGTAGCGGGGGCGGTAGGCACCCTTGTCGCCCTGGTCAGCGGCGTGTTTCGCGGCTGGGTGGACATCGTTTTGATGCGGATAACGGACGGCTTCCTGGCCCTGCCGTTCCTAATGGTGGCGGTGACGGTAGTCTCGCTGCTGGGTCCCAGTGTGACCAACGTGATACTGGTGATAGGGCTGCTGCGGTGGATGGGGTACGCCCGGGTGTTGCGTGGTGAGGTGCTGCGCCTGATGGAGATGGACTTTGTGCGGTTGGCGCGGGTGGCAGGGGCCAGCCGGCCCAGGATCATGCAGCGCCACATCTTCCCGAATATTATAAACACGCTGCTGGTGCTTTCGACGCTGGAGGTGGGGTTGGCGGTGATTGCGGAGGCGGGGCTGAGCTTCCTGGGGCTGGGAATACCGAGGCCGCTGCCTTCCTGGGGGACTCTGCTGGCAGATGGACAGCAATATATCTGGATTAAGTGGTGGCTACCCATATTCCCGGGGATCGCGATCACGCTACTGGTGATGTCTGCCAACCTGACGGGGGACTGGCTGAGGGACCGGACGGACCCGACGCGGCGCCAGCTTTAGGCGGCAGGAGGCCGGTCACAGGGGCGGCCTTTTGGGGTTGTGCCAGGATGCTGAAAAACTCTAGGGACCATTGCCTCCGGCTTTTCCGCGAGACTTCGACCCGGCCCCGTTTCTGGCTGTACGGACCTGGGACATAGTTCACACATGTGCGGAGACACGGTGGACACCATCATCCGCCACAGAGCTTGTGAATTAATCAGGCTGGAACGCCGATAGTGGGCGCCAGGGTTGGATGTGCTCTCCCGGCACACCCAGATCCTTCGATCTTTACGGGCGGACTCAGAATGACATGACTCATTCGAATGCTCAATGTGCGACGGGGTGGTGTTGAAAACGCTGAAAAAGCCGAAGAAGCCAAGAACTCATAGCCTCTCAGACTTCGGCAAAGGGGCGCAGCCCCTCTGCACTCTCCTTATTCTTAAGCCTGGTAGGGAACAAATTGAACCGTCGTTCCGTCTTAATGTGTGAAGGCCGCCGCTGAAGAGCGGTCCGAGGGGCAGGTACGTAATGAAGCGATTCGTTCCCCTAATGTTTATGTCAATTGTCGTGGCGCTGGTTTTGGCGGGATGTGGGGTTGGGGGGACACCGACGCCCACCGCCACGGCACCGGGGCCGGCAGCAGCGGGGCCGACGGCGACGCCGACTCCCGCAGCGCCGGGGCCGGGAACTACCGCGCCGACGGGGATGCCAACGCGCCCACCAACGCTGGACCCAACACCGGGCCGTACGGTTACGGCAAAGCCCATACCTCCTCCAGGAGTGGCAAGGGAGTGGGAGGTCAAGGGAACCAGCGTCGACGGGGGAACGGTGAGCGTAACGCTGCATTTGTTCGCGGGGATAGACGTTCGGGTAACGCTGAACGGCGCACCGGCGGATGGGGTTATGGCCGCGGCGCCGCAGCTGGTGTTCACTTTCGTTGACGTAGGTCCCGGGCTGCACCTGGTGGTGGTAAGCGACGTGGTGGGTTTTACGGAGGAGCATGAGGTGGTGGTGCCGCAGGCCAGCGTCGACGCGGCGCTGCCGGACCGGCTGAAAGGCTTGATTGCGGAGCTGGAGGGCCAATCTCCGGCGAATCCGCCGTTCTCGATTACCAGGTATGAGTACAAGGGCGAAACGGTGTATTACCAGACGCCGGCGTGCTGCGACCTGTTCAGCAACTTGTACGACGCGGAGGGGAAGCTGATAGCGCATCCGGACGGAGGGATCACGGGGGAGGGGGACGGCCGGGCGCCGCTGTTCTCGTTGACGCGAAAGATGCCGTTGCCGGTGTGGCAGGACGCCAGGTTGGAGGCCGCGCCGGAAACTGAGCAGATCTCGGCGCCAGTGGACGACGTTAGCCTAGAGGTGGCGGAGAGCTTTCCGCCACAGTATTTTTTGAGGGTGGTGTCCGGGTTGCCCAATAGCTGTCATTCGTTTGGGGGGTACACGCCGACGCGGGACGGGTCTAACATCAGCGTCCGGGTGTACAACCACAGGCGCACGGGCGAGGGGCTTCTGTGCGCGCAGGTGTACGGGACGGTGGAAACACGAATTGTGCTGGGCAGCGATTACGATCCGGAGAGGGTTTACACGGTGGATGTGAACGGACGGAAGGTGTCGTTCCAGTCTGGGTCAGTGGTGGAGTGATGGTTTCCGGTCTGGCGGGTTGACGGTGAAGGGCGGGGAAACGGCGGTTGATACCGGCAGCACAGGGGATGGAAACCAGTGGTTGGGTTTTCCATTTTTTGCTAGCAGTGCGGTATCAGAGGGTTACAAAGCGTTGAACGGGTCTTGGTGAGGCGATCAGGAAATGTGTAGGGTGGATGCACCCGACGGGACGGCAAATCACAGGTTGGTGGTGCCCATCCGCCCGCCCCGGACAGTTTATATGGAGAATCAGGATTGGAGTCCGAAGCGGGCGCCAAGGCAGGACTTGCTCTCCCCCGAACCCAGATTCTTCGATCCTCACGGGCGGACTCAGAATGACATTGTGGGGGGCGGAATGCGGTATGGGCTCGTCCTTCGAGAGCCTCAGGATGAGCGGGTTGGAGGCGTAGGAGGCTCATTTTCATAGGAATGACATGGTATCGCTGTGTGGTCTATTGGAGATGAAGCAACGTGACGGGAGCCGTTGGAGCATCTGAGGCGCTATTACCGCAGGAATCTCCGCGTCGTTCCGGGTGGCTGAATGGGGGATGGGAGAGGGATTGCTGATCAGTGCATCGCTCAGTAGGAAGCGCGGCGGTTTGAGAAGCGAGGACTTCGGGTGGATAATGGGCCGGAGCGGGGAGCCAGGGGGCGGCGAAATTCGACCTAAATAAACTCCAGGGGTTGCGATGATTTACGACGGAGAGCGCAGGGACGTGTCCATAGCGGTGGGCGGGGACGCGATGATTACGCGGAGGATGCGGCCGTTCAAGGAGGAGGCGTTTCTGAAGCTGGTGAAGGTGCTGCGGGACGCGGATGTGACGGTGACGAACCTGGAGATGCTGTTCCACGACTACGAGAGTAGCTGGCAGTGGAGCGGCGGCACGTATACCAGGTCCGACCCCAGAAACCTGGAGGAGCTGAAGTGGATGGGTGTGGATGCGGTGACGACGGCGAATAACCACGCATACGATTTCTCAGAGGGAGGGTTCCTAACGACGCTGGAGAACTGCCGGGAGCTGGGGCTGCCGCAGGCGGGCGGGGGCCGGAGTATTGACGAGGCGCGGGCGCCGGCGTACGTGGACTCGGTGGGGGGAAGGGTGGCGGTGATGGGCGCGTCCAGCACGTTCAGCGAGCAGTCCAGGGCGAGGCCGGGGCGGCCGGACTTTCCAGGGAGGCCGAGGATTAGCGCGCTGCGGCACGAGGTGGTGCACCACGTGGAGAGGGAGGTGTTCGAGGCGATTACAACGGCTAACCGGGAGTTGGGGTACGAGGCGGCGCAGGAGAACCGCTGGGCGTTTGGGTTCCAGGGAGTGTCGGACGCGGCGAGGGATAGCGCGGAGGTGGAGTTCCTGGAGGGGAAGTTCCGGCTGAGTGAGGAGTACGCGGTAAAGACGTCTGTGAATAAGGAGGACCTTTCGGGGATTGGGAACTGGATGAGGGGGGCGCAGAAGCAGTCGGACTGGCTGGTGTTCGGGGCGCACTGCCACGAGAGCGGGATGGAGGGGGAGTTTCACGGGAGCTCGCGGGTCTCGCCGCCGGACTTTTTGGTGGAGATGGCTCACTGGGCGGTTGACCAAGGATGCGCGGTGTTCGCGGGGCACGGGCCCCATTTTCTGAGGGGGATTGAGATTTACAAGAACCGGCCCATCTTTTACAGCCTGGGAAATTTCATTTTTCAGAACGAGACTGTGCCGTGGCTTCCAGAGGAGGCGTACCGGAGGTTCAAGCTAGGGGCCGACCAGACGCCGGGGGATTACCTGGACACGCGGTCCGGCGGCGGTAGCCGGGCGTTCGCGGGGGACCCGGTGTTCTGGCAGAGCGCGGTGCCGGTTTGCAATTTCCGGAACGGGCTGCTGAAGGAGGTGCTGTTGTACCCGATTGACATGGGGTTCCAGAAGCCCACAGGGCAGAGGGGCCGTCCGGTGCTGGCGGAGGGGGCCGTGGCGGAGCGAACGTTGAAGTGGCTACAGGAGGTTTCGAAGCCGTATGGGACGGAGATTGGGATTGAGGGTGGTATTGGGGTTATAAGGGTTTAGGCGGGCTGGCCGGGGGCCGGACTGAGGAGCGGGGCTCTGCTACAATGGCCCGGTGCGGAGGGGGTGTAAGCATGCCCAGTTGAGGATGGAGCAACTGGGCCGGAGCCATGGAAGCGGACGCGGGGCTAATACTTAGGAAATCAGCCATGGCGAGGGGTGTTGGTGTCACAGGGGACAGCGAATCGGAGGTTGGTGGTTCCCACCCACCCGCCCCGGAAGGTTTAAAAAACGAATATCTGAGGGATACCCTCAGACTCCCGGCAGCCACCACCCAGGTTCCCTGTACCTTCCTGTGTGGTTGGTGGCACCCACTCGCTCTGCTGACCGGAGGGAAGGCGGTATGGGCTCGTCCTTCGAGGGCCTCAGGATGGGCGGGTTGGATGCGGGGTAAGGTTTACAAAAGTTTATATCTGATGGACACCCTCAGACTCCCGGCAGTCACCACCCAGGTTCCCTGCACCTTCCTGGGTGGTTGGTGGCACCTACTCGTTGTGCTGACCGGAGGAAAGGCGGTATGGGCTCGTCCTTTGAGGGCCTTAGTAGGATGAGCGGGTTGGATGCGGAGATAGGGTGTATTAGGACTATCGTCATTGGGTCTTAGGACGAAGTTGGTTGAAAGGCGGTAGCGAGGCGATATGAAGAGGGTTGGCGTGGATATTGGCGGCACGTTCACCGATTTGGTGGTATACGATGAGGCCAGCGGTGAGGTGAGGAAGACGAAGACGCCGACAACGCCTAGCGCACCGGAGGAGGGGCTGCTGCGGGCCTGCGAGCTGGCGGAGGTGGACGCGGCGGAGGTGTCTTATTTCATGCACGCGACGACGCTGGTGACGAACCTGGTGTTGACGCGCAGCGGGGCGCGGGTAGGGTTGCTGACCACCAAGGGGTTCCGGGACGTACTGGAGATTGGGACGAGCTATCGCCGGGACCTTTACGATTTGCAATACGACAAGCCTAAGCCGTTCGTGCCGAGGCACCTGGTCTACGAAGTGGATGAACGGGTGGACCACAAGGGTAACGTGCTGGTGGCGCTGGACCCGGAGGAGGCGAAGCGTCAGGTGGGGCGATTGATGGAGCAAGGGGTGGAGGCGATTGCGGTGGCGCTGTTCAACTCGTACGCGAACCCGGAGCACGAGCGGATGGTGGGGGAGGTGGTGCGAGGGATGTGGCCGGAGGCGCACCTGAGCTTATCGTCCGAGGTGGACCCGCGGATTCGAGAGTACCCGCGGGTGAGCACCACGGTGCTGAACGCGTATGCGATGCCGAGGACCCGGGGATATATAGAGCGGCTGGACAAGGCGTTGGGAGTGAGCGTGAAGTACATGCATTCCGGCGCGGGGATTGTGCCTTCGGAGCAGGCAGGGAGGTTTCCCATAACGCTGGTGGCCTCGGGGCCGGCGGCGGGTGTGCTGGCTGGGAAGTTCATCGGCGACAAGGTGGGGCGGCAGAACCTGATCACGATTGACGCGGGCGGCACCAGCTTCGACGTAGGGATAATTCGAGACGGAGAGCCGGACATTAAGGCCGAGGTGGAGGTGGAGTGGGGGATACCGGCCAGGACGCAGAGCGTGGACATCAACTCGATAGGCGCCGGGGGAGGGAGCATAGCCTGGATAGACGAAGGAGGCGCGCTCAGGGTGGGGCCGGAGAGCGCCGGGGCGGTGCCGGGTCCGGCTTGCTATGACCAGGGGGGGACGCGTCCCACGGTGACGGACGCCAACCTGGTGATGGGGCTGTTGAACCCGGACAATTTTTTGGGGGGCCGGCTGAAGATAGAGCCGGAGAGGTCAGAGGAGTCGATAAGGCCCATTGCGCGGCACTTCGGCATTTCGTTGGAGGAGGCGGCGCTGGGCATTTACCGGGTGGTGAACGCCCACATGGTGCAGGCGATCCAGGCGGTGACGGTGAGGAAGGGGATAGACCCCAGGGACTTTACGATGGTTTCCTATGGCGGCGCAGGTGGACAGCACGCGTTCGAGGTGGCGAAGGAGGTGGGGGTGCCGACAATCCTGGTGCCGGCGGGACCGAGCACGTTTTCGGCGTTCGGGCTGCTGACGGCGGACCTGAAGAACTCGGTGTCGCGAACACTGATGTGGCCGGTGGCCAGGTTCTCGGTGGCTGAGCTTCGGCGGGTGCTGAACGGGTTGGAGAAGAGCGCCAAGGGGTTCCTGAAGGGGGAGCGAGGCAACATTGTGGGGACGGAGGTTGCGTACACGCTGGACGTGAGGTACGTGGGGCAATCGAACGAGGTAGCGGTGTCGCTGGACGGCGGAAGGCCGGTGACCAGGGAGGCGGTTTACCGGGCGTTCGAGGAGCGGCACCAGCGGCTGTACGGGACGCGGCTGGGGGACGCGGCGGAGATTGTGAACGCGCAGGTGACGGTGACGGGGCTGGTGCAGGCGTTGGAGATGCAGAGGGGAAAAGGCGCAAGGAAGGCCGCCAAGGCCAAGGCCAAGGAGCAGCGCAAGACGGCGCTATATGACGGACCGGTAGCGGTGTTCGACCGGGGGGAGTTGGAAAACGGAATGAGGGTGAGGGGGCCGTGCATAGTGGAAGAGGAGGATTCGGCGTTCTTCATGCCTCGGGGCGCGGATGCCACGGTGGACGAGTACGGCAACCTTCTGGTGAACACGAACAGCGCACGGCGCGCAGCGCGGCGATAGCCGGCTTCGAAAAGAGGAAGTAAAGATGGCAGCCAGCAGCACCAAAGCACGGGTCAAGGGAAAGAAGAAGTTGGACTCGTTCACGGCGGAGATTATGCGCAGCTACCTGGTCTCCACGGTGGAGGAGATGGTGGAGATAACGGTGCGGGCGGCGTATTCAACGTGCTTCAGCGAAGGGCGGGACTTCACGTGCGCGCTGTTTGACGACAAGTCCCGGATGATTGCGCAGGCGTATGGTATCCCGGTGCACTCGGGGGCGCTGTTCGACCCGATAGAGACGCTGATGGCGACGTACGATACGTTTGAGGCGGGGGACGTAATTGTTTTCAACGACCCGTACAACGGGGGGTCGCACCAAGCGGACGTGGTGGTGGCAAGCCCAATTTTTCTGAAGAAGCGGTTGCTGGGGTTCGCGGTAAACCGGGGGCACTGGGTGGATATTGGGGGCATGGCGCCGGGGGGCTGGTCCGGTACGGCACGGCACGTGATACAGGAGGCGCTGATTATTCCGCCGGTGAAGCTGTACAAGGGGGGAGTGCTGGACCGGGAGATACGGGACTTTATTCTGAAGAACGTCCGACTTTCCAAGCAGTGCTGGGGGGACATCCAGGCGCAGATAGCATCAAACATTGTGGCGGAACGGCGGGTCCTGGAGCTGATCGACAAGTACGGGCTATCGCAGGTGTTAGAGGGGATGGAGGAGGCGCTGAGGTATTCGCGCAGGAGGTTTACGCGGATGCTGGAGGGGCTGCCGGACGGGGAGTGGGAGGGGACGGAGTACCAGGAGGACGACGGTCAGGGAGGCGGGCCGCACAAGGTGCAGGTGAGGTTGACGAAGAAGGGACGCCGCGTTTCGATGGACTTTTCAGGGACGAGCCCGCAGGTGAGGGGGCCGGTGAACTGCACGTTCACGGAGACGAAGGCGGGTTGCTACACGGCGCTGATGAATGTTGTGGACCCGGGGGTGCCGCTGAATTCCGGTGCGATTGAGGGGATTGAGGTGAAGGCGCCGTTGGGGTGCATGGTGAATCCTACGTACCCAGCGCCGGTGTTTTCGACGACGTCCGACCCGCTGAACAAGGTGTATGAGGCCGTGTTGAAGGCGATGGCCCAGTGGCTGCCGGACCGGGTGACGGCGGGGAGCTATTGCACGATGAATAACTGCACAGCGTCCGGAGACCTGCCGGAGGATGGCGAGGAGTTCATCTGGTATCACTTCGGGCCGGGCGGTGTTGGGGCCAGGGCGACGAAGGATGGACGTGACGGGGACTGCCACGCCATGACGAACGCGAAGACGGAGTCTATGGAGCTGTGGGAGGTGCGGTACCCGGTGCGGTTTGAGAGGTTGGAGTTGATAGAGGATTCCGGCGGGCCGGGGAGGTACCGGGGTGGACTGGGGGTGAGCCGCCAGATCCGAGTGCTGGAGCCGACGTTCCTGACGGGATGCGCGGACCGGCACGAAATTCCGCCGTGGGGCATTGATGGGGGCGGGGAAGGGAAGCCCAATAAGTTCGCGCTGATTCGAGACGGTAAGGAGTGGGACTTTCCGGGGCTGTACGGGACGTTGTCCAGCTCCAAGTTCACGAACCTTCCGCTGAAGGTGGACGATATCTTCGACATACGATCCGGCGGAGGGGGAGGGTACGGCGACCCGAGGCTACGGGAACCGGCGTCGCTATTGGGGGATGTGCGCAACGGCTACGTGTCGCCGGAGAAGGCGAGGGATGATTATGGGGTGTGGATTGATCCGGTTACGGGGAATGTGGACGAGGTTAAGACGGAGCGGCTGAGGTCACGGCGCGGCAAGGGGTAGGGGGAGGTGGGGGGGTGTGTTGGGTACTGAGGGACACGCTCAGGCTCCCGGCAGAGAGGGACAACCACCTCTGGACTCCCCTGGGAGGGACAGAGGAACTTTGCGCCGGTGGAGGCGGAAAGGCCCCCTGGACTCTGACTAGCGGGCATTTCAGGCGGACTGAGGCGGAAATCTGGGAGGATCAGCTATGGAGATGGGGATGGTGCCCACAAAGGGGAGCGAATCACAGGTTGGTGGTTCCCATCTACCCGCCCCGGAAGGTTTTAAAATGTATTTCTGAGGGACACCCTCAGGCTCCCGGCAGGGAACCTGGGGTCCCTGCACTCTCCTGGGGGGGTGGGCCCTGATAGGGCAGGAGAGATGCTCTTAAGAGTTTGAGACGATCATTAGGAGTGGCAGCATGTATCGGATTAAGCCAGTGCCCCGGGAACGGGCGGCACCGCAGGTGCAGGAGTGGTACCGGCAGGATATAGAAACAAGCGGGACGGTCCAGAGCGCCAGCGCTATCTACAGCCACCGGCCGGCGGTGTTGCCCGCGTTCCGTGAGCTGATCAGCGCGGTGGACGAGGCCAGCGAGCTGCCGGAGCAGATCAGGTGGCTGGTGGATGCCAAGGCGGCCTCGCTGGTGGGGTGTCCATCTTGAATGGACCACAAGGCTAGCGGAGCTAGTCTCTCGGGCATACCTCACGAAAAGATAGTGGCCATCCTGGACTTCCGGAGCAGCGAGTTGTTCACGGAGGCGGAACGGGCGGCGTTGGAGCTAGCGGAGGCGATGACGATTACGCCGCCTGTGGTAACGGACGACTTGTACCGGCGAGTGGGGGAACATTTCGCCGAGGGGCAGGTGGTGGAGCTGGCAGGCAGAATTGCGGTTGAGAATTTCAGGAGCCGGATCAACCGGTGCTTTGACGTGCAGCCTACCAACGTCTATTCGCGATTGTCGGAGCTGCTGAGCGAGGCAAAAGGGTCCGCGACGGCCAGGTGAGGTTGAACGTACGGAGCTTTGACTAGATGTGTAAAGCACACCCTCTGACTCTCCCCCTCAATAGGTAGAGAGGAATATTGTTGCTAGACGGGCTATCCCCATCTGAACATTCCGAGAGGGCTTCTCAAGCGGATGAAGGGTGCTGATTTAGAGGCGGTCAGCCTGGAGTAGGGGGTTGGAGGCAATGAATGGCTACAAATTGAAGGTTGGTGCTACCCACCCATCCGCCACGGAAGGTTTTAACAACTAATTGCTGAGGGACGCCCTCAGACATCCGCCAGAAGGGGCCATCCACCTTTGGACTCCCCCTTGGTAGGCGCATGTAGGGTGGCGGCGGTGCTATTTCCATAGGAATGACATGACTTGCGCGGATGCTCAGTATACGACGAGGTGACTGTGAAAAGCGGAGGAGGTCAAAAACTTAGAGGCTCTCAGTGGATGAAGGCGGCGCAGCGGTCCAGGTAGGGTAGGACGATGTCGCGGCCGGCGGCGGGGAGCATGAAGATGGTGCGTTCAACGCCGGGCAGGTCGAACTGTGCGACCATGTCCGGCTCCGGGCGCAAGCCGTAGGCCGATACGGAGATGGAGGCCGGGTTTCGCCCAGCTTCCTCCGATTTGCGGCTGAGGGCGGCGAGCCTCTCGGGGAAGTTGGCGCCGGTGGTGTAGGGCCGCACGTGGGGCATCCAGCCGTCGCAGTAGTCGACGACGCGGTCCAGGGTTGTGGGGCCGTCACCGCCCATGATGATGGGCGGGTAGGGCTTTTGCAGCGGCTTAGGGTAGCACCAGATTTTGTCGAAGTTGACGAATTCGCCGTGGTACTCGGGCTGGTCCTGGGTCCAGATCTCCTTCATGGCCTGGACGCGCTCGCGCAACAGCCGCCAACGGGTCTTGTATTCGGTGCCGTGGTTGGCCATCTCCTCGGCGTTCCAGCCGCCGCCAATGCCGAGCTGGAAGCGGCCGCCGGAGATGAGATCTATGCTGGCCACCTGCTTGGCGGTCATGATGGGGTCCCGCTCGACGATAACGGAAACGCCAATGCCTATGACCAGGCGGGTGGTGACCACGGAGGCAGCGGCGGCGCAGACGTAGGGGTCGTGGGCGTGGATGTATTCGCGGGGCAGGTCCAGGTCACCGCCGGGGGTCCGGCTGACGCGATTTACGGGGATGTGGCTGTGCTCAGAGAGCCAGATGGACTCGAAGCCGCGTTGCTCCACCTCCCGGGCAATCTCCTGGGGTGGCATGGTGTATTCGGTCAAGAAGGTGGCGACGCCGAATTTCATGGTTGGCTCCTCAGCGGGTGGGATTGGGGAGGTGACGGTGGGGACCAGTTTACCGATTAATGCCAGTGGACGGGAAGCGTTATCGGTGAGGTGGCGAGGCCACTCACTGGCCCTGTCCCTGAAAGGGGCGGGGACTTCAGGAGGGGCGCGGCGGACGGTAAGGCGGGAATGAGGCCGTCCTCATGGACGCGTGTTAGACTGCGCCAGCGAATCGCGAGCAGAGGTGTACGGGCAACCGGCGGAGCGCGACCGTTTCGAGGCGTTCCGGTGCGCCGGGGCGGATAGCTATGTGATCAGAACGCCACCCGTCGACTCGGAGAAGGAGATGGGGGAGCAGCTTGAGCGGATTGCGAAGGCGCTACTCTAGCAAACAGGTGGTTGATGACCATCCGAGTGGACCAGAATAGGGTTATCTTCACGGGCGAGAACCCGTTCATACGCCTGGGGCAGGAGGAGGGGGGCGAGCTTACGACGCGTACCAGCTTGTGGCGGTGCGTCTACTCGCCGGCGGGACCGGGCCACACTTTGTTCATGGTCAGCGAGCTGACAGACGGTAAGGCAAGGATCTACTCGGACAATATGGCGTTGGCCAGGTGGCTGCAGGAGAATCTGCAAGGCTACATGTACGCGCCGTTTGGGGACCGGTATATACCGGTGATAGAAGCGGTGTTCGGGCGGTCCGGGGACGTTAGGTCGTTTTGGACAGAGAATGTCCGGTCTGAAACCGACGATGTAATGTTGACCTGGTACGATTTTTTGGCGCCTTTTCTGATAAACACGGTGCCGGGAAGCCGTCCGCCCAATCCCAACGGTCTTTATACGCTGCTCTTTCCAGCCACAGCGGCGAGGCTGGTGTTAAACGGCGAACAGGCCGCGGGGAGGCCGCTGGCAGAGTCGCGGGACGGCAAGTCCATGAGCACGTGTTGCCTGGCCTTCGCCGAGACGTGGCTGGCTAGGCCATAGCCGGGTGAGGCCGACCTACAGCCGCGCTTCGTTTATTAACGGGCGGCGATGCCTCGCATGAAGCGTTGCAGGTTTTCCACGTCCTCGGGCGAGAAGCGACCGTTGGGGGAGCGGACGCGGAGGGCGTGGGCGTAGGTCTGGAGGGCGAGGGTCTGGGCCTGGATCCACCGGTTGCCCTGGGTGCTGTTTACTTTCTTCCACAGGAAGGCGGGCCAGGCTACGGCGCCGGCAAGGGAGCCCAAGATTCCCACGGCGGTCCAGCCCTGGAACCCGAGGATGCTGTATAGCGTCAAGGCCACGAAGACGAATGCTAATTCAATGACGAATTTGTTATATGAAGGCATGTTCTGAGTTGATAGTCCGGTCATGGATATCTCCTTTGTTAAGAGGGTTTTGCTAACTTCGCGGGCTGAAAGCGGTGAAGGGTAGTTGGGCGCCAGGGAGCGGGACCTCGGCGTGAGGACGGCCACAGGGTGGGGAGGCGCCGAAGGCTGGGGTGATGCCGGGCGAATGGGTATGGGGAAAACAGGCTAATGCGGAGGGTCCGGTGCTGACCTGAGGAGAGGCCGGTTGGCGTGGGACTCGAATGCGCGGCTGACCGGGGTGGGGAGAGTGGCAGCCTGGCGCAGGGACAGGAGTCGTGCTCCCGCCGGGTATGGAGCCTTCAAGCCTCACCAGGGGGCCAGGAATGGGGTTGACCCCCGGGGCTTGGCCTAGCGATGTTGAGGGTTGGAGAGGAGTTGGACCGGCACGGTAAGCAGGCGGCCCGGCGCCACGGTGATGGGGATATAGCAATGTTATGTCACCTCCCTACGTAGGGTGCGGATAGTCCACCGGTATGGGTGCGCAGGATGTCCGGTGGTACCGGCGTGCTAGGCGGGTTGTCTATATCCAACGTATCAGCCGCGGAGCGGCATGCACAGCAGGCTCACACGCAAATGGGTGAGGGAAAAGCAACCAATTGCAGGGCGGGAGGTGGTTAGGTAAAGGGGGTGTTGGGGGTTTACCCCACACCAGGATGCGCCAAAGTGCGCAAAGGGGAAGCGTTGTTGGTAACTGACGGGGTGTGGTCTAGATGTGGAGATGAGCCCATGCCGGTTAGGACCGGCGGCACTGTGAAGGGTGGAAAATCAGAGGTTGGTGGTGCCGCTCTCCTTCGAGGGCCTCAGGATGAGCGGGAAAAGGAAGCGCAAAGGTCTATTTGGGAGGCAATCAGCCATGGCGCTGGTTAGCGGCAGCGCGGAGGGTTGCGGGTCGACGGTTGGTGGTTCCCACCGTCCCGCCCCGGAAGGTTTTAAAAGTTTTCTGAGGGACACTCTCAGACTCCCGGCAGCACCACTTAGGTTCCCTATACTCTCCAGTGTGGTAGGAGGCGGAAGTGGTGTTTGAGCACCAATTATCCAGGGAATCAGCCGTGGCGATGGGTGTCATTACTGCAGAGGGTTGCGGGTCGACGGTTGGTGGTTCCCACCCACCCGCCCCGAAAGGTTTTAAAAGGTTTTTCTGAGGGACACCCTCAGACTCCCTGCAGAGAGGCTGTGCCCCTCTGCACTTCTCCTTTGAAAAGGCGTCTTTGGACAAAGCGAATCGGGGGTTGGTGGTTCCCACCATCCCGCCCAGGAGGGATCTAAAAAGGCTTTTCTGAGGGACGCCGTCAGGCTCCCGGCAGGGACCCCAGGTTCCCTGCACTCTCTTGTGCAGACGGTTCACTTTGATATTCCGGGCTGAGCTGTTGTCAAGGCAGTCTCGCGGGTGGGAAGGTGACGAGGAAACGGGTGGGAGGGGGTGTACGTAGAGGAAATGGTGAGTCCAACGGTAGGGGGACGAGAGGGAAGGCTCTTGGCGTCGGTGGAGGTGGGGGGTTGGACCGCAGGCTGTAGACGGCGGCGGCAAGAGGGGCGTCAGGTTGTGCTCTGGTATGAAACGAATGAGAATGGTTGCTACTTCGGGCGAGGGGGCCGGATTGGCCTGGTTTAAAACCATGGTTTGGCTGTTGCGGCGGCGGCTACGGACTCATTGGCTGCTATTGATGGTGGGCGCCTTTGGGGTGCTGGCAGCGTCGTCGTTGATATCGGTTTCGGACATTTACTCGCGGGCGCTGGCCGAGGGTGGGTTGAGGCACGTTATGTCAAACAAGGACTCGGCGTCTATCAATATGCGGGTGATAGTGCAGGAGAGGCCGCTGGGACCCAAGGACTATCCCCGGCTCAGGAGCGAGGTGGAAGGGATGCTCCAAGAGCACACGGAGTGGATGCTGGAGGGTACGGAGCGGTATGGGAGGCTGAGGGACACGGAGATGTCGCGGAGGGAGGACGAGCTGCCGACGGGGAGCTATCTAAGCCGGCCGTTCTTCCTGACGGGGTTCCAGGAGCACACGCGGATTGTGGACGGGAGATGGCCGGAGGCGGGGGCGGTGTTGCACGAGGACGGGGTTGATATGGAAGCGGTGATTGGGTTGGATGCAGGGGAACGGTTGAGGCTGGGGATAGATTCCAAGGTGTACGTGTACCCGTTCATGTCCGAGCCGACCCAGCGGATCACGTTGAAGGTTGTAGGGCTGGTGGAGCCGCTGGATGACAGGGAAGACTTTTGGATGGGGTATCCGGGGTACTTCGATGTGGTGGACGTGACGGAGGACCGGTTCTCGCTGCCGGTATACCTGCGGGAGGAGGACTACCTGTGGGGGCTGGGAAGCCGGTATCCGAATCTGATAGGCGAGTATGGTTGGCTGGGATATTTCGATTTCGACGTGATCACGGCGCCGGTGATGGAGCGGGCAGAGGATAGTCTGGCGGAGCTGGAGGTTGGGCTGAACAAGGGGGTGCCCAGGACGCTGGTAATAGCGGGTCTGAACAATACGCTGGAGAGTTACCAACGAGAGTTGACCCTGGCCAAGGTGCCTCTGTTGCTGTTCCTGACGATGCTGGTGGGGGCGATGCTCTATTTCCTGTTTCTGGCGATGGGGCTGCTGGGCCGGACGCGGCGGGATGAGGCGAGCCTGATGATGAGCCGGGGCGCCAGCGGGCTTCAGGTCTGGGGGTTGCTGCTGCTGAGTGACGGGGTGCTGGTGCTGCTGGCGGTGGTGCTGGGACCGTTGCTGGCGCTGATTTTGGGACTGGCGGTGGTGCCGGAGCTGCCGAGCAGCATTGGAGGGGAGCAGCTAAATAACCCATTGAGCCTATCAGCGAATATGTTCCTGCTTTCAGGTGCGGGGGCGGTGGTGAGCTTTGGGCTGCTAATTTTCTCTGGCAGCTGCGCGGGGAGGCTGGGGATGGTGGCACACTTGAACGACAGGGCGAGGCCGCCCAGTCTTCCGTTGCTACAGCGGTATTACCTGGATGTGGTGGCGCTGGGGTTGATTGGGCTGGTGTGGTGGCAGATATATGAACGAGGAGGGTTCACCGCGCGAAAGCTGACGGGGATAGGGCTGGAGGTGGAGCCGAGTTTGTTGCTGGGGCCAATGTTGGCGTTCGCCGGGATAGCGATACTTATGCTGCGGGTGCTGCCGCTGGCGATAAGGGGTGCAAGCCGGGTGGCGGACCGTTTGGGTCCGATATGGCTATCGTTTGGGCTGAGGCGGGTGGCGAGGGACCCGCTGCCACACGCCTACCTGGCGGTGATGCTGCTGCTGGCAGGGGGGCTGGGTACCTTTGCCACGTCGGTGCAGGAGACGCGGTCGAAGAGCGAAGAGGATCGGGTGCTCTACTCTGTGGGGGCCGACGTGGTGGTGCAGGCGAGAGGAACGTCTTTGATGGAGGACCGGCTGGCTGAGATTGGCGAGGTGAAGAGCTTTAGCCCAATATACCGAGACATTCTTCAAGTGAGGGACAAGCCGGGGGTTGGCTCGGCGTTTTTGCTGGCGGCGGACTCGGAGATGATAGAGAACGTTTCGTGGTTTCGAGAGGACTTCGCTGACGTAACACTGGGCGAGCTGGCAACGCGGATTAAGCCGGGGAAGCGGGCGAATGAAGGGATCAGTATTCCCGGGGAGCTGCGGACGCTGGGGTTGTGGGCCAGGGTGGATGTGCCCGGGATTGCGCCCACCATAACGTTAAGGATGCGAGATGCCAGGGGCCGGTTGGGTAAATTGACGATGGAGAAGTTGGATAGCCAGGAGTGGACGTACCTGGAGAAGGAGACGGAAACGTGGCTGGGCGGGCTTGAAGCGCCGCTGGAGCTGTATTCGATTTCGATAAAGTATGTGTTTGCGGGGGGGCCGAAGATAGGGAGCGTGAGTATAGACGATGTGACGGTTACCAGGGTGGGGGCACCGGACCGGCGTGAAGTGGTGTACAGCTTTGAGGGGGCCAGCCCGTGGACGGCGTTTCCGAATAGAGGGCTGGTGCCGGACGAGGTGGAGCATTCGGCGAAGGCTGCACGGAGCGGTGATACGGGGCTGGAGTTTAGCTGGGCGGAGATGCTGGTAGACGCCAACCGGGGGGCGATAATTCCGTTGGGGCCGTTTCCGCTGCCGGCGGTAGGGGGGACGCCCTTTCGGACCGGAGACACGGTGCGTTTGTTGGTAGGGAGGGAGAGGGTACCGATCCCGGTGGAGGTAACCGGTGAGGCGCGGTTCTTCCCGACGGCGGGACGGCTGAACCAGGCGTTTCTTTTGGTGGACCTGGAGACGTATGCGGACTATTTGAGGGTAGTGGGCCTAGGGGGACGGCAAGGGCCGGAAGAGTATTGGTTGGAGCTGGACGGTGGGGAAGCGCGGGAGGCCGCGGTGGCTACTATCAGAGAGGGGATTCCGTCCCGGGCGGCAATTATAGACAGCGAGGATGTGCTGGAGGCATCACGGCTTGACCCGTTGAACGGGGCTGGTTGGTGGAGCTTGAATGGACTGGGGCTGGTGGCGCTGGTGCTGGTGGTGCTGTTCACGTTGGTGTTGCATGGGACGGTCTCGGTGAGAGGCTCACGGGTGGACCTGGCGGTGGTAAAGGCGCTGGGACTTTCCAGGCGGCAATTATGGCTCAGCCTGGGGGTGGAGCGGCTGATTGTAGCGTTCTTCGGGATAGCGGTGGGGGCAGGGACAGGGCTGCTGCTGGCCCGATGGGTGCTGGATAGAACGGATATCACGCCGGGAGGGTTTCCGGCGGTGCCTCCGCATATTCTGACGGTCCAGCCCTGGTTGCTGGGGTTGGTAATGGGGTTGCTGGTGGGGCTTTCGATAGGCAGCGCGGTGATGGCGGGGGTGCTGGCGGGAAGGATCAAGAACTCTGACACGCTGCGGTTGGGACAGTGAAGGCGGGGGTTAGCTGCTAAGTCATGGGCCTGCTATCACTGTTTAACCAGTCACTGATGATCGCCATAGGGCGGATCAGGTCCGGCTGGCGCCTGGAGCTGGTGTTGTTCTTTGGGATACTGCTGGCGGTGGCGCTGATGGCCAGTGGAGTCATCTACTCTGACTATCTGGAAGAGACGACGCTACAGAGGACCCTGGAGAAGGCGAGCCCCAACGAGGCCAATGTGGCGTTCCTGAGCATAGAGCGGCTGAACCCGGTGAAGTACCAGGCTGTGCAGAAGGTGGTGGGGCGGGATATGACGCCTGGGCTGGCGCCGTTCATGGTTGAAGAGTCGCAGTTCATGGAGACCAACACCTTCTTCTATTCAGGGCACCCGCAACTGGAGCTGGACAATGATGTGAGACCGCGGGGCAAGTTGCAGTACCTGCCGGGAATAGAGAAACGAACGCGGCTGGTGGATGGGAGGTGGCCGGTTGAACGGGAGGGCGTGATGGAGGTGGCGATAGACAGCCTGGGGCTATTGTTGCTGGAACTGGGGGTGGGCGACGAGATGCGGATTATCCGGCCGCCGCAGACGGCGCCGATGTCCGCCAGGGTCGAGATTGTGGGGGAGTTCCAGCGGCTGGACCCCGAGGACGAGTTCTGGTACGGGATTGAAGGGGCGTTCAGCGTGCAACGGGACGACTGGGCGTCAGTGCCGATGTTCACGGCGTGGGAGAACCTGTTCAGGGGGACGAGTATAGAGTCCGAGGCGTTGTATCCCTCTGTGAAGTGGTTCTACTACCTGGACCGGGAAGGGCTGGGTTCCGAGGATGTGGCGCCACTGAGGAACACGCTGAGGCGGATTCTGCTGGTGAAACAGGCGCAAATTCCGAACGGCTCGATATCAACCAGTCTGTTGAAGCTGCTGGACCGGTACTCCGAGCAGGTGCTGCTGGCGAGGATTCCGCTGTTCCTGCTGGTGTTTATGTCAACTGGGATACTGCTGTTCTACCTAGCGCTGGTGGGGACGGTGGTAGTGAAGGGACGCGCGGGGGAGTTGTCGCTGTTGAAGAGCCGGGGGTCAACCACGGGGCAACTGGGGCTGATGTCATTGGTGGAGGGTTTGCTGCTGGCGGCGCCGGCGATAGCGCTGGGACCGTTTCTGGCGCTGCTGGCGGTGCAGGCGCTGGGGGGTAGGCTGTTCGCGGGGGGAGAAGCGACGGCAGCGGTGGCGTCGGTATCGGCGACGGCGTTCGTGCTGGGGGCGGCCGGGGGGCTGCTGGCGGTGGGGGTATTTGTGTTGGTGACGACGCTGGCGGCGCACCGTGGGATGGTGGAGTTCAGGTATGAAGCGGCGAGGCCGGCGCAGACGCCGTGGTTGCACCGGTACTACCTGGATATTGCCATATTAGGGGCGATTGGGGTGCTGTGGTGGCAGATACAAAGCAGGGGATCGTTCCTGGTGAGACCGCTGGGCGAGGGCAATTTGCAGATGGACTATTCGCTGTTGCTGGGTCCGGCGCTGGGGCTGCTGGCGTTCGGGTTGTTGGTGCTGCGGTTCTTCCCGATATTGGTTTCGTTGATGATGCGGCTGATAGCGCCCATAGGGGCGCCGTGGGTTGTCCATGGACTGCGCCGACTGTCCCGGGACCCGGTAATGCCGGGTATTCTGGTTGTGCTGTTGATGATAGCCTCGGCGCTGGGTGTGGCGGTGGCGGTGCTGAGCTCAAGCGTGGAACGAAGCCAGCGGGACCGGGCGTACTATGAGGCGGGGGCGGACCTGCGGATTGAGCACAACCCGAATCTTTTTACGACGAGTGGCGCCGACGCGGCGGCGGTGGTGAGGTCTGACCCCGGGGTAGTAGAGGCAACAGCGGTGCGACGGGAGGACGGGAGCCTGCTGACCAGCGGCAGAAGCGAGTCGATTTCCGTGCTGGCGGTGGAAAGCTCTCGGTTCGCCGACGTGGCCTGGTTCCGGGAGGACCTGGCGGGATTGGGGCTTTCAGATCTGACCGGGGTGCTGACGCCGGCCGACGCAGGGGAGGACGGGATCTTGCTGCCGGAGGATACAACGCACCTGGCGCTATGGACCCAGCCGGGCAGGTCTGATTACCGGGCGCTGGTCAGGGCGAAGGTGGAGGACAGCGAAGGGCTGATTTTCGAAATGTTTGTCGGCCAGCTAGACCGGAGGGACTGGGTGCGGCTGGAGGGCCCGGTGGCGCCGTTGCCGATACGCGGGTTGGGCAGGGCGCGGGTGACGGCGGATGTGAAGCCGCCGTTCAGGCTGCACTCGCTGTCGTTCGTGTTCGCGTCGCAGGCAACGGAGCCCAGTGTGCTGTACCTGGACCGGCTGACGGCGGTGACGCCGGACGGGGAGGAGCTGGTGACGGAGTTTGGTGAAGCGGAGGACTGGCAAACATTGGAAGATTACTCCAGGCCGGGGCTGACGGGGCTGGAACGGAGCGAATCGGTGACGCGGGAGGGGCGGGCGACGGCGGTGTACACGGCGTCACCGGCGGGGCTGGCGATCCGTGGAATACGTCACGGGAAGGAGCAGCGACCGCTGCCAGCGGTGGTGAGCGAATCGTTCGCCGAGCTAGCGGACGCCGAGGTGGGAGATACGGTGAATGTGCGGCTGTTCAATGTGGCGGCGCCGATCAAGCTGATGGCGGTGGCGGAGTATTTCCCAACGCTGTTCCCGCGGAATGAGCCGTTTGTGGTGTTGGAGCTGGATACGATGAACCAGTTCTCCAGTCTGCACAGGAGTCAGAACATATCGGGGCCGGACGAGGTGTGGGTGAGGCTATTGGACCCGTTGGCGTCGCCGGAAGGCCTGGTGAGATCTTTGCGGGAGTCAGGGGTCACGGTGCAAGAGGTGCATTCGGCGGAGGAGATGGCGGCGGAGCGGCTGGGCCAGACGCTGGTGACGTCCGGGTGGGAAGGGCTCTTCGTGCTGATGTTCCTGTCAGTGGTGATGTCTGGCGTCTCCGGGGTGATGTTGTTCGCATATATGGATACGCGGGACCGGCAGACGGAGTTTGCGTTGCTGCGGACGTTGGGGCTTAGTCAGGCGCAGCTCCGCGGCGTGGTGTGGTTTACGCTGATGGTGGTGATGGCGGCGGGAGCGGGGCTGGGGACGCTGATGGGAAGGGGAATGTCAGGGGCGCTGCTGCCACTGCTGGAGGTGGCGGAGGAGGGGGTTAGGGTGACGCCGCCTATGGTGCTAGAATCCAATTGGCTGGCAATAGCGGCGCCATATCTAACGATGGTGGTAGTGGCGGCGATTGCGGCGCCGTGGCTGGCGTGGCTGGCGTACAAGTTGGAGCTGCAACGGGTGCTTAGGATGGGGGCCGGATAGGAGGGTGATGATAGGCGATAAAGGGGAGTTGAGGCGCAGGAGGGAGGCAATCCTGCATGCCGGCTGAAAGTGGCAGCACCGGGGATGAAAATCTAAGCAGGAGGGTCTTAAGGAAACGATGCGGGTGGCTATTCTGAGGCGTAATCAGCAAAGACAATGGGTACCATTATTTGACCGGATTGCGAATCACAGGTTGGTGGTACCCACCCGCCGGCCCAGGAAGGTTTTTAGGGTTGATTAATGAGGGACACCCTCAGACTCCCGGCAGATGGGGTATTCCCCCTCTGCACTCCTCCTTTGGAGGCGTCCTTGAAGGGACGATGTATCTATTTTTGGGAGAACCGAGCGTGCCGGTTGAGGCTGGAACCACCAGGGATGAGAATCTAAGCAGGAGGCTCTTAGGGAAACGATGCGAGTGGCTATTCTGAGGCGTAATCAGCAAAGACAATGGGTACCATTATTTGAACGGATTGCGAATCAGAGGTTGGTGGTACCCACCCGCCGGCCCAGGAAGGTTTTTAAGGTTATTTCTGAGGGACACCCTCAGACTCCCGGCAGAGAGGCTGTGCCCCTCTGCACTCCTCCTTTGGAGGCGTCCTTGAAGAGACGATGTATCTATTTTTGGGAGAACCGAGCATGCCGGTTGAGGCTGGCAGCACCGGGGATGAGAATCCAAGCAGGAGGGTCTTAAGGAAACGATGCGGGTGGCTATTCTGAGGCGTAATCAGCAAAGACAATGGGTACCATTATTTGACCGGATTGCGAATCAGAGGTTGGTGGTACCCACCCGCCGGCCCAAGAAGGTTTTTAGGGTTGATTAATGAGGGACACCCTCAGACTCCCGGCAGAGAGGCTGTGCCCCTCTGCACTCCTCCTTTGAAGGCGTCCTTGAAGGGACGATGTATCTATTTTTGGGAGAACCGAGCGTGCCGGTTGAGGCTGGAACCACCAGGGATGAGAATCTAAGCATGAGGCTCTTAGGGAAACGATGCGAGTGGCTATTCTGAGGCGTAATCAGCAAAGGTGGTTGGTAGCGCTGTTTGAACGAATGGTAAATCACAGGTTGGTGGTACCCACCCGCCGGCCCAGGAAGGTTTTTGGGGTTGATTACTGAGGGACACCCTCAGACTCCCGGCAGATGGGGTATTCCCCCTCTGCACTCCTCCGTGGGGGCTTTTTAACCGGATGATGGCAGTTATTTCCGAGGCGGTAGAATGAAAGGGAAGAGTAGAGGATTGGTGGAAGGTTGAACGATCAGAAGGACCCGCATATTCTGTGCCGCGACCTGTTTAAGATATATAAGCGGGCGGAGCTTGAGGTGGTGGCGCTGAGGGGCCTGGATATGGAGGTTGCCGTTGGAGAGCTGGTGGCCATTATTGGCTCCAGCGGCAGCGGCAAGTCCACGTTGCTCAATATTCTGGCGGGGCTGGACCGGCCTTCGGCGGGGGAGGTGCGGGTGGGGGCAAGGGACCTGCTGAACATATCTGACAAAGGGTTGGTGATGTACCGGCGGCTGGAGGTGGGGTTTGTGTGGCAGGTGCCGGGACGGAACCTGGTGCCGTATCTGAGCGCGGTGGAGAATGTGTCGCTGCCGATGGCGATAGCGGGGGTAAACTCGCGGGACCGGCACGTGCGGGCGATAGGGCTGCTGGAGGCGCTGGGGTTGAAGGAGAAGTTGCACCGGAGGCCGCACCAGCTTTCGGGCGGGGAGCAGCAGAGGGTGGCGATTGCGCTAGCGATGTCGAATTCACCGGCGCTACTGCTGGCGGACGAGCCGACGGGGGAGCTGGACACGCA
Source organism: Dehalococcoidia bacterium (assembly GCA_965247585.1). GTDB lineage: Bacteria > Chloroflexota > Dehalococcoidia > Lucifugimonadales > CBDFHC01. The sequence continues at coordinate 59,018 of CBDFHC010000001.1, forward strand.
GAGCGCGGCGGGTGTATTCGAGCTGTTGCAGTCGGTGAATCGGAACTCCGGTGCGACGGTGGTAATTGTCACGCACGATGTTTCGGTGGTGGATTACGTAGACCGGGTGATTAACATTCGAGACGGGAAGATAGGCTCTGAAACGGTGGTGACGAATTCGTACCAACGTGGGGTTGGCAGGGTGGCGGAGGACTTTCTGGTGGTGGATAAGGCGGGGAGGTTGCAACTGCCGCACGAGGTGATGGAGCGGTTTGGGGTGGGCTCTCGGGTCCGGCTGGGAACGGACGGAGGGCAGATCACCATTGAGGCGGCGGAAGTTAGTGACGGTCAGGACGAGGCCGATGGACGGTAATCAGCCTGTTATTGTGGCGGATGGTCTGGTGCGGGTCTTCCGATCCGGGAACGAGTTGGTGGAGGCGGTGAATGGGGTGGAGTTGGAGGTTGCGGAGGGGCAGTTCCTGGCGATTGCGGGGCGGTCCGGCTCTGGAAAGACGACGCTGCTGAACCTGATGGCGGGCCTGGACCAACCTACGGAGGGGAGGGTGATGTTCCAGGGACGGGACTTGAACCGGCTGAGGGACGGGGAGTTGGTGGAGCTGAGGCGAAGGAGTATAGGGTTTGTATTTCAGTCGTTTGGGCTGCTGCCGCTGCTTTCGGCGTATGAGAATGTGGAGCTGCCGTTGCATATAGCAGGGGTGTCCGGGAGGGAGCGGCGACGCAGGGCGCTGGAGGCGTTGGAGCTGGTGGGGCTGGGCGCCAGGGCGCAGCACAGACCATTTGAGCTGTCCGGAGGGGAGCAGCAGAGGGTGGCGGTGGCACGAGCATTGGTGAACGGCCCCAAGGTGGTGTTTGCGGATGAGCCCACCGGGGAGTTGGACACGGTGACGGCGGAGGCGGTGTCTTCGATGCTGCGGCAGATACTGGTGGAGCGGGGGATTACGGTGGTGGTGGCGACGCATGACCAAACGCTGATGGCCAAGGCGGACCGGGTGGTGGAGCTGGTGGACGGGGCGCTAGTAGGCGATAAGGTGAAAGACGGATGCTAGGCTTCTGTTGGGGGGTCCTCAAGAAGCTGTTTCAGGCGGTCAAGGTCCTGGGTGATGTTGCTTTGGACGGCGCGGGAGATCATGGGTGAGGCCAACCGGTAGAATCCACCGGCATCGCCCTCTACACGGATGCGGGCAATGGTGCCGTTGGAGTCGTCCTCGAAAGCGTAGGTGACTTTCATGGGGAAGGGGCCTTTGATGGAGTGCATTTCCAGTAGCGCGTGATCCTGCAACCTGTCGATGTGCATTATGTATTCGATGCGCCTGCCCATGAATGCGGCGATACGCTGGACGCGGGAGCCCTCGGCCAGGGGAGGGTCTGTGAGGATGGAGACCTGGTTGATGCCGCTGATCCAGGATGGGTCGTTGTGGGGGTCCATGGCGTAGTCCGAGACTTGTGCTCTGGGCTTGTTGATGAGTATCTCAGCTATGACGTCTACTGTCATTTGGCACCTCTCGTAGAAGAGCGCGGCCCCGGGGTGGCGGGGGGCACGCCATAGGATTGACCAGGCGCGACTATTGTAATGGCTGATGCCGGGGCGCCGGTAGGGCCGGGGGAAGGGGGGCCAAGGTTTCGCTGGTGTGATAGGGTGGATTCGAGCCAACGGGGGTGGGCGTCAGCGCGGGATTACGCCGGCCCCCCGGAGATTGGGAGGAGAAGATGCCAGAGGGCCAGGCGCCGGAGCGAATTGTGCCGCAATCGTTGGGGGACTATCTGGAGGTGATGAGCAAGGCGGTATTCCAGTCAGGCATATCGTGGCGGGTGGTGGAGTCAAAGTGGCCGGGGCTTAGGGAGGCGTTCCAGGGGTTTGACGTGGAGGCGGTGGCCAGTTTTGGAGCGCCGGAGCTGGACGCATTGACGAACGATAAGAGGGTGATCAGGCACCGCCGGAAGATAGAGGCGGTGGTGAACAACGCCCGGAGGATGGCCGAGCTAGATGAGGCATACGGGGGATTCCAGAGGTATCTTCGCTCTCACCAAAGCTTTGCGGAGACGGTGAAGGAGCTGCGTGGCAATTTCAAGTACATGGGAGAGACCGGCTGCTATTTTTTCCTGTATGTGGTGGGTGAAGAGGTGCCACCCCACGATGAGTGGAGCGCGTCTCGGAAGGGGAAGGGGAAGGGGACGGGGTAGGGCGTCGCTGGGTGAAAACGCAGGTTCTGGGGTATGGAGATGGGAAGATGCTGGGGGGCCATCGCCCTCTGGATTCCCCCAGGAGGCTGCTTAGGGGGATGGAGGTAGAAGCAGTATGGGCTGGTCCTTCGGGGGTCTCAGGATGAGCAGGTTGGAGGGCGGAAGGTCAATTTTTGAGGCAATCAGTGATGGCGATGGGTATCGCGACGACGAAGGACGGCGAATCGGAGGTTGGTGGTACCCACCGACCCGCCCAGTAGGGTTTTAAGAGTTTTCCTGAGGGACTGCCTAAGACTCCCGGCAGAAAGGCTGCGCCCCTCTTCACTCCCCCATTGGGCAGGCGTCTTAGATGGCAGGATGTTTCTGGTATTGAGGCGATCAGCCATGGCGATGTATATGGTTACGACGAAGGGCTGCGAATCACAGGTTGGTGCCAGAAGTGGACGTGAAGGTGGGATATGCTCTCCCCCCGCACCCAGACTCTTCGATCCTCACGGGCGGACTCAGAATGACATGGTGGGGAGGTGGAATGGGGCCGGAGTGAGGTGGGAAGGGGTATGGAAGCCGGATGGGATTCTATTTTTGAGGCAATCAGCCATGGCGATGGGTGTGGGTACGACGAAGGATTGCAAATCACAGGTTGGTGCCAGAAGTGGACGTGAAGGTGGGACATGCTCTCCCCCCGCACCCAGATTCTTCGATCCTCACGGGCGGACTCAGAATGACATGGTGGGGGGGTGGATCGGGGCCGGAGTGAGGTGGGAAGGGGTATGGGCTCGTCCTTCGGGAGCCTCAGGATGAGCGGGTTGGAGGCGTAGGAGGCTCGTTTTCATAGGAATGACATGGTATATAAGATGCGCCACTGGCCATGAAGTACCGTGACCGGAGCCATGGAAGCGGGCTGAGGCGCTATTTGCGGCGGTGGAGCGGAGTGGCTATGGGACTGGGACCAGGGGATCAGCGGGGACGGTGGAGGTGACGATGGCGCCCTGGCCTGGGGAGCTGTCTATGGTGACCTGGCCCCCCCAGGGTACCGGCGTAGTCTTCCATGGCGTTGAAGCCAAGGCCGGGGGTGATGCTGCGGCAGGACTGGGAGAGCTCCAAAAGGCGGCCTTGAAGCTGTCAGCGGTTCTCCTGCTGACGGTCGCTCATGTACTGTAAATGGTTGGCCAAGACGGCCACCAGGAGCCAGATGATGAGGCTGAGGCTGAGGATGCTGGCGGAAACTTCCCAGGTGATGGGGTTGATATCCAATGGGAGGATGGCGGCGGACATGACGGCGAGGGAGGCGCCACCGATGCTGCCGACGGCGTAGGGCATATAGGCGGCGGCGATTGCCAGGAGGAGGCGGCGTGAGTGGTGAATGTTGGGGGGCAGGAGCCAAATGGAGGAGCGGGTGAGCAGGAGGCCAACGATGAGGGCGATAAAGGGCGGCACCGAGCTTAATACCAGTACCTTGGTGTGGTCTGCCTCCAATGTGATGGCGGTGGAGGCTACGGTAACGGCGGTGGCCAAGGTGACGAGGATGATGACGAAAGCAAAGAAGTTGAAGGCGGCGGGCCGGGAGAGGAAGAAGAGGTGAAGGGGGGTGCGAATGTCTTCATAAGATTTGGGGGAGCGTTCCTGGGGCGCGGCCGGGGTTGGGCGGTGCACCACGCTGGGGTGTTCCAGGGCGCGGTCTATGGAGCGGCCCAACTCGGAGAGGGTAACGGGCTTACTAAGGAAGTCTGATGCGCCGTCCCTGAGCTGGTCCACGGCGACGGAGAACTTGTCCACGGCGCTGAGGAAGATTACGGGGAGGCCAGGGTGGTTTTCCCGGATGTGGCGGAATAGCACGGAGCCGTCCATGTCTGGCATGAGGATGTCCAGGAGCACCAGGTCCACGGTGTGGTGGGCGAGGAAGGCGATGGCGGCGTCACCGGAGGAGACGGAGTTGCAGTGGTAGCCGAGTAGCTCCAGCCCTTCTGAGAGGGTCTCGCCGAGGCGCTGGTCGTCGTCGACCGGGAGGAGATGGTTTGAGGTACGCTGCACTTGATCAGGCCAAGTTAGGCAGGCGTGGGATACCCAGACATATTGTTTTGTTACAGAACCGTTCCACTTGGCGGATGGGGTGTGAGGGAATATGATGGAGTTGACCATAAGAGACAAAGAGCCTGGAATGGGAGATGGGTGGTACAGGGAGGATGGCGCGGGCGCCGACCAGGGCGGTCCGGGTGGGAGGATGAGAGGAGGGGCGTCTTCGCGGAAGGCGGGCACTACGACGAGTTGACGGTGCATTCTGGCAGTAAGCAATCCATTTTGTGCGATGATCGGCGGATTCTTGTTGCATCATTTGAAAGAGTAGTAAACTTCGACGATGAGTAGGCGAGGCCCGCCAAGATGAATGCGGCCCGAGTGCTGGTTGTAGACGATGAGCCGGACATGGCGCAGCTACTTGAGGAGTGGCTGCAAGAGGACGGCTACTCGGCGTATACGGCGTTGGATGGGCGGACGGCACTAAAACTCCTCTATGAACATCGTCCCTCATTGGCGATAGTGGACCTGCGGATGCCGGGGATGGACGGCTTCGAGTTGATCAACCGAATCCGAGACATGTCAGACGTCCACATACTTGTGCTGACGGGGATAGGCGGCGAAGAGAATATGATCCGCAGCCTGGACGGTGGGGCGGACCAGTACATGTTCAAGCCGGTGTCGCGGAGGCCGTTCCTGGCGAGGGTGGCAGCGTTGATCCGGCGGGCGGCGCCTCCGAAAGAGATCTATTTCGAGTATTCGGACGATACGGTGGCGCTGAGCGCGCGGACGCGAGAGGTGACGTGCCGAGGGCAGAATATAAGCGTGAGGCCCACGGAGTTCCGGTTGCTGTCGTTTCTGTGCCAACATCGGGACCGGGTGGTGCGCCACCAGGAGCTGCTGGACGGGGTATGGGAAGGGGAGGCGGGATCACTGGACAGCCTGAAATGGTACATACATTCGCTGCGTCAGAAGATAGAAGAGGACCCGAGGAATCCACGGACAATAGTTACCTACCCAGGGGTAGGCTACCGATATTTTCCGGAGGGATGTCCGGAGCAACCGGTTGCTTCGTTATGACCTCTGGAAGCTCGAAGGTAACACTGGTCCCCTGACCGGCGGCGCTCTCCACGTCAATGCGGCCCTGGTGCATTTCGATAATGTGCTTGGCGGCGAAGAGGCCCAGCCCGGAGCCGGTGGGCTTGGTGGAGTGAAAGGGCTCAAACAGGCGGACCCGGACTGATTCCGGGATTCCCTGGCCATCGTCAGAGATGCTAATGTGGACCCTGCCATCCTCACTGGAGGTGGCGATGGTTATGGTGCCGCCTTCGGTCATGGCTTCCATGGCGTTGGAGAATACGTTGGAGAAAGCCTCTCTAAGCAGTACGGCGTTGCCCGACACGCGGCAGGGCATGTCTGGGTAGTGGCGGCGGGTCTCGATACGTTTTCCTGAACGAAGCCAGGCGATGCCGAAGGACTCGTTCAATAGCTCGGAGACGTCAATTTGGACCCAGCGCTGGTGGGACATGGAGGAGAAGGTCTGAGTAAGCTCTCCGATTCGCCAGCCTTCGCTGATGGCGATGTCCAGGTGGCGGCGGTGGGGGTTGTGCTCGCTCACGCCGTCGGTAAGCATTTCGAGACGGCCGATGAGAACGTTCAGGGGGTTTTTGATCTGGTGGGCCAGGTCCAGGGATACGGCGCCAATGGAGGCGAGTTTAGAGGTGTTGGCGATGCGGCCCTGGAGGGTTTCCAGGTTGGCCAGGGCGAGGGCGAGTTGGCTGTTGGCGTTGTTGAGCCGGGAGAAAGCAAGGTAGATGATGGCCACGGGGATGACGAGGGCGAGGATGGTCCAAGGGTTCTGGTAGTAGACCATCGCGCCGAGGAAACCGAAGGCCAAAAAGCCCAGCTCCGCCAGCCCGTTTTTTCTTGTGCCGGCCACCCAGACGCGGAGGGGGCTCATGCCAAGCTGGAAGCTGACGGCGCCGATGACGAGGACGGCGCTAACGAAGTAGCCCACGCCGGCGGCGGCCAGGACGGCGGGGGTCAAAGGGTCGCCAATGCCATCGGCGGCTCCAAAGGCCAAGGAGGCGAGGCCGACGTAGAGGGCAGCAACGGAGGCGTTGAAGAGAAATTTGTACCATTCCAGCTTGGGCCGGTCCGGTAGAAACCTGGTGATGTAGGAGAAGGTTACGATGCCGGCGGCGGCGACCAAGGCGGCGACCCCGGGCTCCAAGATGAGGACGGAGGCGAAGAGGACGGCGCCCGTGGTGTCTGAGCGGACGTTGGGACCGGCGGAGAGGGGGAAGCTGCCCGCTACTACCAAGAGCAGGTAGAAGAGGCCAGCTTCCCCCAGGGTTGCAGTACTCCAGTCCGGCCTGGAGGCTAGGTAGACCAGCCAGACAGCACCGGCGGCTGTCATGGCGATGATGTAAACCCGGAGCCTGGTGTTAAGGACCGTGTTCAAAACGTCTACCTGCCTTGCCATTTAGGCTAGGAACCGATTGCTAGTCGGCATCATAGCAAGATGGATTGCTGACCGGCACCACTAGATGGTGCTTGATGGCGGCGTTCAAGCGACCGGAAGCGCTGCTAACGGGCTGGCCGTTGGCGGTAACGATGGTTTCAACGGAGTCACCGGACGCGGCGCCGGTGGCACTGACCTTGTACTGGATTTTGGCCTCCACGCCGTTGGCGGTGCAGGCTAACTCATCGTCGATTTTGAGCGTGACGTCTTCGGCTTCGGCGACGCCGATGAGGGACGCATCCGCGCCCTGGGGCAGCTTGATGGTGATTTTAGCGTGATAGCTGGCTTGCTCGCCTTCGATGGTGTTTCCGTTGCCGTCAGTGACGGCCCACTGGGTGCGGACATCGGCGCCTTCGACATCGACCTGAGCTTTCCAACCCCAACCCCAGCCAGCGTAGACAGAGGCCGCGCCAATGATGAACACGGCCAGGAACGAGCCTAGAATAACCGGGTACCTAAGCTTCCACATAGCTTTACCTCCCAGTATCGCCGTTAAGATGGCTCTACTCAGAGGATATGTAGCATTCGTCAGGTAAGAAAGTAGTGTGAGGTGTGTTTGAGACGGGTTTGCTTTTTTGATGGATGGGGAAAGTAGATTTCTGAGGGACACCCTCAGACTCCCGGCAGGGAACCTGGGTTCCCAGCACTCTCCTGTATGGTTGGTGCTGATTGGGTGTAGGAGCCGCTTTTCCAAAGGCCGCGCTGGGGTATCTCCGAGGCAATGGGAGGAGCTAGCGGGTGCGGGTGCGGGGGTCCAGCAGGTCTCGGAGACCGTCCGCGAACAGGGAGAAGGCCAGGACGGTAACGCCGATGGCGAGGGACGGATAGAGGACGGGGCCGTAGGAGTGGAGGATGACGCCGTAGCCTTCCTGGACCATGGCGCCCCAACTGGGGGTGGGGGGGCTGATGCCGATGCCGATGTAGCTGAGGGCAGCCTCGGCGAAGATGGCCCTGGGGGCGAGGAAGAAGGCGGCGGCGATGACCGGGCCCAGGGCGTTGGGGAGCAGATGGCGTCTCGCGATGTAGCCGGTGGTGGCGCCGGAGGCGGTGGCCGCAAGGACGAAGTCCCGCTCCTTGAGAGCCAGGGCCTGGCCCCGGACCAACCGGGCGAGAAGGGGCCATGATGCCATGCCAATGGCCAGGGCCATCATGACCGGGCCACCGCCAAAGACGGAGCGCAAGAGGACCATTAACAGGAGGGCCGGGAAGGCGAGGAGGATGTCTACGCCTCGCATGACCAGGGTGTCTACCTTCGGACCGGCGACGGCGGCGGTGAGGCCAACGGGTATGGCGATGGCCAGGGCGAGGAGTTGGGCCAGTATGCCGACGCTTAAGGAGGTGCGGGTGCCGTAGATGAGGCGGCTGAGGAGGTCCCGGCCCAACTGGTCGGCGCCCAGGAGGTGGTCAGTCGACGGGCCCTGGAGGGTTGCCTGATAGTCCTGGTGGGCGGGGTCTTCTGGGGCGATGAGGGGGGCGGCGACGGCGGTGAAGGCTAGGAGCAGAATTACGGCTCCGCCGATGAGGGCGGGGCGGTTTCTTAAGGTGTGTGACAGGGTGAGCATGGTGGTCTAGCGTGGCGTTGGGAGATGTGGCGTTTGGCGATGGTGGGTCAGGACGCCTGCCCCGGCGTTGCGCCGGATGGCCGAGGGGATATGAGGTGGCGCCGGATTCTGGGGTCCACGGCGGCGTAAAGGAGGTCTACGGCCAGGTTCACCACGGCGATGAGGGCTGCGTAGAAGAGGACCATGCCCATGATGAGGCTGTAGTCTCTGGCGAATACGCCCTGGACGAAGAGGCGGCCGGTGCCTGGGATGGAGAAGACGGATTCTATGATTAATGATCCGGTGATGAGGGCGGCGAGTTCGGGTCCAATGAGGGTGAGGATTGGAATCAGGGCGTTTCGGAGGACGTGGCGGAGGTTCACCAGCCGAGCGGGAAGGCCTTTAGCCCGGGCGGTACGGATAAAATCGTCGTTAACGACGTCGAGGACGGCGGCCCGGGTGATCCTGGCGATGAAGGCGGCGGGCACGGCGGCCAGGGCCAGGGCGGGCATGACGGCCTGGGAGGGAGAGCCCCAGCCGCCGGTGGGCAGCAGGTGCCACTCCAAGGAGAAGAGGACGACCAGCAGGATGGCAAGGACGAATCCCGGAATGCCGGCGAAGAGCGCGACGAGGCCATTGGAGATGTAGTCCAAGGGGCCACCGCGTTGGAGGGCGGCGGCCAGGCCCAGGGGGATGCCCACCGCCAAGGAGATGAGGAAGGCGAGGGCGCCGAGGGTGGCGGAGGCGGGGATCCCCTGCGCTATAACGTTGGACACTTTCCGGTCCTGGCCGCCGTAGGATATGCCCAGGTCGCCGGTGACCGCGCTGGAGAGGAAGGTCCAGTACTGATGCCAGACGGGGTCGTCCAGGCCGTAGCGGAGGTTAAGGTTGGCGACGGTCTCCGGCGGGAGTTTCCTTTCGCCGTCCCAGGGGCCACCTGGAACGAAGTGCATGATGAAGAAGGTGAGGGTGGCGACGCCGAGCATGACGGGAAGCACCCATGCGACACGACGAATAAGGTACCAGGCCATCACTCGGTGGTGGGGCCTGGGGGCGTTCCGGGGAGGATGGTAGGGGGGTGATTTTCGCGGTTAGGTGAAAGGCGGGGGGGCATGGCGATAAGTATGTGCACCAAGGAGGATGAAGGTCAAAGGCTGTGGGTGGGCCGCGCATTTGCGGGGGAATCAGCCATGGCGATGGGTGTTGGCACTACAGAGGACGGAGAATCGAAGGTTGGTGGGCGCACCCCCTCTCTAACTCTCCCCCAAGCGATGGGGTGAGAATTTTTGTCTGAAGGCCACCCTCAGACTCTCGGCAGCCACCACCTGGGTTCCCTGCACTCTCCTGTGGGGTTGGTGCTGGTTAGGGTCAGTCCGAGACGGAGACGCGGGAGAGGCTGGAGTCGCCGGGGATGAAGCCGTCGATGCCGGTGAGAGCCAGACCCTTCACGTGGGGTTTCTTGAGGAAGAAGCGCTCTTGATGGAAGACGAAACCCACGGGGACATCTTCGACCAGGAGGCGATGTGCTTGCATCCACAGGTCCAGGCGGGTCTCTTGGTCCAGCTCAGAGATTGCCTGACCGGCTAGTTGGTCGTACTGGGGGTTGCTGTAGCCGACGATGTTTTGGGGAGAGCCGGACATGAAGAGGCCCGCCAGGAAGCTCTCGGGGTCCGGGTAGTCAGCGCCCCAGCCGAGGCCGGTGATCTGGAACTGGCGAGCGCCCATGACCTGGCCGAAGTAGGCCGGCGGGTCCAGGGGCTCCAGGTCCATCTGGATGTCCAGGTTGTCCTTGAGTTGGGCCTGTACAAACTGGGCGAAGAGGCCCTGACCGCCGCCAGAGGGGTAGGTGAAGGTGAGGTCAGGGAAGCCCTGACCGCCGGGGTAGCCGGCGTTTGCGAGGAGCTGCCGAGCCTGCTGGGGGTTGAAGGTGTTGTCAGCGCCTATGGAGGCTTCGTAGCCGGGCATGCCGGGGGGAAGCCAGCCGAGGGCGGGTTTGCCGACGCCGTTGCTGACCTGGCTGATCCAGGCGTCACGGTCCACGGCGTTGGTGAAGGCGCGGCGGACCTCAAGACTATCAAACGGCGGGTTGGAGTTGTTGAAAAAGAGGCCCAAGGTGAAGAGGTCCGAGGTGCGGAGTAGCTGGGAGCTAAGGTCGCTATCATCAAGGATGGACGGCTCGGTGCCGGAGGGCACCCGGGAGATGTCCAGCTCGTTGTTGCGGTAGGCGGTCAGCTCGGAGTTGACGTCGCCGATCATTCGTAGGGTGATGCGGTCCAGCGCGGGCGTGGGTCCCCAGTAGTTTGGGTTGGCCTCCAGGGTGATGTGGTCCTGGTGCTGCCATTCGGTCATGACGAAGGGGCCGTTGCCGAGGTAGGTTGCGGGCTCGGTCCAAGCGACGCCGTGCGCTTCGATCATGTCACGGCGGACGGGGAAGACGTTGATGAGGGCCATTTTTTGGAGAAAGGTGGGGTTGGGCGTGTCCAGGGTCACGCGAAGGGTATGAGGGTCAAGGGCTTGGACCTGTACGGACGCTTCCAGGGCGTGGAGGGTGTCGTCGTCGGCCCCGGCGGCCTGGTTGAAGGCCATGCCGCCGGAGATGGCGCCGTAGAGGACGGAGTACTGGGCGGCGACCCGAGGGTCAAAGAGCCGTTTGATGGCGAAGACAAAGTCGTCAGCGGTGAGCTCCTGTCCATCGCTCCAGGTGACGTCGTCGCGGAGGGTGAAGGTGTAGGCGAGGCCGTCTTCAGAGATGCCACCGTTCTCTTTGGTGGGCACCTGGGTGGCCACCACGGGCTCCAGGGAGAGGTCCGGGGCGAAGCCGAGGAGGCCCTGGAACACCTGGCGTATGACGGAGAATTCGGTGAGGATGCTGGCGCGCTGGGGGTCCAGGGTGAAGGGTTCCGACCCCAGGTTTAGGCGCAGCTCCTGGAGGGTGGTGGGGGTCTTGGAGTCGTCCTGCTGGCAGGCGGCGAGGAGCAGCAGCGAAAGGGCGAAGGCGAAAAAGAGGCCCAGCGCCTTCACGTCAATTAGACACCTTTGATTTCTTGATGATGACCCCCTGAAATGGTGCCGAAGGCAAACAATATGCCGGATTTCGTCGGACGGTACTGTACACAATGGGACTCGCCAAGGCAAATATTCGCCGGGCGCGGAAGAACCGGCATAGTCAAGGGGTAGGTAGATTAGGGGTTAAATCTTCGCAGAACGGGGGGTGACTCCATTCCGGCGGGAGAGGCGCGGAGGCAGAGTTGAAAGAGAGCGAGACCAATAAGTTTTGGTCCAGGGGCTGCCTATGGGTGAGAAGAAGCTGTACCGAAGAGAGAAGGGCATAACGGGGCTGGAGACGGCCATAGTTCTGGTGGCGTTTGTGACGGTGTCATCGATATTCAGCTACTCGGTGATAAAGACGGCGTCCACCACAGGGCAGACGGGGACGGACCTGGCGGACACTCATATTGAGAAGACGGTGCCGGTGCTGCACTTGAAGGGGATTGCGGTGGGCACTAAGTCTAAAGATACCAGCCCATCTCCGCACCTGGCGACGATTAAGCTAGCGGTGGAGGCGAGGCTGAGCAGCCCAGTGGAGATTACCACGGAGTCGCTGCTGATAGGCTACAGGGACGCCTATCAGTACGTTCCGGATATGACGTGGGCGGTACGGTGGTTGAGGGGGAATGGGGACCTGCTGGACCGGAATGAGCTGGCAGAGTTCACGTTGGACCTGTCAAAGTTGTCGCCGAGGCTGGGCGCGGCGACGCCGTTCACGATAGAGATCAAGCCGCTGGCGGGCGGTACGTTGGATTACACTTTTGCCACGCCCCTGGGGTTGGACGATGTGACGGAGCTACCGGGGCTGGTACGGTAAAGGGGGAAAGGGGAGCTACCGGCGAGGGCTTTGGGGGGGTCAGCTATGGGGATGGGTATGGCCGCGAAGAAGGGTTGCAGATCGGGGGTTGGGGGCCTACAGGGAAAGGTGGATGCGATGGTAGGACTTTCTCTCCCCCCGCACCCAGATTCTTCGATCCTCACGGGCGGACTCAGAATGACATGTTGGGGGGCGGAATGCGGTATGGGCTCGTCCTTCGAGAGCCTCAGGATGAGCGGGTTGGAGGCGTAGGAGGCTCATTTTCATAGGAATCGATCACGTTGGCGTCCAGCATTAAGGAGGATGAAAAGAGAGTGGCGGCTATGGTCCATGATGACCGGTATACCTATTACAAAGGGTTGCAAATCGAAGGTTGGTGGTTCCCACCGTCCCGCCCCGAAAGTTTATTCGGTTTAATTCTGAGGGACACCCTCAGACTCCCGGCAGAAGGGGTCATCCCCCTCTGGACTCCCTCTTTTGGGCGGGGTCCTTCATGCGGCGATGTTTCTATTTCGGGGGTGTCAGCTATGGGGATGGGGATGGTCGCGAAGAAGGGTTGCAGATCGGGGGTTGGTGGGCTACAGGGAGAGGTGGAGGCGATGGTAGGACTTGCGCTCCCCCCGCACCCAGATTCTTCGATCCTCATGGGCGGACTCAGAATGACATGGTGGGGGGCGGAATGCGGTATGGGCTCGTCCTTCGAGAGTCTCAGGATGAGCGGGTTGGAGGCGTAGGAGGCTTATTTTCATAGGAATCGATCACGTTGGCGTCCAGCATCAAGGAGGATGAAAAGAGAGTGGCGGCTATGGTCCATGATGACCGGTATAGCTATTACAGAGGATTGCAAATCATGGGTTGGTGGTACCCACCCACCCGCCCCGGAAGGTTTTTAAAAGTTTTTCTGAGGGACACCCTCTGACTCCCGGCAGAAGGGGTCATCCCCCTCTGGACTTCCCCTTGGTAGGCGCAGGTAGAGTAGGGACGGTGCTATTTTCATAGGAATGACATGACTTATGTGGATGATTAATGAAGGACGATGTGAAGCGGAAAAATGCGCATGAAGTCAAATACTCAAGGGTTCGCAGGTGGTAGACACTGAGCAAAGGGGGAAGAGGATGAAGATTCTAGTGACGCTGGATGGGTCCGACTTCGCCAGGGCGGCGTTGACGCCGGCCTCGGAGGTGGCGACCGCCGCGGGAGGGGAGGTTCACCTGCTGAGCGTGCTGAACGAGTACGAGACGGAGAGGGAGGGGAAGGTGGTGGAAAAGCTGCTGGCGGCCGAAGCGGCGACGCTTTCGCCGTTGAAGGTGGAGACCAAACTGCTTACCAGCGACCGCGTGGCGGAAGCGATAACGTCGTACGCCCGGGAGGAGTCGTTTGACTTCATAGCGATGGCGACCCATGGACGCACGGGGGTGGCAAAAACGATCATGGGGAGCGTGGCGGCGGAGCTACAGCGCATCAGTGACATCCCGTTGCTGCTGGTGCGGCCAAAGGAGCTAAAGTAAGCTGAGCGGGCCGAGGGGGATAGCTGGGGTGGGGACCGGAGGCTGGTGGACGTGAGTAGGGGGCGGTTTACGGAGGCGGGGTCAGCTAACGGTGGGCCGCAGGGTGTACCAGCCGGCGTAGCGCTCGTAGGCGTGGGCCAATTGGAAGATGGTGGGCTCGGCGAAGGGTCTGCCGACGAGTTGCAGGCCGATGGGGAGGCCGCGTTGACTGAAGCCGCAGTTGATGGACAGCGCCGGGGTGCCCACCAGGTTAAAGGGCCCCATGAAGTTCTGGTCTATCATGTGCCCAAGCAGCTCCCGGATGTCGAAGGAATCGAAGGCGGGGGCGGGCCGGGGTGACGTGGGCATCGCCAGCAGGTCCACCTTCTGGAAGGTCTCCACGAACTCTTTTCTCACTACTTTGCGGGCCTGTTGGGCGCGCACGTAGTCCTGCGAGAGGAACGCGCCCAGGTAGGACATGGTGCGGATGGCGTCGCCGTAGGAGTCGAGTTGCTCGGGCCGGGTGCGGAGGTTCTCGCGATGGTAGCCGAAGGTCTCGGCGAGCCAGATTACGACGGTGGCCACGGAAGCGTACTCCAGGCTGGGGATGGTGACCTCTTCAACACGAGCGCCCAGGGATTCCAGGGCTGATAAGGCCTTGTTAAAGGCGGCGAGGGTCTCGGAGTCGACGTTCAGCGCAGGGTCTTCGATGTAGTGGCGAGGAACGCCAACGGTGAGACCTTGGGCGCCGCGGCGCAGGGTGGCGGTGTAGTCGGGGACCGGCGCATGGCTGGAAGCTGGATCCGTGGGGTCTTGGCCGGCGACGGTCTGGAGCACCAGGGCGCAGTCTTCGACGGTCCAGGCCATGGGGCCGGTGTGGTCGAGGGACCAGGCCAGGCCCGCAAGGCCGGAGCGGCTGACCCGGCCGAAGGTGGGCTTGAGGCCGACGATGCCGCACCAGGATGCGGGGCCTCGGATGGAGCCGGCGGTGTCTTCGCCCATGGAGGCCATGGCCAAACCTGCGGCCACGGAGACGCCGGAGCCGCTGCTGGAGCCGCCGGGGATGCAGCCGGTGTCCCAGGGGTTCCGGGCCTGTTCCAGAAGGCTGGTGTCCGGGCCGGCCATGGAGAGCCCCATCATGACGACTTTACCCAGGTGTATGGCGCCAGCGTTGCGGAGGCGAGCGACGGCGGTGGAGTCCCGGCTGGGCGTTGGGTGGCTGAAGCCGCCAGGGTAGGCGGTGGTGCGCACGTTGGCGACGTCATAGCCGTCTTTATGGGCCACGGGGATGCCGTGGAGGGGGCCGCGGTACCGGCCCTGGAGGATTTCGGACTCGGCAGTACGGGCCTCGGCCATGGCGCTGCCGGGGAGGACGGCGGCGTAGGTGTGGAGGACGGGCTCCAGCGCCTCAATGCGGTCAAGGAAGGCGCGGGTGAGTTCCACGGGGGAGAGCTCCCGGGCGCTGATGAGACGGCCCGCCTGGGCGATGGTGAGGTGGCAGAGGTTTTGGTTGTTGGCGGTCATGCGGTCCCTCCTGTAGTCCTAGCAATCGATCATGGCGACGGGTCTTATCACCACAGAGGAATGAAAATCGATGGTTGGTATTTCAGACCATCTCCCGATTCACTCCGTTCTTCGGGACATTGCGGCTGCGCCCCTCGGCCGCAAGGAGTTTATTTCTGAGGGACACCCTCAGACTCCCGCCAGAAGAGGATATCCCCCTCTGGACTCCCCATTTTCATCAGCTTGTTAGTCCGCGGGCCAGTCAGCGGGGGAGAATCCTTCGCCGGGGCCGAGTTCCGGCGCGGCGTCCAAGGCTTTTAGGCGCTCACCGTAATGCTCGGCCATGGGCCGGAGGGTCTCCAGCTCGCTTTGAGGGAGGTCCAAGCCGGCGCGTTCCAGAAGTAGTTTCAGGGTTTCGAGGGAGAGGGAACCTGTGTCCATGGGCGGGCTCCTATTGGGGAAGGTGGAGGTGCTATTTTAGCGATTGCGGAGGAGTGGGGAAAGGGGGGAATTTTGGGGGAAGCAGGCCTGGCGAAGGGTATTGGCGCTGCAGAGGGTTGAGAATCACGGGCTGGTGGTGCCCGCTGGCTGGCCGCGGCGGGAGGGACGGCGGTATGGGCTCGTCCTTCGAGGGCCTCAGGATGAGCGGGTGGGAGGCGCAGGTAGGGTGAAATAGTTCCATAGGCAGAGCGCATGGGGATGTGCGGAGATAGGGGGCCTGGGCTGGGCGGGGCTAATTGGGGAGTAATGAGCCATGGGGATAGGTATGGCCACTACGAAGGACAGCAAATCACAGGATGGTGGTTCCCACCCGCCCGCCCCGGAAGGTTTAAAGTTACGAATTTCTGAGGGACACCCTCAGACTCCCGGGAGAAGGGCCGTGCCCCTTTGCACTCCCCATCTTGGGCAGGTGTGCGAATTTGTTGGTTGGGTCACCAATGGAGGAGGGAGACGAGGTCTGAGGGTGTGTCCAGGTTTTCCAAGTTCTGGATGGCGTGGAGGATGCGCTGGGCGTGGTCGTGCGGCAAGACCTGGGATGTGGTGGTGAGGAACTTGGCTGCTACTTCGGAGGCGGACTGGATTCGACCGGCATCCTCGGCGCGGGCGGTGAAAGTGTCGCCGGACCTGGTCACCACGGTGACTTTGCTGAGGCGGGTGTGGTCGCGCCGGAAGGCTTGATCGCTCTCCTCGTCAAAGGAGAGGTTGACGCGTTGGGCCAGATCGGCGATGCGGAGGTGGACAGGTCCGGAGCCCAAGTACCAGTTGGGACCCCTGTCACCGGCGACAAGGGCGGCGGCGACCTGGAAGGGGAGGCTGAACTGCATGTCCGGCAACCGTGTGGGAGAGCGGTCATCGAAGCCGATGGCGTCGGTCTCGCTAAGGCCCACGTCGATTTGGGCGATGTCATCGGCAGCCAGACCGTGCCGGTGGAGAAGCCCGGTGGCGGCGACCAGGCTGGTGTGGGTGGTGGCACAGCCGGGCCAGGTCTTGGAGTTGAAGTCCAGGATATGGTAGCTATCGCCCAGCCCTGCGGTGATGTTCTCTTCCTGGAAGGTGTCCATTCCCAAGGTACGCCACAAGCCTCTCTCACCGTCGAGAACGTTGTTCTGCTGCAACATCTGGAGGCCCTTTTGGGCGGAAACGGCGGCGAAGGCGCCGGTCATGCACATCCAGGCCCAGCCCTGTTTGATGTCCTTGCGAGGAGTGAGCCCGGCGTCGCCGAGCCACTTGTAGCCGGCGGGCACTGGGGTGTAGATGCCGGTCATGCCCAAGGCGGAGAGGAACTGGTCTTCGTCCAGCTCCAGGGCACGGGCGGCGGCGCCGGCGGCGGCGAAGACGGAGGTGGTGGCCCCGGTGACGAGGCTGGCGTTCTCCGTGGTCCGGTCCATGCTTCGGACGACACGGGCCCCGGCCTCGTAACCGGCAACAACGCTGACGATAAGCGCTTTGCCGGAGATGTGGCGCGGCTCCCCGGCGGCGAGGGCGGCGGGGACGGCCAAGGCGCCGAGCCAACCGAGGTTGTTGCCACTTTCGTTGGACAGGGAATCGGAGTAGTCGAGCATGGTGGAGAGGGCACCGTTAGCGAAGGCGGCCCAGGGAACGGAAAGCCGGTCGCCGTCGCCGATGAGGGTCGCCTGGGGCCTGCCGCCGCCCATGTCCAAGGCCAGGTCCAGGAAGGCGCGGGCAGAGGGAAGGGGATAGCCGCCGATGGCGTTGCCCAAGACATCGATGATGGCGAGCTTGCCATTTTCGACTACGGCCGGAGGGAGGTCTTCAAATTGGAGGTTGGACAGGAATGCGGCCAGGGTGCGAGTGGCGGCCATTCTTTTTCTCCTTTTTGCTTTCTGACGGTGGTGTTATGTAAATAGGGCGACCGATGCCCAGGTGTGGGGCGTGTTGGAGCTGTTGAGGAGCAAAGCGTTGTGGGCTCGTCCTTCCATACAATGCTTTCTGAGCTTGTCGAACAATTTGAGCCGGAACAGCGAAACTGGGCGTGACGGTTGGAGCTACTTGGCCTACCCCACCCAGATGCCTCGATCTTTACACACGGACTCGGAATCTATCACGTTGGCATCCAGCACCAGGAATGATGAAAATGAGGATTGGAATCCGAAGTGGGCGCCGCGGTAGGACTTGCTCTCCCCCCGCGCCCAGATTCTTCGATCCTCACGGGCGGACTCAGAATGACATGGTGGGGGGCGGAATGCGGTATGGGCTCGTCCTTCGAGAGCCTCAGGATGAGCGGGTTGGAGGCGTAGGAGGCTTATTCCCATAGGAATGACATGACTTATGTAGACGCCTTGGGGCAGGGCATGCGGGACGCGTTTACAGTGCCAATTAGAGCTTAAGGTATTTGGTGACACCCATGGCGGTGCTGGCGGTGTAGATGTTTCCCAGGGAGTCGCCCCAGACGCCGTGAGGGAGGTCAACGATGGTCTTGCCACGGCCGAGGAGGACACCTTGCTGGTCAAGCACGGAGAGGCGGGGCACCTGGTCAGTGACGAAAACGCGGCCCTGGGTGTTCATCCAGATGTCCATGGGGTGCGAGAAGTCGGTCCACTGGGTGATGAAGTCACCTTCCGGGCTAAAGAGCTGGACACGGTTGTTCTCGCGGTCGCAGACGTAGACGCGCTGATCAGGGCCGACCCAGATGCCGTGGGGTGTGCTGAACTGTCCGGGTCCGGCGCCGGGGGTCCCCCAGGTGGAAAGGTGCTTGCCTTCCGCGGAGAAGCGGTGGACGGTGGAGTTGCCGTAGCCATCGGCGACGAAGAGGTCTCCGGTGGGAGAGACAGCGACGTCGGCGGGGTGGTTGAAGGGCGCCTGGAAGGCGGGCCGGCCGCGTTGGCCGAGGCGCATAAGGACTTTGCCTTCGGTGTTGAGCTTCAGCACCTCGTGGGAGTCGCGGTCGGCGGCGAAGACTTCGTCCTGGGGAGATATGAAGATGCCGTGGGCGTCGGCGATGACGCCGTTGCCCCAGCCGGTGAGGAAATTGCCATCGGTGTCGAAGACGATCATAGGAGGGTCGCCCATGCGGTAGACGTAGATGCGGTCCTGGGAATCGGCGGCGACGTGGCGGATGCGGCCGCGCTCCATGCCCGGTGGCAGGGTGCCGAAGGGGTGGATTACCTGGTAGGTGGAGTCCCCGGCGCCAACGGTGAATGTTGTCATTTTCTTCTTCCTTTTTGGGTAGCAGTGGCGGCGAGCGGTGGGATGAGGTGGCGCGGGTACTGGGTGTGGTTGATTGTAACGCTTGGATGGGGAGGATGGGTAAGGGGATGAAGAAAATCTTGAGGGACACCCTCAAACTCCCGGCAGGTATCCTAGGTTCCCTGCACCCTCCCGTGAAACCGTAAGGTAAAGCGAAAAGAACGCTGTTTTGGCGAGGATAGTCAGGACGTGTCGGGGTTGTTGTGAAAGGACGTTGCGGAACGGCTAGGCGGGGGTGCGGCGGCGTTGGCGGCGGCCGGCCGGGTTGGCGTCTGAAGCGGGGTCTTCGATGCGGATGGCGCAGACCTTGTACTCGGGGATACGGGAGTTCGGGTCCAAGGCAGCGTTGGTGAGGAAGTTGGCGGCGTGTTGCTGGAGCTTGACGAAGGGGACGAAGACCTCGCCGGGACGCATTCGCTCAGAGTAGACGGCGCGGCCTTCCAGGGCGCCACGGCGGGAGGCAATTCGAATCCACTGTCCGTTTTCGACGCCGTACTTCTCGCCGTCCTCGGCGGCGATGGCGATTTCGAGCTCCGGCGCGCGGGCGAGGAGGGCCTCGGCGCGGCGGGTGATGGTGCCGCCGTGCCAGTGGTAGAGGATACGGCCGGTGTTGAGGATGAGGGGGAACCGGCGGCTGGGCATCTCGGCGGCGGCGGGTCCCTGATCGAAGGGGACGAACCTGGCGCGGGGGCCACGGGGGAAGTCTTCGGCGTAGAGGTAGCGCGTGCCGGGGTGGTCCGGGGTGGGGCAGGGCCACTGGATGCCACCCTCGGCGTCCAGGCGCCGGTGGGAGATGCCGGAGACGATGGGGGTGAGTACGGCCATTTCGTCCCATATCTGAGAGGCGTCCCGGTGGTTGAACTGACCTTCTAAGTCCAGGCCCAACTTACGGCTCATCCGGCGGGCCAGGTCACAGATTATTTCCCAGTCAGGGCGGCTGCCGCCGATGGGTTCGACGGCCTGACGGACGCGCTGGACGCGGCGCTCACTGTTGGTAAAGGTGCCTTCCTTCTCGGCGAAGGAGCAGGCGGGAAGAACGACGTCGGCGATTTCAGCGGTCTCGTGCATGAAGATGTCCTGGACGACCATGAACTCCAGGGCCTTGAAGGCGGCTTCGGCGTGGTGGAGGTCCGGCTCGCTGAGGAGGGGGTTCTCTCCGGTGATGTACATGGCCTTGACGCGGCCCTGGGTGATGGCGGGGACCATGTCCGTGATGACGAGGCCGGGCTCCGGTGGCAGGGGTTGGTTGCCCCAGGCGGCCTGGAACTTGGCGAGGGAGGTCTCGTTGAGGGTCTGGTAGCCGGGGAAGGCGTTGGGGAGGCACCCGGCATCGCCGCAGCCCTGGACGTTGTTCTGGCCGCGCAGAGGGGAGATGCCGGAGCCGGGCTTGCCAAGCTGACCGGCGACGAGGGCGAGGTTGAGCAGGCCGTGGGCGTTGGCGGTGCCGTTGGTGTGCTGGGTGATGCCCATGCCCCAGACGAGGCAGGAGCCGCTGAATGGGGGCGCGGCGTAGATTCGGGCGGCGGCTGCGATGTCCGCCGCGGGGACGCCGGTAAGCTGCTCGGCGCGGTCCAGCGGGTAGGCGTCCACGACCTTACGCCACTCTTCGAAGCCCTCGGTGCGGTTTTCGACGAAGGAGGCATCCAATAAGCCTTCGTCCAGGATGACCTTGGCCATGGCGTTGAGGAGGGCGACATCGGTTCCGGGGTGAGGGCGTAGCCAGAGGTCAGCGAAGTCGCACATTTCGATTCGGCGGGGATTGATGACGATGAGCCTGGCGCCTTTTTCGATGATGGCACGGCGCATGCGTGAGGCGGCGACGGGGTGATTCGAATTGGCGTCTGAACCGATGATGAGGATGCAGCCGGCCTCTTCGTAGTCGATATAGGAGTTGCTGGTGGCGCCGCTGCCGAGGGCGGTGAGCATGGCCTCCACTGAGGGAGCGTGGCAGAGGCGGGTGCAGTGGTCAATGTGGTTGGACTGCATGATGAGGCGGGCGAACTTCTGCTGGATGTAGCCGTCCTCATTGGTGGCCTTGGCGGAGCAGAGGGTGGCGAAGGCGTCGCCGCGATACTGGGCCAGGCGGTCAGCGACGTAGTCCAGCGCCTCGTCCCAGGGGACTGAAACGAGGACGCCGTTGCGCCGCACCAGGGGCGAGGTGAGGCGGTCCTGGTGGTGGACGAAGGTGTAGCCGAAACGGCCCTTGACGCAGAGCATACCGACGCTGGACTGGTTGTCCGAGTCGTCGAGCACCTCGGCGATGCGTCCTTCGGGACTCACCTGGGCCTTGATGCCGCAGCCGACGCCGCAGTAGGGGCAGGTGGTGGTGACGCTCTTGACGGCGGGTTTCTGTGGGGGCGCTTTGACGCTGATGGCGCCGGTGGGGCAGACGGAGAGGCACTGGCCGCAGGTGGTGCAGACGGACTCCATCAAGGGGCGGTCCATGAATGTGCCGATGCGAGCATCGGTCCCGGCGCCGAGGACGTCTATGGCGCCGATGAATTGCGCGCCGTCCTGGCAGGCCTTGGCGCAGCGGCCGCAGAGGATGCAGGCGTCCATGGCGATGTTGAAGATGGGGTTGCTCTGGTCGACGGGCTGCCGGGGGCGAGGGTCCCATCGGGATGCGGCGACGCCGTGGCTTTCGGCGGCGGTGGTAAGGGCTTTGTAGCTTTTTGGACTGCTGCCGTTGTCGTCGCGGGGGAGCATGGCCATGGTGAGCTCCAAGACGCCGCGGCGGAGGTCGAGGAGCTCCGGGGTATCGGTGCGGACCTGCATGCCCTCGCGGACGGGGACGGAGCAGGAAGCGGGGAAGCCTCGCTGGCCTTCGACCTGGACCAGGCAGGTGCGGCAAGCGCCGATGGGCTTCATGTCCGGGTCTTTGCAGAGCTGTGGCACGGTGATGCCGGAGGCGTTGATGGCGTCAAGGACGGAAGCGCCGTCTGGCGCGGTGACGGGGCGGTTGTTAATGGTTAGGGTGGTGGGCATGGGGGATGTCCTTGGGTCCAGGCGTTCAAGTTGCCGTGAAGCGGTCCTCTCAAGCTCTACGCGGTAGTCCGCCACTTCTCGGTCAGTCTTTCCATTACCTGGTCCAAGGACTCGGTTGGCTCAGACTTTCGTTTAGCGATTAAAGCGAGCGCCTCAACAACTTCCATCAACTACTGATACTCCCTAATGGGAATGAGAATAGCGGTTTTCCGTCCTTTGCCATAGGCTGACCCCAGAGATTGTGGTGGTCTCCGAAATTCAGCGTACCAGTTTGGTGGAACGGCGTAAACAGAGATAATAGGCAACTATACATCGCAGAACCAAAGAGGCAGGAGCGTGATTTGAGGAAGTAGTAGGCTAAGAAATTAGGAAGGGCAGAATTCAGAGAATGTGTATAGATTGGGCCGGAACAGCGCTAGTTGGCGCAAGGGTGAGAGATGCTCTCCCCCCGCACCCAGATTCTTCGATCCTCACGGGCGGACTCAGAATGACATGGTGGGGGGCGGAATGCGGTATGGGCTCGTCCTTCGAGAGCCTCAGGATGAGCGGGTTGGAGGCGTAGGAGGCTTATTTTTCATAGGAATGACATGACTCATCCGGATGCTCAACGTGCGGCGAGGTGGCTGTGAAAATGCCGAAGAAGTCAAAATCTTATATGCCTCAAGTGGAACGTCAGAGGTGTTGTCTCCCTCTGGACCCCCTCTCTAGGGCCGTCCTTCACCCGTGGGTGTGAACTCCTCGGGGAAAAGCTCCAGGGCGCTGGTGATGGGGTTGCCGGCGGCCTGGCCCAGGCCGCAGAGGGATGCCTGGTTGACGATGTGGGCCAGGAAGCGGAGCTCTTCGATTTCGGCGGCAGGATCCGCGGCGGAGCTAAGGCGGTCGAGGGCGGCGACGATTCGTGGGGTGCCCTCGCGGCAGGGGGTGCACTTGCCGCAGGACTCGGCGGCGTTGTATGAGGCCAAGGCTCGGACGGCGTCGAGGACGGGTGTGGTCTGGTCAAGGGCGACGATGCCCCCCGCGCCCAGCATGACACCGGAGGGGTGAATAAGGCCGGGGAGGATGGGGAGGTCCAGCATTCCCGGTGGGAGGATGCCGCTGGAGGGGCCGCCGACGGCCAGGGCGCTGAGGCGGCTGCCGGATGGGGGGCCGCCGCCGATTTCCATGATGATCTGATGCAGGGTAGTGCCCAGGGGCACCTCGGCGACGCCTGGCCGCCGTATGGCTCCGCTGAGGCTGACGAGCTTGGTGCCGGTGGCTTTCTCATCGCCGATCTGGCTGAAGGCTGCCGCGCCGTGGGAGAGGATAAACGGGACGCTGGAGAGGGTCTCGGGGTTGTTTATCACGGTGGGACGGGACCAGAGGCCGGAGTCGGTGGGGAACGGGGGGCGGATTCGAGGCTCGCGGCGGTAACCTTCCACGGTGTTGAGCAGGGTGGTCTCTTCGCCGCAGACGTAACCGCCTGCGCCTCGGCGTATTTCGGCCTGAAGGGAGAAGCCTGAGCCGAGGATGTCATCGCCCAGCAGACCGTTCGCTTCGGCTTGAGATACGGTCAGCTCCATGCGCTGGGCGGAAAGGTCAGCCTCGGCGTTTATATAGATGAAGGCTTGCTCCGTACCGGAGGCGTAGGCGGCGATGATAGCGCCTTCCAGGATGCGATGAGGGACGCCCTCCATGAGGTGGCGGTCCTTGAAAACGCCGGGCTCGCCCTCCTCCGAGTTGACGACCAGGTAGCGGGGTCCATCTCCGGCGCGGCGGGCGCCGCGCCATTTGAGGGCGGCGGGGAAGTAGGCGCCGCCCCGGCCCCGAAGGCCGGAGACTTCCACCTCGGCGATGACTTCTTCCGGCGTCATCGCCAGGGCCCTGGCGAGCCCGGCGTAGCCGCCGTGCATTATGTAATCTTCGACGTCGCTGGGGTCCAGGAGGCCGCAGAGGTCCAGGGCGACGCGGTGCTGGTGGTGGAAGAAGGGAGCGCTTTCGGTGTCCGGAGGTTCGAAGCCCCTGGCAATGAGGGAAGCGCGGTCCGGCGTGACGCGGGAGTAACGAGTAAGACCCTTTACGGGGTCGGAGAGCAGGACCTGTGGGGCGTTGAAGCATGCGCCGTCGCAGCCGGTAACCACGGCGTAAGAGGCCTCGGGAAGGGATTCAGCTATGGCCTGGGCAACCAGTTCGGCGCCCACGGCGGTGGAGCAGTGGCCCACCTGGACGGCGATGCGGGTCTTTGCCTGGCGCGACGCGCCGAGGCGACGCCATGCGCCGGACTTGAGCTGGTCGAGGTGTTCCGCGGGAGAGGCGGTCACTGACCAGGCGCCTTCAGGAGGTCTCGGAGGGCGTCTGGGGTGACGCGTCCGTGCCAAGCGCCGTCGAGTTGAACGACGGGGGCCACGGCGCAGAGGAAGCCGCAGAGGGTCTCTTCCAGGGCTATCGAAGGGTCCGCTTCGGCGCGGTTGGGTTCAAGGCCCAGCGACGCGGCGGCGGAGAGGAGCTGATCAGCCCCGTTGACCCGGCAGCTAAGGCCGGCGCAGATTCTAAGGGTACGCGGGGCGGGCTGCCGAGGGCGAAGCTCGGTGTAGCTGGTGGCGGCGCCGTAGAGCTCGCTCGCGGGGACGCCCAGGTGCCAGCCGACTACTTCCATGGCCCAGTCCGGCAGGTAGCCAAATTGGCGGTGGAGGTAGTGGAGGGCGGGGAGGAGTTGGGAGCGTTGGCTGGGGAACCGCTCGCGCAACTCGGCGCGAAGGGAGGCCCTTTCGTCTCTCATCGTAGCGTTGGGGTGCCAGAGGAGGGCTGGGGGGGTGATGCCGCGCCCGGGACAGGAATGGTGATCTGTAGCTCACGCAACTTGGCGTCTGGGATGAGGCCGTCAGGGGTCCAGTCGCGGGCTTTGTAGTAGGACGCTATCATCATATCCAGCTCTTCCGGGGTGAGGCCGACGCCTTGGGCTACTCCGGTGGGGAGCTTCTCTTCCAGGACCCGGGGAGGCAGGGTGTCGTCCCCCCGCTGCCAGCCTTCCCTGATGTTGAAGAGCTTTTTGAGGTTGTTGATGCGCTGGCCGGCGCGCTTAAGGTCGTCGGGGGAGGTGGGCCAGCCGGTGACTAGCTCGTAGATTGCGGCGGACTCGGCGTAGAAGTCGTTGAAGGTCTTGCGGAGGAACTTGCACCAGATAAGAGAGTCCAGCACGGCGGAGAAGTCCTCGCCGGCCATGGTAATTGCGCCGCGGCGGTCGTCCGCGGTGAAGCGGTCGACGGTGGAGGAGAAGTCGGCCTCGTAGGCGGAGGAGCGGTTGTGACACGCGCCGCGGGTACTGACGGCCAGTCCCAGGGCCATGGTCTTGAGGCTGCGAGGCTCGTAGCCGGGCATTTCCAGGCCCTTGACGTGCATGGCCCAGGTGTCAGAGCCGTGGCCCAACTGCTCGGAGGCGCGGCGGCTGCCCTGGGCGAGCAGGCCGCCGAGACCGCGGCGTTCGGCGATGAGCTGGAGCGCGGCGGTGAGGGCATCCGAGCTGCCGAAGCGGAGGTCCAGGCCACCGGTGTCTTCGAGGGACAGGAGGCCACGATCGAAGCACTCCATGGCCCAGGCGACGGTGACGCCGGCGCTGATGGTGTCCATGCCCATGGCGTCGCAGTAGCGGGTGGCGCGTATTACGGCGTTGGGGTCGGAGACGCCGACGATGGGACCAAGGGCGAAGGCGCTCTCGTACTCCATGCGGGCCTGGACGACGTCACCAGCGTCAGTTGTGGTGACGATCTTTTCGCAGCCGATGGTGCAGTTGGCGCAGTGGGCGTTCTTGACGAAGTGGTCCTGGTGGAGCGCCTCGCCGCTGACGCTTTCGGCCTGGTCGAAGGTGGACTGCTGGAAGTTTCGAGCGGGCAAGGCGGCCAGCCGGTTGAAAACGGCCATATTGGCCATGGTGCCCAGGCCGCGGTACTTTTCGGTGGCGGGACCGAGGCTGCGGCGGGAGAGGTCACGGCGGATCGAGAGGAGCGCTTCGGCATTGTGGGAGGGGGAGGGGACGGCCTGGGTGCCGCGGACGGCGATGGCCTTGAGGTTTTTGGCGCCCATGACGGCGCCAGTGCCGGTGCGGCCCGCCAGGCGGCCACCGTCGTTGGCGATGCTGGCGAAGAGGACGCCGTTTTCGCCGGCGGGGCCGATGCAGGCCACGCGGAAGTTGGCGCCCAGTTCGGCCTTGACGGTTTCCTCGGTGTCGAAGGTGGAGAGCCCGAGGAGGTGAGCGGCGTCGAGGAATTCGACGATGCCTTCATTAATGGATAGAAGAGTGGGTTGGGGGCTGCGGCCGATGATGATGAGGGCGTCGGAGCCGGTGGCCTTTAGCTCGGTGGCCAGGAAGCTGGATGAGAGGGAGTCGCCGATGAAGCCGGTGAGGGGCGACTTGGTGACAACTGCAAACTTGCTGGTGGTGGTGAGACGGCTGCCCACCAAGGGGCTGGTGGCGAAGATGAGGGGGTTGTCCGGGCCTAGAGGGTCGGCACCGGAGGGGCAGTGGCGGTAGAGGAGATAGGCGCCGAGGCCGGTGCCGCCCAGGTAGCGCTGGAGGACTTCGCCGGGCAGCGGGTCCCAGCGGACGGCCCGAGTTGTCAGGTCCACCACCATGGCTTGGCCGTGGTAGCCGAACATGGGTCAGCCACCCGCCTGGCTGGAGAAGAGGAGCAGCTTGTCGCCGGGGAGAAGGGTTACGGGGTCTGAGGAGATGAAGCGGAGGCCGTTGAGGTTGAGGGTGTAGCTCTCCACCAGGCCGGAACGGTCCGGGAGGACGATGTCACCGACCAGTGCCGGGCAGGACCGCGCCAGGGCGTCCGCCAGTTGGGAGGCGGTGGCGGGAGTGGGGAGCGACAGAGCCAGCTCTTTGACGCCTGCTTTTAGGCGAGCGGCACCGAAGAGCTCTACCTTTATATGCATCAACGTTCTTGTGGAGTCCATGGCGTTCGTCCTATTGCTGCTCCCGGGAGACCAGGTCCAAGGCGCGGTCCAGGTCTTCCTGGGTGTTGACGTTGAAGAAGCTAAGTCGCTGGGGGTCCAGGTTCTCTACGTCCGACTGGGGCATGAAGTTGACGTTGACCGAATCGAAGAAGCGGGCGATTTTCAGATCGCCACTTTCGAGTTTACCCTGGATGTGGGGCAAGCACACCTTGGAATAGAAGGCGTGGGTAGGCTCGGGACGACCGTCGAGGACGGGCACGACGGCGTCAAAGCCGGTGTTCCGATGCCACATTTCATTGAGCAACTCGATGTTTAGGAACGGCATATCGCAGGAGACGACCAGCGCCCACTGGTTGCGGACCGCCGAAAGGCCGGTGTAGATGCCGCCCAGGGAGCCTTTGCCAGGGTAGATGTCCAGGGCGGTGTTGACGCCGAGGGGGAGGGAGAGGTCTTCTGCCTGGGACTGGGAGGCCAGGACGACCACGGTGTCCGAGGCGATTTGGGCGACGCGGGAGAGGACACGGTGCAGGAGGGGCTGGCCGCCGACGAGCTCGATGGCCTTGTTGCGGCCGAGGCGGCGGCTCATGCCGCCGGCGAGGACGATGGCGCTGGGTCTCACTAGAGTGATCCCTCGGAGCGTGTTAGAGAGGGGGACTTCCCTCTTTGCAGTCCCCTTGCTGTAGGGACGTTTGAGGGGCAGGAAGGTCTAATTTGGAGGGAGTTAGTCATGGCGATGGGTGTTGCCACCACAGAGGGCTGCAAATCGAAGGTGGGTGGTGCCCACCGTCCCGCCCCGGAAGGTATTTAGAATAGATTTTGAACGACACCCTCAAACTCGCGGCAGAAGGGCTGTGCCCCTCTGCACTCCCCGTAGGGGGCTTTATAGGTGGGTGAACTGCGCAAAAAGATAAAACGGACAGTAGTAAGGTAGCACATTGGGCGCGGGGGCAACTAGCCGATGCGGGCTATTACCTGTCCGGTCTGGGAGGTGTCGTATCCGCCGAGGTTTTCCATATCGTCTATGAACTGGGTGCTGTAGAGGAGGTCCAGGAGGGGACGGAGGATGGCTCTTTCGTAGAACTCGGCGGGGATGGCGAGGTCGAAGCGCTCGGTGAGGAGTGGAACGAAGTCCATGCCCAGGGCCCGGGCCGCGGCGAGGACGCCGAGACCGGCATCAGCGCTGCCACCGGCGACGGCGGCGGCCACGGCGAGGTGGGTGTACTCCTCCCGCTGGTAGCCGGTGATGCACTCCGGGGCCAGGCTAAGCTCTCTTAGCTTGTAGTCCAGAAGCACGCGGGTACCGGAGCCGCGCTGGCGGTTGATGAACGACACGTCGGTCCGGGCCAGGTCTTCGAGGCGAGAGACGCTTTTCGGGTTGCCCGGGGGCACGATGAGGCCCTGGACCCGGTGCGCCAGGTTCACCAGGACGGTGCTGTGGCCTTTCAGGTAGCGCTGGACGAAGGCGACGTTATATTCGCCGGTGACTTCGTCAAGGAGGTGGCAACCGGCGAAGTGGGCCTCTTTTCGACTGAGGGCCAGGAGGCCGCCCAGGCTTCCGACGTTGGAGGAAGAGAGGGAGCGAGGGGGAATGCTTCGGCTGAGGTGGCTGGCGAGGAGGTCCAAGGAGACATCATGGCTGCCGATGGCGACGATGGCGTTTTCCACCTGCTCCAGGGGCCGCAACAGCTCCACGGAAACTTGCCGGCCGGCGTCCAGGCCCTCGGTGAAGCGTGGGATGAGAACCAGGCCGTCAGCGCGGACGAGGGAGGTGATGACGCCGGCGCCGCGCTGGATGGGGGTGGCGACCAGCCGCTCTCCGACGCGGCCCAGGCCGACGCGCAGGAACTCGTCTTCGCCGGTGGGGGATAGGACCTTCCGGGTGATGGTGGCGCTGACGCGAGGACGTTCCGGGACTTTAACGCCCAGCATTCGCTCCAGGAGGGGCTTGAGGAAGAGCTCTGCGGTGAGGGCGGCGGATACGGGGTAGCCGGGGATGCCGAGGACCGGCTTGCCCTGGATGACGCCCAGCACGACGGGGTGGCCGGGGCGCACGGCGACGCCGTGGACAAGGAGTGTGCCCAACTGCTCGACCACCCGGGCGGTGTAGTCCTCGGCGCCGGCGGAGGAGCCGGCGTTGACGGCGACGACGTCGTAGGTCTCCATGGCGCAGGCCACGGCGTCTAATAGGAGCGACGGGTCGTCAGGCACGGGGTCACAGGTAGTGGGGCATCCGCCCCACTCCTCGATAAGCCCCCCCAGAACCAGGGAGTTGAACTCGATGATCTTGCCGGGGGCCGGCGGTTGTCCGACGGGCACCAGCTCGTTGCCGGTGGGGATGATGGCCACGGTGGGACGCCGCCGCACGTCCACGTAGGCGATGCCGGCGGCGGCGCAGGCGCCCAAGTCCACGGGGCGCAGCAGGTGGTTCTCCGGTAGGAGTAGCTCCGTGGCGGCGATGTCTTCTCCCAGCGTGCGGATGTGTTGGTAGGGGGCCACGGGGGAGAGGATTTCGATGGTGGATGCGTCCACTTCGTGGATGTCCTCCACCATGACCACGGCGTCGTAGCCGGAGGGGAGAGGGTCGCCGGTGTCCAGCCACGCGGCTTGCTCGCCGATGGTGAGGCGGACGGGGCTGGTCTCGGTGGCGCCGACGGTGTCACGGGAGCGAACGGCGGCGCCGTCCATGGCGGAGGAGTCGTAGTGGGGAGAGGAGAGCTTGGCCCAGACCGGCGCGGCGGTGACGCGGCCCCGGGCGTGGCGCAATGGGACCGATTCGGGGGGTAGGGGGGCGAGGGCGCCCGCGGGATCCAGGGCTCCGAAGAACTTCTCCAGGGCCTGGTCTAAGGGGATGTCCGTGAGGTAGTAGCGGCGGCCCTGTTTACGGGAAGTCATGGCTAGAAGAGGGTCACTGTGACTTGCCGACCGGCGTAGATGCCCCCGGCGTCCAGGGGGACGCGGAGCATACCGTCTGCACGTACCAGGGTATATATGAGGTTGGACTTGCCGAAGACGGGCTCGGCGGTGAGGGCGCCGTTGTGGGAGATGAGGCGGACGGGCACGTAGTCCTCGCGGCCGGACTGGGAGGGTATGTCCCGGGCGAGGCGGGCGGTAGCGGTGGCCCTGGGCGGGGGTTCAGAGCAGCCGGCCAGGGCGTAGAGCACGGGCCGGACCAGCAGATCAAATACGACCATGGCGGAGACGGGGTTTCCGGGGAGGCCGAATACGGGCTTGCCTTCGACAATGGCGCCGATGGTTGGCTTGCCTGGTTTGAAAGAGATGCCGTGGAATAGGACTCCGGGCTTTCCAAGGGCAGCAATTATGTCAACCGTCATATCGTGGCTTGAGACGGAGCTGCCGGCGGAGAAGAGAAGGACGTCTGCCAGGGACAAGGCTTCTTTGGCCGCGGTGAGCTGGACATCGTAGTCGTCGGGAACCAGGCCGGAGGGGATGGGGACGGCGCCGCAGGCGGAGACCTGGGCGGAGAGGGTGTAGGTGTTGATGTCTCGCACCTGGGCCGGGCCAGGAACTAATTCCGGAGGTACCAGCTCGTCACCGGTGGAGACGATGGCGACGCGGAGACGAGGGGTCACGGGGAGCTGGGTGACGCCGAGGCCGAGGAGCCCGCCGATGTCCTGTGGCCGAATCAGGTGGCCTTGAGGCAGGACCAGGTCTCCCTGGCGGGTGTCTTCGCCCACCTGGACGACGTTTTCGCCGGGGGCGGCGGGGCGAAGCACCTCGATGGTGGCATCGCCGGCGCGCTGGGTGAGCTCGACCGTGACCACTGCGTCGGCGCCGCCAGCCAGGGGGCCGCCGGTGTAGGCGGTGGCGGTCTGGCCCGGGGCCAAGGCGATGCGGGGGTCACGGCCCGCGGGCACGTCGCCGACGAGCTCCAGGTAGGCGGGGAGGGCTTCGCTGGCGCCGAAGGTGTCCTGGGAGCGAACGGCGTAACCGTCCATGGCGGAGCGGGGGAAGGAGGGGAGGTGTTCCGGGGCGTGGATGGGCTGGGCGGTTATTCGAAGATAGGCGTCAGAGGTGGGAACCAGCTCCATGGATGGCAGGGGAGCCAGCCGGTCAAGAAGGAGGTGGAGGGCTTGTTGAGGGGGCAGAACGTTAAAAAACTCGGGCATGGAGGAGACCAGCGGGCTGGGTGGAACCAGTATAGCTATATAGGTGGAAGGAGTCATTGAGGTTGAGACTGGAACCACCAGGAATGAAAGTCCAAGGCCGGGCATAGAAGAGGCGACTTTTGTATGCCAGACATCTAACCGTGGCGACGGGTGTTAATGCCGCGAAGGGCTGCGAATGGGAGGTTGGTGGTTCCCACCGTCGCGCTGGACGGGGCATCTAGGCGCCAACAAGCTTGGGAGAAGGGTTGACTGCTCCTACAGGGCTACAAATCGGAGGTTGGTGGTTCCCACCATCCCGCGCAGGAAGGTTTTTGGGCTCTGAGGGACACCATCAACACCCTCGGGCTCCCGGCAGCCACCACCCGGGCTCCCTGCACTCTCCCAGGTGGTTGGTGTTGATTGTGCGATGGGGGCGCTTTTACAGAGGGAGGCAAGCAGCTATTGAGGATGTTTTGAGGGCCGACTTGCCGGAGCGGGACGGGGTGGGAATGGGCGGAAATAGCGAGTGGAAGTGGGGATGGAGATTGCGAAAGGGGTGCAGGTTAGTGTAACGAAGCGTTAAGAGCGGTCGTAAGGCGAGTCCTTGACACAGATTTACACCTATGGTAACTTTCGCCGCAGTTAAAAAGAGTCAGGTAGCAGCCTGCGAGCAACGCGGGTGCCACTGGCTGTGTTATCTTTTTGGGAATGGCGGGGCGGGGAAATCTTAACGGCATCATAGGAGGTAGCTTGGTGAAAAGGAAGCTCGGATTCAAAGGATGGCGCCTATATGGCGTGTTGGCGGGGATTATTGCGCTGACATTGATCATAGTGGCCTGCGGAGGCGACGACCCAACGCCGACGGCAACGGCGGCGGCGAGCACGGCACCGACGGCAACGACGGCGCCAGATGCACCGACGGCGACAGCGGCCCCAACCTCAACAAGGGCGGCCCCGGGGGCGGCAACGGCGACCACGGCGCCACTTCCCTTCACGCCCACGGCCCGCGCCACGGCGACGGCTACGCCGTTTGTGGCCAGGGAAGCTGTGGAGACCAGGCTGCGCGTGGCGTCCACATTGCCGGACGTACAGCACCTAGTGTTCTTCAGGGCGTTCCCGACACATTCCTACATGAGGAACATCTACGACCAGCTGATCTGGAACCAACGAGAAGACGAAGCGCACCTTCCCATGCTGGCTACGGAGTGGAGCGTGGATGATGCGGTGAAAAACTGGACGTTCAAGTTGCGCGAGGGCGTAGAGTTCCACAACGGAAACAAGTTCACCGCGGCGGACCTGCAGTGGAGTTGGTGGGCGATGTACTCAGAAAACCGGCGGGCGAACAATATCCCGGCGTGGGAGAAGAAGCTGGAAGCCACTCCCGGCTGCGCGCTGGACCACCAGGACTTTGAGGGCTGCTCGGCGAACATTGAGATAGTTAACGACTATGAAGTTGTATTCCATCTGGACAGCCCGTGGATCGGGTTGCCGGTGGGCGCGGACGAACGGCACCCGAATACGATGGCGATATACAGCAAAGACTACTGGGCGGAAGTGGGACAAGAGGGTTACGAGCAGGCCCCGATAGGCACCGGTCCCTTTACGTACAAGGAGTTGGTGTTCAACGAGTACATCCTGTTCGAGCGGTTCAAGAACCCCGGCGACGACCACTGGTGGCAGATACCGGAGTTTACGGAGTACCAGCACCTGTTCGTAACGGAGGACGCCACCCGGCTGGCGATGGTGCTGACGGGTGAGGTGGCAATAGCAGACTTGTCCACGTTGCTGATTGACGAGGCAGAGCGGCAGGGTCTGACTATTGGTACCAGCACGACGCCCGGGGCGTTCATCTTCGGGATGTTCAGCGGGCAGAACCACCGTCAGTTGCTGACGGACGGGCACGGCAAGCTGTACGCGGAGAGGCTGAATGTGCCGGAAGGCGTCCCGGTGTTCTTCCCGGACGATCCGCTAATTGACAACAAGATCAGGCACGCCCTTAACCTGGGCGTTGACCGCGACAAGATCCAGGAGGCGTTTTTCGGCACCAGGGTGGTGCAGGACCCGGCGCACGGAATCTACTCCTTCCGCCAGCCCTGGAAGGACGAGTGGGCCGACCCCTATCCATACGACGTTGACCGAGCCAATCAGCTTCTAGCGGACGCGGGATACGGGGAAGGTCTGGACCTGACGTGTTACACGTCAGACCAGTTCGCGCCGTTCCCGGAGCTGGGTGAAGTGGTGGAAGCGATAGTATCGGACTGGCAGCGGGACTTAAACGTAAAGTGCGAAATCCAGATACTGGAGCAGGGACCGGCGTACTTGCTGGCGCGGGGCTTCACGGTTGAGGTAAGAGACTCGATCATCTTCCTCAACTTCCCGGTGCTGGACATTGAAATCCTTTGGAACTCCCAGGTGAATGGTCCTGGAAGCGCGATGTTCTACGAGCCGGACCTGTGGGAAGGTTTTGTGACATACCAGAGCGCGACCACCGCTGAGACGCGGCGCGAGTTGGAGTTCTTCTACGGGGACCGGTTCATTGAGTTGAACGCATCGATACCGCTGTTCTCGCGGCTGGCGCAGGCAGCGATAAACCAGCAGGTTGTTGGGGAGTACATCGCGAACTACGGAGACCGTGGGGCGGTGTTCCATCACGAGTTCACGAAGCCGGTCTACAAGTAGTACTGGCCAGGTGACAGGTAGATAGCTAAGAGGGCCGCCCCGGGGTTCCGGGGCGGCCCTCACTTTTTAGAAGGATTGGAGTGCAGAATATGGAATACAACGTAATATCGGCGGACTCGCACATAGACATGACGTGGATGCCGGGAAACCTGTTCGCGGATAACGCGCCGGCGGACCTGGCGGACATAGCGCCCAAGGTGGTGGAGACGGATGACGGCCCTAAATGGTTCGCGGAAGGGGTGGAGCTAGGGGTGGCCGGCGGGCTGGGATTCAGCTTCACCCCGCCGAAGAGGGGCGTGGCGAAGCAGTTGGACCGGATGTGGGACGCGGGGTTTTATGAAGGGGGACCGCATCCCACCACGCCTGAGCTGAGGCTCAAGGATATGGAGATGGACGGGATTGATGCGGAGGTTATCTACGGCATTCTGACGGTAGGCCTGATTTTCAAGAACACGAAGCTGACACAGTTCATCTTTGAGACGTACAACGACTGGGCGGCAGGGTTTAAGAACAGCAATCCGGGGAGGTGGGCGCCGCTGGCATGCGTGCCGAATCACGATGCCCAGGTGGCGGCGACGGAGTTGCGGCGTGCCGCGGGGCTGGGGCTGAAGGGTGCGGACTTCGCGGTGGCCGCGGCAGGAAAGCCGATCTGGCACTCGGACTGGAATGTTTTCTGGCAAGCGGCGGCGGAATGTGACATGCCAATCTCGTTCCATTCCACGGGGTGGCCGGGTTACTCTGTGACGCCGGAAGGGATTCCCGAGGAGAACATGACCATGTACTTTGCCAACCTGGCGACGCTGTTCCAGGTGGCGGGAGCGGACTTTTTGGCCAATGTGATCCACGCGGGTGTTTGCGATAGATTTCCCGACTTCAAGTTCGTGCTAGGGGAATGTGGGGTGGGCTGGGTGCCGTTCATACTGGGGCGCATGGACGAGGAGTGGGAGGACCAGTACTCGCGGCTGGGTTACTCGCTGACGCCCAGCGAGTTCTGGCACCGGCAGGGTTACACGACGTTCCAGCACGAGCGGGACATCCCGGCCATGCTGCCGTTGGTGGGAGAGGATAATGTTCTGTGGGGATCCGACTATCCTCATGGGGACGGGGTATGGCCGGACTCCAAGGCGACGCTGGATAGGGACCTGGCAGGGGTGAGTGCGGAGGTGAGGAGAAAGTTGACACGGGATAACGCGGGGAAGCTGTACAAGTTCCTGGACTAGTACTCAGTCAACCTAATTGTTGGCAGGATAGAGATGGTGAAGCTTGACTCGGGCGTCCACAGTGGAGAATCTCCAGTCAATGGTTGCTCCGGCTTGGTTTCGTTCTGCCTCCAGGGCCGCGATCTCGCCACTCAAAGTCTCTTCATCGGCAATACGCCGGCGCAGGACTCGCCTGGCCAAGACACTGAACTCGATCTCTGCCATGTTGAGCCAACTACCGTGCTTGGGAGTGTAGTGAAACTCCAAGCGTTTGCGTATTCGCCTAGCCTCCTTGGGCTCGAAGGTTTCGTAGAGGGAAGCTGGTTTGTGGGTGTTGAGGTTGTCCAGCACCACCCGGATCTTCTCGGACGCTGGGTAAGCTTCATCGGCCAGCCACCGCATCTGCTGAGCGAAGTCCACCATGGTACGACGTTCGGTCACTGCCACATGCCTCCAGCCCGCCAGGGGCTCGCACAGCATGAACAGGTTTCGGGTGCCATTGCGCTGGTACTCGTAATCGTATCGCTCCCGTCGTGCCGGCTTGGGCGGGATCGGAGACCTCTTTTCCGCCAGCAACTGCTTGGAGGTCTCGTCGAAACAGACCACCGGGCGCTCTGGGTCATAGGGTTCCGCGTAAAGGTCCAGCACATCCTCCATACACGCCACAAACTCGGCGCTCACCTGGGGAATACACCACTCCTTCTTCTGCCACGGCTTGAGACTGTTTTTTTCAACCGCTTGCGAATTCCCTCGTGGGACATGGAGGGCGCCAGCCCCAACTCCACCACCTTGTTTGCCAGGAGCCGCAGGGTCCAGTGGTCATGGCCTGGAGGGGCCTCGCTGCACGCCAGGGCAATCAGGTGCGCTTCCCCCCGCTCATCCAGTTTGGTCGGATGTCCTGGCCGAGGATCTTCCTCCAAGGCCCGCTTCAGTCCTCCCTCCAGGTACCGCCGCTTGGTACGGCACACCGTACCCGCAGACGTGTCCAGCGCCTCCACGATGCGCATCACCCCCCAGCCCGTATCTGCCTTTAGCAGAATACGGGCCCGGGCAACCTTTCGCGCTGGGCTCTTTCCCCCGCGAATCAGTCGTTCCAACTGGTCTCGTTCTTCCCTTTCCAACCGGACCACATACCGTTCTCGTCCCATGGCTGCCACCCTCCTACGTCAACACTCCTAAAAAAGGGTAGCAACCTTAGACGTTTTCTTAAACAATTACCAAAACCGAGTTGACTGAGTACTAGTAGGAGAAGTTCGATTAGGGAAGGGGACGGGGCGAAAGCCCCGTCCCCTTTGCTTTGGGGGGAATCAGCGGTGGGGATGGGGAAGGGTAGCGGCAGCACGGAGGGTTGCGGATCACGGGTTGGTGGTTCCCGCCGTCCCGCGAAGAATTGTCTTATGTTTAGTTTTGAGGGACACGTTCAGAGTTTTGGAACTAATGGAGCTGGGATAGCGCTAGTGGGCGCCGCGGTAGGACTTGCTCTCCCCCCGCACCCAGATTCTTCGATCCTCACGGGCGGACTCAGAATGACATGGTGGGGGACGGAATGCGGTATGGGCTCGTCCTTCGAGGGCCGCAGGATGAGCGGGTTGGAATGGCAGAGGGGGTTGCGGATCATGGGTTGGTGGTTCCCGCCGTCCCGCGAAGAATTGTCTTATGTTTAGTTTTGAGGGACACCTTCAGAGTTTTGGAACTAATGGAGCTGGGATAGCGCTAGTGGGCGCCGCGGTAGGACTTGCTCTCCCCCCGCACCCAGATTCTTCGATCCTCACGGGCGGACTCAGAATGACATGGTGGGGGACGGAATGCGGTATGGGCTCGTCCTTCGAGGGCCGCAGGATGAGCGGGTTGGAATGGCAGAGGGGGTTGCGGATCACGGGTTGGTGGTTCCCGCCGTTCCGCGAAGAATTGTCTTATGTTTAGTTTTGAGGGACACGTTCAGAGTTTTGGAACTAATGGAGCTGGGATAGCGCTAGTGGGCGCCGCGGTAGGACTTGCTCTCCCCCCGCACCCAGATTCTTCGATCCTCACGGGCGGACTCAGAATGGCATGGTGGGTGGCGGAATGCGGTATGGGCTCGTCGTTCGAGGGCCTTTGGATGAGCGGGTTGGAATGGCAGAGGGGGTTGCGGGTCATGGGTTGGTGGTTCCCGCCGTCCCGCGAAGAAGTGTCTTATGTTAAGTTGTGAGGGACACCGTCGGAGCTTGTGAATAAATAAGGCGTCAGGGTGGGACACGCTCAACCCTGCCCCACCCAGATTCCTCGATCTACACGCACGGACTCGGAATCTATCATGTTGGCGTCCAGAACCAGGGAGGATGAAAAACCAGGATTGGAATCCGAAGTGGGCGCCGCGGTAGGACTTGCTCTCCCCCCGCACCCAGATTCTTCGATCCTCACGGGCGGACTCAGAATGACATGGTGGGGGGCGGAATGCGGTATGGGCTCGTCCTTCGAGAGCCTTTGGATGAGCGGGTTGGAATGGCAGAGGGGGTTGCGGATCAAGGGTTGGTGGTTCCCGCCGTCCCGCGAAGAATTGTCTTATGTAAAGTTGTGGGGGACACCGTCGGAGCTTGTGAATAAATAAGGCGTCAGGGTGGGACACGCTCAACCCTGCCCCACCCAGATTCCTCGATCTACACGCACGGAGTCGGAATCCATCATGTTGGCGTCCAGCACCAGGGAGGATGAAAGACCAGGATTGGAATCCGAAGCGGGCGCCGCGGTAGGACTTGCTCTCCCCCCGCACCCAGATTCTTCGATCCTCATGGGCGGACTCAGAATGACATGGTGGGGGGCGGAATGCGGTATGGGCTCGTCCTTGGAGGGCCTCAGGATGAGCGGGTTGGAGGCGTAGGAGGCTTATTTCCATAGGAATGGCATGACTTATGGGGACGCTCAACGCGGGCCTGTGTGACGCTGAAAAATCGGACGAAACCAAAAACGCACAGGGCCTCAGGATGAGCGGGTTGGATGGGCAGAGAGGGCTATATTAGGCCTATCCCGGAGGAGGGAGGGTTCGGTGGGGGGGTCAGGGGGAGAGGAGGAGGGCGTGGTGGAGGGGTTGGAGGGTGGGCAGCGTTTCGAGGGACCAGAGGAGGTCCAGGACGCGGCGCTGCTGGTCGTGGGTGAGGCTACCGCTGGAGAGGCGATGGAATTTGTCCTCCAGGTCCGAATCGCTGAAAGGGTTTCGATGGTGGCCTTTGGGAAAGATGGCGGAGGCTTCAAATCGGCGGCCGGTCTGGGTGGTAACTTCCAGCCAGCAGTTGAACTCGGAGGGATAGCGGTGAGTGAAGTCCGGGTCCTCTTCGGTGATGGTGCGGGAGATGAGTGGGCGTAGGGCAGGTTCGGCGATACGGTCCGGGGAGAATGAGCCGGGGGTGATTTCGCCGTAGCGGAGCGCGGAGGCGACGAGGAAGGGGATGCTGTGATCGGCGGTCTCGCGGGTCTTGGGGTCCCACTTCTCGGGGTCGATGGAGGGGGAGGAGGCGGCGTCGGAGTAGGTGCGGATGTGGATGGAGTGGGGCGATTCGCCGGTGAGCCGGGGTCGGAGCGCCAGGGCCAGTCCGATGGGCGCCTGGGTGTGAATCTGCGACGGGTAGTTTTTGGTTATGGTGTCCATGATTCGGAAGGGCTCCGATCCACCGCCCAGGGGCGCCAGGGAGGTGTCCGGTGCGCCGAGCTGGTCACAGAGTCCCTTTCGACCGGCGAAGGGCAAGTCCGGGCCGGTCATGCCGAGGTGCGCGAGTTGGGCGGCGAAGAGCCCGGCCCGGGCGGAGGCCGCGGCGGCGGCGCCCTTCCACATGGAGAGTTCGCCGGTGCGGGTGACGCCCAGGGAGAGGTTCGGCACGGCGGCGAGGGATATGGCGTGGCCCATAGCCTCACGGTCCAGGCCCATGATGTTGCCGGCGGCGCAGGCGGCGCCGATCGCGATGAAGATGCCGTTGTCCCAGCCGTTGCGCCGGAGGACGATCTGGTCCGAGAGGCGGCAGAAGGCCTCATAGGCGAGGGCTGCGGAGGCGATGAGGGACTTGCCATCGGCGGCGCAGGCGTCCGCGGCGGCCAGGGAGGCGGAGATGGTGTCGCTGGGGTGGCCGCCGCCGGGAGAGAAGTAGGAGTCGTTGTAGTCCAGGTATCGGATAGCGACGCCGTTGGCGAAGGCGGCCAGGTCCGGCGCGGTGGTGTCCTTAGCGCCGAGCAGCCGGGCGGGCGCGGTGGCGTTGATGCCGCGGGCCAGGGTCCGGGCAATGACGGCGGGTTTCGACGAGAAACCGCCAATGGCGCAGGCCAGGGTGTCTATGAGGGTGCGTTTGACCTGGTGCACGGTCTGGGCGGGCAGGTCATGGTACCGGAGGGCAGAGGAGTAGGCGCTAAGGGTCTCTTGGGCGCGATCCATGGGTATGGGTCAGTAGTAGCGTAGCTCTACGATGTTGCCGTCCGGGTCATAGACGTAGAGGGAGGTGCCGTTGCCGTGGGCGCCCCAGCGTTTGACGGGGCCGCCGAGCTCCTCGGCAGCGAAGGGGCTGACGGGGGCAAGCTTCACGCCCAAGGCCTGGAACTGCTGGGATACGCGAGAGAGGTCCGTGGGCTCTATGACGATGCAGAAGTGGTCCTGGTTGCGATGGATCTGGTCCGGGGGAGGCATGTCCTTAAACTCAAATACGTCGATGATGGTGTCGGCGTTGATGCGTATGGAAGGGAAGGGGACCTTGCCAGCCTTGAACTCGGCCAGGCGTTCGGTGGGGAGGCCGAGGAACTGGTGATAGAAGGCGAGGGAGGCGTCGACGTCTCGCACTCGGAGGACGATGTGGTCCATCTCGGTGACGGTTACCACGGGGCCGGCGGTCTGGAGGGTCTGTTTTTGCGCCTGGGTGGCCATGGTGGATCTCCTGTGGAGGGGTTGGGGTAAGGCGGATGTAGCCATGGTATCGGAAGTGATGGCAGGGAGCAACGGAGGGAGGGGGCGGAGAGTTGCGAAGCGTGGAACGGGACTTAGTGAGGCAATCAGACAATATGTGGTGCGGATGCTGCCGACGGGATGGCAAATCACAGGTTGGTGGTTCCGACCCACTCCCGATTCATTCCGTTCTTCGGGACCTCGGGCCTGCGGCCCTTGGCCGCAAGGACAGTTTTTCTGAAGGATACCCTCATACCTAACAGAGGTTGTGAACGAATTAAGCTGGTACAGCGAGACAGCGCGCGACGGCTGGAGTTATTTGCGCTGCCCCACCCAGAGTCCTCGATCCTGTCGCACGGACTCGGAATCGATCAGGTTGGCGTCCAGCACCGGGGAGGATGAAAAATCAGGATTGGGACCCGAAGCGGGCGCCAGGGTTGGATATGCTCTCCCACCACACCCAGATTCTTCGATCTTCACGGGCGGACTCAGAATGACATGGTGGGGGGCGGAATGCGGTATGGGCTCGTCCTTCGAGAGCCTCAGGGTGAGTGGGTTGGAAGGGTAGGAGGCTCATTGTCATAGGAATGACATGACTGATGGGGACGCTCGATTTGCAAATAAGTGACGCTGAAGGTGCGGAAGAAGTCAAAAATTCACAACCTCAGAGGAGGTAATGTCCCCTGCACTCCGCGTTTTGTGGCTTCCTTACGCATAATTGAGGATATTGTCGAGGGTACCGCCATGAGCGAAAGCCGACGCGGTGAGTAAGCCCTGGGCCGGTACGGGACGATGGCTGCTAAAGCTTCGGAATCAGGCGTATTTTAGGGCGTGTTTGACCAGAACAAAGATCATGGGAAAGGGAAAATGGCTGTGGTATATTACCGGCTGGGAATCTTTCGGTTGAGGAGGACTCAAGTTGGAGTACAAGGTAGTTTCCGGAGACTCACACATGGATATGAGTTGGCTGCCAGGTGACTTGTTCACAAGCAGTGCCCCGGCGCACTTGAAGGAGCTGATGCCTCAAGTGGTGGAGAGGGAGGGAGGACGGTATTGGGTCTCGGAGGGGCAGGACCTGGGGCCGTACGGGAGCCTGGGGTTCGGGTTCGACGCACCGAAGAAGGGGCTGCGGCGCAGGATTGACCGGATGTTCGACGCGGGGTATTACGAAGGGGGAGGGCATCCTTCGACGCCAGACCTTCGCTTGAAGGACATGGAGATGGATGGGGTGGACGCGGAGGTTATTTACGGGATGACCACGGCGGGGATGCGGATCAAGAATGTTGAGGTGCTGACGCACTCTTACCGGGCGTACAACCAGTGGATAGCGGAGTTCTGCAAGACGAAGCCAGGGCGCTGGTATGGGCTGGCGTGCATCCCGGTGCACGACCCGGAGGTGGCCGGCGGCGGAGTTGCGGAGGGCGGCGGACATGGGGCTGCGGGGCGCGGACATGTTTGTGACGCCGGAGACGCGGCCCATATACATGCGGGACGGCTATTGGGACCCACTATGGCGGGCCGCTGCGGAGTGCCAGATGCCGGTATCGTTCCACATAGGCGGGGGCGGCATCCAGGTGCCCCATCCGACGACGGGGATGGACAACGCCTACTTCGCGACGGACGACGACCAGAATGCGCTGGGGTTCCAGGGAACGAGGGCGCCGATTGAGCAGCTATCCGGCTCTGAGTGGCTGGTGGCGATTATCATGAGCGGGGCGTGTGACCGGCACCCGGACTTCCAGTTTGTGCTGGGCGAGTGCGGCGCAGGCTGGATTCCGTTTGTAACGGAGCGGATGGATGTGGAGTACCACGACCATATGCTGGACCAGAAGTTCAACCCGCCGCTGCAGATGAAGCCCAGCGATTACTGGTTCCAGCGTGGGGCTACGACGTTCCAGGAGGACCCGACGGTGGGCCACATGGCGGAGTACATAGGAGTGGACAATCTGATGTGGGGATCGGACTATCCGCACCCGGACGGGGTGTGGCCGGACTCGCAGAAGGTGATCCAAGACACGATGGGGCAGCTTAAGCCGGCAGTGCTAAAGAAGCTGCTGCGGGACAATGCGGTGAAGCGGTACCGTATGGGCTCCTAGGCGGACGGCTTCAGCGAGGCCGCGCAGTTCTGAAATTTGAGGTGAGGGGCCGATTGGCCCCTCATTTTTTGTTTTGCGGGGGTGCGGCGGTGGGGATGAGAAGATGGAGAATGGTGTGCTATATTGTTCGAAACATACCGGTTGAGGAGGACTCGAGTTGGAGTACAAGGTTGTTTCCGGCGACTCACACATGGATATGAGCTGGCTACCGGGCGATCTGTTCACAAGCAGCGCACCGTCACACTTGAAGGAGCAGATGCCCCAGGTGGTGGAGAGGGAGGGAGGACAGTATTGGGTCTCGGAGGGGCAGGAGTTGGGGCCGTATGGTAGCCTGGGATTCGGATTCAACGCGCCACGCAGGGGCATGCGCAAGCGGATTGACCGGATGTTCGACGCGGGGTATTACGAAGGAGGAGGGCATCCTTCGACGCCGGAGCTTCGGATGAAGGACATGCAGATGGACGGGGTGGATGCGGAGGTGATCTACGGTATGACGACGGCGGGAAACCGGATCAAAAATGTTGAGGCGCTGACGCATGCCTACCGGGCGTACAACCAGTGGATCGCGGACTTTTGTAAGACGAAGCCCGGGCGATGGTACGGGCTGGCGTGTATTCCCGTCCACGACCCGCAGGTGGGCGCCGACGAGCTGCGGCGGGCGGGGGACATGGGTCTGCGGGGCGCGGATATGTTCGTGACGCCGGAGACGCGGCCCATCTACATGCGGGACGGTTACTGGGACCCGCTATGGCGGGCCTCTGCGGAGTGCCAGATGCCGGTGTCGTTCCACATAGGTGGGGGAGGTATCATTGTTCCGGAGCCTCCGGGAGAGGAGGGTAAGGATTTTCTTGCCGAGGATATCGATCAGAACGGCCTTGGATTCATGGGCGCCCGTTTGCCGGTGGAGCAGCTCTCTGGGTCAGTTTGGCTGGTGAGCATCATAATGAGCGGGGTGTTCGACCGATTCCCAGACTTTCAGTTTGTGTTGGGAGAATGCGGCGCCGGCTGGATTCCCTTTGTGGTGGAACGGATGGACGTGGAGTTCAGCGACGCGATGCTAGAAACGAAGTTCGACCCGCCCTTGAAGCAAAAGCCAAGTGATTACTGGTTCCAACATGGAGCCACCACCTTTCAGGAGGACCCCACGGTGGGATATATGGCGAAGTTCATTGGGGAGGACAACATTATGTGGGGCTCGGACTACCCGCACCCGGACGGGGTGTGGCCCGACTCTCAGGCGGTGATCAAGGAGACGATAGGGCAACTGGAGCCTGCGGTGCTGCAGAAGGTGATCCGGGATAACGCGGTGAAGAAGTATCGAATGGGCCAGTAGTCGAGCGGCCTTTTAGCCGCCGGTTAAGGCTGACGTTAAGGGTGAGGGGCCATGGGCCCCTCACCCTTTTGTTTTGCGGAGGGTTGGGCAGTTGGGTAGAGGGAAGGTGTTGCTAGCGCACGGGAAGCGAATCGAAGGTTGGTGGTACCCACCGTCCCGCCCCGGAGGGTTGTTAAAAGGATTTCTGAGGGACACCCTCAGACTCCCGGCAGGGAACCTGCGTTCCCTGCACCCTCCAGTGGCGTCGGTGCTGATTGTGGACAGGGGAGTGGCCATCTAAGAGCTGGTCTGGGCTATTTATAAGGGAGTGGGGCTAGCCCATTATGTAAAGTTTTCGAAGCCGTTGGGGGTGGCGACTTCTATGACGGTGAGGACGTCTGACTTGAGGCCGGTGTCCAGGGCCTGGGCCATCTCGTCTATAGAGGAGACGGAGAGGCCGTTGGCGCCGTAGGACTGGGCCAGCCGAACGAAGTCTGGGTTTACCAGGTCAGATGCCATGTATCGGCCGTTGTAAGCGTCCCGTTGACGGTTCCTGAGGACGCCCCACGCGTTGTCGTTGAAGACCATTACCACGGGGCTCAGGCCGTACTGGATGCAGGTGCCCAGCTCCTGGATGTTGAACTGGAATCCACCGTCGCCGGTGATGCAGACGACCTGGCGGTCAGGCAGGGCGGCCTTGGCGCCGGCGGCGGCGGGGAAGGCGAAGCCCAGGCCACCCCAGGCGGATACGTGGTGGGTCCTGGGTTCGTAGGCGGGGAGGAGGTAGTTGGCGCCGTGGTGGGTGGCGATATTGACGTCGCCCATGAAGAT
Organism: Dehalococcoidia bacterium; assembly: GCA_965247585.1. Taxonomy (GTDB): domain Bacteria; phylum Chloroflexota; class Dehalococcoidia; order Lucifugimonadales; genus CBDFHC01. Next base: position 102,877 of record CBDFHC010000001.1, read on the forward strand.
GGCGTCGCGGTCTACGACGCCGCGGATGGCGTCCATGGTTTTCGCCTGATTAGGCATGTTTTTGCGCCAGTATTCGGCGTGCTGCTGCTTCAGTGAGGGGAGGGCGCCGGTGAAGCCTTCGGTGAGGCTGCCGGTCTTGCCTTCTATGGCGGCGGATAGCTGGGAAAGGACCTGTTTAGCGTCGCCGGCGATGCCGACGGCGGGCTTGTAAGTGGCGCCCAACATCTCCGAGTCCATGTCAATGTGTATCAGGTTGTTCGGGAGCTTCAGGCCCCAGGCCTTGGTATGGATGTGAGGCAGGCTGGAGCCGACGACGAGTACGGTGTCCAAGCTATCGACGAACTTGATGGAGGGGTCTTCTGAGGGGGTAGGAGACCAGCCGGGAAAGCCACCAAAGACGCCCATGGACAGGGGATTATCGTCAGGGAAGGCGGCCTTGCCGGAAGGGGTGGTGTAAACGGGGACGCCCAGCGATTCGGCGAGGCGGACGAGCTCCGCGGTGGCCCCGGAGCGGAGGACCCCGGTGCCGGCCCAGATGGCAACGCGCTGGCCGGAGAGGAGCATGGCGGCGGCCTTCTCCACCAGGGCGGGGTCGCCCTTGACGGCGTCGAAGCGGCTCACCTGGGGAATCTCCACATCGGCGGATAGGCCCTGAATGTCCACGGGAACCTCGATTTCGATGGGGCGCGGCCGTTGGGTCTGGAAACGCTGAAAGGCCTCATAGATCCTGTCAGGAATTTCGTCGACCCGGGTGACGTGGTGAGCCCACTGGGTGACGGAGTCAAACATGCCGCGCTGGTCCTTGGTGGCGTGGGTCTCGCCCCGGCCACGGCCGTAGAGGTCTTCCTCGGCGGTGCTGGTGATAGTGAGGACGGGAGAGGAGGCGAAGTAGGCCTCGCCGATGCCGCCCATGGAGTTGGCGGCGCCGGGCCCGGTGCTGGTGAAGCAGACGCCGGGGCGTCCGGTGACCCGGGCGTAGCCGTCGGCCATGAGGGCGGCGGCGTGTTCGTGCCGGGCGCTGATGAAGCGGATGGAGTCCTTGTGGTCATAGAGGCAGTCGTAGACGTCCATCATGTGGGTAGAGATGATGCCGAAAACGGTGTCGACGCCCTGGGCGATGAGGGATTCGACGATGGCCTGGGCTCCGGTACGCTGGGCCATAGGTGGTCCTCCTTGGGAGTAGAAAGGCTGGTTGAGGCCATCCTATACCGTGGGAGTTTGGGGGGCAAGCGAAGGCAGGACCCCAGATTCTCTGCACCCTCCTGCCTGATTGGTCTTGATTGTGCGCAGGCGTTGCCTCCTCAAAGGCCGGACCAAGCTATTCTCAAAGTAATCAGCCATGGGGATGGGTATCGGCACCACAAAGGACTGCAAATCATAGGTTGGTGTTATCAACCCACCCGCCCCGAAAGGTTTTTAAGGTTTGTTTCTGAGGGACACCCTCAGACTGCCGGCAGGTAATCTTGGTCCCTGCACTGAGAGGTTGGTGATAAAAGCGGTTGGGACTTCATTGCCGGCAATGGCGTGGCGTGTACTGGGAGAGTGGGAGAGGTTGGGGTTGGAATCCCCCGTTTGCGAACGAAGGGCGATATTGGTCAGTCGTAGTTACTATGTTGAACGCTGGGGCCTGAGTGGGGGCCGCTCCTTCATCTGCAGCGTCCCCGCCAGGGCCACAACGGCTATGACCAGCATTAGGACGAAGGCCTGGTTATAGCCTCCCCAGTGGTCGAACATGGTGGCGCCTACGTAGGCCCCCAGCCCTCCGGCGATCTGGTGCACCATGTTTATCAGGCCGGTGACGGTGCCCAATCGCGACGGGCCAAAGAGGTTCTGGGCGAAGATGACGGTCAACGGCGCGGTGATAAGGAAGGTGAAGCCGTAGAGCAGGGCGAAGGTGATGATCACCGGGGTGCTCTGAGACCACACGATGAGGGCGAAGATGCCGATGCGCACGGCGAAGCAGAGCGCGGTGGGTCGGGTTGCACCGAAGGCATCGGAAAGTACCCCGGACAAAAGCACCCCTGCCACGCCCATGACGCCCATTAGCGCCAGCAGGTTGCCGGCCAGCAACGATCCCAGGTCCTGGTCCAGGGCAAAAGCTACGACGTGGGTGGCTACGAAGAAGTCCTGAAAACCGCATATGGCGTACACCAGCACGAGGAGCCACATTTGGCGGGAAGTTAAGACGGAGGATAGCGGTGAGGAGCGGACGCCCTTGTCCACAGGGAGCGCTTCCGTAGCTTCGGCCTCCTGCGGGCCTTCCCGCAGCCGGGGCCGCACCGCCGCAAAGACCAGTGGCACCACGATCACCAGGTTGGCGGCGCCTAACACCGCATAGGACGTTCGCCAACCCAGGGTCGAGAGGGCGGCGGCCAGCAGGGCGATGATGACCAACTGGCCGGCGGCGTTCCCGGCCACGGCGGCGCTGGTAGCCACCCCCCTGCGGTGCGGGAACCAGCGGCTGACCAGTATGCCCATGGGCGCGATGTTGGTTGCGGCGTGCCCCGTGGCGTAGACGAGGCCGTAAACCGTGAACAGTTGCCAGGGCGCGGCGACCCTGGACATCAGGCCGATTCCCACGGCGGCGATCACTGCTCCCAGCCCCACCACCATTCTGGTGCCGTAAAGGTCCAGCAGCCGTCCCACCAGCGGCATCGCCAGCGCCGAAACTACCATGAAGGTGGTAACCGCCAGAGAAAGGGACGACCGGCTCCAGCCGAGGTCTTCGGTCATGGGCTTGAGCATGAGGCCGAAGGCGTACCGCGAGCCACCGCTGAAAAACAGCACGGTGAAGCCGGTGGAGAGTATCACCCAACGGTATTCTATGGAGCGCAAAAACTGTCCCTGGTAGAATCGGGCATGCCAGTTGATACCGGCGCCACCACGGATGAAAATCTTAACAGGTGGGTCCTAAGAAAACAGTGTGAGTAGCTACTCGGAGGGGTAACCGGCAAAGGCAGCAGGTACCACGACGGACTGCGAATTGAAGGTTGGTGGTTCCCACCGTCCCGCTCCGAAAGGTTTTTAAGGTTTGTTTCTGAGGGACAGCCTCAGACTCCCGGCAGAAGGGCTCTGCCCCTCTGCACTCTCCGTTATGCAGCTCCCTTTAGCATGGTTGGTGCTATTTTCAGGGGGAATACCTGGGCAGGTTAGCCATTGGCTCGAATCCCCGCCAACGAACTGGCAAGGGGCCGCCTTTTGTCATATGCTCACGCGGTCAGGTTGTGACGGGAAGGAGACCGGCTATGCACGTTGGACTGACCATGGAGTGCGATTACCGGGAAGGCATGAGCCAGGAACAAGCCTTCGACGATGCCTTCTACATGGCGGAGGTCTCCGAGGAGCTGGGTCTCGACGGCGTTTGGCTGGCGGAGCGCCACTTCGCTCACCCCCACGCCGAGGAGGCGGGGATACCCTCGGTGGCCGCTGCGCCTCTCATCTTCGCCACCGCCATAGCGGCGCGAACCAGCCGCATTCGAGTTGGCACCGCCGTGCTGGTCCTACCCCTGGGCCACCCGGTGCGAATGGCGGAAGAGGTGGCCACGCTGGACCAGATCAGCCAGGGCCGGTTGGACCTGGGAATCGGGCGCAGCAGTTTCCCCCGCGCTTACCAAGGCTACGATATTTCCTACGGCGAGAGCCGGGAGCGCTTTCACGAGTACCTGGAGGTGATGCGCTTGGCCTGGACCCAGGAGTGGTTCTCCTACGAGGGCGACTACTTCAGTTTTCAGGACGTGCGGCTCATTCCCAAGCCCCGTCAAAAGCCTCACCCGCCCCTTCGGGTGGCGGTTACCTCCCGGGACAACTTCCCACAGATAGGCGCGCTGGGCTTGCCAATCTTCGTGGGCCTCCGGTCCATGAACGCGCTGGAGCTGGGGCAGGCGCTTGAGACGTACCGGAACGCCTGGCGTGAGGCGGGTCATCCCGGCGACGGCGACGTGATGCTTCGCGTTCCAGTATTTGTTGCCCCGGATATGGAGCGGGCGCTATCAGAGCCGGAGACGAGCACGGTTGGCTCCTACTCGCGGGAGCGCCGGGCCTACATCAAGTCCAACGTGGGCGCGTTCGCCGAAGCGGCGGAACATGAGGAGCGGACCGACAGGGCGGGGCGGCTAGCCGATGTGACGTATGAAGAGCTGCTGGCAACTCGGTTGGCCTACGGCACGCCTGACGTGGTTGCCGGCCGCCTGGCCGAGCTGCGGGAAGAGTTGGGCCTCACGGGCATCATTATTGAACCCAACGTTGGCGGCCGGACCCCCCAGCCGCAGGTGCTGGACTCGCTGCGGCTGTTCGCAACTGAGGTTGTCCCGCTGCTCCGGTAGGGCACGCCTCTCCGGCTGACCCAAGGGCGTGAGCTGGGGCGCCGGGATTCGCTGTATTGCAGACCGTTGCCCAGGTCTCTAACAGGGTGCTGAAAAACCCTTGCGACCATTCCCCTGACCCGCTTCCTGTCCAGGAATGTCGAAGAATTTGTGTCTGAGGGACACCCTTATCCGCCCCAGGCGGACCGGCAAAGGAGCTTCGCCCCTCTGCACTCCCGATTTTCATAAGGCGGTTAAATCACCAACTATCTGACTTTCCTCCTCGATGGGGGGAACGGAATGTCTGACTCCGCTCGGCGGTGAGCCGGTTAGGGGGAGAGGGTTGTTGGGAAAGGAGCTTAATGGGTAGGGCTAGGCGCGGTTGCCCCAGCGGTCCCAGGAGATGAAGTCTGAGGCGGGTTGGCGGACGGGGGGGCCGAAGCTGCCGCGAGGGTAGCCCAAGGGGGTCATGGCCATGATCTCGATGTGTTCCGGGATGCCGAGGAGGGCGCGGACCTCGGCTTCTTTGCGGTGGAGGACGGTGGTGAGGCGGGTGCCGAGACCCAATGCGCGGGCGGCCAGGAAGATGTTCTGGGCGGCCAGCCATACGGAGGAGCCGTACTGCTCTCGATTCAGGGGTTGGCCGGGGGTGTAGGGAAGGTAGCCGTCCAGGTGATCGGCGCAGATGAGGATCATGGCCGGAACATCGGGCATGTGGTTGGCCAGGTAGCGAGCGGAGCGGTAGGCGGGGGGCTCGTCGGTTGGTGCGGTGTGGCCGCGGCTGTTGAGCCAGTCGTCGCGGTAGAGTTCGCCAAGGCGGCGGACGAGGTCGCGGTCTGTGACGGCGACGAACTGCCAGGGCTGGACGTTGCCACCGCTGGGGGCCTTGGTGGCGGCATCGAGGATTTTTTCGATGGCCTCACGGGAGACAGGGTCAGTTTTGTAGCGGGTGAACGAGCGCTGGGAGTGAATGGCCTCAAATAGCCCGATGTCTGCCATGATGGCCTCCTTGTTGGTGGCGGTTAGAAGCGGCGTTGTGGCGCTGATTATAGCGGAATGTTTTAGGTTCATTACTGAGGGGATACGCATCCGCTCTCAATCGCCCCCTCGATAGGGGGAGAGGAATTTCTTCTTCCATATTACGAAAGGTTAGTTAGGAGTGAGGGACGGTATAGCGATGAGTACAAAGGTCAGTGGGTATATTACTGACGGGCACTCTCTGGGCGAGTAAATAAGTCAAGCTAGAACAGCGGTAGTGGGCACAGGGGTTGGATGTGCTATCCCCACCCGACCAGATTCTTCGATCCTCACGGGCGGGCTCAGAATGACATGGTGGGGGGCGGAATGCGGTATGGGCTCGTCCTTCGAGAGCCTCAGGACAACGTGCACGCAATTGACCATCGTCGCCCCCTGTTGGAATCACGCTTTCGATCACTACCCTTCCCTCATCCACGGTAATCCGTTCCACCACCAGCCTTAGGAGCTGTTGCCTGTCCTCAAACGTCAGGTTGTCGAGCCCTTGGCTCACCGTTTGGCAAAACCGGTCCAGGCTATCAATGGCCTTCTTTGACTCCTCCTTGGTCCGTTTCCTTCTCTCGGTTTCCTTGACCGCTCTCCCCAGCTCCAGCTTGCTGGCCTTCAGTTTCTCCATCTCGGCTTTGTATCGAACGAGATCCATGGCCTCGTTGACGTAGGCGTCGGTCACCCGGTCCTCTTGGCTCTTTACGCGCTTCAGTGCCCCCTCCAACTGCTTCCTCTCGGCGTCCAGCGCATCACCGGAGCCTTCGCCGGCAAGTCGCCTCCCGTACTCCTCCCTCAGCAGCTTCGGTTGCCTTAGGGCTGAACTGAGTGCTCCCCATACCTCGCGTTCCAGAAGGTCGGCGGAGATAGACCCTGGATTGCATCGTTTGCCGGTGGAGCTGATGCTCGAGTCGGTGTTGGTGCAGCGATACCGGCGAGACCCATGTTGGGCCGCTCCGGTATAGCTGTGTCCGCAGCGGGGGCATTTGATCAGCCCGCGGAGTAGATACTGATGCCGTGTGTTGTTTCGCCGGGAGTGCTGGCTGTTTAGCTTCAGCTGCTCTTGGGCCCTCTCCCAAAGCTCATCGTCCACGATTGGGGGCACCGGCACCGCGATCCACTCCTCCTGGGGCCTGGGCCTCTTGCCGGTCTTTCTGCGCCGCTGGTAAGTGTCAGCACTGGTGCGGCGGGACGGCTCCACGGCCTCGGTCCTGAGGTAGTAGAACGTGCCCTTGTACGCCGGGTTTCTCAGGATCCGGTCCACCGACGTGGGCTGCCACTGGTGGGCACCCCTGGGAGTGGGGATCCCGCTCTTGGACAGCGCCATGGCGACGGACCTGGTGCTTCGCTGCTCTTCTGCCAGCATCTGGTATATTCGGCGCACTACGCTGGCCTGGTATTCATCAATCTCAAGCCTCGCTCTCTGAACCTCATTCCGCCGGATGTGCTTGTACCCGTAAGGGGCGCGTCCGCCCACCATAACTCCTTGCCGTGCCCAGTAGAGCTTACCGCGCCGGGTCCTTTCGGCGATCTTGGTCCGCTCGTACTCCCCTATGGCCCCCTGCATGTGCAACAGCAGCTTCCCCTCCGGCGTGTCCTCCACCGCACCCTTGAGAAACACGACTTCCACCCCCGCTAGTTGGAACTCCTCCACCAGCAGTACGAGCTTGGCCCCACTGGCAAGACGGTCCGGGCTCTGGACGTAGATGCGGTCCAGCTCTCCGGCGGCAATCAGGTCTCGCAGTTTGTCCAACTCCGGCCGGACCAGGTTGTCCCTGGCGTAGCCCTCGTCGACAAACTCCCGGTGTCCGAGGACGCCGTCCGCTTCGATCCGCTGTCTAAGCTCCTCCAGCTGGCTCTGTACGGTGGATTCCCGCTCTTGTCTATCCGAGCTGACCCTGCCATAGCACGTTGCCCGTATCACTATGTTCAACCCCCTACCGCTTCTTCTGAGGACCCGGACCTTTCACATAGTCACTGGCAAACTCCAGAAGGGTGTCCCGGCGTATGGCCCAATTCCGCCCAATCCTGATGGCCTGGAGCTTCCCCTTGCGAATGTTGTAGCCCACCGACTCCAGGGTCACCCCCCGCACCCGGGCCGCCACCGCCGCGGAAACGTATTCCGGTAGTTCTTCGTCCATAAGGTGATTATACGGTGTTAGCTGGAAACTGAGAAGGATCTCGATGGCAGGCTACACTACCCTATCTGTGGCTAGTCTACCCTACTCAGGTCTAGCCTTCTCAAAGGTAGTCTACCCGAGCTCAGCGTACCCATCTCTGGTCTATGCGTGCCTATCCTATCCTTGGATAGACTATAAGTACCGATTCTATACGGCCTATGCCACCTATGCCGCCTATGCCGCCTATGCCGCCTATGCCGCCTATGCCGCCTATGCCGCCTATGCCGCCTATACCGCCTATACCGCCTACACCGCCTACACCGCCTACACCGCCCATACCGCCTACACCGCCTACACCGCCCATACCGCCTACACCGCCTACACCGCCCATACCGCCCATACCGTCCATACCGCCCATAGTCCTATCTGAGGCGCGGCGCCCCAGGTGGGTCGGTCTGACGGTCTAGAGGGCCTGCCAGGCTGTCAGTGCGCCGGTCCGACGGACGGTCTGAAGAGCCCGCCGAGATAAATTCAAGTGTCGGTCCGACGGACGGTCTGGAGAGCCTTCCGGGATAAATTCAAGTGTCGGTCCGACGGACGGTCTGGAGAGCCTTCCGGGATAAATTCAAGTGTCGGTCCGACGGACGGTCTGGAGAGCCTTCCGGGATAAATTCAAGTGTCGGTCCGACGGACGGTCTAGAGAGCCTTCCGGGATAAGTCCGAGTATCTGTTCATCGACCGTCGACCAAAAAAGGGATACCTCTCTGTTAACTTTCGCCAGGCGCGGAGTTAACGCTCGCAGCAGCAACAAATGTAGACCGTCAGCGATAATGGGACACGTGAGAGGGGTAGAAAACCCGAGAGTCTGAGAGTGGTGAGAGTGTTGGCAATCAGCACAAGTGGGACAGATTAGGACCCGAGAAGGTTATTATTATGAAGAGCTGCGTGGGAGCTCCCTGAGGGTCTTGTTGTAGCGTCTTCGCCGTTCTAACGTCTGGACCTGCACCTCCTTTCTCCGTTGGAGGATCTGCTCCCGCCTTCCGTTGAGCATGTCTGCGGGCGTCACGTTGCCCAGCGCCTTGTGATAGCGCCGGTAGTTGTAGTAGGCCACGAAGGCGGCGATTGCTGCTTCCAGGGCAGAAGGCATCTCGTAGGGGACCTGTTTGACGTCCCGCTTGATACTCTGGTGATAGCGCTCGAGCTTGCCATTGGTCTGAGGGTGGAACGGCGCGGCCAGAATGTGCTTGATTCCCACCAGGTGCAGGTAGTCTCTCAAGCCACGGGACACATAACCTGAGCCGTTATCGCTCAGCAGGCTGGTCCGGTCGGCCACTGGGACCTCAGTCATGCCGGTCTTGTCCACGGCCTCTTGGACCACCTCGATGAGAGAGTCGGTGGTCATGTCCTGCTGGAGCTTGTGGGCCAGTATGAAGCGGGAGTAGTCGTCCATCACGGTGACCAGGTAGTAGTAGCCCCAACCGATCACCTTGAAGTAGGAGGCGTCGGTAGCCCACATCTGGTGAGGGCCGCTGGTCTTGCGATGGTACTCTTTGCCGGCCTTGAGCTGCATCTCGGGTGACTTCACAAGACCTTCTCTGCACAGGATGCGATACACAGTGGACTCGGATACAGCGAAGGCCAGGTTGTCTGTAGACCACGCTGCCAACTGGCGGCTACTTAGCTCCGGCATCTCCCCGGCCGCTTCCAGGATCGACCGTTCCTCCTGAGGTCTAAGGCGGTTCCACGGTGGAGCGCTGGCTCCAGGTCGGTCCTCGAGACCTTGTTGATGTTGTTGTCGCATCAACCACCGATAGTAGGTGCTCTTGGGAACACCCAGGTCTCTGAGCACCCGACGCTTGGCCAGCGGTGATGCGGCTACACTGGCCAGGACCGTCGCCTTCTCAACGGCGCTCATCCGCTGGTACCGACGCCGTTCTGGGGCATTGGTATGGCCGTTTTTTTCAGACGGTAGACCTCGAGGGATAGCTCGGCTACCAGCTGCTTGAACTCGCCGTTCTCCCGCTTGAGATCCTGGATCTCCTGCCGGGTGGCATCGCGCACCGTGTCGCGGGACAACCTCTCCTTACCTGCCTCCATGAACTCCTTGGTCCATGCATAGTAGGAGTGGGGCTTGATACCCTCCCGCCGGCACAGGTCGTTCACGGTCACCTCGCGACGGAAACCCTCCAAGACAATGCGGATCTTCTCTTCAGGGGTGTACTTGCGCCGCGTTGCCGCTCTCACCTGGCGGACGAATGAACGAGTCTCCTCGCTCCGCCGGTCTGCGACCCTGGCTTTGTCTGTATCTGGCTGGGACACTTCTGCTCCTTTCCTGAGGTACTCTACCCCCACTACAGGAGCTCACACCACTCTCAGACTCTCGGGTTTTCCACCCCTCTCACGTGTCCCATTATCGCTGACGGTCTACAGTCTGACCAGCGCCATTCTGATCTGCTCACGGTCCCTAAATTAAGGGGTTTTGATAGAGGTTCTTAGATTTGTCCCGTCAGTTACTATCTGGGCGGGATCAAGACGAAGACGTATCCGTCACTTTGATATCGATCTGTGTGCGTATTTCAGAGCTAGCGTTGTTGCCCCGGAATGTACCAACGGTAGGTGCAGCGGCGCGTGGGGAATGCCCAGTTGCGACCACGACATGCCGGTCTGCAACCACCAGGCCATGCATCGGATCGTACCCGCGCCAACCAGCTCCAGGCAGAAATACCTCGGCCCACGCATGCATCTCGTTCTCCATCCACTCGGAGACGCCTTCATGGTATCCACTGACGAATCGTGCAGCCAGTCCAACAGTCCGGCAGGCAGTAATAAACAGTACTGCCAAATCTCTGCAAGCACGTTTTTGCGCTCTCAGTGTTGCCGAAGCGGGCCACGGCTCACCTGTAGGGCGCAGAATCGGCTCAAATGTATCGTGAATGCGCTGATTAAGGGAAAAAAGAAAGGCCAGTGTTTCATTTTTTGACTCTTCACGGATGGATTCAACGAAGTCAGTTAATGTAACAGATGACTTTGAGGACTGGCGAAAAACAGACAAGTATCCGGCGTCTTCATCAGAATAGCCAACTGGTAAAATTAGGACGTCGTTATCAAGAACGAAATCGAAAGGGTCTGTACGCAATGTATCCACTGTGAAGGCGGTTTCAATAGTTAGCGAATTGTGTGTGCCATTGAACCAGACTCGGCTCGAAGTATTTCCATTTAGATCGTTGTTCTCTGTTATGCCGGCAGGCGGAGGATTCACATGAAAGTCATACCGCTTTAGCATCTGCCTGCTATCGCAGTTGGGCCTCAACCT
>CBDFHC010000002.1:0-474613 GCA_965247585.1 Dehalococcoidia bacterium
TGGGAGAGCAACCTGGGGCAGGTGATGCGGGACGCCGGGGTTGAGCGGTCGGCGCTGGTGAGGTCGTTTGATTATGTACACCCCGCGGCGGCGGTGGGAGGAGGCGGAGGGCCGGAGGCCGCGGCAGCCGGCTCCGTAGGGTCATCTATCGTGGTGCGGAGGCTGCTGCACCGGCCGGCGCTGCTGGAGATTGACGCGACGTGTTATTTGGGGGCCGACCGTGAGGTGATTGAGCTGCCGGGATGGGGTGGTGAGGGCGGTGTGGCAGCGGCGGTGCGTTGCGGGAAGATGCTGTTCTGCTCGGCGCAGAGTCCGATTGACCGAGTCACGGGGAGGGTTGTGGGGGAGGGGGACCTAGCGCTTCAAGTGGCGAGGACTTATGAGAATGTGTTGACGGTGCTGGAAGCGGCGGGCGCCGGATGGGGGGACGTGGTGCGCTCCATAGAGATGACCAGCCCTCGATTTGCTTTCGACCAGGCGACGTTGGATAGGGCTCGAAGGGGGGCGTATGGGGAGGCGCCGCCGTCGTTGACCACGGTGACGGCAAACCAGATGGCCACGGCCGGGACCGATTTCGCAATGGAGATTTGGGCGGTCCTGGAATAGGCGGCCCTGCCGGGAGGACGGATGCTGGACTATTACCGAGTTGGGGAGCTGTTCACCCCCGAAGAACGCCAGACCCAGGAGATGGTGCGCGGGTTCCTGGACGACAATGTGATGCCGCACGTGAGCCAATGGTGGGAGGAGGAGGGCTTCCCATTGGACCTGGCGCCCCGATTAGGGGAGCTGGGGCTGCTGGGGGCGAACCTGCCTTCGCAGTACGGCACGGCGGGAGTGTCCAACGTGGCGTACGGGCTGGTGATGTACGAGCTGGAGCGAGCGGATTCGGGGCTGCGTAGCTTCGTGAGCGTGCAGGGTGCGCTGGTGATGTACCCGATCCACGCCTATGGATCGGAGGAGCAGAAGCTAAAGTATCTGCCCAAGCTGGCGAAGGGGGAGATGATAGGGTGCTTTGGGCTGACGGAGCACGACGGAGGCTCTGACCCCGGGGCGATGTCGACGCGGGCGCGGAGGGACGGGGACGGTTATGTGCTGAACGGCCGGAAGATGTGGATCTCCAACGGAAGCATCGCCGATGTGGCGTTGGTGTGGGCGGCGGACGATGAAGGGGTGGTGCGAGGGTTCCTGGTGCCCACGGACAGCCCAGGGTTCCAGGCGAACGAGATAAAGCGGAAGTTGAGTCTTCGGGTGTCGGTGACGAGCGAGCTGGTGATGGACGAGGTGCGGGTGAACGAGTCGCAGGTGCTGCCGGGGGTGAAGGGGCTGCGGGGACCGCTGTCGTGCCTGACGCAGGCGCGCTACGGCATCGCGTGGGGGGCGCTGGGGAGCCTGGAGGCGGTGTACGAGGAGGCGCTGGCGTTCTCGAAGAGCCGGTCGACGTTTGGGCAGCCAATAGCGTCGAGGCAGCTTGTGCAGGAGAAGCTGGTGGACATGATGACTGACCACACGCGAGGACTGCTGCTGGCGTGGCGGCTGGGGCGGTTGAAGGATGAGGGGACGATGGACCACACGCATGTCTCAGTGGCGAAGCGGGAGAACGTGAGGGCGGCGCTGAAGGCGGCGAGGTCGGCGAGGGAGATACTGGGCGCCAGCGGCATTACGCTGGACTACAGCGCCATCCGGCACATGCTGAACCTAGAAACGGTGGACACCTACGAGGGGACGTACGATGTCCACACGTTGATATTGGGCCGGGAGCTAACGGGGTTGAATGCGTTGGTTTAGGGGTTGGGGGAGATAAGCCTAGTGAGACCTTGCTAGACGCTAGTACTCAGTCAACTCGGTTTTGGTAATTGTTTTAAGAAAACGTCTAAGGTTGCTACCCTTTTTTAGGAGTGTTGACGTAGGAGGGTGGCAGCCATGGGACGAGAACGGTATGTGGTCCGGTTGGAAAGGGAAGAACGAGACCAGTTGGAACGACTGATTCGCGGGGGAAAGAGCCCAGCGCGAAAGGTTGCCCGGGCCCGTATTCTGCTAAAGGCAGATACGGGCTGGGGGGTGATGCGCATCGTGGAGGCGCTGGACACGTCTGCGGGTACGGTGTGCCGTACCAAGCGGCGGTACCTGGAGGGAGGACTGAAGCGGGCCTTGGAGGAAGATCCTCGGCCAGGACATCCGACCAAACTGGATGAGCGGGGGGAAGCGCACCTGATTGCCCTGGCGTGCAGCGAGGCCCCTCCAGGCCATGACCACTGGACCCTGCGGCTCCTGGCAAACAAGGTGGTGGAGTTGGGGCTGGCGCCCTCCATGTCCCACGAGGGAATTCGCAAGCGGTTGAAAAAAACAGTCTCAAGCCGTGGCAGAAGAAGGAGTGGTGTATTCCCCAGGTGAGCGCCGAGTTTGTGGCGTGTATGGAGGATGTGCTGGACCTTTACGCGGAACCCTATGACCCAGAGCGCCCGGTGGTCTGTTTCGACGAGACCTCCAAGCAGTTGCTGGCGGAAAAGAGGTCTCCGATCCCGCCCAAGCCGGCACGACGGGAGCGATACGATTACGAGATACCAGCGCAATGGCACCCGAAACCTGTTCATGCTGTGCGAGCCCCTGGCGGGCTGGAGGCATGTGGCAGTGACCGAACGTCGTACCATGGTGGACTTCGGCTCAGCAGATGCGGTGGCTGGCCGATGAAGCTTACCCAGCGTCCGAGAAGATCCGGGTGGTGCTGGACAACCTCAACACCCACAAACCAGCTTCCCTCTACGAAACCTTCGAGCCCAAGGAGGCTAGGCGAATACGCAAACGCTTGGAGTTTCACTACACTCCCAAGCACGGTAGGTGGCTCAACATGGCAGAGATCGAGTTCAGTGTCTTGGCCAGGCGAGTCCTGCGCCGGCGTATTGCCGATGAAGAGACTTTGAGTGGCGAGATCGCGGCCCTGGAGGCAGAACGAAACCAAGCCGGAGCAACCATTGACTGGAGATTCTCCACTGTGGACGCCCGAGTCAAGCTTCACCATCTCTATCCTGCCAACAATTAGGTTGACTGAGTACTAGACTTCATAACAAACCCGGAGGTGGTAATGAGACCGATTGGCCGACTGGAGAAGCTAGACGTCAGAGAATTGTGGCCGAATGAAGCCGACGATTTCTCACCATGGCTAAAAGATAATATCGGTGTTTTGTCTGAAGCGATAGGAATAGATATCGATGTGGCGGAGTTAGAGGGTAAGGTCGGCAATTTCTATGTGGACCTGGTTGGGACGGATCTTAGCACAGGGAGAACGGTAGTTATCGAAAACCAACTTGAGTCGACAGATCATGACCATTTAGGGAAACTATTGACCTACGCCGCTGGCAGAAATGCTAGCTATGCTATCTGGATAGCTAGCGATTTCAGACGAGAACATCTTCAGGTCTTAGAGTGGCTAAATGCGACGTCAAATGGGGAGCAAGGGGTTTTTTGGGATCCAACTCAAGGCCTACAAGATCGGTGATTCGGTGCCGGCGCCCTTTCTGGAGGTAATGGTAAGGCCAAAAGAAATAGTTTTGCCTTCGCCGGACATTTCCGATAAGGGCAGGGCATATCAACAGTTTTTTACCGAATTGCTCACCGAAGTTCGTGAGCGATTTCCAAGCTTAAGCGCAAAAAGGCGAGTCCTGCCGCAGAATTGGCTGTCGTTTCCATCAGGGCGCACGGGATTCAGCCTAGGCATGGCATTCCAGCAAGATGGCAGGCTGATGGCCGAGTTGAATGTGCACTTTATGTACGAAAATGGCTTTCATATCCTTCAAGAGTCACAAGCTGCGATAGAAACGGAATATGGGGAACCGTTAAGTTGGGAAACTCTGCCTAGGAGCGGACGCGTAGCGGTGTATACGAACGGTCACATCCCTCGAGTCTCCGGATCGGTTGATAGAGCTAAGGAGAATGGGCAGTAGATAGACTAGCCCGACTTCAAAGCGTTTTCGGCCCACGAATTGACAGAATCCCTCGAGAGATGATGCTAGTAGCCACCTACCGTGCTTGGGAGTGTAGTGAAACTCCAAGCGTTTGCGTATTCGCCTAGCCTCCTTGGGCTCGAAGGTTTCGTAGAGGGAAGCTGGTTTGTGGGTGTTGAGGTTGTCCAGCACCACCCGGATCTTCTCGGACGCTGGGTAAGCTTCATCGGCCAGCCACCGCATCTGCTGAGCGAAGTCCACCATGGTGCGACGTTCGGTCACTGCCACATGCCTCCAGCCCGCCAGGGGCTCGCACAGCATGAACAGGTTTCGGGTGCCATTGCGCTGGTACTCGTAATCGTATCGCTCCCGTCGTGCCGGCTTGGGCGGGATCGGAGACCTCTTTTCCGCCAGCAACTGCTTGGAGGTCTCGTCGAAACAGACCACCGGGCGCTCTGGGTCATAGGGTTCCGCGTAAAGGTCCAGCACATCCTCCATACACGCCACAAACTCGGCGCTCACCTGGGGAATACACCACTCCTTCTTCTGCCACGGCTTGAGACTGTTTTTTTCAACCGCTTGCGAATTCCCTCGTGGGACATGGAGGGCGCCAGCCCCAACTCCACCACCTTGTTTGCCAGGAGCCGCAGGGTCCAGTGGTCATGGCCTGGAGGGGCCTCGCTGCACGCCAGGGCAATCAGGTGCGCTTCCCCCCGCTCATCCAGTTTGGTCGGATGTCCTGGCCGAGGATCTTCCTCCAAGGCCCGCTTCAGTCCTCCCTCCAGGTACCGCCGCTTGGTACGGCACACCGTACCCGCAGACGTGTCCAGCGCCTCCACGATGCGCATCACCCCCCAGCCCGTATCTGCCTTTAGCAGAATACGGGCCCGGGCAACCTTTCGCGCTGGGCTCTTTCCCCCGCGAATCAGTCGTTCCAACTGGTCTCGTTCTTCCCTTTCCAACCGGACCACATACCGTTCTCGTCCCATGGCTGCCACCCTCCTACGTCAACACTCCTAAAAAAGGGTAGCAACCTTAGACGTTTTCTTAAACAATTACCAAAACCGAGTTGACTGAGTACTAGCCAACGCAAATGAGCCGGACGCTGTAGATGAAAGTTGAAGTGCAGCGCTTCCTGGACGCAATTGGCAACGGAAGAGTTGAACGCACACCAAAGCCAGGGCAGCCCTCTCTGGACTCTCCCGAGGCCGCAATGACGATAGCAGTGTGACCTATTTGCTGACTTGCCAGCCGGTGTGGGAGATGTCCAGGACGACGCCATCGGGGCCGGACCATTTCATTTCGTAGTTGCTGGGGCCGGCGCCCATAGCCTTGTCCATGCCCGGCCGGTCGCCGAGGCGCTGTCCTTCGGCTTTGTTTAGCTTATCGCTGGCGCCGTCCAGGTCGTCCACCTGGAAGCCGATGTGGTGGATGCCGCTGAAGTTGGGGCCGTTGATTCCGACGTCGGCGTCCTCGTCGGTCTTCCATTTGAGGATGGCGAGGTTGATATAGCCGTCGGTCAGAAAGACTCCAGCGGCGCCTCGGCGGAGCTCTTCCATGTCAAAGGCGGACTTGTAGAACTCGGCGACCTGGTCGGGGTTTTCGGTGGTGAGGGCAATGTGGCGTATTTTGGTCATTGGTTGTTTCCTCCTATGAATAAGTTCGGCAGCCTGCCGACAAGGCTTTTCGATTATCCCCCTGGCTCCTTTTTCTCCATTCGAGGAAGGGGGTCAAGTTGCTAGGTGAAGCCGTAGATGCGGGCGGTGTTGGTGCCGGCGATTTTGGCCTGTTCGGCTTCGGGGACGCCGTCCAGGATGCGGGAGATGATCTCGCGGGACCTGGGGAAGGTGGACTCGGCGTGGGGGTAGTCTGAACCCCACAGGAGATTGTCCACACCGATGAGGTGGCGGAGTTGGACACCTATATCGTCTTCCTGGAAGCTATGGAAGACGTTCTTCCGCATGAAGTCGCTGGGCAGAGCGCCACCCTGGTAGCGGTACGGGGTCTGGGTTGTCCGCTCGATGTAGGTGCTGTCCAGACGGCGGAGGAAGTAGGGCAGCCAGGCGATGTCGTGCTCGGCCTGGACGAAGGTGAGGTCAGGGAAGCGCTCGAAGACGCCGGAGTAGACCAGGTGGCACAGGGAGACGCGGACCCAGTAGTCGACGGTGACACGGGCGGCGCCGCCCTGGTTGATGAGGTTGCGGGCACCGGAGTCCGGGCGGTTGGTGGAGACGTGGAGGCTGAGAGGCAGACCTACCTCCTGGGCGGCGGCCCAGAAGGGCTCATACATGGGCTGGTCGTAGGACTGGCCGGGGGAGGGGTAGACGCTGATAAGCGCGCCGGCGGCGTTCGAGGTGGCGATTTGGTGGAGCTCCTGGATACCGGCATCAACGTTGTCGTCAAGGAGGAGCAGGGCGATGCCTTTGAGCTTGTTGGGGTAGGCGGAGCAGAAGGTGGAAAGCCAGTCGTTGTAGGCACGGAAGATGTCCCGGAGGAGGGGTTGGTCCTGGAGAGCGAACATTTCCAGGGCCATGGAGGGATAGACGACGTTGCCGTCCACGCCGTCCATAGTGATGTCTTCAACGTGGGCGTGGGGGTCGTAACCGCCAGGGCGGACGTCGGCGAACTTGGCCTCGCGGAGGATTTCGCCGGGGCGTTCGAAGCGGGCTCCGGTGTATGCGCCGGAGGTGCCGAGGACGCCCAAGTGCTGCTGGCCAATGTACCAGAAGTCGAAGGGCTCCCCGGCGACCAGGTGGGGGATGCGGTCGCCCAGGGAGGGGTCCATTCGGCTGGTCCAGAGGTCCGGCGGCTCGACGACGTGGGAGTCGGATGAAAGGACGCGATAGGGGGCCAAGGTACACCTCTCGCGGAAGGGGCGAATGGATGGAGTTTGGGCTATTTTACTGATTTGTGGGGAGGATTCCTAATGGTTGGCGGTTGCGTAAGTACTTGAGTGACCCCTCCGACTTTGGCCGGAGTCACGACGTCTCTAGCTCTCCACGTTCAGGGGGAGAGGAGTCACCCGCATTCTTAATGGGTGTCCACCATGTCTCCGTACATGTGTGAACTATGTCCCCGGTCTATACACCTATCTAGGAAGGGGAAAGAATTTATGTCTGAGGGAAACCCATAGACTCCCGGGTTCCGATTGGAATCGGCGTCCCGGGACCTGGTCTCTCGACCCGGGGTGGCTGCGACCCTGTGCACGCCCCTTGTTCATGTGGACTCCGGCTCCAGGTTAGGTCCAGCAGGTGGGGAAACGACCGGCAGACGACGCACGACTCTACGAGTCGCCAAACCACCGAGCGCCCGGCCTCCCCTGGGCGCCGTCCACCGGAATAAGCGCGCCGTTCACCCAGCGGGCGCGATTGGAGACCACGAACGCAATAACGTCGGCGACCTCTTGATCCGTGCCCAAGCGTCCCTCCGGCAGGTCTCTCTTGAGGAACGCGGTGAAGCTATCAGGGTAGTCCTGTTGATACCTGTCCCAGCCGCCGTCATCGAACATGATCGAGCCAGGACAGACGGTGTTGACCCGGACCCGGTGTGGGGCCAACTCCCAGGCCAACGACGAAGCCAGGAATATCTCGGAGGCTTTTGCCGCACCGTACTGCGCACCTGGCCCAGGTTTCCATCCTGATATAGAGGAGACGATGGCGACACTGCCACCGCCGCTCTCTTTCAGGTGTGGCAGCGCCGCGCGAATGGTCCGAACGCTGTGCAGTAGATTGATGTCCAGGGTTTTCATCCAATCCTCGTCACTGGCCTCCAGCGAGGACCCACCGAACGAACCGCCGACGTTGCAAACGACGATGTCGATCCGACCCAGGGCGGCCGCGGCGCCCGACACAAAGCGCTCGACGTCCGACGCGTCCGTGACGTCCGCCGTAGCGCCCCAAACGTTGGGCGATACGGATTTCAGCTCGGCCATGGCCGCTGCCAAGGTATCCTCTCCTCGAGCGCAAATAGCCACGCCGCAGCCCTCTCGTACGAGAGTCAGTGCCGTAGCCTTCCCGATTCCACGGCTCCCGCCTGTAATCAGCACCACTTTGCCAGATAGTTCCAGGTCCATCGAGTCCTCCTTCAAGTCGCAGCGATATCCCCAAGCATGTTACGCGGCCCTCTGGTGGGCGCGACTGTTGCGGCGGGGGTCGCCCACCGGCCTTGCACCTTTTCTTTGATACTTCCCCTCCAGGGAAGAGGGATTTGTGTTGCCGGTAGCTTAGTAGCTGTTGTACTGGTCCAGGGGGAATGCGTCGCCGATGACGCCTTCTTTCTCAAGGTGGGCTATCTCTGGGGGCGAAAGGCCCAGCAGGTCGCCGTAGATGAGCTGGTTGTGTTCGCCCAAGGCGTTGGGGGCGTGGCGCACGGGGCGGTCTCGCCGGGGCATCTTCCAGAGGAAGCCGGGGTAGCGGTGCTCGCCCACCACTGAGTGGTTTAGGGTCTGGAAGAAGCCTCGGGCCTCCAGGTGGGGGTCGCCGTAGAGGTCAACATCGTCCAAGACCGCCTGGGCGGGGACGCCGGCGCCCTGGAGCGACCGCATGACGTCGAACTTATCTTGTAGGACGGTCCATTGCCCTAACGCCGCGTCCAGGGCGTCCTGGTTCTGGTGGCGGCTGACGGGGTCGGCGAAGCGGGGGTCCTCCAGCCACTGGGGGTTGCCGGTGGCGCGGCAGAGGGCGTTCCATTCGGCCTCCGAGGTGACGTGTATGACGACCCAGCCATCGACACCGGCGCAGCGGTAGCAGCCGTAGGGGGCAAGGTAGTGGTGGCGGTTGCCGATGGGCGCTGGGGAGCGTTTGTTCATGACGTAGTCCATGAACTGCCGGCCCAGGTGGGGAAGGAAAGCCTCCGCCTGAGATAGGTCAATCCACTGGCCCTTGCCGCTTCGACGCCGGTAGTGGAGGGCGGCCAGAATGGCGAAGGCGCCAGTCAGGGCGGCGCCGGAGTCAGTGTGTTGGACGGGGGAGGTGAGGGTGGGATCCGTGTTGGGATAGCCGCGGAGGGCGTGGTGGCCGGTGAAGCCGTCCAACGCGGCGCCCAGGGCGGCGTAGCCCTGGTAGGGCCCCCGGTTGCCCCAGCCGGAGGTTGAGAGGACGATGATATCCGGACGGACGACTTTCAGGTGGTCATAGGAGACGCCCAGGCGGGCGGCGGTGCCGGCGGTTAAGGACTCGGCGAAGACGTCACTGGCGGAGACTAGCTGTTGGAACAGGCGCATGCCCTCCGGGTGGCGAATGTTGAGGGTGATGCCCAGCTTGTTGCGGTTGGCCAGGTTGTTGAGCGCGGCCCGGTCCCAGGGGCGTGGAGCGTCAGGGTCGTTGTTGGTATAGCCAATGGTAGCGCCCCGCATCCGGGTGAGGGAGGGGCGGGGGAAGGACTCCACCTTAATGACCGACGCGCCCAGGTCCGCCAGCAGGGTACAGGCCATGGGTCCGGCCCAGACCTCAGTCATGTCCAGGACGCGGACGCCGTCCAGGGGCAGGGGCAAGTCCGCTTTGGCGTTCATATCACCCCAGTGGCGCGGAGGCGGTCAAGCTGGTCACTGGTGATTCCCAGCGTTTCGCAGAACACCTCGCGGTTATGTTGACCGAGCACCGGAGCAGGCCGGTGGTTTCGCCAGGGGGTCTCGGTGAGCTGGAACGGAGGCCCGGTGTCAAGGAGCGGCCCGGCGACGGGGTGGGCTGATTCGACGAAGAACCCGCGGGCCACAAGCTGGGGGTCCTCAAGCAGCTCCTGGAAGGAGAAGATGGGGGAGCACATGACGCGTTGGGCCTGGCAGAGCTGGAATATCTCGCGGCGGGTGTGGCGCATGAGCCACTCGATGAGTATGACCTCAAGCTCCTCGGCGTTCTCGGCACGGGCCTGAGAGGTGGACCAGCGGGGGTCCTGGTAGATATCCGGGCGGTCCATGGCGTCGCAGAGGCGCTGGAAGTAGACGTTGTAACCTACGCCAAAGACGACGTAGCCGTCCAGACAGGGGTATGCGCCCTGGGCGGCGCCGGTGGGCCAGGGACGCCGAGGGATCTTCTCACCGGTGTAGGCGTAGAAGAGGACGCGGTTGTCCACGTTGCCGAGAAGGGCCTCCATGGCGGAGACGTCTACGTGCTCGCCGACATCCTGGAGCCGGGCGGCGAAGACGGCGCCCATGGAAGCAACGGCGGCGGTGGCGCCGACCTGGTGCCAGGCCACGTCCGGGGCGTAGGGCAGGGGCTCTTGGTCTCCCTCACCGTGGGGGTACATGCGGCCGCTGGCGGCGAATACGCCGAAGTCGGTGGCTTTGTAGCCGGAGTAAGGGCCGGTCTGGCCGAAGGGGGTGATGGACGTTTGTACCAGGGCAGGGTTAAGGGCGGACAGTTGCTGGTAGCCTAGCCCCAGGGAGTCCAGGCGGCCCGGCTTAAAAGTGTCGATAATGAGGTCGGTGTGGCCGACGAGGTCTCGGAGGATACGAGCGCCAGCGTTGGTGGAGATGTCCAGAGTGACGCCACGTTTGTTGCCGTTGAGGTGGATGAAGAGGCCGCTCTTTTCCGGGTGAGGGAGGTCGTTGGGGAAGGGTCCGGCACCGCGGGAGGGGTCACCGTGGAAGGGTGGCTCGACTTTGATGACGCCGGCGCCGTAGTCAGCGAAAAGGCGGGCGCAGTAGGCACCGGCGATGTTATCGCTGAGGTCCAGGACGCGAATGTCAGAGAGCGCCTGGTCAGGCAATGGCGGCTCGCAAGGCGCTAGAGTCCCATCAGGCGGGAGATATGGTCGAGGTGCTCCGAGGCGGTGCCCAAGGCAGCCTCGCCCAGCTTGTTCCGGGCGCTGTATAGCTGCATATCGTGGGAGACGGTGTAGGAGATGCCGGCGAAGATGCCGTGGCCGGCGGCAGAGGAGTGGCGGCTAGCATCGTTGGCGGCGGCCTTGGCGGTGGATACCTGCTGGGCTGCGTCGCCACCCTCGACCACGGTGACGGCGGCGCGCTGGGCCAGTATCCGGGCGAGGTCAATGGAGAGGCGCAGGTCGGCGCACTGGTGCTGAACGGCTTGAAAAGCGCCGATGGGCCGCCCGAACTGGACGCGGGACTTGCTGTATTCGACGACCATTTCCAGGACCATCTCGGCGCGGCCCGTCATCTCGGCGCATTGGACGAGGGTAGCCCAGTCCAATGAACGGCGCAGGGCCTGATCGGCGTCGGGGCCCTGGGCGAGTAGGCCGGTCGTGGGCAACTGGACGTGGTCGAAGGCGACTTTGGCGAAGGGGTAACCGGCGATGGCGGCCATGGGTGAGATTGTAACGCCGGGGGAACGGGCATCTACCAGCGCCAGGGCGGACTGGGCGGACGGCTGGACGGTGGCAAAGGTGATGAGGTGGGCCGCTAGGTTGGCGAAAGGTACGAAGAGGATGGCACCGGAGATTGCGTAGCCGTCTTGGGCCTGTTGGAGGGTTGGAGCAGCCGTGTTGGTTGAAGAGGCGTGGCTGGGAATCGGGACGGCGGGGACAACGATAACGTCTCCCCGGGACATGGCGGGGAGGAGATGGGAGGCGGGGGCTTTAGACCCGGCGTTAAGGAGCAGGTGGGCCGCCAGGGTGGAGGATACCAGGGGACCGGGGAGGAGGGCGCGGCCCGTTTCCTCAGCGAGGACCATCTGGTCCAACAGGTCTCCGCCAGAGCCGCCGAACTCTTCGGGGATGCCGAGGCCCAGCCATCCAAGGGCAGCCATCCGGCCCCAGAGTTGGGGGGAGTGGCCGCCCTTGTTCTCCAGCGAGCGGACGAGGGAGGAGGGGCACTGGGCGGCCAGGAAGTCCCGGGCGGACCGGCGTAGCATCTCTTGTGTTTGGCTGAGGGCCAGGTCCATGGTGTGTCTAGCGGGGGAGACCCAGCCCACGCTGGGCGATGATGTTGCGGTGTACCTGGGTGGTGCCAGCCCCGTGAAGATGGAGGCTTTCGCGGCTGAGACCTTCGATGGCGCCCTGGATAGGGGCCAGTTCTTCGTCGGCGGTGAGAACGCCATAGGGGCCGAGGATGTCCATGGCGGTCTGGGCAAATTTTAACCGCAACTCGGTACCGTGGAGGAAGGCGACGGATGCCTCGGCGTTGGGGAGTTCGCCCTGGGCCTGAGCCCAGGCGACTTTCCAGCAGAGCCAGCGCCAGCCCTCCATACCGACGTTCAACTCCGCCAACCGGCGCTTCGCCACGGGGTCTTGCTTGACGCGGTTGTTGCTGCAGTAGTCCACGAAGTCGTCAAAGACGCGGCGGGTGGTGGCGTAGCGAAAGAGGCCGGCACGCTCGAAGTCCAAGGTGGTCATGGCATGGTACCAACCCTGGTTCTCTTCGCCTACCAGCGCGGTGGCGGGGACGCGGACGTTGTCCAGGTAGGTGATGGCGGCAACTTCTTCGTTGATGTAGTGAAGGGGTTGGAAGGTGACGCCGGGGGTATGGACGTTGAATATGAAGAGGCTGATGCCACGGTGCTTGGGGGCGTCCGGGTTGGTGCGGGCCAGCAGGTATATGTAATCGGCGTGGGCGTAGTAGCTGGTGAACATCTTGGCGCCGGTGATGACGTACTCATCTCCATCACGGACGGCGCGGGTCTGGAGGGAGGCAAGGTCAGAGCCAGCGTTTGGCTCGCTGAAGCCCTGGCAGAATTGGACCTGGCCGCGGGCGATGGGAGGGAGGAGGCCGGCCTTTTGCTCCGGGGAGCCGAAGCGGAGGATGGCGGGGCCAGCGAAGTTGAGGCCGATGAGACCCACCTTGGGAACGCGCAGGTATCCCAGCAGGTCGTCCAGGATGGCCTGCTCGATGGCGGTCTTGCCACCGCCGGCGTACTCCTCCGGCCAGCCGACGGCGAGCCAGCCCTTTGCCGCCAGTTTGCGGGCCAGGGTGTCACCGAAGGCGTATTGCTCCTCCGAGTAGGAACCGATGAGGGTCTCGTACCGGGGAGACATCTCCTGCCGCAAGAAATTGGAGAGCTCCCGGCGGAAGCTCTCTTGCTCTTCTGAAAAGCTGAAGCGCATGGACCACACCGGACAGTTGAAGGTTTCAGGGGCCAGCCGATTATACACAGGGCCGTTCCGGAGAAACAACGGGACTGTGTGCGGGTGGGGCGCTAGTCCAGGCGCTGGCTGAGGATGTGGCGGCGGTTGCTGGTGAAGGGTCGGACTTGTTCCGGCCAGCGGCCCGTCTCCACGGCTTTGCCCCACTGGTCGCTAACGAGGACGTGAGGGCTTTCGACTTCGTACATTGCGTGGTACTTGGGCTCGTTCTCGAACTTGATGACCTTCCGCTCGCCGCCGATGGACATTTCAAGGTCGCGCATTTTGAATCGGGCGATGGCGATGACGCCAGGGACTTCCATCAGGCTGGGGCAGTGTTCTTTGTCATAGACCTCGTTGAAAAGGGCCTCTTTGTCTGGGTCAACGTCCATGCTGGCGATGAAGAGGTATCTTGAACTTATAGGCATTGTGCTAGACCTCCATGAATGTTTGGGCGTCAGGACGCGCCAAGTGCAGGGGGAGAGCCAGGCGATGCCGGGCTGTGGTGGCTGAGCGCGGTCCGGAACGATTCTAGCATTGATGGGTCCCAGCGGAAACAGGAGACGCAGGCGGAGGAAATGAGTATAGGAAATTGACAGCGTAGGCCTGGAGTCTTAGGATAGCGGCGCTCAGAGATGGCGTGAAGGAGCGGGAGAATGACGACGACGCTTGGCAGTGGCAGCCTAACTTTTGAAGTTGTTGCAGGGTGGCCGAAGCTGCCCGATGATTTTGTGCTGGGGGACTGTTTTGGCGGGGTGGTGGACTCCAAGGACAGGGTCTACCTGTCTACCCGGGGGCCGCACCCGGTGGTGGTGCTGGACCGTGAGGGGAACCTGCTGGACACATGGGGAGAGGGTCTGCTGAAGATGCCCCACGGCATTGCCGTGGCCCCGGACGACTCGATTTACTGTACGGACCTGGAAGACGGTGTGGTGCGGAAGCTGACGCGGGAAGGGGAGTTGCTCCAGACCATTGGGGGAGAGTCAGGGCGGTTCAGCGGCACGCCGTTCAACCGGCCGAGTCACCTGGCGGTGTCACCGGCGTCCGGCGACTTGTTCGTTACTGATGGATACGGTAATTCCGTGGTGCACCGGTACAGCCCGGAGGGGAAGCTGAAGTACTCCTGGGGCGAAGCGGGCACCGGCCCGGGGCAGTTTGTGGTGCCCCACAATGTTGTGATAGACAAGGACGAGAACATTTACGTAGCGGACCGGGAAAACCACCGGGTGCAGGTGTTTACGGCGAATGGGGAGCATCTTGCCACCTGGCCTGGAATCTGGCGGGCCGCCGGGCTGGCGATGGACGCGGAAGAGAACGTTATAGTGGCGGAGATGCCGCCACACGTTTACATACTGGACGCTCCGGGCGTTGGCCATGCCATCAGCATTTACACGAAGGGCGGCGAGCTTCTGACCAGGTTTGGGGACGCGAGTCCCGGCGAAGAGCCTGGGAAGTTTACCGCGCCGCATGCGCTGACGATAGACTCCCGGGGAGACATCTATGTTTGCGAAATGCCCGCGTCTAACATGGGGGATGAGTGGAATGAGGAGGCGGCGCGAATAAGGGGCGCCGGGGCGGTGAGGTCTGTGGTGAAGCTGGCGAGGAAGTGAAAGCTGCGTTGCGATGGGATCTGACCGAAGGAATCTTGGGGGCCATTTAATTTAGGTACGGAAAGCTGGAGGTGACGGCGTGTCCAAGGCGTATGACGATTTCATAGAACGTATTGCAAACCATGAGTCTTTTAGAGAGCAGGTGCTGAATAGCCCGGCGGAAGAGCTGGCGAAGTGGGAGTTTGAGGAGGAGGAGCTGACAGCGATCAGGGGTGCGCCAGCGTGGGAATGGCTGCGGGCGATGTGGAAGACGCCTTCGGGCTGGTGATTGCCGGGGGCCGTCCCTGACTCTCATGCAGCTTTGGAAGGGGTAATCCCGCATGCGGGTTGCGACTGACACCTCCAGGGATGAACATTTTGGGCTGGAAGTGGCAAGCAAGCCGCCGGACAGGTCCTCTGGGGCCGATTAGCGAAGGCGACGATTGGGCTCGCCTAAGGGCTACAAATCGAAGGTTGGTGGTGCCCACCCACGACCGCCCAGTAAGGTTTTAAAAAAGTTTTTCTGAGGGACACCCTCAGACTCCCGCCAGAAAGGGTACGCCCTCTCTGGACTCTCCCTTGCAGGATGTCTTTCACAGGCGATGTTTCCAGTATTGAGGCGATCGCAAATGCCGGTTGCGACTGGCACCACCGGGGATGAAAGTGTGCGACGGACCAGGGGCACACTCTCCCCCACACCCAGATTCTTCGATCCTCTCGGGCGGACTCAGAATGACATGGTGGGGGGCGGAATGCGGTATGGGCTCGTCCTTCGAGAGCCTCTGGATGAGCGGGTTGGAGGCGTAGGAGGCTTGTTTTCATAGGAATGACATGACTTGTACGCCGGCCCGAATAGTGACAGCGAAGCATTGAAACCAAGGGGCTAGAAAAATATTCGCAGGCTTTCTGGCGGACTGTACTCTCTATTATCCTGTAGCCGTATTTTGAGAAAAGAAAAGGCCCCGGCGACATTCGCCGGGGCCTTTTGGTTGGCGGGGTGTAAGGGGCGAGAGGTTAGGCCTCCTGGACTTTGGCGGCGCCACTCATCATGTCGTTGCCCTCGGGCATGTCCAGGATGTCCTGGACCTGGCGCCGGAAGTCACGGATTGCGGCGTCTCCCAGCTCACCGTCGGGGATCTCGTGGTTCTTCAACCGCTCCTTGAAGTCCTCAAAGAGGACGTCTTCGGTCTTGCCGTGGGGGATCTGGAAGAAGTCGTGGTCGAAGTGGGGAAGCTCGCCGGGGCCGAAGTAGCCCTTGCCCTCGATAGTGTAGCCTTCCAGCTCATGGGTGCCTTTGCCGAGGACCTCTCCGGTCTCGACGTAGTGCTCCATGACGGGTTTCATGCCGTACTTCTGGACCGGGCAGGCCTTCATGCAGATGCCGCAGCCCTCGAAGCGGGCCATGACGGGGCGGCAGCGTTCGTAGACGAGCTTGTTCTTCTCAACACCCCTCCACCAGACTTTGTCACGCATCAGTGCGCGGCCGGGGCAGCGGTTAACGCAGACCTGGCAAACCTGGCAGAATTGGTGGATACCGTAGTCCACGGGCTCATCGTACGTTACGGGGGCATCAGTGGTGACAACCATGATGCGGGCGCGCGAGCCGAAGTGGGGGGAGAGTAGCTGGCCGTTGGCGCCCAACTGGCCCAGCCCAGCGGCGACAAACATGGGGATGTATGCGGCGCTGTTGTCGTTGGGGCTGTGGACCTGGGCGTGGTAGCCAAGGCTCCGAATGTAGTCAGCGAAGATGAGCCCCAACTGGCTCATGTTGCGGTAGGTGCCGAAGTGGGTGTACTCAGAGAAGCTGCTAGGGATGGTCTGGGTGCGCTCGTAGTCCTGCTCCAGAGCGAGGCAGATGGCGTGCTCAAACCGGACCCACTTTTTCTTGTCCTGGAAGGTGTAGCGGCGGTCGTAGCGGGTGATGCCCACTTCGCCGAAACCCAGCTCTCGGGCGCGAGTCTTGATAGATTCGGTAACGTCAACGCCGTCGACGGGTTCCGCTGTAGGCTCCAGATCAGCCGAATTGACGGCTGCGTTGACCATGGGGCCAACCATCCGCTCGTGCTCCCGGTGGGCCTCATCGCCCTCGGGGGTGTAGATGGTCCAGACCCAGGCGCGGTCAGCGGTGTAGGCGATGGCCTGGCTCTCCAGGGGGTACTTCCGCGAGTAAAAGTCTACATCAGCAGGATTCTGCAAAACGCCGGGCTCCGTGGCGAGGTCTTCAGCGACGGGAATCTCATATACGGGGTCGTCGATTTTCAGCCCGGGGCGCTTCACTACATGACTGACTGTTTTTGCTACCATTTCCCCTCCTGACTCATTATTAGGTACCGACTCACAGGATACACGACATTCTAGTCACAATCAACATATCTGACAAGTAGTTATGTTAGGGAACACGGGAAGGCTGTATAGCTACGATTTACGGATAAATTTCTGGATTCTTTTGCCGTCTCCGACCTCGGTGACGTAGATGTCACCCTTTGAGTCAACGCAGATGCCGTGCGGGGCGAGGAACTGGCCGGGACCGGAGCCTTTTTCGCCCCATCGAGCCACAACTTCGCCATCGTAGCTGAGGACGCTGACGCGACCATCCAGCTCGGCGATGTGGAGGTAGCCTTTCGGACCGACATAGACGTCCGCCGGACGGAGGAGGTCTTTCCACTCTTTGAGGAAGTCACCTTCTTCGTTGAAGGCCTGAATCCGGTTATTCTCCCGATCGGCGACGAAAATGCGGTCCAGCCGGTCGACGCAGATGCCGTGGGGGAGGTTGAACTGCCCAGGGTGGGTGCCCTGCCCGCCCCAGGAGAAGTCCAGACTGCCGTCCGGATAATACCTGTGGACTCTGGAGTTGGCGTAGCCATCCGAAATGTAGACGTCATCCTGCGAGGAGACAGCGGCGCCGGTGGGCCGGTTGAAGGGCATGCCGCCCTGCTCGGCGGAGGGCCTGCCCCGAGTGCCAATGGTAAGCCGGAGCTTGCCCTGGGGGCTAAGCTCAACAATTATGTGGGCGTCCCTATCGGCGATATACAGGGTATCGTCCGGGCCGGTGGTGATGCCGTGGGGGTCTTCCAGTACGCCCTCCCCCAGGGAGTCCAAGTAGTTGCCCTCGCTGTCAAGGACGATGAGCGGCGGGGTGCCACGGTTGAGGATGTAGACGCGGTCCTTGGAGTCCACCGCGACGCTGGGAACTTGTCCCAGTTCAACGGAATCTGGAAACTTTCCCCAGCCGGCGGCCAGCTCATATATGAACTTGCCGGTTTCAGTAGTCATGGCTACTTCCTTTCGCCGACCTTAGATAAGCCGGCTGACGGAGGTGAATCTTCGCGAGTTGGGCGGATTATAGTTTGGGGTCTGGAGGAGGGTCAAGGGATAAAGGCCGGCTGGTTTGCCGTGGGTCCGGAGGTGAGGGTGGGCAGGGGCGGCTGGGTTCACTGGCCGGAACCCGGCCACCGTAGCTTGGCGCCTATCTCTTGGAGACAGACCGCAGATTTCGTTGGAGTATAATCCCAGATAGCGTCGAGCGAGATGAAGCAGGACCCAAGACACGGCGGAAGACCGGTTTTTTACTATGACGGGGAATGCGGTTTCTGCACCCGAGTGGTGGGAGTCCTGTCGCGGCTGGACGTCCTCGGCCAGATTGAATGGACAGCTTATCAGAAACTCAAGGCGCCGCCCGATGGCTTGTCCTGGGATGACCTGGACCGGGCCGCTTACCTCCAAACGGGCAATGGCACATTGCACCAGGGCTTTTACGCGTTCAGGAGGCTGACGCTCCGGCTGGTGCCTTTCCTGCCTTTGGCGCCCTTTCTATGGCTTCCTGGTGTGAGCCGGTTGGGCGAGGCGGTATATAGCTGGGTCGCCAGAAACCGTTACCGTCTCTCACGGTGCAAGCTACCCGGGTCCAAGGTCAAGCGGTAGCGGGTGTTGATAGCCGCCTTCCGCCTGGCCTATAGCTGAACACTCTGAGGGAGCCGTAGGCCACTGTTAGCGTTGGTCAAAACTCGATTGCCGGTACGGCTGTTTGCGCCGGTGGACGCCGCGTCTCTCGCCTATTTCCGATTTGCGTATGGCGTGATCATGCTGTGGGAAGTGTGGAGGTTCATAGACCACGATTGGGTGGGTCGCTACTTCTCCGGCAAAGACTTCTACTTCAAATTCTGGCCCTTTGACTTTGTCCAACCGTGGCCTGGCATAGGCATGGACCTGCATGTTTATGCAATGGGAATCGTGGCCGCCTGCATCATCTTAGGGCTGTACTACCGGGTGGCGGCGGCCCTGTTCTTCCTGATGATCACCTACATCTTTTTGCTGGAGGAGGCGGTCTATCTCAATCACCTCTACCTGGTCTGCCTCGTTTCTTTTCTGATGATTTTCGTTCAGGCCAACCGATGCTTCTCGTTAGACAGCTGGATCAGACCTCCAACGATTCCCAACGTGGTTCCGGCATGGTCGCTCTGGCTGCTGCGCTTCCAGATTGGTGTTCCGTATCTCTTTGGGGGCATTGCCAAGCTCAACTCCGATTGGCTGCGTGGAGAGCCAATCCGGGCCTGGCTGGCCGATCGGACCGATTTCCCAGTCCTTGGGCAGTTTTTCACCAAAGAGGCTGGGGTCTGGTCCATGACCTACGGAGCGTTGTTGTTAGACCTGTTTGTCGTCTTCCTGTTGCTCAACCGTAGAACCCGGGTTTTGGGCTACCTGGGGATTCTTAGTTTCCATTTTGCGAATTCGCGGCTGTTCGGCATCGGGATATTCCCTTGGTTCATGATCGGCGCCACGGCAATTTTCTTTGAAGCGGACTGGCTTCGCCGGCTGGTGCGGGACCTGAGACAGGGGCATCCGTTTCGCACACCTGCCCTGGTGGTGGGACTTGTGGTGGGGTTCTTAATCGGTGGATTTCTTCCAGACAGCTTTTCCCTCGTCCAGGCGCTCATTGGCGCCGTTGGGGGCGCGATTGCCGGGTACCATCTTGACGAACCGTTCCGGCGACGGGAGCCAGAGGCTCCAGCCAGGGGAGACGTGCCTGGATCGTGGAGTACTGCGCAGCGGTGGGCCTTAGTCTTATTGGGCGGTTGGGTAGTCGTTCAGATCCTGATGCCCCTGAGGCATTACGCGATACCCGGGAACGTCCACTGGACTGAAGAGGGACACAACTTCTCATGGCACATGAAGCTGAGGGACAAAGATGCCGAGGGGTACTTCTTAATCACGGCCTTGGATTCCGGCGAGCAGTGGAGGGTGGACCCGCGAGAACTGTTGACCAGCAGGCAGACCAGGAAGATGACCGCCAGGCCCCACATGACCATAGAGTTTGCCAGGTACCTGGAAGAGATAATGCGTGAACGAGGCTACGAGGATGTGGACGTAAGAGCACATATCTTTGCCTCGCTGAATGGCAGAGACCCGCGAAGGCTGATTGATCCCTTGGTGGACCTGACCAAGGTGACTTATCCGTGGATGGGACATGCTGACTGGATCCTGCCTCAGACGGCGCCACTGCGGCCAAATGAGTAACGAGGCACGAACCCTTGAATGAAGGGCCGAAAGAAAGAGGGCGCCGGATTCTGTTCCCGGCGCTCTGTACAGGCTTGGCGTTGGGGCGGGGTGCTAGAGGTTGAACTGGGGCTCTACCCAGTTCTTCTCTTTCTGGTAGACCTGGATTCGTCCCCGCTGGTTATCAGTGATGAAGATTTGCCCGTCGTCATTTATTTCGACGGCGGTTGGGCGTGTGAAGCGCCACTCGGCCTCCAGGCTCTTAACGCGTTGACGAGCCTTGATGTAATCTGGGTTGGCGTCAACGGCGGACTGGGCCCACTTGGAGAGCCGTTCAGCGTCGCCGACGAAGGTGGTGACGTACTCGCCGTCCGGGCCGTATACCTGGACGCGGTTGTTGGCCCAATCGACGGCGTAAATGTCACCATCGCCGTCCACCGCAACGTCGCTAGGCATGCCGAGGCCTTTGTCCTGGCCCAAGCCTTCGCCAAAACTGGCGAGGTGCTGACCGCCGGGGGTGAACTTCTGGATGCGGGCGTTGTGCCAGTCGGCGACGTAGATGTCACCACTGGCGTCAATGGCGATGCCCCAGGGGCGTTGGAACTGGCCGGGACCGGTGCCCTCGGCGCCCCAAGTCATGAGGAACTTGCCGTCTTTGGTGAACTTGGAGACGCGGTGATTCAACTCTTCGGTGATGTAAAGGTTGTCATCGCCGTCAAAGACCATGCCCGCGGGGCTACGTAGCTGGCCTTCGCCGGCGCCGGGGTCGCCCCACTTGCTAAGGTAGTTGCCGTCCTTATCGTAGACGGTGATGCGGTTGAGCCATTCGTCGGCGACGTAGACGTTGCCGGCGAGGTCCAAGGTGATGGCGGTGGGCCAAATGAACTGGCCGTCGCCTTCGCCAATGTTGGCGAAGTCCTTGATGAACTCCTCGTCAGCGGTGACCACACTGACGTGCTGGCAAGGCTGGAACTCGTCGCCGCGGTTAACAACGTAGATGAGTTTGCCCTTACCGAGGGCGAGGTCCATGGGAATGCGGAAGCCAAGCCCAGCGATGGCGTTTCGACCGATGGTGTGGCTGTAGTTGAATACTCGCCCTCTAACATGAACTGTCTGCATTCTTTTCCTTCCTCTTTTTCCCCTTGGCCGAGGCTATGGCTTTGTCCGTTGCCGCTTCCTGGATAGTCCTTGCCTGCGCTGTAGAGTGACCTTTTAAGGGTAGGCCACACCCACGGCCTAGGCGAACTGGTATTCGCGGGTGGAGGCTATCAACTGGAGGATTTCGCCGACGCGCTGGGCAAAGGCGGAGCGCTCCGCTTCGGTGTTGCCGCGGCGGGCGACGCCCCGGCTCTCGGCGTGGGCAATGAGCTCGTTGCGGGTGCTGTCATCAACGCGGACGGGCCCCATGAGCTCCAGGCAGCTATCGACCAGCCCCGGTGCGGTGATCTCTTCCTGGGCGGCCAGCCGTTCGATGATGGCCTGAACGCCCGGGAGATTGACGTCGCCGACCCTATCGGCGACGAAGTTGATGCGGCGGACCAGAGAGCCGCTATCAATCCACTCCTGGCCGGTATGCCAGCCCTCCACGGAGGGGGGGTCCAGCAGGGCCTGACCCTGGTAGTTGGGCTCCAGGCCGATGGGGGCTATGTAGGGCTTAGGGTCGACGAAGTCACCTACCAAACGCATGGTTCCGGCGACCACTTCCGCGGGGCTTTTTACCTTGGTGTACCAGACGGACTCGGACTTAAAAAAGTCCGAGTTGAAGAGGGTCCGGAGGACGGAACGCATGTCATAGCCGGAGCTGATGAAGGCGTCCGAAAGGGTCTTGATGGCCACCGGGTCCCGGGGCTCAACGTCCAGCCAACTGGGGACCTGGACCTCGTCAGCGACGAAGAAGTTGTAGAGGTGGCGGGCGATGAAGCGGGCGGTGGCGGGCTGCTTAACGATTATGTCAATAACATCCTCGCCGTTGAAGTGGCCGGTGTGTCCCAGGAAAACCTTCTCGCTGTCGTCATGGTCTTCAGGGATGTATTCGAACTGCCAGGGGAAGCGGCCGTAGGGAAGCCGGGGGATTTTGGGGGCGATGTTCCAGCCGGTAAAGGCCCGGGAGGCCATTTTGACGTCGTCCTCAGTGTAGTTGCCCTGGCCCATGGTGAAGAGTTCCAGGAGCTCCCGGCCCCAGTTCTCGTTGGGGGCATCCTTGTGGTTCTCGTTGTTGTCCAGCCAGAAGATCATGGCGGGGTCTTTGGCAAGGCTTATAAGCAGGTCCCGGTAGCTGCCGAGGGCGTTGTTGCGGAACATGGCGGTCTGGGCGAGAAGCTGGTCACAGTTGTCCACTTTGGAGTTTCCGGTGGCAAAGACGTGGTGCCAGAAGAGGGTCATTTTCTCTTCCAGGGGCCGGGGGGTGACGATCATGCGATACATCCAGTTGCACTGGCCGGTGGTGGGGTTGCCGCCGGGTATCTCAAACCCGGGCTGATGGCGAAACATGACGCTCTCGTCAAAGGGCGGAACGCCGTTGGCGTCCGGGTCCAAGAGCGCTTCCACGGTGGCATCATAGCCGCGGGCGGCGTGGCGCTCGAGCTCCTGGCGGGTGGCGCCGAATCCGGCACGGCGCATGAGGTGTGCGATTAAGGCGATGCTTTTGTCTGCCATTCAGGGTCCCCCTTTGTGGACTGATTGGACGGTCCCTAGCGTGGAGGATGCAGAGCAGGAAACGGGACCTATTAGGGCGCCAGGGCGCTCTGCGGAGGCGCGCTTAATGCAATTAGGGAAGCTTGGCCACATGATACCACATACCACTGGGGACAGGGGTGTCAAGAAATAGGTGTAGGGTGGGGGTGCTAAAGGGACACCTTCAGACATCCGGCAGAGGGCGTATTCCCTTCTGGACTCCCCGTAGTTGGCTTCTTAAGAGGATGACGGGTGCTGGGTTGGGGGCAACAAGCCAAAGGGATGGGTATTGTTACAACAAAGGACTACAAATCGAGCGTTGGTGGTTCCCACCCACCCACCCAGGAAGGTTTTTAAAAGGTTTTTCTGAGGGACACCCTCAGACTCCCGCCAGAGAGGGTACGCCCTCTTTGGACTCTCCCCGAAAAGGTCATTTTAAAAGGCTGGCGACTCTATTTTCGAAGCAATCAGCAAAAGGGATGGGTGTTGCTACAGCAAAGGGCTGAAAATCAGAGGCTGGTGGTTCCCGTTCTTCTTCGACGGCCTCAGGATGAGCGGGAACGAAAGGGCTGAACTCCTATATCGGAGGATGACAAGGCGCCGGTGGGGACACGGAGGATGATGGCAGCGGGTTGAGTGCGGGGTTAGACGCGGAAGAGGAAGGAGCGAAAGGCCTCGGCGTAGGGGATGCCCTTGGGCTCCCCGGTGCGGGCGCGCCACTGCTGGATCTGCTCTTTGGTGTCGCGATCGCCCACCTGACTTGCGTGCTGGGCCAGGGCCTCGGCGGCGGTGTCTATGGCGTCGGTAACGTCAATCCAGGTATCGGCGTGCTCCGAATCGGCCACCAACACCTCCCGGACCTTATGTGGTTGAAAGCCCTCTTTGAGGAGCTCAGGGAAGGTGAGGTGGTCCCGGGCGGTGGGAAAGACGGCGGAGAGGGTGGCCTCTCCGGCGGCGAGGTGGTCCGGATGGCCGATGTGGCCGTTGGAGTTAAGGCTGCGCAGGGGAGACTGGCAGATGACGACGTTGGGGCGAAAGCGCCGGATCTCCCGGGCGATGTCACGGCGAAGCTCCAGGGTGGGCTGGAGCATGGAGTCCTCATAGTCCAGGAAACGGACTTCTTTCACGCCCAGCACCCGGGCGGCGTTTTCCTGCTCTTTGCGGCGCAGCAGGGACAGCTCCCTGGGGTCCACGTTTGGGTCAGAGCTGCCCTTGCTGCTATCCGTGCAGACGACGTAGACCATCTCCATCCCGTTGCGGCACCAGGTGGCGACGGTGCCGGAGAAGCCGTACTCGGCGTCATCCGTGTGGGCAAATACCGCCATGCCCCGTTCATATTCTGTCCTATCGGTCATGTGACGCCGGTCCTCCTGGATGGATGTTCAAGTTGCATTTAAATTCGAGCAGCAGCGCCCTCAGATCTCGCCCTGGCGGCGGGCTGTGGATTTCTAAGGAAGAGAAACATAAGGGCGCCCAGCAGGGCGGAGAGGGCGATGATCTTGAAGCCAAAGGCGTAGCCGTGACGGTCGGCGAGGTAGCCGGAAAGGATGGGGCCGATGGTCATGCCGATCATTAGGATGAAGTTGGAGTACCCCATAATCATAGCAAAGGACTTGCGGCCGAAGTAATCACCTCGCAGCGCGGTGGTGATGGGCGCCCGGACGCCCCAGGAAATCCCCTGAACGACGGCGGAAAGCATGATGATGCCGATGCTGCCAGCGGTGGCGAGCAGCAGCAGGCCGACGCAGTGGCCGACGATGCAAGCGGCGACGATGAAGGGCTTGGGGAACCTGTCGGACAGTGCGCCAGCGGCCAACTGACCGAACATGGTGGTGCCGGTCATGACCATGACCACCAGGGCGGCGAAGCCCTTGGAGTAGCCCAGGTCGTCCTCCAGATAAGGTACCTGGTGGAGCATGATAATTGAGATGACGAGGAGGCCCAGTGCGTGCCCGGAGGAGAGGATCCAGAAGGCCCGGGTGCGCAGGGCCTCTTTGACGGTGAAATCGTACTCGGCGCGCTGGGAGGGAACGGGGGTCTGTGAAGCCAACGGGCCGCTTTGGGGCTTGTCCCCGTCCGGTAGGTAACCGTAAGGCTCAGGGCTGAAGCGGACGAGGCGGGAGATGGGGATACCTATCACGGCGGCGAAGATGCCGGCGCCCAGAGCGGTGGTTTGCCACCCGACGCCCTCTATGGAGAGGGCCACCAAGGGGGCGAAGATTACGCCGCCCAGGCCCATGCCCATCATGGCGATGCCGATGGCCATGGTGCGGCGGCGGCGGAACCAGTTGTTGATGCTGGCCATGGCGGAGCTGTAGCCGGCGATTCCCGCGCCCATGGACATGAGCAGAAACGCCAGGTAGAAGGTCACGGCGGAGTTGATCTGAGAAAGGACGACAAATCCCAGGCAGAAGACGACGAGGCCGGCGGTAATGGCGTTGCGGCTGCCGAAGCGCTGGATAATCCAGCCTTCCAGGGGACCGAGGAAGCCGCTTTCGACGCGGGACATGGAGTAGGCGCCGGACATGAGGGCGCGGCTCCAACCGAAGTGGAGGCGTATGGGTTCAAAGAAGAAGGCGAAGCCGCTGAAGAAGAGGCCGTTGGCCATGGCCATAGTGACTGCGCCAGCGGCGACGATCCACCAGCCGTAGAAGACGCGGTGAGTGACGAGGGGCAAGCGCTCGGCTAACAAAGGTTGCGTACCGTGAGGGATGCCTTGGTCAACGTTGAGGGGCCTGTTTGAATGGACACGGCATGAGGCCAGACGGAAGCAGCCCCGCCTTAAAGGGCGGGGCTGCGCGGTCCCAGGTTATAGAGCGCCGGGCCGGCAGAGCCAGGGTCACAAGCTCTCCCGCCGCCCGGCGTTCTGTTATGCATGAGGTCTGGTGTTCCACCGTGCCTAGTAGGTCTTTATCTCCAACACGTGGCCGTTGGGGTCCTTGAAGTATACCGCTTTGCCCTGGCCTTTGGCGCCAGCAGTCATGCCGGGTCCTTGCATGTTGGCCATGTCGAAGGGGCTGTCGCCGTAGGTGATGCCCCCGTCCTTAATGCGGCCGAAGGCGGCCTCGAATTCGGTTGGGTCCATGGCAAAGGCGTAGTGGATGGAGCGGAAGTCATCCGAGCTACGAAAGTCGAAGACCAGCGATTCGTTGACGCGAACGGCGGAGAATGGTCCCATGCGGCCCAAGCTCTCAAGTCCCATGACTGAAGCGAACCATTCGGCGGAGCTGTCCTGGTCGTGGGCGGGGACGATGGTGTGGTCCAGGACTGTTGGCATTTTGGCCTCCTTTACGAGAGGGGGTTGTTCCCCTCTGAACCTGCCATTTTGGGCATCGGCAAGGGATGGTTCAAGGATACGACGCAATCACGCCTGCGGATAGGCCCTCTGGAGCCGATCAGCAAGGGCGAAGCGTTTGTCCCTCTTAAGAGTAGCAAATCGAAGCTTGGTGGTTCCCACCCACCCGCCCCGGAAGGTTGTTAAAAGTTATTCTGAGGGACACTCTCAGACTCCCGGCAGGGAGGGTACGCCCTCTCTGGACTCTCCTGTTTCAGCCGCCAAGGCGGTTAGCGGGACTCGACCAGCTCCCGGCGAACGTGGTTCGGGGCCTCGACGAAGGCGATGCGGACGCCGGAGGGGAGGCTGCGGATGGGCTCCAGCACCTTGACGCCGTTCTGCTCCAGGGCGGCCATGGCGCCGTCAATGTCGTCTGTGCCGAGGCCGAAGTGCTCCAGGCCCAGGTGGGTGGCGGAGGTGCCCTCAGGGAGACCGCCGGTTGGCGGCTCGGTGATGTTTATGCGGACGCCGCCGATCTCCGTGCGAAGGGTGATGACGCCGTTGTTATTGACCTCTTCGATAATGGTGGCGCCGAAGTTTTCGACGTACCACTGGGCGGTGGCGCGGACGTCCGGGGCCTTGAGGTGGATGTGGTTCATTCCGAATTTCATGGTGATGACCTCCCGATGCGGTGGTTTAACCCAGGGCCTGGGACAGCAACTGCTTCAGCTCGTCGATTGTGGCCTTCTGCCAGTCCGGGAAGCGGGCCGCGGTACGGTTGCGGCGCTCCACGCCGAACTCCCGGTCGTCAATTTCCGGCTTTTCGGCGCGGATGGCGGTCTCGA
The DNA here is from genome assembly GCA_965247585.1 of Dehalococcoidia bacterium. GTDB lineage: Bacteria > Chloroflexota > Dehalococcoidia > Lucifugimonadales > CBDFHC01. Next base: position 26,828 of record CBDFHC010000002.1, read on the forward strand.
TGGCGGCGCCCTCCTGGTGGCCGACTTCGGGCCGCTCAATCCAGTGGCAAATATAGTCAAGTTCATCTGTATAAAAGACGAGGGTGGGAATGGAGCGCCACTTTCCCTCCTTGAGAAACTCGTCCATGATGTCCAGGTTCTCGTCGCGGGGGAAGATACGCATCTCCAGGCCGGCGGCCTCGGCGACGCGGGCCGCGGTGGGAATGCCTCGGTAGACGTCCGGACACCAGTCCTCGCCCAGGACCAGCAGCTTGGTGGGGCCGCCGGGTTTCTGGGTGGACTCGCGGAAGTAGGCAGCTTCTTCATCAGACAGGGTGAACTCGTCGTAGTACTTGTTGAAGAGGCCCTTGTTGACCTTTATCTGGGCCAGGTATTCAGCGTAGGTCATGCCCTGAGCGAACCTTTCCGGGGTGACGGCGGTGGTCTTTTCAGCCATGCTCAGATGCCTCCTGATTAGCTACTTGGGGTTCGACGGGCCGCCGGCCCGTCATCCCACGGCTCAACCGTATTCGCCCTGGAAGCTGCCCTCCTCCACACGGCCATCAGGGTAGACGATGATGGGCACGGCGCTGCCGTACTGAAGGGCCTGGTCCAGGTTCTCCTGGCTCTCGTCGACGCGCCGCTCCTCATACTGGACGCCTTCGCGACCCCACGTGTCGCGTAGCTTTTCGCAGGCGGGTCAATGGAGGATGGTGTAGGCGATGGGGATGTTCATGGAAGGCCTCCAGGGGTTTCAGACATGATAGCTCCGAGGTGGGTGGCTGTCATCATGGCTAGAGCCGGACGAGCTTTGTAACGAGGCCGTTCAAGGTGGCCGGGGCCAGGTACATGTTGCCCTTGGAATCGCCCCAGAAGCCGTGGGCGTTCTCCAGGGTCCGGGCGCGGGTGAGGATGTTGCCATCGCGGTCGAACACGGTGAAGCTGGGGACCTGGTCGCTGACGAAAAAGTTGCCCCGGGAGTCCATAAAGATGTCCATGGCGTTTACATGGACGTTCCACTGGGAGATGTAGTCGCCCTCGGGGCTGAATATCTGGACGCGGTGGTTCTCGCGGTCGGTAACGTAGACACAGTCGTCCGCGGTGACCCAGACGCCGTGGGGCGTGGTGAACTGCCCCGGCCCCCCTCCGGGGGAACCCCAGGAGCGGATGTGTTTGCCCTCGGCGTCAAAGCGGTGCACCGAGGAGTTGCCGTAGCCGTCCGCGACGTAGATGTCGCCGTTGTTGGGGGCGATGGCGACGTCGGCGGGGTGGTTGAAGGGGGCCTGGAGCGAGGGTTTCTCCCGCTGGCCCAGGCGCAACCCGGGCTTGCCGTCCAGGGTGAACTTGACTACCTCATGGGCGTCGCGGTCCACCATGAACAAGTCGTCCTGGGGGGTCATGTAAATGCCGTGGCCATCGACGAGGAGGCCGGAGCCCCAGCTATGGAGGTAGTTGCCGTCGCTATCGAAGACGACGACGGGAGGGTCGGCGCGATGGTAGACGTAGACCCGGTCGGAGGAGTCCACCGTCACGTGGCTGATGGTGCCGAAGCGCATGCCGGAGGGCAGGTTGCCGAAGGGGTGGACCACTTGAAATGTATAGTCACCGGTGCCAACGATTAGCCTGGTCATCCGAGCCTCCTGTATATGTGGAGATTGGCCTAGGGTCTTACAGCGGAAGGAGAACGTCAAGCACGGAGGGGGTAATGGGAGGAGATGCCGTTGTGGGAAGGCGTTTGATTGTGGAGGTGTGGCGGTGCGGCTAAGATACGCCGCAGGGCAAACGTGCTGGATGGAAGGCCGAAAACCAAATGATTGATGGAGGGGACCAGTGATATACGAGCTGAGGATTTACGAGGCGGCGCCGGGGAAGCTGGAGGCGCTGCACAGCCGATTCAGGGACCATACCCTGGGGATTTTCGAGAGGCACGGAATCCAGTCGGTCGGGTACTGGGATGAGGAGTTTCAAGGTAAGCAAAACCTGGTATACCTCCTGGCCTTCGAGTCCAAGGGTGACATGGAGCAGAAGTGGGCGGCCTTCCGGGAGGACCCGGAGTGGCGGAAGGTGGTTGGGGAGACGGAGCGTGGCGGCGCGCTGGCAAGCCAGGTGGTCAGCCGGGTTATGGCGCCCACGGACTACTCGCCGATGAAGTAAGCCGTCCGGGAGAGAAGGAGCGTAAGTTGAAGGTAGGCGTAAATCTGCTGAATTTTGGGCCAGGTGTCAGCCCCGATTCGCTGGGGAGGTGGGCGGAGCTGGCGGAGGCGTTGGGGTACCACCTGTTGATGGTGTCTGACCACGTGGCGATGACGCCAGACGTGGAGGAGAAGTACCCGGCGCCCTTCTATGACCCACTGGTGACGCTGGCGTGGCTGGCAGGGACGACGAAGAAGGTGGAGTTGGGGACGACGGTGATCATAGTGCCGTACCGGCACCCGGTGCTGCTGGCGCGGATGTGCGCCAACATTGACCAGATCAGCGGTGGGCGGTTCATCCTAGGGGTGGGGGCCGGGTGGGCCAAGCAGGAGTTCGAGGTGCTGGGTGCGCCGTACGGGCAACGTGGGGCGATGACGGACGATTACCTGTCGGCGCTTAAGGCGCTGTGGAGCGGGCAGTTGGTGTCCTACCAGGGGGACTTCGTGGAGTTCGGAAGCGTGAACTCAGCGCCGGCGCCGCTACGCCGACCCCACCCGCCGATCTGGGTGGGAGGCACCAGCGATAGGTCGCTTCGCCGGGCGGTGCGCTTAGGGGACGGGTGGCACCCTACCAGGGTGCGGGTGGATGAGCTGGAGAATGAATTTCTACCCCGGCTTCGAAGAATAGCGGAAGAGGAGCGGAGGCCGGTGCCGGACTTCTGCCCCAGGATGCGGCTGCTACTGACCGATTCGCCGATGCCAGAGGAGAGCCGCCGTGCCGGGGAGGGGACGCTGGAGCAGGTGAGGCGTGACCTGGAAGGGTTGCAGGCGCTGGACGCAAAGTACGTGCTGCTGGACACGTATTTCGACGATCCGGAGGCAACGCGGGACCACGAACGCTCGTGGCGCTGGCTGAGCGTGATGGCGGAGTCAGCGTTTGATTTGAGTAAGGAGTCGCTGCGGTGACAGGCAGCCCGAGGGCGGGCGGCTAAGGGCCGACGCGGCCCGGCCCAGCGGCGGCGTCACGTCCGTAAAGAAAGCCCTGTATCTCCGCGGCGTACTTGACCTCGGAGTCGTCCTCCGGGGCGTAGCCCAACACCTGACGGGCGTTGGCCAATGACCAGAAGTTGCGGGTGTTGTCGCTGATGCCGTAGACCACCAGCCAGGGCACGTCCAGCTCGTCTTCGATGTCCTCGGTCTCGATGGAGCGGACGAAAAGCTGGGTGAGGTCCCGAGGGCTGATGTAGGCGCCCAGATCCCGCTTGTATCCGGCGACGTCGTCCGGGGCGAAGTCCTGTAGGCGGATTTCCCGGGGAGCGCCAATGCGTACCTGGACGTTCTCCAAGGGGCGGCCGAAGACCCCGGTGGCGAAAAGGAAGCCGAGGTGCTCATAGGTGGCCTTGGCCCAGCCGTAAAAGTTATCCGAAATCGGAAGCTGGTAGGGTTCCACCATTTCCATCTGCTTTTCATGGATGAGGTTGTGCTCGTACCAGTCGGCGGCGTGGTTGGAGCTGGCGACGACGACGCGCCGGACGCCGGCCTCCAGGGAGACGCGGTAGATGTTGTGAGCCAGGAGGATGTTGGCGTACTCGGCCTGGAAGTCTTCCATGTTGCCGGGCTGGCCCCGGCCGGCGGAGCTGCGCCAGGCGAGGTGGACGACGGTGTCGACGCCCTGGAAATGTTGGCGATATGTGTCCAGGTCCGGGTGGTGGAGGTCGGCGATCTGGACGCCCTCCACGGCGGCGCCGGAGCGGTCCTGGGTGGTCACGTCGAGGAGGGTGAGGTCGTAGCGCTCCTGGAAGGTGGGGAGTAGCTGGGAGGCGATGTATCCGGCGGCGCCTGTGACGAGGACACGTTGCTTGGGGGGCATTCAAATCTCCTGGCCTGTTGTTCGGTGGGACCGGTTGGTGGCGTGAGGCGGGGGTCTAGAGGGATGTTTTTTCCAGCGGCAGCTTTTCGATGCTGACCTTGAGGAGGCAGTCCAGGCCGAATCTTTTGGCGGCGTCAAGTATCTCTAGACCGATGATGTGGCCTTCGCCGTCCACGTCCACAGTTACGCCGTCCTCCACGTCGATGTTGTCCTGGGGATGCACTTCCCGGAACTGGACGTAGAGGGCGTCGGCCTGCTGGTCGTACTCAATTTTCATTCGTTCCATCCTTCCGGAGGACGTGCTTTCACAACTGCCGTTACGATGGTTATGTTTGACCCTTCCCTGACCCAGGTTACCCTGAGGTGCATGTTTCCAACCCTTTGCCAGGAATGGGTCTTGCCTCCCAAAGCAGGCTCTTCAAGTGTTGGGTCTATTATACAGGCCGTTACTTGCGCTTCATTGATACGGTGCCAGCGCATTCTGTTCCTCGCGTGTCTGGTAAACCATATTCTTAGCGGGTCAGAAACCAAACGCCTCTTCTGTGTGTCAGCTACGTAGCCGTGTGAAACCAGGGACAAGCAGCCTTTTGGCTCGCTGGCATGATGCCAGGTTACTTGACGGCGGGTTGGGGCGCGGGGGCGTGGATGCCACGTTGGTAGACGCGGCGGAGGGGCATGCGGGCGATGCTGGCTACCATGACGCCGGTGAATATGGCGCCCATGCCGGAAAGCACCCGGGTGGCGTTGAGCCAGGCGGTGTCGGCCAGGAATCCATTGAGCAGGTTGAAGGAGGCCATGAAGCCCTGGATGTGCCAGCTATAGACCGCCATGACGCGGCCACGTATCTCGTCAGGTACTATCTGCTGCACCATGGCCTGACTGAGGGTCATGAAGCCCGCCTGAGCGATGCCTAGGCCGAAGGCGGCGATAACGGCGATGGGCAAGGAGGTGGCGAGGCCAAGAGCCAGGGGGGATAGGCCGCTGAGGACGCCCATAACGAAGAATATCCTGCCGCGGACCCGCTCACTTTCGATACCGGCGATTATGAAAGAGGAGAGGAAGGAGCCGAAACCTACGCCGATCATGAGGAAGCTACCGCCCTTGTATATCCCAGCTTCGTCATCCAGGCCCAGGCGGTCACGGGAGAGGACGGGGAAGAGGGTCTCGTAGGACATGGTGAGGGCGCAGTGGAGGACGGCCAGGAGAAAGAGGGAGAGGAGCATTCCGTTGCTATATACAAAGGACAGACCCTGGGCCAGGTTCCGGAGCACGCTTTGACCCTGTTTGACCACGCCACGGGAGTGGGTGTGAATGTTAAGGACGAAGGCTAGGCCGACGATGTAAAGGGAGGACGAAATGACGAAGGCCAAGGAGGTGTAGCCCAAAAGGACGACGGGAAGGATGCAGAGTGGCCCCAACATTTTGCCGCCCTGTTGGGTGGCGTGGTGAAGGGCTACGCCGTTGACGAGCCGGTTGCGGGGGACGAGGTTGGGGAGCAACGCCTGCGCCGAAGGCATCTGGGTGGCGCGGCCCATGCCGTTGACCAGGGAGAGGAGGACCAGGTGCCAGAACTCGATGGCGCCGGAGACCACCAGGCCGGCCAAGGCGATGTTGACCGCCATGTTGGTGCCGTAGGCCCAGGCGAGGACGGTCTTGCGGTCGAAGCGGTCCGCCAGGTACCCGGCCACGGGTGACATGACAACGGAGGGGATCATGGCGGCGAAGGTGACGATGCCGGCGGAGCTTGCGTTGCCGGTGAGGCTGAGGGCCAGGGCGGCGCGGGCGACGATGAGGGCCCAGTTGGCGGACTGTGAGAAGGCGGTGGCGGCCCAGAGCTTACGGAAGTCGGAATACTGGAGGGCGGCGAAGAAACGGGCGCCGAAGGCGTGAAGAAGCTCTGAGATGACCAGCAAAAGAGCAGCGACTCCAGGGGTGTGGGTCAGGGTCCGGCGACGGCGTTCGCGGCGTTCCACGGCGCGGCGAGACCGAGGGCCGGGACTCATGGTAGACGCCGGATAACAAGCCGGTCAAGCTATAATCCAGGCCCTATTTAGGAGTGTATGGCAACCGAACCGGGTAGCAGGTCCACCCTGGCGATCACGTTAACCAGGGCGTTCGGCACGTTAGTGCTGGGCGCAGTGGTGTTTTTTGCGTTGCTTGGGTTCCTGGTGGCGCGGGAGAGCAAGGGTCATCTGCTGGAGGTGGGGTTTTACACGGAGGAGCTAAGGGAGGCCGGTTTCTATGACCGGGTCTACACGGAGCTGCTGGCGGACCCGGGGATCCGCGAGCAGGCCCGACGGTTGACGGGGGGGCTGGAGACAACCGAGGCGGAGCGTGAAGCGCTAGTGAGGGAGGTGCTGCCTCCGGCGTACCTGGCGGATCAGATAGACGGCGCGTTAGAGGGGTTGGTGGCGTTTTTGGCGGGGGACACGGAGGACGCTGCCGTGTACATAGAGCTAGGTCCGGTGGTGGAGAGGATACCGCGGGTGGTGGCGGCTAACGTGCAGCGGCGAATTGACGGCGCGACGGTGGCGTCGGCTTCGGACACGGCCGACTTTCAGGTGAGGTTGGAGGGGTTTTTGCGGGCGGCGTCGGCGGGACAAAGGGTGGAGGAGATTCCAGGCTTGGGAGAGGGCGGGAGGACTGACGCGGGGTTGGCCTGGGATAACGCTGTGGCGTCGCTGCAGATGGAGGATGGGTTTCCCGATGAGGCGCTGCAAGGTCTGGAGGAGGGGACGGTAGAAATTAGGGCCAAACTTTCGCGGGGGGAGGTGAGGCCGGCGTTGAAGGCAGCGGCGGCGCGCGTCACGGGGCCGGTGATTGACGGCGCCTTGGCCGAATTACGGAACGAGCTGGACGCTGAAGGGAGGCTGGACGTTTTGGGCCGGTGGGCAAAGGCGAACGGTGAAACACGTTCGAGTTTCCTGGCGGGCATGGAGCCGGTGCGGGACCTGGCCAGGGCGGGCGAAGGGGTGAACCCGTGGGCGATGTTGGCGGTGCTGGTTGGTGGAGTGATATCACTGGGTATGGTGCATGTGCCCCATTGGAGGCAGGCGGCACTATGGCCGGGTCTGGCTCTGCTGGTAACCGGAGGGTTCTGCCTGGCGGCGGGCGCCGCCATTGGGAGCCAGGTTCCGGGCAGGTTGAGATCCGGGTGCGGCGACCTGCCAGCATCGCTTTGCGGCATGGCTGATGATGTGTTCGAGGGGATGGGCGCTACGGTGTCGAGTGGTGTGGTAGGGCCGTCGGTGGTGGTGGCGGGGGCCGGCGCGGCGCTATTGGCCGCTGTGGTGGCGCAGGCCCTGGTTGGACGCCGCCGGTCCGGAGGGGGCGGCCGCCAGACGGCGGCTGGGCCTCTGGAAGGACATTAGGGGGAGGGCAGTAGAGTCACAGGTGAGCTCGGCGCCGGCCACCGGTCTCACGAGTGATGGCCATGACGATTAGCACTAAGCCCAGCAGGACGGCGACGTCGACCCAGAGGGCGGTCTGAAAGCTGAAGAGTTCGGCGATGGATCCCAGGGCCAGGGCGCCCAAGAGGGCGCCGGAGCCGCCGAAGGTGCCGTAGAGGCCCATGGTGACGCCCTCCCAGCCCCGGGGGGCGACGTCAGCGAAGTAGGTGACGGTGGGCGGGCCGGCGAGGCCTTCGCCGATGCCGAGGATCGCCCCAGAGGCAAGGAGCATCCACAGGCTATCAGTGTTGATAAAAACGGCGACGCCTAGGGCCACCAATACGGCGGCGGGGAGCAGCGGGACCTTTCGGCCGAAGCGGTCCGTAAGGAAACCGGACAGGAGCACGGCGAAGAACTGGGGCAGGTGAGTGCAGAGGAAGAAGAAGCCCAGGTCCGCGGGGCCGAAGCCTTTTTCGCCGGCAAAAAGGGGCATGACGACGAACCGCGCGCCCTGTCGGGTGGTCACGATCCACAGAGATAGGAAGGCCACCGCGAGGAAGCCGGGGGAGAGCAACAAGCCCCGGAGGACGGCGGACTGGGACTGAACGCCGCCGGGAGGACCGGACGGGAGGGTTGAGGGAGCTGGGCGGGAAGCCCTTCGAGTTTCGGGCAGATAGAGGATAAGAACGGGCACGGCGGCGAAGGAGAGCGCCGCCTGCAAGAAGAAGGTGGACTTGAGGCCCCAGGCTTCCGCCGCCAAGCCGCCGACGACGGCGCCGATGCTGGCTCCGAACAGGATAGACATCTCGTTCAGGCTTTGGTAGCGGGCCCGGGTGCTGCCAGTGGAAACGTCCCGGAGGTAGACCATGGAGGCGAGGACGAAGGCCCCGGTGCCCAGGCCGGAAACCAGCCGGTAGGCGATTAGCTGGCCGATGTTGTCTGCGAAGGGCACCATTATGGCGCCGATGCCCATGACGGAGAGGCCGGCGACCAGCACGGGTTTCCGTCCCAGTGACTGCACGAGGACGCCGCCAGGCAGGCTCATGAGCAGCCTTCCGGCGGCAATCATCACCACGGCCAAACCCACCAGGGTGGGCGCCGCGCTAAAGCCCTTGGCGAAGAGGGGCAGCGATGGCGCAACCACGCCTTGCCCCAGCATGTTCAAGACGATGGCGGCGCAGAGGACCACCACGCCGCGGTGGCGGACGAGGACGCCGGGTAATGGGAGATTCATATTGGGTGATCTGGGGGTACGTGCTGTAGTGTTCAGGAATGGAGTGCGGGAGTAGGGTAGCATACGCCCGGATAGGCCCGCCGAGGCGGGATATCCTCGACAAAGAAGAGGGTCGATGGTAGGCTCGAAACGGGAAGGACGCTGTGGTTAGCAGGCATAAATGGTCCGCTACAGGTGAGCAGTTAGGAAAGAATTCGACGTCAAGCTAGACGAGAGGAGGGAAGGTCAGATGACGGGAGGAAGCGTTGGCCCCGGTGGTCCGGCGATTGAGCATTTTCCACTGTTCGGCGAGTATCTTTCGATGGTGAAGGCGGAGGTGGAGACGCTGTCAGACGAGGAGTTGAACTGGACCAGCGACCGGTGGGGGTGGTCTGACTGGAGCATTCGGAACAACGTGAGCCACGTGGCGTCGCATCTGTTCCGGTGGTACCTGCTGCGGTGGGGAGACCAGCTTTTTTCTGGGGGGATTCCGTTTCGAGATGAGGTGCAGTTGCTGGCGGGGTTACCGCATAGGCGGCTGGACGAGGAGCGGTGGTGGGAGATGGAGCGGATCCTGGAGAAGCTGGAACAAGCGCTGGAGATAGTGGGAGGGATACTTGGCAAGGAGACGCTTTCCAGCATAAACGAGAAGACGATCACGGTGGAGGAGGGAGCGGCGTCCACGTACGGGCGGCTGGCGGACCGGTACCTGGGAACGCTGATGCAGGACCCGGAGGACCCGGCGATTTGGATGCTGACGCTGGAAGGGAACCTGCACCACAGCGAAGGGGAGTTGGTGACGCATCTGTATAACGTGCAGCGGCTGAAAAGGGCGCAGGGGCTATCAGCGGTGGTGGAGCTGCCGGAGATAGGGTACTGGACGCTGCCGGACTGGGACAGGAGCGAGCCGTAGGCGCGCCTTGAATAAGGGTTTACGGCTGCTATAATTGAGGCGACTTGGGGTCCTGGACCGTGGACCTCAAGGCAAGCGGGCGGTTGGCTCAGTGGTTAGAGCGCCTCGTTCACACCGAGGAGGTCGTTGGTTCAAATCCAATACCGCCCACCATGCAAGGTCTGGTAGCAGGCCGAGGTGGCGGAATGGCAGACGCGCTACGTTCAGGGCGTAGTGTCCTTACGGGCGTGTGGGTTCAAATCCCACCCTCGGCACCAGACAGGGGAGAAAAGTAAGCGCTTGTAGCTCAGTTGGATAGAGCGCAGGCTTGCGGAGCCTGAGGCCGTGGGTTCGAGTCCCACCAAGCGCACCACTTTTTTGATCCTTTCAGCCCAGTAGATTGGTGACAAATTGGCCGAAGTTGGCCCGGCACCGGTCTGCCGGAAGCACCAGCCAGGAATATCGATGGAATTAACCGATGCGGTATGAGCGCCCGTTCATCACGTGATTCAGCCAACCGATTTTAGAGAACTTGTCGATCTGAATCGACAGCTCCAGAGCAAAATTAGAAACCATCTCCGCGGATGGTCCAGTTCCGTTGATTCCGGCGTCATGTGGCCCTTGTCGTATCTCGGAAGTCATGTTCTCGACAACCATTTTGGGCTAGTTCTTCTCGCAGAACAGGGTATGGGGCTTCAGGCGGGGACCCTCCTCAGAAGCATGTTCGAAGCAACCGTTACCGCAGTATGGATGGCTCAGGAGCCAGAGCGAGTTCAGCGATTTCATGACTACCAGATTGTGGCAACCGAAAAATACAGGCGACTCATACGGCGCTATTCAAATACAGGGCATTTCCCGCTCGTTGACACGGTCGAATATCAGGAAATGGACAAGGACATGTCCAAGAGGGCGCGAGAAATACTTCGCCGCTACAAGCTAGGGCCAAGGGATCACTGGACCGGCAAAAGCCTGAAGGGTATAGCGAGGGAGATTGGATGGTCTGAGAGTTACGATTTTATATACGGCACCTACTCCGAAATCCTTCACGCGAGCGTGGCTGGCGCACACGAATACGTCACCCCGATTACAGGGAAAGGGATTCATGTTGGCGCCAAGTACAATTTGTTTCATGCCGACGCTTGCCTTCGTGAGGGTTATTTCTATCTAATTGCGATTTTTATGATGGTGAATATCCTCATTGAGCTAGATCTCGATGCCATCCTTGAGGACGCGTGGGACAATGTGCAAAGGGTCATACCCGGCGTAAAGCCTCCGCATCGGCCGTCTGCTGATTGATGAGATATTTCCGCACATTTGGATGGGTGGCAGTTGCCGGGTTGTCCCGGCGACGGCCTGTAACCGACCTCACATTGAATCCCTCGTTGCTTGATTGTGCCAGCCTTTGCCCGTAGTGGAAAATAGCATCATGGATGACTTTTAGGTAGAGCGGGTGTTGTGGGTGGCTGGCCGTTCCCTGCGTAACTGGTTGCGCAAACAGATTTCAAAGTGGCCCTTGCTGTTCTATAGGTGCGGGTTGGGAGATCTTATTGCTCGCCGGGTCCTGGTCCTTTCGGTCCGGGGACGGGAAACGGGAAAGGTCCGAAAGATGCCGCTGTGGTACGTCAAACCGGATGATGACGACAAAGAGGTGGTGTTCTGCCTGTCACGTAGAGGCCCTTCAAGCCAGTGGCTGCGGAACTTGAGGGCAAACCCCGTTGCTTCCCTGGAGATAGGGAGGGAGGTCAGGCGGGTTAGAGGGCAGGTGATGGTGGAGGCAGAGTTAAGCGACGGACTGTTTCAGAGATTTCAATCTAAGTATGGACGCCTGGGGCGTCTGCTCCTGCGGAGGGAGCTGGTGATTTTGGTTTGCTTTAGCCGGGCGGACACCAAAGACTGACCGATAATCCTCCGGTAAAAGACGTGGGGGGTTAAGTGGCCGGGTACCGGTGAGCCAAAGGCCGGCACAATTGATGGGCGGCCATAATGCGGTAACTCATGGGGACACGGATTGACAGTAGCCGAAACAATTTCGATATACTGGCGCCCACTCGCGGCGGACTCGCTGAAGGTCCCGGCGGTGCATAGCTGCGACATCGTGTAAAACCAGGGTTGATAAATGGCGCTTAAGTTCAAGAGGTGTAACTGATGGTGACAGTCGTTGGGCGCCCTAAAGTGGCGCGGGGCTATGCCGCCTTGATGGCGTTGATGGCGGTGGTCGTGATCGCCCGGGGAACAATGTTTGCGGGGCTTTATTCCAGAGGGGATGGGGTGTTCCTAGTACTCAGTCAACCTAATTGTTGGCAGGATAGAGATGGTGAAGCTTGACTCGGGCGTCCACAGTGGAGAATCTCCAGTCAATGGTTGCTCCGGCTTGGTTTCGTTCTGCCTCCAGGGCCGCGATCTCGCCACTCAAAGTCTCTTCATCGGCAATACGCCGGCGCAGGACTCGCCTGGCCAAGACACTGAACTCGATCTCTGCCATGTTGAGCCAACTACCGTGCTTGGGAGTGTAGTGAAACTCCAAGCGTTTGCGTATTCGCCTAGCCTCCTTGGGCTCGAAGGTTTCGTAGAGGGAAGCTGGTTTGTGGGTGTTGAGGTTGTCCAGCACCACCCGGATCTTCTCGGACGCTGGGTAAGCTTCATCGGCCAGCCACCGCATCTGCTGAGCGAAGTCCACCATGGTACGACGTTCGGTCACTGCCACATGCCTCCAGCCCGCCAGGGGCTCGCACAGCATGAACAGGTTTCGGGTGCCATTGCGCTGGTACTCGTAATCGTATCGCTCCCGTCGTGCCGGCTTGGGCGGGATCGGAGACCTCTTTTCCGCCAGCAACTGCTTGGAGGTCTCGTCGAAACAGACCACCGGGCGCTCTGGGTCATAGGGTTCCGCGTAAAGGTCCAGCACATCCTCCATACACGCCACAAACTCGGCGCTCACCTGGGGAATACACCACTCCTTCTTCTGCCATGGCTTGAGACTGTTTTTTTCAACCGCTTGCGAATTCCCTCGTGGGACATGGAGGGCGCCAGCCCCAACTCCACCACCTTGTTTGCCAGGAGCCGCAGGGTCCAGTGGTCATGGCCTGGAGGGGCCTCGCTGCACGCCAGGGCAATCAGGTGCGCTTCCCCCCGCTCATCCAGTTTGGTCGGATGTCCTGGCCGAGGATCTTCCTCCAAGGCCCGCTTCAGTCCTCCCTCCAGGTACCGCCGCTTGGTACGGCACACCGTACCCGCAGACGTGTCCAGCGCCTCCACGATGCGCATCACCCCCCAGCCCGTATCTGCCTTTAGCAGAATACGGGCCCGGGCAACCTTTCGCGCTGGGCTCTTTCCCCCGCGAATCAGTCGTTCCAACCGGACCACATACCGTTCTCGTCCCATGGCTGCCACCCTCCTACGTCAACACTCCTAAAAAAGGGTAGCAACCTTAGACGTTTTCTTAAACAATTACCAAAACCGAGTTGACTGAGTACTAGACGTCCACGCAAGGATGGGGGAAATTTCCGGGATTGTAGTGTTTGTAGTTGGGATTCCGTTGGCGTTTTTAGCCAGATTTAGAAAGGAGTGGAGGATAGGGTGGTTAACGGTCATTCTGGCGGTGCTATGGAACATTCAGGCACACTTGCTAGGGTATGGAATTGAAGATGTACGTTGGATCGAGATGATCCACATCCCGGTGGCGTTCGTGATATTTGGGTTGGCCCTGTACCTCACGGGCAAAACTGGGAGAGTCTTAATGGGGAATTTGGAATAAGGGACGGCTAAATTGCCGGTAGCTGAGAACAGCATTAGGAGTGGATCCACCGGTGGAGCGGGTGTTTCGGGTGGTGGAAGGCCCGCACCGGCTGCCGGAGTATTTTTCGGGAGTGGCTTCGGTTTCGGATGTGACGGTAACGCCGGGGAGGGCGGGGGAATCGCTGACGATGACAGGGGCAATAACTCAGGTTCGGCCTACGTGTTTACCGGGCTGCCCTCAAAGCTGGCGTTCACGGTGCAGCCCAGCGGCATCTCCGCGGGAGGCAGGGGCTGTCTGGCTTAACCGATGTGTTGATGGACGAACGCGCTCATCTCCTCGAGCGTCTGCTTCGCAACCGGCGAAGAGAGATCGCTTAGTAGACCTTCGCCCTCCCCCTCGAAGATGGTCATGTGAACCTGGCCACCAGCCTTGCGGTACTGTGCGACGAACTCCTCTCGATCCGGGGCCGGATGCGACACCTCGTAGCTACGTGCCAGGCACAGGACGGGCGGCAGGGCCGTGCGCTCTCCACGGGCGAGGATACGCGCCGGGGCGGCCTCGGCCATGGCGTCTTCCGTCTGCCAATATTGGTCATGCATGGGCGCCACCCGCTCGGCCATACCTGGGGGTGGGGTGCAATCCTGGCGCAGGCCTTTGACATAGTGATAGCGTCCCAGCGGATCGATGACGGGAGAGACCAGGATCACGCAGCCCAGGGCACCGTCCACCGCGGCGGCGCCTGTGGGGAGCGGCAGCGCGGCGTAGCGTGGATCGTCCGGGCGCATGCCGACCAGCATGGCCTGGTGTGCGCCACTAGAAGTGCCCATGGCACCGATGCGGTCCGGGCGACCGTTCCACGCCGCAGCCTGGGTCTTACACCAACGAATCCCATAGTGGATGTCGGCCAGAGAGGCGGGATACGGCGCTTCCGGCGGCACGCGAAAATCCAGTGCCGCCACGATCACACCATTCTTAGCCAGTGCTTCGTTGGCCGCGTCGCCGTCCTGCCGATTGCCGTTGACCCAAGCCCCGCCGTGCAATTCGATCATGATAGGGAACGGTCCGTTGCCTCGGGGCTTGAAGAGACGTGCCAATAGAGGTGTATCGCGGTGACGGAGATATTCCACGTCCGCGATGTCAATTTCATTTGTTTGCGTTCCGGTAGCCATTCGAGGCTCCTTTTCTTAGAAAGCCAATAGGATATAGGTGGGCTGAGGCTACAGGCCGTGGGCTTCTCCGTCAAGGTAACACGTGCTAGGGTTCGGAGTTGAAGATGTACGTTGGCTTGAGATGATCCACATCCCGGTGGCTTTCGTCATTTTCGGGCTGGCCCTGTACCTCACGGGGTAAACTTGTAAGGTCTTAGTGGGGAATTTTGAGGTGCCATCCAGGATAGAGGAGTGGGAAGAGAACCGGAGGATAGTGGCCAGCCTGGGAGGGGTGTTCCCAGGGGTGGTGACCACCACGGTGGCGCCGGAGGGCGACGGCGCCAGAGTGACGTAGCGATTCGATTACGGCGTAAAAGGGGGCGTTGCGGGCAAGGTGCTGAACTCGTTCCTGGTGGAGCGGCTGAACGCGAAGAACGCCGAATGGAGCCTGAAGAAGCTGAAGAAGGTGTGCGAGGCGGGGTAGGGCAGGGAGTTTTCACGTTGGAAGGGTTTGAGTGAGGTGGGGGAGGCGGACAAGCGTTATGTTAAGGCCAAACACCCCTGTGTTTACCGTTAGTGCAACCAAGGGTATAATTGCTGTTCAGCCCTGGGCATTGGACAAGAGAACAGGGCCGGTACCTAACCAGGCATTGGCCGGCCCCGCCGAGATACGCACCCGACGCGCGGGTGCGCAACGATAAGAGATCACCAACTAGAGGAAACCTTATAGGAGGCGTTATATGACACTAATAGAGGCCGGACCACTGAAGTTTGATCTTTCGCACCGGGACCTGATGCACGACCAAGGGGTTTGCATCCGCGTAATGGGTGAGGTGGAAGGCGCCGAGAAGCAACTGTTGCGCTTCGACTGCTTCGACCAGATACCCCACTACCACTACGACCCGGAAGGGGCCAATGAGAAGCACGATATAGATAAGACCACTGCGGGCCACCCCGTAGGCTGGACGGTAAAGCAGTTCCGGACCAACATGCCGGCCATGCTCAGGCATGCGGGCGCGGAGGAGTTGGCCAAAGAGATAAATGTTGCCGAGCTCAACAGGACGTTAGACCAGGTGGAGGAGGCGGCGCGGCAGATGGCGGTGGAGGAGCGTACCACGGTGACGCACAACAAAGGGGACGTGATAATAGACGCCGGGGCCATCCGCTTTGGCCTGGAGTTCCGGGAGTTGTCCGTAGGCCGGGGTCTGGCTATCCATGTGCTGGGCACGGTGGCAGGGCAGGAGATTGAGATACTGGCGTTCGACTGCTTCGACACGGACCCGCACTACCACTATGGCCCGAGGAACAAGAACATACGGCTTTACTGGGACCAGACATCGGTGCCGGACCCGCTGAGGTGGACGCTGGACCAGTTCAAGGAGCGGAAGCTTGCGTCCATGATTGGGCGAGCCGGCTATCCGGGTATTGTCGCCGAGCTGGATGAGGGGCTGGTACAGGAGAAGTTGGTGGAGGTAGAGGCCACAGCGCTGGCGATAGCGAAGCAGAACGCTTAAATAGTCCGAGGGTCAACGACTGGGTGATATAGCCCGGTCCAGACGCGATACGACTGAGGAGACCCGGGTTATGCCCGGGTCTCCTTGCGTTTAGACGTTGTTAGTGAGGAACCACCGGAACGGAACGCCGCGCGGCGGTGGTAGAATCAGGGCGCCCTGGGTGGCGGGAGATAGATGGCTGGGTGAGCCTGCCAAACGTAGTTTATAACCCTGATTTGGAAAGAGCTGGATTGGGTTGGAGGGCGCGATGATGGAGACGAAACAACCAATCGACAAAGTCGCGGACGTGGTGATCATAGGCGGTGGGATAGCGGGGTGCGCTTCGGCTTACTATCTTGCGAAGAGGGGCGCCCGGGTGGTGTTGGTGGAGAAGGGGAGGGTAGCGTGGGAGCAGTCGAGCCGAAATTGGGGGTTCGTGAGGCAGCAGGGGCGGCATCCGTTGGAGATCCCAATGATGTTGGAGGGGAACGGGATATGGCAGGGCCTGGAGAAGGAGTTGGACTCGGACGTTGAGTGGGTGCAAGGCGGGAACCTGAGGCTGGCGTCAAACCAGCAGGAGATGGCGCGGGTGGAGCGGATGGTGACGGAGGAGCGGGAGCTGGGGTTGGACGTGAGGCTGCTAAGCCGACATGAGGTGGAGAAGCTGGTCCCTTCGTTGGAAGGCGAGTGGGGTGTTGGAGGGATGTATACACCGACGGACGGCCACGCGGAGCCGATAAAGGCCACGACGGCGCTGGCCCGGGCGGCGCAGGAGAACGGGGCCAAGATATATGAGTACTGCGCCGCGGAGGGTGTTTTGACAGCGGGAGGCAGGGTGACCGGGGTGGTGACGGAGCGAGGTGAGGTAAAGGCGCCGGTGGTGCTGTGCGCCGCCGGGGCGTGGTCCAGCCGGGTGGGTAAAATGGTGGGGCTGGAGCTGCCGCAGCGGAAGGTGCGAGCCACGGTGGCGGCGACGGCGCCGCTGCCGCCCCTTACGCCGTCAGGGGTTTGGGCGTCGGATGTTTCGTTCCGGCAGAAGAGGGACGGGTCGCTTTACATCGCGGCGGGGGGAGCGGCGGACGTGGACCTGACGTTGGAGATGCTGCGGCACTGGAGGGCGTTCTGGCCGGGCTATAGGAAGAACTGGCGGTTGTTCCGATTCCACGTGGGCGGGCCGTTGCTGAATGAGGTGGGAAGGGCGATGCCGTGGTCGGACTCGCGGAAGCACCCGTTCGGGCACGCGGTGGACGAAGAGCCGAAGCCCAACGTCGCGAAGGTGGAGCGGAGCCTGCGGGCGCTGCGGGAGATGTTTCCAACGCTGGGAGAGGTGGCGATCATGCGGACGTGGGCGGGATATATAGACGTGACGCCGGACGCGGTGCCGGTGCTTGGAGAGACGCCGGGGCCGGAGGGGTTTCTGTTCGCTACGGGGTTCAGCGGACACGGGTTTGCCATGGGGCCGGTTGTGGGGCGAACGATGTCAGAGTTGATTTTGGATGGCAAGCCGGGAGTGGATATCCACGGGCTGCGGTATAGCCGGTTCGAGGAAGGCGACCTGGCGCCGGCGCGGGAGGTTATTTAGGGGCGGGTCGCCGCTTCAGGGGTTGTGGACAAAGCGAGTTGTGGTTGGCCGCTGTTGCCGTGGCGGAGGGACGCGGCGTTGCGCTTTCCCTGACCGTCTCTCGCGGCGTCTGTTTATACCCAGACCTGGGAAACCCGTGCTGTTCTGACATCACGCCAACGCAAAGCGCTAGAAGACCGCTACGTTACAGTCGATGGGATTAGGGCAAAGGGTACCGCATCAGCGGCGGCGGCCCGCCTGTGATTGAGGAGTGCGGTCACGGGCCACAGCTCGAGCGTCCGGTGGAGGTCAACTGGGCGGTACCGGAGTTCCCGCAAAGCGGCTGACGGAAGGAAGCATCTGAGCGGAGAGCCGGCGGTACGGCGGGTATAATCCGGGCGTGGAAGAAGCGGTGCACCTGGCCGGGCTCATCGCCGTTCTGGCGCTCTATAACAACCTGGCGTATTTCTTCTGGAGAAGACTGCACGGCCGGTTCTACGTCCCGTTGAATCTGTCGTTTCTGGCGCTGTTGCTGATCTGGGCGTGGGTGGGTCTGGGAATGTCTGTCCCGGAGCTGGGGTTGTCCGCCGGAAAGGCGGGCGAGAGCTTGCTGTGGGGCGTGGCGGCGGGGATGGGGATAGGCGGACCGGCGTTGGCCACTTTGGTGCTGCCCCGGCGTCTCAGAGCGGCGCTCCAGGACCCGAGGACGAAGGGGCTTAGTGGGAGCGGCGCGGCTTATAGGGCGCTTATCAGGATTCCACTGGGCACGGCGCTGTTTGAGGAGATGGCGTTTCGGGGGGTGCTCTTCGGGGCGCTGCTCAGTTACGGGACGGTGCATGCGGTCTGGGTCTCAGCGGTGGTATTCGGTGTCTGGCACGTGGGGCCTATAGTGACGATGGCGCGGCTCCGGGGAACCAGCAGGGGGCTCTTTGTAGTAGCGGTGGAGGGGGTGCTTCTGACCACGGCGGTAGGTGCGTTATTGGCGTTGTTCCGGCACTACTCTGACAGCGTGGCGGGCCCCATGGCGGCGCATGGGCTGGTGAACTCGCTGGCGCTGATAACGGCTTTCTGGAACGGGAGGGCCGCCTCGGGGGAAGGGTGATGCGCCGTCGGGCCGAAATGCGGTTGACGAGGCTATGCCGGAGAGCGCTTTCGCTTGGAGTCGCCTACCGCGGAGAGGAGGAGGGTGACGACCTGGAGACCGGCGATGGCGAGGTAGACGGTGCGTAGGCCGGAGACGAAGGCGCTGCCGGCGCCTTTGCTTTCGGAGATGAGCTTTAGGTTGGACTCGTAGCCCAGGTTGGACATGGTCTGGGTAACGACGACGGTGGCGACGGCTATGCCAGCGACGAAGAAGCCGGTGCGAAGGAGCTGCTGAAAGGCAGAGATGACGCCGTACTTTTCGAGAGGGACGCTGCTCATGATGGCGTTGGAGTTGGGGGCGATGAACATACCCACCGCGGCGCCTTGCAACATGATGCCCAGGATGACCAGGCCCACGGAAGAATCCGGCGTAAGCTGGGAAAGGGTGAAAGCGGCGCCAATGGAAAGCGCTGCGCCGCCGACGTTGAAGATGCGCCATCCAAAAACGTCTGAGAGCCGGCCAGCGATGGGGCCGACCACGGTCATCCCCACGGCCATAGTGGTCATGATGAGGCCGGCCCGTGCCGGGCCGTAACCGGCGACTCCTTGGATATAGAAGGGCATGAGGAAAAGGACCGAAGCCTGGCTGATGAAAAAGATGGAACGAGCGATCACCGACAGGGAGAAGAGACGGGCCCTGAACAGGGTGACGTCCAGAATGGGGAAGGGCGCTCTGATTTGCCAGAGGACGAAGGAGGTCAACAAGATGGCGCAGCT
This sequence comes from Dehalococcoidia bacterium, assembly GCA_965247585.1. Taxonomy (GTDB): domain Bacteria; phylum Chloroflexota; class Dehalococcoidia; order Lucifugimonadales; genus CBDFHC01. Next base: position 46,101 of record CBDFHC010000002.1, read on the forward strand.
TCCCAAGAGAAGGGAGCGGTAGACGACGGCCCAGCCTAAGGGATTGGTCATGCCCATGAGGAAAAGGAACAGAGAGGCGGAGGAGAGGATGGCGCCGGGCCAGTCAAACTTGTCCCGAGTTGGAGAGGCGGTAGACTGGGTAACCCGACGCTCGTCCAGCACGAGGAGGTTGGGAAAGAGGTAAAGTGCGCCCAAGGCGACGTTGGCGATAAAGATGGAGCGCCAGCCAAAGGAGTCGATGAAGACGCCGCCGATGGCGGGGCCGATGATGAGGCCGAGTCCGACCATGGTGGTGTGCAGGCCCAGGGCCTTGCCTCGCTCACCGGCGGAGAAGATGGAAATGAGGATGGCCATCTGATTGCCAACCACCATGCCCAACCCAGCGCCCTGGAGCACCCGTACCAGTACCAGGGAAAGAAGGTTGGGGGCTAAACCACCCAACGCGGCGCCGATTATGAAGACGGTCAAGCCCCAGATGTAAACTTTCTTGCGGCCGACGATGTCTGATAGGCGGCCCATGGGGAGCACCAGGGCGCTGGTGGCCATCATGTAGGCGGTGGCCAGCCACTGAACGGTGGCCAGGTCGGTGTCGAACTGTTCAGCGATGGTGGGGAGCGCGATGTTGACCTCCCCGGTGTCGGCCACGGTGAGGAGGGTGCCGATGGCCACCACGGAGGCAGCCCACAGCTTGTAGTTGGGGCTGGAGCGGATGCGGGTGACAAGATTTACCACGGGAAGAAGGGACCCGCGGACCGGCCTGTTATTTGCTGGTTGGTCCTATATGCCATTGCTCTGATTCGTTCGCCGACCAGGGAGGTGGAACAAGACGCGCTCCGCCCCGTGGTGTGGTGGGGGATTACGAAGCGTTGCGGCGCTCCAGGCTCCATTCTTTGACCGCTTTAGGAATCTCCAAAAGGTTCTCCAGCTTAGTGGCCAAGGGGACGGCGCACTCGGGGGCGATCATCTGCACGCCGGCGTCCAGGCAGCGATAGACCTCCTGCCGGACTTCGTCGGGGCCACGGGCGTAGAGGGTCTCCGGGTTGTTGATGTTTCCCACCAGCCGTATTCGACCGGAAACGGTGTCCATGGCCTTCTGGGGATCGTTCTTGGAATCAAAGTGGAAGCAGGCCATGCCGGACTGGGCGATGTAGTCCATGCGGTCCAAGGTGTTGCCGCAGATGTGAAGGATGAGGGGGACGTGGAGCCGTTCAGCCATTTCCTGATGGATTTCCAGGAGGAATCGCTTGTAGTACTCGCCGCTGACGAGGTCGCCGGTGGCGTGGTCTGGGAAGGTGAGGACGTCGGCTCCGGCGGCGATCTGGGCCTCGCCGAAGAGGACGGAGATCTCTTTGAGCTTATGGAGGCTTCGCATAACCATATCCGGGTCGTCCACGGTCATGATGAGGAAGTTCTCCACGCCGAAGACGTGGTAAGCCAAGGTCCAGGGCCCCATGGTCTTGCCGATGACTGCCACCCGGTTGCCAAACTGGCGGCGCAGGATTTCGATGGACTTGGTGATGGTCTGGTTGTCCGGGTGCTCCAGGAAGTTTTTAGGGATGTGGACATCGTCCGGGCCGCGCCAGATGGGGTTGTACATGCGGACGGTGGGCCAGTTGTCCTTCTCCTCCCACTGCATGTCGCAGCCCAGGGCGGAAGACTCCTGGGTGATGGTGAAGTAGGGCATTACAGAGTCGAAGCCCAGCTCTGTGTGTCCGGTGGCGGCCAGGCGAGCGGCCAGCTCCGGATCACGGCAAGCGTCCGGGAAGGGGGCGTCCACCAGGTCCATGAGCTCGACGGTGGCGATGTTGGTGGGGTTGGCCACGGGGGGACGGTCGACGGGCTTGCCCGCCAGGGCGTTGAGGACGCGCTCTCGGGGGGTCATGGTCTCGGCGACGGCCATCTTAATTCTCCTGTTGTCCCGGTTTTCAGAGGCGATCATGCAAAGTGATGCGTTTTGTCACTGCGGAGGACTAGAAATCGGGGGTTGGTGCGCACTCCCTCTTAATCTCCCCCTTGCTAGTCGCAGGTAGAGTAGGGACAGTGCTATTTTCATAGGAATGACATGACTTGTGCGGACGCTCAATATGCGACAAGCTGGCGCTGAAAATACTGACGAAGGCAAAAATTCACAACCTCAGAGGGGGTTCTCCCCCTCTGCACTGCCCTTTTTCCATCAGCCTGTTAAAGCTCATACGACTTTAGGTGGGGGTGAATCCCAGCGTTCCGGTGGTCATCTGGCCGCGGAGCGCCTCGGCGTCCATCATGTTTTCGACAGCGCTGACGTTGCGGGAGTAGGGAAGGAGCAAGCGGACCAGCTCATCGTGGCGCCAGCGGCAGGGGAAGGTTACTAGGTCGTCACCGACCTTCTCCATTTCGCCGTAGCGGACGAAGCCGGCGACGACGAGCCGGAGGCGGGCGGGGATGCTGGGGGCTTCGCCTTCGCCGGAGACCTGGTAGTGCCAACCGGAGTCAGACTCCGAACCAGTGACGGTGAGGGTGAGCTTGGTCTTGGTGTCTCGGATGGACATGGCGCCATCGAGCGGGGCGTAGTCAGGGCTTTTGCCAACGGCCTGGGCCAGGAGGAACTTGACGGGGCGCGTGTGTAGGTGGCCGCAGGGGAAAGTGACCTGGTTGTGGGTATTCGCCACGGGAGTTAGGCCGCCCAGGGTTACCATCTGGTCACGGATGGCGCGAATCCGGTCCTGGGCGCCGGGCTTGAGGCTGAAGGTCCAGACGGTGGCGACGCCGTCCCGGAAGTAGAGGCCAACGCTGATGTCGTGGAAGTGTGGGTCCATAGACACCAGCTCCAGACACCTACCGTAGCGCTCCAAAACCTGGGATATAGGAAGCCTGCCGATGGTCTCGCTGGTGGTCATGCGCTTATACTGTCCCTTTCAACTGCAATGCGGTCCGGAGGGCGCGGATGTGGTCCGGGGTGGTGCCGCAGCAGCCGCCAATGATGTTAACGCCAAGGTCCGCCAGGGTTTTGAACTTACCCGCCATGAACTCCGGGGTCTCCGGATAGACGATCTCACCGCTCTTGATGGCGGGGATGCCGGCGTTGGAGTGGACCAGCAGGTAGCCGTTTGTGGCGCGGCGCATCTCCGCGGCGAGCTCAATCATAACGTCGATGCCGTTGCCGCAGTTGGCGCCGGCGACGTGTGCCCCGGCGTCCAGCGCACCTTTGACGGCGCGCTCCGGGGTGACGCCCATCATGGTGAAGAAGCCCCGGGGGCCTTTGTCGAAGACCATGGTGGCGATGACCGTGAGATTGGTATGCTCCCGGGCGGCCTTGATGGCGAGGTTCGACTCCTCCAGGGCGGTCATGGTCTCGATGACGACGGCGTCGGCGCCGCCTTCTTCCAAGGCGACGACCTGCCGGGTGAATGCCTCCAGCATCTCTTCGTTGGTGACCTCGCCCAGGGGGGCGAGGAACTCGCCGGTAGGGCCGACGGAGCCGACGACGAACCGGCCGGTGGGGGCCTGGCTGCGGGCGTGCTGGGCGGCCAGCCGGTTGAGCTCCTGGACGCGGTCTCCGTGGCCGTATTTTTGCAGCATAAACTTGTTCCCACCGAAGGAGTTGGTGAGGACCATGTCCGACCCGGCGTCAAAGTAGTCCCGAGCCATGCCTTTCACAACGTCCGGGCAACCGTCGTTCATCTCCTCGGGGCAGCCGCCGGGCTCAAGGCCGTGCTGCTGGAGGTAGGTGCCGGTGGCGCCGTCAGAGATGAGGGTTTCGCCGGCGGCCAGGCGGTCCAGGATTGAGGGTGTAGGGCGCCGGGTGGGGGTCACGGCGCGCACCAGTGGTCGACGGCGCCGGGGTGTGGAGTTCGGTTGTCGGAGGAGTGGAGGTCACGGACTCTTTTTACGAAGTCTTGCGGAAACGAATTGTTGTAATGATCTGCTACCCGGGTGGCGGCGGAAACGGCAGAGCCGTCCGTTTCAGTAAAATCGCTCCATTCCCAGCCCATCAGGTAGTCATCGGTGCCGCCGCTGCCATCGAACATAGCGATGGAGTCGACGCCCTGCTGGAAGCGAGGGTCCAGGGGTTGGGAGACCTGACCGCCGTCGTCCTGGGCCTGGACCTGGATGGGAATCTCCTTCCAGTACATGACGCGATATTTGGCCACCCGGGTTCTAACCTCTTAGGACTGGTATTTTGCGAGGGGTTTATTTTCCGACCGATTGAAGCAAATTACAAATCCGGAGCAGCAGGTGGCTTGCGGGTTGCGCTTGTTACACGCTCAGACGTGGTGCTAGCATTGGGGAAACCTTGAGGGAGGTGGGCCTGTGGCTGGTGAAACCACTGACGTATTGGTGAAGGGGGGGCTGCTGGTGTCAGGGGACAGTGTCAGCCGCGCCGACGTAAGGATCAAGGATGGGCGGATAAGCGAGGTGGGGCCGGACCTTTCAGCGGGAGAAGCGGGGCAGGTAATTGACGCGGCGGGGAAGTACGTGCTGCCGGGGGGGATAGACAGCCACGCCCATCCGGTGTTCGCGGACAAGATGGACACGTATTCCCTCTGCGCGGCGTACGGGGGCGTCACCACGGTGGCGGCGTTCATAGGCTCCGAGACCCACCGGCACCGGATGTACGGCAACGCCTGGGGGGACCGGACGTACAACCCGGACATAGTGAAGGGGTTTATAGAGTACGCCACGGAAACGTCATACACGGACTTCGCGGTACACGGCTTCATCACCATAAGGGACCAGGACGACGTTGGAAAGGTGGTGCCGGAGCTTATCCGGATGGGCGTGATCTCGTTCAAGATGTTCATGACCTGGAACCCGTGGGTGCGGGACCATACGGCGAACGAGATTTCGGTGCCGGACGACGTGCTAATGCGGGTGATGGACCTGGCGGCGCGGGACGGCGGGATGCCGATGGTACACGCGGAGAACGGCTGCTGTAAGGGGTACCTGGAGCAGCAGTTCCGGTCGCAGGGGAACGTTTCGCGGCGGTACCACCTGCCCTCGGCGCCGAACCTGCTGGAGGCGGAGGCGGTAAACCGGGCGGCGACGATGGCGACGATTGTGGGCGCGCCGCTGTACCCGGTACACCTGAGCTCCCACGACGTGGTGCCGGTGCTGGAGCAGTACAAGGACAAAGGGCTCTCGCTGTACGCGGAGACCTGCCCACACTATCTGACGCTGACGGATGATGACCTGTTGGAGAGGGGCTACACGCTGAAGGTGTCGCCGCCGCTGCGGCAGCAGGAAGACCAGGATGCGATGTGGAAGGGGCTGGCTTCCGGTACGATCAACACGATAGGCAGCGACTTCACGGGCTACACGCGAAACTTGAAGCTGACCGGTAAGTTGGACGGTGAGGGCGTGGAGCCAGGCCCCGACGGCGAGAATATCTTCGACATAGCGGCGGGACTAACGACGCTGGAGTTCATGATGCCGGTGGTGTGGAGCCACGGGGTGAACACGGGGAAAATCACACTGCCCAGGTTCGTGCAGCTTTTCTGCGAAAACCCGGCGAAGATATTCGGGATCTACCCGCAGAAGGGATCGCTGAGCCCCGGCTCGGACGCGGACCTGGTGATCTGGGACCAGACCAGGATGCACGTGGTGGACGAGGAGCACGGCAAGAGCGACCTGTCCACGTTTAAAGGCATGGAGTTGCTAGGGATGCCGGTGATGACGATGGTGCGGGGACAGGTGGTGGTGGAGGATGGGAAGCTGGTGGGGAGGTTGGGTGCGGGGCGGTTCGTGGCGGGGAACCCCAACGCGGCGGCGTACGCGCCCAAGGGTTCCGGAGCGGAGTAACGGAGTTACGCTGACCTGTTAACGCCGGGGAACGGGTTCAACCGTCCAGGCGGATGAAGCCCTCGCGCTCCAAGCCCTGGAGCAGGGTGAGGACGTGGCGTGGCTCCAGGTCAAAGTCAAACTCAGCGCCGATTTCCCAGGCGATCTCGTTGACGCTGCGGGCGCTGTTGGTGAAGTTCCAGACCTCGTCGGCGATGATGCGGAGGGAATCGTAGAGCATCTTGGGGTCGCGGGCGTGCATCTCCTCTGACATGCGGTAGAGGTCCCAGTAGGCCGTACCAGCCAGGCCGGGCGGGTCCCGCTCCACTAAGCGCGATGGAACTGCGTTGCCCGGGGTGTAGGCCGCGTCCTCTTGGGCGTCACCGAGCCACCCAATAGCCTGCTCCAGGCGGTGGCCGATATCCGCCTGTATCTGCTCCGCGGCGGACGTCAGATGGGCTGGTTGAGAGTCGCCGGCGGTAAGAGATAGGGCCGACCGCACCGCCGCCTGGTCGGTGTTGGCCAGGTATCGCATGCGGCGGCGGACCCGGGCGGTTTCGGCCGGGTCCAGGGCCTGGTTCGCCAGGTCGGTGAGGCGGAACTGGCTGCGGTTGGAGACCTCTCGCATGATGGCGAGGACTTCGTCCGGCCCTGCGCCGGCCAGCTCCAGGGCGGCCAGGGTGGTGACGATGCCGCAGCGGCGAAAGACGGCGGGATCGAGGTTATCCGCGGTAAGAAGCTGGGTGTGGAAATAGAGGTCCGGCCAGGACATAAGGAGGGGCGACGGCACGCCGAAGGACGGGAAGTAGCGGTTGTCGCTCCAAGGGGTGTAGGGGAGGTCAATGAAGTTGACCAAGGGGATGCTGGGCTCGGTGTGAAAGACCCAGCGGGTCTCTTTGGGAGTGGCAGCTATGAGACCTGCGAAGTATTCGTTGAGGAAGGTTGGAACGGATGCGGGAGAGTGGTAGTAGATGAGGGCTGACTGGCACTTTCGCTGGTCGTGCCCCACGCTGTCCACGGCGATTACGCCTATGGTGCGGTCCAACTCTTCCTTGTGGTTAGCGATGTAGTTTTTGCTGCCGTGGCCTTCCACGTTGACGAGAAAGCGGATGGTGCGCTGGGGACGGGGGATGAGGCCCCGGTTGATGAGGGACATGATTGAGCGGCCCATTTCAATCATGAGGGCGGGTCCGGAGGCGCAGTTGGCGCCGGGCCTGGTACCCGCGGTGGAGTGGCTGACGAACTGGACTATCTGGCCGTCCTCCTGGGTGCCTTTGATGTCCGCCAGAAGGTTCTGGGCCTCGCCCTGGAAGGTCTTGGCCTGGATGTCGGCCCAGATTCGGGCAGAACCGGAGGCGGCCTGGCGGGAGAGCATGTCGGCCGCGGGCAGGTCGACAACGATGGCCCAGGCGGAGTTGCGGATTGAAGGCATTCGAAGGAGCTGGACGGCGTTGGGGACGGACTGCCGGGTGCGAATAGGGTCCGTCTGGTAGAGGAGGTAGTCAGTAATGATGCCGGCGGCGCCGTGCTGCATAGCCAATGTGGCGGCGTGGAGGAAGCCGGTGGGCCGGGTGGTGCCGCGCACCAGGACGGCCTTGCCCTGGACGTTGCGGCCCTGGTAGTCTTCCAGGCTTTCGCCGGTGCCGACGTCGACGAGGTCCAAGGTGACGCCGCCCTCGGGAGTCGCGGGTGTCCACCAGGGGAGGCAGGAGGGGGCATCCTCGTAGGAGACCAGCAGCTTACCGCTGGATGAGCCGAGGCGAAGCTCGGCGCTGAAGGGCTCCCAGGCCAAGGGCATGGCCTGATTTAGAAACTGGGTCTCGCCGTCTAAAGGAAACCGTTCGACCCAAACCCGGTCCATCCCGGCGTCGCGGAGAAGGTCGGCGACCATGTCGGTGGTGCGGTGATAGCCGGAGGCCCCGGGAGAGCGGTAAAAGCGGGTGATCTGGGTGGCGATGTCCAAGGCGTTGGATTCGCTGAAGTTTTCACTGATGAGGCGCAGGAGGCGGGGGCGGTCCATTATTCTTCCTCTTCGGCGTATGACTTGAGCATTTGTATGTGGGAGAGCTCGCACTCCACCAGGCCGCCGACTGTCTCGGTGCCGTCAATGACCATGAACTCGTTGGGACCGGCGGTGTTGCCGCCGGCGCCCAGGCCGACGTTGCGAATGACGGGCATGCCCAACTCCGAGGCGTAGAGGGACCAAGGTCCGCCGGCGCCGCTGCCCGGGGCCATGGAGAAGGGGACTTCCATTTGCTGGAAGGCGCGCTGGATGGAGCGGACCAGGGCAGAGTTGGGGTCTGCAGTGGAGGGGTCGAAAGCGCCCATGACCTGGAGCTCGACGTCCGGGTAGCCGTGGTTGTTGAGGTGGGTGCGAAACTGTTGGACCACGGTGTCGGCCTTGTAGCCCCGAGGAACGCGAATGTCAAAGCGGGCGGACGCCTCGTTGGGGAGACTGAAGGGCAGGGTGCCGGGGCCGGTGAAACCGGAGCGCAGGCCGTTTATGTTAAGGCTAGGGCCGAAGAAGAAGTTGAGGACGGTCTCCTCGTAGCCCAAGTCTCCAGCGGGCACTTTGGCCGAGGCCACGCCGGGGAGGGCCTGGTTCCATTCGCCGCCGGAGACACTTTTAGCATAGTCAAGGGCCCACTGGCGCTCATCGGCGGTGGGTGGCTGGAGGGCGTCGTAGAAGCCGTCCACGGCCACGGTGTTCCCGTCCGGCCGAGTTAGGGTTGACAGGGCGTGGACCAGGCGCCAGACAGGGCTGTCCACCACGGACTTGGTCATGCCGTGCAGAGGCCCCGCCTGGGGACCGCGGCCCCACTTGGCACCGGTGGCGACCAGGTCAGCGAAGATCATACCCTTGTATCCCAGATTGACCGAGGCGCGGCCCGCGCCGTCCTGGGAAGCGCCGGGGCTGAAGCTGGCCTGGGCAGTGGCCAGCCTGTCCCGGTAGGTGTCAAACATCTGCCGGAAGCCGGGGCTGCCCATGATCTCGTCGCCCTCCAGCAGGGTCATGACGTTGACTGGCAGGGTGCCCTCGACGGCGATGAGGGCTTCCAGAGCGTTGAGCCATGCGACGTAGGGGCCTTTGTAAGCGAAGGCGCCGCGTCCCACCAGGACGTTCGGGTAGGAACCGTGGTTGGTGAGGTGACCGCCGAAGGCGGGTTGGTCCCAGCGTTCGGAGGGTAGGACCGGCCGGGTGTCAAAGTTGCCGTAGACGACGATGGTCTTCGGGGCGCCGGCGTTGTAGAAGGCCCAGAGGCCCGGCAGGCCGGCGGTCTGGACGATGTTTGACTCCTGGCAGCCCAGCTCTCGGTGATAGTCGACCAGAAGCTGGGCGCATTCGTGGACGCCCAGGTCCTCGGTGGAAACGCTGGGCTGTTGGACCAGACGTTGGACGCGTTGTACGTGACGAGACTTGTTGTCCGTCAGGTATGCCTTGAGCTTATCCAGATCGGGGCCGAATTTCATGGTGCTCTCCGGGCGGCCCCACGAGTTCGACGGCAGGGGCCAGCTTGCGACCACGGGAGTATAGGTTCGGTGGAATTAGGGGTCAACCGAAGGGATTAGGAGGGTCTTAAGAGGAACAGAGGCAGAGGAGTTTGGGCGTTCTCGCCCAGATCATGGCTTGCCCCCGCCGCCGGAGAAGCTGAACCGGACCAGGGCGCTGTACAGCGAGGAGCACATCGAGTGGTTGGAGGTGATCCAGAGATTCCAGTCGCTGGGCTATTCGCTCCGGTTGCTGAAACGCGCCCTCCAGCAGTGGGGGCACAGCCGCCAGACGTTGGACCGCTTAAAGAGTAGCGGCGCCGTTCAGGCGATTCCCGAGAGTGTGCTCAACTCATCCGAGGTCCAGGGCCGGCACGGCACGTCAATGAGCCTTCAAGAGTTTACAACGACCACCGGGCTCTCCGCCGAGCAGGTCCGCCTCCTGGAGCAGTGGGGACTCCTGCGTCGCCTGGAGCAGGGCCGTTACGACGAATCGGACCAGGAATTGGCGACGATGGCCAAGGGCATCCTTGACCAGGGAGTTCCGCTGGAGGACCTGGCTCTCTACCAGGACTTTCTGCCCGTGGCCCGGCGAGATCCTCTTGGGAGAGGCAGATTTCCCCCCGGACGCGGAGAGCGACCAAATACAGGCCTGAGTAAGCTGGAGGGAATCTGACATGGGATTTGCCGATGCCTTTGCCGCTTAACTGACGGAGTTCGGGTGCCGAGCCCTCCGGTACGAGGTGGCCGAACTCACGCTGGAGGAGACTCCGTCCCTGGTTCCGAAGTTGCTTTATGACCGGGTCCTACGAGGCTACGAACCTGAGGCAGTGGCAGCATCCTTGGGGGAGCAGCGTCAAGCAGCCATCGCCCGTGCCCGTCCGCTGCTTGTCGATCGGTCTCGGGAAGACGCTGAGCGCTTCGAGCGCGCCCTTGTCCGGGCCGAGCGCGCCTACCCTGCTCGCGAAGACAGCGAGTACTACACGGTCACTGTACCCCTGGCTTTGGTGCGCTACACCGGGAACCTACACCGCACCGGTCATGGAGGTCATGGGTGAGGCCGAGTTCCACAAGGTGCAGGCTGGCGACGTGCTCGTGTGCCCCGTCACCTCTCCCGTGTGGTCACTCCTCTTACCCAGTATCGGCGCTCTGGTCACGGAAACCGGCGGTGTCCTCTCTCACTCTTCCATAATCGCAAGGGAGTACGGCATTCCCGCGGTGGTGGCAACGGGAAACGCCACCGCTGTGCTGTGGGAAGGGCAGACCGTCACGGTTGACGGGGCGAGGGGTGTAGTGGAATTGGCGTGACCTTGATACAGCGAGTGTCAACCTGAATTTATGAGGGCGCTGGGGGGCTGAAAACAGCATGGCCGAGTCCGATTCAGGCGGCGACGGACCCACGGGTTTCCATGCTGGCGGCCGCGCAGTGGCAAGCATAGCCCACCGGACGTTTTCACTGGGATTGACGAGGCGCAGCCGCCGGTTAAAGGTGGTAATATCTGGCCGGAGGCGCGCTTCGCGCCGCCAGGGAATCAGGGCGCCAAGAAGTAGCGACGGCGCAGGGTTAGCGAACGAGAGCGCGGTACAGGAGGCAAAGGTGGGAAAGCAAGGCTTTCGAATAATGGACAGCGACCTGCACGTTCTGGAGCCGGGCGATATGTACCAGAAGTACCTGGAGGAGCCGTTCCGGGACAGGGCGCCGGTGAAGACTCGGCCGCACGTGGCGGCGTTGGAAAAGTGGGAGGTGGAGGGGCGAGTGGCGCCATACTGGATTGACAACCAGCAGACGATGGAGGCCAACGCTCCGCTTCAGACGGAGAAGGAGCAGACACCACTTCAAGCCAAGGCGTTTGAGCGCAACTTTGACGCGCCGACCACGCTGGAGGCGATGGACCTGGAGGGTGTGGACGTTGCGATATTGTACCGGACAATCGGCGGGATAATTGCGCAGGCGATGGACTCGCTGGAGCCGGAGTTCTCGGCGGCGCTGTGCCGGGCGTACAACAATTGGCTGGCGGACTACTGTCGCGAGGACGCGAAGCGGTTGAAGGGCGCGGGGCTGGTGTCGCTGCAGGACATCGAGGCGGCGGTGTCCGAGGTGGGGAGGATGATTTCTGAGCTAGGGTTCGTTGGAGTTTCGGTGCACCCGGACCCGGCCAAGGGGCGATTTCTGTACGATCCGGAGGTGGACCCGCTGTGGCGGGAGATTGAGGCGCAGGAGCTGGCGGTGGGTATCCACGGGACCAGCACGGCGCTGGCGGAGGACGACCTTACGCGGAAGTTCCTGCACCACCCCGCGGGCCGAGTGGTGCAGCGCACGCTGGTGTTTCCGTGGCAGCTAATGAGCGCCATGAGCGGGGTGCTGGCCAGCGGCGTTATCCAGCGTTTTCCCCGGCTGCGCATCGCGTTCCTAGAGGGAAACTGCGGCTGGCTGCCCTGGCTGATGTACCGGCTGGACGAGCAGTGGGAGAAGCACGGGGCGATGATACTTTCGAAGAAGCCCAGCGAGTACTTTCTTTCGAACTGCTACATATCGGTGGACGTGGACGAAGAGCTAGTGGGCGACGTGATAAGGCACTACGGCGACGAAAACATTGTGCTGTCCACGGACTATCCCCATTACGACAGCACGTTCCCGGAGGCGATTAACACGTTTCTGGGGCTGGACCTGCCGGAGGACAGCAAACGCAAGATACTGTGGGACAACTGCGAACGGTTCTACGGTGGGCATATCAGCTGAGCGGGCGGGTGGACGGCGGGCTGGTGGTGGCTGACCGCCAACCGGTGAACGGGGCGGAGGAGAGGGGAGGCAAACGCTTTTTACGGCGTAGCGCCGGTGCGGTAGAATCCACCTGAACCGGGCCGTTAGTCAGGCCGCAAACTATCAAAGAAACCGGGAGGATAGGATGAACACAGACTTGGTGATTTCGTCCGACTCGCACGTGTTTGAGCCCCCCGAACTGTGGACCGAGAGGATAGATTCCGAGTTTAAGGCCAGGGCGCCATATATCAAACGGGTGGGGGAACTGGACCAGTTGATGGTGGAGGGCGACCAGAAACTCTCGGGGATTGGTCTGGTACTGGGCGCGGGAACCAGGTTTGAGGCGCCGGAGAATATCTCCCACGAAGGCCGGCTGGAAGATGTCTTGGTGGGGGCCTACGAGCCAGGGGCGCACATTCGTGACATGGCCATCGACGGGGTTTCGGGTGAGCTGCTCTATCCGTCACAAGGCCTTTTCTTTTACAAAATTCGGGATTCCCGATTGCTGTCCGCCATCTTTCGGGCCTACAACGACTGGTTGGCGGAGTTCTGCGCAACCAGCCCGGAGCGGCTGAAGGGCATAGCGATGATCAACCTGGACGACGTGCAGGACGGCGTTGGAGAGCTGAGGCGCTGCGCCGAAATGGGGATGGTGGGGGCGATGATACCGGAGTATCCCGCCGAGGACCGGAGGTACGACAGGGAAGAATACGAGCCGCTGTGGGCGACGGCCCAGGAGCTTAATATGCCGCTGAGCCTGCATACGGCAACCAACCGCAGCGGGATAACTCGGACGGGAGCGGACGAGACCATTCACGAGGCTTCGGCCAGGGCTAACAAGGTGTTCTGGCCCTCGACTTCGATGTGCGACATGATCTTCTCGGGCGCCTTCGACCGGTACCCAGATCTAAAGATCGTCATCGTGGAATTTGAGCTGGCGTGGGCGGCGCACCTAGTGCAAACGATGGACTACACGTACATGGAGCGACAGGAGGAAGCGTCGTACAGGTTCAAGGCGGGGCAGCTACCCAGCGATTTCTTCCACAACAACGTCTATTTGAGCTTCCAAGAGGATTCTGTGGGCATAAGAGTACGGGATGTGATTGGGGTGGATAACTTGATGTGGGGGTCAGACTATCCGCACTCGGAGTCGACGTTCCCAAAGTCGAGAGAGGTACTGGACGCGATTCTGGATGGGGTGCCGGACGAGGACCGGGCGAAGATTGTGGCGCTGAACGTGGCTAAGTTGTACAACTTTGACCTGGCGAAGGTGGGGCAGCCGGTAGGCTGACAGCTTTCAGGGTCATTCGGTCTGCGTTGAGGCGGTGGGCTTTTGAGCGCCCGCCTCTATAGTTTGGTGCTGTTGCTCAACATGAATGGCGGGAATGGATAGCCGCTGCGCAGAGGCGGCGCGAACCGCGGCGGGCAGGCCAGCGACGCCGCAGCCGTGGACCACGACGTCATACCGTTGCTCCTAGGTGGGCGTCTGCTGCCGGAACGGGTTGTTGGGCTGCTACAGCCCTGCGATGGCTAGAGCGGCGTCGATCTTGGGCGGACTATAGCCGACGAGCTTCTCTTCGCCGATGACGGTTACGGGAGTGCTGCGGTAACCGAGGGCTAGGAGGTCTACCCGGGCGTCTTCCTCATGCGAGACGTTGCGCTCAGTGAAGGGGATGCCCTTGCGTGAAAGGTACACTTTCACCATGTGGCAGGGCCCTCAACCGGCGGATGTGTAAACGATTATGTCACTCAATTGGACTCTCCCGATGATGTTTTCTGCCTGGCCTTCCATTGGGCCTTGGTCTCATAGTCCTGGTCAAAGAGGCCCTCTCCGGGTTTTACGGCCTCGTCAATGGTCTGTACGAAGTCCTCACCCTGCTCATACTTGCGAAGAAACTCTTCGCTTACGAAGAACATTCATATACAGAAGCCGTCACGCTTTATGTCCTCATGGTGACGGTCGCAGGGGCAGATCTTTTTGCGATCCTCCTCTGGATCGCCGGTGAGGGGCATTCAAGGGCAGTAGCGGTAGCCGTGCTCGACCTCGTTTTCACCCAAGCCCTGCTGGACGAGCTCCACCACCTCGGCCTCAGGAAAGAAGACGTAGGGACTTCGCTCCACGTATTTTTCGGAGAATTGCTTGGCCCGCTGGAGGGCCTCTTCCTGAGTAAGCTCCCGTTTCATTGCCCGTCTCTCCAGGTTGGATGAAAAATAGGAACGATTGGGTTCAGCATAACACGAACGGGCGGTTACTCGCTCACCATGCCGGTACGCATTTGCTGGTGCACCCGACAGGGCATGGCGGAGAACTGGTTGGCTTTGGTCTGGACATGATCGACCAGGCTCGGCATGGCGCCGAGGACCTCCGGTTGGGTCTTGGAGGCGGAGACCTCGACGGAGATTAGGGCGGCGGTACCGCACTGGCATTTGACTGAGAAGTAGACTTTGTGAAAGTCCTGGTTGCCGGAGAAGTCCAGCTTAAAGCCCTTCAATATCGAGATGGAAGGGTGGTTGGAAAGCTCCGTGTTGAAGATGGCGTGGAGCTGGTCCAGGGTGACGGGGACGGCTGAATCTGGGGCTATCAGTTAAGTTTCCTCGGGTAATCGCAAAGTGCGGGGGTTACTAGTTGAAGTCTATTGAGGATGGCTCAAGGGTGTCAACTGGCTTGGGGCAGGGTGGGGGATGAGAGAATCCCGGATGCCGGTTGCGACCGGAGCTACCGGGGACAAAACGGAGGCCGGTTCGCACACCCCCTTAATCTCCCCTTCGATAGGGGGAGAGAGCTGTTCTATTTTAGGGAGAATCAGCCAGGGCGAAACGTTCGCCGCTCCTAAGGGCTGCGAATCGAAGGTTGGTGGTGCTCACCCTCGACCGCCCAGGAAGGATGGGGGGGCGTAATGCGGTATGGGCTCGTCCTTCGAGAGCCTAAGGATGAGCGGGTTGGAGGCGTAGGAGGCTTATTTTCATAGGAATGACATGACTTGTGCGGACGCTCAACATGCAACGACGAGACGCGGAAAATACTGACGAAGTCAAAAAAAGCACAAACTCAGAGAGGTTCAACCATCTCCGGACTTCCCCTTGAGGGTTTGTTGAACGGATGATAAACGCCGTGGTCGGGGGAATCGTGCTACGATGCGGACGCGTGGAAGGATGGGCAGGATGACGGCGTCCGAGGAGCATGGAAATGGCGAATGCCCAACCGGTGGAGGAGTGGCTTTCCAAGCTGGATAGCCATCTGAAGGCGATTGCGGAGGGGATAAGAGGCCTGGTGGTGGAAGCCGACGCTGAGCTAAGTGAGTCGATCAAGTGGGGCAACCCGTGCTATGAGAAGAAGGGGAAGGTGTGCTATCTGGCGTCTTGGAAAGGGTACGTGGCGCTGGGGTTCTTCAACGGCGCGGCGCTGACGGACCCGGCGGGGCGGATAGAAGGGACGGGCAAGAAGATGAGGCACATTAAGGTACGGAGCCTGGGTGAGGTGGTGCCGGAGCAGGTGATAGGTTGGGTAAGGGAGGCGGTGTCGCTGAACGAGGCTTTGTAGGGAAGGCGCGGCGGGGGTTAGGGCGGAGCGGCGGTTCGTTGACACTGTGGGGGGCTAAAACTAGAATGTGGCCGTCGCTCAGGCGCAAATTGGAGAGTGGGAATGACGGTCCGGGCTGACCTCAAAAGGAAGCTGCTTTCCGGGGAGACTATTGTGGCGCCGGGGGCCTACGACCCGATATCAGCGAGGGTTGTGAGGTCGCTGGGGTTCGAGGCGGTGTACACCGGCGGCTACATGTCCGGGGCGCACCTGGCGGTGAGCGAGCCGCTGATGACGATGACGGAGCAGGTGGATGTGGCGCGCCGGGTGGCAATGGCAGGCGGGCTGCCGGTGATATGCGACGCCGGAGCGGGGTACGGCAACCCGGTGCACACCATGCGCTGCGTTCGTGAGTTCGAGAACGCGGGGATTGCCGCGATCCACATCGAAGACCAGGTGTACCCGAAGCGGGCGTCCTACCACAAAGGGCTGGAGCACATCACCCCGCTGGACGAGTTCCAGGCGAAGATCAGGTTCAGTCTCCAGGCGCGCCGGGACGCGGACTTTATCATTATTGGGCGGACGGATGCGTTTTCCGCGGTGGAGGGGTCGCCAGAGGAGGCGGTGCGGCGGGGAGAGGCGCTTAAGGATATGGGGGTGGACGCGATCTTCTTTCGAGGGGCGACGAAGAGGGATGACCTGGCGTATTTTCGGAAGGAAGTGCCGGACATACCGCTGCTGGTGATCGGAGGGGTGGAAGATATTTCGGTGGAAGAGTACGAGAGGCTAGGGTACCAGATTATCATTTACGCGATCACGCCAATTGTGTCTACGGTGGAGGCGTTGCGCCGCAACTACCAGGCGTTGAAGGATACGGGGGTGACCGCGATTGACCCCAAGGAAATGGCGGGTTTGAGGCAAGGAGTGGAGGAGTTGATAAGCCTTCCCGAGTACTACCAAGTGGAGGCAGAAACCACCGAGCGAGGGTAAGAGAGAAGCGTGGATGGCCGGACCGGGAGCGAGAGTATATAGGCCGGTTTGGCCTCGTATGGAGCCCAAAGGTATAAGGAGGCAAGGAATAGTGGATACGATAATTAAGGGCGGGAAAGTTGTAACGCCGGCGGGCGCGGGAGACTGGGAGGTTGGGATAGAGGGGGAGAAGATTGTGGCTGTGACGCTGCCGGGAGTGCTTTCCAGCGAAGGGGTGAAGGTGATTGACGCCACCGGCAAGATAGTGGTGCCCGGCGGGGTTGAGGCGCACGCGCACGCCGCAGCGAACGTGCAGCCTGGCGCGCCGGAGCTGGTGGCGGGAACGCCCAACGCCGGACCGGCGGTGCATTCGATAGGGGCCATCTGGGGCGGGACCACCACGGTGGTGGACTTCGCGCCGGCGCCGAACGATGGAGACCTGGCCGCGGGGATACATAGCTACCTGGAGCCGTGGAAGGGCAACGCGTACACGGACTACTCGGCCCACGCTATTTTCACCAGCAAGAACACGCCGGACTCGATTGCCCGCTTCGGGGAGCTGGTATCAGCAGGTTTCCCTAGCGTGAAGATATTCACCACGGACATAAGGCCCCCGGAGGCGAGGGGGTTGACGTTGACACCGGTGGGCCGAATCGACACGGGGCGGCTGGACGACCTGATGCGGCAGATTTCGCGGCACGGGGGCGTGCTGGCGGTGCACGGGGAAGACGATGAGCTGGTGATGTACAACTATCTGATGGCAAAGCAGCGGGGCCAGTGGGAGTGGTACAACGCGAATCTGATCCACTCAAAGACGGTGGAGCACCTGGCGTTCCGGCACGTGGTACACCTGGCGGAGCGTACGGGCGCCGGGACGTACTTCGTTCACGTGACGGGCAACGACGGGATGAACGCCATTGCGGAGGCGCGGAGCCGGGGGTTGCCTGTGTATGGAGAGGTGCTTACGCTGGCGCTTTCGTTCAACGCCGAGAATTACAAGGAAGCGGACGGTATGAAGTACCACACCTATCCTTCGCTGAAGTACGAAGAGGACCGGCAGGACCTTTGGAGCGGGCTGATGCGGCATGACCTTTCGTTCACCGCCACGGACAGCAGCTTCACGACATACATCGACAAGACGGCGGGGAAGAACGTGATGGATATGAGGGGTGGAAACGCGGGAATTGAGATTCGGATGGGCGTGAACTATGTTGACGCGGTGGTGAAGCGGGGAATGTCACTTGAGCGGTTCGCCGATGTGACGTCCAGCAACCCGGCCAAGCTGCTGGGCTTTTACCCCAGGAAGGGGGCGATTGCGGTGGGCAGTGACGCGGATATCACGATCATTGACCCGGAGGTCAAGAAGAAGCTGACCAACGATGACTTGCACGTGAGAGACTATAGCGCCTGGGATGGGTGGGACGTGCAGGGGTGGCCCACCACGGTGATGCTGAGGGGGACGGTGATGGTGGATAACGGCAAGCTGTTGGGGAGCCCGGACCACGGGCAGCTAATTCCCCGGAAGGTGGAGCAGTCCGTGATTCAGAAGCCGGCGTTCTAGGTGGCGGATGGCGGGCGCATGGAGACGGGTCGAGTTGGTTAACACCGGAGGAAGATATGGCAGACTTGAATCAGAAAGAGATACAGTCGTTGGGCCGGGCGGTGGGGCTGGATATCCAGGAGCCGGACCTGACCGAGGTGATGCACAGCCTGAACGCGATGCTTGAGGCCTTGGACAATATCAACCCGCCGGGGTTGGAGAAGGTGGAGCCGTTGCCGATTATCCTGCCGCCGCAGGATTAGGGTGGCTAAGATGGCCCGGCGAGGCTGTGCTGAATCAGATGTCCACGGAAAGGGGATGCGGCTATGAACAGGTCTGAGATTCCCTATTTTTCCACGGCGGAGTTGTCCCGCTTGATTGAGGCGAAAGAGCTATCCCCGGTGGAGGCCACGGAGGCGTACCTGGACCGTATTGATGGGCTGGACTTTCAGTACAACGCATATCTGACGGTGTGCCGTGACGAGGCGATGGCGGCGGCACGGGAGGCGGAGGCGGAGATAGCCGGGGGGAACTATCGAGGGCCGATGCACGGCGTTCCGGTGGCGGTGAAAGACCAGTTCTGGACCAAGGGAATACGGTCCACGGGGGCTTCCCGCATTCTGATGGACTTTGTGCCGGACGAGGACGCCACCGTGGTAACGAATCTGAAAAATGCGGGCGCGGTGCTGTTGGGAAAGACCAACATGACTGAGTTCGCGATAACGGGGTTTTCGCACCGGTTCAGCACGCCGAGGAACCCGTGGGACGTGAACATGTACGTTGGGGGTTCCAGCAGCGGGTCCGGGGCGGCCACGGCGGCATTTCTCTGCGCGACGTCTTTGGGGGAGGACACGGGTGGGTCGATCCGGTTCCCGGCGACGTGGTGCGGCCTGGCGGGACACCGGCCAACGTGGGGTCTGGTGAGCCGTCACGGCGTAATGCCGGGGGTCTGGTCGATGGACACGGTGGGGCCTATCTCGCGGACGGTGGAGGACGCGGCCATAACCCTGAGCGCCATTGCCGGGCACGAGCCGCGGGACCCGTACAGCAGCAACGCGCCGGTGCCGGACTACCGGAGCGCGCTAACGGGTGATGTAAGAGGTCTGCGGGTAGGGGTTATCAGTGAGCAGATGAACAGCGAGTTGGTGGAGCAGGAAACGCGCGACGCGGTCCTAAAAGCCATAGCTGTGGTGGGGGAGTTGGGGGCCACGGTGGAGGAGGTGTCGCTGCCGCTGAGTAGCTACGCGGCGGCAATATCCGGGGTGCTGCTGGCGGTGGAGCCGGCGGCTAACCACCGCGAATGGATCCGGGAGCGGAAAGGCGAGTACGGCCACGATAACCGGATAGGGCTGCTAACCGGGAGCATTGTGCCGGCGCAGACCTATTACAAGGCGCAGCGGCTGCGGAGCATGCTGCGGCAGCAGGTGCACGAAGCGTTGGAGCGGTACGACGTGCTGGTGCTGCCAACCTCCGGGAAAACGGCGCAGCCGGTGACGGAGGACCCGCCGATAACCAGTAAGGCGACGGCGGGGAGGCTGCCGTATCTACTGACGCGCATTTTCAACCTGTCCAGCGCGCCGGCGGTGACGGTGCCGTGCGGTTTTGACTCCAAGGGGTTGCCCATTGGACTTCAGATTGGCGGGCGGCCCGGGGACGATGCCACGGTGCTGAGGGTTGCCCATGCGTACGAGCAGAGCACGCCATGGCACACGATGAGGCCACCTTTCGCGTGAGGGCGACTGTACATGCTCGTGGATGGAGCTAGCCGCTAAGATGGTGGAGGCAGCCGAGGACGCCGCCAAGAAGGTGGTGGAGGCGCTGGAAGCGCTGGGCATAGCTTACGAGTTGTTGGACTGCGACCCGGACTTCGCGGACACCGCGGCATTTTGCCAGCGGTACGGCTATCCGCCGGAGAACTCAGGCAACACGATCATTGTAGGATCGCGTCGAGAGCCGAAGCAGTACTCGGCCTGCGTGGTGCAGGCGTCGCGAAGGCTAGACGTCAACAAGACGGTACGTCGGCTGATGGGCGTGCGGAGGCTGTCGTTCGCCACGGCGGAGGAGACCCAGGCGCTGACGGGGATGGCGATAGGCGGGGTGACGGCCTTCAACCTGCCGGAGGGGCTGCCGCTATACATAGACGGGGAACTGATGGCGGCGGAGTACGTTATCCTGGGGTCAGGAAGCCGGTCGTCCAAGGTTAAGGTGTCTCCTGGGGTGCTGCGGGCGCTGCCGGGAGCCACGGTGGTGCCGGACCTATCGATGCCGGGCTAGGTAAAGGGACTGGCGGGGAGCTATCGGACCACGGACTTGGCGGTGGGCTCCATCCTGGTGACGACGATCTTATCTCTAAACAGCATGTCCGGGATTTTGGGGGCGATTTCGTTCTTCCAATGGTCGCTCTCGTAGACGTCCTTGTATAGCCTCTCGCGGTCGGACTCGCTGTCGAAGCGGCGAATCCAGACGTATAGGTCGTCTTCCTCCTGGCCGACGAAGCTGCCGGAAATCACCATTCCCTGGGCCACCTGAAAGGGGATGATGACCTCTTCCATGTACTTGACCCAGTTTTCCCGCTGGCCGGGGCGGGTGCGGTATTGGCGCAATTCAAAAAACATCTTTTCCTCCCTGGTCGGCGGGAGTATATCATGCGTGGTGGCTGTTACCGTGGATTGATGGTGTCTGTAGATGGGACGAGTCAGCTATGGCGATGGGTGTTGCCACAGAGGGTTGCGAATCACAGGTTTGTGGTTCCCACCATCCCGCCCAGGAAGGTTAGTAAAGAATATCTTGAGGGACACCCTCAGACTCCCGCCAGAATGGGCTAGCCCCCTCTGGACTCCCCCGAGGGGCTTATTGAGCGGATGAATACAAACTCGGCGAGGGCGATTGGGTAGGCTAAACGCCGCGCTAGGCTGGCGGCCGCCGGTCCCGTTTTACTATGGCTGGCTCATCATGGGAATGGCGGCGGTGGGGACGTTTGCCGGCACGGGGCTCTCCCAGGTGGTGATAGGGGGTATTCAGGACTTCATCCTGGATGATACGGGGTGGAACCGGAGGTCTTTGGCGCTGGCGGTAACCGCCGGTACGTGGCTATCCGGGCTGATAGGGCCGCTGATGGGCCTCCTGGCGGACCGGTTAGGGCCGAGATGGCTGATGCCCATGGGCGCGGCGCTGGTGGGGGTGGCTTTCTTTATCCTGGCGGGAGCTCACAACTTCGGGCTCTTTTTCGGCGTGTACGTGGTGGGGAGGAGTATCAGCAACACGACGCTGATAGGGATAGTTCCCAGGACAGCGGCGGTGAATTTCTTCCGGCGCCGGAGAAATATAGCCCTGGCGATAACATCCACGTTTCGGCCGGTGAGCAGCGCGATTAACATTCAGGTGGTGTCGCTGTTCGTGGTGTTCGCGGGATGGCGCGCGGCCTACTGGTTCCTAGGAATCGTGAGCCTGTCGCTGATAGTACCGCTGGCGGTGGTGATGCGGAGACGGCCGGAGGACATAGGGCTGCTGCCCGACGGGGCAGTTGAGGGGGAGGAAGGACGGCGTCCCGGCGGTGGGGAACGAGGCGCGCCTAGAAGCGGCGGAGCGGCGGCGGAGGTTAGCTGGTCCGCAGGCAGGGCAATTCGAACCAGCACCTTCTGGCTGATCGGGATGTCAGTGGTGTTTGGTATTTTGGCGTCGTCAACGCTGAGCTTCAGCATGGTGCCGTATCTTCGGAATGAAGTGGGCATCTCCACGGCCCAGGCCACAGGGGTGCTGAGCCTGAGCACGTTTCTGGCGCTAGTAGTGGTGGGATGGGGCTACGCAGCGGACCGGGTGACGCCCCGGCTGCTGCTGTTGATGGCGCTGCCCGCAGCGACGGTGATGACGCTGTTTCTGCTGGCGGTGGACTCACTGGTTATGGCGTATGTATTCGGAGTTATCTGGGGGGGCTTCGCCGGGGCGCTGGGGGTGCTGGAGCAGATGCTGCTGGCGCGGTACTTTGGGCGAGGGTCTTACGGTGCGATCACGGGGGCGATGGCGCCGATGCAGATGGTGGCGCTGGGACTGGGGCCGACGCTAGCGGCGGTACTGAGCGAGGCGACGGGGGGCTACACGGTGCAGTTCGTGATGGTGGCGGCGCTGTATCTGGCGGCGGGGGTGATGATATACCTGGCGAAACCGCCGTCACCGGCGGAGGCAGCGCGACGCTAGATTTGAAGCACCTCGAAGGCCACGGCGTAGTCGACGCCCAGGGCTTCGCCGCTAACGGAGGCGTTCCAGCGCAGCATTTCGTCCGGGTCCACCTGCTGCGAAAGATTTTTCAAGTAGACGGCGTGTTTTCGCAAGGACTCGACGCCTTTGTCCATAAAAGCGGTGACGTCCACGGCGTGAGTGGGCGACGGAGAGCCGGTGACGAAGACCATTTTGACGCCGTCCCAGGGTTGATGACCCTCGTCCAGAAGCTCAGGGAAGATCCAGCGGTTGCCGGCGTCCCGGGCGGCGTCAAGGACCGCCAGGCCAGCCCAGCGGTGGTCCGCCATGTTGAGACGAACGCCGCCGTAGGTGAGGTGATGGCTCCCGCTGATGATGACGTCGGGCCGGTGCTTGCGGATAGCTCGGGCGATGTCACGGCGGAGGGGAAGGCCATACTCAAGGACACCGTCCCGGTAGTCAAGGAAATCAACGGTATGGACACCGACGACGGCGGCGCTCTCGACCTCTTCACGTTCCCGCAGCGGCGCGACCTGGTCCGGGGGCATTGAATCGATGCCAGCCTCGCCTCGGGTCAGCAGCAGATAGGCGACTTCCTTCCCCTGGGAGGTCCAGCGGGCCACCGCGCTGGCGGCGCCGTACTCCATGTCGTCTGGGTGGGCCGCTATGGCCAGAGCCTTGTTCCAGCTTTCGGGTAGGGGTTGAAGCCGTTTCTGTTGAGCCAATATTTGCTCCTCTGGTGGGATGGGCGTGAGCCTAAATGCCCTGGTTGGGCCGAGACATTTTTGCAGACGGGAGCCTCCGCCACAAGGCGGTAAGGATGATAGTTGCCTTTGATATACTCGAAAAGAGGGTAATGTGAACTTTCGAGGCGACGGTGAGTCCTAGAGAAGGTGAGCTGAGAATAGTGGTGGTGGCGGGCGACTCGCTGGCGCGGGCGGGGCTGGCCGCGCTGTTGGACGGGCGGCAAGGTTGCACGGTGGTGGGGCAGCTCAGTCAC
Source organism: Dehalococcoidia bacterium (assembly GCA_965247585.1). Classification (GTDB taxonomy): domain Bacteria; phylum Chloroflexota; class Dehalococcoidia; order Lucifugimonadales; genus CBDFHC01. The sequence continues at coordinate 69,331 of CBDFHC010000002.1, forward strand.
GAGGACGCATCCGCGAAGCAGGTAAACGTGTTCCGGCCCGAGGCGGTGGTGTGGGGCTTGGGCACTGAGTGGCAGGCGAACCTGAAAGGGCTGGCGGAGCTGACCGATGAAGGCGTTCCGGTGCTGGCGCTGACGGTAGATGGCGAAGGAGTCGCGGAGGTATGGCACCGAGGCGTACGGGGGCTGTTGACCCGCGACACGGACGCGGAGACGGTGGCCTCGGCGCTGAATGCGCTGGTGCGGGGTGTGGCGGTGCTGGACCCGGGGCTGTGGCCGCTGATTGCGTCGCAGGGAGAGGGCGGAATAGCGCGGCAGGACACCGGAATTACACCCAGGGAGCTAGAGGTGCTGGGGATTATGGCTGAGGGAGCTCCCAATAAGACGTTGGCGCTCCGGCTGGGTATCAGCGAGCACACGGTGAAGTTTCACGTGAACTCGATTATGGGCAAGCTGGGTGCACAGAGCCGCACCGAGGCGGTGGTACTGGCCACCCGGTTAGGTCTTATTAGCCTTTAGCCCCCACTTTTTTCCGGGTTGCTTTTAGTTCTTACGTGCGGTGCCGCCGGGCGATATTCGAGCTAGTCTGTGAGTGCGGGTCTGATGAAATAGAAATTCCCGCGTTGATTGGACAAGGAGGAGAGTATGTCTAACGTACTAACGGAGCTATCCGACCAGATGGCGGACAGCGTGGCTGCCGCGGGGGCAGGAGTGGTGCGGGTAGAAGCGCGACGGCGGATACCGGCTACCGGGATAGTGTGGGGGGGAGACGGAGTCATTGTGACGTCGAATCACGGTGTGGAGCGAGACGACGGAATAACGGTTGGGCTGGACGGCGGAGAGGTAGGACCGGCGGAGTTGGTTGGCAGGGACCCGATGACGGACGTGGCGGTGCTGAGGCGCCGGGGAGCCGGGATGTCACCGATAGAATGGGCGGGACCGGAGGAGATACGGGTGGGGCAGATGGCGCTGGCGTTGGGGCGGCCGGGGGGAAGCCTCTCGGCGACGCTGGGTGTAGTGAGCGTGGAGGGAAGGGAGTGGAGGACGCCGGGAGGGGGCCGGTTGGAGAGCTACGTGAGGACGGACGCGGCCATGTTGCCGGGATTTTCCGGCGGTCCGCTAATGTCCGCGGGTGGAAAAGTAATTGGCTTGAACACTACCGGGCTGGTGCACGGCGCATCAGTGACCATCCTCTTGACGGATATCCAGCGGGTGGTTGAGGCGCTGTTGGAGCATGGCCGAGTTCCGCGAGGGAGGCTGGGCGTGGCGGTGCAAGCGGTGAGGCTTCCGGAGGGTTTGTCTGAAAAGGCGGGTCAGGAGACGGGACTGCTAGCGATGTCAGTGGAGGCGGGGAGCCCGGCGGCGGAGGGCGGGTTACTACTGGGGGACACGCTGGTATCGCTGGAAGGCCAGAGTCTTCGCTTTCCGGACGAGCTTTTGGCGACGTTGGGCGGTGACCGGATAGGCCAGGAGGTTACCATCCGGCTGGTGAGGGGAGGAGCGTTGCAAGAGGTCCGGGTGCGGATTGGGGATAGTGGAGCATGACCGGGATTGCAGCGGAGCTGACGATGCGATTAGATGCCTGTACGGGCAGGCTGGTTGATGAGGCGTTTCAGGGAATGGTGGGTATTCGGGACCAGCGTGGAGGCAGCGGAGCGGGGACGGTGTGGCACGCAGATGGTCTGGTGGTGACTAATAGCCACGTGGTGGGAGACGGTGAGCTGGAGATCCGGCTGCCGGGCGGTGGCGTGACGCGCGGAAAGGTGATAGCGAGGGAGCGTGACCTGGACCTGGCGGCGGTGATGGCGGAGGCTGAGAATCTGCACACCATTGCGCCAGGACGGTCCAGCGAATTGCGCGCGGGCCAGTGGGTGATGGCGTTGGGGTTTCCGTGGGGAGGTCTCGGCGCGGCGACGGCCGGTATGGTTGCCGAGGTTGGAGACGAGGCGCCGAGAGGATACAGGCCCCGGGGCGAGTGGGTGACGGTGAGCCTGCGGCTGAGGCCCGGTTATTCCGGCGGCCCGTTATTAGATGCAGCAGGACGGCTGGTGGGCGTGAATACGATGATGACGGGGCCGAACGCCGGGATGGCGGTGCCAGTACGCCAGGTTAAGGCGTTCCTGATGCGGGCGCTGGGGTTGGAAGGGACTGGCGCCGAGGAGGAGTCTCAGAGTTTGAGAGTAAATTGAGTTGGATCAGCGATAGTGGGCGCAAGGGTTGGATGTGCTCTCCCCTCTCTACCAGATTCCTCGATCCTAAAGGACGGACTCGGAATCGATCATGTTGGCGACCAGCACCAGGAAGGATGAAAATAGAGTGGCGGCTATCATCCATGGTGACCCGGCATAGCTATTACAAAGGATTGCAAATCACAGGCTGGTGGTTCCCACCGTCCCGCCCTGGAAGGTTTAAAAGACGAATTTCTGAGGGACACCCTCAGACTCCCGCCAGAGGGGGCCATCCCCCTCTGGACTCCCCCTTGGTAGGCTCAGACAGCGTAGGGACGGTGCTATTTTCATAGGAATGCCATGACTTGGCCGAACGTTCATCTTGAAGCGGGATGATGCTGAGATTGCCTGACAAGTCAAAAACTCGCGAGGGCTCAATCCGGGGTGACGAGGCTTTCCGGGGTCTGGCCGGACAGGGCGCGTTGGATGTTGGCGTAACCGAATTCCACCGCCCTGAGGGTGGCCTCATTGGTTAGGCCGGCCATGTGGGGGGTGACCACCACGTTGTCCAGGTCAAAGAGAGGGTTATCGACGGGAGTGGGCTCCTCCTCCAGGACGTCCAAACCGGCGGCGGCGATCTTGCCGGAGGTCAAAGCGTCGTACAGGGACTTCTCGTCGATTACTGGTCCGCGGCAGGTGCTAACGATGAAGGCGGTGGGCTTCATCATCTCCAGTTCGCGCCGGGAGATCATGCCGCGGGTGTGACGGTTCAGTGGCACATGGAGGGAAACGATGTCTGAGCGGCGCAAAAGCTCCTCCAAGGTGACGGGCTGGGCGCCGTATTGCTCCTGCACCTCGGGGGACATTTCGACGATGTCGTAGTAGAGGGTCTCGGTGTCGAAAGCCTTGAGCCGCTTGGCGACCTGCTTGCCGATTCGGCCCAGGCCGACGAGGCCGACGGTCTTTTCAGAGACTTCGCTGAGCTCCGTGGCGAGCATTGGGCCGCGCCACTGGCGTTGCTTCGAGGCGATGTACCACTGGTCCATGAGCCGCTTGCCCAGGGAGATCATGAGGGCGATGGTGTGCTCCGAAACGGCGATGGCGTTGGCGCCGCCGTTGTTGGCAATGGGGATGCCCAGCTCATTTATGGCGGGCACGTCAAGCTGGTCATAGCCGGCGCTGAGGGTTTGGAGGAGCTTTACGTTGGGGCAGTGCCTGAGCACCTCAGGGGAGACGTTGGGGACGATGGTGAGGATGGCGTCTGCGTCCCGGCACAATGGATGAGCTGGTCGTCAGGCAGGTCAGAATTGACCCAGAAGGATTCCATGCCTTCCGGCGCCGAATTGAGGGCGTGTTCAGAGCGGCCCTGAAGATACTCAGGAATCATGACGGCGATCTTGGCGCTTGGCATTGTCTCCCTTTCAGTTACGCAGGTTTGGATGAAGGCGGCGCAGGTCCCGGCCGCTAGAGGGGTTGCCAGTAGCGGCGATCTTCCAACCGGACCATGTGGCCGTAGCCCGGCGCGGGGAAGTGGCCCACCACGGCGAGAAGGCCTTCGTTTTCCAGCCGCTGAAGGATGGAGCGGCGGGTTATTTTGGTCTGGTCCGGGTCCATGTCCGCCCTGGAAACCCAGTCAGTTTCCTGTACCTGGGCCGGATTGTGGAGTACGTCTCCGAGGATAAGGGCGCGCTGGCCCTGGGAACTTATCATGATGCTCATGTGCCCAGGGGTGTGGCCTGGTGTTGGTATAGACGTAACTTCGCTGGTGAAGGCGTGCTCACCATCGTACATCTCGGCGAGGCCCAAGTCTGGCAAGGGCCAAACGCGCAACGGAGCGTTGGTGAAGCGCTGCGGCTGAATACCAGGATCACGGCAGGCGTCCCAGTCTTTGGCGCTCATCCAGTAGCGGGCGTTGGGGAAGGTGGGAGCGTAGGCGCCGCCCTCGGACAAGACGTTCCAGCCGACGTGGTCGCGGTGGAGGTGGGTCATGACAACCATATCGATTTCGTCCCGGCGCAGGCCGACGGCATTCATGTCATCCAGCAGCTCACCAAAGGCGCAGTCGGGGTCGTCCGGGGGTTTGGGGCCCATACCGGTGTCCACGAGGATGGTGCGGCCTTCGGAGCGGAGGAGGTAGGAGCTGAGGTTGAAGCGGACGCCGGGGCCGTCCACCAAATGATGTTGGTAGGGCTCCCACTGGTCGCCGGCTATGGATGGGAAGAAGGTGCAGAGGTCAAACTCCAGGGCGCCGTCCGAAAGGGCGGTGATCTGAACGTTGCCCACGGTTATGTGGCGGTCTGCCATAGACTCCTCCCGTGCCGGCGCGCAGTAAGCAGCGCGGCCAGGTGCATTCTAGCTGGAGGGTGGCGACAGTTCAACGGCGGTGTTGACGGTGAATTAGAGCAATCCTAAACTGGTGAACAGCCGGTACAAGAAGGTGAGCGCAGTTGTCGTCTTACAGGGTGATCTCATCGGATAGCCACGTTGTCGAACCGCCGGACCTGTGGAAGACGAGGATAGAGTCCCGCTTCAGGGGGCGCGAGCCTAACATCGTATCGGAAGAGAACGGCGACTGGTGGTACTGTGACGGCCTAAAGCTGGCCACGGGATTCGGGTTCGGCGGCGCGCAGGCGGGGAAGCGGTTCGACGACCCGATGGGGATGACGGTGGGAGACACCTTCGAGAACGTGAGGCCGGGCGGGTATATCCCGGACGAGCATCTGAAGGACATGGATATTGACGGGGTGGACGTGGACATTATCTACCCCACGCTGGGGCTACAACTCTATAACGTGCCGGATAGCGAGCTGCTCTCTGCGGTGTTCCGGGCGTACAACGATTGGCTGGGGGAGTTCTGCGGGACGGCGCCGAAGCGGATGTCTGGCATCGCCATGCTGAATGTGGACGACGTGCAGGACGCGGTCTCAGAGCTAAAGCGGTGCAGCAAGATGGGGTTCGTGGGGGCGATGATCACGGTGTACCCGCCGGTGGGGAAGAGGTACGACCAGCCGGAGTACGAGCCGCTGTGGGCCACGGCGGAGGAGCTGGCAATGCCGCTGGGGCTGCACGCGGCGACGAACCGCCACGGTTCCGGGGAGGGAGACTCGGCGACGCGGACGCTGTCCATTTCGGTGAACTTCGACCACTACGCTAGGATGTCGCTATGCCACATCATCTACAGCGGGGTGTTCGAGCGGCACCCGAGACTTCAAATCGGGTCGGTGGAGCACGAAGTGGCGTGGGCGGCGCACTTCCTGGAGAGGCTGGACTACAATTACAGCCAGCGGGCGCCAGGGGTGATGGGATTGCGCTTTAAGGATGACGTGTTGCCCAGCGATTTCTTCCGCAGCAACGTGTTTATTGGGTTTCAGGAGGACGCGCTGGGTATGCAACTGCGCGATTACATCGGGGTGGACACGCTGCAGTGGGGGTCTGACTATCCGCACCAGGAGTCCACGTTCCCGCGCAGCAGGGAGATACTGGAAGAGATTCTTTCGGACTGCACGGAAGAAGAGAAGGCGAAGATTGCCGGGGGCAACGCGGCGCGGGTGTACGGGGTTTAGGGGGTGGGGGGGGCGAAGGCTTGGCTGTGGACAGCCACGGCGGGACAGTGGTGGTTGTAGAGACGGCCAAGATGAGGGCGGGTCGGATGGGATGCTTTTAGCACTAGCGGCGGAGCTTCACTTACCCACGCACGGAGAACAGGATAGCATGACACTAACCACCGTGGAGAAGCCGGTGAGGGGGAATGTGCTATGGCAGATGAACTGGAGCTGGACAACGTGCGAGTGGACTATGACGCAGGGGCCAACGTGCTCTACATCTACTTCGGCAGACCTTCCACGGCCGACGACAGTCATGTGACGGATGAAGGGGTGGTTATCGGGACCCGAGAGGACAGGATCATGGGTTTAACCATACTGAATGCCAAGGAGAAGATTTACTCTTAGCCCGCGTCTACGGTCATGCACTGGGCCTAGGTGGTCTTGCTGTCGTGGGTTATGGTGAAGGATAGCTGACGGTATTCTGGCGCCGCGCTCCCGGTTTGACCGCTCCGTGTCCACTATCTATGATTCGGACGCTGATGGGCGGCATTTAGGACGGGTTGTGCAGGGTCGGTGAGAGGGTTTGAGGCAGGAGAGCGGGCATGGCGAATTCCAAGCGCCCAAGGGTAGGAGGTTGGACCGTGGAGCGAAGTAGCTGGAGAGTGGTAAAGGACGGGTTGCGGGCGAAGTCAGCTATGGTGATTTCGGAGCATCCTTCGGTGACGGAGACGGCCATAAGCGTCCTGCGCGAGGGCGGCAACGCGGTGGATGCCGCCGTGGCAGCGGGCTTCGCGCTGGCGGTGTGCCGGCCCTTCATGAGCGGCATAGGGGGTGGGGGGCACATGGTTATCTTCGACTCCAAGCGGGCGAAGACGGCGGTGGTTGACTACAACATGCGGGCACCGGGAGAGGCGACGCCGGATATGTATGAGACGGCGGCGGGCAGCGCGGGGAACTTCGGGTGGCCGCCGGTGAAGGACGAAGCCAACGCGATTGGGCACCGGGCGGTGACGGTGCCGGGCACGGTGGCGGGGTTGTGCACGGCGTTGGAGCGTTATGGCACCATGCCGCGGCAAGAGGTGATGAAGTCCGCGGTGTCGCTGGCGGAGGAAGGCTCCGAGGTGGACATATTCCTCAGCCTGCTCATATCAAGCTGGTGGCCGGTGATATCACGATTCCCGCACACGATACCTTTGTTTACAAGTCCGGAGGGGAGGATACTTTCGGCACCGGTGTCGCTGGCGCCGGGGGGTAAGCTAGTGCAGAAGGAGTTGGCGGAGACGCTACGGCGGGTGGCGGAGGGTGGGCCGGAGGCTTTCTACCAGGGGGAGACGGCGCGGCTGATGGCGGAGGAGGTGAGACGCCACGGAGGGGTGCTATCGGTGGATGACCTAGCGAGCTACCGGGCGGAGGTGCACGAGCCGGGGCTGACGACGGAGTATCGTGGTAACACCGTCGTGGCGGTGCCAGGCCCCTGCGGCGGCCCCACGGTGGTGGAGGCGCTGAATGTGATGCAGAACTTCGACGTGGGAGGGATGGGCCACAACTCGGTAGAGGCGCTGCACGTGGTGGCGGAGTCGCTACGGCTGTCGTTCGCGGACCGGCTGCGGCTGATGGGGGACCCGGACTACGTACCGGTGCCCTACGACCGGCTCACATCGCCGGACTACGCCAAGGAGCTGGCGGCGGGAATCGATTTGGACCGGGCGGCCTCGTTGCCACCGGTGGAGGAGCTGCAGAGCTCGGCGGCAGGCGAGGCTGTCACGGTGGCCGGGGGACTGCCGGCCGGGGAGACGACGCAACTTTGCGTAGTGGATGGCACGGGAGGGGCGGTTTCGATGACGCAGACGTTGCAGACGTACAGCGGGGTGATCCCGCCCGGCACCGGGGTGGCGCTAAACGGGGCGATGCTCTGGTTTAATCCAGAGCCGGGGAGGGCTAACTCCATTGCGGGTGGGAAGCGGATCCTGGCGAATATGTCGCCGATCATTTTGCTGAAAGACGGGAAGCCGTTTCTGGTGACCGGCGCGCCCGGGGGGCGGAAGATTAAGAGCGCGGTGGCGCAGGTGGTGTCCAACGTGGTGGACCACGGGATGGACGTACACCGGGCGGTGAACGAACCGAGGATTGACTGCAGCGGCACGGAGATCCGGGCGGACGATAGAATCCCGGAGGATGTGCTGGACGGACTGCGGCGAAGGGGCCATCAGGTAGAGGCGGTGCCGGAGGAGTTCCTGATACGCCGGTTCGCGGGGCCAACAGGCATTCTGATCGACACGGAGTCAGGTGAGCTGCACGGGGGGCTGTGCCAGTTCGACCAGACGGACGCGATGGGATACTAAAGGGCTGGTTTACAATTGGCAGGGCTTGGTCCACCGGGCGGCCAGTCTTGGAGAGAAGACAGGAGGAGTTGATGCTATTTCACGTAACGGCGAGTCACGTTCCAGCGGATTGCCTGGCGAACAACCTGGAGCGGATGCCGGCGCTGGTGGAGTGGGTAGAAGGCTCGGCAGCGCTGGCTGAGGGGTTGGGGGTGAAGGTGCATTTCTTTGTGAACGCGGCGCCGGAGCATGTCTCTTACCTTCTGCTGGAGGCGGACAGTCTGCCGCCGGTGACCCGGTTTGTGGACTCGATACCCATCCGGCAGGACTTCAAGGTGACACCGGTGGTGCCGGACAAGGAGTTGGCGCAACTGGCACGAGACTTCATGGCGCAGCAGGGCGGCTAGAGGGTCCGCGACTTTAGTTGGCGGTGGGGGCGGACATGGACCCAGTGACGAGCAAGGTGGCGCCGTTTTGAGCTACCTGGAACGACTGGAACCCCAGGAACCGCTGGTCAGCAAAGGGACGGTTCTCCTGGACAAGGGAGAAGCCGCTGAGGCCCAAGGCATCGGCGCCGACAGCCTCGATGGCGGCGGAGGCAGCTTCGATGGAAGTGAAGCGCATGACGGTGGTGGTAACCAAGGTGACGCCGTCAGGGTCAAAGTGAAAGCTGACGCCCCTGGCCGAGCAGTTTTCGTATTCCGCACAAACCGATGAGGCGTTCATGTATATGCCAGAAGGGAGCGCAGCTACCATCTCCGATACGCCGGGTCTGACCAGGATAGAGCCACCCTGGCGAGTGTGCAGCTCAGCGGCCCACTTGTAGAAGGGACGGCCCTCAATTGAGGCGTGGCCGGAGTTTATGACCAGGACGGTCATTACCACCGGCGTAGGGTCACCGGCGGGCTCCCAGAACTCCAAGGACTGGTAGTAGTCTTGACGCCAACCGCCGTCCTGTAGGTTCAGCCTGGTGTTTGCCAGGTCCAGCCTTCCGCTATAAATATAGACGAAGAACCTGGAACTCCGAGAGCCCATTCGCACGATCTGGTCAACGGTGGTCTTTTGGCCCAGGACCTCAAAGGCGGAGGCGGTGGCTAAGAAGCTCTCCCGGATTAACAAGAAGCGGCTCTCGGTTAGGTCCAGGGGTTTCCAGGTGGTGAGATCGGCGTATTCAACGAACTGGCCGCGGGAGTGCTGGGGTATTAGGGCAAGGAGCTGAGGGAATAGGTCCGCCGAGGCGCGTGTTGGGGGTTCGGTTGGCGTTGGAGACGGTGGGACCGGCGTAGGAGTATCGGCAGGCGTGGGCGGCAAGGGTGTGGGGGTGGGTGAGATGGGCGCCGAGGCCGTGACGCCAGAGGCAGAAGTGGATGAGACGGTTGGTGTAGGGCCAGCCGACGGATTTCGGCATCCGAAGAGGGTTAAGGTGGAAACGGCGATGAAGAGAAGGGTAATGGCGGCGCGGAACATTCTGGCCATTATAGGGCAGCTTGGGCCGGGACCCAAACCCAGGGCGGTTGACGGCCGGTCGGGGGGTAAATATGCTGCTGGGTGCTTATGCGGTTGGCGGCGGGCTCGGGAGGCGAGCCTGGAACCAGCCAAAGCTAGGAGGGAACGCTGATGGATACTGCCAGCCGATTCGAAATGCCGTTGGGGGAAGCGATATTCAGCCTTCGGGCGATTCGGAGGTTCCGGGGCGATCCGATACCTGAGGAGGACCTTCGGGGCGTGCTGGAAGCGGCGATCCGAGCGCCCAACGGGGGGAACCAGCAGCCGTGGCGCTTTCTGGTTGTCAAGGATAGGGAGCTGCGCGCCCAACTGGCCGCGCTGTACCGGGAAGCGTGGTGGGCGAAGCGCCGGGACGTGGGGATAAACGGACCGGAGGATATTCCGGAGGAGAACCGGGTGATGCGGTCAGCTATGCGGATGGCGGACGAAATTGGGCGGGCGCCGGTGATGGTGCTGGTATGCTCAACAATTCAGGGACAGAGCGGATTTGGATCGGTGATACCGTCAGTGCAGAACATGTTGCTGGCGGCGAGGTGCCTGGGTATAGGCGGGACGATCACGACGTTGCATCCGGAGGTTGCGGAGCGGGTGCAGCGGCTCTTTGGGGTACCGGAGACGGCGAAGGTGGTGTACTGCGTGCCGTTGGGCTATCCCAGGGGAAGGTTTGGGCCGGTGACCAGGGCACCGCTGGCCGAGGTGGCCTGCTACGACCGTTGGGACGGCCCGTCGGTGTGAAAACGGGGCGCGGTTTTCCAGCGCGGGTGGCGGGTGTGCTCCGACGGCGTCGAGAGGTGCGCCAGCCCCGAGTGCTAGCTACTCTTTTTCCACAGGGCGTCCAACACCGCGCCGGGTGACATTGGCAACTGGGTCATTCGGACGCCCACGGCGTTGTGGATGGCGTTGGCGATGGCGGGTACCGGGGGCATGATGGAGACCTCGCCGACACCACGGACGCCGAAGGGATGGTTAGGGTCGCTGACCTCCACGACCACGGTGTCGATCATGGGCAGGTCCAGGCTGGTGGGCAGGCGGTAGTCCAGCAGGCTGGAATTTAGCATGCGGCCATCCTCGTCGAAGAAGTACTCCTCGTTGAGGGCCCAGCCGATGCCCTGGCTGGAGGCGCCCTGGATCTGGCCTTCCACGTAAGCGGGATGGACGGCGGTGCCGGCGTCCTGGACCGCAGTGTATCTGAGAACCTGCACCTTGCCAGTCTCCGGGTCCACCTCAACGTCGGCGATGTGCACGGCGAAGCCAGGGCTTTCACCGCCACGGTCGATGTTGGCGCGGCCGACGACGGGGCCGCCGGTGGTGTTAAGCATGCCCGCGAGCTCCTTGAAGGAGAGACGGAGCTCAGGGTCTGACTTATGGGCGAATACGCCGTCCAGCAGGTCAACATCGTCCGGGGAGACGTCCCAAATAACGGCGGCGCGCTGAATCATCTGCCGTTTGATGTCTTGGCCGGCCTCAAAGCAGGCCCAGCCGGTCTTGTAGGCGACGCTGCTGCCGGCGGTGTGGGAGGTGAAGCCGATGGAATCGGTGTCGCCGATGGAGGGGTGAACGTCTTCGGCGGGGATGCCCAGCACCTCGGCGAGCTGCATGGCAACGGCGGCACGGGTGCCACCGATGTCCGGCGAGCCTTCCAGGAGGCTGACGGTGCCGTCAACGTTGACGTTGCCGATGGCGCAGGAGGGGCCGGCGATGTTGAAGCTGACGGCGGTGGCGACGCCTCGGCCGCGGTTGGGCCCTCCCAGGGGCGATTTGTAGTGTGGGTGGTTTCGGGCAGCGTCCAAGGCCTCCTGGAAGCCGACGCGGCGGAAGGTGAGGCCGTTGATGCGGCGGGTGCCTTCCTTGGCGGCGTTGAGGGTGCGGAACTCCACGGGGTCCATGTTGAGTGCCTGGGCCAGCTCATCCACGAGGGTCTCGCCGGCGAAGGCGGCGGCGGGGCCTCCGGGGGCGCGATAGGCGGCGACTTTGGGCTTGTTGACCACCACGTCGTAGCCCTCCGTCCGCACGTTGGGGATGTCATAGGGGCCGAAGATGAAAAAGGTCCCAAGGTTCACCGGGGCGCCAGGGAAGGCACCAGCTTCGTAGATTAGCTGGGCTTCGGCGGCGACGATTCGACCTTCTTTGGTGGCGCCGATCTTGGCTTTGATATGGGCCGCAGCGGTGGGGCCGCTGCCTTCGAACACCTCGGAACGGGTCATGGTGATCTTGACGGGATGGCCGGTTTTTCGAGAAAGAATGGCGGCGACGGGCTCCAGGTAAACGATGAGCTTGCCGCCAAAGCCGCCGCCGATCTCCATGGGGATCACCTTGATCTGGGAGGCAGGTATTTGGAGCACCTGGGCCGTGAGGTCACGCATGGTGAAATGGGCCTGGGAGCTGTCCCAGATGGTTATCTTGCCGTCCTGGTTCCACATGGCGGTGGCGGAGTGGGGCTCGATATAACCGTGGTGCACCTGCCTAGTGTGAAATTCACGCTCCACGATGTGATCCGCTTGCTGGAATCCTGATTCGGGGTCGCCGAGCTGGAGGACGAAGTGGCTAGCGACGTTGGAAGGCTCTCCCTGCTCGCCCTCGTCCCGAAGGCCGCCGGGGCGGAAGTACGCGCCCTCTGAGAGGAAAAGACGGTCGTGGAGGAGGGGCGCGCCGGGGGCCATGGCCTCTCTGCCGTCCAGGACGATGGGCAGGGGCTCGTATTGAACGTCGATCAAGGCCAATGCCTCTTCGGCCAGAGCGGGGCTTTCGGCGGCGACGGCGGCAACGGCGTGGCCGACGTAGAGGACTTTCCCGGTGGCCATGATGTTGTTGCTGAGGAACCTGGGATTAAGCATGGCACCTTCGGCCACGTCAACCGGCCGGGCGGAGACTTCTGGAAGATCCTCAGATGTGACCACGGCCTTGACGCCGGGCAAGGCCAGGGCGCGGGTGACGTCAATGGACTTGATGCGAGCGTGGGCGTAGGGACTTCGCAGGATCTTGCCGTGGAGCATGCCCGGGAGGTTGGTGTCAGCGCCGTAGCGGGCCTGGCCGGTGACCTTCTCCAGGCCGTCGTGCCGGATGGGCCGGGTGCCAACGACTTTGTATTTATTGCCGCCGGCGGTGGGTTCGGCAGTGGTTGTCATTATGTTCTCCCGGGAGGAATTTGGGGCTGTTGGAAATGGGGGTATGGATGGAATGTAGTCTAGTTTGGTGGGTACGGGGCGTCAAATTTGTGTTGCAGGATTCCGAAACCTTTTTCAGGGGGGAGGACGCTCACCTTGCGAGGTATTCTTCGATGGCAGTTAAAACTACTGCCAAAGCAAACAGCCGAAGCGATGAGTATTTCCACCACGAAGGACTACTAATCACAGGTTGGTGGTTCCCACCGTCCCGCCCCGGAAGGTTCTTAAAAGTTCTTCTGAGGGACTCCCTCAGACTCCCGGCAGGGAGTTTATGAACAAATTAACGAGGCACAGCGGTAGAGGGCGCAAGGGTTGGATGTGCTCTCCCCCCCTGCCAGATTCCTAGATCCTCACGGACTGACTCAGAATCGATCATGTTGGCGTCCAGCACCAGGGAGGATGAAAAACCAGGATTGGAATCCGAAGCGGGCGCCGCGGTAGGACTTGCTCTCCCCCCGGCACCCAGATTCTTCGATCCTCACGGACTGACTCGGAATGACATGGTGGGGGGCGGAATGCGGTATGGGCTCGTCCTTCGAGGGCCTCAGGATGAGCGGGTTGGAGGAGCAGAGAGGGGCGACCAGTCACAGGTTGGTGGTTTCCACCGTCCCACCCAGGAAGGTTTACAAAACGTTTTTCTGGGGGACACTCTCAGATTCCCGGCAGCCACCACCTGGGTTCTCTGCACTCTCCTGTACGAAGGTCAGCGTCGGCGAAGGAATTAGTGTATAGGCAACCATTAGGGATGAGCGAACTCCTGGCGTATGGCGTGGCCGTGTTGGTTTAGGGTAGGAATGGCGGCGAATGTAAGTGATTCTCCCGCGAGGCGTGCCGGCGGGGCGACGAGGTCCAGTGGGCCGGAGGGGCTGTCCACCGTGGCGCGACGGAGTTGGGGGTGTTGGGCCAGGTCGGCGACGGAGTTGAGGGAGCCGTAGGCGATTTGGGCGGCGCGCAGGCGCTGGATGACCTCGTCACGGCCCAGGCGACTGAATACGGCGTGGATGGCGGCGTCCACGGCGGGCCGGTTCTCCGCCCGGGTGGGGATATCAGAGAATCGAGGGTCGGCGATCAATTCGGGCTGCAGCAGAACCCCGGTGCAGAACCGGGACCACTCGCGGTCGTTTTGGACAGATATGACCACCTGACCGTCGGCGGTGTCGTAGGCGCCGTAGGGAGCAATGGAGGGGTGGTTGAGGCCGACGCGCTGGGGCGCCTGTCCTCCGTAGACCTGGTGAAGCAAGGGGACGGTCATCCAGTCGGCAATGGTGTCGAAGAGGGAAACGGCGACGCCCTTGCCCACGCCGGTGCGCTCCCGCTCGAAAAGGGCCTCCAGGACGGCCATGTAGGCGTACATGCCGGCGCCGATGTCACACACCGATACTCCGACGCGGCCCGGACCCTCGGGGCGGCCGGTGACGGAGGCAAGGCCGCTCTCGGCCTGGACCAACAGATCGTAGGCGCGCATCTCGGCGTAGGGTCCCTCTTCGCCGTAGCCGCTGATGTCACATGTGACCATCCGGGGGTGGCGGAGGCGCAGCGCCGCGCTGCCGAACCCCAACCGGGCCGCCGCGCCGGGCGCCAAGTTCTGGATGAAGACGTCGGCGCGGGAGAGGAGCAGGGACATTAACGTTTTGTCTTCTTCAGCCTTCAGGTCCAGGGCGATGGACTCTTTGCCGCGGTTGAGCCAGACGAAGTAGGCGCTCTCGCCGTGGACGACGCGGTCATAGTCCCGGGCGAAGTCACCTTCTGGGCGCTCCACCTTGATGACACGTGCGCCGGCATCGGCGAGGCGGGAGGCGCAGTATGGCGCGGCGACGGCCTGCTCAAGAGAGACAACCAGGAGGCCCTGGAGGGTCTGGCGTTTTTCAGACGGTGGCGCGCTTTCCATGTGGGTGACTCCTAGATTGGCAAAAGCTGGTTACAGGAATATGACTCTGGATGGTGCTGCTTGTGGTTGGGTGCTACCGCGCCGGATTGTAAGGGCAGAGGTGAGGAGGCAACAAGTTCGGGTGAGGTGGGACGGAGAAACTCCGCCAGGCTCTTAGGAGGAGGGAGCTTCGGGGATGAAGAAGGGGAGGACGAGGTTGGGGGAGTTGGGGACCTCTTGGAAGCAGACGCCTACCGGCATGCCGATGCGGATGGCCTCAGGCGGGACGTTGAGGAGGTTGGTGAGAATACGGAGACCTTCTTGCTCTTCCAGTTCGACGAGGCAGATGTTGTAGGGGACCTGGGGCTTTTCCCGCAGGGCGGGGTGCACCGGGTGGTGGGCGACGACGAAGGAGTAGACGCGGCCCCGGCCGCTGACCAGGGTCCAGCGGTACGCCAGGGAGTGGCAGTCAGGACACATGGGCACGGGGAGGTGTCGGAACTTGTTGCATTGAGAGCACTGCTGGATTCTTAGCTCTCGATTCTGGGCGGCGTCCCAGAAGCCCCGCTCATAGTCTGGCAGGTTGTCCATGTCCGGGAGGGGCAAGCCCTCCAGCGGGCCGGTCATTGGCTCCGAGTTTTCTGTGTTTCGTTGCTGGGTCATTTTCGGTATTGGCTGGTTAAAGGCTAGCCCCGCCGGATGATGACGGCGGCGCTGAGCTGGGCGGTGGAGCTACAGGAGATGACGCGGTTGATGGGCTTGTGGGGAGGCTGGGAGGTGGATGTGCCGCGCAGGAGCCGCACTGCCTCCTGGGGGTGAGTGAGGCCGTGAATGTAAGCCTCGGAGTGGTTGCCGCCGTGGGTGTTGGTGGGGAGTGCGCCATCGAAGCGAAGGTTGTGGCCGCCTTCCACAAAGTCCTTGGCCTCGCCGAAGGGCACGAAGCCGTAGGCCTCCAGGCTGGTGAGGCAGAAGGGGGTAAAGTGGTCATAGAACATTAAGGCGTCCATGTCTTTCGCGGTGAGGCCGGAGCGGGCCCAGAGATCACGGGCGGTGTGGACGGACTCGGCGACGGCGAGGTCAGGCCGGTAGATGATGCCTTCAGCGCCGGGTCCAGAACCCTGGGCCGCCGCTTCCACCAGGGCCAAGTTATCGCTGTGGCGTAGGTCTCGCGCCCGGTCCGGAGTGGTCATGATGATGGCGGCAGCGCCGTCGTTCTCCTGGCAGAAGTCCAGCAGACGCAGCGGGTCGGCGATAAGGCGGGAGGTCTGGTGGTCGTCTATGGTGATGGGTGTTCGGCGCAGCGCACGCGGGTTGCGGCTGGCGTGGTGCCGCACTGTGACGGCAACCCAGCCGAAGTGGCGGCTAGTGGCGCCGTACTGGTGCATGTAGCGCCGGACGAACATACCGAAGTGGTGGCCGGGGGCCATGGCGCCCCAGGGGGCGTGAAAGGACCGAGCGCCGCCGGGGATAAGCTGTGGGTCACGGCTCTGACCCAGCCGCATGGCGGAGCGGAGGTTGGCGGCGCGGAAGCAGACGGCGTAGTTGCAGTAGCCGGCGGCAATGGCCGCAGCGGCATGGCCCACGGTGGCGTTGCCTGCGCCGCCGCCGAAGGCGATGGCCTCCCAGTGGCGCAGGTTTTTGATGCCCAGGGCTTGGATAAGCTGGGTCTCGGTGTTGTTGTCCATGCCATAACGGACGAGGCCGTCTATCTGGTGGGGAGAGATGCCGGCGTCGTCGCAGGCGGCTTTGATGGCCTCGCAGGCAAGCTGTAGCTCGCTACGGCCGGAGTCCCAGGAGAACTCGGTCTCGCCGATGCCGGCGATGGCCGCCTTGTCCCGGATGTTGTTCATGTCCGCTGGGGTTAGATTAGACGCCACGGTGACGGCCTGTTAGGCCTCCTCCCAATCGACAACGCCACGGCGCTTGAAGTCCTGGACTTGCGCCGCAGAGTAGCCCAGCTCTTCCAGGACGGCCCGGGTGTGCTGACCTTTGAGGGGGCCGGGACCGGCCTTGCCCTGGGTGTGGGAGAAGGAGAGGATGGGGCTGTAGCGCCAGATAGGGCCGATCCGCGGCGCGTCCACCTGGGTGAGCATTCCGGTCTCCCGGACGTGGGGGTCCTGGTCAAAGAAGTGGAACATGCCCTGGTCTTCGGCACGGACGCAGGCGACGTCGGCGGAGGTGAGGGTGCGTTCCCAGTCCAACGGCTCCCGGGTGGCGAAGATTTTGGACAGCTCGGCGGAGAGAGGAGCGTCGTTTTCCCGGCGGTCCGCATCGGTGGCGAACCTTGGGTCCGCTTCGAGGTCTGGGCGGTCCAGGGCGCGGCACAGGTCGTGCCACTCGGACTCGAAGGGACAGGCCAGAAAGACCCAGCCGGACCGGGCGCGATAGAGGCGGTAAAGGGCGTTGAGGCCGTAGCCTTCGGCGTCAGGGATGGCGCGGGGGGGCTTTCCTTCGTGCCAAAAAAAGTCGTCGACGTTGGCGTAGGCGTTGTTGCCCAGCATGGTGGAAAGGATGTACTGGCCCTTGCCCGTGTGCCGGCGAGCGTAGAGGCCGAGCAGCATGGCGACGGAGTTGCCCATGGAGGAGTTGTGATCCGTGGTGCCGTCATTGGCGCGGCCCAGCTTGCGGGACATCTCCTTGAGCTCGGGCATGGCAAGCGGCTGGTCCGGAGAGGGCAAGGTGTCGCGGCCCATCTGGGCCATGGCGCCGCCGCAGACGGCGCCGGGGATGGGGGCCATGGAGGGGCGGCGGGAGTGGGGGCCATCTGCGCCGTAACCGCCGGCGTATACGTAGACGATCCCGGGGTTGATCTCCGAAAGCTGCTGGAATCCGATGCCGGTGCGCTCCGGAGCGCCGGGGCGCATGCTGTGGAGCAGGATATCCGCCCCGGCGGCCAGTTGGTGCATAATCTCCTGGCCTTCAGGCGTCTTGAGGTTGAGACAAACGCCCTCGGTGCCGGCCATGGTCCGGTGGGCAGCCAGGCCGTGGGTGTTGGAGCGGATGTAGTCACCGCCAGGGGGCTCGACGCGAATCACTCTGGCGCCCAGCTCGGCGAGGAGGGAGCAGCTAAGGGGGCCATTGATGACGGTGCCCAGGTCTAGCACGGTGACGCCTTCCAGCGGGTGGCCGGGTAGGGGCGCACCGTTGAAAGAGGACGATGGGGAGGAGACGCCGTTCAATCCGGCCAAGACTTCTGAGGTGTGGTGGCCGGGGGAGGGCGCCGGACCCCGAGGCCGGCCGGGGGTATCAGACATGTTGACCAAGGGGCCTAGCTGCATGGTTTTGCCCAGACGCGGGTCGTCTACCTCGCGCACCTGCTGGTTGTGCATGATCTGAGAGTGGGCCATGCCTTCCCTGGCGGTCATAAACGCTTCCACGGCTACATCGTCAGTCTGGGTCACTAAGACGTCCACCCACTCGTCAAGGGTCTTCTGCTGAACGCGTTCCAGTATCAGCTCCTCCAGGGCGTCGCGGGCCTCGTTGGTTGTGGACGGGGCATTCAGGAAGCGAGGGTCCTCATAGATGTAGTCCAGATCCAAAGCTTTCATCTCGGCGCGGAAGAGGCGCTCCATGATGTTGGCAAGCTGGATCCATTCACCGTCCTTGGTGCGGGCGGCCAGGTAGCCGTGAGGGTTGGGGCGGCTGAGGCCGATGGGCGTCTCCGAAGGGTATTTGTCCGGGTCCTTGCGAAGCATCTGTCCCTGAATCCAGGAACAGTGGTCGTAAGGGGTGACGGTCCTGAGCAGGTTGGTTTCCACCTTCTGGCCCTGGCCGGTGCGGTCCCGGACGTAGAGGGCGGAGATGACGCCGCGAAGGAGGGCCATGGCGGCGGCGTGGCTAGCGCTGTGGACGGCGGCGAAGTTGGGGCCCTCCCGCTGATTCTGGCCGGAGAACATCATCATGCGGCCGCTCTTGGCAGCTACCACGGCGTCGTACGCTTTGTAGTGAGCGTAGGGTCCGGCGGGTCCGAAGCCGGTGAGCGAGGCGTAGACCAGGCCGGGGTGGTCAGCGGAAAGGGTCTCGTAGTCGATGCCCAGGCGTTGGGTAACGCCGGGGCGGAAGTTTTCGAGGACGACGTCCGACCGGCGGGCCAGGCGCTGGGCGTCTTCGCGGCCGGAGGGGGTTTTCAGGTCCAGGATGATGCTGCGCTTGCCCCGGTCCCACTGGAGGGCGCCGGGCCAGGAGCGGAAGGGATCGCCGCCGGGTGGCTCCACCTTGATAACATCGGCGCCGAAGTCGGACATGACCATGGTGGCGACGGAGGCGGGCTGACCTCGAGAGAAGTCCAGGACTGAGATACCTTCAAAAACGTCAGGCATTGGTGAGGGGCTGCTCCTGGGAGACTGGGAACTTGTACAAGCGAGCGGTGTTTTCGCCGACAATCTTGGCTCGCTCATCGTCCGGGACCCCTTCCAGGATGTGGTCGAGGATTTGCTGGGACCTAGGGAATGTGGACTCGCGATGGGGATAGTCCGACCCCCAGAGGAGGTTGTCAACGCCGATGAGGTCACGGAAGCGGATGCCAAGGGGGTCTTCCTGAAAGCTGTGGAAGACGTTGGTACGCATAAAGTCGCTGGGGACGGC
Source organism: Dehalococcoidia bacterium (assembly GCA_965247585.1). Lineage (GTDB taxonomy): Bacteria > Chloroflexota > Dehalococcoidia > Lucifugimonadales > CBDFHC01. Next base: position 88,483 of record CBDFHC010000002.1, read on the forward strand.
GTTGTTCTTGAAGCGGTAGGGCGCCAGGTTGGTGTTGTCCACGTAGTTGACGTCCATGCGGTAGAGGAAGTAGGGGATCCAGCCCAGCTCATGCTCTACGTTGACTACTTTGTGGCCGGGGTGGCGCTCGAAGACGCCGGAGAAGAGCATGTGGGACATAGACATGCGTGGCCAGTAGTCGTTGTTGGTGCGCCCCGACGCGGTGGTGAAGGAGTCCGGCGGGAGGCCGGAGCCGGGGGTCAGAGGCCGCTGAGTGACGACGTGGAGACTCAGGGGCATATCCATCTCTTCCGCGGCGGCCCAGAAGGGCTCGTATTCGGGCAGGTCGTAGGTCTGGTCCTGGGAGGGGTAGACGCTGATCATTGCGCCCGCGAGACCCAGACCGGCGGCGCGTCGCAGCTTGGCGGCGGCGCCGGGAATATCGCCGTCAAAGATTATCATGGCGACGCCTTTGAGGTGGCCCGGGTAGGTCTGGCAGAACTCGGCGAGCCAATCGTTGTAGGCGGCGAAGATGGGCCGTAAAACGTCGGCGTTGGGAACGGCGTAGAGGACCAGGCCGAAGGAGGGGTAGACGACCCCGCCGTTAACGCTGTCCACGCCCATCTCCCGGACGGCGGCGTCTGGGTTGTAGCCGCCCAAGGGCACGTCCCGGAAGCTGCCGCGGAAGTCTATTTCCAGGGGCTTCTCGAACCGTTTGCCGGCCTGGGCGAAGCGGGAGGGCTCGCCGTTTGGCACGGGCGCACCGTTGATGAACCAGTGGTCCGCCTCTGAGGTCTCCACCACACGAGGGATGGCGTCGCCGTAGGCCGGGTCAATTTGGTCGAGCCAGAGGTTGGGAGGCTCTACGACGTGGGAATCGGACGATAGGACCCGGAATTGTGCCATGAGACACCTCTCGAACGACGGCGCTGAATGTTGGGTGTAAGGGCACGCCTTACGCTAGCGCAATTATAACGATCACCTGGATGGAGGCAAACAGGGGCAAAGGCTACTCGCCGGGGAGGTCAGCGCGCACCTGCACCTCGGCGCGCTCTTCCTGGAGGACGAAGGGAATGGTGTAGTCTTTTTCAGACCAGCCTCGGTTGATGCCCTGGATGATGAATTGCTGTACCTGGCTGGCGAGGGGTAGCGGTACACTGTGCTCCCGGGCGAGGTCCAAGGCCAGGCCGATGTCCTTGGCGGTGAGGGCCAGGGTGAAGCGTGGGCTGTCATAGTCGCCCTTAAAGACGCTGTCCGCCAGGGTGGCGGTGCGGACGGGGTTCAGGACGCCCATGCCCCCGCCTCCGGCCTCCAGCAAGGCGCGGAGGTCAAGACCGGCCTTGACGCCGAGGGTGAGACCTTCGGCGACGATTTGGTTGACGCCGAAGATGATCATGTTGCTGACCAGCTTGCAGATGGTGCCGTGGCCTAGTGGCCCGGCGTGGACAACCTTGGCGGCGAATGCGTTTAGGATGGGCAGCACGCGTTTGAAGGTCTCGTCATCGCCACCAACCAGGACGGTGGTCTCTCCTTGCATCGCCCGCTTGGGGCCTGTGAGCACGGGGGCGTCCATCAGTGAGGCGCCTTGACGTTGGAACTGGGGTTCCAGGCGATGGTAGATGGAAGGGTAGGTGGTGGAGAGGTCCAGGTAGACGGCGCCGCGCTTGATGCCGAGCAGAACGCCATCGGGTCCGGTGGCGACTTGCTCCAGCTCCAGGGGGCCAGGTACGGAGGTGAAGGTGACGTCGCTCTGGGAAGCGACTTCAGCGGCGGAACCGCCGAGGCGTGCGCCACCTTCCAGCAGGGGCTTGCAGGCCTCCTCGCGGATATCGTGGACTACCATGGGGTAGCCAGCGCGCTGGATGTTGAGGGCCATGCCGGTGCCGATTCTCCCCAAGCCGATGAACCCGACGGTTTCCATGACGCCTCCTGGAAGCTGGTTTGATGTTGAGAGGTTTGTGTTCGGGGGATGATACCATCCGCGCCGGGGCGGCGGGGGTGGCTTTGAATAGGGCTAGAGATGGGAGGATTTAGGGAATCCCCTCTCTAACTCTCTTCCTTTTGTCAGGAGGAGAGGCATACCCCTTATTTTAAGGCAATCAGCCATGGGGAAGAGCATAGGCATCGCGAAGGAGGGGAGATCAGAGTGGCGTGCGCACTCCCTCTCAATCTCTCCCTCGATAGGGGGAGAGAATTTTGCAATTTTCATAGGAATCGATCATGTGAGCGTCCAGCACCAGTGAGGATGAAAAAAGAGTGGCGGCTATCATCCATGGTGACCGGTATAGCTATGACAAAGGATTGCAGATCACAGGCTGGTGCTACCCACCTGCCCGCCCCGGAAGGTTTTAAAAACTAATTGCTGAGGGACACCCTCAGACTCCCGGCAGGGAACCTGGGTTCCCTGCACTCTCCTATGGTGTGGGTGCTCTTTGAGAGGCTATAGTTCATGGCGCCTGAGACCTATGGCGCCGGGGATGGACAATCAAGGTTGGGTTTTCTGCTCTCCTTCGAGGGCCTTAGGATGAGCGGGAATAGGAGGGCCGAAGGTTTATTTTGGAGGAACGCCATGAAAGAGATGCGGCCCGGCCGCCGGGAGGAACAGGAAGGGCGGGGTCCAATTGGACCCCGCCCTATTAAGTGTCGATCTTGAGCCGCGCTGGTAAGAGCGGGCTAGAGAGTGAACTGAGGGTCCTCGTAGGCATTGTCCTTGAGGTAGAACTGGAGCCGGTTGTTGAGGGACTCCACGACGGTGATGCGGAAGTCGTCTCCAACGTGAACGCCCACGGGGCCGCGGAAGACGACCTCAGGCTCGGTGCTGGTGCGAGCGCGGGCCTTGATGACGTCCGGGTTTACATCCACGGTGAGCCGTGCCCAAGGAGACAGCTCTCTGGCGTCACCAACGAAGGTGGCCAGATAGTCGCCCTCCGGGGTGAAAACGAGAAGGTTGTCGTTGCCCATGTTGGCAACATAGATGTCGCCTTCGCCGTCAACGGCCAAGCCGGAGGGGCGGTGCATCTCGCCGGGGCCGTGGCCAGAGGTACCGAAGGTGAGGAGGTGGTTGCCGTCCGGGCTGAACTTCTGGATACGGTCGTTTCCCCAATCGGCGACGTAGATGTCGCCCTTGGCGTCAATGGTAATGCCCCAGGGAAGCCTAAACTGTCCATCATCACTGCCCGGACCGCCGAACTGACTGAGGTACTTGCCGTCCTTGGTGAACTTCTGCACCCGTTCGTTCCTGCTGTCCACAATGTAGACGTTATCGTCGCTATCTAAGGCAATCCCCGCAGGGGCGTTGAACTCGCCGACGCCGCTGCCGGAGGCGCCCCACTTGCCCAGGTTGCCGCCTTCGTTATCGAATGCGACCACTTTGTTATCCATCTGATCGGTAACGTAGATATTCTCGTTGCTGTCCAGGGCGAGGCCGCCGGGCCAGAGGAACTGGCCCTCGCCGCTTCCGGCGCTGCCTATATCCATGATCCACTTGTGGGCCAAGGTGGCTTTAGTCACCCTGGCGGAGGGGAGAAACTCCGTCCCGGCGTTGACCACGTATATGACGTCGTCTTTGCCACGGGTCACGCCCAAGGGGTGGATGAAGCCAGTCTCTCCGGCGCCGTTGCGTCCCATGCATTCGAGGTAGGTGAAGGTCCTACCGGCGATCATTTGTGTTACAGGCATTTCAATTTCTCCAACGGTGAATCTGTGGATGGGGTTGCCGCTCCGGCTAGCAGAACTGGTACTCCCGGGTGGCGGCGATTAGCTGGAGGGCCTCGGTGACCCTATCCGCGAAGGCGCGACGCTCGGACTCGGTTGCGCCACGCTTGATTTCCCCACCGGCCTCAACATGGCCGATGAGCTCCTGCCTGGTGTTGTCGTTGACCTGGACATAGCCAAGGAGGTCCAGGCAGCCGTCCACCAACTCGCCAGCGGACATGCTGCCCTGATGGCCCAACTGCTCGATGATGGACTGGACGCCGGGCAACGTAGAGTCGCTCAGCTTGTTGGCGACGAAATTGACGCGGCGGATGAGGGAGCCGCTGTCAATCCACTCGCGGCCAGTGTGCCAACCCTCCACGCTGGGCGGGTTGATGAGCTCCTGGCCCTGGTACTCGCATTCCTGAGCGACGGCCATGAGGCCGGGCCGCTCGATTTCGAAGTCGCCCACCAGCCGAGTGGTACCGGCGACGACTTCGACGGGGTTCTTGACGCGGGCGAACCAGACCGATTCGTCCTTGAAGAAGTCGGAGTTGAAAAGGAAGCGGAGGGTATCTCTGATGTCAAAGCTGGAACTGACGAAATGGTCAGCGATGGCCTGAACGGCTTCCGGATTGCCCGGGGGCAGGTCGTTCCAGCTTGGAACCTGGACCTCGTCGGCGACGAAGAAGTTGTAGAGGTGCCGGGCAATGAAGCGATGGGTGGCAGGGTGCTGGACGATTATGTCAATGATGTCCTCGCCGTTGAGGTTTCCGGTATGGCCCAGGAAGGTCTTCTCGCTGTTGTCATGGTCCTGGGGGCGGTACTCGAAGCCCCAGGGGAAGCGGGCGTAAGGGAAGCGTGGAAGACGGGGGATGAGGGTCCAGCCGGTAAAGGCGCGGGAGGCCATCTTGACGTCGTCCTCGGTGTAATTGCCCTGACCCATGGAGAAGAGCTCCAGAAGCTCGCGGCCCCAGTTCTCGTTGGGGGCGTCTTTGTGGCTCATATTGTTGTCCAGCCAAAAAATCATGGCGGGGTTCTTTGCCAGGGCGACGAGGAGGTCATGGTAGCTGCCCATGCCTTTTTCGCGGAACATTCGGATCTGGTTGGTCATGTCAGTGGGGTTGTCCACCTTGGAGTTGCCGGTGGCGAAGATCATGTGCCAGAAGAGGGTCATCTTCTCTTCCAAGGGACGCTGGGTGTGGAGCATGTGGTACATGAAGTTGGAAGCGCCCTGCGCGGGGAGGGCGGGGTAGACGATCTCCGGGTAGTAGCGGCCCATCTGGATCTCGTCTACGGAAGGGACGCCGTTGGCGGCGGGGTCAATCAGTTCTTCCACGGTGGCCTCGTAACCCTTAGCTACCGCTCGTTCCAACTCTTCACGGGAAGCGCCGAAACCAGCGCGCCGCATCAGGTGGGCCATAAGTGCCATAGCCTTTTTGTCTGCCATGCTAACTCTCCTGCTTAGTAGTGGTGTCAGGCGCCTGGAAGGATCGAATGGAATGCATGTTGTCCCCTGGCGGCTTATTTAGAGGCGCCGGTGCCCGAGGTAGGGGTAACGCCGACATGCCGTCCAGGGGAGAGGTTCTTGTTACGACTCTAATATAGGTTGATGGCCCGAACCAGTCAAGAAAAAGGAGGTCCCGGAGACCTAATGGATCGCAGTGTGAGCAGGGCTACATGTCCAGAATCAGGGTAGACCAGCCGAAGTCTCTGGCGCCCAGCCCCTCGGCGGTGTAAGGCTGGTAGTACTCTCTGAAGCCGGACAACTGGATGGCCTGGAGGCTTTTGGAGACGATGGTGTCCGCCAGTTCAGGGTAGCCGTGACGCCGGAGGGCGTGGCTGAGGAACCAGTTGGTGTTTATCCAGGTGGGGCCGCGCCAGATGAAGCCCCCAGGGTTGCCGGGCATGAACTTGCGATTGGAGGCGGGGACGGAGGGGAGGGGATAGGGAAGCCAGAAGTGGCCGGGGGCGGTGACCCAATCGTTCACCAGGCGCTCCACCACGGGGCGGGGCAGGTCATCCAGAATCAGGGGCATAAGGGAGCTTATGGTGACCATCTTGACGGGGGATTTTGCCACGCCCTGGAGGTCAAAGAAGGCGCCGGCCTCCTCGTCCCAGCACTTGGAGAGGAGGGCTTGCAGGGTCCTGTCCGCCTCACGGTGGAACTCCGCGGCCTCGGGCCGGCCTTCCAGGAGCCTGGCCAGGGAGCGCAGGGAAAAGGCGTAGACCGAGTTCACCAGAACATCGTCAAAGTGGAAGATGTCCGCGGCCAGGATACGGCGGTCGTCGCCGCGCAAGGGCTCGTAGGCCTGGTACACCTTTCGAAGGGCAGTGATAAAGCCATGGTTGGATAGCTCCTCCAGACCGAGGGCGTCATCGAATTTGGGGGAGCAGTCAGTTCCGGCCTCCTCAGGTTGGATGATTGAGATGAGACCGTCGTCGTCGGGGTCCCGGTTGCTTCGGAGCCAGCGGTAGAATTTTATGAGCAGAGGCAGCGCTTCGTCACGAAAGGACTGGTCACCGGTGGCCTGGAATACGCGCTCCACGGCGTAGGCGATGATGGGTGGCTGGATGGTGGCGCTAAAGTTGGGAGAGGTGCGGCCGACGAGGTTGTGGCTCAGGAACTCGGGCTGTTTTTCCATTTCCCAGAAGATCATGTGGGGAATGAAGCCGTCAGGCTGGGCGGCGCTCATCAGGGAGGTAAGCTCCGCTTTGGCCTGGTCCTGGTCCAGGTGGAGGAGGGCGATGGCATGGAAGCAGGAGTCCCAGAACCACTGGAACGGGTAACCCACCAAGGAGGGACAGATGAAGCTGTAAGGCTTGCCGTTCCAATCGGCGACGCCCTGGCGAAGATTGGATAATAGGATTTTCCTGGCGGCGGTTTCCAGCTCTGAACGTTCCATAGGCGTAGACTCAGTGGACCTCCTGATAGATTTCCAGGTATTTTTGGGCGACGCGGTCCCATGTAAAGTGCTCGGCGACGAACTGGCGAGCCTCATGGCCGAGCCGCCGACGGTAGGCGTCATCGTTCACCAAATGCACCAGCTCCTCGGTGGCGGCGGGGGCGTCAAAGATGGGCACCACGACGGCGCCGCGCTGAAGAAGCTCGCGGTTGGCGCCGACGTCATGGGTCAGCACCGGGACGCCGTAGGCCATGGCCTCAAAGTAGACGAGCCCAAAGGCCTCGTACCGTGAGAAGAGTGTGAGGAGGTGGGCGCTATTGTACCAGCGGCGCAGCTCTTGGTCCGAGACCTCTCCGGCGAGGACTACGTCGGAACTAAACTGCTGGGCCGCGAGCCAAGCCCGGATTTCCGCCTCGCCGCCTTCGTCCCGGCCTATTAGGACGAGCCGGACGGGGCGGTTAAAGCGGCCGCGGGCGGCGGAGTAGACGTCCAAGAGCCACCGCTGCCCTTTGTGCAGGCCCAGGCGGCCGACGCATAGGATGGTGAAAACGGAGTCGGATGGTGGGCCGCCGGTCGATTCGGGCGAGGCGGCGCCCCAACCCACCACGGCGAGCTTGTTGGGGCGGACCCAGTAGGCGCGGCGAACCTCCTCGGACTCCTTGCGGCTGAGGGCGACGACGCGGTCCACGGTGCGACTGATGATCCCGTTGATGGGCCGCAACCACTGGCGAGTCAAGGGCAGGCTGTGGAATGAAGGGGTGAAGACGAACAGGGCCTTGCGCCGGTACCAGAACCAGGTCCAGAAGTGGGCCCAGAACCAACCGTCGCCGACGAAGTGGACGACGTTGGGGTTGAACTCTTCGAGGAAGCGGCGGATGCGGAAGGGTGAGAACCAGACCAGAGGCACGGAGAAGTAAGGGGGGGAGCGGCGCGGGAAACCGTCCAGCCGGAAGACGTCTACCTCGCCGGGCAGGGTTTCGCGGTCCGCCCAATGGGGCTGGGGGACGCGGGGGAAGGAGTATTTAGAGGTGAGGACGCCGATGCGCTGGATAAGGGGCGAATGGGCCAGGTGGGTGGAGAGCTCTTCGATGGCGCGCTCGATGCCGCCAAGGTAGGGGCGGTAGTAGGGTGTGAGGAAAAGGACTCGAAAGGGGGCGTTGGCGCTGGGTTTTCCGTCAGCGGAGGTCTGGTGGCTCAAGCCAACGGAGCCCAAGGGAGCGGCCTCGGGTGAATCCGGCGGTGGGTTGGGTGCTGTAGAGTCCATGTTGCCGCAGGGGTGAATGACCAGGGTTGGATGGAAACGGGGGAGCAGGGATAGCTTGGTGGGAATGCTGGGGCCATGGTACACCCGGGGATGGTGGCTGCCAATGGCGGGCATTGGTCCGTGGTCAGGCTGGACGGACGGCTGGAGGGTATAATTTCCGCATGTTGGACCTGCTGAAACGACACTTTGGCTTCGATGGTTTCCGTCCTAACCAGGAGGAGATAATCGCAAGCGTGGTCCAGGGTAGAGACGCCCTGGTGGTGATGCCAACGGGGAGCGGCAAGTCGCTGTGCTATCAGCTTCCGGCGTTGCAGTTCGACGGAATTACGCTGGTGGTGTCGCCCCTGATAGCGTTGATGAAGGACCAAGTCGATTCGCTGGTGGGCAGGGGAATAGCCGCGGACCTGATTGACAGCAGCCTGTCACGCTCCCAGGTTTTGGAGGTACAGACGCGGGCAATAAAGGGTGGTTCGAAGATACTGTATGTTGCGCCGGAACGGCTGGCGACGTCCGGGTTTCGCCGGTTCTTGCAGCAGCTTCGCATAAGCCTGATAGCGATAGATGAGGCGCACTGCATATCCGAGTGGGGACACGACTTCCGGCCCGATTATAGAAACTTGAGATCATTGCGGGAAGACTTTCGCGGGGTCCCGATGATCGCGCTGACGGCCACAGCGACGGAAGATGTCAGGAAGGACATCATCGCGCAGCTGGAGATGCACGACGGGGGTGTATTCGTTTCGAGCTTCGACCGGCCCAACCTTCGATATCTGGTGGAACCCAAGAGGCAGCCATTCGAACGGTTGATGGGCTGGCTGAAGCGGCACTGGGACAAGCCGGCGATTGTGTACCGGTTTTCCAGGAAGGACACCGAATCTTTGGCGGAACGGCTAAGGGACCATGGGGTAAAGGCGCTGCCATACCACGCGGGCCTGGACAGCGACGTGAGGAAGGAGACCCAGGAGAGGTTTCTTCAAGGCGAGGTCCCGGTGATAGTGGCAACAATCGCCTTTGGGATGGGCATAGACAAGGCCGACATCCGGCTGGTTGTCCACTACGAGATGCCGAAGTCGATTGAGGGCTACTACCAGGAAACGGGCCGGGCAGGGCGCGACGGCGAACCCAGCGATTGTGTGTTCTTGCACGGGTATCATGACCGGCTAAAGCACAGATTCTTTGTTGAAAAGATAGAAGATGCCGCGCAGCGGGCCATGGCGGAGCAGAAGCTGGGACAGGTGGCCAAATACGGCGACCTGCTAACCTGCCGCCGAAGATACCTGCTGTCATATTTCGGGGAGGAGGCGGCGGGAGAAAGCTGCGGCAACTGCGACGTTTGCCAGGCGCCAAAGGAGGCGTTTGACGCCACTGTAAAGGCGCAAATGGTGCTGTCCGCGGTGGTCCGAACCGGAGAGCGGTTTGGAGCGGACTACGTAATCAGCGTGTTGCGGGGGTCAAAAAGTAAACGACTTGCTACTCTTGGACACGATCAGCTCTCGGTCTACGGCATCGCCAGAGAAGAAGCTGCAGATGAGCTGCGGCAATTGGTGCAGGTCCTTCTAGATAAGGAGTTACTTCAGGTAGAAGGGGAGAGATACCCGACGCTGGCGGTTACCTCAAAAGGCCGAAGCTTCTTGAAAAACCGGGAGATGCTTGTGCTTGAGAGGCGGCTGGGACGAGACGGGAGTGCGCCTGCGGGTAATGCTGGAGACGGGCGTTCTCAACGAGGGAGAAGATTCACGAGCAAGAGGCCGGTTAGCGGGGAGACTTATCTAGAAACAAAAAGGTTACTGGGGCAAAAGCTATCCGTTGAGGAGGTGGCCCAACGCCACCAGCTTTCATCCAACACGATAATAACGCACCTGGAGCGGTTGATAGCTTCGGGAGAGGCAGTGGATATCAGTCACCTGCTGCCGGTTACAGACCGAATTGAGGAGATTAAACAAGCTTTCGAGAAGGTGGGGACCGACCGGTTGGCGCCGGTCCTCGAAGCCCTCGGGGGAGAATATTCGTACGCGGAGCTGAGGCTGGTTAGGCTTAAGCTTCGACAAGATGGCACGTTAACGTAAGGAGATGAGAATGCCCGGAGAGATTGTACTGGTAGGTGGAGAGGAGTTCCGACAGGGATGCGAGGAGATGGACCGGGAGGTTATGAAAGCGTCCGGCCAGGCGCCAGCGCGGGTGGTGGTAATACCAACGGCCGCGGTGACGGGGCCGGCGAAGGCGGCTAACGACGGGGTGAGGCACTTCGAGGCGCTGGGTGGGGAGAGCAGGCCACTGATGGTGTTGGACCGGAGTCATGCGGACGATGAGGTGATGGCGCAACAGCTAGAGGATGTGGGGGTGATTTACTTCACCGGAGGCAGCCCGGACCATCTGCTGGAGACGCTGAAGGGTTCCCGGTTTATGGAGGCGATCAACCGGGCGTTGGCGGGAGGTGCGGTGGTAGCGGGTTCCAGCGCGGGGGCGATGGCGATGGGGTCCTGGATGCGCAGGCCGTCCAACGGTGAGTGGGTCCAAGGGTTGGGCGTAGCGCCGGGGGTGGCGGTGCTGCCACACCACGAGAACAGCGATCCGGAAGAGACGTCACGGCGGTTGTCTCAAGAGGCACCGGCAGGGGTGACGGTGCTGGGGATTGACGCCAGGTCAGGCTGCCTGGGGGGAGGCGGTAGTTGGAGGGTGGTAGGGTCCGGCAACGTGACGGTGTACCAGGGAGAAGGCTGGACGGTCTACAAACCCGGCGAGGGCTTCAGCACCGGAGGGTAGGTTATGGCGAAGGGTGTGGATGCGCCAAGGGATTCGTGGCGCAACGTTCCGGTGCTATAGAGGAGGCCGCTGGGTGTGCCAGTCCGTGGCCTGCTGGTAGGCGTGGCCGGCGCGGAGCACGGTGGCGTCTTCCATGGGCCGCCCCACCAACTGGAAAGCAATGGGCAGGCCGCTCTGGGTGAAGCCGCAGGGGGTGGAGAGGGCGGGGGCGCCGATGAGGCTGGCGGGAAAGTTGAAGCTGCGCCGGCCGAACAGATCGGCCTTGAACTGCTCACGGCTGCCGAATCCCGGAGTGTCTATGAGCGGCGGCGCCGGGGTTGGGTGGGCGGGGTAGGCGAGCAGGTCCACATCCCGCATGATACCTAATGCCTCGGCGCGGTAGAGCTGGCGCAGCTTCTGGACCTTGTAGTAGGTCTGGGCGGGGAGAACAGCGGCGGCCAGGAGGTTTATCCGCTGGTTGTAGTCGAACTCTTCGATACGGTCCCGGATGTAGCGGTGGTTCATGGCGGCGGACTCCACCAGGCTGATGGGCATGGCGATGGCGCCGGCCTGCCGTACGCTAGGGAACGAGACTTCCCGCACCGAAGCTCCCAGGTCAGAGAGCTCGTCTATGGCGGCGTCAAAGGCAGAGCGTATCTCCGGGTCCACCAGGTCCCAGCAGGCCATCTCTGTGACCACACCGATCTTTAGGCCTTGTATTCCGCGGTCCAGCTCCGCCGGGTAGTCCGGTACCGGCGATCCGCTGGTGTACTGGTCTTTAGCGTCGGAGCCGGCCATGGCGTGAAGGGTCAGGGCGCAGTCTTCGACGGAGCGGGCCAGGGGGCCGATGGTGTCCATGGACCAGGTGGCGCCCATGAGACCGTGGCGGCTGACTCTGCCCCAACTGGGGCGAAGGCCGGCGACGCCGCAGTAGGTGGCGGGCCATCGAACGGAGCCGGCGCTGTCTTCGCCCAGGGCGACCGCGCAGAGGCCCGCGGCGGGGGCGGAGCCGGACCCGGCGCTGGAGCCTCCGGGCGTTCGAGTCAGGTCCCAAGGGTTGGCCGGGGTGCCGTAGGGGTAGTGGTAGGTGTAGGCCATGGCGAACTCGGTCATGTTGAGCTTGCCAAGGAGGATGGCGCCGGAGCGTTTCAGGTTGGCGACGACGGTGGCGTCCTGGTCCGGCACGAAGTCTTTGAGGACGGTAGAGCCGTTGGTGGTGGGGATGCCCTTGGTCCATATCTGGTCTTTGACCGCCACGGGTACGCCGTGCATGGGGCCAAGATAGTTGCCGGAGGTGATGGCCTGCTCGGCGTCTCGGGCGGCGGCGATGGCCTGGTCGGCAGAGACGGTAATGTAGGCGTGGAGCTTGCCATCGAGCTGCTGGATGCGGGAGAGGTAGGCTTCCGTGGCCTCGACGGGCGACACCTGTCCGGAAGCGATAAGGCGGCCCAGTTCCGCGGCGGAGAGGAAGGACAAATCCTGGTTATTCAAGTTAGCCTTTCAGCACCGAAGGGTCTATGGGCAGCGGCTCGACATTGTCCAGCCCAGTAGGGTCCAGCTCATCAACGGAGTCAATGAGGGCGTTGACGATCTCGGCGACCTCAGGCAGATAACGGTCTGGGATATTCAGGCCGTTGACCCGGCCCAGGGCCTGGATGTCTTGTTTGGACAAGTCCGGCATGTCTATCCACTCTCCCCATTTTTCTCGGTCATTGTATTAGCAGGATGCTAAAAAACCCTTTCGAGCATCCCCTGACCCCTTTCCTTGATAGGAAGAGGGAAGAATTTACATCTGGGGGACTGACTCCGCCGCTACTGAGAGTGGGCACTACGGTTGGACTTTCTTTCCCAACCCCACCCAGATTCTTCGATCCTCACGGAATGCACAGCCTCTCAGGCTCCCGCTAAAGGGGCTTTGCCCCTCTACACTCCCCTTTCCCATTATGGTGCTAAGCGCCGGGTAGGCGGAGGCCGTGGGTCCCGCGGTAGCCGGCGGTCTCCGGCGGCGACCAGCCGGCCAGGAGTTCCGGGGCAGGCTGGTAGACCTCTATACCCAATGGGCGGCAGGTGGTTGAGGGATCACCGGCGTTTGGCCCCCAGGGCGGGATGGAGAGGTCGCCCTGGGGGCAGGTGGAGATTGCGCACAGGAGGTCAATCTCGGCGAAGAACTCCAGGAAGTCGCCCTGTTTGGCCGGGCTGGGCTTGACGAAGTAGCGGCCTTCCGGGGAGATACCAGTGACCATGAAAACGTTCAGGACATCGTGAACGTCCGACTCGTCCAGGTGGAAGGGGGCGACGGCGCGGACCAGGTTAGAGTGGCAGGTGTGGTCGTCGGGCTGGCCACCCAGGACGGTGTTGATGTATGGGTCGCAACGGGTGCCCAGGATATCGTGGCAGCCAGCGCCGTCGGCATCTCTGCCGTAGGCTATGGTGTCGTTGGTGATGGTCATCATGGGACGAAGGTAAGGGAGACAGGACCATAGGCGGTCGAAGGTGGAGATGTGGGAGCGGTGAAGCTGCTTGGAACGGGCGGACCAGAAGCGTTCCCTGGGATTGTTCAGGTTCCAGACGTTGAAGTCGCCCACCTGGGCTTCTTCAACGGTCACGATGCGGCAAAGCTGACCGGCTTTGACAGGCCAGGCCAGGCCATCGCGGGGAGGGACGCGGAACTGTTCGACCAGCTTTCGGCCGCCGGTCTGCGAAGCCAACCGGCCGTAGAATTGTCGGTCTACGTCTAAGGGGGTGCCTGGGTTGGCCTGATAGACCAGGCGAGGCTGTGGCATGGGGCACCTCGGAGATAGGGAGTGGTTGGCGGACGGCACGGGACGGTCCGGCTGGACCCAATAATTGCAGACGGCCTGGTGCGGGTCAAGGAGCGAAGGAAGGACGGTAAAAATAGATATTATGTAAAATGGCATCCCGTGGCAGGGTGGTGAAAGACCCTTTCGATCATCCGACTGACCTCTTTTCTCCATGCCAAGAAGGGGGAAGAAAAATCGATATCTGAGTGTGTCCCTCAGACTCCCGGGTCACGATTGGAATCGAGGTCTCGGAATCAGGTCCCTCGACCCGAGGGGCTTGGCCCTTCTGCACACCCCTTTCCGTCAGCTTGCCTGGCGTTTGGCAAGGAAAGCATGACCTGATATAGTTACCGCCGTAGAAAAGGGCCGAAGACAGACCTTTAAAGGCAACCCTGTGAGGTTGGCAAGGGACGGGCCCGGCGCAGTGAGCCACCAGGCGAAAGAGCGCCCCTTGCCGCACGCAGGCAAGGGGTTTTTTGATGGCGCGAGTATCGCAGGGACCGGCGGAGAGCACGGTGGTGATGACGGAGGACGATATCCACCGGGCGCTTTCAAGGATGGCGCATCAGGTGCTGGAGCAGCACAAGGGGCCGAAGGAGCTGGTGTTCCTGGGGATTCTAACGCGGGGGCTGCCCATGGCGGAGCGGTTGGTCAAGAAGATAGGGGAGCTGGAGGGGGAGACGCCAAGGGTGGCCGGACTGGACATCCTGCCATACCGGGATGACATGGGGGCGCCCAGCTTTCGGAGGAACGGCGGCCCGGCGCTGGGGGTGGAGGTAGCGGACAAAAAGGTGATCATTGTGGACGACGTGCTGTTCACGGGGCGCAGCGCCAGGGCAGCGCTGGACGCTTTGACGGACGCCGGGAGGCCGCGGCAGGTGCAACTGGCGGTGCTGGTGGACCGAGGTCACAGGGAGCTGCCCATCCGGGCGGACTACGTGGGCAAGAACATGCCCACCGCTATTGGGGAACGGATACAGGTGAAGCTGGAGGAAGTGGACGGAAGGGATGAGGTAGCGTTGTTCCGTGCGGCCGGCCGGTAAGCGATGAGGAACAAAAGCGTGGTAACGATAGAGGACCTCTCCAACCAGGAGATTGAGGACGTCCTGGACCTTGCGCAGGAGTATCGAGAGGATCTGAGGGGTCACTCGGAAATGCTGTCCGGCTATATCATGGCCAGCCTATTCTTTGAGCCGAGCACCCGGACACGAGGGTCCTTCGAATCGGCGATGAAGCGGTTGGGAGGACAGACGATCACCACGGCGGATGTCCGGTCCTCGTCCATAGAGAAAGGGGAATCGCTGGCGGACACGATCAGGGTCTGGAGCGGGTACTGCGACATGATGGTGATGCGGCACCCGTGGGAAGGCGCGGCGCGGCTGGCGGCGGAATACGCGTCGGTGCCGGTGGTAAACGGCGGGGACGGCGGCCACGAGCACCCCACGCAGACGCTGTGCGACCTGTTCACGCTGCGAGCGGAGCACGGGACCTTGGATGGTCTCAGGGTGGCGTTGTGCGGCGACCTAAAGAATGGGAGGACGGTGCACTCGCTGACGTTCGCGCTACTGCGCTTCGGGGCGCAGATTATCTTCGTCCCGGGGGAGGGGCTGGAGCTTCCAGAGCACATCAAGCGCCGAATAAACATGGACTACGGAATGCCGGTGGAGAGGGTCCGGCCAGGTGACCTGGAGCTGGGGGCGCTATTTGACGAGGACGGACAGGGGGATCCGGGCAGCACTCTGCTGAATGCCATCTATATGACTCCCAGCCGTCCGCACCAACTGGCTATGCACCAAGGAGACGCGCGGGTGGTGTTTGGCGGAAGCAACTGGCCAATTGCGTTCTACATGACCCGCTACCAAAAGGAGCGGGAAGGGGGAGGAGCGAGGGCGTACCCCAAGCTGTCGGCCAAGGCGATGAAGCAGAAGGCGCTGGCCAAGTCAATTGTCCTGCATCCGTTGCCCAGGGTAGACGAGATCTCAACGGAGCTGGACAAGGACCCGAGGAGCCGGTACTTCGAGCAGGCGAGGAACGGCGTCCCGGTGCGAATGGCGCTTATCTCGCTACTTTTGGGGAAAAGGCAGTGGCGCCAGGATAGGGCTGTGACCACGAAGGACGGGACCGCGGAGAAATTTGTGGCACCGGTGGAGGGGCTGCGCTGCGGAAACTCGGGCTGCGTCACGTGGAAAGAACCGAAGAGCTGCGCAATGGAACTGGTGGCGCTTCCCGGCCCGCCGCCGTGGTTTATTTGCAAGTATTGCGAGCGGGATGTTGGAGCTGCGCACTTCGCCTACAAGGGGAAGAAGCTGTACCATCCGTTGGAAGAGTTGCAGATCCAGTCACGGGAACAGCTCTCGCGGTTAAGGATGTTTCAAGATGAGGCAGGCGCTAGAGAGGCTGGGCTGAAGTCCGCGGTTGGAAAGAGGGCCCGGGGCGCCTCCGCCATTGAGGTGACGCGCTAGATGCCACGGCGGGCGTACCTGGTGCTAGAGGATGGGAGCGCCTTCCAAGGGTATTCCTTCGGGGCCGAGACAGAGACGTGCGGTGAGGTGGTGTTCAACACGGCGATGACGGGCTACCAGGAGGTGCTGACTGACCCGTCGTACGCGGGGCAGGTTGTGGTGCTAACGTATCCGCTGGTGGGCAACTACGGGATGAGTGAGGAGCACAACGAGTCCCGCCAAGTGCAGGTGTCGGGGTTCGTGGTGCGAGAGCATTCGGCGACGCCGAGCAATGGGGCCAACGATACCACGCTGCACCAGTTCCTGGCCGAAAGGTCGGTCCCTGGTATATGCGGAGTTGATACCAGGGCGATAACGCGGCGCATTCGGAGCCATGGGGTGATGATGGGGATGATCTGCCTGGACTCGCCGGAGAATGCTCTGGCGCGGCTGTCCGAGGCGCCACGGTACGACGACGTTGACTTTGTCAGCAGGGTGACGACGCAGAGTCCGTATGGATGGGGAGACGATGATGGGAATGAGGAGACGAAGTATCACATCCTGGTGGACGACTATGGATTGAAGTACAACATTCTGCGGCTGCTGGAGCAGCGGGGTTGCCGGGTGACGGCGTACCCCGCGGGAACACCGGCCGGGGAGCTGTTGGAGCAACGGCCGGACGGGGTGTTGCTTTCGCCGGGCCCCGGGGACCCGGCGCTGTTGGACGGCGTAGTCAAAACGGCTTCTGAGCTGCTGGGCCAGACTCCGATAATGGGCATCTGCCTGGGCCATCAGATAGTGGCGCGGGCCCTGGGCGCTAGCACTTTCAAGCTGAAGTTTGGGCACCGCGGGGCCAACCATCCGGTGAAAGACATGGCCACGGGCAGGATTTACATTACCGCCCAGAACCACGGGTACGCGGTGGACGGCGACACGTTGCCGGACGGGCTGGAGGTGAGCCACGTAAACCTGAACGACGGCACGGTGGAGGGGCTGATCCATAGAAAGCTACCGGTGCTGACGATTCAGTACCACTCCGAGGCGGCACCGGGCCCCAGAGACAACGAGTACCTCTTCGACAGGTTCCTTGACCTGATAGCAGCGCAAATTCGTGAGAAAGGGGGTGCGCCGCCTCTTGGTGCCGCAAAGCTCAAAAGGAGAAAATAAGCTGAATCTTGCTCCCCCTGTTGCCGGAAGCTCTATGGTTAGTGCAGGGGCAAGTCGGGGCAGCACATTGCGGCGGACTCGCTGCACCGATGGAGGCACTCTATGTTTGGGCATTTCCTGTTGGACCAAGGGGTGGAGCTGGAACTTCAGGCGAAACTGGGCCAAGTGCTGGAGTTCATTGACCAGGACTTGCCGCACTTTCATTGCGGTGACTACGGATACGACGTTAGCTCCGGTAAGGGCGTTGTAAACGCTGAATGGAAGCTAATGGTGAAGCCAAGGCACCTGGGCACGTCCACAGTCCTGGATGCGCCGGTGGGCTATTTGATGCTGGAGAAGCTGAGCGACGACGTGACGGGCTTCAAGATACCGCCTCGAGTGGAGTGGGGAATCGAGCAAGAGCGGCCATCAGACCAGGAAGTGCGTCTGTTCACCAGCTTCATATTTCAGACGCTGAATGCCTTCCAAGACAGGGGATACATAGAGCTGCCCGGGGTGTTGCCGGTAGAGTAACTGTATCCAGCCCTCGAACGGCGGGGGGTCGCCGGAGTCGTTCGGCAGGGCAGTACGAATCAAGCGGCGGGGTCCAGGATGGCTGAGAGACCTCGCAAGGTGCTGGTAATAGGGTCCGGGCCTATCATAATAGGGCAGGCGGCGGAGTTCGATTACGCCGGCACGCAGGCGTGCAAAGCCCTTCGCGAAGAGGGGGTGATCACGGTGCTGGTCAACTCCAACCCGGCGACGATAATGACGGACCAGGGCATAGCTGACGCTATATACGTGGAACCGCTGACGGTGGACGTGGTGGAGAGGATCATTGAGCGGGAGCGTCCGGACGGGATTCTGCCAACGTTGGGGGGCCAGACGGGGTTGAACCTGGCGGTGGAGTTGGCCCAGGCGGGGGTGTTGGAGCGGTACGGGGTGCGGATGCTGGGCACATCGCTGGAGACCATCAGAACGGCGGAGGACCGGGAGGAGTTCAAGACGCTGCTGCAAGGAATCAGGGAGCCGCAGCCGCCCAGCGTCACGGTTTCCAATTTGGCGGAGGCGGAAGAAGCGCTGGAAAGGTTTGGGCTACCGTTGGTGGTCCGGCCGGCTTACACGCTGGGAGGAACGGGCGGTGGGATGGCGCGCACACCAGCGGCGTTCCGCCAGACGTGCCGGGACGGGCTGGCGGCCAGCCCGATCAGCCAGGTGCTGTTGGAACGGTCGCTGGAAGGGTGGCGGGAGATAGAGTACGAGGTGATGCGGGACGGGGCGGATAACTGCATCACGGTGTGCAACATGGAGAACCTGGACGCGATGGGGGTGCACACCGGTGACAGTATAGTGGTGGCGCCCAGCCAGACGCTGACGGATAAGGAATACCAGATGCTGCGGTCCGCCAGCCTGAAGATCATCCGCGCCCTGGGAATAGAGGGGGGCTGCAACGTCCAGTTCGCGCTACGGCCGCATCCGGTGGTGGAGCGGGCGTTTCAGGGCAAGTGGGAACCGGACTCGCCGTATTATGTGATTGAGGTGAATCCCCGGGTGAGCCGGAGCTCGGCGCTGGCCAGCAAGGCGACGGGGTATCCCATCGCCAGGGTGGCGGCGAAGATAGCGGTGGGCAAGCGCCTCGATGAAATTCCGAACGCGGTGACGCAGAAGACCCAGGCGGCGTTTGAGCCGGCGCTGGACTACTGCGTGGTGAAGATTCCCCGGTGGCCGTTCGACAAGTTTCCGGCGGGGGACCGGACGCTTTCGACGCAGATGAAGGCCACGGGAGAGGTGATGGCGATAGACCGCTCCTTTGAGGCGGCGCTACAAAAGGCGGTGCGGTCGATGGAGGTGGGGGGTCGTTCGCTGCTGTGGGAGGACCCGGATTGGAGCAAGTACGGGCATTTCACCGCGGGAAAGCTAGTGTCCGGGGCGAATGACCTGCGGCTGTGGGCCTTGATGGCGGCGCTGCGGCGAGGGAGGCCGCCGATGGAACTGAGCGCGGAGAGCGGGATTGACCCGTGGTTTACTGCGGCGATGGGGCGGATTGTGGACATGGAGCGTCGGTTGTTGGGGGAGGACCTGAACCCGGAATTGCTGTGGGAGGCCAAACGGATAGGGTTCTCGGACGAGCAGGTGGCGGCCCTGGCGGACTTGCTGCCGGACCGGGTGAGGGAGATACGCAAGCAGTGGGAGATCACGCCGGTGTACAAGATGGTGGACACCTGCGCGGCGGAGTTTGAGGCGGTGACGGCATATTTTTACAGTACGTATGAGCAGGAGAACGAGGTGCTGCCCTTGGAAGGGGCAAAGGCGATTGTGATAGGCAGCGGCCCTATTCGCATAGGGCAGGGGATAGAGTTCGACTATTGCAGCGTGCACGCGGCATGGGCCATGCAGCAAGAATCGGTGAAGAGCGTGATGGTCAACTCCAACCCGGAGACGGTTTCGACGGACTTTGACACGAGTGATCGGCTCTACTTCGAGCCGCTGGACGAGGAGAGCCTGCGGGACATCATCGACAACGAGACGGTGAACGGGGAATCACCGCCCACGGTGGTGCAGTTTGGAGGGCAGACGGCGTTAGACCTTTCGCAGGTGTTGGGGCGGGCCGGACTGCCCATACTGGGCTCCAGCGCAGAGGCGATTGACATAGCGTCTGACCGGCAGCGGTTCGACGAGTTTCTGGCGCGGTTGGGGATACCGCAGCCCCCGGGAGCGGCGATTAATTCGGTGGAGGACGCGCTTAAGGTGGCGCAGAACATAGGCTATCCGGTGGTGGTGCGGCCCAGCTACGTTCTGGGTGGGCGGGCGATGGAGATTGTGCGCAGCGCAGGGGAGCTTATCCATTATCTGAACGCGGCTACGTCGCTGGGGAGCGGCAGGCCGGTGCTGGTTGACCGGTACATGGAGGGGAAGGAGTGCGAGGTGGACGCGGTGTGCGACGGAGAGACGGTGCTGATCCCCGGGGTTATGGAGCACATTGAGAGGGCCGGGGTGCACAGCGGCGACTCGATGGCCATCTACCCGGGGCTGGACCTGAGCGATCAGGAAGTGGAGACGATTGTCGACTACACCACGCGAATCGGCAACGCGCTGCAGGTGAAGGGGTTAATGAACGTGCAGTTCGTCATCGTGGGTGGAAGGGCGTACCGGAGCCCCAACCAGCCGCTGGAGGATACGGGCGAGACGACAGTGTACGTGCTGGAGGTGAACTTGCGGTCCAGCCGGACGGTGCCGTTCATCTCCAAGGTTACCGGGGTACCGATGGTGAATCTGGCCACTCGGGTTGTGTTGGGGAGAACGCTTCGGGAAATGGGGTACGAAGGCGGGCTTTGGCCGCGACAGGAGCTGGTGGCGGTTAAGGCCCCGGTGTTTTCAATGTCGAAGCTGACGGGGGTGGACTGGTACCTGGGTCCGGAGATGAAGTCCACCGGTGAGGTTATGGGGGTGGACTACGAGTTTGGACCGGCGCTGACGAAGGCGTTGTTGGCGGCGGAGCTGGGGATTGGGGACCACGGCTCGGCGCTGCTGAGCATAGCGGACCGGGACAAGGCGGAGGCGGTGGACCTGGTGCGGAACTTGCTGAAGGCGGGATGCA
Organism: Dehalococcoidia bacterium; assembly: GCA_965247585.1. Classification (GTDB taxonomy): domain Bacteria; phylum Chloroflexota; class Dehalococcoidia; order Lucifugimonadales; genus CBDFHC01. The sequence goes on from CBDFHC010000002.1 coordinate 109,053, forward strand.
GCCTCTACGCGACGGAGGGCACGGCGGCGATGATCCAAGCGATGGGCGGCGAGGTGACGATGATCACGAAGAAGCTGAGCGAGGGCCGGCCCAATGTGGTGGACGTAATCAACGATGGCACTGTGGGCGTGGTGATAAACACGGTGTCAGACGTGGCCTCGACGTTGCGGGACGGTTTCTATATACGTAGAGCAGCGGCGGAGGCGCGGATTCCGTGCTACACCTCGCTGGACACGGCGCGAGTGGTGGTGGAGAACCTACTGAACGGCGCGGCCCGGTACAGCGTGGAGCCGCTGGACCGGTATTTGAAGGGGCCTACGAAGCGGCGCTGAAGCGAAACGGCTAGAACTCGATTTCCGTGCCGATGCCTTGCTGCTTGGCCAGGTCATAGGCGAGCTTGGCGGCGGCAACGTCGGCGACCCCGGTGCCCATTAGCTTGGCGTAGATGACTTCTTTGTCTGACCGGCGGCCCGGGGCGAATCCGGCCACCAGGCGACGCAGCTCCCACATCTGCTCCCACTGGATGAGGCCCTTGCTCACGGCGGAGGCGAGGTCTCCTGCCTCGTAGGCGGCCTGCTCCAGGGAGTCTACGTAGATACGGTCGGCCTTGGTGACGGCGGCCTCGTCCAGCTCCCGGGCGCGCCATGCGGTGGGACCGGCGCCGACCACTGTGACTCCCGGGGACAGCCATTCGCCGAGGACCACCGGGTCGGTGTTGTTGGCGATGCAGTCCACTATGTCGCTGCCCGCCACGGCGTCCCGGTTGGCGTCCACCGCGGTGACGGTGATGCCTAATGAAGAGGACATGCGCATGGCGAAGGCGTGGCGGCGCTCCGGGTTGGGGCTGTACACCTTGGCCTGGGTGATGCCCCTCACCTTGCAGATGGCCTCCAGTTGGGTCCCCGCCTGGGCGCCGGAGCCGATGATGCCGACGGAAGTGGCGTTTTGCCGGGCCAGGTATTTGACGGCCAGACCGGTGGTGGCGCCGGTGCGAAGCTGGCCGAGACGGTTGGCCTGAAGGAAGGCCAGGAGCTGCCCGGTGTGGGCGTTGTACAGGGATACGTGGAAGGCGTAGCCGCCCTGAACCACGGTGTAAGTCTTGGCGCCGAAGACGTCTTGGTAGAAGAGGCCGCCGCCCATGGAGGCCATCTCCCGGTTATCGGTCATGATGATGCGCCGGGGAAGGTTGTAGGCGTGCCCTTCGCCGTATTGGCGCTGCATGTCTTCTATGGCAGGGAGAATCAGGTCCATGGTGACGAGCTGGTCAACGTCTTGGTCTCTGAGTAGCAGGGCCATAGAGTTAGCCTCCAGGGTTTGGTGGGGCGGAGTCTAGCAGCGGGTGCCGGGGCCAGCAATCGGCGTGTTGCCTTCTTTGAGAGCAGCCGGACAGGTTAACTTGCTCTGGAGCACATGGGTGACCTGGAGTAATATCCCCAGTCTTACCTTTCTTCCGCACCTTCACTAGGCACAGATCATGCCCTGGTTCTGTACAATAAGAACCGGTACCAGGCATTCGATTTTCTTCAAGCTGGATAGCGTGAAATAGCCGACTTGACACATCAACCCTACGGGCTACAAAGAGAATAGAATCATGTTCATCTCTTATGTTGGAAGGAAACCAAGTGTCGAAGGTAAATAGTGAGCTCATGGAGCAGTCGGAGAAACTCTACGACCGATACGGCAAACCCTTCGAGCAGGGCCATTGGGGGATGTACATTGCCATCTTCCCAGATGGCAAGACCGTTGTAGGGGATGACCTTATGGATGTGTCTGATCAGGCCCTTGATCGGTTTGGCCAGGGGAGCTTTGTCTTTAAGATAGGAGAGAAGTCTGTCGGTAAGTGGCGATGAGTGGGGAGCTGACAAGTTCTCGGTTCCCCTATCTTCCAATCCGGTGGCAAGTAGGGGAGCAAACCTATGAGGTAGAGGCACTATTAGATACCGGCTTTGACGGAGGCATCGCGGTGCCTCCGAATATTTTCCAAGGACGAGCGGCTGACTGGCATCAGCTCTGGACACTCGCCGATGGGCGCAAGGCACAAGCCGCGGTATATCGAGGTACCGTCCAGATCGGAGATTTTCAGCCGACGCCCGCTCTTATAGTTGCACTGGGCGATGAACATATCATCGGTCTTGGGGTGCTCAACCATTTCAATGTCACATTCGATCACGGAGAACGAGTAATCGTCAGGCCCTGACCACAGCTCGGAACGGCTATACCCTATGAGCCTTTGGGTGCCTGGTGATTTTTCTCAGATTGAGTCCCATCGGGACGCTGAACTCCCTTCGGTAGTGGTTGCCGCACCTCGTCGTTTACGGCGGGTTGAAGCTTGTATAGAATGGAGAGTAAGGGTTATGGCGCCGACGATCGACATAGTAATTCCGGTGCTCAACGAAGAGAAGGCGCTGCCGCAGTGCGTGATGATCCTGAGCGAATTCCTGCGTGAGAACCTGCCGGACAATCCGTGGCGAGTGATGATCGCGGACAACGGCTCGACGGATAACACCCGTGCGGTGAGCGAGATGCTGGCGCAGCGGTACGCCGGGGTTTCGTACGTCTACATTCCGCAGCGGGGCCGGGGCCGGGCGCTGCGGATGGCCTGGCTGGAGAGCAACGCGGACATGGTGGGTTACATGGACGTGGACCTGTCCACCAATCTGGGCTCGTTGCCGAAGCTGGTGCAAGCGATTGAGGAGGGGTACGACATAGCCATAGGCAGCCGGCTGATGGCGGGCGCGAAGACGAGCAGGTCGTTTAAACGGGAGCTCATTTCACGCTCGTACAACCTCATGGTCAAGGCGATGTTCTTCGTGCCGTTTCAGGATGCCCAGTGTGGTTTCAAGGTGCTTAGCCGTCATGCGTCCAAGGCGCTGGTGCCGCTGGTGCGGAACAATAACTGGTTCTTCGACACGGAGCTGCTGATCATCGCGAGCAAGCTGGGATTTCGGATCAGGGAGGTGCCGGTGGAGTGGGTGGAGGACCCGGACAGCCGTGTGAAGGTGGTGAAGACGGCTTTGGAAGACGTCAAGGGGTTGCTGCGGCTGCGGTTCGGGGGCATTCCGCCGTTGCCCGCAGAGTACGCCGCCAGCCGGGAAGATGGTTAGTAGGCTGTTGCAAGACCCTCTCGACCATCCCTCTGGCCCCCTTCCTTGATAGGAAAGGGGAAGGAAATTAAGTGAATATCTGAAGGACACCCTCAGATTCCCGGGTTCCGGTTGGAATCGGGGTCTCGGGATCAGGCCCCTCGACCCGTGGGGCTTCGCCCCTCTGCACTCTCCTTTTTCATCAGCCTCCCGTTAAGGCTGTGATGCGCTGACAAATCTAACCATTAAGACGCGCCTTGTGGCGGCGGTAATCTTTGCGCTCTCACCAGGGCGGATTCCCACAACCCAGATGATGCCCCGATCCGCAACCAGCAACGGCACGGCGTCGCGGCGGTTGGAGGGGACCTTTTGATTGATGAAGAAGTCTTTCAACCGCGTCTCGACGGGCATCCCCAGGGGCCAAAACCGGTCCCCTTCCCCACGTCCTCTGACGACGGGGTGAGAGCCCAGGCGGTCGAAGTCAAATAGGGCCTGGAAGGGGTCCGTGGTCTTCAGGGTGGCCGGCCGGGGAATCATTTCGGCGGTGACGCGCCAGCCGGGTAGCGAGGATACGCCGGGCAAGATAACGGGGTGCTGGCCAACCAGGGGTGGAGCAGCAGGGCATTTAACGGCAGGACCCAAGACGGCCCGACCTTGCTGGATGCGGAAGGTTAGACCGCCGGGGAGGTCCAGGCTGGACGGGGAGCCGCTCTGGGACAGTCTGGCCATGGTAAGCAGATGGTCTTCGGTTAGTCCCTGGGCGCCGCCCGCCACTACCGAGAAGGCGCGCCGGAGTAGGACGATGGTGACGGCGGCGTGGAGGGCGCCCAGGGCAAGGGCGTCCAGGGCCACGGAATCGTCTTCTACAGAGGCGACCTGGCCCCACACGGCGTCGGCTTGCCCCTCCAGGTATTCGACCGCCAGGGCGGCGGAGCGGGAGGCTCTCAGCAGAGACTGGGTGGCGCGGGGGTTATAGCGGTGCAGGTTGGGGAGCAGCTCATGGCGAATACGGGGGCGGGTGAATTCATCGGAGCGGTTGGTGGCGTCCTGCCGGTAGGGGATGTCCAGTTGGGAGCAATAAGCCATGGTGTCGGCGCGCCGCAGGGAGAGGAGCGGACGGAACAGGACTGCTTCAAGGGATTGGACCGGGTCCAAGCGGCGGGGGCCGCGCCACTGAGAGACGGGCTCCATGCCGCGGAGACCGTGGAGCCCTGCGCCGCGGAGAAGGTTCATCAGAACGGTCTCGGCCTGGTCGTCCGCGGTGTGACCCAGCGCCACGGCGCGACAGTCCTCTTGGGAGGCTACCTCCGACAGGAAGTGGTACCGCACCTCTCGGGCTGCCATCTCCCAGGAGGAGATTCGGTGGCGCTTCTGATAGGCGGACACGTCCCGCCGGTCCGCGGTGCAGGGGAGGTCCAGCCGGGAGGAAGCGTCCTGGACGAAGCGAGAGTCGCTCTCGGCAGCGTCGCCGCGGAGGGCGTGGTCCAGGTGGGCGACGTGGAGATGGAGAGAGTAGCGGCAGCTCAGGCCGGCCAGGCCATGAAGAAGGGCCATGGAGTCCGGGCCGCCGGAGACGGCCACCAGCAACCGGACGGGGGACGCGGAGAAGGGGGCCTGAGCCAAGGCCCGGCGCAAGGCGGACTCCAGCTTGCGCCTGGGCCGCACGGGTTAGTCCTCGGTGGGGGAGTTGGCGTTAAGATGGACTCCGGCGTTAAGGGAGATGACCCGCCAGCCCCGGGGTCCCAGCTCCACGGTGCTCATGGAGCCGAGGTCGACGCGGAGGCGGTGAAACCGGGACAGCGGCATATCTAGAAGACGGCAAAGGGCGGCGACTATGGCGAAGTTGTGGGAAACTGCTACCACGTCATCCCCGGCGTGGCTGGCCCCGATGCTCTCGATCTGGGCCCACACCCTGTCCTGGAGCTGTTGCAGGGACTCGCCACCGGGCATTCGCACCTGGGAAGGGTCCCGGCCCCACATCTGGTAAACGTCAGGGTAGCGAGCCCGCATCTCGCCGCCGGTAATGCCGTCAAGCTCTCCCAGGTCCAGCTCCATCAGCCCGTCCAGATGGGTGACCGGCAGGGCGCAGGACAGGGCAATGATGTCCGCGGTCTGGCGGGCCCTGAGAAGGGGGCTGGCGTAGAGGAAGCTGGGGTGCATAGTCTTGAGCGTCTGGGCGACGCGCTGGGCCTGTTGGACGCCCTCGTCATTCAGGGCGACCTGGTTCTGTCCCTGGAAACGGTCCGACTTGTTCCAGGAGGTCTGTCCGTGTCGCACCAAGTGAAGCCTCACTAGGGCCGGCCGTCCGGGACGGGTACGATGCGCTTCACTTCCACCCGCTCTACCTTGAGACCGTCCATTTCAATGACGGTGATTCGCCAATCGCGATGGTCCAAGGAGTCCCCCTTTGACGGGATGCGTCCCAGCCGGTCAAGGATATAGCCGGCCAGTGACTGGTAATCGCCGAAGGGGACGCCGATTTTAAGCAGATGGTTTACCTCGTCAATGCCGAGGCCGGCGTCGAGGAGATAGGTGTCGAGCCCCACCCTGGTGAAGGGCTGGTCCAGGGGTTGGCCTTCTTCGCCCACGGGGCCGACGATCACCATGAGGAGCTGTTTCATAGTGGCGAGCCCGGCGATGCCTCCGAATTCGTCTACCACCATGGCCATGGACTGGCCGCGCTCTCGAAGCTCGGAGAAGAGGCTGCGCACGGTCTTGGTCTCCGGGACGAAGTGGGCGGGCCGAAGGAGGTCCGTTACCACCTGCCCGGGCTGAAGCTGTCCGTCCGCCATGGCCTTTACCACGTCTTTGACGGAGAGGAGCCCCAAGACGTTGTCCACGGAGTCCGAGAATACGGGGAACCGCGTGTGATGGTGCTCCGAATAGATGGAGAGGAGCTGCTCGAGGTTGGCGCCCTGCTCCACCCAGATTATCTCAGGCCTAGGGGTCATGACCTCCGAAACCTGGCGGTCGCCGAAGTGGAACACCTTCTCCAGCATCTCGGCCTCCGAGCGGTCCACGGCGCCGGTCTCCATGCCGGCGTTAATCATGCTCCTGATCTCTTGCTCGGTGATCATTAGGGAAGGAGGGGCGCCGCCGAAAAGCCTGGCGGCGAAGAAGCTGAGGCGGCGCAGGGACCAGGTCAAAGGGAAGAGGAGCCACTCCAGAAGCAGGAGGGGCCTGACGGTGGTGAAGGCCACCTTCTCGGCGTGGCGGGCCGCCAAGGACTTGGGCAGCACCTCGCTGAAGACCAAGACCATGGCGGCGACGCCGGCGGTGGAGATTATGACGGCGGTTACAGTGCTGTCCAGCAGGGAGATAACCAGGGCGGTGCCCAGGGCGGCGGTGGCGGTGTTGACTACGTTGTTCCCCAGCAGGACGGTGGAGAGGAACCGCTCGGGGTGTTGGGCCATGCGGAATACCCGTTGAGCGCCGGGGACCCCGGTGTTCACCAGGTGGATCATGCGGACGCGCTGTAGCGCGATGAAGGCGGTCTCGGTGCCGGAGAAGAAGGCGGATAGCACCAAAAACAGGACCATAAGGCCCAGTTTGATATAGTCGCTCTCCTCCACTAAGCGGGATGCCTCCGATTGAGGGACCTAGATAAACCGTCGGGCACAAGGCGATGATAGCAAAGGGCCGTTCAGGGTGTAAAGAAAGGCCGCTTTTAAGAGACATGGCGGCGGGCCTATACTGGGGGCCGTGAAGCTGCTAGGGATAGAGACCTCCTGTGACGAGACCGCGGTGGCGGTGGTGGAGGACGGGCGACACCTGCGTTCCAACGTCATAGCGTCGCAGATCGAGATACACCGGCGTTATGGCGGAGTGGTACCGGAAGTGGCCTCGCGGCAGCATATTTTGCAAATCATGCCTGTCATAAGGGAGGCGCTGGAGCGGGCCGATTGCACCCTAGGAGAGGTTGACGGGGTGGCGGTGACATACGGCCCGGGGCTGGCGGGCGCGCTGCTGGTGGGTGTCAACGCGGCGAAGGCACTTTCGATGGCGCTGGAGGTGCCGCTGATAGGGGTAAACCACCTGGAAGGCCACGTTTATGCCGCGTGGCTGGATGGGGAACGGCCAGAGGACGCGCCGGGGTTTCCACTGGTCTGCCTCATAGCCTCGGGAGGGCATACGGACCTAGTGCTGATGCCAGGGCATGGACAGTACCGGCTTTTGGGCAGGACCCGGGACGACGCGGCGGGAGAAGCCTTCGACAAGGCGGCCCGGGTGCTGGGGCTGGGGTTTCCCGGCGGGCCGGAGATACAGAGGACGGCGGAGGGGGTGGAGGCGGGCCAGCGGTTGCCCAGGGCGATGCTGCGGGGCACTTACGATTTCAGCTTTAGCGGGGTGAAGACGGCACTGCTGCACACGGCGCAGCGGGCCGGGGTTTACCCTCCTGGCGGGGAGCTGGAGGAATCGCTGCGAACGGAGAGGGTAAAGGAGCTGGCGGCTGCGTTCCAGGACTCGGTGGTGGACGTGATGGTGATCAAGACGCTGGAGGCGGCGCGAGAGTATAAGGCCAGGGGGGTGTTGCTGGGTGGAGGGGTGACGGCCAACGCCATGCTGAGGACGATAATAAGGGCCAAGGCCCCGGTGCCGGTGCTTATTCCGGCGCCGGTATTGTGCACGGACAATGGCGCTATGGTAGCAGCGTGCGGCTACTTTCGTCTGGGCCGGGGTCTCCTGTCGGGTCAGGAAATGGATGTAGACCCTGCTCTAGCTCTGGGCTGAATATCTCCTGGGCCTCGTCCGGCGGGTCCAACCAGAAGCCATCGCCCCCGTCCAAACTGGGCAACGGCGCATGGAAGGCTGAGGGCTCGGGCGGAGACGCTTCCAGGGGCTCTCCTTCTCTGATTTGAAAGAAGCGGTGGGCCACCAGGTGGGACTGGACACCGGCATCCCGGCCGTAGAAAGGGAAGGACAATTCCCAGGAGCTTCCCTGGAAGATTATCTCCCCTCCGGCCTCCCAGGCGAAGTAGCGGAGGAGAAGCAGCAGACCGAGGAAAGCGATGGCGCCCCCGAGGAATGCGGCGATAACCGCGCCGTCACTGATGCTGCCCAATACCAGGTAGGCCAGGATGCCCAGGAGGACCAGCGAAAGGCCCTGGTAAACGGGTTTCAGATGGCGGCTGCCTTCACGTATACACACGCCCTGGATGGTGTCCAAGGGCGCAAATCGGGCCTCGCGGCGGCCTTCGGACTGACGAAATAGGAAGACCCTTTTGTTGGTTAGCACCAGCAGGTCCCCGTTGCTGGGCGGGCGCTCGGCGATTCCGGCGTCAGGCACAAAGAATTGGGCCGGCGTTTCCCCGTCCAAAAGGGGAACCTGGCGGATACGGTTGAGTGGGGCTATTCCGTTTTCCAAATCTTGTTCCAGGCACCTCGAGAGGGGTTGACTCTATGATACCCCAGCCCCTCCAACGGCTGCTACCAGTCTATGAAGGTGTAGCAGCCCCTGTTGACGCCGGGCGCCGCCGCCCAGGGGCAGCCAGGACGCGGGAAAGAGGGAGGACTCCATCTCCCGGCTGACCCGGTTGGCTGGGAGGCGGGGCAGCCCCCTATAGATGGCCAGAGCCGGGGTGGACGGCGCTGACTCCCCGGACGCCGAGTCCAACGCATGGAGCAAGGGCAGCACGGCGTTCACCGCCATTTCAGCGGCCCGGTCCTTGCCGATGAAAGCCGGGCCGCCGCGAGGGTCTGCCACCATCAGGACGCGACGGAACGCGGCGGGCGGCGCGCCGTCCAGCGATGCCGTTAAGGCGCTGAGCAGGCCCTGGTCCAGGCGCCGGGACAGCAGGCGGGCCATGCCGGCGATGCGGCGCCGAGGATGGTTGCCGGGGCGGACGCGGAACAGGTTCCAGCGCAGCTTTCTCTCTCCTTCGCCAAGGTCAATCAGGCCGGCGGTGCGCAGCATTAGAGCCTCCAGATGGGCTGGAGCGTCTTTTTGGTCTACTTTTAAGGCGCGGCGGCACAGCAGGCGATAAGGGAGGTCCCGGGCGAGCTGAAGAAAGGGGGAGCGGTTTTCGCTGTAGCCCAGGCACTCCATGAGACCCTGGTATAGGACTTCTTCGGGGGGTTGATCGCGGCACAAGAAGGCCAGGGTGCGGCTTTTGTGGAGGAAGCGGGCGTCCCCGGCGTCATCAAGGAGCTGTTGCGCCTGGGACTTAGTGAGAGGGCGGGGGTAACCATATGTCTCCAGAAGGCCCCAGAGGACCAGTCCCTTCCAGTGGGTTGGAGCGTCCTCCAAAGTGGCGTCCGCCAGCAGCGGGGCCAGGTGCAACAGCGGGGCGGAGCCGCCGCCGGGCAGCGTGGTGGCGCCGGTACCGCCGTGCAGAACGCCGTGGAAGGCCACGCTGTTGTAACGGGGGTCCCGATGGTGACCGTGGCCTTTCCAGTCTTCTGGGCGCAGGTGAAGCTCCACGTCACAGCGGACCAATCCAAGGCCCTCCTGGTAGATGAGGGCGTCCCGGAAGTCCGGGCCGGCTTCCGAGGCGCGGCGGCCGGGATAGAGGACCTTAACGCGCTGGCCCTGGCCGGTGCGGAAGCTGCGGTGCCGGTGTGCCCGGGCCTGCCAAAGTTGGGCCAGGAGGGACTCCGGTATCAGGGCGTTGTAACGTTTGTTGGACATGGCGAGATAAATGTATACGGTAACGTGTACAAGGGCAATAGAGTGGGTGGGGGCTTGTGACTAAATTGAACTGGAACTGCGAAGCAGCGGGTGACGGTTGGAGTTGCTTTCCCTACCCCGCCCAGATTCTTCCCTTCCGTAGGCTTTGGATGAACTTATTTCACGCACGGAGACGGAGTCGGAATAACATGGCCTGCAAGCATGCCTAGTTTGCGATGGAGGAAAGTGACGGGAGCCATGGAAACGGGCCGAGGCGGTATGTACGAGGCAGCCAGCCATTGCGCAGGGTATCGGCACCAAGGCGGACTGCGAACCAATGGTTGGCGCTTCCCACCGTCCCGCCCCGGAAGGTGTTTAGCTTCTGAGGGACACCCTCAGAAGCCTGGCAGGAACCCCAGGTTCCCTGCACTGTCCTGTGTGGTTGGTGTTGAAAGTGCTCAGGAAGCCCAATTCTGGAGGTTAGGATGGGCTATTTTCGGGACATCGGTTAGCGGGGGGATGGACCGGTGGAGTAGCGGAAGCCGGCGCGTTCGGCGATGATGCGCAGCAGGGTGCGGGAGGCGCCGCGGGGACGATAGACGCCCCGTTCCCACTCGCTGATGGTCTGCTGGCGGGTACCCAGCTCCTGGGCCATGTCCTGCTGACTGAGGCCCATATGGTTGCGGAGCGCCTTGACGGTTTCAGAATCCCAATCAGGGGGGTTGGCGGGTTTAGATTCCATACTGTAGCAGTTGGTCAGCTTGGTCTGGGCGCGGTTCGCTTGGATGCGGGGCGCCGGTGGGTTCTAGTGGGACGCGCCTTCACCGGCGGAGATGAGGAGGTCATGCCGGTGTCCCCATCGTTTGAAGAAGTGCTTGAAGTTCTTCTGGGAGAGCTGGTCCCGCTCCTCCTCTCCCAGGGCGCTCCACTGGCGGTGCTCGTGGCGAACGATGGGAATGGAGCCGTCGGCGACGATGCGGTAGCCCAGGTTTCGGAACTGGAAGCTGTAGTCCAGGTCCAGGTTACGGTAGAAGCGGAAGCATTCGCGCATCAGGCCCACCTCCTGAAGCAGCTCGCGGCGAAAGGCGAAGCAGTAGGCCTGCATGGCATCGGCGTCGCCGGACTGGACCTCTTCGTGGAAGTGATGCAGGTCCTCAGAGCGGATGCCCCAGGCGCCCACGACGCCTACTTCCGGGCCGTCCAGCCAGTGCCGTATTTGGGGGAGATAGGCGTCGGTCAGCTCCACGGAGGTGTCCAGCATGACGATGTAGCGTCCCTGGCTCTGCTTCAGGGCGATGTTCTTGGCCTGGGCGTCGCCCAATTGATGATCGCAGTGGATGACGCGGACGGCGGGGTTGGAGCGCTGACAGTCCTCCAGCCACTGGGCGGAGCCGTCTGTGGAGCCATTGTCCACCACCAGCAGCTGCAAGGCGGCGCCATCGGCCCAACGCAGGGCGCTGTTGACGCACCGCTTGATGTCATCCAGGTAGTTGCAGGCGGAGATGACCACGGAGAAATCCGGGCCGGAGGGGGCGGATATGAGGGAGTCCACCTCCCTGGGAGATGAGACGGAGGGCCACATTTCCTGTCGGAGCTCAAAGCTGGTCAAGGGGCGTGCCAGGGGGCCTTTTGGGGTATCCCGCACCTGGTAGCCTCCGGCGGCCAGGTGTCCGCGGATCTCGTCCGCCCTGTCATAGCGGGCGCGGTTTCGGTAGCTTTCGCGGTCCGTGAGGCCGGTGCGGACTTCTTCGTCCAAGGGATAGGACGCGGGCACGTCTGCCAGGCCGAGGCCCAACAGGGCATCGAACTCCAGCAGCAAGGAGAGCCGCTGGGAGTCAGGAAGGTCCGACCGGACCATGGACCAGGTGACTGAAAGGGCCCGAGGGAGGTTGAGGTCGTCATTGACGGCGTCCCAAAAGCGGGTGCGCCAGGCAGCGGAGTCTTCGCCGGCGCGTCCGTTGGGGGAGGGAGCGCCGCGCCACTGCCAGACCCTGTCCCGGAGCCGGGTGAGGGCGCGCTGAGACGCCTTCAGGGCGGAGAAGGTGAAATTGAGGCGATGGCGATATTTAACTGTGAGGCAGAGATAGCGAAGGGCCAAAGGATCGAAGCCGCGTTCCTGAAGGTCCGAGAGGATGAACTCGTTGCCGGCGGACTTGGCCATTTTCACGCCGTCGGCCAGCAGGTGCTGCCCGTGGACCCAGTAGCGGACGTACTGCTTGCCGAAGGCGCCTTCGCTCTGGGCGATCTCACCTTCGTGATGTGGGAAGATGTTATCGACGCCGCCGGTGTGGATGTCCTGCTCTTCGCCCAAATAGTGGGTGGACATGGCGGAGCATTCGATGTGCCAGCCGGGGAAGCCCTCGCCCCAGGGGCTGTCCCACTTCATGGGGCGTCCCGGCTCGGCGCTCTTCCACAGGGTGAAGTCTCTGGGGTCCCGCTTAAGGGGGTCCACTTCCACCCTAACGCCCTCCATAAGGTCTGCGCCCAGGTTGCCGGAAAGCTGGCCGTAGGGGGCGTATTTGCCAACGTCGAAGTAGACATTGTCGCCAGCAAGGTAGGCGAAGCCGCGGTCCATTAGCCGCTGGACCACCTGGACCATCTGGGGGACGAATTGGGTGGCGCGGGGATAGTGGTCAGCGGGGAGGATGTTCAGAATGGCTTCGTCGCGGTGGAAGGCATCGGTGTAGAACTGGGCGATCTCCTGGGGAGTCTTCCCCTCCGCCAGGGCGGCGAGGATGACCTTGTCTCCACCACGCTCCAACTGCTCCTGGCGCATGTGACCCACGTCTGTGATGTTCTTGACGTGGGTCACGACCAGGCCCTGGATTGCCAGGGCGCGGCGGATCCAGTCCGCCATCATATAGGAGCGTAGGTTGCCGATGTGGGCGTAGCGATATACGGTGGGACCACATGTGTACATCCTGGCCCGGCCGGGCTCCAGGGTTTTGAACTCATCAACCTGGTTGGAAAGGGTGTTGTAGATACGCAGCAAAACATTCCCTCGTGGACAGAAGACATGTAGATTCTATCATCTGGCCGGTGAGGTTGCATTTCTAGAGAACCGGGTTGCATTCGGATTGTCAGATGCGCCCAACTCATTGGTTGACACGATTGAAGGGAGATAAATAGAATTCGTTTGAACCGGACTAAGCGATGATGCGATGACAACAGTCAGGCTGATACGAGATCTAGAAGAGGTTGACCACCGGCTGAGCGAGGCGAACGAGCGGCTGAAGAGCATCAATGACACCTTTGGGGACCGGACTCCGCTATCTAAGTGGGAGGAGGAGGTGGAGCAGGTGCAAGGACGTCTACGGGAGGCGCAACGGGGGAACCGGACTCTGGAGTTGGAGGCGGAATCAACCCGGGGGAAGTTGGATGAGGTGGAGGCGAAGCTGTACGGCGGCGCCGTCCGCAGTCCCCGGGAACTGGAGGGCCTGACCCAAGAGCTGCAATATCTGAGGGAAGGGTTTCGCGGCCTGCAAGATAGGGTGCTGGAATCGATGCTGGAGCTGGAAGAGGCGCAGGAGAGGTTGCGGGGAGGCGAAGCAGCCCTGGAGCAGGAACGGGAAGGGTGGGACCAGAACCAGACAAAGCTAGCGGCAGACAAGGAGCAGCTAGAGCAGGACCAGTTTGATCTTGAGATGCGACGGGAAGAGATATCAGGCCACATGGAGGCGGAGGCGCTGCAGCTCTACGAAAGGGTACGGCGCGAAAAGGGGGCACAGGTGGTGGCCAGGGTGGAGCGGGAGCTGTGCCGATCCTGCGGCGTGACGCTGCCCACGCACCTGGTGCAGCGGGTGCGGCCAGGGAAAGAGCCGCTGCTCTGCCCCAGTTGCGGCCGCATTCTCTACAGCGATTAGGGGAGGTTATTGAGGGACACTCCTTACGCTTTGCGAAGGATAGGCTCTCAGACTCCCGGTAGGGAACCTGGGTTCCCTGAACTCTCCTGCATGTCTGGTGTTGATTGTGCGCCGGGAGAGCCTCTTCGAAGACTAGGCTGGGTTACCTTCAAGGCAATCAGTCATGTAGGTACGTATGGCTACCACAGAGCACTCCGAGTCCAAGGTTGGTGGTGCCGACCCACCCGCCCAGGAAGGTTTCTTAAAGGATTTCTAAGGGGCATCCCCGGACTCCCGGCAGGGAACCTAGGTTCCCTGCGCTCTTCTGCATGGTTGGTGTTGATTGTGCGCTGGAGGTTGTTCCAGTAGCCGGGTTAGGATGTTTTAGAGGCAAGCGGTATGGGCTCGTCCTTCGAGAGCCGCAGGCGCGCGGGTTGGAGGGTCAGAGCGGAAGGGTCGGCCTGCAGGAGCGAAGTCGTGGAGCGGCGGTAGACGGTAGGCTCGGCGTTCGGTGAAGGCTCTTTCTAAGACGAGCCGGCTTGAGAGGGTTCTTTAGGCTCCTCCGGTGGTGGCTCCGATGTTGGAGACGGACCGCCCGTCGGCGTGGCGGCTTCGGGGAGGAAGGCCTGGGGCGCTGGTGGGTCGGACGGCGGCGGGTCCCGGGGCGAGCCGGCCCAGGACTGCTGCGAGGGGCGGCGACGCCTGAACATCGGCAAGAAGATGGCCAGGGCCAGGATCACCGCGCCGATGACCAGGAAGGAGATGCCACGGCTCTCAATGCCCGAGAAGAACTGGTCACTGCCGCTTATTGAGACGTCCAGCACCTTGTCCAGGAGCAGGGCTTCAACGCCTTCGGAGTCGGCGATACGCTGGCTGAACTCGTCGCGGAGGGAGTCTTTGGGCGCGGAGTTGTAGAAGGGCCCGGCGAAAAGGAACAGGACGAGGCCGGCCAGGGCGATGAAGGCGGCGGCCCATCCCAGCTTGCCGGCGACGCTGCGGCCGCCGAGGAGGCCGACACCAACCAAGAGCAAAGCGAAGACCAGCCAGGCGGCCCAGCGGAGGTCACTGGTGTTGCCCACAAAGCTGCGGAGCTCCTCAAATGAGTCAAACGCCTGGTCGCTTTCCTCGCGCAGCCGGTTTTCCAGGTCTACCTCGTTGTAGGTAAAACCGTCCCGCACCCAGCCGCGGACCTTTTCCAGATCGGCCACGTTCTGGCTTTCTTCCACCTGCTCCAGCCTGCCGGTGATGCCCAACCGCTGCCACGCGTCGTCGGTGCCGGGGAAATCGGCGCGGGCCAGGTCCATGCGGAGGTCTTCGCTGGTGTATATGTAGCCGCGGGTGAACCACTCGCGCACCTGCTGCAACGAATCCCACTGGTCCGGGTCCAACTGGTCCATCAGGTCTCGCTCGGTGAAGCGCCACCGGTCCGGGATGCTCTGGTCCAGAACAAGCCGGGCCTGGTCTCGAATGTTGACGCCGGCCAGGCTTTGAAGCTGGTCCAAGCCGCTGATTCCTGGGCCTGTGGGCCGACACGGGATGCCGGAATTGACTATTCCGGCGGGGTCCAACCGCGCCTCCTGTTCAAGGGTGCACCGGGGCAGCAGGGCGTACTCCGCCTCCAGTTTGCGTTGAGCGAGGGCGGCCAAGGAGTCCAGGGCGACCTCCTTGCGCTGGTCCAGGGGAATGGAGACGTCCAGCGTCCGGCCGTCATCGGTTAAATAGTCCACGGTCTGGTCAATGGTATCGTCCGTCCGCTGGTCGACCCATGCCTGGGGAAGGGCTTCGTGGACGGCTTGCGTCACTTCGTCATCAGTGATGTTGATACCATAGGGAAGCTGCACGGAGGGGCCAACGGAGCGCCGGATTTCAGGGTCGATCATGTCCGAGAAGAGGAAGGCGCGGATGTCCGCCTGTCCCAGGATGTCGCGGAGAACGACCCGTGTTGGCGCAGCGCGGCTGGGTAAGTCGATACGCAGGGTGAAGCGGTCGGTATCACCGGCGAAGTAAGGCACGATCTGGTCCACTGCGCCGGTGACCTGCTCCTCCAGCCAATCCCGCTGGGCGATGTCCTCCACGGCGCTGCGGATATCGGTTTTGGTTATGGTGACGCCGAAGGGGAGGTCGCTCAGGTCGCCCAGGCTCTCATCTACATTAGGGCTGAAGACGTCATCGAGTAGGATATCCAGGACGGTGCCTTCCCGCACGGCGTTGTTGAAGGCATCGCCGGCGGCGATGACCCGGTCTTTGAGGGGGACTTGGATTCGGAATGTGTCTTCGTCCCCGGTTAGGTAGGGAAGGGCGGAGTTTATGGAGTCTTCCACCCGGGCCTGGATCCACTCCGGTGGGATGGCGGAGCGGGCGGCGGGCACCAGGTCATTCGTCAGTAAGGAGAAGTCCAGGGGCAGGTCTTGGGCCTCGTTATCGATATCGGCGAGGCCGGCTGGCAGGGCTTCGTCATACAGGAAGTTGTAGACGTCACCTTTGCGAAGCTCTTCAATGTAGTAGTCAGGTTGCAGGAAGGTATCGTCCACTTGGAAAACGAAGCTCATCACGCAGGCGACGAAGACGAAGACGACGCCCAGGAGTACGGCCAATAACCGGCGTCCGAAGATCACTGCAAAGTCCTCACGCGATGGCTCCCTTCATGCAATTCAACTAAGTGTGCCTGGGGTAGGGCGATACAACCCGACTAAGGGGCCGTTACTGTCAGTTAATAGCGCCCGCGCAAGGTTTGCAAGGGAGATAACTCCACTTTAGCGCAGATCTCCGCTGCTGGGCCGGCGCGAAACGACGGATTCAAACCATGGTTGAGGGCGGACGGTGAGGCGGCGTTGCCGGGGACTCAGCGCCGATGGGCAAGGTTGGGCCTGTGTGGCCGAGCGGAGCTATCGAGGGGCGCCGTTGCCGCCGCCGGTCCGGGCCAGCCACTGCTCGTCCCGAGCGGAGGGGCGGTTTCCCAGCCGTTGTCGAAGCATGTCCTCCGCCTTTTCGAACTGCTCGGCCCGGAGATATGCCTCCAGCAAGGTGTCCTCGAACACCTCGCGCTGGGCGTGGCTGCCACCGATTCGAGGGAGCTGAAGATAGGTGGGCTCCAACAGATCGACGGCCTCACCGTATCTGCCCTGAGCGAAGGCGCCGATGCCTTTAACCAGGGGCAGGGTAACCTCCCGGGAGACGGCGCTGCCCTGGTCGGCCTGCTTCTTAACGCCGTCAACCAGCCGGTTGAGGGCGTCTTCATCACCAGAGGCGGCAAAGGCGAAGGCGGCGTGGGCGTCGCGGAAGGCAGGGCCGGGTTGGCCGGCGGCGGGCAACGCCTGGTCTCGCACCTCGGTCCAGGGGAATGGAGTGTCGTCTCCAGCGTAGAGCTGGACGCGCCACATCAGGGAGGCGGCGTCCGCCAGCGCCACGATGTCTTTGTCTTGCACAGAGGGTCTGATGGCGGTCTGGTACAGGTCATGGGCGTGTTGGGGATTGCCGGTGGACAGCTCAAAGAGGGCCTGGTGCCAGGAGAGGTGGACGTGGAAGGGGGCGCGGGGGTCATAGGCCCGCATCCATCCGTTGAGGAAGTCCAGTCCGCCGGAGGCGTCGCCCCGCTCAAAGAAGACGTGGGATACGGAGTGGGAGGCCATGGAATTGCGGGGGTAGAGCTTCAGGGAGCGCTGCGCCAGCCGAAAGGCCTCGTGCAGATAGCCGGACTCGTGGAAGGAGAAGGCGTACTGGCCCAGGAAGGCCCAATCGTCGCCGTAAGAGGGGGCAAGGCCCCGCATCCAGGCCAGGCTGGCCTCAGGGAAGTTGGGCACGGCGGCGCCGAAGCAGCCAAGGACATAGAGCCGGTTGGTGATGCGTATTAGCAGCATGTCCCGGGGGAAGTCTTTGACGTGCTCCTGGATGAGGTCCAAGGCGCGGGGACCGGGGCCATTGATGAAGGCCTCCACGGCGTTGACGTGACCTTGTTCTCTTCGGGTGGCGCCCCGGGAGAGCTCACGGGCGCGGGAGATGGAGGCCTTGGCCTGGGGAACCCGGTTGCGGAACATGTGCATGGTGGCCAGAGCGGCGTGGGCAAGGGCGAAGCCCTCGTCAGCGTCCAGGGCTTGCTGCAACAGCTCCTCGGCGCCGTGGTTATAGGAGATGAGGAGGTCCAGCCCCTCTATGTAGAATGCTGCGGCGGTGGGAGAAGATGTGCTCAGCGGCAGGTCATAGCGGTCTTTAAGGGTTGGCGCAGTCTGCATTTTGACTCTCCGTGGCGGAGTTGTGTCCCGGTCTTGGATGCGGGAATGCCGAGTGTCGGCGCTGCAGGGCTATTCTATGAGTCGAAAAAGGGCGGGTCAACGAAGCGGATTGACGCCGTGGGAACGTGCGGCCTATTCTTTCGCCAGCGAGGGAGCAGGAGGCCGATATGAACGAAGAGCTATCCAGCATTCTTGAGGTGACGGCGCCGGAGCTGTTGGCCACGGGGTTCATTTTCACCGAAGGGCCGCTGTGGCACAACGACGGGTTCCTCTATTTTGTGGATATACAGTCCAGCCGGCAGCTTCGGTGGAGCCGGAACACGGGGTCTCAGGTGTTCCGGGAGAACACCGCCGAAGGGAACGGGACCACGGTGGACCGGCAGGGCCGGATGATCATCTGCGAGGGGGCGAACCGGCGGGTGACGCGGCAGGAATCCGGTGGCCATTGGCAGCCCATAGCGGAGCGGTTCCAGGGGAAGCGGTTCAACCGGCCTAACGACGTGGTATGCCACTCGGACGGGAGCATCTACTTCACGGACCCGGGCGGCAGGGTGCCGCCGCAGGAACGGGAGCTGGATTTTTCGGGCGTTTTTAGGGTGGCGCCGGATGGGGCGCTATCAGTAGCCACCAGCGAGTGCGAGTACCCCAACGGGCTGGCGTTCTCGCCGGATGAGTCGGTGATGTACGTGGCGATCAGCCGGCTGAACACGGACTGCATAGCGGACAAGGAGCGGGGCGAGGCGTGCCAGCACCAGTTTATCCGGGCGTTCGACGTGCAGCCGGACGGCTCGCTGACGAACAACCGGGTGTTCGCCGAGATGTTCTCCGCGGAGGAGGGTGTCCCGGACGGGATGAAGGTGGACACGAAGGGGAGGGTGTACTGCACCGGCGCCGGTGGTTGCTGGGTGTTTGAGGCGGACGGGTCACTGATTGGGATAATAAGGATGCCGGAGGCACCGGCCAACGTGGCCTTTGGCGGCGCGGACTGGAAGGACCTTTACTTCACGGCCCGAACGTCGCTGTACATGGTGCGGGCCAAGGACCCCGGGGTGAAGGCGCCGGCGTAGGGGCAGGGGAGGCCCGGGGCTAGAGGCCCTGGTCCATCTGCTCCCGCTGCCAGTCATAGTCGACGTCGCCCTGGTAGAACTTGTCCGGGTGCTCGACGGCCCAAATCTGCTTGCGGACGACGTAGTTGTCTGGCTCCAAGGCGACGGCTTGCCGCCACAGGGCCATGGCCTCTTCCTGGCTACCGCGTTGATACAGGGATTCGCCCCGCCGGAACAGGTCAAGGGCCTCGGCGTGGCGGGGTCCCGGCGCGTCTTTGTCTGGACTGGAAAGGTCAGTCTCAATGACCCCGGTGGTCACCCAGGTGGATACGAGTTTATTCAGGGCGGGGTCCGCGATGTCGAAGCCGCCATAGAGGGCGTAGCGTAGGACGCCCGATTCGTCGACCAGCAGGCAATTGGGTATGGCCTTGAAACCGTAGAGCCCGGAAAGGGTGTTGTCCCGGTCCACCACGGTGGGGAACGCAGCGCCGGAGGAGTCCACGTAAGGCCGGGGCTTGTCCGGACCCTGGGCGTCTATGGCGACGGAGAGGACTTCGAATCCGCCTTCGCGGTGCTTCTGGTAGAACTGCTGCCAGACCGGCAGCTGCTGGCGGCACAGTCACCAGGAGGCCCACATGAAAACGGCCAGCTTCTTGCCCCGGTAAGCTTTAAGGGAGATGGGCTGGCCGTCCAGCGAGGTGAGGGTGAAGTCTGGGGCTTCCCGGCCAATTTCCGGATAGCGGCTGGTGCTGGTAGCCATACTGTCCTCCCGTGTCTATGAATCGTTGTTTTTGACGATGCGGCCGGACTGCATGATCAACGGAATCTTCTTCTCGTCCTGGAGGATGCGAATGTCGGCCAGAGGGTCGCCGTCCACGACGATGAGGTCTGCCAGCTTTCCGGGCTCCAGGGTGCCGATCTGGTCGCCGAGGCCCATTAGTTCGGCGTTGACGGCGGTAGCGGAGATGAGGGCCTGCATTGGGCCGGTGACGCGGGCCTGGAGCTCCAACTCAACCGCTTTTCGAGCCTGTAGGGAGCCGCCGCAATCCGAGCCGGAGCCTATTTTGACCCCGACGGAATTAGCTATCTCCACGCTCTGGGGACCAGCGTCCTTGACGTAGTTGAGCTTCTCGACGACGTAGTCAGGGATGTTCAGCTCGGGTGCGGGGTTGGAACGAAGCTCGAATACGGCCAGAGTGGGGACAAGGAACATGCCGTGCTCTTTCATGAGGAAGGCGCACTCTTCGTCCAGGAAGTTGCCGTGCTCGATGGTGGTGACGCCGGTTTCCACGCAGTTCTTGATACCCTCGGGAACGTAGACGTGGGCCATGACGGGCTTCCGGACGACGCGGGCCTCATATACGATGGCGGCCAACTCCTCCACTGTGAACTGGGGAGCGTCGATGAGGCTGGTGGGGGAGGCGGCGCCGCCTCCGGCCATGGCCTTGATCTGGTCGGCGCCGGTGCGCAGGAGGTCCCGGGCGGTGCGGCGCACCTCGGCCTCGCCGTCGCATACCGCGGCGGGAGGCATCGACGGGTGCCATTGGGCGCAGGGGTCGGTGCGGTCGTGGCGGGGCCGAAAGTCGCCGTGGCCGCCGGTCTGGGAGGTGTACATACCGCTGACGAAGGTGCGTGGCCCCTTTATCATGCCCCGCTCCTGGGCCAGCTTGAAGCTCCAGTCACAGCCCCCGGCGTCCCGGACGGTGGTAAAGCCGTGGATGAGGGTGGTCTCCATGGCTTGGGCCACGGAGTAGGCGTACACGGCGCCGGGGTGGTTGTTGGCGGTGTTCTCCCGGGCGTTGTCCTCCACCATGGCCACGTGGGCGTGGGCGTCTATGAGCCCAGGGAGCACCGTTTTGCCGCCCAGGTCTATGACGGTGGCGTCCCTGGGACTGGAAAGCTGGTCCATGGGGCCGATTGACTGAATTCGGCCGTTCTCGATGACGACGGCGCCCCGGGAGATGGGGTCGCGACCGGTGCAGTCGATGATGTTGGCGTTGGTAAGAACGACGGTGTCCGCCATGTTTTTCTCCTTGAGCCGGCGTAGGCGTGTCGTTGGGGCGAGTATAGCATGAGGGCGGACCGCCCTACGGGGTCCCGGCGGCTTTAGCGCCGGCAAGGCGGTTGCTATACTGGCGGCGAAATCACGGGGAGGAAGGTGGACGCCATGGCATCGTCGCTGATCAGGGGGAAGTACGTAGTCAAACGGGTCATTGATGCCCACAACAGCGAGGTGATCACCGATGGGGCGGTGTTCCAGCGGGACGGGGAGATAGTGGAGGTGGGCGGCTTCGACGAGCTGCGCGGGCGTCACGATCCTGACGAGGTTATCGGATCGGGCAACCAGATGGTGATTCCGGGGCTGATCAACGCGCACCACCACATAGGGCTGACGTCGTTCCAACTGGGCAACCCGGACCTGCCGCTGGAGACGTGGGGTGCGACCCGTTTGTCAACGCGGGATGTGGACCCGTACCTGGACACCCTCTACTGCGCCGTTCAAATGATAGAGTCCGGCATTACGACGGTGATGCACAACCACGCGCTGTACCGTCTACCGGCGGGCCTGACCCTCCACGAGGTGGGGGAGGGGGTTTTGCAGGCGTATAAGGACTCGGGGATGCGGGCGGCGTTCTCCTTTGGGATTCGGGACCAGAACCAGGTGGTGTACCAGGAGGACCAGCAGTTCCTATCCACGTTGCCGTCAGACCTGGCGGAGAAGATAGGAAAGGCGCTGTCGGCATCCAGGCTGTCGGCGGAGGAGTATTTCGGGCTGGTCACGGATATGCACAAGGCGTTCGGGAGCAACGCGCCGGACCAGCGGATCATGCATTTCTTCAGCCCGGTCAATGTCCAATGGTGCTCCGACGCGATGCTCCAGGCGATAAAGGAGTTCGCCGGGCGGCTGGGCACCGGCATTCACATCCACCTGCACGAGACGATTTACCAGAAGATGTACGGGCTGCGTCACTACGGGAAGACGCCGCTGGCGCACTTGCAGGAGCTGGGGTTCACGGGCGATGAGGTGTCCTGCGCGCACGGGGTATGGCTAACGGAGGCGGATATGGACATCCTGGCGGAGACTGGCACCATGGTTTGCCACAACGCCAGCTCCAACCTGCGGCTGAAGAGCGGTGTAGCGCCGCTGAATAGCATGCTCGCCAAGGGTGTCACGGTGGCGGTGGGGATAGACGAGGCGGGCATCAACGACGATAACGACATACTCCAGGAGATGCGGTTGGTGCACAAGATACACCGGGTGCCAGGGGTGGACAGTCCGAGCCCGACCTCGCACCAGGTGCTGCACATGGCCACGGCGAACGGGGCGAAGGCGACGTTCTTCGCGGACCGGGTGGGAACGCTGGAGCCGGGCAAGCGGGCGGACGTGGTGGTGCTGGACATGGAGCATATTGAGGAGCCGTACCTGGATTCCAACACCAATCCCGTGGACGCGCTGCTGTACCGTGGACGGGGCGCCGGCGTGAACACGGTGGTGGTGGACGGGGAAGTACTGCTGCGGGACCGGCAACTGACGCGGGTCAATAAGGCAGCGGTGTGGGCGGAGCTAAAGGGCCGCCTGGCCAAGGACCTGGCGCCGCATGAGCTGGAACGAAAGGAGATCGCCCGCAGACTGGTTCCGTATGTCCAACGGTTCTACGAGGAGTGGCCGCTAGAAGGGACCACGCCACACTACTATTATAATGAGGCCCGGTAAGAGTCAGATGGGCGAGGTTATGCTGTGCCCAACAAGGCAAGTCGCAAATGCCAGATGGTTATAGAAAAGAAGATACGGGACCGGTTGGGAATTTAACACGGTTGGATAGCGCTACAACGGCTGGTTGAAGACCACCTAGAGATACATTTTGTGCCGCCGCCGCACAGCAGGTCGTTGGAAGGCATTTTGGCAAAATCAACCAGCGTAGAAATTGCTCCTGGTGAGGAGTGGGACAAAGCCCGTGAGGCAGTCTGGCAAGCGGCCGCGAAAGAACGAGTCGAGAGTTGGGAGGTCCCAGTTGACCGTCAACGGTGAAGGGGATAGGTTAGGAGGCGTAGGACGCCATACTTGGCGAGCAAGGGAGGCAGCGAAATAAAGATCAGCTATTTCAGCCAGCTCCAGATGCCCCGGCCGTGGAAAGAGAACGCCGAGGTGCGGCTTTACGAGGAGGCGATGGAGCAGGCGGTTTACGCCGAGGCGGTAGGATTCGACACGTACTGGCAGACGGAGCACCACTTCTTTCCGGAGATAGGGCACAGCTCGGCGCCGGAGATGTTCCTGGCGGCGCTGGCGCAGCGGACCTCCACCATCCGGCTGGGACTCGGGGTGGTGGTGTTGCCGGTGAACCACCCGTACCGGGTGGTGGAGTACGTCTCCACGCTGGATATTCTGTCCAAAGGCCGGGTGGAGTTCGGCACCGGGCGCGGCTCCTCCGGCTATCACGTGGAGGCGTTCGGGCTGAGCGCGGACGAGTCGCGAGAGGTGTGGGAGGAATCGATCCGGGTGATCAGTTCCATGTTTGTGGACGACCCGTTTCCAGGCTGGAACGGGAAGTACTTCAAGAACCTGGCCAAGCGTGACATGGTGCCGAAGCCGGTGCAGCGGCCTCATCCACCGATGTGGATGGCGGCCAGCCAGAATTCAACATTTGCGCTGGCGGGAAAGATGGGGATAGGCGCCATGGGGTTCAGTCCGGCCAATCCAGCGGAGCTAGCGGAGGCGGTTAAGTCGTACCGGGAGGCGGTATCTCAGTGCGAGCCGGTGGGGGGTTATGTAAACGATAGGATAGCGGCTTTCGCTATATGCAACGTGGACCAGAGCTATGCCACGGGACGGGACAGGGCATGCGCGGCGGCGCGGTGGTACTTTGGGCAGAACGAGGCACCGGTGCAGAAGGTGCGGTACGGCAACCACGAAGGAAAGTACCACGCGGACGTGCCCAACAGCCGGCCGACACTGATTGAAGAGGCGATTCTGGGGCGGAGCAATGACGATCTGATAAATGACGGCATTGTAGTAGGGGGTGACCCCGACAGCGTGTCACGAGGCATAGAGGGCCGCCTCAAGTTGGGGATTGACGAGATGCTGCTGATGTTGCAGGCGGGTGATACGACCCACGAAGAGATAATGCGCGCCCTGGACCTGCTGGGGAACAAGGTGCTGCCAAGGTTCAAGGAGCCGAGCAGGGTGGCCTGACCTGCTATTCAGCTAGGACCAGATAATTTAACGGAGGTAAGACGATGCTGTTTCTGGTGGAGTTAAAACATGATGCGGCCCATTGCCCGGGGTATCACCACGATCTGCTGCCCAAGTGGGTGGACGGACTGAAGAGGCGGGACGAGATAGCGGCGCAGGTTGGGGTAAAGCTGGTCAACTGGTACAGCGCGCTGCCGGAACACAAGGAGTTCGCGATTGTTGAGGCGGACAGCGCAACAAAGATAGCGGCGCTGGTGGTGCAGGTCTTGCCGACGGAGCAGTCCAAGATGAAGGTGACTCCGCTGGCCACAGCGGACGAGGTGCTGGCGATGGCGGCCCAGATGGGCGGCGGGTAGAAATTCAGCGGCAAACGGCTCTTTCAGTAGGGTTAGGGCGGAGGACGGCGGCGCAGGCCATTACTAAAGCCGGCGTTTGTTTAATCGGGAAAGCAGGAGGATGTCATGGCAACGGAGACCGGAAATATAACTTATTCCGTGGACGACTTGGTGGTGGACGTGAAGCGAATCATCAGCGGGAAGGGGACCGGAGGCATGGCGCTTCAGGCCATCGGCACCAACCTTCGACGGCTGGTGATGGAGGGGGGAGACCTGACGACGCAAGGAGTTGAAGTGGAACATCCCGGCGCGTTGCCCAGCCGGACGCTGTACGACGACGCGGAGGGCCAGTTTCGAATCAGCGTGACGCGCTTTGCGCCGGAGCAGCCGACCCCAGTGCACAGCCACTATCGCTGGGGGGCGGAGTGCGTTATCAGCGGCGAAGAGCGGTTCACGGTGTGGGAGCGGGTGGACGATAGCGGGCATGGAAGAGCCAAGCTGGAGGTGGTCTCTGATGAGAACGTTAAGCGGGGCGATATTCAGGTGTGGTATGACCCTCCGAAGAACATACATCGACAGTGGGCGCACGGCGACGAGCCGGTCTGTCTAGTGATAATCCTTGGAGGCGACGGCGGCCGCGAGCACCTGTTCGACCTGGAGGCGGGCACCTATGTGGACGCGCCGCCTAGGCCGGCAAAAGGGTAAGGTAGAAACGTCAGAATGGGCAAGCAGCTATAGAGTGGAAAGGGAGGCGCAGGGGTATGGTGACCAGTGGATTTGTTCAGGGAAAGAGGGCACGGTTGCAGGTGTACGAGCATGGCACCGGACCGCAGGTGATGGTGCTGGTGCACGGCTATTCGGCGTCGGCGCGGGGTTGGAGGCTGACCCAGGAGGCGTTGGACCCGGCCAAGTACCGCACTATCGCCGTCAATAACCGCGGCGCCGGGGAGTCGGACCGGCCGGCGGATGAGGCGGCCTATACGGTGGAGGGCTTCGCCAAGGACCTGCTGGACGCCGTGACGACGCTGGGGTTGCAGGATTTCACGCTGGTAGGGCATTCGATGGGTGGGGCGACTGTTACCCAGTTTGCGTTGGACAATCCGTCAATGGCCAAGGGGCTGGTGCTGCTGAACTCTACTCCGCTGCTGGGACGAACGCCGCCAGAGGGATGGGAGCAGCAGATACGCAAGGACTATGAGGCGGCGGCTTTTAGCATTGGTTTTGGGCCAAACGCGTCGAGGATTCCGACGGACTTCGCCGAAGCGCTGCTGGGCGATGTGGCGCGGAACCCGCTGGAGCGGGCGCTGGGAGGCCGCCGGTCCATGGCGGGCCTGCAGCTCCGGAAGGAGCTGGGCCGGCTGACGATGCCGGTGCTGGTGGTGGGTGGGGACCTGGACGATACGGTGGGTGTGGATAACATCCTGCTAGACTTCCTGGCATTGGCAGAGGAGCGGCGCTTTCTGCACATGTTTCACGCCATAGCCCACTCGCCGAACTTCGAGAACCCGAAGGAGCTGACGGCGGTGCTGGACGCGTTCGTAGACCGGGTGGACGCGATGCAGGGAGCCGAGGTGGCGGCAGACTAGGCCGGGACACTCGTAACGTCCGGGTCTTCGTTGAATAGCAGGCTGTATCAGCGGGCTTGGTTTTTGACGACCCGCCCTTCCTGCATAACGACGGTGATGCGCTTCTCGTCCTGAAGGACGGAGATGTCGGCCAAGGGATCGCCGTCCACGGCGATTATGTCGGCCAGTCTGCCGGCCTCCAGGGTGCCCAGTTCGTCTCCCATGCCCACCAATTGAGCGTTGGTTCGGGTGGCTGAGATCAGCGCCTCCAATGGTCCCATAATGGCGGCTTTGAGCTCGATCTCCAGGGCCTTGCGGTCGGCGTTAGCGCCGAAGACGTCGGCGCCAGAAGCGACGGCAACGCCCACGGAGCGGGCCATTTCGACGCCCTGGGGTGCGGCGCCTTTGGCGAAGTTGATCTTGTCGATGACCACCTGGGAGATCCCCTGCTCCGCGCCGTGGCGCGACATGAGATCGTAGGCGCTGAGGGTGGGCACCAGGAACATGCCGTTCTCCTTCATCATGAAGGCGGTCTCTTCATCCAAGAAGTTTCCGTGCTCAATGGAGCGAACGCCGGCGATGGCACAGTTCTTGATGCCCTCGGGGACGTAGACGTGGGCCATAACCGGTTTCTTGACCACGCGCGCCTCGTAAACGATGGCGGAGATCTCTTCCAGGGTGAACTGTGGGGAGTCCAACGGGTCAGTGGGAGAAGCGGCGCCGCCACCGGCCATGATCTTGATCTGGTCGGCGCCGGTGCGAAGCTGCTCCCGGGCGGCGTGGCGGACCTGGTCAACGCCGTCACAGATGGCGGGAACGGGCATGATGGGGTGGTAGGAGCCGTGGGGGTCGCGGTCATGCCGTTCCCGAAAGTCGCCGTGGCCGCCCGTCTGGGAAAGGAAGGCACAGCTTATGAACATACGAGGGCCGGGAATCATGCCGCGCTCCACGGCCACCTTGAAGCTCCAGTCGCAACCACCGGCGTCGCGGATGGTGGTGAAGCCGTGCATAAGGGTGCTTTTCAAGTTTTGGGCCACGGCGTAGGGGTAAATGGCGCCGGGATAGTCTACGTTGTTTCCCCAGAATCGAGTGTCCACCACGGCGATGTGGGTGTGGGCGTCGATCAGGCCGGGCATGAGGGTCCTGCCGCCCAGGTCAATAACGGCGGCGTCACGGGGCGCCGGAACCTGGTCTGATGGTCCAACGGCCTGGATGCGGTTGCCAGATACGACCAGGGTACCGCGAAAGGGGTCGCGGCCGGTGCAATCGATTATGGTGGCATCCTGAAAAACGGTGGTATCTGCCATGAAGAGTCTCCTGGGAATTAGGTATTGCCCGGGCGAGGGGGGCACGGGGATTATACGGGACGTATTAGCAAATGAGAATTTGGCGGGAAGGAGGCCGCTATCATGCTACAGCGGCGAGAATATGGGCAAAGTGGCTCCGGGCGAGCCAGGCGGGGAAGGCGCAAATCAGGTCCCGGGGACGGTCAAGCTGGACGAGGTGCTGACGCAGGGCGCCGGCGAAGGCGGGGTGGCCCATGCATACGCGGGGCAGAACTGGCGGTAGGAGCGCATGAGGTGAATCTAACGCATGTAGCGTCACCCGGTCAGTCTAAACTTTGGACTTGCAGAGCTTCACGAAATGCTTAGACTGCTAACAAACGGCTTCTAATGGCGACACAGTTTGGCCTAGAACAGGGGAGGGGTAAAAGATGACTAACAAAGCTACGTTGAGAATCGACGAAAAAGCGGTGCAGGAGTTCCGAACCAGGCTGAGGGGAGAGCTGATCAGCGCAGGAGACGAGACGTACGACGACGTTCGGCAGGTGTGGAACGGGATGATTGATAAGCGGCCGGCGTTGATAGCCAGGTGCACCGGAACGGCGGACGTGATCAGCAGCGTCGGCTTCGCCCGAGAGCAGGGGCTTTTGGTGTCGGTGCGTGGAGGCGGGCACAACGTGGCGGGTACGGCGCTGTGCGACGATGGGCTGATGATAGACCTTTCGTTGATGAAGGGGGTCCACGTGGACCCAGAGCGACGGGTGGCCCGGGCACAACCTGGGCTGACGCTAGGTGACCTGGACCATGAGACGCAGGCGTTCGGGATGGCGGTACCGGCTGGGATAGTCTCGACCACGGGGATCGCCGGGTTGACGCTGGGAGGGGGTTTCGGCTGGCTGACGCGAAAGTTTGGGATGACGTGTGACTATCTGCTGTCGGCGGATATAGTCACGGCGGAAGGGGAGCTGGTGCGGGCTAGCGAAGATGAAAACCCGGAGCTGTTCTGGGGAGTTAGGGGAGGGGGAGGAAATTTCGGGATAGTGACATCATTCGAATACGGTCTGGAGGCGGTGGGGCCCACGGTGCTGGCTGGAGCGGTGGTGTTCCCCATGTCCCGTGCCGAGGAGGTGCTGAAGTTTTACCGGGATTTCGCGCCAGGGGCGCCGGAAGAACTTACGACGGTGTTCGCGCTGCGGCTGGCGCCACCGGCGCCGTTCCTGCCACCAGAGGTACATGGCAAGCCTATCGCGGCGGTGTTCGTGTGCTGGTGCGGGCCATTAGACAAGGGCGAAGAGGTGCTGAAGCCGCTCCGGGGGATGGACCCGATTGCCTTCGCGGTGGCGCCGAGGCCCTTCGTGGCGCACCAAACAATGCTGGACCCGGTGCAACCGGCGGGCCGGAACTATTATTGGAAATCTGACGACCTAGCAGAACTGAGCGACGGCGCAATAGAGAGGATAGTGGAGGGGTCCGAGGCGATCACGTCGCCGCATACGATTGTAACGATGTTCCAGCTGGGCGGCGCTGGCGCCAGGGTGGCGGAGGACGCCACGGCGTATAGCCACCGCGCGGCGGAGTACGCATTGAATTGCAACGCATCCTGGGAAGGCGAAGAAGCTGGGCGTCACATTGAATGGGCACGAAACCTTTCGGCGTCGATGCAGCCACACTCTATGGGGGTTTATGTCAATTTCCTGGGTGACGAGGGCGAGGATCGGGCTAGAGCGGCCTACGGGCCGTCCAAATATGACCGGCTTGTGGAGTTGAAGAGTAAGTACGACCCCACCAATTTCTTCCGGATGAACCAGAACATCAAGCCCAAGGGTCAGGTGTGACCACGGCAATGAGGCGTGGGTAGACGGAATCAGTGTCCGGTCGACAGGGTACAGATCAGATCTAGCAGTGGCCCAGATTTCGAGCTCCTACCAAGAGAAACCGGTAGACGCTGAGTGAGCCTCGATAATAATATCCGGCCAGCAGGATTTTAGGTGCAGACGTTCCAGTGCTTGTTCTGATCAAGAGTGCCCACATATTCGCGCTGCTATTCCTGACGGCGTGCGTTGTATACGTCCTGTACAGCGGGTTTGCGAATGACATCGGCTGGCCGCTGGTTGTAGCCATCTCCGGGGTATCAGTAGAGGCCCTGGCGCTGGCGGCCAACGGGTGGCGGTGCCCGCTGACGGACCTGGCGAAGAAGTATGGGGACGAGAGCGGCAGGGTGACGGATATTTTCTTTCCTGCGTGGTTTGTTCCCCACGTGTTCCAGGTGTACGGGGTACTGTTTGCCGTCGGACTGCTGGCGGTGGCGGTGAACTACTTCCGGAGCGGCTAGCCTATCTGTGGATGTTGGGGAGGTGGGAGCAGGGCATTCCGGGCTGAGGCCGGCTTTGGCCTACCAACGGTTTGCGACACCGTCCGGCGTTGCCCAACAGACAGTAGTAGCTTGGGCGTTTTTGGGATCAATTAGTCTCTATCAGGATGGGCTGGTGGGGGCATTTCCGCATCTCCGGCGGGGCTTCGAGGCGGTCCTAAAGCGGTGAAATGCATCGTCTCGAAGAAAAGCGAGAATCCCTAGCATAGAGAACTATGGGAATGTGCCCCTCAAGGCAGCGAGGAGACCGATAAATTGTAGAGTGGTCAAATCGCTGAAAGGTTCATGTTTGAGATACAAAGATCTGAAATTTTTGAGGGATCAGTCAATTTCTTGGAATCTGTTTTGACATTTCAAAGAGGGACTTTTTAATATGTTCGAAACCCCAGAATCTGAGGTCTAAAGGACGGTTGTTCAGATGACGGGTAAAGGGACGGATGCGCGGAAACGGCTGCTGGAAGAGCACGCCAAAGAGGTGTTCGCGGCCAAGGGTTATTCCGGCGCAAGCATCTCCCAAATTGTGAGGCAGGCGGGCGTTGCCAGAAGCATATTTTACCAGTACTTCGACAACATGCTCCATCTGTTTGAGAGCATCCTGGACTCCTTTCTCCATGACCTGCACGGCTCGGTGAGGCCTGTAACTTTGGGCACCGGAGATCCCTCCCCAGTGGACCAGATCGGCAACAACCTGACGCGAGTGCTGGACCTGGTGCTGGGGGAAAGGGCGCTGACGCGGATACTCCTGGCGCACCCAGGCCAAATAGACAGCACGGTGGAGGGCCGCCTGAACTGCTTCTATGAGGAAGTCCACGGGATGATCCAGCGTTCGCTGAACCTGGGCATCACGATGCGGCTAGTGAGGCCGTGTAACACCGGCACTGTTGCGGACGCCATCATTGGGGCAGTGAAAGAAGTTGTGCTACAGGTAGCCTCCGGCCGAAGGAGCTCACAGCCGGTAAGGGACCTGGTCCGGGAGCTAATGGAGTTTGGCGAGGGCGGCATCATACCCGCAAACTTCGGCACTTCCACTGAGGACCTGGTGCGGCCCAATAGCGAGAGGATGGGATCCAGGACAACCCAACGGGCCTGACGGCAGGTACTGGCAACCCCGAGATACGCGCAAAAGCAAGGAACCTGAACCGGGAGGAACTCTTGGCTGAACAAATAGGGACCAACGGGACGTTGGCAGACGCTACCCAGTCCAGCGATATGAACGGAATCAAGAACGTGTTGGTTGGGCTGGACGTGGGTTCAACCACGGTGAAAGCCGTGGTGATGGATCCGGAGACCGACGAGGTCCTGTGGAAGGACTATCAGCGCCACCAGACCAAGCAGCCGGAAAAGTGCTTCGAGTTCCTGCAAAAGATTCAGGAAGCTTTCCCCCTGCCCCTGGAGAATATTCGTATCTTCATTACCGGCAGCGGCGGGACTGCGATCAAAGACTAAATTGGGGCCAAGTTTGTTCAGGAGGTGAACGCTGTTTCCCTGGCGGTGGAGAACCTCTACCCGGACGCCGGCTCGGTCATAGAGCTTGGCGGACAGGACGCCAAGATAATCATCTGGTTCACCGACCCTGTGACGGGTGTCAAACGAAAGATCCCCAGCATGAGCGACAAGTGTGCCGGCGGGACGGGCGCCGTTATTGACAAGATCAACGCCAAGCTGCAGCTCAGCGGCGAGAGCCTCCAGGCCCTGGAGTATTTTGGCACAAAGCTGCATCCGGTGGCGGGAAAGTGCGGGGTCTTCGCGGAGACGGATATTGTCAACTTCCAGCAGATGGGCAGGGAGAAACGCGAGATCATGGCGGGGCTAGCGAAGGTATTGCCCAAGAACATCTGGCTCTACGTGGTGGCTGAGCCCAACCTGGGCAAATTCGGCACCAACTTCATCTTTCAGGGTGGGACCCAGCACAACCTGGCCGCGGTTAAGTCCCAGTACGACTTCGTCAAGTCCAAGGTCCCGAACTCGACAGTCCGGGTGCACCAGTTCACCGGAGAGAGCGGTGCCATCGGCGCGGCGTTGGAGGCCATTAGGGTCGTAGCGGAGCGAGACTCTACGTTCATTGGTCTGAAGTCGGCGGAAACCCTGGAGTTTACCGCCACCCGAGACGAGTCCACCCGTTGCAGCTTTGGCAAGAACAAGTGCCTGCGGACCTATATAGACACCACGTCGGCCGAGGGGGCGAACAACCGGTTCATCATCGCCACCTGCGAGAAGGGCATCGTGGAAAAGATGGAGGATATGAAGCTCATCAAGGGGCGGCTGGAAGAGGTAATGAAGGCCAACCCCAACTTTGTGGAGAAGGCCTCCGTCCAGGCGTTCCGCAGCTTCAGTCCCCCCAGGGTCAGCAGGCTTGAGCTGGTGGAGGCATCGTAGGAAGACAGCGGCAAGCGCAATAGCCTGCGGAGTCTTTTCTCCCGGAAGAAGAAGGTTGAAGCTGAAGTTGAGCCGCCAATTTCGCCGGAATTCAAGAAGATTCGGGACAACATCAAGATAGGGATGCCCCGGGTCCTCAACATGTACACCCTCTCGCCCTTCTTTTCGGCGTACTTTGAGGCGCTGGGCATCAACTTCCAGCGGCTGATCTTCGCCGACTACACTAATCCCGAGATGTGGTTCAAGGGCTCCCGCCGCGGCTCCATTGACCAGTGCTTCCCCAGCAAGTCGGCGATAGCCCACATACACAACCTGATCTTCGACCAGAAGCACAAACCGGACATCATCTTCTTCCCGATGGTCCAGAAGCTCAGCACGGAGCTTGTGAACACGGTGGACGACGCGGCCTGCCCCACGGTGTCGATAACGCCGGAGGTGGTGAAGGCGGCGTTCACCAAGGAGGGTGATACGTTTGTTGAGAACGGAATCGAGTACTTGGCGCCGTCGTTGGACATGTCAAAATGGGACCTGTTCGAGCTTCAGACGTACGATTGCTTCAAGGATGTCCTTGGGGTTACGCCAGAGGAGAACAAGGAGGCGGTGGGCATAGCCTACAAGGCGTGGCGGAGCTACTTCGACGTTACGCTGCGAGCTGACGCGCGAACGGTGCTGTAGAAACTGGAAAACGAGGGTAAGGTTGGCGTGGTAATGCTGGCCCGCCCGTACCATAACGACCCGGGCCTGAACCACGAGATTATGGCGGAGATTCAGAAGCGGGGCTTCCCTATTTTCAGCGTCGACTCGCTTCCGCAGGACGAGGACATCCTTGAACGTCTGTTTGGGGAAGAGGTGCGGGCGGGAATCATTTCCCACCCCATGGACATCACGGACGTGTGGAAGAACGCCTACAGCGAGAACTCAAGCAAGAAGATATGGGGCGCCAAGTACGTGGCCCGGCACCCTAACCTGGTGGCGATAGACCTTTCCAGCTTTAAGTGCGGCCACGACGCGCCCAACTACAACACAATCTAAAACATCATCGAGTCGCCGGGCACTCCCTACTTCACCTTCTACGACATAGATGAGAGCAAGCCCACCGGGTCGATTAAGATCCGGGTGGAGACGATAGACTACTTTCTGCAGCGGTACCAGGAGCACCTGCAGCGGAAGCACAACGCCGAGGGCGAGCTTCAGCAGATGGTGGGAGCGTACAAGTCTCACCTGGAGCGCGCCAATGCCAAGGCGATTGCCAAAACAGAGGTGGCAGCCGGCCATGTGACGATGAGCGGCAACGACTCACAGGGGCTCCGAAACGGCAGCAGGCATGAACGCGATGAGAGAGGAGCGATGCACCACGGCCAGGATAACTGGCAGCCCGTGGAGTTGAACTTGGGCAAAAAGAACGGGAACGGGAACGGACACCACACCGCCCTACCGGACCCGCTGGAGCTCATTGGAAGCAACGGGAACGGCAACGGCCATTTGGACGCGGCACCACAGGATACGAGGACGTATGACCAGATCCGAGCTGCCAACTCCGCCAACGACCCGGTGGTAGACGATGAAGCCAGTCTATCGGCTAGCTGCAACCTGCCCGGACAGGACTATCCCAAGAAGGCCTACGCGCAGCTAGAGCAGTTCCGGGGTCCAGGCGCGGTAGAGCACGCTGACCCTCTGGTAGTGCCATTGAAGCTGGTAGGCCTGAAGTTGCCCAAGGCGAAAAAGAAGAAGAGCTGATAGAAGCCGACTAGGTCCCCGCAAAAACAGCGTAGGAGGATTCCGCATGGTCAAGATTATGGACGACCAGGAGATTGAGAATAAGGCACAAGCCTATGAAGAGCAGCTTCGCAAGGAGATGGGGCTGGAGGAGAAGGACTCAAGCAGATATCTGAAGCCCGTAGAGCGCCGGTGAACCAAGGACGAAAGGGACAGCACCACGGTGCTGTTCGGTGGACTGACGCTGGCCCATGAGGACCTGGTGGGTGAGGGGATGCGTAGCCTGGGCTACAACATTAGGGCGCTACCGTGTCCCGATAACGAGTCGCTGGCGGTGGGTAAGGAGTACGGCAACCGCGGCCAGTGCAACCCCACCTACTACACCGTGGGCAACCTGGTGAAGTACCTGAAGCAGTTGAAGGATGAAGGTGAGGAAGATATAGAGAACCGCTACGTCTTCGTCACGGCCGGGGCCTGTGGCCCGTGTCGCTTCGGTATATACGAGGCGGAGTACCGCAAGGCGCTGCGCGACTCGGGGTTCGGCGATTTCAGGGTGCTGCTGTTCCAGCAGACCCAGGGGTTCAGCCAGAGCGACGGTAATGACGGCCTTGAGCTAAATACCAAGTTTGCCTTGACTTTCTTGAAGGGGATTATGCTGGGCGACATAGTCAACGAGTTGGGGTACAAGATACCTCCTTACGAAGTGACTAAAGGTGATACCGACCAGATCATGGAAGATGCGAAGGTGGTGCTGGGGACCGCCCTAAGGGAAGGAAAGTCGGTGTTCGTAGCCCTACGGAAGGTTAAGAAGATGTTTTCCACCATCAAGGTGGACTACACCCGGATCAAGCCCAAGGTGAAGATCACCGGCGAGTTCTGGGCGCAAACCACGGAGGGTGACGGTAACTACCACATGTTCCGCTGGTTGGAGTCCGAGGGCGCCGAGGTCTTGGTGGAGCCAATTGGCACCTGGATTGAGTATCTGATCTGGTCTGCCAAGAACAACGCGACGGAGATGCTACCCATGGACCCGAAGAAGAAGAAGACGCTGCAGAAGCTGAAGTGGGCGCAGAGAGCGTTCCGTACCTGGCACAACATGTACCGGTGGGCGGTGGGATTCAAGACGGACTCGCTGCCCAACCAGAATAAGCTGGCGGAATACGCCGAGGTGTATTACAACACCCATCTTAAGGGAGGCGAGGGCCACCTGGAGATAGGCAAGAACATCATGGCCACCAACGACAAGCATGCGCAGATGGTGGTATCCCTCAAGCCTTTCGGTTGCATGCCCAGCACAATGAGCGACGGTGTGCAAAGCCGGGTTGTGGCAGACTACAAAGACTCGATCTTCATTCCTATCGAGACCTCCGGGGACGGCGAGGTGAACGTGAGGAGCCGGGTGCAGATGAAGCTGTACGAGGCGAAGATGAAGGTGCGGGAGGAAGACAAGCAGGTGTTGGACGGCCACGGGGTATCCATAGAGCAGGTAAGGGAATACGTCAACAAGCATCCTAAGTATTCCCGTTCAATGCGGAAGCTATCCCACCATCATGGGATAAGCACCGCAGCCAACTTCCTGGCGGAGGTTGCAGGCAAGGCCAAGTAGGTCTAAGAACGAGGTACGACGGAAGGCCCCGGTCAATCGACCGGGGCCTTTTTGTGTTCGTTAGGATCCAACCTGGAAGCCGGCCAGGCGATACAAGGCTGGCGCGTACACGGGCCATCTAAAATGGGGCCGGTCCCTTCCCAATGCTTGGAGGCCGGGAACGGACTCCCCGCCAGGGCCGTCCGGCCCGTCATTTTGGAAGCCTTTAGACCAGGCAGCTTATCCCCGTTGGGGCTGCACTGAGCGGGGCTAGAAGGCTACATTTAAATAGGCGCGGTACGCGAATGTGGGAATGAAGCTGGCGATCGCAATTGCTCGATTGCCGGGCGACAACATAGACGTAGCGCCAGTCAGTAAACAGCGAGATAGAAGGCGTATGGAAGTGGAAAACAGGCCCGTTTACATTTAAGACCAGCAATAGTAAGAAGATGCCGTCTGGTCGCTCCAGGAGGCTACGGACACGATTAGAGACTATCTGCTCTCCATAGGCGGTCACCAGTTGTTGACCAGGGACCAAGAAGGTTGAGCTGGTCCTGCCAGTGGAGCTTTGGATTGAGCTAAGGCGGTTCAGGACCGGTTTCCAGGAGAGGGAGGGCCGGATGCCTACTAGTACTCAGTCAACTCGGTTTTGGTAATTGTTTAAGAAAACGTCTAAGGTTGCTACCCTTTTTTAGGAGTGTTGACGTAGGAGGGTGGCAGCCATGGGACGAGAACGGTATGTGGTCCGGTTGGAACGACTGATTCGCGGGGGAAAGAGCCCAGCGCGAAAGGTTGCCCGGGCCCGTATTCTGCTAAAGGCAGATACGGGCTGGGGGGTGATGCGCATCGTGGAGGCGCTGGACACGTCTGCGGGTACGGTGTGCCGTACCAAGCGGCGGTACCTGGAGGGAGGACTGAAGCGGGCCTTGGAGGAAGATCCTCGGCCAGGACATCCGACCAAACTGGATGAGCGGGGGGAAGCGCACCTGATTGCCCTGGCGTGCAGCGAGGCCCCTCCAGGCCATGACCACTGGACCCTGCGGCTCCTGGCAAACAAGGTGGTGGAGTTGGGGCTGGCGCCCTCCATGTCCCACGAGGGAATTCGCAAGCGGTTGAAAAAAACAGTCTCAAGCCGTGGCAGAAGAAGGAGTGGTGTATTCCCCAGGTGAGCGCCGAGTTTGTGGCGTGTATGGAGGATGTGCTGGACCTTTACGCGGAACCCTATGACCCAGAGCGCCCGGTGGTCTGTTTCGACGAGACCTCCAAGCAGTTGCTGGCGGAGAAGAGGTCTCCGATCCCGCCCAAGCCGGCACGACGGGAGCGATACGATTACGAGTACCAGCGCAATGGCACCCGAAACCTGTTCATGCTGTGCGAGCCCCTGGCGGGCTGGAGGCATGTGGCAGTGACCGAACGTCGTACCATGGTGGACTTCGCTCAGCAGATGCGGTGGCTGGCCGATGAAGCTTACCCAGCGTCCGAGAAGATCCGGGTGGTGCTGGACAACCTCAACACCCACAAACCAGCTTCCCTCTACGAAACCTTCGAGCCCAAGGAGGCTAGGCGAATACGCAAACGCTTGGAGTTTCACTACACTCCCAAGCACGGTAGGTGGCTCAACATGGCAGAGATCGAGTTCAGTGTCTTGGCCAGGCGAGTCCTGCGCCGGCGTATTGCCGATGAAGAGACTTTGAGTGGCGAGATCGCGGCCCTGGAGGCAGAACGAAACCAAGCCGGAGCAACCATTGACTGGAGATTCTCCACTGTGGACGCCCGAGTCAAGCTTCACCATCTCTATCCTGCCAACAATTAGGTTGACTGAGTACTAGCTGGGAGTTGGGCGCGGTTATCTATGCGGAGCTGGAACCCCTCCTGGGCTATCTGGAGCACGTAGCGGCCGTGCTGGATGAGGACACGGTGGGGCTGAGCCCCGGGAGAATTGCTCTTCCTGCCCGCGGTGCGGGCGCTCCTGGACGGCCCTACATCGAAGGAGCTGCTGTAAAGCGCGTCCAAGGATTCCGGCAAGCCGGAAGTCGAGTTGTTACAGCACTTCACCGCTTTGTCAAAGCTGTCCAGTCTGTTGCCGTCCGGCATTGTCCAGGAGCTGGAGAAGCTCAGGGAGTCAAAGCGGCTACCGGCCCTGGTGGAATAGGGGAGACCCTCAGCTAGGACACCAGATCGGCCAGGCGCTTGACCTGGTCCAGTTCCGGGATGGTGGCGAGGAAGACCAGTTCGTCCATACCGATGTCAGCGTAGGCCTGTATTGACTGTTTGACGTCCTCCGGCGAGGAGGACATGTTTTGTAACATCGCCTCTGCCGAGGGGCCGTAGTACTGTCGAATAGAGACGGCGCCGCGGTCGAGGGCGTTGGGACCCAAGGCCAAATAGCGGAGGCCGACGAACCTGGGCTTTCCAGATCTGCCGTTTTCCGACCAGGAATCCACGGCGTGCCGGTAGGCGGCCGAGGCGGCGGGTGGGCCGCCACGCACGGTGGCGACGAGACCGTCAGCCCACCGGCCGACCCGGCGTATGGCGACGGGGGCGCGGCCGCCGATCAGCAGCGGGGGACCGCCCGGGCTGACGGGTTGGGGGCCCATAGGGCCCGTGCCATCAGATAGGGGTTGGCCGGACCAAATTCGTTTGATCATTTCGAGTTGGGCCTCGAAACGTTTGCCACGGTCGTGGAACCCGGCGGGGGCGGCCTGGTAGTCGTCGAGAGACTCCCCGATACCGAGACCCAGGGTCAAACGGCCACCGGACAGTACGTCCAGGGTTGCGGCCTGCTTGGCCAGGACGCCGGCGTGGCGCAGCGGGGCCAGGAGCACGGTAGTCATAAGACGAATTCGTTGGGTGACCGCGGCGGCGGCGGCCAGGGCGGCCAGGGGTTCCCAGTTGGGGTAGACGAGGCGGTCTGTGATGCCCAGGGATGAAAAGGGACCTTCATCAGCTAGGCGGGCCCAGTCCAGCATCAACTGGCTGGATACGCCGGAAAGGTCCGCCGGGAGGCTAATTCCAACTTTCACCAGGGTTGCTCCTGTTCTGAGGGTACGAATTTGTAGCGGGGTTGCCGTGCTGCCCAGGTTAGATATGGTGTCAATGGACCCATCTAGAGTGAAACGAGGCCGATCTGTTGAAGGAGGCCCAGGGCATCTGGCTGGCTCCAGATCTCGGCGACCTTACCGCCTTCCACCCGGTAGAAGACGGCGCCGCCAACGTTGATCAGTTTACCGGTGGGCGGGGTGCCGCGGAACGGGCCGGTGTGGGTGCCGGTGGCGCGCCAGCGCATGGCGCACATGTCCGCTTCGGCGAGGACGAAGTCCACGGTGAGAGTCATGTCCGGGAAGGCGGAGAGATACGGATCGAAGGTGGTCTGCCGCCAGGATTCTTTACCGTGATAATCGGCGCCGAAGACGTGGGAGACGAGGTTGTCCACCTGCATCCGGTGGCCCATTTAGATATCGCGTTTATTCCAGACCACCTCCCAGAAGCGCTGGGCCACGGCCTTGGTTTCGGCGGCTGACATGGCGCTCCTCCAATAACTTGCTTCGAGAGGACCCCAGCATGCGGCCGGCCGCATCCCGGTGAAGAGGTGTTGTGGGGAATTTACACAACGCAGTCTATCAACCGACGGTGAGCGCCGCTACCAACGAAGTGGTTTGTAGGTAGGGATGGCGAGGCCTATAATCGGGCGACGGCTTGGAATCTGACCGAGACGGCAGGTCACTATCACAGGGAGGGATCATGGACTATGGAGTGGGCATATTCGCCACGGATTACTCGATAAGGGCGGACGAGTTGGCGCGAGAAGCGGAGGAGCGCGAGTTCGAGTCGATGTGGCTACCGGAGCATACGCATATACCGAGTAGCCGTAAGACACTGCAATCCGGTGGAGGGGTGCTACCGGAGCATTACTGGCACACCTATGACCCGTTTGTGGCGCTGACCGCGGCGGCAATGGTGACGACACGGTTGAAGCTGGCCACTGGCACCTGTCTGATGATCCAACGCGATCCGATTGTAACGGCGAAAGTGGTGGCGAGCCTGGACCAGATTTCCAACGGGCGCGTGATATTCGGGATAGGCGGAGGGTGGAATAGGGAGGAGATAGAGCATCACGGAACGGAGTTCAGGTCCAGGTGGAGGTTGCTGCGGGAACGGATGCTGGCGATGCAGGAGCTCTGGACAAAGGATGAGGCTGAGTTTCACGGCGAGTTTGTGAACTTCGAGCCGTCATGGTCGTGGCCGAAGCCGGTACAGAAGCCGTATCCACCGATCTTGATGGGCGGTGACGGGGCGACCACTTTTGACCGGGTGGTGGAGTTTTGCGACGGCTGGATGCCCAACCCGCGGGGATATGAACAGGGGACAAGGCTGACGGAAAGGATTACGGAGCTGAAGGAGCGTGTGGAGGCGGCGGGCCGGGACCCGGCGTCCATAAACGTCACGATCTTTATGATACCGCCGGACCGGGACCTGGTGGGCCGCCTGGAGGAGGCGGGTGTGGACCGCGTTGTCTTTGGGTTTCCCTCAGAGCCGAAGGAGAAGATTTTGCCCTTGTTGGAGAAATGCGCCGCCGCGAGAAGGTGAAGCATGGGACCAAGTGGGGCCGGTAGCGCATGGTGGAGCCGAAAAAGGAAGGGAAAAGGAGCCAGACGGACCTGTAAGCCGGGTTCTGTGTCCCGACGGATCGGGATGGTGACCATCTATCTAGCCCAAACGACGCCTTGAGAGCGCCGAACTCCGCCACGAGGACGGAGCGGCGTTGCCGCCGGGGTCAAGCAGCCTACCCGGGGACGGGACGGGCACCCATTGTCCCCCTATTTGGCCTTGCTCCGAGTGGGGTTTGACCGCCGCCGCGTCACCGCGGACAGCCGTGAGCCCTTACCTCACGATTTCACCCTTACCCCGACGGATCGGGGCGGTATGGTTTCTGTGTCACTTTCCGTACCCCGACGCATTCCGAAGGATGAGTCGAGACCCTGGGAGTTACCCAGCACCCTGCCCAAAGGAGCCCGGACTTTCCTCCCCCATCCCGGCAAGCCGGGATGGGGGCGGTCACCCGGTCCGTCTGGCCACTCCAATCCTACTGTAGCACGGGGGTATGGCGCCATCAAACTCCGAGGCTGGGTCCGGGGCAGCCATAGCAGCGGTTTTCGAGTTGATGAACCATCACGAAGGCGGCCCCCAACACGTGAGATTAGGAATCAAAGTTTTCCGGTGCTCACGCCACTTGAGACCGGCACCACATCGAAGGATTAGAACATCCTGCAACTAGACGCCCACTACCCACTAGACTGACTATTGTGTGATGAATCTGCCAAGATGGAACTTTTCCCACTCATACAGGCCACAAATCGAAGGTTGGTGGCGCCCAGCCACCCGCCCCGCAAGTTTGTTAATGTTAATTTCTGAGGGACACCCTCAGACTCTCGCCAGAGAGGTTGTGAATAAATCAAGCTGGGAGAGCACAATTGATCGCGACGGTTGAACTTACCTGCCCTACCCCACCCAGATTTCGCGATCTTCACGCACGGACTCGGAATTGATCATGTTGGCGTCCAGCACCAGGGAGGATGGAAAAAGGGTGGCGGCTATCATCCATGGTGACCGGTATAGCTTTTTCAAAGGATTGCAAATCACAGGCTGGTGGTTCCCGCCATCCCGCCCCGGAAGGTTTTTAAGGTTTATTTCTGAGAGACACCCTCAGACTCCCGCAAGAGGGGGAAAGCCCCCTCTGGACTCCCCCTTGATGGGGGTCAGCCAAGGAAAGAAGGTTCTTTAGTCCGGGTAATTAGCCATGACGACGCGTGTGGTTCCTGCAGACGACTGCGAATCACAGGTTAGTGGCTCCCGCTCTACTTCGAGAGCCTCAGGATGAGCGGGTTGGAGGCGTAGGAGGCTTATTTCCATAGGAATGACATGACTTGTGCGGCCGCTCAGCATAGGACAACGTGGCGCTGGAAGTGCCGGAGAGGTTAAACATTCACAAACTCAGAGGAGGCCGGCCCCCTCTGGACTCTCCCCAAAAGGCTTTTTAGGTGGATGAAGGGTATTATTTTCGGCCAATACTCGGAGCAAGAACTAGTACTCAGTCAACTCGGTTTTGGTAATTGTTTAAGAAAACGTCTAAGGTTGATACCCTTTTTTAGGAGTGTTGACGTAGGAGGGTGGCAGCCATGGGACGAGAACGGTATGTGGTCCGGTTGGAAAGGGAAGAACGAGACCAGTTGGAACGACTGATTCGCGGGGGAAAGAGCCCAGCGCGAAAGGTTGCCCGGGCCCGTATTCTGCTAAAGGCAGATACGGGCTGGGGGGTGATGCGCATCGTGGAGGCGCTGGACACGTCTGCGGGTACGGTGTGCCGTACCAAGCGGCGGTACCTGGAGGGAGGACTGAAGCGGGCCTTGGAGGAAGATCCTCGGCCAGGACATCCGACCAAACTGGATGAGCGGGGGGAAGCGCACCTGATTGCCCTGGCGTGCAGCGAGGCCCCTCCAGGCCATGACCACTGGACCCTGCGGCTCCTGGCAAACAAGGTGGTGGAGTTGGGGCTGGCGCCCTCCATGTCCCACGAGGGAATTCGCAAGCGGTTGAAAAAAACAGTCTCAAGCCGTGGCAGAAGAAGGAGTGGTGTATTCCCCAGGTGAGCGCCGAGTTTGTGGCGTGTATGGAGGATGTGCTGGACCTTTACGCGGAACCCTATGACCCAGAGCGCCCGGTGGTCTGTTTCGACGAGACCTCCAAGCAGTTGCTGGCGGAAAAGAGGTCTCCGATCCCGCCCAAGCCGGCACGACGGGAGCGATACGATTACGAGTACCAGCGCAATGGCACCCGAAACCTGTTCATGCTGTGCGAGCCCCTGGCGGGCTGGAGGCATGTGGCAGTGACCGAACGTCGTACCATGGTGGACTTCGCTCAGCAGATGCGGTGGCTGGCCGATGAAGCTTACCCAGCGTCCGAGAAGATCCGGGTGGTGCTGGACAACCTCAACACCCACAAACCAGCTTCCCTCTACGAAACCTTCGAGCCCAAGGAGGCTAGGCGAATACGCAAACGCTTGGAGTTTCACTACACTCCCAAGCACGGTAGGTGGCTCAACATGGCAGAGATCGAGTTCAGTGTCTTGGCCAGGCGAGTCCTGCGCCGGCGTATTGCCGATGAAGAGACTTTGAGTGGCGAGATCGCGGCCCTGGAGGCAGAACGAAACCAAGCCGGAGCAACCATTGACTGGAGATTCTCCACTGTGGACGCCCGAGTCAAGCTTCACCATCTCTATCCTGCCAACAATTAGGTTGACTGAGTACTAGGAAGTAGGCGCTGGATCTGATGGGCTGCGGGCAGGCTGGGTTGTGACGGCGAGTGGGCAGCGGGGGGTCGCCGGATATATTTGAATTGATTACAAATTCCACCATATCGTATAATGGTTTCACCGTATAGGGCTTGATCACCAAAGAGGGACGTAGATGGTAATAAAGACGGGGACGTGGGAACTGAAGGCTGGGCTGGCCCAGATGCTCAAAGGCGGGGTAATCATGGACGTGGTCACAGCGGAGCACGCAGTGATAGCGGAAGAGGCAGGGGCGTGCGCCGTGATGGCGCTGGAGAGGGTGCCGTCGGACATCCGCGCCGCCGGAGGGGTGGCCCGCATGTCTGACCCAACCATGATAATTGAAATCCAGCAGGCGGTCACTATTCCTGTGATGGCCAAGTGCCGTATTGGTCATTTTGTGGAAGCCCAAGTGCTGGAGGCCCTGGGAGTAGACTATATAGACGAGTCAGAGGTGCTGACCCCGGCGGATGAAGCCCACCATGTTTGGAAGCATGATTTCAATGTGCCCTTTGTGTGCGGCTGCCGGGACCTTGGAGAGGCACTGCGGCGGATCTCAGAGGGCGCGGCGATGATTCGCACCAAGGGAGAGGCCGGCACGGGCGATGTGGTGGAGGCGGTGCGGCACAACCGGGCCGTACAGGGCGAGATCCGAAAGATACAGAACATGTCAGAGGATGAGCTAGCCACGGAGGCCAAGAACCTGGGGGCGCCGTTGGAGCTGGTGCGAGAAGTTAAGCGGCAGGGGCGGATGCCGGTGGTGAACTTCTCCGCGGGAGGAGTGGCTACACCGGCAGACGCGGCGTTGATGATGCAGCTGGGGGCGGACGGCGTCTTTGTGGGGTCTGGCATCTTCAAGTCATCCAACCCGGGGCTTATGGCCAGGGCGGTAGTGCAGGCAGTGACGCATTACAATGACCCCAAGATCTTAGCTGAGGTGTCCAAGGGTCTGGGCGCGGCCATGCCGGG
The DNA here is from genome assembly GCA_965247585.1 of Dehalococcoidia bacterium. GTDB lineage: Bacteria > Chloroflexota > Dehalococcoidia > Lucifugimonadales > CBDFHC01. The sequence continues at coordinate 152,578 of CBDFHC010000002.1, forward strand.
TATAGCCGTAAGGAGCATGAAGGAAGAGGAGCTGCTGGCTACCCGCGGCTGGTAAGGTGCCCATCACGCCGGTCCAGGGAAATTATCGCAGTTGATCGTAGGAGTTCTGGCCGTACAGGGCGACTTCGCTGAGCATATTGCTGTCCTAAAAGGGCTGGGAGCGGAAACGAGAGAAGTCCGGCTCCCGGTTGACGTGGAAGGCTTAGATGCGCTGATTATCCCCGGCGGCGAGAGCACGACGCAGCGCCGGTTGCTAGATCTCTACCAGCTGACGGATGCAATCACGGGGCTTGCCCAGGCCGGCAAGCCGATATGGGGCACTTGCGCCGGTATGATCATGCTAGCGCAGGAGCTGACGGACGACCGCCCGGAGCCGCTTCATCTGATGGATATCACGGTGAATCGGAACGCCTATGGGCGGCAGGTGGAAAGCTTTGAATCCGATGTGGTCTTCCCGAACTTAGGGGAGGAGCCGTTTCACGCAGTATTCATAAGGGCGCCCTCTATTGCGCGAATGAATAATGGGGTGGAGGTGCTGGGCAAGCTGGAGGACGGAACACCGGTGGCGGTGCGCCAGGGGAAGCTGCTGGCCACTGCGTTCCATCCAGAGCTAACTTCGGATAGCCGGGTTCATCAGTTTTTCCTCAGTTTCATTAACTCCAACGGCTGATGGGAGGTACCTTTGGCGTTCCTAGATTTGAGGTGACGGTTGAGTCATGAGCAGCGTTGACCAGACCGAACGGAGTGTAGACACAAAGCAGGGGCAGATACAGGATGACCTGGGGTTGCTGTTGGGGTGCCTGCCCCCTCGGGTGGTGGAGCCGTTGACCAAGCGGCATGACCTGGATGGTCTACTGGAGGTTGTGCTGGACCTGGCCCGGCCGCCGGAGGCGCGTTTCGCGGAAGGTGACGTGGTGCTGGACACAGCGGAAGTGTCCGAGGTGGACCTGGACTACGTGATCAGCCGCGTCAGCGAGTTTGGCCTAGACAACCGGAGCGGCATAGAGCGGACACTGCACCGAATCTCCGCCATAAGAAACCGCAAGGGACGGATATTGGGAGTTACTTGCCGGGTGGGCCGAGCGGTGTTCGGGACGATCCGAATCATTGAGGACCTGGTGCTGTCCGGTAAGAGCGTACTGCTGTTGGGCAGGCCGGGAGTAGGGAAGACGACGATGTTGCGGGAGGTGGCCCGGGTGCTGGCGGACACCGCCAAGAGGCGGGTGATTGTGGTGGATACCTCCAATGAGATTGCGGGTGACGGCGACATTCCCCACCCGGCCATAGGGCATGCGCGGCGGATGCAGGTATCAGCGCCGACGCTTCAGCACGCGGTGATGATAGAGGCGGTGGAGAACCACATGCCCGAGGTGATCATAATCGACGAGATGGGGACTGAGCTGGAAGCCGCGGCGGCCAGGACCATAGCGGAACGGGGAGTGCAACTGATCGCCACGGCGCACGGAAACACGCTGGACAACTTGATATTGAACCCGACGCTTTCCGATCTGGTGGGCGGGATTCAGACGGTGACGCTGGGAGACGATGAAGCGCGGCACCGGGGGACGCGAAAAACGGTGCTGGAACGGAAAGCGCCGCCAACATTTGGGGTGGTGGTAGAGATACAGAGCTGGAACCAGGTGGCGGTGCACGACGACCTGGCGCAAGTGGTGGACTCCTGGCTGAGGGGGTATCCCTTGATGCCGGAGGTGCGTAGCCTGGATGACGAAGGGAACCCGGTGAAGTCAAGGCGGGCCAGCGTTTCCCGAGGCCCGGCAGTGTCAACGTCCTCAGCCGCGGTCCGGATGATGAAAACGCCAACGGATGGGGTGGATGCGAGGGATGGGGTGGATACGGAAACGCCCAGTCCCAAGGTGTTCCTTTTCGGCGTAGGCCGGGACAGACTGGAGCAGGCGGCCGAAGACGCCGCGGTACAAGTGGACGTGGTGAACGAGCTCAGAAGCGCAGATTTGGTGCTAACGACGAAGTCGCACTACAAGCGGGGCTCGAGGGTGGTACAGATAGCTGAGGAATCCGGGACGCCGGTGTACGTAGTCCGCAAGAATTCAGTGCCGCAGATACAGCAGTTCCTCCGTGGGGTGTTGCACCGAGGGGGTGAGGACGGAGCGCTGGATACATCTCTTCAAGAGGCGCACACGGCGGCGCAGCGGGTCCTGGAAGGGGAGGAGCAGGTAGACCTGCCGCCACAGCGGCCTTACATCCGGCGGTTACAGCACCTGCTGGCGAAGAAGTACAGCATCGCCTCGATTAGCAGCGGAATTGAGCCGCATCGCCACGTCAGGTTTCTGCAGAGATAGGGACGGGGAGCCGATTTGGGTGGCCTGGTAGTCTTTGAAGGAATTGATGGCTCCGGAAAGTCGACCCAGGCAAAGCTGCTGTACGACAGGCTGAAACGAGAAGGGTACGACGCCGTCCTTACAGGAGAGCCTGGGGGCAGCCCGCTGTCAGAGGACTTGGGCGCCTGGTTAAAAGGCTTTCCACACCGCTCGGCGCTAACAGAGCTGTTCCTATTCTCAGCGGCGCGCAGTGAGCACGTAGAACGGTTGATTGTCCCGGCACTGTGCAAAGGACAGATAGTTGTGTGCGACCGATTTACGGGCTCTACTTTGGCCTACCAGGGCTATGGCAGAGGATTGGACCTGGAATTTATTCGCCAGGTGAACAGCAAGTCCACTGGGGACGTTGAGGCGGCGCTGACCGTGCTGATGGACGTGCCCCTGGAGGTGTCACAGTCCCGAAAAGCGGGAAGCTCTCTGGACGTATTTGAGCAAGAGAGGGCGGACTTCTATCTAAGGGTACGGGAAGGCTACAAGGAGCTGGCGGCGGGCGACCCGGGCCGGTGGCTGGTGGTGGACGGGGTGGCGCAGGTGGAGCGGGTGTCGGAAGCTATTTGGCAGAGGGTGCGCAAGGTGGTGGGTTGAGCGACATGGAAGCTATGAGATGGGCGGATAGGGTTTGTTGTTAGAGGGCTAGGACGCGCTGTACGGTGACGCCTATGGCACCGGGCGAGGGGACCAGGTGGGCGCCGGCGTCTTTTAGAGCGGCGTTCTTGGCCGCTGCGGTGGCGGAGGCCCCGGTGATGATGGCCCCGGCGTGTCCCATGCGCTTGCCGGGTGGTGCGGTGGCGCCGGCGATGAAGGCCACAACGGGCTTGGTGAAGCTCTCTTTTATGTACTCGGCGGCCTCCTGCTCCATAGCGCCACCGATCTCCCCAATGAGCACCACCAGGTCTGTTTCAGAGTCCTGGTTGAAGAGGGTGAGGACGTCAATGAAGTTGGTGCCTATGAGGGGGTCGCCACCAATACCGACGCAGGTGGACTGACCGATGCCCAACCCGGTTAGCTGGCTGACGGCCTCATATGTGAGGGTGCCGCTGCGGGAGACCACGCCAACGCGGCCGGGGATGTGCATAGGCCCAGGCATGATGCCCAGCTTGCACCGGGCGCCGGGAGAAATGACCCCGGGGCAGTTGGGGCCCAGGAGCCGGGAGTCTAGTCCCCTGAGGTAGCGTAGGACCCGGGCGGTATCCAAGACGGGGACGCCCTCGGCAATTGAAACGATGAGCTTGATGCCGGCGTCGGCGGCCTCCAGGATGGCGTCCTGGACGAAGGCGGCGGGGACAAAAAGGAGCGAGGTATCGGCGGCGGTCTGCCGGACGGCCTCTTCGACCGAATCGAAGACTGGGACCGAGCCATCGAACAGGTTGCCGCCGCGGCCCGGGGTGACACCGGCGACCACGTTGGTACCATACTCGATGCAGCGTTGGGTATGAAAGCCGCCCTCTCGGCCGGTGATGCCCTGGACAACAATCCTGGTGGTTTCGTTTACCAGTATGCTCATAGGGCGGTGGTCAGGCGGCGACGGCTTTCAAAGTTTGCTCGACCTCGTTGAGGGTGTCTGCGAAGGCGACGGGGAGGCCGGAGTCTCTGAGAATCTGACGGCCTTCCTCTACATTGGTGCCAAGCATACGGACGGTGAGGGGCACGGTGGCGCCGCGTTGGGCATAGGCGGCGACGATACCGTGGGCGACGACGTCACACCGGAGGATCCCGCCGAAGATGTTGACCAGAACGCTGGTGACGTCAGGGTCGGAGAGAGTTATGTCTACTGCCTTGGTGACCTTTTCAACGTCGGCGGCGCCGCCGACGTCCAGGAAATTAGCGGGGCTGAGGCCCGCCTTCTGAACAAGGTCCAGGGTGGCCATGGCCAGCCCGGCGCCGTTGACCAGGCAGCCGACGGTGCCGTCCAGCTTAACGTATGCGATGCTGTTCCGGGATGCCTCCAGCTCCAACGGTTCCTGTTGCGCAGGATCGGCCAGGGCGGACAGCTCTGAGTGACGGAACAGGGCATCGTCCTCGAAGTCTACTTTGGCGTCCACGGCCAGCAGGCCGCTCCCAGATACCACCAGGGGGTTGATCTCCACCAAGGTGCAGTCTTGTTCCATGAAGAGGTTGAAGATGGAAGCCATGATGCGTCCGGCAGGGGCGAACTGCTCTTTCTCCAGTCCCAGGGCGCGGGAGAGGCGCCGGCTTTGGAAGGGCTGGAGGCCGACGGCGATGTCTACGGGTTCGTTTTTGATCTTGTCCGGGTCGGTGGCGGCCAGCTCCTCGATAGCCATGCCCCCGGAGGCGCTGGCGATGAACAGAGGTCCCTGAGAGCGGCGGTCCACGGTGATGGCCAGGTAGAGCTCCCTGTCAATTTCGGCGGGCGCTTCCACCAGCAGCTTGTGGACGGGGACCCCCTGGGGGCCGGTCTGGTGGGTGACGAGGCGTGAGCCGATGAGGGAGGCAGCGTAGTCGCGAGCCTCAGCGGGGGAGCTGACAAGCCGAACGCCGCCGGCTTTGCCACGGCCCCCAGCGTAGACCTGGGCCTTGACGACGGCGGCGCCGCCTAGCTCCCGGCAGATGGCTTCGGCTTCTTCGGGCGAGGAGGCCACTCTGCCACGGGGCACGGGGACGCCGTAGCGGGCCAGCAGCTCCTTCGCCTGGTATTCGTGGATCTTGATTTGAGGACTCCAGAAGGTTGAATTGAGGGCATCATTCTAGCACAGCGACGCCTGCGGGTGGCCGGTTGACGCGCCTAAATCTGTTCTGTACATTGACGCTGCCCTTCGACCTATATCGGTAGAAGGAGCAGGCTTGCGAGGAGGCCACCGTGGCAGACAAGGAGACCGTGGGGTTTATTGGATTGGGGATTATGGGGTTGCCGATGAGCCGCAACCTGCTGAAGTCAGGATATGCAGTGGTGGCCTACAACCGAACGCGCAGCAAGGCGGAAGTGCTGGGGAATGAGGGAGCGAAGGTGGCGGACACACCGGCGGAGGTGGCCCGGCAAGCGACGGTAATCATTACGATGGTGGCGGATTCGCCGGACGTTGAGGAGGTGGTGCTGGGCAAGGGTGGGGTGCTGGAAGGGATAAGGGCGGACTCGGTGGTGATAGACATGAGCAGCATCTCGCCGTCGGTGACGCGAGAGATAGCCGGGAAGTTGGGGGAGAAGGGGGCGCACATGCTGGATGCCCCGGTGAGCGGCAGCTCCTGGGCCGCGGCGGACGGGACGCTTTCGATCATGGTAGGAGGCGAAGACGGGATTTTCGAACGGTGCCTGCCGGTGTTCGAGGCGATGGGGTCGCGGATTATCCACATAGGCCCCAACGGGATGGGGCAAACGGCCAAGCTGGTGAACCAGGTGATTGTGGGAGGGACGCTAGCGGCGGTGTGCGAGGGGCTCACGCTGGGCGCCAAGGCCGGGGTGGACCTGGATAAGACGTTCCAGGCGGTAAGCGGCGGCGCGGCGAACTCGTGGCAACTGGAGAACTTGGGCTCCCGGATATTGAAGCGGGACTTCGCCCCAGGTTTCGCGGTAAAGCTGATGCTGAAGGACCAGCGGCTGATTAACCAGACGGCAGAGGAGATGCAGCTACCGCTGCCGGTCTCCGCGGTGGCGCGGCAGTTTTTCTATCTGTTGGGCCAGCGAGGGTTGGGCGAAGAAGGGACGCAGGCGTACGTGAAGGGGCTGGAGGAGATGGGGAACGTGACGGTGAGGGGTGACGCCGGGTGAGAGGGGCGTCAGCCAGGGCTTAAAGTGACCGCCACTTTTCAAGCACCTGGCGGTCGCGTGGGAAGGCGAGAGGAGGAAGCTGGTCCGGGCTGAAAAAGCCCACTTCGGACACTTCCTGGCTGGCGACGGAGGCTGTGCCATCGATTATTTTTCCGGCGTAGGCAGCCAGCACCACAGTAGCGCCGGCTTCTGAGAATAGACCTATCAGGCAGGTGATCTCGACTTCGAGGCCTGTTTCTTCGCGGACCTCCCGCGCGGCGGCCTGCTCGACGTTCTCGCCCCGATCAACGTATCCGCCGGGGAAGCCCCAGAGGCCGAGGCCAGGCTCGGTGTTGCGGCGGACCATGAGAATTTGATCGCCGCACGGAACAACCACGGTGGCGGCCAGCTTCGGGTCGTAGTAGAGGACGTTGCCGCAGCTTGGGCAGACGGGACGCCGTGTGCCGTGGGCGTTTCGCACCTCCAGCGCCGAGGCGCAGCGGGGACAGTAGCGGTCGTCATCAACCATTAGCGTGAAGATACCATAGGGGAGGGCGGTTGCCCAATTAGGGTTTAGCCTGTGAGGGGGATGGGCAGCGTTAGTGGCGGTGGATAATGGACTGGTGCAGGCGGGGTTCCAACGTTGCCCCGGCACGGCGGCTGGGCTAAAGTAGGGCCACTTCTCAAGATATGGATTTGCGTATGAATGTACGAGTGCAACAAGGCCAGGAGCTGGAGCAGGAGCTGAAAAGGCATGTCCAAGGGGACGTGCGGTTTGACGCGTTCTCCAAGGTGCTGTACAGCACGGACGCCAGTATCTACCAGATGGAGCCGGTGGGTGTGGTGCTGCCCAAGGGCAAGGACGACGTGCTAGCGGTGGTAGACGTGGCCAGGCGCAACGGGGTGCCGGTGATGCCGCGGGGAGGGGGGACCAGCCTTGCTGGGCAAACGGTGAACCACGCAATAGTGATGGACTTCTCCAAGTATATGAACGGCGTATTAGAGGTTAGCCAGGAAGGTAGCTGGGCACGGGTGCAGCCGGGTGTGGTGGTGGACCATTTGAACCGGGAACTGGCGCAGTATGGCCTTCAATACGCGCCGGACCCATCCACCACCAGCCGAGCGACGGTGGGAGGGGGAATTGGGAACAACTCGTGCGGGGCGCATTCGGTGATTTATGGAAAGACCAACGACCAGGTAATCAGCGTCGGGACGGTGCTGTCGGACGGGGCAGAAGCGGAATTTGGGGAGATTTCAGGCGCCGAATTGGAGGCCAAGCTCACCGGGGATGGGCTGGAATCGGACATATACCGGCGGGTGATGGAAATTGCGAGGGAGAACCGCGCCGAGATAGACGCGCGCTTTCCAAATATTTCCAGGAGGGTGAGCGGATATAACCTGGAGCAGTTCCTGGGAGACCGTCCGATAAATATGTCGCAGATGGTGGTGGGGTCGGAGGGGACGCTGTGCGTCATAACTGAGGCGAAAGTGAAGTTGGTGCCGAGGCCGAAAATGACGGCGGTGGCGGTGCTCCATTTCCGTGAGATTGTGGAGGCGTGCGAGGCGACGATGCCGGTGCTGGAGCACGGTCCTTCGGCGGTAGAGCTGATCGGCAGTATGTTGCTGGAGCGGACCCGAGCGTCGGTGGGATTTTCCCGATTGATGACCTTTATAGAAGGGGAACCGGGGGCTGTGCTGGCGGTGGAGTTCTACGGTGAGTCGGAGGCGGAGCTGAAGTCCAAGGTGGACGCGTTGGAAGAGGCGATGCGCAAGAGGGGGATGGGTTACGCCTGCGTAAAGCTGCTGGATAGCGCCAGCCAGGCGAGGCTGTGGAGTGCGCGCAAGGCGGGCCTGGGGATCCTGATGAGCATTCGCGGGGACACTAAACCGATCCCGTTCGTGGAGGACACGGCGGTGCCACCGGAGAAGCTGGGCCTCTTCGTGGAGCGATTTGACCAGATAGTGCGGTCCTACGGCACGGAGGCGGGGTACTACGGCCACGCCAGTGAAGGCTGTCTGCACATCCGGCCTCAGGTAAGCCTGAAGACCCAAGACGGGATGGAAACGATGTTCTCCATGGCCTCGGACGTGGGGGACCTGGTGAAGGAGTTCGGCGGCGCGTTCAGCGGGGAGCACGGGGATGGGATTGTCAGGGGGGTGTGGACGGAGAAGATGTTCGGGCCGGAGATTTACCGGGCGTTCCAGGAGGTAAAGGCGGCCTGGGACCCGCAGGGGATCATGAATCCGGGGAAGATCATAGACTGCCCGCCGATGACGGAGAACCTGCGCTACGGGCAGGAGTATTCGGTGCTTTCGCTGGACACGGTGCTGGACTTTTCGACGGACGAAGGGTTCGGCGGCGCGGTGGAGATGTGCAACGGCATGGGGGACTGCCGCAAGGACGGGGGGACGATGTGTCCTTCGTATATGGTGACGCGGGAGGAGGAGCATTCAACCCGAGGGCGGGCGAACCTGCTGAGGGCGGTGCTCTCGGGGAAGCTGCCCGCGAAAACGATGACGGGCCGGAGGCTGTACGAGGCGTTGGACCTGTGTTTGGAGTGCAAGGGCTGCAAGGGGGAGTGCCCCTCCACGGTGGACATGGCGAAGCTGAAGTACGAGTACCTACACCAGTACAACGAGGCGAACGGGGTATCGCTTCGCTCCCGGCTATTCGCCAACATCAACACGCTGAGCCGGTGGGGGAGTCGACTGGCGCCAATGTCCAATTGGGGAGGGAAGCTGCCAGGGGTGAGGGCGCTGATGCGCTGGGCGCTGGGCATCCACGAGCGGCGTCCGCTGCCCATCTTCGCGCCGGAGCCGTTTCCGGCGTGGTTCGAGAAGCACACGCCGCTGGGGACCGGCGACGCCGGGGAGGTGGTGCTGTTCAACGACACGTTCATGAACTACAACCTGCCGCAGGTGGGCGTGGCGGCGACGGAACTGCTGGAGAAGGCGGGCTTTCGTGTGGTGCTGGCAAATGGGGCGTGCTGCGGGCGGCCTATGATTTCCAAGGGGATGCTGACGGAGGCCAAAGATAACGCGAGACGAAACGTGGACCTGCTGCTGCCCTACGTACGGCAGGGGACGCTGGTGGTGGGCTGCGAGCCGAGTTGTCTGTTGACGTTGAAAGACGAGTACCCGGACCTGCTTAGGGACGAGGCTTCTAAGGAGGTGGCGGCGGCCAGCTATCTGATTGACGAGTTCCTGGACGGGCTAAATGAAAAGGGAGAGCTTAACCTGGAGTTCTCCGACTTGACGAAGAAGGTCTTGTTCCACGGGCACTGCCACCAGAAGGCGCTGTTGGGCACGGGGGCGTCCGTCAGGGCGCTGAGGATGCCAGCCGGGTACCAGGTGGAAGAGGTGAACTCGGGCTGCTGCGGTATGGCGGGATCGTTTGGGTTTGAGAAAGAGCACTACGACGTGTCCATGGCCATTGGCAGTCAGCGGCTCTTCCCGGCGGTGGCGGAGAAGGGGGACGACTGGGAGGTGGCGGTGATGGGCGTTTCCTGCCGCCAGCAGGTGGAGCACGGCACAAACCGGCGGCCGCGGCACCTGGTTGAGGTGCTTAGGGACGCGGTGCGGTGACGGCTTTCGGTAGCTACGAAGGGGCCGGCTAGTCGAGGGACTCCAGCACCCCCTGGACGATCAGTATGGCACCGACGGCGAGCAAGATGCCGGAGAGGGTCAGGACGAGGCTGCCTACGCTGATCCTGCCGGTGAACCTGGCGCCAATGTTTGAGCCAACCATGCCGGAGAGTCCCATGGTGACCAGTAACGGCAGGTCTATCTCTCCCTGGATGCCATGACCCGCGGCGCCGAAGAGTCCGAGGGCGGCCCCGATGATGAGGTTGGAGCCGGCAGCGACTCGGGGGTCCATTCGCAGCATCCGAATCATGACGGGGAGGCGTAAGCTGCCGAGTATCAGCCCCACCGCACCGCCAATAAGACCTATTGTGAGGCCAACGATCCCGCCGGTGAAACCTCTGGTGGTGGGAGGGGGCCCTGGCGCTGGAGGTGCGAGACCTTCACCGGCGGAGGAAGCGGCTTTGAGGCGGGTCCACATTTTGTAAAATTCCACCGCCTGCCAGGTAACCAGCAAACCGACCGCCGCGATAAGGGCGCCCGACGGCGCCACACCGCTGAAGAGTCCGCCCAAAAAGCCGCCTGCCACGGAGGGTAATCCTATCCAGAGGACGGCGGTTAGGTTAACCCGGCGTTGGGTGAGGTGGCGGTAGCCGCCGGCTAAGGAGGCGAGGGCACTGACGGCGATGTTGGTGCCGGCGGCGATTCTAGGGTCCAGGCCGGTGAGGAGAATGGCGGGCAGGCGCATGGTGCCCAACGCCAGACCGACGAAGCCGCCCAACAGGCCCACCAGGAAGGAGACGAGGGCGAGGACTGCGATCTGCCAGAGAGCGAGGCCGGTGGAGAAGTCCAGCACGGAGGGACCGTTTGGTGTGGCGGGACGCTAGTCCCTGGTGCGGTACAGCTCAACGCCCGCGGCGCTGAGGACGGCGCCTTTGATAGGCGGGCGAGTTTTTTTTAGCCTGACTCGGACGGCCAGGATGGGGAAGGAGTCCAGCAGCCGTTGAGCGATAGACTCGGCGACTGATTCAAGGAGGTCTTTGGTCGGGGCTTCCATCTCGGCTTTGACGGCGCGGTAGAGGTGGGTATAGCTGATGGTATCGGAGATGCGGTCGGAGAGACCGGCGGCGCGGAGGTCAAGCTCCGCTTCCAGGTCAACGACGAAGGGCTGTCCGACTTCGCGTTCTTCGGCGTTTCGGCCGTGGAAGGCGTAGAACTGGAGGCCTTCCAGGAAGATCCGGTCCGGATGGGGCTGGGCCGTCACCGTCGTGTGTCTATCTCCCGCACCAACTCCAGGAGGCTGCGGGCGCGTTTGACCACGGGGACGTCTACCATGCGGCCGTCCAGGGCCAAGGCGCCGCGTCCGCCAGCCTCAGCCTCATCCCAGGCCGCCAAAACGCGGCGGGCGTACTCGATATCGGAGTCCGACGGGCTGAAGACGCGATTGATAGTGTCTAGCTGGGCGGGATGGATGGCGAATTTGCCCTTGTACCCCAGCGCGGCGGCGTCCTGGGCCTCCAGTGCCAGGCCTTCGGCGTCGCGAAAGCGCACGTAGGGGGTGTCCAAGGCGACGATGCCGGAGGCCCGGGCGGCCAGGGGGACCAGCGACCGGGAAAAGCGCATCTCGTCACCCTGATCGGTGCGCTGGATGCCCATATCGTGGGTGTAATCCTCGGCGCCGAAGGCGAGGGCTACGACACGAGGGGAAGCGGTGGCGATGTGCCGGGCGTCCATTACGGCAGCGGCGCTCTCTATCCAAGGGATGATTTTCACAGTGCCGGGGTCTATGCCAAGCCTGACCTCCGCGGCGTTGAGCAGGTTGTGGCACTGTTGAATGTGCCACGGGGAATTCACCTTGCCGATGCTGATGGCATAAATATGTGGTCCCAGGACGGCATCAATCTCCGAGCCGGTAAGCCCGGTGTCCAGCGAGTTCAGCCTGACGGCGATTTTTTGACCTCGCCCCGCCAGTGTAGGGCCCAACTCCGCTACCAGGTCCGCGGCGGCGGCCTTCTCGGCAGGCGGGACGGAATCTTCCAGGTCAGCCACCAGGACATCAGCATCAAAGTAGCGGGCTTTCTCCAGCATGTCGAGGCGGTTTCCCGGGATAAACTGGAGGCTTCTGAGCAGGTCCACAGATGAGTCTCCTTGACGGCTTAAGGTGCAGGCCGACGTTCTGTAAGGTGACAGGCGCTGAGCGGGAGCAGGGATTCTTGATGCGGTTGGGACCAACTCGAGGTTTCCGCCAAGCGCCTGGAGCAAGGGGGAGTATAACATCGGCGAAGTAGCTGCCAAAGAGAGCTAATCGTTTGCGGGCGTCTCCCTGTTATCGGACAATCTAGGCAGCATGCGGTTGCGATCGGCACTACCAGGTATGAAAATTTGGGCTGGGAGTGGCTAGCAAGCCACCGCACAGGTCCTTTGGGGCTGATCACGGAAGGCGAAGCGTTAGCCGCTCCAAAGGGTTGCGAATCCGAGGCTGGTGGTTCCCACCCACCCGCCCAGGAAGGTTTTTAAAAGTTTTTCTGAGGGACACCCTCAGACTCCCGGCAGGGAACTTGGGTTCCCTGCATTCTCGTGTACGGTTGGAATACAGGTACGGACAATGCATTTTCCGGCGGCATAAGGCATGGCTATTAAGAACGGCACCACCGGGTATGAAAATAGAGGTTGGTATGGACGGAAGGGTATGCCAGAGCAGGATATGCTCTCCCAGCACACCCAGATTCCTCGATCCTCACGGGCGGACTCAGAATGACATGGTGGGGGCGGAATGCGGTATGGGCTCGTCCTTCGAGAGCCTCAGGATGAGCGGGTTGAAGGCGCAGGTCCGGTTTTATTTTCGGGACAATCTAGGCAGCATGCGCGGAAGGGATACGTAATTGACCAGTCCGGCTAGTAACGGTTGCTGTACCGGCTAGGGGTCTTCTGCTGCCGCTATCGCTGGCCCATTATCGCCGGCTGGGCGGCGCTGTTTCTGCTATCGCTGACGCTGGTGTTCAGGGTGACGTCGCAGCTCCAAGGCGGCTTTGGGGACATGGATACGGAGTCACGCCGGGCGTTGGAGCTGTTGGCGGACCGGTTCGACGTTTCCGAGGCGGGGCTAACGGTGGTGTTCTCCAGCGACGAGCTGACCGCGGAGGAGCCAGCTTACCGGGAGGAGATGGAGGTGGTGCTGGCGCCGCTGCGACGGCGCGCGGAAGTGGTGGACATAGCGACGTTCTACGACGGTGGTACGGCGTCCATGGTGTCCGCCGACGGAGGGACCGCATACGCCGTGGTCTCGCTGGAAGGGACCGTGGACCAGGCCATCCGATCGTTTCAGGAGATAGAGGAGTCGCTGGGTTCTGGCGCTCTAGACGTTTGGACCACGGGCGGAGTGCCCATATTCGCAGATATCAACGATGTGTCGGAGAGAGACCTTAGGCGAGGGGAGATGATAGCGATTCCCCTGGTGCTGGTGGCGCTGGTATTTGTGTTCAGGGGTGTGGTGGCGGCCAGCATCCCAGTGACGATGGGCGCAGTGAGTGTGGCCGCATCCCTGGCAATCCTGTATTTCGTTGCACAAGGGATGGACGTCTCGATTTTTGCCCTGAACCTGGCATCATTCCTGGGGTTGGGAGTAGCTGTGGACTACTCTTTGCTGGTGGTGAGCAGGTACCGGGAGGAGATGGGGACGGGGAGCCGGGAGGAGGCTATAGGGCGGACGATGGCCAGCGCGGGAAAGGTGATTGTCTTTTCCGGGGTAACGTCCGTTCTCGGGCTTTCGTCGTTGCTGGTGTTCGATTTCATGATGCTGCGGTCGCTGGGGGTGAGCGGGGTGCTGGTGATCTCGGTGTCGCTGCTGGTGGCGCTGACGCTGGTCCCGGCGGTCCTGGCGGTGACCGGAGATAAGGTGAACGCGCTTTCAATCCCGGGGCGCAACCGTGGACCGAAAGGGTACTGGGGGAGCCTAGCGCGAGTTGTGATGCGAAGGCCGGTGCTGGTAGCGGTCCCGCTTATATGCCTGCTTATATTGCTGGGGACGCCCTTCCTTGGAGTCAAGCTGGGGTCGCCGTGGGCATCGGTGCTTCCTGAGGATGCGCCGTCGAGGCAGGGCTGGGACGTGGTGTCGGAGGAGATAGGGCCCGGCGAATTAACCCCGGTGGTCATCGCGGCACGGTTCTTCGACGGCCCGGTGACGCCGCAGGACGCGGAGCGGCTGAAAGGGATGGTCAAGGGGCTAGAGCGGCACCCGACGGTGGAGCGAGTGGAAAGCCTGTTTTCGCTGGAGGAGACCCAGGCGGTGGGTGCGTCATCTGAGGAGAACGTGGCCGATTATGTGAGCCAGGATACGGCGGTGGTGCGGGTGTACAGCCGTTACTCTCCGGTAGAAGACCGGTCGCGGGAGCTGGTTAAGCAGGTGCGCGGCGAGGAGCTTGGGTCCGGCGTAGAGCTGCTTGTCACGGGGGCGACGGCGGACCTGATGGACTCGGTGGACGCGATGTACGCAGATTTTCCGAAGGCGGTGGCGTTTGTGGTTGTCACCGTGTACGTAGTGCTGCTGATCCTGTTCCGCTCGGTGTTGCTGCCGCTGAAGGCGGTGTTGATGAATATGATGAGCATATTCGCCAGCTACGGGGCGCTGGTATTCATATTCCAGCAGGGGCACCTGGAATGGCTCCTGGGGTTCACCTCTCAGGGGGTAACGGAGGCCAGCGTTCCCATACTGCTGTTCGCGATCATATTCGGGCTGAGTATGGACTACGAGATATTCCTGCTGAGCCGGATAAGAGAGGAGTACCAGAAGACGGGACAGAACGCATTGAGCGTTGCCAGGGGACTGGAGGCGACGGGGCCGATAATCACCAACGCGGCGATGATACTGGTGCTAGTGGCGGCGGCGTTCGCCAGCGGGGACATAATAATCGTGAAGGCGTTGGGCGTGGGAACGGCGATAGCGGTGTTCCTGGACGCGACGGTGGTCAGGGCGCTGCTAGTACCTTCGCTGATGCGTATCATGGACAGGTGGAATTGGTGGTCGCCAAGGGTATTGGACAAGCTATTGCCGAGAATATAGGGCAGCAGTTTGGGTTGAGAGGCGAATCCCCGATACCATATAATTGGCTAAATTCCCCAAACAGGTGCGAAGTTGGTAGCTGGAGACGAGTTTAGAAGGAATATGGCGAGGTTTGCCACGGGGGTCACTGTGGTGACCACCCTGGACGAACATGGCGACCTTCACGGCATGACGGCCAATGCTTTCACTTCAGTTTGCCTGGCGCCGCCGACGGTACTGGTGTGCGTTGACCACCGGACTCACACCTATAATTTCGTGGAAGCTCACAAGGCATTTGGGATAAACATACTTGGCGAACAGCAAAAAGAGATTGGGGCCTACTTCGCTAGGAAGCCGGAAGACCGGCATGGGGACGTTGAATATAGCCATCGTTTGAGCGAGAAGGGGCTTCCGATGATTGAAGGCGCTCTGACGTATTTTGGATGCCACGTGGTGGGTTCTCACGTCCACGGCGACCACACGATCTATGTAGCCGAGGTGGATGAGGTGGTAGAGGGCGAGTCAGGGAAGCCGCTGCTTTTCCATGAAAGCCGTTGGGCTGTCATGGGCTCCGACAGTTAGGTTGACGTACAGCGGTAGCTACGCCAAGGACCGTTTAAACCGCCGCGGAGCGGCATCTCGCTAGACTAGCCAGCGAGTTTTGCCAACGGGGTGTACCAGCGCCACAGTACCCGAGTACCAGGTACAGCGCGACCGTAGCGCCATGACCGCCCAACCGTCCGCGCCGGTTGTGTACCGCGCGGCGGTGCACCTGAGGCCGGGAGCGTACCGGCGCCTATTCTGGGGGCTTGTGGTTGTTCTGGAAACAGGAGATGGAGGCTACCTGATCATCACCGCCAGGCCGCCACAGTATGACTCCACCGGCGTTGCGTCCCTGGGTAGGAATGCCTTCCAGTCCGGTGCGGTAGACTTTGCTCTGGGCTGAAACCAACATCACCTCATCCTCAACTCCCACGCTGACCAACCGCGCATCCGAGAGAAAACCGCTCTTCTTGGTGACAGCAAAGGCGCGCACGCCCTGGCCACCGCGGCGTTGTCTGGGGTATTTGGCCAGGGACATGAGCTTGCCGTAGCCGCCTTCCGATACCACCAGCAGCTTGTCATCGGCGTTCATAGCCTCCATGCCGACGACGAAGTCATCGTCCACGAGCTTGATGCCGCGGACGCCGCCGGCGGGCCTGGAGCGGAGGGGGACCTGGGAGCAGGGGAACCGAATGGATTGGCCGCTCCGGGTGAGGATAATCACATCATCCTTGCCCTGCAGGGTGCGTACGGAGACCAGTTCGTCGTTGGTTTCCAGGTCCATAATGATGAGGCCGTTGCTTCGCATGTTGGCCAGGTCCCGGAGGCGCAATGCCTTAATCTCTCCCAGGCGGGTGCCCAGCACAAGCCTACCCTCGATATCCAGCTTGGGGGTGGGAAGCACGGCGCTGATTCGTTCGCCGGAGGCGAGGTTGACCAAGTTGACCAGGGAGGTGCCCCGGCTTGTGCGGGAGTTGGCCTCAGGGATCTGGAACGGGCGTAGCGAGTAGACTCTGCCCCGGTTGGTGAATAGGAGCAGGACATCATGGGTGTCCGATGTGAGAAGGTGACGAGCGGCGTCATCCTCCCGGGTAGTCATGCCCCTAACGCCCCGGCCTCCGCGGAGTTGTGAGCGGTACGTGGCCATAGGGATGCGCTTGATGTAGTCGCGGCCGCTGATGGTGATGACCACGTCCTGGTGCTGAATGTCATCTTCTGGATTGAAGGCCTTGGGCTCGTCAGCGATTATGCGAGTGAGGCGCGGGCTGCTGTAGTCCTTTTTCAGCTTCTGGGTTTCTTCTTTGATAACGGTCATCAGCTTCCCGGGGTCTGCCAGGAGGTCCTCCAGCTCACGGATGGTGTTAAGCACCTGCAGGTATTCGTCTTCCAGCTTCTGACGCTCTAAGGCGGCCAGGCGCCGGAGCTGCATGTCCAGGATGGCCTGGGCCTGAACGTCAGTGAGGTCCAGCTCTTTGATAAGGCTGGCCTTGGCCGTTTCGACGTCCTGGGCGGCGCGAATGAGCTTTATGACCAGGTCCAAGAACTCGATAGCCTTTCGCAGACCTTCCAAAATGTGGGCCCGATCTTTGGCCCGCCTGAGCAGGAATTCTGACCTTCGAGTTATGACAATCTGACGGTGCTCAATGAATAGCTGGAGCGACCTCTTCAGGCTGAGAATCTGTGGCTGACCGTCCACCAGGGCCAGGTTGGTAACGCTGAAGGAGGACTGCATGGCGGTGTGCTTGAAGAGGCTGTTCAGGACCATCTGGGCCCTGGCGTCACGTTTGATCTCAATGACCACCCGGAGTCCTTTGCGGTCCGACTCGTCCCGAATGTCTGAGATACCATCCAGCTTCTTGTCACGCACCATCTGAGCAATACGAGCAACCAGGCTGGCCTTGTTCAACTGGTAGGGAAGCTCAGAAATGATGATTTGAAAGCGGTTGCCACGAGTCTCCTCGATCTCGGCCTTGGCGCGCATGATCACCCGGCCGTGGCCGGTGGCGTAGATCTGTCTAAGGAATTCCCTGTCTTTGCCGACCAAGGCAATGCCCTTGGTGGGAAAGTCTGGTCCTTTAACGATGTTCAGCAGGTCGTCCATATAGGCGTTAGGGTTGTCAATGAGGTAGCAGATGGCATCACTGATCTCGCCCAGGTTGTGGGGCGGGATGTTGGTGGCCATGCCAACGGCGATGCCTGATGCGCCGTTTATGAGCAGGTTTGGCTGGCGAGAGGGGAGGACTACGGGCTCTTTTAAGGAGCCGTCAAAGTTGAGAGAGAAATCAACGGTGTCCAGCTCAATATCCGCCAGGGTCTCCTGGGCTATGCGGGCCAGTCTCGCCTCGGTGTAACGCATGGCGGCGGGGGGGTCATCGTCAACGGAACCGAAGTTCCCCTGGCCATCTATCAGGGGGTAGCGGAGGGAGAAGTCTTGCCCCATGCGGACCAGCGCGTCGTACACCGACGTGTCGCCGTGAGGGTGGTACTTGCCCAATACCTCGCCGACAATGCGGGCGCATTTCTTGTACGAGCTGGCGGGACCCAGGCTAAGCTCGTGCATGGCGAAGAGGATGCGTCTCTGTACGGGCTTGAGGCCGTCTCGAACGTCCGGCAAAGCGCGAGATACGATAACGCTCATGGCGTACTTCAGGTAGGAAGTGCGCATCTCATCTTCGATGCGGATGGGGCGGGTCCTCTCGCTGGGGGTTGTTACCATTCGTGGCTCCCTTCAGGTGATTGCGCCGGACGATGTCCGGAAATTACGTTGATTTACCTGGCCATTACACCGCTGGTGGCTATTTTATCAACCAGGCACCTAACGTCTCCAGCCAGGGGGCGAGGGCGTTTGACGAATTTAGGAATTACATAAAGGATGGCAGAAGCTAGGCGGCGACGGACTGGCCTCGGGGTTGGGTTGCCTGAGCCCGATCCAGAAAACCTAGAAACAGGTTTTTGAAGACCAGCGGGGACTCTGCCAGGCGCTCTATGTTGGCCTGAAAGCCAAGCACCCAGGAGTGCTCCGGGCTTTCCAGGCCTTCTACAACGCCGTCTTCAACGGAGTATGCGGAGGCCAGGAGGCGAGGTGACCTGCGAGGCTCCGTGATTCCATTGTGGTGATTGCTGTTGACCTTGAAAAAGCCGCCGACGCCCAGGACCGCGGCGGACTTGCTTCCGGGAGATAGGTAGATGGAGTGGGTCACCGAGGGCACGCTGGTGCCGCGGTGCTCCGGCGAATGTCCGTGAACCGGAACCGGCGCCTTACCGCCAAAGGCGCGGTTGAGCAGATGCATTCCCGGCCCGGTGGCCAGCACCGGGAGGTCCATTTCCAGGGCGCGGCAGAGCAGATTGAGGTGGCGGTCCCGCCACGGCGTTGAAGGGTAGGCGCCATCCGGGCGAGCAGACGCCACGAAAATTCCTCCGGCGCCGGACAGGGCGTCAACAGGGTCCGCACTGGGGCCGGCGGTGGTAGTCAGGAGGACCAGGGGGGTAATGTCAAGCTCAGGAGGGAAGGATTGATAATTTCCAGCGCTTTGAGGGGTTAGAACAACGATATGCATCTGTAAGTCATTATAGCTTACGCGTAATCAGATTACCAGCGAGCACTGTCCGTTGTCATGGCGATGATTCAGTAAACGGCGGTGAGGTTTGAGAATTCAGCGAAGATGAGCGACACGAGCGAAGATGAGCGACACGGAGGAGGGTGTTCGCCGGGGTAAAATCCGGGGGCCAGGGACTGGATCTCATCGGATTGGATGATTGCTGATACGATTTACTGAATTTCTTTGCTTAGGCGGACGCCAATTGGTATCCTAGAGTCACGAATGCAAGAACGACGTGATAAGGAGACGTGCACTTCGTGACGCTGAATGCTGAGCTACCGCTGATAGAAGCTTATACGCTTTACGTGACCGAACTTAAGGTAAGCCAACGCCAAGGAATCTCCATAGACTTAAACCGATTTGTACAGTGGTACGGACGGACGGGGTTGGTCAGCAGCCTGACTCCCCAGACAGTGGCGTCGTATGCGGAGTGGGTGGGGCTGCGCGGCGGAGACGCAGTCAGCAAACTAGAGCCGGTGAAAGCCTTTCTCTCATTCTTGAGGAAGAAGGAGTTGGTAACCCGCAATCTGGCGACGCATCTGCGAGTGCCCAAGGGAAAAGGGAAAGGCCGTAAGGGTTCCGGTGGAGGCAAGCTGGAACGCGCACAGCTCACACGAGAAGGATATGACCAGCTATCGGCGAAGCTAGCCAGTTTAAAGGGAGAGCGGGTTTCGATAATCCAGGATATAGGCCGAGCGATGGCGGACAAAGACTTCAGGGAGAACGCGCCGCTGGACGCGGCAAAAGAGCGGCAGGGGCTGGTGGAGTCAATGATTAAGGAGCTGGAGCAGACCCTTGGCTCCGCGATAATAGCGGACAAAAACGCTTTGTCCAAAGCGATGCACGTCACGATAGGCAAGAGAGTGACGCTGAAGGACATAGCTAGCGGACGGACGATCTCCTACCAACTGGTGCATCCCCGGGAGTCAAACCCAACGGAGCGAAAGCTCTCCAGCGAGTCACCGGTGGGCAAGGCGCTGCTAAACAGGTTTGAAGGGGAGCAGGTGGAGATTGCCGCGCCTCGAGGGACTTTTAGCTACACCATAGAAAGAGTGGAGGGGTAACCGCCAACCAGACCGAGCAACCAGAGGAAGCGGCTGGCAGAACGCCGGAAACTATCCGAAGTTATCTCAACAGGCAACCGAGACCAGCGTAGTCGCGCTGGTCTTTTTTCTTGCCTAACTCCGGGCAGACACGGTTCGATGGAGGGTTAATATTGCTGCCGTTACGCCGGCGCCTGTCCCAGTGGGGCGCCCGTGTTGTTGCCAACGGGGGCCGATAAGGTAGTGGGAAGGGCTTTCTGGGAGTAAGGCGCAGCCGCTAATCAGGCTGTCAGCCGGTCCAGGGCCTGACGGCTTCCCACGGCCAGGTCGAGCCCACCAGAGAGGGCGGTATCCGCGATCACCTTTAGGCCTGACATGATACCGGCGTCCGGAGGGCTGCCTTCGGACAGATGCGACGACAGCTCCGCAAGGGTGTTGTATGCCTGGTCCACGCCCCAGCAGAAGGAGGAGAGCCAAGCCAGCTCCCGCTCGTTGCTGGGGGCCGGTATGTCTGACAGGTCATAGATGCTGTTAGTTACCTTGGTGTAGCGCAGGATGCCAGCGCGGTCTTTGGCGTCCTCTCCATAGTAGCGTTTTTGCTTAAGCTGAAGAACCCGGTCGGCGTATTCCGCGCCGTCGTAGATTCGGCTGGGGAGCCACTGGCTGCGCAGGTCAACAATCTCCCGGCCCTGGGAGTTGACCAGGGCCACGGCCACGTCAACGCCAAAAACAGGGTCGTGCTCAAACTTAGTGGCCTTTCGCAAAAGGCCCTCTTGAAGCATGAGGGTCAGTTCCCGGGGTATTTTGATGTAGTGGGTCCCGCTGGCCTCCTGGTTGGACTCGGCGCCGACTCCCCCGGTGTTGAACATGTAGAATTCCTGAGCCATGCCGCCTTCAGTCATAGACTGGAAGATCCTGTACAAGACGTTGGCGTTTTCGTCTTCGAGTCCGATGATGAAGGGGTCTGAGAAGTACTCCACGTAGGGCCTGCCGATGGCGCCGACGGCGGCGCCGGTCTGGACGGCCTCGCCGAACATCAGGGCGCGAATATACTGAGGCGCCGTGAGCCGGACCAAGGGCGGCACGACGGTATTCTGCCGCATGACGCCCTGCCAGAGAACGCGGTCCATGGCTTCCATGGGCACGTGGACGGAGCTTGAGAGGCTGCCGCCGCTCACGGTCTCAATAATGCGCTGAACGCCCTTGCGCTCCAGGAGCCGCGTCCGATCAAGGATCATTCGCATGTTTCGGACAGGGTTCTGGGAGTAATCCGGCCCGCCCGTATTAGGATCAGCGAACACGTTTTCCAAGGTTTCCTGGGCGTTGGGTTGGCCGGCGGTGCCCCGCAGGACGTCATAGGTTATGGGGTCCTCTTCCTTGGTAAGGCCGAAGGGCACCGCGTATAGGCTGTTCTCGGTACCGTCTATGCCGTGGGAAATCCGGACCTTCTGGCCACCGCGGGTGACTTCTATGGGCTGGGCCAGCGATTGTACAAGGACGATGTCATCGTTCATGGGATAAACGCCCTCATCGTCGTCACGGGCGAGCCCCAATTGCTTGGAAAGCTGGCTGTCCGCCAGCTCTATCATGATTGTCAAAGTACTCTTGCCATGGAGGGAAGGGCCGGTGGTGATCACAGCGGCGTTAGAGGTAGTGCCGTCCACGGCGCGGGCTCTGGCCACGCTGAGGGCGGCTTGTACGGCCAGACCGTGGGACTGTTTAACCTTGAACATGGCGATGGAGAGAGGTCCCATCTTATGTTCGCCCATGTAGTCGAAGCCAAGGTGGAGCGAGAGGCCTTTAGTGGGCGCCTTGAACACGAGCTGGGTGATACCGGACTTTCTGATGCGGTCCTTAAGCTCCTCCGGCAATCCCAGGTCTTCCAGCCAGCGGGGCACGGAAACCTCTAAGATGTCGGGCGTGTCAGTCCAACTGCTTCTTGGCAATTCGAATGTGAGCTGACGCCACATATAGGGCAGGTGAGGGTACCTGGTGCCGAAGAGGAGCTGTCGGGCGTGGAAAGACCGGTCTGCCACGTCACCGATGCGCCGGTCGGTCTGGACGATGAAATCGCCGGAGGCGAAGCGGTCCTGCATGGCCTTTGTGATGTAGGGAAATACCTCGGCGAAGAGGGCCTGGGTCTCGCCTTCGAAAGCCAGGGAGTCACGATTGCGGGTGAAGCCGTCGATAAAATACTGGGTCAGGTCGGGACGCCTGGCGACGCCCAATTGGCTGTAGAACGCGAGGCCGCCGTTGTCCAGCCGTATGACGGCGTCGGCGCCAGCGCGTTGAGCGGCCTTGCCTTCCGCGTTGGCCCCGGCGCCCTGTTCAACTATCTGGGCGGTCTCTTCCAGTATTTGGGCCTGGTCAGCGGGCGGCATGTCCTGGAATATGCGCATCTGGCCGATGAGCCACGCTTCATTCGGGTTGAAGTAATCGCTGTCCTGCCTTTGGCCCTCCCTGGCCACGGCGACTAGCTCATCCAAGGCGATGAGGAACTGTGGGTCCGTGTCGGGTGGCGCCAGGGGAGAGTTTTTCTGCAGCTTGGTAGAACCTTGTATTTCTGGGTCACGGGTCAAAAGAGAACTCCTGAATTCGGTGGTGGTTGTGACCCGGCGGTGTCTAGAGGCCAGTCAACGGGCTCAGGTGGGTGACCTTGGGAGCTCAGGTCACCGGCGGGCAAACGGTCAGTTTTGGTGTGGGCTAGTATACATGAAGCAAGGAATCCAAACCCACTTTGGAGGGGGCAGCCGCGGCGGAAATTTGGCGCGCTCCCGGCCTTGATTCAAGGGAACGGAATCGGTCGTTAGCCAGCCGAGGCCAATTGCTGGAGCACCTGGTGGACCACTTCCGGCGGAACGTCCCGGCGAGACACGGCTAGGCCGACGTTTTCCAAAAGCACCCATCGCACGGCGCCAGCGACGGTCTTCTTGTCCAGTGCCATGGCCCCCATGAGGGTTTCCAGGTCCATATCCTTGGGCCGGATGGGAAGGCTGAACCTTAGAAGGAGCTCTTTCTGCCGCGATACGATGGCGTCATCAATCATACCCATGCGCCGGCTTATCTCCGCGGCGCCCATCATGCCAATGGAGACGCCTTCCCCGTGCAGATAGGTCCCGTAAGCGGTGGAGGCTTCCAGGGCATGGCCGATGGTGTGGCCGTAGTTAAGCAGAATGCGGCGGCCCAGGGTTTCGCGTTCGTCCTGGGAGACGATCTGGGCTTTGATAGCCATGCTACGGCGTATGACCTCAGTGGAGATATCGCGCTCCAGGTCCATCAACGCCTCGGCGTGCTCCTCAAATACGGAAACTAGGCCAGCATCCAGTATGAAGCCGTGTTTGATGGCTTCGGCCCAGCCCTCGGCCAGCTCACGCTTGCCCAGGGTGGTCAAAGCTTGGATGTCGGCCAGGACCATCTGGGGCTGGTAGAAGGCGCCGACCATGTTTTTGGCCTGGGGAAGGTTCACGGCGGTCTTGCCACCGATGGAGGCGTCCACCATGGCGGCCATGCTGGTGGGCACCTGAACAAAGCGGATACCCCGGACGAAGGTGGAGGCAACGAAACCGGCCAGGTCACCCACCACACCACCGCCCACGGCCACGATGGCGTGGCGGCGCTCGGCGCGGCGGTGGGCCAGCCATTGGTAGATCTCAGAAGCCATGGCCAGGGTCTTGCTTTCTTCGCCGGCGGGAATGGAGTAGAAGTGCGCCTCAATGCCGGAGCGCTGTAGGGAGCGCTGGGCCTGACGGCCGTAGCGAGGGAAGACGTTGGAGTCCGTGATGACGTAAACGGGGCCTTCAATGCCAATTTGGAGCAAGCGGTCTCCCAACTGGTCCAGCAGACCCCAGCCAACGCGGATGGGGTAGCTCCCGCCAGCGTGGGCTACGGTGGCCACCAGCTCTGGGTCCAGAGTGGAGGCAGGGGCCAGCTTGGCGCCGAGCAGGTTCCAGGCGCGCACTACCTCGGCGGCCACCTGGGCTTCCGATAGAAGGTCCGTGTGGATGGTCCAGTGGGCCATGGCGTAAAAAGGCTGGCGGGCGTTTTTCAGCTCTTGGATGCGGCGCAAAGGGTCGGTGTCGGAGAGGAGTGGGCGCTCTTCAGGTTCTCGACCCTGTCCCTGGCCGGTGAGGCGCTGGTGAATGGTCTCCGGGTTGGCTTCCAGGCCCACGACCAGTCCAGCGCCCAGGAGCAGGCCCCGATTTTCGGGGTCCATCATGACGCCGCCGCCGGTGGCGATGACCCGGCTGGCGCCGGAGCAGGCATCCCGGAGGGCGTCGCTTTCCAGGGCGCGAAAGGCGTCTTCACCGTCCTGGGCGAAGACGGCGGCAATCTGTTTACCGGTGCGCTGGACGATTTCGGCGTCGGTATCCATGAACTGCCATCCCAGGACGCGGGCGACCTCGGCGCCGACGCCGGACTTGCCAGTGCCGGAGAAGCCGGTGAGGATGATGTTGGAGTTTGCTGTCATAAGGAGCGCCTAACTGTGAGTGGGGGCCTGAATTACCCGGCTGCGGTGCTCTGACTTGTGCTCGGCGACGATACTGTCGGCCATCTGGGTGACCATGTACTCGAGGAGGCGGCGCAGGTGGGTGTTGGGGCGGTAGTCGGCCTCGGCGATCTCGTCAACGCGCCGGGCTTCGCGGAGGGACATGCAGGTCTTGAAAGAGGCGGGGTTAGAGGGGTCGTAGACGGCCAGCGCTTTACCGCCGCGGCTGGTGATGACGGCGAAACAGGGCACGTCAGTGGGGCCGTCTCCGATGTAGATCATGTTGTGGAAGGGGATACGCCGGTCTTCGTCAGGCATATGGTCGTTGACGTCCCGCGAGAGATCAAGGTACTCCAGGCCCTTGGTGATGCGAAAGAGGTACTGGGTCTTGCCGGTGTGGCTAACGACGCGCTTGGGCCAACAGACGAGGCCGTCCGCGTCCTCGTCAAGCTCACAGCCGAAGATACGGCGTACTTTGTGGGCGAGAACGCTACCGGAAAGGAGGGCTTTCAGACCGGAGGTAACTATGTAGTGCTCTAAGGTGATGCCGTGGCCGGTGTACCTCTCCTGGGATAGGGTTTCATCCAGGCCGCCAAATACCTCCGGCACCCCAGGGTAGAATCCCAGCTCCTGACCCATGTTCTCCAGGTCCCGGTTGGACAGGGCGCGAAAGGCTGGATTCTCCAGCAGGAGGCGGATCCACGCCAGCTCATCGTCATAGGTCTTCTCCACTTTAAGGCGTTCTACGGCGGGCCAGAACCGGCCGCCGTTGGTGCCGATGCGGTGGAACAGGACATCGTCCTGCATGGACTTTGGACTGAGGGTCCTATCGTAGTCATAGACGATGGCGATGACGTTGTGTGGCTGGGGCATAGGCGTCCGTCTAGGCGGCGCCGCCAGGTTCCAGGGTGGCCCTGGGCCTAACGGTCTTGAGGTAGCCCTGGAGGTTGCGGCGGGTCTCGGCGATGCTATCGCCGCCGAACTTCTCCATAAAGGCGTCGGCCAGCACCAGGGCGACCATGGCCTCGCCGATGACGCCGGCGGGGGGCACCTGGCAGACGTCCGAGCGCTCGTAGTGGGCCTGAACTAGCTCGCCGGTATCCAGGTCTACGGAGGGCAGCGGGTTGACCAGAGTGGAGATGGGCTTGATGGCGAACCGGGCAACCAATGGGGTGCCGCTGGTCATGCCGCCTTCGGTACCGCCGGAGCGGTTGGTCTTGCGTTGCCAAGGCCGGGAAGGGTCGCTTACGGGCTCGATAACGTCGTGGACCTGGGAGCCTCTGAGGTTGACGGATTCCCAACCGTCACCGATGGAGACGGCTTTACAAGCGTGGATGGACATGAGGGCCTGGGCCAAGCGGCCGTCAAGCTTTCGGTCCCACTGGACGTGGGAACCAAGTCCGATGGGGAGACCCTCGGCTATGACCTCCACGACGCCGCCGACGGTGTCACCGGCCTCTTTTGCAGCGTCTATGGCGGCGATCATCCGGGGTGCGGCTTCGGAGTCAGCGCAATGCACCGGGGATGCCTCAACCTGGTCCCAGTCGATGGGGTCTGGCGCTTTGGCCCAGACGCCGCCGATGGAGAGGGAGTGGCTGTGGAGCTGGACGCCGAACTCCTCCAGCAGTCGGCGGGCGGTGGCGCCGGCGGCCACACGGGCCGCCGTCTCCCGGGCGCTGGCGCGCTCCAGGACGTTACGGACGTCGTCGTAGCCATACTTCATGGTACCGGGCAGGTCGGCGTGGCCGGGGCGGAGCCGGGTGACGCGAGTGACGTCATCTTCCACCGGGGCGACGCTCATGACCTGGGTCCAGTTGGCCCAGTCCCGGTTTTCAACGGTCATGGCGATGGGGCTTCCCAAGGTGAGGCCGTGGCGGACGCCGGAAACGATGTGGGACCAATCGCGCTCGATTTTCATGCGGCCGCCGCGGCCGTAGCCACGCTGCCGCCGGGCCATCTGTTCGCCAATGTACTCTTCGGTGATGGGGAGGCCGGCGGGCATCCCCTCCACGATAACTACCAGGCCTTCTCCGTGAGACTCACCCGCGGTAAGAAAACGAATCATGGTGCGCTAGCTATCACTAGGCTTGACCGGGTAAGGCGCTGCGGGCTGCTTCAAACATGACGTCAATGGGAGCGGGCCGGCCGGTCCACAACTCGAATGCGATGGCTCCCTGATGGACCAGCATTGACAGGCCGCCCAGCACCTGGGCGCCGACGGCCGAGGCCCCACGCAAGAAGGGAGTTTCAACTGGATTATACACCAGGTCATAAACCAAGGCCGTGGAAGGGATGTGGGCGGCCGCTAAGGGGGAGCCGCCCTCGTCAGGGCCGTGGTGCATGCCCATGGTGGTGCACTGGATGATCAGGTCCGCGTTCAGGGCAGCGTCCGGCAGCTTTCGATCTGTAAGCGACATGGCTTCCGCCCGGCCTTTCCATTGGCGCTTTAGTTGCTTGACCAGGTTCTTGGCGCGGTCCGAAGTGCGATTAGCGATGGTTATGCTGGAGGGCTCAAGGGAGGAGAGGGCCATGGCTACGCCGCGGGCGGCGCCCCCGGCGCCTAAGATTAGGACCCGCATTCCGGCAGGAGATATGCCAGCCTCAGATTGCAGCGCACGGAGGAAGCCAGGGCCGTCCGTGTTGTAGCCGCTGAGGTGACCCTGACTGTTCACAACAGTGTTGACCGCGCCCGCGCGCCGGGCATCGTCTGATGTCTCGTCCAGGAATTCAATGGCCAACTCTTTGTGGGGTACGGTGATACTGCACCCCAAAATTCCAGCGTCCGAGGTGCGCGCCTCCCGGAAGAAATTCTGGAGGCCCCCTATGGGAACTTCCCAGGCCTCATAGGTCATATCGAGACCGTGGTGGCCCAGCGCGGCCTGGTGCATGGCTGGGGAAATGGAATGGGCCAAGGGGAAGCCGATTATCCCGAGGCGGCCGGTCACCGGTGTCGCTCTCCGTCCAGATAGGACTGCAAGATAACGGCGGCAGCAGCGGCGTCAGAAAGGCCTTTTTCCCGGGAGGGCTTGCGCCCGGCATCACGGAGCAGGCGCTTGGCTTCGGCGGTGGAGTAGCG
This sequence comes from Dehalococcoidia bacterium, assembly GCA_965247585.1. Classification (GTDB taxonomy): domain Bacteria; phylum Chloroflexota; class Dehalococcoidia; order Lucifugimonadales; genus CBDFHC01. The sequence continues at coordinate 180,005 of CBDFHC010000002.1, forward strand.
CTCGTCGCAGGTGACCACAGCCAGGGCGGACTGCTCTCGCAGAGCATCACAAAAGAGCTGTACGGACCGGGCTTGTTTGCCAACTCGGCCGTTAACGAGGAAGGGCATGCCAACGACGATTCGCTGGGCCTGATGATCCGCTGCCTCTCGCAGTACGGCGGCTACGTCTGACGCCTGAACGGTACGGGAGATAAAACCCATCGGGGTGGCGATGAGCCCGGTGGGGTCACTGAGGGAGAGGCCAATGCGGCGGTCTCCTACATCAAGTCCAAGGGTCCTCAGGGCTTGACCTCCCGCCGAACGATATCGGCGACGCCGGCGAGGGCCTCCGGCAGTTTGTCCAGGCGTTTGCCGCCGGCCTGAGCGGTCTCCGGGCGGCCGCCACCTTCACCGCCCAGGACCCGGGCGGTCTCTTTGACGATGTTGCCGGCGTGGAGTCCCCGGGCGATCAGGTCCGGCGTTACCATGGACACCAACATGGGGCTGCCGTTGCTGGCAAGCGCTAGGACCAGCACTGCGCTGGAGAGTTTGTCCTTAAGCCAGTCGCCCATTTCCCGCATGGCCTCTACGCTGGTGGCGGAGGTGCGAGAGGCGAGGACGTTGACGCCGTCAACCTGCTGAACCTGGGCGAGTAGCTCCTGGGCCTCCGTACGAAGGTTGTGGCGCTCCAGTTCGGCGACCTGCCTGCGTAGCTGACCGATCTCATCCATGAACGATTCCAAGCGGGACTCAAGGTCTCCCATGGGGGTTTCCAGGCGACGGGAGATGGCTTGCAGCAGATCTGTGCGCTCCATGAACAGGGAATCGGCGGCATCACCGGTGACGGCTTCAACGCGGCGCATGCCGCCGCCGATGCCAGAGTCACCGAGGACAAACAGGGGACCTACCTCGCCGGTATCGGCCACGTGGGTGCCGCCGCAGGCCTCCAGGCTGAAGGGCGACTCCGAGTCCCGGGTGCGCATGGCGACGACGCGCACCACGTCGCCGTACTTTTCGCCGAAGAACGCCAGGGCGCCTTGCCGAACGGCTTCTGTGTAGGTGGTCTCATGGGTGGAGACGGCCAGGTTCTCGCGCACTTTCTGGTTGGCCAGAGACTGGATGTCCCGCATCTCCTCTCGGGAAAGGGGACTGACGTGGGTATAGTCAAAGCGGAGATGATGTGAGTCGTTCAAGGAACCGGCCTGCCGGACGTGGGTGCCGAGGATGGCGCGCAAGGAGGCGTGAAGGAGGTGGGTCCCGCTGTGGTTCCGCATAGTGCTGAGGCGGGCCTGGGTATCTACTTGAGCGGTAGCCGGGTCACCCAAGGATACGTCGCCCTGGGCCACGACTCCGCGGTGGACGACGAGTCCGGCGACGGGGCTCTGGGTATTTTCAACGGTTATCTGGCCGTTGGGCGCGGTGATTATGCCCTTATCTCCCACCTGGCCGCCGCCCTCGGCGTAGAAGGGGGTCTCTTTGAGGACCACCTCCACCTCTTGGCTTTGATTGGCGTGGGCGGTGGGGACGCCATCGACCAGGAGGGCGGTTACGACGGTGTCCTGGCGGAGGCGCTGATAGCCCACGAACTCGACTTTTTCAGCGCCAAGGGACTCGTAAGAGGAGTGGATCTCCATGGCACCGGTGACCACATGGGCAGCGCGGGCGGTCTCCCGCCGCTCTTCCATGGCGGCCTGGTAATGCCGGTCGAAATCGTTATTGTCAAAGCCGGAGATACCGCTGTTACGGGCCATCTCCTCTACCACCTCAGAGGGGATACCGAAGGTGTCGTAGAGGTCAGCGCTACCCCTGCCGAGGCGCTCCACCACATTGGCGGCGACTAAGGACTTGGCCTGGGTGATGAGCTCCTCAACCCTGGGGAGCCCTATTGTCAGGGCGTCTCGGAACCGGTCTTCTTCCAGGCCGACCACTCGGAGTATGAAGTCCCGGTTGGTAGGGAGGTCCGGATAGGCGGGGCCGAACTTCTCGATGGCGACGCCGGCCACGGCGCTCATGAAGTTGCCTTCCATGTGGAGGCGGTGGCCGTAGCGGATGCCGCGGCGGATAACACGGCGGAGGACGTAGCCCCGGCCCTCGTTGCCGGGGACTACCCCGTCTGAGATGAGGAACGCGGCGGCGCGGCTGTGCTCGGCGACCACGCGAAGGGCGTAGTCGGTGTCCCGATCCTGACCGTAAGGCTTGCCAGAGAGCTCAGCAGCCTCGTTCACCAGGGGGGTGAAGAGGTCGGTGTCATAGACGTTGGAGACGCCCTGGAGGATGGACGCGGCGCGCTCCAGCCCCATGCCGGTGTCAACGCTGGGCGCTGGAAGGGGGGTGCGGTTACCTTCCTGGTCCTGGTAGAACTGCATGAAGACCAGGTTCCAAAGCTCCACGAAGCGTCCGCAGGGGTGGTTGGGGTGGCAACCTTCGCCCTCACTGCGGGGGTCCCGCAGGGGCTGTCCGCAGCCGTGCTCAAAGCCGAAGTCATAGTGCAGCTCGCTGCAAGGGCCGCAGGGGCCCTCCAATCCGGCTGGACCCCACCAGTTATCGTCGGCGCCGTAACGGTAGATTAGATCGGGGGCCAGCCCAATGTCCTGGTTCCAATGTGTGAAGGCCTCTTCATCGTCCAGGTAGATGGTGGCAAAGAAGCGCACGCCAGGTATGCCAAAGCCCTTTTCCCTGGAGGTAACGAACTCCCAGGCGAGGCGTACGGCATCCTTTTTGAAGTAGTCACCTATGCTGAAGTTGCCCAGCATTTCGAAGAAGGTGAGATGAGTGTCGTCGCCCACCTCGTCTATATCGGTGGTGCGGAAGCTCTTCTGGCTGGAGGTTAGCCTGAGTGAAGGGGGCGTTTGCTCGCCCATGAAGAATGGCTTGAAAGGGACCATACCGGCGCTGGTAAATAGGAGGGTGGGGTCGCCGGAAGGGACCAGTGAGGCGCTGGGCATACGCTGGTGGCCCTCACCTTCGAAGAAAGAGAGGAAAAGCTCACGTATTTGGTCTCCGGTCAACACAGCGGACATTACTGCTACTTAGTGTAGTGGCGAGAAGATTTCGGGGCAAGATATTCCGTGGTCTTAGAGGCGGAGGTTTCGTTGACCGCCCGATGTTGTTGCCATACCATGGGGGAAGTCCAGGGGTTTAAGGAGAGCGGATGCAGTCCAGCTTGATTGGGAAGATAGAGAAGGCGCGCAGGTATGCGGAGGAGAAGGACCGAATTAGCGTAAAGTCTTTGAAGGTGAGTTTCCGAGGCGACCACAGCGAGCATGCGGTGGGACTGGACGACGGCGTGTGGACATGCACGTGCCACTACTTCTCAGACTACGGGACTTGCAGCCACGTGATGGCGCTGGAGCGCATACTGGAGCCGATGGTAGCCCAGCAGGCGCCAAGTAGCGCCGAAGCCTAAGCGCCGTCGTAGCGCCGGTACACCAGGCAGGCGTTCTGCCCACCAAAGCCAAAAGCGTTAGATAGCACCACGCGTACGTCTTTCTTTCGGGCCTGGTTGGGCACGTAGTCCAGATCACACAGGGGGTCCGGATACTGGTAGTTGGCTGTTGGATGGATGACTCCGTCGCTGATGGATCGGATACAGGGGATGGCCTCCAAGGCGCCCGCGGCTCCCAGGGAATGGCCGATCATGGACTTGGTGGAGCTGACCGGGATCTGGTGGGCGCGTTTTCCGAATAGCCCCTTGATAGCCTTGGTCTCTACCGCGTCGTTAAGGGGGGTGGAGGTGCCGTGGGCGTTGATGTAGTCCACCTCATCCAGGGAGACTCCGGCGTCGTCCAGCGCGACCTTCATGGCCCGCATTGCACCTTCCCCGGACTCCTGGGGCTGTACGGGGTGATATGCGTCTGAGGTGGAAGCGAAGCCGGCCAGTTCGCATAGGATGTCTGCTCCACCGGCCAGGGCATGCTGCTCGGTCTCAATCACCAGCATTGCGGCGCCTTCCGCGGGCACGAAGCCGTCACGCTGGGCGTCAAAGGGGCGGCTGGCCCGCTCGGGTTCGTCGTTACGGGTGCTGAGGGCACGCATGGTGGAGAAACCGCCCAGGCCAAGCTGACTGATGCCGGCTTCGGTGCCGCCGGTGAGCATGACCTTGGCAGCGCCGCGGCGTAGTATCTCCATAGCCTCCCCAATGGCCTGGTTGGAGGCGGCGCAGGCTGTAATCACCGTGGAGTTGTAGCCGGTGTAGCCCAAAAGGCGGCTGACATTGGAGGCGGCCATGTTGGGCAGGATCATGGGGAAAAAGAAGGGGGACATTCGCATCCCGCCCCGCTGAACGAGCACACGGCAGCCTTCCTCGGTGGTGGGGAAGCCCCCGGCGCCGTTGCCAAGAAGCACGCCTACGTTGTGGGCGTCTGAAGGGAGGACTTTCAGCCGAGCGTGCTCAACCGCTTCCTGGGCGGCGGCCACTGCCAACTGGGAGAAGCGGGCCATGCGCCGAGCTTCCCTGGCATCTACATATTGGACAGGATCGAAGTCCGAGACCTCGCCAGCAATCCGGCACGGGAAGTCTGTAGGGTCGCACAGGGTCATGGGGCCGATGCCGGACTGTCCAGCCACCAGGGCGTTCCAGAACTTGGGCGCGGAGAGGCCCAGCGGGGTGACGGCCCCAATTCCGGTTATAACAATCTTTGGCCGGTGCACCAGCTACCCGCCGCCAGTAGCCGAGCCCGAGGGACTCTGGACTAGCTGGTCGTAGGTTTCAGGCTCCAGGCCTTTTACAAGCTCCCGAACCTCGGCGGCGACGAAGAGCGACCCGGTGGCCAGGACCAGGTCTCCCGGATCAGCTAACGAACGGGCCGTGTCCAGACCTTGGGCCACATTTTCGGAGGGCTGCGCCGAGATTCCAACCTGGCTGAAGAGCCCGGCCAGATCGCCGGCGGGCATGGACCGGGGATGGCGGGATGCGGTGGTGACTACCATGGGGTCCAGGCTGGCGACCGTTTTAACCATGTCCGCCAGGTTCTTGTCGCTGGAAGCGCCGAACAGAAGGACAACTCTGCGATAGTCAAAATAGCTGGACAGGGAGCGGCAAAGGCGCTGCGTGGAGTAGGGGTTGTGGGCACCATCAGCCAGCAACAATGGATTGCGGCCCAGCACCTCCAGCCGGCAGGGCCACGAAACTTGCTTAAACCCATCTTCCATTGCACCGTTGGAAATGTGGAAGCCCTGGCCCATCAACTCTTCCAAGATACCTACGGAGATTGCGGCGTTTTCAAGCTGGTAGTCGCCTAACAGGGGCATCTGAAGGTGGTAGTCGCCGCGGCGGCCGTGTACCACAAAGGACTGTCCAGAAAGGGCGTAGCTTTCAAGCTCCCAGGTCAGGTCTTTGCCCACCTCGATTATGGGAGAGGCTTGCTCCCGGGCGACGGCGCGGATGGAGTCCAGGGCCGCGGGGACCTGTGGCGCGGTGACCACAGGGACGCCGGGCTTGATGATTCCAGCCTTCTCTGAGGCGATCTGCGCGACGGTATCGCCCAGGATGTTGGTGTGCTCCAGGCTGACGGAGGTGATGGCGGTGACGTTGGGGGAAACGAGGTTGGTGGAATCCAGGCGTCCGCCCAGACCCACTTCCAGTACCTGCAAGCCGGCGTTGATTCGCTGGAAGTGAAGAAAAGCCATGGCGGTGAGAAGCTCAAATACGGTGACGGCGCTATGTTCTACGGACCGATCGACGGCTTCGACAAACGGCCAAAGGTCATCAACCAAGGCAGCGAATTCCGACTCGCTGACGGGCCGGCCGTTGACGCAGATTCGCTCCCGGAAACTGTGGAGATGAGGCGAGATAAACATGCCGGTGGTGAACCCCTGGCGAGCGAGGACTGAAGAGACCATGGCCACGGTGCTGCCTTTTCCCTTGGTGCCAGCGACGTGGACCGTAGGGGTGTCGAGGTGCGGGTTGCCCATAAGTTGGAGGAGGAGGCGCATGCGGCCGAGGTCAAACTTTACGCGGGGCCCTCGCGGGCCACTGAACCGTTCAAAGTCCACCAGGCCCAGGAGTTGTTGGAGGGCGGACTTGTAGTCGAGCATTGGTGGCTAGGTTTTACCTGTTTGAAGGGGCCGGGCAAACAATTATACCGTAACTGCGGCGGGCCTGCGCCGCGATTCGGGAACGAAGGTCCAGGTTACGGGACGGTGCGGCGGTGCGGTGAGATGCCCACTGCCAGTTTCAGACCATCAATTCGGGTGAAGTCCCGCACGAAGTCAATGTTTCCGTGCAGTTGCCTGGGCGAGAATCCAAATTGGCGAGGCACCGAATCCAGGTCACAGACGTTGTCCAAGGAAAGCATGTCAAGCTGGTGGCGGGTGGCGGGAGGGTTGGACAAGACGGCCTGCATGATTGATAACAAGGGACGAACCATGGCCAGGGGCATATGGAGTTTGACGCGGCGCGACCGTAAGGTGGCCACGACGGCATCAAGTACCTGGTCGTAGGTGAGGTGGTGCGGGCCACCTATCTCCAGGGTGCTTCCTGTCAGGTCGGGGCGGTCCAAGCTCTGGGCAATACAGCGCGCCACGTCGTCTACGTGGATGGGCTGGAAGCGGGTCCGCCCGTTGCCGAGCACCGGGACTGCTGGGAAGGCTTTCACCAAGGCGGCCAGGGTGGAGAGAAACTCGTCGCCGGGGCCGAAGACGATGGATGGGCGCAAGATGGTGTACGGAAACCCGGCTTCGGCGGCAGCCCGCTCGCCGCGCCATTTGCTGTGGAGGTATGGGAAACGCGGATTATCCTGGGCGCCGATGGCGCTGACGTGGACCAACCGTTTGACGCCCGCGGCGGAGGCGGCTTCGGCAACGTTACGCGCGCCCTGGACGTTAATGGCGTCGAAGGTGGCGCCGCCCTTCTCTCGGATGACGGCAACCAGGTGGACGGCGGCGTCGACGCCGTTGAAGGCTGGGGTGAGGGACGCCGGGTCTAACACGTCACCGAAATGGACGTCCACGCGGTCGCGGTCCAGGAGCGCGGCGGCGGCGGGGGTGCGGACGAGGCAGCGGACCGGGTTGCCCTGATCCAGAAGAGTCTGAACTACCCTACGGCCGACGAACCCGGTGGCTCCGGTGATGAGGACGGTCATGGGAGGGTACATTTGCTAGTGGAGAGCTTCAGGTCTGCCATGAGATGTTCCGAATCAATGAGCGGGAACGAGTCAAGCTATGATACAACACTTGGTAGCAAATAGGTTCTGTTTTCCCTCATTTTGTGATTTGGTACTCTTAGCGTCTTGACCCAACGGCGGCGATAATATATTTTACACTGACCGTTTTCATCATGTTTACCCACCTTCATGTTCACACTGAATACAGCCTGCTTGATGGGATAAGCCGTATACCGGCGCTGGTGAAAGAGGCGGCATCGCAGGGGATGGACGCGCTGGCGATAACCGACCACGGCTCGCTGTATGGGGCGGTGGATTTCTATTCGGAGGCACTGGCAGCAGGGGTTAAACCGATCATTGGGTGTGAGGTGTACGAGGCGAAGGAGCACCGGCGCACCAAAGACCCCTCCGAGAAGAGCCCGGCCCACCTGACGGTGCTGGCGCAGAGCAACGCCGGTTACAAGAATCTGATCCAGCTTGGCACCAAGGCGCACCTGGAGGGATTCTACTACCGTCCCCGAGTGGACGACGAGCTACTGGAGTTGCACAACGAAGGTCTGGTAGTGATGTCCGGGTGTCCCAGCGCTAAGATACCACGGTTGATAGCCGAAGGGCGGATGGACGAGGCGGCCAAGCGGGCCGGTTGGTACAAAGAGCTGTTTGACGATAGGTTTTACCTGGAGGTACAGGAGCATCAGGGCGTCCCGGACCTGCCGGCGATAAACAAGGGATTGGTGGAGTTGGGGCGACGGTTGGACCTGCCGCTGGTGGCCACCAACGACAGCCATTACACCGCCAAAAGCGACGCTCACTTCCAGGACCTGCGGATCTGCATATCCACCAACAGCAACGTGAACGATGAAAACCGGCTGAAGATGGACGACGACTCGTTCTACCTGAAGAGCCCGGAGGAGATGTTTGACCTGTTCAGAGAGCTGCCGGAAGCACTGGCCAACACGCGGCGAATCTCCGAGCAGTGCGAGGTCAAGCTGAACTTTGGGGAGCTGCACCTGCCGCGGTACACGGTGCCCGACGGCTCAACAGCGGAAGAGATGCTGGCGAGGCTCTGCTGGGAGGGACTACAGAGGCTCTACGGTGACGCGGACGAGGCGGTGAAGTCCAGGTTGGAATACGAGCTGGAGGTGATACGGCAGACCCAGTTTGCCAACTACTTCCTGGTGGTCTGGGACATTGTAGCGTTTGCCCGAGGGCAGGGCATTCTGCTGGGGGTTCGAGGGAGCGCCGCCGCCAGTCTAGCGTTGTACTGCCTGGGTGTGACCGAGTTGGACCCGCTGGAACACAAGCTGGTGTTCGAACGGTTTTTGAACGTTGAGCGCAAAGAGATGCCGGATATTGACATGGACTTCCAGGACGACCGGCGGGACCAGGTGCTGCGTTATGTCACGCAGCGGTACGGTAAGGACAAAGTGGCGCAGATCATCACCTTCGGCACGATGGGTCCCAAGGCGGCGATCCGCGACGTAGGACGAGCCCTCGGCCTGACTTATTCGGACACGGACCGGATAGCCCGGCTGATTCCATTAAAGGTCCGGACGCTGGACGAGGCGATGGCGTCGACCCCGGAGATACGGGAGATATACGAATCCGACCAGGTGATGCGTGACCTGATAGACAACGCCAAGGGGCTGGAAAGGATAGCCCATCACGTGAGCACGCACGCCGCCGGCGTGGTGATATCAGAGGAGCCGCTGACGGAATACGTTCCGCTTCAGCGGCCAGCGCGCGGCGATGAGAGCAGCGAGTTGGCCATGACCCAGTTCGCGATGGCCCCCATAGCGAAATTGGGCCTGTTGAAGATGGACTTCCTGGGTCTGACTAACCTGACCATCCTTGACAAGACGCTGAAGGTGCTGGAGGACAGCCGCGGGCTAAAGCTAGTGCTATCGCAGATTCCACTGGATGACGCTAAGACGTTCGCGCTGCTGTCTTCCGGGGAGACCAACGAGGTGTTCCAACTTGAAAGCGGGGGGATGCAGCGGAACATCAAGGAGCTGAAACCAAGCTCGCTAGGCGACGTGGCGGCGATGATAGCGTTGTACCGGCCAGGACCGATGGAGCAGATTCCCACGTTTATTGATGCCAAACATGGACGCAAACCCATGCGGTCGCCGCACCCCAGCCTGGACGAGATCCTTAAGGACACCTACGGGGTCATAGTGTACCAGGACCAGGTGCTGCTGATTCTGCAAACGTTCGCCGGCTACAGCCTGGGAGAAGCTGACATAGTCCGGAAGGCCATGGGGAAGAAGATTGCGGAGCTGATGAGCACGGAAAGGGAGAAGTTCACGCAGGGAGCGGTGGGAAAGGGCTTCAGCCCGGAGCTGGCAGAAGAGGTTTTCAACCTCATTGAGCCGTTCGCAGGATATGCGTTCAACAAAGCCCACAGCGTCAGCTACGGCCTGATTTCTTATTGGAACGCTTACTTCAAGGCCAATTATGCATTGGAGTACATGGCATCGGTGCTGAACGCCAGGCGGGACAAGCCGGAGAAAATGGCCGCTGCGGTCCACGAGTGCCTGCGCATGGGTATTCCGGTGCTGGCTCCGGACGTGAACCGCAGCGGCGTAGAGTTTGGAATTGATCGGGATGCCGGCGGCAGTCTGGGAATCCGGTTTGGGCTGGCGGCGATCAAGAACCTGGGCGAAAACGCCGTTGCCACAGTAGTGGAGAGCCGGAAGGAGAAGGGAGCTTACGAGTCGCTCAGTGACTTCGCCCGGCGAGCGGATTTTCGGGGGATCAACCGGAGGGTGATGGAGAGCCTAGTGAAGGCAGGAGCGCTGGATACGTTGGGTCCCCGGGGTCCGATGGTGGCCGCCATTGATTCGATACTGGCCCAGGCACAACAGGCGGCGCGGATGCGCGATACTGGGCAAACGAGCCTTTTCCAGGGACATGCCAACGGTACGGTGGACAGGACGACTGAGATCCGGTTGAGCGGGGAAGACGCCAGCACCGCCGAGAAGGTGGCGTGGGAAAAGGAACTGCTGGGTACGGCTCTTTCTTCTAGTCCGCTGAAGGCTATAACGGCGACCGCGCCGGACAACGCCATAACCATGTTGGACCAGCTAAACAATGAGATGGAGGGTCAAAGGGTCTCGTTGTTTGGACAAATATCATCGGCGCAGGAGCGCACCACCAAGAATGGGCGTCCCTATTTGAACGCTTCGATTGAGTTGGTTGGCGGCACGGCTGAAGTGCTGGCGTGGCAAGAGACGCTGGAGAGGACCAGGGATTTGTGGAATGAAGGGGATTTCCTTCTGGTGGAGGGGAAGGTGGTGGTGAGGGGGGACGAGCTTTCGATTTATTGTGATAACGTCAGGCCTCAATCCGAACTTGGAGCCCCAGCGACGAAACATGCGCCTGAGCAGTCAAATGGATGGACCGCGCCAGCGCCGGCCAACAGGATGGAGCCACCTGCCGGTCACAACCAGGGGCAGGCGCGCACTATTGTGCTGAAGCTGGAAGAAAGCGATAACGAAGAGGTTGATAAGGACTTATTGAAGGATGTGTTGGAGGCGATGCTGGAGTACCCTGGCAGGGACCGAGTCCATCTGGAGATTCTGACCCAGGGACGCCGGGTGAGAATGGACATGGCGATAAGTATCGGCCTGTGCGTGGAGCTGGAGTATAAACTTGGCGCTATGTTGGGACAGGACAGGGTATCCGTGACCGCGGGTACAAACGGAAACGGGAACGGCAAAGCCAACGGGGCCTACTGAAAACCGTTGTAGAGGTACACATCGCCATAAAGTGGGTGTATTTGGCCACGGCCCCAGACCAGCTTATAGCGGAGATCTGGCGCAGCATGTTGGAAGAGGAAGGCGTTCCGGCGGTGGTGCGGCCGGGAGATGTTATCCCCTTCTTAGGCAGTGCATCATTGCCGGTGCGGCTATTGGTTGATGAGAGGCGGAAAGAGGAGGCGCTGGCCCTGCTCACGGAGGAGTTTGAAGCCGGTGCCGAAGACCGGCCTCGATCTTAAGGAGCCGGTCCTTTACCGCAAGCCCCCCGGCGCCGTAGCCGTGTAGTCCACCGTCGCTGCCTATGACGCGGTGGCATGGGACCACCAAGACCACCCGGTTTCTAGCCATGGCCTGTCCGGCGGCGCGATAGGCCCTGGGGCGTCCAGCCTGAGCGGCCAGCCAGGCGTAGGAGCGAGTTTCCCCCAGCGGTATGGAGCGGCAGGCATCCCAGGCGGCTCGGTGGAACTCGGGGGCGTCATCGATGTCGAGGGTTAGATCGTCCAAATCGGCCCGTTTCCCCGAGAGGAGTCCCAGGACGGCGTCTTTGATCTGAAGCAGACGCTCGGGGGAATGCTCCACCCCAGAGAGGTGGGAGTCCAGGCTCTCCATGGCCGCATCCGGGGTGGGCTTCATACTGGCGTATCTGAGTCCAGCGTTAGAGACGACAGCGGCAAACCATCCCATTGGGGTTGGAAAGAGGTCATAGTGAAGCTGTCCCACAGCGCGCCTCCTGAAGATGGATACATTCTATTAGAATGACGTGTAGCGCACCAGAGAGGACGGCGGTGGCAATGTTTGCGTACCACGTGATAGGCGGGCTAAAATCCACGAATCTCATCCCCTCAGATTCCGACCCAGGCCAAAATCGCGTTAGATGAGATAGGACCTCACTCTCAAGTAAGAGGAGGCTGTCATGATTCCAGACCTAACGCTGACCGAGGTATCCAGGGACGACGTGGCCCGAATTGGCCGCTGGCTAGAGGACCCTGAAGTAATGGGCCTCTGGTACGGAGCTGACGAACAAGGGAAGCCGCTGCACATTGGCTACTCACCCAAAGAGATGTTGCAGGCCGACGAGGCGGAATGGGGACGGGTATTCAACGACGACACTCGGAAGGTCTTCTCGGTGTACGACGCGCAAGAGTCGCACATAGGCGAGGCGCAGATAGTGGTGGAGCCGCCGCTGCACGAGGCGCAGGCGTTCGTCATCATAGGAAGAAAGGACCTGTGGCTGCACCATTTCGGCTCGGCAGCGATGCTGAAGGTGCTGGATATTGCGTTTTACGAGTACAACCTTCACCGGATCTGGGTGGATGTTCCAGTGTACAACGTCCACGCGCAGCACATGTGCGAGAGGCTGGGATTCGTACTGGAAGGGCATCTCCGAAGCACGCACCCCAAAGACGGGGAATGGTATGACTCCGTGATCATGGGTCTGCTGGAGACGGAATACGCCAGGAGGCGGCCCAGACTGTTGGAAATGATGAAACAGCCGGCGGTGTGATGGCGGGATAGCGGGTAGGCACAGGGTCAGCGAGACCGAATATCTTGCTAACCGGAAATCGTTTGGATATGCTTGCCCAAATGGCCAGAGGAGGAATGGACTGATGATCGGTAAGTTCACTATCGATTGTCTGTATTGCGTGCCTTGAGGCCACCATGCGACGGCGGCCTGGATGGTCAACGAATTTTTCCATGCGTATGGAACCGACGCAGCCATAAGCGTGACCGCCGAAGAGGGCGGGCGATTTGAGGTAAGGGTTGACGGCGAAAAGGTCTGGGACCGGAAGGAAGCCGGGAACATTTACCCCAGCCTAAAAGAGGTCAGAGAGATAAAGGCGATCATCAACCAGAAGCTGGAGGCTGTAGCAGCAGGCGGCTAGATGTAGCTGAGGCTATCTATTCTGCAAAATAGTAGCGGTCCCCGTTAAAACGGGGACCGCTTTTTGTTTGATGGGCAAGTCTTGGCGGCAACAGCCAGTGGGCGGGCTCAAGAACGCGTTAGGTTGACGCCCTGCCGCGGCGGACGGCACGGCCGGCGAGGGCGCCGGTGTGCTCGCCATCATCTATCACCACGGCGCCGTTGACGATAACGTAGTCAATGCCGATGGGAAACTGTTTGGGCTGGGTGCGAGTGGCGGGAGATTTAACGGTGTCCGGGTTGAAGATGACGATATCGGCTTTTTTACCGTTCATAAGGGTACCGCGATCAGGAATACCGAGCCGCTGGGCGGCGTAGGAGGTCATTTTGCGGATGGCCTCCGGCAGCACCATGCGTTTCTCTTCACGTACATACTCGGCCAGGATGGTGGGAAAGGTGCCGTAGGTCCGGGGGCTGGGGAAGTCGCCGAGGAGCAATGCATCGGTGCCGACCATGGAGAGGGGATGGGTGATGAACTTGGCGAGGGTGGTGCCGTTGACGCCAGGGGCTACATACGAGACTTGCAGGTCTTCGTCCAGCAAGAGATCGCACATGGCGTCTAACTCGTCTTTGCCCATCATATTCGCCACTTCGGAGACGGACTTACCTTCGAATTGATGGTTGTGAGGACGCTTGAAGTAGGTGAGCCAAATATCCTGGTACGACAATCCGCGGGTAAACATATCTTGCCGAAGCCGGTCTCTGCCCTCTTCTGAGGACAGTACCTCTTTCATGCGCTCCGGACCGCCCTCCTGGCACCACTGGGGGAAGTTGATAGTGAGCCGGGTGCTGCTAAACAGATAGGGGTAGCTATCGAATGTGACGTCCAGGCCTTCGGCCCTGCCAGCCTCCACCAGATCGATGAGCTTCTGGCCACCAGCCGGGTGGGACATTCGCTGGTAGAAGTGGGTCAGATGACAAGGGATGCCACTTTTGCGGCAAATCTCGAGAGCCTCTTTGGGAGGGTCAAGGTAGCGGTCACCAAGAGTGTTGCGGAGGTGGGTGTGGTAGATCCCTCCCAGGCGGGCGGCCTCTTTGGAGAGCTCAATAAGCTCTTGCGTATCGGCGAAGCTGCCGGGCGGGTAGTCCAGCCCGGTGGAGAGGCCATAGGCGCCCTCTTCCATGCCTTCCCGGAGCAGGGACTTCATGTTCTCCAGCTCCGCGCCGGAAGCTGGCTTGTCGTCCCACCCCACGGTGGCAATGCGCAGGGGCGAGTTGCCTATGATGTAGGCGACGTTTACGGCGACCTTCTGGTCGAACATGGAGAGGTACTCGGCAACGGTGGACCAACGGCCCGGTAGAGGTGGGTTGCCGTCCAGCCCCGAGTTGAGCTCCACAAAGCGCAGGAAGTCTTCGTGGTTCTTGAAGGGCGCATAGGAGTTGCCGTCTATGCCCACCAGCTCTGTAGTGATACCCTGACGCACCTTGGGCTCATGTTGCGGTTCGGCCAGGATGACGAGGCCGGAATGGGCGTGCATGTCGATGAAGCCGGGACACACGATCCGGCGAGCGGCGTCAATGGTGCGGACAGCCTCGACGGAGGAGAGGTCCCCACGGAAAACGGTGACGCTCTCATTTTCCACGCCGACGGCGCCGAAAAAGGCGGAGTTCCCGGTGCCGTCAATGACCCAGGCGTTCGTGATTAGCAGGTCCAACATTGCCAACCCCCGTTTGCAATCCGAGCGACGCGGCATATGATAGCACAGCGTCTTGCCCCGGTCCGGCGGCGGCGGGGTTGACCTGGTTTTATATCAACCTAGAATGTAGGCTACTGACAGCCCGGAAAGGTCCTGGGGAAAGGAAAAAGCATGGAGAGACCCGCCTTTAAATCGATTGGGACGCCGGTGGAGGAGTTGGACACGCCTGCGCTGGTGTTGGACATGGCAGAGGTGGAGCACAACCTGAAGACGGTCCATTCGTTCTTCCAAGGGAGGACCGCCAAGCTGCGTCCCCACGTGAAGACGCACGGTTGCCCGGCGCTGGCGCACCTACAGCTAGCGGCGGGAGGGACGGTGGGCGGGGTGTGCACCGCTAAGGTGGGGCAGGCGGAGGTGTTCGCGGCCAGCGGGATAGAGGATATCCTGATCGCCAACCAGGTGGTGACCAAGGGAAAGATAGAGCGGCTTTGCGCGTTGGCGAGGCGAACAAGGATGACGGTGGCGGTGGATGATCTTGGGAATGTTGCCGACCTGTCGGAGGCGGCCCAGGCAGGGGGAGTCTCGCTGAACGTATTGGTGGACTTGAACACCCGTCTGGACCGGTGTGGGGTAGCGCCAGGGGAACCCGCGGTGGCTCTGGCGAAGGAAGTGGACCTTTCGCCGGGGCTGCGCTTCGCGGGGTTGATGGCGTATGAGGGATGCCTGCTGCACCAGGAGTACAAGGACCTGGTGGAAGAGACCCACAAGGTTATCAGGCCGGTGTTGGAAACCAAGGAGATGCTAGACCAAGCCGGGCTGGAGGTGGGCACGGTTAGCGTTGGAGGGACCCACAATTATGAGATTTCAGGGGAGATGGGTGGAGTGACCGAAGTGCAGGCGGGTTCCTATGTGTTGTTGGACAACTCATATCGCCGGTTCAGGCCGGCGCTGAGGCCGGCGCTAAAGGTGATGGCGACGATCGTGAGTCACCCGGAGCCGGGAATTGCGGTGGCGGACGCCGGGCACAAGGCCGTGGGCGCCGACCAGGAGCTTCCGCAGGTGGAGGATATCCCCGGGGCCACGGTGGTGCGGTGCAGCGCGGAGCACGGGAAGATTGAGATGCAAGGCGACGCGATGGGGGCGCTGGACCTGGGAGACAAGGTATGGCTGACGCCTTACGACGGCGAGACCTGCGTTAACCTGTACAACTTTATCAACGTGGTGAGGGACGGCAAGCTGGAAGCGGTCTGGGAGGTTTCTGGCAGGGGAAGATACGATTGATTAGAAGGAGGCGTTAAGCCATGGAGATGCATCGTCCGGTGCCGGGCACCCTGATAGAGGAACTGGACACGCCCTGCCTCCTGGTGGATATGGACGCGTTGGAGCACAATATAGGTGTGATGGCGGACTACTACCGGGACCGTCCGGCGAAGCTCAGGCCACATACGAAGAACCACAAATCGCCGATGATTGCGCACATGCAGATCCGCGCCGGAGGGACGGTGGGCGGGGTGTGCACGGCCAAGGTGGCGGAGGCGGAGGTGATGGTGCAGGGCGGGATACCGCAGGTGTTCATTGCCAACCAGGTGGTGACAAAGGATAAGATCTCACGCCTGGCGTCACTGGCGCAGAGGGCGGATATGATAGTGGCCGCGGACGACGTGCGGAATGTGCAGGACCTTTCTGACGGGGCGCGGGCGGCGGGGGCTGAGTTGGGTGTGATGATAGAGGTGGACACCCAAATGGGGAGATGCGGGGTGCGGACGGTGGAGCAGGGCGTGGAGGTGGCCAAGGCGGTGGACGCCATGCCGGGCCTGGGTCTGAGGGGGATAATGAGCCACCAGACCATACCGCCGACTGAGGACCGTGAGACCCGGGTCTTGGAAGGCCGGCGTATGATCCAGAAAGTGATCGACCTGAAGGAGGCGTTGGAGGGGTTGGGAATGCCGGTGGAGATAGTATCCACGGGCGAGACGTGGAGCTATGACGTGGCAGGCGATATTCCCGGTGTTACGGAGATTCAGGGTGGGTCGTACCTGCTGATGGAGGCAGGATACAATTTTATGACCGAATTCCAGTACGCGGCCAAGATTCTGGGCACGGTGGTCAGCGCGGTGCGGCCCGGCAGGGCGGTGGGGGATGTGGGGATCAAGGCAGTGGGCACGCCGAAGGGCCTTCCGCTGGTGGACGGGATGCGTGGGGTGGTGGTGGAGGCGCTACATGCGGAACACGTTGTTTTGAGCTTGGGTGACGGACCGAGTCTGCGACCAGGCGACAAGTTCCTGCTGATACCGGGGCAGCAAGACATCATGGTGAACCGGTGGGACCGGTATGTGGCGGTTAGAAACGGGGCAGTTGAGGCGGTGTGGGATATCCCAGGCAGGGGCTGCCACAACTAGCGCAACGGAGGGACGGCCGGTCTGAAGCCAGGCTGAAGCTCGCCTCTTCCAATGGTTGCCTGTAGCCGCTTAGACTCCGGCGGGTCCAACCTCCATAGAGACCAGGGTTACGCAGGCTATCGGTCCACGGGGCGTTTGTGAGCTAGATCGCAATCAGGCGGGCTGCAGTTGCCCAATGCCTGCCGAGGCTACGGCCTGGGCAGGGACTCAATAGCTCAGGAGCGCGCTTGGAATTCGCTGATGGGGGAGGTCCGGACGAGGCGCCGGACAACCTGACCCGAACTCCGGCTAGAGGTTGGGCGGTGCTGCTGCTTTACCGGTTCCAGATGAGCAGCGTCATCGTAACCTCATATACCTTCGGGCTGTTTCTCCCGTTTATCAGGGAGGACCTGGAGCTTTCAGACCTGGAGGCGGGGCTACTCCAAGGAGTGTGGTGGGTCACCTTCGCGCTGTTTGCGCTGCCCTTCGGAGCATGGTTTTCGCGGTTCTCGCCGTCACGGCTGGTGCTGGTGTCGCTGGCCCTGGCGGTGCCGTTTCTGTTTCTACAGGGGCTGGCCACGGGTTTCGTGACGCTGTTCCTGTTCCGGCTCCTATTTGTGGCCTGTCACGTTGTATCCAGTCCTGCCAGGACCCTGCTGTTCCAGCAGTGGTCGACGCCGCGGCAATACGCCACGATCAGTGGAGTGGCGGCGTCCCTACACGCGGTGTTGCTGGCTACCACCGTAAGCACCAGCGCGCTGCTGATCACCGCGTTAGATAGCTGGAGAGTGGCCTACTTTATTCAGGGAGGTTCCCTGCTCATACAGTTGGCGGCCTGGATAGCGGTGGCGAAGGAGAGCCGCGCACCGGTGACCTCCCTCAGAAGGACGCTTCAAGAGGAGCCTTCCAGACCACTTCAGACGCTGAAGGCCTACCCGCAGGCGTGGATGTTTAGCATCACTGGTTTCGGCCTC
This sequence comes from Dehalococcoidia bacterium, assembly GCA_965247585.1. Taxonomy (GTDB): domain Bacteria; phylum Chloroflexota; class Dehalococcoidia; order Lucifugimonadales; genus CBDFHC01. The sequence continues at coordinate 197,758 of CBDFHC010000002.1, forward strand.
GCCGCCACCTGGACAGCCCTGGTGACCTTCTTGCCCACACTCTGGCTGGATGAGCGTGGCCTGGCGCTGGTCCTGGGTGGTCCGCTGCTGGGCTTCCTCTATTTCGGTCTCATCCCAGCCTCTTCTATAGCCGGGTTCCTGTCCAACCGTGTCCCCAATCGGAAGCTGCTGTTGTGGGTACCGGCATTGCTCAACGTGGCTCTTGGCATAGGCATAACGTTGACCCCAAACGCAGTAGGCCTGGCAGCGCTGATAACCTGCATGGGCTTGCTCTGGGTGGCGTCTCCCATCTGGCATGTGATGCCATTCGAGTTGCCGGGCATTCGGCCTCGCGAGGTGGCGGTTGTGTCCGCACTCTTTTGGACATTCTCCGGGCTTGGTTTCGCCGTGGGGCCAGTGGTGACGGGTCTGGTGGCGGAGGTTACGGGCAGCGTCCAAACAGGGCTTATTGTGCTTTCCCTGTTAACCAGCGTTGGAGTTGTCTCAGGGCTGCTGTATCCAAGGCATGGAGGTACACGAAGGCCATCGACCGGGGCGGTGGCGTAGACGGCTCAGGGCGGTAGTCGATCAGACGGAGTGGACCAAGATTATCAGCAAATTGACTGTCGATTTGGGCGTACCTGTACTTCGCCCGTACTAGAGAGTGAGAAGCCAATTGTTTGACCGAATAGTGGTGCCCGTAGACGGGTCCGCCCTTGCGGAGACTGTATTCTCGTATGTCTGATTGTTAAGACGAGCCTTCGGCTCTAGCCTAACGTTGGTCCAGGCCATAGATGTAACGGCCGGGGTGTTTTCGCTGGAAGCGCTATCGGCGGCGAGGGCAAAGGAAGCGGCAGACCAGATCCCAAAAGGGGCCGAGGAGTACCTGTCAGCGGTTGAAAAGCACATATCAGGCGCGAATCACGTGACCAAGCACGGGGCCGCCGTGGAGGTAATAACTGAAGAGGCCGTCCCAGAACGGGGCCTCAACGCTGATAGCCATGTCTACCAACGGCAGGAGCGGCCTGGGGCGGTGGATTATAGGCAGTGTGACAGATAAGGTGATCCACAGCGCCACGAATTCCATGCTGGTGGTGCGAACCGCGGAAAGCGGGCCTTCAGCGGAAGGGGAGGCCCGGGTTACGAGGTTGCAAGTGCCGTTGGATGGCTCCGAGCTCTCTGAAAAGGCGATACCGAGTGCGTTGGAGCTGGCCCTGGGATTGGACCTGGGAGTAACGCTGGTGAGGGTTGTATCCACGGTGCACCTGGCTATGGCCGGGGAATGGCCGGCGGGCTACCCGGACGTGCTGGAGGAAGTGGAGGATGACGCCCGGGCATACCTGGCGACTCAAGAGGAGCAGCTCCGGCACCAGGGTGTGAGCCGGGTGGAGACGCAGATGGTCCGGGGTGACGCCGCATCACAGATTGTAGACCTGGCGCACCGGTATTCGGACAGCCTGGTGGTGATGACCAGCCGGGGGCGGTCAGGGTTGGGAAGGGCGGTGATGGGCAGCGTTGCGGATAGGGTGGCGTGCTCATCAGCGGCCCCGGTGCTATTGGTACGAACGTAAGGTTGGGACGCCGGGCAGGGGCTTTACGGCGCTAGTTATCAGCACCGTAGACATCGGTTTCCGGGTAGGTGGCGAACCAGCCGAACCAGAAGGAGAGGCTGCTTGGGATACGTTCCAGCCGCTCACCGGCATCCAGGGCGTTTACCAAGGCATCTTCGGTGACATGCCAGATTTCACCGTTTTGGTCGGTCACGGAGGCCAGCGAGTTGTTGCCGCCAGGAGAGATGGTATCGAACAGGTGATCACCGCGGCGGTAGGCGCGGACGGCACCGCTGCCAGGAGTGGTTAGGAGCACCAGATTGGTATCTCCCAAGCGGTCGTTCAGGACAGGCTCCTGACGGAGTGCGTCCAAGGGGTAGGCGCGGGCGGCGTCGCCGACACGGACGCCCAGCACGGCGCCCTTATCTTCCAATAGGCCGCTGCGCTGCCAAACCGGGAACCACAGGTCAGACGTTCGCCGGTACTCAAAGTAGACGGAATTGGGATTTTGCTCGCGAATATATTCACGGCGCCGATAGATTCCGGTGTCGTCGTCTAGCACGGTGGTGTCCGGGTGCTCGGCGAGCCACTCCTCCCAGGTGGTGAGCACGACGGGCAACCGCTCCAACACAATTCCGCTTTCAGCCAGGGGGCCCACCACCGGCTCCCCGGTGAACTGCCGCCAGAGGGAGTTGGTTTCCCGGTCAAACATGAGCTTGTTGCTCAGGTAGAGGAGCCCTGACGTGCCGAAGAGGACCCTGTTGCCGTTCTGCTTGGCGGAATACACGATTCCGGAACCGCAGAGGGTTCAATAAGCGAGCAGAATCGGTTCGCCCCCCAGTACATCGTTGGCCATCTCGTGGGCGTTCATGATGCGGAGCGGGTAGGCGCGGTGGTGGCCGTTAACGGAGACACCGAACACCCTGTCATTGGGAATCAGATAGGCGGCCTCGTCAGGGGAGTTGACAGGCGGATCATTCAGGACAGGGATACCGTCTTTGGGGACGTTGCCCCAGAGGATTTCTTCCAGGCGTATGCGGGACTCAACGCCGGAGTAGAAGAACTCCCCCAGGGCCGGGTCAATAACCGCCAGGAGCTGGGACAACCATACATCGAATCCCGGGGGTGGGCGTATCTCCGGGCGGGCGCTTAGCCATCGAAACCAGTCCGACCAGAAAACGAAGGAATCTTCACCGGTGATTCGGACGAGGGCACTCTCGATTTCACGCTCTTGAGTGATGCTCATGGAGGAGGAGAAAGGCAGCAGTTTAACCAAGACCGGTATAAATGATTGCTCTCCGCTCCGGCCCATGCTGACTATGAGAGAAGCGTCCCGGTTTCCATCTTGGAGATAGGCCAATGTGGTCATCATCCACTGGGAGGCAATCTCCGGCGTGACCAGGGAGGGTACGGGTGTGGGCGTAGCAGTGGGAATGGGTGTGGAAGTGGGGATTTGGGCCGGAGACTCTGGAGCGGGAGAAGACGCCGACGGGCCGCAGGCGGCCAGCAAAAGCACAGCGGCGAAAAGGAGCGTACCTGCGAGGGGTTTCAATTGCTTGTTAGAGGGCTCATGGGGATAGTGGAAAAGGGAACAACCGGATGCAGGCCAAGCCGTGTTACAGGGGCGAAAAAGAGAGCCGGACTTTAGAGTTGCCGCTTGCAAGTTGGATGCGGCACTTTGACTTGCGTTTCAAACCAGGGACCGCACTCGTGATGACGGGGCAGGTCTTTCAGGCAGGGAAGGCTGTACAGGGCGGGGGATTAGCCCAGGGAAGCTGCGACGGCCACAGAGCCTACGCCACGTGTTGACCTAGCGACGGTGGCGCCGAAAGAGGGCCAGGAAGCGGTCCTGGTAGTGATTGAAAAGGCCCCAACGGTCCAGTTCCTGCTTCAGCTTGTCGCGGTCACCACCCATCTCGGCGTCCAAGAAGAGGGCGTTGATACGGTCGATGGCGGCCTGAGGGACGCCCAGGGCGGGACTAAGGTCCAGCATCCGCTCCCGTTGGAGCTCCTGGATGTTGCCACCGATGGAGGCGACGGTGTACTCGAAGATGAACTTCATTAGGGAGACGTCCCAAAGCTCATCAACACCACGGATTACGGCGGACATGTTGCTTCCATCGTCGTGGAGCCTTGAGCTGATACGCTCGGCCACGGCGGCGACGGTGCCCTCGACAATGCTCATCTCTCCAGGCTCGTTCTTATAGCGATAGAGGATGCCAGGGCTGTTGGGGCCGTATTTTTGGGAAAGCTCACTGAAATAGCGTTGGGCGTCGTCTCCGAAGCCTTCGAGGTGGGCCATATAGGTGGGAGTCACCACGGCGGGGCGCTCAGCGGCGACACTGCCCTCGCGGACGACGGCTTCGGAGGGCCCGGGGACAAGGTCAGTGTAGGAAGGCTCAGTTACTACGTAATAGCGGAGGTTGGTGACGCCAAAGGTGTGGAGGTGTTGTTTGGGCGCCTTTATCACCTGGGTGGTGGACATGGCGTCCATTAGGCGCCGAAGCTGGCCGTCATAGTCAACCATTTCAGGCCAACTCCAGGAGCAGTGCCCGGTACTCCACCAGGTGCTGCTCGTACTGTTGGTCTATCTGGCCGGAGATGGCGAGCCACTGTTGCTGAAACTCCGGCATGGTCTCCACGTTGGCGTGCATGGGCGCGCTACCGCCCATCTGTCGCCGCATCACCTCGGCCACCTGCTGCTCCATCTGAAATTTCAGTTGGGCAAATGCCTGCTCACGCTGAAGGATAGCGTTTTCCCAGTATTGGGTAGTCACGTGTCTAATCCGCTCCAAAGGCTCCTTGGCCTTAGGGTTGCCGCGGAGTAGGCGCTCCAGGCCGCTGGTGACTAGGTCTACGGATGTCCGGGCGGGCTCAGACCTGGGGAGCTGAACGTTAGCAACCAACACCTTTAGCATCCCTTTAACCATGTACGCCCGGTGCTCCGGCGAAGCGTTTTCCAAGGTGGTGAAGGGCGCGCCGGAGCCCTTCAGGAATTCTCCACCCAGCCGCTCGCCCTGCGGGACGAGCTTCCACTCCAAGAGCTGCTCGTCACGAGGCCGTTCCATCTGCTCCACGCGTTCCATGGCTTTTTCAAAGGCGGACTTCATTCGGGCCATTGTTCGAAATAAACCTCACGTGGTTAAGGAGTGGCACCAACAGTATATCAGCCGCCGCTCTCAGGGCGAAACCGATGAGCGACTTGGGCGATGTGGGGGAGATGGAAGTCAGACTTTCTGGGCGCTGCTGTTGACCGGGGACTCTCTTTGTGCTAATTCTCCACCACATCAAAATTTTTAACAGGAGATAATAGATGGAAAGTATTGGGCGGCGAATGGTGGACATAGCACAGATGACAGTGCCTTCGGTAACCACGGAGGAAGCTCACCGGCGGCTTAAGGCGGGGGAGCAGATTGTAGTGTTGGATGTACGAGAGCCGGATGAATGGGCCAAGGGGCATATTGAAGGGGCGGTATTGCTGTCGCGGGGCCGCATCGAGGGACGGATTGAGGAGCTGATTCCAGACCGGAATGCCTGCGTAGTAGCGCATTGAGGGGGCACCGGAAGGGCTGCCCTGGCAGGGCAGACGCTGAAGGCAATGGGCTACACCAACGTATCTTTTATGTCGCCGGGATTTAGCGGATGGAGGGAAGCGAACATGCCGTTTGTGGTGCCGGACACAGAGGCAAGCTAGCCGCCTGATTGTGGAACGGCGTTTATGAGGCGAGCCAAGCGGAAGTCCCGAGCGGTGACGCCGCCAGCGTCATGTGACCAGAGGTAGAGGCTGACCCGGTTGTAGTTGATGGCGATGTCAGGGTGATGGTCAACCTGCGCCGCCAGCTCCGCGACACGATTTACGAAGGCGATGGCGTCAGTGAAGGACGGCAGTAAATATCGCCGCGCCAGCGCTTTGCCTTCTAGCTCCCAGCCGGGTAGGTCAACAAGCCGTGACCGGGCCTGCTCTTCGCTCATCGGCTGGGGCATGGCGGATAGTTCGCGAACGACCGGCGGGGCGGTTAGACCGGGCGCGGCGGCTAACGCTCCGGTTCCGACGAGAAATCGACCTCAAAGTGCTCGAGGCCATACTCGCCGGCGTAGAGGTGGCGAGCTCCATCAGCGTTGGCCTTGCGGACCTCGCTCTTGTCGTAGGCGTCCATTTCTTCGAAGGAGTCCCAGAAGCTGATGGCGATGCCCTCATCCGGGTCTTCCATGCCTCTCAAGAGCAGGCGGCTGCGAAGCCCTTTCATGTCTGCGGTGCTGGGCGCAATCTGCTCAGCATAGAACTTGCTGTACTCGTCCCAGGACCCCTTACGAATCTTGCCCCAGACGACTCTTGCATGCAATGAAGCTCACCCCCAGAAAGAAAAGTCTAGGTAGGGAGGATGCCTCTCCCAACTGGGATTATGTTCACCCGGGTTGGGCGAGGGGTGGCCATTATAGCACGGGAAGACCGGCGAACCGGCCTGATTTGTTGCTCGGCCGTGGGCTAGGCCCTGCGCCTCCACCAATGCCAACGTGGCGGAGAAGGAAAGAGCTGAACTAGGGCTTTTCTTCTATGACGATGCTGTTTATCACCAGCTCCTCCAGCGGTTTTGACCGCTCTCCTGAGCCGCTGGCGCCAACAGGTGTGGCGGCGATGGCGTCCACCACGTCCAGACCATCTGTGACGATCCCAAAGATGGTGTACGCAGGCGGCAGGTTGGCCATCTGCCCCTGGACGATAAAGAACTGGCTGCCATTGGTGTTGGGGCCAGCGTTGGCCATGGCCAGAGTGCCGGGGAGGTAGTCCCTGGTGACGGGCTCATCGTTGAACTTGTATCCGGGGCCTCCGGTGCCAGTGCCCAGAGGGTCGCCACTCTGGACCATGAAGTTTTGAAGCACGCGGTGGAATATGACGCCGCTGTAGTAACTCTCTCTGGCCAGGAACACGAAGTTGTTCACGGTAATTGGAGCCTCGTCAGCGAAAAGCTCAAAAGCTATGGTGCCCTTGTTGGTCTCCATGGTGGCCACGTAGCTCTTGTTCGGATCAATAGTCATGGGCGGAGGTGAATCGTAATTAATGGCTGTCCTTCCTTTCTCCGGCTCGGGCGTTGGCGCTGTGGTCCGGGTGGGCGTGGGTACGGGCGTTGGGTTTTGGGTCAGGGTGGGCGTGGGTACGGGCACATCTTCCTGAATCGTGATGCTGTTGATGACCAGCTCTTCCAGCGGTTTCGACAGCTCCCCTGTGCCGCTGGCGCCAACGGGTGTGGCGGCAATGGCGTCTACAACGTCCAGGCCTTCGATTACGATCCCGAAAATGTTATATGCCTTGGGCAGTTGGGCCTCCTGCCCCTGGACGATGAAGAACTGGCTGCCGTTGGTGTTGGGACCGGAGTTGGCCATGGCCAGAGTGCCGGGAACGTAGTCCCTGGTCACCGGTTCATCGATGAATTTGTAGCCTGGGCCTCCGGCGCCGGTGCCCAGGGGATCGCCGCCCTGAATCATGAAGTCCTTGATGACGCGGTGGAAAATCACGCCGTTGTAGTAGCCATCCCTGGCCAGGAAGACGAAGTTGTTGACAGTTACAGGGGCTTCGTCGGCGAAGAGCCTAAGGACAATGGCGCCCTTGTTGGTCTCCATGGTGGCGACGTAGGTCTTGCCCGGGTCTATAGTCATAGGCGGCGCTGAATCGTAATTAATGGCGGTTCTTCCTTGCTCTGGAGCGGGCGTTGGGGTTGGGGTGCGGGTGGGCGTGGGAACGGACGCCTCTTCACCTCCGCACGCGGCGGCGAGCACAAGCAATGCCAAGCCGGATAGCAGCGGTAGTGCTGTTTTGGTCCAGGTCCGGCGAGTACGTATATGCACAGGGTTTACCACAACCCTAACAGGTTATCCTGGTTTGACCGCTTGGACAAGGGAAGAGGGTTTGAATAATGGGATGTGCTCCAAGTCGGTGAACCCAGCGTCGCTAAGCCATTCCCGATACCGCTCGACTGGGCGAGTCTCACCACCGTCCATGACTGTAAGGGCGAACAGGTTGAAAAGGACGGCGAACAGCGGGGAGATGCCGTCCGGCCGAAGGTCAAATTCCACCACCAGTACCAAGCCGCCGGGCGGGAGGGCGCGGAAGCTTTTCTCAAGCAGAGAGCGGGACACCTCTGGACTGAAGTTGTGCAGCACGTTGCTAAATAGATGAACGTCAAATCCGCTGGGCAGAGGGTCTTGCAAGAAGTCCACGGGCTGGGTGTCTATGCGGTGGGATAGCCCCTCGTCGGCGATGTATTGAGCGGCCAAGGAGCAAACGGCGGGCCGGTCCAGCACGGTGGCGTGGAGCTTGGGGTTGGCCTGTACGGAGGCGATGGACATGATGCCGGAGCCGCCGCCGATGTCCAAAATCCGGGACCGTTTGGAAAGGTTGCAGACGCGGACAAAGCCACGGCTGATGGTCTTTCCCAGGCCGTGCATGGCCCGGGTTACCAGAGCGCTGTCCTCGAGACCGATTGGTTGGTGCGCGCCTGTCGCATCAGCGCTCCACACGGGCCGGTCCTCCTTCAGCGCACTTTGGAGGTCCACGGATGGAACGTAAAAGACGCGGTCCAGGGCAATGAAGAGGTCGCCCAAGTAGAAGGGGCTGTCCTCTACCAGGAATTGAGATGCCAACGGGGTTAGCCGGTACCGCGGGCCCAACTTCTGAAGGAGGCCCAGTCCAGCCAGGGCGTTGAGGAGTATGCGAGTGGTGCGCGGCGGGATGCCAAGGGCAGAGGCGAGGTCGCTCTCGGTAGCGGCGCCCTGATGCACCCGGGTGAATAGCCGCAGGTCGCAGGCGGTGAGGAGGGCTTTAGATCCCCAGTATCCCATGCCGAGGTCAAGGATGGGGCTGGGGTCTGGGATGTCCGGGAACTGAGGTGCGGAGGCCAAGGCGCTATTGGGCGGTGCGGCCGCCGTCTATCACCAGCTCAGCGCCGGTGACGAAGGACGACTCGTCAGAAGCTAGGTACAAGGCCAAGTAGGCAATATCGTCGGGACGGCCCAAGCGGCCGAGTGGGACCGTGGAGATGCGTTGTGCGCGAATCTTAGGGTCCGCCAGGTAGTCCCGGTTCAAGGGCGTCTCGACGTCTCCGGGAAAGATGGCGTTGACGCGGACGGCGTCGGACGCCAGACGGATGGCCATGGCCCGGCTGAGGGCGCGGAGAGCGCCTTTGGAAGCACGATAGGCCAGGGAGGCCCGGCCACCGATCATGGCGGCGATGGATGAGACGTTGATTATAGAACCGCCTCCAGCTTCTATCATAGCGGGGGATACGTGCTTGATGCCCAGATAAGCGCCTTTGGCATTCACGTCCAGCGTCCGTCCCCACACTTGCAGGTCTTCAAAGCGCGCTTCCCCCAGCTCGGCGATTCCGGCGTTGTTGACCAGCACGTCCAAACGCCCAAAATGCTGGATAGCCAGGGCAACGGTCCCACGCCACGCGTCCTCGTTGGTGACGTCCAGATGGCAAAAGAGGGCGCAGGCACCGGCGTTACGGATTGAATCCACGGTTTCATGCCCAGTCTGGTCTCGCACATCGGCCAGCATCACGTTCGCGCCTTCCAAAGCGAATAGGCGCCCGATGGCGGCGCCGATTCCCCGTGCGCCACCGGTAACCAGGGCCACCTTGCCGTCAAGCCGGGAGGCCACCGGACCGATACCTCAAAGCTGCCCCACCTCGCCCTCGTCTATGGCTTCAACGATGGCATCGCCAACGCGGCGCAGGAGGGCCTGACGTTCAGGGTCTGGACCGTCTTCGCCAAGAGCAGCGGCCACGTTGCGGATGTACATTACCCAGGGAAGGGGCATGCCTTCAGGAGCCTCGTTCACCAGCAGGTCCCTGACGGCGGCAGTGATGGTATCGGGGGAGTGCTCTCCGATGCTAACCGCCTTGTGGATAACCCGCTGGGCGGTGTTGTAGAGGGCCGCTTCATAGTTATCTACTTCGTACTGGGCCATATCCTGTGAGCTTTCCGCAAAGGTGGAATCCGCTTGTTTGGGGTGTAGTCACGATTCGTCCGCCGGTGAGGCAATGCGGGCAACCACGCCGTTTATAAGCTCCAGCACCGTTTCGTTGGTGAGGTTGATCTTAGACCAGCCAGCATTCAGGGAGGTTACCGATTGTAGGTTGCAACCATGGGCTGGGGACGGCTGAGGGTCCGGGAGTTGAAAGCTCCTATGGTTGATTGAGTCCGCTGGGTAGCATACCACGGAGCGGTCCGAGTAGCTCTCGAAGAGAAGCAAATAGGGCGGCAAGCTGCCGTCCAGGGCAAACGCTTGTGCAAGGGCGCGCATGGTGGTGGAGGCGCCGTGCTGGCCGAAGATGACCAGACTGGAAAAGGGTGCGCCACGGGGCTTCAGCCATTCACGGAAGGTACGAAACACTTCGTGGGCGGCGTGGTCTGATTCCGTTACCAGCAAGACCGCGTGGAACGGGAAGGGGGTGCCTATTTCCGTTTGGATTTCGCCCCACCATCTAAGGAGCTTATCGCGGTCGTGCTCGTCGGCGCGAGACATAGGGCGCCTATTCTTCCGCGGACCGGACCTCGTCTTCAATGGGGAGGCCCTCTTCAGCGCCTTCAAACATGTCCCAGGGCTCAAAAGAGAGGACGAAGGCTTTAGCCTCCTCCAGATTGGGCAAGTCCTTTACGGCACGACCAGGGTCGTAGCCGGTGGTGGTGGCCAGGGCGTCGTAGCCACGGGAAGTCTTGCGAACGGCGCCCAATCTGACGGTGTCGCCGTCCCCCGAATCAAGCAGCAACTCTTGTCCCGATTTCCGTTCCCTCCAGTAGATTTTCATACGGCACATCCTTGCATTAGTCAGAATTGTATAGCTTACAAGCGGATTTTCACCTGGCCGGGGGCAAACTTCTGGGCCTTGGCGAAGGCGAAGCGGGCCATCATGGCGTTGATGGACTGGGGGCAGTGAAGGTGCAGCTCAACGAAAAACTTTACGAAAAACGGGCCGGTGCTCCGAGCAGAGAGACCTTCTACAGGCACGACCGCCATAGAGGAGGCCGCGCTGTCTTCCAGAATGTCGGCCGCGAGGGAAGGGTCAAAGCCGTTGCATAACGAGATGGCGAAAAGCCGATCCCTGAGGGCCCCGGACTCACAAAGAGACCGCCAGCATTCCCGAGCGCAACCTCCCGCCGCGGGGCCGTGAGCCTGGAGCAGGAGGCAGTTAAAGTCAGGGTGCAGCTCCAACGCCTGGGATAGCTCATCCGCCTGGGTGAGCAGATGAGGGCCGGCGCCGAGCAGAGAAACGCCCCGGCGGCGCATCGAGGAGAACATGCGCTGGGAAAGGGCGTGCTCCCACCCCTCCTGGTTGCCGGTGGCGTCTACAAACAGGATGTTAGGAGTGCCCGGGATGGTAGAACTGTTCAGCTTGTTGCCTCGATGCCGTAGGTGATACTACCGATTTTACTAAAAATTCCCCGCGGATGGTTTGATTGATGCTAACAGAGCGCGATACTCGTCCGAGTCTTGGGTGTCCGGGCCGGGAACGAAGATGTGGGTGACACCAAGGGCTTGATAGTCAGCCAGGCGCCGGCGGAGGGCGGAAGGCGGCCCAACCAGGGCCACCTGGTCTATCAGGTCAGGTGGAATGGCCGCTCGGACGGCGGGCCAGTCGGCCACCTGACGGAACTCCCGCATCCAGCCACCGGCGGCCAAGACCTGTTCGCTTCTGAGGGCGGACCTTACGCGGGCCAGGACCTCGGCGACGTTGTGGCCGGGCGACGCCAAGGCACGGCCCAGACCGGGCACTGAATAAATAACGGCCATCTGCTCTATTAGTTGGTCCAGGGCCTCCTCCCGCGCTTCGGTGACGCGTATGCCGGTCTGAACGATGACGGCCATGTTGTCAGGGTCGCGCCCGGCGTTGGCAGCGTGTTGCCGGAATTGTTTCACGGTTTTTTCCAAAAAGTGGCGGGAGGGCCAGGCTAACAAGATGCCGTCCGCCAATCGGGCGGCCAGGCGGACCATCCTGGGTCCCACGGCGGCGAGGTAGATTGGGAGGTGTGGCTGGACCCCATGGAATTCTCGAGTAAGGCGGTTAACGTTGAATTGCCCGGCGGCGGACGCCTGGTACGGTGGGCTCCACCACTGGCGGAGCAGGGATATGGTCTCTTCCATGACCCTTACCGGATCTCCTACGTCCATGGACAGCAGGCGCTGGTACCACCTCGGAAAGCTGCGTCCCAGCCCCAAGAAGGCCCGGCCCTGGGACAGCCGGTCCAGGGTGGAGATTGACATGGCCTGGAGGTGTGGCGGCCTGAGGTAGGGACTGGTCACCCCAGGGCCCAGGCGGACGCGATCGGTGGCGGTGGCGAGGCTGCCGAGGAGGGCGAAGGCATCCCAGTGGAAGGGGTCCTCCGGGACCCAAACGGAGTGGACGCCCGCACTTTCAGCGGTGCGGACGGACGCAAGGAGCCGATCGGGAGGATGGTCCCGCAGGCGCCGGTGACCCAACTCGATACAGAATTCCACCGCGCGGCCTACCTGGCCAGGTCAATGGGGCAACCCGAGATTTATCAGCAGCCCGTTCCAGGTCAACGTGGACTGACCCAGGTCTCCGAGAAGGCCAAACAGCAGGTGCTGCTGGAAGTGCCGTTGCGCTGCTGCGGGACCGGTTGGCCCGGGGCCTGCTGACCGTTAATCACCAGCCGCGCGCCGGCGGCGGGGACAAGGACGGTGTAGACGCCGTGGGGCGGTGACTTTCCTTCGGCGGGCTCGGTGTGGTTGACGAAGGGCTCTCCAAAATCGTGCCAGGTCATGGTGATTAGGTCGTCGCGAGACTTGATGGTCTCAGTCCAATATGACCTAACGTCGCCGGAGCTCTTGAACTTGGCATCGGTCACTTGGATATTCTTGTCGCCGAAGGGTGGATGGAAATAGGCCTCGAACTGCTCCTGTATCCAGCGGGCCAGGGCAATGTTGTCCGAGTAGATGCGGACCTGATTGTTGGTGAGATCGCTAACCATGGTGAGGACGTGGCCAGGACCGGCGGGCGAGATTAGGATACGCCAGAAGCTGCTGCGGGTGGTAATGTCCCCGTCCGGCCGGTGGGCCAGGCGGATAAACGGGTTCTCGCCGGTGACAATGACCTTGTTGGGATCGATTCCAGGCATGAGGCGCCTCCAAGTTAAAAGTGAGGGCTTATTCTAACAGTGAACCCATGAGCCCGCCAACGCCGGTGGCCCAGCCCCAAGGGGGGCAGTGGATTTGGTGGGACGCTGGGAATAAGATTTGAAGGTCTTACACAGAGAAGGACGTAACACGCGGGCAAGGAGCTGTATGAACCAGTTCAACCCTGACGCCACAGACTCAATCCACAAGATGCTTAACCCGTCCTCTATAGCGGTGGTGGGCGCTACGGAGAGACCGCAGTACGGCGGCAGATTTCTTCGTTCGATCATGTGGGCCGGTGACAAGGTGCGGGTTTACCCGGTGAATCCACGCTACGAAGAGGTTTTGGGAATGCGATGCTATGCCAGCGTGCGGGAGCTGCCGGAAAGCCCAGACCTGGTAGCCGTGATCGTGCCCTATGACCGTGTAATGGCTGTACTTGAGGAGTCTGCCCAAATTGGCGCGGGCTCAGCGATTGTGATTTCGGCGGGATTTTCAGAACGGGGAGACGCTTCGAGGGCGCAGGCACAGCAAGAGATGCGGGACTTTTGCCGGAGGACGGGGCTAAGGGTGTGCGGCCCCAACTGCCTGGGTGTAGCCAACGTTAGGACCGGGGTGTGGGCCACGGCGTCGACAACGTCCAGCGACTTGAAGCCCAGCCCGGTGGCGCTAGTATCGCACAGCGGGGCCACGGCCTTTGGGCCGCTGATGACCCGGGCGATGGAGATAGGGCTGGGCTTTTCCCACATAGTGTCCACGGGAAACGAGGTGGACCTGGAGTCGTCGGATTTCATTGGCTATCTGCTGGAGGACCCGGAGGTGAAGGTGGTTGCCTGCTTCATCGAGGGGTTCAAGGACGGACGGAAGCTTCTGGAGGTGGCGCGGCGGGCGCTGGAGTTGGACAAGCGGATTGTGCTGATAAAGGTGGGGAAGTCCGAAGTGGGGTCCAAGGCGGCGCTGTCCCACACGGCGGCGTTGACCGGGTCAGACGCGGTACACGACGCGGCGTTCAGGCAGTACGGTGTAGTAAGGGCGGACGACTGGGATGAACTGCTACAAACAGCCCATTTGCTGGCATACAGCCCTGCGCCCACTAACGATGGGGTGGTAGTTGTGTCGCACTCGGGCGGAGTGAGCTCCATGATAGCGGACCACCTGGGACAGGCAGGGCTGGAGCTCCCGCCGCTGACATCCGAAGCCCGGGAAGGGATTAGCGAGGTATTGGGAGGATTTGGCTGGTCCGCCAACCCGGCGGACGTGACGGTGTTCGCCAACAGGGATGAGTTCAGCCAGATAATGGATCTGTTGGAGAGGGAGCCGGAGGCGGGGTCGATGGTGGTGGCTACCTTTGGAACCCACCAGCAGGTTGAGCAGGTGAAAGCGCTGAGAGGAAAGTCAAAGAAGCCGATCCTGTTCGTCACCACGGGCGGCAAGGATGCCGCCGAGGGGCTGGCCGGGCTAACGGAGGCGCACATCCCGGTGTTCTACTCGCCACAGATAATGGCGAAGAGCCTGAGCGGTCTTGTCGAGTATGCCCGTAGGCGGCGGGCATGGCTTGACGAAGGGAAGAGGGCAGACGAAGGGGGCGGGGCGATAGGCACCGTAGGGGGGTTGCCGCCGCCGGCGGGTCAGACGTTGAGCGAGTTCGAAGCGAAGAGGTTGCTGGAGGGGTGGGGCGTGCCACCGGCGCAGGAGAAGAGGGCTCACAGCGAGGATGAAGCAGCGAGAGCAGCGCTGGCGATTGGGTTCCCGGTGGCGGTGAAGCTGGACTCACCACAAGTGTTGCACAAGACGGAGGCCGGAGCGGTGCGCCTCAACCTGGGAAATGAGGCGGCGGTGAGGGATGCGTACCAGGAGGTGACCGAAAACGGGAAGAATTATGCTCCCGAATCAGAAGGGAGTCCGGTGCTGGTTCAAGAGATGGTGATGGGGGGTGTGGAGGTGATTGTAGGAATAGGCCAGGACCCTCAATTCGGGCCAGTGTTGGTTTTCGGGCTGGGAGGGACGTTGGTAGAGCTGTTTGACGATGTGGCGATGCGCGTCTGCCCAATCACAGAAGGGGATGCGTGGGAGATGGTCCGGGAGGTGAAGGCCTACCGGCTGCTAACGGGGTTCCGCGGCGCGCCGGAGGCGGACGTTGAAGCGGTGGTGGCAACGCTTATGGCCGTCTCGAACATGGCCCAGAGGTATGTGGACAGGGCGCCTGAATTGGATATCAACCCGCTGATGGTGCTGCCGAAGGGGCAGGGAGTGAAAGCGGTGGACGCGTTACTGAGGTTCGGAAAGTAGAAGAGTTGGGCGAAACGGAGTGGGTGGGTGGGGTTGACCAGGGCGAAAGGGACTAAACTCCGATGGAATCAGCGTACTAGCTGGCGCCCTCCTGGGCACGACGCTTCGCTTGGTCCCGGGCGCGGCAGGCGGCGGCGAGAGCGAGCACTACCTTAGCCCACTCGTCCACGGGAACATCGATCATGCGGGCGCCCAGAGGCACGGCGGCGGTACCTCGGGCAACACCCTCGGCGAAGAGGCGCCGTACCTCCGTGTAGAACTCCACCTGCTCCTGGGTGGGGCTGAAGGCAGCATTAAGGGAAGTTACCCAGTCAGGATTGCGGAAGAGAGCGCCCTTGAAGCCCAGGTCTTTGGCGCGGGTACCTTCGCTCAATAGCTGGTCCTGGCTCAGGTCCGGTTGCAGGGTGCCCAGCGGATGGGGCGCGCCGATGGGCTGGACCCCGGCGGCGATGGCCTCGACGACGACGCGGCCGCGGGCGTAGACGAAAGGGTCCAGGTCCGGCTGTGGCTGGATGCCCATGTTACGGTTGAGGGAGGCTTCGTCTAGAGCCACCTGGGTGACGCGGGGGGCGGCGGTTACGATCTGACGCACGTTCCAGACGCCCAATGCGGACTCCAAGACGGGAACTATCTGTAGAGATCCGGCGGGGATGCCCCGGCGGCTTTCCACCTGTTTCAAGCTGGCGGCAGCGGCGATGACGGAGGCTGCATCCTCGGCTCCGCACAGGAGGACGCCGGCGATTCCCGGCCAGACGGCGCCCTCAAACTGGGCGCTCATTCGAGAGTGGTTGACGGCCACGAACACCTCGGCGCCGCCGAAGGAGGCAAAACGGGCGCTGATGCGCAGCCACTTTCGAGAGGCGCCTTGGAGGAGCTCCGGCGTGGCGTCGCGGAGGTCCAGGGTGACGGCGTCGGCGTTGTGTTTCCAAACGTCGTCCACGCCGGCGAAGGAGCCGAGGGAGACCAGCAGGTTGGTGCGCCGCACTAGCTCATTCACCGATGGCCTCCTGGGCACGGCGGACTGAATCCAACTTATCTGCGTCTCGCTGTGCACAGGCATCGGCCCATTCCAACAAGGACCGGGCGCGGCGGGCCTCATACCGGTCAACAGTGCGCCCATCGAAATCCGCATGGGCCAGTCCCCGGTCCTCCAGGCCGGCGAAGAGCTCAAGGACGCGGTGGGCATCGGCTACTTCTTCGGTTGTAGGCGTGAATCCCCGGTTCTCCGGCTCCACCACGTTGGGGTGTAACCCACCGCCGATACGGAATCCCATCCGATGGGTAGCCTGGGCCACGCGGAGGGCGTAATCGCCGTCGCTGACGCTACCGGAAGGGTTTGGCAAGAAGGGAGTGGCGTGGACGTTAAGGCCCTGCACTCGGGTCGCCAGCTCCAGCTCGCTCTTACCGTAGACGAACTGGTCGAAGTCAACGAACATTTCGACACCCAGGTCGCGGGACATATCGTAGCCGCCGCCACCGCCGAAGTCCTTGATGCGAGGACTGGCCGAGGCGATTTCGAAGGCGTTGGCGACGCCCAGGGCGGTCTCGACGTTGGCGCCGATTTCGATAAATCCGGGCTCGATGCCGCGTTCCAGCTCCAGGCGGGTGATGATTTCGTCCAAGGTGCGTATCTCTTCCGCCGTCTCCGCCTTAGGGTAGGCGACGCGCTTGAGGCCGGGCCAGACCACGCCTTCCAGGTCCTCCGGGATGGTGTCATGGTTAATCCGGACGAAGACCTCGGCGCCGCCCTTGGCCGCGGTCCCGATGGCCTCCATTATCAGCGAGCGGGCGTGGACTTTCTGGGCAGGAGGCACGGAGTCTTCCAAGTCTAAAATGATGAAGTCGCAGCCACGGGTCCAAGCCTTATCTACAAACCGGGGGTTGTTGACTGGCATGGTGAGCCCAGAGCGGCGAACGGCGGGAGAGGTCACTGGCAATACCCCCCATGGTGGTCCGGAATGGCCGGGCGCGATGGACTAAGCATAAGCACGATTGACCGGCGCTACCTGGTGGTCCGCAAGTACTATAGCGCCCTGGAGGCCCATCGCTTTGCCTCGAACGGCGGCGTGGTAGGTGTCATCCACGCCGGCCAGAAGGCCCCTGGCCGGGGGTCGCCACCAGGCGCCCAACGGGGTGATCCCGGCGGCGCCAGCGACGATGGCCAGGCGCTGCATAAGGTGTGGAAGCAGATGAAACTCTCCGGAGGGCTCGGGCCTGAGGTCCATTTCCAGGTCCGCCCTGCCCAGCGTAAGGCCCCATACCCGGGGGGCGGCGGTGGCGATCTGCATGGCCTGATGGTTGCCCAGCGCGGTGTCTAGCGACGGGACGATCCGGATGGCCCCCGGGGCCAAGCCGCGGTCCGCTTCCAGGTCTGTCAGCAACGCGCCGCAATCCAGGACATCCTGGGCGGATTGGGTGCTGGAGATGAGGACTCCGTCCAGACCGGGACACACCAGGGCGTCCAAGTCGGCTTTCAGAGTATCGCGGTGGGCCAGGCCAAAGACCTGGGACGACGCTGAGAACTTGGTCACGGCAGAGCGGGCGCTGTCACGGGCCTGCGCGCGGCGACTTTCGGCGACGGTTTCCACAAGGTCCACGACGAATACGTGGGGATGGGACCGTATAGCGTCCTCAAGCTTGGCGTCTTCCAAGGGTGAGACCAAGAGCCAGGAGTGGCGAGGGTTCTGCTCCAATTCATTGCGCTCCGGAATAGGGTGACCGCTAGCATAGCCAAATGGGGGAATGGCACGCAACTTGAAGGTGAAACCGCAGTTGGGTTTTGCCCGTAGTAGGTAGCGTGCGGAGGCATGTTGGGCAGGATATAGGTAGTGTGGGGAGCTAGGTTGCACAGGCAGATGGGCTCATATAAGCTAGGTGACTACTTCTGGATGCCAGGGGTAATTGGCGCTTAAAGGGGCGAAGTGGATAGCTTCTCGCTAACTGATGCTAGGGAAGTCGTGGCAAAACTGGTCGCCAACGTACAGAAAGTTATCGTTGGGAAGAACGAAACGATCCACCTGGGAGTGATGGCGCTCCTTTGCCGGGGTCACGTGCTGATTGAAGGGGTGCCGGGGGTGGGCAAGACGATGCTGGCCCGGTCTATCGCGGTGTCCGTTGGAGGGACGTTCAAGCGAATTCAGTGCACCTCCGACCTGCTGCCCAGCGATATCACGGGTTCGTATATATTCGACCAGCGGGACCGGGAGTTCCACTTTCGGGCCGGGCCAATCATCGCCAACCTGGTACTGGTTGACGAGGTAAACCGGGCTTCTCCACGGACGCAGTCGGCGTTCCTGGAGTCTATGGAGGAGCGGCAGGTGACGGTGGACGGGGTGACGCATTCCATGCCCGAACCGTTCTTGCTGCTGGCAACGCGGAACCCGGCGGAGCACGGCGGGACGTTTCCGCTGCCGGAAACGGAGCTGGACCGGTTCCTGTGCAGGGTGAGGCTGGAGTACCCCAGCGCGGAGGAGGAAGCGTCCATAGTAGAGCGCCAGCTACCGGAGCACCCCATAGGCAAGCTGGGGCAGGTGGTCGACGTGGAAGAGGTGGTGCTTAGCCAGAAGGCGCTGGGGCAGGTGTATGTTGACCGGCTGGTCACCGACTACGCGATAAGCCTGGTGAACGCGACGCGCAATCACCCGACGATCCATCTTGGGGCGTCGCCGCGGGCCACGCTGGCGCTGGTAGGGCTGGCGCAGGCGCATGCGTTGATTGAGAACCGTGACTTTATCTTGCCAGACGACGTGAAGGCGGTGGCGGTAGCGGCGTTGGGGCACCGTATCATGCTGACCGCCGAGGGCAGGGCTGACGGAACAGAGGACCAGATAGTGGAGGAGATCCTGGAATCTGTGCCGGTGGAGCGCACTGGCGGACTGGAACGGTTCCCATTTCCTTCCGTCCGGCCATAGGGCGGGGTACGCGCGAACCTGTATATCTCATCCTCAAGGAGATACTGAACGGTGCCGCTCATAGCGCTTGGCGTCTATTTTCTGATCCTAGTGGGCCTTGCGCTGGTATCCGGATACCGGCCTTTCTATTTCCTTCTCTACTTCAGCGGAGCAGTCACGGCCCTGTCATACCTGTGGGCGTGGCTTCAGACGCTGGGGCTGGACATAGAGGTGATCAGCGTTACGCAGCGGCCCCAGGTGGGCCGTCCGCTCCAGCTCAGGGTGACGGTAAAGGAAAGGATAGGACTTCCGCGCATTGGGCTGGGGATACGGCTAGCAGGGGACCAGTCCGGTGACGGCGAGCACCGGATCATTGGCCTCAAACCTAAGCAGAAACTTAGCTGGACGGCCAGGGTGGCGGAACACCGCAGAGGGCTAAACAACATAGGTTCCGCGGAGGTGGAGGGAGGCGAGCCTCTGGGGTTGGCGAAGGTGAAGCGCCAGGTGGGGGAACCTGAATCGATAATGGTGTACCCCAGCGTGGTAGCGGTGACCGCCGGCATGACTTCTGGCACGTCGTCATTGGGACAAATGGGGGACCTGAGCCAGATTCTGTCGGCGAGCACGACCGCGTCAAGGGTGCGGGAGTACCAACCAGGAGACAGTCTGAGCCACATCCATTGGCCTTCCTCGGCCAAGACCAACCAGCTGATGACCAAGGAGTTCGATAGCAGCGGTCAGACGGAGATCTGGATCTGCCTGGACTTCCAAGCCGGCGGACATGCGGGCATGGGGCGAGAGAGCACGGAGGAGTACGGGGTGACGATTGCGGCTTCACTGGCCCGAAGCATGTTGGAGTCCGGTCAAATGGTGGGGTTGGTAATCCAAGGTGACGAGTTTTACCACCTCAGACCTCAGCGGGGCCTGGACCACTATTGGGATGTAATGAAGGCGCTGGCGCTGGTGAAGGCGAAAGGCGACGTTTCTCTCCAAAGGCTGATCGCGCTGGAGGGGGAGAAGATTGGGGCCGGGAGCACCGTGGTCACCATATCGCCGAGAAGGAATGGGGTGTCCGGAGGCATAAGCCAACAACTTGTTCGCAAGGGAATTGGGCATTTGCCCATCTATCTTGAGGCAGCGAGCTTTAACCAGGAGGAGGGCGCCGAATCTAGCGCTTCGAGGAGGAGGAGCCTGGACGGCGCTTTTGTTGTTCGTCGAGGTGACAACCTGGCCTACTCCCTTTCTATTGTCCTGGATCAACTGGTGTTCTAGGAGGTTGGCGACGCAAAAGGGCATGCGTGATTCGATTGGACGGAGCACAGAGTTGACAACCGCCGGGAAATGGCGGCGTCCGACGATGGCGGACCTCATTGGGTTGGCGCTGTTGGCGCTGCCCCTGTTCCTGGCGTTCCAAACTATTGAAAACGCGCGGTGGATCAATAATATGCCACCGCTGATCATACCCATTCTCCTTTCGCTGCTGCTAGGGCATTACTTGTCTAGCCGGGGAACTTCCCGGGTGAAATCGATCCCGGTGGCGCTGGTATCCGGCGCGGCGGCGGCGGCGATATTGGGGCTGTTGAGCCTTTCCGGCGGGGCCCAAATTGGAATGGGGCTTTTTATTTTGGCGGTTGCCTGGTGGACGGCCAGTGTGACGGTATGGCTGGCCTACCGCAGGGGACCGCCGGTGCTTTTGGCGTTTCCCGGGGTACTGGTGGTATTGATTACGTTGGCCTTCTTGTCCTCCGATTATTTTGAGAGGCTGCCGATCTACCTGTTATCCGTGGGGCCGGCGATAGCGTATTTCCACTTCAACCGTGTGGGGGGTACCGAACGGTTGGCCTCCCGATTGGCACCGCTGGTGGCAGGGGTAGGACTCATAGGATTGGCGGCGGCATTTACCTGGCCCAGCCCGACGCCGCAGGACCCGATACGCCCTTCGGCAACGGAAAAGCTGGAGGCGCCGCTGTACGAGGTCTGGGAGAAGACAGCCGACGTCTTCGACAAGCTACCCAACCGAAAAGGATGGCCTCAGTTTAACCTGCACCCTAATATCCCCTTCACCAGCCCAACCGAACTAACAGAGGATGTGCTCATGCGGGTGGAGTCCAACCTGCCGCACAGGTGGCGGTTGAGGGTCTATGAAACGTACACGGCAGAGGGTTGGGAGCGAACGCCGGATGGCGAGCCGACTAAGCTGCGGCCGGTTGAGCCGGTGCCGCAGCACGAGGAGAGCCAACTACTGCGCTTGAAAACGGAGATAGAGGTAAGGCTCCTATCCACCAACACTCACATAGCATCCGCAGGGCTGCCAATTGCCACGAGCGTGGAGAGTCTTCAGGACACGGGGCCTTCGCTAAACTACGACCTCTTGGCGCCGCCCAGCTCGGACAGGTTTCTGCCGTCTGATGTAGGGGATGTGGGAGGCATGCTGGACGCGAACCCGCTCTATCTACAAGACGAAGGACTGACTACTGATTTCCTGGACGAGTACGGTCTCCGGGTGATCAAAGCCAATCTGGACCCAGAAGAAGACGAGGCGATGCAACTTATGGTGGAGCGCGAGCTGGAGGCGGAAGAGGTAACGACGGCGCTTCTGTTCCGCGGAAGGCAGGGACCGCCCAAGAGCTATGTCAGCCAAGGGTCTATTTCGATAGCGCCCGCCTGGATGCTACGGGATGCCAGCGAGGGTTTCCGGGAGGCGAGCGCGGCACCGGTGGCGACGACTCTTAATTGTGAAGGCAACGATGACTGCAACGGTGACCTGGCAGAGTTCGTGGGGATTTACCCCACGTGGGTGACAGACCGCTACCTGCAACTGCCTGGTGATTTCCCCGAGACTGTAAAAGCGCTGGCAGAGAATCTTACGGTCAATAAATCCAACGCGTATGACGTTGCCACAGGCATTGAGGGTTACCTGCGGAATATCCCGTACAGTCTGAAAGTAGCGCCACCTCCAGCGGGCCGAGACGGAGTGGAGTGGTTTCTGATGGAACAGGGCATGGGCTTCTGCAACTATTTTGCCTCAGCAATGGTCACGATGC
Organism: Dehalococcoidia bacterium; assembly: GCA_965247585.1. GTDB lineage: Bacteria > Chloroflexota > Dehalococcoidia > Lucifugimonadales > CBDFHC01. Next base: position 219,644 of record CBDFHC010000002.1, read on the forward strand.
TCCGGTCAGTGGGAATTCCCGCGCGCATGGTGATTGGGTTCGCCCCGGGAGATTGGGACCCTGGAAGAGAGTCCTGGATAGTACGAGGCAAGCATTATCATTCCTGGCCGGAAGTCTACTTCCCGGAGTTCGGATGGGTGGAATTTGAGCCTACGCCGGTGGAAGTGCAGCCCAGTCTGTCGATATTGGGAATCGCACCCGCGGTGCAGGATATATTCGGGCCTGAGATGGCCTCCGTTTGCTTTGACGTGAGCGGTGAGTGTACCGATATAGGCGAATTGGAGCGGTTGGAGGACATCAGCTTCCTGGAGGACCTAATAGGCGATCCGACGACGCCCGGGCCGGGAGAAGGGGTCTCAAGCAACTTTTTCAAGGGCTGGCAGGGAGCGTTGGTGTCCGCCCTGGGAGTGGTGGCGGTGGCCGGGGTTGGGACGCGATTCTACTTAGGGCGGCTCACGAACCGGCTAGGAGCGCCGGCGATGTCGTTCAGGATGATGGGCTTTATGGCGGGGCTGGGAGGGGTGCCCCGGCAACCTCACTACACCCCGGCGGAGTATGGCCTCAAGATAGCGGTTGAAGTACCGGGGCACGGCGCGTCGGTGGACCGGGTGGTGAATGCTTACGAGGTTAGCCTATACGATCGGACTAAACAGCTAGAGCTAAGTGAGCTTGACGGATTGATGGGCGCCTGGAAGTCGCTCAGGTGGAGGCTGTTGGGCCTAATTGGCAAGAGGTTGATCCCCAAGCGCCCGCGATTCCTGCGAAGACGCGGTCAATAGTCGAGACCCGTTTACTCCTTTGACCGAAGGTAGCCGCCTGATATACTACAGAAACTTTTTAGTGAGGTGACCTATGTGCCAGACCTGCGGATGCCAAGATGCTGAGCCCAAGGATAAGCCCAATCCCAAGAGCTAGCCGGAGGTAGGAAGCCAAGGATTGTAGGCTGCGCCATGGAAGGCTTGAGGCGCGGCGGTAAACGGCGGGACTGATGAACGGTTTCGGCCGGACAGGGGTGGCGTTGGGTCGACGGCACCGGGGATAAACGCTGCTTTTTATACTGGAAGGGGCGAGGGTGCATCGGTGAACGAGTTTACAATATTTTGACATCGGAGTGACCCAGGGATGCTGTCCAGATTTCGCATATAAGATGACCAAGGAATAACTCATGAAGGTACGCGTAGGGTTTGCTCCGGGCCAATTTCCCTCAGAATCGAAGGGGCAGCCACTGCTGCGGCGGCTGGTGGAGATGGGCGATGAGCTGGGATACGACTCGATCTGGCTGAGCGACCGGATCATCGGCGACAGGTTTCCGTTGGAGCCGGTGGTGGCGATGTCCATGGTTGCCGGCTACTCGGATACGCTGAAGTTTGGGACCAGCGTAATCGCTCTGCCCATGCGCAACCCGGTGGTGCTGGCCAAGGAGCTGGCGACGCTGGACTACCTCTCCAACGGTCGTCTCCTGCCGGCCATAGGAATAGGGCAGGAGGACCCGGCGGACTACGAGGCCAGCGGGATTACGAAGGATGGAAGGGGCCGACGGTCTGACGAGGCGGTGGAGGTGATGCGGCGGCTGTGGGCGGAAGATAAGGTTACTCACGAGGGGGAGTTTTACAGCTTTCACGACGTGAGCATATTTCCCAAGCCGATCCAGAAGCCTGGCCCGCCCATTTGGGTTGGAGGCAGGAGTAAAGCGGCGCAGAGGAGGACAGGCCGGGTGGGTGACGGTTGGCTGGTGTCGCAGGCGACGCCGGAGGAGGTGTGCCGCGGGGTGGAGCTGATCTTTGAGACGGCGGCGGAATATGACCGGACAGTGGATGAGGACCACATAGGGAGCATGCTGGGGTTTTGCATAGCTCCAACGGAGGCGGAGGCGGAGGTTACGGCGGCGCCGTACCTGACCAGGCAGAGGCCGGAGACCCCCATGGCCGAATATTGCGGGCTAGGGCCGCCGGATTCCATTGCCAGGATGATAAGCAAGTATTTAGCCGCCGGCGCCAGCAAATTTGTGGTGCGGCCGATGTGCCCGTCCGAGCAGGCGGTGGAGCAGCTGGAGCTATTCGGTAGAGAAGTGCTGCCCCTGTTTCACAATTAGGCCTGGGAGCGGACTCACACGCCCGTCTTTGAATTGCCATGCCAATTCTAGCACTGCTTACTTAGACGCCGTGCTGGCTGGCTGGCCAGGTGTCCGGTGGGGAGCATCTGCCCACCCACGATTTTAAATCTGTAGGCATAGTTAACTGTCTATGTTGACGCCTAATCCGGTCCTCTAATATCATTGAAAGGCCCGGATACCCAGGGCAATTCCTATATCCAATATTACTATTCACCCTGGTTTACGAGTGGACCATGCTTAGACTACTCTCAATGAAACCGATTCTATTTTTAGCGTTCTTTGCCCTGGCGGTGGCGCTTACCGGCTCGACGGCGCTGGCGGGCAACGGCGGCGGACAGGGGCTGGAACGGGCCAAGGAGGTCCAGGAAGCCCACTCCAACTCGCTAATTGCCCGAGCCGACGTGGTCGGCACCGGGGTTGGCATAGGAGCGGACGGGCAGGCCGTTATAGTGGTCTACACGTTGTCTGCGACAGCACCCGCGTTGCCGAGCAGGCTTGACGGGGTTTCCGTGACCGCACGGGCCACCGGGCGTATAGACGCCAGGGTGGACCCGAAGGCCCGGTTCCCCAGGCCGGTGCCCATTGGTGTATCCACGGGACATCCGCTGATCACCGCCGGCACGATAGGCGCCAGGGTAAAGGACGGTAGCGGGAACCTATATGCACTGAGCAACAACCACGTCTACGCCAATGCCAACGCCGCCAGCATTGGCGATAGCACGCTGCAACCAGGAGCGTACGACGGCGGAACGGACCCGGCGGACAAGATTGGAACGCTGCATGACTTTCAGCCAATTAGCTTCAAGAATGGCACGACGAATGTGATCGACGCCGCCATCGCCAGCACCACCTCCAATGACCTAGGCACGGGAACCCCCAGCGATGGCTATGGAATACCCAGTTCAACGACGGCGGCTGCTTTTGTAGGGCAAGCGGTCCAGAAGTACGGCCGAACTACCGGACAGACCTACGGGACGGTCAGCGCGATAAACGTGATCGTAGATATTTGCTACGAAGCGCGGGGCCCTTACCGCTGCAAGAAGAACAAGCTGGCCAGGTTTGTGGACCAGATCGCCATCATCGATGGCAACTTCAGCGCAGGTGGCGATTCCGGATCCTCGATTTTGACCAACAATGCGGCCAAGAACCCGGTGGCTCTCCTCTTCGCCGGCGGCTCCACGCACACCTTCGCCAACCCGATTGGTCCGGTGCTTGCGCGGTTCAACGTAACGATAGACGATACTCTTCCGGGACCGGTGAACGATCCGCCAGTGGCGACGATCAGCAGCCCGGCGGATGGGTCCACTCACCCGTCCGGGGCGACCATACAGTTTACCGGAAGCGCCAGTGATACCGAGGACGGTGACGTGACGGCGAGCCTGGTGTGGACGTCTGATGGCGGGCAGGTGGGCACGGGCGGCAGCTTCATAGCGGTGCTGTCCGATGGGAATCACGCGATAACAGCCACGGCCACAGATGCCGGTGGTAAGACCGGGTCAGACACTGTAAACATTACAGTGGGAACTGTGACCCAGCCCACCTCGGTGATAGTCGATTCCATTTCGTACGCCACCGAGGGCGGTAAGAGCAGGGATAAGCACTTGCTGGTGACGGTGGCGCTGGTGGATGACCTTAGGAGGGGTGGTTAGTGGGGCCGTGGTATCCATACAGATTGATAACGACCTGGGCCAGAGCCGGGTTGGCACTGGCACAACGGGCGCAGGAGGAACATTGACGTTCTCCTGGAAGAACGCGGCGTCCACTTGCTACAATACGGCGGTAACGGGCGTTTCCGCCGGTCTGAACTGGGACGGGACGTACCCGGCAAACCAGTTTTGCAAGTAGCGGCGAATGTAGCGTTTAGATAAAGATTGGCGACGTCAAAGGGACCGGCTTTTCGCCGGTCCCTTTGACGTTGTCCATGACCACGGTGGGGTTCTAGTACTCAGTCAACTCGGTTTTGGTAATTGTTTAAGAAAACGTCTAAGGTTGATACCCTTTTTTAGGAGTGTTGACGTAGGAGGGTGGCAGCCATGGGACGAGAACGGTATGTGGTCCGGTTGGAAAGGGAAGAACGAGACCAGTTGGAACGACTGATTCGCGGGGGAAAGAGCCCAGCGCGAAAGGTTGCCCGGGCCCGTATTCTGCTAAAGGCAGATACGGGCTGGGGGGTGATCGCATCGTGGAGGCGCTGGACACGTCTGCGGGTACGGTGTGCCGTACCAAGCGGCGGTACCTGGAGGGAGGACTGAAGCGGGCCTTGGAGGAAGATCCTCGGCCAGGACATCCGACCAAACTGGATGAGCGGGGGGAAGCGCACCTGATTGCCCTGGCGTGCAGCGAGGCCCCTCCAGGCCATGACCACTGGACCCTGCGGCTCCTGGCAAACAAGGTGGTGGAGTTGGGGCTGGCGCCCTCCATGTCCCACGAGGGAATTCGCAAGCGGTTGAAAAAAACAGTCTCAAGCCGTGGCAGAAGAAGGAGTGGTGTATTCCCCAGGTGAGCGCCGAGTTTGTGGCGTGTATGGAGGATGTGCTGGACCTTTACGCGGAACCCTATGACCCAGAGCGCCCGGTGGTCTGTTTCGACGAGACCTCCAAGCAGTTGCTGGCGGAAAAGAGGTCTCCGATCCCGCCCAAGCCGGCACGACGGGAGCGATACGATTACGAGTACCAGCGCAATGGCACCCGAAACCTGTTCATGCTGTGCGAGCCCCTGGCGGGCTGGAGGCATGTGGCAGTGACCGAACGTCGTACCATGGTGGACTTCGCTCAGCAGATGCGGTGGCTGGCCGATGAAGCTTACCCAGCGTCCGAGAAGATCCGGGTGGTGCTGGACAACCTCAACACCCACAAACCAGCTTCCCTCTACGAAACCTTCGAGCCCAAGGAGGCTAGGCGAATACGCAAACGCTTGGAGTTTCACTACACTCCCAAGCACGGTAGTTGGCTCAACATGGCAGAGATCGAGTTCAGTGTCTTGGCCAGGCGAGTCCTGCGCCGGCGTATTGCCGATGAAGAGACTTTGAGTGGCGAGATCGCGGCCCTGGAGGCAGAACGAAACCAAGCCGGAGCAACCATTGACTGGAGATTCTCCACTGTGGACGCCCGAGTCAAGCTTCACCATCTCTATCCTGCCAACAATTAGGTTGACTGAGTACTAGCTGGACCATACGAAAGACGGTCACGTGCCTCGCCGAAAGGAAAGGGAGCCGTAGATGGAACAGAAACCTATCAAGGCTGTGTTAGATGCAAACTTTGACCGCTTAATGTCGATTCCCGGGGTGTTAGGCACCGGCGAGGGCAGAGAGAGGGGTGTGGCGTGCGTGAAGGTGTTCGTGATAAGCAAAAATGCCGGGTTGATGAAGCGGCTGCCGAAGGAGCTGGACGGATATGAGGTGGTGGTGGAAGAGACGGGGGAGATAGAGGCCAGGGGCGCCAGCTAGCTGACTGGGGGGAGCTGGAGAGGCGCAGGGCCGCCAGGCGGGCGAAAGAAAGGTAGTCTCAATCAGGTGGCCGGCAGGCGACAGTTTTGGGTCCTGGGTTGGCTCCAGTGATTGGTCAAGGGCCTATGAGGCCAGCTTTCCCCTTGACACCCAAATTTTATCTGTGATAATTTTCACTCGCCGATGTTCAGGGTCCGTCTGATACTGCCTGGAAGATGGTGAAAGAGCCGCCCCATGATGCCAGACCCGACAGCCATCAGTTCCTATGAGTGGAGCGAACTCGGCAAGCTGCTGCACAACCTGTGGTATTACCTGGCGCTAATTGTGGTTTTTGCCGGCACAATGTTAACGGCAATGGCCATAATCCCGTCGCTGGTCTCCACCCGCCACCTGCCTGCCAGCGCGAACCAGTTCAGATTCTCCTTAGTGCTGGCCTCCCTGGCGTTTCTAGGTCTGGGTTTGGCCCTAATGATTTACACGGAAGACGTAGCCCGCGTTATGGGAAGATTCTACGACCGGTGGTGGATCTAGGATGGCGGCGGTGGGGGAAAAAGTTTTGAAGGGATGGCGACCAGAGCGGACGGAAGTATGGGCAGTCAGAAATCAGACCACGTTTTCGCCTTATGTTTTTCGGAAGGCACCAGCCCCACCCAATCACAGCTTACCTGGGGCCGATAGAGTTTGATGCGCCGCAAGTCCAGACTGATTCCGCTGGCGCTGGGCGGGTTTGTCACTACCGGCCTCATGATTGTGGTGGTGGTGTTTGTGTTGCGAGCCTGGTGGTCAACCCCGTTCCAGGTCTTCGGGATGGGGGAGCCACCTGAGCAACCGATAGCGTTTCCTCACACGCAGCATGTTGCCGTAGACGGCATTAACTGTGCATTTTGCCACCGGAACGTTCTGGCAGGCGAGGCAGCGACGGTCCCCGCGGTGGAGCAGTGCATGTTCTGCCACACCACTATTCAGGGCGCCGATGCCCCGGCGGAGGTAGCCAAGGTGGTGGCGCATTTTGAGAACAAGGAGCCTATAAACTGGAAGCGAGTCCACCATCTGCCGGACCACGTTCAGTTCTCGCATGAGCCGCACATAAGGTATCTGACGGAGGTGCAGGCGCTTTCGATTGAACAGTCGTGCGCTACCTGTCACGGCCAGGTCAGGGATATGGTTGAGGTGGAGCAAGTGCGCCGCCTGAAGATGGGGGACTGTGTGGACTGCCACCGTAACAACCAGCAGTACACGGAAAACAAAGACATTACTGACTGCACAACGTGCCATTATTAAGGCGATTGATTGATGAACGTCTCTAGAAGAGCTTTTCTTAGACTGGCGGGCGTCTCAACGCTGGGAGCGGTGGCGTGTAACGTCTTCGATGAAAACGAGTTCGTGTCTCAGAGCCCAGTGCAGCTTCCGGAGGACCTGGTTACCGGAACGGACAACTGGTACGCCACGCTGTGCCGCCAGTGCTCGGAGGCCGAGGGCCTGGTGGTACGGGTGATTGAGGGGCGCGCCAAGAAGGTGCAGGGCAACCCTCGCTATCCCACGAACAGAGGAGCGCATAGCGTTCGGTGTGAGGCGGGTCTGCAAGCGCTCTACCATCCAGACCGAATTACCACTCCCATGAAGCGCAGCGGCGCGCGGGGGGAACATGTAGCCATAGGCTGGGACGAGGCGTTGGATACGCTGAGAGACAAGTTGGCGGAACAGGGGACAGACGCAAAGTCGATGCTGATGGTGACCGAGCCGCTGCGGGGAAGCCTGGCGAACTTGGTAACGAACTTCTCCAATGCGTACGGCGGGCGGCACATTGCGTTCCAGCCCATGGAAGAGGCGGTGTTCAATCGGGTGATTTGGGACATGCTGCAGCAGGAAGCGCTGCCGCTGTTCGACATTGATCGGGCCGACTACGTGCTTTCGTTCGGGGCGGACTTTCTTGGCACCTGGATCTCCCCGGTGCAGTTCTCCCGAGGATATGGCGAGTTTCGTCAAGGGGAAGGGCGATCGCGGGGGAAGTTTGTACACGTGGACGCCAGGTTCTCCATGTCAGCGGCCAACGCGGACCAGTGGGTGCCGATTTACCCCGGCTACGAGGGCCTGCTGGCGTTAAGCATAGCGCAGGTGATCGTGTCCGAGGGGCGCACGGACGCCGACATTATCGCGGCGATGACCGGGGACGACCGGACGGCGTTGGACGCGTTCGCACCGGAGCGGGTTGTTGGGGACTTGGGTATACCGGCATTGAACGGCCACAGCGCCGTAGAGACGATTCGAGAGATAGCGCACGAGTTTGCCGAGGGCGGCTCACGAAGCCTGGCCATCGGCGGGGGCTCGGCGGGGGCGCATACCAACGGTTATTTCAACTTGCAGGCGATTTATGCGCTCAACTTCCTGGTGGGCGCCGTTGGCCGGAACGGGACGGTTAGGTTTAACCCGCCGCCACCGGTGGCTAGCCTTCGGTCACGGATTGAGGCGGGAAGCGCGCAGGAATGGAAATCCATAAGAGACGGTATTGGAGCGGAAACGAAGCTCGTGCTCTTCCGGGGAGTGGACCCGGTGCATGGCCTGCCGGGCGATCTGGCCTTCGGGGATTCGCTAAACAGAGACGACATTTTCGTTGTCAGCTTTTCGACGTTGATGGATGACACTACCCGATTGGCAGACCTGGTGCTGCCGGACCGGGCGCCGCTGGAGGACTGGGGTAACGATATTCCCCAGCCTGGGCCGGGCTACGAGATAGTAGGGCTGCAACAACCGGTGGTGAACCCGCTGCCGGGCGTTGTGCCAATGTCGTTCGCGGACATCCTGCTGCGGATGCGCGGAGAGTTGGACCTGCCCACGCCAGGACCGCTGCGGCACGGACTCTATGTAGATGTCTTGAAGGAGCACGCCCGGGAACTGCAAGAGCTAGGGCGAGGCTCGGTGCGGGACGAGAACTTCGATGAGTTTTGGAACCAGCTTCTGCAAAGCGGGGGATGGTGGGACGACAGCGCCGAGGGCGCCGGAACGCCACAGAGACCGCGGTACCAGGAGATAGTGGGGGGCGCCAAGAAGCCCGGAATCATAGGTCTGCAGGGGGACGACACGTATTATCTGGTGCCCTTCCAGACGGTTGGCCTGACTGACGGCCGAGGCGCTCACTTGCCGTGGCTCCAGTCCACGCCGGACCCGCTGACCAGCGCGGCCTGGTCAACCTGGGTTGAGATCAACTCGGGTACGGCGGAGGAGAAGGGGATAAAAGAGGGGGACATTGTTTTGGTGGAAGGGGCCAACCAACGCACGTTTGAGACCCAAGTGTACGTGCATCCTGGGATTCCGCCGGGAGTGGTGAGCATACCTGTGGGACAGGGACACGGGGCGGGCTCCCGCTATTCGGAAGGAAGAGGCAGCAGCTTGCTGGAGATACTTGGGCTGCCGTTGGATGAGGAGACCGGAGCGCTGGCGTGGGCGTCCACCCGGGTGAAAATCACCAGGACTGGCCGTAGGGAGCCCATACCGAAGTTTGAGGGGATTGTGCCGGCGTTCCCGGTAAGCGCAGAGGCGAACATTGTAAAGTACGTACGGGAATAGTAACCTTCCGGCGCCAATGAGAAGAGAGACAAAAGGGTAGGTAATGGTTAAAGCGCACAAATGGGGCATGGTAATAGACCTGGACAGGTGTACGGGGTGTCAGGCCTGCGTGATTGCGTGCCAGGCTGAAAACAACGTCCCGGTTAACGAAGAGGTGGACTTTCTTTCCAGGCGGGCCAAGCAATGGATCCGTATAGATAGGGTGTGGGAGGGCGAATGGCCGAACATCAAGGCCCGGTTTATGCCGGTGATTTGCCAGCACTGCGAAAACGCCCCCTGCGAACCGGTATGCCCGGTGTACGCGACTTACCACAACAGCGAAGGGATGAACGTCCAGGTGTACAACCGGTGCGTGGGCACAAGGTATTGCGCGAACAACTGTCCGTACCAGGTGAGGTTCTTCAACTTCTTCGACCCGGAGTACCCAGAATCGCTAAAGAACCAACTCAACCCGGATGTGACGGTGCGCAGCCGTGGGATTATGGAGAAGTGCACGTTCTGCGTGCAGAGGGTCCGCCGTGCGGAGCGCCGGATTGAAGGCCATGACGGGGAGGAGCTGAGCGATCAGAAGCTGAAGGATGGCAACTACATGCCGGCCTGCGTGAGTGCCTGTCCTACGGATACGCTAATATTTGGTGATCTGAACGACTCAGGCAGCCAGGTGTCAAAGAAATTTGAGGACCGGCGGCACTACAAGCTGTTGGAGGAGATTGGCACAGACCCCAACGTGGTATATCTGAAAAAGGTAGACCCGAACGCGGAACTGGTGCATGAATAACGGCCACCCAAAATTTGACAGAGTCCAGCTCACCGTAGATGGGGAGGAGCTGAGCTCCGCCCAGCTTACGGCCGATGTAAGCCAGGGCTTTTTCCGGGTGGGCGCACCCTTCGGGTGGCTGCTGCTGGTGCTGTTCAGCCTTTTCATTATGGGGCTGGTGCCGTTCATCATCCGGGCGGCGGACGGGTTTGGGGACAGCGAAAGGGCGGAGTGGGGCTACATTGCGTCACTGTTTGCCTTTTTACTGATTACGGCCGGTTCGGCGCCGTTGGTGGCGGTGGCGTTCAGGATGACCAGGAACCACTGGCGACGCCCCTTCTCCAGGATTTCCGAGCTGTACGCGGTGGTGGGTCTTTTCACGCTGCTGCTGATGCTGCCGCTGCTGGCGATCCTGCCGTCTTTGGAAGGGCGGAACAGCCTGTGGGTGCTGCCGGACGCGTTCAGGGGCAACTTCATCTGGTACGACTTCATGGCGGTGGCCGGACTGGTGATCTGCGGGCTGGCGCTGCTGTTTGTTTCCGCGATACCAGACATGGCGATCCTGGCGCGGCAGAGCGGTGGGCTCCGCGGGCGAATTTTGGGAAGACTTGCGGGGCACTGGCATGGCACAGAGGGGCAGTGGGAGTGGCACCAGAGGGGGATATGGGCGCTGGGGGCCTTCTATTTCATGTTGCTGATTGTAGTCCACACGCTGGTGGCAACTGACTTTGTGATGTCATTGGTGCCGGGCTGGATCGACTCGATCATGCCGGCGCATCAGGCGCTGACGGGCATCCAATGCGCGCTGGGCAGCGTTGTTGTGGCCGCGTTCCTGGTACGAACGTTTGGACCGCATAAAAAGTACATCCCCATGGAGAGTTTCTGGGCGATCAGCAAGGTGCTGCTGGCGTTGAGTCTGCTGTGGGCGTACTTCTGGTTTGCCGGGATGGTGACGTTCTGGTACGGCCGCACGCCGGTGGAACAGAATATTTTGAAGACGTTCATGTTTGAGTCGTACCGGGTGGCGTTCCTGTTGAACTTCTTCTTCAGCTTCCTGATCCCATTTTTGATGCTGATATGGAACCCGGTGCGAAAGAGCGTGATAGGCCCGACTATCGCCGGGGCATCCGTGATGGTGGGCGCCTACTTCATGACGGTGCGCCTGTACGTCCCCGCCTTCGGGTTGGAGGAGGTGAAGGGACATGCGCTGGAAATAGTGCCGCTGCCCATTAAGCCGGACGCGCCAGACATCTTGATTGTTTTGGGAGGACTGGCGGGGGCCGCGTTGATTTATTTGCTGGCCAGCAAGATCTTCCCAATCATTTCCATCTGGGAGATGAAGGAGGGGCTGCTCTATCAGCGGGTCCGGCCGCTGTTGAGAAGCAGGTACCTAGTGGTTGGGAAGCCGGATTGAAGAAGGGCCGATAAGAGACAGACGTGCAAGAAGGCAAGACTCTAAGTCACAAACAGATTAACCGGGACCTGCTGAGGGGGGTCTTCGAGAACCCCATCAAGTACTGGGTGATCATCTTCGTGCTGGGGATAGTGGTGCTGGGCGCCATGTCCGCCGGCGGTTACATGATAAACCGCGGAGTTGGCGTTACCGGCCTAAACCGGCCGGTAATGTGGGGCTTTTTCATAACCAACTTTGTCTTCTGGATTGGGATCAGCCACGCGGGGGTGATGCTGTCCGCCATCTTGAGGCTATCCAAGGCGGAGTGGAGGCGGCCGGCGACCCGGGCGGCCGAGGTGCTGACGATCTTCTCGCTAATGACCGCGGTGCTGATGCCCTTGATCCACTCCGGACGGCCATGGAGGCTGATGTTCTGGGTGTTCCCCTACGACTTTCAGCGGGGTATCTGGCCAGACATCCGGTCACCGCTTATTTGGGACCCGTCCGCGGTAAACACGTACCTGACCTGTAGCATTCTGTTCGTATTCATCGCATTGATTCCAGACATAGCGGTGATACGTGACCGGAGCGCTGGGCTGCGAAAGGCCGCCTACTCTGTGCTATCACTGGGGTGGCGAGGGACGCCGCGCCAGTGGAAGCTACAGGCGATTGCCGGGATTTTGCTTTCGGCGCTGATACTGCCGGTGTTTGTTTCCGTTCATAGCATAGTTTCGTGGGACTTTGGGATGGCGGTGGCGGTGAAGAGCTGGCACTCGACCATATTCGCGCCGTACTTCGTGATCGGGGCCGTCCACTCAGGGGTGTCCGGAGTGGTAACGGTGATGATCTTTATGCGGTGGCTCTTTGGCTGGGAGGAGTACGTCCGCAAAGAGCACATAGAGTCGCTGGCGCGGCTGCTGATAGTGATAGCGCTAGCATGGTTCTACTTCTTTGTGATGGAGTTTGCCTTCGGCATATACGGGCAGGAAGGGGACGAGCTGGCCACCAGACACCTTCAGATGTTTGAACCGCCCTGGGGCTGGTTGTTCCTGACGTTCATTATCACGGCGTTCTTCTTCCCGGTACCGTTGTGGTTCTTCCGCAACGTGCGCAGGAGCTTCATGCTGATGCTCATTACGACGATTTCCGTGAACATTGGCATGTGGCTGGAGCGTTTCCTGATAATCGTGCCCGGGCTGGCCAGGAAACAGGTGTTCAGTGGGTCGTGGTATACGTATGCACCCAGCCCGGTGGAAATCACTATTGTGGCAGGGACATTCGCCCTGGTGCTCATGCTCTTCCTTCTGTTTGCCAAGCTGTTCCCATTGATACCGATATTCGATATCAAGGAAGGACAGGTGCTGAAGGACGAGATTGAGATAGGAAGGCGTAAGGTCCCGGCGGTATATCGTGACGAGTAATAAGTACCCTGAGGTGGTGCCATGGCAATGCAATCAGTTTTAGGGTTGTATTCAGATGCCAAAGACGCGGCCGAAGCAGGTGAAAACCTGGAGAAGACCGGGTTCTCCAAAGATGACTTTGACTTTCTGACGGATACGCCCTATCCGGAAGGGGCTTTCGGGGAACGGCATAACAGCCACAGGCTGTATGTGTTTCCAATCATAGGGGCCATCTGTGGGCTAACGGTGGCGATTCTCCTGACGGCGGGTACGCAGATCTCATACCCGATTGTGACGGGAGGTAAGCCTATCCTTTCGATCCCACCCATGGCCATCATCAGCTATGAGGGGACAATGCTGGGCGCGATCCTGTTTACGGTGATTGGCATCCTTTTTGAGTCCCGGCTGCCCAGCATGAAACGAAGGATCTACGATACGAGAATCACGGAGGGGCTTATAGGCGTGGTGGTGGACTGCACTGACGAGCGAGCAGGGACGGTGGAGCAGGTGCTGACCCAGGCGGGGGCGGTTGAGGTGAAGCGAGAGGCGGCATGATCTCAAGGCCGGGGAATGTGGTGATGCGTCTCGTCCGGGCGCTGCTGACTAGAGGCGGCGGCCGGTGGGCTGTGCTGCGCCTAGGTTTCCTGGCGGCAGCTTTAGCCATTCTAGGCGCGGCGTGTGCCGAAGGCACGTACCCGCTGGACTTTTTCTACGAGATGCACTATCAGCCTTCTTACGAATCACAGGAGCCTCCCCGCTTGATGCCCGCCGCAGGGTCCGTCCCGGTAACGGGGAGGGAGGTGCTGCTGCCGGAAGGGATGGACTGGGACCAGATTCACGCCTTAGAGAACCCGATACCTGGTGTGGGCGTGGAGACAGGGGCCCTGCTTTTCGCCATCAACTGCACCATGTGTCACGGAACCTCCGGACGTGGGGACGGCCAGGTGCTCCAGACGATGACTGAGAAGTATGGGCACCAGCTTAACTTGAGCAGAAATGTAAACCTGTCAATTCTGTTCGCGCAGTCTGACGGGTACCTATTCACGACCATCAGCAATAGGGACCTACGGCCGGACGTGGATCTGAGCCGGCCCCGGGTGATGCCGCAGTTCCAGAAGCTGCTAACGGCGGAGGAGCGGTGGATGCTGGTGAATTACCTGCATACGCTGCGGCCGTAGGGGGTTCTGACGGACAATCGCCGCCAGGTTTTTGAGGCGCCGGAATATGCAAATCGTCGAAGGAGCCTTCCATAGCGGCAACCTGGCGCAATTCGAACAGGTGGCGGCACCGCGCACTTTTTGCCGAACTCAAGTCTAATCCCACCGGGCTATGATTGCTGTTACCATTTCCGGGTGACATTGCGCCGGGGCGTTAGGCAATAAATGCGGGCTACCACCACAACAAAGAACTCTCGCTCAAGGAGAGCCCAAGACTGGCGGAGAGATCGACCGTATACGGGCCGATTCAGGGGCGGGTTGTGGCTTAGGCTAGCGGTGATGGTTTTCCTGGCGCTGGCGGCGTGCGGCACTGAGAAGCCCAGGACGCTGGAGGAGCGGGCGCAAAGCATAGACGAGCTATTGATATGCCCGGTGTGCCCGGCGGAAACGATTGACCAGGCCCAGGTGCCGCTGGCCCGCGATATGCGGGGATTCGTTCGTGAGAAGCTGGAAGAAGGATGGAGCAAGCAGCAGATTTTGGACTATTTCTCGGCAGAAGAGCGGTACGGACCGGCGGTACTGGCGGAGCCGCCGAAGTCCGGAGCCAATCTAACAATATGGATAGTGCCGCCGGTGGGCGTGGCAGCGGGCGGGGCGCTGGTGCTTTTCACCATCCGCGCGATGCTTCGGCGTAGAGACGAGGCGGGCGAAGGGCAGATGAGCGAGGCTGGGCTGGAGGAGTATCTGGTGCGGGTGGACGCAGAGATGGCGTGGGTGGACCCGGTGGTGGAAGCTGTCGGGGAGGGTCCGACGTATAGAGAGACGGGAAGCGAAGCAGGTGATGAAGAAGTGAACCAGACAAGGGAAGAAGGAGGCCCAACGGTTGGCTGAACTGGGTCTGACCGCGATGCTGATAGCCCTGGCCCTGGCGGGATATGCCGTAGTAGGGTCGGTGTTGGGGGCGATTCGCAACAAGCAGGACTTGGTGGACAGTGCCCAATACGCCACTTACCTGGTGATGGTGGCGCTGCTGATTTCCATCATGAGCCTGGTGGCGGCGTTCCTGGCTAACGACTTCAGCCTGAAGTATGTGTTCGCCCACAGCAGCCTGGGGATGCCGAGGGTCTATACCTGGGTGGCGATCTACGCGGGGAACGAAGGGTCGCTGCTGTTCATAGCGACGATGCTTTCGATACTGGCCGCGGTGGCGGTCTGGCTTGCGCCGCGGCGGTTTAGTGCCAGCCTGCCGTATACCAACGCGGTGCTGATGCTGATCATGGTGTTTTTCCTGGCGGTGATGGCGTTCATGGCGAATCCGTTCGCCAAGCTGGATGTGGTTCCAATGGACGGTCTGGGGATTAACCCATTGCTGCTGCACCCCGGAATGTTCGCCCATCCACCAATATTGATGACCGGACTGGTTATGGTGAGCATCCCGTTTGCATTTGCGCTGGGAGCGCTGCTTTCCAAGAGGGTAGGGGATGACTGGGTGGACGTTGGAAGGGTATGGGGGATTCTGGCATGGGTGGTGCTGGGCACCGGGCTGCTTCTGGGAGCGTGGTGGGCCTACACGATCCTGGGTTGGGGCGGTTACTGGGCCTGGGACCCGGTGGAGAACTCAGGGTTGATGCCGTTTTTGGGGCTGACCGCCTTCATCCATTCGATAATGGTGCAGAAGCGCCAGGGGATGTTCCGGATGTGGAACCTGGCGTTGATAAACATCACGTTCGGACTGGCGCTCTTCGGGATGTTCATCAACCGGGGAGGGCCTGTGCCTTCGGTGCACTCGTTCGCGGCGTCGACGCTGGGATGGGTGTTCCTGATGTTCATGATTGTGGGCGTTATAGCGCCGTTCGTTGTGTTTTTCTGGCGGTTCAACCTATTGCGCAGCGCACGGCCTTTAGAGTCAACCCTGTCCCGGGAGGCGGCGTTCCTGGCGAACAATCTGCTGCTGCTGGCAATAGCGTTTGTGACGCTGTGGGGTGTGATCTATCCGCTGGTGTCCGAGCTGTTCACCGGGTTTACGATCACGGTGGGGGAGCCCTTTTACAACCAGGTGAACGGTCCGTTGATGCTGGGGCTGGTCTTCCTGATGGGGGTGGGGCCGCTGCTGCCCTGGCGCCGGGCCTCGCTGGCTACCCTCCAAAGGAACCTGCTTCAGCCGTCCCTGGTGGCAGTAGCCGTGGTGGTACTTCTGGCGGTGCTGGGGGTTAGAAAGCCGTTCGCCCTGGCGGCGTTTGGGCTGTTCGCAATGGTGGCGGCGGGAATTCTGTTGGAGTGGGCGAGGGGGACCCGGTCGCGGCAGCGGCGTGGCGAAGGCTATTTGCAAGCCTTCGGTATGCTGATGGCCTCCAACCGGCCGAGGTACGGGGGCTACGTTGTCCATTTGGCTATTGTGGTGTTGGGGATGGGGATAGTGGGCTCGTCTTTCTACGGGGTGCAGCGGGACGTGCTGCTGGAGCCGGGGGACACAACAACCATAGAAGGGTACCGGGTGGAATATGTGGGTTCAAGGACGGTGCAGCGACCAGACCGCACGGAGTCCTATTACACGTTGAACGTGACCAGGGGAGACCGTTCGCTGGGGACGCTGGAGGCAGAGCGCACGTTCTACCCGGACTTCAGTATGTACGCCACGCGGGCGGGAATTCGTTCGACGCCGGCGGAAGACTTGTACATTGTGCCCAGCGAGTCACGGGAAGGCGAAACCAGCATTGGGTTCCGTATATTCGTGAATCCGATGATCTGGTGGATGTGGGTGGCGGGGCCCATCATGCTGCTAGGCACTGTGGTAGCGCTGTGGCCTGCGGGGGTGCCTAGCTTTGTTGCGTCGCGTTTGCCGGCCGGGGCCGCGGACGGCCGGGAGGCGGCGGCGGGATGAGGCGTTACGAAGCGTTCCAACCAGTACCGGCGTCCGGATAGGAACGACGCGGCCTGTGGCGCTGGCGATAGCCATAGTCCTTGCTTTGCTGAGTCTGACTGTTCTGACATATCCCTTCGTTCGGCGCCGTCAGATGTTTGAACCGAGCGGCAGAGCTGACCTAGCTGAACCGCCCGGCGGCAGTGCGTTACTTTTCGATGAGATGAGGCGTCTTCGAGGCGATCTGGACGTAGGAACCATCACGGAAGAAGACTTCGCGGGACGGATGAGAGAGTTGCGGCTGGCCGCCGCGGCGGCGATGCGAGACGAGGAGAATGAGGCTATCCCGCCATTGCTGGCAGAGGAGGAGGGTGCAAGGTTGTCCGACCCCGGGCTAGAAGAGGGGCCAGGAACGCATCAGCCTGGGAGTCCAGATTGTGAAGGTGCGCCTGACACAACCGGCCCGGACGCGGAACGAGGATGAAGCGGCAGGCGCAAACGGCGTTGGCGACGTTGGGCCTGGGGGTGACTATGGTGGCTGTGTTTCTGATGACCACGGCAGGCGCCGCAGCGCAGGAGAAGTTCCAGGTAGAGGGTAGGGTGGTGAATGGTTCGCCGGGAGGACGGTTGCCGGTGGGACAAGTGGTCACGCTGCATTTGTTCACCCCCGAACAGGGGCTGGAGACGCTACAGGCAACGACAGATTCCGAGGCAGGATTTAGCTTTAGCCAGGTGCCCCGGCTGGCAGCGGGCCGGTACTTGCTGTCGACACGCTACGACGGCATAGACTACACGGTGGAGATCACCCAAGAGGAAGCAGAAGGGACCGTGGAGATGGAGGTGTTCGACGCTACGGAGGAGTTGGCGGCGCTGACGTTCGATTCTCACATCTGGATGCTGCGGGCTGCGGACGCGGAGGAGGGCATGCTCTCGGCGTTGGAAATAGCGCTGGTGACCAACCGGGAGGACGAGGCGTTCAGACCGGTGCTGGACCAACCGGGGAATATGAGTTTCCTTCGGTTTTCCCTGCCCACAGGCGCGATAGACCTGGATGTGCAGTCAGACCTGCGAGGAGGTGAAATCATTGACGTGGGCACCGGGTTTGGGTTGACGGCACCGGTGCTGCCGGGCTCGCACCAACTGGCTTTTTCATACGTTTTCCCGTACGAAGGGAGTGAGGTGAGCGTTTCGAAAGGGTTCCTTCAGGGGGCGAACGTCTTCCGGTTGCTAATCCCGGAGGGAGCGGCAGAAGCGCATGGGCCTGCACTGAACCAAGTGCACTTAACTGCGATAGGGGACGTGAATTATCAGGTGTGGGAAGCGCGAGACGTAGGCATTGGAGAACGGTTAGAAATAATTCTTTCCAGCTTGCCCCAACCCTCGGTCTGGCATCAGGTTTCGACAAGCCTGACGGAAGGGAAGGGGTTGAAGGCGGGGGTCCCGGCGGCGCTAGGCCTAGGCCTGGTGATGCTGTTGGCGTACGCGATGCTGGTGCGTCGAGATGACACGATGCCAGAGACAGCGACGGGTACTCCGGCGCCCGGTGAGTCCACCGAACTCGACTCAGATAGGAAGGACCGTTGAGCCGCCGCGGGTGGACGCTGTTGTTGGCCTTGCTGCCGGTGGTGGCGCTGTTCGCGTTGCTTGGTTGGGCATTGGTGCAAAGCGGCGGAAGTCCAGGAGGTCTGTCTGTCAACTCAGAGCTGGGTGAGGTGTCCACCGGCAGGGCGTCAGTCCCTGCGTTTTCCGCGCAGGCAGTTGGGGGTGGCGAGGTCAACCTGGAGCAATTCAAGGGCAAGGTATTGATGATCGACTTCTGGAGCTCCTGGTGTCCTCCGTGCCGCGCTGAGGCGCCGGTGTTGGCCCAGGTTTACCGAGAGTACCGGGAAAGGCCTGTGGAGTTCATAGGAGTCGCCATATGGGATGATTTGCGAGACATCACCAGGTTCGTCGACGATTTCAACGTCCAGTACCCCAGTACGGTGGACCCCATGGGCCGGATAGCCATTGAATACGGGGTGACGGGAATACCGGAGAAGTTCTTTATCGACGCATCTGGCGCCCTGTCCAAGAAATACGTGGGGCCCATGGACGCGGAGACGCTGCGGTCGATTCTGGATGAGATGCTGGACCAGGAAGGCTGAGGAGCAGTTAAGGGGCAGCCAGCCGCCGTGGGGCGGTCAGGAGCTGGTGGATATATAGCGGTAGGCGGAGATGGCGGCGGTAGCGCCGTCCCCGGCGGCGCTGACCAACTGTGAGGACGACTGTTGCCGGATGTCGCCGGCGGCGAAGAGTCCCGGGAGCTCAGTTTCCATGTTGAGGTTCACGGGAATGTGGCCCGCGTTGTCCAAGCTGACCAGGTCCGCCACTATCCGACTGTTGGGCTCCAGCCCCACGTAGATAAATAGGCCTGAAAGGTCCACCTGCTCCGAGGCGCCGGAGGCGGCCCTTTGCACGCGCACCCCGCTGACCTGGTCATTGCCCAGGACCTGTTCGACGGTGGTGTCCCATTCGATAGACACCTTGGGATCTGAGAGAAGACGGTCCTGGAGCACCTTCTGGGCGTTGAGGGTATCGTGGCGGTGGAAGAGAAGGACCTTAGATGCGAATTGAGTTAGGGTAAGCGCCTCGTCCGCGGCGGAGTCACCACCACCGACCACACCGACCACCTGGTCCTGAAACATGGGGCCGTCACAGGAAGCACAGTTGGAGACGCCCATGTTGTGCAGCTCTTCCTCGCCGGGGATTCCGAGCTTTCGTAGCGAAGAGCCGGCGGCGACTATCACGGCGCGGGCCTGGTACGACCCGTCCGGCGTGGAGACCGTCAGGTCACCGCCGGAGCGGGAAATGGACGTAGCCTCCTCCAAAAGGAATTCGGCGCCGGCAGACATGGCCTGTTCCTGGACAAGGGGGCCCAACTCGGCGCCAGAGATGCCCTGAGGGAATCCTGGAAAGTATTCAATACGGTCCACGTTGATGATCTGGTTGCCAGGCATCATTCGCTCCATGATGGCGGCTTTCAGACCGTGCCTGGAGGCGTACATACCGGCAGTGAGGCCGGCTAGACCGGCGCCCACCACGATAATGTCGTAGTCGTTAGGCAAGCTAACAGAACCGTCCAAAATGTTTTGGGCCGCTAGGTATTAGATAGCGGCCCGCAGGTTCCAGGTCCGTGGTGAACCAGGCGTTAGACGAGGTTGTCTTCGCGCAGGTTGGCCAGGCACTCTTCGAAGGAGTTGAGGGTGCGGTCCACATGCTCGTCCGTATGCACGGAGGAGACGATGAAGCCCCGGCCGCCCATGACGTCGACGCCGGCGTTGATCATGGCCCGCTTGAAGCCCTGGGGGGCGCCGGGTTTGGCGGCTCCGCTGATCTCTTTGGACGTCAGCTTCCATACTTCTTCCGAGTCGCATTCCAAGCCGAAGCCGAGGTGCACCAGAGTGCCGTTGCCGTAGGCGACGCCGGGTACCTCCATCTTGGTGAGGACATCGTTCAGGCCGGCCTTGAGCCGAGCGGCAGCGGCGTCGGCGCGCTGGTTTACCGCGCCCCCTACCAACATTTCCAGTACGGTAGCGCCCGCCACGGCGGAAAGCGGGTTGGCGTTGAAGGTGCCCTGGTGAGCGACGCGCCGGGTGTTGTCCCAGGCGGGGTCTCCACGATGGGCGATCATATCAACGATTTCGGCGCTGCCTCCCACGGCGCCGCCGGGCAGGCCGCCAGCCACGATCTTGGCCATGGTGGTAAGGTCCGGTTGAACGCCGAAGAGCCCCTGGGCGCCACCGGTGGAGAGCCGGAAGCCGGTGACCACCTCGTCGAAAATTAGAACCACGCCGTGGCGCTGGGTCACTTCCCTGATTTGTTGCATGAATTCCGGCACGTGGAATGGGTACTGGCCCATATGAGCGCCGGTGGGCTCCATGATCAGGCCGGCGATGTCGTTGTCGCGAGCCAGGGTGTCCTCGACGATGCTTACGTCACCCCCAGGAAGGACAACCATAGCGTCCCAGGTGGAGGCCGGGATACCACCGGTGCCACCATCTGAGCCAGCGTTAGCGTAGTCGTGCCAGCCGTGAAAGTGGTCCTGGAATTTGATGATCTTGTTTTTGCCCGTGTAGGCCCTGGCCAGGCGCATTGCCATCATGGTGGCCTCGGTGCCGGAGCTGTTAAAGCGTACCTTCTCCACGGAGGGCATGAGAGCCTTGACGGCGTTGGCCCAACGGAGCTCGGCCTCGGTGTTGCCGCCCAGATGAGTGCCCCTGGCCATCTGCTCGGCGACGGCGGCTACGACGGTGGGGTGGGAGTGTCCGAGGATGAGTGCGCCGTGTCCGCTGACGTAGTCCACATACTCGTTGCCGTCTACGTCCCATTTTAGGGGTCCGGCGCCGTGGCTCATGAAAACGGGGAAGGGCACAACGTAGCGGGTGTCGTGGGTCACTCCGTCCGGGAAAGCACCGTCTGACTGGCGATGAAGCTCGGCGGATTTCGGATGCTTCTTGAGATATTGTTGGTCTATGACTGACACTAGACTATCCTTTCTTGTGAAATAGCCGGAAATGAGCAGACGGCGGCCCGCATTGGCACCGTGTCGGAAGCGCCGCAAGGGGCCTATGATACAATACCGCCACTACGCTCACAAGGAGTCCCGCACCTATGAAGAGCTACCTGAGCCACCTGGAATGCACGTGGTGCGGTAGCATACATCACCATAAGCAAGCCATTCGGACCTGCCCCGATTGTGGCAAGGTGCTCTTCGCGCGGTACGATCTTGGCGCGGCGCGGCGTGAAGTCAACCCGGCGGTCTTCCGCGAACGCGCCAGCTCCATGTGGCGCTTCTTCGAGTTGATGCCTGTGTTGGACCAGGGGAACGTGGTGTCGCTGGGCGAAGGCGGAACGCCGCTGCTGAACGCGGAGAACCTGGGCAGAAAGCTTGGCCTAGAGCACCTGTACATCAAAGATGAGGGTCTGAACCCCACCGGCTCGTTCAAGGCCCGGGGGCTCTCGGCGGCGGTTTCCAAGGCCAAGGAGGTGGGCCAAACGCGGCTGACGATGCCCACCGCGGGCAACGCCGGCGGCGCCCTGGCAGCTTACGCGGCGCGGGCCGGGATGGAATCTTACGTTTACATGCCCAGGGACGCGCCGGAAGCAAACTTGAAAGAGACCCGGGTGCTGGGAAGCAATCTTTTGCTGGTGGACGGGATGATCGGCGACGCCGGAAGGATTTCGCAGCAGAAGGCGGAGGAAGAGAGTCTGTTCGACCTTTCCACGCTGAGGGAACCGTACCGTGCCGAGGGGAAGAAGACGATGGCGTTGGAACTGGCGATGGAGCTGGGCTGGGAAGCGCCGGACGTTATTGTGTACCCCACCGGGGGAGGCACAGGGATTGTGGGGATGTGGAAGGCGTTTCAGGAGCTTCAGGAGCTAGGGTGGATAGACGGGCCGCAGCCGAAATTCGTGTCGGTGCAGGCGGAGGGTTGCCAGCCGTTGGTGAAGGCGTTCGAGGCAGGCCAGGACCATGCAGAACCGTTCCCGAACGCCAGCACCGTGGCACATGGTCTCCGAGTGCCCGGTGTGTTTGCCGATTATATCGTGTTACGCGTCCTACGGGAGACAGGCGGGACGGCGCTGGCGGTTACAGATGGCGAAATGGTGGAGGCCATGGGAGAGATGGGCGCGGCGGAAGGGGTGATGGCTTGCCCGGAGGGCGCGGCGACGCTGGTTGGACTAAAACGGCTTCAAGAGCAGGGGTGTCTCAAAGGTGACGAGAGGGTAATCCTGATGAACACCGGATCCGGCTACAAGTACCTGGACCTGCTGGAAACCAAGTAGGTTTAGGGAGCTAACGCGACGTTATTCGACACGGCGCTGCGATGCGCCGAGGTAAGATTCAACTGGAGGAATATGGAAGTAATCCTTAGCTCACCCCGAGGCTTCTGTGCAGGGGTAGTGCGCGCCATTGACGTGGTGGACGTGTGCCTGGAGAAGTTCGGGCGGCCGATTTATGTAAAGCACCAGATAGTGCACAATCCCTATGTGGTGGCCGCACTGGAGCGGAAGGGGGCCAAAACGGTGGAGGATGTGGAAGACATCCCGGAGGGTTCCACGGTGGTGTTTTCCGCCCATGGATCGCCGCCGGAGGATTTTGCGAAGGCGGCAGAGCGTAATCTGAACGTGATAGACGCGACATGCCCGCTTGTTACCCGGGTCCACAATGAGGCGGCAAAGTATCACCGCGAAGGCCGAAAGCTGGTGTTGGTGGGCCATAGCGGACACGCCGAAGTGAGGGGGACCATGGGGCAGGCGACCATGGCACTGTTAGATGACCGGCATGAAGGCGATGTTCCGCATTGGGAGGACGGGGCGGAGGTGGCGGTGTTGACCCAGACCACGCTCTCAGTGGACGACACGGCAAGTGCGGTAGCTCGAATTAAGGCGAAGTACCCCAATGCCATCATTAGGAACGATGTGTGCTACGCCACTACGAACCGGCAGGAAGCGGTGAAGGAGTTGGCAAGCCAGGTGGACCTGGTGTTGGTGATAGGCGCAGAGAACAGCTCAAACTGCAACCGGCTGCGAGAGGTGGCGGAAAGCAAGGGGGTACCGGCGTACCTGATAAACAGCGCCGAGGAGTTGGAAGAGAGCTGGACGGCCGGTGTGACCAGGGTGGGCATCACCTCCGGGGCCTCCACGCCAGAGGTGTTGGTGGACGCGGTGATCACCAAGTTGAGGCCGGAGAAGGTATCCAGTCTCAAGGGAATAGACGAGGACGTCACTTTTGTGCTGCCAAAAGAGCTGAGATAAGCGGTACATGAGGCCTCCAGGAGGCCGCCACCGGGGCGGCGCGCGGAGGATGTCAAGACAGGGTCCAGGCGGTTAGGCAAAGCTTTGGCCACCAAATCGTATGAGCGCGCGTTAACACCCCAGGGGTTCGTGTGGAGCCTCCCGGTTTCGCTACTGGGGCTAGCAGCGGCGCTTTGCTCGCTGCCAAGCGTTCGAATCAAGGGCGGCATGCTGGTGTGCCGCAGCGACCGGGGATTCGCCCGCATGTTCTTGAGCAGGCGTGGATTTGCGGCGCTGACGCTGGGACGGGTTGTGACGGTGACGAAGGAAATGTCGCTGCAGCTATGGAACCACGAGAGGGAGCATGCGCGGCAAGCGGAGGTGTGGGGAATAGCCTATGTGCCGGTCTACCTCTTTCATCATTTCAGGGTTGGGTATAGGAATAACCCGTTCGAGGAGACGGCCCGGAGGGTAGGGGACGATTTCGCGGAAGACCATCCAGAGGCGGCCGGACAGGCGTTGGGCTGATTGGACAGCGGAATCCGGGCCTGGCGATGCAGTATTTCAGGCGTTTGGAGGCGAATAGATGGCAAGCATATCTGAGCTACAGGAAAAATACGTCAGCCTGGACAGGACGCTGGAGTTGAAGGGTGAGGAGGTCATTGACACCAAATGCCTGCTGGCCTTCGATTACGAATACCCGGAGCAGCCATCTGAGGTGACGATAGACACGGATGAGTTCACGGCACTGTGCCCGTGGACCGGGCTTCCGGACCAGGGGACATTGACGGTGACGTATACGCCATCCGACAGGATAGTGGAATTGAAATCGCTGAAGTTTTACCTGCTATCGTTCAGGGACGTGGGAATAGTCCAGGAGCACGCCGCCAACAGGATACTGCGGGACCTGGCAAAGTTATGCCGTCCGCACAAGATGCAGGTGGCGTTGGACTATAAGGTCCGAGGAGGGATCCACACGGTGGTACGGGTGGAGTATCCGCCGACCGGGCGATAGGGCCAGACGAGCGGGCGCTGGGGAGCTACTGGGGCGCGACGAGAACGTCGCTGCCGTCCACTTTGACGCTGTAGCAGGGTAGCTGTTCGTCCGCCGGGGGAGTTTCAGGCTGGCCGGTCCTGACGTTGAACACTGCGCCGTGAATGGGGCATTCAACCTGGTCTCCCACCAGGTCCCCGTCAGAGAGGATGCCGCCGGCGTGGGTGCACTCTTCGCCGATGGCGAAAAAGTCGCCATTAACGTTGACGAGAAGGACCCTTTCGCTGCCCAGTTGGACTGCCTTCATGGTGCCAGGAGGGATCTCCTGGGTTTCGGCGACCTTGGTAAACTCCTGAGCCATTCGCTACTCCTTAAGCCGCATTCGAGGTTGCATCTACGCTAGACGTCCCCCGATGTTAGGTATGTAGAATTGAGGCGGAGGCCATTATATAGGCATGGATGTAAGGGTTAAAGTCCCCAAAGGGGGCGAGAGCTTTTGGGCCGCTCGCCTTGACACAAGGATGGGGGCTTGGCTAGAATCGGGTTGCTTCCCTGACGTCCTCCCGGGCACCTTACGTGTCGAGAGAGGGCGACGGACCAATCCGATGGTGGCGGAAAAATGGGGGATGAATATTGCGGTCCCAAGAGGAGTGCGCCATTAGGATAGACCCGATAATTAGGCAGGGCGCAAGCCCCGCCATTAAGGGCACACGCTAGGGCAAGAAGGGGGCATTTTGAATGCCCTCTAATTTTTTGTCTTGAGTCGAGTGGAGGATATGTATGGCATCTATTGGGGAGAGGTCACCCGCGGACATTAAGGCCCCACCCCAGCACAGGGCCCTGGGAATCCAGGATGAAGAGGTCCAGGCCTTGTACGCAAAAATGGTGTTGGTGCGGACCCTGGACGAGCGGCTGTGGGCGCTAAACCGGCAGGGCCGGGTACCCATAGTGGCCTCATGCCAGGGCGCCGAGGCGGCAGAAATGGCCATAGCCTGGGCCGGTGTGAAGGATGGCGACTGCTTCTTTTTCACCTACTATCGTGACATGGCGCTAAAGCTGATGGCCGGCGTGACACCGTTGGAGATAATGATCAGCCATCTGGGAAAGGGCACGGATATCTTCAGCGGCGGACGGCAGTTCTTTCTTCAGGGCGCCTCGTTGAAGCACCGAATCATTCAAACGTCTAACGTGGTGGGCTCCAGCCTCACCCAGGCGGTGGGGTATGGACTGGGCTGCAAGCTCCAGGGGGAGAGAACGGTGACGCTGGTGTCGTTTGGCGACGGCGCGTCCAGCGAGGGAGAGTGGCACGAGGCTATGAACTTCGCCAGCATCCATCAGGTCCCCGTGGTTTTTCTCTGCTACAACAATGGTCTGGCTATATCCGTCCCCCTGACAAAGCAGATGCACGTTCGGGACCTGGCGGACAGAGCGGCGGCGTACAACATGCCCGGAGTAGTGGTTGACGGGACAGACCCGCTGGAGGCGTACAAGCGGATTAGGGAAGCCATAGACAGGGCGAGAGAGCCGGGCGGAGGACCTACTCTGATTGAGCTGAAGGTGGAGCGGATCAAGCCGCATACGTCCGACGACGACCATACGCGCTACCGAACGAGCGAGGAAATTGAAGCGCTGGAACGACGTGACCCGCTGCCGAGGCTGCACAACTATCTGATGGATGCCGGGCTGCTGACTGCGGAGGAGGCTGAACGGATTGAAATGGAGGCGGCAGAGGAGGTGGACCGGGTCACGGATGAGGCCGAACTAGAACCGTGGCCGGATGAGACCAGATTGCGGGACCACCTTTACGCCCCCTAGATTGAAAACTAATGCCGGTTAAGACGGTCATAGAAGCGGTCCGAGAGGCCATGTATGAGGAGATGTCTGCCGACCCTCGGGTGATGGTGTTGGGGGAAGATGTGGGACTCAAGGGGGGTGTATTCCTTGCCACGCAAGGGTTTATTGAAGAATTTGGTGAAAAGCGGGTAATAGATACCCCTCTGGCGGAGGAGTCCATAGCGGGCATTGGGGTTGGGTTGGCTTTCAAGGGGCTACGGCCCATTGTGGAGATACAGTTCTCGGACTTCTGGTGGTTTGCCTGCAACCAAATTGTAGGAGAGGCCTCCCGGGCGTACTACGGAAGCAACGGGAAGCTCCCAGTGCCAATGGTTGTGAGAATCCCCTACGGGGGCGGTATACGCGGTGGGCTGTTCCATTCGCAGAGTATTGAAGGGTATCTGTTCAACACTCCGGGACTGAAGGTAATAGCTCCATCCAATCCGTACGACGCGAAAGGACTGTTGAAGTCCGCCATCAGGGACAATAACCCGGTGGTGTGCCTGGAGCATAAGAGAACGTATAGGGCGGTACGGGGTGAGGTGCCGGAGGAAGAGTATGTGGTGCCCATTGGGGTGGCGGATGTGAAACGAACGGGGACGGATGTAACCGTGATCAGCTATGGCTTGGTGCTGCACTACGCGTTGGAGGCGGCGGCCACGTTGGAGGACGAGGGCACCAGCGTTGAGGTTGTAGACCTTAGAAGCCTGCTGCCGCTGGACAAGGAAACCATAGTCAACTCGGTGAAGAAAACGGGCAAGGTGATGATAGCCCACGAGGATAACGTCACCGGGGGTGTGGGCTCAGAGGTTTCCGCGATCATTTCTGAGGACGCTTTTGAGTTTCTGGACGCTCCCATCAAGCGGCTGGGCGGGCCAGATATACCGGCGGTGCCCTTTGCGCCAAACCTGGAAGACGCCTATATGCTGAACGCCGAAAAGGTGGCGGCCGCGCTTCGCGATCTGGCCGCGTACTAGAGGGAGTCCCGGTGCCAATTGTTGCCATTGAGCTGCCACAGGTCGGCGAGACCGTGGTCGAAGGGATTATAGACAGGTGGCTGAAACGGCAGGGGGAGCAGGTCAAGAAGTACGACCCGCTGGTGGAGGTGGTGACCGACAAGGTCAACATGGAGGTGCCGTCGCCCTTTTCCGGGATCCTGACGCGGATCATTGCTCAAGAGGGCAGCACCGTGGCTATGGGGTCGGTCATTGCCGAGATGGAAACGGACGAGGCCGACCAAACGTCTCAAGAGGCTGTCCCACCAAAAGAGAAGGCGCTGGATTTCACGGTGGCCGGCACCGCCGGGATCTTGCTGGAGAGCAGCGCGCCGGTGGGCCCCACAGGGGCCGGTGAACCGGAGTCTCAGCAGCCTATTGAAGCGGTACAGTCACCACCGGTCCGGGCCACGACGCTCCATGGCCGGTTCTATTCGCCGGTAGTGTCGAGCCTGGCCCAAGACCTGGGAATAGACCTGGAGCAGGTAAAGGGGACCGGGGCTAACGGCCGGGTAACCAAGAAGGACGTTCAGCAATACGCGGAAAGCGCCGCCGCCACGGCAAAGGTTGCCACGGGCGCTGCGGCTCCGACGACTCGTCAAGCGCCAGGCGCCGTCGAAGAGGTGGTTGCGGTCAGGCCGGTGCGCCGGCTTATCGCGCATCACCTGGCCCGCAGCGCGTCAGAGATTCCCCACGCCTGGGCGATGGTGGAGATCGACGTCACGGGGCTGGTGGAGCTTAGGTCCGCCCTGAGAGAAGAGTTCAAGGCCAGGGAAGGGCTAGACCTGACGTCGCTCCCGTTTGTAATCATGGTGGTCGCGCAGGCGCTAAAAGAGCACCCGCACCTGAATTCCACATGGCGAAACGACGGGCTGGTACTAAAGAAGAGGGTCAACATAGGTGTGGCGGTGGGCGCCCCAGATGGCCTGGTGGTACCTGTAATTCATGAAGCGGACTCGTTGAGCGTGGCGGGAATCAACCGAAGGCTGAGGGACCTGGCGGACAGGGCGCGGACGGGGAAGTTGACGCTGGAAGATGTTCAAGATGGAACCTTCACGGTGAACAACACCGGGGCGCTGGGAACGGTGTTGTCAGGGCCAATAATTAACCATCCACAAGCGGGAATTCTGACCACCGAGGTGATCCAGAAGCGACCCGTGGTGATAAATGACGGAATAGCCATCCGGTCCATGATGAACATTTGCCTCGCCTTTGACCATCGAGTGCTGGACGGGCTCGAGGCCGGCCAGTTCCTTCAGTCGATGAAGCGGCGGCTGGAGAACGTGGGTCCGGATACACCGGTCTACTGAGCGCAATATGATAGTGTGCCACGTGGCCAACCTTGGCCGTATTGATTATCTGAGCGCCTGGGAGCTACAGAAAGACCTGGTCCGTCAGGTCTCACGGAACGAGAGACTCCCGGTGCTGCTCCTGCTGGAGCACCCCCACGTCTATACCGTTGGGCGCCGAGGGGATAGGAGTCAGGTGCGGCTGGACACGGCGGGGCTGGAGCGGTTGGGTGTAGCGCTTTATGAAACGGACAGGGGCGGACAGGTAACGTACCACGGGCCGGGACAGCTAGTTGCCTATCCCATTATCAACCTAAGGGCCTGGGGAGGCCCGCTGAAGTACGTACGGGTGTTGGAACAGGTTATGGTTCGTACCCTGGCGGACTACGGGATAGCCGCCGGACTGGTGGATGGTCTAACTGGGGTGTGGGTGGAAAACGCCAAGGTTGGGGCAATTGGGGTGAAGATCAGCGGCGGCGTAGCGCATCATGGGTTGTCCCTCAACGTAGCGCCGTGCCTGGATTACTACCGGCATATTGTTCCGTGCGGCATTGAGGACCGGGAAGTCACCTCAATGGCTAAGCTGCTGGAACGGACGCCCGACCAGGAGATGGTGGAATACAGCTTGCAGTACCATTTCGGAAAGCTGATGGAGCTTCAGATGGTGGAGATAGAAGCTAAGTATCTGGCCGAGCCTCAGGCCATCACCCCAACGAATCGCTGATTAGGCGCACCGGCTTTGATCTGACCTATGGGCCGGGGCGGGCGGAACTTACTCCTGCCGAATAGTAGCCTGAATGGTTGTGTCCGGGGTCGCCACGGCGACCGAGCCGTAGAGGGGTCAACGCCGTTTGTAGGTCTCAACCAGGTCATCTGCCTGCTGGTGGTCCACACCGGTGAGGTCAAAGTGCATACGGACGCGCTCAAACACCGAATGGACCTGGTGCACGGTGTCCAGGTTACGAGTACCGTCCAAAGAGACTTCGATGCGCCGCAGTGGGATTTCTTTCTCGCGGGCCAGCCGCTCCAGCATGAGGGCGGCGCAAGAGGTGAGACCGGAGAAGAACGCCTCGCCGGCGGTAATGGCTTCGTTGGGGCCACCAGCGTAGTCCGGATCGTCAATAACGAAATGGTTAGAGCGAACGCTGGTGATACAGCGGCCCGGGGTGCCGGCGCTGTAGGAGCGGACGGAGGTTGTGTGGAACCTATCAGGCATGGCGAGCCTCCATTTGTTTAGTTAAGGGCTCTCGATATTAATTCGCCCAGAAGCCAACCGACACCGGCCGCGGCGGCGCCAATGGTCAGAATTTCAAGACCTTGCAGGATGGGCGAACGTTTCACCAGGCGGCCTTTGGCGGTGCCCAGGGCGAAAAGGGCTCCCAGGGCGCCAGCAACGGAGACGCCGGTGCCTATCCCACCCTCGATGAAGAAGTAGGGAACGATGGGAATCATAGCGGCCACAACATAGGTGCTACCCATCGCCAGGGCGTCTTTCACCGGATTGGATGCCAGGTCAGGATCGATTCCAAGTTCCTTTTCCACCAGGGTACGCAGCCAGAGGTCCCTATCCGAGGCGATGTGCTCGGCCATTTCCCGAGCTTCGTGGTAGCTCATTCCCTGCTGGTGGTAGAGGAAGACCAGTTCCGCCATCTCCTCGGCGGGGTTCTCTTCCAGCTCACGGGCTTCATTCTCGATTTCGGCCTGGAATACCTCTTTCTCCGCTTTGGAGCCGAGGTAGGTGCCGGTGCTCATGGATATCATGCCAGCCAGCGCGCCAGCCAAGCCGGCGATGATGACGGTGGTCTTGTCCGGAACGGCGGCAGAGATGGCGGTCACCAGCGCCACGGTGCTCATGAGACCGTCCTGGGCACCGAAAACCACCTCTCTGATGCGGCCGAAGGATGCGACGCGCCAGCGCTCCCGTTCAACCTCCATGACGGCCTGAGGGAAATCAGACTCGACCTGGGAGATGTGGGTTTGGTCGTGGCGGCCGTCCGTGGGGGGGACCGGCTCGTCGCCGGGAATTTCGATGCGAATGGGAGGGGCGAGGGCAGGAGGTTCTACAGTGCCGATCCTGCCAAGTTTGGCGTTGAGGTCGTCGGTGGCCTGCATGAAGGCCTCGAGGTGGTGACGCTCCCGGTCCATGGCCACGGTGAAGGCCCGGGCGGCGTCGCGGCGGCCATCGTCCAGGGCATCGCGAATCATACGCGGGTAGCGGCTGGAGATTTCCTTGGCTTCCCCCTGAGTGACGGTCTCCAGGTTCTCCAGGGTGGTCTTAATGGCGCTGGCGGTCCGGAGGTGGTTGATGCCGTGGATGTTTTCCGCGCCAGCGGACTCCTGGAAGATCTGTGCGATCTCAGGGTGACCCTCTTCCATGGCCTTGGCGGCGAAGGCGTTGTATTTAAGCAGAGCCATCGCCTCGCTGATGATGGCGTTCCACAGGTTGCGCTCCGTTTTGGTAAGGGTGATTTCTTCTTTTCTCATAACAATGTCTCTAACTAGGAACCGGATGGAACTGTCTTGCAACATACTCTAGCATAGGCAGGTTCCCCAACTCACGCCAGCGGCGCCGGGGTGCAGCGCCAGCGGGATGCGGCTTCCCAAGCTTGGGGTATAATACCGGCGGCTAAGACGGCCCAACGGCGGCATGGCGGCTATCGGCCGGCGAGGCGGTGGCACCAAGCGAGCCTGGCGGAGGCCGCGGTACATTGGTATCTTCTCCACAGCAGGACAGTGAGATGAGACTACGCAAACTTGCCAACCTGGATGTGAGCGCCATAGGCATGGGGAGCGCACAGACATTCGACGTGACGGACACGGCTTCTCTGGCGGTCCGGAAAGAGATAATGGACCGGTGCGTCTCAGAGGGTGTCACTTTTATAGACACCTCTCCCATGTACGGGCGGGCCGAATGGGCGCTCGGCGAGGTGATGGGCGCGCATCGGGACAGGTTCCAACTAGCGACCAAGGTGTGGTGCTCCGGCGCGGATACCGCCAGAGGGCAGATTTCCAGGTCTTTTGAGTTGCTGAAGACGGACCATATCGAGGTGATGCAGATCCACAATCTGGTGGACTGGAGAACGCATTTGCCGTACCTGGAGGAGCTGAAGGCGGAAGGAACGATCGGTCTCATAGGCGTGACTTACGGTTACCCGGACAAGCTTCCGGAGATGATGGACCTGATGAACACCCGGCGGATTGACACCATCCAGATATCGTATAACGTCAAGGACCGGGCGGTGGAAGAGCGGGTGCTGCCCCTGGCGCAGGAACTGGGGATAGGTGTGATAGTCATGCGGCCCACGGGCAAGGGCGGACTGGTGAAGGAGCTGAAAAAGAAGCCTGACGTGGGACCGTTAACGGAGGTTGGGATAGAGACGTGGGGACAGGCGTTGCTGGGATGGCTGCTGGGGGACCCGCGGGTGTCTGTGCCGATCCCGGCGACGACACGGCCGGACAGAATAATGGAGAACGCGGCGCCTGGAAATATTGAACCGCTTCCCCCGGAGCTGCGGCGCTACGTAGAAGAAGAGACGGACCGGTGCATCTGAGCCGCTAGGAGTCAGGTGAGCCTACCGGGTCCGCAGGTGATCTCCGGTGGGACAAGCACCCAGCACTCAGAAAAACAGATGGATGAGGAGGCCGACTAGATGGAAACTCGTATGCTGGTGGATTTGTTGGCGCCGGTTATAGGCATGGGTAGCGCCACTACGTTCAACGTGGAGGACGAGGCCGGCCTGGCGGTGCGGCAAGAGATCATTGATAACTGTATCGAGTCCGGATCAAAGTTTATCGACACCTCACCGATGTACGGCAGGGCGGAGCCGGCGCTGGGTGTTGCCATGAAGGGGCGGGTAGACCAGTTGCAGCTCGCCACAAAGGTGTGGGCCGTAGGGCCAGAGTCAGGGCGGAGGCAGATTGCCCGATCGTTCGAGCTGCTGGGCACCGAGCACATCCACCTGTTTCAGATTCACAACATGGTGGACTGGCGAACTCATCTGCCCTACCTGGAGGAACTGAAGGAGCAGGGGAAGATAGACCTGATTGGAATAACCTATACTTTCCCCAACGGCCTGCCGGAGATGGCGGAGATCATGAAGACTCGCCGGGTAGACACGATTCAGGTGTCTTACAACGTGCTGGAGCGAGAGGTGGAGGAGGAGATTCTCCCGCTGGCAGATGAGCTGGGGATGGGGGTGCTCATAATGCGGCCGCTGGGCTCCGGGGGCCTTGCTAAGGGATTGAAGCGAGAGCCGGACCTGTCACCACTAAAGGAGCTTGGAATCACCACATGGCCCCAGGCCCTGCTGGCTTGGTGCCTGGCAGACCCCAGGGTGGACGTGTTAATTCCAGCGACGACCCGACCGGAACGGGTGCTGGAAAACGCGGCGGCGGGCTCATTTGAGCCGTTGACGCCTGAGATCCGAGAGCACATCGTCTCCGAGGCGCAAAGGTGTCTGAACTGACGCGTATACGCTGTTTGTACCCAGCTCGCCAATAGGCCACGGTAGGGACCCGCAATAGAGAAGACCCTACCGCCCGGACAGACGGCACCGGGCGGTCAACTCCAAGCGAAGGGGAAGCTGAGATTGCGCCGGCTGCCATGTGCGGCAATGGCGCCGAGGTAAACGCCAACGGTGGCGGCGTTCAGCTAGCCTGGGGGGCGAAGTCTGGAGCCAGCATGATTTGGTCCCGCATTTTTACAATGAGGGGCTGTACCCTGGGGACGTACTCTCCGAACCAGCGTGGGTCCGCTTCCACCTCAGCTTTGGCCTTTTCCATGTGGGCCAGGCTCTGATATGCCCAGACGTGAATGACCTGGTTCAACTCGCCGATGACGGTGTGAAACCAGGCGGCGAGCTCGACCCCGTGATCCTTCCGGATGGGCAGGCCAACTTCTCTAACCGCTTTCATATACTCCGGGACCTTTCCCGGATGGAAGTTATAGATTCGAACATCGTATATCAAGGCATCCTCCCTGGGGTTTATTGCTACCTAATCGGGCCGCTGATGGGCCAGAGCGAAGCTAACAGCCACCCCGGATGCTGTCAAGCAGGGGGCGGGGCAAAGGGGGTAAGCACTCAATTGGGGTGCGCCCTCACAGCTTTTGCCGAACCAACTCGGTCAGACGGTCGGTGACCACGCCGTCCAGGCGCATACGGGCCAACTGGTCCAAGTCCCGGCCCGCGTCTTCGTCCCAGGCGAGAACTGGCTTGCCCTGACGGTGGAAGTGGGCCAACACTTTTGGGTTGAAGGTGTCCAGGTCCGGGTCCATCCAGTGGGTGTTGGCAAAGGGACTGAGCCAACGGCCGCTGATGGGAAAGGGGTGCTTGGCGCACCAGATGTAGCCGCGGCGGGCCCTGGGCTCCATGAGACGAAGCACGAAGAGGGCCACGGGGTTGAAGCTGGTGACCTGGGTGGCTTCCCAACGATCGAAGCGCCGCAGGACGTTGACCACGGCGGAGACGAGGGGTTTTACGCCCCAACCACGGACCTTCAATTCCACAGCGGTGAGGAAATGGGCAGGGAGCGCGTCAAAGACCTCAGCCAAGGTAGGGACCTGGACGCCTTTGAATTGGGGTTGGAACCAGGACCCGGCGTCCAGCGACTTCAGCCGGTCCACTGTGAAGGCGCCCACGGCCCCCTTGCCGTTGGTGGTGCGGTCCACCCGACGGTCGTGCATGACCACGGCGACGCCATCTTTGGAAAGCCTGACGTCCATCTCCACACCGTCGGCGCCGACCTGGTGAGCCTTGACGAAGGCCTCGATGGTGTTTTCCGGGGCGGACTCCACAGCGCCGCGATGGGCGATTATTAGCGGGGTGTCCAGGCTGCCGGGCGCTATGCCCCAGGACCCAGCGGGCGGCGAATGGTCCCTCATTATGCCGGTGTTGCGGTGAGAGGAGGTCCGACGTTGGACATCTAAGGGGAATCAGCCCTGTGGCCAAAACCGGTAATGCGACGCCGCCAAACACTGGGCCGCCCCGGCAGGGGAAGGCGAGGCTGATAGTAGATGGAACGCAGAAATTGCCAAATTCTCGCCGCCAGACCGAGTTGGATAAACATCTTGTAAATGAGGTAAGAAACCAACATTACGGCGGCGCCCACAATTGCATCTAATATGTAGTGGTTGGCTGTTATGGTGATGGCAAACAGGGTCAGGGTGGGATAGAGGATCCCGAGAGCCTTAAGCAGCAAACTGCCCTGCCGGAAGAAAAGGACGCCAAATACCACGGTCCAGGCAAAATGGAGACTGGGCATGGCGGCGAAGGCATTGTAGTAGCTGGCCATCTCGCGTCCGGCGTACCAGGTGGGGCCGTAAATAGCGAAGGTGTCAACAAAACCGTGGTGTTCCATCATTCTGGGCGGCGTAAGGGGAAAGAGGGAGAAGATAATCAGCGCCACGCCAAAACTAAGGAGGATGATGCTTCGGTAGTAGAAATACTTGTCCCTGTCGAACAGGTAGTAGATGAGGGCGGTGGTCAGGACTATGGGTAAAAAGGTAACGATATATATCCAGTCGAAAAGGGTGATCAGCCACCCGGCGGTGTCAATGGCCCAACGGTGCCAACCGGACTCCCAGAAAAAGCCGAGTCTGGACTCCAAGGAAATGAGCCGTTCGGCGTTCGCGGTGGCAACGCCGCCAATGTCGGGGGCGATAGCCTGCCTGAGGATCATGTAGACGAAATAAGCGCCCACAATGAGAACCAGCTCACGGACGTGGGCAATGGCGCCGGTACGGGCGGTGAACTTGGACGCTAACAAACTAGCGGTAGCCATTTGATGAATAGTCTACCTCACCGCCAAGTGACGGCGGAACCGGTGTAGGTGACGGGGAAACGGGCACTAAAGAGTGCTTTGTAGAATGTACAGAAAAGTGGCTTTCGAAATCAACCCATACGGGAGGATGATTTTTCCGGTACGGCTTCGATTTCTGTCCTGGCAACGGAGGGACCGGTGCCGTTGCGATGAATCTGCACGGGATGGCTCCGGTTTTTGGCCGCTTTGCTCTCAAGGTAAACGCTGCAATTAAGGCAGCCAACGTTTTCCGTAGTGGCAGTGGCACCGTTAAACAGGTCCCTGGCGGACCGGTAGTGAGCGTTGTTCCAGATGTCTTTTAGGGGGTGGGTGTTGACGCTACCGCAATCGTCTTTCGCGTCCGTCAGGTAACAACAGGGAGCGTAACCGCCGTCCCAGTTGACCACGGCGCTGCGCCACAGGCGCCAACAGCGCTTTCCGCTTTCGGCGTAGGGCTTGTCAAAGGGCTGCTCTCGCCGGAAGTCCTCGGCGGCCCTGGGGAGCCAGCGCTGAGCCAATTCCCTGTCAGTCTCGCCATGAGGAAAATCCACCTTCTTAAAAACGATGTTGTCCACACCAAGCTCTCGAGACAGGCGCCGAGCTTCAGCAACTTGATGCTCGTTCTGGCGCATGACGATAAACTGCCATTCGATGTAGGGTGAACTGGAATTGAGCTCTCGCTTCTTTTGGACCAGGAGGCTGACGTTTTCCAACACCCGTTCCAGGCGTCCGCCGACGCGATAGACTTCGTACACGTCTTGAGTGGTGCCGTCCAAGGATACGATGAGCACGTCAAGCCCTGAGCGTATAAGGGATTCGGCCATAGCAGGAGTAAGGGGTTTGTTGAGGTTCGAGCTGATCATAGTGGCGATGTTGGCTTTGTTTGCGTACGCCACGAAGCGGTCGATATCCTTATTAAGGAACGGCTCTCCCCAGCTATAGAGGCTGGGCCAGATGCAGTGGCTCTTGATCTGGTCAACTACCTTAGTGTAGTCGTCAAAGTGCATGGTGCCTTTGTCCCGGTTGATGTTCCCCAGTCCGGTGTGGCACAGGGGGCATTTGAGCTGGCAAATATTGGTGGTGTCTACTTCCCACTCATACGGCAGGCCCCAAACCTTGGTGCGGCCCAGACGGAACTGTACTTCAATGCTCCAGAAGTTGAAGAACTTTCTCCAGCTCCAGTGGCGCAGGGCCACCTTCAAACGCTGAAAGAGACGGCCGCCGGGAAAAGATCCAACGGTGGAGCCGTTGACCTGAAGGGTCCGTTCCAGGAGCCAGGGAGACCGTACTACGAGTGTCGACGCCAGTGCCAAAGCGGCGTTACCCTTCAGCACCTGAATTGGTAATTGGACGCGATAGTTTCAAAGGGTATTGTGACATGGTGAAACTGCTGGCCGATGTTACTTTGTAGAGCTAAATAGGTCAAGAACAACAGGCCATTATTGAACGAGCCTCAATCTGCAGGCGTCGATGAGCGCAGCATATTCGAAGCGAAGCCCGGCGCAAGAACGGAGTCCGTGGTGCTCCGGCTGCAATGTATGGGCGGCGAAACCGTGGTGAGGAATGCGTCAAGCGGTCTTGACGTTGAACCGGCGCCTGTGCTAAAAAGCAGGCAGGTAAAGGGTTTAGAGGCGCGAGACGATGCCGATAATTGAATACGGTTGCTACGACTGCGAAAAGGTTTCCGAAGCTCTAATCCGGGACCGCAACGCGATCCCGGCGACGACAAAATGCGAGCATTGCGGGGGCGAAGACACGGTGCGCCTAGTCTCCCGAGTGAACTACAAGATGAACAAAAAGGCGAAGTACGACGACGATTTTCTGGGCAAAGCGATGCCAGCCATGATGAAGAAGAAGGAAACCGCCCACAAGTTTTCCGAAGGGCGGGGGTCAGACGAGTCCAAGATGTTTGAGATGAGCGAGGGGATTGGGGAACAGATTGACCAGATGATCCACAGGAGCCTGCCAAAGAGATAGCATTCATTTAAGTAAGGTGCGCACCTCGTTGAAGCCCGCGGCAGGCGGGCTTTTCTTTTTGTTTGGCGGTCCTACTCGTATCGCAGAGCCTCGGCGGGGAGGGTGCTGGCGGCCTGGCGCGCCGGCAGGATGGTGGTGAGCAACGAGAAGACGTAGGCGAGACCGACGATGATGATGATCTGTGTCCATGGGACGGTGAACTTGATCCCCTCCAGCTCTGTCTCGAATTGGCTGACCAGGTTGTAGGAGATGATGGCACCGAGGACCACTCCGATGGCTACGCCCAAAAGGGCAACGAAGGAGGACTCAAGAAGGAAGCTGAGTTGGACCATGCTGCGCCGGTAGCCGATGGCCCGAAGGACTCCGATTTGCTGCCGGCGCTCCACCACGGCGCGCATGCTGACTACGCCGAGGGCGGCTATGCCGACCACGAGGCCCAAGCCCATATAGCCGGTTATCAGGTTGTAGAACGAGGTGATGAAGGAGACGATGTCTGCCAACTCTTCTTCCAGCACCGTGGGTTCCATGCCATTCTCGACGAAGGCGGCTTCCAGATTTCTAGCGGTCTGCTTGACATCCACGCTTTCAGCTGTCCGGAATCGATAGGTGGTCAACGGGATAGGGAAGGGGAAGGCCCGGTCGACACTTTCCTTGGAGGTGACGATGCCGGTGAGGTCCACCGCGGAGTCCAGCACGGCGATTACGGTGTACTGGAACTGCTGACCGGTCCGGGGCTCCATGACTTCGACCTGGAACGGGGACATAGTCTCGTCATCTACAGTGACGCCCTCAATCCTGAGGGAGCCGGACTCGTCGTTAAAGCCGCCCCCGCTGGATATTGCGGCGGCATCTATGACGGCCAAGGTAGGATCGTTTCGGAGGGCCTGCCAGACCTCCTCTTTGCTTGCATAGCCTTCACCAAGGATCTTGAAATCGTATAGGGCGGCGGCCAGATATTCGCTATCGCTGGCCAAAAGGGAGTAGGACTCCCAGATCTTGTTGGAGGCGCCGATTTGGCGCACCTGTACGGGGCCCTCCACGTAGCCACCGATGGCATCGAAATCGTCGATAGACAGGTCCGGTGATGCCTCTATGGCAGCGCGGATGTCTTCGATAAGGCTATTGGGGGCAACGGTAGCCCTGATGTCCCATTGGCCTGTAACGCGGTCCGTATCGCTGAATACGTTCTTGAAGGCGTTGTTCACCAGGGAGATGACAATGAGGGTGAAGATCACCAGGGAGAACATGGCAAGTGTGAGGCCGGTGCGGAACTTGGCGCTCATGGGATAGGCAACCGCGATGACCAGCACGGGGCGGAGCTTGCCAACCCCGGAGGTGAGGACGACCAAGGCTTTTAGCAGCAGGTCCGCGTTGTACATGACGGTCCAGACCGCGGCGGCAACCATGGCGATTCCTGACACGAAGAACATCTCAGCATCGTCTTCCAAATTACCGGTAACGGGGTCTGTGGTATCGAAGGGCAGGACCCAGAAGGCGAGCATGATGACGCCGATGAAGGTGAAGGTTAACCTGCCGATCAGGTCCGGCCGGCGCTGGACGCGGCTGGAGCGGAGCGGCAAGGCCATGGCGACGCCGATAACGGCAACGGCCACGCCGGCGAGGATGGGTATCAGATTGGGCCGCGCGGCGCCGTGGACCAGCAGGACCGCCCCGGAGGCCAAGGTGAGAACGCCGAAGAGCTCAGCCAGGGACGGCCAGCGGAGGACGACCAGGCGAACCATCAGACCAACGCCGATAATCATGAGGGAGGCGCCGATCATGTAGGGAGCAGTCTGGTTTGTAGGCCCAATGCCAACATAGAGAAGCAGCAGCCCCAGCAGGAAGGTAAGCCAGCCACGCCGGAAGTAGGGCCAGGCAAAGCGTACCAGCGACGCGGCTATGCCCACCCACCAAACTGGCAGGATGGGAAACCAGAGCAGCATTCCGCCGAGGGATAACCAGAACCTGGAGAAGTTGCGGTGGGAGAGGTGGCCCACGGCCCTGACGAGCAGAATCACCGGCTGGACGAGGGCGGTGGGGATATAAAGAATTCGCCGCCGCAAGGGCTCTTCGCTTCTGAGGACGAGAATTTCCGGCAGACCCCGCACGGCCTCGGCGATGTTCATCCGGCTGACGCGGTAAGCAGAAACCGAAGCGGTGGCGAAGACGATGATCATTCCGGCACAGAACGCCACAACGGCGCTTCTCACTTCAACGTGGTAAGTGAAGGAGAAGTCCGTTTCCACCCGCGACAAGATGTGATTGAAGATGGCGACGATACCCAAGCTGACCAGGAGGCCGACGGCGGTACCAACCGCCGAGGCGGCGAGATCGTAGGCGGTGCCTTCAAAAACGAACATTTGGACAAGATGGCTACGCTTGGCGCCAATGGCCCGTGCCATTCCCATTTCCGTGCGCCGGGCGGCGGCCAGCATGACGAAGATGAGGAAGATGAGAAGGATTCCCACCATGACTGAGAAGAGGCCGATGGTGATGAAGAAAGTGGTAGCGCCGCTGGCGACATCGTCTGCAATATCCAAGAAGAATTTTTTGAACTCAAATACCCGCACCTGAGCCAACTCGTTGAAGAGCAAATTGTCAGCCCGTGATTCCGCATCAGAGAGGCCGGCCCGCCCCAGGGTGTCCACCACTTGATCCGCCACATCTTCATCGGCGAGGAGGGCTATCAGCTCATCGGAAGCGGCGGTACGTTGAAGCTCACCTGCCAGCGTATTCAGGTCCGTAGCCATGGCGCCGGAGAGCTCAGACGCCCGTTCTCTAAGCAGGTCAGGGATGTTCTCCTGAGAGAGGAGGATGCGCAGCGCTTCCGCAACCTCGGGGTCGGCCAGAAGGACCCTAAGCCTGCGGGTGACTTCATCGCTCAGCTCCACCCCAGCGCGGGAGTCACCGCGGTTCGACACAGCGACAAAGTTGATCTGGCCCGGACGGTCAAGAAGCTGCTGGATGCGGGCGAGGGGCATGATGACTGTGGCATCGAAGCCGGCCATGCCGCCGCGCGCTATGACGGCCTCCACCCGATAGTCCACCTCGCGTCCTTGTATGAAGACGCGGACGGTATCTCCAGCCCGGGCGTCAAGCTCGTCGGCGGCCTCATCGTTGATGAACACAGCCCCATCGTCCAGCTGCCCAATGGTGACGGTGGCACCGTCAACGGAGACGAAATCATGAAACCCTTGAAGCAGGTCTGCGTCAATGCCGGTAATGCGGGTATTACCCTCGGTGAGAGATGTCCTAGGATTGAACGAGGCGACAGTTTCGCCGACGTAAGGGACCAAGCCGTCGATGGCGTCGAAGCCTTCGAGGTCAAGCTTCAGCTGGTCAAAGCGCTGGCGGGGGATGTAAGCGGGGGTGCCGACGCCAAAGCTATCGGAGTCGCCGGTGGAAGTGAGCACCTCGTCTATGGCGCCGAGGCCTTCCAGCGAGTCTTCCCTGATGGAGAAGCTGATGGTGTCACCGATGGTGAAGGCGGAGGCGATGAGGACGGCGCTGAGCATGGAACCGATGATGATGAGGACGGTTTGAGAGCGTCGGCGAGGGATATTTCGGAGCCCCAACCGGAGCATGACGCGGCTGCGCAAGGCCATGAAAACGACGACGGCCATGATGACGAGGAAGACGGCGAGCATGGCCACCATCAGGCGGTCCATAGATAGACCGAAGAGGTTTTCCATCAGTTGGCGTTTTCGGCCGAGGCGCCAGTGGCAGTCGAATCGCCGCCAGGCGATGTGGCGGCAGATGTACTGTCGTCAACAATACGGCCGTCGCGCATGCGGACGATGCGATGGGATCTCCGGCCCACGTCATTGGAGTGGGTCACCATTACGAAGGTCTGGTTGTTGGTCTGGTTCAGATGGACGAGGAGGTCCATGATGCCTTCGGAGGTCTCGCTGTCCAGGTCCCCGGTGGGCTCATCGGCCCAGACGATGGCAGGACCGTTAACCAAAGCGCGGGCGATGGTGACCCGCTGGCGCTGTCCGCCGGAAAGCTCGCCGGGAAGATGGCTGGCCCAGTCAACCAACCCTATCCGGTCCAGCATCTCCATAGAGAGCTTTCTGGCCGCGGAGGAACGAACACCGGACACAAGTAGAGGCATCTCCACGTTTTCCACCGCGGAAAGAACGGGGAGCAGGTTGTATAGCTGGAAAACGAAGCCCATGCGCCGTGCGCGATAGTCGCTGC
Source organism: Dehalococcoidia bacterium (assembly GCA_965247585.1). Classification (GTDB taxonomy): domain Bacteria; phylum Chloroflexota; class Dehalococcoidia; order Lucifugimonadales; genus CBDFHC01. Next base: position 261,196 of record CBDFHC010000002.1, read on the forward strand.
GCTGATCGTCAGGGAGCTTATGCAGCTCCATGTTCTCCACCCAGATCTCCCCAGCATCGGCGGAGTCCAGGCCGGAGAGGCAGTTGAGCAGGGTGGTCTTGCCGCAGCCGCTGGGCCCCATGATGGCCACCATTTCGCCACGGCTAACGGTTAGGTCGATGCCGCGAAGGGCCTCAACTTTCACCTGACCGGTGTCATATGTCTTGTACAGGCCTTTCGCCAGGACGGCGGTCTCGTGCGATAAAGTCACTCGAATTCCTTTGCCAGTTGGGTTACGGTTTGCCAATATCAAGGGCCTCGGCGGGACCCCAGGAAACTATATAGGGCGATTGTTGGCGTCCGCACCGGCCGTTGGGATGGTTTTGGAGTCGGCTGAAAGTACCAGAACGGCAGGTTATACTCAAGCCTCCAGGGCGCGGCGAAATAAATTGGTTGAAGGAAAAGGGCACTGCGGAATGACTGAAGGCGGAACACTGGAATACGACGTGATTGTAGTGGGAGGAGGCAACGCGGCGCTTTGTGCCGCGCTATCGGCCCGGGAGGCGGGGGCCAAGGTGCTGTTGATGGAGAAGGCGCCGGTGGAATACCGCGGTGGCAACTGCTCGTACACCGGTGGCGGTTTCAGGTTTACGCACGGCGGCGCGTCGGAGCTGCGGCCGTTGCTGTCGGACCCTTCATCGCTGGACGGACAAGAGGACGTTGGAGCGTATAAGCCGGAGGAGTACCGGCAGGATATGTTGGAACGCACCGGTGGGATGACTGACCGCCCGTTGTTGGACCGGTTGATCGCTGAGTCGTACCCGACGGTGAGGTGGATGGCAGAGGTGGGAGTGGCGTTCGAGCTGAGCCTGGGAACCAGGGAGATGGAAAAGGGGCGTCCCAATCCTCGAATAGGCGTGAGGGCGGTGGGCTCCGGGGCGGGTTTGCTGAACATGCTATACACCTCAGCGCGGCGGGCCGGGGTGACGGTGGTGTACGAGACGAAGATGGTTGCGCTGCTGCAAGACGGCCAGGGCGCCGTTTGTGGCGTGGCATGCCGGGATTCTGAAGGCACGCATCAGGTGAAGGCGGGCGGGGTGGTTCTGGCGTGCGGCGGGTTTGAGGCGAACCAGGAGATGCGGCTGAAGTACCTGGGCGGAGCGTGGGAGCAGGCAAAGGTGAGGGGGTCCAGGTTCAATACCGGTGACGGACACCGGGCCGCTCTGGAATTGGGGGCCAAGGCGGTGGGGCAGTGGACGGGTTGCCACGGCACGCCCATAGACCTGGACGCGCCAGCCACGGGATCTCCGGACTCAGTGGACCGGCTGCCGAGGCGGTCTTACCACTACGGGATCATGCTGAACATTCGGGGAAGGCGGTTCGTGGACGAAGGTGAAGACTTCGCGCTAAACAATTTCGTGGAGATGGGCCCGACTATTTTAAAGCAGCCCAGGGGGATCGCGTTCCAGCTATTCGACAGCAAGGTAACCGATCTGTTGGAGGAGCGGTACGGCAGCGCTGCCGTGATGGAGCGGGATACGCTGGGACAGGTGGCGGAAGGGCTGGGACTGGACCCTGCCGTGGTGGAGGGCACCGTGGCGGAGTTTAACGCCGCGGTGCAGGAGGGTACGTTCAACCCGGGGCGGCTGGATGGAAAGAGGACGGTGGGCGTCACTCCTTCGAAGAGTAACTGGGCAATGCGGATAGACACGCCACCGTTTCGCGCTTTTAGGGTCACGGGCGGGATTACCTACACGTTTGGCGGGCTGAAGATAGACACTATGGCCAGGGTGCAGGATACAGAAGACAGGCCGATCCCCGGGCTGTACGCCGCCGGAGAGATTGTGGGCGGGTTTTTCTACTACGACAGCCTGCGGGCATCAGGGTTGATGCACGGGGCGGTGTTCGGGAGGACGGCGGGAGCGGAGGCGGCGAGCAGGAGGGCCGGCGGGTAGCTGCCAAAGCAGCCAAGGGCGTCAGGGGTGTGAAAGCGTCTTTAGCGGAGGACGCCACCATGCGCTTGGGGCGTGGCCGCCGCCGGGCCGGGTCAGATAGCCTGGGAGGCGGACTCTGGCTCCGGCAAGGGGCTAGCTGAAGGCTTTCCCTTGTATAGGGAGCAGGCAGCGCCGAGCAGTTGCAGACCGGCCATGCAGAGGAAAACGGTGCGAAGCGCCGATACGAAGGCGCCGGTGGTTTCAGCATCTGCCCCAGATGTTATGTCACGCAAGCTGACGTCCACGCCTGAGTTGGACATTACGGCGGTGGTTATCAAGGTGGCAGCGGCGATGCCGGTGACCATGGAGGCGTTGCGCAGTAGCTGGATTAGAGCCGAGACGATGCCGTAGCTGCTCCTGGGCAAACCGCTAAGCATGGCGCTGGTGCTGGGCGCAGAGAAGAGGCCGTTTCCTATGCTAGGCAGCAAGATGGCCAGCACGATGATGGGAAGGGCGGTGTCGGCCCGGAGCTGGGAGAGGAGCAGGAGACCCGCGGCGGAGACCAGGGAGCCGCCCACGGTAAAGGGGCGCCAGCCAAAGCGGTCAGAGAGACGCCCAGCGAGGGGCCCGGCCACCAGCAGGCCGATGGCATTAGTCATGAGGATGGCGCCAGCCTGACCCGGGCTATAGCCCGCCACGCCCTGGAGGTAGAAGGGAATGAGGAAGATCACGGGTCCGAGGGAGACGAAAATGATGACTCGGGCGGAGACGGAAAAGGAGAAGAGGGCTTTGGTGAAGAGGGTTAGGTCAATCATTGGGGAGGAGACCTTGTTCTCCCACAAGATGAAAGCTCCGGCCAGGGCCGCGGCGGATGCCAGAAGCAGGGCCTGGTAGCCCAGGTCCCATCCGAAGGGATTGGACATGCCCAGCAGGAAGGCGATAAGCGCCAGGGCAGAGATGCCGGCGCCCGGCCAATCAAAGCTGAAGCGCGCGCCTGGAAGGGCGATCTGAGAGACCCGCCGCTCGTCCAGGACCAGCAGGCCGGAGATAAGACAGATGGCGCCCAAGGGTACGTTGAATAAGAAGATGGCGCGCCAGCCGAAAAGGTCCGTTAGCACTCCACCCAACGCGGGGCCGACGATCAGGCCAAGGCCCACCAGGGTCATCTGAAATCCCAGGATCTTTCCCCGCTCCTTAGGAGGGAAGATGGCCATTAGAATGGCCATCTGGTTCCCCTGGATTAGGCCCAAGCTTACGCCCTGAGCGATGCGGACCAGGATAAGCAGGCTAAGGCTAGGGGCGATCCCGGCCAGCCCAGCGCCGAGGGTGAAGAAAAAGAAGCCGGTAGCAAGGACCTTCTTTCGGCCGACAATGTCAGCGAGCCGGCTCATGGGCAACAGGAAGACGCTGATGGCCACCATGTTGCCGATGGCCAGCCACTGAACGGAAGCAAGGTCGCTACCGAAGTGGTCAGCGATGGTGGGCATGGCCACCGAGACTTCCCCGAAGTCTGCTACGGTGACCAGCAGTCCCAGAAAAAGGACCGAAGCAACCCACCACTTGTAGTTGGAGCTAGAACGGATGCTTTGGAGCAGGAGTGATGGTGCCACGGAACTCGATACCCATCATATCCGAAAGCGGCGGAAATAGGCAGGTTGGCCGACGTTCCTGATACTTGGTGCAGAGAAATGCGCCTCTAATAACGTGAAGGTGGGCCTATTGGCCGGAAGGCGCTTGTCTCGACCAGGCTATAAGAGAGACGGCTGCGCCGGTTAGCTGGACGGCGGCCATGGCGAGGAAGAGGGTGCGCAGCCCTGAGACGAAGGCGTCTGCCGTAAGGGCGTCTACGCCTTCAGTGAAGCCCTTCAGGTTGGCATGCAACCCCGCGGCGGAAATAGCCGAGACAACTACCAGGGTACCAATGGCGATGCCTGTAACTGTGGATGCATTGCGAAGGAGCTGGAGGAAGCTTGCCGTGGCGCCGTAGCTATGGCTGGGCGCGGCTCTCAGGATGGAGCTGCTGTTGGGCGCGGAGAATAACCCCATTCCCCAACTGGGAAGCATGATACGGACCAACAGGAAGGCTAGCGAAGCATCCGGGTGTAGAACGTCAGCGATAATGGGACACATATGGGAGGTGGAAAACCCGAGAGTCTGAGAGTGGTGTGAGCTCCTGTAGTGGGGGTAGAGTACCTCAGGAAAGGAGCAGAAGTGTCCCAGCCAGATACAGACAAAGCCAGGGTCGCAGACCGGCGGAGCGAGGAGACTCGTTCATTCGTCCGCCAGGTGAGAGCGGCAACGCGGCGCAAGTACACCCCTGAAGAGAAGATCCGCATTGTCTTGGAGGGTTTCCGTCGCGAGGTGACCGTGAACGACCTGTGCCGGCGGGAGGGTATCAAGCCCCACTCCTACTATGCATGGACCAAGGAGTTCATGGAGGCAGGTAAGGAGAGGTTGTCCCGCGACACCGTGCGAGATGCCACGCGGCAGGAGATCGTGGAGTTCAGGCGGGAGAACGGCGAGCTGAAACAGCTCGTTGGCGAGCTCTCACTCCAGGTGTCCCGTCTGAAAAAAACGGCCATCCCGACGCTGGTAGACGGCGCAGGTACCGCAGGATGAGTGCCCTTAAGAAGGCGACGATCCTGGCCAGTGTAGCCACATCACCACTGGCCAAGCGTCGGATGCTCAGAGACCTGGGTGTTCCCAAGAGCACCTACTATCGGTGGTTGAGACTACAACAACATCACCAAGACCTCGAGGATCGACCTGGAGTCAGCACCCCACCGTGGAACCGCCTTAGGTCTCAGGAGGAACGGTCGATCCTGGAAGCGGCCAGGGAGATGCCGGAGCTAAGTAGCCGCCAGTTGGCAGCGTGGACCACGGACAACCTGGGCTTCGCTGTATCCGAGTCCACTGTGTATCGCATCCTGCGCAGGGAGGGTCTGGTGAAGTCACCCGAGATGCAGTTGAAGGCCTCTCAAGAGTACCACCGCAAGACCACTGGCCCTCACCAGATGTGGGCTACCGATGCCTCCTACTTCAAGGTCATCGGATGGGGCTACTACTACCTGGTCACTGTGATGGACGACTATTCCCGCTTCATACTCTCCTGGAAGCTGCAGCGGGACATGACTACCGACTCTCTCATCGAGGTGGTCCAGGAGGCTGTAGACAAGACTGGCATGACCGAGGTCCCGGTGGCCGACCGGACCAGCTTGCTCTCGGACAACGGCTCAGGATATGTGTCCCGTGGCTTCAGAGACTACCTGCGCCTGGTGGGAATCAAGCACATCCGGGCTGCACCCTTCCACCCTCAGACCAACGGCAAGCTGGAGCGCTATCACCAGACTATCAAGAGAGACGTCAAGCAGGTCCCCTACGAGATGGCTTCCGATCTGGAGGCTGCCCTTGCCGCCTTCGTGGCCTACTACAACTACAGGCGCTATCACAAGGCGCTGGGCAATGTGACACCTGCAGATGTGCTCCACGGGAGGCGGGAACGGATACTGCAGCGCAGGAAGGAGGTGCAGGCTCACACAATCGAACGGCGAAGGCGCTACAACAAGACCCTCAGGGAGCTCACCAAGCCCTCTCCCGATCTCTAATCTCTCGGGTCTCAAAGTGTCCCACTTTCGCTGGTTGCCAACAGGCATCGCCACATTGACGGCGCCCATATCCGCCACCGAGATAACGAGCGCGAAACCCAGCACGGAGGCCGCATACCAGCGGTAATGGCGGCTCTGGCGGATGGACCGAACGAAGGATGCCAGGCTATGGACGGAGAATGGGTCCGGGTAGCGCACCGGGCACTATCACGGGCGGGCAGGAAGGTGCTAGACGGTGTTGAATCACGGGAACCGGAGTGGATAATTTAAGCGCAGCGCCGGTCTTGTCACAGTGTGTATTTTTCCTTGGCGGCGAGGTGTGAGGGATTATCCAGCCGGAAAAGGTCAGGGTTGGACCCCAACTCTACCGCCAGCCAATAGGTGAAAAGCTGTAGCGGAACCAAGTAGACGATGGGCGTCAGGAATTCGGCGCAGGGGGGCAAGAATAAGGACGTGCCCACCAGGGGCGCCAGCTCGTTGTCACCCCGGGAAAGCAGCCCCACGGTATCGGCCCCGACGGCGTTGGCGGCCTCGATAAGCTCCCGGGCGCGGCTGTGGCCGTATCCGGGGGGCGCAATGAAGGTGACCATGGTGCCAGGCTCGGTGGCGACGAAGGGTCCGTGGAGGTACTGCTCCAGATGGAAACCTTCGGTGGTGACGTAGCTGGACTCCTTGATCTTCAGCGCCACCTCGTAGGCGGTGGACGCGTTGGGTCCCCAGCCGGCGAAGTAGTGACGGACGGCGCCGGTGGCGGATTTGGCCCACTCGGTCACGGATGGCTCCTGGTCCATAGCAGAAGCGACGTGTTGAGGTAGCTGGGCCAACTGGAGCTTCAGCTCCAGGGCGCTGGATTCCCCACCGGCCGCGGCAAGCTGGACGGCCAACATGGTGAGCACGGTGATGGCAGACGTGTGGCTGATGGTGAAGGCGGAGGAGCGTTCTTCCGGACAGGTGCGGATGACAACGTCTGCCAGATCGGCACGGGCTTTGGAGCCGATGCCGGTGACGAGAATGGTAGCCGTGCCGGCGCGCTGGGCCAGCTCCAGCGCTCGGAGAGAGTACTGCTTGGTGCCGCGGTGACTTAGCACGATGACGGCGTCCCTGGGGCTGAGCGGCGGTGGGGCGCCAACGAATTCGAAGGAGTTCCAGGCGCGGCAGTCCTCTCTAGCCGACAAGGTGCGGAGGAGATGCTCGCCCACCAGAGCGGCGTGCCAGGATGTGCCGATTCCCACGATGTGTAGCTGCTCCGCGTGGGATGCCAATTCCACCGCTTCGGCGACGGTGCCGGACTCCTCTTCCAGGATGCGGGAGATGGCGTCTGGTTGCCCCTTGATGGCGTCATACATGTGATACGGGTGGGCGGAACGATTCTGGGATTGAGTAGTCATAAGTCGCGTCCGATAAAGATATTGAGATGGTTGTCCCTGGGAAAGGCGGGTGAAGTCAGCGGTAGAGGGTCCGGTTGCTCAGGGAACGGCCCTGCCAGGTTGGGGTGAGGAGGTGGGGTGGAGCACCGGGCCAGTGTACCAACACGACAGGCAAAAGTCTGTACGTTCGGTGCCCTATTGCCACCCGGCAACCACGGCGAATATAGTGCCAGCCATGGATAGCCAATTCGTTTGCGTAGAGTGCGGTGAGCCGCAGCCGGCCTCGCCATACAGGATAACCTGCGAGAAGTGCGGCGGGGCGATGGACCTGGCGCCAGGTGGTGCGCTGGTAGAGGTGAGCCCCAGCGTGACCATGGGCGAGGGCAACACCCCGGTGGTCAGGCTGGAGCATACGGGAGCGGCCCTTGGCTGCGAGGATCTGTTCGCGAAGTTGGAGTTTCTGAACCCCACCGGCTCGTTTAAGGACCGGGGCTCCGTGGTGCTTATTTCGATGCTGAAGCAGATGGGCATCGGACGGGTGGCGGAGGATTCGTCCGGCAACGCCGGGGCTTCGGTAGCGGCGTACGCAGCGAGAGCGGGGATGCAGGCTACGGTCTTTGCGCCGGAGACGGCCCCGGAGGCCAAGCTGGCGCAGATAGCGTTCTACGGCGCGGAGGTTCGCCGGGTGTCCGGGGGCCGCCAGGCGGTGGCAGACGAGTGCCTGAGGTTCTGCCAGGAAAACGAGGTGGTGTACGCGTCGCACAATTTAAGCCCGTATTTCATTGAGGGGACCAAGAAATTGGCCACTGAGGTGTCGGTCCAGATGGAGACGCCGGACCACATTCTGTTTCCCGTGGGGAACGGCTCGCTGCTGATTGGGACGTGGAAGGGCTACCAGGAGCTGGCAAATTCCAGCCCTGGAACGCGAGTTCCGAGGTTGCACGCGGTGCAATCGCGGGAGTGCATGCCGTTGGCGGCAGGCTATGCGGGTGAGGAGTGGCGGTCCAAAACAGGGGGGATTAGGACGGTGGCTGGAGGAATCGCGGTGGAGCGGCCGCCCAGGCTGGGTCAGTGCCTCGGGGTGTTACGAGAAAGCGGCGGCACCGCGGTGGCGGTGGAGGAGGGAGAGATCATCGAGTGGCAACGGCGGCTGGCACGGGAGGACGGCATTTTTGTGGAGCCGACTTCCGCGGCGGCGCTGGCGGGGTTGCAAGTCCTGTTGGAGCAGGGTGATATAGGGCGGGAGGACCGGGTGCTGGTGCCGTTGACGGGTTTTGGACTGAAGGACGTGATACCGGGGTAAACGTTCTGCAAAATGGTGAACAAATGGTAATAGTGCATTTCTTCGTTGGTGGCGTCAGACGAGAACCACGCACGAGGTTTGAGTGAGCAAGGATGAGAATGCGGTATGGGCTCGTCCTTCGAGAGCCTCAGGATGAGCGGGTTGGGAGGATAGAATGGTTCAGGCTGACGGCGCCGACCAGCTTCCTCGGCTGGTGAGCAATCGGTAAGGGCTCGTCTTTCGAGAGCCGCGGGACGAGGGGGTTGGGGGGAATTGGTAGGGGCGGCTAGAGGTTGAAGGGGATGCTTAGCTCGGCGCAGATGTCCTGGAACCACTGCACGACTTCACGATGGAGGGGGATGCCGTTTTCGCGGCGGTCCCGCTCCGCCTCCCACTCAAGCTGACCCGCCACCAGGACGCGCTCATGACCCGGCGCCGGAGGGGTGGCTTTTAGAGTACGGAGAAATTCGTCCATCATCTCCTTAAAGCCCTCTGTGTCGGTGAACGCCTCGATGCTGTAGGCGGCGACGTAATGGGTGAAGGTGCCGCGGGGCCGGATGGCGCCAAAGGCGTCGCCGGAAAGGACCGAGCAGAGGATCTCTACCACACAGGCCAGGCCGTATCCCTTGTGCGAGCCCATCTCCCGGGTGCTGCCCAGGGGCAGCAAGCGGTGGGGTGAAGGTGGAGGGTAGGGTTCCATGATGGGGTTGCCGTAGTCGTCCGCCGCCCAGCCGGGGAGGAGATCGATGCCCAGCCGCCGGGCAATGAGCACCTTGTTGTCCGGGATGACGCTGGTGGCGGCGTCGAAAACGAAGGGCGCTTCGTCTTTCGCGGGGGCGGCCAGGGCGATGGGGTTGGTGCCCAGGCGCGGCTCGGCGGCGAAGGTGGGGACGACGGTGGGCGGGCAACTGGTCATGCATACGCCGATCATGTCGTGCTCCAGCGCGCGCATGGCGTGGTAAGAAGCCATGCCCAGGTGGCGGGCGTTGTTGACAGTGACCATGCCGACGCCGGTGTCTTTGGCCTTGGAGATGGCGATGTCCATGGCCTTGGGGGTCATGATGATGCCGTGGCCAGCGTCCGCATCTATAGTGGCGGTGGCGGGAGTCTCGCGGACGATGCGCCAATCCGGTCGAGGGTTGATAGCGCCCTCCTGGAAGCGCGCCACGTAGTTACGGAGCATGTTGGATACGCCGTGGGTGTCGACACCCCGAAGGTCGGCGGTTACCAGAACGTCAGTGGCCAAGGCGGCGTCGTCTGGCGGAACGCCCATCTTTTCGAAGACGGCGGAAACCGTGGTGCGGAGTGGCGACTCTTTAACCCTGACAGTGTCCTCTTGTTTGACTTTGAACTGCTCTAGCATGGGTCCTCCGGGGATGGACTGAGGTGGGGAGCGGGCCGACCGGTGCTAATAGTGGTATCGGTCTCGGTGGCTGTCAAGCGAGAGCGCCAGGGCGGGGCATCTAGCCGCGGGGGCTCTGGAGCGATATTCCGCCGTCCACTACCAGCTCCGCCCCGGTGACCCAGCGGGCTTCGTCACTGGCCAGGTAGACGGCGGCCCATGCGATGTCCCAAGAGTTGCCTTCCAGGTTGAGTGGCGATGCCTCTCTACGAATGGTCCGTTGCGCTTCCGACATACCCTCGGCCACCATGGACGTGTAGGCGGGGCCGGGAAGGATGCAGTTGACCCTGATGTTGTCCTGGCCGTGGTCGACGGCCATTGCCCTGGTGAGGCCAACCACGGCGGCCTTGGAAACGGCGTAGGGCGTCCTTCCCTTGGGCCGGATAGCGGATATGGAGGAGATGTTGATGATGCAGCCTCCGCTAGCCGCAGCCATCGACGGAATTGCTGCCTTGGATGCGAGCATCATGCTGGTGACGTTTATGTTCATTATCCGTTGCCACTGTTCTTCGTCCACGTCCAGGACGGAACCCGGGCCGCCGATGCCGACATTGTTGTGGAGGATGTCCAGCTTTCCGAATCGTTTGACAGCATCATCCACCATGGCCCGGCAGTCAGCAGCGCTGGAGACGTCCGCGACGAAGTGGGCGGCCTCACCGCCTTCCGATTGGATGGCCTGGACGGTTTCCAGCACCCGAGCTTCGTTTATGTCTACAGCCAGAACCCTGGCGCCTTCCCGGGCGAAGAGCATTGCCGCGGCTTTGCCGTTGCCCATGACCTGCCCTCGAGCACCGGCGCCGGTGACGATGGCAACCTTGTTTTCCAAACGGAGTCTTCCGTTGGGCATGGCTTCTCCTCTGTTTTGGGGCGGCGTGGGTTCAGGTGAGCAGGGTCACACAACGGTGCGGCGTAAGGCGGCGGTTGGCCGATTGGGGGTGGGCGCTATTTGGGCCGTTTACCGAAGGGCCAGAGGAACCGTTTGAGCTTGGCGCCAAAGCCTTTATTGCCCCGGACTCGCTCAAGGCGGCGCTCGTTGCACTGCGCACAGGTGCAGGCGGGTGGGTGATCGTAGTACCAGTTGGGCCTACCGGATGACATATTCTTCTATCTGCTAGCCGGAGTTAAGAATGGTCGGGGCGGTGAGGTTTGAACTCACGGCCTCATGGTCCCAAACCATGCGCGCTACCGCTGCGCCACGCCCCGGGATGGGATGAGGGCTAGGAAATTCGAGTGGTGCCCCTGGGGCGACTCGAACGCCCGCCCCTGGCTCCGGAGGCCAGTGCTCTATCCGCTGAGCTACAGGGGCCCTAGTCAAGAATAGCACGGGCCTATGGCTCCTACAAGGAGAGATGCACCAAACAAAGCCGGTATATGTGGACTGAAAGCAAGGTCTCTTGATACAATCAAGAATAGCGCGAATACATTAGTATTCCGATACGGAGAGTTCCAAGTAGGACGATTTTGGATGCAAGTGGCTTAGTATCTGGTCTGGTACTGGCTGCGGCGTTGCTGGTGCTGTCTTACGTTAATCTGGCCGATTACCTGGCCCGCAGCCCCTCGGAACGCCCTGCTCCTCTAACAGTGTTGAGCATCTCGAGGCTGGCAGCCATGGTGGCGGCGGTGTCCTCCGGCGTGACCCTCTTTGCATCTTTCTCCTGGTCGTCATGGCCGATAGTGGCATTGCTAGTGATGGGGCTGATGGGGCTGCTGGCATCGATCCGAGAGGTCACGAGGTCAGTGGCGAGGTACCATCCGTCCACGGTGCGAAGGCTGGTTGCTCCGCTGCTGGCGGTAACGAGTGTTGGATCAAAACCAGGTAACGGGTACGGCAAAAACGGCTTCGAAGGGTTGGAGAACGGGGCAGCGGTGGCGGAATCGGTCCAAGCGGTGATCACCCCTGAAGCCCAGGCCACGTTGGATGACCGGGAACGGTCCATGATCCATTCGATCCTCCAGTTGGACCAGTTTAACGCCCGGGACATTATGGTACCCAGGGTAGATATCACGGCGGTGGAGTTGGGGGACGATTTTTCCGAGGTGGCGCAACGGATGCTGGAGTCTGGCCACAGCCGGCTGCCAGTGTACCGGGAGACGATGGACACGGTGGTGGGGATAGTGCATTCGAGGGACTTGCTTTCGCTGCTAAACTCGGAGGAGCCCCGTCCCCCGGTGGACCGGATAATGCGGAAGCCGTTCTTCGTACCGGAAACCAAGCGATTGGACGAGATGCTCACTGAGTTTCAGCGGACACGCCTGCACATGGCCCTGGTGGTGGATGAGCACGGGGGTATAGAGGGGCTGGTGACGCTGGAGGACCTGTTGGAGGAGATTGTGGGGGAGATAGAGGACGAGTTCTCCACGATGCCGGACTCTAAGATAGTTCGGACGGAGGATGGCAGCCTGTTGGTGGATGCCCGGGTGTCTCTCAACGACCTAGGGGAGTACGTACCGCACAGCTTTGAGGGTGCGGAGGTGGATACGGTGGGTGGGTTGGTCTACTCGGAGTTGGGGAAGATGCCTCAGGCAGGTGACGAGGTGGAGTACGACGGGCTGCGGATCAAGGTGCTGTCCACGGTGGGGCGAAGGCTGGGCCGTCTCCAGGTGGCGCCGAGGCCAAGCCCCCACTAGAAGTCGCTTAGGCCACCGCCGGGATGCCAGGAGGGCGGCGGCGCGTTGAAAAGCGTGGCGGACTGCAATATGCTGAACTCCCGGAGAGGTGGCCGAGTGGTTGAAGGCGCCGCTCTCGAAAAGCGGTATGCGGGTGACCGTATCGCGGGTTCGAATCCCGCCCTCTCCGCCAGGTTTAACGGCGCTCTCGGATATTCCAGTCCAGCCGAGTTGGTTGCTGGGAATCCCCAACTGATCAAAGAAGCCGAAAACGTGAGCAGATCAGAAGGGCACCAGCCGTACAGTCCCTTTCGGTCCCTATATACGATGTAAGAAACATGAAGATTCGTCAACTTCAGTTAAGTTGACGTAGGTATGGATGCCACTGTAAAGTGCCGGATGGCGTCTTACGAATTCCCGCCATTATTCCAGGAAACGGGACTCTGGATATGCCTAATTTCTCTGATTGGCCCTACCTGTCGGGAGTCCTGTCAGTGAAGCTATTGCTAATTCCGCATCGGAGGGTAACCTATCCGAGGCTACTGGTGGGGTGAGTCCCACTCCACGTTGACCTCAGTTGCAGCCTCTCATTCCGACTACGATAATCAGGGAGATGACGTATGAAGTTCCTTACCTTTGCTGGCTCTATCCCATTGATATCCCGGCGTATGTGCTTGCTGTTGGCCATCGCAGCCATCGCCCTTGTGGCGCTCATGATTGTCCCAAGGGTGGCAGAGGCCGGATCACACCCCCCTAACACCCTGGAAAACGGCGGCTTCGAGACCGGCAACTTGTCAGGGTGTACCCTGTTTAACACACCTAGTGTGTTCCACTGCCATCTCAGAATTTTCGGTTTTTGTGTGTTCCAGGAGAACCATATAGCCAGAATGGTGGCGAATGTGGTCCCTCACGACACGGTCGCCGGCACTCCCAGCCTGGGCGCCCGGATTCTTGTTGGACAGGACAACTTCACCGTCGGCTTCGCTGACGTCCCCTCGGGAGGGGGCATGTTCCAGACGGTAATTATCAGCCATCCCAGCAACGTGACGTTGTCGGTGGATTTGGCTGAACACGACGTCTTCGACTTTATTAGCGGGGTGGAGAGGTGCGACCGGGTGGAGCTAATGTGTTGGCAATCAGCACAAGTGGGACAGATTAGGACCCGAGAAGGTTATTATTATGAAGAGCTGCGTGGGAGCTCCCTGAGGGTCTTGTTGTAGCGTCTTCGCCGTTCTAACGTCTGGACCTGCACCTCCTTTCTCCGTTGGAGGATCTGCTCCCGCCTTCCGTTGAGCATGTCTGCGGGCGTCACGTTGCCCAGCGCCTTGTGATAGCGTCGGTAGTTGTAGTAGGCCACGAAGGCGGCGATTGCTGCTTCCAGGGCAGAAGGCATCTCGTAGGGGACCTGTTTGACGTCCCGCTTGATACTCTGGTGATAGCGCTCGAGCTTGCCATTGGTCTGAGGGTGGAACGGCGCGGCCAGAATGTGCTTGATTCCCACCAGGTGCAGGTAGTCTCTCAAGCCACGGGACACATAACCTGAGCCGTTATCGCTCAGCAGGCTGGTCCGGTCGGCCACTGGGACCTCAGTCATGCCGGTCTTGTCCACGGCCTCTTGGACCACCTCGATGAGAGAGTCGGTGGTCATGTCCCGCTGGAGCTTGTGGGCCAGTATGAAGCGGGAGTAGTCGTCCATCACGGTGACCAGGTAGTAGTAGCCCCAACCGATCACCTTGAAGTAGGAGGCGTCGGTAGCCCACATCTGGTGAGGGCCGCTGGTCTTGCGATGGTACTCTTTGCCGGCCGAGAGCTGCATCTCGGGTGACTTCACAAGACCTTCTCTGCACAGGATGCGATACACAGTGGACTCGGATACAGCGAAGGCCAGGTTGTCTGTAGACCACGCTGCCAACTGGCGGCTACTTAGCTCCGGCATCTCCCTGGCCGCTTCCAGGATCGACCGTTCCTCCTGAGGTCTAAGGCGGTTCCACGGTGGAGCGCTGGCTCCAGGTCGGTCCTCGAGACCTTGTTGATGTTGTTGTCGCATCAACCACCGATAGTAGGTGCTCTTGGGAACACCCAGGTCTCTGAGCACCCGACGCTTGGCCAGCGGTGATGCGGCTACACTGGCCAGGACCGTCGCCTTCTCAACGGCGCTCATCCGCTGGTACCGACGCCGTTCTGGGGCATTGGTATGGCCGTTTTTTTCAGACGGTAGACCTCGAGGGATAGCTCGGCTACCAGCTGCTTGAACTCGCCGTTCTCCCGCTTGAGATCCTGGATCTCCTGCCGGGTGGCATCGCGCACCGTGTCACGGGACAGCCGCTCCCTGCCCGCCTCCATGAACTCCTTGGTCCACGAGTAGTAGGAGTGGGGCTTGATACCCTCCCGCCGGCACAGGTCGTTCACGGTGACCTCGCGGCGGAAGCCCTCCAGCACGATACGGATCTTCTCTTCCGGGGTGTATTTGCGCCGGGTAGCCGCTCTAACTCGTCGAACGAAGGACCTAGTCTGCTCCGACCGTTGATCGGCGGCCTCGGCCTTGCTGGCGTCTGACTGGGACATCGCTGCTCCTTTCATGAGGTACTCTACCCTCACTTCAGGAGCTCTCACCACTCTCAGACTCTCGGGTTTTCTACCCCTCTCACGTGTCCCATTATCGCTGACGGTCTACATAAACGTACCTTGTCACAATAACCATGATAAGAGTAACGTGTGTACGTTTAGTTGTAAGACGGCGAAGAGAGAAATCGAATCGTAAATTGGACATTTATAACCAACCACGGTGCGGTGCTGGCCCAGATAGCCCGGCACGGCCAGGTGACGGCGCGGGAGATATCGCTGGAACTGGGCATAACGGAGCGGTCGGTGCACCGGATCGTCTCGGACCTGGAGGCAGCGGGTTATCTAAAGAAGGGCAAGGTTGGCAGGAGTAACCTCTACTCGGTAAACCGGCTGCTGCCGCTTCGCACGTCCAGCCACGGAGACGTAATTATCGGGGACCTGCTGGAGGTGCTCCTCTCAGGGGACGAACAGAGGAGCACCAACTTCTGAGGGGCACCGGTCCGATGGGCCTTGGCGGCGGGTAGCGTGTTTCACCGGCGGGGCAAGTCAGAACTCCGGTGCGCTTTTGACCGAGCGAAGACTTAGCCCGCGCGGCGTGGTTACAGCCAGCATGGAAATAGCAATGGGATTGGGTGACCGGAACGGTGGTTAGCATCCCGCTCTCAACGCCTGGGTGAATCAGCGGCTGGACCGTTTGGGCATCAGGTTGCTCATTGCCTGTGAACAAACGGGGCTGGAGAGGCAAATCTGTGTGCGACGGCTGGAGCTGCTAACCTCACCCTACCCAGATTCCTTGATCTTTACGCACGGACTCAGATTCGATCATGGTGTTGTCCAGCACCAGGGAGGATGAAAATCAGGATTGGAATCCGAAGCGGGCGCCGCGGTAGGACTTGCTCTCCCCCCGCACCCAGATTCTTCGATCCTCCCGGGCGGACTCAGAATGACATGGTGGGTGGCGGAATGCGGTATGGACTCGTCCTCCGAGAGCCTCAGGATGAGCGGGTAGGAGGCGTAGGAGGCTTATTATCATAGGAATGACATCACTAGTTACAATGCTCAGCGTGCGACAACGCGACGCTGAGGGTGGGGAAGAAATCAAGAACTCACAGCCTCTCAGGCTGGATACGCAGCCCGGGGTTCCTACGCTCCCTGCTGGTGGCCTCGGTACCAGTCAATTATCTCGCTACCGGTGGCGCTCCAGACGCCCTGCTTTGAGGTGATGTAGGCCAGGGCCTGGTCCAGGTAGCGGATGCGGTACGGCTGGCCGATGAGCCAGGGGTGGAGGTTGAAGGCCATGAGCCGGCCGGTGGTGGCGCCGTCGTGGTACAAGCTATCGAACCCTTCTTGAAGCATGGTGGCATACTGGGTTGGGGAAAGGCGCGTGTCCCACATGGCTTTAGTGTCGTCCAACTCGTAAAGCAGCGGAAGGGCGTAGAGCTCGCCCTGGGAGGTGGTCATGGGGAAGGGCTGCTCGTCGTTCACCCAATCGCAAACGTAGCTAATGCCGGCCTCGGCCAGGAGCTGCGGGGTTTGGGCGGATTCACCATGCTCCGGTCCTAACCAACCTTTCGGCAAGGCGTCGGTGGCGGTCCTGACGGCCTCAACGGAAGCTTTGATGTAGCCCCGCTCTTCGTCTTCAGACATCCGGCTGCTGATCATCTGGCTAACGGAAACGCCGTGACCGATGAACTCACATTCCTGCTGCCGGCAATGCCGGACCAAGTAAGGGTAGTTTTCCGCGGTGAGGGAGTCCAAGGCCACGGTGGGCTTGATGCCGTGCTTTTTCAACACGTCCAGAACCCGATAGATGCCGACCCTGTGCCCGTAGTCCCGGTGGGAGTGCTTCGCGAAATCCGGGCGAGGGCGAGGGGAGACGCCACCGGCAACCGACAGGGACTCAAAGGCGCCTTCTGGCAACTCCCATTCCAGGTGCTCCAAGGTGACGATGACGCAGAGGGCCACCCTGGCATTGTTGGGCCACTGAAGGGGATTTCGCTTGACCAAGGGGGACCAGCGGTGGTGAGGGTGGTCCATCCCGTACTGACGATCTGCTGGCATGGCTGTACGCTCCTAGATGCTGGTCCGTGCGGCGTGGGACACCGCATCGTCGTAGTAGTTGGCGACGTAATACTCGGCTATCTCGTCGGCGGTGGTCTGCCACACGCCGGAGTGGGACATTATGTAGTCCAGGATCTGATTCAGGTACTTGACCTTATGGGGCTGGCCGGTAAGGTAGGGATGCAGGGCGATGCACATGACACGGCCGCTTTCGGCGCCCTCCTGGTAGAGGGTGTCAAACTGGTCTTTGCAGATCTGGGCGAAGTAGGCGCCGTCATGGTCACGGAACACCGGAACGTCGTTCAGCTCAATGGAGTAGGGGACGGAGACCAGCTTCCCTGACTTGACTTTGATGGGCACAGGCTGGTCGTCGTGCATCCAGTCAGTATGGTAGATGAGGCCGGCCTCAGCCATCAGGTCCGGGGTCTGTTGGGAGCCGGAGATGGCGGGGCCCAGCATACCTTTGAGCTGTTTGCCGCTGTGGCGCTTGAGGGTCTCAATGTTGTCCCGGTAGAACTCCCGCTCCTCCTCTTCAGACAGGGTGGTGAGGTAACGGGTGTTGTAGATGCCGTGGCTCATGAAGTCCCAGTCACGCTCCACCATGGCGTTTCCGACTTCCGGGAAGTGCTCGAAGACGGCCAGGTTGAGCGATACGGTGCAGCGGATGCTGTAGCGGTCGAGCACTTCCAGCATGCGCCAGAAGCCGACGCGGTTGCCGTAGTCCCGGTAGGAGTATTGTTGAACGTCTGGGTAGGGGGTACGGGGCCAAGCGTCCCGAGAGCCGTCAAAGTCAGGCTGGAACTCGTAGTGCTCAACGTTGGGGGCAATCCAGAGAGCCACCCGGGCCCCGTTGGGCCAGGTGATCTTGGGCCTGTCGATGATGGGACTGTAGTCCACTCGGTTGGGCGCTAGGGCCATGGGGGTCACCTCCTTTGTTTCGGTTTAATGAGGCGAAGGGCCAACTTAAGCCCTTAGCTGAGAAAGCGTGAAAGCCTGTTTGCTATGTTCTCCAAGTCCACCAGGGCCTGGGGGCCGGAAGGCGGCGGCAGCCGCAGGACGGCACGCTGTGCGCCGGCGTCCTTCAAGGCTTGTATGTTGTCCGGATGCGGGGGTGGGTCGTAGGCGGAGACTTCTATGGCAGCGGGGTCCCTGCCAGCGGCGGCGGCCAGGCGGTCCAGGGCATCGCGGCCGGCGGAGACTTCCTCCGGGGTGGCGCGAATGGGCATCCAGCCATCGGCCAGGGATGCCACGCGCTTAAAGACGTTTGGAGCGGACCCACCCAACACGATGGGCGGGTGGGGTTTCTGAGCAGGTTGAACAAGGGAATGGACCGGAGGGAAATCGTAATACCTACCGTGGAACTCGGCGTTCGGCTGCGTCCAAAGGGCTTTCATAGCCTGGATCGACTCGCGGGCCTGGGTCCAGCGGTGGGGGAAGTCGACGCCAAAGAGGCCGGCCTCTTCCCCCAGCCAACCGGTGCCGACGCCGAAGATGAACCGGCCTCCGGAGAGCAGGTCCAGGGATGCGATACGCTTGGCCAGGACCAGGGGGTTGTGCTCCGGCACCAGGGAGACGCAGGTGCCCAGGCGAATGCGCCGGGTAACGGCGGCGGCCCGGGCGAGGCCCACGAACGGGTCAACCATGTAAGACATGAACTCGGGTATGCCGCCCTCGGCAGAACCAGGATAGGGGGTCCTGGCGTTCACCGGGACCACGGTGTGCTCTGGCAGCCAGAATGACTCGAATCCCAACTCCTCGGCGCGGCGCGCCAGAACGGCCACATCGAGAGAGGCGGTGAAGTTGACGGCGACGATGCCCAGCTTCATTCAAGGACCCCGGTTCTGGAGTTCCTGTATGGTAGCAACAAAGGATTAGCAACACCATAGGCGTAGATTGAGGCAGAGTGCCGGAGATTCGTAACATGACAGGGGGCTGAGATATTGACTCCGTAATGGGGTAGTGCTAACCTGGAGATGACCCAAACAGAGACACTAGGAGGCGTGAATTTGGTTGCGAAGCAGGTAAATCACGTTGTAAAACGGCCCGGCAGGCGAAAGGGCGACGATGGGGTGTCTATTCCGATAGCTGGTGACCTGTCAACCAGGCCGGGCATTCCGGCCAACGAGCCGGACGTGGACTTCTATTCTCGGAAGTATCCGCTGGAGGATATGACGCTAACGCTAACGGCCGATAGTGAATGGTCGTTTTTACAGGGTTCGGTGGAAGACCGGGAGGCGTTCCGGCGCGTGTACCGTATGCTTTCGCCCATAGTCAAGGCAGGGCAGGAGTCCGGGGAGCTGGAGCCGGAAAATGAGCCGAAGGCTGGCCAGGACGTAACCCAGCAGATCCGGGATAAGGCAAGGGACCTGGGGTTCTGCGAAGTGGGGTTCACCCGGTACGACCGGCGGTACACGTATAAGGGCAAAAAGAGATGGGTTAAGTACGAGCATGCGATTTGCCTGGCGCTTGAGCAGGACTACGAGCGGACTCAGGCCATCCCTTCCACCTATGCCGAGGACGCGGCGCTGGATGCCTACGGGGCAATGAGTCAATTGGGCCTGGTGCTGGCGGACTACATCCGCAGTCTTGGATACCACGCGCAGGTTCATGGGCCGCTGGACACGGTGGAGGTGGTTATACCGATGTTTGTGGCCGCCGGACTGGGCCAGTTGGGGGCCAACGGGCAGCTACTTTCGCCGCACTTCGGCTCCAGGGCGCGGCTGATGACTGTGACCACCGACGCGTTGGTGACGTATGACGAGCCGGTGGACTATGGCATTCACCAGTTTTGCCAGGTGTGTCAGGTATGTGTGAACCGTTGCCCCGGCCGGGCGCTGCAGCGGGAGAAGGTCTGGTGGAGGGGTGTGGAGAAGAACAAGCTAGTATACGAACGATGCCGCCCGGTGATGGCGCGCTTTTCAGCCTGCGGCGTCTGCATGAAGGTGTGTCCCGTACAGAAGTATGGCTTGATGCCGGTAATGGAGCACTACGTGGAAACGGGGGAGGTCTTGGGCAAAGGCACCCACGCGCTGGAGGGGTACGAACTAGAAGGGAAGGGCTATTTTGGCCCAGACGAACTTCCCCACTTTGACCACGATTTCTTTGATCTTCCTCACGGCAAGACGGAAGACGTGCTTTTCAAGGAGTTCAAGGCGAAGCTGAAGGAGCACGCGATAGCGAAGGACCCGTTAGGCGACGTGGATCTCCGAGAGTTCAGAGAGAAGGTTGAGAAGGCGCTGCGGAGGAATGAGGGATCGGCTAACCCGATGTCCATGGTGATCCCGGACGAAGAATAACTCAGCACCCGATACAAAAGACGGTAGCGGCCCTAGCGATGATATCGCTAGGGCCGCTGTTATTTGTGGGTGAATCCCGTACGCCAGTCGAGACCGGCATCACCAAGGGTGAAAGTTTGATCCCGACAGATTCCTGCCGTCCCCAGGATGAACCATTTTGGTGCCGATCAGCCAGGGCGAAGGTTGGCGGCTCCAAAGGGTTACATTTCACAGGTTGGTAGTTCCCACCATCCCACCCTGAAAGGTTTTTACAAGTTTTTTCTGAGCGACACCCTCAAACTCCCGGCAGGGAACCCAGGTTCCCTGCACCTTCCTATATGGTTGACATGGATTGTATGCAGGAAACACCCTCAAAAGGCTGGGCTGAAATATAGCCGGGGCAAAGGCCGCAGAGGGGCCTGGATTGACCTGCCTGAGGGCCAGTGATAGTCTGCAAGAGTCCCAGGACTGTCCGGTAAGGAGGGGTTGCCTTGGTAGCTAAAAAGGTTAGCCATGTTGTAAAGCGGCCCGGCAGACGCCACGGTGAGATGGACGTGTCCTTCCCAGTGACGGAGGACTTGGTGAGCAAGCCCGGGGCCACGGCGAACCAGCAGGATGTGGACTTCTATTCCAGGAAGTACCCGCTAGAAGATATGGTCACTACGCTTACGGCGGATAACGAGTGGACATACAAAGAATCGCCGGAGGAAGACCAAGAAGCGACGAAGCGGATCTACCGGCTACTGTCTCCGATAGTGAAGGCAGGGCAGCAGTCCGGAGAGCTGGAGCCCGACGCTGAGCCGAATGCCGGGGAAGACGTGAGCGAGCTGATTCGGAGCAAGTCGCGGGAGATGGGCTATAGCGAGGTGGGGTTCACCCGATACGACCGGCGATACACGTTTAAGAACAAGAAGAGGTGGGTGAAGTACGAGCACGCGATCTGCCTGGCGCTGGAGCAGGACTATGAACGGACGCAGTTGCTGCCCAGCACGTACGCGGAAGATGCGGCGCTGTTCGCCTACGGGCGGATGAGCCAAATGGGGCTGGTGCTGGCGGACTATATCCGAAGCCTGGGGTATCACGCCCAGGTTCACGGGCCGATGGACCCGGTGGCAAACCTGATACCGATGTTTGTGGCGTCGGGGCTGGGACAGTTGGGCGCCAACGGGCAGTTGCTTTCCCCACACTTCGGTTCCCGGGCGCGGCTGATGATTGTTACCACGGACGCGCTGGTGACTTACGACGAGCCGGTGGACTACGGGATGCACCGTTTCTGTCAGGTGTGCCAGGTGTGCGTAAACCGGTGCCCGGGCCGGGCGTTGGTGCGGGACAAGGTGTGGTGGCGCGGCGTTGAAAAGAACAAATTGGTGTACGAACGCTGCCGTCCGGTGATGGCGCGATTCTCGGCCTGCGCAGTGTGCATGAAGGTGTGCCCGGTCCAGAAGTACGGCATGAAACCGGTGTTGGAGCACTACGCGGAGACCGGAGAGGTGCTGGGCAAGGGCACCCATGAGTTGGAGGCGTACACGCTGGAGGGCAAAGGGCACTACGGCCCCGGCGAGCTGCCCCACTTTGACCGCGATTTCTTCCAAATACCTCACGCCAGCGCCGAAGACGCTCTATTCAGCGACCTCAAAATGCAACTGAAGAACCACGAGATTCCAGAGGGGACCCTTGGGGATGATACGCTTCGGGAGTTCAGGGCCAAGGTGGAGAGGGCGCTCACCAAGAAAGAGGGTGAGGCCAACGCAATGGCGATGCTGATACCCGACGAGGACGACTAGAGGCCAAGGCCCAGACTTGAATTCAGGGGGCCCCGCCAGGCTGGCGGGGCCGGTTTTTTTATGAAGCGCATCATGGACACAAGGGGAAACTTATTTGGGCAGGGGGAGATGTGGTAAATTACTCGACAGCAATCCACCGCGGACAAACGAGGAGGCGCAGTATGGCCAACTACGAGCCGAACCAGGTGCTAGCGACGAAGGAGTACAACGTGGTGGGGACGCGCCCAATCCGGCACGACGGGTTCGAGAAGGTGACAGGGCGCGCAAGATACAGCGCTGACGTACAAATGCCGGGACTGCTTGTAGGCAAGATACTTCGGAGCCCGCACGCCCACGCGCGGATACGGTCCATAGATCTCAGCCGGGCGCTGTCGCTGCCCGGCGTAAAGGCGGTGGTTAGCGCGCAAGACCTGCCGGAGGTTTCGGCTAGCATTACGGACCTGGAGGAGGGGGCCATTGTGAATTACGGTTTCTACAGCCGTAATGTGATGGCCCGGGAGAAGGCGCTGTACATTGGCCATGCGGTTGCAGCGGTGGCGGCGATCAGTTCCAAAATAGCGGAAGAGGCGCTGTCACTGATTGATGTTGACTACGAGGTGCTGCCGCCCGTTCTGAACGCCGAGCAGGCGATGAAGAAGGACGCATCGATACTGCACGAGCGGTTGCTGACGCTGGCCACGCCGCTGTTCAAGGTGGGCGCATACGGCGCCTCAGAAGCTGATGAGGGAACGAACGTAGCGAACCACTTCGAGTTCAGGCTTGGTGCGCCGGAGGAGGGGTTCAAGGCGGCGGATGTGATTGTGGAGCGAGAGTTTCACACGGTGCCGGTGCACCAAGGGTACATAGAACCCCACGCGGCCACGGCGCTTTGGGGCAATGACGACTACATAACGATATGGTGCAGCAGCCAGGGGCACTTCGCGGTGCGGGACCACACCGCGGCGATGCTGGGGTTGCCGGTGTCACGTCTCAAGGTGGTGCCCATGGAGATTGGCGGCGGTTTCGGCGGGAAAGGACAGGGAGGCGTCTACCTGGAGCCGGTGGCGGCGATGCTCTCCAAGAAGTCCGGCCAGCCGGTAAAGATAACGATGGACCGGGATGAGGTGTTCATGGGGACGGGGCCCACTTCCGGGACCTACATCCGAGTCAAAATGGGAGCAACCAAGGACGGAAAGCTCACCGCCGCAGAAGCGTCGCTATGTTATGAGGCGGGGGCGTTCCCGGGCTCCCCGGTTTCAACGGCGTGTCAGACGATATTTGGGCCGTATGACGTGGCCAACGCGAGGGTGGAAGGGTACGACGTGGTGACGAATGTGCAGAAGTCATCGGCGTACCGGGCGCCCGGGTCACCCTCGGCCGCTTTCGCCGCGGAGCAGGTAGTGGACGAACTGTCTGAGCGGCTGGGAATGGACCCGGTGGAGTTCCGGCTGTTGAACGCGTCCAAGGAGGGCACTCGGCAGGTGACGGGACCGGTCTTCGGCAAGATCGGCAACGTGTCGATGCTGGAAGCGGCCCGGGACCACGATCATTACGGGACGCCGTTGTCAGGGAAGAACCGTGGGCGGGGCGTAGCGGGCGGATACTGGTTCAACGGGACGGGCCCGGCCAGCGCGGTGGCCAGCGTGAATCCCGACGGAACGGTGAGTCTGATTGAAGGCTCGCCGGACATTGGAGGGAGCAGGGCCGTCATGGCGATGACTCTGGCGGAAGTGCTGGGTCTACCGCCGGAGCAGATCAAGCCGTCAGTGGTGGATACGGACTCCATAGGCTATAGCTCCGGGGCCGGTGGCAGCGGCGTTACGTTCAAGATGGGCCATGCCTGTTACGACGCAGGGCAGGACATCCGCCGTCAGATGAGGGAAAGGGCCGCCTTAATTTGGGATGTAAGCCCGGACGATGTTGAGTATGAAGAGGCCGAGCTCCGGCACAGGGAAGACCCGGAGTTAAAGATGAGTTTTAGTGATCTGGCTGCCAGACTGAACGGCACCGGGGGACCCATAGTCGGGCGGGCCACGGTGAACCCCGGCGGCGTGGGAAACTGCTTCGCGTTCCACATAGTAGACGTAGAGGTGGACCCGGAGACAGGCAAGGTGGACATTCTCAGATACACGGCGCTGCAGGACGTGGGCAAGGCGGTGCATCCGAGCTACGTGGAAGGACAGATGCAGGGCGGAGTGGTACAGGGCATAGGCTGGGCGCTGAATGAAGAGTACTTCATGGACGGCGATGGCAGGATGCTGAACCCCAACTTCCTAGACTACCGAATCCCAACGTCGCTGGACCTGCCGATGATAGACACGGTGGTGGTGGAGGTTGCCAACCCCGGACACCCGTTCGGGGTGAGGGGAGTGGGGGAGGCGCCGATTGTGCCGCCGCTGGCGGCGGTGGCCAACGCGGTGTACCACGCCACGGGGCTGCGGATGGCCAACCTGCCCATATCACCCACGCGGCTGTTGGAGGCGCTATGGGATCAGGAGAATGGAAGCTAGCCGAGGGTATTAGGCATAGGCTGACGTCTGGGGCGCCAACAAGGCAACGACATGGGGTCTATTTTATGCGTGAACTCCGTCTAAGCCTTTTTGGCCTGTTCGGCCACCCACTCCTGCTGTGTAGGGGTGTTGCGCGGGTCTTTAGGCCGCAAGTCGTAATAGTAAGACGCCATAGGGCTGTAGACGTGGTAGACGCGGCGAAGCTCGCCGACGGGCTCGTCGTGGGCGTCCACTCGAAGGTCCATCCAAGGATAGGACTCGTCGTGGTAGACGATGAGGGCGGCGGAGCGTTGACCCTCGGGCTGACCGCCGGCGTCCCGGCCGGCCTCCACGGAGCGGAGGAGCCTTTCTTCTAACGCGACGTCTGACGACGACTGGAAGGTGCGAGCCATGGCGTCAACCACCTGGGGTCCCGCCAACACGTTGCCCATGGCGACCCACCCATCGCCGGTCTGGTGGCCAGCCCACGAGCGCGCGCTGGGGCCGGTGTGGACGGCCACGGTACCCTGAGCGTCCACGATTCCTATTTGCCGGTATTCGATGTACGAGTCGGACTCCTGCATTGCTTTCAGAGCGTCGCCAGCGGAACCGCCGGACTCCAGCTTTTGCATACCGATGGGGCGCAGCCGAGGGTCGGCGAAAGCCTGGCTGGAGAGAACGCCCACCCCGGGACTGATGGCGGGGCAGTAGCCGCCCACGCCCAAGGAGTATGTGGCGATTCCGATGCCCAGCGCGCCGGTCCGGGGGCACCGGGCCAGAATAGTGAACGTGTGACGCTCAACGCCCAAACGCAGCTCCATTTTTCCTCCAATGATGGGGTTTGAGACCTCAAGCTGGGTAAGGACTCCTCGAACGCCTCCCAACCGATGCCCACTATACCATTTTCGCCTATAATGCCCTCGGCCTTACCCGGGCGCCGGGCAGACGGGGAGGGGAGGCCGTGAATGCGCGCCCTGCCGGAGGAATTGAGATGACGAAACGACCGGAATTGGCCTACGTATACCGGACGCCGGAGCGGGAGATCCGCATCGGGCCGGGGACGATAGCATTGCTAGCTGAGGAGATGCGCCGCCTGGGGGCAACCCGAGCAATGGTGGTCTGCGGGCCTTCCATACTGGCCCAGTCTGACGTGGTGGGCAGGGTACGGGAGGCGCTGGGGGAAGCGTACGCCGGGACGTTTAGCGGGGTGGCGCCGCACGCGCCTGTGAGTACGCTGGAGGAGGCGGTCCGGTCCGCCCGGGAGCTAAAACCAGACGTATTGGTGAGCGTTGGGGGTGGCAGCACCCACGACACGACGAAGGGAATATCCACGTTGCTGGGCGAGGGCGGGAAGATAAGCGACTACCAGACGACGTTCGAGCCGCCAGACCGGATTATTACGCCCAAGTTCACCAGCCCCAAGTTGCCGGTCATAGCGGTGTCGACGACGATGGGCTGCGCCGAGCTTAGTCTGGGCGGAGGGTTCACCGATTTCTCGCTAGGACGGAAGATCTCGGTGCAGGACCCGGGGTCCCTGCCGCGTCTGATCCTGGTGGACGGGGAGGCGCTGGCGACGACGCCGACGGATATTCTGACCTCCACGGCAATAGGAGAGCTACGAATAGCTATAGAGGCAGTGTATAGCACGGGGCACAACCCGATTACCGATTCGCTGGCGTTGGGGGCTATCGGAACGTTGGCGCGAGAGTTGCCCCGGTGCCATGAGAAGCAACTCTCGACACTGTTGAGCCTGAAGACCGCGTGCTGCATGGCATCGATGGCGAATGTTACCGGACTTGGACTAAATACCGCCACGGCGCACCACGTGGGAGGGCTGTACGGCGTACCCCATGGGGTAGCTAACGGGATCCTGCTGCCCCACACGATGCGGTTCAACCTGGACGCCTGCGCCGACCGACTTTTGTTAGTAGCGGAGGCGATGGGCGTGGATATTCACAGGTTGACGGAAGAGGAGGCGGGTCTGGCGGCGGCGGACCGGACTGACGGGCTTTGCCGGGAGCTAGGTATTCCGCGCAGGCTCCGAGATGCGGGGGTGCCGGAAGAAGGGCTAGAGCTGATTGCATCGGCCACTTTACACGATAGAGGGCTGGCCACTAATCCGAAACCGGTGCACGACGCCGGACCGATAATGGAAGTATTGAGACAGGCGTGGTAGGAAGGGCTAATTAGCAGCCCGTTAATTCCGATAGAATCCCGAATGCCGGTTGCAACCGGTACCACGCGGGATGCAAAAGAGTTGCTCTGACCGGTCAGGTCCTTTGGAAGGACGGAATGCGGTAAGGGCTCGTCCTTCAAGAGCCTCAGGCTGAGCGGGTTGGAGGCGCAGGTCCGGTTTTATTTTCGAGGTGATCTTAGATACGGACGGGAGGTTGCAATGCCAGAGAAAAGTCAAAGACTAGCAGGGAAGGTAGCGATAGTTACAGGGGCAGGTTCCAGCGGTCCCGGAGTGGGGACCGGAAAGGCGGCCTCCATTCTTTTCGCCAGGGAGGGCGCCAGCGTTATTCTGGCGGACCGTAGCGAAGCGGCGGCTGCAGAGACGATGGCCGCCATAAAAGAAGAAGGCGGCACGGCCAGCGTGTTTCAGGGGGACGTAACCAAGGCCGAGGACTGCAAGGCCATGGCCGAGGCGGCGGTGGAGCGTTACGGAGGGCTGCACATCTTGTTCAACAACGTGGGAATTACCGGTCCGGGTTCTGTGGTGGACGTGTCCGAGGAGGACTGGGACCGGGTGATGAATGTGAACCTGAAAAGTATGATGCTGACAAGCAAGTACGCCATACCGAAGATGGTGGAGGCGGGAGGAGGCTCGATAATCAACGTGTCGTCGATCGTTGGACTGAGGTCTGGGAGCTTTGGGGCCAGCGTGCCCTACGCGGCGTCCAAGGGCGGAGTCATTGCCCTGACGACTTCCATGGCGGTACACCACGGGCGGCAGAGTATCAGGGTGAACTGCATAGCACCAGGGCACATCTACACGCCGATGGTGGCGGCACACATGGGAGAGGAGATGCGCGAGCTTCGACGAAAAGCAGGACCGCTGGGGACTGAGGGAACGGCATGGGACGTGGCCTGGGCCGCACTGTTCCTGGCCAGTGAAGAGGCGCGATGGATTTCAGGTGTGACGCTACCGGTTGACGCGGCGCTTTTAGCCACGACTCCGCTGGCGGTGTTGCCGAACCTCAGGTAGGAGCGAGAACGAAGCCCGAGGACTTTACGGTCCGGGGTGACGCGGCGAGCGGCTAGGCGTCAAGCTCGGGGTGGGTGGAGATGAAGCGGCCGGCCTGCTCCGGGTCAACGTTGGGAGCGCGCACCTCTACGCCGGCCATCTCCTCTTGAAGCAGGAAGGTGACGCTACTGTCCAGATCACCCCATCCCCGGTTGAGACCTTGAATGGCGATCTGCTCCGCCAGGTTGGCGACAGGCATGGGGACGTTGTACTCGCGTCCGAGCTCGGTGGCCAAGCCAACGTCTTTCCGGGCCAGCGCCAGGGCGAAGCTAGGTGGATCGAAGCTGCCCCGGAACACGGAACGGACGAGCCCTTCATGGAGGCCGCTCATGCGTCCCACGGAGCCCCGGCGCACGCACTCCCAGAGCGCCTCGGGTTCCACTCCGGCTTTTACGCCCAGGGTAAGGCCCTCGGCGATAGCCTGCCGGATGCCGTGGCCGATCATGTTGTGGACCAGTTTGCAGACGCTCCCAGCGCCTATCTCACCGGCGCAAAAAACCTTGTCCCCAAATGCGTCCAAGATGGGTTTAACGCGGTCATAGACATCTCTTTCGCCGCCCACCATGACCGCCAGGTTGCGCGACGCTGCGCCGCTCTTGCCACCGCTGACCGGGGCGTCGAGGACGTGGGCGCCCTTGGCGCGGAACCGGGGATCTATTTCCCGGATGAGGGTTGGCCGACTGGTGGAGAGCTCGATGAAGACGCCGCCAGGCCTTATGCCTTCTAGGATACCCTCCCCACCCAGGGCGACCTGCTCTACTTCCGGTGGGCCGGGTAGGGACGTCAAGATGACGTCAGAGCGCTGTGCCATGTCAGCGGGGGAGGAGGCAAGACGAGCGCCGGCTTCCAGAAACGGTCGGGTAGCTTCCTCTCGAATGTCGTAGACCAACATCTGAAAGCCGGCCTTTTGGATGTTACCCGCCATGCCCGCGTCCATGTTGCCCAGGCCGATAAATCCAACGGTCTCCATGAGGTGCCTCCTTGGGCGTTAGTCCGCGGCGATGGCGGGCTCGTGCCGACCTACCAGCTCCGAGAGGAAAGTGTTACGCCAATCATCGGCGGTGAAGGATTCGACGCCCTGGACCAGGGAGGACCAGCGGTGGAGACGCTCTCGCCGGCCCATTCTCAGGGCCTGATGCATGGCGTCGGCGGTGCCCCGGATATCGTAGGGGTTAACCAAAAGAGCCTCTTTCATGGTCTCCGCGGCGCCGCAAAACTTAGATAGGACCAGGACGCCTGGGTCGTCGCCCTGAGAGACGACGAACTCCTTAGCGATGAGGTTCATACCGTCGCGGAGCGGGGTAACCAGGCAGACGTCGGCAGCGCGATAAAAGGCGGCGAGCTCGGCTTGAGGATAGGAACGGTACAGGTATTGGATGGGGGTCCAACCGGCCTCGGTAAAACGGCCGTTGATTCGACCGGCGATCTGGTCTACCTGCTGCCTCTCCTCCACGTATTCTGGGACCCTGCTCCGGGAAGGGGCGGAGATTTGAACCATGGTAACCTGGCCACGAACTGAGGGGTAATGCTCCAAGAGGTACTCAAAAGCCATCAACCTTTGGGTGATGCCCTTGGTGTAGTCTAGCCGGTCGACGCCCAGGATGATGCGCTGGTGAGGCGCGAGACGCCAAATTGAGCGAGCGGCTGCGGAAGACATACCCTGGGCACCCAACTCTCGAAAGGCTTCCGGGTTAATACCAATGGGAACCGCCTTGACCACCAGCGAGCTGCCGTTCCGGCGATAAGTATCACCGGAAACCTGACCACCCAATTCATGTGAAAGGCTGTCCAGCAGGTTGGCGGCATATCTGGAGCTGTGGAAGCCTGCCAGGTCATAGGCCAGGAAGCTCTCCAAAAGCGAATGGGCCCACGGCATGATAGAGAACAACTCTTGGGGAGGGAATGGGGTGTGGAGGAAAAAGCCGATCTTTCCTTCCCAGCCCAGTTTACGCAGTTCAGACCCCAAGGGGATTAGATGATAGTCTTGGACCCAGACCAAGTCGCCGGGGTTTAGCAGAGGAAAGAGCCCTTCGGCGTAGCGTTGGTTAATGCGGGAGTAGGCGCGATAGGCGTCGTGGCGTATGACGGCTTTCTCCGGGAAGCTGTGTAACAGAGGCCACAAAGTACGATTAGAGAACACATTATAAAAGAGGTTGGAATCAGTCTTGGGGAGGTCCAAACTGGCGATCTGGAAGGGTCCAGCCTGGACCACTTCCGGAGAGGAGGTACGGCCTTGACCGACGGTTTCCCCGCTCCAGCCGAGCCAGAGCCCACCGTGCTCTTCCAGGGCGGCCTGAAGGGCGGAGACCAGACCGCCGACAGCTACAGTACGGCGGCCTTCAGCATCCAAGGCGGTCTGACGGGGAATCCGGTTGGAGACGACCACCAGCCTTGCCCGGTCGCGAGTGAGAGTGTTATTGACGGGCGAACCGCTCATAAATCCGCCTGGATTTTCGAAACATTTGACTCATTCTAAAGGAAATGGGAAGTTCTGGCACCCCAAACCCGTCTAACGGCGCGAAAGCGACTGGCGCCGGCGAGCATGTGGAGCCCTCAGGGCGAAGCCGGTCGGGGCGTAGGACGCTGCTATAATCGGGACGATGCCAACCATACGCGGGAGGGCCTGATGAGCGGCAGCCATGAGCCGGTGGTGTACATCAACGGCGAGTTTGTGCCCGAAGGCCAAGCCACCGTATCCGTGTTCGACGGGGGATTTCGCTGGGGCGACGGGATGTACGAGATATCGCGGACGTTCGGTGGGAAGTTATTCCGGTTAGGGGAGCATCTGGAGCGGCAGGAATGGTCTCTTCGTTACGGGAGAATTGATCTGGACGAGTCCATGGCTGAGCTGGAGGCGGCAACAGAAGAGTTGGTGGCAACGAACAAAGCGACGGGGGAGGGCGCCGACGATTTGGGCGTAACCCACATAATTAGCCGGAGACTGCTGGACCCAACGCGAAGGGCGGCGACGCGGCCAACGGTGGTGGTGTACACGGAGACGCTGGCATTCGGGATGTACGCTCGTTATTACACAGAAGGGTTGAAGCTGGTCACACAGTCGACGAGACGAACGCCGCCGCAAAGCGTCTCTCCCAAAGCCAATATTTCCAACAAGATGAACCATTTTGTAGCCCAGTTCGAAGCGCAGGCCACGGCCCCGGAGGCGCTGGCGCTGATGCTGGACTACGACGGAAACGTCACCGAAAGTCCAGGTGCGAACTTCCTCTTCCTTTCGCAGGGGCGTCTGTGCGTCCCAAACCGGCGCAATGTGTTGGGCGGTGTGAGCATGGACTTTGTACTGAAGCTGGCGGAAGGGATGGGGGTGCCTGCAGAGGAAGGGGACTACACACCATTCGACGTGTATGGCGCAGACGAGGCGTTTCTTACCACCACACCGTACTGTATGGCGCCGGTGGTCTCGCTAAATGGGTTGGCGATTGGTCGAGGGACGCCGGGGCCGTTTTACCAACAGCTTATGCAGGCATGGAGCGAGCGGGTGGGCCTGGACATTATTGACCACGCGCAGAGCTACGGGACAGATTAGGGCATTGGCCGGCTTAAGGAATCACGGGTGAAGGAAGGAAATAGCCAATGTGTAGGAGCATCAAGACGCTACGCGGGAGCGACTCGGAGCCCACTGTAGAAAAGGTACGAGCGGCGGCGTTGCAGTACGTCCGGAAGGTAAGCGGCTACCGGGAGCCATCACGCAGGAACGCGGACGCATTTGAGAAGGCGGTGGCGCAGGTCACGGAAGCAACCGAGCGGATGCTGGAGGCGTTGCAGAGCAGAAGCACGGCTACAAGGTAGGGATCGCCGGCCGATTCGCGGTCCGGGAAATCGGGGCGGAGGGGCAGCGGCGCCCTTGTGAGGGTGAGCGACGTACATTACGATTAACCCCCGGTTTGGAACCTTGGAAGTGAAAACCCGGAAGTAGGAGGAAGCAGTGAAATACATTGTACAGATTGACGTTTCTCCAGAGGCTGGAGCTGAGTTGGAGGCTAACCCTCAGCAGATCCAGGAATTCATGGGGAAGTGGCAGGCCCACAATCCCATCGGTATGTATTTCTCTATGTTTAAAAGGCGAGTGACGGTGATCCTGGAGGCAGAAAACGAGGATGCGTTTTTTGAGGCGCTGCACGCTACATGGGTAGTGGCGAAGAACTATCCCGAGGTTTGGCCGGTGGCGGGGGCGGACGAGTTTCCGGCAATCATGCAGCGTCTTGGAATGGGGGGCTGATTCCAGCCTGCCTGAGTCCGCGCGCTTAACCTGTTATGACTTGAAAGATGGGGTGCAGCAAATGGCCAAGTATCTAGTGCAAGCATCATACAGCCAGTCCGGGACGCAGGGTCTGCTCAAGGACGGCGGAACAAGCCGCCGAGAGGTGGTGGAGAAGCTGCTGAACGGAATGGGCGGCAAGCTGGAAAGCTTTTACTACGCCTTTGGCGAATCGGACCTTTACGCGATAGTAGACGTGCCGGACAGCGTAAGCATGGTAGCCGCATCGCTGGTGATCAATGCCGCCGGAGCGGTGGCGCTGCGCACCACGGCGTTGATCACTCCGGAGGAGATAGACCAAGCGGTACAGAAGAGCGTGGCGTACACGCCGCCGGGGTCTTAGCGCTCCTAGCAAGCAAAGAGCGACCCCGCAGGGGACTTTGATTTTTGGTCTGAAACGGGGCCTGAGGGAGCTATGTGCGAAGAAGGTGAAACGGCCGTAGCGCTGCTGGCGGAATACCTGCGGCGTTTGCCCAACCTGGCAACGCATGACGAATGGTGGCGCCAGTTTCACCAGGTGTTGCGCGCGCTATCGTCGCCATCAGCGCGACAGGCGCCCGCGGAGAAACGAGTGCTCGACGGCCGCGAATTTGCCCTCATGGGTAATCTGGCTTTCTGCTATGACGCGGACCCTCACGCGGAGGAAAGCCGGAGCAGCCAGCCCATGACACGGCTGCTGGCACAGCTAAAGCGGGACGGCGGTGGGGACGAGCCGTTGGGCGTTTCGACTAACGGATGGGCGTTCCACGTCTACAGGCTGGCCGACGACGAACCGGGTCCGCCAAGGTTGAGGGTTGTGGACGGTCTCAATCTCAGAAGTCCCATGGCGACGGCTGAACGGTGTGTTGAGGTGCTGAGCAGTTGGTTGTGAGGCGGCGGAGGCCGCTGACGGGCGATTCTAAAGGGCACCAAGCGGAGGAGCACCGTCGTTGACACCCCGGAGAAGCGGGTAGGATACTTGTTAAGGCCGAACTCAATGATAGCGCGGCCGCCACAGGGAGAGGTGCTAGAGTGGACGAATAGGCGCGCCTGGAAAGCGCGTAGGTTAGGAAACTGGCCTCGCGGGTTCGAATCCCGCCCTCTCCGCCAGACGCATCCTTCATCTTAGCTTTACAACCGCTGTCTTTTGTCGATTTCACGCGTGAGCCAGATACAACCAAGATTCTCATAGCTGCTCATAGAATATCTTGCCGTCTCATACAATCCCAACTAGAATGTGGGGTAAAATGTGGGGGGTGACATGGCCGAGAATCGCAAGGCTCGTCCGTTGACTGCGGCGCGGGTGAGAACGGAGAAGCGGCCTGGCCGATACCACGACGGTCAGGGGCTTTACCTTCAGGTGGACCCGTCCGGCGCTCGCAGGTGGCTTCAGCGTGTTGTGATACGCGGCAAGCGGACTGATCTCGGACTTGGCGGGTGGCCTCTTGTGTCCCTGAACGCTGCGCGTGAGAAGGCGATGGAGAACCGCAGAATCGCTCGTGTGGGCGGGGACCCTCGGACAGAGACGCGAGACGTACCGACCTTTGCTGAGGCTGCCGCTGAGGTTATCAAGCTCAACCTCCCCACATGGAAGAACACCAAGCATGCGGCCCAGTGGGGTTCTACTCTCAGGACATACGTCTTTCCATACTTTGGCTCCAGATTGGTAACCGCGGTGTCGGGTTCGGATGTAATGAAGGCTCTAACGCTGATATGGACTGCCAAGCCAGAGACAGCGCGCCGGGTGCGCCAGCGTGTAAGCGCCGTGATGAAGTGGGCCATCGCCAACAACTACAGGCTGGATAATCCTGCTGGCGACGCCATAGAGGCCGTGCTTCCCAAGACTTCGCGGACCCAGGCGCACCACAAGGCTCTACACTATGCGGATGTCCCGGTAGCCCTGGACGCCATTCGAGCGTCCACCGCCGGGCCCGCCACCCGTCTGGCCCTGGACTTCGCCGTGCTGACCGCCGCCCGCTCCGGTGAAGTTCGCGCCGCCAGGTGGGAAGAAATCTCTCTGGACTCCCGGGTCTGGACCGTTCCGGCGGCGCGGATGAAGGCGGGCAGGGAGCACCGCGTACCGTTGTCGAGGCGCGCCCTAGACGTCCTGGAAGAGGCGCGCAGCCTGGATGACGGTCCCGGGCTGATTTTCCCCGGACGCTCGGGCAGACCGTTGTCGGATATGACTTTCACGGCGTTGCTCCGGCGGCTGAACATCCCCTGCGTTCCGCACGGATTCCGCAGCAGCTTCCGGGACTGGGCGGCTGAGAAGACAGACGCACCGCACGCAGTCATGGAGGCGGCGCTAGCACACGTAGTTGGGAACTCTACCGAGGCCGCGTACTTCCGCTCTGACCTGTTCGAGAGGCGGAGGACGCTCATGGATCAGTGGGCGGAGTACCTGGCTGAGAGCGAGTAGGTGTATGAAAGGCGAAAGTTCTCAATCAGGAGTAACAACATGACTGCAAATCGAAAGCCCTATAGTAGTGCATTCATCTTGACACTTCAGCCGCCTTCTCGACTGGCCGATCAGAGATAGGCGCAGCCTATCCGAAGTGCGTCCCATCGGCGTCGTAGACGAACACCTTACCGCCGGCGACGATGTCCACCACGTAGAAGTATGCTCCATCCCAGGCTATGCCCAGGGCGCTGTTGTTGCCGGGGGAGAGGTCGAAGTCGCGGTCTGACTGGTGGTTCCCATCGGCGTCGTAGACGTACACCTTACCGTAGCTGCCGCCGGGGTCCACCACGTAGAAGTATGCTCCATCCCAGGCTATGCCCCGGGGGTAGGTGTTGCCGGTGGCGAGGTCGAAGTCGCGGTCTGACTGGTGGTGCCCATCGGCGTCGTAGACGTACACCTTAGCATCGGAGATGTCCGCCACGTAGAAGTATGCTCCATCCCAGGCTATGGGATGGGGGTTGTCGTTGCCGGTGGCGAGGCTGAAGGCGAGGTATGGCTGTGAGTAGTTCCCATCGGCGTCGTAGCCGACCACCTTATCTTCGCCGAAGCGGTCCACCACGTAGAAGTGTGCTCCATCCCAGGTTATACCAAAGGGGGTGGTGCCGGGGATGAGGTCGAAGTCGCGGTCTGACTGGTGGTTCCCATCGGCGTCGTAGACGTACACCTTAGTGTCGCTGACGTCCACCACGTAGAGGTATGCTCCATCCCAAGCAATATCAAAGGCGGCGGTGTTGCCGGGGGCGAGGTCGAAGTCGCGAGGGTCCCTTCGCCACGTCCCACTGACCTTGGTCCAAGAATGGGCTGCCTTCCATGTCCCCGCCACCTTCACCTTGGCGGCCGCCGTCTGCCATGCTCCAGCTACCTTGACCTTGATCGGCATCGCTAATACTCCAGCCACACGTCGCCGTCGCCACCGTCCGAGCTGGTGGGGGCCGAGTCGCTCACCGTGACCTTGCGGTACCCCAGAGAGGCCAGGACAGCAGGTGTGATCACCGCGGTGGCATCGGTCTCGTCCCCTGCATCCGTGGCTAGCCTGACAACCCCGCGCTCCGTGGTGGAGGCATTGGGGGGCGACGTATTCAGTGGCTTCCAATGGGACTCGCCGCTGTCGGCAACCGGATCGACGTTGGTGGAGTTCTGGACGCTTACGTACAGCAGGGCATCGCTGCCCGTCACCAGCGCCGGATGCTCGTATGAGATCGAGGAGTCCCACTCAAGCCCTGCGCCGTGGACGTTCACCTCGACTCCCAGGGCGGTCTCCTCTCTGTGCAATTCGTTGAAGTGCTCCCGCTTGGGTAGCGATCCGCCGGGCTGGGAG
The DNA here is from genome assembly GCA_965247585.1 of Dehalococcoidia bacterium. Lineage (GTDB taxonomy): Bacteria > Chloroflexota > Dehalococcoidia > Lucifugimonadales > CBDFHC01. Next base: position 296,806 of record CBDFHC010000002.1, read on the forward strand.
TGGCTGATGTCCCAGCCAATAGAGCGGTCTATCCCACCGTCCTCCGGGTCCTCAACGTCCCCTGTGGCTGCCCACTTACTGATTTTTAGTGCGTCCGGGTCTCTTGCCATGGCTACTCACTCCTGAAGCTAATGTCGTCCCAATAAAGCACGTGCGGGGCCGAACGGTCGGTGACTTTCAAAGCCAGCCGGATGTTCTGACAAGCGGCGGAGATAGTCGTCGTGGCTTCGAGATATTCCCAGGAGTCATAGGCGGTCGGGTTCTCCGATCTCGTATTCTCCCATGTGGTGACGCCCTCTGAATCCACCTCGCCGCACATTAGCTCTAGCTCCACGTCGGAGAGGAGCAGGTCGCTCGCGGGGACGTAGGCCCACGCCGAGAAGGTGATTTGGGTCATAGGCAGCAGGTCGGCGTATGCGATGTTGAAGCCAATGAAGACGCTTGCCGAATCTGAAGCGCCCTGTGCAACCGTGATCTTCCAACTGTGGTTGCCGGAGCGGGCCTGCTCGTCGCTCCGTTCGTACTCGCGAACGTTGGCATGGCTAGAAGTGTGGCCCGCCACGACCGGCGGCTCGTCTCCCTCACAGTCTCCACCGACCACGTACTCCCACACGACCCTAGACAGCTCGACACCCGCCGGAGAAGGCAACCCCCCAGCGATATCGAGCGCCTCCAGGAGGCTCCGGGAGTCGAGGCCCTGGTACGCTCCCTGGACCTCCGCCGTCATGTCGCCACCGTCCTTATAGCTCACCCCAGGGAACACATGCCCCACCGCATCGCTAAGACGCTCCACCGTACCGTCCGCAAGCAGCGCCTCCGCCCGCATCATAAGCAGCTTCCGGTAGAACTCGTCTCCCACCGGCACCCTGGGCGACAACGCCTCAACCACCGTGGCGAACGGACCCTGGTCGAAGCCGACGCCATCAGAGCCGTGGAAACCGAAGGAGGCAAAGTTGGCGATGTCCGTCGCCGGACGCGGAAGCATCAGCCGTTCTCCAATACAGTCCAGCCAGAAACCTTCAGCGGTGTCAATGCGGAGGCGTTCCTCCATGTCCGCCAACGGCCTGATCAGGTGATCGTCCATCACTCCTTGGAGCGCATCCACCAGGGCACGCATACGCGGAGCCTGTTGCCACTGCTGGATCAGCAGGCCAGCATTGGCGTGAACGTCGATCCGCTGGGCCAGGTCGCTCATGTTGCCAACACCGTGATGGTGATGTCTTCGGGGATAAGCGTCAGCCGCTCGGTCAACTCGATGTAGTCCTGATTGGTGACGGAGCCCTGGACCGTATCGACGGTATCCAGCCCCAGCTCGTCAGCCGTATCGCCAGTCACCGCGCCGGACACCACAATGGGGTTGCCGTCGGCATCCAGGGGAATGGTGATGACGAACCCGCCATCCACATAGGCCACCTCTACCTGGTCCAGGTCTGTCTCGGAGGCTCCCCGCAGCGCGCCCTTGACTACCGCGGCCACGTCGTCATAGCTCGCCACGGCGCCGAAGTCCAGACCGGATGCAGTCGCACCGTGCAGCGTGATCGTGCCGCTCCTGATGGCATCCACACCGTTGACAATTGTGGCAGTGTCCAAGCCCAGCTCGTCGGACTCGGTTCCGGTGAAAGCGGCGGTCACCTCAGTGGCAGCCCCGCTGCTGTCTATAGGCAGAGTGACGACAAACGCCGCGCCGTCGTGGGTGACCTCTGCGTTGTCGAGGTCCGTGGAGCTGGTTGCTCTGAGTGCGGTCTGAAGCGTGGAAGCCACACCGTCTAGGTCGGTGTCCGAGGAGAAATCTAGTCCAGTCACAGCCTGGCTCAAGAAGGTGACGCTGCCGCTGGTGATCGCCTGAAGCGTCGCTAGAGTAGTGTGATTCCCCCCGGTCAGCACGGTGGCGCGTCCGTGGAAGTTGACCAGATCAGCCACCGTGCCTGTTCCCCTGAGCAACGTGCCAGCCTTGCGCCCGACACCGAGGTTCACGGTGTGTCCCGGCACCAACAGCACGTCGGCAAGGAGCCGCTGTGCGGTCAGGTGCTCCCCAGGGGTCATCCCCTTCACATGGTCTATCACCTGTATGATGATCCGGCTCGTGCCGTCCGAAGGAAAGCCTGCCATCAGCGTCAGGGCCAGCTTGACTTTGATTGGGACTGGAGTGACACGGGACAGTCGGATGGGCACGCTCCAGCCTCCGGCATGGGGCACGTCAACGCTGGTCTCCCCGATGGTGCCTGTCCCTACTGGTTTTGAACGGGCTATCGCCGCTGCGACAGCTTCGTCCGTGCCACCATCTACAACCAGGCAGATCGAGTAAGCGCCAATGGTCTTGCCCTGCTCGGTCACCTCGGTGGCGGTGGCATTCTCACGGATTAGTGCATCGGTTACACCCTCGACGCTAAGCACTGCGGCCAGTATCGCCTCAGCCGAGCCCCTGGCGTTCCTGGCCACTAGCCTTCCGTACCTGGCCCGGTACTCGTCGTCCGTCTCTCCTTCCAGGCGCGGGATACCCAAGAGAGACCCCAGATCGTCGAGTTGGACTCCCAGCGCCCTGCTGCGCGACATGCCGTTGCCCACCGCAACCAGCGCCTCGTCCGCCTCCGTCAGCGTCAACGCCAGGGTTCCAACCAACTGGCCCGCTGGCGTCTCCGGGGCCAGATCGATGTCCTGGCCCAACGCAGACCGGAACGCCGCCTCCAGCGCCTCGATGTAGCCCTGGAGCGTCGTGGGCTCTATTCCCTGCGCCGTCACCCGTGCCATTACAACACCTCCGCGACCGTCACCTGGCCGTTGACCGTACTGACGCGGAACTCCAGCGACAGTCTCCGGGTGAGGGGATCAAGGACGGCTCGAACGATATCTACATCCGTAACGTCCTCTACGCCGAGCACTTCGGCGGCAATGAGCTGTGCGGCGAATTCAGGACTGCTACCGCCAGCGAACAGGCCGTCGAAGTATGGGATGCCCTGGTCCGAGTCAAGAAACCACTCGCTCATGGTAAAGCGTAGATGCTGAATTACCCGCTGCCTGGTGGCCTCAAGGCCATCCACTACAGCGAATCCGTCAAGGAGATCGTCCACGGCTGAGATGGTGCGCATCACACTATGCTCCTCGGTGCTTCATCTGTACCAGGTCGCTTGAACGTCACGTCCTGCGCCTCTATAGCGAGCGTCCCGGTCGTCCTGATGCGAACGCCGCCCGACTCCACGGCGATATGGTGTTCCGGTTCGTCCGTCCCGAACCCAGGAATGGCGAAGGCGTCCTTCTCACTGAAGAACCCGATTATGTCCGGGGCCGCCACGCCAAGCGTCCTCTTCCAATTCGTCAAACCTCGCTGGGAGTAGAGCAGCAGCACAGAGTCCCCAGGCTCCAGAGGAAATGTGAAGGCCGATCTGCCTCCCGACGGGAACAATACGGGGACGTTGTGGATAGCTTCTCGTTCGATCTCCTCTTTCTTAGTGGTGACAATATTGAGCGCTCCCTTCACTACCGCCCGCCGGGTCTCCGCGTCGTAGGACTCCACTATCCCAGGCATACAGGTGTACAGGTCCTTGAGCGACTGGCGGATGGCAAAGCGAATGGCCTGCGCCATGTTCGCGTAGTCGGTGTCGGGGTTCATGCTCGTCATTACGCCACCCCTGCCAGAGCGGAAGCATTAGCCTTGATCCCCTCGATCTCGGTCACGAACTCCCCGCCCCAGTTGTCTCCCCTGTGGACAATGGTCTTGACCTTGAACCAGCCATCGACTGCCTCGCTCCTGACCTCAACCAACTGGCTCAGCTCGATAGAGCCGTTCAGCGCCATCTTCGCCCTCAACCCTTCGTCCTCGGTGAGGGACGGGGTGCCGATAAGCCCCGTCGCATGACTGAGAAAGAACGTGCCACGCTCTGGCTCGTTGTCCCTGTGGGTGAAGTGCATCACGTCGCCTACCGCATAAGCGGTAACCTTGTGAGGCTCCAGAAGGTCCTTGAGCGCCGACTTTGCGGAGCCGGTGTAGGAGTAACCGTCCTCCAACTCCTCGTCGGGAACTGCCTGGACGGATTCGATTCGCAGCCCCATGGCGTCGACTATCCGGCGCACGAGGTCACGCAGCTTTACGGGTTGCACGAGGCTGATGGAGACCAGTGCGCCGGTCGTCGCCGAGTCGGAACGGCCAAGCACCATGGTCGTCACGCGGTCTACCCCAGTGCGTTCGTGGAGGACGCGCCGTATCTCCCCGTCGAAGATCGGTGCAGAGTTAGTAATATCCCCGTACCCAGCCTTCACCCGCACCACCTGTCTCGGCTCGGCTATGTGGGACGCCGACGCCTTGGCCAGGTTCCAAATCTTGACCGTCGATGGGGAGGAGGACGACTGGTCGTCTATGTGCAGGTCGAAGGTGATACGCAGCTCCTCGATGATGAGCACGGAGCGGTCTGCGCCCTCGATCTCGACGCTTATCTGGCGCAGGTACTGCCTCATGCTCATAGCTCCCAGCTCACCTGCTCGATTTCGGACGGCTCAAGGTAGGCCAGCCCGTGGGTCTGCCCCCACGCCTCCCGGCCTATCGGCACCCCGTAGCGCTCCAAGGGGATGGTCACCAGGTCGCCCGCTAGACCAGGAGCCTCAATCAGCCTCCGGGCCGTCGTTACCTGACGCCCCAGCGCTATCGGCTCCTCTCCCCTGGTGTACAGCGACAGGTACCATGCTTCGGAGAGCGGCTGCCACCAGGCGCGGAGTATGACCGGCTGGTTGCCCAGCGTCACCCGCATTCGCTGTCTTGCGTCTGTTGTCAGTGGTATCGCCTGCATTACCCTCCCCACAAGAACCTAACTACGGCTTTGAAAGCGTCGACTTTCCAACCACCGATCGATTGACGTTATGGACGGCGCGTTGACCCTGTCCCTGTCATCCTCCTCCGAACGGCTTTGAAAGCGTCCACTCTCCAACCACCGATCGATTGAGGTTATGAACGGCGCATTGATCTTTCCCAGGTCATCCTCCTCCGACCGATCCTCGGCGGGGCCTATCCGCACTGGAGGAGGCCGTTGGCCACGCGCCAGGGCACGGAACTGCACCTCCTCAAGCTCCATCTCGAAGCGGAGCGCCCGTCCCGTGGTCCTATCAACCGGAGCCTTGAGCGACGTAATCAGCATCGACGGGTAGGTGCTCAGCAGCGTGACCACCAGGAACGGCTCCCTCGATTCGACCAGCCGGTTGAGCTGAAGCCACGCATCACTGCCGCGAGACGGGTCGCCCCGCCTCCCTTCAGGAGCCAGCAGGTCCGAGACCCAGCCCGCAAGCTTCAGCGTGCGCGGCTGTACAACCGCATGGTCCACGAGCGACCCGCCCGTCTCGACGGGATACGAGGTCTTGCTGATCCTGACAGCGTGTTCCTCGGAGATGAACCCGTCGGCAATGGCAGCAAGAGGCTGTACCGACCTGGACAGGACGCTCGACAGCCCAGGACTCCCGGGCAAGAGCAAGAAATCTTGGCCCTGTATGCCGCCAGCCGCCATCAGCGCTCCACCGGCCCGTCGTGGTCGTAGGCGACGTTCCGAATCTGGTCCTGGATCGCCTCGCCTATCTCCTGGGCGATCCCCTTGGCGTCCGTCGCCTGGGTCTGGATCACAATGGGCTCATTCATGTTGATGATGACCGTACGGTTGGTCACCGAGGACCTGTACATCTGACCGTAGTAGTGCGGCGCTTGCGGCAATGCGGCGGGGCCAAGCCGGAACCCTTCAAGCATCTGAGCGAAGACCTTGGACGCCCCTACTGGCAGCACCATCTCCCCACCGTGGATAATGGCGGGCACTGGCCTACCCAGCGGTCCGGGAACGACCCCTCCTGCGGCCCCGGTAAACACTTTGCCCACCTTGCCTGCAATCCCCGTGAAGACATCAATCGCAGCCCCAAGACTTGGCACGTCCCTTATGGCATTCGCCACCATTCCGGGGATGTCCTTCACGGCGTCCGTCACCTTGCCGGGAATCTCCTTGATGAAGGAGATGATAGCTTCTATCCAGCCCTTAACGGTGTCGTAGACGCGGCTCCAGATGTCCCCAACGAACCCGACGATCTGGTCCCATTCCTGGGCTATCAAGATGGGCAGGCCGACCGCTGGGAATATGATCGCCAGAATCTTGGCCCAGTGGTCTCGGAAGATGCCCACGATGGTTCCCCATATGCCCCGCACGACCCCAACTATCCGGCTCCAGTTGCGGGCTATGAGCAGCGGTATCCCGATGAAGGGCATCGCTACCGCGAGGGCGGCCAGGACGTAGTTGCCGTAGCGGTCGAAGAAGTCCCTAACGACTCTCTTCACGGTGTCCCAATGCTTGACCAGCAGCACGAGGGCGGCTATCAGGGCGACGATGCCCAGCACGATCCACGTAATGGGATTCGCCAACAGGGCGGCGTTGAAGACCCAAGTAGCGGCGCTGGCGATGACGGTAGCAGCCGCGCCTGCCAACTGCGCGACCTTGGATGCCTTTAGGCTCACTACGAATTTCGACTGCCAAATGGTTCCCGTCTTGAGGGCCACTATGAACCGCCCCAGAGACGTCACGAGCCCGCCTATGGATGGACCAAGGCCGATAGTTGATGCGATCTGCATCGCCCCCATTCCCAGGACGACCGTCTGAATTGCTGCGGGCAGCTTGCCTAAGAGCTGGAGCAAAGGTACAAGAACGTTGTTGTATAGGGAAGATAGAGCGAGCCGGAGATTGTTGGTAGCCTCGTCCGCTTGAGCAACGCTCGAATTGGCATAGATTTCGAAGCCCTTGTTTACCTTGCCACTCGAATTATTGATATTCTCCAGGCTTTCGGCGTACGCGGCTGTGTTCAGAGAAGTTGCATCTAGAACGAAGCCCAGCGCCTCCGTGCTGCTAAACATCCTGCCCATCGCGACAACATCTCCATCAACAGCACCGTGGAGACGTTGCAGTACATTGAAGAACCCATCCTCGCGGATGGCCCTATGCATGTTTTGGATGCTGCCGTACACACCATTGATAGTCGTCTCGGCATCTTTAGTTGGCTTCAGGAGAGCGTCCAACGCCGTCTTTACCCCGGTTATTGCCCTTGGAGCATTTCCTGTGATCTGGGTGTATCCGGCTACTGATGCTCCCAGTTCGTCAAAGGTAACACCAAGGGAAGCACCAGGCGAAAGCAATGCTGTCATCGGTTCTGCTAGCGTGGAAGCTTCAAGGTTACCCGATTGAACAATGGCCAAGACCTTGTCAACAGCATCGCTGCCGCTAAGGGCGGCTTCACCATAAGTGTTTATTGCGCTCGCGGCGAGGAGGCCAATGGAACGCGTCTCACCCAGGCCAGCAGCGGCGGCTTTGGCGGATTGGTTTAGTATGTCTAACCCTGCTGCCCCTTTCTGCCCACCAGAACGAATTGAGAATAGGGCGTCACCCAATTCCTTCAGTGGCCTATTGGTCTCCTTTGACACGCCCGCAGCTACGTCCTTCAGTTCGTTCATCTTCTCTTCGGTGTCGCCCAACTGAGTTTGGAGATTAAGGAATGAACGTTCTTCGGCTGCGCCAACCTTGAAAGCTCCAGCTCCGAGGGCGCCTATAACCACGGTGGCGGCCCTGGTGATCTTGCTGATATTCTGGCCCCAGGATGCGAATTGCCTCTGCGTATTCCGTGTGAAGTCGTTGACCTGCTGTTCCGCGCGGCGCAATTCTCGGTTGCTGGTGTTGTATCTGATGATGGTCACTAGCTCGTCTATTACTGTAGTTGCCATATCTAGTAATCTCCTGTGTTTGACGCTCTAATAGCGTCGATGTTTAGTTTGCTGGCGGAAAAATGGGCAGACATGTGAGCCGCTCTGAGTCGCTCAAAGGCGTCGGCGTTCCTGTAGGGGTCTTCCTTCCAAAGCTCATACTCGCGCATCATGATTCTCAGCTTATCCATGATTCCATTGGCGGTTCTCTCGAAGCGCGGCACCGGCTCACCCTTGAACGAAAAGTGTCTACCGGGGTCCAAATATATGAAATCTAGAGTAGAGATCGTGCCATCTAAGCTAGACAGCCATAGGGGACGCTGTTCCGTGAGCGGATCCATGAGCGCTGCTTCATTAACTACGCTCTGGTCCCAGAGGGCCTCCTGATATATCTCACGATCCGACAAGGCTATCTCTAGGAAGTAGGCCCACCTCTGGACTGACTGCAGGTAAACCTCTTGAGGCGTTAAGGTCGGGGTTGGTGTAGGTACAGACTCGCCGCACCCTACGGCGGCTGCAAGCCCCAGCGTGATGAGCGCGATGAATACTAGGACGACCCTCATACCCTTCCTCCTACTCGAACTCTTGCGGCCAGCTTGGCCAGCTCCGGTGACTCTGGGTCAACAGACAGGCTCTCGAAATCCAGTGAAGATACCACCCATTCGAGGACGTGCGCCCAGGCTTTGTACGACTCGTCACTGATGCCCTGCCTCGCCTCGACCTTCCTGACGCAACTCTGAGCAAACGAACACATGGCCGCCCCAGCGCTAAGCTGGCCTTCGATGTTGCCTTTGTCCTTGCTGAGTCGAGCCAGCGCCCCGAAGTAGACCGTCGCGCCGAGGTCGCTGAGCAAGTGGCTGGGGATGCCTACATCGACCTTCTGTCCGTTGAGGTCTATCTTAGCGGTCTTCTGCTTCTTCATGTCTGATCCCCTTCCACAGCAACGCCGTCCAGCTCGAACCGGAGACTGATCTTAGGGTCGGGCCGATCGCAAAGGTTCCGCATCATGAGAAGCAGTTCGTCGAGTTCCGTCCTGCGGCTATCGCGTTCGTCCCACCTGGCAAGGCACAAGGGGCAAGATGTGGGCAGGCGATAATGGCGTCCATCGAATCGCTGCACGACTTCCCCCTGGCACTTGGAACACTGGAACCGGACACCCACCAAGTCATTCAGACCGAACACGATACGGGCTTCCTTGGTCATGTCTTCTCTACCGCTTCTCCTTAGACTTTCGCTCCGCTTCCTCATGTGCCCGATGGTCGTTCTCAATCCTCGCGGTCAACTGCTCGTGGAGTTGCATGGCTTCGTCCAGGTCCAAGGTATTCTTGAGGTCCAGGTATTCAGCCAGTCCTGCCTCTATGAGAGCGCCGAAGAAGGGCTTTATTCCGAGGGGGCGGACGGGATCGAAACCAGGGGGGCGTCTCTCAACCTGGAGACGAGGGCGTCCAAGGACGGCGTAAAATTTACGGCTGCACTCCGCAGCAAAACCTCGTAGATAGCTATGGGATCCAGTCCGTCGAAGGCCATCTCCTCGGCCCCGGCTAGCTGCTGCGGAGTGGGGACCTGCGTGTTGGAGAAAGCCACCTTCTCGAATAGCTTCTGACGTACCTGCCGCACAAACGCAGGGTCCAGCGACAGCACGATCTTGAGGAAGGTTGCTATCGACCTGTCGTCTTCCTTCAACACTTCTGTGGGCAGGGACAGAGCCTGGGACTTGCCCAGCTCATGCCTGATCGCCTCCAGGAGGTCGAAGCCCGCCATCGCCGGCAGCTTGGCAACGGCAAATCGTGTCCCGCCGATCTCGAACTCGGTCTTTGTTAGGTCGCCGCCTATTCCGTTAAGCGTTACCATTTCACTAGCCTCCTAACCGGTCGCATTCACCTTCTCGTAGCTCGGTATGATGTCCTGGAAATGGAAGGTGAAGGTCTGGTTCGCCACATCGTTTCTGCCCATACTGTGGCCCAGCGGACCGGAGAGCATAACGCCGCGCTCTAGCTTGAAGGACCACCCGGCCCTGGTGTTCTTGACTTCGCCGTCCCAGATCACCACTCCACCATTCCGCAGAACTCCCAACTGCTGCACGAAGAATGGGAGGGACCTGGAGTGGGGGAGCAGCTTGATAGCTACTTCGCCACCCCTGTCCCCGGTGCTGAACGCCACCATGTCACCTGTTGCGCCTATGCGCACGGTGGCCAACTCAAAGCTGTTCGGCATGGTGAGGGCGTCCGCGTCCTCACTCAGGTCCTTAACCTCATGGCCGTTGAGAGTGATGGTGGTGTCTTTCATGTTGATTAGCTGCATGGTCTGCCTCCTTACCCAGTAAATGTAAGAATTATGGTCGCCGAGTGCATGGCGCCCGAACCCGTGATCCACACCCTTGCGGGCGGGGCCTTACGAGCGTTGCGATCTTGCTCTAGCTGGTCGGCGATGCTCCCCACTACGACAAGGTATCCACGGGTCAGGAACCCGTCGAAGTCGGGATTGTTGATGGCCAGCCGTATGTCGTTGGCGACCGCCTCGGACACTCGGCCCGGAGCGAGGCCGCCGTTCCTGCGGCCCGCCTCACACACCCGCTCGATGGCTGTCTCTATGCTGGCCAGTCCCTCGGTTGTCTGCGGCACCCTAGTTGGATGTTGCCTGAGCAGGTTGTACACCTCGTCCTGAATAGCCTTGGTGATCCAGTCCAGCCAGTACCGCACGTCGATCCAGTCCCCGGCTTGCGTCCATCCCTCGGCGAAGATGGCATCCGGGCCGAAGCGGGTGTAGTACCCGACCCACTTCCGGTCCAGCTCCTTCTTCTGAGCAGCCGTTACGATGTCCGAGACGGTCCTAGGCAGGCTCTTGAACTTGGGCGTGATTAGCGTGTCCTGACCTTCAAAGTTCACGCTGGAGAGCCTCCCGGCCAGCGACAGGGCCTTGTTGTCCCTAGTTCTAGACCAGACCAGGAAGGTCCTCTGCTGCTCCAGGCCAGATAGCTGCGCCGCCAGGCTGGTGGACTCGTTAGGCGTCAGGACACCCTCGTCCACCACATCCAACGCTAGCATGTGGGTCTTGGCCTGGACCCACCGCGACAGGGAGAGCAGGTCTGCCCTCGTGGTGATCCCAGAGTCCACCGTCACGAAGTACCAGCCATCGTCCAGCCCGCTAATGGCGTCCATGGCCTCCCCGATGGTCTCGGACGCGTGGCCCGGGTCGATGCCGCCCCCCGATGTGCTATCCAATCCAAGAGCGGAAGCTGGCTCCTGGGCATCGTCCGCCATGAAGCCGGCGATGGGGTAGGGATCGCCGTTAGTGCGAAATCCCAGGCTCGCTCGGAAGAAGTCGGCGGGATCGTATTCGACCGACGCGCTGCGCAGATCTGCCCGGCCTGATGCTGTCACGGCACGCAAGGCAGCCTGGAGGATGCTGGCCACGTCGCCGTAAGAGTCAGCGCCGGTGAAGTCTACGGAGATGGAGGAGCCATGCCAGGTGAGGGAGCCTGCTCCTATACCGTCCACGCCGTTGACAATTGTGGCCGTATCCAGGCCCAGTTCGTCGGCATGCTCTCCGGTGAAGGGGCCGCTCACCTCAGTGGCGAACCCGTCTAAGCCAAGAGGAAGGGTGAGGACGAACTGCGAGCCGTCGTGCTCCACCTCTACTGCATCAAGGGTGGCGACGGAGCTTCCCCGCAGAGCGTTCTGGACCACAGCAGCCACATCGTCGTATCCCGCCACGGAGCTCAAGTCCAGACCAGTAAGGCTTGCACCGTGGAACGTCACGCTGCCGGCGGTGATAGTGTCTATGCCGTCTTCAATCGTGACCGTATCCAGGCCCACCTCGTCGGCGGTTGCCCCGGTGAACGCCGCAGTGACCGCCGTGGCCGAGCCATCGGCCGCCAGCGGGATTGTGACCACGAAGGACGAGGCGTCGCTGTCGTAGACAACCTCAACGGAATCAAGCGTCGTGCCCGTGGCCCCACGCAGCGCCGTCTGGAGCACAGAGGCCACATCGTCTAGGTCGGTCACGCCGGAGAAGTCCAGACCGGAGAAGGTCTCATCCAGGAGCGTAACGCTCCCGGACTGTATGGCGCTTACGCCGTCCACTATGGTTGCAGTGTCGAGACCCAGCTCATCCGACTCGCTCCCAGTAAACGCCGCGCTGACACTGGTTGCCGCCCCGTTGCTGTCTAGAGGTATCGTCACGACGAACACCCCGCCTTGATAGGCCACCTCCACGGAAGCCAGGGCCGTCACAGCTGCAGCGCGGAGAGCATCCTGGAGCACGGAGGCCACGTCGTCGTAGTCCGTGACGGCGGAGAAGTCCAGACTGGAGAAGGTCTCATCCAGAAGCGTAACGCTCCCGGACACGATGGCGCTTACGCCGTTGACAATCATGGCAGTGTCGAGACCCAGCTCGTCGGACTCGCTCCCAGTAAACGCCGCGCTGACACTGGTTGCCGCCCCGTTGCTGGCTAGAGGCAGAGTGACGACAAACGCCGAGGCGGCGCTATCGTAGTCGACCTCAACGTTGTCCAGGTCCGTGGAGCTGGTAGCCCTAAGCGCCGTCTGGAGCACGGAAGCTACATCGTCGTAGTCCGTCACGCTGGAGAAGTCCAGGCCGGTCAACGTCTGACTCAGGAACGTAACGGTCCCGGACACGATGGCATCCACGCCGTTGACGATTGTGGCAGTGTCCAACCCTAAGTCATCCGCGTCATCGCCGGTGAACGCCGCACTGACACTGGTGGCCGCCCCGCTGCTGGCTAGAGGTATCGTCACGACGAACGCCGAGGCGGCGCTATCGTAGTCGACCTCAACGTTGTCCAGGTCCGTGGAGCTGGTAGCCCTAAGCGCCGTCTGGAGCACGGAAGCTACATCGTCGAGGTCGGTGACGGCGGAGAAATCAAGGCCAGTCAATGTCTGGCTCAGGAAGGTAACGGTCCCGCTCTTGATGGCGTCCACACCGTTGACGATGGTTGCGGTATCCAATCCTAGCTCATCCGCGTCGTCCCCGGTGAAGGCGGCGCTTGCGGTGGGCACAACCCCGCTGCTGTCTAGAGGCAGAGTGACGACGAACGCCGAGGCGTCGCTGTCGTAGACAACCTCAACGTTGTCCAGGTCCGTGGAGCTGGTGGCCCGCAACGCCGTCTGGAGCACAGAGGCCACGTCGTCGTAGTCCGTCACTGAGGAGAAGTCCAGGCCCGTTACGGTCTGACTCAGGAAAGTAACGGTCCCGCTCTTGATGGCGTCCACGCCATTGACGATGGTTGCGGTGTCTAGGCCCAGCTCGTCTGCGTCATCGCCGGTGAAGGCGGCGCTTGCAGTGGGTACAACCCCGCTGCTGTCTAGAGGCAGAGTGACGACGAAAGCCGAGGCGGTGCTGTCGTAGTCGACCTCCACGTTGTCCAGGTACGTGGCGCTGGTAGCCCTAAGCGCGGTTTGGAGCGTGGAGGCCACGCCGTCGAGGTCGGTGACGGCGGAGAAATCAAGGCCGGTCACGGTCTGGCCCAGGAAGGTGACGGTCCCGCTGGTGATGCCCTGAAGCGTCGTCAGGGACGCCACCGTCCCCGTGCCGGTTAGCACGGTGGCACGACCAAGGAAGTTGACCAAATCAGCAACCGTCCCCGTTCCGGTGACTACGGTGGCGCGACCATGGAAGTTGACAAGGTCAGCCACCGTCCCCGTGCCGGTTAGCACGGTGGCACGACCAAGGAAGTTGACCAAATCAGCAACCGTCCCCGTTCCGGTGACTACGGTGGCGCGACCATGGAAGTTGACAAGGTCAGCCACCGTCCCCGTGCCGGTTAGCACGGTGGCACGACCAAGGAAGTTGACCAGATCAGCCACCATGCCCGTGCCGGTCAGCACGGTGGCGCGTCCGTGGAACGTATCCAGCGACGCCACAGTACCGCTGCCCCTGACCACGGTGGGGCTGCCTATTATCTGCTCCAAAGCTCTGGGGCTGCCCCCGGTCAGCCTAGCCGACTCCCTCGTGTTGATCCAGCGGCCTATCACCAGGTTCCGGGGATAGGGAACCTGAGAGAAGTAGACCTGGGCGGCCTGGTAGGGACCGGAGCCCGGTGTGAACGTCCGAGTCACTTCGTCCATGCTGGCAAAGACCCCTACCCTGCCCGCACCAACGGCCATGGTAGGGTCGGTGGTGAGCAGCAGCGTTCTCCCGAACTCTCTGCCTCCAGCGCCACGGGGCGTTATCTGCGCCCTTACCTCTACGATGTCCTGTATTCCAAGAGTCATTGTCTAAACCTCCACTGTAATGGTCTCGGTGCTACCACCTGCCCCGACCTCGATGGGAGCGGCTTTCAGGCGGCCAACCGTCTGGTCGATCTTCTGCGTGTAGCCAACGTCAATGTCCAGCCCGGCTCGCTCCTCCCAGGCCCCAGACACCACGTCGTCGAGCTGCCGAACGTCCGATATACGCAACACCGTCAGATCGGACTTTTGAGCCTGGGCCACCCCTTCCGGTGACCAGACCCACACCGACAGCCTTGCGGCCGCATTGTGTGCTCCGGTGCGAAACCACTGAACCGAGTACCTCCCTCGGACCGTCGCTATTGTCAGAGCGTCCAGGTCGGCCTCGTCTGAAGCAAGGCTCATCACGGTCGCCGGTACCCCCTCGATGTCCTGGTGAATCAGCACCAGCGACGCGAACAACCCGTCCGGCACGGGAGTCCCTTTGTTGCCGGACAGCACACTGTTGTAGTCAACGCCCGACCCTGCCGCGACAAGCTCCGCCACGGTATCCTCAAGGCTGGCTGTCGTTGGTGCGATCACTGGCCCTCCCCCCGGACTCCCAGGACTTCGACAAACCCCGGCCAAGCCTCGACGTGCTGCGCCCTGTAGGAAACGCCTCCGTACTCGATCACGTCTCCCCCAGAAGCATTCGCGCCCACACCGACCGGCTCCACCGTGACGCCTGCTATCCAGAACATCCTCGATTCTGAGAGACGTGTGCCTTCGGGCAACATCTGACGCATCTTGGCTGCGTCGGGCGGTGCGCTCACCACGGTGATGTCAGTCCGCTGCTCTGCGCCTGGCACCGGCCTGCGATTGACGATCTCATCGGGGCCTCTCTGAATCAGGGTGGCCGGTTCCTGGAGCCTGTTGGCAAAGAGCTTTCTCAATGTTCCACCTGCCAAGTCACTGAGTCGCGCATGAAGCCGGTATCGACGAGGGGGTTCGAGCTTTGCTTTGCCCTAATGGTGCTGGGACTGTTGGGCGGCTCCTTGAGAGCGGTGATGCTGTCTTGAATCTTTCCCTGAACATATGCGCCCACCCGACCGGCTAAGTGCTCGTCCACCACCATCTTCTTGGTGTCGAGGCCAGCCTGGAGAATCCTGCCTACGCTGCGCTCAGACTCGGCCAAGGCGTTGCGGAAGAAGGGCCGCTCCGAGATGGTCTTCGTCCCGAACTCGTTCCAGGCTGCGACCGCAGCCACAGGGGTGCCATCCTCGTACCTGGCCGTCGAGAAGAATCCGACCTTGACGCCTGAGACGCCGCCCTTGCCGGCCTCCCTGAGCAGTCTTTGGAGCTTCTTGCCGCCGGTGCGCTTGACTGAGACTTTGATGTTAGCCATGCTTATCCTCCCTTGAAGAGCGGCGCCCTAGGCGAGAGGCAAACACAAAGCCAACTGCCACGCCAGCGTGGAACGTGACCACCGCAGCTATGACCTTGCCTCTATGGTCTTCCCACCAGTCACACATGGTCTTGCCTCACTCGCAGCCGTCGTCATCCTCTTTGCCATTCGACGACTTCGCAAAATGTACTGCTACAACGCCGATGGTCCCCGCGATACCCACTGCCCCACACATCTCCCCCCTCCATGCCATGAACAAAGACAGGCTAAAGAGCAGTACGCAGGTGACCAGGGCGTTGATGTGAATTGTGGTCGCTCTCATGCGATCAGTCCCTCGCCTCCAACGGGGTCACCTTGGCCATTGCTATGCTACCCTCCAGAGAGCCCTTATCCTGGCCCAGAACCCCTTGGGCGTCATCATCCGGGAGACCAGCTCGTAGGCCCCCTTCCCGTCAGGAACGCCGCGCCCACGGCATAGGCCCCGTGACGAAATCGGGGGTCATTGACTCCGCCGGCGACCCAGGCGCCGATGGTGACGTGGGCCAGCTTGTTGAACCACTTCTTCATCAGAAGGTCGAGGACTCCCGTTGCCATGGCCGGCTTCATAGCTCCGCCGAGCCGCGCTGCTCCAACGTCGCCTCCTCGGGCAAGTCGGGTTCGGCGGGTTGCCCGGTGGCGACGTCCGGGGCCTGGAACTCGGCAAGCTCAATCCAGCCAGCTTCCCAGAACCTGCGCAGCTTGGCTTTGTTGGCCGCCAGTTCAGCGGGAATGGGAGCGCCTGGCAGGTAAACTCTGCCGCCCCACGCCATGCGGCGGCGGCAGATGAAGGCCGCGTTGGGGTCGTATCGCTGCTTCCAGTGTCGGAGCTTATGAACAGCAACCATCATCCGCTCCTACGCCACTATCGAGCCGAAGAAGCATCCCAGGTCGGCGGAGATTAGCTTCTGGTCGTAGGCGGTCTGGATCTCGAACCAATCGGAGTGCTTCTTGTCATCCCGCAACCGGGTGACCTGGGCGCCGCCCGGAACACTGCCATCGATGCCGGTCCAGCGAAAGGTGTAGCCCGCCGAGGGCGTCATAAGGCCGGGCGCCGGCGCCGAGTAGATGAGGAGGGCGTGCTTGCCCCCGATGTACGAATGAACAGCGTCTGCGCCTTCTGCTGCCGTGTTCTGAATGGCGTCCATGACGTAGATATTGGCGACCTCCAACAGGGCCGCCAGCGAGTCCCGCGTCGCCATGGCCGGCCCCGCCGTCTGGCCCCGGTCCAGCCGGCCCACGATGTCCCCGTGGTCCAGCAGCGCGTCGAACACAGGGCGTCCCAAGACCAGCGTGTTCGGGCGGAATCCCGTCGCTTCTCCCACGGTCCGCTTGGCCCGCCGGATGTCTTCAATAGGAGTCGAGCCGGCGTCGTTCCATTGCAGTATCTGATTGTTGCCGGCGTCCCTTGGGTCGAACAAGCCGGCGGCGGTCGCGCTGCTGGCGACGCCGTCGGCGTCGAAGGTCCACGTATCTCCCGGGTCTCCCGGCGCGAAATACGTCGCAGCCCACCCGGTCTCCAGGTTGAGCAGCGCCTGCTGCGCCAACCACGCCGCCGCTTCCCGGTCGGGGGACACCGGCGAATCGGCATTGCTCCGAACCTCGTCAGGCACGATCCGCGCCAGCGCGAACAGGTCGGCCAGATAGCTTTCGGTGGAGATGGCCATCGCGCCCACGTCGGCCTCGGTTCCCGGGGCGCGGGGCCTCATCTGGTTGCGGTTCCACTCGCCCCGGTCGTAGACGAAATACTTATTCGACTGATTCATGACCGGGATTTCCGGGAACACGCGCCGCGCCACGAACTGAGTGTCGGACTGCAGGAAAGCCACCGACATGTTCGTCAACGCCTGGTCAAGGTGAACGTCGGAACTGGATGGTTGAATGTAGGGCATGATTCTCTCCTTACGCCGAGGTATTTCCGCCAACCGGCTGGGCGTTCAATGCGATGAGCTCGCCCGCCGCCCCGCTGGCATTGAATACGCCGACGGACATTGTGTCGGCAGGAATCGAGTTGATGTCCGCAACGCCGGTGACTCGCCCGTCTGCGGCTGGCACGGCCAACTGCCCGGCGGTGACTGCGCCGCCGGCGCGGACCTTGATAATCCCCTGCAAACGCGCAACGGGAACGGCTTGGCCCGCTTTGGCCGGAGCTTCGGCCAGTACGCCGATGGGCGTCTGCGTGACGGCATCCACGATGGATACGGTATCGGCGGCGCTGATGCGTACCAACTTGCCCAGGTCCCCGGCAGCGAAATCAGTCGCCGCCTTGTAGGTGTTGGTTGAGACTGCGTTGGTGGTAGCCATGTGAAACCTCCTACTGAGCGCGTATCTGCTGGTAGAGCGCTTGACCTTCCGGCGTATCGGCGACCTTCATGTAGGCAGCCTCAAATGTGCCGCCGTTCTTCTCGGCATACCCCTTGGCCAGCTTGTCCAACTGGTCGGCGGGCGAGCCCGGTTCCGGCTGGGCGCCGTGCCCGTAGGTCTGGAACGCCTTGCTCATGGCTTCGTTCTGCGCCTTGAGTGCGCCCAGGGCCGCTTCCCGCTGGGCCTCGTCCTCTATGCCGTCGATGGCCTTGAGCATCGCTGCCCGAGTCTTCACGTCGCCGGGCAGGTGGGGAAGCTCGGCCTCGGCCCGCTTCTCCAGGGTGGTCTGTTCATCCCGCGCTTTGAGCGCCGCGTTTTCTTGCTCGGTGGCGTCAAGGCGTTTCGCCATGGCGATGGCCCTCGGGTCGTCGGACTTGCGGAACTCGGTCCCGTCCGCCGCAGTGAAGACCACCGGGTTGGCGTCCTGCGCCGCCTTGGTGACGGCCCCGATTTCGGCCTTGCGGTCATCGGCGGACTTGGCCAGGAACGCCGTCCGCGCCTCTTCGGGCAGAGCCTCAAAGTGCGCCCTCTCCTCCCCGGTCAGCGCAACCACGGCGTGGGCCCGGGCAAGCTGGGCTCCCAGTTCTTCAACCGTCGGCTGGGTTCCGGTCTGAGTAGTCATGGGTTCGCCTCCTTCGGTTTTAGTCACCAGCGCCAGCACGGCGCCGCTCATGGCTTCCTGGTCTATGGCGTGAGTATGGCCGGCTACCATGCCGAGGGTGTATTGGCCTTCAGGCGAGCGGACGACAGGGTGGTCATGGGATGCCTCGGCCTCCGGTCCCTGCGAGTACATGACTCGTATTTCAACCGAGCCTTCATAAGCTCCGATGCTGATGCCGTGCTGGTGTCCCTCTTCCTCGCTGGTCAGCAGGTCGGCCAGGTCTCCCATGCCTTTCTGGATTTCGCGCTTAACCACGTTCTCCAGCACGGCGGTGTCAAGGGCCAGAGGGTACGTACCATCGGGGATTTCGGCTCGCTTCATAATCGCCACCCGCGCCCCTTCCTGGGCGGGATTGTCCACGCTTGAAATCTCATTGATGCGAAATTCCTGCATGATGCGTTTACGCGGCATCGTCCACCCCCTCGTCCCGGATGCGGGCGCCGCCGATGGAGAAGCCGGTGAGCTCCCCACTTCGGAATTTCGCCAGTATGTCGGAATCGGGCCTTATGGCTATCAGCAGGCCGGTCCTGCGCGGAGAGATGTCGAGGGACTTGGCGATGTCGGCAGTTAGGGGAAAGAGAAACGGTACTGTGCCCCGCTTCACCACCTTCCCGTTTTCATCACGGACGTGCATTTCACCAACCAGGCGAGAATGCTCCATGAAATCCAGTGACGCCTTGAGCATGGCGTCCTCGGGGATGTGGTCGCCTTGGAGGTCGAAGTACGGCGCGCCGTCTTCAGCGCAGACGATGGCGTAGCCCATGACCAGGCCGAGTTGCTCGTCAACCTTGGCTATGTCAGCCTGTATCCGAAAGGTGCCGGCCAAAACAAAAACCCCGCTCCAAAGCGAATCACCCTACCTAGTAGGATGAGCTTTGCGCGGGGCACATAGGCCACGAGTGCGCGGGCCACTGAGGGCACGACCAAGCCAGCGTTTCGGCTATGATGTCATTATATCATACTCATGCAGCGCCGCAACACCCCCGGAGCAAACGACGTGCGAAAGGTTAATCCGACGATTGCTTGGAGACCTCGATACGCATCCGCAGCCCCAGTGCACCCATGACCTTTAGCACCGTTGCAAAGGATGGATTGCCATCCTCCGACAGCGCTTTGTAAAGCCCAGACCGGTCCAGTCCGGCGTCGCGAGCTAGGCCGCTCATGCTCCGAGCGCGGGCAATGTCGTTCAAGGCTGCGCGAATTAGGCTGCCATCACCGGGGTCTTCGTCTACGCACGCCTCAAGGTACAAACGAGCCCGTTCATCGGTATTGATGTATTCGGCTGCGTCGAACTCTGTCAGCTTCTCAGGCATCTATTCCTCCAATTCCTGGGCCATCCTCTTGGCCCGCTCAATATCCCGCCTCTGGCTCCCCTTGTCGCCACCGCACAGCAGAATGACTACGTCGGAGCCGCGCCGGACGAAGTAAAGCCGGTATCCTGGCCCACCCTGGATTCTCATCTCGGACACGCCACCGCCAACCGAACGAACATCCCCAAGGTTTCGCTGCGCTACCCGACGCAAACGAGTAGTAATCCTGACTACTGCTCGGTCGTCTCTTAGACCATGTAGCCACCACCTGAATGTCGCCGTTTGGAGCACCTTGACCATATAGATAATTGTAGACTACAGTCTACAATATGTCAATGGGTTGGGGCGGTAAGATTCAAGATTGACGAAAGCTCGTGGAGATGAAAGAACGCCGCCAGAGCGGGGTTAGGCGGGTTTGGAATTGTCCGCCTTGCATCTGGGGCAGTGTATTGTCCAGGGCCGGGTAAGTCGCTCGGCCAACTCCCGCCCGCATCGCCAGCAGCGAGGGCGGCGGTCGGTTATGGGATACGTCTGCGCTCTAGACACGCAGCGCCTCGGGTATCAGCGGAATCGCCACGCAGCGGCACATAACGTCGCCGCCCGGATTGCCGACGGACGGCGGGCTATCGTATCGCTGCCGCGTTCCATCCAGGACAGCGTGGGTTGGCCGCACCCGCTCGTCTTGGGCCGTGCGCCAGGTGTACTCCTCGATGCCTATCTGCTGATGGCGAGCCCGGGTGAGCTGCCCAATCGCCTTGCTGGTCTGGTCCCTGGTCAGCCGCCGCAGGTTGCTTCCCGATACCTTGAACTCCCGGTTCAGCACCTTGGAGAGCGCCTGCCGGTCGAAGGGCCGCTCGGCAAAGGTCGCCGACATACGCTGGTAGAGACCCTCATGGAGCCGCTGGGGAATGGTTCGTATCAGGGAGACGTTCTCCCTGCGCCAAGCGTCCATGAGGGGACGTATGGCGGCGTCGTTCAGCGTGGGGCGGATGTCGATGCCCAGAGCCGAGCGGAAGGTCTGAATCAGCCTGGTGCGGTGGTAGCCGTCCAATCGGGCAGCCCGGGCCGCCACTTCCTTGGCCACCAGGCCCTCGGGCAAGGTCCATTCCACGCCATCCAAGGCGGCGATAGCCTGGGACCCGGCAGCGGCGCGGGACAAGCCGGAGCGCAGGCTCCGGAACAGCGGGCGAAGAACAATCCGCCGCAAGGCCCTCGCGTACTCCCGCTCGTCGATTCGACGCGAGCTGATGGGCGGCGGGTCAGCCTTGGCAAACCCCTGCCCCGTACCCTGATTCGGTGGCCGCTCTCGCTTGGCCGCGTACCGCTCCACCATCAGGTCTATCTGGGCGTCGGACAGCAGTGGGGGAGCATCAGCGGGCCTGCGCTCCTCCAAGTCGCGGCGGCCACGCTCCAGGACGGCGCGGTAACGGTCAACGGCAGTCGTCATCCAATCTCCTTGGTGCGCCCGTAGCGGTTGCGGGGCGTGAAGACGCTCCTGGCGTCCGTCCCCGTCGCCACCGGCGCGGCTATGGACGGCCCCTCCAGCCATTGGCTCACCAGCCCCAGGGCATCACCCAGCAGCCGGGCGGCGTGAGAGCGGCGGCGCGGGTAGAAGTAGGTCGTCGCTATCGGGCCCACCCGCTCGCTCTGAATGGCCCCATCCTCTCCGTCGTCTACCCGCCCAGCGGCATAATCCCCGGCCAACAGGATGCAAGCTTGCTCCAACCGCTCCGGGATGGCGTCGCCAGGCACGGCGTCGCCGGTCTCATAGAACAATCCCCGGCGCGGCCATTCGGCAGCCTGCGCGTCATCTACCTTACTCCCGGCCCACCGCAGCGAGTCCAGCCGCCGGGTGGCGGCTATTAAGCGCAGACCCTTCCCCTCGGGGTCCAAGTCAGCCCAGGCCATGCTGCGCGCCAGGTCCACCGCGAGATGGGCGTCGGCCTCGGCAACAGTCGCGTAGCTCGCGTAGGCGACGCTGCCTAGGGTGATTGTGGTGAGACTCATGGCCCATCCTCCATATCCTGCATTCCCGCGCCTACCACCGCGTCCGGTCGGCTCAGCCCCATCAGGGCCCGCACCTCGGCGATCGCCGGGTCGCCGGGGTCCAGCACCGCCCCCGCCGTGGCCAGGTCCCGCAGCGTCGCCCCTATCTGCTGGATGTCCCGGTACTGCACCGCTTCGGTCCGTATCTCCGGCATCAGCGCAGCATCCCAGCCGTTGAGCCGCCACAGCGCCCGCAGCAGGTCCCGCTCCACCGCCTCCCGTATCTCGGTCAGCGCGCCCTCCGCCAGCAGGTAGAACTGGTGGGTCTTGTCCTGGCTCAGCGCATAGCTGCCCTGCCCCGCGCCCAACAGCAGTTGCTCCACGCCCAGGATGCGGGCCAGCTCCCGGTTCAGCCGCTCGATGGCCGCGGCGTTCTCCGCAAAGCTGGTCGCCGAGCCTGTGAGCAATTCTACGTTCCAGAGCGGCACGTTGGATGGCCGCTCCGCTTGGTCCTTGGTCTCGTAGGTCATGCTGTCGAGCAACAGACCAAGTTTTGGATTGCGGATGTGGTTCTCAGCGAACTGCTGGAAGGGCGCTATCATTTGGGTGCGCTGGGACTCGCTCAATTCGCCCTCTTTCGTCTGCTGATTCAGCAGTGTCAACGGTAGCCGCACAACCGGGATGCCCCGCAGGTCCGTCTCGAAGCCGAAGCCCTCCAACTGCTCGTACCGCTCCAGCCGCTTGGCCGGAGATACCAAGTGCCGAAACAACCCCAACCCTTCGGGGCTGTCATTGAGCGTGTCGTCCACGATGTACAGCAGCTTCTCCCGGGGCAGGTATATCTCCCGGTGGGTCTGCGGCGAGGTCTGAATGGCTCCCAGCACGGGGCCGGCGGCGTCCACGTCCCACCGCTCAATGGTGGACTGGGCCCGGGGCGCAATGTCGGCGAAGCTCAACAGCCCGTCGGCCCGCCGCCGCGCCGTCCACTCCTGGACGCTGAAGCCGTAGAAGCGGTACATGGCCGCCCGCCGGACAATGCGATGCCAGGGCGTTGCGGGGTCGCGGGTCAGCATCGCTTCGGCCCGCCCGGCGTACCAGCCGTCAAAGTCGTCCTCAGACGGCGTAAAGCTCCACGCCGCACCGCCGACCAGGTTGACAAAGTAGCGCACTCCCGCCGCGACGATGGACGTGTTGGCGAGGATGCCGGCGTAGGTCCGGTAGCGGGAGTCGTGAGAGGCCAGGTCGGTAGACCGTTCCCGTTCAACAACGTAGCCGCCGTAGAGGGCCGTGCCGGGGACCCCGATCGTCTCTGTCGGCTTGACACGCTGGGGGCGGAGGCGGGAGAGGAGATTGTCCAAGGCAGGCATATCAGTCCCTCATTTCCACCAGGATGGGCGCAGCGATGGAAACACGCCCGGCCCGCTGCATCAACTGGGTAAGGCAGCCGACGAAGGCGTCCACCTGGTCGTCGTGTACGCCGTTGGGGAACGTGGCGAGCTCCTCGCGGAAAGCCTGAAGCCACGGGGCCGTCTTCGGCAGCATCACATTGTGGGCCTCCACTATGCCCGTCACCTTGTTCGCCCTCAGCACCTTGTCGCCGATGGGCTTGACTGGCAGCACCGGCAGCCGTGTCTCCCGACGGAGGCTCTGGACCACAGACTGCCCACTGGCCGCGTCTTCGACGAAGATGGCCGAGGGGTTGTGCTCCTTGGCCTGATCCTGCATAGCCCGCAGCAGGTCCGGGTACTCAACACGGTTTCGCCATACGCCCATCACCGCGTAGCCGTTGGGAGTCGTCGTCATGGTGCAGCACACGGAGTAGTCGTTCTGCTGGCCCGTCTTGAAGGCCGTGTCCCAGAATTGGAACACCCGGTCTCCCGGCTCCACCTTTTTCTCGAAGCCCCACCAGTGGTCCCGGAACACGCTGCCCCCCTGTCGGGACGGGCGCTGCTGGTAGAGCCCCGGCCATTCCTGGGGGCCTATGTCCAACCTGGCTGCGGCCAGGGCGATGGCGTCGTAGCGCTCCGGCCATAGCGGAGCGTCTTCCTCTCGTCCCAGAGGGTCGCCGGGCTCGGCCAGTGCTGGAAGCCGTAAGTGCTCCCATCGGTCGCTCGCTTCCTCTCCCTCCAGGAACTCGTCGCTCAGCAGTCGGCCTATGAGGTCGTCTTCATGCCAACGCGTCGCGACGATGATGACGGAGCCCCCTGGCTCCAGCCTGGTGCGGGCTGTCGAGCGCCACCACTCCCACAGGTGGTTGCGCATAGTGATGCTGTCCGCTTCCTGCCGGTTCTTGATCGGGTCATCCAGAATCAGCAGATCGAAGCCGTACCCTGTGAAGGGGCCGCCGACGCCAGCGGTCATCATTCCGCCTCCCGCTGATAGCTGCCACTGCGAGGCTCTGTTCAGGTCATCCCGGACACGAAGGCCCAAGCGCACCTGGTTCTCTACCACCGAGTCTCTGGCCTTACGGCCCCAGGTCCCAGCGAAGTCGGCAGCGTAGCTGGCCAGGCCCACGTTCTTCCATGGCCAGTTGGACAGGAACCACACCGGCGTCCAGTGAGAGAGCAGTTCACTCTTTCCGTGCCTCGGAGGCATGGAGACAATGAGTCGCAGGGGCTTCTCGGCCAGTTCGGCAACTTTGTCAGATATGAGGTCTAGGTGAGGGACCAGCTTCCAGTCGCCGTTAGACCACTTCCTTGCCGTCATCGCCGGCGTCGCCCTCCAAGCCAAGGGCGAGAACCTTGAGAGCGTTGCGGATTGCAGGGTCGCTAAGGCCATCTACTACCACCTGAGTGTCAGCTTGAATGGGGCCGCCGTCGGCTCCGGTCACCTCTGTTCTGATTGTCTCGGTCACTACTCCCAGGGAACGCAACTCAATGTCTGTAGCGACTTTCACCATCTGGACCAGCACCGAAGGAGGTAGGTCTTCTGGGTTAAGAGACTGCATCTTCTCCAAAGACTTGTTCTGCATCAGCCGGGCGAGGTAAGCGTGGCGATCCAAGGCATCCAGAATATCTTGTTGGTGCTTATCCTGCTGCTGGCGGTCCATAAAGGAATCGTATTGGCCACATCGCCACACCCATGCCCTCTGGCTGCTCCAGCGGTCCATCAGCGCCTTAGTCTTGCCTAACTCCTGCCCTACTTTTGCCGTACTCCTCGAACTGCCCATGTCCCGGTAGGAGCAAAAGGCTTGGTAGGCTTTCGCCGATTCATGGGGTTGTCGTTCCCAGGTAAGTCGGTCATCCATAATTAACGATTCTTGGAGCGGTAGGCTGGGATCGAACCAACGCCTCAACTGTGGAACAGTTGCGTACTGCCACTATACTACTCCCGCTTACGACCCTAGATAGTCCGCTGCCCAATACTCCAATGCCTGCCACCGGTTCTTGGCCCCCACTTCTTCACACGCCATCATCGTGTCCACAGCCTGCTTTATAACCCGCGCCGACTCTGGAGGAATCGTGTCGGTGCCGGTCACACTAGCCAGGGGAACCCAATTCTTATGCTTCACCTCCCCTTCTTCGGATAACCATCCATCCGAGAGGTCCGTCAGGTGACGCTCGAAGGACTCCAACATCAGCATCAATGCTACCGCAACGTTCTTGACGTTGTGGGACGCCTGAGCCTTGGCCAGCGCACTCATAAGCCGGTCGAACTCGGCGAGACCCGCTAGACGACTATCCTTCATCGCAATGCTCTGTCTCGCTTCATCGAACACCTGGTCAATGTGTTCGACTTCTTCCGGGAGGAACAAGAAGGTGAAGGACCGAAAGTCTAACTTGACTTCCGAGAGCGAGTCGAGAGAGATGTTCGCCAGTTCTCCCAGAAGCTTGTCGTCGAGTCCGGCGTAGAACTTGAACGATATGTCTTCCAGTTCGTCCCATAGCTCCTTCAGGATCACAGGGTCATCCTCTCCCACCAACGCATTATGAGACAGCTGAATTGCCACTTCCTCGGAACGGGTCATTGCTCGGTCTGTGTAGAGGATCAGAACCGTCTCTAACCCAGCCTCTTTAGCTGCTTGAACCCGATGGTTGCCAGACAGTACACGGAAGCGATCTCCCGTCTTGAGGCAAAAGGGAACTGAACTTAGGCCGCCGTCACGCTTGATGTTTTCCACCAAGTTGCGAAAGGTCTCGTTCCGCATGAAGCGGGCGTTCTTCTCAAGAAGCTCCAACCCCTCAATGGGGACCACGGCCGCCTTGTACGGCTGGCCTTCCAGGGAGGCGTTGATGCCTGCTATCGCTGCGAGTGATTCTTCCGCCACCACTCAAATCCCTCCGCGAGGTTCCACCTGCCCGCATGGGCCTGGTAGTTCAATGCGCCCTCTTTCTTGCTGTACAAGTCAAATAAGCCCCGGTATTTCATTGACACAGGACGGTCGGTGAAGGCTGTCGTGCCAAGGGACGCCACGGGCATGTTAAGTGACTGTTCCAGAACCGCTTTCATCTCCGTGGACAGTGCGGCAGCCAGCACAAGCTTGGCCAGCCGCCGATAGACGGTTGGCCGCACGGCCAGGTCGGTCAGCATGTAGGCGTCGCACCATTCACCAAAAAAGTTGGACCGGCTGAACGCCAAGGCGCCGATCAGGTGGTCCCCAACCTTAACCCCAACGCTCACCTGCGCCGCTGCGGGAGTGATCGCAAGGGACAGGTACTCGCTTCTCAACTGGTTGAGTTGGCCCTGAGACATTCGCACAAGCGATAGACCACCATCAACCACTTCTTCAAGGCGTGGCAGCGGAACGGTCTCAATGGTCTGTCTCGGCATCGCTAGTGTCGTGTCATGTTCGCTGGAGTACACGTACACCGGCTTGCTCCTGAGTCCGGTCTGCACTACACCGGTCAGGTAGCCATCTAGCACTGGTTCGGGCTGGTCCCTCAACGTCATCCACACGGGCCTGGCCTTGACCATCTCGGCTAGTTCAACAAAGCGGTCCTCGTCGAATGTAGCATACGCGGGCGCATCCCACGCGAACACGCTGTCCATCACCTTGTAGAGTCTTTCGTACCCCCCCTTGTAGGTGGGAGGAAAACAAACCACCACCGCGTCTTCAGGGGCCTGGGACACGAACTCGACCACGTCACTAGGAGAGAAGCTGTTGATGACCAGACCGTCAATGGCTTTCTCTACCTTCTGGAGGGTTGCATCGTGCATGACAGCGAACCGGGACTGGTATGCTTTCCACATCCGCCGGTGATAGGGTTCCGATCTCTGGTAATGCTGTAGCATTTCGCTACACAGCAGTAGCGTTGCTATCGAGGGCACGCCAGGCTGAAGGTACTCGCCCATCCAAGACAACTCGTCGTCCGTGACATGGACATCAATGGAGTCTCCCGCGAGGTGAGACCCCAAGGCGCAGGAATAAAGGGATACGTCGTTGCTGTGGAACTCACCTGTGCCAGTAGAGGAAAGGACCCGCTCTACAGTGAAGTTACCAGAGCAACCGACATACACCGGCTGCCCCGACAAAGACTTACTGAAGCGGGCCAGGATAGAGCGGACTTGACCATTGATGGAGCCGATGAACACAGGTACATTATATCAGGCTGGGGTTAAGGGACTAGGTGTTCTACTACCAGGGATGGTATCTGATCCTGCATCTTGTACACGATGTCGTGCCTATGGCAACCCACATGGCTCTTTTCAGCGCACATGATGGCTACCGGGTGGTCTCCCAACGCGCCCCGAAGGATTTGCAGTCCATGTTCTTCGTTAACCAAGACCACCGGGGCATCTGGCCCAGCGTTGCGGTTAAGGTTCCCCAACGCTTCAACATGACTGTAGGTGATACCTTGTTCCAGCATGAACCGGGATAGTTGGTTCTTGCTGAAGCCCGGTATCCGGGTCCGGGGCATAGCCCGCACATCAAGCAGGAGATCTATGCCATGCTCGTGCAGCCTTGCGGCAACCTTCTCCGGGGTGCTCCCCCCGTAGCCGATGGTGTAAAGTGTGTGCATCTCAGCTCCTCTCTCGTCATCTTGGGACACTCCATTCCATCTTTCGAGTCGGCCTATCTCCTCTCCCCAAGATAGCAGACTCGCCTGCTTTTCCCGCACCGGGCGCTCCGTGGCTTTGCTGCCGACCGTATAACTCGCCCCGGTGTTCATGTTCCACTTGTATTGACTGGTCAACCTCGATTCACTCATATCTCTTCCGCCATCTGGTGCATTCGGCTAACCTGGAGCACCTTCTTGATTCGGTAGAGGCCCTTGACAGCGGCATCTACTTGGGACTCGATCAACCCTGCCTCTGCGGTGAGGGCCTTGGCCAACTGCCCAGGATGTTCATCTTCCATGCGCTGCAATTTCACCAGCAACGCCCCCACCTTCTTGAAAGCTTCCCCAAAGGTCTGGACCGCACGCTGTTGGTCAGGGGAAAGCTTCGACTCGGCGAACATTTCCAGTTGGTTTTCCTCCGCGAATATCCGTTCGCACAACCCCAAAACTTCGTAGTAGGTGAGATGGTTACTGTTGATAGCCCGTAATGCCCTTCCCTGACCGTCTCGGGTTAGCTTGGACAACGCATGTGCTATCGAGGGATTAATGTGGCCTTGCTCCACCAATGCTAGAACGTCTCCGCGGGCTTTCAGCATCTCGACCCGCCAAAGTATCTGGGACGGCGGCAGCCCCACCGCTTCGCTCAGTTCCTTGTTGGTATAACCCTCATCCAGCATCTTCTTGAAGGCCCGCGCCTCCTCCACCGGATTGAGGTCTCGTCGGACGATGTTCTCCAGGAGTTGGAGCTTGGCCGCCTCGGATGCCGTCACGTCATCTCGGATGAGCGCCGGAATCGTGTCCCAGCCGAGGATGCCTGCCGCCCGCCACCTGCGCTCCCCTGCGATTAGCAGATAGTCGCCATTGTTGCCCTCCGGGTCTGGCCGGACTACAATGGGCTGGAGGAGCCCGTTGCTATCAAGGCTTCTCGCAAGCTCCTGGAGTCCTTCCTCATCGAACGTCTTCCGGGGTTGTTCGGGGTCCGGTCTCACATGCCGGACCTCGATTGCTTGGTACGCCGTGGCCTCTAGAGTATCCGTGACCATTGGCTGGTCTCCTTTGCAACAGGATGGCCCCACTGGGCATCTTCGTAGCCCGCAACCCGGGTCCAGGCTAGCTTCCGAAGAACGTCTAGGAACGCCTTGGCGCTGCTGGTAGCCCATCCGGGATGCTCACAGCTCTGGTACTCGTAACAGTCCGTCGCCTTGAGTATCTGGGCCGGTTTCCATATGTAGCCTACCGTGGTGTCCTCGTGGAAGTAGACATAGCCGCTCTCGTTGGCCGGACCAGGCAGGCCCTCATGCCTAGAGTCACTGTACCTGTACGCCACGGAAGCGATGTTTTCGTCCCAGAGCATCTGGCCGATCTCGCTACCGTTACGGTCGTCCAGCCAGTGGCTCTCGCCTTCGTGGTACCAGCGCATTTTGTGGCCCTGGTGGTTCTGGAACGCAGCCTCAAGTCCCGACTGGACTAGGTACTGGATGGTATCCCGGTCTACGATGTATGCGCTCATTTACGCCTCCTCCTTCTCAAGCTGGCTCATCAGCGGCGGGAGCCTGTCCCCGCCGCTCGCGGAGTTCCCGGTAGAATTCCTGGACGTATTTCCGGTAATCATTCAAGCTGCCCAGGACCTGGTCATCCAGGGCGATCCGGTTGCTGACGCTGATCCCGTCGCTGGTCTCCATGACGATTTGGTAGCCGTCGTGGCTGGCATAGACTCCGTCACCGATGTAGCGATTGCTGGGCCGGTTGGGGTCATTGTGCTGGGTTGTCATCGGTCCTCTCCTTCTCAGGCTGGCTCATCAGTTGCCCCCTAGATGCCGTAGTTGGCATCCGCCCAAGCCCTGGCCCGGCCCTCGGCGGTGTACCTTGCATGGCCTTCGGAGTCCATCCAATTCTGGAGGTCCATCGCCTGATCGGCCAGTTGGCCGAGGTGGTGTATCGCCTGATCAAAGGTCTCCTGGCCACCCTCGTCTAGGGCCGAGAGCACCCCGGATCGGGCTTCCTTTAAGTGTCCTGCCATGGTGTCCAACGCAGTCGTCGCTTCGCTCATCTTCATATCCGGAACCTCCTCCTTCTCAAGCTGGCTCATCGGCGGCGGGAGCCTGTCCCCGCCGGACCCGCCGTAGCGGGTTTCGCCTCTAGTCCTTCCCCCCTGCTAGCAACCCTGTATCCCGCCTCAAAAGTGCGCTACATCGGCGACACCTGCCAGGTTCAGCTAGGAACCAAGGGACCAACGCTACTTCGCCGCCCCCGCGCAACTGTCGCCGGGAATAAACGTTCTTCCAACACATGCAGACTGATAGACCACAGCGGGTACGAGAATCACGGGGTATCGGAAGCACCTGCCCACCGTCACCTATGATGGGGCCACCATACCAGTGTGCTTTCTCTGAGTTGGTCATCTCTGCGTCCCTCCTATCTGTCTTTGCGGTTCTGCCAGACTAACTCCGTAACCTCAGCCCTGATGTCCGGCCTTGTTAGGAAGAGGTAAGCCAGGACTGCCTTGTCTTCATCGCCAGTCACTCTAATGCCCTTGGACTCCATCTCTTCTATTACTTCGGCTATGGTTGTCATCTCTGCGTCCCTCCTATTTGCTATGTCTAACCAGTTTCGCTTTTCGCGGCCATGGCTTGCAGTCTAAATGGAGCGGCAGGCTTCAGCCCGCGCCTCGTCCCTTCCCCTGGCAGTAAAGAGAAGGTAGTCTTCTTCATCCAATGCCTCACGGAACTTTTCCGTCAGATCCAACAGGACATCGAGTCTGCTCACCGCGTCGTAGAACCTCGTATTTGACTCGATGGCGGTTAGACACTCTGTCCTAGCGCTCTCCAGTTGAGCCACCAGTTGGTCGAATCTTGCCAGTGTCTCTTTGGTCGTCATTGCGTGCTCCTTCTCTCTTAGTGCCCTAAAACAGGTCCTTTAGCTGCTCGTCCAGGGACCGCCCGTCGCCCACCGGGGCGGGCTCCTGGGGCTGTGGCTGGGCCTCTTTGTAGAGCTCCACCGCCAGCATGTGCTTGCACCACCCCTTGTGAACCTCCGAGCGGTACTGGGCATCCCGGCAGGTGCACTCCCCGTTGACCAGGTAGTAGCCACCCTTGCAAGCCAGAACCACGTACTGGCCGTCCTTGCCCACCACCGGAGATACATGCCCCTCTCCGACGATCTCCCTGGCCCTCTCGATCCTCTTGCTCAGCTCCTCGATCTGGGTGACTGGCGATATGGTTGTCATGGTGGCTGCTTCTTTGTTGGTCTGGTTGGTTTCCATGTGTATATACGATCAGATTTCATGACGCTTGTCAAGTTATTTGGGCACGAATAAGTGAGATTGTCCTAGATTGCTAGCCTAGCTGTTTCACAGTTATTACACTCGTCAGGTTATTCGATCTAATGCTATCGACAATCGTCAGGTTATGTGATACCCTAAAACCACAAACCTACTGAGGTCTAGATGATGTGAACGAGATTCAAGAGCTACTCGACCTGCTAAGAGCCCATCGCTGGACCGACTCGGCCATCGCCGATGCCCTCGGCACTAGCAGACAGACCGTCTCCCAGTGGCGGGGAGGCCAGTCCTACCCCAGGTACCACAAGGCAATCAAGATAGCCTTAAGGAGCCTGATGCTGAGGGAGCCGCCCAAGGGCAGGCGGTACTCGAAAGAAGCCGTGGACACCTGGCAGCGGCAGGGACGCTACAGCGAGTCTAGGGCCAAGGGCAATGGTGAGGATGGGGAGACAGAGGGGTCCTAAACTATTGTCCATCAATCCCTGGCCGCCTAGTACGGGTTAGTGCACGGCCCTTTCGATGGTTTCAACCAGCCATGCGTTGATGCTCTTGCCTTCTGCCTGGGCGGATGTACTGGCGGCCCGGTGAATCTTTGGGGGCATTCTGAGGTGCACCTTGCCGGAGAAGGGTTTGTCTGGCTCTTCCCCTCTTTCAGTGCACATGGCAAGATAATAGTCCATGGAGGCTTGGAATTCCCTTTCCAACTCTTCAACCGAAGCGCCCTCAAACGAAATGATATCTCGAATGTCTATCACTCTCCCGTGAAAGGCGTTGACGTCCTCTTCATAGGTAATCACAGCCTCATAGCCTTTGTATTTCATGGCGTCACTCCTGCTTCAGTCAAGAAATCCCGAATATCTCCAACGGTAGCCCGACCAACTTCCGGCTGGGGGTGGGGCCGGTGCACCACAGCGCGGACTCCGTTTAGCTCAATTCCGACGCGAGAGCCCGACCCCTCCATAATGCCAGCACCGCAAGCCCAGAGCAACGACTCGATATCAGACCACCGTATGCCTGACTGGGTTGGCCGTTCAAAGATCAACTCCAGGGTCCGGCGGTGCTTTTTCCTCATGCATATATGATACCATATAATGGTATCGTAATCAAGCGATCACAAACGCCGTTAGCAAGACCTGGACCACTGCCCCGACCCCTAGACCTATCACGAAGCCCTGTATGTCCCGGTACGCCTGGTCGTTGATCTCCTCGTCCTCGGTTACTTCATATTCGCCAGACGGCGCGTTCGAGTGCGGAGGTCATGCCACCCACCTGAACAGCAGAATGAAGGGCGCAAGAATGACCACAATGATCACCGCCGCTATCGCACCTACTCCAAGCAAGAATGCAGCCAGTGCCACTGTCCCAACACCTATCGATACTCCCAAGACCACCATCATGCTAACCGCCCGGCTAATAGTGCTCGTAGCGCAACGAAGGCCGGAGTTGCGGACGGCGCGCTCAATCGCGGAGGTCATAGCGCCTCCGCTGCCACGTTCAGGAGCGGCGCATCGCCGATAATGCGCTGGCGCGCCATGTCCACGTATTCAGGGTTTAGCTCGATCCCAATGAACGAGCGTCCATGGCGGAGTGCAACGATTCCTGTAGTTCCACTACCGCAGAAGGGGTCCAAGACTAGGGCGGGCACCGGCTCTGCGTCGTGGTCGCATGTGGGCTGCCAGCCGGTTGTTGTCCGAGTAGGCCGTCCGTCAGCCGAGAATACGCCGCGTTGTCCACGACCTAAATCATCGTGGTGATCGTGATACCCCTTGCCAAGACGCCCTTCTGCGTCTTCAACGGCCACCACCCGCTCCCACGGCGCACCGCACGTGGGTTGCCAGCCTAGGGTTTCAACGTGCGCCGCCCTTGACCCGCGTTGTGGCTGCCCAATTCTTGATTTGTTGTTCGTGCTAGGGCTGTGCCCCCGGATGGAATTAGAGTTTGGCCGTAATACAATTGGCTCACGTTCCACTACCCGCTCCCAAGGATCGCCAGTTACACCGCAGACGCCGTGCTCGCTGGTGCCAGCCAGGATGCACGGCTCGACTAGCTTCTCAGGATATGTCGCAAAGTGGGCGCCGCTGTACGGCTGCGTGGCGATGCTCCAGACCGTGCGCTTGTTGGCACCCATCGCCTGCTGTTCTGCCTTGCTCATATGGTCCCAGCGGTCATTAAAGCCAGCGTGCCGGCGGGAGTGGCCGCGCTGCTTGTCGGTGCGTCGCCCAGTCGGCCCTGCTTCATGGCATAGGGTTTCCCATGATCTCCATTGCCGTACGATGAGTTTCGATCATAACGGGCAACTGAGTCATCATTGAGCGGTTCCCTGATGGCATCGGCATCGTAGAAATATTTGGCCGACTTTGTGAGCAGGAACACATACTCATGCGCCCGCGTGGGCCGGTCCGTCACGCTCTCGGGCATCGGATTCAACTTGTGCCACACAATGTCCGACCGCAGCCACCAGCCGTCGGCCTGTAGCGCAAAGGCCACGCGCCAGGGCAGGCCGATCAGGTCTTTGGGCTTGAGAACACTATCGCTGTAGGACTGCGGCGGGCGGCGGCCATTGTCAGCATAGGCCGGTCGGTCGAACCGCTCCGTTACTTTGGAACGCTGGCCGTTAGGCCCGCCTTGTCCACCATAGTTGCCCCAGGAGCCCCAATACGCATCCCCGAGATTAAGCCAAAGTTGCCCATCCTTCCGCAGCACCCGCCACACCTCGCGGAATACCTCAATAATGTGCTTGACGTAGAGGTCGACTGTCGGCTCAAGGCCCAGCGTGCCGAACCATGCGCTGCAACGGGTACAGAAGGCGCTTACCCAGGATGGTCTACGTTCGTCGCCTGCCGGCGTACCTTCGAGTGTGGAACCACTCAAGCTCCCGCTCTGAGTCCGGCCTTTGACGCTGCGGCCCCATTCATGGTCGCAGTCCGGCTCGCCGCCCCAAACATGCCCAGGTAGCCCGTAGTCCCTAAGTCCCCAATACGGCGGACTCGTCACGACGCAGTGAACGGACTCCGGCTCCATGAGCCGTAGTTGCTCAATGACGTCACCCTGGCGGATGTCCCAGATCGGCATCACCGCGTCGTCTCCACGATCTCGTCCCGATGCGACGGACGCCCAGGGTCATATAGGGTCCATCCACACTGGATGCAGGACCATCCATCCCCCTTATCCCCGTTGCTGGGCCGAATACGCACTACGTTCAGAAGACCATCAGCACCACAGTGGCCACATCGCTCAGGCTTGGGCGCGCGGACCCAGGGCCTCTGGGGCGGGGCATACCCTTCTTCGCCCCGCTGCCGGTAGAATTCTGGAGAGAATCTAGCTCTGGCCATTGTCTTCTCCTAACATCAACACCTCCATGATCTCGGCCCAATGTCTTGGCCGGCACAGGTAATATTCGACGCCCGGACACCCTTCCAAGGCGTCCTTCCAGTCCTTCTGGTTCGGTAGCGCCCGTCCGGTCCTGGGGCTGTATCGCCGTCTTGTATCCAATCGGCCCTTTTCGCTTTTGAGCTCCATGAAGATGACTCACGGCGCTCGCACCAGGAGCAGGTCCGGGACACCTGGCTCAGACCGCTGGGGTAGCGTCATGTGACTGACCATCCACCGGAACATCCGGGCGGCCCGGACAACCTGGGCCTGGAACTCCGTCTCGGTTATGGCAGCGTCGATGACCAAGCGGCCTAGCATCGGCTAGCTCCTCCTCTCCGGCGGCATCCAGGGCCAGCCCAAGAGCCGGAAGACCGTCTCCTCATCAGGGCACTCGATCTCGGTACCCCCTTGGTCCGTCACCCCGCCGTAGGCATGGCCCCGCATCCCCAGCTCGCGGAATCGGGACATCATGCGAACGTTGAACTCCTTCGGCCCGGTCCTCACCACGAGGCTCATGCCCCAGTTCTTGATGGAGGAACTGAATACGTCAACTGGAATACCGTTGGGCACATGGACCAAGAGCTTGTTGTGCTCGCCGTAGCTGTACCGCCCCGACTTGTCCGCCCTTTTATTTAGAACCGACCCGTCCGCGACCAGCGCGTCGAGCTTCTTGTTTAGGAAGTACCGATTCGTGACCGCTCTGCCGAACAGGTCAGCGGTGCTCGTGACCTTCGAGGCGCAAAGCAACTCGATGTCTTTGACGTGGGGCTTCATGCGACGGATGGACCCTGCTACCGCGATCCGCTCACAGTGGGGAGCGAGCAGGCGCACGAGTTGATCCGCCACCTCTTTAGCTGACTCCAAGCCATATCGGTCGTTCATCTCACTCTTTTCCCTCGCCGTTTTTCGATTTCCGTTCGTTAGGGGACATAGGACATCCCCCCCTCCCCTCCACCCAGACGACCACCCGTCTATTGCCTCTACTCGCTAAGCGCGAGTTCCCTCGTTTGCTGTACATTTGAAGGGCCATCAACTATCCCTCCTAACGGCGTCACTCACCGCCCTCATCCAGCCTCGCGGGTTGTCCGCAGCACCTTTGTTTACCCTCGCTATGTGCGTGCGATGGAGGGGCAGTTTTCACCCTCCCCCTAGACGGCGGCTCCCTAAGACAGGGAGCATGTAGGCGGTCTCGCCGGCTGGACAGAGTATCGGGAGGGCCGCCATTGATGTGCTTGGCCTTGCGAAAACAGAAGCTAGCTACGCTCCTTCAACGCCTGGTAATAGAACGTCACTATGAAGTCCTCTAGGGATACAGGCATCAGGCAACTACCTTCCATCGGGGAATCGTGGTCATATGAACTTCCCGGATAGCGTCCGCTAGGGCCTCGACGCCGTGGCTGAGCATCACGTCGTTGGCGTCCGTCCCTGGCTCTTCGGGCATCCAGTAGGGAAGCCCTGTCTGCTTCGCATGTTTCTCCCCTGCCGGTTCGGTTACCCCCGAAGACCCACAAGAGGGACAGCGCTTAGACGCGTAGTCCCACTTGGCCCGGCATTCTTTCTTGGGACATCGCCACCAGTCGTGGTCGGCGATGACCATCGACCGCCGACTGGACAGTGCCACCTTCGGGATGTTCCCAGCGCTGAAACAGACCCACACCTCCGAGTGCTGGTCCCGGTACAGCCGTTTGAGGGCCGCCATGACCGACAGCGCCGTGGCGTACCCCTCGCAGTAGTAGCGCTCACCACCTTGCCCGAGCTTGTAGACCGCCTCCGACGCTTTACCGCCGGGAAGGTACTTCTTGCTGCCATCGGGGCCGATCATCTGGACCGACTGAAGACGGTGATAGTCGCGGTAGTGGCGCATAGGGACCAGTAGGTTGCCGTCCAGCACAAGGCCGCCCTGTTCGGGGAAGCCCTTGGCTACCAGGTAGGGATGCGCACTCGGCACTTCGTCGCTCTGGCGGCCATTACGGGGGCGAGGATCGACGTACTCGGCCTGCATGAGCATTGCTTCCGCCTTCGCCGCCGCGTCCGCCTCACGGCGCTTTCGCTCCTCCGCCTCACGTCTCTTGGCCTCTGCCCGCTGGCGCTTCTCTTCGGCGCTCGGCGCGGTCTTGACCGGGGCCTCTCCAGCCCAGCCGTAATCCTTGGCCAGGTGGTAGAGGCTGCCGACGGTGATCGCACGCCCATCGCGGCCAGTGGGCCTCAGCGCCCTCCACGTCGCTCGTGCAGACGCCTCGCGGTAGCGGTCCGACTGGCGAGACCAAGCGTCCCACAACGAGAATCCTGCCTCACCCAGCTCTGACTTGATGGCAGCGCCTATCCGCCACCAGACCTCTCGGTCGTCGGCGGGGATCGAGTAGAGGGCGGCCTGCAGGGCGTTGGTCACAGCGCCATCCTTGCCTGGTCCTTGGGCGGCTGATGACCCATGCAGTGGTCTCGGCCAAAGCCAATGGCCAGGGCGTGGCTCTCGCACATCCAGGCGTTGCAGGTGTTGCCCCAATGGTCGATCACGTAGTCGCACTGGAGCGTCGGAGTCCTGCGACAGCCAGCTTGATAGCATTGCGGGTCGCCCTGAGCGCAGACGATCATCCCGGTAGTCATGCGGCCCCTCCTGAGACGAGGAATCCTACGAACACGGCTAGTAACACCTGGGCTATTGCCCCGACCCCTAGCCCTATCACGAACCCCTGGATGTCCCGGTACGCCTGGTCGTTGATCTCCTGGTCCTCGGTTACCTCGTAGAGAATGAAGCCGGCGAACAGCAGTACCGCCGTCAACCGGGCTCCCCATAGGACGCTTGCAGCTACATCCAAGGGCCAGAGGAACACGAGCCAGCTAATGGCCAGGCCGACGGGGATATGCGCCACCTGACGGTCCAACATCCAGGGCGGCACACGGTGCCGTAGCTGGCCTGCCCGCCCGACGTATCCCTTATCTTTCGTAGCCATGAGCTGATCCCTCCACTTTCAAAGAAACTTTCCTACCTACCTTCTATTCGCTCCAAGAACCCGTCGAAAGCCTTCTCACTCCATCCCTCACAGTCCCATCTCCCACTTCAACTTGGCCTGTAACGGGTGCTTATCTATACGCGGTCGTGACGACCTATTCCACGAGTTGCCATCCCTAGTCTTACCGACACACTTCCATCCTGCCGCCTTCACCGAGGTTCCAGGCTCCTCCTGCAACGTGTACGTAATGGCCCTCAGATAGCCCATTGCTCGCGCTGTGCGCCATGCCGCTGCGTAGAGCTTGGAGCAGGCGTTTCTAATGTCCTCGATCGCCGCAACCCGCGTGACCTCGACGGTCCAGCCATCATCCAAGTGACGGCTGACCGGACGCCCAACAATGGCAACCCCAACAATCTCAGCGTCTCTCGCAACAGCGATGGCGAATAGTCCGCCCTGTGGCGCACGATGATGCCGATGCACACGATCAACCCATATGCGGGCCTCTGTCAGGGTCGCTGGCACGACTTCCAGCACGACTAGATCACCCTCTCGGTCATTTGGCACTTCGCCGTCCTACCTATGAGAGTGCGAAGCGCATGAGCCGCGTGGATTGAGTAGGACACCTCGTCCTCAAGGTCGCTGCGGAATACCCGGTATCTCCAGCTCACAGCGCCCTCAGCAGTTGCCGCCCGATGAACTCGGTGAACGCCGGCGGGATGGCCTGCGTGAGTTCGTCGCGCTTCATCCATTCGATGCCCATCGCCTCGGCTGCCAGCCGCCAGCCCTTCGCGTGGCCGATGCCCAGGCCACCGCTGTCCCGGCCAGCAGATTCCCGGTAGGCAACAGATAATCCGATATTGCTGTCCTTTGGTCTGCCATTCGCACGGAGTCTTTCGCCAACAATAGTCGGGTAAGAGAAGGGCACCTTTTCGTACCCAGGCCGGATATTCAGTGCTCCATCGTGATACCTGCGCCATTCGCTATTCACTGGGTTCTCGCGTGGCCTCACGTCCAGTCCAGCCGCGCCGCTTGGGAGGCCCCTGACCGTGCCGCCGTAGACGTACCGCTCTGACTTTGGGTGCAGGTTCAATTTGTGCTTCGGATGCCCCGGCGCCAGCCATAACCAGTTGGTCGCGAAGAGCCGGTGCCGATAGAACGGCAGCCCGAACATCGCGCCACACAGCCAACCCGCCTTGAGCCCGTGTGCCTCTAGGCCCCGCTTCCGCAGCGTCTTGGACCCGTGCCGCGCCCCCATGACGTTTTCGACGACGTAGGACTTACCCAGGGCCTCCAGCATCTTGATCGTCGGCAGTATCAGCAGGGGATAGTCTCGACCACGGAGCCAGGGCAGGTTGTGCATGATGCTGTAGCCCTGGCACGACGGCGAGGAGTGGATGGCGTCGAACTCGTGCCCGTGGTCGGCCAGGAACTCCAAAGCGTCGGCCTGGACGAACTCAAACGGGTAGCGCGGCTGCGGCGCAATATCCACCCCGACGATCTCGTCGAAACCCGCGCGGTGGTAGCCGACTGCTGCCCCACCAGCCCCGCAGTAAAGGTCGAGGAGCCTCACAGCGCCTTCCCTCCGTGCCGGTAGGGGCGGGTCCGGTTGTACTCCATCTTGGCCTCGATGGCCGCGTCCAGGTCGATGCCGTAATGGGCGGCCATGCGCTGCACCATTGACACGAAACGCTCTAGCGATTCTTTCAACGTGGCTTTGCAATCGTCCAATGCTGGCAATTGGTCATGCAGCGCAGTAATCCAATCGCCGAACGTCGGTGAGTGTGGATACCCAGAACGGTAATTTGGCTGCAATACCAACTCCCACCCGTAAAACTCCGCCATGTCCGCCACCCGGATCACCACGTCGGCCAGCTCGGAGGCGACGCCGACAGGGTTGCTCTCCTCGTCCAGCGTAACCGGCGGATGGGGGCAGGGTTCCAAATCACAAGCCGCCGGCATCCCCGCACTGTTGTGATCCCACGTCCGATACGCCTCCAGCACCTCGCTCAGCTCGCTGTGCACTAGCGCGATGCAGTCGCCGAAGGTGCGCTCGGTGTACCACCAGCCGTGATCCTTGGCGATGGCGTGGGCCTCGCGCTGTAGGTCACGCAGGTTCATCAAAGTAACCCCTCCTTGTCGGTGTAGTCCTGGTCGGGCCAGACATGGAAGCGGTGAACAGCCAATGCGGACATGAAAGCGTCCAACGTCCCAGGCCCCTTGAAACGCATGACTAGCGGAACGTCCAGGCCCTCGACCATCACGGAGACACGCACCTGAGTTGGCTTGCCCTGCCCGTCGGGTAGCGGATGCCACACCGAGACGTCGATGGAATCCAGCTTGATCCCCAGGAACGTGATGCCGTCGGTATTGCGGGGTTGGTCGTGAAACCGAATGTCGGGCTTTTGATAGCTCCGGTCGTCGTTACTCACCTTCCGTTCCTCCGTTCCCGCGAATGCTGGTACCGGATCAGGTTGTACGTAACGCGCTTCATAACCCGCTCGTCCACGGGGCCTTCACAAGGGACGAGAGGCCGCCGGACGGAGCAAGTTGACGTGTGTCCAATTGGGTTGCCTTCGTCGTCCATGAGATCATGGAAGTGGAGCGCTATCGCCACCCAGTCCGCGATACACACCGAGCATGTCACCTCATCGCGGTTGTCAGTCACCCGTCCTGTCCAAGAAGCACCACAAATGTGGGATTTCTGCCACTCTTCCTTTGACATATATGGGGGACCCTCTAGCCATCCGTAGTGAATGACCTCAGCTTCACACCTCAACTCGCACCTCTTCGTCTCTTGCCGTTGAACCAGGCGATGAGCTGCGACTGGACTTTGTTCGCCACGCGCCGGTCGGCCTCGTCTTCGACTGGATCGAAATCCCACTGGCTTGGCGGAGGCTCACCCATCATCACCTTGTACTGCTTCCAGGCGAAGCGCTCCGCTGCGTCCACGTCTCTCTGGCCGTTAAGCGCCACGCGGCATATGTGACGCCACGTCCAGAGCTTGTTTTCCTTCCATCTGCGGGAGCCAGGTGCGGTGACCTCCTCCATGCGGCCGGCCCGGTGCCGTATGTCGGACCGCCTCCGGCGTCGCTCTCGACCACACGAGGGACACGATTTCATACTGGGCTGTAAGACATAGCCGCAGTCGCAGGCCACGTCAGGCCGCTCACCCCGCTCCTTACGCGTGACGCTGTCTCGCCGCCCGTCGTCGAGGCGGGACACGCCATGGGCAAAGAAGTCGAGTATCTCCTGCATGAAGCCCAAATAGTTGCCTGTATGGTCGAGCACGAGCACGAAGTCCTTACCTGTGCTGGCTCTCATGCCGCGGCCCAGGAACTGAATCTCAGAGGCCAGAGACTTCCGCAACGGGCGCTGGTCGATCAGGCACAAGATGTCGGGCACATCGAAGCCCTTGTTGCACTTGTCAACACTGACGAGGCCCAGGAACTTACTCTTGGCAAAGTCCTCGATCATCTGCTCGGCTTCGGCATCTGCCGTGTAGGCCGTCACTTGTCGGAAGTCGTACCCGGCCTCCTGGAAGACACGGCATATCTCCTCGCCGTGGGCGATGGTCGCTGACCGCACCAGCGTCTTGACCGGTCCGCCGAAGTGCTCCTGAGTCTTGGCCCTCCACTCAGACAACGCGTCGCCGATGATCACTCTGCCCCGGCTCTCTACCTCGCGGTCCAGCCACTCCCCAGCCTTGTCGGTCTTAGCCCCTTCCATGTCGATCTCCTGTGCCGCGTAGACCTTCAGGGGAGACAGGTAGGGTCGGTTCGTCTCAGGGTCGATGCTGCTGAGCAGGTAGTCGGTGGAGCAGGTGTTGACCACGTTGGTGTAGACTTTGCCGAGGCCCTTGGTGAACGGCGTCGCTGTCAGCCCAATCACCGGCTTGCCCGATGCCATGATGAAGTCGATGGTCTTCTTATGGATGGTGTGTGCCTCATCCACGATGATGAAATCGAGGTCGGGCCAGAAGCCACGTCTTGCCAGCGTCTGTGCTGAGCACACCTGGACCCGCTCGTACCGGTCTCGTGTGTTCTTGGACTGGACGATGCCGTGTGGGATGCCCATCTGCCAGAACCGATTTGAGGTCTGTTTCACCAGCGGGATGCGGTCGGCGACGAAGGCGCACCGCGACCCCATCGCAAGGGCCGCCTTGATCAGGTGGCCGGCAACGATGGTCTTGCCACTGCCGGTCGGGGAGCAGAGTATCTGCCGCAGGTGGTCGTCTCTCCGACCCTGGCGCAGCGCCTCGATGCTGACGCTCTGGTATCGACGCTCCGCAAAGCTTGCCTCAACAGGTATAGGTTCTTCGAAGGACGGCAGGGGAAGGGTCGTCATGTCCGCCTCTCCCAAATAGCTCCGCAACTGGAGCAGGGTTTCTTCGCCTCGCGCTCCCAATACTGGTTGGAGCGGAGATTCGCGGAACTCTCGTTCATATACCGGTTGCGAGCGGTCTCCAGGATGCGTATCTCTTCGCCCATTGAATTGAGCGTCCGCTCCCTCACCGCCTCGACCGGCGATGACTGGTCTCGCAGGAACTGCACCTCCCTTGCCAGCTTCTCGATCCGCCGGGCCTTCTCCTGGGCGTCCAGCCTCAGCGCGTCTCGCTCGGCTTCCAGTAGCTCCACCTTCGTTGGCGGCTTTGGCTTGTCGGGCTCTGACTCGTCCGAATCGTCCTGTTCCGGCGGGTTCAGCTTCCGTGCCTCCCGCTTGAGGGCGGTTCGGGTAAGGGGTTCTCCCTGCTCACGAGCCTTGTCAGAAGCCGCCGTAAACTGCTCGTCGGTGAGCTTGTCATGGGCCATGCGAATCTTGCGAACGGTGCTCTGAGGAATACCGTTCCCCTGGAGAACGGTATTCCCTCCGCGCCCTGGCGAGCGTTGCTCAGGTGGTATGGGCGGGTTGGCCTTAGCGATAGCCCGTTCAGCAGAGGAAACTAGGATCGAAGCCTCGGTCTGAATATCACGACGCTTCAGCACCGCCGCCGCCGCCGCTATCGCTTGCGCCTTGTCGCGCACAATCAAGCGCTCGAAGTCGTTGCGTACGTCTCGCAGGGCTGCGTATGCCCGCTCGACGCCGATACCGAGTGCCTTGGACTCAGGGGAAGCCCGTTGCAACGCTGTAGAAGTCTCAGGTCCGCCAGTCATGACGCCCACACCTTCTTGGAGTCGCGGGTAGCCAGCCAGAGGGCGAGCGCCGCCCGACAGGTCTCACTCGCAGCCTTGGGGTCTGCGACCATGCGGGCCTCGTACTCTGCTTCCTCATCAGCCGTGCGGGGTAGGCGCACCGCATACGCTGCCACCACAGGCTCACCAGTAATCGCCTCTATAGCGTCGGCGTACCCAGCCACCTGGTAGGCGTGCTCCGCATAGAGGCCCTTGGAGCGCTTCCAGTCGGCCACCACGAGCTCGCCAGCCTTGTTCCTGGCAACCAGGTCAACGGTGCCTGCGTAGTGGTGCTGTGGGTGCCAGATGGAGACCTCGGACGCCACCAACTCAAGCTGATAGTCCCTGACGAAGGCCATCCCTCCTCGAACCGCTGGCACCAGTGGGTCCGGGATGTCCGGCTCCCTTCCGTGCAGCAGCTCTGCTATGAGTTCATGGGCTGAAGTTCCGGCCTCTGCCGCTTCGTCACGCTCCTTCTCAGGAGACTGTTTGGCCGCTTCAATGATGCCGGCCACCCAGAGGCAGTAGTCCTCCTTCTTGACGAAGGGGCCAGCAGCGTATTCGTGCAACGCACTCCTCACGCTTTCTAGCGCCGTCTTCTTGGCCCATCCGACGAGCGGTCCCGACTTGTCAATGATCTTGAGCACCGTCGTCACGCTGGGCAGCAGGTCGTGGTAGCCCGTAACCCTGTACCAGTGCTGCCTATACCTGGGAGTCAACTCCACCGTCACGTCTCTGTACGCGGGCAGCAGGGGGAGGCCCTGGTTGGTTGTCGTAGTCGTCATGCTCGTGCTCCTTGTACTGCCGCGATGAGCTGGGGGTCGTCCTTGTGCTGGGCCAAGTCGGTGATGTTGTCGATCTCCTCGTTCGGATAGAGCTGGCGGGCAAGGTTCAGCACATCCTGGCCGGTTTTGCCGTGCTTCCCGTTCGCCCATGCCATGAAAGCGCCCATCGTGTTGAACCGTGTGGGGCTGCCGTTCGGCGCTCCACTCGCGGCTTGGGAGGCCGCAGGACTTCCATTGGACGCTGAGCTTGCAGTTTGTGGTGGTGGAGTCTGGGCAGGAGAGCTAGCTGCCCCAGCCTGCGGAGCCTGTGTCGGCTGCGGCGGGCTGGGCATATCCTCTAGGTCTTGCGTGAACAGGTTGGACAGGCTGCCCACGCTCAGTGCCGCATCTGTGAGGCTGCGCTTCTTGGCCATCTTCAGGATGGTGTTGACCTGATCGGCGGGGTCCTCGTTCAACACGCGGCCAATGGTCTGCGACTCGATGACGGAAGCCCCGTCGCCCCACTTCGCCCCACACCCACCGATCTTCCCGAAGCAGACCCAGCCGCCGCCGTACTCGACCTTGCCCTTGATGATGGCCTCGGCCCCGCACTCAGGGCACCGGCGCTTCGCGTCCCGGTAGCGGTACTTGCTCTCGTAGCTGTTGCACTCGCCTACGCCTTGGGCGACGATCTGGCCGGTCCTGATCGAGACGAGGGAGCACCTCACCTCGTACTGGAATAGGCCCTTCTCCCACTCCGCCGTTTTGTCGGTAACCTCGTACTTGTCGGCCAGCCCCAGCAGCTTGGCTATCTTCTCGGCTCCAGGCTTGAACAGGGTCGGCTTGCTGATGCCGGGGATGGTGCCGTAGTCTGGCCCCTCCCTGAGTTCGCTCTGAATCAGGGCACGGAACTCCTCCACCTGCTGGAGCGTTGCCTGCACGTGGCTTCGGCTCGGCAGCGCGAAGTCGTGATCCGATGGGGCTAAGTCTGTCGTTGGTTCTGTTGTCATATCTCTCTCCTCTTCAGTTGACCGATATAGGGACGTGGATTTCGTAGAGCTCCTCGCTCATACTCCCCAGCCCCCACACTCGCTTGATAACCGGGATGCAGTTGATGATTCGACCTACCGTTACCACTGGCTCCGCCCTCCGGTGGGTCAGCTTGACCATGACGAAGGAACTCTTGGCCAGACGGGTATCCCTACTCATGCGTTTTCTCCTTGGTCCCCTTTTCGTGTTCTGCCCGCCCGTCACGTAATTCCCGATACAGATAGACCGCCAGCCGGTGCTTGCAGTACCCCTTGTGCAGGTCGCGCCTGAAGCGGGCGTCGGGACAGTTGCACTGACCGTTCACGAGGTAGTGTCTGTCGTCCCCGGAGGCCACCTCGTAGACCTCTTTGCCCGTTGGGGACACCTGGCCTACCAGGGCACGGGCCTTCGCTAAACGAGCGGCCAAGGCATCTATCTGAGTGATCGGGGTGACAGCCATGACCTAGACCTGTTCCCCTGGACTTCTTGTGGCCGCACAGTCGGTGCAGGCGTAGGCCAGGATTCTCGTCCCATCCACATGCCGCACCGGGTACCAGCTTGGATGCGGGCAGTGGGGATCGGCCCAGACTATCCGCTCAGTGGCTCCGTCCTGGACTAGCTCCTCGTACACCCGGTCCAGATCGCGAGCCAGCACATCGGCGACGGCGCTTCCGTTGGTCCGTCGGGTATGTGACCGAACCTGGTGACCGTTCCGCGTGTGCGAGTTGACCGTCGT
Source organism: Dehalococcoidia bacterium (assembly GCA_965247585.1). Taxonomy (GTDB): domain Bacteria; phylum Chloroflexota; class Dehalococcoidia; order Lucifugimonadales; genus CBDFHC01. The sequence goes on from CBDFHC010000002.1 coordinate 341,739, forward strand.
GCAGCTCATCGACGCGCCTCCTTCGCTCGCCCTGGGCTTTCTGGAGCGGTGTGCGGACGGGAGGCCAGCCACTCTTCCACCTCGTCAGAGCGCCATCTGGCTGCCCGCCGACCGACCTGCACAGGACGGGGAAACTCGCCTCGCGACATCATCCGGTAGAGCGTCGCACTGGACAGGCTAACGAGCCCAAGTACTTCTTTCCGCTTCAGAGCCCGCTTTTCAACAACGCTCATGCTTCCTCCTCCCGAACCGCCGGACGCCGGTACTCGTCGATGTCGATGCCGAACTCCCGGCACCATTGATAAAGGGTGGCGTCGGTTACTCCAAGGTCCATAGCGGCAATGGTGACCATGTGCTTCTGACCGCGGCGGCCTTCCAGGGCTTCTCGGAGTATGTCCGCCATGCCCTTGTTTCTTTGGGCCTCTAGCTTTTCCTGTGTCGGTGTCTTGGCCATGCCACACCCCTCTTCGGTTCAGGTAAGACTCCCACGCTAGTCGCCCCTATCTCTATTCCGTGGGAGTGGCCCGCCGGTAGTCGTTGATGTCGATGCCGAGCTCATCGCACCAGCGGTAGAGAGTCGCGTCACTGATGTCTAGGTCGGCGCACACGAGGACCACCATGTTCCTGCGCCCTTGATACCATCTCAGAGAATCAAGCACGACATCTCGGATGTCCCTCTGACGTTGGGCCTCTAACTTCTCTTGCGTCGGTGACTTTTGCATATGCTCCACCATGTATTTCTTTATTGTTACCTTATGATACATCGTGTTGTTCCCTGTGTCAAGGGGTGTGCTACATAATGTTGAACAAGGAGACCATGATGCCGAATAGTCGGACGGAGCCTATTCCCGCACGGCTGAGACGCGCCCGTATGGAGTCTAGGTTGACCCAAGAGCAGGTGGGAGAACGAGCAGGTTTGACCCGGAACTCGATCTCCAGATACGAGTCGGGGAGCGTTTTTCCTTCTCAGCTAGCAATGAACATGCTGGCTGCCTTGTACGACAAGCCTTATGAGTGGTTCTTCCGCGAGGAAGAAGAACCACAAGGGGACAGTGGCCGTGTCAATGCGCCAGAGTCGGCAGCCCAATCCGAGCCCGATGCGTTGGGCGTCATCGGTTCCCTGGCTCAAGTCCGACAGGAGTTCAGTGCGCGCTTCGACCGGCTTGAGACCTACATCCGCGCCCAGACCCCAGTCCAGGCCATCGGCGAGTCCAGGACAGACTATGGCCCCAGCAACTACGAACCGTCGGACAGAAGCCCAGTGCGGCTGGTGGAAGTCGCTTCAGCAGCGGGCATGGGGGCTGAGGTCTACGACGAGACTCCAGTGGGGCTTCTTTGGTTCCGCAACGATTGGCTGCAAAGCCACTCCATCGACCCGGAGCAAAGCAACATCATCAGCGTGCGCGGTGAGTCAATGGAGCCTACGCTGCCTGACGGGTGCTCGATCCTGGTGGACCGTAAGCGCAGAGAGCCACAAGCTGGGCGAATCTATGTGATGCGGACCGAGGATGGCCTGGTCGTGAAGCGTCTGGGGCTGGACGAAGAGGGGAACTGGCGTATCGAGAGCGAGCATCCAGCGTGGCCGCCAGTGCCTTGGTCGGACACCACCGAGATCATCGGCGAGGTCCGATGGGCGGCGAGGACTTTTTAGGGGCAGAAAGACATCGCTGTCAGCTATGGAATTAGCCTTGAAGACTCGCCAAAGGAGGCTGGTGTGAACGCACAGAGAAGGCCGTCAGTCCACAGCGGGCTCCTACCAAAGCCGTACATGGATGACGATGACTGGACTCATAGTGAACCACCGCTCATCACAATCGTATTCCCCAAGTACAGGGGGAGATCATACCCACAGGCGTTACTTACCGGCCAGCAAGCAGAACTCTACAAGGAATACCTAGTACTGGAAGCTCTTTATCATGTAGCATCCTTCGCTCAATCCCGCCATCAAGCGACGACGGCTTTGGCCTTAATGATGCTAACTGCAAACATCAAGGGGACGCTCGTGTTCGGCAGCGACGGTGTCCTGGTGGCAAACAAATACAGGGTAGAGAGTGTCCTTGAGTGCTACCAGAAGGCCTGCTTGGTCGACGACTATAGGGCGTACTGTCACTCGGTGATCAACGACCCTTTCATCGTCCGAGGTACATTCGAGATGATGTACAGCCGTCAAGGCACTGTAGATCGCTACATGCTCCCATGCCGCCTGATTAATCCGGTATATCTCGAATTCGACGCCCAACATCCAGCCAGGGCAGAAGATTTAATACAAGCTGCAGCGGTCAATCAGGGGAGTCATTGGTGTCCGAATTTCAACGCCAAGGCATTCCGCAAAATCGAGCCCTACTATCCCGATGCGCCAGCGCAGCAAGAAATTCTCGACCTGTGATCGACTAACCCCCCGCCCCAACGACACCGAGATCATCGGCGAGGTGCGGTGGATGGCGCGGACGTTTTCGTAATGCTTCGCTGGTTGCGTGATGCTTTGTTTCCCCGATCGGAAGGGCCGGAACAGGGCCGTTCCTCAGCCGGGGAAGATCAGACTCCTCAGTCGAAAGTCACCACGTTTGCTGACTTGCCCCAAAGTTCTGGCCCCATCGATCTAGTCAGCCCTGCTTGCCCCTATTGCGGAGTCATTCAAGACCCGCCACCGAAGCGTCGCAAGAAGTGCAGAGATTGCGGCGAGACTATTCACACGCGCACCGACCGCATTGAGCGCAAACGGTATCTGGCGACTGCCGCTCAGTACGCAGAATCGGAAAGGGCGCGCCGCGACCAGGAATGGAAAGACCTCAGCCAGACGATACAAAAGGCGATGCTAGAGGGCGATTGGGGCTCCCTTCAGGGATCATACCAGCAACAGGCGCGCATCCTTTTTAACGAGGGCCGCCCTCATCGCCACATCTCGATTGAGGCTAGACGCGCAGCGTTGATCCGTTTCGGCGAATCAGGCGTACCTAGCGCCAAGGTGCAGTCGGCCCGAGATGAAAGAGTCTGCGACTATTGTGCATCGTTGGACGGCAAGGTCTACAGCGTTGAAGATGCCTTGGAACAGATGCCCATCCCCGGTCCTCACTGTACCGACGGTGGCGACGAGAATCCGCACGGTGGCCGTTGCCGCTGTGTCTACATCGCGGTGATCCCAGGGGTGAATGATGGCTGACAAGCCTGAGTTGCCAACGCCACCAAGATCATCGGCGAAGTGCGGTGGTTAGGAAGGACGTTCTGAGGTCCAGATCATGACGCTGTTCGAAGATTTTTTCATTGAGGAGCAACCGAGTCGTAAGAGGAAGCTTATATCTAAGCTCATCAACGAAGGCCTCTACAAAAGGCAAAGAGGAAGATGCATGTACTGCGGCAGGAAAGTCGCGCTTGCTGATATGCACGTCGACCACAAGACTCCTGTCAACCGTAACGGCTCCGACAGCGAGAAGAATCTCCAGATATTGTGTGGCCCCTGTAACACGCGCAAGGGCGCCATGACTGATGGTGAGTTCAGGAGAGCCTACCAGTCGGTAGGTCTCAAATCAGCTAGGGAGGCCAAAGGGCAGCCGCCCGCTAAATCCATCCCCCTTAAGAAGTTCGAGGCTGTTTCCAAAGAACGGAGCGCCAAGCGTGCGAAGCAGAGAGGCCGCCGACGCGACGACGACTGGTTGTGGTAGGTTCCCCTCTCAACTTCGGCTAATTGCATCGGCGAAGTGCGCTGGACAGCGAGGACGTTCTAGAAGAGCGAGAGGGCATGTCCCCAAAGAATGACCTGCTAGCTTGGTGGGAGTCAGCCTTCACGCAATGCGAGCGTGACCATATCCTCGTCAAGTACCAGCCGATGGTCCTTGGGATCGGCAACGCTCAGGCGTCGACCGTCGATAGGATAGTCGGACAAGACGGGACGTTGCGGTTATCGCTTGCCGGACTGGCAACATGGTTCATGTCGCCGTCAGAGGATTTGTCCCTGGCACGCCGTATCATTGACAAGGCGGTAGCGCTTGGAGAGGGCAAGACCGGTGAGTTCCTTGAGCGGCACTTCACCTACCATCGGATGATCTTGGTCTATTACAGGGATCGCACGCGGGACCCAGATGCCTTGCCACTAGCGATAGAGGCGTGTCAGCGCCAGATCGCGTTGGGGCCGGAAGCGGCGGTAGCGTTCCGCCGCGAGTATCCGTATCAAGCGCTGCCCGAGCACACGGGGTTTAAGCAGCTTGCTATTATTCGCGAGAAGGCCCGCGACTATGCCGAGGCTGTCAGACTATCCCATGAAGCCATCCGCCAGGGATGGGCCGGGGACTGGGAGAAACGCATCACCCGCTGTGAGAAGAGAGTCTGAACCATAGCGGCTGGGCTTGCAATCAGTGTGGGCAAAAAGTTGGGAGTTAGAATGCGCACCATCATAGTAGCCAGCCTACTCCTCCTGCTAGCGGCGGTGGCGTGCACCAATCGAGGTAGAAGTGACAGCTATACGTTTATACCAAGATTATAAGGCCAACGAGATTGCTGCCAACCAGAAATATGATGGGAAGGTCTTAGCGGTTAGTGCGGCCATCGAAAATATTGGAACCCCGAATGATCCCAAAGCTACCATCGTCAGCAGTTGAGGAAAGGAAGGGATAACATGCGCACGATGCTGGCACTTGGCTTGCTAGTTCTTCTGGCTGCTTTGGCATGCACTGGTACCCCGGGTGAGCCTGGTGAAGTGGGGCCACGCGGTGAAAGGGGTGAACCCGGTCCACAAGGAGAACAAGGTCCCAAGGGCGACATCGCAGGAATGCAAGGCCCGAAGGGCGATGATGCTGCAATGATAGGCCCACAGGGTCCACAGGGAGAAACTGGCCCGCGAGGTCCACAGGGAGAAACTGGCCTGGCATTCATGGTAGTAGATTGGCCTGTACCTGAGAGCGGTACGATTGTCGACGGCACATGGCGCGTTGGGGAGGACATCAGGCCAGGGCTTTACCGTACCACGGGGAGTGAGGGTCGGGGGAGGTGCTATTGGCGACGACTTAGTGGCCTGAGTGGTGACTCTGATGATGTGATCGCTTTCGGATCTGAGAGCGGTCCAACCTACGTAGAGATAAGCACTACCGATATCGCCTTTAAGTCAAGCGGATGCGAGCCTTGGGCTAGAGTTGAGGAATAGCCTAGCATGGCTGGCTTCGAAACTGAAACCCAGACTGTTCTTGCGGGCATATCACCTGGCTCGTCTTTAGTTTAATGGGTCAAATGTGGGGTATCAGAGTCACATATCCCCATATTCAGCTATAAAAGTAGCCTCTTTTCGAATCCCGCCCTCTCCGCCATAAAGCGCGGATCTTTCCGTAGCAATCTGTATTAATCTTGGAGGTACCTGGAAGCGCGCTGGACGCGACGCTACCGGCCGACTAAATCGCCGCCAAGCACTTCGTAACAGGTCGGCCATAGTCAGTATCAGGGGGCGCCGAATTTCGTTGTGACGCCTATATGCCTGTGCTATCCTAGTTCAACGGGATATGGATGATCTTAAGTATTGGGTTGCGTTCAGCCGAATTCCACTGCTTGGAACGGCCCGTTTCCGGCTCTTAGAAGGCTATTTCCCATCCCTGCGGGACGCCTGGCAAGCTAGCGCCCACGACCTGAAGGCCTCCGGTCTGGACAGCAAAACGGTGTCAACCGTCCAGGCGAGGCGCGGCAAGATTGAGCCTGACGAGGAGCTAAGCCGCCTGGAAAGTGCGGGAGTTAGCGCCCTTACGTGGCGGGATTCCGGCTATCCGGCACGATTGAAGGAGATCCCGGACCCGCCTCCGGTGTTGTATGTGAAGGGATCCTTGACATCCGAAGACGAGCGTTCCATTGCGGTGGTGGGCACGCGGAAGGCGACGGCTTACGGCCGGGAAGCGGTATCAACGCTGACCGCCGACCTGGCGAGCCGGCGCATCACGATAGTTAGCGGGCTAGCGCGGGGGATTGACACCGCGGCGCATCGAGCGGCGCTGGAGGCAGGGGGCCGGACCATTGCGGTGCTGGCCCACGGACTTGACAGCGTATACCCACCGGAGAATAGCAACCTGGCCAGGCAGATTACGGAGACTGGAGCACTGATTAGCGAGCACGCATTGGGAATGAGACCAAACCCTCATTATTTCCCACGGCGGAATCGTCTGATGAGCGGCATCAGCCTGGGAACGCTGGTAGTGGAGGCGGGACCCGGCAGCGGTGCGTTCTGGACGGTGAGGCATGCCCTGGAGCAGAACCGCGAGGTGTTTTGCGTACCAGGGAGCATCTTCTCTCCCGCCAGCCTGGGGACCAACCAGCTAATTCAGGAAGGCGCCAAGCTGGTGCTAGACTATAGAGATGTACTGGAAGAGATCAACTTGAGTGCGTTGGCGCAACAGGCGGAGATGCAATTGTTGATTCCTTCCGTGGAGGAAGAGGAAGCAAGGCTGCTAGGGGTAATGACTACGGAACCGATACACATAGACGAGATATGTCGTGATGCGGAACTGCCGGTGAGCGCGGTGAGCAGCTCTTTAACGCTGATGGAGCTGAAAGGGCTGATCAAACAGGTAGGCGGGATGCATTACGTACGTACGCGAGAGGTTGCGGCTGCATATGGTAACTAAAAAGAAGAAGCCGACCGTTAGCAAGACGACCGCTAGCAAGGCTACCGTCAGTAAGGCGACCGTTAGTAAGGCAAAGGTCAGCAAGGCAAAGGTCAGCAAGGCAAAGGTCAGCAAGGCAAAGGTCAGCAAGGCAAAGGTCAGCAAGGCAAGTGCCAGCAAGAACGGTGCCAAGAACCTGGTAGTGGTTGAGTCCCCAGCCAAGGCTAGGACCATATCTAGGATACTGGGGCGAGATTACACGATCGCCGCTTCAAAGGGGCACGTTCGAGACCTTCCCAAGGGCAATCTGGGTATTGACGTGGAGAATGGGTTTGTTCCGTCGTATGCAGTGATGAAGACCAAGTCGTCAGTAGTCAAGGAGCTGAAAGCCCTGGGTAAGAACGCGGAAGCCATTTATCTGGCAACGGACCCGGACCGGGAGGGGGAAGCGATCTCCTGGCACTTGGTCAATGCCACGGGCTGGGACAAAGAGTCCAAATTGCTCCGAAGGGTGGTGTTCCATGAGATCACCGAGCCCGCCATAAAGGAGGCATTCGAAAATAGCAGGGACCTGGACCAGGACTTGATAAACGCGCAACAGGCCCGGCGGATACTGGACCGGCTGGTGGGCTATCAACTGAGTCCGTTGCTGTGGAAGAAGGTACAACGCGGGCTTTCCGCGGGCAGGGTGCAGTCCGTGGCGCTGCGCCTGGTGGTGGAACGGGAGCGAGAGGTTGAGGCGTTTGTCCCCCGGGAGTACTGGTCTATTGAGGCTGCTCTGGCGAAAGAGGGGGAGAAGTTCGGCGCCACGCTGCATTCGCTAAAGGGCGAGCGGAAAAAGCTGGAGATACCCGACGAGGCGCATGCGCGCCAGATAGAGCGAGAGCTGGAGGGGGCTAGCTACTCGGTGGCCAAGGCCAAGACAGACGAGAAGCGCCGCCGCCCGGCGCCGCCGTTTACCACCAGCACGCTGCAACAGGAAGCGGGGCGCAAACTTCGATTCTCGGCCAAAAAGACGATGGTGCTGGCGCAACAGCTTTATGAGGGCTTGCCAGTGGGGAACCAGGGTCCAGTCGGGTTGATTACGTATATGAGGACCGACTCCACGTCACTGGCGGGGTCAGCGGTGGAGGAGGCGCGCCGGTACATAGTAGAAAGGTTTGGCAAGGAGTATCTCCCCAAGGACTCCAGGGTCTTTCGTACCCGAAGCAAGGGCGCCCAGGAGGCCCACGAGGCTATTAGACCGACCTCAGTACAACGGTCACCAGAGTCTTTGAAGTCGCACCTGAACGTCGACCAGATGCGGCTATACGACCTCATCTGGCGGCGGATGCTGGCGTGTCAGATGGCTGATTATGTGTATGACGCGACCACGGTGGACGTGGAAGGATCCAAGTCCGGCGCCCAGGCGGCCTACATTCTGCGGGCCACGGGGGTCAGGGCCAAGTTTATGGGGTTTGTGGTGCTTTACCAGGAAGGACAGGACGACGCCAACGCCGAGGAAGGGGGACCGCTACCCAGTCTGGTGGTGGGAGATGCGTTGCAGTGCCTTGGGCTGGAGTCCAAGCAACACTTCACGCAACCTCCGCCCCGTTACACGGAGGCCAGTCTGGTGAAGATGCTGGAAGAGAAGGGCATTGGAAGGCCCAGTACCTACGCACCAATTCTTTCGACGTTGGTGGACCGCAACTACGTCACCAAGGAGCGCAACCGGTTGCAACCCACGGTGCTGGGGACGGCCGTAAGCGACCTGCTGACCACCTATTTCCCGAGGGTGATGGACGTTGATTTCACGGCGCACATGGAGAATGAGCTGGACGATATAGCGCGGGGCGAACGCGCCTGGGTGCCGATGCTGGAGAGTTTCTACGGCCCGTTCAAGCAGACGCTGGATGAGGCGCAAGAGAATATGCCCCGGGTGAAGGTGGAGGAACCAACGGATGAGGTGTGCGAGGAGTGCGCCAGCCCAATGGTGATAAAGACGGGGCGATTCGGCCGCTTTATAGCGTGCTCTACGTTCCCCGACTGCCGCAATACCAAGCCCATCTTGAAACGTACCGGAGTGGAGTGCCCCAAATGCGCCGGAGACATTGTGGAGAGGCGGTCAAAGGCGAAGGGACGGGTGTTCTACGGCTGCTCCAATTACCCGGCGTGTGATTTTTCCGTGGTGCAGAGGCCCTTGCCGGAGCCATGTCCGGAATGTGGGGGCCTAATGGTGTCAAGAGGCCGCAACGAGGGCCGGTGCACCAAGTGTGCCTGGGAGGGTGAGCCAGCGGCGCCAGTAGCGGCGGCCAGCGAGGTCTGACGGTGGATGACCTAAGCCTTATGCTGGACCGGTTTAAGGGCTACCTGATGGGCGCCCGGGGCCGGTCAGAGAATACGGCCCGGGTGTATGAGGCTGACATTCGACCGTTCATGGCGTTTGTGTCGCGGGAGGGGCTGGAGGTGGGAGAGCTGGACCGTCACGGGCTGCGGCGGTATCTGGCGTGGCTGGCGACGTCCGCCCGAGGTAAGGAGGGTGGATACGCCCGGGTGAGCGTAGCCCGCAAGCTGGTGGTACTTAGAGCCTTTTACCGTTTTCTGATCCATGAGGGGTTGGTGGAAGTCAATCCTATTCCTAAGGGCCAGACATTTCGGATGAAGTCTGAAAAACGGCTGCCGGTGTTTCTCAGCGAAGAGGAGGCTGAGCGGTTGATGGAGAGTCCGGACCTGGAGAAGGAGTACGGCGTCAGGGACCGCGCGATACTGGAGATCTTGTATTCATCAGGGCTACGGCTTTCGGAGCTGGCGGCGCTGGACTTGAAGGACGTGGACATGACCAGCCGAGAGGTGAAGGTGTGGGGCAAGGGGGCGAAGGAAAGGGTTGTGATGATAGGGCGTCCCGCGCTGCACGCGCTGGAAAATTATGTGATGACAGCCCGGCCCAACTTGTCCCGGAAGCCCACCCCGGCGCTGTTTCTAAACCGGTACGGCGGGAGACTGTCGCGACGGAGCATTGAGAAGATGGTCAGCCGCAACGCGGTGCAGGCGGCGGTCAGGCCGGGGGTGCATGCTCACACACTGCGTCATACGTTCGCTACGCATATGCTGGAGGGAGGCGCCGACCTTCGGATTGTCCAAGGGCTTTTGGGGCACAGCAGTCCGGCAACGACCCAGATATACACGCACGTGACGCGGCACCAAGCACGAAAGGTGTACCTGAATAGCCATCCCCGTGCCAGAAGCCAAGATGGGGAGACTCCGGCGTGACGAAGTTTCTGGTAGTGAACGGGCCGAATCTGGATATGCTGGGAAAGCGGGACCCGGCACATTATGGGACGACGACGCTGGAGGAGCTGGAAGGCCGTATGGGTAAACGGGCCCAGGAGCTGGGGGTGGAGTTGGTGTTCTGCCAATCCAGCTTTGAGGGTGAGTTAGTGAATTTCGTGAACCGCTCGAGTCCCGAGGCCGATGGGATCATAATCAACCCCGCCGGGCTGACCAGGGTAGGGTATTCACTGCTGGACGCCTGCATAGATTCCAGGCTTCCGGTGGCGGAGGTCCATTTAAGCAATATCCAGCGCCGCGAACCGTGGAGGGCCGATTCCATCTATTCGAAAGTGGCAGAGGCCACCGTGGCGGGGATGCGGTGGTTTGGTTACGTAGCAGCACTGGAGTACCTAACCGCAGTGGTAAATAAGGAGGTCTAGCCTTGAATAACCGGATTGAGAGACTCCGCCAGAAGATGGAGGAGAAGGGGCTGGGGGCGTTTTTGGTCTCCACGCCGGAAAACCGGCGGTATCTTTCCGGGTTCTCCGGGTCAGCGGGGTACCTGCTGATAACCGGCAAAGAGGCGATTTTGGCGACAGACTTCCGATACACGGAGCAAGCAGGAGGCCAGGCGCCCGACTACGAGGTGATGCGGGTAAGCCGAAACTGGCAGTGGCTTGCGGAGCAGCTATCAAAGCTGGGGATTAAGAAGGCGGGGTTTGAAAGCACCAACATGACGGTGGCCAGCTACCAACAGATGACTGAGACGATCAAGGAGCTTCCTTCGAGTGGGCGGCCATCGCTGATGGCAACCAAGGGCATCGTTGAGGGGCTTCGAGCGGTGAAGGACGCGGAGGAGCTAGCCAAACTCCAGGGGGCGATTGACATATCAGATAAGGCGATTGAGGAGATTGGACCAAGGATCCAGCCGGGCGAAACGGAGCTAGAGGTGGCGTGGAGGCTGGAACGGACGATGCGAGAGCTAGGGGCGGACGCGTTGAGCTTCGACACGATAGTTGCGGCGGGACCCAACGGCGCCATGCCTCACCACCACCCCACGGACCGGCGGGTCCAAGCGGGAGAGCCGGTGGTGATAGACATGGGCGCACTGCTGGACGGCTATTGCAGCGACATCACCCGCACGGTATGCGTGGGCGAGCCGGATGAGAAGTTTCGACAGGTCTACGATATGGTGTTGGCGGCGCAACTTACGGCGATTGAAACGTTGAAGCCGGCGATGACCGGCGGCGAGGGCGATGGGCTGGCTCGGGCCGTGTTGGAGGAGGCCGGCTATGCCGAACATTTCGGGCACAGCCTAGGCCACGGTATAGGGTTAGAGGTGCACGAGTACCCGGGTGTGGGCCCTGGTTCGCCCAACGTGTTGGAGGAGGGGATGGTGTTCAGCGTGGAGCCGGGCGTCTATCTGACCGGCTGGGGCGGGGTTCGAATAGAGGACCTGGTGGTGCTGGAGTCCGGCGGCGCAAGGCCGTTGAGCAAAGCGAAGAAGTAGTTTGGCCGGAGTGAGAAAAGTATGACCAGTATTGGATTTAGTGACCTGCACCGTGGCCTCAATATTGAGATAGACGGCCAGCCGTACGAGGTGGTGGAGTATACGAGGCACAAGATGCAGCAGCGGGCTCCGGTTACGAGGGTCAAGGTGAGGAACCTGCTGAGCGGCAGCGTAACGGAGAAGACGTTCCAGGCGTACGAGACGAGTTTCACCCCGGCAGACGTTGAGTCCAGGGAGTGCCAGTACCTGTACACCGATGGACAGTTTTATCATTTCATGGACCTGGAATCCTTTGACCAGCACCAACTCTCCAAAGAGCAGATAGGAGACAACCTCAACTTTTTGAAAGAGGAGTTCAGCCTGGAGATCACCTTTTATAACGGCGCGATCATAGGCGTAAAACTTCCCACATTCGTGAACCTGAAGGTGACTATAAGCCCGCCCGGGTTGAAGGGAGACACGGCCCAGGGGGGCACAAAGCCGGCTACGCTGGAGACTGGACACAACTTGAATGTTCCGCTGTTCATAAATGAGGGTGATACGATCAAGGTGGACACTCGCGACGGCAAGTACGTGGAGCGGGCCAACTAGGTGACGGTTTATACCGTTGGGCAGGTGGCCCAGTACATCAAGCAGCTCCTGTCCGGTGACGACTTGCTGCGGGACATGTGGCTAAGCGGTGAGGTCTCCAATCTAAGGGTCTCGCAGTCCGGCCACGCTTACTTCACGGTAAAGGACGAAAGCAGCCAGTTGCGGTGCGTGATGTTCCGTAACGGGGCAGGGATGGATGTGCTGACGGACGGTTTGGCGATAACGGCGCACGGCTACGTCTCTTTCTACAACGCCCGCGGAAGCCTGGACTTTATGGCAGACATAGTGGTGGCGGAGGGGTTAGGGGCGCTTTCGCTGGAGTTTGAACGGTTGAAGGCGGCGCTGGAGCGGGAAGGGTTGTTTGACCCGTCCCGAAAGCGGCCACTGCCACGGTTTCCCCAGGAGATAGGGCTGGTCACATCGCCCCAGGGGGCGGTGTACCACGACATCTGCAATGTCTTGTCACGCCGCTATCCGCTGGCGGAGCTGGTCTTAGCGCCTACCACGGTGCAGGGTGACCAGGCGGCACGGGGGATTCAGCGGGCGTTGGAGCTCTTGAACGAAGACGGCCGGTCCGATGTGATTATACTGGCGAGAGGCGGCGGTTCCCTGGAGGAGCTGTGGCCGTTCAACGAGGAGGCGGTAGCGCGGGCGATATATGCCAGCCGCATTCCGGTGGTGAGCGCGGTAGGGCATGAAACCGACTTCACGATAGCCGATTTTGTGGCGGATGTACGAGCGCCGACTCCCTCGGCGGCGGCGGAGTTGGTAGCGCCGGACAAGCTGTCGCTTCAGATGGCGATCGGGTCGTTGTTGGACAGGCTGGCCTGGGGCCAGAGCGCGGAGTTGACCGCCCACAAGAGCGCGCTGTCGGACATAGTGTATCGCTTGGAACGGGGAACGCCTGACGTGGACGGACTGCGCCGCCGGGTGGACGATATTTCGCAGCAGGCGGCGCTAGCGATGTCGAACGGCGTTGGGCTGAGGGACCAGGGTGTGAAGACGCTGGAAACGCGCCTGCTGGTACTGGACCCGGTGGCGACGCTGAAGCGGGGGTTCAGCGTGGTGGAACATGCGCAAGATGGTGAGCTGGTGTCCAGCCTGGCCCAAGTGCGAACGGGTGACCAGCTCAAGGTGACGGTGAGCGACGGCTCGTACCCAGCGGTGGTGGGCAGCGCGATAAAGAAGGGCCGAGCGAAACGAGAGAAGGCGGCGGCAGGGGCCCGGCTTTTTAGCTGAGCGAACCGGGCTGTCTTTTGGCAGCGCAGGGAAACCACATCGGGACTATCCAACGGACAATTGGAAGCGGAATATCTACTAATGCATAGACAGCCCTTTGGATACGTGATATTGGTACTCGACGCCGGGCTGTGAGAGTAGGATGTTCAAGGAGGCCGTTTCTGTTGGGGACGGGACACTGAGGATGATGAAGCATGGTAGATAACCTTTCCCTTGACTCGCCAGAGGATGTGTCAGCCCTCTCATTCGAAGCGGCGTTCCTGCGCCTCGAGGAGACGGCACAGACCCTGGAGGCAGGAAACCTGACGTTGGAAGAAGCCACACGGCTGTACGAGGAGGGGATGAAGCTGGCGCACCGCTGCAACCAGCTCATAAGCACGACGCAGCTTAAGATTGGGCAGCTTAGGGAGAAGTACGATTCTCAGGCCTCGGTAGAGGAGGCGGAGGAAGATACGGTTGCTTAGGGCAGACCTTCATGTTCACACCAGCTACTCCAAGGACTCCGGAGCGACGCCGGGATCCGTGGTGGAGCAGTGTGTGAAAAAAGGGCTGAACTGCGTAGCGGTGACGGACCACAATACGATTGAAGGCGCGCTGGTGGTCCAGAAGCAGGCCCCTTTCTCGGTGATTATTGGGGAAGAGGTCAAGAGCACGGCGGGCGACGTTATAGGCCTGTTCCTGAAGGAGCAGGTCTCCGCAGGGTTAACGCCGGTGGAGACGGCGCGGGCGATCAAGGAGCAGGGCGGATTGGTAATGGTGCCGCATCCGTTCGACCGCGTCAGGCCATCGGCCGTCGGCATGGATGCGTTCGAGGAGATAGCGCCGCACGTGGATATTGTGGAGACGTATAACGCCCGGAATTTGTTTGGCAAAGACGACGACAAGGCGATGGCGGTGGCAGAGAAGTACGGGCTTATATTCGCGGTGGCGAGCGACGCACATACCGCCGGAGAATTGGGCAGGACGTACAACGAGATGCCTGACTTCGATGGGACGCCACAGGGGTTCCTGGAGGCGCTGTCCCAGGCAACGTTGGTAACCAATCGCACCCGAGTGGTGCACCGGTTCGCGCCAGCTTACGCCAGGTTGCGACGAGCCTTCGGCGGATGACCCTGTCGCTGGGCTGGTTCTCGACGGGCCGGGGTCCCGGCAGCCGGGGGCTGCTGACGTTTATCCTGGACCGCATTCGGAGCGGTGAGATAAAAGCTAATGTAGAGTTCGTGTTTTCCAACCGGGCGCAGGGAGAAGGGGAGGGGAGCGACGAGTTCCACGATCTGGTCCGGGCCAACGGCATACCGCTGATTACGTACTCTTCCCGCAGGTTCAGGAGGGAGTACGCCGGTGAAGCGGAGGCGCGGCGCGTGGCGTATGACCGGCAGGTGATGAAGCTCATCCGGGGCTATAAACCAGACGTTTGCGTGCTGGCCGGGTACATGCTGATTGTGGGGCCGGAGATGTGCCGACGTTACGATATGCTTAATTTGCACCCGGCGTTGCCGGACGGCCCAGTAGGGACCTGGGAGGAGGTGATCTGGTCACTGATTGGGTCCGAGGCGCCGGAGACGGGGGCCATGGTGCACCTGGCGGTGGAGGAGGTGGACCGGGGACCGGTGGTGGCCTTTTTCTCCCTTCCCGTACGTGGACCCGAGTTTGCGGGGTTTTGGGGGGAGGTGGAGGGCAGATCCTTACGGGAGATCCAGGACGGTCCCGGGGAAGAACTCCCCCTGTTCAAACGTATCCGAGAAGAGGGGTACCGGAGAGAACCCTATTTGCTGGCCGAGGCGTTGAAGGCGCTGGCTCAGGGTGAGGTGGTCATCAGCGAGGGTCGAGTGTTGGATGCCAAAGGGGATGTTGTGGATGGAGTCTCGCTGACGGAACGTATTGAGCAGGTATTGAGGGGTTTGTAGTGGTCGGACGCGGTCAATCCAAGAGGCGCCGCACCAACGGCGGCGGAGCGATTGCCGGAGAATCAGCCGTGGAGTTTGCGAACGGCACCCGCAGGGATGGAGATTCAGGTTTGGGAGATTCCATCTGTCCACGGGATGAGCTGTACCGGTGCCGATCAGCTCTGGCGATGGTTGGCTGCTCCTAAGGGCTACAAATCGAAGGTTGGTGGTTCCCACCCACCTGCCCGCTCAGAAAGGTTACTAAGAGTCTTTCTGAGGGGCACCCCCAGCCTCCCGCCAGAAGGGGTTGTCCCCCTCTGGACTCCTCTCTTCAGGTGTCCTTCAAGGGACGGTGTTTCTGTTTTCTATGCGACCGAATAAGGCCTGACTAGCGCGGCGGCGGGCCCTTAATTTGGGAATCGCCTGACGGAAGTTAGAGCGGCTAAGAAGCGCCGTTCTCGGCAGGAGAGCCGGTCAGGATTTCATCCACGATACCGTATTCCAGGGCTTGCTCGGGAGTGAGGTAGTAGTCTCGGTCAGTGTCACGGGCAATCTTGTCGTAGTCCTGCCCGGTGTGCTCCGACAAGATGTTACGAATCTTGTCCTGGACGCGCAAAATTTCTCGGGCGGCGATTTCGATGTCGCTGGCCTGCCCCTGGGCACCACCGATGGGCTGGTGCATGTGGACGGTGGAATTCGGGAGGGCGTAGCGCTTCCCCTTGGTACCGGCGCTGAGGAGGATGGTAGCCATGCTGGCGGCCATCCCTACGCAAATCGTGGATACCTCACATCGCACGAGCCGCATGGTATCGTACACCGCCAAGCCGGCGGTGATGACGCCTCCGGGACTGTTTATGTAAATGTTAATGTCCTTATCAGGGTCCTCCCGCTCCAAGAAGAGGAGCTGGGCAATTATGAGGTTGGCCGTATGGTCAACAATGGGGGTGCCCAAGAAAACGATCCGCTCCCGCAAAAGGAGGGAGAATATGTCAAACGCCCGCTCCCCCCGAGGACCGGTCTCGATAACCATGGGTATGATGTTTTCAGGACTGCTCTGCAACTTCGGTTCCTCCTGATTCCTCTTGCTGGTTTTCCAGTTCTTCTGGGCCAATTGCCGGCTCCACGGCCTCACCCTGAACGATCTGGCCGAGCCGCTCCAATGTCTTTCGGGTGCGAATTGATGACTCGACGGACGACCTTAAGCTTTCAGATGAATAGAATCGTTCAAGCTCTTCACTGGTATCATCTTGACTAGAGGCGGCCCTCATCTCCAGGATATTCTGGTCCACCTCATCCGTGTCAACCGTGATGTCCTCTTCTTGGGATAGTTGCCTGATGACCAACATCCGGTCCAGGCGCTTCGTGGCATCCGGCCGAAGCTCCTGCCTTACCTCTTCTTCACTCTTACCAAGCTGTTGGAGGTAGGTGTCTACGTCCATCCGGCGGATCTGAAGCGTGCGCACCTGATCTTGCCACAAGTGGTCCACTTCCCGGTCAAGCATCATCTCCGGATACTCAATAGTGGAACTCTCAACCAGGGGTTGGAGGGCCCGCTCGTAAAGCTCATCCAGGGCCTGTTGCTCGGCTCCCCGGGTAATATCCTCCAGAACGAAGTCTTTTAGGGACTGGAGGTCTTCGTAGCCCTGGCCAACGCCTTTTGCGAACTCGTCATCAAGGTCCGGTAGAATCTTTCGCTTGACATCATGTACCTCGACGCGGAAGTGGCACTCTTTACCGGCGATGCTGGCGTCCGAATAGTCGTCAGGGACCTTGACGGTGAAGGTCTGAGACTCACCCTTCTTGGCGCCTTCCAGACCAACTGAAAAGCCCGGAAGCGGCACATGATTCTCCATTGAGGGAATGTACTGGACGCCGGTATTGTTGACGAAGGGCTTGCCCTCGATGGTCCCTTCCGCATCTATAGTAATGAGGTCATCGAACTGTACCGGACGGTCCACCGGCTCCCACACGGCATGCTCCTCCCGGAGGCGGTCCATGACCTGCTGCAGTTGCTCTTCGCCAACCTCTGCGGGCTCTTGCTGGAAGCGGAGGCTACGATAATCGCCCAGCTTGATTTGGGGCTCCAGGGCGATTACAGCCTTGATGGAGACGGGGTCCATCTCCGTGATATCAACGTCCGGTTGGAGGTAGGGCTCGATTTGTTCCTGCTGTACGGCCTTGTCCACCGAGTCATTAACCAGGGTTTCCAAGGCTTCATGGAGCAGGTGCTCTCTGCCCAACAGGCTTTCGACTATGGCGCGAGGGGCTTTGCCAGGGCGGAATCCCGGGACGCGTACCCTGGTGACCAAATGCCGATACGCCCGGTCGAGGTAAGGCTCAACATCGTCGGGTTCAAGCTCTATATCAAGGACAACTTCCCTCGGACGGGTCTCACCACGGGTGATTTTCAAGTAGCGGTTCCTTCCTTTTTAGAGTAGGGATTATAGCACAGCAGAGGAGCGGTCACTGAATCCCGGCTACCCCGAAGGCGTAATAAAAGGCGAATTGCGAATAGGAAAGGATTACTCTTCCATTAGTCTCAGTCCGAGTTCCGTAAGGTGCTCTTGGCTCACAGCGTCTGGAGCGCCGAACAGGAGGTCCGCGCCGCTCTGGGTCTTGGGAAAGGCGATGACATCTCTAATTGAGGCGGCGCCGGCCAAGATGGCCACGAAGCGATCAATGCCCGGGGCGATACCGCCGTGGGGGGGAGCGCCAAATTCAAAGGCCCGGAGGAGATGACCAAACCTCGCCTCCACCTCTTCAGAGTTGTAACCCAGCACCTTGAATATCTTTTCTTGCACATCGCGGCGGTGGATCCTGATGCTGCCGCTGGCAAGCTCGTTGCCGTTGCAAACCAAGTCGTAGGCGTTGGACTTGATGTCTCCCAGACGATCTTCACCGTCCAGCATGGCAATGTGCTCATCCTTGGGAGAAGTAAAGGGATGATGTGAGGAGTCCCACCGCTGTTGGGCTGCGTCCCAGGTAAACAAGGGGAAGTTGACCACAAAAGCGAATGCCAAGGCGTCCGGGTCCGCGAGTTCCAGCCGCTCTCCCATCAGGTTGCGGAGCTGACCAAGTGAGTTGTTAACGTCATCTTCCGGGCCGGCGACTATCAGCAACAGGTCTCCTGGGGATGCCGCCATGCGGGAGGAGATGGCCTTGATCTCCTCCAGGGTGAGGTGGCGGGCGGCGGATGAGCGTATCTGCTCCATTGTAAGCGAGCTAATTCCCTGGGCGTCATCCGCGATGGCGACGGTGACGAGACCGCGGACGCCTCGGGCTCTGACAAATTCAACCAACTCGTCCTGCTGGCGGCGGGAGTAACCGGCACAGCCGGGGGCGGAGAAGCCCTTGATGATGCCGCCGGACTCGGTGGCGGAGGTGAAGACTTGAAACTGGCTGGCGGCGCCGATGTCCGTGATATCCACCAGCTCCAACGCGAAGCGGAGGTCCGGTTTGTCAGTGCCGAAACGCGCCATGGAGTCTTCGTAGTCCAAGCGTGGATAGGGGGTCATAGACTTTTTGTGCGGCGCTACGGAGGAGACCATTTCGATGTATAGCTGCTCAATCAGCGACAGGACTTCTTCCTCCTCGACGAAACTCATCTCCAGATCAAGCTGGGTGAACTCTGGTTGCCGGTCGGCACGAGGGTCCTCGTCTCGGAAGCACCTAGCGATCTGAAAGTAGCGTTCGAAACCGGCGACCATAAGGAGCTGCTTTAGCTGCTGTGGAGACTGCGGCAGCGCGTAGAAGTTGCCGTGCTGAAGCCGGCTGGGCACCAGATAGTCTCTGGCGCCTTCCGGCGTGCTTTTGATGAGGATGGGCGTCTCTATCTCGATGAACCCGCGTTGGTCCAAGAAATCACGCATGAACTTGACGACTTTGTGACGCAGGACGATGTTCTTCCGCATCTTTTCTCTACGGAGGTCCAGGTACCTGTAGGTGAGGCGCAGACTCTCGTCCACTTCCTGTTCCTCGTTGATGTAGAAGGGCGGCGTCTTTGAGGTGTTGAGCACCTCCAAGGAGGAAGCCATGACCTCGATGTGTCCGGTGGCCAGCCGGGGATTTTCCGTTCCCTCAGGGCGGGATTGCACCGTACCCGCCACTTTCAGGACCCATTCGGGCCGGACTTCCTGAGCGGTCTGATGCACCTGTGGCGCAGTGTCGGGATTGAATACGAGCTGCACCAGACCGGAGCTGTCACGCAGGTCAATGAAGATGATGCTGCCGTGATCACGGCGGCGATGGACCCATCCGGCGAGGACGACCTCAGAGCCTATAGAAGTGGTGTCCAAGGTTCCGCAAGGAATTCGATCACGCACGGGCACCTCCTGGAAGTTTTGAAGGATGGTTGCGCAGGCTTGTGTGGAGAGCAGGGGGAGTGAAGCCGCGACTCCAGGGATTATAGAAGAGGTTGTGACGGCCTTCAATGAAGGGTCATGCGGGCCCCACGGTTTGTGTAGTGCGGTGGACTGTGGTTCTGCTAAACTGCGGGCGTCAGAACTCTGACGGCGATGGGAGGTGAGACGTGCCTTTGAGTCCCGGGAAACAGGCGCCCGACTTTACACTGACGGCGACGAAAGGTGTGGAGGTATCGCTTTCCAGCTTTCGGGGAAGCAAGAATGTACTGCTGGCGTTTTACTGTAGCAACGATACGCCAGGTTGAAACCGGCAGCTCCAGGCCCTACGGGACGATAGGGCCGAATTCGAGAGGCTGGATACAGAGATTTTAGCCATCAATCCCGGGTCCCTGGCGTCTCATGAAAGGTATGCGGAGAAGCACAACCTTCCATTTCCGCTGGTTTCGGACGCGGACCGGGAGGTGTCTGAAGCTTACCAGGCGCTGAAGGCCAACGGCAAAAGCGTTCAGCGCACGGTGCTTGTTGTGGACAAGGTAGGCCGGGCCCAGTATGTGAAGCAGGGAATGCCCAAGGACAGCGAGCTGTTGGAGGCGATCCGGGGTGTGGATGGGTAGGAGGGAGGCTGATGCTCCCGAGGTGGATGCGGAGGTGAGAAGTTGATGAACTTCGGCGGCGTGGAGCGCAGAGGCACGCCATACGTCACTTACGGTCTCATTGGCATTAGTGCCCTGGTGTTCCTGTATGAGATTTCCCTGGCCGGCGTGGATCTGTCTTCCAATAAGCTGGAGCTTACCCGGTTTTTTCACCAGTGGGGGCTGATTCCCAGCGAACTTTCTCATGTATTTTCTAGCTCTGAAGGTAGCTTGCGGCGTGATGTCTTGGACATATCGTCCCCTATACCAACGTGGGGTACGGCGTTCTCTTCGATGTTCATTCACGCCGGCTGGATGCACCTTCTGAGCAACATGTTGTTTTTGTGGGTGCTAGGGGACAACGTGGAAGGCCGGTTTGGACACGCCAAGTTTCTGGGCTTCTACCTGGTGGCCGGACTGGCGGCGGTAGGATTACACACAGCGGTCAACTTCGATTCGGAGACGCCGCTGGTAGGGGCCAGCGGGGCGATCTACGGCGTTGCCGGGGCGTACCTGGTCTTATACCCGCGGAACCTTCTGCCGATAGTCATCTGGTTTGTTTTTCCGAACGTACAAGGATTGGGTTTCTCGAGCACCGTAGGCGGAGGGGTGGCGTATCTGGCGCACGTGGGCGGCTTTGTGTTCGGGATATTGGTAACCGGGGGATTCAAGCTGGCTAGAAGAGAAACACTGTGGCCGTGGCGGAGGAGGAATCCGTGGGATAATTTCCCTCGGGGATACAGGGACTACCGCTAGTTTGAGGGGCGCCCTTTTCGACGCGGATGGTGAATAGAAATTGCTGCCCATAGGCGATGTTGACGTTGAACGTAGCACTACTCCCTACGTCACTTACGCGCTCATTGGGCTGAATGCGCTGGTATTTCTCTATGAGCTATATCTGGGCCGGTCTCTCTTTGGCACGGATTCATTGGAGGTTACCCAGTTCTTTTACAAATGGGGCGTGATTCCCACCGAGCTCTGGCATGGGAACAACTATGAATTCCTGCCCTATTTAGCCAGGGATGGCGACACCATCCGGCGGGAGGTGCTGGATATCAACTCACCGGTGCACACCTGGGCAACGACGGTCTCGTCCATGTTCATCCACGGGGGTTGGCTCCATGTGTTGGGCAACATGCTCTTCCTCTGGGTGTTCGGCGACAACATTGAGGACCGCTTCGGGCACGTGAAGTTTCTGCTCTTCTACCTGGTGGCAGGGCTGGCGGCGGTGGGGGCCCAGGTGGCGATAAACTCCGACTCCCAGACGCCGATGATAGGAGCCAGCGGCGCCATCTCCGGTGTAACTGGAGCTTACCTAGTCCTGTTTCCGACGAGCAGGATTCGCACGCTGCTGATGTTTGGCTTCATCATGGTGGTCTATCTGCCTGCGGTGTTGGTGTTAGGCGCCTGGTTCGTCCTTCAGGCGTTCCAGGGAGTGGGGTCTCTGGGGACCTCGGGCGGTGGAGTGGCATACTGGGCGCACGTTGGTGGGTTTGTTTTGGGGATGATGGTGGCCACGGGGTACAAGCTGGTCCGCCGGGAGAGTTTATGGCCGAGGCGACGACGGAACCCGTGGGACAACTTCCCACCGGGGTACATGGACTATCGTTAGGGCTGGCGGATGCCGGTGGTTTGGGCGTATAGACAACATTGACACCCATGTAGCGCAATACTAAAATCGAATTGGATAGTAATCCTTTTCACAAACTTGGCGGCGGACCATTCATTTTCAATAATTGACCGACAGCTTGTGCCTTTGCGGAAGGGGGGTTACCACGGCTACCAAGGCCCCGCAAACTGAACCGGACCAAAACGGTGTTCCTGAAGTAGTGATAACACGGCTGCCGCAGTATGTCCGAATCCTGAACTCGCTCCTGGAATCCGGAGTAGAGGTGGTTAGCTCACAACAGCTTGGCGAACAACTGAAAGTGACGCCAGCGCAGATAAGGAAGGACCTGAGCTACTTAGGGAGGTTTGGCAAGCAGGGGAGGGGTTATAGCGTCAAGTATTTGGCCGCGGAGCTAAAGCAGATCTTAGGGCTGGACCAGAAATGGAACGTATGCCTGGTGGGGGTAGGCCGGCTTGGCCGGGCCATCCTGAACTATCCCGGCTTCGCGCCAGAGGGATTTGAGATAGTCGCCGCGCTGGATTCTGACCCGTCAGTAGTGGAAAACGTGATAGGGGGACTGAAGGTGCGTCCGCTAGATGACCTGGATGGGGTGGTGGAGCAGCTAGGGGTCAATATCGGTATTATCGCGGTGCCCGGCGCGGTGGCTCAGGACGTGATGGACCGGCTGGTCAAGTGCGGGATAAAGGCGATTTTGAACTATGCGCCGGTGTACCCGCAGGTGCCGCCGGACGTAAAGGTGAGGAACGTAGACCCGGTCCTGTCCCTGCAATCTATGACCTATTACTTGACCGGTCCGTAGAGAGGTGCCCAAGAAGACGGGCGAGCGGCGGGTCCGATGCCGTGCCGCCAACGGAGTTAGCTGGCGCCACCGAATGCAGGCCGGCTAGCGGCCAGGAGGGACGGCGGATGGAGGCTGACCAGCGGAGCGGCGGCGCCTGACCACGTCAAGACGTATTTGAGCACGGCGTAGCTGCCCCATAGCCTGCTCCAAGTCAAGCTCGGCATCGCGACCAGTGATAAGCTCCTGCGCACGGGCGATGGCGGCCTGAGCGCGCTCCTCGTCAATCTCACCGGCGTGCTCCGCAGCATCGGCGAGTATATTGACCCGGTTGGCCATCACCTCCAGGAACCCCCCAGAAATGGCCAGGTACTGCGCCTCACCGTCCTTGCTTATCATCAGCTCCCCGGGCTGGATCATGGTCATAAGCGGGGCGTGATGGGGCAAGATTCCCAGCTCGCCGTCTATGCCTGGCACTTGAACCAGGTCAACGTCATCGGCGAATACCACCCGCTCGGCGGTGATGATTTCCAGTCGCATTGTGGGCATGGTACGGTTTCCCTCGAACCGCCGTTAGGAGGCGGCACCCTCCATTTCAGAGGCCTTTTCCAGGACTTCGTCTATGGAGCCGACCATGTAGAAGGCCTGCTCCGGAACAGCGTCGTGCTTGCCCTCCAGGATCTCCGAGAAGCCACGTATGGTCTCCCGCAGCGCCACATATTTGCCCGGAATGCCGGTGAACGTTTCGGCGACGAAGAAGGGTTGGGTGAGGAAGCGTTGGACTTTACGGGCGCGGGCCACGGTCACCTTGTCTTCCTCAGATAGCTCCTCCACACCCAGGATGGCGATGATGTCCTGAAGGTCACGGTATCGCTGCTGCACCTCAATGACGCCCCGAGCCACCCCGTAATGCTCTTCGCCAACGATGCCGGGC
Organism: Dehalococcoidia bacterium; assembly: GCA_965247585.1. Lineage (GTDB taxonomy): Bacteria > Chloroflexota > Dehalococcoidia > Lucifugimonadales > CBDFHC01. The sequence continues at coordinate 365,121 of CBDFHC010000002.1, forward strand.
TGAAGGACGTTGGAGAAGGACGCCAAGGGGTCTACGGCGGGGTAGAGGCCCTGGGCTGCCAGGGAGCGCTCCAGGGCCACCACGGCGTCCAGGTGTCCGAAGGTGGTCACGATGCCCGGGTCGGTATAGTCGTCCGCGGGGACGTAAATAGCCTGGAACGAGGTGATGGAGCCTTTCTTTGTGGAGGTGATGCGCTCCTGCAAAGCCCCCATCTCGGTGGCCAGCGTAGGCTGGTAACCCACGGCGGAGGGCATGCGGCCCAGCAACGCGGAGACCTCCATTCCGGCCAGGATGTATCGATAGATGTTGTCAATGAATAGGAGAACGTCCCGGTTTTCCTCGTCTCGGAAGTACTCAGCCATGGTGAGGCCGGTGAGACCTATGCGGGCTCTGACGCCTGGTGGCTCGTTCATCTGTCCAAAGACCATGACGGTGTTGTCCATAACGCCGGATGCTTGCATCTCGCGCCAGAGGTCGTTGCCCTCCCTGGAGCGTTCTCCCACGCCGGAGAATACGGAGACGCCTTTGTGCACGGCGGCAATGTTCCGGATGAGTTCCTGGATAATAACCGTTTTGCCGACACCGGCACCGCCGTATGCGCCGATTTTGCCACCCTTTACAAAGGGGGTAACGAGGTCGAACACCTTGATGCCGGTCTCCAGCAGCTCTGAAGCGGTCACTTGCTCTTCAAAAGAGGGTGGCGGCCGGTGGATGGGCCAACGAGCCGGGGTCTCGACGGGGCCAAGGTTGTCCAAAGACTCTCCGAGAACGTTGAACAGTCTGCCCAAGGTCTCGGGACCCACGGGAACCTGGACCGGGCCTCCGGTATCAGAGACATCGGTGCCGCGGGCAAGCCCTTCGGTGGTGCCCAGAGCGAGGCAGCGGACGCGGTTGTTTCCGACGTGTTGCTCCACTTCAAGGACCAGCTTTTCGCCTACGTTGTCCATCTCCAAGGCGTTGAAGAGGGTGGGAAGCTCGTCCGGGGGGAACTCTACGTCCACCACGGTGCCGATGACCTGGACTACTTTGCCGTTGGCCAAGTTATTCCTCCAAAGTGGGTTCCCAACATGATGCCATACCCCCGGGGATATGGACTTGAGAAGGCTATCCCTCCAGCGCGGCGGCGCCGCCGATGATGTCCAGAAGCTCAGAGGTTATGTTGTCCTGGCGCACCTTGTTCAGATCCAGGGTAAGGTCGTCTACCATCTCGTTTGCGCTGTCGGTGGCGTTGCGCATGGCCACCATTCGGGCCGACTGCTCAGAGGCGTTCATCTCAAGCATAGCGTGGTAGACCTGCATTTCAACGAAGCGGGGCAGCAAGGCGTCCAGCACAGCGCCGGCGTTGGGCTCGTAGATGTATCCGACGCGGGCATCGACTGGGATATCCGCGGGCTCCACAGGCAATAGGCGCTTAATAACCGGAACCTGGGATACGGTGGACACGAACTGGGGATAAGCCAGATAGACCTGGTCCACCTGGCTCTCGGTATATTGGGTAAGGATCATCTGGGAGATGGGGAGGATATCAGCCATTCCCGGCCTATCTCCCATGTTGATGAAGACGGCCTTTACCTCCTGGTTGGCGCGGACCATGAAGTCACGGCCCTTTCTACCGACAGCAATCATGCTGACCGGTGTGGGGCGGTTGTTCAAGATAAACTGGGCCACGGCGCGGTTCATGTTGCCGTGAAGTCCGCCGCACAGGCCGCGGTCCGGGGTGAGGTGGAGGACGCCGATTCGGGTAACGGGCCGGTGCTCCAAAAGGGGGTGTGGCTCGTCCTGGTCCTGGGGTTGGGCTTCCAAGTCGGCCATGACTCGCTGGATCATTTCGGCGTAGGAACGCCCCGCTACGACCGCATTCTGGGCACGTCGCATCTTGGAGGCGGCAATCATCTCCATGGCGTGGGTGACTTTGGCGGTGTTCTCCACGCTCCGAATCCGGCGCCTTAGCAGTCTCAGGCTGGGCATATGGCGTCTCCCCCAGGGAATGGCAACAACGTTTTGGCCTTATTCAGAGGCGTCAAAGGTGGCCTTAAAGTCTGCTATAGCCTTCTTTAGCGTCTCTTCCGTTTCCGGAGTGATCTCGCCGGAGTTGTTGATTTGCTCCTCTACGTCCTGATGGCTGGCCTCCATGTACCGGCCGAACTGCTCTTCAAACTGGCGTACCTTGGGGATAGGGATGTCATCCAGGTCGCCGTTGTTGAGTGCGTAGAAGATGGAGACCTGGCGTCCAACGGACTGGGTCTGGTATTGGGGCTGTTTAAGAATTTCGGTGCTACGCTGGCCGCGTTCCAACTGGGCGCGGGTGGCGCGGTCCAGGTCCGCGGTGCCGAACTGGGCAAAAGACGCCAGCTCACGATACTGGGCAAGGTCCAGGCGTAGCCTTCCGGCGACGCGGCGGACGGCGCGTGTCTGGGCGGCGCCACCCACTCTGGAAACGGAGAGACCGATGTTGACGGCGGGCCGGATGCCGGCGTTGAATGCCTCGGGCTCCAGATAGATCTGGCCGTCCGTGATGGAGATTACGTTGGTGGGGATATAGGCTGAAACGTCACCGGCCTGGGTTTCAATAACGGGCAGCGCGGTGAGGGAGCCGCCGCCGAACTCCGGGGCAATTTTGGCGGCCCGTTCCAGGAGCCGGCTATGGAGATAGAAAACGTCTCCGGGGTAGGCCTCGCGACCGGCGGGCCGGCGCAGAAGAAGTGACATCTGGCGATAGGCCCAGGCGTGTTTGGTGAGGTCGTCATAGATAATGAGGGCCTCGCGGCCGTTCTCCATCAGCTCCTCCCCCATGGCGCAGCCAGCATACGGGGCGATGTATTGGAGCGGCGCGGGGTCCGATGCGTTGGCGGCCACGATGATGGTGTGGTCCATGGCGCCGTGCTCCTCCAAGACGGAGACCACCTGGGCCACCTTGCCCTGTTTCTGACCGATGGCCACGTAGATGCAGAGAAGGTCCTTGCCCTTCTGGTTGATGATGGTGTCTATGGCTAAGGCGGACTTGCCGGTGGACCTGTCTCCTATAATCAACTGCCGCTGGCCACGGCCGATGGGAATCATGGTGTCAATGGCTTTGATGCCGGTCTGCACCGGGGTATCCACCGACTGGCGGGTTACCACGTTGGGAGCGATGCGCTCGATGGGGCGAGTCCTGGTGGTGCGCACGGGCCCTTTGCCATCCAGCGGGCGTCCCAGGGCGTCAACCACACGGCCCACCATCTCCTCGCCCACTGGGACTTCAATGATGCGGCCGGTGGACTTGACGGTGTCGCCTTCCTTGACGGCGTTGGGATCGCCCATTATGGCGGCGCCCACGGTATCCTCTTCCAGGTTAAGGGCAAGGCCCAGGATGCCGCCGGGAAACTCCAAGAGTTCGCTATAGCGGACGCCCTGAAGGCCTTGAATGCGGGCAATACCATCACCGGTTTCAACTACGGTTCCAACATCAACGATCTGGAGATCGCCATCGAAATCCTCGATCTGTCGCCGAATGACCGAGACTATGTCTGACCCGCGGGTCGTCATGTGTTAGCCTCCTCGCTTCTTCCTGGGTTACCGGACCTTAATGAGGCGGACTCCAGCTCACTTTTCAAGCTTAACAGTTTGGTTCTGGTGCTACCATCCAGCAGTTTGTCGCCAACGCGAATTACAAGGCCGCCAATGATAGAGGGGTCCACCTCTGATTCCAGGGCCACGTCTTTGTTCACCATTCGCTTTACGTATTCCCGGATGCGGTCCTTGTCCGACTGGTCAAGAGCGACGGCGCTGTAGGCTTTAACCCGCTCGATGCCGCGGTGGCGGTCCACCAGACGGCTGAGCTCCGTTTTTACCTGAGGCAGCTGCTCCACGATGCCCTTTGAAACCATCAGGGAAACCATGTTTCGGACCAAGACGCTGGTCTGAGGAAGCACCTCGTTAATGGCGGCAACCTTCTTGTCCCGGGGCACCTTGGCGTGACGTAGGAACGCCAAGAACTCCGGATTTGACAGGGCCTCAATGACGGTATCGAGCTCGGAGCTCCAGGTATCCAGCGCCTGTTCAACCTCCCCGGCCGGCGCCGAGGTGGCGATTTCGAAGACGGCCTGGGCGTATCGCTTGGCCCAACCGGTAGCAGCCATAGTTTAGGTCAACTCCTGGACGCCGGCTGGTCTTCTTGTAGGACCCTGTCGATGAGCTCACGGTGGGCTTCGGCATCGAGAGACTTGCTAATTACGCGCTCCGCCGCCTGGATGGCCAGCAGGGCAAAGTGGGTCTTGACTTCATCAATGGCGGCGTCACGCTCTTGCTGAATGTCCTGGCGGGCGCGTGCAATGAAGGCCTCCGCCGATTCGCGGGCTTTGCCCATTTCGTCTTCCCGGTACTTCTCGGCCATCCCCCGGGCCTGCTCCAACAGGCGTTGACCCTCTCGCCGCGCCTCTTGTAGCTGCTCCTGGATACGCGATTCGGAATCCGCGGCGTCCTGGCGCGCCCGGTCGGCTGCCTCCAGGCTTTCCCTGATCCGCTCTGACCGCTGGTCCAGCATCCGGAGTATGGGCTTGAAGGCGAAAAGGTAGAGGGCGCCCAAGACCAGGAGGAAGTTGACCAAGAAGACGATCAGGCTTGGAATGTTGAATCCTAAAGCTTCCAAGTCTTACCCTCCTTCCGCGAAGCTGCGGGCCTATACCACGAAGGCAAGGATCACGGCTACGATAAGAGCGTAGATACCCAGAGCCTCGGCGAAGGCGATGGCCAGAATCATGTTCTGGAGGATGGGCCCTCTGGCCTCCGGGTTTCTGCCGATGGCGTTCAGGGCGCCTGCGCCCAGGATTCCGATGCCAATGCCGGGGCCGATCATTCCTAGCCCAACGGCCAACCCGGCAGCCAGCCACTTGAACTGCTCTGAGTCGAACTCGTTGGCCTGGGCCGCAACGGCCGCTCCCAAACTCAACAAGGCTTCCAGTCCAAACATGTGCCCTCCTTAATGGATCAAAAGATGATTAACCTTGACTTTGTTTCTCCTGTCGCGGGGGAGCTGACTAAGGCTCTTGCCCGTGACGGTCCCAAAACATTTAGCGCGTTTTGGTGTTTCTTAGTTGAACGGCTGATTACCCCTCATTTTTTGTAGTTGAGTCAAGCCACTACTCCTCGTGGTGTGCCATCGCGAGGGAGGCGAAAGTGAGGGTTAGGCCGGCGAAGATAATGGCCTGGATAAGGCCAACTAATATCTCCAGGCCGTAGAAAATGCCGGGGAATACGAAGGGAAACAGGAAGGTGGAGATCAGGATCAGGATTTTTCCGGCCAGCATGTTGCCGAATAAACGAAAGGTGAAGCTGACCAGGCGAATCAACTCGCTCAAGGCTTCCAGGACGCCGACAAAGGCGTCAATGGCCCCGGCGAATAGATACTTGGGGCCGTGAAACAGGCCTTTTAGCCTAACGAACTTCCCGAAATAGCTAAAGCCAAGGCGGCGTATGCCCCAGAACTCGATGAATATAAAGGATACGATGGCCAGGGCCAGGGGCATGTTGACGTCGGTTCCGGCGGGGCGTAGGAGGTCAACCCGGCTAATCTCGTGCCCACCGGCTTCAGCGTGCTCGGTATCGGCGCCGTTCACTTGTTCAGCTTTGGTTTCTTCCCTTGGCTCCCAACCCAGGGAAGGATATATTGGGAACAGGCCCATCCAGGCGTTGAAAAGGACGAATAGAAAGATGGTGGCGATAATGGGGAATAACTTTCGGCCCATTTCCCGACCCACCATGCTTTCAGTGAAGCCCAGCAGTCCCTCAACGATGGCCTCAACGAAGCCCTGGAAGCGCCCAGGGACCAGTTTTGCCCTGGCAGCGGCAACGATAAAGATGAGCAGAAGGACCACCGTGGTGACCCAAGAAGAGAGCATGGAGTTGGTTACGGCGAAGCCGGTATAGCCTAGATTGCCACCTTCCGCGGCTTTTTCACGCTCGTCGGCAGGAAAAATAGCCTGTGCAGGGAGGTGGACCGCTGGTTTCTCCAGGTAGGGGTCTGACTGGAAGATGGGGCCAATGGCGACCCCGAAAAGCGCAAGTGCTACAACTGCTACGACGGCGGCAATGACCAGCGGTTTTACCAAAGTGGACTTGGGCATTAACCCTTATCTTCCCGTCCGTTTAGGCCTTCGTCGTCGGTAATATTAAGAAGGGGCAAAACCATCTTGTAGATGCCGAAGAAGGCCACTACCACACCAAGGATAGTCCCAAGAAGCATGAAGAGTGGAGAGGTATCTACCTTAGAATCTAGCCAGAGCCCGCCAACTACCCCAAAGACGATGCAGAGGGCCACATACCAACCCAATCCAGCGACCCTGAGGGCCAAAAGCCAACCTGGCATAGGCCATTAGCAAGACTTGGTGAACTTTATCACTAACGAAATTCCTAGTCAAGCTGAAGCTTGGGCAGCCCTAAGAAAAGAGCGCCCCGCCCGGGAATACCAACCGCCGGTCGGGGCATCACGCCTGAGCAAGCAGAAGTCGCTAGCCTTTGGAGGTCTTGCCGAAATCCTCCAAGTCCAAGGTGTTGATGAAGTCAGTGAAGGCGGACATCCGCTGGAGGTCTTCCTCTCTCACCTCGGCGGGCCGCTCCAAGTCACCGGAATCCTCCGGCAGTATGGGCTTACCTGTTTCGGCATCCAACTGAATGCCGGCCTGGTCAAGAACGGAATCCTCGGCATAAATGGGCACCTGTGCCCTGACGGCGAGAGCGATGGCATCGCTGGGGCGCGAATCAATCTCGGCGGTCTTACCGTTAACGGCGACGCCGATTTTGGCGAAAAACGTATCATTTTTGAGATCGTTCACCAAAATATGCGTAATTTCCCCGCCTAGATTGGCGATGATGGACTGGAGGAGATCATGGGTAAGGGGGCGGGGAACAGAGATGTCCTGAAGCTTGACGGCGATGGCGTCAGCCTCAGCCGGGCCAATCCAGATTGGGAGGTACCGATCCGACTCTTTTTGCCGGAGGATCACGACCCTCTGGTAGTTCATGAGGCTGACTCGAATACTATCGATGGTCATCTCATGCATTAAGGGCTACCTCCAAGAGGGGACTTGAGTTCAATTGTATGGTTGGCTGTAAACAGGTGTCAAGGGAATATGTTCCATACCTAACATACATCACCTAGGAAAGTTAGGATGCGGAAGGGATGCCGGTGAGGTGCGGAGGCATAGCGCGAAGGGGCCGGTGCTATAATTCACAAGCGGCGGAGATAAGGTGGGACCCTTGTCATTATTCGGCCAACAATGGGAGACGGAATGGAAAACGGCAAGCGTGAAGTGCCCCCGGAAGCTTTGCGGTGGACGATAGACCCCAGCGCCTTTCCGTTCGAGTGCACGGACGAGTTGAAGCCGCTGGACGGCTTCATAGGACAAGACCGGGCGATTGAAGCTATCCACTTTGGCCTGGAGGTGGATAAGGCAGGATACAACCTTTTCGCCACGGGGCTTACGGGGACCGGAAAGACTTCCGCTATCAAGCAGCATATTCAAACGGTGATAGACGACCACAAAGAGGACCGCCTCAAGTTTGAGGCGCGGGACTGGGTCTATGTACACAATTTTTCTGACCCGGACCAGCCTAAGGCGGTGAGTCTTACCAAGGAAACCGGTAGGGAATTGCGCCGCCAGGTTGAGCAGCTTTTGGCTACGCTTAGGTCCGAGATCCCAAAAATCTTCGCCAACGAGGAGTATCAGGAGCAGAGAAAGCGCACCGAGGACGAGGGCAGAGGGACCCACCAAAAGCTGCTGGAGGAGTTGCAGCAAAAGGTCAGGGGCGAGGGATTTGGAATGCAGAGCAGCCCAACGGGTGTGAACTTGTTTCCAATACTTGACGGCAGACCGCTAACGCCGGAAGAGTTTACGGCCCTAGGCCAGGAGGACCGCGAAAGGATAGAGACGAAAAGGGAGGAGCTGACCGGGACGGTCCAGCAGACGCTGACTGAACTTCGCTCCATTGAAGCGGAGACTATCGGCCAGGTCCGGGAGCTAGAGCGTGGCGCGGTGGCATCCGGCCTCACGTATCTGTTCACAGACCTTGGGCAGAAGCATGCCCAGCCAGCAGTGGCGGAGTTTCTGGAGAGTCTAAAGGACCACACGTTGGACAACCTGGCGCTATTTCAGGAGCGCGAGGTATCAGCCGGAGCGCCTCAGGCGCCAGGGCGGCCGACGATCACCGGGTTGCAGGGTAACCCGTTCTTACCCTATGAGGTGAACCTGCTGGTGGATAACAGCGAGGTGGAGACGGTACCGATTGTGGTGGAGTCAAACCCAACGTGGGGGAACTTGTTTGGGAGGATAGAGCGGCGGGCGGTAATGGGCACTTATCTGAGCGATCATTCCATGCTCAAAGGGGGAGGGGTGCACCGGGCCAACGGTGGATATCTGATCCTGAATGTGAAAGACGTCCTGATGAATGCGGGGGTTTGGGAAGGGCTAAAACGAGTTATTCGAACGAAGGAGGCCAGGCTAGAGGACCCATCTGAGCAGATAGGGTTACTGGCGCCTCAGGCGATGCGCCCGCAGCCCATTCCATTAAATCTCAAGGTGATACTCACGGGAGACGAGCAGACTTATCGCCTCCTTTATGCGAATGACCGGGAGGACTTGCGGGAGCTGTTCAAGGTGAAGGCTGAGTTTGACTACCAGATAGATCTTAACGACGAAAACGTACGCTCTTATTGCGATTTTATTTGCGGGACGTGCGAGTCCGAGGGGCTAATGCCCTTTGACCGGAACGGAGCGGCCCAGGTGGTGGAATATGGCGCACGGCTGGTGGCGGACCAGAAGAAGCTATCATCCCGGTTTGGCCAGGTGCAGGATGTGTTGATTGAGTCTGACTACTGGGCCAAACGGGAAGGCGCTTCGCTGGTGAGCGGGAGCCACGTCAAGAAGGCGCTGGAGGAGCGCGTTTACCGGCACAACTTGATGGAAGAGCGGATGCGCCGATTTATTGCCGACGGGACGATCATGGTTGACCTGGAGAGTTCCGTGGTGGGGCAGGTAAACGGCCTGGTGGTGTACGAGTTGGGCGATTTTAGCTTCGGCCGGCCAACGCGCATTACGGCCAAGACTTTCGCGGGGTCCAAGGGAGTGATCAATATTGAGCGGGAGACCCAGCTCAGCGGTAGAATCCACGATAAGGGAGTGCTGATCCTGAGCGGGTATCTGGGGTGGCAATTTGCGCAAGACAGGCCGTTGTCCATTTCGGCCAGTCTCTGCTTTGAGCAGTCTTATGAGGGGGTGGAGGGGGACAGCGCTTCGTCAACAGAGCTGTACGCGCTGCTCTCCAGCCTCTCGGACCTTCCCCTTCGCCAGGACATTGCCGTCACGGGTTCTGTAAACCAGAAGGGGGAGATACAGCCTATTGGGGGTGTCAACCAGAAGGTTGAGGGGTTTTTTGACCTCTGCCATCTTGGCGGCCTAACCGGAGAGCAAGGGGCCATAATTCCTCACCAAAACGTTCGCAACCTGATGCTAAGGCAGGACGTGGTGGACGCGGTGCGGGAAGGAAAGTTCCACATCTACTCGGTAGAGAGCATAGACCAGGGGATAGAGATACTCACGGGCGTTCCGGCGGGGGAGCGCCAACCGGACGGCGCTTATCCTGAAGACACGGTCAACTACCTAATAGACTGCCGGCTACGGAGGCTGGGGGACTCCCTGCGGGGTTATTACGGAGCCATGATGGGACAGGTGGTGGATTAGGGGCCAGCGGGCCGCTATCCCCGCCTGATCTTGGGGAAGCTCTTCGTCTCCAAGAGCCAATTTACCCGCTGGACCACGGCCTCTATTTCCACGGGGTGGAGCATCTCCACCAGCTCTTTTGATTTGCCGTCAGGGTGGGCCAGTTCCTCCAAAAGATTCCGCATGGAGCGGGCGGCGCTCTTGGGAAGCGGCTCGCCCCAAAAGTCCCAGATGACGGTGCGCAGTTTGGGGACGTGGTTGAAGGTTAGGCCGTGGTCAATGCCCCAGACACGGCTATCAGGACCTTCAAAGCAGTGGACGGACTTACGATCAGCGTTGTTGGCGATAATGTCGAAGCAGGCGATGGTACGCAGCTCTTCGCGGTGGGACTCGCGAAGGGTACGGTAGTGGGAGTTACTATCGTGGTCAACGTAGCGTTGCACTGATCCGACGCCGTAGGGACCGTCCCTGACCACGGTTTCGGGAATAAAATGCCAGCCAAGTATCTGACTTAGCAGATAGGCGGCGTACTCGCGTTTGTAGAGGCTGCCGGAATCAAAGTCCCACAAAGGCGCCTCGCCGTCACGGGGTTTGTAGACGGCTTGAACCTGCTCCCCGCTGGAAGAGCAAATCTTGACGAAAAAGGTGTAGTTGGAACCGGCAGGGGAGAGGTCACAGGAGACGATCTCTCCGGCTTTAAGAAGACCGGTTATTTTGGCCTGAAACGAGGGGCCGGTAGGGTGGGCCTGCTCAGGCCCTGAGCGACTGGTGACCATTAGACCTAATACACATATGCCCGTCCGGGTTGATGGGCCGGCCACAGAGGAAGCAGCGAGGGCGTCCCGCGGCGCAAATTTCCAGGGATTCCTTGGACAGCTTTTGGGCGATTTCAAAGGGCACCCAGAAGCTTAGGTCGGCGGGGCCATCGGTATCGGCTTCTGTTTCGTGGGCCAGGAAAAGGAAGGAGTTGGAGGTGGGGTCGTGACCCAGGGCCAAGCTGCCGACTTTGAAATCGATGTTGGTGGCTTCACCACTCCAGGTCGCTTCAGGGGATTCCGGTGCTTCGGCGCTGCTGCTGGAGGGGTCTGACTCAACTTCCTGGATGTACACAGCGATCTGTTGAAGCTGTTCCTTTTCCAACCACAGGCACGCCGAAGCCAATCCGGCCTGGACCAGGAGACGGAATGTACGTTCGCCTGGGCGGCCTTGAGACTCGCTCTTGACACTGTCAACGGTCCCTAACCTGCTGTAGGCACGATAGTCAGGCATACATAGCCCATCTTAAATGCTCATTTAAGCGCTGACAAGCTTTGCCAGCGACAATTGTCAGCAAGTTATGTGAAGGCGGTGTGCGGCAGCGGAGATTCGAGGTGGAAGGAGCCGCTCCGGGGTTTGTATGCTTAATCAGCCGTATATATAATCGGCAAACAGGGGGAGGGAAAGATGCGGAACTCAAACGTCACATTCGGGATACAAACGGGCCAGCAGGAGGCCCAGTGGGGGGAGTTGCGGGACTGCTGGCTTGAGTTGGAAGAGCTGGGTTTCGACGACCTGTGGGTATACGACCATTACCTGCCTACGGGCACCCGGGTCCAAGACGGGGGGGTGGACGACGCCTGGGCGCTGCTGGCGGCGCTCAGCCAGGTGGTGAAGCGGCCCCGTCTGGGCACCATGGTAACCAGCATGACGTTCCGGCACCCGGTGGTGCTGGCGAAGATGGCGACGACGGTGGACCACGCCAGCGCCGGTAGGGTAATTCTGGGACTGGGTACGGGCTGGTATGAGCCGGAGCATTCGGCTTATGGGATCCCGTATCCGTCTCTGCGGCAGCGAATGGACAGGCTGGGGGAGGCTGCCCATCTCATAAAGCAGCTCTGGACGGAGCCTAGGACGAATTTTGAGGGCAAGCATTTCCAGATTACGGATGCTCCCTTTGAACCGAAGCCGGTGCAGAAGCCGCACCCGCCGATACTGATAGGTGGAGGCGGAGAACGACGCACTCTGAATCTGGTGGCGCGTTACGCCAACAACTGGAATTGGATCCCCACCGCACCCCTGGAGGTGTACAGGCACAAGCTTTCGGTGCTACGGGAGCACTGCGCCGCAGTGGGGCGCGACCCGGCTGAAATTCAGCAATCGCTGAATCCAGACTTCATCATAAGTGACGACCCAAAACGGATAGACCAGGTGCTCCAGGTGAACGCCCGAAGCGCGGGAAAGAGCGTTGAGGAGATACGGGACTCCTGGATAGCGGGCAATCCTGAAGAGGTGCGGAAAAAGCTACAGGCGTTTATTGACCTGGGGGTAACGTCCTTCGTGTTCGCTTTGCGTCCGCCCTTCGATCCGGCGTCCAAGGCGAAGGTGCCTGACCTGGGCCAGAGGATGATGCGCTACCACACGACGATGGACGACGTGCGGCGCCTGGCCGAGGAGGTGCTGCCGGCGCTACGCCAGGGCGTCCGGTTGTAAGGCTATCAGGTCTCAATTACAATTGGCCTGGCTGCAATTAGAAGGAATAGCGGAGGGAGGCGAGAGTTATGGCTGAAAAGATCACGGTGCTGGTAGCCACGAACGGGCAGGGGATTATGCGCAGCTCAGACGCAGGCGAGTCCTGGACCAGGGTTGGCATAGGCCAGGGGATGCATGGGGACGCTGTAGTGCGCTCGGTGGCCTCGAACCCGGCCAGGCCGGAGGTTGTGTACGCGGGAACGGAGCTGGGGTTGTACAGAAGCGACGACGCGGGCCGAAAATGGGCACTGTTGGACACCCCAATGAAGGGTTCCGCGGTGTGGTATCTGCTAATTGACCCCACCAGCCCGGAGGTGATCTACGCCTGCACGGGGACCCCAACCCCAGCAGCGATCTTCCGGTCAGATGACAACGCAAAGTCCTGGGAGAAGCTGCCAGTGCCGGTGGCGGAGAGCTGCCCCAACGTAGGAACTCCTCGATTTACGGGATTAGCGATAGACCCACTGGAGACGCAGAACCTTTGGGCAGGCATTGAGGTGGACGGGGTGCGTAGAAGCCGGGACGGCGGCGCGACGTGGGAGACGGTGAACGGGGCCATAAAGAACCCGGACGTGCACAGTATCACGGTGGTGGCAGGACCACCCAAGCAGGTGATAGTGGTGGTGAACAACGGGATCTACACCAGCACGGACGACGGCGCTACTTGGAAGAGCTCCCTGGCCAAAGAGGACCTGCCCATGGGATATCCAAGGTTTATCACTCGCAAGCCGGGGGACCCGAAGACGCTGTTCCTGGCTATCGGCGACTACACGCCCGGGAGCACCGGGACGATAATGCGGTCCGGTGACGCCGGGCAGAACTGGGAAAACCTGACACTTCCGGTGCAACCCAACTCATCCATGTGGGCCATTGGGACGCATGAGTCCAACCCGGACCTGATGTACGCCGCCAGCCGCTACGGTTACCTTTATAAGAGCGACGACGGCGGGGACTCCTGGTCCAAGGAGTGGCGGGAGCTAAGCGAGGTGATGGCGATTACCTGGGTGCCATCGTAATGGGTCTCTTCCGGATGTACACGGGCGGGGACGGTCAGTCCCATTACGAGGGGTTGGAGCTATCCCAGCACCCTGAGTTGACGACTCCCACGGCCACCAAGGGCATCTTCTTCCGGGAGTGGCCGGTAGGCCATTTCATTGACTGGCACCCCGCGCCGCAGCGCCAGTACGTGATACTGCTCTCGGGAGAGCTGGAGATAGGATTTGGCGACGGGTCCAGCAAACGGTTCGGCGCGGGTGACGCCCGGCTGGTGGAAGATACCACGGGCAAGGGTCACACTACCCGCGTAGTGAGCGAAGGACCTGTGCTGTCCGCGGTGGTGCCGTTGCAGTAGCGAATGCAAAAAGACTTAATCAGGCAGCCGGCCTGAAGAAGGCGGCAGGGACGAATACTGGGTGCTCGCATAAACGGAGGAAACGGATGAAGCTGAAGTACGGGCTGATAAGCTCCGATAGTCATGCGCAAGAGCACCCGGAGGCTTGGACTAGCCGTATGTCCAAGTCAAAGTGGGGCGACCGGGTCCCGCACGTGGCAGAGACGAATGACCCATCAGCCGGAGTGGGGCCGTTGGACGGCACTGTGGAGCGGTGGTTTATTGACGGAAGGCCCATGGAGCGAAGGGGAACGGTGAACTGCCCAACGGCGATGGGTGACCCGCTGCGTAGGACTTATCCGCAGCGGTGGGAGGAGGTGCCGGAGATTGTTTACGACCCGCATCGCCGGTTGGAGGCCCAGGAGCGGGACGGCGTAGACGCGGAGGTGTTGTTTCCCAACATAGCGGGGCAGTCTGGCGAGGGGCTGGTGAATTTTGAGGCTGAGCTAGAACTGGACTGCGTTAGGGCCTATAACGACCTGATTTCCGAGGAATGGGTTGGCGCCAGCGACAGGTACGTGGGCCTGGCGATATTGCCCTACAAGAGCGGTATAGCGGAGACGGCGAGAGAGGTCCGAAGGGCGGTGAAAAACGGTCACAAGGGCGTTATCATGCTCTCTGAGCCAAGCCAAAACGCCCCCGGGCTCCCCCACATAAACGACGCGTATTGGAACCCGATGTGGGACGCGTGCCAAGAGATGGAGGCACCGGTCCACTTCCACGCCTCCGGGGGGATGAGGAAGCTATCAATGGAGGCATGGAAGGGCTATAGCCGGAACCAGATTCAGGCGATGAACCCTTCAGGCAACTTCAGCTTGCAAGCCCAGTCGTTGCCCAACCTTTTGCTGTCTGGGACGCTGGAGCGGTTCCCCGGACTTAAGGTGGTGTGCGCGGAGACGGGGCTGGGTTGGGTGAACTACATCATTGAGGCGTGCGATCACGAGTGGGAACGGAGACATCTGTGGACGGAGGGTCTGACAACCCGTCCCAGCGATGTGTTCCACCGGCAGGTGCATGTGGACTTCTGGTATGAGACCGCGGGCGTGGAACAACGGCACGCCATAGGGCTGGACAACATCATGTGGGAATCAGACTTTCCGCATTCCACTTCTACATGGCCGGATTCATGGCAGTTTATTGAGCGGACGTTGAAGGGGGTGCCGGAGGAGGAGAGGTTCCAGCTGATGGCGGGGAACGCGGTACGAATATACAAGATGGGCTGAGAAGACCGCTAAAGATGATGCAAGACGATCAAGAGTGGCGCCCCGATAAGGCGCCACTTTTTTACTTGGAGAAGCGCCCAATGTTTCGGGCGACGGAGGGGTAGGACCGCGGAGTGGCGGCACGAAATTAGAATAGAGTGGGCACCAGGCAGGGGAAGGAAGATGCGGCCTAGGAGGTACGCGGCGGGGAGGGAGAGTCGGAGCTTACGATTTTGCCGAGGGCGGAGCAGAAGCTGTTCCACTCTCGCATCATCTCTTGGAGCGCTTCTCTGCCCTTGGGGGTAATCTGGTAGACGCGCCGGGTCTGACCACCGTTGTTCATATCCCAGACGCTCTCCACCAACTGGTCATTCTCCATGCGATGAAGGGTAGGGTAGATGGTCCCACCCTTGACACGGAAGTAGCCGCCGCTTCGACGCTCAATCTCCTTGACCAACATGTAGCCGTATTTAGCCCCTTCCGATAGGAGGGAGAGAAGCAAGGTCCCCGTATTTCCTTTTAGCAACTCGCGCCTGTACATAATAATATTCTACGGTCGAGTGGGCATGTCGGTTTCCTACATACCAGACTGATTTCAAAGCTTAGCATTGAAGGGCAAGGGACCGCATTCCGGCGGGCCACGGGGATTTGGCAAATCTGCCGCCAGCGAATTTGGTTGAGGGGCCTTATAGGCTGATGTATGATGTGGTGAATTTTGCTCCTAGGGAGGTGACATAGTGGCCCTGATGAACGGGGGGAAAGCCGTGGTGGAGAGCCTGAAGGTCCACGGGGTGGATACGGTGTTTGGCATCATATCCACGCACACTATGTACATCTATGACGCGCTATATGACGAGACGGAGAGTATCCGGTTTGTGGGTGGACGGCACGAACATGGGGTGGGCTGCATGGCCGACGGGTATTCCCGTGTGACGGGCAAGCCCGGGGTGTTATTGACCAGCGGCGGCCCTGGAGCGGCGGACAGCATGGGGGCCATGGGAGAGGCCTACGCGGCTTCCACCCCGTTGCTACAGTTCACGGCGAACGTGGAACAGCATCTGCTGGAAACGGGAAAGGGCGGGCTTCATGACACCAAAGACCAGTTGGGTATGTTCCGGGCCGTAACCGGGTGGAATGCTCGGATTGAAGACTTGGAATCGCTGCCGGACTATTTTCTGGAGGCGTTCCAACGGTTCAAGACCGGAAGACCAAGGCCAATTGAGTTGGAGATGCCGACAAACCTGTTTCCGCAGCAAGCGGACGTGGAGGTGCTGCCCCCACGGGAGGCGCCTGCCCAGGCACCGGACCAGACGGAGGTTGAACGAGCCGCGGAAGCGCTGGCCAAGGCGAAAAGGCCGATTATCTGGGTGGGGAACGGTGTGATGCTGGCCGGGGCCACGGAAGAGCTTCGGACGCTGGCTGAGGCGGTGGGCGCCGCGGTGGTTAGCGGAGTCACGGGTAAAGGAGCGTTCCCAGACGACCATGCGCTTTCACTGGGGATGGGCGAGTTTGGCAGGGTCCAAGGGAGCAGCCCGCTGGCGGACTTCTATCCCAAGGCAGACCTGGCACTGGTAGTGGGCTGCTCGATGCCGCACTATCGAACGGTTGAAGCGGGCATCAAGTTGCCTTCGAATCTTATACAGATTGATATTGATCCTGGGGAGATTGGGAAGAATTACCCGGCGACAATTGGGTTGCTGGGAGACGCCAAGGTATCACTACAGCAACTGATCGCGGCGGTGGGGGCAAGGAAGGTTGAACCGAAAGAGGGTTACCAGCGGGATATTGGGGAAGCCAGGCGGCAAGCATACGAGAGCACGGTGAGCCAGTATCCCAACGAGGTAAAGACGCTGGAAGGGATACGAAGGGTGCTGGCGCGGGACGCCGTAGTATCGGTGGACGCTACGGTAGCGGCGTACCGGGCGCACAAGTGCCTGCCTATGTACGAACCGCGCACGTATATCGGTCCCAACCAGTGGGTAGGACTTGGCTTCGGGTTCCCCGGCGGTTTGGGAGCAAAGGTTGGCGTGCCAGACAGGCAGGTAGCGGTGATTACGGGGGACGGGGGGTTCCAGTACAACATCCAGGAGCTAGGGACGGCGGTACAGTATGGCATTTCGCCGGTGGTGATGGTGTTCAACGACGGCGCATGGGGGGTGCTCAAGGGGGTGCAGCGCAACCTGTTCGAGGGGAGATACTTCGCCACGGAGCTGCGAAACCCGGACTTTGTAAAGCTGGCGGAGGCCTACGGGGCCAACGGCGTAAGGGTCCAGAACAGGCAAGAGTTGCTTAGAGCCCTGGAGGAGGGACTGGGATCAGACGTCATCACAGTGATAGACGTGCAGATGCCCAACGGGTTTGGGGCGTTCGAATAGGCCACCAACTAGGCGCGCGCGGCGATTAGGCGGCGCCTGGGCGCTAGAGGGGCCATTGAGCCTGATGGAAGTAGTCTAGGGTCCTACGTGCCGGCCTTCCTGAAAGACGGCCCATACGTTTTTCAAGGCGCCAGGGTCCGAATACGGATCACCGTCTATCAGCACCATGTCAGCGCGTTTGCCCACTTCTACCGAGCCGGTCAGGTCCTGGATGCCCAGAAGGTCTGCCGCCAGCCTGGTTGATGCTTCCAACGCGCCGGACGGACTCATGCCGGCGTGAACCATAAGCTGGACCTCCCGGGCAATATCACCGTGGCGGGCGAAGGAGCCCCCGGAATCGGTGCCGGTGGCGATCTTGACGCCGGCGCTGAGCGCCCGTTTGAAGCTAGCGATGGAGTTCTCTTTGCGCTCGTCGTTTTGCGCCATCTGATCCCTAGGGGAGTCCAGCATGGCGCCGACGCGCTCCCGGGCGTCCCAAGTGGACATGGTGGGAACGAAGTAAGTACCCTTCTGGGCCATTAGCTGGACCGTATCATCGTCCAGGTAGGTGCCGTGCTCCAGGGAGTCTATGCCGGCCTCCACGGCCTGCCGGCTGCCCTCATAGCCCACACAGTGGGCGGCAATTTTCAGACCGGCGTCGTGGGCGGCGCGGACGGCGACATCCAATGCCTCAGAGCCCAGGCTGCCGAACTGCTCCCCGTTGGGGCCAAAGCCGGTGGCACCGACCTTGACGAGCCCGGCGCCTTTTTCTATCTGTTCTTTGATGGCGATAAGAAGCTCTTCCGGGTTCTGGGTCAGGCGAGTCAAGCCGGCGGGCCAGGTGCCGGGGAACTGGAACCACTCACCGGAGGCGATGATCCGGGGTCCCAGGATGGAGCCGTTGGCGGTGCCCTCGGCGATGCTGATGTTGATGCCGAAGCGTGCGCCCACGTCTCTGGCCGAGGTGACGCCGGACATGAGCGACCGGCGGCAGTTGCCCACGGCCTTGAGGGTGAATGCCTCCGGAGTGTCGTTGAGCAGGCGGTCCATGGCGTCAGGACCGCCATTGCCGGTGAAGTGCTCGTGACAGTCGATCATTCCCGGGATAAGGGTGAGACCCTCGCCGTTGATCTCGTGGCGGTGCTGGCGGACCCTGGGCCGGGATGGGCCGGACCCAATCCAGCTTATCGCTCCGTTGGTGGCCTCCACGGTAACTCTGGACACCGGAGCGACGCCGGTACCATCGATTAGCCTGACGTTGCGGATGAGCAGGTCCATGGTTTCCTCCTAGCCCGGGAGCGGTTGAGGGCGAGATTAGCACCGCAGGAAGATGGGGTCAACGCGATTTGACGGCCCACGGCGCCAGCTTTAGCATCACGGCTTGGGCCGGAAATTCGAGAACGCTGAGCCGAGGTGCCACCGTGACAAGCTCACCACCCGCCATTGAGCAACAGATAACGTTTCTGTACACCCAGGACTTGGAAGCCACTACGCCTTTTTACGAGGAGGTGCTCCGGCTGAAGCCGGTGCTGGAACACACGCAGTGCCGGGTCTACCGGGTCACAAGAGACAGCTTCCTGGGCATCTGTTTCGCCCGGGCAGGGCGCTACGTAGAGCCTAAAGGTGTGGTTTATACCTTTGTGACATCGGACGTGGACGGGTGGCACCAGTGGCTGAGCGGACACAACCTGCCGGAGTTAGGCCAGGTAAAAAAAGGCGAAGTAACCCACGCTTTCTTTGTGCGTGACCCTAACGGGTACATCTTGGAGTTCCAGTCGTTCGTGACGCCAGAGTGGCCGCCGGTGGACAGGTGACAGTAGCAAATGACGGGGTTATTGCGACGCCGACCAGCTTTACGGCGCGTGGGCTAGGTCGTAACCTGAGTCTGGGTCCGGCGGACGCTGGCTAGGCGTCAAAAAGAACCGAGCGGCTGTAAAAGGGGAGAGAAGTGGACTTCGGGACGTTTATGGAGTTCGGGTGCAAGCGAGAGCTGCCAACACCGGAGGCATTTCAGCAATCGTTCGCGCACGCGCTGCTGGCGGAAGAGCTTGGAATGGACACGGCATGGCTGTCCGAGCATCATTTCGAGCCGGCCCGGTCGGTGATTTCGGCGCAGCTAGTGGCGGGATCGGTTCTGGCCGCTAAAACCGAGCGCATAAAAATCGGTACGGCGGTGCACGTGCTGCCACTGGGCCACCCGCTGCGCATAGCGGAGGAGGTGGCGACGCTGGACCACCTGACCAAGGGGAGGCTTCTCTTCGGGGTGGGACGGAGCGCCATGCCGGACGAATTTAACTCTTACAACATCCCGTTGGAGGAGAGTCGCGCCAGGTTCATGGAGTACTTCGACGTCATTTTAGGCGCCTGGACCCAGGAGAGCTTTTCCTACCGAGGGAGCTTCTATTCCTTTGAGGACGTGCGGCTGGTGCCGAAGCCGTACCAGTCGCCGCATCCGCCAATTCGAATTGCCGCCGGCAGCCCCGAAACGTATGAGTTGGCAGGCCGGATGGGAATGCCGATATTCGCAGCCTTAAGACAAACGGGTCTGACGGCGGTTACGGGATATGTCAAGGAATACAAGAGGGCGTGGCGCCAGATGGGCCATGCCGGAGAGCCTGACATCTTCTTACGAGTACCAGTATACGTGGCGGAGAGCGATGAGAGGGCGAGGGAGGAAGCAGAGGAGAGCTTCATGGCCCAGTACCGACGGCTAGGGAGGCTGATCTCTGATTCAGCGACAATCCGGGGGGCCGACCTCCGGGAGCAACGGGTCGACAGGGGGTCTGGGCTAACGACGGTGACGTGGAAAGAGGCGCTGTCCGAAAAGGTGGTAGTGGGGACGCCGGGAAGGGTGGTGGAGCGTCTTCACGAGATGAAGGAGGCGCTGGACCTGAGCGGTGTGGCAATGGAGCTGAACGCGGGGGAGCTAATGGCGGAGGAGCAAGTAAACGCCTCGCTGCGGTTGCTGTGCGAGAAGGTGCTGCCGGCCTTCAAGTAACGCCGGGCGTACGGGTGTTGGCGTGGCGCTAGTGGTGACTGTCCTGGGACGGTCCTCTAGAGGGCCGTGGCATTGGCACCATAGCCAGGACTACAGCGGAAAGGGCGAAGAGGGAGGCGGCGTAGTAGAAGGCGGCGTCAATGCTAATCCCATGGTAAAGGGCGCCGGCGATTACGGGAGAGGCGGCGGCCAGAGCGAAGCGGGAGAAGGAGAGTATGCCCATGGTAGTGGTGGCGACTTCGTGGCCGACGATGTCCAGCGCCGCGGCGGTGAGGATGGGCTGATCGCTATATAGAAAGAGGCCCATCAGAATTAGAATCAGGATCAGGGCCGGCCCTTCGCCATAGCTGACGAGAAGGAGGGTGATGCCGCAGAGGAACACGAGGGCGGGCACCAGGACCAGCTTTCGGCCTATGATGTCTGAGATGTAGCCCATGGTAGGAGTGGCCACGATACCGATGGCCACCAAAAGTCCAAAGTGCCAGCCTCGCTCCGCCTTACTGAGGAGGGCCACCTCGTCCAGGTAGAAGGGGAGAAAGGTGATTAAGGCCAAGAAGGCCATCCCCCGGAGACCTTCCACCAAGGTGATGCCCAAGAGGGGACGGTTTTTCACCAATCGTCTTGCCAGGACAAGCTGGATGCGGATATTAGTGCTGGGAGTGTCAGAGTAGCCGGAGCGACCAATGTCTCGAAAGGCCCAGAAGACGACGAGGGCCAAGAGAAGGGGCACCACGGCATAAATGCTGAGGATTCCACGCCAGCTAAGGGCGCCGAGTAGAACGCCGGTAACCACGGGGCCAAGGGCGTCACCGATGTTGCCGCCTATGCCATGAAATGAAAGAGCGGTGCCTTTGCGGTGGGAGAAGTGGTGGGACAGGGACGCCATGGCCGGCAGGTGCCAGATGGAAGAGGCAACGGAGGCGATGATTATTCCCAGGAGGAGGACCCAGTAGGAAGGGAAAGCGCCCATTATCAGCCAACCCAGGCCGAAGCCGCCCATGCAGAGGGCTAGAACCAGTCCCCAGTGGCGGCGGAACACATCTGCCACAACGCCACCGGGCAAGGTCACAACGCCGGAAGAGAGTTCCCTAGTGGTGGCGATGGCGCCAACGCCAATCTCGGAGAGGCTGAATGCGGCCTTCACCTCCGGGAGCATGACGATAAAGCTTTGATTGAACCAGTGGAAGACGGTGTGGCCGCCGGTGAGGCCGGAGATGATGAAGCCGCCGGTCCGTCTTAGACCGGTGCGATGCTGGGCCGGGGCTTCAGGATGGTGAGCTGGTTCGTGCATTAGTGACCTAGAGGTCCGGCAGGCTGGAGAGACCGCAAGCTACCGCCGGGACCGCTGTTATTATGTCCCAGAGGGTGGCGTTGTCAACCAGCGTGTGGGCCGGTTGCCCCGGGATATGCCTCCCGGTGAATCAAGGTCTGGGCCGATTGATGCCGGGGGAGAGCGCCGCTGGTAGAATAGGCCGGACGACCGGCAGGACTGGTTCTAAGCCGCAACGTGGTTTGAGGATGGTAAAGGATGGCGACGCTGACCACCGGAGTGCTATTTCTGAACGACCTTCCGGTAAAAGAGCTGGCCGAGATGGCCCGCCGGGTTGAGGAATGGGGTTACGATAACCTGTGGTTGGCGGATGAACGATTTTTCCGGGAGGTGTACGCCTGTCTGACCGTCTGCGCACACTCCACCAGCCGGATAAAGCTTGGGACGTGCGTGATCGACCCGTATACGCGGCACCCGGCGTTAACGGCGATGGCTATAGCCACGGTGGATGAGATAAGCGGGGGCAGGGCGGTGCTGGGGATAGGGGCGGGGATCTCCGGGTTTGCGGCGTTGGAGATTGAGTGGAAGCGCCCGGCGCTGGCACTGCGAGAGTCGGTGGAGCTAATACGGGCGCTGCTGAAGGGCGGAAAGGTAGACTACCACGGCGAGATGGTGCGCTTCTTCGACGGTGAATTGAATTTCAAGCCGGTCCGAACGGAGATACCAATCTATATAGCCAGCAACTCGCCCATGGGGCTGCGAGCGGCGGGGCGGGTGGCGGACGGCGTGATATCGTCAAGCTGCGCCAACGAGGCCACGGTAGACTACATCAAGGGGCAGGTCTCCAAAGGGGCGTCCAGGGCAGGGCGGAACGCGTCAGACATTGAGGTGGTGGCAAGGCTCAATAGCTGCATTTCGCCGGACGGTGAGGGGGCGCGAGGAGCGGTGCGACGGGGTGTGGTGCAAACGCTGATCACCTATACCGGGTTTGCCATAGAGTCCGGCGTGGTGTTTCCGGAGCCGCTGAAAAGGACGCTGGAAGAAACCGGCTACACCCACGACCCAGCGACGCTGGACGCCATAGCCCGCGAGTTACCGGAGGAATTCATTGACATTTTTACCCTGGCGGGCACGGCGGAAGAGGTGACGGAGCGAGTGGTGAAGCTGGCGAATCGGGGGGTGACGCACGTGATGGTGCGGCCAGTGGCGCCGCCGGGCGGGGTTGCCCGGGACACGCTGGAGGCTTTCGCGAAACAGGTGATGCCGGAGGTACGGCGGCGTCAAGATTAGCGACGCCCCGTTGTCCGGCAACGGCGGGACGGCGGATGGGGAACCGGTGCCGATTGGAAGTGAACGAGGTCACTTTGACAACCCGCCATTGCTGAATTAACTTTAGACCCTAGTATTCTGCGCTGTAGGGGGTGTGCCCATGAAGGGTCGGGTAGTGGTGTGCCGAGAAACGGGAAAGCCCTTTGAGATAGATGAGTATGATGTTCCCGCTGTGGAGCCCGGAGCAGTGCTGCTGCGCATGGCCCAGGCGGGCATTTGTGGCTCCGACCTGCACGTGTGGAGGGGCGAAACGGCCAACCGGGCGCTGCCGCCGAACGGCCGGGTGATGGGGCATGAGGGCTTCGGCGTGGTGGAGGAGTTGGGCGAGGGGGTTACGGGGGACTCGCTGGGGGTCCCGCTTTCGGTGGGAGACAGGGTGATCCATTCCGCGGTGCACCCCTGCTATAAGTGCCATATGTGCCTCAGGGGAGAGACGAACCACTGCGCTGCCAGGGCCTACCCGGAGGCGGGAATTCATCCGTACTTTACCGGCACGTATTGCGACTACATGTATATGCGGCCGCGACATCCAATATTCCGGGTGCCGGACGAGGTGCCGGACGACGTGCTGGCGCCGGTTAATTGCGCCATGGGCACGGTTACACAGGGACTCATCTCAGCAGGGGCAGGTCAAGGGATGTCAGTGGTGGTGCAAGGGGCCGGTGGGCTGGGGCAGATGGCCACGGCGATAGCCAAGGACATGGGCGCGGACCAGGTGATAGTGCTGGACCGTCTGGAGAACCGGCTCACCCTGGCGGAGGAATTCGGTGCGGACCACACGATCAACATTGAGGAGTACAACACGCCGGAGGCCCGGATAGACAGGGTGTGGGAGCTGACGCGGGGCCGGGGCGCCGACATTGTAATGGAGCTGGTGGGGCGGGCGGAGCTGTTGGGTGAAGGCATCCAGATGTTGAGCAACGGGGGAACGTTCATAGAGATCGGCAACATAGTGCCAGGGCCCACGGTGGCTATTGACCCCTCGATCTTGTTGCGAGGGAAGCGAATCATAGGGTCCATGATGTACCAGCCCCACTTGATTCCAAGGATACTGGACTTTGTGGTGCGGAACCTGGACCGCCGGCCGTTTGAGAAGATGATCTCTCACAAGTATAAGCTGGGCGACGTGAACGAGGTGTTCCCCAAGGCGGAATGGTTCCAGCGGGAGACCCCGGTCACACGGGCGGTGCTGGTGCCGTAGGTTTTACCGGGGCCACAGCACAAGGTTGCCACGGGGTCTGGGGTGGGGAACCGTCCTCGGTAGGGGAAAAGCGAAAATGATCGCCGTCATGGGCATGGCGACGGTGTTCATAAGGACCAGGGAGCGCAAATGGCGATAGCAGGACAGAGCCTGGACATTATCTGGCCCAGGCTAATCAGCATAACGGATGAGGTAGCAACCACGCTGATACGGTCGGCGTTCTCCCACGACGTGGTGGAAGTGCACGACATGAGCGTAGGGGTATTCGACGAACAAGGCCGGATGCTGGCGCAGACGCCTCTGGGCGCCACGGGTCACACAATGCCGATGTCCGCGGTGATGAAGGTGGTGCTGGAGCAGGTGGACCGGGAGGATATCCGGCCCGGGGACGTGTTCGTGACGAACGACCCGTGGATTCAATCTGGGCACACCGCCGACGTGTATACGTTGACGCCGATCTTCGAGGAAGGAAGGTTGCTGGGGTTCCTGGTGAACACGGTGCACCACCTGGACATTGGCGGGCGGGCGGGGTCTGGACTGAGCGAAGAGGTGTACGAGGAAGGGTTAATCCTCCCGATTTTGAAGCTTCAGGAAGAGGGGCGGCCCAACGAGACGCTGTTCAAGCTATTCGAGCGCAACTTTCGGTTCAGCGAGAAGGTGATAGGGGATTTTCGCGCTCAGATCGCGGCGGGCCACATGGGGGCGCAGCGGGTGCTGGCGCTGCGGCGCGAGTTCGGGTTGCGGTCGTTGGTGCCCGTGGGTGATGAGATCGTAGGGCGCAGCGAGGCCAGGATGCGGGAGGGAATCCGGGCGCTGGGACAGGGAAGTCATCACATGGACTTCCCGGTGGAGGTGTTTGACGACCAGGGTCAGCCATTGAACCTGTCGATGACCATGGAGGTGAAAGGAGACGAGATCTATGCGGATTTCACCGGCACGTCCGCCCAGATCCGAAGCCCCATCAATTGCCCCTATAACTTTACTACCACGTATGTGATAGCGCCGACCAAGATGGTCTGCTCGCCGGACACGCCAAATAATGAGGGGACGTTCCGGCCGTTCCATTTCAACATACCGGAGGGTTGCCTCCTGAATCCCCGGTTTCCCGCGGCGGTGTACTGGCGCCTCACCACTGGACACATCGTGGCGGACATGAGCTACCTGCTACTGGGACGCTTTGACCCGGAGAAGTCGCTTTCCGGCTCAGGGACGTTGCCCACATGGTATTTCCACACGTCAGGGGTGCGGAAGAACGGCAACATCTTCATGGTGCACCAGCACGGGTTCGGCGGGATGGGAGGGCGGCCGGGAAGAGATGGGCTGAACACGGTGGGGTTTCCCTATACGGTCCGCAATGTGCCGGTGGAGGAGGTGGAGAACGAGGCGCCGCTGCTGTTTCTAGGCCGCCGCTTCATCCCCGATTCGGGAGGGGCGGGCCAGTGGAGGGGCGGGCTGGCGGAGGAGATGAGCTTCACGGTGGTCCCTGACGGTGACCTGGACACGTCCAAGCCGTTGACGGTGTCCGGGGCGGGAGGGCGGCTGACCTACCCGGCGGAAGGGGTGAACGGCGGCAGGCCGGGAAGCAAGGCGGAGCTTTATGTAAACGGGCAGCCGTTGGGCGGCGAAGCCTGGCGGGGCAGCGGGTCGGTGGAATTCAAGGTGAATGCCTCGGATATAGTGACCATGCGGTTTCCGGGCGGCGGAGGGCTGGGTCCGCCCAGCAAGAGAGACCCGGAGCTGGTTGAGGATGACGTATTTAATGGGAACATCAGCAGTGAGGCGGCGGAACGCGAATACGGCCGGCCGCAGGGAGGACAGGCCGAAGGGCCGGCAAGCTAATCAGGGGTATTAGATAGGCGATCCGGGAAAGCACGAGCTATAGACCGGCGGCCCAGAAGCCCGGGGCTTGCCGAAAGCGGAAGCGGGCGGATTCGGACCCCGGCCATAACGTGACTACCAAGTTTAGTAAGGAAAGATTAGATGGCAGATTTTGACCAGGAGTCGGTTTTGGCCCAGCTACGCGTGCTGGGAATCCCGGTACAGCCGGGCGAGGTGGATGAGATTACGACGCGTCTAGGGGGATACATATCCCACCTGGAGGAGCTGCGCGAACTAAATTTGGAGGGCGTTTACCCGATGGATACGCCTCCGGTGACGGGAGAGGCGAATGGCTAACGAGCTAACGTACCTCTCTATAGCCGAACTGGGAGAGCGATTAAGAAGCCGGCAGGTGTCGGCGGTGGAGGTCACCAGCGCGTACCTGGAGCGCATTGAGCGGCTGGACCCTCAGCTCCACGCCTACGTTACGGTGGACCGAGACGGAGCAATGGCGTCGGCGCGGACGGTGGACGACGAGATAGGCCAAGGGGGCTATAAGGGACCGCTGCACGGCGTACCGGTGTCGCTGAAGGACCTGATATGGACGAAGGGGTTGCGCACCAGCATGGGCTCGCTGGCGTATAAGGACTTCATACCGGATGAGGACGCCACGGTGGCGACCCGGTTGAGGGAGGCCGGGTCGGTGCTGCTGGGAAAGGCGAGCCTGTACGAATTTGCCATGGGTGTGACGGTGGCGCCGCCCTACGGAACGTTTCGGAATCCGTGGGACCTGGAGCGTAGCCCGGGCGGCTCCAGCAGCGGTTCGGGGATTGCGGCGGCGGCAGGGCTGGCGGCGGGAACTCTAGGCAGCGATACCGGCGGCTCCGTGCGAATACCCTCGGCCTATTGCGGTGTCGTGGGATTGAAGCCCACCTGGGGGCTGGTGAGCGATTACGGCGTGATGCCGATGGCGTACTCGCTGGATACGGTAGGGCCGATGACCAGGACGGCAGAGGACGGCGCGCTGATGCTCCAAGCCATGGCGGGACACGACCCGAGGGCAACGAGGCCGATGCACCCCCCGTCGCGGGATTACACGGCAGAACTTCAAAAACCCTTGCGGGGCTTAAAGCTGGGGGTTGCCAAGGAGCTTTTTCCACATCCGGACCTGGAGGCTGAGGTTGAGCAGGCGGTCCAACAGGGAATAGCCGTCCTACAAGAACTGGGCTGCGAGGTACGAGAGGTGTCCATACCATGGGCCACCCACGCGCCAGCGATATTCGCCGGGGTGGAAGAGGCGGAGGTGGTGGCGCAGCGCTGGGACCCGTTGGTGAATAACAACGCGGAGCTGGACAACAACACTCGGACCCGGCTAACGGCATCGGCGTTGATACCAGGTATGTTCAACTTCCGGGCCAGGCAGGCGCGGAGGGGGATCTGCCAACAGGTGGCGGACGTGTTGAAAGAGGTGGACGCGCTGGTGATGCCTTCGGCGCCGCATCCCGCGCCTCATTTGGAGGCGACACCAGGCCGGAGCGTACGAGAGAAGGTGGTGGGAATTCGGAGGACGTACACGTGTCTGTTCAACTTGACGGGGCACCCGGCGCTTTCGGTCCCGTGCGGATTCAGCAGTGACGGGTTGCCGCTGGGCATGCAACTGGTGGGCGGTTACTTTGAGGACGGTCTGCTGTTCAGGCTGGGCCACCAGTACCAGCAAGCCACGGACTGGCACCGTCGGCGACCGCCCATTGACTAGGGATGTCCCGGAAGCGGCGGCGCGGACGCCGGTGATTAGATCTTCTGAGAGGCAAGACGATTCCCAATGCCCCACTACTTGATTGGGTGTGACATAGGCGGGACATTCACAGACATGGTGCTGTTCGATGTTGAAACGGGCCGAATTGACGTTGAGAAGGTGCTGACCACGCCTGGAGACTCCTCTCAAGGTGTAATGCGAGGCGTGCGGCGGTTCAAGACGACGGTTGAAGGGTTGGAGGAGGGATGCCGGGAGTTCATCCACGCCACGACGCTGGTCTCCAACGCGGTGCTGGAGCGTAAGGGGGATTCCACGGCGCTGCTGTGCACCCGGGGGTTTCCCCACCTTCTCGCGGCGCGGAGACATCAGCGGAGCAGCGTATACGAGCTATTTGTCGACCCACCGCCACCGCTGATTCCCCAGAATCAGATCTACGAAGTGACAGAGCGCGGATATAGCGACGGAAGGATTTTGACGCCGGTGGCCGAAGACGAGGTGAGGGAGCTGGCGCGATCACTGAAGGCGAAGGGGGACGTGGAGTCGGTGGCGATTGCGTTTCTCCACTCGTACGCCAACGGCGCCAACGAGGAGAAGGCCGGGCAAATCATCCTGGAGGAGTGGCCCGAGGTGGCGGTGTCGCTGTCAAGCAAGGTGTTACCGGAGATGCGAGAGTTCGAGCGTACCAGCACCACGGTGATAAACGCCTACGTGAAGCCGCTGGTCCGGCGCTACCTGGCAGGACTGGAAACGGGGTTGGCGGAAGAGGGGATCCGGTCGCCGATATACGTCATGATGTGCAACGGCGGCCTGGCGTCAGTGGAGACCGCGACGGGCTTTCCGGTGCGTATTGTTGAGTCAGGCCCGGTGGCGGGGACCATCATTGGGCGGGCTTATGCACAGATGGCGGGACTGAGGGAGGTGCTAACCTTCGATATGGGAGGCACCACCGCCAAGGCGTGCCTCATAAGGGACGGGGCACTACCGCTCACATCGGAGCTCGAAGTAGCGCGTTCCGAGCGGTTTATCAAGGGAAGTGGATTCCCAACGGCGATGCCCGCAGTGGACCTGGTGGAGGTGGGAGCGGGAGGCGGCAGCATAGCCCGGGTGAACAACCTGGGGCTGGTGCAGGTGGGGCCGGAGAGCGCCGGCGCCGACCCGGGGCCTATGTGCTACGGTAATGGCGGGCTGAAGCCAACGGTTACCGACGCAGACCTGATGCTGGGGTACCTGAACCCGGACTATTTTGTGGGCGGAGAGATGAGGCTGGACCTGGAGGCTGCGATCGAGGGAATAGGGTCACTGGCGTCCCAGTTGGACCGGCGGCCACTGGAAACGGCGTGGACGGTGCACGATGCCGTGAATGAGTACATGACCGGGGCGGTCCGGATGCACGTGGTGGAGAAGGGGGGAGACCCGGCGCGGGCCGTGTTGGTGGCGCTGGGCGGCGCAGGCCCGGTACACGCCTACAATCTGGCGCGCAAGATTGGCATCGGGAGAATTCTGGTGCCGGAGCGGGCCGGAGTGCTTTCGGCGCTGGGGTTGCTGGTGACGCCGCCGGCATTTGACCTGACT
This sequence comes from Dehalococcoidia bacterium, assembly GCA_965247585.1. GTDB lineage: Bacteria > Chloroflexota > Dehalococcoidia > Lucifugimonadales > CBDFHC01. Next base: position 394,211 of record CBDFHC010000002.1, read on the forward strand.
CGGACCTATAGGGTGTCTTTCGACGGTCTGAATTATGGTGACGTGGAGCAGGTCTACAAGACGATGGAAGCGGAGATTACGGTGCTGCTACGGAGCGTTGACCCCACCGGGCCAATCACGTTCACTCGCGCAGCGGACTGCAAATTTACAGGCCAGGGATACACGGTGCCGGTGACCGTTCCCAACGACGCATCGGCTGAAACGTTCGACGGGCTGCTGCGGGAGCGATTCGCGGAGGAGTACCGGGGCCTTTACGGTTATTTTTACGACGACATCCCCGCGGAGATTATGAACGTGAAGGTCTCCGGCGTGGTCCCGGGACATACGGTGCAGTTGGAGGCCGTGGCAACAAACACAGAAGCGCCAGTGGACGCTTCGGAAGCGGTCAAGGGGGACAGGGAAGCGTTCTCCGGTCGGCGTCAGAAGATGGTCTCTTGCGTAGTGTATGACCGGTACGCGCTGGCACCCGGACGGCGGTTGGAGGGCCCCTGCATTATCGAGGAGCGGGAGTCCACGGTGGTGGTGGACGTGGGAGGATCTGTTGAGGTGGACGGTTTTGGCAGCCTGGACATCACCGTGAGCTGAGGTATAGGAGAGCGCCCAGGCCGGGTAAGCGCTGCGGTGTCACTACGCTGCCGTGATGGCAATAGCGGTCCGGGCTGCAACCGGCTAGAGGGGTAGCGCCACGGCCCAGCCTGTCTGGGCGCTTCGAGTGACCGCTTCGGTGAACTCCATATAGGCTACGCCATCGGCAAAGGAGGTGTGGGTGACCGGTTCCTTACCGCGAACGGCGTTGACGAACTCCTCTTCCACGCGCCAACCGCCGACCTTTTTCGGATCAATAGGGACCTCTTGTAACGCGGAATCACCGGGGCGGCCGCCTTTCAGAACCCCGGCGCCCATGTCCAGGTGCAGGGTGCCCTGGGACCCGTAGAGCCAAGCCTCCTGGGACCGACCCAGTCCGGTGACGCCGCTAAATGAGAGGTGCGCCTGGGCACCGCAGGCCATCTGGCACTGTATGTCCACGTGGTCCGGCACTGAAATTGAGCGCATGAAGCCATCCGCATCACGGCGGTGCTCCACGTTGACCTTGGCCATGGCCTGGACGGTGGAGGCGGGGCCCACCCAGCGCATCAAGCACTCATACCAGATTCCCATGTTTAGGATGTTGTAGCCGCTAAGCTCCCGGTCATGGCGCCAGTGGAGAGGGCCTTCGGTATCAGTGAAGGATGCGGCGTTGCCCCGGAGGTCCAGAGCCAGGATGTCGCCGAGGTAGCCCTCGGCGATGAGGTCTCGGATGGTACGGTCATACTTCAGGGTGAAGGGCGCAGGGACGATTTGGGTGACCAGGTTAGGCTTCGCCCTGGAGGCATCCAGCATTGTGTGCGCCTGGGCTGCATTAAGTGCCATACGAGCCTCGGTAAGGACGTGCTTGTCCGCGTCCAGGGTAGCGAGGGTCATGGGGCAATGGAGATAGGGCCAGGTACCGATGCAAATAGCGTCGGTATCGGCGGCGCGGACAAGCTCAGTCCAGTGGTCGTAGACCTTGGGGATGCCGAACTGGTCTGCCACCCGCTGGCTGGACTCGCGGCTCCGGTTGCAGACGCTGACCAACTCGACGCCTTCGATGGCTTGGAAGCCGGGGATGTGGCGGTCCCGGGTGTTGGCGCCAGCGCCTACCAGTCCGATACGGATGTTGTCCATAGGTACGCTCCTAAATCTAATTATCCTGCTGCGGCAGCTTCATGAAAGGGTGAAGTTTCTTAGGTCTCGCGCTTATAGGGTCCGTCTACGGCACAAAGGGAAAGAGGGGAGCAGAGCCCCTTTGATGGTGAGTCCAGGGCGTCCATCTCAGGCCTTAGTACCCCAATTCCTGTTCGATGTAGCTGATGCCGTCAGTGACGATGTCCACGATTTCGTCCACTTCCCGCTGGTCGACGGTTAAGGCAGGAGTAACGAACAGAAACTGGGAAACGCGAGTGAGGAGACCGTTATCGGCCAGCCGGTTAGTGAGCTTGGCTGACACCCCGGGGATTGTGGAAAGGGGCTCTTTGGTGGTCTTGTCTTTCACCAGTTCCAGGGCGCACATCAGGCCCAGTCCACGGATGTCACCAACGATGGGGTGCTCCTTGAGGGGGGTGAGACGGTCCAGCAGGTAGGCGCCCATCCTGGCTGAGTTTCCGGGCAGGTCCTCGCGCTCCACGATGTCTATGTTAACCAGGCCCGCGGCGGCGCCAGCGGGATGGCCTCCGTAGGTGTAGCCGTGTTGGAAGCTCTCAGCCGCGCCGCCGATGAAGGGCTCCATCACGTGCTCCCTGGCGATGCAGGCGCCCACGGGCTGATAACCGGAGGTGATGCCCTTGGCTACGGTCATCATGTCCGGAAGGAAGTCAAAGTGCTCGATGGCGAACATCTTGCCGGTGCGTCCGAAGGCGTTGATCACCTCGTCTGCGATGAGGAGAACGCCGTACTTGTCGCAGATCCGGCGGACCATGAGCCAGTACTCGGGGCCAGGAATGGCGACGCCCATGGAAGCGGAGACGGGTTCGCCAATGACGGCGGCAACGGTGTCCGGCCCTTCTTCGAGAATGATCTTTTCGATGGCTTCGGCGCAGCGGATGGCGCACTCGGAAGGTGTCTCTCCGCCCATCTCGCAGCGGTAGGGGTTGGGCTGTGGGGCGATGCGGACGGTGGTGGGCAGCATGGGCTCGAAGATTTCGCGCTTGACCCAAGGGGCGGTGTTGACGCTGAGGGCGCCCAGGCTGGTGCCGTGGTAAGAGCCGCGGCGGGAAATGAACTTGGTACGCTGGGGCTCGCCCCTGAGGACGTGGTACTGACGGGCAATCTTCAACGCGGTCTCCACCGCCTCAGAGCCGCCGCTGGTGAAGAAGACACGGTTCAGGTCACCGGGGGTGATGGAGGCCACCTTCTCGGCCAGCTTGATGGTGGGTATGGTGGTGTAGTTGAAGGTGTTGGCGTAGTGGAGTGTGGTCATCTGATCATAGACCGCTTTGGCAATCTCCTCCCGACCATAGCCGACGTTGACGAGCACCAAGCCGGCAAAACCGTCGTAGTAATCCCTGCCCTGGAAATCGGTGATCTTGGCGCCGTGGCCCTTGGTGATGATACGCAGACCGCCTTCGGCGGCAACATCGTTCCACTGCTGAAAGGGAAACCAGACGTTGGCAAGGGCCGACTCCCGGAGGCTGTCGAAAGTCTCGGTCTGCTCCCAACTCTCAATTCCCTGATGAGTCATGGCCAGCCTCCTTCAGATGTTGAGCCCACGAAGGGCAGGATTAGGGTGGCACGATTGTGGCGCTGAGGCGTGCCGGTGTCAAATTACCTTCGAGCAAAAAAGCATGCTGTTTCCACGCATGATTCATGCTGGTGATGCATCATGCCGAACGCCGAACAATGGAGTTTCCGGCAACTAAAGTAAATTGACTTAAAGTATTGAGAAGATACACTTGGAGTTAGAAGACGTATTCACATTAGACTGCGCTAAATGCCGCCGGTAAGGGCGCGTTGACGCGTGGGTCCGGTATCCGCAATGAAACCATCCGCGAAGATTCGAAATACAGCCATCGCTCTACTCTTGACCGTTGGGACTGTCCTGCTGCTGGCCGTGGGCGGCGGGGCGATACGCTGGTGGCCGGGCGACGGCAGCGGGGAAGATAAGATGGGAGGGGACCCCGGGGTAGCGGAGGGCTCGGCGTCTTTCGCTCCGGGTGTGATGGGGCAAGGATTCGGTTTTCCGGACAGCGGTGCTGGGGTGATGCTGCCTTACGAATCGCTGGACGGGCTCAACCAGAGCACGTTCATGGTGTGGCTAAAGACGTCCAAGAGCCCGGAGGTGATCATATCGGGGGCCAGCCAGCAAGATGCCTCCGAGTTCCGGCTAGGGATTCCGTCCGCCGGGTCTATTCGGTTGCAGATAAGAGGATCCTCGTTCCTGGTGCCGGTTGACGGAGTGGCCGACGGCGAGTTCCACCAGCTAGCCTGGGTACGGAGGGAGTCCGGCAAGAACGAGATTTATGTTGACGGAGTAAGGCGGGGCGCGGGCGAGCTTATTCGGTTCCCGTTCTCCATAGACCCACGGGGGCTGTGGCTGGGGCAGGCACAGGTTGGGGTAGGTGTCTTTAATCCGGAGCGGGCGTTTATCGGGGCGATGGACGAGGTAGAGATCCACAACCGGGCGTTCTATTCGGATGAGGTTGAGTCCACCTACGTTCAGCAGGCCAGGCTGGTGGCGCTGGCGAGCTCTGCCAGCGGTGACGCCGGCCAATCAGCACCGGCAGCTATCGCAGAACTAGTGGCGGACGTCAGTCGGGCGGTGGTAAGGGTGAGGAGCGATGCCGGAGAAGGCTCGGGAATGATAATCGGCCGAAATGGACTGGTGCTGACAGCTGCACACGTTGTAGAAGACGACAACGAACCCAGCGTGTTACTGGCCAACGGGCTAACTTACCCGGCGTCCTTGGTGGCGCTGGACACGGACAGGGACGTAGCGGTCCTCAAGATAGAGGAGACAGACCTACCGACTGTGGACTTCGGGAGTAGTGCCGATTTGTCGGTGGGAGACGATGTTCTCTTATTCGGCCATTCATTGTCGCTGCCCGGGCCGGTTAGCGTCACCAAGGGAGTGGTTTCAGCGGTGCGGCAGGGAGCGTTGGAGGGTGTGCGACACATTCAGACGGACGCCGACTGCGCAGTGGGGTGCAGCGGAGGCCCAATGGTCAACTTGGACGGCGAAGTGGTGGGGGTAGTCCTAGGGGGCCAAAACGCGATACAGGTCTTCGAGGGCGTTGAGATTTCGGCCGGCAGTCCCATTGGCTTCGCGTTGGCTATAGACAGCATCAGGGAGCTGTTGGACAGCGTAGATTAACTCCGGCTAAAGACGCCCGCCCAACGGAGGCGAGCGTCAAAGGATTAACGGCTCAGGCGCTCCAGTCCCCGATTGTTTTGTAAACGGCCCTGGTAGTATTCAGCGTGTGGGGCCGTACCTTTTCGGGCCAGTCGCCGTAGTCGGCGTTGGAACGGAACTCTTTGGTAGAAGGCACGTCAGGGTTGTCCATTTCAAAAACGGTCATATAGCGGGGAACCCCCGTGTCTCCGGTGGTGTGGAATCGAGCGCCGCGGACCATGCCGGGGGTCTTCATCACGAAGGGGAAGTGCTCCGAGTTGTAGACGCGGTTGAAAGCGTCCTCGTGTTCCGGGTCCACGTCCAGGCGCACCACGAAGATGTATGAGGCGTCCCTGGAGGCGTTGGCAGCGGTAACTCCGGTGGCCTGGTACTCAGCGAAGACGTGGTTGCGAAAATAGGGTCGTACGAGATGGGGCCACTTTCCGGTGCCGGAACCGGCACGCCAAGCATCGGTCTGGTACAGGCCGGGCTGCTCAAAGCGGTAGACGGCCAGGTAGCGCTGGACGCCAGGATCAGACGTAGCGTAGCGGGCCGCCGAGGTGACGCCGGGTACGGTCAGCATGGCCGGGATGTGTTCGCTGCCGTAGCGCTGGTTGAATACTTCCTCATGATCAGGGTCTATGTCCAGGTGGACGAAATAGAGGAACGGGGACTCGGTCAACATGGCATTTCTCCTTTGGCGATAAGTATTTATAGGGTTTGGCAGGCTGTCTTAGCATCCGGTGAGGGCACTGCTTGCGGGGGCCAAACGACCCGTTTGGCGCCGCAGCGCCACTGGACGACGACCATCTGATGGCCGACCTGCCTTCGAGTGGCCGGGTCGAGCCGGAAGCGCCCGTAAAAGGTGGTGAAGTCCGAGCGAAGGGCGGTATTTAGGAGCAGCGTATCCTCCAACGTACCTGCCTCTTCAATGCATCGCTGGGCCACAAGACCGGCGGCGTAGGCCTGGGCACGGGGGTAGTCGGCGTCCGCCAATCCCAAGTCTGAAGCGGAAGGCCCGTAATCCGGTTCAATGTTGGCGTTGTGCTCCCATTGGCTGGGACCGAGGAATCCTTCGGCGCGTGAACCCAGGGCCTCCTTGAATTGCTGAGTAGGCGTGGCGATTAGGGCCACCCGGTGGGGGGGTATTCCGGCGTCCAACAGGGCGCGGGCCAGGGTGATGTCATCTTCCAGGCGGCCCACCCCGAGGATGAGGCCGGCATCGGAGGCCTTGAGACTGTCTACCACGCCTGATAGGTCTGGGCCGACGGGCTGGTATGGGTGCAATACAGGTTGGGGAAGACCTAGCGTAGCGGCGTAGTCCGCTGCGCCGGTTGCCACTGCTTGGGGAAAGGCGCCTCTGGAGGAATAAACGAGTGTGATGTTAGGAGACGCGGGCTTTCGGGTTAGCGCCAGGTCGATCACGCCGTGGAAGTACCGTTCGGCGGGGGTCAAGATGTTCACTAGCCATTCCACACCCGGGCCGGAGGTCTGGTGGGCAGCGCCACCGTGGTTCCATAGAAGTTTGCGGTAACGCAGGGCCACGCCGGCCGCTGCCAGGGTCAAAACGCTGGAGTAGGGGCCGAAGAGCAGGTCCACCCGATCATTTAGAATCAGCCGCTCGGTGACGTGTTGAGCGCGCTCTTTGCGGCCGGTATCGTCATGGTGATACAGGTCAATGCGTCGACGCTGAGGGCCGACCAGGAGCCCACCCGCGGAGTTGGTATCTCGGACCCAGGCGGAAAGACCGTCGAGGGCCTGACGTCCCAGTGTGGCAAAGGGCCCGGAAAGGGAGACGGCGATTCCAGCCTTTAGAGCTGGGGGGATCACCCCAAAGGGCCTACGCTTCCCTGGGGCGGAAGATACCGAAGGAGCTGGTGTAACCGTGGATGTAGGTGGTGCCGCTTACGGGGCCAATCTCGCCGTTGCAGAAGAACCCGCCCAGTGGGACCTCGCCCACGGCGCCGCGGAACAGGTCCGTATCGTGGTCAGGGTGGCCATAGAGGTACATGCCGCGGCCCAAACAGGAGAAGAGGAGTGCGCCAGTGGGGTCGCCACGGTGCTCGCCCTGGGTGTAGCGTGCTAGGAGGGCTGCCAGCTCTTCGGCGGACGTGAGGGCGTCACGAAGGTGAAACTGGACGATTTGGCCCTCGCGGAGCATCTCGCCAATTCCCAGGGCGCCGACGCGAGGGTCCATACCGACGATGTTTCGGATAAGGAAGTCTCCAAGCTGTGGATCGTCTTTGAACTCGTCCATGACCACGCCCAGGAACAGGGAATCGCGCACCAACTCCTGGTCGCGCTCGTTCTGGGCATCATAAATCTCGCGCAGCACTTCCAGGGCAGGCCGGTCATCCAGCTCCAGCAAGAGGTTGCGGTCGCTCTTGGTAACGCGCATGGGAATGCCGATGGGGCGGCATCCCTGGGCGACAATGGTGTCCACAATGATGTTACCGTGAAAGGCCAGTCCAACGGCGCCGGAGCGGTACACCTGGTCATCCAGAATAAGGGCGTTGCTGCCTTCAAACTGTCCACCGCTGGCCATTCCACCGATCTTGATGCTACTGGCAAAGGCGTAGTCGAGCCCCATCAAGAGGTTTTCGCTGTGGATGGAGAATGGGTCAGTAAGAAGGAGAAAGCTGGGGTCTTTGGATGGCTCCGTGCGGACGAGCTCCTCCCAAACCTGGGGCGCCGAGTCCAGGTCAGGGAGACTGTCGCTGTCGACCCGAAACGGGACAATGTCCACATCAGGGAGCACGGCGCCAGTAAGCGATAGGCCCGGGCGCTGCTCTATCTCTCTGCCGTTGCCGATGACGCCGCCGGCGGAGCATCCGACCATGTTAGCGGCGTCAATCTTACTCCTTAGAGACTTCGGCAAATTGTCAAAGTAATCGGAGTGGTGAGGAGAGGCGAATACCACCAGAAGGTCGGGCTGGTCAGTGCCCAAACTGTCATTGAGAATGGAGGCGCAGCTATCCAGGGCCTCCTCAAAGGACTCGCTGTCTGACGCGGCGGACGCCCATTTCATACCCCAACCTCCGGAGGTGCGGTTAACGGTGAAAGTATACCAGAGGGTGTAATAGGCAGATACACGGGAGAATGGTGCGAGCTGTTCGCAACCGGCACCGCCCGAGATGAGAATATTGAGCCTGGAGATTCCAATTTTCCGCAGAATGAACTATGTCGGCGCCGCTCAGCTAAGGCGAAGGTTGGCTTCTCCTAAGGGTTACAAATCGAAGGTTGGTGGTTCCCGCCCGCCCGCCGCGGAAGGTTTTTGAAAGTTTTTCTGAGGGACATCCTCAGACTCCCGCCAGAGAGTTTGTAAACAAATTGACGTGGCACAGCGGTTAGATGCGCTCTCCCCCCCTACCAGATTCCTCGATCCTCACGGGCGGACTCGGAATGACATGGTGGGGGGCGGAATGCGGTATGGGCTCGTCCTTCGAGAGCCTCAGGATGAGCGGATTGGAGGCGTAGGAGGCTCATTTTCATAGGAATGCCATGACTTGTGCGGACACTCAACATGCGACAAGGTGGCGCTGACAATCCTGACGAAGGCAAAAGTCCACCAACTCAGAGAGGGTATTCCCCAACCGGACTGTCCCCCGGCAGGCGATTTTCGAGGGAAGGTGGCTCCATTTTCGAGGCGACGGAATGGCTTAATCACCATTCCTGGTGCAAAATAGAAAAATCTCAAAGAGGACGCCAAGGAGCCGACATGCCCAACCGGTTGATTAACGAGACCAGTCCATACCTGGTGCAGCACGCAAACAACCCGGTGGACTGGTTCCCCTGGGGGGATGAAGCGTTAGCAAAGGCCCGTGAAGAAGACAAGCCGATTCTGTTAAGCATAGGCTACTCGGCGTGCCACTGGTGCCACGTCATGGAACGGGAGTCGTTTGAGAACGACGCGATTGCCCACCAAATGAACGAGAATTTTGTGAATATCAAGGTAGACCGGGAGGAGCGGCCGGACCTGGATTCGATCTACATGCAGGCGGTACAGGCGCTGACAGGACAGGGAGGCTGGCCGATGACGGTGTTTCTGACGCCGGACTGCGAGCCGTTTTTCGGCGGGACGTACTATCCGCCGGAGGACCGGGGTGGGATGCCAGGATTCCCCAGGGTGCTAGAGGGCATTTCCCAGGCCTACCAGACGCGGCGCGAAGATGTGGCTAAAGCCGGGTCCCAATTGACGAGCCGATTGCGCCAGTTCGGCGGCGTAAAATCCAGCACGCAGCTGTTGACGGAGGAAACGTTGACGGAGGCGGCTTTGCAACTGGAAGGGGCATTCGACCCGCAAAACGGCGGCTTTGGGGGGGCGCCAAAGTTCCCCCAGCCCATGATCTACGACTTCCTATTGCACTACTATCACGCCAGCAAGAGCCCCCGGGCGATGGAAATGGTGGACTTTTCGTTGGAACGGATGGCGCGCGGAGGCATGTATGACCAGTTGGGCGGCGGCTTCCACCGTTACGCCACGGATGCTTATTGGCTGGTTCCGCATTTTGAGAAGATGCTGTACGACAATGCACTATTAAGCCGGCTCTATCTGCACGCCTACCTGGTTACGGGACGTCAGGAGTACCAGCACATTGTGGAGGAGACGCTAGACTACGTGTTGCGGGAGATGACGAACGCCGAGGGCGGCTTCTACTCGTCCCAGGACGCGGATAGCGAGGGCGTGGAAGGGAAAATTTTCGTTTGGTCGCCGGACCAAATTGTGGAGGCGCTAGGGGAGGAGGACGCCGAGCTTTTCTGCGCTTACTACGGGGTTACGGACGCCGGCAATTTTGAAGGCAGCAACATTTTGAACGTTCCCCAAGCGGCGGAAGTGGTGGCAAGGGAGGCCGGTGTAACGGCGGAGCGGCTGATGGCGTCTGTACGGCGAGGAAAAGAGACGTTGCTTGGAGTGAGATCGAAACGGATCGCTCCAGACCGGGACGATAAGGTGTTGACGGCATGGAACGGACTCATGCTTCGGAGTTTTGCCGAGGCGGCGGCAGTGCTCCAGCGCGAGGACTACCGAGCGGCGGCGGAGACGAACGCCAGATTCCTGGTGGAAAAGCTACGCGCAGACGGGCGAGTACTTCGCACATATAAGGATGGCAGGGCCAAGCTTAACGGATACCTGGAGGACTATAGCTTCCTGGCGGACGGACTGCTGGGAGTATATGAGCTGACGCTGGACCAGTGCTGGTTGGATGAAGCCAAGGCGCTGGCGGACGGGATGGTGGGGCTGTTCTGGGTTGAAGAGGAAGGGGTGTTTTTCGACACGGGAAAGGACCACGAGGCGTTGCTGGTGCGACCGAGAGAGCTGTTCGATAACGCGATACCGTGCGGCTCATCTGTGGCGGTGGAGGTGCTGTTGAAGCTGAGTTTGCTCACCGGCGAAGAGGAGTACCGCAGCATCGGCTCCCGGGCGCTGCATTCGGTGGGGCCGCTTTTGGGCCAACACCCGTTGGGCATGAGCCGCTGGCTATGCGGGCTGGACTTTTACATCCACCGCCCCAAGGAGATAGCCGTAGTGGGTGGCCGAACGGAAGAGGCAACTCAAGCCCTGCTGAGAGAAGTGCACGGGCGCTACCTGCCCAACAAGGTGCTGGCCGCCACGGAGGAGGAGGATGTGACGGGGACGCATGAGCTGCCGCTGCTCCGGTTCCGCACGCTGGTGAGGGGTCAGCCCGCCGCTTATGTGTGCGAGGATTATGTGTGCCAGCTACCGGTGACGGAGCCCTCAGAGCTGGCCCAGCAACTGGAAACGTAGCCAGACCAGTCCGAGTAGACCGGAGATAGGGGGGCTAGAATCCGCCGGATACGTTCCCCCGCTCAAAGCTAAGCTTCGACACCGTTGACACCTCCCTTGGGTCACCCTACCATCGGGGGCAGGTAATCTCAGGAGGTCCAAGTTGGCCGAGTCAAAGAAACTGAGCATAGAGATAGAGTACTGCCAGGATTGAGGGCATGCCCTGCGCGCCGCCTGGATGGCGGGCGATACGTTGGCCCGAAAGGGCGATAACATTGAGTCATTCCGTTTGGTGCCAGGCGGTCACGGGAAGTTTGACGTTCGGGTGGACGGGGAGCTAGTGGCGGAACACCGGCACGAGCCCAACGCCCACATCTTCCCGGGCCTTCAGGACCTTTTGAAGGCGATAGACACGCGCCTTTAACCCGCAGCTTGTAGTAGAGACCGCCGCAGCGGGCTATTTGGTGGCAGAAACGGCGGCGGAGAACCAGAACTGCCCGAACTGGACAGGCTTTTCTTCTGTGTAGGTTACCTCAGGGAACCCGGCCGCCCTGATCTTTCCAAGATACTCCTCCACGGGCAGGGAACCAGATATGCAGCCCGTCAGAAGGGCCATATCGTTCTTTTCGGCCTCGGTGGCAGGCCGTGTCAATAGAATATCTGAAACCATGAGCCGGCCCCCAGGACGGAGCACGCGGAAGGCCTCCAGGAAAACAGCATCCTTGTCCGGCGCAAGGTTGATAACGCAGTTGGAGATCACCACATCAACGCTCTCGTCTTCAACGGGGAGAGCTTCGATGTCCCCCATGCGAAACTCGACGTTGCCGAGACCAATTTGGGCTACGTTCTGGCGTGCTCGCTCCAGCATTTCGGTGGTGAAGTCCACGCCTATTACGACGCCGTTGGGACCCACCTGTTGGGCGGCATGGATACAGTCCAGACCAGCCCCGCTACCCAGGTCCACTACTGTTTCCCCGGGCCGCAGACTGGCCAGGGCCACGGGGTTGCCACAACCAAAGGACACCGCACCCTCCGGCACCCCTTCTGCGCTAGCGACAGGAGAGCAGGCGCTGTCGCCTTCGGTATCACAGCAGGTGGATGCGCTATTCAGTTTCTCCGCGTAAACCTGAGAAACCTTAGCCTTTAACTCGCTAGAAGATGTCACCGTTCCCCCTCCATGATAGTGTTCTCCGGACCGGCCTGGTCCGCATTGACCAGGTCGGCGGTCAAGCCTTGGAGCGCCTTTCGCAATAAGTCGACAGCCCCGGGCGCCAGGCAGTAACAGACTGACGGCCCCTCTACATTTCCTACAACCAGACCCGCGTCCTTCAGCACCTTAAGATGCTGAGACACGGTGGACTGGGCCAACGGCAGTTCCCGTACCACCTCTCCGCATACGCACGTCTTACGCTGGGCCAGCAGGCGAAGGATCTCAAGCCGGGCAGGGTGAGCCAATGCTTTGAAGAGCATGGCATGGCGCTGGTCAGTGGTCTGAAGAGCTATGGTAGTCATTGGTGAGACCGTTCCATTCATCGCAATTATACGATGGATCGTTGCCCTGTCAAGTGGCAAAGACGAGTCTACGCCGTGGTTGGGAACGAGGGCGGCACCTATTGGGCGCGGCGCCCGCTGAGCAACTGATACGAAGCTAGCTGCGGGAGTTTCGAGCGGCCTGAAGGAGGGCGTGGACTTTGTCCGGGTCCACCGGGTTGTCGGTGACACCGTCCTTCTTCAGCCCGGTCCCAACGATAAGGCCGTCCGCGTGGGCCAGCATCTGGGCGGCGTTGTCCGGCGTGGCGCCGCTGCCAACGAAGACAGGCACGTCGTCGGCGGCGTCACGGGCCGCCCTGATGTCTTCCAAGGCTGTCTCTTTGCCGGTGGCGACGCCTGACACGATGACGGCGTCGGCCAGACCACGGAGCACGGCGTCCTCGACCTGGTCGGAGAGGCTAACGAGACCCAGGGCCGCGGAGTGCTTCACGTCCACATCAGCGAACAGGAGGCAATCGGCGCCGAGCTGGCGACGGTACTGAAGCACCTGATGGGCCTCGCCCTGGATAAGACCTTCGCTGGCGGCGCGGGCGCCCATGAGGACGTTGATGCGGACGAACCTGGCGCTGATGGCGGAAGCCACGGCCAGGGCGGCCAGACCGTCGTTCCGGAGGACGTTGATGCCCAGGGGTGTATTGAAGCTGGCCGAGAGCTCTTGGCCCAGGAGGGTCATGAAAGCGACGGTATGAGGCGGGACGCGTTGAGGGTGGTAGGGAGCGTCACCGTAGTTTTCAAGAATGAATCCGTTCACGCCGCCGGACACTAATGCCTCGGCGTCGCTCATTAATCGGCGTCGGACTGGGGCCAGGTCGCCGCCGCGGACGGAGCCAGGAAGCGGCAAAAGATGGAGCATTCCGATTACCGGCTTGGAGACGCCGAATATTTCTTTGAGCTGGTTTCTATCCATGACCAGAGGAACGAGGAGCCGCGGCGTGGCCGGGCCGAGAGTTTGGTATTCTTTGCGGTGGAGCGCCCAGGATAGTATAGAGTGCACCAGTGAATATGAACACCGAACACCGGCGGATAGCGGTGACGCGCCAAGGCTCGAATGGCGCCAGCGAAAGGGGGTCTCATGGTCTACAACGTGGTGGGTGTTACCATCTGGACGGGCGACCTGGAGCGGTTGCGCCGGTTCTACCGGGACACTATGAGGCTGCCGCTACATTCGGACCACGGCGACTTCGTGGCCTTCCGGTGGGGTGACATGCGGTTTAACCTGGGGTCTCATGACGGGGTGCAAGGACAGAGCCGCGAGCCGTATCGAGTGATGATTAACCTGGGGGTGGAGGACATACAGGACGAGTGTCGGCGGCTGGCGGCCGAGGGGGTGGAGTTCATCCGCACGCCGGAGCAGGAGGGCTGGGGTGGCTGGGTGGCGACGTTCAAGGACCCGGACGGGAATGTGTTGCAGCTGTTGGAGATGCCCAAGGCCTGACCATGTAGACTAAGTTTTGTAGCCAACCAAGCCGCAAGGCAATGATCTCGTATTTGAGAAAGTGAACAGGAGATGGCGGAACTAGATAGAGAAGAGCTGGGGTTCTTGGAGTCCTTCAACCGAAATGAATGGAAGCCAGTGGACGGCCAAGAAGAGGAAGCTGCGCGTTACGGTAAGTACGCGAGCGCCACTTTCAAAAAGGATATGCGGGTAAACATCCGTATCTCTAAAGGAGACCTGGAATCCATAACATTGAGTGCGCTGGAGGAAGGTATCCCATATCAAACCTTGATGGGAAGCATTCTTCACAAGTATGTAAACGGCCGTTTGGTTGATAAAGGCAGCGCGGCTCGGTCCAAGGCCAGCGCGGAGCGGAGATAGGGTACACGCTGTTGTCGTCCGCCACGGTTCACCTGGGCGGCGGTTTGAAGGGGAATGGAGCGGCTGGGTGGCCACGTTGAAGGACCCGGTGGAGGATGCAGTACCCTACCTAGGGATGTCTGGGAGGCACATAGTCAAGGCTTGAATCGACGGATACATGGCGAACGTTAACGTTAGGGATTCCGTATTTAGCGTTCAATTCACTGATGGCTAACACAGAGCGCGTCAGATGACCAAACAATTCAACGAAGAACTTATAGAAGCAGTCATTCTGGTCATGGTCATATATAGTCTCGGTCAGGTTCTCAGCCCGGTCCCTACAGAAGTCTGCCGATATGGCAGGTCCTGAGTCTGGGCGTACTGTATAGAACGCGACTCCGTGATCCAGTACGCACAGCATCTTGACCATATCATCCCTGGCTAACTGCCGGTTGATATGAAAGAAACGGGAAGCCAGATCGGAGAATGCAACACCGCGAACGGTTCTGGTTGCCAAAACAACCGTGTATAACGGGTTTAATATGAGGCCCTCTTTGTCAAATTGGGTAATATGTTGATTCTCGGTGATGTGACCGTATGGATTCCTAGGGCGGTTTAGTCGCGATACGGTGACGAGTTTTTTCATGGCTTCGTCTAGCTGACCATACGATAACGTCTGCTTTATCTCAACAACTGAGTATATGGCCTCAATTGGGAAATGGACCCCTCGAGACTCCGAGGTGGCACCAAGTTTTACAACTGGGGCCCACATGCGATTACTCACTAGCACGTCACAGTCACCTGCCGTGGCCCCATCCCCATCGTCGACTGTCCCCGGGCTGACAGTGTAGCGGCTAGGAAGTAGGTCGCGTAACTCTCGACGAACGATATCTTCAAGACCTAGTCCAGAATCGAAGTTTTGAACATTGAAGCTTCGTTCAATCATCCCTTCCTGGACTATTCTTCGCTGAGCCCCGTTACACGTCAGACGTAGCGCCTGCTTCAAGGCCTCGCGTGCCTTAGGAGGCGTCGTTGGCATCCATCCTTTGGTATCAGGCAGTTTATCTTGCCATTTCATCCTGTCTTACCTCGTTACAAAATCAGCATGGCGTCGCCGAAGGAGTAGAAGCGGTAGCGGCGCTGGATGGCGTCTTCGTACGCGGCTTTGAGCCGGTCCCAACCGGCGAAGGCGGAGGCCAGCATCAGGGTGGTGGAGCGGGGGAGGTGGAAGTTGGTGACCACGGCGTCCACCAGCCTAAACTGATGTCCGGGCAAGACGAGGAGGTCCGCCCAACCGCTTACGGTTTCCAGGGAATCAGTCCCGGATCTCTGAGACCAGAGGGCAGCCTGCTCCAGGGAACGCACCACCGTGGTGCCTACGGCAACTACCCTGCGGCCTTCTCGTTTGGCGAGGTTAACGGCAGTGGCGGTCTCCTCCGGGACGGTGAAGTGCTCAGTGTGCACCTTATGGGCGCGAGGGTCTTCGGCGTGGACGGGCCGGAAGGTGTCCAGCCCCACGTGCAGGGTGACGCTGGCGACGTTTACGCCATTTTCCTCGAGCCGTTCCAGGAGCCGTGGCGTGAAGTGGAGGCCGGCGGTGGGAGCGGCAGCGCTGCCGGGCTCCCGAGCGTAGACGGTCTGGTAGCGTTCCGCGTCGTCCACCGGCTGGTGGATGTAGGGCGGAAGGGGCACCTGGCCCCAGCGCGACATATCCTCTTCGGTAGAGAGGCGCACCAATCGAGGGGTGTCGTCCCGGAGCTCTAGCACTTCCACGTCAACATCAGTGCCGGCTACCTGGAATCGGCTGCCAGGCTTCAGGTGGCGGCCGGGCCGGCCGATGGCCTGCCAGAGGAGCGGCCCTTCCCGCCGGAGGAGCAGCAGCTCGACGTTTTTCCCTCCGGCGCTGGCATGGGCTTGCAGTCTGGCGGGGATGACCCGGCTGTCGTTGACGACCAACAGGTCGCCAGCCGATAGGTAGCGAGGCAGGTCACTGAACAGGGCATGTTCTGTGAGCCCGGAACCACGATTCAGTACCAGCATCCGGCTGGAATCGCGGGGTTCCAAAGGAGTCTGGGCGATGAGCTCCTGGGGCAGGGAGTAATCGAAGTCGCTGGTCCGCATGTCAAAAAGGAGTGTGAAGATCCGCTGGAAAGCGACCCGGTAACGGGGGATCATCCCGTTGCCAGCGGAGCGCCGAAGAGTGAACTGGTGGGGATTTCCCCATAACCGGATTATACAGCCGCCACCAATGACGGGTTCAGAGTTGCGTTGACCAAGGGAGAGACGATTGCTAGAATGCCGCTCATTCCTGAGCCATATTGACGTGAAATACCATTGAGCTTTGGGTCACATAAGGAGGACCGAGATGGCAATAATTGAACGTAGGATTTTCCACGGCAAGATCAACAGTGCGGACCAGTTGGTGGAGTTGATGAGGGAAGGCAACAAGATGATGGAGTCGGCCGGGGTGGATCCGAGCAAGACCAGGATTTTGACGGACTACTTGAGCGGGCGGACGGACCGGGTGGTTTGGGAGTATGAGGTGGCGAGCCTGGCCGAAATGGAGAAGCTATACGGCTCAGCTATGAGTGATCCCGCGATGGAGGAAGCGTTCGGGAAGATGATGGGCCGCATAACAGAATTGGTGGAGTACGCGGAAGTGGAACACTGGAGTGTCCAGTAGGGCAAGCAGATAGTATTGAAGCGTTAGTTGATTGACAAGAATCGGAGGTATCGCCGCCATGCGTGACGTAGCGATTGTAAGCCCGGTACGTACCCCAGTGGGCAGGTTTGGAGGAGCGCTCCGGGACGTTTCCGCGGCGGAGCTGGGCTCCGTGGTGATCAAGGAGGTGCTGGCGCGCACCGGCCTAGACGGAGAGAGGGTGGACGAGGTTATCCTGGGCCACGGGTACCCGAGTGGAGAGAACCCAGCGATAGGCAGACTGTGTGCGCTGAAGGCGGGCCTCCCCATTGAGGTGCCGGGCTACCAGTTGGACAGGCGCTGTTCGTCTGGGCTCCAGTCGATACTGAACGCGGCGATGCAGATACAGACAGGTAACGCCGATGTGGTAATCGCCGGAGGGGTGGAGAGCATGAGCGCGGCGGAGTATTACACCACCGCGGCGCGGTGGGGAGGCCGGTTCGGGTCCACTACGCTGCACGACAGACTGGAAAGGGCGAGGGAGACGGTCTCTCCGGAAGAGCGTTTCGGGCACATAGCAGGAATGCTGGAGACGGCGGAAAACCTGGCGAAGAAGTACGAAATCTCCAGGGAAGAGCAGGACCAGTTCGCCCTGAGAAGCCATCAAAACGCGGTGGCGGCGAATGAAGCGGGAAAGTTCACCGATGAGGTAGTGCCAGTGCCAGTGCCGCAGCGGCGAGGAGACCCGGTGCTGGTGGATACAGACGAGGGCCCGCGGAAGGACACGTCCATGGAAGCGTTGTCAAAGTTGAGGGCGGTGAACAAGGACGGAACGGTGACGGCGGGAAACGCCAGCAGCCAGAACGACGCGGCGTCGGTGTGTCTGGTGGTGGGCGCCGACAAGCTGGAGGAGTTGGGCCTGGAACCCATGGCGTATCTTCGTGGGTGGGCTTCGGCGGGGGTGCATCCGGCTTACATGGGAATAGGCCCGGTGCCGGCAGTGGAGAAGCTGTTCAAGAAGACGGGGCTGTCATGGGACGATATTGGCTTGATTGAACTTAACGAGGCGTTCGCGGCCCAGGTGCTGGCGGTGCTGCGGGAGTGGCAGCTTCCAGATGAATCTATACTAAACGTGAATGGGTCCGGCATATCATTAGGGCACCCCATCGCGGCCACGGGGGCGCGAATCCTGGCGACGATGCTGTACGAGATGCGCCGGCGCCAGTGCCGTTATGGTCTGGAGACGATGTGCGTTGGCGGCGGCCAGGGCGTGGCGGCGGTTTTTGAGCGGGCTGCTTAAGCCCGCACCGAGCTTCAGCACCTGAGACGTACAGGACGCAAAGAGAGCCGCAAAACATAAAGCGGTGGCGACATGTATCGCCACCGCTTGTTTATTAGGGTTCTAGTTGCCTATGGGTACGTCGCCTAGTGTTTAGTCGCCAACAAGAACGCCGGCCTCCTTTAGCCTGGAAGCAGCGGCCTCGGCCTTTTTGAAGTGCTCGTCGGTGAAGGCGTAGAGGGAGGCCCCACCGCCCAGTATCTGCCCGGCCATCTCCTTAGGAACAGTCTTCAGCAGATTGTTGGAGACCTCGGGGAAGTTGGAGTCGAAGTGCGGGTAGTCGGTAGAGATGCACATGCGATCGGCGCCGATGAGGTTGGCAACGGGCTCGATTTCCGGCTCGCTGCCTTCCACGGCGGCCCAGCAGTTTCGACGGAAGTACTCCTTCGGGGTCATGGAGAGGTAGGGAGCATGGCTGTTACGGTACTGGGGATAGTCCCATTCGATGCGGGTCAACAGCCCGGGCACCCAGGAGTTCTGGGCTTCCAAGTAGCCGACGCGGATGTTGGGGTGGAATTCGAACACGCCGCCGACAATCTGGGCCACCAAGGCCTGTTGCATTTCGATCCAGTGGCTGGTGACGTGGCGATAGAAGCGGTTCTCGCCGTAGAGGGTGTTCATGTGGGAGTACCAGGCGCCGGTGCCTTCGTGGAAGCACCAGGCCACGTCCAGCTCTTCGTGGAGTGAGTAGAGCGGGTCCCAGTAGTTGGAGTGCCAGAAGCGGCCGTTGACCATATTGGGTCTGATAAAAGAGCCAACAGCGCCCAATTCCGTGACGCAGCGGTGCAACTCTTCACAGGCCAGGTTGACATCATGAACGGGGAGCATGGCGGAGAATTTGAGCTGATCAGGGCTGTACTGGCAGAAGTCATGAATCCAGTTGTTGTAGGCGCGGCACAGGGCCAAGGAAAGCTGGGGGTCCAGGTCGTCACGGGCGATGAGGTTGAGACCGATGGTGGGAAAGAGGACAGCGATGTCTATTCCCTCTATCTCCATGCCCATGACCTGGGCCTCGGCGTTGTAGTCACGCTCAATGGCGAAGTCCAGCCGGCCGCTGCCGGCGATGCGGGACCCGGAGAGAGGCTGGGTGGAGTTGGAGGTGATGCCGCTGGTGGGTTTACGGTACTGCTCCAAATCATCGTCCATGGAGCGAGCGACGCCGTCAATGATGATTTTGCCGGTGCGGGCCTGTCCGTCCGCACCCCTGGGCACGGTCACCCGTTCCTTGAAATTCGGGTCCAGGTACCTGTCAAGGAGGTCCGGCGGCTCCATTATGTGCATATCACAGTCTACAAACCTGAAACCATTTTTCATGAGGTCCTCCTATTGGGAAAAGTTGACGTTACCTAGAGCGATCGCGTTGCGGTCTGGAAGGCTACCGCTGCCTTTCGTACTTTGACAGGCTGCGCAGCTCCCTGGGCGGGTCCATGTGGGAACCGCGGATGGTGTAGGACACTTCCGAGACGTAGATGGCGCCGTGGGAATCCACGGCGATACCGTGTGGGGCGATGAACTGCCCCGGACCCTCGCCCTCTTCCTTGGCACCGAAGCGGCAGACTATTTCGCCCTTCAGGTTGTAGATGCTGACGCGGTGGCCCAGGCCAGGGGCGTCGTCCACACCCTGCATACCGTTGAGCTCGCCCACGTAGATGTGGTCCTGCCACAGCACCATGGCGTCAGGCCGGTGGATGTTGTTCCACATGGTGATGAATTTGCCCTTAGGGTCAAAGACCTGGATTCGGTGGGCCTCCCGGTCCACGACGTAGACGTGATCGTCGGCGTCTACAGCGATATTATGGGGCCGGATGAATTGTCCGGCGTCGATGCCCGACTCTCCCCAGGAGAACCGGTACTCACCTTCCCCGGAGTAGGCGTGGATACGAGCGTTGCCGTAGCCATCTGAGATGTAGACGTCACCGTTGCTGGGCATGATGGCGGCGGAGGTGGGACGGTTGAAGGGCTGACCGCTCCACTTGGGGGCGGGGTGGTTTCGCTCTCCAATCTCCATCAGCTTCTGCCCCTGGGGACTGAACTTCTGGATGGTGTGGAGCCCATCATCGGCCACCAATACGGAATCGTCGTATGCGATGTAGAGGCCGTGGGTGCGATTGCTGAAGAGGCCTTCGCCGAAGGAGCGCAGGAAGTTGCCCTGGCGGTCAAAGACGATGACAGGGTGCTCTCCCCGGGTAAGGACGTAGCTGTTGTCCTGGGAGTCCACGGCAACGCCGGGGCATTCCAAGAAGGTCATGCCGGAAGGTAGCTTGGCCCAACCGTCCACAAAGGAATAGCGGAATTCTCCGGCGCCGAATTCGTCTGCCATCAGTTACCTCACAAGGACAGGGACGCCGAAGCGACGACCGGCGTCTCTGAATTCAGGTTATCCTAAGTCCGGCCTACCAGGGTGTCAACGCCGGGAACCGGGGAGGCTGGAGGATGAGTTGGGTGGTCCTCTACTTCTGGGTGGCTTTGCGGCGCTGGTAGGCGTAGAAGAGGAGGATGGAGACGGGAATGGCTACCACCACCAAGCCCAGGATGGCAACAAAAGTGATGGGCTCCAAGGCGACCAGCTCGTCCAGGCGGTGCTTTATCCACTCGAAGAGGGTGGGGTCCCCTGCTTCGCCGTGGTGCTTCGCAACGGAAAGCAGCGTACCCACGTACTAGTCACCACCGGGAGCGGCGAAGGGAGCGGGCGAGGTCTGATACCGGAGGGCATACTTCCGTTCCTGGACGGAAAAGGCGAGGATGCTGGCTACCGCCAACATGATTGCAGCGATAGCAAAAGGCAGGGTATAAGAGCCGGTCAAGTCCCTAAGGATGCCGCCAAGCTGAATGGAAATGGCGCCGCCTACCTGGTGGGCGGCGAAGCTGATACCGCTGAGTGTGCCAATGTTCTTAAGTCCATAAACATCTGCGGTCAGAGCGGTGGTAAGCGGCACGGTGGCGATCCAGGAGAAGCCCGCCAACAGCGCGAAAATCCAAAGAGCCGGAGCGCCGGGGAGAAGCAGGAGTAAGAGGTAGGCGACGCCTCTGGTGCCGTACACGCCGGCCAGCAGGGTCTTCCGCCCATACCTGTCGCCCAGTGCGCCAGCGGCCAGGACGCCGACGACGTTCATAAAGCTCATCAATCCAAAGGCCGTGGCGGCCACGCCAGGAGAAAATCCCTCCTCGATTGCGAAGGGTACAAAGTGCACGGAAAGGAGCGCCGTGGTAAAGCCGCAGACGAAGTAGGCGCCGGTTAGCTGCCACATGGGAAATGAGCGGAAGGCTTGAAGCCAGTATTCGGACTCCAGGGGCGCTCGGACAATGGGGGCCGGTTTTCCGTTGTCACCGGCGAGAGGTGCGTCCGCGCCATCGGGTTGGAGCCCTATGTCGCTGGGTTTGTCTTTTAGCATGAAGTATGCCAGCGGGAGGGCGAGCAGGAGGACCATGAGGCCCAGGATGGCCCAAGTAACACGCCAGCTGGTGAGGTCCATTAGATAAGCGGCCAAAGGGACGAGCACCATGCCGCCGGCCGGGGCACCGGCAGCGATTATGGCCACGGCCAAGCCTCTTTTCCGCTGGAACCACTTAGTGATCAGGTTAACGGCGGTATTCAGGGAACCGCCGCCCATGGCCAACGAAAGGACAACACCAAATAGGATAATAAGGAACGCCAGATGGTTAGTGAAGGCAAGAAGGATCTGGGCGACGCCGATGGCGAGGAGGCTCCAGAGGATCATCGTCCGGCCGCCTACCTTATCGTACAGTCGCCCAAGAAAAGGTTGGGAGAGGCCGGTCACAAGGGACCCTATGGAGGCCGCCAGGACCACGGTGCTCCGGTCCCAGTCGAAGTCCTCCTCCATAGGCTTTACGAAGACGCCGAAGCCGTTCCGGCCACCTACGGTGGTGAAGGAGATGAAGAAGGACGCGGCTACGATAAACCAGCCGTAGTAGATACCGGTGGGGGCCGCCGATTTACTCATGCAGAATCATCAGTTGTGGGTAAGGAACCAGCGGCCAGTCTACGAGTCTTAAGCGGCAAAAAGCAAGAAATCCTGGTTTGCGGCAGGCGCCCTTTTGGACCGTATAACGGCAGGGTTTTAGGGCTGGAAGAACTCAAATGCCTCAATCAGGACTGGACGGGCACGATCAAAGGGTGGAGGCAAGGGTGAGGCGGGCGGCGGTGACGGTGTTGACCAGGAGCATAGCCACGGTCATGGGGCCGACGCCTCCCGGCACCGGGGTGATGGCCTCCGCCTTCTCGGAGACTGGGCCGAAGTCCACGTCTCCCACGAGGCGATAGCCCCTTGGGCGAGAAGCATCGTCAACACGGTTGATTCCTACGTCTATCACCACGGCACCCTCTTTAACCATGTCCGCGGTGATTGCCTGGGGACGTCCCATTGCGGCCACCAGAATGTCCGCCTGCCGCGTGACGGCGGTCAGGTCCGGGGTTCCGGTATGGCAAACGGTGACGGTGGCATTGGCGCCCTGGCCCCGCTGCATGAGCAGCATGGCGAGAGGCTTTCCAACAATGTTGCTCCTGCCGCAAATCACCACCAGTTTGCGCTCCGGGCTGTAGCCGCTCCGAAGCAGGAGCTGTTGTATGCCGCCTGGGGTTGCGGGGACGAATTCGGCGCGGCCCTGGGCGAGGAGGCCGACGTTGGAGGGATGGAGACAGTCCACGTCTTTGCGGGGGTCAACGGCCTCGATGACAGTACCCTCGTCGATGTGGTCCGGCAGCGGCAACTGGACCAGGATGCCGTGGAAACGGGGGTCCTGGTTTAGCCGGCGTATGATGTCTAGAAGATTCTCTTCGGAGATATCGGCCGACTTCTTGAAGGTCTCGGCGAAGATGCCGGCCTGGGCGCAGGCACGGCTCTTGTTCCTGACGTAGACTGCGGAGGCCGGGTCGTCGCCCACCAGGATGGCTGCCAGGCCAGGGGTGACGTTGTGCGTCCGTTGCATCTCGGCGACGGCTGCGGCCACCTCGGCCTGAACCTCTTGGGCCTTGGCCTTTCCGTCCAGAATTATCGCCATCTGAACCTCCGGCCTAAATATAACAGAAGGACGCTATTGTAGAGTCGTTAGACACTCCAGAAATGCCAGGGCTATAATACTCGACTGGCGAGGGGTGGGTGTTATCCGTTCCACAACGGCAAGGTCACAATATGCTGATCACCGGGGTCGACATTATAGAAATCCAACGGATACGAGACGCGGTAGAGCGTTGGGGCGACCGATTTCTGCAGCGGATCTACACAAAGGACGAGCTGGCCTACTGCCGGGGCCGGATACCAAGCCTGGCGGCGAGGTTCGCGGCCAAAGAGGGGACCATGAAAGCGCTGGGGACGGGCATCCGGGGGGTACGGTGGAAGGACGTGGAGGTGGTGCGGCATCGGGGCAAACCGCCGACGCTATGCCTGCACGGTGGGGCTGCAAGAAAGGCCAAGGAGTTGGGCGTTCACGACCTGGCGTTGAGTTTATCCCACTCTCGTGACTATGCCGTGGCCTCGGTGGTGGGATGGAGCGAAAAGTCCCCGTGAAGATAGTCACGGTGGATGAGATGAGGAAGCTGGAGGCCGCGTGCGCCGGGTACGGTCTCTCTACCGACGACCTGATGGAGAGGGCTGGACTGGAGGTAGCGCGAGCGGCCCGAAGGATGATGGGGACCGCGGCCGGGAGGCGAGTGCTAGTCCTGGTGGGACCAGGAAACAACGGTGGAGACGGGCTGGTCACGGCGCGTCATCTGGCCAGGTGGGGCGCAACGGTGACCGGATATATCGTCAGCGGGCGGCCGAAATCGGACCCGAAGTTGGAGCTCTCTGAACGGGAAGAGGTAGAAGTGTTGGACGGGGCTTCCGATGCCGATTTTCAACGTCTGGGCCAGGAACTTGGGCGGTCACAACTTGTTATTGACGCGGTGCTGGGTACCGGCAGGGCACGCCCTCTGACAGGGACGGTGCGCGAAGTTATGCTTCGGGTGGCCGCCAGCCACAGGCGCGTGCTGGCGCTGGACCTGCCCACCGGGGTGGACGCAGACAACGGCGAGGCGGACGCCGCGGCTCCAGCCGCCGATGTGACGGTGGCGCTAGGGTACCCCAAGAGGTGCCACGTTACTTCGCCGGGCTCAGAAAGGTCTGGAAGGTTGGAAGTGGTGGACATAGGCCTTCCGGCGAAGGAGGCGGAAGGTATCCGGCTGGACCTGCTCACCGTGGATTGGGTGCGCGACCGCTTACCAGGACGTCCCCGGGATGGGCATAAGGGTACATTTGGACACGCCCTGATCATTGGAGGGTCCGAAAATTACTCCGGCGCCGCGTACCTGGCGACGCAGGCGGCGCTGCGGAGCGGATCGGGGCTGGTGACGCTGGCCTCACCAAGAGGGATTCAACCGCTGCTGGCATCCAAGCTGACGGAGGCGGTGCATTTGCCGGTGCCGGACGGCGGCACGGGCACGTTAGGACCCGAAGGGGCCGCCGCCATAAAGGGGGAGCTATCAAATTACAGTGCGGTGGCGGTGGGCTGCGGGATGGGTTGGTCGCTGGAAGGACAGCGGTTCATGGAGGGGCTGTTGCTGGATGGCGGGTCCCTGGAAACGCCGCTGGTTGTGGACGCGGACGGATTGAACAATCTGTCCGGGGTTGAGAGGTGGTGGGAGCAGTTAGCCGGACCGGCGGTGCTGACGCCCCATCCGGGGGAGATGTCCCGCCTTACGGGGGTTCCAACGGCGGAGATTCAGGTACGGCGCATAGAGACAGCCAAGGAGTGGGCCGAGAGTTGGGGCCATGTGGTGGTGCTGAAGGGGGCTAACACGGTGATTGCAGACGCCGATGGGAGCGCCTGGGTTAGCCCTTTCGCCAATGCGGTGCTGGCCAGCGGCGGTACGGGAGACGTGTTGACGGGCATAATCGCGGGGCTTATGGCCCAGGGATCGCCGGCGATTGATGCAGCGTGCTGCGGCGTTTTCCTCCACGGGACGGCGGCGCAACTACTGAGGGAGGACAGTGGCGACCGGGGCGGGTTGGCAAGCGATTTGGTGGAGCTGTTACCCGAGGCGTTCAAGATAATCAGTGAGGGCTAAAGGCGGAAAGGAGAAAACCATGGACCTGGAGCTAAAAGGCAAGGTGGCGGTGATTACGGGGGGAAGCGAAGGGATAGGCAAGGCCGCCGCGATGCGGATGGTGCAGGAGGGGGCCAAGGTGACGATATGCGCCCGGCGCAAAGAGCTTCTGGAAGAAGCGGCCCGAGAGATTCGGGAGAAGACGGGAGGCGAAGTGCTGGCGATCTCAGCGGACGTCACTAAGCCTTCGGACATACAGGATGTTGTGGACCAAACGGTTGGTAAATTCGGTGGACTGGACATTGTAGTGAACAATGCGGGACAGAGCGCCGCAGGCAGCTTCGAAGAGGTGTCGGACGAGGCCTGGGACGCGGACATGGACCTGAAGTTTTATGCGGCCATTCGCCTGAGCAGGGCGGCGATTCCCTACATGAAGCGAGCACGTGGCGGAAGAATAATCAACGTCACGAACCTGGGTGGCAAGGCGCCGGGCGCGGGTTCCATGCCTACGTCAGTGAGCAGAGCGGCGGGCATCGCGCTAACGAAGGCGATGTCCAAAGACCTGGCCGGTGACAACATCCTGGTTAACACGGTGTGCATTGGGTTGATCAAGAGCGGCCAGCATGAACGGCGGCACGAAAAGATGGTTGACTCGGGCCAAAGCTTGACTATTGAAGAGCACTACCAGCAGATGGGAGGTAGGGTGCCGCTGGGACGTGTGGGAGAGGCGGGGGAAGCGGGAGACGTGATAGCGTTTCTGGCGTCGGGGCCGGCGAGCTTCCTGACGGGCTGCGCCATCAACATAGACGGCGGTGCGTCCACCGTGGTGTAGGGGATAGTTTGACTCTACCACGGAACCCAATCCCACCGTTGATGGAACCTCTTGTCTCTAGGACCCTTCGGAGCGGTAGGCCTGGTCCAACAGGTCAACGACGTGGCACACGTGGCCGTTGAGGCCCGCGCGCTTTAGGCCCATCTCTAGCTGGAGCACGCAACCGGGATTGGCGGTGGCAATTACCGTGGCACCGGTGTCCGACAGCCAGCGCATCTTGCTGTCCAGCAGCCGCTCAGACATGTCGCGTTGAGTTATGGTATAGGTGCCGGCGGCGCCACAGCAGCGGGAGGCGTTCTCCATCTCGACCAGCTCCACGCCGGGTATCGACTGTAGAACCTGCCTGGGCGCCTTGGTGATACGCTGGGCATGAGCCAGATGGCAGGGGTCCTGATAGGTGACGCGAGCCTCCACCATTCCCATCGGACTTTCCAGAGGAAGGTCTGCCAGGAACTCGGTTATGTCCATAGTTAGCCCGGCGAACCGTTGCGCTTTCTCAGCGTAGACAGGGTCGTCTTTCAGCAGGTCCGAGTACTCTTTCATGGCGGAGCCGCAGCCGGCGGAGGCGGTCAGCACCTGTTCTACCCCAGCGTCCAGGAAGGTGTCAATGTTGCGTTTGGCCATACGCCGAGCCATCTGGGCGTCGCCGCTGTGGAGGTTCAGCGCGCCGCAGCAGCCCTGGCCCATGGGCACCACCACCTCACAGCCGTTGCGCTGGAGCACGCGAACGGCGGCGTCCATTGTGGGGGCGTGGACCACCGGCATGACGCAGCCGGAAAGGAGCCCAACGCGACGGCGTGTCTCACCCTGAGCCGGGTAAGGCGTCCGCGTAGGCCCGAAGAACCGGCGAGGCAGGTCAGCGAGCTGGGCGTCCAATTGGTCCAAGCCGCCAGGGAGCAGCTTCAACACGCGGGACGTTTTAAGGAGCCACCGCGCTCCGGAGCGCTGGTATAGGCGCGTTCCTGACGCGAGCAGGCGGAGCAACCAAAGGCGGGGCAGCAGGCCGCGGAGGAGCACGGCTTTGAGACCTCGCGCTCGCCAGGACTGCCGTCCCTTCCGTATCTGTTGGACACGGGTGTTCTCGATGAGCCGACCGTAGGGCACGCCGGAGGGACAGACGGCCTCACAGGCGCGGCAGCCCAGGCAGAGGTCCCAGTGCGCCGCTATTCTGTCGCTGATTGGGGCCCGTCCCTCGTTGACGGCTTTCATAAGGGCGATACGGCCCCGGGGCGACTCGGTCTCAACGCCCAACTCCATGTAGGTAGGACAGGCGCTGAGGCAAAGACCGCAGTGGACGCAGCGGTACATGTCCACTTCCCTGGGCGCGTCCTCACCCAGGAAGTCTGAAACGGATATGGGAGGGGTTGGGGGGATGGTTGCCATGACTAGATTCCGGCCACGAAGCGGCCTGGATTGAGGATGCCTTTCGGATCGAAGTTGGACTTGATACGGCGCATGACTTCCAGGCCGGGGGGCGCCGGTCCCCAAACGTCTATTTCTCGCTTCAGCTCGGGGGGGCAGCGCTCAACTACCCAACCGCCGGCCAGGTGGGAAACTGAAGCGGTGATGTTGTCAACCAATTGTCTATCAATTGATGAGCCATAGCCAGACCACCAGAGGCTCCGCACCGTGCCGATCCCAAGGTCGGCGACGACTCCGTGCTGTCCGTTGGTCAGCTCCAGGGCATCAAGAACTCGGGTGGCTTGCGGCACCTGCGCCGGCAATAGGCTGAATCTAATGGACAGGTCCGGTGGGGGCGTTCCGACCCATGACAGGTCAATCAAGGGTTGCCACACGGATTCGGCGTCCTGCTGCAAAAGGTCCACGGCGCTATCTGCCTCAACAGTCGACAGGGCGCGGCGGGCCACATCGGAGCGCTCGGATACAGCGGCGGGACGGCCCTGGAAAAGGGCCAGCAGCGCGTATCCTGGGCCCTCCAGGCCGATCTTTTCCCGCACCAAAGGGTTGACCAGCGCCAGGGCGGCGGGACCGGCGCCCGAGGCTTGCACCGCGGTGGCGGCGGCAAGAACGGTGTCGACGTTAGGAGATGTAACAAGAAGGGTTTGACTCAGCGGTGGCCGGGGCGCCAGCTTGAATGTAGCCTCCACTATGATTCCTAAGGTGCCCAGCGAGCCGGTGTAGAGGCGGTTCATGTCAAAGCCGGTAACGTTCTTGACCACCTTGCCTCCGCCCCGGGTAACTGTACCGTCAGGGCCGACGACCGTGATGCCGATTAACCAGTCCCGAGGCAGCCCGTAGAGGAAGGCGGATGGGCCGGCGAAGGCGGTGGACAGGACCCCTCCGATTGTTGCCTGTCCGGGCACTGGGCTCTGCAGCGGTAGAAACTGGCCCTTTTCTTCCAGCACCCCTTGGGCGTTGGCCAGGGTAGTGCCCGCCTGAAAGGTGGCCGTCAGGTCAGCGGGCTGATAGTCTACCAGCGCGTCCAGATTGGCCAAACCTAGCACCAGGTCAACGTTTTTTGGGGCGTTTCCCAAGATCATCTTTGTGCCGCCCCCATAGGGAATAACGCCAGCCCCTTGCCGGTGGGCGATGGCTACGGCGCGAGAGACTTCATCCACGGCGGCCGGCAGCGCCACGACGGCCGGTACAACGTCGTCTATAGCGTAGCGAGGGTTGATGTCTTGGGGAAGGACCTGGGCGATTCCGGCACTCTCTAGGAGGCCTCGGGAAAGAGCGGTCAACATCAAACCCGGCTAGACGTGGGCGCCAAGACCAACGGCAGCCACGGCCTGACGTTGGGCGGTATGGTCGTATTCGGGACCACCGGGAAACACTTTCCCCGGATTGAGCCGGCCGGTGGGAGCGAATGCTTCTTGCAGCTTCCGCATGGCCAGCAAGTCTTCTGGGCGGAATACCAGTGGCATATATGCCTTCTTTTCCAGGCCAACACCGTGCTCACCGGTAAGGGTGCCGCCCAAGTCAACGCAGGCTTTCAGTATCTCTCCACCCACCTCTTTCACCCGTTCCAGCTCGCCTGGACGGCGATCGTCGAACAGGATGCAGGGATGGAGGTTTCCGTCACCGGCGTGAAACACGTTGGCGATGGGCATGTCGTACCGGGCGCTGATGTCCGCGACGCGTTGAAGGACCTCGGTCAACCGAGTCCTGGGGACGACGCCATCAACGAGATAGTAGTTGGGGGCCAGGCTTCCCAGCGCGCCTAGCGCACCCTTGCGGGCCGACCAGAGGAGCTCCCGCTCCGCGGCGGACTCGGCCCACCTGACCTGGGTGGCGCCGGACTCTTTCAGGATGGTCTCAACATCGGCGCCCAACTCTTCGACTTCGGACGGAGAGCCTTCCACCTCCACCAGCAGCACGGCGCCGGCGCTGTCCGGCAGACCGGCGTCAGATACGTTTTGAACGGCCTTGATGCTGAGGGCGTCAATGATTTCCATGGCCGCGGGAACGATCCCCCTGGAGATGACGGCGGAGACGGCATCGCAGGAAGTGTCCACGTGGGAGAAGACGCCCAGGTAGGTCTTCACCGACAGCGGCACATCCAGGAGCCGGACAATTATCTTGGTGGCGACACCAAAGGTGCCCTCCGACCCTACAAAGGCCCCGCGCAGGTCATAGCCCGTGGTCTCCCGGGTCTTGCCGCCCAGCCAGGTGACGGCGCCGTTTTCCAGCACGACTTCCATGCCTAGGACGTGGTTGCTGGTGACGCCGTAAGCCAGGCAATGAGGGCCCCCGGCGTTCTCCGCCACGTTGCCTCCCAGGCTACATGCCCGCTGGCTAGAGGGATCCGGGGCGTAGCGCAGCCCGAACCGGCGGACGTGCTCGTCAAGTTGCAGGTTGATGACGCCAGGCTCGACGACGGCGATCCGGTTTTCGGCGTCCACCTCCAAGATACGGTTCATGCGAGTGAGGACGACCTGGAGGCCGCCAAGGGCGACGATAGCGCCGCCGCTGAGACCGGTCCCGGCGCCGCGACCTACCACGGGGATGCCCTCCTGGTAGGCCAATGCCAGAACCTGGCTGACCTCTTCGGCAGTAGACGGAAAAACCACGGCGTCAGGCGCCGCCTTGTCGATGGAGCCATCGTATTCGAAGACCAGGAGGTCATCGGGATGATAGATAACGAAGTCCCGTCCCAAAAGGGCTTCCAGCTTTTTGACTATGGGAGGGGCTTTGGCCAACGACGGCCCTCCAGACAACGAATTCACTTCATACTATGCCAGGGGCGTAGCCAATGCAACGTCGCTTTAAGGGCGAGGGGCTGGTATCATACTGCGCGGGCTTCGGAGGAGGTTTCTTTGGGGTTTAGCGACGACGTAGACAAGATAACCGCGCCCCTGCGCGAAGCCATTCTGCAGCACCCGTTTGTGACCGGCATCGGCGACGGCACCCTGGATGTGGAGAAGTTCAAGTTCTACGTCCGCCAAGATTATGTTTATCTGATTGAGTATAGCCGGGTCCTGGCATTGGCGGCAGCCAGGGCGCGGGGATTGGAAGCCATGTCCTGGTTTGCCAGGTTGCTGGACGAGACGCTGAATACGGAGATGGAGTTGCACCGGGGATACTGTGCCCGGTTTGGGGTGACCCGCGAAGAGTTGAATGCGACCACGGCGGCTCCGACTACGCAAGGCTATACGCAGTTCCTGGTGGCCACGGCCCATCAGCGGGAGTACCCGGAGTTGGTGGCGGCGCTGCTGCCCTGCCAGTGGGGATACTGGGAGATTGGGGACCACCTGGCAAGACGGGGCCTTCCGGAGGGCGCGCCACTATACCGCGAGTGGATAGAGGTGTATGCCTCGCCAGAGTACAAAGCGTTGGGGGACTGGCTTAGGAATCACGCAGACCAATTGGCGGAGATGGAGGGTCCCACAACGAAGCTCCGTATGCAAGACGCCTTTCTCGCCAGCCTCCGATATGAGTATCTTTTTTGGGAGATGGCTTATAAAGGTGAGGGGTGGCCGGTGTAGTGACGGGGCCAGCATAGAACTATAAGAAAAGGCGGTGTTGACCGATGCCGGTATTTGATCACGACTATCTTCACAAGGTTAGCTACCACATATTTCGATCGCTGGGCGCCTCCCATGAGGAAGCAGACACGGTATCCCACCACGTTGTGAAGGCCAACCTGGTTGGGCACGACTCTCACGGCGTGATCCAGGTGCCGGTATACGCGGAGCGGATCAAGATTGGGCACATTGTTCCCGGGGCCCCGTTCGAGGTGCTGAACGAGACCGCAAGCACCGCCCGGATAGACGGACATTGGGGATTTGGATACGTGGTGACGGAGCGGGCGATGGGGATGGCGATCAACAAGGCGAAGAGCAACGGGGTGGCGGCGCTCACGGTGTTCCGTCAGAGTCACATCGGGAGGCTGGGCGATTACCCGACCATGGCATTGAACGAAGGTATGATAGGGATGATCACGGCGGATTCCGGGGCCGGGCCGAAGGCGGTGGCACCTTTCGGAGGCCGGGAGCGGCGGTTGGGGACTAATCCCATCTGCTTCGGCGTGCCCAGCGATCTGGAAGGACCGGTGTTGCTTGACATGGCCACCAGCGCGGTGGCGGCGGGAAAGGTCACGTTGGCGATCAGCCGACAGGAACCCATTCCTTCAACGTGGGTGGTGGACAAGGAGGGGAACCCGACCACTAACCCGCAGGACTATTTTGAGGGTGGCGCCATACTGCCGGTGGGGGCGGACCAAGGCCACAAGGGATATGGACTGTCTTTCATGGTGGAGATGTTCTCTGGCATCCTGACGGGCCTGGGCTTTGGAATTGACCCACAGGCGCGACACAATGACGGATGCTTCATAGCCGTATTTGACGTGGAGGCATTCCGCCCCCTGGCGGATTTCAAGAAAGAGATGCGGGAGTTCGCGGAGTTTGTGAAGTCTTCTCCGCCCGCCAAGGGCTTTACCGAAGTGCTCTACCCCGGAGAGATAGAGTGGCGGACAGAAGCAAAGCGGCGCAGCGAAGGGATTTTTGTGGAAGAGGAAACGTGGCAGCAGATTTGGACTCTGGTACAGGAGAACGGTGTGGAGACCGAGGTGGGTGAGCCGCGTCCAATCGCGTAGACCCACGATCAGCCCAGCGGCGGTAAGCGAGGGCGATTCTTAGCTTTGGCTAGGACCCTGAAGGACGGAGGCGGCCTCTCTTAGTCTCTGGAGCACCGGCACTTCGGCGATTTTTTCTTCAGGCAGCATATCCCAATAAATCCCCTCGGGGCGTGGCAGGTGCCCATCGCAGACAATCAACTCCTCCGGCGTCGCGATGAAGTCCAAGGGAATGTCATGCACTGTCCTGGGAAGCTCCTCATCAACAACCTGGATAGAATGAACTGTGGTCAGGATTGGAGTGTCACGGGTCACCTTCCCGGCGGCCATGGCCAGGGCAAATTCCAGATCTGAGAATCCACCGCCCTTGCCGATGCGTCCTCCGCCACGGGTGACGGCCACGGACCCGCAGACGATCAGGTCCACGGGCTGCATCTCTTCTACGGTGACTTTCCGGCCAGCGGCAAAGGCGCCGCGAATGCTGGAGGCGAATTCCAAGGTACCCGGATGCGGCCGGGGTCCAATTCCAAAAAGCAACGCGCCTCTTTGAGCCTGGGCACAGCCATGTAGATGAGCTTTCCTTCTCTCAAGGCACGGAGTCGAAGGTGTCTCTGGGGCGAGTCCGGGTTACATTTCAGGACTTTGGAGCGATGCCATACGGGTAGCGAGGCGGCAAGCTCCGCCGCCTCTGGAGCGCCGCGGAAGTTGGGGATGCGGCCGTGGGCGCCAGGGAAGCGGGTGACGTTGGACGCCTCCATTTCCGCCCAAACGCGCTCACGCACGTCTTGCTTGGTCAGCGCCACTCCGGGCACCCGTTAGGAAAGGTCGTCAAAGCAGGCCCGGGCCATGCGGCCAATCAGATGGGCCGCCGCGAAGGACCCGGGAGTCCCGTCAGGCATCTCCGGCGGGACTTCGTCAGTGAAGGCGGCGATGACAAAACCGGGCTGGTCGCCGAAGTAGACGATGCCGGCGTCGTTGTGGTTGCGACCGGAAGTGCCGGTCTTATGGGCGACCTTGGTGCCGGGCGGCAGCAACAAAGGAAGCCTGTTTTTCAAGCGTTGCCAGCTCAAGATATCAAGTCCCAGCCGGCATAGCTCCCGGGTGCTTCCCAGAGCTTCGGCAGCGGCGCCGTCTTCCGTCCCCAGCTTTATCTTCTCCAGCAGAAGACCCACATCATTGGGGGTGGTTGAGTTTGTCTGATCCGATGAGTATTGGCCGGTCATGCCGCCGGGCGGGATTCCAAAGCGATGAGTGGTGCCGACCATGCCAACCGATTGGGAAACTTCGTTGATCTGGTCAAGGCCCAAGGTATCCGCAACCGCGCCGGTGCAGGTGTTGTCCGAGACGATGATCATCATCACCATGGCGTCCCGGAACGAGATGTCAAAGTCAGGTTGAAAGTGCTGGAAGCAGCCGGAGTCGTTGTTCTGGTACTTCTCTTCTATAGGTACCCTTTGGTCAAGCGAGACCTTGCCCTGATGCACGGCTCTCATGCCAGTCATCATGATGGCGATCTTGCGCACGCTAGCAGAGGGGACGACCACATCCCCCTTGCGATTTGCGGAGCCACCGTTCCTCAGGTCTTTCAGATACCAACCGGTGTGGAAAGGCATCTCGTCGCAGAGGGCATTAAGGCGCTGCTTCAGTTCCTGCACTGTATTCCAGACCTCCCGATATATGGTTGGACTACCTTAGCCCAGGGAGCAGGGTGGGTCAACACACAAAAAAGAAGATGCCCACTCGGGGCATCTTCTTTGTCAGGCTTAGTTGTCCGCTATGTTTGCCGGGAGCGGTAGAAGGCGACAGCGCCGCCGGTGACGATCACCAACACTACCACCACCACGACGATGATGATGACCACCAGAGCGGTGCTAACGCCATCCTCGTCATCCACTGGGGTCACAACCGGGGTGGCAGTTGGCGTGGGCGCCGGCGGCTGGGTAGCCGTGGGTGTGGGCGCCAACGTGGCAGTGGGTGTGGGAGCGGGCGCGGTAGTAGGCGTGGACGTGGGCGCCGGCGCGGTGGTAGGCGTGGGAGTAGCCGCGGGCTCAGACGTCCGGGTGGGCGTTGGCCTGGGGGTGGCGGTAGGCGCAGGCACCATGGTTGGCGTTGGGGTGGGAGCCACCGTAGGCGTGGGTGTAGGAGTAGGCAGCGGAACTGAGCCAACGCTCAAGGCTTGGATTAACCTGTCGATTCTTATGTCGTGGTTGCCTTCTGTGGTGGCGAAGGTCATGGAAACCGGCTTGCTCTTGCCAGCGGGCAGTGAGACAGCCTGTGTGGCCTCTATGACGTCGTCCAGCCACAGGTTGGTCTGATAGATCCGGTCTTGTTCAGTAACGTTCTTTACCCGAACCTGGACGGAAATCTCCCCACCTTCCACCGGCGATGCAGGCGTTACGGTTAGGTTACTCAACTCAAACTTGATGGAGGTGGGTTCCGTATCACCAGTGATGGCGAAGAGGGAGAAACCAGGGACGATGGCGGAGTAGAACACCCGGGTATCCGTCTCGTCTACCCTAGAAGTCTCGTAGGTTATCCATTGACCGGACGCATCGTCGAACCTGTTAAGGAGGATGGACCACCTGTGGAAGTTGTTGACCTCCATGACCTCTGTCAGCACGTAGAAGACGACATTGATCAGGCGGACGTCCTCAGGCTCGGCGCCGTCCATTTCTAGCTTAAAGTACTCAAGCGCAGTTTGGCCGTCGGGAAGAGCAGGAACGTCCACGGAGCTAAAGGCAACGTCTTCGACGGTGACGCCCACTTCATCCAATTCTTTGTTGAACTTACCAATGACCGCTTTGATGGGAGCGGGAGAAGACACCAGACTAACAAAGTCCAGACCGGCTCCAGTCTTGTAGATGGCTACCCCCGGCGCCGGCCTTACTACGGAAGGCGTCAGGTTCGGATCCGTGGTGATAGCGCCAGGAGACGCAAAGGCGGACGCAACCACGTTAGTAATCCGGTTGAAGAGCTGCGTTATGTCCAGTTCCTTAATCTTACCTGGCGGCGTGAAGGAGAGGGCGTTGATAAGCGGCGCCTGGCCCATCCCGGCTACCAATGCAGCCCGCTCGCTGACCGGGAGAGTGCCCATTATGGCACCGCCAGCGGCAGGTGGGACGTTGTTCATGAGCTCCGAAGCCTTTTCAGCCTTGGAGGCGATCAGCGACTTGACAACGGCCGCGCCCCTGGTGGCGGAAGACTTGCCCAGAGCTTTCCCGGCGGCCTTGATCTCCATCTTGTCGACGACATCGATTGCGTCGGCCTCGTCCAACCCATTCACGAGAGCACCAGCGACTTCGGCAGTAGCCTTCTCCATGATCTTCGCCAGCTTGGTGGGATCCTTCTTAACCAAGTTCTTCATGATCTGGAGAGCGACGCTGGGCGCCACGGAGTTAAGAATGGCACTGGCCGACTCATCGTCCAGAGCGAGGAAGATATCGGCGGCCTCGGCGATGCCTGCCGACGTGGAGGCTTTGCTCTCAAGTACACCGGCGGCCACAAGCGGGGTCACAGTCTTAAGGGTTGCCGCCGCATCGTCGGAACTCTGGTCCTCAATTGCCGCAGAGGTGTCGCTTACCTGCGCCGCCTGTTCTTGGGTTATGTCAGCGGTGGTGGTGGTAACGACCGGCGCGACGACTGAGAAGCTGGCAACAGAGGACTCAAATTTGGGCTTTTCGGTATCACCGGTGTTCAGGGTGACGCCGTATTGGAGCTGGAGTAAAGTTGTTCCGTACCCGCGGTAGCCATAGCCGTAGCCATAGCCGTAGCCATAACCATAGCCATAACCGTAGCCAAAGAAGACGTCAGGGGTATCCTGGAGGACCGCCCGGTACCCGTAACCGTAGCCGTAACCGTAGCCCAACGTGGATTCGGTCAGGGGACCCTTGGTGACGGTTAGGGAGAGGTGCGGCTCAGATTGGGTTACGGTGCCGTCCGGCAAGAATTTAATTAGCCTGGAAGCCGAGGTGCCAGGGCCGATGATTTGCAGCTCAAAGTCTTGGATAGGCACCAGGTCCGGAGCAGCGATATCAACAGAAAGGGTGAAGGTCTTGCTATCACCGGCGGTGATGGTGGTGCCATCTAACTGGAGGATGGTCAGAGTGCCGGCACGGACGGTACCAGACGTAACCAGGATGATTGCGAGGATCCCGACCACCAACGCAACGGAAATAGCCAAGCCGCGGGACAATGATATTCGTTGGGCTAAACTTTTAGCGTTGTGCATCAGTTAATTGACACAGGAAACCCGCACCGCAGCTACGCTGGCGGGTTTCCGCAACTTATCACAGGCCCCTAGCTAAGTCAAGGGGAAAACTCCACGGGTTGAAGAAGTTCGCAAGCATCGGGCCGCAATCTGATATTCTCGAAATCGAGGGCGTGACAAACCTTTGTAAAGCGCATTATGTATAGTAAACTGTGCCGATTCCGCAGGGGGGCTGCGCCTTAGGCGCGGCTGGCTTACGCGAGTTAAGTGCCTCCAGAAACGGACCCAGTGCAGTTGCGTTTCAGGACACCAGAGGGCGTTGTTGAGACCAGGGTCTTGCTTGCTCAAATGCCGCTGAAGCCCGCAATACCGTGGCTTCCTCTCCGCGCCGGCCGATGATGTGAAGACCAATGGGCATACCTTCACTAGAGAACCCGCACGGTATGCTGGCAGCGGGTTGCCCGCTAAGGTTGAAAACGGGCGTGAACGGAAGGTAGTCCCACCTTGGGAAGACCTCTCTGCCAGCTATGCGCGTTGGAAACTGGCCGACGGGGAATGCGGGCACGGCCATTGTAGGCGTCAGCAGCAAATCGTATTCGCCCATAAGCGTGTCCAGATTGCTTCGCATGACCTGGACGCTATGTAGGGCTCTAGCATAGTCAGCCCCAGAAACTGATTTACCCCGCTCCATGCTATCGCGGGCATAGTCAGTAAACAGGTCACCGTGGGTTTCATACAGCTGGCTATAAGAGGCGTAGGCGTTGGTGGTAAAGATCGCCAGAAAAGGCTCCATAGGGTATTCCAAGGCGAAGCTGGTCTCCTCCACGGCGCAACCAAGCGATTCAAAGACCATGGCGCCCTCTCGGGCAGAATCTGTCACTTCCGGCTCTACGGCAGCATAGCCTAGGTCCGGACTCCAGGCCAACCGAAGACCTCTGACGCCCTCACTGAGTGCGGCGGATAGGTCCGACAGGGGCTCGCGGATGGAGATGGGGTCCCGAGGGTCAAAACCAGCCAGGACCTGGAGCAGCGCGGCGGCGTCTCGAACATTGTTGGCCATGGGTCCGGACTGGGATGTGAGGTTGGGTGAGGGTTTCCCGAAGCCGCCCACCCGGGGGACGCGTCCCAAGGTGGGCTTGATGCCGAAGAGGCCGCAGAAGCTAGAAGGGATGCGAATGGACCCGCCGCCATCGCTGCCGATGGAGATGGGGCACAGGCCAGCGGCGAGGCCAGCGGCCGCGCCGCCGCTGGACCCACCGCTGGTGCGTTCAGGATTCCAGGGGTTTCGGCAGGCATCACCCAGCCGGTTTTCAGTGGTGCCGGAGAGGCCGAATTCCGGGGTGTTGGTCTTGCCAAGGGAGATGGCCCCAGCGCTCTTGACCCTAGTCACAACCTCGGAGTCCTGGTCGGCCACGGTGTCTTTGAATGCCAGGGACCCCAGGGTGGTACGAACGCCTTTTGTGATTTCCAGGTCTTTTATGGAGATGGGGATGCCGAACAACGGTCCGCCCTTCTCTCCCCTGGACAGCTTCTCTTCGGCAGCTTTGGCTTCCGCGAGTGCCTGGTCTCCCGTCACGGTGAGGAAGGCGTTTAGCTTCGGATTCAGGTCATCAATCCGCCTAAGGTAGAGCTCGGTCAACTCCACGGGAGAGAGCTTCTTGGAGTCCAGCATCTCTCGTAGTTGCCAGGCGGGGGTGAAAGCCAAGTCTCGGTCGGTCATGTTGTACCTCAGGCGCCTCTTAATGGAGGATCAGTCCCTCAAGCTATCTGGAGGCGGTTAGGGTGTCAAGCAGGCCGGGTTGCTAGACCTGCTGCTGAGCGAGGGTGCGGTAGGTGACTGGCGTGGTGACGGTGAGTCCCGCATCCACGGGAATGACTATACCTGTTACCCAACGCGACTCGTCGCTGGCCAGGTAGAGGGCGGCCCAGGCCACGTCCCAGGCAGTGCCTTCGGTACCCAAGGGGGTGGCGTCCCGGCGTTCGCGGCGCAACTGTTCGTCCATTCTGGGCGCAACCATGGGGGTGTAGACCAGGCCCGGGGCGATGCAGTTGACCCTGATGCCGTCGCGGCCATGGTCGGCGGCCATGGAGAATGTGAGGCCTATGACGGCGGCCTTGGAGGTGGTGTAAGGGGTGCTCTGGTGGGCGCGCAGTCCGGCGACGGATGAGATGTTGACGATGGAACCGCCGCCGGAGTCGATCATTTTCGGGATGGCGTATTTGCTGGCCAGGACGATACTTTTGACGTTGACTGACATTACCTGGTCCCAGTGCTCTTCCGTAACCTCCAGAACGGTACCGCGGCGAGAGATGCCCACGTTGTTATCCAGGATGTCCAGCCGGCCAAAGCGGTCGACGGCGGCGTCCACCATGCGGCGGCAATCCTCGGCGCTGGTGACATCGGCGGACACGGTGATGGCGTCGGCGCCTTCCTCCCTTACGGCGGCCAGGGTTTCCTCGGCACGGGCGGCGACGGCGTCCACAAGCACCAGCTTTGCGCCTTCACGGGCGAAGAGTATGGAGGCCGCTTTGCCGTTGCCCACTCCGGGGCCGCTGGAGCCGGCGCCGGTGACGATGGCCACTTTTCCCTCAAGCCTGCGGTTACGTTGAATCAACAGTTATACCCTCTGTCAAGTGTCCGTGGACTGGTGCGAGATGATATCAGAGGCGGCGTGCGACAGCCGCATTGCTACCAGGCGAAGCGGTCTCATATAGGGCAAAGGCCTGCGCGGGAGCGGGAAGGCGCCGAATGAATCCACTCAGAAAGGGTGGTGGTGGGCCTACGTGTACTGTACTGAGCCTGTCTCAGAAGGACGTCCGTTGGCAGGCTTACTCCGACGCGAAGTATTACGCAGACGATGGGGTGAGGGATAGCTGTCAATGGCCTCAGCTCACGAGACATGACAAGGTTCCAGACCGTCAGGTAGAGGGTTGAAGATGGAGGGAGGAGCTCCACACCCGGTAGAGGGTGCGCAGGTTGAAGGCGGTGGCCAACATGGTCCACTCGGCCGTCACGTTGGCGAGGCCACGCAGCAGGAACCTACGTGCCCTCTGTTGTTCCTTGATGATTCCGAAGACCGGCTCGACCAGCTGCTTTCTCAGCCGGTACGCCTCTTTGGCGGCTAACGTGGTCCTCCAGGCGCGGTGGCGGCGTAGCACTCCGTCATGGGGCCCTATCGCCAGACTGCGGCCGGTCTCGCGGGCTCTCGTACAGACTCCGAAGGCCGGGCACGCCTGGCAGACGGCTCCAGAGGCCCGGTACAGACGCAGCGGAACTCCATTCGTATGTTGGATGCGAAGGAACTTGAGCCTCCGTCCCTGTGGACACGTAAAACTGTCGCTTTGCTCGTCATAGGTGAATCGGTCCTTGTGATACGCGTCTGTGAGGAACCGCTGCCGTGCTTCTGACACCACCACCTGCTGGCCTCGCCGGTCGCACTCCGCTAGGTGGCTCACGGCGAAGTAGCCAGCGTCGGCCAATGTCATCGGCACCCTCGTCCCGGTCGTCTCCTCCGCCTGCTCGACCATCGGCACCAGCAGGGCATTGTCATTGGCCGCATCAACCACGTCCACGGCTGTGACCACCATGCCGGCCGCTTCTCCATCGATCTCCATGGGTGAGACCATAGCCTGGGCGTTGTAGCCGGCCACGATGCCCTGCCTGCCCTTCATCAGTCGGGCCTCCGGGTCGGTCAGGTTGATCCGCTTGTGGCGCTTCTGACTCCCGAGGTCGGCCATCGCCTGCCTCACCCGGTCCCTCAAGACCTCCTTGTCGGCTAACTCTTTTGGCAGATGGGCAACAGGAGCATCCTCTCCCCCTTCGTTCTGTGCCTCAAGGTCGGCTATCGCCTTCTCGAGACGCTCCAACAGACCACTCAGTCCCACAGCATCATAGCTCCTGTTCACTGAGGCGTTGGCTACCACCTTCGTCCCGTCCACGGCCTGCACCGCTAGATCCACCAACGCCATGGCCACTGCCGTGCGCACCGAGCGCTCGAACAGCTTCCTCATGGCGTGCCGATGCCCTTTGTAGAACCGCCACAGAGTGTTGTGATCGGGATGCTGCCACCCGGTCAACCACAGGTACGGAATCTGGTCCCGGCAGGCCGTCTCCAGCTTCCGGCAGGAGCGCACACCGGTCATGAAGCCGTACAGCCATACACTCAACAGTGCACGGGGATGGTAGGCTGGCGCTCCCAGGACCTCCCCGTCTATGTCCACGCCAAGCTCCGCCCAGGCATCTCGACCCACAGCATCGACGAACTCGGCGACGAACCGCGCCGGATGATCCAACGGCAACAACTCGTCAAGCGTCGGCGGCAACATCCACATCTGCTCTCGGCCCATCGGTCGAAGCGGCATATCAGTATCCCCCCAATTGATCTCGCTTCGAAGGTACACCTGACGACATACCCATTGCCAGATCAGACTTCTGAGACAGGCTCTACTGCGAACTTTTCGGCTGGCCGTGAGGCTGTGAACCTAGGTCAACAGCGATCCAGGCGAACTACGTACCGATACGTCAGCAGCCACGCTCTTCGGAATGAGCGAACGCTGACGAGTCGCCAGTCCGGGCATCCACCTTGAGGGTTACTGCACGCTGAATTTCTCCCCTTGATCCGACTATGGATTGATAGTGCTGACGCTCACTGATTGCTCGGTGTGCTTGTCGACGACGACCCGATCTCCAAGTGGCTCTTGAAGTTTGACCTCAACGGCATCTTGGCAGTCATCGCCACCTCGTAGAAAGGGATGGGAGGAGGCAACGACCTTAACCTGCACGTCGACATCCGTCTCCCGCAACAGCGAAACCCCCGGGGCCTTGTGGCAGGTGGGGGTAGTGAGTGTGAGAATGTCTGGGTACCACAAGAACCCTTCGACCACGCGCACTTCGCTGCGCAACGTGTATACGCCGAGGCCGAAGGACAACAAGGCCGCGAAAAGCAGCAACCCACTCACCGCAACCGCGACGATTAGGAGTCCTAGACGGCCGGATAAGAATCTTCTTGAGGCAGAACTGTTGGTCACAAGGTCCTCCTTTGGTTGGCTGCGCCTTGCCATGCCGTTCGATTGCTCTCAGTCAGAACCGCCAATAACCTCGCGATTCGAGCGGACCACAGAGGTCGTCATGCTGTTGAAAATGTCCGCCCTAGTCGCATCAGTGAGGTTCTTCTCCGCGACGGCCCGGAGGCCATCGAGAACGGAGTCGGAAGCTGTGCTCTCCAGTACGACAGTCGTCCTTATCTGACCTGCCTCGAAGTCGAACGAGGTGGAGGCGTCACGCACTTCAGGTGCCCCGAGCACTGCGAAGTGGACTGCTTCGATCGCCCTTTCGAGTTCCACCTCAGTGAAACCCAGGTCGGTGCGCACTTCGACTGAAACGCCGCTGTGACTCCTGCTGAAGGTGCCGATAATGTCGAGTGCTGCCTCGGGAGCGCGGCCCGCGAAACCGACCCACGCGTGATCACCGTCTACGATCTCCGCTCTAGCGAAAGCCTCGGGAGACGCCTAGCGGATTTTCGCGACCGCCAAGGAGAATCTGTTGTTTCAGGCATACCGATCGATGGCTTCTTGAAGAGATATACCTTCTTCGCTGGCGATGTGCTGCAAGTCTCTCAACTCCCCGTCACTAGGAGGGTCGTCGATTTCCGGCGCCGCCGCTTCCGGCGGGGGTGTACTCTCCTCTCCTGCGCGGTTGTCAGAAGCCGATCCTGCCCCTATAGACGCGTCCGTGGACTCAGGATGCGCTTCTTCGCTATCGGTGGAGTACATCGCATCGTTGCTGGTGCCAGGGGCTTTCTCGGATTCGTCGACGCCGCCAAAGAACATGATCCCCGGAGTGACCAAGACAACCACGAGGACGCCTACGGCTGCTAGAGACCCAAAGACGACGACTATGTTGCGTCTCATCGCGCCAAACTCTGCTTTTCCTCGTTGTAGGTCGCGGACGCTTCTCTCGATGCGGGGCCAAAGGTCATGGGCGTCAGACACCGCGGACTGGGCTAGGTCGGTCAGCCGGTCCCGGTTCAGGAGCTCGTCGATTGGTTGCGCGTTCATATCGTCCTCCTACTCTCCGCGTACTATGCCCTGGAGTAGCTGCCTCATACGCGCTCGTGCGTCATGGCGGTGGCGCTTAACGGTGCCCGGCATGCGTCCGGTTCGCTCGACCATCTCGGCCTCGGACAGATCGAGAAAGTACCGCATCACGACTACACCTCGCTGCGCTGGCGTAAGCCGTTCTAGCGCCTCGTGAACGGCCTTTCGCTCCTCGTTCAGGACTGCGGCAGCCTCCGAGTCGGTCGATTCGTCCCGCCCTCCCGTGTCCTCTGCGCGGTCAAGGGTCGTCGTCCGGTCCCGCCGTTGGGTCGCCTTGATGGCATCGTTCACGACGATTCTGTAGAACCATGGACCGAACGGGCGCGTCGGGTCCGCTG
Source organism: Dehalococcoidia bacterium (assembly GCA_965247585.1). Lineage (GTDB taxonomy): Bacteria > Chloroflexota > Dehalococcoidia > Lucifugimonadales > CBDFHC01. The sequence continues at coordinate 436,735 of CBDFHC010000002.1, forward strand.
CGTCCTCCCGTAGGCTGTAGTCGGTCATGAGGCTTGGGTCTGAACTGACCCCAGCAACGGGTGCCGCCACGGCCACGGTGCTGCCCGCGGCTATCACCACCTCCGCCTCCCTCAGCTTGTTGATAATCTCCTCGGGTGTGTGTTTCTTCTTCGCCATTTCTTCCCCCTTCTCTGCCCAGGATCCTAACATCTATCCTGGGCCAGTTTTCGGGGGTCAGGTCAGTCCGTTGTCCATATAAGGCTTACTCGCTGTCCTGAGAGAGGCGGGCGACCTCGCCACGAACCCGTTCCTCGTTGACACCCATGCTTTTCAAAACCCCAGCGGCTACGCCCTCGTCCTCACGTAGTAGGCCAATAAGCAGGTGCCGCGTATCGATGTTGTGGTGGTCCGACCGCCGGGATTCGGCCGCCGCAAGTTCGATCACCTTCTTGGCTCGGTTCGAAAGGGGTGTTTCACCCAATGCTAGCCGCTCACCCGGGCCTATGATGGACTCCACCTTCGACCTGACGGTGGTGAACTCCACACCCAGGTTGCTCAGAACTTTAGCGGCTACGCCATCGGATTCCCGTAACAATCCAAGCAGGATGTGTTCAGTCCCGATGTAGTTATGGCGTAGTAGCTGGACTTCCTGCTGCGCGTGCGATACGACACTCGACGCACTCTCTGAAAACTTCTCGAAGCGCCCATGAGGGTCTGTAGGACTCCCTCGGACACTCGGTTCGACCGATGAGTGTCGAGGTTGCGGAGGCGAGATGATGTTCATCAGGATTTGCCACAGTCTGTTCATCATACGACCATTTTACCTCGGTGAAGGCCACCTGGTTGGCTTCTTCTTATACTCCTATCCACTAGGCGCACGGGATCCATGCGACATCCAATGGCCAGGGCTTGAACTTAATTATGCGGCCACTTCTCGCGGTGAATAGGGCAAGGTCATCCCTGACTAGCTCCATGACTCCCTCAAAATCGTCCTCAATCCAATCCGAAGGCGGATTGATTTCCTTGTCACTTACCGTTGGATCAGCCATCCATATACGCCCGTCGAACTGGGCATCGCGAACACCGCAGTGGACGTATAAGGTGTATGGGTAACCTGTCCCAATTTCCACACCTGGCCCCTGTGGTGGCTCCTCAGGACGATCCCGCTCCACCGCGGGCATCGGCGTGGGTGTCAGAGTTGGTGTTGGCGTAATGAGTGGGGCGTCATTGTGTGTTCCTAGCAGCGATGCATTCCCGTGGGAGGTGCCATAACCTCGGCCTGTGTCGGCATCGAAGGCCACCAAACCGATGGAAAAGTTCTGCCGCTTTTCCTCGGGCACGATGCCAGCGGTGCGCCAGGAGCCCTGGGCTTCGATCACCCATACCAGTGGGTCAGAGGGCATCGCTGACACGGACCCTCTCATCGCATTGAACTCGCTCCTGCGCATCAAACGGGCTACCGGCGAGTGGGGTTTGCCGGTGACTACAACCTCGGGCATGGCGAAGCTCAGGTATGCTAAGCCCAACCGAGCGGCCAACCGTTCGGAGATTCTCGGCCCGCCGTTGGTCGCTAATGGCCGGTTGTCCTCGCCCAGTGCGCGCCATACAGAGAGGGTCGCGGCAGGGTCTGTCATGATTCCCCGCGAGATCTCACCCGACTCCAGCCAGAAGGCCCGCACGACGGACGTGCCGTCGGCCTGACGAAAGTCTAGGAAGTAACGCGGCCCTTCACGGTCGCGGTTACCCTGGTCCACGGGCGAATCCAACACCATTTCGACGAAACGTTCGATGGCGCGTTCTTCCTCTATCTTGCCGAGGACCACATCTTCCCCATTTTCCACTTTCGTGCCGAGCACCTTAATCGAGTTCTTGGTGCTGAGGACGTCGATGGACGTGACCTTGCCTCGGATATCCAGCAAGGCCTCGCCGGTCTTGGCCAAAGGGTTCGTGTCGGATTCGAAGAGCCTAACGCCACCGTCCTCCAATATCGCGAGTCGGAACTCCTGCACGTAGCCCTCGACTCCGTAGACCGGCGTGCCCGGGTTCAGGTAGGTGGCGTCGCCGTCCAGATGAGGATAGCCGCTGTAACCTTCGATCCTGAAGGCGACCCGGTATATCTCAGAACCCAGGTCTTCAGTAGTTAGGGCACGCTCTCCCTCGGTGATGATGGGTCCAACCAAACTGCCTTTGGCCAGGTAGGTGATACCGCCGAACTGAATAGAGTGGGCCCACTCGGCAACCGTCTCGCGGGGCCGCAGGTCATCATCGCCCTGGAGACCCTCCACGATTCGATCCACGGTGGCCTGATCCGCCAGCACGGCGTCCAGGCGGTCGGGTCCGTCGTCTCTCCCATCGTGTCGGTCGATGATTCCCCCCTCGGGGTCCAACACCAACTGGGACCCGGTGGGAACGTGGGTCACGTAGGCGACCTTGCCTGAGAACTTCGGCGACAATCCCTCCACGAAGGCCACCACTACGCCACCGCCCAGGTCCAGCCTGAAGCTCTCGGAGGCTGGCGCCGGTGTGATCGAGCCCGGGAACTTTGGAGATGGAGTGGCCGTAGGTGGGGGCACCTGCTGGACCTGGGCGCCGGGACCTGGCAAATCCTGAGTCGTTGTAGCGGTGGGGGTCGATTCCACGCCTCTGCAGGCGGCTACAAAGAGCAGACCAATGACCAGCGCTCCGATGAGAGCGGCGCATCTCACTTGAGCACTTCCAGCGCGTGGGCCGTCGTAATAAGCACGCCAGCCGGCTCTGCGTTAGGCCGTCCAACATTTAAAACACCCCGCATAAGATAGGTGCCAGGAGGAACGGGCTCTCCTCGGTTGTCCACCTGCTCCCACTCGCCAACGAACTCCAGCTCCTCACCGGGTTCCAGAGTTTTGCCATCCAGCGGTTGATTGGTAATCTTGGCGCACTTCCAATGCCATACCTGCTCTCCGTCAGGAGTCGAGACCTCGAAGTCATAGGGAGGTCTGCCACCGAGCACTAAGTTCACCGTCCCATCACTGACGTTCCGCAACGTCAGCTTCATTCGCACCGTCTCTCCGTAAGGGGCCTGGGACACCACCTCCAGCGAGTAGTCGACGGCTCTGAGGAACGCCTCGTCCGGAGGCTCCCCAGGATCAATAGGCCATGGGTGAATGCCGTCACATCCAACCTCGATGACAATGGCTTCTCGTGGGACATCCAGTGTCGCCAGGGCAGCCTCCCACTCCTCCCGAACCCCGCGCAGTGGGTACACCCCTATTTCAATGCGGTTCCTAGCTTCGTTTAGGTCGGTCCACGCAATGCCGGGGACCTTCTTGACATCTACTAGGCGCTCATACCACCTAGCCAGATCGGCCTCGCTGTACTCCGCCTCTGCCGGCGTGGTTGATGGGGCCATGGCAGTCGATCTTGCGACGGTGGTTGACACGGACAAGCCCCCCACCTCTTCAGTGCCCTCAAAGACCCGCATGGAAACGATGGCGTAGCCAGTGGGGGCCGTCTTCGGGAACTCCCCGTCCCAACGGAAGGCGCCATGGTCCAGCGGCACCTCGCCGAGAGGCAGCTTACTCTGATCTATGAACTCAATGCTCAGTTCGACTCTATCGCCTTCGTGATAGCCCGCCCCGGAGATGGCGAACGGCTCACCCAGGCGTATCTGGTCGGGCACGCCGTAGTGTTCGACACTGGGCATGTATTCTTCGACGCGCTCGAACCACTCGGTCAGCGCCGTCGACACGACCACCCCGTTGCGGTGGAGCAGCTCCCAATGGTCCGGCACAGGCAGACAGTTGTTGACTCGTCCTTCTGGTATGACATCGCATCCTATCACTTGCCGGACAGACCAGATCGTCCCGTCCCGAAACGCGATGTTAATTGCCATGCTGTAGTCCGAAAGCCAGGTTCTTCCATCAAATATCTCAACTTCTACCTCATCCCCTCCCTATTGTCACTATTTCGCGCTTCGAGGCTCCGGTGCTTGCCTTGAGGTCCACAGACGTGCCCATCACTATCGAGTTGAGCAACTTTTCGATTATCGGTACATCGGTGCCGAGGTCTCCCCATAGGGGGTCGTAGTCCCCCGGGAACAGAAATGGGGGTTGGTGCTCACGGGACGCGTAGACGACCTCAACGTCCGTAGCGTCGGCAGGCATCGGCGACGGAGGTGCAGTAAGTGAAGGCGAAGGAGTCGCGACTTGTAGGGCCAGAATGCGGGGCGAGAGGGCCTCCAAAGTCAGATGCTTGGTCTCAAGGGCTTCGTATAAGTTCCCCAGCCTGCTCTCAACATCTCCAAGCTCGGCCTCGACAGCCCCGAGTCTTCCGTCAAGCTCCCCGGCCATGGCGTCTATCTCTTCGGCGACGATGGTTACCAGCTCAGTGATGGTCTCGTCGGTGAGGATGCGCTCTTTAATCTTGTCGATGATGAAGCCCTCCACTTTGGGAGCGTTCAGGTAGCTGGCTTGGCAGGTTCCTGCCCCTTGCCGGTGAAGGGTGCCGCAGACGTAGTAGCCGTACTGACCGCTCTTGGCTCCCTGGCCGATGTAGGGCTTGCCGCAGGTACCACAGAGCAGCAACCCACTCAACAGGAACTTGCTCCCCACGCGGGCCGGTCTCTGCACTTTCGGCGCGCGTTCCTTTAGGCCCTGCTGCACGTTCTCGAACAAGTCTCTTGAGACCAGTGCCTCCCAAGCTCCCTCCACTCGTACAGGGTCAGGCTCCTTGTCGCCCCTAGTCGTTCTGCCCCAGACCGAAGTCCCTGTGTAGGCCTCGTTGGTCAGCAGGTAGTAAAGGCCGGTCTTGTGCCAGCGCCATCCCTTGTTGGTGATTCCCCGCTCGTTCAGCTCCTTGCATATCTCCTTCAGGCCGTTGCCCATGAGAGAACTCTCGAACACCTCCCTCACTATCGGAGCGGTAGCAGGGTCAGGCACCAGGGTGGGACGTTCCTTTGCTCCGTCGGGCACTTTGACCCGCTTGTATCCGAAGGGAGCCTTGGAACCCAGGAAGAAGCCCCGTGACGCGGCCTCCCGCATACCCCGTGTGACCTCCTGGGCAAGATTCTCCGAGTAAAATTCGTCCACGCTCTCGATGATGGCTTCCATGAGCTTGCCAGTAGGGGAGTCGTCGGCGTGCTCGGTGATGGAGACTACCCTGACACCCTTCCTACGCAGCATGGACTTGAAGGCCACAGCATGCTCCCGCTTGCGGGTGAACCGGGAGAACTTCCACACTAGAATCTCTTGGAAGGGGGCATTGGGCTTGCTCCCCTCCTCTATCATCATGCGGAACTGGGGCCGGTCGGCGACGCGCCCGCTCTCGGCCTCGTCGACGTATTCTCGTGCAACATTGTAGCCATTGGCCTGGGCGTAGTTCCTGAGCGCCCGGAGTTGGGCGGCTATCGAGAGGTCCACGTCCTGCCGGTCACTGGACACCCTGGCGTAGAGGGCTGCTGGTGTGAGGGCTTGTTTATGTTTCATGATTGAGTTCTCCTGATGGCTAAGGTTTTTGCAACTCTGGGAAGTAGGTGGCGTAGAAGCCACGATCCCTGGTCAGAAAGGTGTCGGCATTGGCAAACGCATGGGCACCTATCAGGAAGTCGGAGATGATCCGGCCTCTCGGCCCACCAGCCTGTCGATATTGCAACCACCGGAGTCCAGCTTCATATGCGATATCGGTGTCAATGGGCGAAATCGTTGCGTTGATCTCCCGCAGCGCTCCATCCAAAGAGGAGCGGTCACCAAAGGCCGGAACCAGCTCTGCATAGACCACATCGCAGACGAGGATAGCTCCTCTATCGTAGGCGTGCGTAAGCCACTCCTGCGATTGGGAGTGATGCGACGCATCGGATATGAATACGTCCAGCAGGACGTTGGTATCGACTGAAGTAATCACCTTCCCCTGATCTCTTCTATGTATTGGTCTACATCGACAGCCCCGTCGAGGATCCCACTGACCCTCTCCACGGGATGCTTGGATGCTGCCCGCTTCTGGATGAGTAGTCCATCCTCGGTTGGCGTGATCTCCACCTCGACATCTTGATTCATACCAAAGCGATCTCTCAGTCTCTTGGGGATGGTGATCTGCCCTCTTTCGGATATTCTCATGCCTAACCTCATATGAATTACATGTTTAGTACATCATACGATATTTGCCATGATTGGGGAAGATGATCCAGATGACCAACCTGTTTGGTGACTCTCTTCACCCTCCCCCAAGAGCATAGGTAGGCTCCCAGCTATCGGGTGTGCGCCAAGCCCGTCCCAAAGGTCCCAACTCCTCCAAGGACCTCCTGTGGGATACCCAAAGCGGCACCCTGACCCTGGCGTGCTCCATCTCCCCCTTGGCCACCCGCAGGAAGTGGGTCTGCGCCAGGTCGTCGTGGAAGACCACGAGGACGATGGGCTGCGTGCCGTGGTCGTCGGTGGGCCGGTGTGACGAGTAGTAACGAAGATAGGGAGCTAGCCGTGCCGCCATGGTAGTGGGCCTCACCGCCCGGCGCTCCCACTCCAGGAAGAAGGGCCACGTATAGTCGCCCTTGCGTAGGATTCCGAAGGCATCAGGATGGATGGAACGCAGCTTGTCAACATACTTGAAGTACCTTGCCGCCCGCATAGGCGGGTCCAGCTGCGCCACTTCCCAGCCTTGAGACCTGGCTTGCTCAGCCAGCGTCGCGACGAAGCCGTGCACGGCTTCGGTGTGATCGATGTTCCTGAGGAGCTGGCGGCTTCGCCTTCCCGAAACCCTACGCCAGTCCGTGGGAGACTGTGAGTCGAGGCCCGTAGTACTCCAGCGCTTCCTGGCCGCGCCCACGGCGGCGCGGTCCCTGCGGGCCAGGAGGTCGATGGCGCTATCGGTCAAGGCAAGGCGGCGTCCCTCGGCAAAGGGTCTCCGTACTAGCCCAGCCCTTTCCAAGGGAACCACGACCTGGGACAGCCGAGCTTTAGAGAAGCCCAGCAACTGACACAGATCTACCGAAGTGATCCAGGGCCAGTCGGAGAGGATGTCCAAGGTGCGTTTCTCGGCAGGCTTTAGCAGGGCGGGCAGCAGGTGGTCGGAGACAGCTCCCCCTTGGCCATCCAGGGCGATGTCCTGGGGAATGGTAACCCGCGAGAGCTCAGAGTCCGCTGGAAACGTGCCGCCTTGACTCATGCGTGACAGGATGTAGCGGAGGTCGAGGGAGGCGGCGATGGACGGGGGATGCCATACGGGATCGTCGCAACCGGCCAGGGCCGCATCCTCCTCTTGGGCTAGAAAGGCCGCCGTGGGGAGTCCGGCAAGCAACCTCCGGGCGTGGTGAAGACGCGCAGCGTCGGGAGCCAATAGAAGGACGGCCCCGGGCAAAGGCCCTTCCCGCAGCCTCCAGAGCCGCTTGGCGAAGGCCGTCCTGTCGGCGGTGGCTCCCTGCCTCACGATGCCAATAGTCCGTCCACCAGGCAGTGATAGGGCGGCATCCAGCGGCCCTGTCCGATACCATCTAAAGGCTATGTCACCTTCCTCGTCAGCGGTTGTCGCTGCCAGCCGGTAGATCACCGCTACCGCGTCCAGCCTTTCCAGCAGGATGCGCCGCCACTGGGCGGAGACGGGATAGACGTGAAGCAACCGGTCCAGGCTCATACCATCCGCCGATGCCAGGTGCCGAAGCCCTGCTGCGGTAACGTAGAATCGCTGCGTCGTCCTCAGTAGGTCTGTAGCATGGGGAAGGGAAGCTGCCAACCGCCGACGCTCCAGGTCGGCTACGGCGTTGTAGGTGGTGCGGTCAGCCCTGCTGGACAGGGCCGCCAACTCCAGACGGTCAAGAAAGGGCATGGAGGCCAGGCACCGCAGGGTGTCCAAATAGGAATCCTTTCCTGTCATTGCCCTTCCTCGACACCAGGAGAGACGTCCTCTTCGGTGGCCTCCGCTTCCTGTCCAACATCATCCTTGGGCTTACGGGTGCGCTGCCTGCGCCGCTTGGCTGGTTTTGGGGCAGCGCCATTACTGGACTTCGGGGCTTCACCTTTCTCAAGGGCCTCTATGCCCGCTCTGTACTTCTCCACCAACACCTCCGACTCCGCCTCTTTGGTGGCGGTCTCCTTCACTGGGGTGGTGTAGGAAGATGCGGCCGCTCGAATGCGGACGGCGATCTCGGGTTCACCCTCATCGGGCTTGCGCACCTTCATTGAGAATGCCGGCATCCGCTCCTCCCCCACGGTGCCTCGGACGTAGCACTGGTGCACCGGCAGGGAGGTGATGTCATCCTCGGAGACCCGGTCCTTGCCCAGCTCCCAAACCAGGGTTCGAGCGTCGGCTCCGGCCACCTGGAAGACGGCCAGGCAGCCGATGTTGGCCAGCAGGGTGTCCTGCATGGTGCGGGAGAGGTCGGAGAGCTTGGCCAGGCTCTGGGTTGCCAGGATGAATGAAGCCCCGAACTTCCCCAGCTCGGAGAGCATGGTCTCGTAGTCCACCCCCGGCATGGACTGCATCTCATCCACCACTACCAGCACACCTCTCCTTTGACCTATAGGCACGCTCCCCTGCTCCCGTATCACGCCGTCCACCAGGTTCAGGATGGAAGCTCCCACCAGCGCCGATACGTCCCTGCCAGCCGTCCCCTGGGAGGTGGAGACCAGGAGCACGCCACCATCTTGGATCACTCGGCGCATGTCGATGGTGGAGCGGGACTGGCCCAGGATGGCCCTGGCCTTCCGTGATGAGGCGTAGTAGGACAACCGGGTCTGTACGGGGGCCAGGGCATCGGCCTTGTACTGGCGGTGCCAGCTACGGAAGTCCCGGCCCCACCACTCCAGCAGGTAGGGGTCGCTGACCTTGGCCAAGACCCGGCTTCTGAACTTGTCGTCCGAAAGCAGTTTCAGCCCGTCCAGGATAGTGTACTGCTCGTAGGCGTCGGTTGAAGGGTGCTCGTTGGCCTCGTGAAGGCTCTTCACCGTTTGCTCCAGGATGGACTGCATCCTGGGTCCCCACTGCTCCCACAACCCCTTGGCTATCCGCACCACCGAGTCGGCGGTGCGGTCCCTGTCGGAGAAGACCCTGGTGTCCAGGAGGTTGATGCCGGGAGCGTTCCGGTCGTCTGCCAGGTCTATGAGGCGTACTCGGTCCACCAGGGATTCTGGCACCTGGTTGAGCAGCCCTTCAACGAGGTCCGCATGGGGATCGATGACCACGATGGCGTCGGAGTCCTTCCCCTCGGCCTTCTGCTGGAGCTTGTGGGAGACGATGTGGTGCATGAGGGTGGACTTGCCCATGCGGGTCCTTGCCACGTAGAGGTGGTGGCGGCGCAGCAGGTCGTCGGGAAAGCGGATGTCCCTTTGGGCCGTCCCTGCGGTGGAGTGGCCTATGAGGGCTCCCTCCCTCACTCCCCCGGAGGAAGGCAGGAGCACCTTGGCCCCCGAGCGCGCCACAAGGGGGGTGTCGTCCCTGGCCCCGAGCGGGTGCCATAGAGAGGCCACCTCCCTCACGCCCAATATGGTTCTCGACCCGAAGATCCCTGGGCCGGGGATGTGAAAGGAAGCAGTGGGAACCACCTGCCTGATCTTGCTCACCTTGAAGTGGGCTCCTGCGAGGTTGTCGTAGTGGCGGTAGGCTGCCGCCACCGACTCCAGGAGCGCCTTGGCCCGCTCCTTTCCATCACTCTTGGGGAGGATGGCAGTGACCTGGAGGAGGGAGTCGAAGGCCAGGCTGGAGACCTTCTCCTTGACCAGTATGGGGTCGTAGACGCGGGAACGCCGCTTCTTCCAACGCCACCATCCCCAGCCCGCCGCCACGGTCCCGGCGACTACTCCGATGCCCAAGAGTATCGTCTTCCACAGCTCCCCGCCCTGCATCCAGAAGTAGCCCTGCAAGGACCCCAGGGCTATCAAACCCAGGACGGCCATCAGTGCGCCGTCGGTCTGCAGAGGCTTGGTCTGGTAGGTGTAGGAGGCGTCCCTTCGCTCGGTCACCGGCTTCGGCAGAGCCTTGTCCAGGTAGGGCTGAGACCAGTCTGGTCCCAGGGAGGACAGCACCAGTCTGGCCACCATGCGCTCTCCAGGGCGCAGCGACGCCATCGTCCCCAGGAGGGCGAGGATGGGGTCTGAGCCGGGGTCCAAAAGGTCGTCGTCCCGGAAGGTCCTCAGGGGAACATAGGGAGGGCCTTGCACCCTCAGGCTCATTCCCCAGGCCTCATCATCCTCTTCCAGACGCAGGGGCTCCTCCTCTGGGGGCACCTCGGCGATGCGGGCCTGGGGGTAGTGAATCGATATCTGATTCTGGACCACCTCCTTGTCCCGGCACCGGGCCATCAGGGTCACGCCGTCCATGTCCCCCGCCAGCTCCAGGGAGAAGGGCTCGGGAATGGCGATGGACCTGAGGAAGTTCTCCACCCCCAACAGGGTGCGCTCTCCGGTCCTCGGCGACGTCACCGACAGAAGCACAGGGGCCTTGCGTGTAGATCGGTTGGATAGCCAACTAATGGGATTCAGTTTCACAGTGAGTCCTCCTCGTATCTCGATTCTGTTAGCGGGTACTCGTTCTCATGATTTCGCTGTGTTGGTCGGCCAGTCGATGGCAGGACCATGTCGTCACCTCCTGGACATGTGAGAGAACATGTGTTCTTATAGACTAGTGTGAGCCCTTCAACCGCCAGATGCAAGGGTCATTAGGCATTAGAGACCCTGTTGAGGTCAGGGGGCTGTACAGAGATATGAGTTTTATTGCAAGTTGCACGTCGAGTCGTGAATGAGGCCATTTCAGAAGGAATTCAGCCCCTACAGGATGATGGCAGCGTCATGTTTGCAAGCACTTTGGGTTATTTTGGGTTAAGGGGGCGTTGCATGTCAATGGCGGAGGCATGTTGGGCCACTGGGGCGGAGTAAAACTGTACCACCTGGTGTGTTCATGTTCAGCGAAAAAGTCCGAGCTAACTGGCCAGCATAAATGTCCGCACCACTTGTTGAGGGAAATGGCCTGCTTACGGGTGGGTCAGCAGAGGACAGGCAGGAAGGTCTTGATGCTACCTATTCTTCGTGAGGCTTGTCTTGAGTTTGGGAGGCAACTCCCTCTCTGCTACGCTTGAGCCGGTAGCTCTCGCCGTTCATCTCCAGGATGTGGACGTGGTGGGTGAGGCGGTCCAGCAGGGCCCCGGTGAGCCTCTCCGACCCGAAGACCTCGGTCCACTCGTCGAAGGGAAGGTTGGTGGTCACCAGGATTGAGCCCCGCTCGTAGCGCTGGCTGAAGACCTCGAAGAGCAGTTCCGCCCCGGTGGGTGACAGGGGCACGAAGCCCAGTTCGTCGATGATCAGCAGGCTGAGGCGGGAAAGTTGTCTCTGGAGGCTGAGCAGACGTCTTTCATCCCGGGCCTCCATCAACTCGTGGACCAGGGCGGCGGCGGTGGTGAAGCCCACGGACATCCCTTTCTGGCAGGCGGCCAGGCCCAGTCCCAGGGCCACGTGGGTCTTGCCGGTGCCGCTGTTGCCGACGGCGATGACGTTCTCCCGGTTTTGGACGTATTCGCAGCGGGCCAACTCCATCACCAGCGCCTTGTTCACCGACGGGATGGCCGTAAAGTCGAAGGTGTCGAAGGTCTTGACGGCAGGGAAGCGGGCGGACCGGATCCGCCGCTCCACCATGCGCTGGTGGCGGTCGATGAGTTCCAGTTCGGCGAGCCTGAGCAGGTACCCCGGGTGGTCCACTCCCTCGGCGGCGCACTGGGCCGCCATCTTCCCGTATTCCCGGAAGAAGCTGGGCAGCTTCAGTTCCTTCAGATGGTGTTCCAGCAGCAGCGTGGACCGGCTGTTCATGCCGCCCTCCCCGACAGCAATGTCATGTACTCCCCGGCGGAAGTGATACTGACCCGCACCTGGGGCAAGTAGGGATAGAGTTCCAGGTCGAGGCGGGGCGGCCGGCCCTCCAGCCGGCAGAGCACCAGATGCTTCACCGCGTCGAAGCTCAAAGCCCCCAACCGGATGGCATCCCGAACCGCGGCGTGGACCTCCCCAGGCGAAAAATGCTCGAATAGCCGCAGTACCTGGACGAACTCCCGCTTGCCCCTTCGTCCCATGCGGGACTCCAGCAACCGGCGCAGCGTGGCAAACTCCTCGGGAAGGTCCCATCCCTGCAGGGGAGCGGCCTGGTCCAGGGCCGCCGTCTTCTGCTCCAGCAGGGGCAGGTAGTGGACGGGGTCGAACACAAAATCATCCCGCTGGTAGGAGCGGTGATGGCGGGCGATGACCTCGGACCCGCAACTGATGACCACCCGGTCCACGTAGCCTTTTACCAGAACGTCCCGGTGCCCGTAGGCCACCGGGGCCGAGTAATCGTTGGTCCTGTACCTCACCAGCGACAGCGAACTCACCCGGCCTGCCTGCTTCTCGCAGGCGTCGTAGGCCACCGCCGGCAGAGGCAGCAGGGCCTCCAGGTCCCGTTCCATCCGCTGGCCTATGCTCTCTGAGTGGCCCCTCAACCTGGCATCCATTCGCGCCAGGCAGCGACGCTCCAGGTGGGCGTTCAGCGCCTCAAAGCTCTCGAAGGACGGGACCGGCACCAGGAAGTTGCGCCGCATATAGCCGACCATCCCCTCGACCTTCCCCTTGTCGTTGCCCTTGCCGGGACGGCCGAACCGGTCCGAGAACAGGTAGTGGGACTGGAGTTCCGTGAAGGCCCGGGTGCGTTTACGGCGTCCATCCCCCAGTATCCTGGCCACCGCCAGCTTGGTGTTGTCGTACAGGATGCTCTGCGGCACTCCGCCCAGGAATGCGAAGGCCGAGACATGGCCGTCCAGGAAGGCCTCGGTGGTCTCGGCCGGGTAAGCCTTGACGAAGCATCCGTCGCTATGGGGCAGGTCCAGGACGAAGCAGTGGGCTTTCTGTTCCACCCCGCCAATGATCACCAGGGCCTCGCCAAAGTCGCACTGGGCGTGGCCCGGCGGATGAGACAGAGGGACGAACATCTCCTGCGACCGGCGGCGGTGCTCCCTTACGTAGTCCTTGACTATGGTGTACTGGCCGCCGAACCCATGCTCGTCCCTGAGCCGCTGGAAGATCCGCTGGGCTGTGTGGCGCTGCTTCCTGGGACGCTTGAGGTCGTCTACCAGGATTTGGTCGATGACGGCGGTGAAGGGCTCCAGCTTAGGACGCCGGGGCGGAGTCTGTCGCCGGTAGCCCGGCGGCGCTGAGTAGGCCAGAATCTTGCGCACCGTGTCCCGGTGCAACCCGAACACCCGGGAGACTCCCGGATGCTCATCCCATCCACCATCACCGCCCGTCGGATCCGTAGATACACGTCCACCTGGTACATCCATCCCACCACCCATAAGCACGACTTCGAACCTATGGATGGCAGAGGACGGTACATTTTTCAACCGCCACAATGTCAGGCGGTCAATCCGTCCAGGTGGTCCACTTTAGCTCCGCCTTTTACACGTTGCATGGAGAATGTGTAAAACTCAGGTCTTTTTTGCAAGTTGCATGCGGGAAGAGGTGGGGGTCGTTGAACGGTGGCTCCGGCGGAAGGCATCGATTGCATCGGGGCTGCCCAAATGGAATCGGGAGAGTCAATCATGGAAAAGGGCGACAGCATGGAGGAGATGTCCGATCAGCGGCTCATAGCATTGCTGCGTGAGCTGGTGAAACAGAGGGGCGTCAGAGGAGCGGCGACGACTCTGAAGATAGACCCCAGGACGGTGGCTGCGAGCATGGAAGGGGGAAGCCTTTCCTGGCGGGTTCGCGAAGCGATGGAGCGGGGACTGAGGTCCGAGGTTGGCACGGGGGCCTCCCAGCGAGAGGGCAACGACTCGCAGGAGCAGAGAATTGAGCACGTGGAGCGGCGTATGGAGGCGTTGGAGAAGGAGGTTCGCAGCGCTCAGGAAGCTGATACCGCAGAAGCGTGGACAGAAGTGGATCGCAGGCTGGACGGATTCGCCCAGGCATTGAGAGAGATGAACGGCAGGCTCACTCGGTTGGAGCAAGCCAAAGAGAAGGAACCGGAGGATGTGGAGCCAAGGGCCGTCGATTCAAGGAGGGAGGCTAGGCGCGTTTATCACAGTAGCTACTTCGGCTTCGGCGTGATCAGCAAGGAGCCGCATCCCGGCGAGGAGCTATCCTACGGCCCTGGAATGCCTCTGGTGGAGGAGTGGCGGCGGCTGAACAAGGAGCGGGAGGTCGGAACTAAGCTCACTCAGGCCAAGACTAGAGAGCGAATCATGGAGCTGGAGATCGCCATGCTGGCTGAATACAAGCTGACGTTGCCGCCAGGGTCATCTCCCCTGGACGACTTCACTCGGGGCGCAGAATTGGACTGGAGGGAGAGGGCGCTGGAGAACATCCAGAGAGAGCGGGCACAGAGAGCCCTGCTCAGATGGGTCCGCCGGGTGTGTACCCTGGGGCTGTGGTGGAAGTAGTCGAGAACTGCGCTTAGGCCGATCAACTACTCATGTGGGGGCTTTCGTTGCCCGATGGTCAGGCCGTATCAACGCGGGCACACATCTCCACTGACGCTCTTTCCGCGGTCCCTGAACCTCGTGCCGATTCTGTAGCAGTAGTCACGGCTCCCGTTTTCGTCAGTGAAGTCAAATGTCCCATAGGGTACTGTAGCAATGACATCGTAGACCCCCTCGGTTGACTTTCTTCGGAGTACGAGCGAATCGAGCGAGCCAAACTGGCGGAGATCAACGGCTGCCCATGTCAGTCTGACACCTTCGTTAATAGCTTCTGCTACCACGTCGGTTGCAGCCAGTGGCCACGGGGGAGGCAGGTATGGCTCCCCTGCACCCATGTAATCGCAGAACTCATCCGACCATCCGGACGCTGAGTTGCCCAAGACCGCGCGACCCCGATAGCAATAGCCGGTGTGATTCCACGGAGCGATATGGCCTGGGCCGTTGGCCGGATGAGTGGCCGCTCCGGGAGAGGTTGACGCGAGGTGTACCCAGTAGGGGACATCACTGAACCTCCATTGTAACTCGAATGATACAGCGCTCTGGTTTGGATTGTTCCACTGCAAGAGTGCGAATTCCCCACTTGGGAGCTTCCCCATAGAGAAACTCTCCGGCGGGTGCCAGCTTTCCGTAGGCTCTAGAGTCGCTGCCGATGGCGTTTGAGATGAACAAGCCACTGTACAGACAAGAATTACCGCCAGCCCTAGCATAGGAATCCCAGATAGTTGCCAACGGCTCACTTTACGCATGCCCTTTCCATCGCCAGCGGTGTTCTACCGCAATTCCATCAGCAGGCTTAGTGTCGCAGTGAGGCCAAGCTTGCTATTGAAGGGATTTCCCTCGGGGTCCTCCGTGATGGTGGTCGCTGCGACTCGTATGACGCTCTCCGGCAGCCATGCAGTGGCTTGCCATACAGAGAGGTCGGCGCGGGCAGGCAGTGGTGATGTTGAGATAGTTACAGTCGCCTGAAGCCCAGCAATCTCCATCTGCTCGCCCTCCGGGGAATCGCTGTCATTGCGGGGCCTTTCAAGAAACGACAGGAGCCTGAAGCCGTGTTCCGGCGTCCCGTAGACGAAGCGGACGGGCCAAATGCAAGCTGGCTCCGGTGGACATGCGACTGCCTCGGTCAACGTCAGCGGAGGTAGCGCCGCTTCGCCCTGGGCCGGTGCACCGGACTTCAACCCTAGCCAGAACACGGGGAAGTCCAAGGATCTTACGTAGTCCAGGTCCTCCTCCAGCGTGTCCGCCTTCGGAGCATCCCCTGTTTCACCGGACACCGCCGTTCTGGATGTGACCGGGTAGTCCCAGCCCTGGACCTGGAGCGTGTAGTCGTTCCCATAGCTCGTGTAGCTGTAATTCCCAGGGCTGCCCGGGGCGTGGCGCATGGGGGCGTTATTGAACGGGTTGGTGGGCCAGACAAGTCTCAGGGCTTCCAGGGCATCCCCCACCGACTCCGGCGTCAGCGCATCTGGGTAGCGGCCTTGTTGCTCTTCGTAATACTGCAACGCCTCGTTGAGCGCGTGAAAGCCCCGCTGAGCTACCCCATCCAAGGCATCGGCCCGCCGGAAATCCATAACCTGGGTGGGCGCTTCTAGCTGCATGTTTTCGCCGTAGCCCCAGAACCCGACCACACCTTCGTCCGTGTTTGAAGAGCCTTGCTCGACAGCCATGCGTCGAACCAGGCCCGTCTCCTCGTCTATCCACAGCCGGACCCTCACCTCCTGTAGCTGCTGACTCATGTACTCACTTGCGTCCTGAGCAACGGGCATAACGCGCGCGTTCTCCACGAGGTCCGGGTCGGCGCCATAAGCTGCCAAAGCTGCACGTAGTTCTTGCTTGGCCGATGCTTCCAGCGTGGTGATCCCCTGGACGATGACAGTGACTCGTACGTCCCATTCGCTTCGCGGCTGACCTGGACGGTCGGCACGTTCGGAGAAACTCAGATGGTAAGGTCCTTTGAACGCCTCCCACTTTGCGGAGTCTTCCAGCGGGTAGCCGAACACTTCGTAGCC
Source organism: Dehalococcoidia bacterium (assembly GCA_965247585.1). Lineage (GTDB taxonomy): Bacteria > Chloroflexota > Dehalococcoidia > Lucifugimonadales > CBDFHC01. The sequence continues at coordinate 453,119 of CBDFHC010000002.1, forward strand.
CAGCCCCTCAAGTTTTTGGGCGTCGGCCCCCTCCGGGTAGGGAAAGCCTAAGATAGCCCGTACGTGAGGCTCCTGGGGAGGCGTCGTATACAGGAGGGCCTCTACGTCGAGGCCGGTAGACACGACCAGATAGGTGCGACCGTCGATGGCTTCTTCTCTTACAATCTCTGGAGCGTCGGGGAAGCGCAGTGCGACCCGTGGGTCTGATATGACGCCAAAGAAGAGCCCAGAGCTGGAGTTGTCAGGCGAAGTCAGCCAACGAGCGCCGCTTTCAGAGGATAAGGCCGTCCCATTGGAGAGGAGGAGGAACGGAGGCCAATCGCCACCCATGTCCTGGAGGAGCGTGAGGCCAGGAACGTAGGTGAATGCAGGCATAGGCCTCGAAGGTGCGAAGGCGAAGCTTCCTCGAAAGCTCTGCCGGTCCATCACCTCTTGGGCGTGAGTGAGAAGCTCCTCTACTGTAGAGGGACCATCACCAGGGGCGTCCGTAGCACTGGCGGGAAGCTCCGTCGTGGTGGCAGGAGCGACATCGGTGTCGTCTGTTGTTCCACAGGCAGCAAGAAATGTACCGGACGCGAGCGCGACTATCACGACCAACAGCCTTTTCACCGGTAAGCTCCACACTTTGCCTTCACGCTGTCTTACCTCCCAACCTCTAAGTAGTCTTCTTTAACAACTACAGCCCCCTCGGGAATCCCGAGCCTTTCCATTATGTGGAGAACGTCGTCAATTTGATCCGCATCGAACAGTCCGATCCGGATGCGGTTTTCGATCTCTCGTACCGATGCCCTGGCTGGGGGTATGCCGCTTTCAATCAAAGCTCTGTCGAGGATCCTGAACCATTCGAACAACTGGTCGAGAGAGTAGTCGCCTTGAACGGGGATTATCTGGGTGACTTCGCGATCACCGTGATAGGCTGCGCGGAAGGCCGCCTCCGCAGCAGGCGCCTTGGTGACGTCCTGCATGTAGACGTAGACGATGCTCTTGTCAGTTTCGTGGAAGTAGTAGCCACCGAAGCCGCCTTCGTGATTTCTCGCCACATCCGCTAGCTGTTCGTCCGGATTAATCCTCTTGCCGGTACTGTCGAACAGGTTCCTGACCGCTTCCTCTTTGATCTGGCTTAGGTCGACAACATCTGAGTCCAGCGGCGGTGGGCAGTTTGGAGCCGCTGCGTCCCCAACATAGAAATCGACGCCCCGCAGCAGGTGCGCGGCATTCCCGCCGAATACCACCGCAATGTAACCCGCATTACCGGCGCTGATGCCAGACTTATCAGAAGTTTCGAGGGTGATGAGATACCGATGGCCTGCCAGAGTATGGTCTGAGAGCCCCCATCGTCCGTTACGCACTTCTATTTCCGCGACCGTTTCCTCAGGCACCAGGTGGTCTTCTGCCTCCTCGAGGCACGTGAGCTCCTGGGGAAAGTAGCGCGTAGCATTTTCCGGCAACGGAGGACCGATAACGTAGAGCTCGTTTGGTACCGGTGGCAGGCGTTGTATCCGAACTGTGGCAACGACCCCGTCCGGTAGGCCAACGATCCATCCGCCAACGCTGTACTCAGGAATCCAGCCCGTTCCAGTGGAGAGGGGCTTATCAGAGGCGTCTTTGGGGCGGAAGAAGGCGAATCCTAGGTCCCTCTCTCTCCATTCCATCCCCTCCGTAGGTACCTCAAACATCAAACCGCGGATGCGCTTAAGGGGAAGATATCCCTCGGCCTCAGGGACCAGGATGTATGTCCCTTGAGACAATCGTAGGCCCTCCCGTTCCCATGGCCCGTTACTCAGCGTCCACTCGTCTACCAAGACTCCGTTCTCCAACCGTTCACCGGGGCCAAGCTTCAGAAGACGGATGGCGGCCTCGTCTCCATCGTCGAGTCCGGATATCTCGCCAACCAGCAAGCCCGACTTGGCTAGCGACAGGCGGGCCGCCTCGATCCACTCCGTCACGTCGCCCAGGGGTAGGGAATCTCCTGACGGATGCAGCGGTCTCACCCCTTGGTCCTCAACGGCAAACTTCCCCCAAATGACACCACCGCCAGCTGTTGCGAAGACTCTGCCATCCAAATCGAAGAGATTGTCCCGTTGGGTCAGGAACAGCATAACAGTTTCGCCGAGCTCCAGAACGGGCACCCTGGTCACCATGCGGTGGCCGTTCTCCGCTACGAGATAGTAGGGCACGAAGACCACTACGCGGTTGTAGTGCGAGCCGAAAAAGATTCGGTCAACTTCTACCGAAGCCTCGTAGTATTCCACTCCGCTCTCGGGATGGTCGCGACGAGGCACTATTCGAGGTTCAGATACTGAGGTCACACGTCCGATGATGGAGAGGTCGGACAGTTCGACGAGTCGGTCAAGGCCTTCGAACGGCGGCTCGTCAATTGCCGGAGCTGGGCGATTCTCACCGCACGCCCCGGAGATGATGGCAATAGCCGCAACGAGAGTTAGAGTCACGCGAGGCATCCATCGAGTGCAGGCGTTCACGACCGTCATGCAGCGGCTCCCTCGTTCCCCGAGTTCGCACACAATCTAGGTTCCTGCATGCTTGTCCTCAAAACGCTCTTAGCCACCACCGTCTTCCTGATTCACGATGTAGGGTCCGTCCCATCGGGGGCAACCATGCTCAAGACGGTATGCGTTCCGCTCCCTGTCCCTCTTGGCCTTGGCTTCGGGGTCGAACCTGCCTTGTGAAAAGGAGAGGTTGATCTTCTCAGGAACTCCCGGGATGGACTGTATCTCCTTCTGCAGAGAGGTCACGTCCAAGGGAGGCGTCGAGGAGCCATCGGCGGACTCCGGTAGGACTTTCAGGGATATCAGCGGTAAATGGTTACAGGCCTTGCTCTTGGGCGTGTTGATGAAACGCACACTGTATCCGCCGATGGTGGCAGGAATGTTTGCTACCCAGTTATCGTCGTAGTCAACGTCAAGAGCGGGCCGGTAATAGGGACGCGGCACGCCCAAACCAGGCGAATCGTCAGATGCTGACTTCCCCGGCCTGGGAGTGTCCGTTTCGGTAGGCCTGGCGCCACAGCGTACGTTTCCCGGGTGACCGTTGTTACCATGGGTGGGCGGTCCCGGTGGGACAGGGGTTGGCGCTCCCTCAGGCCAGGGGGGGCGCTCTATCTCATCGCACCAGGGGAGCAGATCATGTGGATGGACAGCTATCCCTTGATGGTCTGGGATACCGGATGTGGTTTCCGGAACCGGAGTTGGAGTGGGCGCCAGGCCATCTCCGTTGGGCCGAGCTGCTGTGGCTTGGTCGCGCCCAGCAGCCAGGCCTGGCCCGCTCGGCGGGCCGACGACCAACCGATCTGGAGTACCTTTGCAACCCGGGCTCGCCCAAAAGCCTCCTGGGGGAGGTTCTGTCCCCCTCGCTGCCTCTCTCCTTTCTCGCGTTGCGTCCCGCCACGCAAAGTAGTGCCCCGTGCACTCTGGAAGGAGGTTGGCATCCCTCCTTTCGATGGCGATGTCCCTTTGCGTCTGCTCCGATGCGCTCCACGGGTAGTTGAGTGGGAGATCAGAAGGGTTTGATAGGTCAAGGAGCGATTCTTGGGGCAGGTATGCCGGTGGATTCGAACCCCCTAAGGTCCCAGACGAGGTGTTCTTAGCATCACCCTCTCTTCCCCATGTTAAGACTGAAAAAACAACATCGCGGGTGTGGTCATCAATTACCACTGTGTATCGAGGATCGACCGGTTTGGGGCCAGAATACCCCATCGGCAGTCTTGGCCAGTCCGGGTAGTCATGGAAGACAACGACCCTTACCTTCATCTTGGCCGCATGCTCCCCATTGTCGTGGCGCTGCCCGCTGAACTTGGCACTTGCAATACGTGTGGGAAACTCCTCAACATCAGCCAAGTTCATTCCATCCCTTACGAACTCTCGTGCAATGATTAGGGCTTCCCCGTCGGACAACTCCGGGACAAAGGATGAACTCAAGAGGTTGGCGAATTGACCGCTACGGGCTCCCGATTCCTCCAGCGAAACTGCGGATTCGCCTAATTCCACTCCGTCACTGGAGTCAGCCGCCAGAATAAACGAGACGGATATGGCAAGGGCAACGACCAGGGGAAGACCGGCCAGGAGTCCAATTATTCTTTTCTTCGCCATGTCAGCAACTTCCCTCATAGGTCGTTCCTCGTTGTCCGAATGTGGTCCACCTCAGCACGGTGGATCGACCGCTTCCTTTGCCTCTATGGGAGGAGGTAGACCAGGCATGAACTCGGGCACTACGCCGCTGACCACGTTCGAGTAGCCGGAGCGACCCGATTCGGTACAGGAGTAGATGCGATAATAGTATCGATCCCCGGGAGGTAGCTTGCCATCCGCCCATCGATCATACGCGTGGGGAGGCTCTTCCTGGGGCCGTAGCTCTCCGGGACGCTTTGCTGCTATGGTCTCCCAGGGACCGTCCTGAGTAGTAGACCGCTCAACTACCCAGTAATCGACGTCCCAATCTGGGTCCTCCCACCACAAGGAGATAGAGTTGTTGTCATAGTGGGTGTCAATGGCTGTCAGCTCGACGACCTGCGCCGTTGAGGTGACTACCCGGGGAGTGGGTCTATTCGGGTCCAACTCTTCGATGGAAGACCCGCCAGGCACGTTTCCGCTGCGTACGCTCCTGAAGATGGCGATGGCGGTGCGCTGCTGCTCCCGTGTGAGATCATGGCCAATGAGGTTGAGGCTGGGGTCGTCCAACCGCGCAAAGAAAACACCGGTGAACCCATCTGAGCCGTCCACAGGAATTAGCAGCTTTCCTTGGACGCCTCCTATATCCTCGTAAATCACAGCGTAATCGTGCTCGGGATCGTCGGCTGGGTCCAAGCTCCAGGAAAAGCCGCCGTAATCGAACACGAGCCGTACTCCGTCACCGACTACTTCACCTACATAAGAGTCGATGCCCTGGGTCTCCCTTACTCGCCATCCAGTAGGTACACGCAAAGAGAAGCCCGGTTGGCTGGTCCAGCCGGGCGCGTTCACCAACGTCCAGTCCGGCGCTGGTTGGGCGAGGAGCAGGGGTCGAAGGGACCCATCGGACTTCATCTTTCCTCTAACCTCGGACAGGCGGTATTCTGCTTCCTCCAACGCGCCTACCATGCGGGGTGTTACCAGGTCTCCATCCAGACGATCGAACACACCGTTGTCCAGGCTTACGGTCACATAGTAGTCGTTAGAGGCCGTAATACCGGGTGCGTCTTCCTCTACGAGAAACAGGAGCACCTGCTCACCGCTTCGCCAGGCCGAAGCTTCTCCCCCCGTGGATATCTCGTTCACGTCCGGTGCGGCCATGACGACGGTAGCTCCTGCTTTACCCCGCAGCGTCTCATTCACCTCGATTTCATAGAACACGATCGGCTGACCCTGTTCTTGGCCCTCGCCGGGGCCCTCGGAGCCGTAGTCGACCTCCCGGGCCACGATCCCCTTCACGGTACCCAGGACGACCAGGTCCGAGGCAGCCGACAACTGCTCTATAGACGAATACACCGGCATATCAACACTCGCCCCAGCCCCACCCACCTGTGTGTTGGGCACCGCTGTCGTGGCCGTTGGTGCGGCATCGGAGCAGGCCGCTAGCAAGAAGGCTGCTACCGCCAGAACGATCAGCATCAGAAATGACAGCACCTGACGTCCACAAGAAAGAGTCCTGGAAGAATCTAGGTACCTGGAGAGGCTTAGGTTGGCTCTGTGTGAGACGAAGGTACGGAATGAGTTCATGGGCGCCTCTCATACAACAGGACTTTGCCGTTTACGACAGCGGCGAGCTTTAGGTTAGGATCATGGCCTTTGACCGAGTGGATTGACGTTCCGGGGCGTAGGAGGGCAGCGTCGCCGTCCTGCGGCTGATAGCCCATCGGCAGTCCAATGTTGCAGCTTAGACAGAAAGCTATGCGATAAACAACCGGACCGAGGTCGGATTGGTCTAGCTCCCTTTCTCCATTTGATACGCTATCACCGCGTTTAGACGCCCGACCGTATGAGGCACCCCCGAAGTGGAACACGTCGACCCAGGTCGTGATGGGGTCCCTTATCAGGACTCCCTCGTGGCCTAGACCTCGCCGTATCCTTTTCATTGAGTCGCCGTCTTTCAACGTCGCGTCAAGCAAATCGCCATCAACCATTGGGGAATCGTGCCGCTCTAACACCTTGCCTTCCCGGTCGAGTACAACTTGAGCGCCTGACCGCACGTGGGTAACGTATGCGATGCGGCCGCGATTCGGATCGTCGGCGAAGGCGACCACAACTCCGTTATCGAGGTCGAGCCTAATGTGTTCCGGCGCCTTGGAAGCGCTGCCTGGCATAATGGGCTCAGGGGTTGGCGTTGAGCGTCGAGAGCCACCGGACGTCCCCAACAGGGGAGTGTTCGTGTAACTGCGGCCGTAGGTGGAGCCGGTTTCGGCGTCCAGTGCCACAACAGCGACGGAGAAGTCCTGCCGCTTGTCCTCGGGCACGATGCCAGCGTCGCGCCAGGAGCCCTGGACTTCTACCACCCAAACCAACGGGTCCGAGTCCATAGCCGCCGGAGCTGACCCTCTTATCGTCTGGAACTCGCTCAAGCGCATTAGGCGCACAACCGGCGAGTGGGGTTTGCCGGTTGAAACGATTTCGGGCGCCGCGAAGCCCAGGTGCGCCAGGCCCAGCCGTGCGGCCAATCGTTCCGAGATCCTCGGCCCACCGTCGGTCGCCACGGGCCGGTCGTCTTCACCCAGGGCGCGCCACACCGAGAGGATGACGGCGTGGTCTGTCATGACGCCCCGCGAGAGCTCACCCGACTCCAGCCACAACGTCCGCCCTACAGATATGCCGTCGGCCAAGTGGAAGCTGAGGAAATAGCGCGGCCCTTCACGGTCACGCATTCTCTGGTCCACCGGACTCTCAAGCACGGTTTCGACGAAGGCTTCGACGGCGGGTTCCTCATCTATCGTGCCGAGGACCTCCCCTCGGTCCTGGGCGTTAAGAATGTCGATGGCCGTAACCTTGCCTCGGATGTCCAGCAGGTCCTCCCCGGTCTTGGCATTAGGGTTCGTGTCGGCCTCGAACAGCCTAACAGTACCGTCGTCCAATGTCGCGAGCCAGAATTCCGGAGAGTAGCCCTTCACCGCGTATACGGGCGTGCCCGGGTTTAGGTAGGTGGCGTCGCCGTCTTGGTAGCGGTAACCAAGCCCGACGTATCCGTCGCGCCTGAAGGCGACCCGGTAGACTTCCGGCCCCAGGTGCTCTTCGGTGAGTTCACTCAATATACTGATGGTGCCGGGTTCGATTACCCTCCATCTTGCCACGTATTCGATGCCACCAAATCGGATGGAATGGATCCAGAGAATGTGCATATCCCGGGGCTTCGCGTCCTCGTCGCTCTGGAGGACTTCCATGATGCGGTCCATGGTGGGCTCATCCGCTAGAACCGCGTCCAGGCGGCCTGGGCCATCGCCCCTTCCGTCGTGTTGATCGATGGTGTGTCCATCTCGGTTCAACACAAGCTGGGAGCCAGAGGGGACGTGGGTGGCGTAGGCGACCTTCCCTTCGTACGCCGGAGACAAACCCTCCACGAAGGCCACGACTACGCCATCACCCAGGTCCAGCCTGTGACCTTCCGAGGCTGGCGCCGGTGTGATGGAGCCGGGGAGTTGGGGGGTCGGCGTGGGCGTGGGCGTCTGCTGAGTCTGGCTGCTCGCACCAGGGGACGACACAGTACCCGTGGTTGTCGGTTCCACGTCTCCGCAGGCGGCCACGAAAATCAGCACAATGGCCAGCCCTCCTAAGGAAGTGGCGAACCTCATCTGAGCACCTCCAATTCATGGGCCGCTGTCACTACCGCCCCAGGCGGCCCCGAGTTGGGTGGCCCAAAGTTCAAGACACCACGCACTTGATAAATTCCAGGGGGAACGGGCTCTCCTCGGTTATCCACCTGCTGCCAATCGCCGATCAACTCCAGCTCCTCGCCAGGTCCCAGGGTTCTGCTGTCCAGTGCCTGTTGGGTGATCCTGCCGCACTTCCAATGCCAAACCCCATCGCCGTCAGATTTGGTGACAACGAAGTCATAGGCGGGCACGTCACCGAGAACGAGTCTCAACGGCTCATCAGTGACGTTCCGCAACGTCAGCTTCATGTGCGCCGTCTCCCCATAGGCGACCTGAGACACTAATTCCAGCGAGAGTTCGACAGCGTGGAGGAACTGTTCGTCCGGAGAATCCCCTGGATCACGAGGCCACTGGCCAATACCCTCGCATCCAACCTCGACTAGAATGGCCTCCCGCGGGACCTCCAGTGACGCCAGGAAGGTCTCCAATGCATCACGCCCCCCGCGCAGTGGACGCATGCCGATTTCAATGCGGTTCTTCCTTTCGCTTAGGTTGGTCGACCAAATGCCTGGGACATCCCAGATCACCTCTTTCAAGCTCTCATACCACGCGGCCAGATCGGCCGCGCTGTATTTCGCCTCTCCCAAGGTCTGTGTCGGATTCTTGGCGCGTGACACAGCCGGTGCTGCCACAGTGGTCGACACGGTAACGCCCCAGACGACTTCAGCGTCGTCCAGGACCCGCATACCGACCTTACCTGGGCCAGTGGAGGCCGTCTCCGGAATTTCACCGTCCCAACCGAAGGAACCGTATTTCAGCGGCACCTCCGCCAGAGCCAGCACACTCTCGTCAGATAAATGGATCCTCAGTAGGACTCTATCCCCTTCGTGAAAGCCCGCCCCGGAGATGGTGAACGCCTCACCTGGGGTTATCGGGTCTGAGAACTCGATGTATTCGACCTCGGGCATGTGCTCGTGGACGCGCTCGAACCACTCGGTCAGAGCGTTCGACACGATTACTTCGTCGCTGTGCAGCAAATGCCAATGGTGAGGTACGTCTCTGCAGTTCCTGGGGCTCTCTTCCGCGTCTAGCTGGCACCTCGTAACCTGCCGGACCGACCAGATTGTTCCGTCACGGAACCTGACGTTCATGACCAGAGGAATATTAGAGAGCAATGTACCCTCCTCCTCAATCTCCACAAGTGTTCCGCCCTCTATGGCGCGGAGCAATCGGTCGATGATAGGTGGGTCGGAGTTCAGGTCTCCCCACAGGGGATCATAGTTCCCCGGAGTCAGGAACGGGGGCTGGCGCTCTCGGGACGCGTAGACGACCTCCACATCCGTAGCTTTGGAAACCATCGTGGATGTCGGTTCCGCTGTAGCATTGGGCTGGGTATCATCGCATGCGGAGGCGGCCACTAACAAGAGAACCAGCGATCCTCCAATGATGCCAAGGCCCGCAACTTTGAGTCGTCGCCTCGACCCTGATGCTTTGTTGGAAAGCTTCATAATCTAGCCATTCCGATGTACAGTCTATCCCCTCCTATTAGTGAGGCTGCCATAAGTAAGACGTTACGGAACACGAAAAGGTTCCCGCAAGGTACAAACCCCCATCGCGCTCAAATGGAGATTCAAGCTGTATGCACTCGCACGTCGCTTTGACTCACTTAGCACTTGAGCTAGTCCATGCTAGATAGTACGTTTCGATCCAAGAGAACGTTCCCTGATTTACCTAAGCGAGTGGTCAACAGTCGGCGTCCGGTCACCACGGTCACTACGACGAACAAGGGTGGAGTGATCGTAGCGACTACCAGATAAGCAACCTATATTGCCGTGGGGTAGTCAGAGCAGGAGCAGACAGGTAACAACAGCCAATGCGCTGAGCAGGAAGATGACCTATCCCAAAGTGTCACAGAACCATGCGTAACCATTTCCTGGACACAGCAACCGCCACAGTGTGAATAGGATGGGTTCACCTCCGGAAGTGTCAAGATCGCCGTAGATAACTAAGTCAACTATCGGCTGCTTGGATCCTTTGAAGTGGACAAATGAGAGGACCCAGTCTATGAAGGCTAAGCCTCCTATAAAGATTAGAGATATTCCAAGTAGTCGTTTGATGACGTTCATCCTAAGTTTGGATATCCTCCTTCCCAAATTCTCTTTGCAATTTTAGTGCTGTTGTTCTCCTATGCTTAGCTCTAGCCCGCCAACTAGTACTCAGTCAACTCGGTTTTGGTAATTGTTTAAGAAAACGTCTAAGGTTGCTACCCTTTTTTAGGAGTGTTGACGTAGGAGGGTGGCAGCCATGGGACGAGAACGGTATGTGGTCCGGTTGGAAAGGGAAGAACGAGACCAGTTGGAACGACTGATTCGCGGGGGAAAGAGCCCAGCGCGAAAGGTTGCCCGGGCCCGTATTCTGCTAAAGGCAGATACGGGCTGGGGGGTGATGCGCATCGTGGAGGCGCTGGACACGTCTGCGGGTACGGTGTGCCGTACCAAGCGGCGGTACCTGGAGGGAGGACTGAAGCGGGCCTTGGAGGAAGATCCTCGGCCAGGACATCCGACCAAACTGGATGAGCGGGGGGAAGCGCACCTGATTGCCCTGGCGTGCAGCGAGGCCCCTCCAGGCCATGACCACTGGACCCTGCGGCTCCTGGCAAACAAGGTGGTGGAGTTGGGGCTGGCGCCCTCCATGTCCCACGAGGGAATTCGCAAGCGGTTGAAAAAAACAGTCTCAAGCCGTGGCAGAAGAAGGAGTGGTGTATTCCCCAGGTGAGCGCCGAGTTTGTGGCGTGTATGGAGGATGTGCTGGACCTTTACGCGGAACCCTATGACCCAGAGCGCCCGGTGGTCTGTTTCGACGAGACCTCCAAGCAGTTGCTGGCGGAAAAGAGGTCTCCGATCCCGCCCAAGCCGGCACGACGGGAGCGATACGATTACGAGTACCAGCGCAATGGCACCCGAAACCTGTTCATGCTGTGCGAGCCCCTGGCGGGCTGGAGGCATGTGGCAGTGACCGAACGTCGTACCATGGTGGACTTCGCTCAGCAGATGCGGTGGCTGGCCGATGAAGCTTACCCAGCGTCCGAGAAGATCCGGGTGGTGCTGGACAACCTCAACACCCACAAACCAGCTTCCCTCTACGAAACCTTCGAGCCCAAGGAGGCTAGGCGAATACGCAAACGCTTGGAGTTTCACTACACTCCCAAGCACGGTAGTTGGCTCAACATGGCAGAGATCGAGTTCAGTGTCTTGGCCAGGCGAGTCCTGCGCCGGCGTATTGCCGATGAAGAGACTTTGAGTGGCGAGATCGCGGCCCTGGAGGCAGAACGAAACCAAGCCGGAGCAACCATTGACTGGAGATTCTCCACTGTGGACGCCCGAGTCAAGCTTCACCATCTCTATCCTGCCAACAATTAGGTTGACTGAGTACTAGACCGGCATTCTCAACATAGTCGATGTCCGGCGAAAAAACATCCTTCGGCTTGGTTCGCGGTACTGCTGTAACGTGATGTGCCGAATCTATTTAACTGGAAGGGAGTGCAGGGCAGATAGGATCCGGCAACTGATGCCGCAGCATCCAGTCGGAGACCGCGTTACGGCAACAACTTGAATCCAAGAGTGAAGGTTCTTGATTTTGTCCAGTTTGGTGGGCCTAAGTTGACGGTAGACAGAACCATCTTCGAGTTGCTTCTTGCCCTCTGAAAGTAGAGTCCCAGGAAGTGGTGTAACAAGAGTAGAGGGTCTGGATGAAGAGAGACCACCACGTCATCCTTAGCGGGCAAAGACGAGCCTGAGAAAGGAGGACAACGGTGGTCAAGGAAAGGATGGACCTGCTTGAGCTAATGCGCAAGAGGGGAGTCGACGGTGACGTGGACTTTCTACGAGAGGCACTGAGAGTGCTGGTCGAGGAGATCATGGAGGCTGATGTGTCATCGAGGACCGGTGCTGGGTATGGAGAACGCAACCCTGAGCGGGTGACCCAGCGCAACGGGTACCGGTCTCGAGCATGGGACACTCGCGTAGGGACCATGGAGTTGCAGATACCCAAGCTGAGGGAGGGGAGCTACTTTCCGAGCCTGCTGGAGGCACGGCGTCGCAGCGAGCGAGCTCTGCTGGCGGTGATCCAGCAGGCGTATGTGGAGGGTGTATCGACGAGGCGAGTGGATGATCTGGTCAAGGCTCTTGGGTGCGAGGGTATCTCAAAGAGCCAAGTGTCGCGTATCTGCCAGGAGCTGGACGGGGTGGTAGAGAGCTTCCTGGGTCGGCCGCTGGACGGCGGATCATATCCCTACCTGTGGCTGGACGCACTAACCCAGAAGGTCAGAGAGGCCGGTAGGATAGTCAACGTCAGCGTGGTGGTGGCGACGGCGGTCAATAGCGAGGGCAAGCGTGAGATCGTTGGGATGGACGTGGGTACCAGTGAAGACGGCGCCTTCTGGTTAGCCTTCCTGCGCTCACTGGTCGCCAGGGGCCTCGGCGGGGTGGAACTGGTGGTATCGGACGCTCATCAGGGACTCAGGGATGCCATCGCAACTGTCTTCGGTGGGGCCAGTTGGCAGCGGTGCCGCACCCACTTCATGACCAACCTGCTCACTCGGGTCCCCAGGAGCGCTCAGCCCTGGGTGGCCACCATGGTACGCACCATCTACCAGCAGCCGTCCCCTCAGGAGGTGCATGCCCAACTCGAGCGGGTGATCGCTCAGCTCCAGGACCCGTTCCCACAGGTCGCCTCTCGACTGGACGAGGCTGGACCCGACGTCCTGGCCTTCTCCAGCTTCCCACTCGCCCACTGGAAGAAGATCTGGTCCAACAACCCCCTGGAGCGTCTCAACAAGGAGATACGGCGCCAATGGCGGAGGCATGTTGGGCCACTGGGGCGGAGTAAAACTGTACCACCTGGTGTGTTCATGTTCAGCGAAAAAGTCCGAGCTAACTGGCCAGCATAAATGTCCGCACCACTTGTTGAGGGAAATGGCCTGCTTACGGGTGGGTCAGCAGAGGACAGGCAGGAAGGTCTTGATGCTACCTATTCTTCGTGAGGCTTGTCTTGAGTTTGGGAGGCAACTCCCTCTCTGCTACGCTTGAGCCGGTAGCTCTCGCCGTTCATCTCCAGGATGTGGACGTGGTGGGTGAGGCGGTCCAGCAGGGCCCCGGTGAGCCTCTCCGACCCGAAGACCTCGGTCCACTCGTCGAAGGGAAGGTTGGTGGTCACCAGGATTGAGCCCCGCTCGTAGCGCTGGCTGAAGACCTCGAAGAGCAGTTCCGCCCCGGTGGGTGACAGGGGCACGAAGCCCAGTTCGTCGATGATCAGCAGGCTGAGGCGGGAAAGTTGTCTCTGGAGGCTGAGCAGACGTCTTTCATCCCGGGCCTCCATCAACTCGTGGACCAGGGCGGCGGCGGTGGTGAAGCCCACGGACATCCCTTTCTGGCAGGCGGCCAGGCCCAGTCCCAGGGCCACGTGGGTCTTGCCGGTGCCGCTGTTGCCGACGGCGATGACGTTCTCCCGGTTTTGGACGTATTCGCAGCGGGCCAACTCCATCACCAGCGCCTTGTTCACCGACGGGATGGCCGTAAAGTCGAAGGTGTCGAAGGTCTTGACGGCAGGGAAGCGGGCGGACCGGATCCGCCGCTCCACCATGCGCTGGTGGCGGTCGATGAGTTCCAGTTCGGCGAGCCTGAGCAGGTACCCCGGGTGGTCCACTCCCTCGGCGGCGCACTGGGCCGCCATCTTCCCGTATTCCCGGAAGAAGCTGGGCAGCTTCAGTTCCTTCAGATGGTGTTCCAGCAGCAGCGTGGACCGGCTGTTCATGCCGCCCTCCCCGACAGCAATGTCATGTACTCCCCGGCGGAAGTGATACTGACCCGCACCTGGGGCAAGTAGGGATAGAGTTCCAGGTCGAGGCGGGGCGGCCGGCCCTCCAGCCGGCAGAGCACCAGATGCTTCACCGCGTCGAAGCTCAAAGCCCCCAACCGGATGGCATCCCGAACCGCGGCGTGGACCTCCCCAGGCGAAAAATGCTCGAATAGCCGCAGTACCTGGACGAACTCCCGCTTGCCCCTTCGTCCCATGCGGGACTCCAGCAACCGGCGCAGCGTGGCAAACTCCTCGGGAAGGTCCCATCCCTGCAGGGGAGCGGCCTGGTCCAGGGCCGCCGTCTTCTGCTCCAGCAGGGGCAGGTAGTGGACGGGGTCGAACACAAAATCATCCCGCTGGTAGGAGCGGTGATGGCGGGCGATGACCTCGGACCCGCAACTGATGACCACCCGGTCCACGTAGCCTTTTACCAGAACGTCCCGGTGCCCGTAGGCCACCGGGGCCGAGTAATCGTTGGTCCTGTACCTCACCAGCGACAGCGAACTCACCCGGCCTGCCTGCTTCTCGCAGGCGTCGTAGGCCACCGCCGGCAGAGGCAGCAGGGCCTCCAGGTCCCGTTCCATCCGCTGGCCTATGCTCTCTGAGTGGCCCCTCAACCTGGCATCCATTCGCGCCAGGCAGCGACGCTCCAGGTGGGCGTTCAGCGCCTCAAAGCTCTCGAAGGACGGGACCGGCACCAGGAAGTTGCGCCGCATATAGCCGACCATCCCCTCGACCTTCCCCTTGTCGTTGCCCTTGCCGGGACGGCCGAACCGGTCCGAGAACAGGTAGTGGGACTGGAGTTCCGTGAAGGCCCGGGTGCGTTTACGGCGTCCATCCCCCAGTATCCTGGCCACCGCCAGCTTGGTGTTGTCGTACAGGATGCTCTGCGGCACTCCGCCCAGGAATGCGAAGGCCGAGACATGGCCGTCCAGGAAGGCCTCGGTGGTCTCGGCCGGGTAAGCCTTGACGAAGCATCCGTCGCTATGGGGCAGGTCCAGGACGAAGCAGTGGGCTTTCTGTTCCACCCCGCCAATGATCACCAGGGCCTCGCCAAAGTCGCACTGGGCGTGGCCCGGCGGATGAGACAGAGGGACGAACATCTCCTGCGACCGGCGGCGGTGCTCCCTTACGTAGTCCTTGACTATGGTGTACTGGCCGCCGAACCCATGCTCGTCCCTGAGCCGCTGGAAGATCCGCTGGGCTGTGTGGCGCTGCTTCCTGGGACGCTTGAGGTCGTCTACCAGGATTTGGTCGATGACGGCGGTGAAGGGCTCCAGCTTAGGACGCCGGGGCGGAGTCTGTCGCCGGTAGCCCGGCGGCGCTGAGTAGGCCAGAATCTTGCGCACCGTGTCCCGGTGCAACCCGAACACCCGGGAGACCTCCCGGATGCTCATCCCATCCACCATCACCGCCCGTCGGATCCGTAGATACACGTCCACCTGGTACATCCATCCCACCACCCATAAGCACGACTTCGAACCTATGGATGGCAGAGGACGGTACATTTTTCAACCGCCACAATGTCAGGCGGTCAATCCGTCCAGGTGGTCCACTTTAGCTCCGCCTTGAGTCCCCGTAGATGGGCCGCCCTACACGTCCTGACCACATCGATACCATCACCATACCCAGAATAGCTATGGCAACCGCACCCATGCTCATCGCGGCCTCGGAATTAGTGATGATGCCGCTGATGCATGTTGACCGTTCGCCACCCGTTAGGGGTCCAACGCTAATGGTCCCTTGTTCTCCAACATTGGGGCGTGACTCCCACGTGGAGTGTCCGTCGGGGCCTTGAGTCAGCACCCAACAGCGAACCTCCGAGTCCTGGCTCTGCATCCACAACAGGGAGAAGAAGCCGAATCCCATAATCGCAGCGATCAACAGCCCTGCAACAGTGGCAGGTGCCACAGTCGCCAACGGGCGCCTCGCGACAGTCAGACTTCTGACAGCGGCGAACCAAATAGCGAATGTCGCAGGCAGAAAAATGAAAGCGATCAATGAGAAGGTCGAGAAGCTCCCGACTAACGATAGTAGACCCACACCCAGAAGCAGTCCACCGCGTACACCAGGTTCTCGCACCCTAGAGGCAACGAGCGCCAGCACATACGGCGAGAGCAGAAGTAGAGCCCACGCTACATATCCCACACGTTGAGCGGCGACATCGGGTTCCTGTGACAAGAACCAGTAGAAGGCTAGCGAGATAGCGGGAATGAGGCCGGCTGCGCTACCAATCACCGCCGCTCGAATCCCGCGCTTCTGGTTCTTCAATTCACTCATCTACAAGCCAGTCGGTCAGTCACCTTGACCTGTCCCCAATAGTCGTACCACAGGTTCGCTGCCTCGCCGAGCACGCGACGCACACCGTCGTACTTCATCCTGACCTCCCGGATTCCTGCGATCAGGAATAACGCGGCAGGCGGGACCATTGCGAGCCACAGTGATGCTGTCATCGGCTACGAATCACCCAACGCGGCTCTTTCGTCGCCTTGCCTCCATCTGAGAACGTTCCATACCGCAAGCCCCACGAGGACCAGCGCGACCGGGCCATACAGGTGTGCAGTTGCGAGGAAGACCGGCGGCGCGACGGATACTCCCAAATACAGCAAGGACAGTCCCAGCCCCAGAAGACCCCAACGCCCCCTGTTACGGTCGCTCCAGGTGATCGCAGACCCCGCGGCAACCCCTATCAATCCAATCGGCGCCAGGATGGCGGACCAGTACGGGGCTCGCGTTGAAGTCAATGAAGCAAGCGGTGTAGCAATGAAGAGCGCACTTAGCCCACATTTCCCATATGCCTGAATATCCCTCTGAGTAAATCGTCGGCATTCTTTAAACCATTGTCCATTTGTGAGACGTTGGCCGTCGGCATGGCTATAATTACCCCATAGCTTGGCGAGTTTTATATAGGTAGCGTAAGCATCCTGGAGGCACCCCATGGGTGACGGCGAAAAGGCCTCTCTCCGGCTCCAGTTCAACCCCAAAGTCCGCCTGGCATTTCACGGTGCCACCATCACCACCGACGCTGGTCTTCTTGCTTTTCGAGAGTTTGATGATGCCTTGGGCCTTACCGAAATCGCTGAGGACTACCTCCAGGAAAGCCGTACCGGACGCAATATCCTCCACCACCTGGTTCCGCTGCTAAGACAGTCATCTACAGCCGCCTAGCTGGCTACGACGATACCAATGACGCAGTGCGCCTTTCCCAAGACCCAGCCATGCGAGTGATCGTGGGATGGCAAGGCTCGGAGCGGAAGGGAGCCAGCACCAGCGAGATGGGCCGGTTCGAGACGGAGTTCCTGACCCAAGAGGACAACCGGAAGGCGCTGGCACGAATGAATACCCGTTGGTTGGAACGGGCGATGGCCCACACCCTACACCAGCGAGTTATCCTGGATATGGATAGTTCGGAGAGTCCAGTACACCTGACACTTTGGGGGGTGAACGGTCACACGCGCGTTGTGTCGGATAAGAAGGGCGTGCAGCATCAGCTCGAATAAGGCCGATGCGGGTTCGCGCGATTTGAGTCTGCTCTCTAGGTCTTTCCGCTCCGATACCGGGTATTCATCCAGCCACTAGGCCAGCGTTGCATCCCATAAACTAGGGCTGTCGCCGCGACTGGCTAAAACGTCAATTTGACCATTTTCCATCGCAGTCCCCTCCTATATTCCGACATACTCTGGTATTAATCCATTGAGCCAACTCACGTCCAACTTACCAGCATCAGGATGCCTGCAATCCTTCTCGCCGTGTCCGTGAAGTGCTGCACCTCTTCGGGCAGAAGCGCCCTGCCTAGGATCTTGCGCTCACGATACGATAGCCACTTCTTGAGGACCTGGTAGCCGCCGAGCTTGTAGCTCCAAACAGCGGCGGGGACGTTCCGCCAGTAAGCATGGTCGTTCAGGTATATGTCGAAGGTGGTCTCGCCTAGTATTCCTATGAGGTCGCCCAACGCGGCTGATTCAGTCGCCGTGTAGGGGCGCTCCTCGACTCTGCCTTGACCCGGCATTACGGCGTCACCCGCCCCTAAGTGTCCCCAACCCGCCGTCACCGAAAAATCTTCGCCAGACATATTGTGGCCACCGGCAGTGGCGGGAACTGCGATGAGTGCGACCTCAGGCCGGAGAGCTCCCGTGGTGACCCCCGGAACAGGTGTATCTGAATCGAGGAGTTGCGCCAACTCTTGGCCCCGCGCCATAGATGCCGCTAGCTGGGCTGCCGCGCCATCCAGATCGCCGTCCGGCCAGCCCGAAAGCGGGATGTGCGGCCACCCCATCCTGAGCGCCCCGGAGTTGGCCTCCCGGTAGGCGGGGTCGTGCAGCACAGCGAGGACGTGATGGAACAGGTCCTCCACACCCAGGCCGAGTTTGTCGAGGTAGTGTTGGGCGGCGTCCGACAGGTTGGGACGGCGCCCATCATGACCGCCGTGGAGACCCAGGCCTTCGTCACGGAGCCAGGCGGGAAACATGCTGGAACCCCACTCGTTCAGATGGAGCGACGCTATATTAGGCGTGATCCCAGACTGAGATTGAGTGGCATCCCTCCTTAATCGAGGAACGGCAGAAATCCACATGTTCCCTTCGAACACATGCGGCTTGTAATCGGGCCGTGGACGATCGAGCAATCCGCTATCTAGATCCCAATACAACCACCGCGTATCGAACGGCCGGTAGGCGTAGCGGACGAATCCCGCTTCGTCCGGGCCGCCGCGCTTGAGCAGTGCGCCGCGCACAGCAACAGCATCGAATCGCGCCGTAGAGTCCATGACAGATGGATGACGCCGTGCGACCTCTCCGTGGCCAAGGTCAGAGTTGAAGTAGTCAGCGACCCGGGCCCTCAGACGGTCCAGATCCACATCGACCAGAAATGCATCGCGGCTGGTCTTCACGCCAGGAAACGATACTGAGAATAGGTCCGGGAGAGAGGGCCAGTCATGCCAACCGTCGCTAGCCACCACAGCCGCAAAAGGTAGGCCCAGCTCCAAGAGCGGCTCAATAGCGCCATAGAGCGCGTCCGGTCCTGCCTCCGCCGTCGCCGTCAGATCCTCGTGCTTAGCCTGACCCCACAGATTGCGGAAGCCGACCGTCTCAGTCGGCGTGTGGTCAGTCTTGCGTACCAGCGTTGTGATTGCGGTGCCAACCTGGATACCGACCGGGTTGCCTGGCGTGGAGAAGATGCTGGGGTCGGGCGCGCCGTCTGGGGTCGTCTTGCCCGTCTTGTACTTGTCACCGTTGAGAGAGTCGATCCTGATTACGTCGAATGCCTCTAGGTACCGCTCCCTCATGCCAGTGAATGACAGACCGTCCAGCCATGAGTAGTTTGAGATGAAGCAGACAACGCCTTGGCCGGTCTTCTCGGCGATGCGACGTTCGGCCATGCGGAAGAACCGGACATAGAGGTCGTTGAGGCCCTGTCCTTCGGGCCGCCGCACCTGTTTGGTCTTGCGGTAGGCTTCCGAAAGCTCGCGCTCCTCATTCACCGCCATGCCCGCGAAGCCGTTGTATGGTGGATTGCCGAGGATCACGAGAACTGGCGTCTCCTGCTTCACTCTCTCCGCGCGGTCCCGCTCCTCCTCCAGCTCCGGGAATGGGAGCGGCTTCTGCACCGTCGGCTCCCAACCAGTCAGGGCGTTGGTAAGGAAGACACCCGCTCGCTCCGTCCCGTCCTCCGACAGGGATGCGTCCAAGGCCTGCATGGTGATTCCGACCTGCAAATGAGCTACCACAAAGGGAGCGGGCATAATCTCGAAACCGAACACCCGCTCCATGGCGGCCTTCTTCACCCGCGAGCCAGTGAGGGCGCCCAGACCACGGCTTTCAAGGTTCAAAGCGATTCGACGCAGGACTTCGGCCAGGAACGCCCCGGTGCCGCAGCAGGGGTCGAGCACGTAGACGTTGTCGGCGGCCAGCCCGTCGGCAATGCCCAGGTCATCTTTGAGTGCCTTGTCGACGCGAGCAACCATGTACCGCACTACCTCGGTGGGCGTGTACCAAACACCTAGTTGCTTACGGAGGTCTGGGTCGAAGGCCTCCAGGAACGGCTCATAGAAGTAAGGTACCGCTTGACCTTCACTGAAGCGGTCGAAGAAGGCCACTCGGTCCACTCGGTCGAGGGCTGCCGAGGTCCAGTCCAGCACTTCCACCAAGCCCAGGGGCTGCAAGCGCCCGGGGTCGGAGAGCTGCTGAAATAGCGCTCGCAGCACGGGCGCCCGCAGGTGCCAGACGGCAATACGCCAATCGAAGCGACCCGTGGGTGGTGGCGTCTGGCGCGCCCACAGCACCCAAGCGGCGAAGACACCGTAGAAAAGAGTCTGCACCAGTGTAGAGCGGAAGAAAGCAGCGCCACGCTGGCCCTCAAATCGGACGCCCAACGCCTCCTCGATTGCCGAGCGCACGATGTTGAGGGAGGGTGCATCACCAGCTGCCTCCACTCTCCCCAGACCGTCCCTCGCATAAGATGCGAGCAGCTGGGCCAAGTCCTTGGGCTCAACAAGCGTTGCCCTATGCGAAAGTGCCCGGGAGAGGTACTCACCCAAGGCAGCGCCGACATTGTTCGCGAAGGCACGAGGCGTCTGCAATCGGGACTCGAAATCAGTCACGGACTCTGCTATTCGGAAGGTCTCCAACTTTGTGGGCTGGCCAGCAGAATCTTCGCCAAGGAGCACGAAGTCCCGTGTGTTTGTGACCAGAACGAGCCGGTACTTGCTCCAGTACTTGCTGACCTGATCGCTTCCTACCGTCAGCCAGGCATCATCATCGGCGGACTTGACCTCCAGCACCCCACACTCAGGAATTTGACCCTGGCGCGGTTTGCCCTTCTGGACCTGCTTCGCTGCATATAAACCGATGTCTGGGTGTCCCGCACCTTGCTGAGCCAACTCACTGATGCAGAAGACCTTGGGTTTGAGTGTGCTCCCAACTGCGTTCAGGAGGTTGGTCAGGGGAGGGTAATAGGAACGCTCCCCCGTCCCGCCACCGGAGGCGCGAATCTTGCGGAGGTCAGTGAGGTAGTCCTCCACAGCGCTAACAAGCTTCGTTGCGCTCATTCATCCGCCCAAGGGTTGATGACGTCTATCCCGCTCCCCTCGAAGTCGTCCATGTTTCTCGTCGCCACTGACGCTCCCCGGCTTCGGGCTATCGCCGCTATCTGGCAGTCGGAATGATTGATGGGACGCCCTGCGGCCCGGCGGGCGGCGGCTATCACAGCGTAGGCTTGGGCTGCGGCGCTGTCGAAAGGAAGGACGCGCCCAGCAAAGTCCTCCCGGAGCATCCCCTCCACCTCCTCGAGCAGTCTGTCTCGCCGCGCTCCTGTCGGCAGTATCTCGACGCCGTACCGCAGTTCGGCTTCACTGACAGTGGAGAGGTACAAGTTGAGAGCCGCCTGCCCGGTAACCCAGTCCACAACGTTGGCGTCGGGGCCAGGGCGCATCAGTTCGGAGACGACGTTGGTGTCAAGGATAATCATCGTAGTTGCCTCAGTCGAGCCGGGGCGGTTTGCGCATGGGTGAACGGGGAGGGATCTCCAGTTCGACCCCGCCGAGGGGCGCGAATCTGGCCCGAATGGCGCTCGCCAAGTTCTCCTGTTCTGGTTGCTGGTGATTGAGCGCCATTCTCAGAATGTCGCGGGCTTCCTCTTCCATGGAGCGGCCGTTCTCAGCTGCCCGGATTCGCAGCCGGTGTTTCAGTCCATCTTCGAGATTGCGCACGGTGATGCTGGCCATGAAAGCGCCTCCATCTACAATGTCACATCATTATAACATGATTGCGTTGCTATCACTAGATTCCCGTAGCAGCCGGGCCACGGTCAAACCAGGCTCCGTGTGTAGTTCGCGCTTCAAGGTGTCCCGC
>CBDFHC010000003.1:0-667201 GCA_965247585.1 Dehalococcoidia bacterium
CTGGATGAGCGGGGGGAAGCGCACCTGATTGCCCTGGCGTGCAGCGAGGCCCCTCCAGGCCATGACCACTGGACCCTGCGGCTCCTGGCAAACAAGGTGGTGGAGTTGGGGCTGGCGCCCTCCATGTCCCACGAGGGAATTCGCAAGCGGTTGAAAAAAACAGTCTCAAGCCGTGGCAGAAGAAGGAGTGGTGTATTCCCCAGGTGAGCGCCGAGTTTGTGGCGTGTATGGAGGATGTGCTGGACCTTTACGCGGAACCCTATGACCCAGAGCGCCCGGTGGTCTGTTTCGACGAGACCTCCAAGCAGTTGCTGGCGGAAAAGAGGTCTCCGATCCCGCCCAAGCCGGCACGACGGGAGCGATACGATTACGAGTACCAGCGCAATGGCACCCGAAACCTGTTCATGCTGTGCGAGCCCCTGGCGGGCTGGAGGCATGTGGCAGTGACCGAACGTCGCACCATGGTGGACTTCGCTCAGCAGATGCGGTGGCTGGCCGATGAAGCTTACCCAGCGTCCGAGAAGATCCGGGTGGTGCTGGACAACCTCAACACCCACAAACCAGCTTCCCTCTACGAAACCTTCGAGCCCAAGGAGGCTAGGCGAATACGCAAACGCTTGGAGTTTCACTACACTCCCAAGCACGGTAGGTGGCTCAACATGGCAGAGATCGAGTTCAGTGTCTTGGCCAGGCGAGTCCTGCGCCGGCGTATTGCCGATGAAGAGACTTTGAGTGGCGAGATCGCGGCCCTGGAGGCAGAACGAAACCAAGCCGGAGCAACCATTGACTGGAGATTCTCCACTGTGGACGCCCGAGTCAAGCTTCACCATCTCTATCCTGCCAACAATTAGGTTGACTGAGTACTAGACTTCATAACAAACCCGGAGGTGGTAATGAGACCGATTGGCCGACTGGAGAAGCTAGACGTCAGAGAATTGTGGCCGAATGAAGCCGACGATTTCTCACCATGGCTAAAAGATAATATCGGTGTTTTGTCTGAAGCGATAGGAATAGATATCGATGTGGCGGAGTTAGAGGGTAAGGTCGGCAATTTCTATGTGGACCTGGTTGGGACGGATCTTAGCACAGGGAGAACGGTAGTTATCGAAAACCAACTTGAGTCGACAGATCATGACCATTTAGGGAAACTATTGACCTACGCCGCTGGCAGAAATGCTAGCTATGCTATCTGGATAGCTAGCGATTTCAGACGAGAACATCTTCAGGTCTTAGAGTGGCTAAATGCGACGTCAAATGGGGAGCAAGGGTTTTTTGGGATCCAACTCAAGGCCTACAAGATCGGTGATTCGGTGCCGGCGCCCTTTCTGGAGGTAATGGTAAGGCCAAAAGAAATAGTTTTGCCTTCGCCGGACATTTCCGATAAGGGCAGGGCATATCAACAGTTTTTTACCGAATTGCTCACCGAAGTTCGTGAGCGATTTCCAAGCTTAAGCGCAAAAAGGCGAGTCCTGCCGCAGAATTGGCTGTCGTTTCCATCAGGGCGCACGGGATTCAGCCTAGGCATGGCATTCCAGCAAGATGGCAGGCTGATGGCCGAGTTGAATGTGCACTTTATGTACGAAAATGGCTTTCATATCCTTCAAGAGTCACAAGCTGCGATAGAAACGGAATATGGGGAACCGTTAAGTTGGGAAACTCTGCCTAGGAGCGGACGCGTAGCGGTGTATACGAACGGTCACATCCTCGAGTCTCCGGATCGGTTGATAGAGCTAAGAGAATGGGCAGTAGATAGACTAGCCCGACTTCAAAGCGTTTTCGGCCCACGAATTGACAGAATCCCTCGAGAGATGATGCTAGTACTCAGTCAACCTAATTGTTGGCAGGATAGAGATGGTGAAGCTTGACTCGGGCGTCCACAGTGGAGAATCTCCAGTCAATGGTTGCTCCGGCTTGGTTTCGTTCTGCCTCCAGGGCCGCGATCTCGCCACTCAAAGTCTCTTCATCGGCAATACGCCGGCGCAGGACTCGCCTGGCCAAGACACTGAACTCGATCTCTGCCATGTTGAGCCACCTACCGTGCTTGGGAGTGTAGTGAAACTCCAAGCGTTTGCGTATTCGCCTAGCCTCCTTGGGCTCGAAGGTTTCGTAGAGGGAAGCTGGTTTGTGGGTGTTGAGGTTGTCCAGCACCACCCGGATCTTCTCGGACGCTGGGTAAGCTTCATCGGCCAGCCACCGCATCTGCTGAGCGAAGTCCACCATGGTGCGACGTTCGGTCACTGCCACATGCCTCCAGCCCGCCAGGGGCTCGCACAGCATGAACAGGTTTCGGGTGCCATTGCGCTGGTACTCGTAATCGTATCGCTCCCGTCGTGCCGGCTTGGGCGGGATCGGAGACCTCTTTTCCGCCAGCAACTGCTTGGAGGTCTCGTCGAAACAGACCACCGGGCGCTCTGGGTCATAGGGTTCCGCGTAAAGGTCCAGCACATCCTCCATACACGCCACAAACTCGGCGCTCACCTGGGGAATACACCACTCCTTCTTCTGCCACGGCTTGAGACTGTTTTTTTCAACCGCTTGCGAATTCCCTCGTGGGACATGGAGGGCGCCAGCCCCAACTCCACCACCTTGTTTGCCAGGAGCCGCAGGGTCCAGTGGTCATGGCCTGGAGGGGCCTCGCTGCACGCCAGGGCAATCAGGTGCGCTTCCCCCCGCTCATCCAGTTTGGTCGGATGTCCTGGCCGAGGATCTTCCTCCAAGGCCCGCTTCAGTCCTCCCTCCAGGTACCGCCGCTTGGTACGGCACACCGTACCCGCAGACGTGTCCAGCGCCTCCACGATGCGCATCACCCCCCAGCCCGTATCTGCCTTTAGCAGAATACGGGCCCGGGCAACCTTTCGCGCTGGGCTCTTTCCCCCGCGAATCAGTCGTTCCAACTGGTCTCGTTCTTCCCTTTCCAACCGGACCACATACCGTTCTCGTCCCATGGCTGCCACCCTCCTACGTCAACACTCCTAAAAAAGGGTAGCAACCTTAGACGTTTTCTTAAACAATTACCAAAACCGAGTTGACTGAGTACTAGCGTCTAGCAAGGTCTCACTAGGCTTATCTCCCCCAACCCCTAAACCAACGCATTCAACCCCGTTAGCTCCCGGCCCAATATCAACGTGTGGACATCGTACGTCCCCTCGTAGGTGTCCACCGTTTCTAGGTTCAGCATGTGCCGGATGGCGCTGTAGTCCAGCGTAATGCCGCTGGCGCCCAGTATCTCCCTCGCCGACCTCGCCGCCTTCAGCGCCGCCCTCACGTTCTCCCGCTTCGCCACTGAGACATGCGTGTGGTCCATCGTCCCCTCATCCTTCAACCGCCCCAGCCGCCACGCCAGCAGCAGTCCTCGCGTGTGGTCAGTCATCATGTCCACCAGCTTCTCCTGCACAAGCTGCCTCGACGCTATTGGCTGCCCAAACGTCGACCGGCTCTTCGAGAACGCCAGCGCCTCCTCGTACACCGCCTCCAGGCTCCCCAGCGCCCCCCACGCGATGCCGTAGCGCGCCTGCGTCAGGCACGACAGCGGTCCCCGCAGCCCCTTCACCCCCGGCAGCACCTGCGACTCGTTCACCCGCACCTCGTCCATCACCAGCTCGCTCGTCACCGACACCCGAAGACTCAACTTCCGCTTTATCTCGTTCGCCTGGAACCCTGGGCTGTCCGTGGGCACCAGGAACCCTCGCACCACCCCTTCATCGTCCGCCGCCCACACCAACGCCACATCGGCGATGCTTCCGTTGGAGATCCACATCTTCCGGCCGTTCAGCACATAACCGTCCCCGTCCCTCCGCGCCCGCGTCGACATCGCCCCGGGGTCAGAGCCTCCGTCGTGCTCCGTCAGCCCAAAGCACCCTATCATCTCCCCCTTCGCCAGCTTGGGCAGATACTTTAGCTTCTGCTCCTCCGATCCATAGGCGTGGATCGGGTACATCACCAGCGCACCCTGCACGCTCACGAAGCTACGCAGCCCCGAATCCGCTCGCTCCAGCTCGTACATCACCAGCCCGTACGCCACGTTGGACACTCCCGCCGTGCCGTACTGCGAAGGCAGGTTCGCCCCCAGCAGCCCCAGCTCCCCTAATCGGGGCGCCAGGTCCAATGGGAAGCCCTCCTCCTCCCACCATTGGTTCACGTGCGGCATCACATTGTCGTCCAGGAACCCGCGCACCATCTCCTGGGTCTGGCGTTCTTCGGGGGTGAACAGCTCCCCAACTCGGTAATAGTCCAGCATCCGTCCTCCCGGCAGGGCCGCCTATTCCAGGACCGCCCAAATCTCCATTGCGAAATCGGTCCCGGCCGTGGCCATCTGGTTTGCCGTCACCGTGGTCAACGACGGCGGCGCCTCCCCATACGCCCCCCTTCGAGCCCTATCCAACGTCGCCTGGTCGAAAGCAAATCGAGGGCTGGTCATCTCTATGGAGCGCACCACGTCCCCCCATCCGGCGCCCGCCGCTTCCAGCACCGTCAACACATTCTCATAAGTCCTCGCCACTTGAAGCGCTAGGTCCCCCTCCCCCACAACCCTCCCCGTGACTCGGTCAATCGGACTCTGCGCCGAGCAGAACAGCATCTTCCCGCAACGCACCGCCGCTGCCACACCGCCCTCACCACCCCATCCCGGCAGCTCAATCACCTCACGGTCGGCCCCCAAATAACACGTCGCGTCAATCTCCAGCAGCGCCGGCCGGTGCAGCAGCCTCCGCACCACGATAGATGACCCTACGGAGCCGGCTGCCGCGGCCTCCGGCCCTCCGCCTCCTCCCACCGCCGCCGCGGGGTGTACATAATCAAACGACCTCACCAGCGCCGACCGCTCAACCCCGGCGTCCCGCATCACCTGCCCCAGGTTGCTCTCCCAGATCGCCTCTCGCTGCGCCGCCAACCCTTCCGGGTACACCTCCCGCCCCGCCGCCGCGTCGAACACCCGGCCCGTGGACCCAGAAAGCCAGAACCAGTCGTCACCCACAAAAAATCCGGGCCAGAAAGTAGTCGCCCGGAACCGCTCCCACGTCGGCGTCCCTTCCGGGAAAATCGCCTTCTTGTCGCGGCCCCCTCGCATGGCCACCGCGTTCACCTTCATCAACCCCGTGGAATCCGGCAGCCCTTCCACCAGCACCCCGGTGGCCGCCGGCATACTCCCCCCAAACGCCTCCCGCCGCACCTCGCCGCTGGCGCGGTACTCCGGCATGCAAGGCTCCAGCGCGTAGTCCACCGTATAGACTAAGTCCTGAAAGCTGTATCCCGCCGCCTCCAGAATCGCTCCCATCTTCTCGAATATCACCTTGGTCTGCTCCACCAGGCTGATGCTCTCGACCACATAGCTCCTTCGGCGCTGGTCGTACACCTCCGCCGTCAGCCCGGATATACAGAGGAACCCGTTGCGCTCCACCGCCAGCGAATATGGCTGCTCCTGATATCGCGGGTCCCAGGGATACGACTCCGGCCGAACAATTCGCTTGCCCTCTGCCATCAACCGCCCTCCCCCGGCAACCGCACCACTCCGCCGGCGGGCTCCAGTATCCGCTCTCCCCTTTGGTTCTCTATCCAAAGGTCCACCTCCGCCACCGTGGCCCCCTCCTCCTCCGCCACCGCTTTCACCGTGCCGCCGCACGTCACCACGTCGCCTGCGAATACCATCCTACGGTTGCGAAAACTCAGCTTCTTGAGAAAGCACCCCGGCCCTGCCCAGTCCTGCACCAGTTGCGCCAGGTAGGCACCCAACATCTGCCCGTCCACGAACGGCGCCTCAAATCCTCGCCCTCGAATATAGTCCGCGTCGTAATGCACCCGGATAAAGTCCCACGTCGCCGCGCCATACGCCATCATCCGTGTCTGGCTAATCTCCTTCCGCATCACCGGAAGCTCTTGCCCCACCTCCACGGTCCCACCCCGCTGCGGCGCGTTGGCCCCCGCCACTACCCCTCACCCCCCTCATCTGAAGGCACTCGATAAAACATCAACTCCATGTTCCGCGCCAGCACTTCCCCTCGCTGATTTACATAAGTTATCTCGTTCTGCTGAAACACCAGCCCGCCGGAGCGCCCTTCCCTCTTCCACGCGTCCGCCACCCTGGTCCTCGCCGTCACCACATCGTCCGGCATCACCGGCTGGAAAAACTCGTACTCGTTGGCCGCCCGCAGCGGCATCGGCAACGTCGAATCGCTGAACCCTATCGGGTGCCCCTCTTCGTCGATATCCGTCCCATACACCTGGAACGTGTCACATATAAGCGTTGGCGGCGCCATCACGTCCTTCAAGCCCAGCTCCCGCGCCCGCGGCCGGTCCGTGTACACCGGGTTGAAGTCCTGCACCGCCGTGGCATACATCCGAAACGCGGCGCGTCCCATCTCCTCCGGCGAGGTCACCTTCCGCTCTTGGCCCACCGTGGCCCTCACCCTGGCATATAGCTCGTCCAGCGCCGCGCCCAATGGGAAAGCCTACTTAAAGCCCGGCGTTATTCCCGGACCCCACGTCTTCCCGAACTCGTCCCGCGTCACCAGCTCCCCGGTCATCGTGTCCGGCCTCTGCAGCGCTAGGAACACCGCTGCCGGCGCTGCGTCCTCCGGCTCTATTCGGCCTTCCCAGGTGCTGCGCCCCCACGGATTACTCCATGACCCTTCGCTCTTCAGGCTTCCCGGGCTCAACGCGTTCACCGCAATGTTGTGCTCCCTCATCTCCTGCGCCAGGATAAACCCAAACATGTGAAACGCCGCCTTGCTGGAGCTGTACGCCGTCCCGCCCGCATCCGTCACCACCGCTCCCATCCGGGAGCCTATATTCACAAGGCTGCCGCTTTTCTGCTTTATCATCACCGGCAGCACATACCTGCTGCAGAGATACGGCCCCTTGATATTTACCGCCATCAGATTGTCCCAGCGCTTCGGGTCTATATCCAGGAACAGCTCGTTCAGCACCATAATCCCGGCGTTATTCACCAGCACGTCAATCTTCCCATACCGCTCAACCACCTGGTCCACCATGGACTTTACCTCACCCTCGTCCGTCACATCGCAAGGAATGCCCAGCGCCTCGCCTCCGGATTCCCTTATCTCCGAAGCGGTCTCCTCCGCCGTGCCCGATAGCCCCGTGGGAGACGACGGCCTGGCCGACACCGCCACGATGGCCCCCTCCCTGGCGTACGCCTTGGCGATCGCCTTCCCCAGTCCCCGGCTGGCCCCGGTAATCACCGCCACCATTCCTTGCATCTGTCCGCTCGTAGCCATCACACACGTTCCCGGTCGAAAGTTGGCGCAATTCTAACCCGCGTGGTTTCCCCATACAACCTCACCCGGCAACACTCCAGCGGGAACCGCCTTACAACCTACCTCCTACCTGATTGTATAATTAAGAACACATCATCAAGCCAGTGAACCAGACGAGAAAAGGAGACGCAGTGAACGCCAAAGAGGCCGCACAAGCCCAGATCAAGACCCTCAGCCAGGACCTGGTGGACCTCAGTCATCGTATCCACGCCAACCCCGAGATTGGCTGGGAAGAAAAACAGGCTTCCACCTGGCTGGCGGACATCCTCTCCGGTGCCGGCTTCGCCGTGGAGACCGGCATCTGCGGCCTCCCCACCGCCTTCTCCGCCCGCGCCGGCTCCGGGCCGCTACACCTCGCCATATGCGCCGAATATGACAGTCTTCCCGGCATTGGCCACGCCTGCGGCCACAACATCATCGCCGCCGCCGCCATCGGCGCGGCCCTTGCAGCCGCTAAGGTCGCGGACGAGGTCGGCCTCACCGTCAGCGTCATCGGCACCCCCGCCGAAGAGGTGTGCGACAACGGCGGCAAGATCGTCCTTCTGGAGGGCGGCGCTTTTGATGGCTGCCACGCCGCCATGATGGTCCACCCGGCGCCGTTTGAGATCGCGGCGCCCCGCATCATCGCCGCCTCCATGTTTGAGGTCCACTACACCGGTAAGGAAGCCCACGCCTCCGCCTTCCCGGAGCGCGGCATCAACGCCGCCGACGCCCTCACCATCGCCCAGACCGCCATCGGTCTCCTCCGGCAACACATCCGCCCAACTGACCGGGTGCACGGCTTCATCACCAAGGGTGGTGACGCCCCCAACATCATCCCCGCCCACACCAACGCCAGGTACATAGTCCGCGCCCAGACTCTGGATGAGCTGGCCGATATTCGCCACAGAGTTGACCGCTGCTTTGAGGCCGGCGCAATCGCCACCGGCGCCACCCTTGAATTCACCGGCGGCGACAAGCCTTATGCCCACATGGTGCATGACCAAGAGATTGCACACCTTTACCAGCACAACGCCGAAGCGCTGGGCCGCTCCTTCCCTGACCTTGGTCCCGCCGCTGAGCGCGCCGCGGGCTCCACTGACATGGGCAACGTATCCTTGGCCATCCCCTCCATCCATCCAATGCTCGGCATTGACTCCTTGCCCGCCGTCAATCACCAGCCGGAGTTCACCGCACACTGCGCCACCGCAATTGCGGATAAGGCCGTTATCGAAGGCGCCACCGCCATGGCCTGGACCGCCATTGATATGGCCACCAACGATGCGCTGAGCTCCAGGCTTACCAGGGCCTCCTGATCTGCCAAAGACAAAGCCGGTTGTGCGTTTCGTGCACAACCGGCTCCAGTCTTTCCTCCTGCGGACAGGTAATTCAACCGCTTCCCGCTATTACTGTCCGTGTATGATGACCTTCACCTGACTTACCTGCTCGGCATCCACCGCCGGTGATATTGCTACATAATCTGTGCGCTGAACGTTTATCGTTCCTGAAATGTCCTTAGTCTTCCCGTTAACCCCCGCCGCCTTCACCTTGACCGTATAGGTGCCCGTGGTCTCCGGCGTCCAAGTGATGTTCACCCCGTTCACTTGGTCTCCCGATAATGTCCAACCTACGTCCGGTGGGGTCGTTGAAGCGGCCTTCACCAGGTCGTACCCGGATCCTCCCAGGGCCTTCACCTCCACGCCTCCCTGGAAGTTGGCGGCGTAGGCCCCGCCCGTTACCAGCACACCCGCAATTACCATCAGCAGTATTATCAGTTTCATGGTATCTAGCTATCATTGCCCGTTAGTTGGACCCGCCGCTCAGTGATTCGGTCGTCAACACCAGGTGGTATGAGCCCCCCGGGGCGCTACTCTTCAGCCGCGCCTGAATCTCCAACCCGTCCTTGAACCGGTCACCCCTGGCGTCCGCATCCACCGTGTAGTGGAACAACGTTCGGTCCACCTGCACCAACCTGAGAATGTTTTCTCCGCTCTGCGCCGAGCCATCAGAAATCACGAACTCTTCCGGCGCCTGAATGACTATCTGCTGGGACTGCTTGGAACCTGACTGATTGTCCAACACCAACCTTATCCCAAACCGGTCTCCTGGCGTGGCGTTAACCACCGCCGCCATGCTCGTCCCGTCGTGGTACACGGAAACCTCTCGCCCATTGGTATAGCTCAGACCCGTTCCTTCAACCAGCGATACCTGGTTCTCTAGCTCCACAGTGCCGTCACTGGTGATTCCGGTCGAGAACCCTATCAGCCCTGCGGCCACTAGTACTCAGTCAACCTAATTGTTGGCAGGATAGAGATGGTGAAGCTTGACTCGGGCGTCCACAGTGGAGAATCTCCAGTCAATGGTTGCTCCGGCTTGGTTTCGTTCTGCCTCCAGGGCCGCGATCTCGCCACTCAAAGTCTCTTCATCGGCAATACGCCGGCGCAGGACTCGCCTGGCCAAGACACTGAACTCGATCTCTGCCATGTTGAGCCAACTACCGTGCTTGGGAGTGTAGTGAAACTCCAAGCGTTTGCGTATTCGCCTAGCCTCCTTGGGCTCGAAGGTTTCGTAGAGGGAAGCTGGTTTGTGGGTGTTGAGGTTGTCCAGCACCACCCGGATCTTCTCGGACGCTGGGTAAGCTTCATCGGCCAGCCACCGCATCTGCTGAGCGAAGTCCACCATGGTACGACGTTCGGTCACTGCCACATGCCTCCAGCCCGCCAGGGGCTCGCACAGCATGAACAGGTTTCGGGTGCCATTGCGCTGGTACTCGTAATCGTATCGCTCCCGTCGTGCCGGCTTGGGCGGGATCGGAGACCTCTTTTCCGCCAGCAACTGCTTGGAGGTCTCGTCGAAACAGACCACCGGGCGCTCTGGGTCATAGGGTTCCGCGTAAAGGTCCAGCACATCCTCCATACACGCCACAAACTCGGCGCTCACCTGGGGAATACACCACTCCTTCTTCTGCCACGGCTTGAGACTGTTTTTTTCAACCGCTTGCGAATTCCCTCGTGGGACATGGAGGGCGCCAGCCCCAACTCCACCACCTTGTTTGCCAGGAGCCGCAGGGTCCAGTGGTCATGGCCTGGAGGGGCCTCGCTGCACGCCAGGGCAATCAGGTGCGCTTCCCCCCGCTCATCCAGTTTGGTCGGATGTCCTGGCCGAGGATCTTCCTCCAAGGCCCGCTTCAGTCCTCCCTCCAGGTACCGCCGCTTGGTACGGCACACCGTACCCGCAGACGTGTCCAGCGCCTCCACGATGCGCATCACCCCCCAGCCCGTATCTGCCTTTAGCAGAATACGGGCCCGGGCAACCTTTCGCGCTGGGCTCTTTCCCCCGCGAATCAGTCGTTCCAACTGGTCTCGTTCTTCCCTTTCCAACCGGACCACATACCGTTCTCGTCCCATGGCTGCCACCCTCCTACGTCAACACTCCTAAAAAAGGGTAGCAACCTTAGACGTTTTCTTAAACAATTACCAAAACCGAGTTGACTGAGTACTAGGCCCACGGCCATTACTAGCAGTACTGGTAATCTGCCTCCCATCGCTACCTCCTCGCTCGGCCACGCTTACGCTGGCCGTTGGCCCTAGCACTATCCAAGAATCCTCGTCCCTTCCCCTCTGACCATCTACTACAAATTGGACCCTCTGCGTCGCCACTTTTGCGTACATTGGCGTGGCTTCCATTGCCTGTGCCTTTATCTGGCACTCCGCCAGGTGGGACCGCACCATACGGTTCAGCGCCGTGATCTCCGTTGTTCGCTGCCTCAGCTCGTTGCTGCTCGTTGCCAGCAGATTAAGCAGGCTCACCTCTTTCTCGCTTACCGACCAGTACAACGCCGGGCCCGCTATCGCCGCGAACCCTATCTTCAATATAGTCGCGGCTGACACTCCGCCACCCAAAACAAACTGCGCCGTTAGCCAGGCCAGCATCCCTGCTCCGGTTATCAGAATCAGGTACCTCATCGCTACCAGACGCCGTTCCTCGCCGCTGATCCGCCGACTGTCCCGCCTGTGCATCTTACTTTCCATGGTTTCCTCTCCTGCTGGCACTCCGCGTATCCAGGTCCCTCCCTGCCGCGGCTGCCGAATTACCTGCCTCTGCTACCCTTTTCCCTGTCATGCCATTCCGTTTCACATATTTGGAAGAAGGTGGGTCCCCACCAGGAGGGTGTAGGCAGGGACCCACCCGCTTAAACTCCGTAGGGCTGTTCCGGAGGCAAAAGTCCGGTGGCCCTTAGAAATAGTAGAGTGGCACGCACGCGAGGGTGTTGCGCCTCGTCGTCTTCATCTTCTGTGCCGGTCTGAAGCTTGCTATATATATTGTTCAGGTGCCTTTCTATCGTCTTCACATCTCGGGACAGCAGGTCGGCGATGGTGTTGTTCCTATACCCCTTCGCCACCCATCCAAGGATCTCCAGCTCCCTGGGAGACAGCTCCTGTAAATGCGAGCTGCCCCTATCCCCGGCGCTCAAGAGACCCTCCATCACCGTTGGGTCCACCATTACCTGACCCTCGGCCACCGCGCAGATGATGCCTGCTAGCTGCTCCGCCGTATCCACCGAATGCTTCATCAGATAGGCGCAGCCCCTGCGTCCCTCTGCCGCCACTTCCCGCAGCGCCGCCATGCCCCCGCCATCGTTGTAGGCGAACAAGAGCACCACGTTCGTGTCAGGGCAGTCCTCCCTCAACGCCTCCAGCGCTTCCACCGTGCTTCGGTCTACCTTCGTTACTCCCAGCACCACCACGCGGGGTCTTAGGCGCAATACCGCCTTTACCAGGGCATTAACATCTGTCCGGCCGGAGGACCCCACCACCTGTAGGTTTGGGTGGTCCCAGAAATGCTCTTGGAATGCTCCCCGCAGTATCTCCTGCTCCTCGGACAAGAACACAGTTACCTTTGCCTTCGGCGCCGCAGCGGCGGACTTTACCCCTCTTCCGGGTGCTGCTGATCGGGCTCTCCGTCCCTCTCCGCTTCGCTCCTCCAGCAGGTCCTCGCCGTAAATCTCCGCTAGCTGAGTGTCCCGGTGTCTGGCATTCATTAGTGCCATCACCCTGGCCAGTTCGTTGTCTGGCATCCCCAGTTGCGCCAGATGTGCTATTAGCCCTGCCGAGGTAAAGTCCGTGTCCGGTGACTGAAACCTGTCTTGGATCGCGTCTCGCATCATCTCTATTCTCTTTCAGTCCGGGCTGGTAACCCGGTGGTACTGCAATCCACTTGTGCCATCGTCTGGCCTTGGCCCGTTGCCTTTGGGCTTTCTCTGCCGTTATCCTCAGCTTTGGGGTAGGGGGGCCCGTCGGGCCTTGGCCTTGCCGGGCCCCCATGAGGATCCGATTCAGGTCTTAAGCGCTGCCAATTCCATCCTGGGCTTCACACAGTTGCCTGTGTTACTTGGCGGCAACTATTACTTTGGCCGTGGAGATGGCGCTGGCTTCGGTCGCGGCCAGGGTTACAGAGTCCGTTCGAGCAGCCGTGGAGGCTACGCTTATGTTGGACAGGGTGCCCGTGGTGCTACCCGCCTTCACTACTATGTCGTAGGTGCCGGTGGCCGAAGGCGTCCAGGTGACTTCCGCGCCGGTGATCTGGTCCCCGGTGAAGGTCCACGCAATGGTCACCGCGGACGATGTGGGCGCGCTCACTGTTTCGCTGCTGGAACCTCCCAAGGTCTTTACCGTGGTGCCTCCCCCGAACGATGCCGCATATATGCCCACCGTTGACATCAACCCCGCTATCATTAGCCCCATCATCAGAGTCCTCATGGTCCTACCCTCCGTTTGCTTTTTTATGCGATGCCGCCGCTTTGGCCTTGTGCCGCCTGGCGCCGGTTCATCACACTGACGTAACCTTATCCGACCTCTGCGGGCCCGAATACAAAGCCATCCCGCAATAGCGCCGAGGCTGCCCCGCAATCGCACTTGGGGTGTGCCACCCGTTTTTCTGAGGGTCGTTTCCCCGATTTCCGAGGGTTTTCCCTCATCCGTGCCTGGAGGTTGCTTGTAGTTGCCTCATTTCCCCGCCTCAATGGCCAAGCCCGGCCACGCTTACCAAAAGCCGGCATTCCATCGGCCCGTTGACCATTTCTGTTGACACGGCTGGCGGCGCATCCAATAATCGCCTCAGCCCAATCGCACCCGTCACAGACGCCGCACCACAGCCGGGGAGGTCCCATGGACGTGCACAACCCCGAAGCCCTGGAGCGCCTTCGCTCCCAGAAAGAGATCTGGCAGACCCAGCCCCCAGCACCCTCCTCAGAGAGCGGCGCCCAATCCCAGACCGTCTCCGGCATCCCTTTGGAGCCCGTCTACACCCCTGAGCACGTCCAAGACCTGGACTACAACCGAGACCTGGGCGCACCCGGTGACTTCCCCTTCACCCGCGGCGTCCACCCCACCATGTACCGCGGCCGCCTCTGGACCCGCCGCCAGATCGCCGGCTTCGGCACCGCAAAGTCCACCAACGCCAGATACCGCTACCTCCTGGCCCACGGCCAGACCGGCCTCAGCACGGATTTTGACCACCCTACTCTCACCGGCTACGACTCGGACCATCCCCTGGCCGAGGGTGAGGTTGGACGCTTGGGCGTCGCCATCGACACCGTCAATGATATGGACGCCCTCTTCCAGGACATCCCCTTAGACCAGGTCAGCGTCTCCCTCACCATCAACCACCCCTCCATCGCCCTGTTGAGCATGCTTATCGCCTGCGCCCAGGAGCGGGGCACCCCCCTGGACCGGCTCCGGGGCACCGTCCAGAACGACTCATTAAAAGAGTTCTACGGCCAGAAGACCTTCGCCCTACCTCCCCGGCCCGCCTTCAACCTCTCCATAGATATCATCGAATACTGCACCCGGCACGTTTCCGGCTGGAACAGCATCTCCATCTCCGGCTACCACACCAGGGAGGCCGGCGCCAACGCCATCCAGGAGCTGGCTTTTACCTTGGCCGCGGGCATGGCCTACGTGGAAGGTGCCCAACAGCGGGGTATGTCCGTGGACGAATTCGGGCCACGTCTCTCCTTCTTCTTCGGTTGCCACAACGACTTCTTCGAAGAGGTGGCCAAGTTCCGCGCCGCCCGGCGAATGTGGGCCAAAATCATGCGGTCCCGCTTCGGCGCCAAGGACCCTCGCGCCATGCGAATGCGCTTCCACACCCAGACCCTGGGCTCCACCCTCATGCGCCAGGGACCCAGAAACAACATCATTCGTGGCACCACCCAGGCCATGGCTGCCGTGCTGGGTGGCACCCAGTCTCTCCACGTCAGCGGCTATGACGAGGCTTTCGACATCCCCTCCGAGGAGGCCATGCGCCTATCCCTCAACACCCAGCTCATCCTGGCTTCGGAAACCGGAATCGCCGGCACCGCGGACCCCTTGGCCGGCTCCTTCTTCGTCGAGCGCCTCACCAACCAGCTTGAGGAAGCCGCCTGGTCATACATCGAAAAGCTGGACGCCACCGGAGATGGCAGCATCCTCCAGGGCGTCCTGGCTGGCATCGACTCCGGCTACTTCGAGCGAGAGATCGCCCAGGCTTCCTACGCCTACAACCGCCGCCTGGAGAGGTGGGAGTACGTCGTCGTGGGACTCAACGGCTACCAGGAGGACAGCGCCCAGCCCCTGGAGCTCTACCAGCACGACCCCACAGAAGAAGACAGCCAACTCCAGAGCCTTGCCCAGGTGAAGCGCACCCGGGATTCCGGCCGCGTAGCCGCGGCGCTGGACCAGGTCCGCCTCGCCGCAGGGCAAGACCTGAACCTCATGCCCGCCATCCTGGACGCGGCCCACGCCCGCGCCACCGAGGGCGAAATGATGGGCGCCCTCCGGGACGTCTACGGCGAATATCGTGACCCCGGCATCTTCTAATGCCCCCAAATTGCCTCGAAAATAGCCCAGCCCGGCCTTTGATCAAGCGATTCCTACCCCCAATCAACACCAACATTACAGGAGAAATCAGGACGAAGGTCCCGATGAACGCCAGTGAATCGGGAGCACTCAGGTGAGTCCAGGAACGCAGTACCGAGACCCTGATGCCAATCGGGACAAGGGAGTCTGAGGGTGCCCCTCAAGAATTACTTTAAAACCATCCTGGGTGGGCGGGTGGGCGCCACCTACATTCGATTTTCAGCCTGTGGTGGTGGCGGTAACCAACGCCATGGCTGACTCCCCCGTCTGCCGGGTCCTGCTCGCCAAAATGGGCCTGGACGGCCATGACCGCGGCGTCAAGGTCCTCGCCCGCGGCCTCCGCGACGCCGGGATGGAGGTGGTCTACCTGGGCATGCGCGTCACCCCGGAGGAAGTGGCCGCCGTGGCCCTCCAGGAGGGTGTCGACGCCATCGGCATCAGCGTCCTCTCCGGCGCACACTTGCGCCTCACCCGGCGGCTCGTAGCCGTCCTTCAGACCCAGGGCATCATGGGCGAACCTTTACTCCTTTTGGGCGGCACCATCCCTGACGGCGACGTGGAGTCGTTGAAGCAACTGGGCGTGGACGGCGTCTTCCCCGTCGGCACCATGGTCCCTGAAATCGAACGGTTCATTCGGGAAAACCGCCGCGAGAGGCCCTGACCCATGGCCATCGTCTGGCCCCCCGTATACGACAGTAGCTATCTCCCCACGGAAGGCCAACCCTACTGGTCGCCCACCCTGGAAACCATGGCCCCGGAGGAGCGGCATCAGCAAATCCTGGAAAAGCTCCGCGCCCAGGTGCGCTGGGCCTACCAGCACTCCAACATGTATCGCCGCCTCTGGAAAGACACTGACACCGACCCCAATTGCATCGCCTCCCTGGAAGACTTTCACCGTCTCCCCTTCCTGACCAAGGACGTCATCCGGGAGGACCAGGCGCTCCATCCCCCCTTCGGCAGCAACCTCTGCGAACCTCCGGAAAACCTGTTCCGCATCCACGGCTCCACCGGGACCACAGGCGCCCCTACTATCCTCGCCATCAGCAAAGGCGACTGGCGCCGCATCGCCGAGGCCCATGCCAGGGTGATGTGGGGCATGGGCATCCGCCCCAGCGACACCGTATTCATCGCCGCGCCCTTTAGCCTCTACATGGGAAGCTGGGGCGCCCTGCTGGGTGCCGAGCGGCTGGGCGCTCGTTCTTTCCCCTTCGGCGCAGGCAACCCGGGCCAGACCCGCATGGCCGTCCGTTGGCTCCAGGCCACCAGGCCCACCGTCTTCTACGGCACCTCTTCCTTTGCCCTATATCTGGCCGAGACCGCACGGGAGGAGGGCGTCGACCCTCAAGAGGGCTTCGGCTTCCGCATCATGTTCTTCTCAGGCGAGCCCGGCGCTTCAGTCCCTGCCACCCGCCGCCTGCTTCAAGAGACCTATGGCGCCAAAATAATGGACAGCGGCTCCACCGCGGAGATGAGCCCCTGGATGAGCAACGGCCAGTGCTCAGAAGGTCAGGGCATGCACCTGTGGCAGGACATCGTCCTCACCGAGGTGGTGGACCGGGATACCAAACAGGTGGTCCCCTACGGTCACGAGGGCGTACCCGTGTATACCCACCTGGAGCGCACATCTCAACCCAT
Source organism: Dehalococcoidia bacterium (assembly GCA_965247585.1). Lineage (GTDB taxonomy): Bacteria > Chloroflexota > Dehalococcoidia > Lucifugimonadales > CBDFHC01. Next base: position 16,781 of record CBDFHC010000003.1, read on the forward strand.
GATCAGGTTCTGGTCCGGTGACCTTACCCGGTGGATTGACGATCCATGTCCCTGCGGCCGCACCTATCCCCGCCTGCCCCGCGGCATCTACGGCCGCGTCGACGACATGGTCATCATCCGGGGCGAAAACGTCTATCCCAGCGCCGTGGAGAACGTCGTCCGTGGCTTCCCCGGCCTCTCCGGCGAGTTCCGCTTGGTCGTCACCCGGGAGCGCGCCATGGACCGGCTGATAGTTCTGGCGGAGTACGCGGAGGACACCGCCCAATCGGCCCGCTCCAACATTTCGGCGCTGGACACCCTCCGTCGCCGCGTCGAAACCGAGCTCCGCAGCGCTCTGGGCGTCAGGGCGGACGTGGAACTGAAGGCCCCGGGTGAGCTGGAGCGCACCCAGTTCAAGGCCAAGCGCGTCATAGACCAGCGCGACTTTTTTGGCGACGGTTCAGCCCCTACCGAAAGTGCGGCATAACCTTCTCAGCGAACAGCCGCATTGACCGCTCCACCTTTTCGTGCGGCAGCAGCCCGCCTATATTGAACCAGCACATAAACTCCTGCGGGTCCAGCAACTCCTGGAACCCCTTCAACCTCTCTATGCACGCCTCCGGGTCGCCTATCGCCGCGTACTCGCCGCACACCCGCTGAAACGTTAGCTCCGTCACGCTACGCCGCGGCGCCACGCTCTCGGAGACTACACTCTGCGCCTTCCTGGCTGACGCCTCTTGCATCTCCGTCAACGCGCCCAGGTAATTGTTCACCGTGGCCTCCACCTCTTCCCGGGCCTTCTTGGAGTCTTCGGCCACGTAAACTGGCAGATTCACCGTGGCCTTCATGGCATTTGGGTTGTGGCCGCTGGCGCCAAGCCGGTTCCGGTACGCCTGCAACCCCGTCCTCACCCCCTCCGTCGTGGCAATCAACGGCGTCGCCAGAATGTTGTGCCCCAACTCCCCCACCAGCTCAAACGTCTGCGGGCTATTGGAGGCCACGTAAACCGGCGGATGCGGCCTCTGGTACGGCTTCGGCACCACCCGCAAACCCTCCGCCTTGTAGTACTGCCCTTCAAACGTCAGTTCGTCCTCGGTCCACGCCTTAAGCACGAAGTCCAGCGCCTCCCGAAACCGGTCGCCGCTCTCACTCAGCGGCACGCCGTACCCTTCGAAGTGCGTCGGAATGGAGCCCCTCCCTATCCCAAAGATCGCCCGCCCGTGGGACAGCACGTCCAGCGTCGCCGTCTCCTCCGCCAGCCTTATGGGGTGGTGCAGCGGCACCAGGTTCACCGCCGTCCCAATCTTGATCCTCTTCGTCGCCTGCGCTATCGCCGCGCCCAACACCAACGGCGCCGGCATTATGGAGAACCTGGCGTTGAAATGCAGCTCGGCGACCCAGACCGTGTCAAACCCTAGCTCGTCGGCCAGCCGCGCCTGGGCTATCGTGTCCGCGTACCTTTCCGCCGGCGACTGGTCCGGCGCGCACGGCAACTGGAAGAAGAGGCCAAACTCCATTATTTCGACCCTGTATTCATATCTTTACCACGCCCTGCCGCAAACGGCGCATTAGTCTCGCCAGCGCGCCTGTCCACCCATCTCCCCACCCTACAGCGTCAGCTCAAACACCAGCTCTGACCCGCCCTTCAGCTCAATCCGCTTGGGACTCTTGTCCGAATCCAGGTCCGTATATGTGAGGCTGTAGCTCTCTTTCAGGTCCACCAGTTGCGTCGGGTTCGGCACCGAGTTCATGATCGCGAACGTCGCCCCCGGCGGCGACAATATGTGCCGATTCAATGAGTGCCACGTCCCCACCTTGAACGAGAATCCTTTGTTCGGGTTTATCAGGAACGCCCGAACATCCTCCGGCGCGGGTATCGCCAGCGGGTCATCCATATCCGTGGGTGCCGCCGCCGCCACCACCGCCGGTGAGCCGCTCATCTGTATAAAGCTCTGCGTCACCCCATAGTGCCGCTCTAGCTGCCAAAAAGATTTGCCCTGGTACGGCTGCCAGATCACAGCTACCGTCGTTTTCCCCTCTGCCTTGTAGTCGGACACAGCCAGTATCCGGTGGTCCGCCGGATGATCTTGGGCGTCAAGAATGAAGCCATACGGCTCAAACGACTCCTCCGTCATCGGCTCTACCTTTAGCTTGTGCACCCTGGTCATCTCAGCGCCTCCTCTTTTCCTTCCGTCGGGCCCGCACTCCACCGCACTTGTAACAATACATTTTCGTGTACCATCGTCACGGTCGAATCAGATTGTACGTAACCCCGGCCTCTGGAACAACTTATCAATAAGGTGACCTCCTACCCACCTACGCCACCAACCCGCTCATCCTGAGACTCTCAAAGTACGAGCCCATACGGCATTCCGCCCCCCACCATATCATTCTGAGGCCGCCCGTGAGGATCGAAGAATCTGGGTGTGGTGGGAGAGCACGTGTAACCCTTGCGCCCTCATGCCCAGCGATACCTCCGCCATGCGGAATTCCTCTAAAACCCGTATCTTATTCACCAATGAAGCTAATTAGTCGGGTGACATCGCTGATCGCCCAGGCCGGCTGGAGGAAATCGGAGAACCGCCTTCGGTTGGCCGTATTCATGGCCGTGATTGGCGTGGTCGTGGCCGCCTTGCTGTTCCGTGATCTAGTCGACCTGGAAAAGGTCGGCTACCTTGGCGTGGGCCTAACGGTCCTGGTCGCCACCGGCGGCCTGGTCATCCCGCTGCCCAGCCTGGTGACTGCTTGTGCCGCCAGCGCCTTCCTAAACCCGCCATACCTGGCGTTGGTGGCCTGCACCGCCGCCACCATCGGCGAGCTCACTGGCTACTTCTTGGGCTATAGTGGCCGGGGCTTCATACGCCAGCACCGCCTATACACTCGTATGGAAAGCTGGATGCGACGCCGAGGCTGGCTGGTGCTCTTTCTGGTGACTCTCGTTCCCAATCCCATTTTCGATCTGGTCGGCATCGCCGCCGGTGTGCTCCGATACCCTCTTTGGCGGTTCCTTACCATCGTCTGGCTGGGCAAGCTGCTCAAATTCCTGGCCTTGGCATACGCCTGCGCCTCCAGCATTGACTGGGTCTCCGACCTGTTCGGTGTCTAGTTGGACTCATTCCCTTTCCAAGCAAACCCTCACCTCCGATACCACACGGCGGCGTGCTCGCCCCACCACAAATCCTAACCCGCTGGTAGCAAAGACCCGCAAGGCTGGCCACACCAACGCATTATGCTAGACTGGCGCGGACAGGTGAGGGCGTTTCAGCCGGTTTCTGAGAGGGGTGGCAAATGCTGGACTTGTTGATTCGCAATGGGCTGATAGTTGACGGCACCGGCAGCGCCGGCTACTACGGCGCCGTAGGCGTCGAGGGGGACAGTGTACACGTCCTCTTGGGAGACGTCAGCCAGGTAGAAGCCGGCCGGGTCATTGACGCCACCGGACACGTGGTTTGCCCGGGGTTCATTGACCTCCACTCCCACGGGGGCCTTGTCATTCTTGGGGAGCCGCGTCACGAGCCCAAGGTCCGCCAGGGGGTGACCACCGAGCTGATAGGCATCGACGGGAACTCTGTCGCCCCGTTCAAAACACAACAGGATCTCCACGACTTCATCGAGCTGGACGCCGGGCTCAACGGCAAGCCGCCCATGCCCGCCCAGTGGGCCAGCGTGGCCGATTATCTAGGAATGTTCGACAAGAAGGTGGCGGTCAACATCTGCTACATTCTCGGCAACTCCCCGGTGCGCATCTGGTCTCTAGGCTGGGACCAGCGCCCTGCCACCGGCGCGGAAATTGCAAACATGCGGTCCGTAGTCCGGGAGGCCATGGAGGAGGGCGCATTCGGACTCTCCACCGGGCTGGACTACCCGCCCGGCAGCTACGCCGATACGCCTGAGCTCACAGAGCTCTGCCAGGAGGTTGCCCGCCTGGGAGGTATCTACCACACCCACGTCCGCTACTCGCTGGGAGACCGATTCCTCGACCCGTTCAAGGAGGCCGTCGAAATCGCCGGCGACAGTGAAGTGGCGTTGCACATCACCCACTTCGCCCAGCGGGTGGACAATCCCGCCGGGGCACGCCGGTTGCTGGAGTACGTTGAGGACCAGCGGGAACGGGGTATGGACCTCACCTTCGACACCTTTCCCTACTTGGTGGGAAGCACTCGATTGCTGATCATGCTTCCCCAGTGGACGCACGATGGCGGTCCGGCCAAGCTCAAAGCGGTCCTCAGGTCGGAGGAGGCCAGGGAGCGCCTTCGCAAAGAGGTGCGTGCTCGAACAAGCTGGGACGAGATTTGGCTAACCTACCTTGAGCAGCCCCAAAACCGGCAATATGAAGGCCGCTCCATGGCGGATATCGCGGAAATGATGAACAAGGGCGTGGTGGACGCCATGTGCGACCTGCTCCTGGAGGAAAACCTGCAAATCTCGTTCACCGGGACCTCGCGAAACGGTCCCACTGTTCCCATGTTCATGGCGCATCCCTTGTGCATGGTGGGCAGCGATGCCGTCATGGTGGGTGAGTTCCCCAACCCTCACACCTACGGCACCTTTCCGCACATCCTGTCGGAGTACGTGCGGGAGGAGCGCTGGCTCTCCCTGCCCGAGGCTATCCGAAAAATGACCTCTTTCGCGGCGCAGCGGCTGGGGTTGCAGGACCGGGGCATTCTACGGGACGGAATGAAAGCGGACATAGTGGTGTTCGATGCGGATCGAATCAAGGCCCCCGCCACGCGGCATGACCCCAAGCAGTTCGCCGTGGGCATACCCTATGTCATCGTGAACGGCGAACTGGTCATAGACAACGGCGAACATTCGGGGGCGTTACCGGGACGAGCCCTTCGCCGCGGTCGTAGGGAATGAAAGGAACGAGCGCGGTTACCACCCGCCTACCGTATCCCTCTCCCACCGGCCCCATTATTCGTTGTAAAATGTCCTCACATTCGTCCACGCGGCGGCGTAACCTACTACCGTAGCTACCCCCGTTACGCCCCCCCTCCCTCTATAAATCGAGCTGCAAGGAGGAGCAAATGGCCAGCACTGACATGGCTCTAACGGCCCACCTTATGCGTCGCGCCGGTTTTGGCGCCACCCGAGACGAGCTGGAAGCCTACGTCGCCAAAGGGTACCAGGCCACCATCGAGGAGCTTCTGCACCCTGAATCCGCCCCGCCGGCCCTCGAAGATGAGGACATCATCCGGCGTTATCACGTTGACGAGAACGACTTTGTTCAGATTCAAAGCTGCCAGACCTACTGGGTCTACCGCATGATCAACACCCGGCGGCCCCTGGAGGAAAAGCTGGCCCTCTTTTGGCACCAGGTTTTCGCCACGGGCAACGCCAAGATCAGCCATCCCAGGGCCGTTATGAAGCAGATCGCTATGTTTCGCGCCTTCGGGCTGGAGAGCTTCCGTACCCTGTTGCTCCAGTTGTCCAAGAGCCCCGCCATGATCTTCTGGCTGGACAACAAGGACAACCACATGGGCGCCGTCAACGAGAATTTCGGCCGCGAGCTTCTCGAGCTTTTCTCTATGGGCGTCGGCAATTACACCGAGGACGATGTCAAGCAGGCCTCCCGCGCTTTCACCGGCTGGACCATTCGCAGCGAGTCCATGATGTCCGCCCGCTCCCGGCAGGACCTGGTCCTTCCCTATGGGTACCTGGACTGGCTCTTCGAATATAAGGACGAAGACCACGACGGCGGCGTAAAGAATTTCCTGGGTCATGAGGGCGCCTTCAAAGGCGAGGACGTCATAGACATCATCTGCCAGCACCCCGCCACCGCCAGGTTCGTCGCCCGCCACCTCTACAACTTCTTCGTGGCGGACGAGCCCCAGGTCCCGGCTTGGGAGACCGTCCCTCCCCGCGATCCCGGGGCCATCAGCACTCTGGCCGACGCCTTCGTCCAAAACGGCTACGAAATTCGCTCTGTGCTGCGCGTTCTCTTCAACTCGGACTTCTTCAAAAACGCCCAGTTCGACAAGATCAAAAGCCCCGCGGAGCTCGTCGTCGGTACCGCTCGAATGGCCGGAGGCCACACCTTCCCAGACCTCTCTGACGTTAACCTCGCCGGACTGCCCGGTATCATGGGTCAGTCACTTCTCGACCCCCCCAGCGTGGAAGGCTGGCACACCGGCCCCGAGTGGATCACCACCGGCAGCCTCGCCGACCGCGTCAACTACGCTTCAGAGCAATTCGCTGATGCCGCCAGACCCGGCGTCCGGGCTATCATCAGCAGGGTCCAGGCCCAATGGGACGGGCAGTCTCCCCAGGACCTGGTGGACGCCTGCCTTGATCAAATCGGCCCCATCATCGTATCCCAGGACACCCGGCGGGAGCTGGTTGACCACGCCGCGGACAACGGCGATTCAGCGTCCACCACCGGCGGTGCAACCCTTGCTCCCGCCGACAGGATTAAAGAGATGCTTCAGCTCATCGTGGCCATCCCCGAATATCAGGCCGCCTGACTGGCGACACTGCCGCAAGGCGTCCCAACGAGCAAGAAAGAGGGTTGGAAATGAACGCTCAATCCGGCTACCAATACAGCCACACCCTTGGGTTCTGCACCATTAACGGTCAGGGCTTCTGGCATCCCGTTGACTTCGCCATGGGCCGTGACGGTGTCCTGTACGTCTTGAACCGCGGCACCATGGAGCTGCGTGACTTCATGTCCTATAAGAGGATCACCGTTTGCACTTTGGACGACAGGTATCTGGGCCAGTTCAGCGGTGGCGGGAGCGGCGACGGTCAGATTATGTGGCCCTCCGCCATCGCCCTGGACCGGGACGAGAACCTTTACTTTTCTGACGAAGCGCTTCAACGAATCACCATCGTGGACAAGGAAGGCCGCTTTCTGGCGAAATGGGGGATCAAAGGAAACGGGGACGGCCAGTTTGATCGTCCCGCCAGCATCATCTTTGATAAGGACGAGAACCTCCTCGTGGTGGACGGGCTAAACAACCGTATTCAGAGGTATACAAAGGAAGGCCGGTTCCTCGGTCAGTGGGGCCGCCCCGGCGCCGGTGATGGCGAGTTCAACATGCCCTGGGGCATCGCCCTTGACCACGCCGATAACGTCTACGTGACCGACTGGCGAAACGATCGTATCCAGAAGTTCGATGCCGATGGCAGCCACCTCAACACTTGGGGCGAATCGGGCGACGGCGACGGCCAGTTCCACCGTCCCTCCGGCCTCGCCGTTGACGCGGAAGGCACCATCTTCGTAGCCGACTGGGGAAACGAGCGCGTCCAGGTCCTCGGCCCGGATGGCGCCTACCGCGCCCAGTTCAAAGGTGAATCCGGCTTGTCCAAGTGGGCTCAGGACTGGTTTGCCTCAGACCACATGGACCTCCTAGAGGAGCGGGAAAAGTCCAACATGGAGCCGCCCCTGGATCCTCCCGTGGGCGAGTTCTTCCGCAACGAGCCCGCGGGAATCGAGAAGCTGTTCTGGGCGCCCACCACCGTCAAGCTGGATGATCAAGGCAACATCTACGTCGTGGACACCTGCCGCCACCGCATCCAGGTTTACCGTCAGGCTCAGGTCCCAACCCCGGCCTAAGCTTTGATACACCGGCCCTAACCGGCTGATGCAACAGGGGAGTACAGCGGACCGAAGCCCCTTTTGCCGAGGGACGCAGTCCAGGGGTCCCGGCGCTACCCTCTGCCCACAAGACTGGAGCAACGTTGCGTTAAATAATAAAGAGCCCCTCCTGGTCTGGAGGGGCTCTTTATTCTAAGCTTGGTCTGTTCTATGCTACCGGGGCCGGCTCCGGCGCCGCGTCTACTTTCTCCTGAATTACCACTTTCATCTCACGGACCCGTGTCAGGTCGGGCATCTTATTATCCTCTTCTTCGTGCCTGTCGAAGATCTTCTCCCCTTCCACATACACCTCAAGCCGGCTGTTGGCGCCGGGGGTCAGGGAGATCGCTACGTCTTTACCAAATTGCCTGAAGAATTCATTCGCCAACCACGTGGCGACAGCGTGGTACTGTCAAGGCACGCAGTAGACTATATCAACATTGATTTTCCACATAGGATCGCCTCCTCTATATCTAATCAGCTAGTCCGGATCTGGAGATTGTCAAAGGACCCGTAGATTTAGCCAAATCCCATTGTAAGTTAAGAAGCTCAAATTGCCAAGGATTGTCCAACGGGTCCCTAACTCCATGCCCTGTCTTTACAGTCGTGCAGGACAGCGATACTATCCAAGTCGCCACTCACTCGCAATAAGGAACCTATTCGCTAGTATGACGTCTCCCAAAACACAAAGGATAAACTGGCCAGAACGATTCCGGGAGGTGATGGGGTTCGCAGTCGTAACGGACAAAGACTTAGAAGCGGTCAAGTCAACAGGCCACATCGTGGTTAATCACGCCGTCCGCCTTACTGACGAAGTCTATGACCGCATCTTTGAGTTCCCAAATGCCAGTCAGTTCTTTGTCCACCCTGACGGTAGTCCTGATGCTAAACGAATCCAAGATAACAAAGACACTATGATTCAGTGGCTGTATTACCTGGCCAAGGCGCCCACCAATGAGCCCTTTACTCGCTATCTCGCAGCCATCAGTTCCATGCATCACACCGTCCCTTCCCACCGGCCCGGCCTTCCCTCAGTTCCATCCAGATTCGTCATAGGAACTATCTCGTATTATCAGACCCGTTTAGCTGAGATTTTTCAAGAGGAGCTGGAGGATCCAATACTGACATCTCAGGCCACCGCGGCGTGGAATAAGATGCTTATGGTCTCACTGTATCTCTTATTGGCAGCATATCTGTCTGATTCTTAGTCGACCCCTCCAAGTGAGCTGAAGACTGGTTCACCTCAGACCACATGGGCCTCTTCGAAGAGCGCCAGAAGTCCAATATGGAGCCGCCACTGGACCCTCCCGTGGCGGAGTCCTCCCGGGACGAGCCCGCGGGAATCGAGAAGCTGTTCTGGGCACCCCCCCACGTCGGCCGCAGCCCCACCACGCCGGGCCACGACTACAGTACCCTTATGGAGCCGAAGGTGTCTTCCCCCAGCAACGTAGTACAAAGGCTGGCCGCCGTCGCCGCCCCCGAACCGGAGCTGGAGCCCCCCGTTTCGTGCTCCACATTCCAGGGGTTCTTCGCCATCCCGAACGGCTACTCAAACCGTCCCCCGGACGCTAACTCCATCATGTTCAGCTTCCCCAGCACCACTCCCCCCGCCCGTTTCAGCCGCCGGTATTGGACGCCCAGGTGGCCTGGTGAGACCGGTTTGCCTTGGGCCCTGGCGGTCGAACCAACGAGGGCGCTACCTTAAATAGGCCAGGTATTCCTCAAGAAGTCCCACGGCCAGCTCGCCCACGGCAGATCACTCTTGGCTCTCGCCGTGCTCCGTTAACATAATCACCGGAGTTTCCAGGGACTTCAAGTAAGACTCCGAGTACCGGCTGGACGCTTCCCGGGAAATGCGAAATCTTCGCCCCGCCTCTCGAACAGCAAAAAGACTGCGCTCTAAAACCGACTTAGACGGGTCTTCTGTATGCTAACCCGGCTGGTTTTATGCCTCATTCGTGCCTGAACGGCACGGTGGTGGGCCCGGATAGACTCGAACTATCGACCTCGGTCTTATCAGGACCGCGCTCTAACCACCTGAGCTACGGGCCCCCGTCCTTCGATTATAATGTCCACCGTGGGAGCTAACAAGGCCGCCAAATTGACCCCTCACCGCCCTTTCTCGCCATTTCCCCATCGCCGCCGGTTGACCCGCCTCCCGTTAGCTTTTAGAATATAACGTGCAACATTGCTCGGAAACTTTCGGGTTCTAGGAGAGAGCGACTACATGACCACCGCTACAGAGAAGAAACCCCTATCCATACAAGTCACCCCCAAGGCCGCCAAGGCCGTTCGCCGCTTCGCCGTCAAAGAGGGATATGAAGACGCCTTCGCCCTGCGTGTCGGCGTTAAGGGCGGCGGTTGCTCCGGCCTCCTCTACGTGCTCGAAATCGAGACCGACCAGGCCGCAGAGACTGACCGCGTCGTAGACGACAACGGTATACGGATCTTCATCGACAAAAAGGCCTACATCTTTCTTGCCGGCACCGAGCTAGACTTCTCGGACGGCCTCAACGGCAAGGGGTTCGTCTTCCAGAACCCCAACGCTACAAAGGCCTGTGGCTGCGGAAACTCTTTCGCGGTATAACTGGACAACCTGGTGACATCGGCAAACGCCGCCTTCCACCCAAAGAAAGCGGCGTTTCTTTTTATCACCGCTCAGCGAGCTATTCCATGACGACAATGTCCAGTCCTGTCCTGGCCGCCGCCCAAGCCTCCGGCGCCCAGTCCGGCCCTTGGGGAGATTGGGAGTTGGCCACCGGGTTCGGTGACCCTGCCGCCGAATACCGGGCCGCCCACCAGGCCACCGCCGTCCACGACACCTCCTACCTCGGCCGCATCAAGGCCACCGGCCCGGACGTCCTGGACCTGCTAAACCGCCTGTCCACCAACCGGGTGGACCCCCTGCCGCCAGGATCAGGCGCCGCCACCGTCCTCACCAACGAGAAGGGCCGCATCCTGGACCTCGTCTACGTCTTCAACCTTGGCCCCTACATCCTGCTGCTCACCAGCCCGGGACGGGAAGAAGCCGTGGCCCAATGGCTGGACAGATTCACCTTCATAGAAGACATCGCCACCGAGCCCATCACCTCTAGCACCGCCCTCATCACCCTCGCCGGTCCCAAATCGCCGGAAACCCTGGCGAAGGTGGCGCCGGGCCTCCCCGCCACCCCGGAGCCCCTCCAGGTGGTCCACGCCACGCTGGACGGCGCTCAACTTTCCGTCATCCGTCTGGACCTGGCTGGCATCCCCTGCTTCCATATCATGGCCTCCGTAGAGCACGCCGAATCGGTCTGGAACGCCGCCGCGGCCTGCGGGGCCGTCCCCGTGGGAGAAGACGTCTGGCAGGTCCTGCGCGTTGAAGCCGGCGTGCCCGCCTACGGAAAGGAACTGGGCGAAGCCTTTAACCCCTTGGAGACCGGCCTCATAGGTGGCATAGACTTCGCCAAGGGATGCTACATCGGACAAGAGGTCATCGCCCGCCTTGACACCTACGACAAAGTCCAGCGAGCCTTGGTCCGCCTCTCCCTGGACGACGCCGTCCCGGCCCAAGAGGGGGCAAAACTTCTATCCGAAGGAAAAGAAGTAGGGGTCCTAACCTCCCTGGCCCGGGTACCGGCCACCGGAGCGCTTCTAGGCCTGGGCTACGCCCGCCGCGCCGCCGCCGTCCCCGGCCACCGCCTCACCCTGGCCGGCAGCAATGTCCCGTCCGTGGAGGTCCTGGACCTACCCCTGCTCCTGGGTGAAGAGCAGTCCTGAGCGTCCGGCGTCCCTAGATCGCCAGCCCCCCGTCCACCCCAATCACCTGCCCCGTGATATAGCTCGCCTCGTCTGAGCACAGGAACGCCACCAGCCCCGCCACATCCTCCGGCGTCCCGAACCGGCCCATCGGAATCCGCGCCTTCACCTGCCCCTGGAGCTCCTCCGGCAGCGCCTTCACCATCTCCGTGACAATATACCCCGGCGCCAGCGCATTGGCCGTTATATTCCTGGACGCTACCTCTCGCGCTATCGTCTTCGTCAGCCCCACCAGCCCCGCCTTGGACGCCGCGTAATTCGCCTGCCCCGCGTTACCCGACAGCCCCACCACGGACGACATACTCACTATGCGTCCCCTGCGCTGTCGCACCATGTGCGGCAGCACCGCCTTACTGCACAGGTACGCGCTTTTCAGGTTCGTCGCCAACACCGCGTCCCAGTCATCCTCTGACAACCGCATCAAAAGCCGGTCACGGTGAATGCCCGCGTTGTTCACCAGAATGTCAATCCGGCCCCAGCGCTCCTTCGTCTCCTTCACCATGGAAATCACCTCCGCCTCCTGCGTCACGTCCCCTTGCACGCTGGCCGCCTCACCTCCCTGGGCCTCAATCTCCTTCACCACCGCCGCGGCCTCCGCCTCACCGGTGTGGTAGTTCACCCCTACCCGCGCCCCGTCCCTGGCCAATCGCAACGCTATCGCTTTGCCTATGCCGCGGGAAGCCCCGGTAACCAGGGCCACGTGCCCTTCCAGCTCCAACGCCATCTACCCTGCCACCTTGGCCTTCAGCGCCGCCAACTCCGCCTCCATACTGTTGGCCAGGTCCATCTCAACACACATCTTGGCCATGCCAATCGCTCCGGCCACCTCGCCGCTCCTGGAGCTACCGTGCCCAACAATTACATTCCCCTTTACGCCGAATAGCGGCCCGCTCAACCTCCGCGAACGATTGGTCAGCTCCCACACACCCTCCTTCAGCTCCGCGATATCCGACGGTGCCAGCTTCCCTTGAAGCTTTTCGTTCAAGTGCGCCGAAATACCGTCTCCCAGCGCCTCGGCAAATTTCAGCAGAATATTCCCCACGAAACCGTCGCACACCACTACGTGCGCCCTGTCCGTCAACAGGTCCGTCCCCTCCACGTTCCCTACAAAGCGAATCTCGCTCCTCTTAAACAGCTCATACGCCTCCCGCACCTGCCGGTTCCCTTTCCCCTCCTCTGACCCTACGCTTAACAGCCCCACCCGAGGCGACTCGATCCCAAAGAACTTCCGCGCGAAAACGCAACCCATGATCGCGAAGCTCAATAGCTGATGCGGTCGACAGTCAATGTTGCTACCCAGGTCCAAAATCGCCGTATGCGGCGCCAGCCCCAAGAACGGCCCCCCAAGGCAGGGCCTATCAACTCCCTCCATCATTCCCAACCCCAGCTTCGCGCTGGCCATGGCCGCTCCCGTGGACCCCATCGTCACCATCGCATCCGCCTGGCCAGTCTTCACCCAGGCCGTGGCCACCGCCACAGACGCTTTGGGCATCCTCCTCAGCGCCAGCACCGGGTGCTCCCCCTCCGCAACCCACCCCTGAGACGGCACCACATCCAGCCACGCACCTTCGCGGTCCACCTTCTCCAGCTCCACCTCCACCTCGGACGGATCACCCACCAGCAACACCTTGACGCCGTGCAATCGTGACCCCTCCACCGCCCCCTTTACAATCTCCTGCGGAGCATAGTCGCCACCCATAGCGTCCACCGCTATGCGTGGCATTCCAGCGCTGTTTGTGTCCGAATCGCTCATTTCTGTGTTGCTTTTCCTATTGGGACCCTGACTTCCGCGGTCCCGCTTATTATCTCTTCCCCGTCTTGGCTGTTGAGCAGTGCCACCGCACACCTGACCCTTCGCACCCCATCCCGTTCCACCTCCTCCGTAACCTGCCCTTGAGTCCGAACCCTGTCCCCGGGGTACGCCGGCCTTCGGAACCTCACCTTCAGGATCCCCGAGTCCAGCCAACTCCCGCCGTAGGCCTGCGTCATCATCTCTGAGAGGAACGCCAGGGTCAACATCCCGTGCGCCACAATCCTCCCAAAGCTGCTCTTCGCCGCGAACGCCTCGTCCAGATGCACCGGATTGAAATCCCCGGACGCCTCCGCGTAACGCCGGACCTGCGCACCCGTAATCGTCTTCTCAATGGCTGGCAGCTCCCGGCAGTGGGCTGCTCCGGCGGCAGGGCTACTCAACCTCTGGCACCATAACCATAGTTTTGCCCGTGAGCACTTCCTCCCGGTCTATCGTCTCCAGAACAAAATTCGTCGACAGGAATCGCCACCCTCCCCGGCTCACCGGCCGCGAGGCCTTCGCGCTTCCACGCACCTCCTGTCCCACCCTGACGGCCCGCCTCGCATGAAACTCCTGGCTCGTGTGTACCGCGCCCGGCGGCAGTGACAGCTTCTCAAGAATCATTCCCAACACCCGGGCCGCCAGTGCCATAGGGGGCACAACGGACTGTTCCTCATAGATCGGCAGACCGTCTTCCACCGCGTTCAGGTAATCATCCAGGAAATCCTGGCTCACCACCCATTCACCCAGCTCTACTTCTCCGCCGTCACTCCAGTCCATCTCACGCCCCTCCGGATGCGTTGCATTATAAGAACCGGCTCGCCGCCATTTCAAGAAAAGCGCTTACCAGTGCCGCCCTGTCTGACGCCGCAGTCCGCCCTTATAATGGGTTGCCTGGAATCTCCGTGACGAGGTCCGCCCCTTGAATCTAAACCAATTCATCAAGAGCTCCCTGGACCAGGAGCAAGAGTGGCTATTTGAGCAGGTGGAAGACCTGTCCCCTGAGGAACTGGCCTGGAGGCCCGCCCCGGAAGCCAACCCCATAGGTTGGGTCCTTTGGCACATGCTCCGAGTAGAGGACTTTTGGTTGCAGTTCTTCATCCAGGGCAAGCTGGAGCTGTGGGAGTCCGATGGCTGGCACGAAAAGTTCGGCCTTCCCACTCGGGACACCGGCTTCCAGCACACCAGCCAGCAGGTAGCGGCCTTCCGCCAACTAGACCTGGGCATTCTGCTGGAATACGGCAAGACAGCGCGCGCCTCTACGCTGGAATACCTCGCCGCCCTCACTCCGGAGCAGTTCGACGTCGTTCCTCGTCAGCGCCGCCCCGAAATGACCGTGGGCCAGGTTTTCCGGCAGATCATAGGCGAGTTCTACCAGCACCTGGGCCACATCGCCTACGTTAAAGGGCTGAAGCGGGGCCTCAACGACGCGGCTGGCTAGCGTCGCCCTTATTATTGCGCCGTCCAGCCTCCGTCAATCACCAGCTCTGACCCCGTGATATAGGAAGACTCGTCTGAGGCCAGGTACAGCACCCCCGGCGCCACCTCCTCGGACGTTCCCCGCCTCCCCATAGGTATCTTGGCAGTCTGGCTCTCCCTAACCTTCGGGTCGGCGTACAGCCCCTCCGTCATCGGCGTGTCTATGGGCCCCGGATGCACCGAATTGCACCGTATCTTGTCCTTGGCATACTGGATCGCAATCGACTTTGTCAGCGTTCTTACCGCCCCCTTGGAAGCCGTGTACGCCGGATGCGTCAGGTCAGACCCTACAATCCCTAGCTGTGATGAGATGTTGATTATTGACCCGCCGCCCGCCTTCTGCATCGCCGGAATCGCCGCCTTCGTCCCCAGATAAACGCCCGTCGCGTTCACGTCCATTATAGTGTCCCACGCCACCTCGGACAGCTCCGTCCCCCACTGCGCCCCACTGATTCCCGCGTTGTTCACCAGCACATCCAGCTTTCCGAACCGTGACTCCGCCGCCTCCACAGCCCGCGCCCAGTCCTCCTCTAGCGTCACGTCCAGCTTCAAGAACACCGCTTCGCCGCCAGACTCGTTGATCTCCTCCTCCACCCGCCGCCCTTCCTCCTCCAGCGCGTCGCCGAAAACCACCTTGGCGCCTTCCGATGCGAATAGCCTCGCCTCCGCGGCGCCCATTCCCCTCGCCCCTCCGCTGATCAGCGCCACCTTGCCCGCCAGTCTCATGCTCTCTCCTTGCCTGTGCTCTTCTACTGGGCTATCCAGCCACCGTCAATCACCAACTCCGCCCCGGTCACATACGATGCCTCGTCCGATGCCAGGTACAGCACCCCAGGCGCCACCTCTTCCGGCATGCCGATACGACCCAGCGGCACCTTGGCGGCCATGTTCGCCTGGAACTCGGGAACATTGTGCCTTTCCTGCGTCATAGGCGTCAGAATCGGCCCCGGATGCACCGAGTTGCACCGGATATTGTCCTTGGCGTATTGCACCGCTATGGACTTCGTCAGAATCCGCACTGACCCCTTGGACGCCTGGTACGCCGGGTGGGTGGACTCCGCCCCTACGATGCCCATCTGCGAAGATATGTTGATGATCGACCCGCCCCCCGCCTTCTGCATCGCCGGGATCGCAGCCATCGTCCCCAGGTACACCCCGGTGGAGTTCACCTCCATTATCTGATCCCACGCCGAACGGGACAGGTCGCCCAACCGCCTGGTCCCGCTGATGCCCGCGTTATTCACCAGCACGTCCAGCTTCCCAAACCGGCTCACCGCCGTGTCCACCGCCCGCTCCCACTCCTCCTCTTTGGTCACGTCCAGCTTAACGAACACCGCTTCCCCCCCAACCTCGCTGATCTCCGCCTCCACTGCCTTTCCCTCTTCCTCCAAAACGTCGCCTATCACCACCTTGGCCCCCTCCTTGGCGAACAGCTTCGCCTCCACCGCACCCATGCCCCTTGCCCCCCCGCTTATCAGTGCCACCTTCCCTGCCAGTCTCATACCGTCCTCCTATTCGCCCCTCAGGATTAGAGACGGCAGCATGGTACACCATGACCAGATTCCAGTCCACGACGCCCAAAAACCACGCCTCCAGCCACGGCATCTGCCGGTTGTCATCAGGATATTTACCTGTATAATCGTACCGGTGGTCGCCATCTGCATTGCCCAATCGTACCTCAAGACGGCTACAGGCCTTAATCCCATCCAAGAGGACGTAGCCCGTGGAGTTAGCTGACAAGACTCTTACCTGCTCTGACTGTGGCACCCCCTTTACATTTACGGCCGGCGAACAGGAATGTTTTGCCACTAGAGGCTTCACCAACGAACCCAAGCGTTGCACCACCTGCCGCGCTTCTCGCCGCTCTCAGAGAGGCGATGCCAGCGCTCCGAAAGAGCGTTTCAGCGCAACCTGCGCTGAGTGTGGAATTGAAACCACCGTACCTTTCCAGCCTACGGGAATCCGGCCCGTTTATTGCCAGAACTGTTTCGCCAAGACGCGGCCTAGCTTCTAGCCGACACATCCCACACAGCCTTCCTACCAACCGGCGGCAGGCTCCGCATCTTCCGTCAGGTCCGGCCAACCCTTCTTGCCAATTGCTTAGTCAATTACCCTACCTCGGCGCGGCGGCTTAATGAAATTCAAGGACCTGCGGGATTTCATCTCCTTCCTTGAGGGCAAAGGCGAATTACGCCGTATTTCCACCCCCGTTAGCTGGGACATGGAGATCACAGAGGTGTGCGACCGCGTTGTCAAACGCGGTGGTCCCGCCCTCCTATTCGAAAACGTCACAGGCTACAACGTCCCCGTGGCCATCAACCTCTTCGGCACCCAGCAGCGCATGGCCTGGGCCCTCGGCGTCGAGCACTTCGACGATCTCGTCGCACGGATAACCAAACTGCTCGGCCTCATGCAGGGACCACCCCAGGGCTTGGTGGACAAAGTCCGTACCCTCGGGCAGCTTATGAAGGTGGGCTCATTTCAGCCCAAGTCCGTCCGTACCGCTCCCTGTCAGGAAGTCGTCCTCCAGGGCGACGACATTGACCTCCTCAGCTTCCCCATCCTCAAATGCTGGCCCCAGGATGGCGGCAGGTATATCACCCTCCCACTGGTCATCACCAAAGACCCCCAGACCGGCAGCCGCAACGTCGGCATGTACCGCATGCAGGTCTTCGACCAGCGCACCTGCGGTATGCATTGGCAGACCCAAAAGGTGGCCACCCACCACTATCGTCTCAGCGAGGAAGCGGGAAGCGACCGGCTCGACGTCGCCGTGGCCTTGGGCGGAGACCCGGCCACCATCTGGACCGGCTCCGCGCCGCTTCCGCCGGACATGGACGAGATCATGGTCGCTGGCTTCATCCGTGAAGAAGGCGTCGAAATGGTCAAAGCCAGGACCGTGGACCTCGAGGTGCCCGCCCACGCCGAAATAATCCTGGAAGGCTACGTCGTCCCCGGCGAGCAACGCACCGAAGGCCCCTTCGGCGACCATACCGGCTACTATTCCATGCCAGATGATTACCCCGTTTTCCACGTCACCTGCATCACCCACCGCCGCGACCCTATCTACCCCACCATCATCGTCGGCCGCCCTCCCATGGAGGACTACTTCATGGGCAAGGTCACCGAGCGCATCTTCCTCCCCATCATGCGAATGGTGCTACCCGAAATAGTTGACATAAACATGCCCGCCGAAGGCGTTTTTCACAATCTGGTCATCGTCTCCCTGAAAAAGGAGTACCCCGGCCAGGCCCGAAAGGTCATCTACGGCCTCTGGGGTCTGGGGTTAATGACCCTCGCCAAGACCATCATCGCCGTGGACCACTCCGTCAACGTCCAAGATCTCTCGGAGGTCGCCTGGCGGGTCACCAACAACCTGGACGCCCAGCGCGACATTTTCTTCGCCACCGGCCCCGTCGACGACCTCGACCACGCCTCCACCAGCCCCAGGTTCGGCAGCAAAGTTGGCATTGACGCCACCACCAAAGGCCCCGGCGAAGGCTACCACCGCGGCTGGCCCCCGGACATCGTCATGTCCGACGAGATTAAGGCCCTGGTGGACGGCAAATGGTCCCAGTACGGCATCTAACCTGTAACCAGTCACGCCGGACAAAGACTTCCTGGAAATAGAGCATGACGCTACCCGTCTTACATACCGCAAGGGGGAGTGCAGAGGGGGAACCCCTTCTGCCGGGAGTTTGAGGGTGTCCCTCAACAATCTCTTTAAATACCGTCCGGGGCGGGCGGGTGGGCACCACCAACCTGTGATTCTCAATCATTTGTATCGGCGATACCCTCCTTTATGGGCGATTGCTCCTGTATTAATCGCAGGAGCCGCCCAAACAACTCCTCCCCTAACAATTGTTACAATATATTCGACCGTCCAGCCGAGCAGCCCCAATTACCTTCGATAGCTTGAGTTAACGTAGCGCCAGCTAAACAACCAACCTGAACCATGTCCACCTCATCCGTTCACACAACCGCTCCCAGGTCCCTCCTCGGTAAGCTCCACCTCTTCTCCGCCGCCATCCGGTTCGAGCACACCCTATTCGCCCTCCCCTTCGCCTACATCGGCATGTTCCTCGCCGCCGACGGCCTACCATCTTTGTCGCAGTTCATCTGGGTCACCGTCGCCATGGGCGGCGCCCGCACCGTGGCCATGACCGCCAACCGCATCGTCCACTCCCGCGAAGACGCCGCCAACCCCCGCACCGCCGCGCGGCACCTGCCCCGGGGCCTCCTCCAACGCCGGGACATGGCCGTCATCATGCTCCTGGCCATAGGCATCTTCGTCTTCGCCGCCTCCCAGCTCAACAACCTGGCCTTCGCCCTCTCCCCAGTGGTCGTCGCCATCCTTTTCCTCTACACCTTCGCCAAATACTTCACCTGGACCTCTCACTTCATCCTCGGCTGGGCCGACGCCATCGCCCCGGCCGCCGCTTGGATAGGCGTCACCGGAACGCTGGAGCCCGAGGCTATTCTGCTGGCGGCCGCCGTCGCCATGTGGGTCGGCGGCTTCGACATCATTTACGCCTGCATGGACTACGATTTCGACCGCACTTACGGAATCCACTCCATCCCGCGGAGGTTCGGCATCGCCGCCGCCCTGTGGTGGGCCCGAGGCATGCACGTCATCACCTCCTCCTGCCTCCTCGCCTTGGGCATCTGGATGGACCTGGGCATCTTCTACTACCTGGGCTGGGGCATCGCCTCCGCCGTCCTGGTATTCCAGAACTCCCTGGTCAAACCTAACGACCTCTCGAGAGTCCCCCTGGCCGCCCTCAAGCTCAACACCTACGTGGGCCTGGCCCTCCTCGTCAGCGTCTCTTTGGCAGTGTTCCTATGAACCCCGTGGTGGTCGGAATCTCCGGTGCCAGCGGCGCCCTCCTGGCCCAAAAGACCGTGGACGCCTTCCTGGAGCGCCGCGTCCCCGTCATCCTCGTTTGCACCAACGACGCTAGGCTGGTCTGGAAGCAGGAAATCGACCAGCCCTTCGCCGAAGCGCTTTCCGCCTGGCGGGAGGACCCCAACTTCCGTGATTACGCCATCAACCAGATGACCGCGCCCATTGCCAGCGGCACCTTTCCCATCAGCGGAATGGTCGTGGTCCCGTGCAGCATGTCCAGCGTCGCCTCCATGGCCCACGGCATCGCCAACAACCTCTTGCTCCGCGCCGCCGATGTCTGCCTCAAAGAGCGCCGCTCCCTGGTTCTGGTCCCCCGCGAGACCCCGCTCCATGCCACCCACCTGGACAACCTCGCCCGTCTGGCCCGCATGGGCGTCGTGATAATGCCCCCGGACCCTCCCTTCTACCTGGGCCTCCGTCTCCTGGACCAGGTGGCGGACTTCTTTGCCCACCGCATCCTCGTCTCCCTGGGCATCAACGATTCCCTCCCTGAGCGGTACCGCTACCAGGGCGGGGAACCGTAGCGAGGAACGCCGTGGTTGAGTTGAAAGGCCCCGAGAAGCGCCGCTACGTTGCCGGCATGTTCAGCCGCATCACCCGCCGCTACGACCTGATGAACACCCTCATGACCCTCGGCATGGACCGTAGCTGGCGGCGTCTGGCCGCCCGCACCGCCGCCGCCGCCCTGCAAGGCCCCGCCCTGGACGTTGCCACCGGCACCGGCGAGCTGGCCTTCCAGCTAAGCCGCACCCCCGGCGTCATCCAAGTCACCGGTTTGGACCTCCTGGAGCCCATGCTCTCCGTGGCCCGGCGAAAGGCTTCCTCCGGCAAGGGCGGCGTTCCCGTCTCCTTCGTCCAGGGCGACGCACTGTCACTCCCCTTTCCGGACAGTACCTTCGCCTGCGTCACCTCCGCTTTCAGCCTCCGCAACATGCCAGACGTTGCGGCATCCCTCAAAGAGATGGTCCGCGTGGTCAGGCCCGGCGGCCGGGTGCTCTCACTGGAGACCATGCCCTCTGACAAAGGCATCTTCCGCCCCCTGGTCAAGCTCCACTTCAGCACCGTGGTTCCCCTGTTGGGCGGTCTCATCGCCGGTGATCGCGCCGCCTACACCTACTTGCCCCGCTCCGTTGACGGCTTCCACTCCAGCGGCGCCCTGGCGGACCTCTTCAAGGCATCGGGACTGACCGGCATCCACCACCGCTCCCTGGCCCTCGGCGCCGTCCACCTCCATTGGGGCGTGAAACCCGCTTAAGGCGCCAGCTCCATCTCGTCCACTATCGTTGGCCCGCCGGACAGCGTCCGGTGTACCGGGCACCGCTGCGCAATCGCCAGCAACCGCTCCACCTGCTCCGGCGCCAGACCGCCCCGCACCACTATGTTCCGTCGAATCACGTCGATCATCACATCTTCCTTCTCGTCACACTCCTCGCAGTCCCGCGCATGCACCCGCTGGTGACTCAGCTCCACATTGACCCCTTCCAGGGGCCACCCCTTGCGCCGGGCGTACAGCGTAAGGGTCATCGACGTTCAGGCGCCCAGCGCCGAAAGCAACAAATCGTAGGGATCGGGCCCGAGACCGTCACCCGTCTCCTTCGGCTCATCGGCCACAAACGCATGGCGCCCTGTCGTAACAACCTGCTGCACCTTCCGATAGCTCGCTATCTTAACCGTATCCATAGCCCCTCCTTTTATGTTCCCCATTAACACATATCGGACTGCCATTCCAACCCGCTCATCCTGAGAGGCTGTGAGTTTTCACTTTTCCCGCCTTTTCGGCCTTGGACTCTCGCAAGTGAAGCTGACGCAAAAGTCACGTCATTCCTATGAAAATAGCACCGTCCCTACCCTAACTGCGCCTACCAAGGAGGAATCCAGAGGGGGATGGCCCCTGGTAGGCGGGAGTCTGAGGGTGTCCCTCAGAAATTCGTTTCTTAAACCTTCCGGGGCGGGACGGTGGTAACCACCAGCCTGTGATTTGTAATCCCTTGTAGTAGCTATCCCGGTCACCATGGCTGATAGCCGCCACACCCTTTTCATCCTCCCTGGTGCTGGACGCCATCATGATAGATTCCGAGTCCGCCCATGAGCATCGAAGAATCTGGGTGAGGGGGGAGAGCAAGTCCTACCGCGGCGCCCCCTTCGGATTCCAATCCTGGATTTTCATACTCAATGGTGCCGGTGACAGCCGGCATGGACGATTGATGGTGATTCGACCGTGGAAGGCATTTATGGTTGGTGGATGTCGATACCTGGCTGCAACGTCGTTTAGCTCATCAGCGGACCTTCTCCCACGCCTTCTCTGCTATCTTGATCAGCTCCTGGGCGCCGGCGTCTCCCTCCAGCGTTACCCTCACAAAGTAGCTCCCCTCTGTAAACACCAGGTAGGTCCTGTTCCTGCTGCTCAGGTCCTTGAAAATCCCCAGCACGTCATTGCCTATCGGCGGAGCTTCCGCCACCTTCTCCCCCAACGTATCCTGGCTGCCTTTCAACCGGGCCAGCACCTTCCGCGCCCGTTCCTCGGTCCCCATCATCACCACCGCGTGGTACACCGTGTAGTCCGCGCTGGCCAGCACCGCCTCCGCCGACTGCTCTCCACCCCCCAGCTCCACCGTCTCCTTCGAAAGCAGCTCAAATCCTCCGGCCAGCTCCTCCGGCGTCAGCAGCCGCTCCTCTATATTTCCGGCGCTGGAGCACCCCACCAACAGCATCAACAACAACGCGCCGCAGGTTGCCATTACCGCCGTCATAACCCCACTCTCACGTCGTAACCTCCACCTGATTCCCCATCTTAATGTTCCGCATCCCGGCGCCCTGAACATCTTGAGTGCCCCCACGTTTCACCGCCGCGGCCATCCAATCCCGTGCGTGATTGCCCCCCTATTCGCTTTAGGGTAATATATAGCAGCCCGGCGGTTGACATGTACAACCACCATAAATACTATTTACCAGTAAAATTTAATATAAAAGACCCTCTTATCCAGAACGGCTGAGGGATCGGCCCTATGAAGCCTGGCAACCGGCCGCAGACGAAAGTCCGGTGCGGTGCCAATTCCGGCGTCCTTACCGACAGGACGAGAGATGAGGGGGGCTCAAACGGGATTTTGAGCTTCTCTCTTTGAGAAGTTTTTTTATGCCCACCTTCCCCCATACGAAAGGCAAGCTGATTGGCCGAGATTAACGCCATTGAATGGGCCTCGGACAGGCTCAAGCTTCTGGACCAGACCAAGCTTCCCCACCAACAGTTGGTCCTTGAGCTAGACGACTACCGTCAGGTGGTCGCCGCCATCCGGGACATGCAGATACGCGGCGCGCCCGCGCTGGGCATCGCCGCCGCCTACGCCATGGCCCTCGCCGCCCGTGAGCTCCAGCCAGATGCCCCCTCGGACCTTCTCTTTAAATTAGAACAAGCCTCTAATGAGATCGTTGCCGCCCGCCCCACCGCCGTCAACGTCGCCTGGGCCGTCCGTCGCATGATGGACATCGCTGGGTCCTTGCCCAACCCCTCTGACATCCCCCAACGCCTCCTGCAAGAGGCCCTGGACATGCAGCGGGAAGACGTTTCCGCCAACCGCGGCATCGGCATGCACGGCGCGGACTTGGTCCCGGAAGGCGGCGCCGTCCTCACCCACTGCAACACCGGAGCCCTGGCCACCGCCGGCTACGGCACCGCCCTGGGCGTCATCCGCGCCGCCTGGGAGAGCGGCAAGCGCTTCCAGGTCTTCCATACTGAAACCCGTCCCTTCCTACAGGGCGCGCGCCTCACCGCCTGGGAGCTGGTCCAGCTCGGCATCCCCGCTACCATGGTAGTGGACTCCGCCGCCGGCCTGCTGCTCAAGGACGGCAACATCGGATGCGTCGTCGTCGGCGCCGACCGTATCGCCGCCAACGGTGACACCGCCAACAAGATCGGCACCTACACCCTGGCCGTCCTGGCCAAGGAGAACCGGGTGCCCTTCTACATCGCCGCCCCCACGAGCACCGTGGACATGGACCTTCCCTCCGGCGACCAGACCCCCATCGAACAGCGGGACCCCTCCGAGGTCACACACCTGGGCGGCATCAGGACCGCCGCCGAGGGCATCGGCATCCAGAACCCCGCCTTTGACGTCACCCCCCACCGCTACATCGCCGCCATCATCACCGAGCGCGGCGTCGTCCGCGCGCCCTACGCCGAAAACCTGGCCGCCGCCGTATTGGGCGCCGGAGCGGCCGCCAGATGAGGACCGTTCACGCTCACCATGCCTGAAGCTCGAATCGGCATTATCGGCGGCAGCGGCCTCTATAAAATGGACGGCCTGGAAAACATCCGGGAGTCCAACGTAGAAACCCCTTTCGGCCAGCCCAGCGGACCTATTACCCTGGGGACCATCCAGGACGTTAGCGTCGCCTTCATTCCGCGTCACGGCGCCGGCCATCACATCTCGCCCACCCGGCTTCCGGTGAAGGCCAACATCTTCGCCCTCAAGACCTTGGGCGTAGAGCGCATCATCTCCATCAGCGCCGTGGGCAGCCTCCAGGAAGAATACCGGCCCCTTGACCTGGTCGTTCCCCACCAGCTTATTGATCGAACGTACCAGCGTGACCAGACCTTCTTTGACGACGGCGTGGTGGCCCACATCGCCTTCTCCGACCCCTTCTGCTCCGCCCTCAGCGACCTTCTCTACCGAACATCATCGGACACCGGCGTGCGGGTGCACTCCGGCGGCACCTTGGTCGTCATGGAAGGCCCCGCTTTCTCCACTCGCGCCGAGTCCCACATGTACCGCGGCTGGGGCGCCGATATCATCGGCATGACCACCCTCCCCGAGGCCAAACTCGCCCGCGAGGCCGAAATCTGCTACTCCACCCTCGCCTGCGTCACCGACTACGATTGCTGGCGCGAGGCCACCGAGCCCGTCACCGTGGAAATGGTCATCTCCAACCTGCGCAAAAACGTCTCCGCTTCTCTGCGCGTCCTCCGGGACGTCATTCCCCGCATTCCTCTAGGGCGAAACTGCGATTGCGGCGCCGCCCTTGAAGACGCCATCCTCACCGCCAAAGAGCACATTCCCCGGGAATTCAAAGAAAAGATGGCCCCTATCATTGGCCGACACTTGGTTTAGCCCATCATCGGCCGTCAATATTTTCGAAAATAAAGCCACCGATTTATAAGGAGGTCTGAATCATGCCCAGACAGGAGCCCGGAGAGCCCTACTACCGCGTTGATTCGCCAGAAGCCAAAGCCATCCTTGACAAAGAGGGCGACGCCGCGGTCTTGGTAGATGTACGCCGCCCTGACGAGTGGATCACTGGCCACGCCCAGGGCGCCATTCACATTCCCATTGACGACCTGTTGGACAGGATGGACGAGCTTCCCCAGGACAAGAAGCTCCTCTTCATCTGCGCCGCCGGTGTTCGCAGCGGCCTCGCCTGCGAGGTGGCCGCTTCCGTCGGCCTCTCCCCTGAGTTCCTCTACAACGTTGAGGACGGTACCCCCGCCTGGATTGACCACAACCTCCCTACAGACTACGGCCAGTAGGCCAAAGCCAAATGCACGCGGCCCTTCGGCCCGTGCCTGCCTCAGCAACATTCTAATTAAAGGAGTACCAGCCCTTGTCAACCACCACCAAAGGAGACGTTAAAGACCTGTCTCTGGCCAAAGAAGGCGTAGACCACATCCAATGGGCCGGACAGGATATGCCCGTACTGGCCCTCATCCGTGACAGGTTCGCCAGAGAGAAGCCCTTGGACGGGCTCCGGGTCTCAGGGTGTCTTCACATCACCTCGGAGACTGCCAACCTCGCCCTCGCCCTTCAGGCCGGCGGCGCCTCACTGTCCTTTTGCGCCAGTAATCCCCTCAGTACCCAGGACGACGTCGCCGCCGCCCTCGCCGGCGAATACGATATCCCTGTTTTCGCCATCAAGGGCGAAGACGACGATACATACTACGCTCACATCCGCGCCGCCCTGGACCATGAGCCTCAGATAACCATGGATGACGGCGCTGACCTGGTCGCCATCATTCACCAGGAACGCCAGGCTCTCATTGAGCAGGTCATCGGCGGTACC
Source organism: Dehalococcoidia bacterium (assembly GCA_965247585.1). Lineage (GTDB taxonomy): Bacteria > Chloroflexota > Dehalococcoidia > Lucifugimonadales > CBDFHC01. The sequence continues at coordinate 42,362 of CBDFHC010000003.1, forward strand.
GAAGAAACAACCACCGGAGTCATTCGCCTCGCCGCCATGGCCCAGGAGGGCAAACTTAAGTACCCCATCATCGCCGTCAACGAGGCCGATACCAAGCACCTGTTTGACAACCGCTTCGGCACCGGTCAGAGCACCTTGGACGGCATCACCCGGGCCACCAACCTCCTCTGGGCCGGCAAGAGCGTGGTCGTTATCGGCTACGGCTGGTGCGGCCGCGGCGTGGCCAACCGCGCCCGGGGCATGGGCGCCCACGTCACCGTCACGGAAGTGGACCCCGTCAAAGCCCTAGAAGCCGTCATGGAGGGCTTTAACGTCACCACCGGCCTGGAAGCTGCCACTACCGGTGACGTCTTCATCACCGTTACCGGCGGCCTCAAAGGCATCGGCCGCCAGCACATTGAGCGGATGCATGACGGTGCCATCCTGGCCAACAGCGGCCACTTCAACGTTGAGCTAGACATACCCGCCCTGCAAGAGATGTCTGTCAAAAAGCGGCAGGTCCGGCCCTTTGTTGAGGAGTTCACCCTCAAAGACGGCCGCCGCATTTACCTCCTGGCTGAGGGCAGGCTCATCAACCTCTCCGCAGCGGAGGGCCATCCCTCCAGCGTCATGGACATGAGCTTCGCCAACCAGGCCCTCAGCCTGGAATACCTGGCCCGCAACGACGGTCCCTTGGAGCCCCGGGTTTACCCCGTGCCCAGGGACATGGACATGGAAGTGGGGCGTCTCAAGCTCCAGTCCATGGGCATCAAAATAGACACCCTTTCACCAGAGCAGCAGCACTACCTCCAGAGCTGGGAATCCGGCACCTAGAGGAATTCAAACAGGAGCAACCTATCCATGTCTAACAGCTTTACTGACTCCGCCCGTTACTTGCTCACCTCTGAGTCCGTAACAGAAGGCCACCCTGACAAACTGTGTGACCAGGTCTCTGACGCCGTGGTTGACGCCATCTTGGCCCACGAACCCGAGGCCCGCATCGCCTGCGAGACCTCCATGACCAAGGGCCTGGTCGTCGTCATGGGTGAAATCACCACCGATACTTACGTGGACGTGCCTGCCCTCGTTCGGGAGACTCTGCGTAAGGCCGGCTACACCGATCCGGACTACGGCATAGACTACAAGAGTTGCGGCGTAATGGTCGCCATCCAGGAGCAATCCAAAGATATAGACATGGCCGTTAGCCAAGCGCTGGAAGTCAGGGGCGGCAAGTCCAGCGATGGCAACAGTCAAGACCTGGACCTCATCGGTGCCGGAGACCAGGGAATGATGGTCGGCTTCGCCTGCAACGAGACCCCGGAACTCATGCCCCTCCCCATCTCACTAGCCCACAGTCTATGCCAGCGTTTGGCCTTGGTTCGCAAAGAGGGCATGCTCCCCTACCTCTGGCCGGACGGCAAGTCCCAGGTCACCGTGCAGTACGCCTACGGCGTCCCCAAGCGAGTCGACACTATCGTCGTCAGCGCCCAGCACTCCCCGGAGGTCCAACCGGACGTTCTGGAGCGTGACGTTATCGAGATGGTCGTCAAAGAGATCGTGCCCGATTCGTTGCTGGATGAAAATACCAAGATCTTCATTAACCCCAGCGGGCGCTTCGTCAACGGTGGCCCCTCCGCCGATACCGGCCTCACCGGCCGCAAGATACTTGTAGATACCTACGGCGGCCTCGCCCGTCACGGCGGCGGCGCCTTCTCCGGTAAGGACCCCACCAAGGTGGACCGTTCCGGCGCCTATGCCGCCCGCTATGTGGCGAAGAACATCGTCGCCGCCGGCCTCGCAGAGCGCGCTGAAGTGCTCATCTCCTACGCCATCGGCGTCTCCAAGCCCACTTCCATCAGCGTTGAGACTTTCGGCACCGAGAAAGTCTCATTCGACCTGATCCAGCAGTTGGTGGACCAGCACTTTGACCTGCGGCCCGCCGCCATCATCAGGGACCTGGACCTTAGACGCCCCATCTACCACCAACTGGCCGCCTACGGCCACTTCGGCCGTGATGAGCTCAACGTTCCCTGGGAGCGCACTGACAAGGCGGCCACCCTCCGCGCCGCCGCCGGTTTGGACGGCGTCACCACCAACAAATAACAGGCATCAACAAGAGACCACTTCAAAAAGGCAGGTCAAATTGACTAAGGTGCACGACCGCGGCGGCTGGCCCACCGGCGATCCCATTGACACCTCTGACCACCCCATGGAGGACTGGGAGCTACACATAGACGGCCTCCGCGCCGTTCTTGCCAAAAAGGGCCTCCTCGTCACAGACCAGCTCCGCCGCGCCATCGAGAGCATTGACCCCCCACGCTACGAGACCATGCGCTACTATGAGCGCTGGACCGCCGCCGTGGAGCTCCTCCTCATCGAAAAAGGCGTGGTCACCGCCGAAGAGATCGACCGCCACATGCCTTCCGCCGAGACCTCCGCCTGATGCACCAGATCGCCACAGCGCCACAGCGCTTCAACCCCGGCGACCTTGTGCGCGTCCGCCGCCAGGCTCCAGCCGGCCACGTCCGCACTCCCGCCTACATCATGGACAAGACCGGCGCCATCCTTCGGGTGCAGGGCGCCTTTCGCAACCCCGAGTCCATCGCCTACGGCGGCGACGGCCTGCCTGCCATGCCCCTCTATCTCGTTCGCTTCAACCAGGGCGAGATCTGGGACTCTTACTCCGGGCCCCCAAACGACACCCTTTCCATGGACCTGTTTGACCATTGGCTGGAACCCGCCTGAACCAAGGAGAAGCTCATGACAGAGCACAACCACCCCCACGATACTCCACATCCCGGCACCGCCCAGAACGCCGAACCCGGCTACTACGCCCGGCGTGTCCGCGCCCTGGAAGCCGCCCTCGTGCAAAAGGGCGTCTGCACCGCCTCCGAGGTTGAAAGGGCGGTCCACGAAATGGAGCTCCGCTCCCCCGCCGATGGGGGACGGGTCGTCGCCCGCGCCTGGGTGGACCCGGGATACAAGGCCCGCCTCCTGGCCAACGGCAAGCCCGCCGTCGCCGAGATGGGCTACGATGTCACCGATGATATGCCCGAGTTGGTGGTGGTGGAGAACACAGACCAACTCCGCTACCTGGTGGTCTGCACCCTATGCTCCTGCTACCCGCGATGGCTCCTGGGACGCCCGCCGGACTGGTACAAGAGCCTCTCTTACCGCTCTCGGGCCGTCGTTGAACCTAGGAGCGTCATGGCGGAGTTCGGCCTGGACGTCCACCCAGACACCGGAGTAGAAGTCCTGGATAGCACCGCCGACGTCCGATACCTCGTCATCCCCCAGCGCCCCCCCGGCACGGACGGCCTCAGCGAAGACGAGCTGGCCAAGCTGGTCACCCGCGACAGCATGGTCGGCGCCGCCGACGCCCTCGCCCCCCAGCTAGCCGCAGACTAGCGCCCCGGCATAGAAGGGTCCCCTCAAAAATAGAGGCCTTTCTCCGACATGCCGCCCGGCCGTAAATCGGGGAGTGCAGAGGATGTAATCCCCCTCTGCCGGGAGTCTGAGGGTGTCCCTCAGAAAAACTTTTAAAAACCTTCCTGGGCGGGTGGGTGGGAACCACCAACCTTCGATTTGTAGCCCTTAGGAGCAACCAAGCTTCGCCCTAACTGTTCTCCACCTCATAGTTCATCCTGCTGATATGTCATGTCCTTCTGAGTCCGTACGTGAGAATCTAGGAATCTGGGTGGGGCTGGGCCAGTAAGTCCCACCGCTTCGCCTTGTCTCGCTTTTCCAGCCCAAAGTATTCGCCAGCTCTGCCGGTACACCTTAGAAATTACTGCCTCGGTAGTGGCCTCTATCATCCGCTCGTTAAACCCCACAAGGAGGAGTGCAGAGGGTGTCATCCCCCTCTGCCGGGAGTCTGAGGGTGTCCCTCAGAAAAACTTTTAAAAACCTTCCTGGGCGGGATGGTGGGAACCACCAACCTTCGATTTGTAGCCCTTAGGAGCGGCCAAGCTTCGCCCTAACTGTTCTCCACCTCATAGTTCATCCTGCTGATATGTCATGTCATTCTGAGTCCGCCCGTGAGGATCGAAGAATCTGGGTGTGGTGGGAGAGCACGTCCAATCCTGGCCCCCACTATCGCTGTTCCAGCCTAAATTATTCACAATCTCGTGCAGGTTATAAGGGAACAGGTGCCCCACAGAATCAAAACCATCCCTGGCGGGGCCGCTCTCAACCGGCATGTGGGATTCCCAGAAAACCATTCGAGCCAAACGGGCTGGCATCACCAACCTTTGATTCTCATCTCTCTGGACCATCCCCCAGAAACAACTCCCTCCGTTGCGCCGGTATCTCCTCCACCAACCGCTCAATGTGGCCCAACAGCTCCAACCTCGCCCACACCACCCCCATCCCTCCTGACTGACTATCGTGGCACAGAATCGCCTCCCACTGCGCCTGCCGGTCTCGGCTTACCCCCAACCTAAACGTCACTTCCGCCTCCGGCCTCCCCTGGAACCTGCTGTGTCTGAACCGCTGGTTCAACCCACTCGCCGCCTCTTCAGATAGCGCCCACAGGTACAGACCGGCCCCCGTGCTCTTCGCCGATTCGAACGCCGCCTCCGTCGCCGCCACGTGGTCGCTGTGCCCCGTTATCCCACCCCAATCGAACGCCAGATAAAAGTCCACCGGCCCCGCCTCCTCCACCCGCCGCACCCTCTCTGCCAGCGGCACGTCGGCTAGCCCCCCGTCCGGATACTCCAACAACCGGTATTCCGAGAGGCCCAGCTTCCTGCTGGCCCGCTCCAGCTCCCCGGTCCGCCGCCTCGCCAACGCCGCCGGGTCACCCGTGGCGCCCAGCGTCGAGTTCTCGCCCTGCGTGAACACCAGCGCCTCCACCGCCACCGAGTGGCGTCGAAGCCACGCTATGACCGCCCCAACCCCAAACGACTCATCGTCCGGGTGCGCCAACACCGCCAGCGCCTTCATGCCCGCCACCTCCCCCAACACACCTACTCCGGTGGCAGCCGGATGGCGAACGGAACGTTCGGGTACTTCTCCACCAGCCGCCTCCACGCCCGCCGGCCCACCTCATCCGCCTCCGCCACCAGCGCCCCCTCATCCATCGTCAGCACCTTCCCCTCCCACATCAGCCACCTCCCATCAACCATCACCGATTCTATATCCGAAGGCTGACCGTTGCTTACGAAGCTGGAGACTATCCGGTTGGTGGGCAACAGGTTCACCCTCCGGGCGTCCACCACAAACAGGTCCGCCTTCTTTCCCACCTCCAGCGAACCGATGCTCTCCGCCATACCCAGCGCCCTTGCCCCGCCCATCGTCGTCATCTCCAGAATATCCTCCGGCTGCGGCTTCTCCCCGTCCCCCCTAAGAATCCGCTCCGTGAACATGCCAGTGCGCATCACCTCCACCATGTCCTGCGTATTATTGTCCGTCCCCATGCCAATGGTGCAGCCCGCCTCCCGCATAGCCGGTATCGGCGGTATCATCCCTCGCCGCGCCGCCATCGCCGGCTGGTGCGAAACGTTCGTGCCGCTGCTCCCCATCAACGCAATCTCCGTACTGTCCAGGAACCGGCAGTGGGCCGCCAGCAACTCCGGGCCCAAAAAATCGTTGGCGAACAGGCTTTGCGTTGGCCTGACGCCCCGCATCCGCATCAAAGATTCCACCTCCAGCAGGCTCTGGTTTAGGTGGATCGTGTACCTGGCGCCGTACCGCTCCGCCAGCTCCCGCACCGCCGCTAGCAGCTCCGGCGAGCTGGTCTCCACCAGTTGCGCCGACGCCATGCAGCTAATCCGGCCCTCCTCCTTGCCATGCCACGCCTCGAACATCCTGCCCGCCCGCTCAATCTCCGTTTGCCGCAGCTCCTCCGAGTACTTCCATACCGGCTCGCCCGGTCGGTAACCCTGCTGCACCACCCCGTCCGACGCGCTCTCCGCCAACACCCACCGCAGTCCCGTCTGGGCCAGCGCTCCGGCGTACCCCGCCACGTTGCTGCCTATCTCCACCACCGTTGTGCTGCCGGACCGGATAGCCTCCAGCGCGCTGAGGCTGGCGATCACCCCCCGCTCCTCTCCCGAGGCCATTGCCGCCGCCGCCTCCGGAAACCGGTAGCTGGCTGGAAACCCGAAATCGTCCGCAATCCCCCGGTTGAACAGACTCGTCGCGTGGGAGTGGCAGTTTATTAGACCCGGGAACACCGCCTTTCCCCGTCCGTCTAGGGGTGGAATGTTCGGGTGATCCCTAACTACGTCCTCCGTGCGTCCTACGGCGGCTATGACGCCGCCAGACACCGCCAGCGCCCCGTCATGGAGCACCGTGCGGCCCGCGTCACCCGTTACTATCGTCGCATGGGCTATTACTACTGTGGATTCCACGTCATTCCCTCATCACTGGTCTTGCTTGCCGCGGTGTTCCCAGGTTGTCATAACCCTACACCCCCCCTCAGTGCAATCGAAGAGAGGTCCAGGTTGGCCTCCACCACCTCGTCGGCGGTCACCTCCACGAAGTAAACGAAGTCCACCACGTACTGCCTGTCGGTCAATAGCAGGTCCACTTCAAACGGCAGCGAGATTATCACGTCCGCGCCCACGCTGTTATCTCCCGTCCTCCTCACGTTCTCCACCCTCCACTGAACGTCCGCTTCCAGCGCCAGCCTGACCGCCGACTCCACCGCGGACCCGGCCAACGGTATATCCCCCGTCACCTGATCGGTAATATCCCCGGCCAGCTCCGGAAGCCCGGTTGCCACCCAACTCTGCACCGCGGCCAGCAATTCCGCGGTTCGCGGTTGCAGTTGGAGCGGGGGTGGGGGAGTCGGAGTGGGTGTAGGTGTAGGCGTGGGCGTAGGCGTGGGCGTAGGCGTGGGAGTGGGGTCGCCACCACATCCTGCCACCGCCGCCAGCACCACCAACGGGACCAAAAACACCAGTAATCTCTTCAAATGTCCATCCCCTGCTGTTGGCGTTGCCGCCCTTTTACTCTATTTAGTGGTGCCATCGCAAGGCCACTAATACGAACCCTTCCTGAACGAAAATGACCGCTCCTCCTTGGTGATCATCTCCAGAAACGCCGGCTTTCCGGAGGCCGTAACCTTCTGCGCCCGCTGAATCGCCGGTACAATCTGGTCAGGGGTTGTCACCTTCTCGTTGTAGCACCCCATCGCCTCCGCCACCATTGCGTAGTCCCCGCCCGTGTACTTCGTGCCGTAAAGCTCGTTCGCCGTCGGGAACGCCTCCGGCCCGTATATCCCCATCACCGAGTTGTTCAGCACAATGGTTATCACCGGGATCCGCTCCCGCACCGCCGTCTCCACGTCCAGACCCACCATCCCAAACGCGTAATCGCCCATCACGTTCACCACCGTCTTCTCCGGCGCTGCCATCTTCGCGCCGAAGGCCAGCCCAAGCCCGTAGCCTAGCTGCGTCGACTTCCCCCAACCTATAAACCCCCTGGGCGATATCGTCTCGAAGAACGGCACCATCTCGTCCCGTGGGCTCCCCGAATCGTGGGTAACTATGCTCTGCTTCCGGTCCAGCGTATTCATCAGGTCTCGAATCACCCGGTAGGGGCTCAGCGGCGTCTCATCCGAATTCAGCCGCGGCGTCCACTCCTTCATCCATTCATCCTTCACCGCTTTCACCTCCCTGACGGCCTCCGGCCTGTCCCTCTTTCCGGAATCCCCCGCTATGCTTTTCACCTCTTCAATCAGGGCTTGCAGCACCAGCTTGGCGTCCCCTATCACCGCGTGGTCCGTCTGGTACTCCTTGTTTACGTCCCCATCGTCGTTGGTACAGTGGACAATCACCTTCCCATCGGGAATGTCGACTCCGAACCCCGTCATCGTGAAGCTGCACCCAATCCCGAACACCAGGTCCGCCTCTCGAAGGAAGTGCACCACCGGCGCCGTGGTGGTCGCCCCCCCGGAGCCGAGCGACAGGGGATGGTTCTCCGGAAATACGCTCTTCCCTGACAGCGTCGTCATCACCGGCGCCTGCACCAGCTCCGCCAGCTCAATCAGCTCATCCCACGCCTCCGCGTACAAGATGCCCTGACCCGCGTGTATCACCGACCGGCTGGCGCCCCATAGCGCCCGAGCCGCATCTCGCACGTCCTGCGGGTCCCCCGCGGACCGGTGCGCCTTCACCGGCACGTAGGCTGGTATCTCCCCCGTTACCTCCGCCCTCAGAATATCGGACGGTAGCTCCAGCATCACCGGATTGGGACGCCCCGTCCTCAGCTTAGTGAACGCCCGGCGCATCATCTCCGGAATCCGTCTCGTCATATTCACCTGGTCCACCCACTTGGTCACGTCGCGGTAGCTTCGGCTGGGGTTAAAATTTGGCGGTACTCCGCTATGGTCCAGCCCCACCGCCGCTGGCAGCAGCAGAATCGGCACCGAGTCCGCGTACGCCTGCGCCACCCCGGCAAACGCGTTCTCCACCCCCGCCCCTGCCTGCATGGTGAACACTCCCAACCTCCGGCCATTATTCACCCGGCTGAAGCCATCGGCCAGGTTGACTCCCACCCGTTCCTGTCGAAAAATCAACGGCCTGATCCCCGCCTTGGCCGCCGCCTCCTCCAGCGAGTTGAACGGGATACACCCCATGAAGTCCACGCCTTCTTGCTTCAATATCCTGGCTACTAGATCGGCGCCGTTCATCTTCTTACCCCTTTCCCCTGCTCTGATGGACCGCTCGTCGGCCCGTTCATCCTAGTACGCCGCAATCCCCATGTCCAGGTCAACATTCACCTACTCCTAACGCCTGACCTGCCCACTTGCGCCCCTCGAAGATGGTAGAATTGCCATCGTCTCACGGGCCTATGAAAAACGAGAGTGCAGAGGGGCGAAGCCCCCCGGGTCGAGGGACCCGGTCCCGAGACCCCGATTCCAATCACGGCCGTGATTCTGAGGGTATCCCTCAGAAATTAATTGTCCCCTCCTTGCTATCCAGCAAGGAGGCCAGGGGAACGGTCGGAAGGGTTTTTCAGCGTCCTGATACACGAGGTCAAATGCCAGTTCCCATAAAGTTCGGCACCGACGGTTGGCGAGCCATCATCGCCGATGATTTCACCTTCGATAACGTGGCTCTATGCGCCCAGGGCGTCGCCGCTTATACCAAGGCGAACCCCTCGCCGGAGCGAGGCCTCCTCGTTGGCTATGACACCCGCTTCGCCTCCCCAGACTTCGCCGCCCGCACCGCCGAGGTATTCGCTGCCAACGGCATCCCCACCCTCTTGTGCGCGAGGTATTCGCTGCCAACGGCATCCCCACCCTCTTGTGCGATAAGCCAACACCTACGCCGGTGGTCACCTTCAACGTCCTGTCCCGCCACACCGCTGGCGCCGCCGTAATCACTGCCAGCCACAATCCGCCTCAGTGGAACGGCTTCAAATTCAAGCCCGACTACGCCGGCAGCGCCTCTCCGGAGATCATCGCTCAGATCGAAGATCAGATCGCCCAGGCCCAGCAGCGGCCCGTCTCCCGCCTCCCCCTGGAACAAGCGCTGTCCAACGGCGCCGTAAAAATGGTCGACGCCACCCTCCCCTATATGGCGCACCTGGCGAAGTTCGTTGACCTGGATTCCCTCAAACGCTCCGGCCTCAACATCGCCGTCGATGCCATGCACGGCGCCGGGGCCGGCTACCTCCCCGCCCTCCTCGACGGCGCCCGCGGCGTCGTCACCGAGATTCGCGGCGAGTACAACCCCGCCTTCCCTGGAATGCAGCAGCCGGAGCCCATCGCCCACAACCTCGGCCCCCTTTCGGACCTCGTCGTCCAGTCCAACGCCGATGTCGGCATCGCCTATGACGGCGACGCCGACCGCCTCGGCATCATTGATGAGCGGGGCCGCTACCTCTCAACCCTCCAGGTCTTCGCCCTCCTCGCACTCTACCTGCTAGAGGCCAGGGGCGAGCGCGGTCCCATCGTCAAGTCCCTCACCTCCTCCAGCATGCTGTTCAGGCTGGGCCAGTTATTTGAGGTCCCTGTGCTGGAAACCGGCGTCGGCTTCAAGTTCGCCAGCCCTCTCATGCTAAGGGAAAACGCCCTCATGGCCGGCGAAGAAAGCGGTGGCTACGCCTTCCGCGGCCACATCCCAGAGCGCGACGGCATCCTCAGCAGTCTCCTCCTTCTGGACTTCATGGTCCGAATGGACAAGCGGCCTTCGGAGCTGTTTCAGCACCTGTTCGACCGTGTTGGCGAGCACCACTTCGGCCGCCGTGACATCGCCTTCGAGGCGCAAGCCCGGCCCAAGCTCGAACAAAGCCTCAGCAACGGCACCTCCGCCAGCGAGATCGCCGGCTTGAAAGTCACCTCCGTGGACACCATCGAAGGAGTTCGCTTCCACTTTAACCAGAGCTGGCTCGCCATCCGCTTCTCCGGCACCGAACCCCTGGTCCGGATCTACGCCGAGGCAGACCACCCGGATCGCGTCAACGCTCTCCTTGATGGCGCCGCCGCCCTCTTGGGAACCTAGCGGAGCAATTGGTCCGGCATTTGTCTATCCTGGACGACGCGGAGGCCTACCCTGCCCTGGACCCCACCGGCCTAGGCGACCGCCTCCACTCCTTCCCGGACCTTTGCGCCCGCGCCTGGACCCTGGCCTCCAAAATGGCCCTGCCCGGCCACTACAGTAACGCCCGGCGAATCATCATCGCCGGAATGGGCGGCTCCTCCATCGGCGGTGACCTCCTGGCGGACCTGGCCTCCCTGGAAACCGCGCCGCCCATTCATATCCATCGCGGCTACGACCTTCCTTCCTACGCCGATGAGTCCACCCTCGTAATCGCCTCCAGCTACTCCGGTAACACCGCGGAGACCCTCTCCGGGTTCCGTCGAGCTTTGGGTAGGCGTTCCATGCTGGTGGCCGTTACCTCCGGTGGAATCCTTGCCCAGGAGGCAGCAGACGCCGGAGTTCCCGTCCTTCCCATAGACTTCATCGGTGAACCCCGTTGCGCCCTCGGCTACTCCTTACTGGGGCCCCTGGGCGTACTGGTGCGCCTGGGCTTTCTCTCAGACAAACAGCCAGACTTGGAAGACGCGCTGGAAGCCCTGACAGCCCAGATTGAACAAAGCTTAGGCCGTAAAGTGCCCTTGGCCTCCAACCCGGCCAAGAGCCTGGCCACAGCCCTGGAAGGCCGGCTCCCCGTCATATATGGAGGCGGATACTTCCAGGCCGTGGCCCGCCGATGGAAGACTCAGCTCAACGAAAACGCCAAGGTCTGGGCCCAGTGGGAGGTCTTGCCCGAGGCCCACCATAACGCCGTGTCGGGTCTCAAGCTACCCGCCGCCATGCGGGACTTAGCCGCCGTCGTGCTCCTGCGCCCCGAGCCCCTACACCCCAGCGTCGCTTGGCGCTTCAAGGTCACCGAGGAGCTGTTGGAATCCGTCGGCATCTCCTACCATGCAGTGGAAGGCCAGGGCGATAGCCCCCTGAGCCAACTCCTCTCCACCGTCCTGCTTGGCGACTTCGTCAGCTACTACCTGGCGCTGCTCCAGGGAGTAGACCCCTCTCCCGTGGCCGACATAGACTTCATCAAGCAGCGCCTCTCCACCTGACCCACATTCCAAAGGCCCAGCGCGCGCTTCCCAAATAGACCAACCCAGCCTCCCATTCCAACCCGCTCGTCCTAATGGGCTGTAAGGTTTTGACTTCTTACCCGCTGCCGGCGTCAGTTTGCCGCACGTTAAGCGTCCGCACGAATCATGTCATTCTCAGTCCGCCCGTGAGGATCGAAGAATCTGGGTGCGGGGGAGAGCACATCCACCCTTGGCGGCCACATCCATCACCAACCCGCCATTCGCATCGCCTCGCCACACCGATCTCAATTGCCATGATCGCCTGCCTCAAAATAGCCCGGTCAAGCCTTTGAAAAACCGCCACCAGCGCACAATCAACACCATCCACACAAGAGAGCGCAGGGAACCCGGGTTCCCTGCCGGGATTCTTAAGGTGTCCCCCAGAAATAAACCCTTAAAAACCTTACTGGGCGGGACGGCGGGCACCACCAACCTTCGATACGCCGTCCTTAGTAGTGCCCAACCTCCGCCCTGGCTAATCAGCGCCGAGATTCTCCATCGGGCGGGACGGTGGATGAGCACTGCCCCATGATGTTCAGCCTGTCATGGCGACCATGCCCATCGCCACAACCGATATTCCTGCGGAAACAGTCTTGGGTCATATTCATTCCGCTCCACAAAATAGAAACAGGCCCGCCAATGGCGGGCCTGAGAAAGGGGTCTTCTGGAGGGGAAGCCCCCATGCTAATAAACCTTTACCGCTTCGTGTACTGCGGCGCCCGGCGCGCCCGCTTCAGCCCGTACTTCTTGCTCTCTTTTATCCGTGCGTCCCGGGTCAGCAGCCCCTTGGCCCTCAGCGGCTTCCTCATGCTCTCGTCAAACACCACCAGCGCCCTTGAGATTCCGTGGCGTATCGCCTCAGATTGGGAGCTGATACCCCCTCCACGGACCCGGGCCACAACGTGAAATCGTCCCGCGCTACCGGTGACCTCCAGTGGTTGCTTAATCGTGTTCTGCCATATAAACCAGGGAAACGCCTCCTCCACTGACTTATCGTTTACCCGAATGCTGCCCCCCTGTCCCAGGTACAGCCTCACCCTGGCAATCGAAGTCTTTCGCTTCCCCGTTCCGTAGTAATACTCCTGGTCTGCGTTTTCCTGCGCCAATAGAACCGCTACCTCTCTTCTGTCATCTGCGACGTTTGACCCTCGTGCGGATGCACATCCCCGGAGTACACCCGCAGCCGCCCCAACATCAGTTTCCCAAGCTTGGTAGCTGGCAGCATCCCTTTGACCGCCAGCTTCAGCACCCGGTCCGGATGGTCCTTCATCATATCCCGCAGCGACATCGTTTTCAGGTTTCCCGTGTATCCGCTGTGCCGGTAATACGTCTTCTGGGTTAGCTTCCGCCCTGTCACCCTCACCTTATCAACGTTCAAAACTATTACATGGTCTCCGCTCAACACGTGAGGCGTGTAGGTCGGCTTGTCCTTACCTTGCAGCGTCCTCGCTATGCTGACTGCCAGCCTACCCAACACCTCCCCGGTGGCGTCAATTACCTGCCATGACGACGTTGCGTCTGCCGTCTTCGTCAGATATGTCTTGGGACGTTTCATCAAATTAGCTCTTTCCGAACGGAGACTCCTCGTAATCTACCCGCTCAAGACACAAGCCCCTGGCGGGCAGCCTGGCGAAGTTTCTCTCGCCTATTATACTACCTTCCAACATTTCCTTTACCGTCGAAACCGGCGCCGACCCCTTACCCACCTCCACCAGCACTCCTCCGGTCCTCAATATCTGGTGCGGCAGGAAAGCATTCGCCTTCGCCTCGAACCGCACCATCTCTCCCTCTCTCCATACATTCCAGCTAATCACCCGCCGGACCGCCGACTTTTCTGGCGGTAGCGGTGAGCAAAACGCGGAAAAGTTGTGCACCCCAACCAGCGCCGCCGAGGCCTGACCCATCGCCTTCTCGTTCAACATCTGCCGAATCCATGCGCTGCTCCCTTGCAGCAACGGTGACCGCGTCTCCCGGTTCAAAATGCTGTACCGGTAGGTGCGAGACCTTGCGTCCCTCCGAGAGTGGAACACCTCGGGCACCCTCACTGCCTGCTGCACCTTGATATCCCACGGCAGATGGTAGTTCAGCGCCCTGGTCCAAACCTCCTCCGGAAAATCAGCCCTGGTCAGAAAATCCACCACCTGGCCCTTGGCATGCACCCCCGTATCCGTCCGGCTGGCGCCCCTCACCCTCACCCTCACCCTCTCCCCTGACAACTTGCCTATAGCCGTTTCCAGCTCATCCTGGATAGTGGGCACGCCCTTCTGTGATTGGAACCCGTTATAGTTCCCGCCGTCGTACTCCAAAATAAGGGCCAGCCTTCCGACTGACCTCTCCTCTTGCGCCATCTCTCCTGGCCTACTACACCAGTTCTAGCTGGGCTTGGGGAGCTGCGTCTCCTTTCCTGGGAGGCAGCTTGATCATCCGGGTGTATCCCCCGGCCCGGTCCGCGTACCTCTCGGCCAGGCTGTCAAACACCTTCTCAACAACCTTGCTGTTGGGAATAGCCGCCAGCGCTAGCCGCCTATGGTGCAGCGTACCCTTCTTCCCGTGCGTAATCATCTTCTCCGCCACGCACCGCGCCTCTTTCGCCTTGGCCTCCGTGGTTACAATCCGTTCGTGGAGCAGCAGCTCCGCCGCCAACGAGCGCAACAGCGCCATCCGTTGGCCCGTCGGCCTGCTCAGCTTTCTTCCAGCTACCTTATGCCTCATTAGATACCTGTTCTTCCTCTGCCGGCCCAGACTCTCCCTCCGCCTCTTCGCCCTTTGACTCCTCCGCGTCCGGCAGCGGTTCATCCCGCGTGTAGCCCAACGCTTCCAGCCTCTCATACAGCTCGCTAAGGGACTTCACCCCAAAGTTCCTGATCTTGAACAGCTCGTCGTTCGTCATCTCCAGCACCTCGCCCACCTTGCGAAGGTGCGCCCTCTTCAGCGAGTTTAGCGTCCTTGGGGACAACTCCAGCCTCTCTATCGGCGTCTGGTAGATATCCGGCGGAATTAACCGGGCCGTTCGCGCGCCCTCTCCCCCCGGTTCTCCGTCCTTACCCAGCCCGTTGAAAAGGAAGAAATGGCTCACCAGAATCTCTGATGCGGACTTTAATGCCTCTGACGGCGTCACCGTCCCATCCGTCCACACCTCCAACACCAGCCGCTCGTAGTCAGTCACCTGCCCCACCCTGGTCTTCACAACCGAGTAATTGACCTTCCGCACCGGGTTGTAGATGGCGTCCAGCGGCAGCACTCCCCGCGGCAGCCCATCTCCCTGCGTAGCGGGAACGTACCCCTTCCCCGGCTCTACGTTCATCTCCACTGACAACTCACCGTCGGCTGAATCCATCGTAGCCAGGTGCTGCTCCGGGTTCACAATTTCAAAATCGGAAGACGCCGCTATATCCCCTGCGCACACCATCCCTTGCCCGGACACCTCCAGCCTCATCTTTCCCGGCCGGCCGGTCACCGGCCTGATGCGCACCTGTCTGATGTTATACAACAGCTCCATTACCTCCTCTTTGACGTGAGGAATGGAGGAGTATTCGTGCAGCGCTCCCTCTATCTTCACCCAGGTCACTGACGCCCCGGATATTGAACTCAGCAGTATCCGCCGCATCGGATTCCCTAGCGTGATCCCATAGCCCCGCTCTAACGGTTCAATATAGAACCTTCCATACGTATCTGTAGTCTCAACTACCTCGATACCTGGCGTTATCGGCCGTTCTTCCGCTGCCGGTGGGTCCCCGGCAAAACTGGTTATCTCTAACATCCTGGTTATTACCTCGAGTAAAACTCGACAATTAGACGGGTATCTATCGTCGTTTCCAGCTCCGTCGCGTCTGGTATCCTCACCACATTGCCCTTCATGTTCGCCACGTCCAGCTCCAGCCACTCCGGCACCGGGCGCTTCGGGAGATCAGAGCTCATTATCTTGGCGTACTCACTCTCCTTGTGGGATTCCTTCCAGGCTATCACCTGTCCTGGCCGCACGCTAAATGACGGAATGTTCGTCTTTTTGCCGTCAACTTCAATGTGTCCGTGGAGCACAACCTGCCGCGACTGACGCCGCGAGTCGCCGAATCCCAGCCGGTACACCACGTTATCCAGCCTGGTTTCTAGCTGCTGCATCAAGTACTGGCCTGTCGGCACTGGCTGGCCGAACGCCTCCTGCACATATTTCCGAAGCTGCGTCTCCATGATTCCGTAGCTAAATCGCGCCTTCTGCTTCTCACGGAGCTGCACCCCATGGTCTGACACCCTGCGGCGTCTAAGGCTCCGGTTCCCCGGCGGCGTCCGCCTTCGGTCCACCGCGCACTTCGGCGTGTAACACCGCTCGCCCTTCAGAAACAGCTTGTCCCCCACCCTGCGGCATAGCCTGCAAGCTGGGCCTATATATCTTGCCAACTGGTTAGCTCCTCAAACCCTTCTTCGTTTTGGCGGCCTGCATCCATTGTGCGGAATCGGCGTCATGTCGCGTATGCTCGTTATCACCAGCCCGGTCGACTGCAAAGACCGGATGGCCGCTTCTCTGCCTGGACCCGGCCCTCGGATGATCACATCCACCTGCCTCAGCCCTTGGTCCAACCCACGCCGCGCCGCTGCCTCCCCGGCCCTCTGCGCCGCGAAGGCCGTCCCTTTTCGTGAGCCTTTGAATCCGCTCGTCCCCGCGCTGGACCAGGCTATGACATTCCCTTGAACATCCGTCAGCGTTACCAGCGTGTTGTTAAACGTCGCAAAGATATACCCCCGGCCGTTGGGGAACACCCTCTTTTCTCGTTTTCGGCTTCTCTGTCTCGCCATCCTTTGGCTTCCCTCTACTTCTTCATTCCAGTTCGCCGGCCCCGGCCGGCCACCGTCTTTCGCGGACCCTTCCGCGTTCGTGCATTCGTCCGCGTCCTCTGTCCCCTTACCGGCAGCCCACGGCGGTGCCTCAACCCTCTATACGAGCCTATGTCTATCAACCGCCGTATATCCCCACCCACATCCCGCCTCAGGTCGCCCTCTACCATGTGCTCTTTATCCACCAGCTCCCTGATTCGATTTATCTGCTCTTCAGACAGCTCTCTAATCTTTGGCGTCGGGTCCTCGTCTATTCCCACCTTCTCAAGTATCTTGACCGCGTTAAACAGCCCAATGCCGTATATCCGGGTCAGCGCCACATTCGCCCTCTTCCCATCTGGCACGTCTACTCCAGCTATGCGGACCATAGATCGCCTCCTTAGCCCTGTCTCTGCACGTGCCTGGGGTTGGAACATATAACCCGCAACACGCCCTTACGCTTGATTATCCGGCACTTATCGCACCTGGCCTTAACGGACGCTCCTACCTTCACTGCAATCCCTACTTGAACCGGTACGTTATTCGGCCCTGGGTCAGGTCATACGGTGAAAGCTCCACCAGCACCCGGTCGCCATTCAGCACTCGGATAAAGTGGAGCCGGATCTTGCCCGAAACGTGGGCCAACACCTTATGCTGATTCGGAAGCTCCACCCGAAACATGCCGTTCGGCAGCGCCTCGGTTACAACCCCTTCTACCTCTATTCCTTGCTTTTTCGCCATATCTCGCCTGCTACCTTTCCCGCGTTAGAACCTCCGGGTTCCCATCCGTAATCACAATTGTATGCTCAAAGTGGGATGAAAGGCTACCATCCGCCGTAACCACCGTCCACTGATCTTCCAGCAGCTTCGTTTTCCATCCCCCAACATTCACCATCGGCTCTATCG
Organism: Dehalococcoidia bacterium; assembly: GCA_965247585.1. Classification (GTDB taxonomy): domain Bacteria; phylum Chloroflexota; class Dehalococcoidia; order Lucifugimonadales; genus CBDFHC01. Next base: position 59,613 of record CBDFHC010000003.1, read on the forward strand.
CTATCGCCATCCCGGGCCTCAGCTGTGGCCCCATCCCCGCCGGGCCGTAATTCGGCACCTGCGGGTCCTCGTGGAGGAACCTTCCCACCCCATGCCCCACGTACTCCCTGACTCCACTGAACCGCTTTGACTTCACATACTCTTCAACCGCGGCCCCCACATCCCCAGTACGTGCACCCATTACCGCTGCCTTTATCCCCTCTTCCAGGGATTGCCGCGTAACATCTATCAACTCCCGCGCCTTTTCAGAAATCTCCCCCACCGGCACCGTCACTGCTGCGTCGCCAATTAGCCCATCCACCGTAGCCCCTACGTCCACCTTCAACAAATCACCCACCTCCAGCACCCTCTCCCCGGGTATCCCGTGGACAATCTCCTCGTTTACTGACGTGCAAATAGACGCCGGAAACCCCCTGTAACCCTTAAACGTCGGCGTCCCACCTAGCCTTCTTATCTCTCCCTCCGCCAACTCGTCCAACTCCCGGGTAGTAACACCGGGACGCACCGCCGCCTTCAGCGCGGTAATCGTCGCCGCCACCACCGCTCCCGCCCTGCGCATCGCCTCAATCTCCTCGCGCGACTTGATGGTGATTCCGCCACTGTAGCCCGAAGGCGAGTTGGACGCCGTCATAATCTTTGGTGTTTGTTTCATACAGTTATTATATTACGCTAGTTCCCGCGCCTTTTGTACCTTTCGCTGCATTCTCACGCGGCCGCGGTCCTCTCAACGCCCGAATTTTTTAAAGTGTCCAGCAGCCGCCGGTTCACCTCTTCCACGCTGCCGGTGCCAACCACCTCTCGCAGCTTACCCTGCTGCTGGTAGTAATTCCGCAACGCGCTGGTCTCCAACTCGTACACCTCGAGCCTCTTGTGCACCGGCTCCGGCCGGTCGTCCTCCCTCTGGTACAACTCCCCCCCACACAGGTCGCACCTGCCCGGAGCTTTTGGCGGCGACGAGTTCAAGTGATACGGCGTCTGACACTCGCGGCACACCCTTCTCCCCTCCATTCGCCTCACCAGCTCCTCTCGAGGCGCCGTCACCAGGACCGCCACGTCAATGTAGATTCCCCGTCCCCTCAACGCCTCATCCACCTTCTCCGCCTGGTTCAAATTCCGGGGGAACCCGTCCAGTATAACCCCTTCGCTGGCGTCCACCCCCAGCACCTCCTCCAACGCCATTACAATCGTCAGCTCATCGGGCACCAGAAGTCCCTGGGACGTATACGCCTTCGCCTTTTTCCCCAGCTCCGTCCCCTGATTGATATGCCGGCGGAACATATCGCCTGATGCTACATGCTTAAGTCCCAGCTCCTTCGCCATAAGCTTCGCCTGAGTGCCCTTCCCGGCGCCCGGCGGTCCCAGCATCACAATGTAATTCACAACTCGGCTCGTCAACGCAGGAACCCCTCGTAATTACGCATCTGGAGCTGCGCCTCTAGCTGCCGCAGCGTATCCAAGGCTACAGAAACAAGAATCAACAGGCTGGTAGCGCTCAGTTGCAGCGCCTGTATGTTCGTCACGTTCGACGCCAGGAACGGGATCACCGCGATAAATCCTAAGAAAATCGCCCCGCCAAACGTCAGGCGGAGGATCACCCGGTTCAAATATTCCTGCGTCGGCGCCCCCGGTCTAATGCCAGTTACGAATCCACCGCTCTTTTGTAGATTTTCCGCCAGGTTCTGTTGCTGAAAGGTAATCATAGTATAGAAAAAGGCGAATACTATCGTCAGGAACCCGTACAGCGCCCAATACAGTCCAAAGCTTGGGCTCAGGTGCGACGCAAACCAGCTCGCTATGTCCCCCAACACCCCCGAGCTGTCCGCCAGAAACGTGGCGATCGTCCCTGGCAGAATCACCACGGACGACGCAAATATCAGCGGGATCACCCCTGCCGAGTTAACGCGAATAGGCAAATATGAACTGCCGGACTGCCGGTACATCCTCCCGGACCTGAATATGCTACGGCCGTACTGCACCGGAATACGCCGGTGCGCCTCGTTGAACACAACCACCAGCGCTATGATCGCAATCCCAATCACGGCAAACCCAAACAGCCCCGCCGCGTTGTCGTTGGACAGAAACCCCCGCTGAATCAGCCCTGGAAAGCCCGCCACAATCCCCGCGAAGATTATCAGAGAGATACCGTTGCCAATACCCTTCTCCGTGATCAGCTCGCCCAGCCACACCAGGAACATCACCCCTGCCACCATCGAAAATACCGCCGCCAGCGTGGGCAACAAAGCGTCCCCGGACAGCCCAATGTTATCCAGCACCCCCGCGTTCCGCAGCAGCAGAAGCTGTCCCCACGCCTGTGCCATGGCAATCGGCACCGTGGCCCAGTGCACAATCCGGTTTATCGTTTGTCGTCCCTGTTCCCCTTCCCGGGAAATCTGCTGTAGCCGCGGTATCACCGGAACCAGCAACTGCATCACAATTGACGCCGTGATGTAGGGGAACACTCCCAGCGCCGCTATGCTCATGTTTCGCAGCGCCCCTCCGCTGAACAGATCCAGGAACCCCAGCAACTGCACCCGCTCGAACAGATTGTCCAGCGAGGCCTGGTCTACTCCTGGTATGGGCACCTGCGCCACTAGGCGGAATACCGCCAGCATTGCAAACGTAAAAAGGATCCTCGTCCGGAGGTCCGGGACCCTGAGGGAATCTAATGCGGCCTGTAATAGTCGAGGTCGGCCTTCTACCTCTCGGGCCATCAACTCAGGACTACCTCGGCCTTCCCTCCCGCACCCTCAATCTTCTTCTTAGCGGAACCGCTGAATCTATCTGCCTGCACCGTCAGCGCCTTGGTCAGCTCCCCATCCCCCAGAATCTTCACCGGGCTTTTCAGGTTCTTCACCAGGCCCAACTCGCGCAGTGTTTCCTTCGTGATTGGTTCCTCGCCGGTGTATGCTTCCAGCGCCCCCACGTTCACCAGCGAAAAATACTCCTTGAATATGTTCGTAAAGCCCCGCTTCTCCGGAAGCCGCTTGATCAATGGGAGCTGTCCACCCTCAAACCCCGGCCTGGGCCCTTTGCCTGACCGTTTCTTTTGGCCATTCAGACCCTTGCCGGCGTAGGTGCCTTGCCCCGCCGAATTACCCCGTCCAATCCGCCGTCGTCGCCGCCTTGATCCCGCCTTCGGCTTGACATCGTGCTCCATCATGACGCCGCCTCCGAAGTCGTTTCCGGCGATTCCGCCAACTCTTCTACCTCCAGCAGGTGCGTCACCTTATGCACCATTCCCCTTATGGAGGGTGTGTCTTTGTGCACCACGCTATGATGCAGCCGTTTCAGCCCCAACGACTCTATAACCCTCCGCTGCCGTTGAGTCCGGCCAATCCCGCTTTTCTTCCAAGTTACCTTCAAATAAGCCATCTTTACTACGCCGCTTGGGCCTCCTCTTGCACTGGGACGCCTCTGCGCCTCGCCAGCACCACCGCCGGGTCTTTCAGCTGCCTTAGCGCTTCCATCGTCGCGAATATCACGTTAATCGGGTTGCGGGACTTCAGTGACTTTGCCACCGCGTCCTTGACACCCGCTGCATCCAGTACGGCTCTCACCGCCCCGGAGGCTATCAGCCCCGTGCCCGCTGGCGCGGGCTTTATCAGCACCAGAGACGCCGCGAATTTGGCCGATGTCTCTTGCGGGATCGTGCTTCCCTTCATCGGCACGATCAGCGTATTCTTCCGGGCGGTGGCGTTACCCTTTCGCACCGCATCCGGTATCGCGTTGGCCTTCCCCATCCCCGCTCCTACCATCCCCTCCCCGTCGCCTATTACCACCATCGCGTTGAACCGCAGGTGCCTGCCCCCTTTTACCACCTTGGATATTCTGCGAGTGTAAACCACCCGCTCCGTTATTACCGGCCCTCCATCCGTGAGCACCATCTGGTTTCGGTCTCGGTCTCGCCCTCGGTCGCCTCTTGATACCATCTAAAAAGAAAGCCCTTCCTCTCTTGCCGCCTCGGCCAGTGCCTTCACTCGCCCGTGGAACTGGTATCCTCCTCGGTCAAACACCACCTTGGAGATACCCTTCTCTACCGCCCTCTTCGCCACGCTGGCCCCAACCAGCTTGGAGAGCTCCGTCTTAGACTTCTTCTCCCCATCTCGAATATCCTTCTCCAGGGTAGAGGCGGAGACCAACGTCTCGTGGCGGCTGTCGTCAATAATCTGCGCGCTGATATTCTTTAGGCTGCGAAATACGCACAGCCTCGGCCGCTCAGGCGTCCCCACCACCCTTTTTCGTATCCTGGCGTGGCGGACTATCCTCAGCATCCTGGGATTTCTCTCTCTAGGCATTTTCTCCAGTCCGGTCAGTCAATTATTCTTATGAGCCTCTCGAAGCTGCCTTGCCCGGCTTCAGACGAATCACCTCGTCAGAATATCGGATCCCCTTCTCCTTGTAAGCGTTAGGCCGTCTCACCTTTCGAATGCGAGCCGCCACTTCGCCCACCTTCTGCTTATCGCACCCCGTCACATGCACCCGGTTGTTCCCTTCCACCGTTATCGTCACCCCCTCCAGGGGCTTCACCGCCACCGTATGGCTATACCCAACGCTCAGAACAATCCCTTCGCCATCCTGTTGCACTCGGTAGCCTACCCCCATCAGTTCCAGCGTCCGCTGGTAACCGTCCACTACCCCTATCACCGCGTTGGAAATCATAGTACGTGTCAGTCCGTGGAGAGAGCGGTGAAACTTTCTCGGCGATTGCCGGATTACCGTCACCACGCCGTCTTCCAGCCGTACTTGCACCTCCGGGTGCAGCGGCTGCTCCAGGGTGCCCTTGGGCCCTATCATCGTGAACCGGCCGTATTCCAGCTTAAACTCCACGCCTGCCGGCAGCGGAATCGGCTTCCGGCCAACCTTGGAGAGGGTCTTCTCCTTGACTACAGTCCCTACTTCACCAGACATAACAGAGCAACTCCCCTCCACTTCCCTTTCGCCACGCTTCACGGTCCGTCATAAGCCCTTGGGAAGTGGACACAATAGCCGTGCCCAGGCCGCCGTATACCCGGGGTATCTCGCCCTTCCCCACATACACCCTCAGCCCCGGCTTGCTCACCCGCCGCAGACCGGAGATGGCCGGCTCCCGGCCCTCCCGGTATAGCAGATGGACCCGCAGCCTTCCTTGGGGCTTCCCGGCTATCACCTCAAAATCCCTGATATACCCTTCTTGCTTCAGAATCTGGGCAATAGATACCTTCACCTTGGACAGCGGCATTGAAAGTGAGCCGTGCTTCACCGCCGACGCGTTTCGTATCCGCGTCAACATGTCAGATATTGGATCGTTAGTATTCGTCAAATCTTAGGCTCCCCAATTCACCAACTCGCCTTTCTTACTCCCGGCAACTCGCCCCGCAGGGCCATCTCCCTAAAGCAGATACGGCACAGCCCAACATACCTGATGTAAGCCCTCGGCCTGGCGCATCTATTGCACCGGTTCGTCTGCTGCACCGAGTACTTCGGCGTCCTCTTCCACTTCTCTATCTTTGATTTCTTGGCCAATATTCTCCTCTACCCTTGCCTAACGAAGGGCATGCCTAGCAGCTCCAGCAATCGCGCCGCCTCCGCATCCGTCTTCGCGCTGGTGGCAATGGTCACCTGCAGGCCCCTGATCCGGTCTATCGTATTGTAATCAATCTCAGGAAAGATCACCTGCTCCCGGATTCCCATCGAATAGTTTCCCCGTCCGTCGAAGCTGGCCCTCGATACCCCTCGAAAGTCTCGTATCCTTGGCAACGCCGCGTTCAACAGCCGGTCCAGGAAGAACGACATCCGTTCCCCTCTCAGCGTCACCGCGGTTCCTATAGCCATCCCCTCCCGAATCTTAAACCCCGCTATCGCCTTCCGCGCCCGGGTGGTGACCGGCTTCTGCCCTGATATCGTCGTTAGGTCTTGGATAGCGCCTTCCAGCGCCCGCGCGTTGTCCTTCGCCTCCCCAACGCCGCAGTTCAGCACCACCTTCTTCAGCCGCGGCACCTCCATCACGTTCTTATAGCCGAACTCGCGCATCATCGTCGGCACAACGTGCTCTTGGTACAACTCCTTCAACCGGATCGGCGGCTTCTCCGCCCCGTTCGGTGAGTCTTGGCTTGGGGCTGGGGCCTCCTCACTACTGCGGCTCCGGCGTCTGCCTTCTCCGCTGGGCGCTCTCTTCTTGGCCTTCGCCTCTTCTTCCGGTTCTACTACCTTTTCCTCTTCAGCCGTCGACATCTTAGCTGATCGTCTCCTTACATCTGCGGCAAAGCCGCACCTTCGTACTGTCTTCCAGCCTATGATACCCAATCCTGGTGGGTTCATTGCAGCTATTGCATATAAGCTGCACGTTGGACATATTTATAGGTGCCTCTTGTTGGATCCTCCCACCCTGCCTTACCCCCGGGGTCGGCTTCACGTGACGCGTGATCATATTCACCCCTTCCACCACCACCCGGCCGTCCTTCCGCCGCACACTCTCCACCCTGCCACGCTTCCCCTGATCCTTCCCAATCTTTACCAGCACCATGTCTCCCTTACGTATCTTCATTACACCACCTCAGCCGCCAGGGAAACTATCCGCATGAAACCCTTGTCCCTCAGTTCCCGAGCTACCGGACCAAATATCCGGGTCCCCCGGGGGTTGTTCTGCTTGTCCGCTACCAGCACCGCTGCATTGTCGTCAAATCGGATCGACGAGCCATCGGGCCTTATGAAGCCCTTGGACGTCCTTACAATCACCGCCCGCACCACCTCACCCTTCTTCACCCCGGCCGCGGGCATCGCCACTTTCACCGAACATACGATAATATCTCCCACCTTGGCGTAGCGCCGGTGGCTTCCGCCCGGGATATTAATGCACATAATCTCTTTGGCGCCGCTGTTATCGGCCACCGTCAGGCGAGTGTAGGGCTGGATCATTGCCGGGTTTCCTCCTCCGATTGCTCACCTTCAGGTTCTGTTGTCTCCCCAGTGGGTTCCTCGGCCTTCGCCTCAGTCTCTCCAGCGCCCTCGGCTTCCACCGCTTCCTCCGCCACCACATCCTCCACTGCCTCCGCCATGGCAACCACCGGCGCTTCGTCCACGGCTTCCTCCGCCACCACGTCCTCCGGCGTTTCCACAACCGCAGCCACCGGCTCTTCCACGGCTTCCTCCGCCACCACATCCTCCGGCTTCTCCACGACCGCAGCCACCGGCTCTTCCACCACCACTTCCTCCGGCGTCTCCACGACGGCAGCCACCGGCTCTTCCACAGCTTCCTCCACCACCTCCGCGATCGCAACCACCGGCTCTTCCGCTACCGCTTCCTCCACGATGGCAACCACCGGCTCTTCCACAGCTTCCTCCACCGCCTCCACGATGGCAACCACCGGCTCTTCCGCTACCTCTTCCTCCACGATGGCAACCACCGGCTCTTCCACAGCTTCCTCCACCGCCTCCACGATGGCAACCACCGGCTCTTCCGCTACCTCTTCCTCCACTGCCTCCGCCATGGCAGCCACCGGCTCTTCCACCACCACTTCCTCCGGCGTCTCCACGACGGCAGCCACCGGCTCTTCCACAGCTTCCTCCACCACCTCCGCGATCGCAGCCACCGGCTCTTCCGCTACCGCTTCCTCCGTTACCGCCTCCTCAATCTCTACAACCGCCACCGCTCCCTCAACTGTCCCCTCTGCCGCCGGACCGGGCCGCGCCTGGAGATCCAATATCGACTGCTCCATCTCCCCAGGCACTACCTCCACCACCTCCCGACGCTCTAAAATGTCCACCACCCGCCAGCGCTTCAGCGCCGATAACGGACGACACTCCTCTATCCTCACCAGGTCACCCAGCGAGCACTGGTTGTCGCCGTCGTGGGCATAGAACTTGGTAATAATCCTCTGCGCCTTCTTGTACAAATAATGGTTCCGCTGGCGTCCCACGGCAACTATCACCGTCTTGTCCATCTTATCGGACACCACCCGGCCTACCCTGTTTTTCCTGCGCTCCCGGCTCATTCCGCCACCCTCTGGATCTCTCTCTCCCGCGCAACCGTCTTCAGCCGGGCAATCGTCTTCCTGGCTATCCCTATCTCTGAGGTGTTGGTCAACTGCCGTGTCGCATGCCTGAAACGTAGGTTCATCATCTCCCGTTGTGAGTTATCCAACTCTTGTTGGATCTCCTCGTCTGACATCTGTCGTATTTCTTGCACTCGCATTTCTCTACCCGCTTATCCGTCCGCCAGCGCCGTAAGCGGGTCTCTGGCCACAATCTTTGTGGGAATCGGCAGTTTGTGGGCAGCCAGCCTCATCGCCTCGGCTATGGCCTCCTTGTCCGCTCCCGCAATCTCGTACAGAATCTTTCCAGGTTTTACCACCGCCGCCCAGTGGTCCACGTTGGCCTTCCCGCCTCCCATCCGCACTTCGGCCGGCTTCTTCGTCACCGGCATGTCTGGAAATACCCTCACCCACACCTTGCCGCCGCGCTTGAGATGCCGCGTCATCGTCACCCGGCCTGCCTCAATCTGCCGCGCCGTCATCCAGCAGACTCCCATCGCCTTCAATCCATATTCACCCTGCATCACCGTATTTCCCGCCGTCGCTTTCCCCTTCCGGCGGCCTCGGTGCATCTTGCGATATTTCAATCGTTTAGGTTGCAGCATCTTCGTCCACGTCCTCTACCTCTTCCAGGTCCTCGGCCCGGACCGTCAACTCAATCGTCTCCATCTCCTCAATACGCTCCGCAATGGGCTCGCGGACCACATTCCCCTTATATATCCACACCTTCACCCCTATCCTCCCCATAACCGTCGCCGCTTCTGCGTAGTTGTAGTCTATGTCGGCGTCCAACGTGTGCAGCGGCACCCTCCCCTCCATGACCTTGTCCGTGCGGGCTATCTCTGCGCCGTTCAGCCTGCCCTTTACAATGATCTTTATCCCCTGCGCCCCACCCTGCATCGAACGCTGTACCGCCTGCCGTAGCGCCCTCCTGTGCGAAACCCGGCGCACCAACTGGTCCGCTATGTTCCGCGCCACCAGTTGCGCGTCCAGCTCCGGCTGCTGTACTTCCAATATATTCAACTGAATCCGCTTTTCCGCCCCTTTCTCCAGCCTGGCACGCAGCCTCTTCACCCTCTCTCCGTCGCGGCCAATCAGAATCCCCGGCCGGGCCGAGTGTATATTCACCTCCAGGTCCTGCGTCCCCCTTTTTATCTCAACCCGAGCGATTCCCGCGTCGGAAAACGTGGAATACTCGTCCTTGATCGACTCCCTTATGATCAGGTCGCTCTTCACTAGCTCTCGGTACTGCTTCGCCTTAGGCACAATCCAATGGGTATTCCAGTCCTTGATGATCCCCAGCCGGAAGCCTGTTGGGTGTGTCTTATGGCCCATTAGCTCTTCTCCTCGTCTACCACCACTGTGATATGGCATGAGCGATGGTGCATCCGTCCTACCCTCCCTCGGGCATGCGGCTTGAATCGCCTCAGCGAAGGCGCCACGTCGGCGCTGACCCTCACTATCCGAAGGTTCTCTCTGTCAGCGAACTGATTGTTCTCTGCGTTGGCCGCCGCGGACTTTACCGTCTTCGCCAGCACCTTGGCCCAGGGCGAGGCGGATAGCTCTAGAATGTCTATCGCCTCGTTCACTCCCCTGTTCCTCACCAGCTCAAGTATCGGCTGCATCCGCTTTTGAGAGGCCCCTACCTGCTTTGAAAATGCTCTAACAGCTACCATCGCGCTACCCTCTCCCGGCGCCCCGGAACGTCCGGGTCGGCGCGAATTCGCCCAGTTTGTGCCCTACCATGTTCTCCGTTAAGAAGACGGGCACATGCCGTCGGCCGTCGTGTACCGCTATGGTCAGCCCAATCATCTCCGGCATGATCGTCGATGCCCGAGACCAGGTGCGGATCACAGTCTTGGACCCGGTGCGCTGCACCTGGTCCACCTTTTTCTGCAATTTTGGGTGAACGAACGGACCCTTCTTAGTCGACCGGGACATGCCTTACCTTCGCTTCCTCTTTGCCCTCACTATAAGACTGTTGGACTTACTCTTCTTTCGCGTTTTGAACCCCAGTGCCGGCTTCCCCCACGGCGTCTTTGGACCCGGCATTCCAATGCCCGCCTTCCCCTCTCCCCCTCCGTGGGGATGGTCCCGAGGGTTCATCGCCGAACCCCTAACTGTGGGCCTCCGGCCCCTGTGGCGGCTCTTTCCCGCCTTTCCCCAACTAATATTCTTGTTGTCAATATTGCTCAACTGCCCCACCGTCGCCCGGCACACCATCGGCACCCGCCGTATCTCGCCGGAGGGCAGCCTCACCAGTACATATATGTCTTCCCGGGACAGCACCTGCGCCGACGACCCCGCACTCCGCACCAACTTGCCCCCTCGCCCGGGTTCCAACTCCAGGTTGTGCACCAGCGTCCCCGTGGGAATCTGCCGCAAAGGCAGACAGTTCCCTGGCTTTACCTCCGCCTCGGGGCCGGATTCCACCGTGGCCCCGGGGAGCAGCCCCACCGGCGCCAAAATGTACCGCTTCTCCCCGTCGGCATAGTTCACCAGCGCTATCCGCGCCGTCCGGTTCGGGTCATACTCCACCGAGACTATCCGGCCCGGGATACCGTCCTTCCCTCGCTTGAAGTCCACCAAACGGTAATGCCGCTTGCTCCCCCCTCCCCGGTGCCTCACCGTGATCCGGTTCGCAGAGTTCCGCCCCGCCATCTTCTTCAGCGGCCGCAGCAACGTCTTCTCTGGTGTTGACCGGGTCAGCTCCTCAAACGACGGCAGCGCCGCATTCCTCCGGCCTGGACTCGTTGGGTTAGGTATCTTCAGTGGCATGGTTACAAGCCCTCAATCAACTGAATCCTGTCTCCAGGACGCAGCGTCACAATTGCCTTCTTTATATCGGGGGTCCGGTGCAGCCTTGGCCCCATCCGCTTCATCTTCCCCCTCACCTTGCAGATCGTTACCCCCTTCACCCGCACACCGAAGGCCCGCTGCACTGCCTCCCTCACCTGGATCTTGTTGGCCCTGGGCGCAACCTGAAACACATACTTGTTCGCTTCTTGTAGAAGCGTGCTCTTTTCAGTGATAAGCGGCTTAACCAGCACCTGATGGATATCCACTGTAGCGGCTACGCCTCCTTCTCTTCGGCGTTTTCCGCCTCGTCTTCGGTCGCCTCATCCACCACCACCGGCTCAGCCTCCGCTACCGCTCCTCCGGCCTCTTCCGCCGCCTCCTCTGCTACCTCATCCACCACCACCGGCTCAGCCTCCGCTACCGCTTCTCCGGCCTCTTCCGCCTCCTCCTCTGCTACCTCATCCACCATCACCGGCTCGGCCTCCGCCACTGTCTCCCCGGCCTCTTCCGCCTCCTCCTCTGCTACCTCATCCACCGCCACCGGCTCAGCCTCCGCCACCGCTTCTCCGGCCTCCTCCTCTGCTACCTCATCCACCGCCACCGGCTCGGCCTCCGCCTCCCTGGTCTCTACCGCATCCACTGTTCCTGCCGCCTCTACGGCTTCGGACCCATTCTCATCTACGGCGGCTACCGTTTCAGCCATGGTCTCCTCAACCGCCGGCTCAGCGGACAACTTCACGCCCACGGCCCACAGCTCCTGGGCCCGCAGCACCGCGTCCAGCGTTATCACCAGCGTCTGACGCTTCAGCAACTCCTGCGCATTCAACTGATTTACCGGCAGCGTCCACACTTTCGGAAGGTTATGCGCCGAAAGCACCACGTTCCTCTCGGGTTCCCGAGTCACAATCAACGCCGAGCCCCCCACCTCCAGCCTCTGCAGGATCTGCGCCATATTCTTTGTCCGGCCTTCCAACCCCTGGAAGCTGTCTATCAGCACCACCTGCAAATCCCGCGCCTTCTGGGAAAGAACGCATCGCAGCGCCAGGTTTCGCATCCTCTTCGGCATATCCCGACGAAAGCTCCGCGGCTTTGGGCCAAACGTTACCCCTCCACCCCGCCAAATGGGTGACCTTATGCTGCCATGCCTGGCACGCCCGGTGTGCTTCTGCCGCCACGGCTTTCTGCCTCCACCCGCCACCTCGCTCCTCACCTTGGTACTGGCCGTGCCCTGACGGCGGTTCAACTGATACATCACCAGAGCTTGGTGGACCAACGCGGCGTTGAACGGCACCCCAAACAGCGCCTCGGGCAATTCCACGTCTCGCACCACTTGGCCCTGGATATTCTTTAGCTGAAGCTCCATTTACATAAAAACAGCCGGGCCTACTGGCCTAGCTTCCCTATTATCAGAAGTCCTTTGGGCGCTCCGGGGACCCCACCCTTGAGCAGCAACAAGTGGCGCTCCGGGTCTACGTCCACCACCTCCAGATTCTTCACCGTCACCCTGGCGTCGCCCATGTGTCCCGCCATCTTCTTCCCCTTGAGCACCCTCCCCGGCGTCGTTCCAGCGCCAATGGAACCCGGTGCCCGTTCCCTGTCTGACTGGCCGTGAGTCCGCTGTTGCCCATGAAACCCGTGCCGCTTCATCACTCCGGCGAACCCGCGCCCCTTAGATGTCCCGATCACCGTCACATGCTCCCCGGGGCTGAACATATCCGCCCCCAGTCGCTGTCCCACCTCCAACCCCTCCAGGCTGTCCACCCGCACTTCCCGCAGATGCCGAAATGCGCTCAGCCCCTTCAGGTGTCCCTGCCGGGGCCGGTTTACCTTTTTCTTTTCATCGAACCCCAGTTGCACCGCGGAGTAGCCGTTTCGCTCTTCCGTCAGAAGCTGCGTCAGCGTGCACGGCCCAACCTCCAGCACCGTGACAGGGACCATGACCCCATCCTCACGGATGTACTGGCTCATGCCAATCTTCTTACCCAGCAGCGTCTGCATCACCCGGTCTAATCCCCTGACTACAGCTTGATCGAAATGTCCACGCCCGCCGGCATATTCAGCCTGGTTAGCGCGTCAATCGTCTTTGAAGTCGGCTCATGAATATCTATGAGCCGTTTGTGCGTTCGTATTTCGAAATGCTCCCTGGAGTCCTTATCTATATGCGGGGACCGGATCACGCAAAACCGCCGTATATGCGTCGGCAGCGGCACCGGCCCTACCACCACAGCCCCTGTCTGCTCCGCCGTATCCACAATCTGCGATACGGACAGGTCCAGCGTCTTGTGGTCGAACGCCTTCAGAATAATCCTTATCTTTTGCGAGGTCTGCCTTACCATCTACTCTACCCGTTGCCCTTGACTACCGCGTCCACCAGGCCCGCGGGCACCTCTACATAGTATTTGAATTCCATCGTATGGGTCGCCCGGCCCTGCGTCATGGAGCGCAACGACGTTGCGTATCCGAACATCTCCGAAAGGGGCACCAGGGCCTTCAGCTGCTGGACGTCGTCCCTTCCTTCAATCGTCTGGATCTGCGCCCGCCGTGAGCTAAGCTCTCCCAGCACAGCGCCCAGAAAATCCGAAGGGGTGACCACCTCCATCTCCATGATGGGCTCCTGCAGCACCGGAGCACCCTTCCTCACCGCCTCTCGAAACGCCAGCGCTCCCGCCGCCCGGAACGACATCTCGGAGGAGTCTACAGGATGGTAGCTCCCGTCCACAAGTGTCACCTTCAGGTCCACCAGTTGGAAACCCGCTATCGGCCCGTTGTCCGCCGCCTGCCTCACACCCTTTTCCACTGCGGGAATAAACTCCCTTGGAATCTTCCCGCCTATGACCTTACTTTCAAATACAACACCGGACCCTCGTTCCAGCGGCTCCAACTCCAACCAAACGTCTCCAAACTGCCCGTGTCCCCCAGTCTGCCTCACAAACCTCCCCTGCGCCCGAGACGGCCGGGTAACCGCCTCCCTGTAGGAAACCCGCGGCCTCCCCACGTTGGCCGACACACCAAACTCCCGCTTTAGCCGGTCTACCAGCACCTCCAAGTGCAGCTCACCCATCCCTGAAATCACCGTTTGGCCCGTCTCTTCGTCGTGGCGCACCACAAACGTTGGGTCCTCTTCTTCCAGCTTCCTTATGGAATCAAATAGCTTGTCCCGGTCCGCCTGGGTGATCGGCTCAATCGCTACCGAAATCACCGGCAGCGGGAACGTCGGCGGCTCCAGGATTACCGGATGCGCCTCGTCGCAGATCGTGTCTCCCGTGAACGTGCCCTTCAGTCCAATCGCCGCCGCAATGTTTCCCGCGGCTATCATCGGCACCTCCTCCCGATGGTTGGCGTGCATCTGGAGCACCCGCCCCAAACGCTCTCTTCGCCCCTTGGTGGCGTTATACACTATGCTCCCAGCCTTCACCGCGCCGGAGTAGACCCGCAGGTAGACCAGCCGGCCAACGAACGGGTCCGTCATCACCTTCATCGCCAGCGCAGACAGCGGCGCCTCCGCATCCGCCGTTATCATCGTCACCTCACCGGACTCCGGGTCCACCGCCTCCACCGGCGGCACGTCCAGCGGGGACGGCAAGTAGTCCACTATCGCGTCCAGCAGCGGCTCAACCCCCTTGGAGTTCAGTGCGCTCCCACACACTACAGGCACCAGCAGCCCTCGGTTGGTCGCCCTTCTCAGCGCCCCCTTCAGCTCATCGTTGCTGATCTCCTCCCCCTCCAGGTACTTGATCATCAGGCCTTCTTCCGTCTCCACTATCCGCTCTACCATAGCCTCGCGAAAGCGGACAAAGTCCTCCATGTTCTCTTCCGGAATCGGGCCTTCTTCGTAGCTAGCCGCGCCGTTCTGATACATATGCGCCCGCCCGCCTATCAGGTCAATCACCCCTCTGAATTCCACTTCCTGACCTATGGGCGCCTGAATCGCCACCGGGTTCGCCTTTAGCCGGTGCTTTACCGAGAGCACCGTCCGCTCGAAGTCCGCCCCTACCCGGTCCATCTTGTTTACGAAGCACATCCGCGGCACCCGGTACTTGTCCGCCTGCCGCCACACCGTTTCGGACTGCGGCTGCACCCCGGCCACCGCATCCAACACAACCACGCCCCCGTCCAACACGCGCAGGCTTCTTTCCACTTCCGCGGTGAAGTCTACGTGGCCCGGGGTGTCGATAATGTTGATCTGGTAGCCCTTCCACTCCGTGGTGGTGGCCGCCGACGTAATGGTGATCCCCCGCTCGCGCTCCTGGGGCATCCAGTCCATCACCGCTGTCCCCTGGTCCACTTCCCCAATCTTGTACGTCCGGCCCGTGACGAAGAGCACCCGCTCAGTAACGGTGGTCTTCCCAGCGTCGATGTGCGCTATGAATCCGATATTTCGGATCCGCTTTATTGAAGGGCGGTCAGACATAATGGCAGACTCCAAAGCCGGGCTGGCAGCACTAACCCCTTACCACCGGTAATGCACAAATGCCCGGTTGGCATCCGCCATCCTGTGCAGGTCCTCTTTCCGCTTCACCGCCGCTCCTTCTGAGCGCGCGGCATCCATCAGCTCTTGGGCCAATTTCTTGGACATGGATGTGCTTCCCCTGGCCCGGGCCGAGGTGATGAGCCATCTCATCGCCAGGGCCTCACTCCGCTCGGGGCGCACCTCCACTGGTACCTGATAGGTTGCTCCGCCTACTCTCCGGGGTTTTACTTCTAACAATGGCTTGGAGTTCTCCAGGGCCTGCACGAAAACCTCTATCGGCTCCCGCTTCGTCTCTTGCCCCACCAACTCCAAGGCGTTGTAGACCAGCCGCTGGGCCACCGTCTTCTTCCCGTCCTTCATCACACAATTGATAAACCGCGCCAACTCCACATTGCTGAAGCGTGCGTCCGCGGCTACCACTCTCCGGATGGCTCGTCTACGTCTTGACATCTCTCGTTACCTTATCTGCCCTTGGGCCGCACTGTACCGTACTTGCTTCGGCCCCGCTTCCGGTTCTCCACCCCTTCACAGTCCAGCGTCCCTCGAATCACGTGGTACCTGACACCCGGTAGGTCCTTCACCCTGCCCCCTCGAATCATCACCACTGAGTGCTCTTGCAGGTTGTGACCCTCTCCTGGTATGTATGCCGTAACCTCAAACCCATTGGTCAGCCTTACGCGCGCTATTTTCCGCAGCGCCGAATTCGGCTTCTTCGGCGTCGTCGTCCTCACCTGCACGCACACCCCTCGCTTCTGCGGTGCGCCGCCGCTCCACTTCACCCGGTTCTTCAATGAGTTGTGTATCCAGTGCATCGCCGGCGCCTTAGACTTCTTCTTCGCCTTGGCCCGGCCCTTCCTGACTAGCTGGTTGATAGTGGGCATAGTGAGACCTCGTAATTCTTGCGGGACGATCTGGTACTCTATCAGCACATCCAGGTACTGTCAACGATAATCAGAGGCGGATTACGACGCATCGCTGGTCAAATCCCGCCTCCGGCAGGCCGCTTATTTCCTAATACGGACCGGCCGTGTTTGCCCGGCTCCTTACTCCCCCTCCCCCATCGCCTCAATCACTATATGCATGTCCTTGTCCCCCCGGCCGCTGAGGCATACCAGCACTATCGAATCGGAAGGCAACTCTGCCGCCACCTTCACCGCGTGGTACACCGCGTGTGACGGCTCCAGCGCCGGTATTATCCCCTCCGTTCGGCTCAACAAGTGGAACCCCTCCAGCGCCTCTTCGTCCGTCACCGCCACGTAATGCGCCCTCTCGGAGTCCTTCAGATAGCTATGCTCCGGCCCTACTCCAGGGTAGTCCAGCCCCGGCGACACGCTATGCGTCTCCTTCACCTGTCCGTTGGCGTCTTGCAACAGGTAAGACATGGAGCCGTGCAGCACCCCCACCCGCCCCGCCACCAGACTCGCCGCGTGCTCATCGCCATCCAACCCCCGTCCTCCTGCCTCCACCCCTATCAGCCGCACCGAAGTGTCGTTTACAAACGGGTAGAACGCCCCTATTGCGTTGCTTCCCCCGCCAACGCAGGCAATCACATAGTCCGGCAGCCGCCCTTCTGTGCGAAAGAGCTGGTCCCTCGCCTCCCCACCTATGACCGACTGAAAATCCCTCACCATCATCGGGTAAGGGTGCGGCCCCACCGCGCTGCCCAGCAGGTAGTGGGTCGTCTCCACGTTGGTTACCCAGTCCCTTATCGCCTCGTTGATCGCATCCTTCAGCGTCCGGCTCCCCGCGTCTACCGGCCTCACTTCCGCCCCCAACAGCCGCATCCGGAACACATTCAACTCCTGCCGCCGGATATCCTCCTCGCCCATATACACAATGCACTCCAGCCCCAGCACCGCGCACACCGTCGCCGTTGCCACGCCGTGCTGTCCTGCTCCCGTCTCCGCAATAATCCGGCGCTTTCCCAACCGCTTCGCCAGCAGCGCCTGGCCCAGGGCGTTGTTTATTTTATGAGCCCCGGTGTGCGCTAGGTCCTCCCGCTTCAGGTAAATCCTTCCCCCTCCGGCGTGCCTGGTCAGGTTCGGCGCGAAGTACAGCGGCGTCGGCCTTCCGGCGTAATTGTTCAATAGAGACGAAAGCTCCGTCTGGAAACCCGGGTCCTCTTTCAGCCGCCGATACTCGCTCTCCAGCTCCTCCAAGGCCCCCATCAGCGTCTCCGGCACGAACCTGCCGCCGAAGGCCCCGAATCTCCCTTCCGCGTTGGGCATCGCCTGGTCCGAACCCCTACCCGCCATCGCCGGCCACTCCTTCCAAGGCCGCAGCGGCCTTCCGCGCCTCCCTGACAAACCGGCGTATCTTCTCCGCATCCTTTGCGCCGTCCGTTTCCACCCCGCTCGACACATCCACCCCCCACGGCCTCGCCTTATCCACCGCCTCGCCCACGTTTTCCGGCGTCAGCCCCCCGGCCAGTATGAAATCGTACCCTTCACCCTTCATCTCGGCCGCTATCCCCCAATCGAACGTCTCCCCCGTGCCCCCCTGCAGACCCTCCACCAACCGGTCCAGCGTAATCAGACACCCCACCTGCTGGAAAGGACCTATCCTCTCGCCCAGCGCCTTCAACGCATCGCCTTTCTGCCGCCCTCCGGCTACGTGCACCACCTTAATGCAGGGCGCCGTCAACGAGGCGCAGAACTCCGGCGATTCGCCCCCGCAGAGCTGCGCCATATCCAGGCCACAGCGGTCAACCACCCCGTTCACCTCGTCCAGCGGCTGGTCAGCGAACAGCCCCACCAGCTTCGGCGCCACCCCTGACACCCGCCTGGCGGCCTCCACAATTTCCAGCGCGCCCTCAGGCGTCAGCCGCCTGCGCCGCTCCGGAACAAACACCAGACCTAAAAAGTCGGCCCCCGCCATCGCCGCCGTAACCGCGTCCTGAGGCTGCTGTAAACCGCATATCTTGACCTTTAACATGGGGCTACACCCTGGTCGCTGTTGCCTGGGCCAGCTCCCTCACCTTGGCCCCCACGTCCGGCGCCGTCACCAGCGCCTCGCCCACCAGCACCGCGTTCACCTTCACATCGCGAAGCCGGGCCACATCCTCCCCGGTGAAGACCCCGCTCTCGCTGACAAGCACCTTACCTGCCGGCGCCTGGGGCGCCAGCCGCTCCGTCACCGAAAGGTTCGTCTTAAACGTCCGCAGGTCCCTGTTGTTGATTCCTATAATCTCCGCCCCGGCTTCCACCGCCATCTCCAGCTCACCCTCGCCGTGTACCTCCACCAACGCCTGAAGCCCTAGCTCTTGGCTCAGCGACAGCAGGTCCGACATCTGCTGCGTCGATAAGATCGCTGCTATAAGCAGCAACGCGTCCGCCCCCCAGGCCCTCGCCTCGAAAACCTGGTACGCATCAAATATGAAGTCCTTTCGCAGCACCGGGACCCGGTGGTCAGCGATGGCCTCTTTAACCAGCTCCAGGTGCCTCGGCTCCCCCTGGAACCGCGGGTCCGTCAGCACCGACACCGCCGCCGCGCCGTTCAAAACGTAGGTCTGCGCCAACGCCACCGGGTCAAACGACGGTGCCAGCAGCCCCCTGGACGGCGAAGCCTTCTTTACCTCCCCTATCAGCCGCACCCTGTCGCCCACCAGCGCGCCCGCCAGGTCCAGCGCCGCCGGGCGGCCCTGTATCCTCGCCTCCAAGTCCTTGAGGGAAACGCGGCCCTTCTGCTCCTCCAACTCCGCCGTCTTGGCGGATACGATCTGGTCAAGAATACTTGCCATACATCAGCCCCTACCCGGAGAGCAGCCGGGTCCTCTTCTCCAACTCAGCCGCGCTGGGCCTCCGCTTATCCCCCTTCTCTATCTCCTTCACCGCCCGCTCCACAATTGTTTTCCCGTCCTGGACCTCCAACTCCACCAACTCATTCTTTTCGGACAGCAAGTAGATGACGCCATCGACCTCGGCACCGCCGTCGACCGCCTCATCGGATAGGATTACGCGGAGAATGTCTACATCTGGGCTGTACTCAAACTTCATATCTCGCCCTTCTCCCCGGATAAACCGTAACTATCACAATCTCTTCGTACACTACCCTCAACCGGTGTACTTCATCAAGGTTAAATTGAGCGACCCTGCGTCCAGAGCGGCCCGGCACAAGACTACTGGGTCCCTGAACTGCCCTCTCCACAATCACCTCGTCAACCTGAAATCCCCAGAATTTTGCCAGCTCAATCCTACGCCTGGCATGGGAAAAATCGTATCCGCCTCATCCTCCGCCGAACCCCAGCTCCTGGCTCAGCTCTATCAACCCCTCCATCTTTGACAGCGCCTCTCCTCCGTCCAGCAACTCCGCCGCCAGCTTGATCCCTTCCTTAAGGCCCTTCACCTTATCGCCAACCACCAACACCGCGGCGCTGTTCAACAACACTATCTCCCTATGTGGCCCCGGCTCCCCAAACATCAGCCTCCGCAGCAGGTGGGCGTTCTCCTTCGGAGTGCCGCCTCTCAGCGCCGAAATCGGCACCGTCGCCAACCCCAATTCATCCGGGCTCACCGTGTAAGCGTTCACATCCCCGCCCTTCAGCTCCCACACCTGCGTCCTGGCCCCCAGCGTCATCTCGTCCAGCCCGTCCTCGCCGTGCACCACCACGCTGTGCTCAGACCCCATCAGCCGGAGCACCTGCGCCATCTTCTCCCCCAACGGCTCGCTGGAAACCCCCAAAAGCTGCCGTCGCGCCACCGCCGGGTTGGTCAGCGGCCCCAATACGTTAAATACCGTGCGAATGCCTATCTCCCTCCGCACCGGCGCAGCGTGGCGCATCGCCGGGTGGAACGTGGGCGCGAACATGAACCCTATGCCCACCTCCTCAATGCATCGCTTCACGCCCTCCGGTCCCAGGTCAATCTTCACCCCCAGGGCTTCTAGCACATCGGCGCTGCCGCAGGTCCCAGACGCCGCGCGGTTCCCATGCTTCGCCACCTTCAGCCCCGCTCCCGCCGCCACGAACGCCGACGCCGTGGATATGTTGAACGTCCCGCTCCGGTCTCCCCCCGTGCCGCAGGTGTCCACCACCGTCCCGTCAATCTCAACCCTCAGCGACTTCTCTCTCATCACCGTGGCCATCCCCGCGATCTCCTCCGCCGACTCCCCTTTCATGCTCAGCCCGGTCAGAAACGACGCTAGCTGCGCCGGGGTGGCCTCCCCCTCCATGATCTCTTCCATCACCGCCGCGGCCTCTTCCATGCTCAGCGAGCGCCCGGCGGTCACCGACTCAATCGCCTCTCTAATCATTCCTTTCCACCTTCCCCCACCTCTCCACCTGCTTCAAAAAATTCCTCAGCACGTCGTGGCCCACCTTGGTCATAATAGATTCGGGGTGAAACTGGATGCCTTCCACCGGCAGCGTCTTATGACGCACGCCCATCACCAACCCCTTGCTCGTCCGCGACGTGATCTCTAGGCATTCCGGCAGCGACTCCGGGTACACCACCAGCGAGTGGTACCGGATCGCCTCAAACGGGTTCGGCAGCCCTTCGTACACCCCCTTCCCGTCGTGGTACACCAGCGAGGTCTTCCCGTGCATTATCTCCTCCGCCACCCCCACCGTTCCCCCGTAGGCGTAGCCCACCGACTGGTGTCCCAGGCACACCCCCAACACCGGGACCCGCTCCCCCATGTGCAACACCACGTCGTTCGAAATGCCAGCTTCCACCGGTGTGCACGGCCCCGGCGATATGACGATCCCTTCCGGGCGCATCTCCTCCACGTCCTCCAACGTCACCTTATCGTTTCGCACCACCTTCACCTCGGCGCCCAGCTCGCAAAGGTACTGGTACAGGTTGTAGGTGAAGCTGTCGTAGTTATCTATCAGCAGTATCATCTTCGAGTTCTTAGCGCCCCTCTGCCTGGTCAATCGCCTTGAACAGCGCGCTCGCCTTGTGAATCGTCTCCTGGTACTCCGGCTCGGGCTCGCTGTCCGCCACTATGCCTCCGCCCGCCTGCACGTACGCCACCCCGTCCTTCAGCAATATCGTCCGAATCGTGATCGCCGTGTCCGTGTTCCCGGAGAAGCTGAAATACCCCACCGCTCCGGCGTAGGGACCCCGTTGCTCCTGCTCCATCTCCGCTATGATCTCCATCGCTCGGATCTTCGGCGCCCCGGATAGCGTCCCCGCGGGAAAGCAGGACCTCATCGCGTCGTAGGCGCTAAGGTCACTTCGAAGCACGCCTTCCACCTCCGAGACCAGGTGCATCACGTGCGAGTACCGGTCCACACCCAACAGCCGGGGCACCCTCACGCTCCCAACCTCGCTCACTCTGCCAACGTCGTTTCGGGACAGGTCCACCAGCATGATGTGCTCCGCCCTCTCCTTCTCGCTCTCCACCAGCTCCTTCTCCAGCGCCATATCCTCCGCCTCGTCCTTGCCCCGCGGCCGCGTCCCAGCGATGGGATGGCTGGTGATTCGCCCTTCCTCCACCCTCAACAGCATCTCCGGCGACGTCCCTATAATCTGAAAATCACCCAGCGATAGGAAGTACATGTACGGTGATGGATTCACCGTCCGCAGCGTGCGGTATATCTGGAACGGCGCCGCCGTTGTCTTCCTCGCAAACCGCTGCGATGGCACCGTCTGGATAACGTCCCCCGCGTACACATACTCCTTCACCCGCCTCACCACCCGGTCGTACTCTTCCCTGGTGAAATTGGACGTCACCTCCGGGTCCGACTGCGGAGCGCTTGGGTTGACCCGGTGCGGCGGGTTCACCAACGGGCTGGAAAGCCTATCCACCAGCCGGTCTATCCTCTCCACCGCCTCGCTGTAGGCCCGCTCCACGTCCCCGTCCACCCGGGCGTGGCTCACCACCTTAATATCGTGCCGCAGGTGGTCGAACACCAGCAGCGTGTCGGTGAACATAAACAAAGACTGCGGCACCCCCAGCGCGTCCACCTCCGGGATAGGCACCCTCGGCTCGAAGTAGTGCACAACGTCGTAGGACAGGTACCCCACCGCGCCACCGTGGAAGCGCGGCAGCCCGGGCACCGGCACCACCTGGTACCGGCCCAGTTCCTCCTCCACCGGACCCAGCGGGTCTATCGACCCCTGCTCCTGGCCTGGACCCGTCGCCTTGACCGCGTACGGCTCCGTCCCTATGAAGCTGTACCTCCCCAACCTTTCTCCACCCTCCACGCTCTCCAGCAGAAACGAGTACGGCTCACGGGCAACCTTCAGGTACGCCGAAACCGGCGTCTCCAGGTCCGCCTCAATCTCCCGGTACACTGGCACCAGGTTCCCCTGGCCCGCCAGCTTCTTCACCTCATCTAACGTTGGTTTATACATCAATCTCGGCCTTATTCAGATCACTCATTAATCACGGGAGCTATGTTCTTCGTTGTGCCTATCAGCCAATCGCTCGATCTCTCGGCAATGTCCATCGGGTAGACCGTGCTCCTTTGCTCCATCCAGGACATACGACCGGTATTCTCGCGTTATAGGAGCAGAACATCGCTCACCAAATCTCTGGCGCCCCGCGTCCATACCTAAATAAGTACAGGCGGTTCGCACATTTTCATCGTCTTGCTCAATCTCAACTGGTCTCCGCTTGTAGTTGCCCGTTCCATCTAGACGGACGCCTTCAATACAATCCATCTTGGACAGCTTGCACTTCGGTGCAATAACCAGTTCCCTATCTACATCATATAAAACACCCCATACGATTCCATCATCACACGGAACAATGTCAGCCGCGGCAGACTCGTTAAGAGTGCTCCAGATGTCAAAAGTGAGCTCCCAGCCTCGTAATTTGGCTTTACCTAACGGCTTTGCGTACCCACTTAGTCTCTTGGCACCATTAAGCCGGGTCGAACTCATATTCGACCCATACTGAAAAAGAAGCACTGTCTTTGTTTCACCTTGTTGAACTGTCATATCCTTTGGCACTCTGTATTTGATGCTCTAAGCTCTCGCTGGGCCGTCGCGCCTAATTCGAGTGAAAACTTCACAGGTAACCTTCTTGTTTCATCCCCTCCATTAAGTCGTCAAGTCGTCGTAGCTTCGGAAGCTCCTGTCAGCCCACACCGCTTCGTCCAAATCTACCGCGTCCTCCAGATCCTCAATACGTTTCAGCAGCTGGCGATATTCCGGCAGACTCAAAATTACAGACTGTTTCCGGCCCTTCTAGTCCACAATGTACTTCTTGGTTTGTTTGGCCATCGTCATACCTCCTGGCCTCAATCTGTCGAACGTTACCATCCAAGAGATATGGGCTACTAGTTTCCAGCTACGCCCCGTCACTAATTGAGAATTTCATAAGGTCCACTCAGCTCCATCCCGTGAGAGGAGTTCCTACCCCAAACAACAAAAATCCCCGCCACAAGGGCCGGGGTTTCAACCCGCGGTGCCACCCCCTTTCCTCACCGCCTCGGCATCTAACCTTGGCCCTAATCCAACCACTGCCACATTCGGGTCCAGGGTGAACCCTGGTGGGTCCAGGACGAACCCTGGCGCTGCCTACTGGATACCCTTTCCCCACCGCCTCGCCATCTAACCTTGGCCCTAATCCAACCACTGCCACATTCGGGTCCAGGGTGAACCCTGGTGGGTCCGGGACGAACCCTGGCGCTGCTTACTGGATACCCTTTCCCCACCGCCTCGCCATCTAACCTTTGCCCTAATCCATCCGCTGCCACATTCGGGTCCAGGGTGAACCCTGGTGGGTCCAGGACGAACCCTGGCGCTGCCTACTGGATACCCTTTCCCCACCGCCTC
Organism: Dehalococcoidia bacterium; assembly: GCA_965247585.1. Lineage (GTDB taxonomy): Bacteria > Chloroflexota > Dehalococcoidia > Lucifugimonadales > CBDFHC01. Next base: position 83,618 of record CBDFHC010000003.1, read on the forward strand.
GCCATCTAACCTTGGCCCTAATCCAACCACTGCCACATTCGGGTCCAGGGTGAACCCTGGTGCGTCCAGGACGAACCCTGGCGCTGCTTACTGGATACCCTTTCCCCACCGCCTCGCCATCTAACCTTTGCCCTAATCCATCCGCTGCCACATTCGGGTCCAGGGTGAACCCTGGTGGGTCCAGGACGAACCCTGGCGCTGCCTACTGGATACCCTTTCCCCACCGCCTCGCCATCTAACCTTGGCCCTAATCCAACCACTGCCACATTCGGGTCCAGGGTGAACCCTGGTGCGTCCAGGACGAACCCTGGCGCTGCTTACTGGATACCCTTTCCCCACCGCCTCGCCATCTAACCTTTGCCCTAATCCATCCGCTGCCACATTCGGGTCCAGGGTGAACCCTGGGCGACCTTTAATATTCAACTTAATTCAAGTCTAGGGCCGGTTTGGGAAACGGTCAAGAATTCCCCTGGTCAGCCCCCGCCACCCCCCTTTCCCAGACCCGGCTCCGTCATCTTCTCCGGGTCCAGCAGCCGGTCCAGCTCCTCGGCGGACAGCTCCGTCTTCTCCAGCGCCACCTCCCGGATCGTCGCCCCGGTAGCCGCCGCCTCCTTGGCTATCTCCGCCGCTCGGTCGTACCCTATCGCCGGGGCCAACGCCGTCCCCAGCATCAGACCCCGTTCCACCATCCTCGGCCCCGTCTCCGTCGCCTTCAGCCCGTCGACGCACTGCTCCGCAAAATTCTCCGACGACGCTGCCAGCAGCTCTATCGACTGCAGCAAGTTATGCGCCGCCACCGGAATCATCAGATTCAGCTCAAAGTAGCTCCCCTGCCCCGCCAGGCACACCGTCTGGTCATTCCCTATCACCTGGGCCACCGCCTGAATAACCGACTCTGAAATCACCGGGTTTACTTTCCCCGGCATGATAGAGCTACCCGGCTGCACCTCCGGCAGCGCCAACTCCCCCAGTCCCGCCCTGGGTCCCGAACCCAGCCACCGGACGTCATTGGCTATCTTATTCAGACTCACTGCTATCGTCCGCAGCACCCCGCTGGCCTCCACCACCGCATCTATGGCGTTCTGCGCTTGGAAATGGTTCTCCGTCTCACGGATTACCACTCCCGCCTCTCGGGAAATCAACTGGCACACCTTAGACGCGAACTCCGGGTGCGCGTTCACTCCGGTACCCACCGCCGTGCCCCCCAACGCTACCTCCGCCAACTCCTCCTCGCCGTGGTCCAGCCGCCGCAGCCCCCGTTCCACCTGGCCCGCGTACCCTCGAAACTCCTGTCCCAACCGAATGGGAGTCGCGTCCTGAAGGTGCGTACGCCCCGTTTTCACCACCGGCCAGAACTCCTTGCTCTTCGCTTCAAGGCTCTGCTTCAGCTTCTCCAGGGCCGGCCTCAGACTCTCCTTTATATCCAGCAGCGCCGCCAGGTGTACCGCCGTGGGAATCACATCGTTAGACGACTGGCAAATATTGATATGGTCGTTGGGGTGCACCATCCTTGAGCCGCGTTGGCCCCCCATCAGCTCCGTCGCCCGGTTGGCAATCACCTCATTGGCGTTCATGTTGGTTGACGTTCCGGACCCCGTCTGAAAGATGTCAACCACAAACTGATCGTCGAACCCGCCCTCCGCCACCTCTCGGGCCGCCTCTGCCACCGGACCCCCTATCGAGCCGTCCAGCAACCCCAGCTCCGCGTTCACCCGCGCCGCCGCGCCCTTGATCAGCCCCAGCGCCCGAATGAACGGCCGGTTGAACCGCAGCGAGCTGATCGGAAAGTTCAGCACCGCCCGCATGGTAGAGGCGCCGTAGTACGCCTCCTCCGGCACCTCCATGGGGCCCATGGAGTCTCGTTCAACCCTAACCTCTCCCGGTTTGGTAGACATATAACCGCCACCTCGCCCTGATTGGCTGCCCCAACGGGAAACAGCGGCCCTAGGATAGCCCTTTTGCGCGAACGCGCCAAGCTGGACCTACTGGCCCCTGGGCGGACCCCCGCTTCGCCCGAGAACTACCTCGAAATCAGACCCCGTCCTGCCATCCCAACCCGCTCATCCTGACGCCCCGTGAGTTTTTGACTTATTCGGCATTTTCAACGCCTCCTCGTCGCATGTTGAGCATCCGAATGAGTCAGGTCATTCTGAGTCGGCCCATGAAGATCAAAGAAGCTGGGTGCGGGGGGAGAGCACATCCAGCCCTGGTGCCTACTATCGCTGTTCCAGCTCAATTTACTCACAACCTATCAGGCCCTCGAAGGACGAGCCCATACGGCATTCACTCCATATATGACAGCGATTTCGTGCCCGCTTGGCATCGTCTCCAAAGTGGTGCCGGTCGCAACCGGCGTGCTAACTGCTCCCAGGCTACCGCCTAATCCCCACCAACTCGCCGGTGACAATCTGCCGGTGGTCGTAAGAGAACCGTGGCACGCAGGTAACCAGCCTGATGGCTGATCCTCCCGCGTCCTGAATCGCCAGGTCGTCCTGGTGCACCTCCGTGGAACCCGTCAGCCGGTACAGGTAAGTCGTATCCCCGCTCTCCACCGTGGCGTACACCTCAACGCCTCGCTCCCACAGACCCGGTATCTCCGGCAGCTTGGAAAAAACCGACCCTTCGCTCCTGATGGGGCTCTCCAGATGTCCAAAGAACCACGCCGTACCAATCTCACCCGGGTTAGCCGTCTGAGGGATGTGCCCCACTACGTTCTTCGGCGTCTCATAGGCCCGGCTATCCGTCAAATCCACAATCGCCAGCCCCGCCACGTCGGAGTCCACTCCAATGGCGGGAATCGTTATCCGCGTCGGTGCTGGCAGACTCGTCGCCGCGGACACCTTGGAGAAATCCAGCGGTTCAAACTCGCCCAGCAGCGGGTTGGCCACCAACTCCGGCGGCTCCGCGCGCAGCGGGTCCGCCCAAAACAGCGGGCTGAGCCACTCCCCGGGGTAAAGCGCGTAGGACGCCGCGTCACCGGGCTCTATGGTTAGCCCGTCGTTCAAAGACCCCGTGGTCGATACCTTGGAGCTTCCCTGGTCCCGGCCCTGCCTTTGATCAGACAGCGCCGTTTCCTCGGTTTGCCCGGCCACCTGCGGCGCCTGGGCGTTCAGCGAATCTAGGTTCGAGTGCGCCCACCAGGAATAGGAAAAATAAGCCACTCCCGCCGTCAGCAGAAGGACACCTGCCGCCAAAACCAGAACGCCGGACAGCAAAAAGCGCCTCGCTTTAGGCGCACCTTGGCCGGGCGTCTCTATATTGCCGGATTCCAACCTTTGCCGCTATCTCCGGCCCGAATGCAAATCTCACGTTGCGCGAGCCATATCCTTCTGGAATACGACCCACGGCCTGCTTCAGATGTTGCCGGACCGCCCGGAATCCCCGTCACGCCGTCTAGGCAGACGGCAGACTAGCGGTATCTAGCGGGATGAGAGGCCCCGTCATTTATCGGCTCATTGAAATAGATATCCCCATTGCGGATCTTCAGATTGAATCCACAATCGGGAAGCGTGCAGACCCACGCCTTATAGTGGACTGCCGCCCCTTGATTTCCGTAGTCCGAAAGCGGGACCAAGTCTCCAACGTTACACTTCAAACATTTAGGCATTGCCTGTTCTACCACTGAACCCCTCCCCGTAATATCTCCGAGAGTATAGCATCACTGATTTCGTAATGACAAGCCCGTGGTCGGCATCTTTTTCGCAATCTGCGCCAGTTCTCCGTCACGCCGCCTTTCGGCTACCATCACCCGTACCCAAGACTCTATAATGTCTCCTATCCCCCGCGTGCCAGTTTGGCCACTTTTCGAATCACCCTGCGGACACCCTTAAACGTGGAGTCTGTCAACATGCCCTCTCGATCATTGCCCAAATCCATCAAAGAGCTTCGAAGCTTCGGTTACAAACCCGAGTCCGTTCGACACGAGCTCCGGCGTAACCTGATCAAGAAGCTCCGCAGTAAGGAGCGCCTCTTCCCCGGCATCATCGGCTACGACGACACCGTCATCCCGCAGATAGAGAACGCAATCCTCGCTTCCCAAGACCTCATACTTCTCGGCGAACGCGGGCAGGCTAAGTCTCGCATCATTCGAAGCCTGATCAGCCTTCTGGACCCTGCCATTCCCGCCATCGCGGGCTGCGAGATCAACGATGACCCCTACGCTCCCATCTGCCTCCCCTGCCGCTCCCGACTGGCGGAAGAGGGCGATGACTTGGAAATCCGGTGGGTGGTGCCCGACGAACGCTACTCCGAGAAGCTGGCCACCCCGGACATCTCCATCGCGGACCTTATTGGAGAGGTGGATCCCATCAAGGTGGCCGAGGGCCGCTATCTCGCTGACGAGCACACCATACACTTCGGCTTGGTTCCCCGCACCAACCGCGGCGTCTTTTGCATCAACGAGCTGCCGGACCTGGCGGAAAGGGTCCAGGTCGGCCTCTTTAACCTGATGGAGGAGCGGGACGTCCAGATCAAAGGGTACCGCGTCCGGCTGCCCGTGGACATCTTCACCGTCGCCACCGCCAACCCGGAGGACTACACCAACCGCGGCCGCATCATCACCCCCCTCAAGGACCGCTTCGGCGCCCAGATCCGTACCCACTATCCCCAGGACCCCGCCGAAGAGATCGCCATCCTGGACCAGGAACGCGCCCGCTTCCCCAACGAGGCCAGCGTCTTCGTTCCCCATTACTTGAAAGAGATCATCTCGGAGATCACCGCCCTCGCTCGTCGAAGTCCTCACATCAACCAACGCTCCGGCGTCAGCGTCCGCGTCTCCATCGCCAACATGGAAACAGTTATCAGCAACGCCACCCGCAGGGCCATCCACAACCGCGAAAAGTGGGTCATCCCGCGAATCAGTGACCTGCCGTTCATTACCGCCTCCTTCACCGGCAAGATAGAGTTGGACTCCTTAGAGGACGGCCAGGAAGGCAAGGTTATTGACGAGCTCACCAAGCGCGCCGTCCTTACCACCTTTAGCCGTCACTTGGACATGGCGGCCTTGGAGCCTGTCGTGGAGTACTTCAACAGCGGCAAATTTGTTGAGACCGGCAGTAACGTCCGTTCAGCCGCTTACTCCGGCCCCTTGCGGGATGTCCCCGGGCTCAGCGACGCCGCTCAGCTCCTGGGCGCCGACGAACGACCATCCACCCGCGCCGCCGCCGTGGAGTTCATTCTCGAGGGCCTTCACCTCAGCGGAAAGCTGAACCGGGATTCCCTGGACGGTAAATATCGCTTCAGGAGGGCCCAGGCGCCTGCGCAACAGCGCCGCTCCAAAAGAGAACCGGGTCCCCGTAGATAAGCGGAAGCCCCGGATTCGGCGCCCAGCCAGATTAATTTTGACCCCCGCTGGTTCCCTCGAAAATAGCCGCTCGCCTCCCTCCGTAAAGGCGTTCCCAGCGCACAATCAACACCGGCCACATACGAGAGTGCACGGAACCCAGGTCCCCTGCCGGGAGTCTGGAGGTGTCCCTCAGAATAACTGCTTAAGACCTTTCACGGCTCCGGTCACGTTACTTCATCGCCAGATGAGCATCCTTCTATATGTCATGTCAATCCTATGAAAATAAGCCTCCTACGCCTCCAACCCGCTCACCCTGAGCCTCTCGAAGGACGAACCCATACCGCATTCCACCCCCCACCATCTCATTCTGAGTCCGCCCGTCAGATCGAAGAATCTGGGTGCGGAGGGAGAGCATGTCCCACCCTCGCGCCCACTTCTATCGCCAGCCCAAAATTTTCACCCCTGGTGGTGCCGTTGCTACTGGTAAGCGGCTTCTCCCATCACTGCCCCACCCGGCCTCACCCGCATCCACCGATGATATAATGAATCTAACTTGACCAGTAAGTAGGTCGCTTTGCCTGGAGGATGCTTCGCAAATGAATACTTTTAAGACCGGCTTCCTGATGATGCTCATGGGCGGCATCCTGCTTGTCGTGGGCTACCTTCTCGGCGGCTTTGCAGGGCTCATCGTCTTCCTTGTCATCGCCCTGGTCATGAACTTCTTCTCCTACTGGTTCAGCGACAAGCTGGCCCTCAGAATGGCCGGCAAGTCCCGCCGCGTCGAACGGGACGAAGAGCCCGAGCTCCACGCCATCGTTGACGAGCAGGTTACTAAGGCTGGTATCCCTAAGCCCAAAGTTTACGTAATCGACAACGATTCCCCCAACGCCTTTGCCACCGGCCGCAACCCCAAGAACGCCTCCATCGCCGCCACCACCGGCATCATGCGCCTCCTCAACCGGGAGGAGCTGGGCGGCGTCATCGCCCATGAGCTTGCCCACGTGGGCAACCGGGACACCCTGATAATGACCATGGTGGCCACCGTGGCTTCCGCCATCGCCATGATTGCCTTTATGGCCAAGTTGTCTCTCTTTTTCGGCGGCTTTGGCGGCAGGGGTCGCGGCGGCGGTGGCATGGGCGGCATGATCGGCATCGGCGGCCTCCTCCTCCTGGCCATCGTTATCCCCCTCCTCACCACATTGGTGCGACTGGGCATCTCCCGCACTCGTGAGTACCAGGCTGACGCCACCGGGGCCAAGACCTCCGGCACGCCCTGGGCCCTCGCTGACGCCCTGGAGAAGCTGGACATGGGTTCTCGGCAGGTGCCCATGGAAGCTAATCAGGCCACCGCGCATCTATTCATCGTAGAGCCCATGCATCAACAGTCCATGAGCTTTCTCAACGGCCCGGGGATGATGCGCCTCTTCTCAACCCACCCGCCCTTGGCGGAACGGGTCAGGCGCCTCAGAGAAACGAAAACCGGGTGGTAAGCCCCAAGACCGTCCTGGTTACCGGTGGCGCAGGATTTATTGGCTCCCACCTTGTTGATCGCCTCGTCGGCTTAGGCCACCGCGTCCTCGTCGTTGACGACCTGAGCACCGGTAAGCTGCGAAACCTCCCTCGCGGCGTCAACTTCTACCACACCAGCGTCAACCACCCCACCATTGATGACATCTTCCAGAAGGAATCCCCCAACATCGTCTTCCACAACGCCGCCCAGATCAGCGTAAGCTCCTCCGTGCGGGACCCCGTAAAAGACGCTGAGACCAACGTCTCCGGTACCATCCGCCTCATTGAGGCCTCTCGCCGGTACGGCGTGGACAAGTTCATCTACTCCTGCACCGGCGGCGCTCTCTACGGCGACCCGGAGTCCAACCCCTGCCCTGAGGACCACCCCATCCGTCCACTCTCCCCCTACGGCCTCTCCAAATGGGTGGGAGAGCGCTACCTGGACCTGTATCGCCGCTCCTATCGGCTCAACTACGCCTCACTCAGGTACGGCAACGTCTACGGCCCTCGGCAGGACCCCCACGGCGAGGCCGGCGTTATCGCCATCTTCGCCAGCGCCATGCTGGAAGGCCAGGAGCCCCGCGTCTACGGTGACGGTGAGCAGGAGCGCGACTTCGTATACATCGAAGACGTCGTTGAAGCCAACATCCTTGCGCTCAAGGAAGGCGTCGTTGGCCCCTACAACATTGGCACCGGTATCGGCACCACCGTCAACCGTATCGCCCAGATCCTAAGCGAGATCTTCAAGTCCAGGCGCAAGCCCACCCACGCACCCTCGCGCCTGGGTGACGTTCAGCGAATCAGCCTGGACTACAGCAAGGCCAAGCGAGAAATGGGCTGGGAACCCCAGGTCACCATCCGGGAGGGCCTCCAGCGCACCGCCGAATACTTCAAGGAACTGGCTCGCGCCCCCGCTTAGCAACAGTCAGATTTCGCAGGCTAGGGCTTTTCAGCACCCTCTTTGGAGACATGCATGGAAGAATTTGACGTTATCATCATTGGCGGTGGCGCCGCTGGACTCAGCGCCGGTCTGTACACCACCAGGGCCATGATGAAGACCCTGATTCTCGAAAGCATGGGTTGGGGAGGCCAGATTGCCCTCACTGATGAGATTGAGAACTACCCCGGTTTTCCGGAAGGTATTAAAGGCCCCCAGCTTGCGGTCTTGATGGAGCAGCAGACCCGCCGGTTCGGCGCCGACATGCGCATCGACGAGGTAACCGCCGTCGAAAACCTGGACGCCCCCCTCAAGTTGGTCCACACCTCAGAGGCCACCTACGCCGGCAGGACCATCATAGTTTCCACCGGGGGCGCCCATCGTAAGCTGGGAATCCCCGGCGAAGACGAGTTCTCTGGCAAGGGCGTCTCCTACTGCGCCGTCTGTGACGGCAACTTCTTCCGCGGCCAAGACGTCGTCGTCGTGGGCGGCGGCGACGCTGCCCTGGACGAGGGCGGCTACCTCAGCGGCATCGTCAACAAGGTCACCGTCATCCACCGCAGAGACCAGCTTCGCGCCAGCAAAATCCTCCAGCACCGTTCCTTTGCCAATCCCAAGATGGACTTCCTCCTGAGCCACGTCGTGGAAGAGGTCCGCGGCAACGGAATGATGGAGAGAGTCCTCGTCCGTGACCTCAAGTCCAACAACACCTTCGAATTCCCCTCCACCGGCGCCTTCATCTACATCGGCTTCGAGTCCAACAGCGGCTTCCTTGCCGGTCTACTCCCTACCGACGAGACCGGCCATATCAAGACCAACATCCGAATGGAGACCGTCGTTCCCGGAGTCTATGCCTGCGGCGACATCCGGGTGGACTCGGACCGTCAGCTAGGCAACGGCGTGGGCGATGGCATCAGCGCCGCCCTGGCCGCTTATCGCTACGTCACTGAGCAAGCCTAGCGCCGCCATAATATGCCCAAAAGAAAAGGGACGCCTGTCGGCGTCCCTTTTCTTGTTTATCTAACTCAGTTTTTCTAGTGGCTGCCGCAGCCGCCGGCTCCGCAACCACACCCTCCGCCTCCGCCTTCGCTACCGCATCCTCCCCCTCCACCGCCGCTGCCGCAACCACATCCACCACCACCGCCGCCGCAACCCGACGCCGCCGGAAAGTCCGGGTTCGATATCACGAACCCTACCCTCGTGAAGTCTTCCACAAAGTCTATCGTCGCCTTCTCCACAAACGGTACGCTGTCAGCGTCCACCAGAAACTTAATCCCAGCCAACTCCACTGATAGGTCGTCCGTCTGGTTTTCGTGCTCCAGTGACAGCATATACTGCACGGCCCCGTGGCCGTCCGGCATGGCAATCACCCTCAAAGGGGTAGTCAGTTCGCCCTCCTCCTCCAGGACCTCTCTGATCTTATCCGCGGCCATTGTGGTGACTTCCAGCATATCTCTCCTCTGTCAAGCTCTCATTATTCGAGAGCAGCTAGATACCAAACTATCAGCACACCAGACCCCTTGTCAACGGTTTAACAGGTTTTTCACAGACATTGCGACTAATGCCTGGTCACCCGTGCCAATGCAGTCTTACGTTGTTTCAACACACAGAGTCAAATTAGAATTCGCATGCCTGCAGCATTGCCGGTATTAACCTTTGCCGGTTCGGATATTCACTTGGCGCCCAACAGCCAATCCCTGACATCAACCAGCGGCCCCTTAAACGCAATACGTCGGCAAAATCTGGCGAATTCTTGATGGACACAACCAGGCTTCTTAACGCAATCATCGCCCGCCATCGAGACCAACGTCTCCTTTTTGCCCTCGCCGGACTCATCATCTTCGCTGTCCTGGCTCCATTTCAGCTCCCTGCGTCCATGGCAATCTTGGGCGCTATCCCATTGATACTCATTCTGCACCGGATTCTAGACCGGCCCAGCATATCTCCGATGGCCATTGCTCTCGACTTTCAAGGTGTCGCGCCCAGTGAGGAACTCCTTCTTCAAAACGCTGAGGCTACCGTCACCCATACCCAGCACAATCAGGTGGTGCAAGTGACTGGATTGACGCCCCATAGGGCCGGAGGAGGTGAAGGTTGGCTTTGCTCATTGCCAAGCGTGGCGGGTCCAGAAGATGTAGTACAATTTGTGTTCACAGACCATCTACTAAGCCGAGATTGGCATTCCGACCCGATCGTCCCATCGCTTTTGTGGCCTAAAGCCCGGATCCGGAGACAATCTTAAACGTGACCATATCTGTCCACGAGGGACGCAAGCGTCGTGGTTCGCTTTAACAACTATGCTAAGCCTCTTGAGAAACGTAGTGGCTACAAGTATTTCAAGTGGAAAGTCTTCGTGGACGAGTCTGATGAGGTACTCAGCCAGATCAAGGAAGTTGAATATACCTTGCATCCAACCTTCCCGGAGCCGCACCAGTGCCGTGACAAGCGAGAGGACAAATTCTCTCTTGAATCGGTCGGCTGGGGTGAGTTCACCATGTTAATAACCGTCAAGTATCAGGATGAGCGCGTTGAGAAGACCTCATACCATTTAGATGTAAGCCGACCGTGGCCCAACGAGAACTAGCACCGGGTCAGGGAACCTTCGGCATTCGGCCTCTTCTCCACGTACCAGTATTAGCTTGGCCAACAGCCCTTCCCCTCCTTTGAACTAAGAGAAAACGCTTGCCGAACTATTTCTAGACCTCAGCGCGCCCATCTTCCAAACGAATTCCTAATTCAAGGAGGACTCCATGCCACTGGAACGCACAAATCCTTCCACCATGGCGAAACCCGGCGGATTCAACCACGTCGTAAAGTCCGGTGACACCATCTACATCGCCGGTCAGGTGGGCCGCAAGGCCGACGGCTCATTGGCCGGGCCTGACATCACTTCTCAGACAGAGCAGGTGTTCGCCAACCTCAACGCCGCACTGGCCGCCGCCGGCGCCTCCATGAAAGACGTCGTCAAGACCACCGTCTTCCTCACCCACCGTGACGATATCGCCGGATATCGCGCCGTCAGGGACCGCGTTGTTGCCACCTCGGACCGCCCCGCCAGCACCCTGTGCATCATCGACGGCCTGGCCCAACCCGAGTTTCGCGTCGAGGTTGAGGCCATCGCTGTCCTCTCTTAACGCCTGGCGAGCCGACTCTCTTTCCCTCCTACCACTCCCGCCCACCGCTGGCTACTCTGAATCGACACGGGTTATACTCAAGTTAAGAAAGGGTGTTAATCCTGGGCCTTTGCCCTGCCACTTCAATGTTAGACCTCATATTTGATATCGGTAACAAGGACCGGCCCAGGGGCCACGCGCTGGTCTACTACAAAGACCCCCTGGACTCTGAGAAGCACTACGCCACTTACATCGTCGTTTTCCCCCTCCGCGTCAACATCTCCAAATACGTTCCTCCCTTTCTCGCCACCTCCCTGGGCGCCACCTCGATCACCGAAATCTCCTCAATTTCCATGCCCCCGGTCCCGGAGGAGGTCGAAAGCTATGACCGGATAGCCCGGCTGGCCCGCTCCCGGGACGATGACCTCATCTACGGTGGCACTCAATCGCCCAACGACGTCGCCGGTGCCATGAGCTCCGTCAACGAGATCGCCCAACGCTACACCGAGCTCTGGAACCAGTTCGACACCTCCCAGCCCGCCGCCATCACCGAAGCCGCCGAGGAAGGCGTGGCGGTCAACGAGGTCATGTACAGCCTCCTGGGCGAGCGCGACAAGTTAACCGAACTCTCCAAACTCGTCGTCATGCTCAAGTTCGCCTCCAGCGGCCAGGACGCCCTACTCCAGAGCGAGACGGAGGCCGAGATCCAGACCTTGGCCCGCTACCTGCCCGAGCAATATCAGATGGACCGGTTCCTGGGGCTGGCCCTGGACTCATCAGATAAGTCCACCAAGCTAACCCAGCTCTATCTGGAGCGCTGCTACGGCCTCTCCGAACGTGACAGCAGCCGGGTCCAGCAGCTAGACCAAGAGATCAAGGCGCTGGAAGACGCCCTCTAGCCTCCCGGACCCCCTGGATCTGGTCGCGGCTCCAACGTCGCTGGGCGCCAACAATGCACCTGTCCCACATTAAGCTGGTCAACTTCAGAGGGTTCAAAGAGCTTGACCTGGACCTTCACCCCGGCGTCACCGTGCTCATAGGCGGAAACGCCCAGGGCAAGACCACCATCCTGGAAGCCATCTACCTCCTGGCCATCGCCAGGTCCTTCCGCGCCGAAAATGAGCGCGAGGTCGTTAACTGGCAGGCCGGCGAGTCCCTCGACCAAGCCTTCGTCGACGCCACCATGTTCGGCGCAGATGGCCGCTCCCGCGTCATCGTCGGCTACCGCCCCATCCAGGGCAACCGGGCCTCTCCATCCGCGAACACGGGAAATGCCCGTACCCATTCCGTTCGCAAGGAGGTCCGCGTCGGCGGCGTCCGGCGCACCGCCTCGGACCTGGTGGGCCTTTTCAACGTCGTCCTCTTCTCCGCCGAGGACATCGAACTCGTGCAGGGTTCCCCTTCGCTCCGCCGCCGCTACCTGGATATCCTCATCTCCCAGGCGGACCCCACATACCTCAAGACCCTTCAGCGCTACCAGAAGGTCCTTCAACAGCGCAACCAACTTCTGAAGCTCCTCAACGAACGCCGCGCCAACGAGGATGAGCTCGACTTCTGGGACGGAGAGCTGGTCCGGGAGGGCGCCTGGATCACCAACCAGCGCACACTCGCCATCGCCTCCGTCGCCGCCTTGGCTCGCTCCCAGCACCTGGAGCTGACCCACGGCCGGGAAGAGCTGGCCGTCGACTACCGCCCCAGCGTCGCCGCGGACGGCGGCCCGGCCTCCGCCGAAGCGGCCTACCGTACCTTACTACTGGCCTCCCGCCGCCGGGAGCTGGCCCTCGGCGCCACCGTGGTCGGCCCCCACCGCGACGACTTCAAGTTGCTGGTTGACGGCGTAGACATGGGCCTCTACTCCTCCAGGGGCCAGGCCCGCACCCTTGCCCTCACCCTCCGGCTCTCCGAGGCCGCCTTCCTCGCCGGTGCCCGCGGCGCCCCGGTCGTGCTTCTGGACGACGTCCTTTCCGAATTGGACCCAAACCGGCGGCGTCAGGTTCTTCAGCGCGCCCTCAGCTATGAGCAGACCCTCATCACCGCCACCGACCTGGACGCCTTTCCTCCCGATTTTTTGGCTAACGCCCGCATCCTTAAAGTGGACCAGGGTGCAGTTTCGTCCTTAGTCCAACCTGTCCAGGCGCCCCACCCTGGCGCCTAGCCGCCGCTGCCCCGGAGTCGTCATGCCCTGGTGGAAAACCACCGGCAGAAGACGGCGAGCCCGCCATTCGCTGGTCTATTTACGGCGCAACCCATACCCCCTGCCTTTCCAACCCGCCCATCTGTAGAAAAGACCATCCGGATGAGCCCGTATAGCGGACCGGGACCGAGCCAAAGTTAGTCCTGTAAGCCACTGAGTTTTTCACTTCTTCGGCATTCTCAACGTCACCTTGTCCCACGGTGAGCGTCCGCATAAGACATGCCATTCCTATGAAAACAGCACTGTCCCTACTCTATCTGCGCCCAACTAGGACGAGTGCAGAGGGGCACAGCCCTTCTGCCGGGAGTCTGAGGGTGTCCCTCAGAAATCCGTTTATTAAACCTTCCGGGGCGGGACGGTGGGAACCACCAACCTGTGATTTGTAACCCTTAAGAGCACCCAACCATCGCCCTGACTGATCGGCGCCAGAGGATCTATCCAGCAGCTTGCTAGCCACTCCCAACCTCAATTTTCATCCTTGGTGCTTGACGCCAACATGAACGATTCCGAGTCCGTACGTGAAGGTCGAGGAATCTGGGTGGGGGGAGAGCACACCCAACCCTGGCGCCCACTATCGCTGCTCCAGCTCAATTTACTCACAAGCTCAAAGCTTGTAGATGGGAAGGGCCGAGCCATACACGCGCCACGCCTGGGCGCCTAGCCCCCGCCGCTCCTCAGCTTGGTCCCCGTCCGCTCCTCGTGCAGCAACACCACCGCGTCCGCGTCCTTGGGTCCCAGCCCCTTAGAAATCGCCTCCACATACCGCTGCTCCAGCAGATTGGACGCCTCCATCGGCAGCCCCAGCTCCCGCCCCAGGTCCGTCGCCAGCCTTACGTCCTTGGCCGCCAGCGCCAGCGAGAACCCCGGCTCAAAATTCCCCTTGTAAAGCCCTTGCGGGTACTTGTTCTCCATAATCCACGTACCGCCTGAACCGCTGGTAATCGCTTGAGACACCGTCTCCAGGTCCACCCCGGCCCGCACCCCCAGCGTCAGCACCTCCGGCAGAAACGCCACCAGGCTCATGGACACCAGGTTATTGCACAGCTTGCACACCATCCCGCTGCCTATCGGCCCGCAGTACATCACCCGGTCCCCAATGCACTCCAGCACCGGCTTCATCCGGTCGAAGATCGCCTCGTCTCCACCTACCATTATCGAAAGCGTGGCGTTGGTGGCCCCAGTCACGCCGCCGCTCACCGGCGCGTCCAGCACCCTCACCCCCTTCTCCAGAAACGCGTCGTGCAGCATCCGTGTGGAGCTGGGCGAGTTCGTCGAAAGGTCTACATAAACCGAGCCCTCCGCCGCCCCGTCCAGAATCGAATCGTCCCCCAGCGCCACCGCCTCAATCTCTTTCGGACCCGGCAGCGACGTGAACACCGCTTCGCACCCCTCCGACGCCAGCCTGGGCGATGCGGCCCATTCCGCCCCCATCTCCTCCAGGTTGGTAGTCGCCGGCCTAGAGACATCATGCACCTTTAGCTGGTGACCCTTCTCAATCAGGTGCCGCGCCATCGGATTGCCCATGCGCCCGGTACCCACAAATCCTACCTTCATCTCAACCCCCTACTCTAACGTGCGGCGCATTGTACCACCGCCTACTACCCTTGGTTCCCCGCTGACGATACCGCTCTCATCAGCCCCAAAAACAAAGGCGCGCCGATGTGGCGCGCCAAAACTGGTTACCTGTTGCCCCTATGCGTGCCGGCGCAACAAGCCTAGCAGTCTAAATGAAAAAGAGTGTGCAGGGGGCCAACCCCCTTTGCCGGTCCGCCAGTGGGCTTGTTAGCCTGTGGGTTTTTGCTCTCTTCAGCACGTTCTGCGCCAACTTGTCGCCTGTTGAGCGTCCGCACAAGTCATGTCATTCCTATGAAAATGAGCCTCCTACGCCTCCAACCCGCTCATCCTGAGGCTCTCGAAGGACGAGCCCATACCGCATTCTGCCCCCCACCATGTGATTCTGAGTCCGCCCGTGAGGATCGAAGAATCTGGGTGCGGGGGGAGAGCACATCCAACCTTAGCGCCCAGTTTCGCTGCTCCAACTCAATTTAATCGCATGCTTTGAATGGTCTTACAACCTATCCACAGACCATCGCTCACGCATCGCCGCGTAAAAAGTTCAACCCTCTCCCAGGCACCCCTTAACAGGAAGGTATCGGGAAATCCGCCCACCCCCTACTCCCCACCACCCTCCAGTTCACTCTTCATTTTCTTGAGGAACCTCTTCTCCGGTCCTCCGGCCGCCACGGCTATCATCATCAACAACATCGGCTTGACCAGAACCATCGGCATCGGCACCTTCGTCAGTTTGGCATCATGAGACACCAACGTGCCTCCATCCTGCGGAGAAATCGTCATAGTATGGTCCAGCTCCAACCGGTTTGGCATTCGCGCGTGAAACGCAAACCGGCTGCCGGGCACCAGCTCCGTCACCGTTACTCGGTCTCCTTCGCGCGCGCGTTTTCCCAGGTGCGTGCACTGGTACTCCGACCCTACCTTCACCTCGCCCTCCTCCACCGCCCTTATCCCAATATCGTGTGCCGCCCATGCGGCGTGACGCGTCAGGTCGCTGATGGCCGAAAACACAGCCTCTGGCGGCGCATTTATATGAATATCGAACTTCGGCATAGCGTCTATCCTCCTCGAAACCGGGCCTAGGACACCATATTAGTCGCCTAAACAGTAAAAATGGAACCCATCTGCGATACGAATGCGGCGGCATTTAGCCCAAAATGCCTACTTCGGTACCGCCGCCACCGGACGACGACGGCGGCTGATCTACGGTGCGCCGGTGGCTGCCGCGCCTGGATTCGAACCATGGTTACGTGATCTGGAGTCCTGCATTTCGCGTGCTCCACGGTTCTATCACGTTCACCGCCAAGCCAAGATGCTGTTCGTCACATGTCCAACGTCCACTGTCGTACTTTCGGGGCCGCCGAGGCTGCTACATCCGGCCACTCCACATTTGCCAGCCGATTGAGATCAAGGGCAACCTTATTCTGAGTAAAAGTTGCAAAGGCGATAAACTGCTCAGAAGTTCTAGTGTAGCGAAATCCCGATAACCCAGAGACGGTTTGCCCACAAAGGTGATGGAATCTAACGGCTAGGAGTCCCGCAAGGGATTACGTACAACGGGACGCATGGCGAAATATCTCACGCCTACCTCATAACAGCCATATAAGCCTTAATGAGTTAGATCTGTCGGTTGCCTAGAATTATCTAACGGAAAAGCTATACTTCTATTTGTAAATACATTTGAGGTATGAGAAATACCTCAGCGGTAGAGTGGAAAGATTTTCACCTGTAGAAAGAATCGCGTTTCGGTAGCGACGTATTCATATACGGGCACAACCCGAGGAGTCATGGAGAGAACATCGTATGCCGAATTTCGAGTTAGATAAGTGGGCGATTGCCAAATTACATGACCTCCATTCTCGTGGGCCCCTTGACATTCGCCCACCGTACCAACGAGGGACAGTTTTGTCAGATGCCATGAGGCATTCGCTAATAGATACAGTGCGCAGCGACTACCCCATGGGCGTAATCCTTCTTAATGTCATAAACAGCGAGGACACGGACGGAACACCAATCGAAACGTGGGATACGGTCGATGGTCAGCAGCGGTGTACAACACTATTTGATTACCTAAGGGGCGAGGCCAATTGGACGAAGGGTAAATCACCCTCCAATCCGGACTTCACCCGTTTCGATAAATTGACTGATGCGCAGCAGGACCGTGTAAATGACTACCTCGTTCCAGTCGCGCTGATGAAGGAGTTCACCGAATCAGAAGTTCGCGACGTTTTCATCAGAATTCAATATGGTCGCGCTTTGTCAATCGGAGAGAAAATCAAAGCACTCAACTCCCCCTATCACTCATACCTCCAAGAATTGGTGGAGAATTCGCTATTTGAGGAATGGGGATCACCGCACCAAAAACGCGATGCCCACTGGTCATTAGCGGCAGTGTTTCTTCAGGCAATTTACAATGACCAACCATTGGCGCGTCAAGAATACCCCCTGCTGGCCCGCTATCTACAGAACGAGACAAAGGGGTTTCTCAAGATCCAAGCTCGTCAAGCTACCGCCGAGACAAAGTCGGTGATGAATTACATGAGGCGAATTATCATCGAAGCCCTGCAAATTAACCCCGGTTTCAAGGCATATGTCCCAGGCCAACGACTGATGAAGTGGCTTTTTCCTACCGTCGCGCTGCTCAAGAAGAGATATGCAATATCTGGGAAGGAGCCAGACGTCGCAAAAGGAATATTAGCCTACTACCAAGACAAAGACAAAGAAGGCACTGATGAGTTTGACGCCTACTTCAGGACGCTTCGAAGCGGTCGGATAGACACAAACGAAGTTAAGGCGTGCTTGGAACAACTCATGAATCGAATAATAATCCATGCCAATTTGGCTCCACTAGACACCACCCGGTTCTTCTCTGCTCAAGCGAGACAGAGTATTCTGGATAACAGCGGATCGAAATGCCAAGGAATGGTGCAGGGCCAGCGGTGCAATACGAATTTGTCTAGCACTAACTACCACGCGGACCACATAGTGCCCCACTCGCTTGGAGGGCAGACTAAGATTGCCAACGGTCAGGCTCTCTGTTCAGCTTGCAACCGTGCAAAGGGTGCGCAGTCGGCCCTATCGCAGGTTTTCTCTTAGTCTGCCGCGGATGCTGCCCACCGTGTGCGAACTAACCGTGTGCTACTTCCCCTTTATGGAGCACCAATCTATGTAGTTCATTTACTCATCTCAACCACCTGCCCTTGACAGCCGCCGAGCCTCGATTCCTCAAGAAGCTAGAACCGTAGGTGTGGCTTTACGGTCAAGCCCGCTGCTGCGGCTTTCAATCTTCGCCCAGGAGTCGCGCAATGTCACCGTCCGGTTGAAAACCGGTGCACCTGGCTTGGAGTCGCGGTTATCAACACAAAAATACCCCAGCCGCTCGAACTGATAGTGACTTCCCGGTGCCGCGTCGGCCAGCCTCGCTTCGACCCGGCAAGAAGTGAGCTTCTCCAGAGACTCGGTGTTCAGCACAGATCGATAGTCCGCAACCTCGTCGGGCTTCTCCACCGTGAAAAGGTGGTCGTACAACCGCACCTCTACTTCCAGCGCGTGCGCTGCGGAGACCCAATGGATGGTCCCGCGGACCTTACGCCCATCCGGGGATTGCCCTCCCTTGGTTTCTGGGTCGTAGGTGCAGTGGAGAGCGACAACCTCGCCGCTCTTTTCGTCTTTATCCACACCTACGCAGGTGATGAAGTACCCATACCGTAACCGGACCTCGCGGCCTGGTGCCAGGCGGTAAAATTTTCCAGGCGGGTCCTCACGGAAATCATCGGATTCAATGTAGAGTTCACGCGAGAATGGCACCTTGTGAGTTCCCATTTCCGGGTCCTCAGGATTATTGAGAGCTTCTAGCTCTTCGGTCTGCCCTTCTGGGTAGTTGTCAATAATGACCTTGAGTGGTCGAATCACGCCCAAAACTCGCTCCGCGCGTCGATTCAGGTCCTCACGCGCACAGTGCTCCAGTAGCGCCATCTCTACTGTGTTTTGACGTTTGGCTACTCCAATTCGATCGCAAAAGTTCCTGATCGACTCTGGAGTATATCCACGCCTCCGAAGTCCAGACAGGGTCGGCATTCGTGGGTCATCCCAACCGGACACATGGCCCTCTTCCACCAATTGCAAAAGTTTCCGTTTGCTCAGTACCGTGTGGCCTAAGTTAAGTCTGGCGAACTCAATCTGTTGTGGATGGTGAATCTCTAGCCCGTCCAGAATCCAGTCATACAACGGGCGGTGGTCCTCAAACTCCATGGTGCACAAGGAGTGAGTGATCCCCTCAATGGAGTCGGATTGGCCGTGCGCAAAGTCGTACATCGGGTAGATGCACCACTTGTCCCCGGTGCGATGGTGCGGGGCTTTCATGATCCGGAAGAGAACAGGGTCCCGCATGTTTAGATTGCCCGAAGCCATGTCTATCTTCGCTCGAAGGACCCGTGAGCCTTCATTGAATTCACATGCCCGCATCCGCTCGAAAAGGTCCAGGTTCTCCTCCACGGAGCGGCTGCGATAGGGGCTCTCTTTGCCCGGCTTGGTCAACGTCCCGCGGTTCTGCCTTATCTCCTCTTGGGTGAGATCGTCAACGTATGCTTTCCCCTTCTTGATCAGATCAACGGCGAACTCATAAAGCGTGTCAAAGTAATCGGAGGCAAAATAAAGATGATCGCCCCAGTCCCAGCCCAGCCACTGCACGTCCTCTTTTATTGACCGTACGTACTCCTCTTCCTCCCTCGTGGGGTTGGTGTCATCAAACCTGAGGTGGCATCTGCCACCCGTCTCCTTGGCAACCCCAAAATTTAGGCATAGCGACTTGGCATGCCCAATATGCAGATGGCCGTTCGGCTCCGGGGGAAACCGGGTAACCACGCGCCCTCCCCACTTGTTGGTCCTAATATCATCCGCAATGATATCCCTGATAAAGTCCGTACCCTTGCTATCGTCTATGATAGCCATACCACATATCCTTCAAATCAACTCTGCCGGTGGCTCAAGTATGACCATGGGTATTAGCCGCGTTGCCATATCGGTTGCAACATCTATGGAACGTCGTGCCTAGGTCAAGACGAATTTGTTGGCTGCCGAGCCTGGATTCGAACCAGGGTTACGTGAGCCAGAGTCACGTGTGATACCACTACACCACTCGGCATCGGCCGTACGGCCAGAAGAAATATACTACATCAATCCTAGGGCCAAAGGAATCTTGTGATAGAATCATCCCTCTGCCCTGGCGCATTCGTCTAGTGGACAAGGACGCCGCCCTCTCAAGGCGGAGATCACGGGTTCGAACCCCGTATGCGCCACCACGCAAACCCAAATTGGCACGCGAGCAGGCCCATGCGACACTACCCTGGGCCCGTTTAAGTGGGTTTTGCTAACGGGCTCTCCTCACGGAAGTTTGAGCCCGTTCACTTTCAAGACGCTACACTCGCCGCACCCTCGAACGGAGAGTGGATTATGAAGGCCATCGCGGGCGCAACCCTCATCGACGGCACCGGCGCACCGGCTCAGGAGGATACCGTCGTTTTGGTCAAAGGCGCCACCATCACCGCCGTCGGTAAGCTGGGCCAACTCCCCATTCCCGACGGCGCCGAGCTAATCGACGCCAACGGCCTCACCCTTCTGCCCGGCTTGATTGACTGTCACGATCACCTGGCGGAATTCGACTACGCCCTGATTTCCAATATGGGTCTGGCGGACCCCCCTTCCGAGCACAGCATCGCCGTGGCCGGGGCGCTCAAGCAGACCTTGGAGACCGGCTACACCACCGTCCGAGATGCCGCCTGGCTGGGGGTGGGCTACAAACAGGCCGTCGACTCCGGCATGATACCCGGCCCCAACCTCCACCTGACCCTGAACTTCCTCACCATTACCGGCGGCGTGGCCGACAGGATCACCCCTTCCGGTCACGCATATTCGCCACCCGGCCACGCCGGAGTCCCCTCCGGGGTTGCGGACGGCCCCGGCTCGATTAGAGAGGCCGTGCGGGAGCTGGTGCGCATGGGCGCCGACGCCATCAAGACCGCATCCACCGGCTGGGCCAGCGACACCCCGGGTCTGGGGCCTATCGACCCCCTCATGCGCCGCGACGAGCTGGAGGCCTTAGTGGACGAGGCCCACCTCCTCGGGCGCCGCGTCCTTTGCCACGCCATCGGCGGCCCCGGCCAACGCATGGCCGTCGAAGTGGGCGTGGACTCCATCGACCACGGTTGCTACCTGGACCAGGACCCGGAGCTTTTACCCCTTATGCGGGGCAAGGGCATCTTCTACGTTCCCACCTTTAGCGTCTTCACCCACCACGCCGAAAAGGGCAGTCCTGGGGGCCGTTACTGGGCCAACGATTTCCGCCAGCACCACCCCCGAAGCCTTCAACTCGCCCGCGACGCCGGTGTCATGATCGCCGCCGGTACTGACGAGGGCGGCTGGCAGCACGGCAACAACGCCCGCGAGATCAGCCTCCTGGTCAAGAACGGCCTGACCCCCATGGAAGGCATCGTCGCCGCCACTGGCAACGCCGCCCGGTGCCTGGGCCTCGGCGACAACATCGGCGCCGTCGAAGCGGGCAAGACCGCCGACCTGATACTGGTGCAAGGAGACCCCCTCAAGGACGTCACCATCCTGGAATGGGGCGCCGCCACCCGCTGGGTCATGAAGGGCGGCCAAGTGGCACTCGACTGCCGGCCTCGCAACTAACCGCCGCCACATGAGCGTGCAGTCCATCGGAGGACACTCAGCGAGGGGGAGTCCAGAGGGGAACGATCCCCTCTGGCGGGAGTCTGAGGGTGTCCCTCAGAAATCCTTTTAAAAACCTTTCTGGGCGGGTGGGTGGGCACCACCAACCTGTGATTCTCAGTCCTCTGTGGTGAACACACCCATCGCCATTGCTGATTCTCTCCTCCCCATCCCCCTCACCGCGGCTCCAACAGATCATTCTCCAGCTTCAAAAACTTCTCTCCCCCTATCGAGAGGGAGAGTTAGAGAGGGAGTGACCGTACCCATCACCATGGCTGATGGCCTTGAAAATAGACACTGAAAAACCTCCCTTTCCCGCTCATCCTCAGGTCCCCAAAGACGAGCGGGCGCCACCAACCTATAATTCTCACTCCTTCGCAGTCGCCATACCTCCAGACCGTGATCACACCCCTGTTGTGTTAACCTTTTGGCAAACCAGGGCTCACAACACCTCCCTCTCAGCGACACTCTAAATAAGGAAGGCGTGTAATGAAAGAAATCATCGACTTGGAAAACCGCCGATTCAAAGCAATGACTCAAGTCGACACAGCGGTTTTGGGCGAGATCTTGTCCGATGACCTGGTCTACACCCACTCCACCGCTCGGGTTGAATCGAAATCGGAGTTCATCGCCAGCCTAACCTCGGGGCAGACGAAGTACGAGGCGGTCACCTGTAACGACGTGAAAGTCCGCCATTTTGGCGACACAGCCATTGTCACCGGTTCCGCTTGGATCACCGTCGTCGCCCGAGGAAATCAGAACAAGTTCCAGGTCCGGTTCACTGATGTCTACGCCATGCAGGAAAACGCTTGGCGGATGGTCTCCTGGCAGTCCACCAAGATGCCCGAATGAGGTGCGATGTCAGCCACCCCTTCACCACAAGCCAACCCGCCCAACGCTGCCTGAGACCCCAGCCCCCTCCCAATCCAAGCCCTCTCCAGTCGCCGCCAGTCTACCTGAAGTAAGGTATCACGTACCGGCCGAACAGCTTGATAGAGTCCATTATCCGAGAGTGGGCCAGGTTTCCTATCTGCATAAAGCACAACATCTGGTCAACCCCTGCCTCCTCGTACCTCTTCATCCCTTTGATCACCGTATCCGGGTCCCCCATGACAAACGCCCCGCTTCGGAAGTGGTCCTCCACCGTGGTCTGCACCCGCTCTGCCTGCACCGCATCCACCGCATACCTGTACGAGTCCGGCACCTCTCTCCCTTGCCAGGGCTTGTACAGCTCGGCCATCATCTCCACCAGCCAGGCGGCCTCCGGCGCCGCCGCCCGCCGTGCCTCTTCATCGTTTTCAGCACAGTGCGTTACGCAGAAAGTAGCCACCTGGTCGTTCACGAAGCTCCCAATCGGTTCCGCCCGGGTCAGCCCGTCCCGGTACATATCCACCCGTCCTTTTAGCTGCTCATGTCCGCCCAGATTGAAGCTCAGCACCCCCACCCCCTTCTCCCCGGCGGCCCTGAAACTCTCCGGCTGGCTGCACGCCATCCACAGCGGTGGATGCGGCCTCTGCACCGGCTTCGGTATCACCGAACGCGGCGGAATGTTGTAATAGGTCCCCTGGTGCGAGAACGGCTCCTCCGTCCAAATCCGCGGAATCATGAAAACGCCTCTTCCCACTGCGCCTTCGTTTCCTCAGGGTTCACCTCGAAGCCGTCCATCTCGATCAGCGTACTGGAGCGCCCCGTCCCCAGGTCCATCCGACCATCCGAGAGGATGTCCAGCACCGCGGCCCGCTCCGCCACCCGCACCGGATGGTTGTACTGTCCCGGCAGCAGCGCCACCGCGTGCCCTATGCGAATCCGTTTCGTCCTCTGTGACACCGCGCCGAACAGCACCTCCGGGGCCGAGCAGTAGGAGAACTCCGTGAGGAAATGGTGCTCCACCGTCCAGAAGTAATCGAACCCTACTTCATCCGCCAGCTCCACCTGCGCCAACACCTGCCGGTACAGGTCCCGCTCCATCCCTGGATAGTGCGGTTTCCTGATCTGCATCTCGTACATCAGGCCAAATTTCATCTTTTTCAATCCCTTGCTGCCCTAACTAGGCCTCAATATACTATCAGCACCGCCGTGATTCCGTCGCTTGCCACATCCATCCCCCGGAAAACGATTAAACTCGTCCGTCGCCACGAAATGTTCCGAAACAACCCGGCTTTCGCCCGACCGGAGACTGCCTCGAATTTAGCGCTAGTTATCCGCTCGACAACCCCTCAAGGGGGACAACCCCCTCTGCCGGGAGTCTGAGGGTGCCCCTCAGAAATCGTTTTTTAAACCTTCCTGGGTGGGATGGTGGGGATCACCAACCTTCAATTTCCAGTCCTCTGTCGTGAAAAAACCTATCGCCATGCCTGATTGCCTCGAAAATAGCGCCGCGTCTCCCTTTGTATTGGCGCTCCCGGCGCACAGTCAACACCAACCACATAGGAAAGTGCAGGGAACCTGGGTGGTGGCTGCCGGGAGGCTGAGGGTGCCCCTCAGAAATCGTTTTTTAGACCTTCCTGGGCGGGATGGTGGGGATCACCAACCTTCAATTTCCAGTCCTCTGTTGTGAAAAAACCTATCGCCATGCCTGATTGCCTCGAAAAGAGCACCGCGTCTCCCTTTGTATTGGCGCTCCCGGCGCACAGTCAACACCAACCACATAGGAAAGTGCAGGGAACCCGGGTGGTGGCTGCCGGGAGTCTGAGGGTGCCTCTCAGAAATCGTTTTTTAGACCTTCCTGGGCGGGATGGTGGGGATCACCAACCTTCGATTTCCAGTCCTCCGTTGTGAAACAACCTATCGCCATGCCTGATTGCCTCGGGGATAGCCAATTCGTATCTCCAGTAGGCCCTGCCAGCGCCGTTTTTCATCGGTGGCGGTGCCGGTCTCAACCGGTCCAAACGATCACCACTCCCATCCCAGGGCACCCAACTCTCGCCGGTTTGTTGTCCGGCTTACGGACGCGGCCCCGGAATGCGGGCAGGTCCAATAACCGGCTTTACGGTCTCTGCAGGTCAATGACTGCCGTACCATCCTTCCCGTCCCTGAGTATTCGATTATGGCCAGGTCAGCCGCCCTCTAACCGTGCTGTCTGACACATCGCCGACTCCTCCTGCCTACCGCTGGGTCGTCTTCGGCCTCTGGTCCATCTGCGGCGTTGGCGGCTACATGATCATCTCCACCGTAGGTATCCTCCTGCCCGCAATCACCGCCGACTTGGACCTCTCCCCCGGCCAGCAGGGCATCCTCGGGTCCGCCGCCTTCTGGGGCAACCTCGCCCTCGCCATTCCACTAACCTGGTGGGCCTCCCGCTACCGGCTTAAGCCCCTCACCACTGTCACCCTGGTCCTCGGCACCGGCTTCCTCTTCCTCCAGGGCTGGTCCCCAATCTTCGCCGTCCTGATCCTCGGACGCCTCGCCTTCGGCATCTCCGTCCTGGCACGAGAGCCCGCCCGTGCCATGCTGATCCGCCAATGGTTTCGCCCCGTCGAGGTTGTCTGGGCCCAGAGCATCAGCGCCGCCCTCTTTGGCCTGGTGGTGGGCGGCGGCATACTGGCAACCCCCTACATGCTGGAAGCTTTCGGCGATAGTTGGAGGTCCACCCTCAACGCCTTCGCCATCTCCTTCGTCGTCATCACCGTTCTGTGGGTCGCCCTGGGCCGGGAGCGCCGCGTCTCCGAACCCCAGATCACCGCCCGCCGCCGCGAGGCTGGCCTCATCCGAACCGCCCTCTCCTACCGTGACGTCTGGGTCACCAGCTTCGGCTTCCTCGGCGCCACCTTCGCATGGTCCGGCTTCGTCGGCTTCCTTCCCACCCTCCTGCTGGACTCCTACGACATCTCCCTTCGCTGGTCCGGCCTCATCCTCGCCATCTTCATCATCGTCGGCGGCGTCGCCGGACTCTTCTTCGCCCGCGCCGCCATGGTCGTCGACAACCGGCGCTACTTCCTCCAGCCCCTGGGGCTCCTCATGGCCGGCACCTACATCGCCATGACCTTCACCCAGAGCGTCCCCCTCCTAATCGTCTTTTCGTTATTCAACGGCATCGCCTGGGGCTTCTGGCCCATCCTCCACTCCGTCCCCTTCCAGCTCCCCGGCATCCGCACCCGGGAAATCGCCGTGGCCCTGGCGCTCGTCACCATGATGATCTCCGGCGGCACCGCTCTCGGCCCTTTGGTCACCGGCTTCCTTCAAGAGGCCACCGGCTCCCTAAAAACTGCCCTCCTGGTGGTGGGCATGGCCCCCCTCTCCCTCACCGTGGCCGGCACCCTCCTCAGCCTGGCCGCCCGCCAGGTCCGCCCCGCCCCCGCCTAACCCCCCTCCTCCCACCGCCTCGCCACCCCCGCCAGCTGCTCCCTGAGCACCGTCTTCGCGAACTTCCCCACGCTGGTCTTCGGCAGCGACTCCTGGATTATGATCTCGTCCGGAATCCACCACCGCGCCACCCTCGTCGAAAGGAACTCCCTCAGCTCCTCCGGCGCCAGCCCATCGGCGTGCTCCGGCAGGGGCACCACCACCGCCACCGGCCGCTCCTGCCAGTGCGGGTGCGGCAGCCCCACCACCGCCGCCTCCAGCACCTTCGGATGCGCCATTAGCGTATTCTCCAGCTCCACCGAGGATATCCACTCCCCGCCGGACTTCACCAGGTCCTTCGTCCGGTCCACCAGCTGCACGTAACCCTCCCGGTCTATCGTCGCCACGTCCCCGGTCCTAAGCCACCCGTCTATAAACTTCTCCTCCTCCTCCGGGTCGCGGTAATACCCTCCCGTAACATAGGGGCCCCGCACCTGTAGCTCGCCGAAGACCTCTCCGTCCCACGGCAACTCCTTCCCCAAGTCCAGGTCCATGATCCGGCATTCCACCGTTGGCACCACGGTCCCCTGCTTGAACAGCGCCTCATCCTGCTTCTCCACCGGCAGCCCGGCCATCGAAGACTTTAACCGGCTGATCGTCCCTATGGGAGACATCTCCGTCATTCCCCAGGCATGCACCATCTCGATGCCCAGCTTCCGGTAGCCCAGTATCAGCGAAGGCGGCGCCGCCGACCCGCCGCAGTAGATATGCGTTAGCTTAGACAGCTTCCTACCCGACCTCTCCAGGTAGTGCAACAGCGGGATCCACACCGTCGGCACCCCCGCCGCCACCGTCACCCCTTCGTTGTCCAGCAGACTAGCCACCCGCTCCGGGTCCAGAAACCGGTCGCTGAACACCTGCGACGCCCCCGCCAGCGCCGCCGCGAACGGCATCCCCCATCCGTTGGCGTGAAACATCGGCACCGCGTACTGGATCACGTCCCGCTCTGAAAGGCCCAAGCTGTTGGGATGCCCGCACACCAACGAGTGCAGCACCGTGGAGCGGTGGCTGTACACCACCCCCTTCGGCTGCCCTGTGGTGCCAGACGTGTAGCACATCGCCGCCGCGGACCTCTCGTCCAGCTCCGGCCACTCGAATTCCGCGTCCCCGCTGGCCAGGAACTCCTCATAGTCCTGCGTGTTCGGCAGCGCTCCGGTCCCGTCCTCGCCGTCGTTCATCAGCACCACCAGCCCTACGCTGGGAATCTTGCCCGCCATCCGCTCCAACGCCGGCAACACCGACCGGTCGCAGAAGATCACCCGGTCTTCGGCATGGTTAATGATGTACTCCAGGTGCTCCGGAAACAGCCTCACGTTCAGCGTGTGCAGCACCGCGCCCATGCACGGTATGGCAAAGTAGCACTCCAGGTGACGCTGATTGTTCCAGGCGAACGTGGCCACTCGGTCCCCATCCTTAACACCGTACTTCGCCAGCGCGCTGGCCAGACGCCCCGCCCTGCCCGCCATCTCGCCATAGTTGGACCGCGAAGGCTCTCCCTCCGCCCTCTGCGTCGCCAGCGCCTTCCCCGGGTACAGCCTCTCCAACCGCCACAGTATGTGCCGTATCGTCAGCGGCACATCCATCATCGTGCTCTGCATCGCCGCGCCTCCCGCCGTCTCGTCTCTTATCGCCCCACTCCACGCCACCCTTAAACCCCTCAATCGGGGCCTACATTACATCCGCCCGAACGGCCCGGCAATACCGCCGCCACCTTATCTATCACCAGCCACCTGTGCTAAATTAACCCCGTCTCACAAACCTGCGCGGAGGTAATCATGGAATACCAGGTCTGGCTCAACGGCGAATACGTCCCTCGCAACCAGGCCAAGGTCAGCATGACCGACCGCGGTTTCCGTCTCGGCGACGTGGTCTTCGATACCTCCCGCACCTTCGATGGCGTGGTATTCCGCTTGCGAGACCACCTGGAGCGCCTCTACCGCTCCCTCCAGTACGTCCGCATCGACCCTGGCATGGACATGGACCGGATGGAAGAGCTGACCCAGGAAGTGGTCCGCCGCAACGAGTCCGTCCGCGCCCCCGGCGACGACTATATGATTACCCAGATCATCACCCGTGGCGAGCGCCCTCGCCCCTTAGCCCCCTCCGAACCCAACGTTTCCATCTGGATAGACCCCATAGACTTCCCTCGCTACGCCCCGGAATTTAAGACCGGCGCCCACGTCGTTATCCCCCGCACCCGCAGCTACTCCGCCGACCAGATCGACCCCAAGGTGAAGCACTACAGCCGCCTTAACTTCGTCCTCGCCGAACTGGAGGCCATCGACGTCGACCCCGAAGCCTACCCCGTCCTGCTTGACGTAAACGGCAACGTCAGCGAAAGCAGTGGCGCCAACTTCTGCATCGTCTCCAACGGCGTGCTCCGCACCCCCGGCGAGCACAGCATCCTCCAGGGCATCTCCAGGGCCACCGTCCTGGAGTTGGCCGAGAAGCTGGGCATCCCTACCGCCGAGGAGGAGCTCCAACCCTACGACGTTTACACCGCTGACGAAGCATTCCTCTGTAGCACCCCCTACTGCCTCCTCCCCGTCGGCCGCGTCGATAACCGGCGCATCGGCACCGCGATGCCCGGCCCCGTCACCCGCCAACTCCTCGCCGCCTGGAGCGAGTCCGTCGGCCTGGACATCGAGGACCAGGCAACCCACCGCGCCAACGCCCTCTCCTCCGCCTGCTAGCCTCGCCGGAGACCAGCCGGTGAATCCGTGTCACTCCCCTATACTGCTCCCAGGCCCCCCCGGCAAAGGAAGGTGCAGGGAACCCCGGTTCCCTGCCGGGAGTCTGAGGGTGTCCCTCAGAATTTCATCGTTTTTTGCTCCCCCTTCTCCCCATTGGGAGAAGGGGAACCGAGGGGGTTGAGGGCAGGGATGAGAGGGGATATCCGCTGCCCTATTGCCGAACAATCCGCCAACTCCTGTCCGCTCATATCATAGAAAAGTGAAAGCGAGGCCCCCCATGCCCAACCACACCACCACCCTCCGAATCCTCCTCAACGGCCCGGAGCCCATCGTCGTCCCCATGGCCTACGATGCCTTCTCCGCCCGGCTGATCGAGCGCACCGGCATCACCGAAGGCTTCCTCGACCGCATGATCACCTTCGAAGAGCGCAACGAAATCCTCGGCCTCGCCCACTTCTATGAGCTGGAAGCGCGCTACGGGGTTGAGGCGGCTTAGCGCCATGTCAAACCCAAACCTGTCAGCTAATATCGGTGACATTGAATTTACTAAGACTTGTGCCTCACACCTGACAATTCAGACCGCCGTTACCAATAGGACCAAAATGCAAAAGGGGAAAGCCCTTTGACCTCTATCGATTCCCTATACGAGGCTGCCTTAACCCCCGGCCCTGAGAAAATTATCACCGCGTCTATGGCTGCCCAGTACGTAGACTCTCCGTTTGGCCTTTTCGCTGATCTGTTTGCTCCAATCCAGGAGCGGGATCCGCCAACTCTCTATCAGGAGTTGCTATTAGAACGTGGACAGCTACACGAATCCGAAGTTCTGCTCGAGGCATATCCCGAGGCTGCCCATGAGCCGTTCCAAACAGAGATCGAAGGTTTCCGGGAGGCCCTTGAGCTTATGGCACAAGGAGCTGCCGAAATTTATGCCATGCCTTTGATGTACTTGCCTTTCGGGATAGCTGGTCGCCCGGACGTGTTGGTAAAAGTACCTGGCGGAAATTCTCGCTTTGGCGATTATCACTACGAAGTTGTTGAGATCAAGTTAGCGAAAACAGTTAAGCCATCACACATAGTCCAGAGCGCCTTTTACTGTCGGCTGGTTGGTGTCATCCAGGATTTCATGCCTCAAAAGTTCCACGTAGTTAATGGCGAGCGGGAATTATTCCAATTCGAATACATGGAATACGAGTCACAACTGAACGATTCCATTGAGGGCGTCCATCAAATTCTAAGCGGAACTCCAATAGAGTCCTGCTACGGCGCAATTGCGTGGCCCTGGGAGAACTACGGTAACAAACTTGCCGTTGAAAAGAACGACGTATCTTTGATCCCTGGGGTCGGTCCAACCCTTCGAGCTTCCTTGAAGGACTCCGGCTTTGCGACTGTCGCCGACGTAAATTCTGTTGGACACAGAGATCTACAGCGCGTAAAAAGCATTGGTGCTGTTCGCGCCGAGAACTTTTCTTTAAAGGCTAAGGCCATCTGCGCTAGTCTGCCGGTTGCTCGGCCAGGCGTTTCACCAGCCTTCGAGCAAAAAAGCTGCGAGTTGTATCTCGATTTGGAAGGTACCGATCCACGTTTGGGGACGGACGGCCTCCCTGTCACAAACTACCTCATCGGCGTCCTATTTAGAGATAGTGAAAGGACACAATACATTCCATTCTTCGCCCATACTCTACAAGATGAAAAGCGCAATTTAGAAGAATTCTGTCGCTATGTCGGATTGCTGGACGACTTCATTATTTATCATTGGCACCACTATGAGCGAGTGCATCTTCAGAAGATGTTTGACCACTACGAGATCGGTCCGGAGACTAGCCAACATGTCATGGGCCACTTGGTAGATCCCCATCCCATGGCTACCAAGAGTTTTGCGTTTCCGTCCTACTCTGATGGCCTGAAAGCAATAGCTGGTTGCCTCGGCTTTAAATGGCGCCAGGATGACGTTGACGCCATGACATCGGTGGTGTTGTATCTGCAGTATTTAGAATCTAAGGGGGCCGACAAGGACGCCGCCTCACGGATAATTACCTATAACGAGGATGACTGCCTCGCAACGATGTTCGTGAAAGACTGGCTCAACAATCAAACCATCAGTCCCGTCGCCGCATAGTCTTACCTTCCCACCCCCGTCGACGGCTGCAAAGAATGCGCCGCCGTCGCCCCCCTAGCCACCGCCATCACCTGACCACATGACCCTGCTCTCGCTGCCTCTAAAACATACTAACGCGGTCTTCAAATGGCCACACTCTGTTCGTAATCAGCCCTAACCGCATAAGAGAATGCAGGAAACCCAGGTTCCCTGCCGGGAGTCTCAGGGTGTCCCTCAGAAATAACCATAAAAACCTTCCGGGGCGGGACGGTGGGCAACCACCAACCTCTAATTCGCATGTCTTCGGGCTTACCTCCGCAACCATGCCCTTTATATCAACCACACAGGAGGGTGCAGGGAACCCAGGTTCCCTGCCGGGAGTCTGAGGGTGTCCCTCAGAAATTAACTTTTAAAACCATCCGGGGCGGGACGGCGGAAACCACCAACCTGTGATTCGCACGTCTCCGGGCTTACTTCCGCACCCATGCCTTTTATATCAACCACACAGGAGGGTGCAGGGAACCCAGGTTCTCTGCCGGGAGTTTGAGGGTGTCCCTCAATATTACTCTTAAAAACCTTTAGGGGCGGGACGGTTGGAACCACCAACCTCTAATTCGCAATCCTCTGTGGTGCCCTTACCCATCGCCATGACTGATTGCCTCGGAAATTGCTCACAGCAGCCTCTTGGACGTTTCCTAGGCGCGCATTAACCACCAACCACACAGGAAGGGGTGCCGGGAACCCAGGTTCCCGGCGAGGGGGCCTGGGGGAATCCCCTACCCTCCCCCTACCCTAACTTGTTATACGCGTCCAGCGCCGCCACCTTGTAGCACTCCGCCAGCGTCGGGTAGTTGAAAACGTTATCCACAAAGAAGTCCAGCGTCCCTCCCAGCCCCAGCGCCACCTGGCCGATGTGCACCAGCTCCGCCGCGCCCTCGCCTAGCACATGCACCCCCAACAGCTTTCGCGTCTCCACGTTAAACAGCAGCTTCAACATCCCGTTGGGGTCCCCTATAATCTTCCCCCGCGCCGTCTCTCGGTAGTACGCCACTCCGAACTCGTAGGGCACCTCCTCCCGCGTCAGCACCTCCTCCGTCCAGCCCACCATCGATACCTCCGGTATCGTATAGATTCCAATGGGCAGCAGCTCCCCGGCGTCTCCGCTGGCCTCCCCGAAGGCGTGCCTCGCCGCCAGCCTCCCCTGCTCCATCGAAGTCGCCGCCAGCGCCGGTGGCCCCACCACGTCGCCCACCGCGTAAATCCCCTCCGCAGCCGTCAGATAATGTTCGTCCACCCGGAGCCTCCCCCGCTCATCCGCCTCCAGCCCCGCCGACTCCAGCCCCAACCCCTCCGTCGCCCCCCTTCGACCCACCGTGTACAACAGACACTCGCCCCGAATCGTCTTACGGCTCCTCGTCCGCGCCACCACCCGGTCATTCTCCTGCGAGACCTCCGTCACCTCTTCGCCCAACCGGAAAGTCACCCCGTTCTGTCGCATGTGAAACGTCAACGCTTGGAGGATCTCCTTGTCCAGAAACTCCACAATATCGCTCCGCATATCCACAAGCGTCACTTCGGTCCCCAGCGCCGCGAACACCGAGGCGTATTCCATCCCGATGGACCCTGCGCCCACCACCGTCATGCTCCGCGGCACCTGGCTCAGCGACAACACCCCATCCGAGTCCAACACCCTCTCCTGGTCGATTATCACGTTGGCCGAATGCGCCGGCACGCTGCCCGTCGCCACCACCGTATTCGCCGCCTCCACCTCTAGGTCACTGCCGTCCTCCAGCCTGATCCGAAGCTGGTTAGGCGCCATAAACTCGGCCGAGCCAAACGCCATCTCCACGCCGTTCCGGGCGAATTGCGCCCTCAGAACTTGGATCTGGTCATGTATCACCTGGTCGCAACGGTACGTCAGGTCCTGGATGGAGATGTCGTCCTTCAGCGAGTAGCTCAGCCCGTACAGCCCTCTCTGAAGGTAGCCGGTCAGGTACATCACCGCTTCGCGCAGCGTCTTACTGGGAATCGTTCCTGTGTTCACCGCGTTCCCGCCCACCGCCTGGCGCCGCTCCACCGCCAGAACCCTCTTGCCCAGCTTCGCTCCCTGGATCGCTGCGCCGTGCCCCCCCGGCCCGGTGCCAATCACCACCAGGTCGTACTGGTTCACCTCACCACCGGCCTAACAAGCGCCTCTACGAAGTCACACTCCATGTAGCCATTCTAGCAGGTGGCGCCACCGTTCCCACTGCCTCGAAACAGCCTGACGCGGCCCTAACAAGGCCACACCTTGCCCGCTAACTGCACTGGCCACAAAGGAGAGTGCAGGAAACCCAGCTTCCCTGCCGGGAGTTTGAGGGTGTCCCTCAGAAATTAACTCCTTACGGCCGAGGGTCGCAGGCCCAAGGTCCCGAAGAACGGAGTGAATCGGGAGTTGGTGGTTCCCACCCACCTGTGATTCGCAATCCTCTGTGGCGGCCATACCCATCACCATGACTGATTGCTTTGAAAATAGCACCAATCATTCGCCAACAAAGCCCTCTTGGGGGAGTGCAGAGGAGGAATACCCTCTCTGCCGGGAGTCTGAGGGTGTCCCTCAGACAAACTTTTTAAAACCTTTCGGGGCGGGACGGTAGGAACCACCAACCTGTGATTCGCATGCCTTTCGCCTGGCCACGCCACCCCCTTTTTGCCAATGAGGAGGAGTCCATAGGGGGCTTCACCCCCCTGCCAGGAGTTTGAGCGTATCCCTCAAACCCCGCTCCTCCCCTACTCCGGAAAAATCCGCTCCAGCACCCCAAACCTTTTGTCTGATATCTTCGCCCCCACCCTCTTAGCCCACTCCGTCTCCCCCGTCGCCTGCGCAATCGGGTCCTTCAAAGCCTCTAGGCTGTCCATCTCGAAGATCGCAACCCACTCCGGGTCCAAGCACGGCGCCACCGGGTGGTACCCCGCCCGGCGGCACAGCCGCCCATTGGCGATCCCCTTCGCTTTCAACAAGTCGGGTATGAGCTCCTCCCGGTGCCACCGCACCAACTCCTCCGACGAGTCCGGCGGCACGTCCATACCCACTGTCATCAGGTACCGCGCGTCCACCCCGCCCAGCGTGCTGCTGCGCGGCAAAGGAAAGCTCCGCGGCGTCTCCGGCACGTTCACCGCCACCACCTGGCTATACACCGAAACCGAATGGTTGGAAAACCCTGCCACAACCCTGGGATCCGGCTTCCGCACGTTTACATAAGCCTCGGAACTCAGCACATCCACACTGGGCAGCTCATACACGTGGCACATGCCCGGCGCCCCGTGCACCGACCGGTACCGCGCCGCGCTCAGAAACCCCGCCCCCAGCAGGTCCGGCACATGGTCCGTGTTGTTCCAACGGTTCGCCTCCTCCTCCACCTCCGGCGCAAAGTCCAGCCGCACGATATACAAAATCGGCAGCTCCGCCATTACGCTCCTCTTCTACTTACCACTTTCTGCCCGCACCCTTCTTGCGAGGCCAATTTACGGTTTCACTCGCTTCGTACCGGACTTGAGCATCTCTCTAAACCGCACCGAGGGTCCACAACAATAATGTCATTCCTATGAAAATGAGCCTCCTACGCCTCCAACCCGCTCATTCTGAGGCTCTCGAAGGACGAGCCCATAGCGCATTCCGCCCCCACCATGTCCTTCTCAGTCCGCCCGTGAGGATCGATGAATCTGGGTGGGGTTGGGAGAGCTATGACAACCGTCGCGCCCACTTCCCCTGTTCTGGCTTAATTTGTTCACAAGCGCTGAGCCTGCCAAAAAGAGAATCTGGTGGGAGCGCAAATTCCACCTTCGCCCTCCGTTCAAAATTTCCTAGCCCTGGCCGGTCAGACCACGTGCGCCCTTACTAATGACCGTGATGCCACAAAGACTCTCAGGCAGTAATGCGCCCACCCCTACGGAGGTGTTATCCGCTCCAGCATGCTAAACCTTACGTCCGTCGTCTTGCCGTGCATCGCCTTGGCCCAATCCGTCTCGTTCGCCGCCTTCACCTTCGGGTCCTTCAGCACGTCCAGACTATCCAGTTCGTATATCGAAAACCACCCCGGCTCGCGGCACGGCGTCACCGGATGCTCCCCCACTCGCCGGCACAGCCGCGCGTTCACCACCCCGTCTACCGCCATCATCAGCGGGATGTGCTCTTCCTTGTGCCACCGGATCAGCTCGTCCCCGTCCCCCTCCGAAACGTCCATCCGCACCGTGGCCAACGCCTTCGACTTGATCCCTCCAATCATAGACCTCGGTTCGCTAAACTCCCGCGGCGTCTCCGGCACGTTCACCGCCACCTCCTGCTTGTACAGCGCCGCCGAGTGGTTTAGCGTCCCGTGGTGCAGCTTCCGCCCTGTGTCGTCGTTCTTGCTCACCGCCGCGTACTTCTCCGTCGAAAGCAGCTCCACGTTTGGCAGCTCGTACAGGTGCATGTACTCCGGCTCGCCCCGCGTCGAACGGAAGCGCAACGCGCTCAGCAACCCGGCGTTGAGCAGGTCCTGAATGTGGCTTCCTGCTGCCCACGCATCGAACTCTTCCCTCACTTCGTCCGTCAGGTCCAGCCGCACCGTGTAGATAATTGGCAACTCCGCCATCAGTTCTCCTCCTAGGCCAGATGGCCGGATTATACCAGAGCCCCGCCGGGTGTCTATTGGGTCATCTAGATGCCCCGGGGTCCCCTCGAGTACAGGGTCCCAAGTGGCGCCCATAACCCTTCTCAGGTTGATTCATCCCTAGTCCAGCTCCCCCACATGTCATTCCGAGTCCGCCCGTGAGGATCGAGGAATCTGGTAGAGGGGAGAGCATGTTCCACCCTCGGATGCGCTAGTATCATCAACCCCCAATTTTCAGTCCTCTGTGCTGCCGGTCCGGACTGGCGCGCGCTATTCATCAGATTGACCTTGCGCCCAATCATGCGCCGGACGTAAAATTGCCCTCGGTCAACCATGACTGAAACGCGTCGAAATCAGGCCGGCCCCATAGCCGTTCCGTCCCACCAACACCCCCAACAGGCCGGTGCCGCATGCACCTAGACTCTCGCCTCTTCGCCTTTACCGTCGGCTTCCGGCTCCGCCTCACCCTGGCCATCTTCTTCGGCCTCCTTACCGCCACCGCCGGCGTCAGCCGCCTCGCCTTCTCCGGCTACGCCATCGCCCTGGTCCTCCAGGACAAGCCCACCAACCAGATCGTCCTGGCCGTCGTCGCCGTTATCGTCTCCGTCCTCCTTCGCGCCATATTCCAATACTTCAAGGGGATGACCGGCCACCGCGCCGCCATCGAGGTCCAGGTCAACATGCGCCGCACCCTCTACCAGAAGGCGCTCGCCCTCGGCCCAGGCACCCTCGACCAGAAGCGCGCCGGCGATCTCCTGGTCTCTCTCGTCGAGGGCGTAGACCAGCTCGAGACCTACTTCGGCGAGTACCTGCCCCAGATGGCCGTCGCCGCCCTCACGCCCGTCGGCATCTTCATTTTCATGGCCTTCCTTGACCTTCAGACCGCCGCCATCTACGTCGGCTTCGCCCTCTTCACCCTCATCGCCCCCATGGCCTTCCACGGCCTGAACGCCAAGAGCAGCATGAGCCGAAGACAGGCTTATGGCGACCTCAGCGCCGAGTTCTTGGACAGCGTCCAGGGTCTGGCCACCCTCAAGGCCTTCGGCCAGAGCCGCGCCCGCGGTGACATGCTGGCCGAAAAGGCCCGCTCCGTCTACCGCCGCACCATGGGTATCCTCGCCATGAACGTCGGCACCACCGGCGTCACCTGGTTCGGCATCACCGCCGGCGCCGCCGTGGCACTCTCCTGGGGCGCCATCCGCGTAGACAACGGCTCCCTGGACCTCTCCACCCTCCTGATAATCGTCATGCTCGGCGTCGAGGTCTTCCGCCCCCTGCGTGACCTCACCCAGCTCTACCACAAGGGTATGCTCGGCACCTCCGCCGCCGCCGCGGTCTACGACCTCCTGGACTCCAAGCCTTTGGTCGAAGACGCCACCGCCACCGCTGAGCCCGAGCCGGGGCTGGAGCCCACCATCGAGTTTCAGGACCTTACGTTCGCCTACCCCGGCGGCCGTGCCCCGGCGCTCCGGGACCTCAGCTTCACCCTCAACGCCGGTGAAACCTTGGGCATCGTCGGACAGAGCGGCGCCGGCAAGAGCACCCTGGTCTGGCTCGCCCTCCGATTTTTCGACCCCACTCAGGGACGCATCCTCCTGGGCGGCCGCGACCTCCGCACCCTCCCCCTTGCCACCATCCGCCGGCACATCGCCGTGGTGACCCAGGACACCTACCTCTTCCACGGCACCGTCGCCGAAAACATGCGCCTTGGCAACCCTGACGCATCCCAACAGCAGCTACAGGAAGTAGCCGAAGCCGCCAACGCCCACGATTTCATCTCCGCCCTCCCACAGGGCTACGACACCGTCATCGGCGAGCGCGGCATCCGCCTCTCCGGCGGCCAGCGGCAGCGCATCGCCATCGCCCGCGCCCTCCTCAAGGACGCCCCCATCCTCCTCCTGGACGAGGCCCTCTCCAACGTCGACACCGAGAACGAGGCCACCATCCAGGAGGCCCTCAACCGCCTCATGGCCGGCCGCACCACCCTGGTCATCGCCCACCGCCTCTCCAGCGTCATCAACGCCGACCGCATTGTCGTCCTGGACGAGGGACGCCTGGTCGAAGAGGGCGCTCACTCCGCGCTCATGGCCCGGGGCGGCGTCTACGGCACGCTCATGGCCGCCCAGCTCGAGACCGAGCCTACTGACATCGCCACCGACCTTATCTCTAACGGCCGCACCCCCGATGCCGTCCCCGCCGCGACCGAGTCCACCAACGGACTGGGTCTCAGCGACCTCCCCGGCTACCAGCCCGAGGCCAGCATAATCAGCGCCAGCCTTGACTCCATGAGCTGGGTACAGGTCTTCAAACGCTTGCTCCAACTCGTCGGCCCCTGGCGAATGATGCTCACCCTCACCTTCTTCCTCGGCGTCCTCCGCATCTTCGTTCTCATCGGCGTCGGCGTCTCCGGCGCACTGATAGTCCGCCAGGTGGCCCTGGGCCAGGGTGGAGACCTCACCGCCCTCATCGCCGCTCTAGGCGTCATGGCCGTCCTCACCCCCATCCTCCACTGGGGCGAGTCCTGGGTCGCCCACGACATGGCCTTCCGCCTCCTGGCCGAGATGCGCATCGATATGTACAACAAGCTGGACCCTCTGTCTCCCGCCTACCTGGTCCGCCGCCGCTCCGGCGATATCGTCGCCATCGTCACCAGCGACATCGAGATGGTCGAATACTTCTTTGCCCACACCATCGCCCCCGCCTTCGTCGCCATCACCGTCCCCGGCGCCGTCCTTATAGTCCTCGCCATATTCCAATGGCCCCTGGCCCTGGTCCTGCTTCCCTTCCTGCTCTGGGTCGGCCTCACCCCCTTCTTCGCCAACAAGTCCCTGGATCGCGTCGTCTCCCAGTCCAGGGAGCAGCTCGGCGAAATCAATGCCCACATGATTGATAGCGTCCAGGGCATGCGCGAGATCGTTGCCTTCAACCGGGAGCCCGCCCGCCTGGACGAGGTCTCTCACAACCAGCGCGTCTACGCCCACCACCGCCTGCGATTCCTCAAGCAGCTAACCCTTCAGCGCGTCCTCATCGAGACCGCCATCGGCCTCGGCGGCATCACCGTCCTGGGCCTCGGCGCCTACTTCGTCACCCAGGGCGACCTCAACG
This sequence comes from Dehalococcoidia bacterium, assembly GCA_965247585.1. Classification (GTDB taxonomy): domain Bacteria; phylum Chloroflexota; class Dehalococcoidia; order Lucifugimonadales; genus CBDFHC01. Next base: position 121,818 of record CBDFHC010000003.1, read on the forward strand.
GCGCCCTCCTGCCCCTCCTCAGCCTCATCGCCCTCTCGTCCTTCATCCCCGTCTCCGAGGTAGTGCAGACCGGCAAGCAGCTCGCCGATACCCTGGCCTGCTCCCGCCGCGTCTTCTCCGTCCATGACGAGCCGGTCCCCGTGACGGACGGCCCCGGCGTCCCTCTGGCAACCAACGGCGCCCAGGGCTCCTCCCTCCGCTTCGAGGGCGTCCAGTTCAGCTACGGCAAGGGCCTGCCCCAGGCCCTCAAAGATGTCACCTTCACCGTGGAACCGGGCCAGACCGTCGCCGTGGTGGGCCGCTCCGGCGCGGGCAAGACCACCTCCGCCCACCTCCTCCTCCGCTTCTGGGACCCCGACTCCGGCGCCATTTACTTGAACGGGCAAGACCTGAAGCAGTTCCACCTGGACCAGCTCCGACAATCCATCGCCCTGGTGGCCCAGGACACATATCTTTTTAACACCACCATCAAGGAAAACCTGAAAATCGCCAACCCGGATGCGTCCGACGAAGAGCTTGTTGAAGCCGCCAAAAAAGCCAACGCCCACGAGTTCATCGCCGTCATGCCCCAGGGCTACGACACCCCCGTTGGCGAGCGCGGTGTCCAGCTATCCGGCGGCCAGCGGCAGCGCATCGCCATCGCCCGGGCCGTCCTCAAGGGCGCCCCGGTGCTCATCCTCGACGAAGCCACCTCGCACCTGGACGCCGTCAACGAAGGTCTCGTCCGCCAGGCTCTGTCGAGGCTAATGGAAGGCCGCACCACATTGGTGATCGCCCACCGCCTCTCCACCGTCCGCGACGCCGACAAAATCCTGGTCATGGACGAGGGACGCCTGGTAGAAGAAGGCACCCACGAAGAGCTGCTATCCCGCAGGAGCCTTTACGCCCACCTCATCTCCTCCCAGGTCACCCCCCACCCCTCCCCCGCCGACTAGCGGCCGGCCCTCACGGTCAAGTCATAGCTCAGACAGGCTGATGAAAAACGGGAGTGCAGAGGGGCCAAGCCCCTTTGCCGGGAGTCTCAGACAGGCCGGGCTGAAAAGGGGGGAACAGCCATGAAATACGTCGTGGTGTACGAACCGACTCCTACCGGATGGTCAGCCTACCTTCCAGACTTGCCGGGCGGTGTGGCGGCAGGCGAGACCCGGGAGGAGACCGAGCGCCTCATCGTGGAGGCCATTGCCTTCCATATAGACGGGCTGCGACAGACCAACCAGCCAATCCCTGAGCCAGGTGCCTGGACACAAACCGTCGAGGGCTAGCAGTGCCTACGGCAACCACCGCATGGCGGCTAGGGCAATCGGTGGACCTCCCGCGGCGGCCTCTACGCCCACCTCACCTCCGCTCAGGTCACCCCCCCCCCCCGACCTCTCCCCCACCGGACTACCCCTACCCTACTTGCTCCTCCCACCCGTCGTACCACATCTGCCCATCAACACCTGATCCGCTCATGCTGAGGCCCTCGAACTACGAGCGGATGAAGGCCTTAACCCTCGACTTCCCGCTCCTTCAACCGCTTCTCCAGCTCCGTCGCCTCCTTCGCCCGCCCCGTGCTCCGGTACGCCAGAACCAGGTTGCGCATGGTCACCAACGTATGCGGGTGCTCCCGCCCCAGCACCCGCTCCCTTATCTCCAGCGTCTCCCGGTGCAGCTTCACGCCATCCTCGTTCCTCCCTACCGCTCCGTAAGCGTTTGCCAGGTTGTTCCGGCTAGTCAGCGTATCCGGGTGCTCCCGCCCCAGCAGCCGCTCGCTTATCTGCAACGTCCCCTCGTGCAACTTTACCCTTTCCTCGTCTCTCCCGACAGCACCGTAGGCAATGGCAAGATTGTTCCGGCTCCCCAGCGTATCCGGGTGCTCCTTCCCTAGCACCCGCTCCCTTATCCCCAGCGTCTCCTGGTGCAGCTCTATCGCCTCTTGGTTCCGGCCCGCTTCCTGGTACGCCGCCGCCAGGTTGTTCCGGCTTACCAGCGTGTCCGGGTGCTCCTTCCCCAACACCCGCTCCATTATCTCCATCGTCTCCTCGTGCAATGTAAAACTTTCAGCGTGCCTACCTACGTCGCCATAGGCGGTTGCCAGGTTATTCCGGCTTGACAGCGTGTCCGGGTGCTCCTTCCCCAGCACCCGCTCCCTTATCTCCAACGTCTCCTGGTGCAGCTTCACCCTTTCCTCGTTCCTCCCCACTGCTCCGTAAGCGATTGCTAGGTTGTTCCGGCTTTTCAGCGTGTCCGGATGTTCCCGTCCCAGCACCCTCTCGCTTATCTCCAGCGACTCCTCGTCAAGCTTGACCATTTCTCCGTTTCTACCTACGGCCCCGTAACCGATTGCCAAGCCGTTCCGACTGGCTAGCGTAGCCGGGTGATCCCGTCCCAATACCCGTTCCATCATCTCTAGCGTTTCTTCATCTAATTTGATCCTCTCTTGGTACCTGCCTACAGCGCCGTACGCGGCCCCCAGGTTGTTCCGGCTTCCCAGCGTGTCCGGGTGCTCCTTCCCCAGCACCTGCTCCATTATCTCCAGCGTTGCCTCGTGCAGCTTCACCTCTTCCTCGTTCCTCCCCACCTCCCCATACGCCGCCGCCAGGTTGTTCCGACTCATTAGCGTGTCCGGGTGCTCCTTCCCCAGCACACGCTCCTTCATCTGCAGCGTCTCCTTGTGCAGCTCTATCGCCTCTTGGTTTCGGCCCGCGTCTTGGTACGCCGCCGCCAGGTTGTTCCGGCTTCCCAGCGTGTCCGGGTGCTCCTTCCCCAGCACCTGCTCCATTATCTCCAGCGTTGCCTCGTGCAGCTTCACCTCTTCCTCGTTCCTCCCCACCTCCCCATACGCCGCCGCCAGGTTGTTCCGACTCATTAGCGTGTCCGGGTGCTCCAGACCGAGTTCCCGCTCAACTACATCTAGGATTTCCTCAAACATAGGTATGGCAAGGTTGAACCTCCCCAAGCGATAGTACCTGATAGCCAATGCCATGCTATATGCGTAGACACCCCGGTTCTCGTTACTAAATTCATCCCTCGTCGATCCCAGAATCCGCTCGTGGTGCGGTGCCTCCAGCCGCATCTCTGTGGGATGATCCTGGTTTATTAGTGGTAGCCACCCCGCCGCCCGCTCCAGGGATGTCTCCAGCGCCCCTCCGCCATTCGTAGCCACTATTGCAGCCGCCGTAAGCGCATGGACACATACTCCACCTTGGATCGGCGTCACCACGGAGCGCCGGCTGCATTCCCCAACTGCTCTGGCGAGTTCCGTATCGGCCGATAGCCCGGTCAAGACCTGCAGCAGCGGCGTGGGTACAGGCTCCTCAGCCACGTACCCCAAAGGTGAGACCGCCTCCCTGACATCTACCGGCAGCGTCTTCAGCGCGCTTTTCAGCGCGTTGTATAGGCCCTGCGGATAAGGCATCCCTAACTCTCCCGCCTCCCGGTTGAACACATCCATCTCCACCGTGGTTGGTGCCCGCCGCAGTTCTTCCAGCACCCCCTCAGGCGTGGCCTCCCACTCTCCCAGGCGTGAAGCAAGCATCTCCAGCGCCAAGGGTAGATACCCTACCACCTTCGCTATTTCTTTCAGAGCCAGATTGTCCGGCTGGTTGCATCCTCTGGAGCACAGCAACTTCACCGCCGCGTCCTCTTCCAGAACCTCTAGGGGGATAAATACTGCGCCGCCGTGCAGTAAATTGCGCCGTTGGTCCCGGCTGGTTGCGAGCAGCCTTACTGGGCCGCAGGCGTCCAGCACCGCGCTCACCTGGGCCAACTCCGGCAGGTTATCCACCACCCACAATGTTCCGTCGGTCATTCCAGCAAGGGCTGCCCGCACCTCCAATGCTACGTTCTCTTCCCCCTTGCCGATCACGTCTATCCTCAGGCTCTCGGCCAGCCCCGCTAAAGTCTGAGTCATGCCGGTCCCTGCCGTGCTCCAGAACCCCTGAGGCCCACCGTGCAGGTACGTGTATTCCGCCGCCAACCGCGATTTCCCCACTCCAGCGCCACCAGCCAAAATCACAGCTTGGCTGGCCGTCAACGCTTCTTGAACCGCTTCCAGCTCCGTCTCCCTTCCCGCCAGCTTCTCTCGGATAGACGCTGGACGGTTTAGCCAAAAGTTCACGTCGCTAGATGCAGGAACGTATTGCGTGGGCCTCAGATGGCCTACAATTTCCCCCAATTTTTCAAGCTGACGTTCCTCGACATCCAGAGACTTGGATTGAAGCTCTTCCTGCCGCAGTTGAGAAGATGCCGTGACTATGTGCTGAAGTTCACTGTTCCCGGCAACCTCTTGTTCCACCAGTTTGAGAAAGTGCTGCGCCCCATCAGTCCCCTGTTCCCGGTTTTCCGCGTCCATAAGATCCCCAAACAATTGCTCCAGTTTCTCTTTGTTGCTCTCAGATGAGGCCGGATGGATAAAGAACTCCTGAACCACGTTTCTTAGCCTACGTCCAGACTTCCTCAGTCTCTGTTGCGCCAGTGGATTGGAAAGCTTGCCATTGCTGTATGTCGCCAATGCGGTTATCGCGTCAGCGACAACATCATCCCAGGCCTGGTCCTGACGGCCTCTTGGAGTGAGACGCCTTGCTGGTCGCGCCAGAAACCCTAACCTGACCAGATCCAAAATCCAGGCAACCGTCCCGAAAAGACTGTATTCTATTCCGCCCGCTAGGGTCTTACCGGCGGCGCTTCCAGGAATCGGCGGCTGCATAATTAGTTAGCCTGCGCTAGACAAAGTAACAATCCCATCTTACGACCACCGGTTAACCCTTACAACGCGACCTGCGCTCTTACCCTCCATCGCCCCCGTAACCCTCCACCACCGCGCCATGGCCCGGCTCGCCCCACCCCCACCCCCCGTTGCTACCTCCCCTTTTTCCGCCTTAAACTCCCACTCAACCTTTTCCTCCAAATAGCCGCGTAAAGAGAGGCCCCCATGACCACTGCCAACCATATCTGCTCCCTGGACGCCGTCACCCTGTCGCAAAAGGTCCGCGACAAGGAACTATCCCCCGTGGAAGTTGTCCAGGCGGTACTGGCGCGCATGGACGCCCTGGAGCCGACGCTCCACGCCTTCTGCACCCCAACGCCTGACCTCGCCCTCGAGACCGCCCGCGCCCTGGAGCAGTCCATCATGGCCGGTCAACCCGTCGGTCCCCTGGCCGGGGTGCCCATCGGCATCAAAGACCTGGTCTGCACCAAGGGCATACGCACCGTCTCCGGCTCCGTGGCCTACAAGGACTTCGTCCCAGAGGAGGACGACGTGGTGGTCGAACGCCTGAAAGACGCCGGGGCCATAATTCTGGGCAAGACCAACGTCCCCGAGTTCGGCTACAGCGCCGTGGGCCACAACCCCGTCTTCGAGACCACCCGAAACCCGTGGAACCCTGACCTCACTCCCGGGGGCTCCAGCGCCGGGTCCGGCGCCGCCGTGGCCTCCGGCATGGGTCCCTTCGCCATCGGCAGCGACGGCGGCGGTTCCGTCCGCATTCCCTCCGCCCACTGCGGCCTTTACGGCATGAAGGCCTCGATGGGCCGCGTCCCCCTCTACCCCGGCGCCCGCGACGAGCGGTACCCCGGCGTCTCCAGTTGGGAGGGGCTGGAGCACATCGGCCCCATGAGCCGCACCGTGGCCGACGCCGCCCTCATGCTCAGCGTCATCGCCTCAGGCCCCGACGACCGCGACCGCCACTCGCTGCCCGCCCCCGACTTCGATTGGACGGCCTCTCTCAATGGCGGCCTGAAAGGGCTCAGGGTCGCCTACAGCCCCGACTGGGGCTACGCTGCGGTAGACCCCCAGGTGCGAAGGATCGTCGCCGCCGCCGCCGCCGTCTTCGAGCGCGACCTCGGCTGCCACGTCGAGGAGGCCCACCCAGGCTTTGAAGACCCCCGCCCCTCTTTCTGGGCCTTGGTCGCTATGGAGTCGGACCTCCGCGGCATGCGGGCCTTGGCCGACCGGTTCCCCGGCCAGATGACGCCCCACCTGGAGGCGATGGTGCGCCGCCCCTGGACCGCCGAGGAGTTCACCGACGCTGTGATGGGCCGCAAGGCGGTGGTCAACAAGATGTGGAAGTTCATGCGCAACTATGACCTGCTCCTCACCCCCACCCTGGCGGTGCCCCCCTTCCCCATCCATATCCAGGGTCCCGAGAAGATAGACGGCCGCACGGTGGAACCGTTTGAATGGCTCGCCTTCACCTTCCCCATGAACATGACCGGCCAGCCCGCCGCGTCCATCCCCGCCGGTTGGACCGAAGACGGCCTCCCCATCGGCTTGCAGATCATCGGCCGTCACCTGGACGACCCCATGGTCCTCCGCGCCTCCGCCGCCTTCGAAGCAGCCCAACCCTGGCGGCATCGCTGGCCCCAAATGGTCGAATCCCTGGGCCTATAGCCCGGCAAGGCTACAAACGCACGCCTCCGCACACCCGTTCTACGACATGATATAATCAACCCCATGGCAACGAATCCAATTGGATTGCCTCCAGAACATGAAAATTCTCTCCCCCTATCCAGGGGGAGATTAAGAGGGGGTGCGGACCGCCCGTGACCCTCCCCGTCGCCGCCCTCCTCATCGCCCTCGCCGCCGTGGCCCTCGTCGCCGTGGCGCTCTTCGCCCTCCACCGCCACGTCGTGGCCCGCCTCCGCGCCCTTGAGCACCAAAACCGAAGCCTCTCCTCCCGCTACGGTAAGCTCACCGAACAGTTCATGCCCTTCATCCCAGACTACCCCTTCGACCCTCACCGCTTCCGCTTCATCGGCTCCCCTATCGACGGCGTCCAGTTCGAGGACGACCGCGTCCTCCTCATCGAATTCAAGTCCGCCAGCAGCCGCCTCACCTCCCAGCAGCGCCACATCCGGGACCTCGTCCGCCGCGGCAAGGTGGAGTTCCGGGAGCTGCGCTTGGACTGAACCCCACCCACGCGGGCTGACGCCCCTCAGCGCCTCTGCTATAATCCGGCCCATCGCTTCCGAGCGCAGCCCAGCACCCCAACTTCACCCCTAGGAGCACTCTATGATCTCCATATTCGTCACCATCAACGTAAAAGACGGCTTCCGGGACCAGTTCGTCGAAGCGGTCCTCGACGACGCCCGCGGCTCCGTCCGCGACGAGTCCGGTTGCTACCGCTTCGACGTCCTCCAGGACAGCGAAAACCCCAACCGCCTCCACCTCTACGAGGTCTACGCCGACGCCGCGGCCTTGGACGCCCACCGCAACGCCCCCCACTACAAGAAGTGGCGCTCCACCGTCGAGCCCTGGTTTGACGGCGATATCCACCGCGTCTCCACCTCCACCGTCTTCCCCTCAGACGGCGGCTGGCAGACCCAAAAGCCGGGCCTCCTCAACTGGTAAAAAGTAGAAGCACGGTGCCGTGAGAGATTACCTGAAAAGTAGGAGTCCAGAGGGGCGCAGCCCCTTTGGCGGGAGTCTGAGGGTGTCCCTCAGTAACTAATTGTCCCTCCCCCTCTTCTTTTTTCAAAGGGAGAGGGGGATACAGGGGGAGAGAGTTTTAAATCATGACCAGCACCAGACCCGCCCTTCAAGGCATCCGCGTCTTGGACCTGGGCCGCTACCAGGCCGGCCCCCGCGCCAGCCTCGCCATGGCCCGCCTCGGCGCCGAAGTCATCAAAGTCGAAGGCCCCGGCGGTGACGAGTCCCGTGAGCACGGCCCCTTCGTCCGAGGTCAGAGCGCCTACTGGGTTCAGTACAACAGCGGCAAAAAGAGCCTGGGCCTCAACCTCCGCACCGAAAAGGGCAAGGAAATCCTCCGAGGGCTGGTCAAGGTGTCGGACATCCTCGTCCAGAACTTCCGCCCCGGCACCATCGCCAAGATGGGCTTCTCCTATGAAAACCTCCACGCCCTCAACAAAGGCATCATCATGGTCAACGTCTCCGCCTACGGCCAGTACGGCCCCTACAGTGACCGCATCGGATTTGACCCCATCGGCCAGGCCATCAGCGGCATGATGACGCTCACCGGCTTCCCGGACATGCCTCCCATCAAGACCTACAACCCCATTATTGATCGAATAACCTCCCTCCACGCCACCATCGGCGCCCTGGCCGCCCTCCACGAACGCCAGCTCTCCGGCGAAGGCCAGTGCGTCGACGTCTCCCTCGCCGACACCGGCTACACCATGACCGAAATCCAGTGCAGCGCCTTCCTGGGGGCCGGTATCGAAACCCACCGCGAGGGCAACGGCAAAGGCCTCCAGAACGCCTACGAAACTAACGACGGTTGGGTCCTCATCGCCGCCCACAGCGACAACATCTGGCCCCGCGTCTGCGAGGCCCTGGGCGCCGAAGACTGGCTAAACGACCCCCGCTACTCCGGCGTCGCCCAGCGCGCCGAAAACTACCAGGAGGTCGAAGCGCGCCTCACCCAATGGTTCGGTGAGCGCACCACCGCCCAGGCGGTCAAGAGCTTCTCGGACCTGGGCATCCCCATCAATCCCATCAACGAAATCCCCGCCGCCGCCACGGACCCTCAGGTCCATGAGCGGGAGCTGCTCGTCGAAGTGCCGGACCCCGTCGCTGGCACCATGTTCGTCTCCGGAAAAAACATCAAGCTCAGCCGCAGCGAAGTCGTCGTTGGCTCCGCCCCAGTCCCCGGCCAGCACACCCAGGAGATCCTTACCACCCACCTCGGCTATACCGAGGCCGATGTCGCCGCCCTGGAAGCCGAAGGCGTCCTCTACACTGGCAAAGTCCCCCAACTCTCCGCCGCCAACGACTGACCCCAAATTACCTTCTCCGGAATTTGCATCCATCGCCCCATAGGCGCTCCCGCAACTGGGAGTGCAGAGGGGCAGAGCCTTTCTGCCCGGAGTCTGAGGGTGTCCCTCAGTGATTATTAGAAAACCTTGCTGGGCGGGATGGTGGGAAGCACCAACCTGTGATTTGTAGCCCTCATGCACAAAAATACCCATCGCCAACATGCCATGCACACTCCCATGTCATTCTGAGTCCGTTCGTGAGGATCGAAGAATCTGGGTGGGGGGGAGAGTACATCTAACCCTAGTCGTTCTGCCCTCCCAACCCGCTCATCCTGAGGCCCTCGAAGCACGAGCCCTTACCGCTTTCTTCCCCCGCAACGGGGAGTGCACAGGGGCAGAGCCATTCTGTCGGGAGTCTGAGGGTGTCCCTCAGAACTTAATATAAAAGCACTCGGGCGGGTGGGTGGGACTGTCAACCATTGAGGGTCTCGGGGTCGCCCTCGAAACCAACCCCAAACAAAAAGGAGCCTTTCGGCTCCTTTTCTCCTCAACATCATCGGGACCGGACTCTGGTTTGGTTATCCACCTAAATCCTTGGTCCGGACTACCGGCACAGGGCGATGGTAGGCATTTGCCCGAACCCGACCGTTGAAGTGCTTGTTATCCTGGGCGAATTATCTTGTCGAACCCAGACAGATGCCTACCATCGCCCTCTTAGTTAAACTTACTTCCATATATCACCTCCTTCTAAACCCCGTAGGGCACTTTCCAGAAATCCGCACCAGCGGTAACATTCATCCTAATCTCGCCCTTCAACCCTGTCAACCCTTCTGTGCCCCTCTAACTTACATAATCTGGGAGGATGCAAATGCCCGGACATCTCGTCGAATCTCTCCACGTTCCCCCTCGCAGCGGCCGCGCCTTTAACCTCCGCAAAAACCAGCTCGTCAAAGTCATAGACCTCCAGGGGAAGCAGGTCTGTGACTTCTTCGCCTTCAACCCCGAAGACCCCTCCGAAATGCTCTCCCCCGCCTACACCCGCAGTATCCTCGGCGGCCTCTTCCTGCAACAGGGCAAGCCCCTCTACAGCAACCGGCGCCGTCCCCTCTTCACCGTGGTGGAAGACCCCGTCGCCCGGCACGACCTTCTCTTCGCCGCCTGCGATCCTATCCGATACCTGGACTACGACCTCCCCGGCCACCCAAGCTGCCAGGCCAACGCCTTGGGCGCACTGCAAGACCTGGGCTTCAAGCCCTTGGTCTTTCCGCACCCGGTCAACCTCTTCATGCACGTAGAGGTCACCCCGGACGGCGCCACCGAGATCCGGGATCCCCTCAGCAAGCCCGGCGACCACATCCTGCTGCAGGCCCTGGACGACCTGATCGTCGCCGTGTCCGCCTGCCCCCAGGACCAAAACGCCTGCAACGGCTTCAACCCCACAGACCTCCGCGTCGAAATCTACCAGCCAGACTAACAATCAGCAGGGGTGTACAGAGGGGAATCCCCTCTCAGCCCGGAGTCTGAGGCTGCCTCCCGGCTATTAGCTTTAGAACCGTCCCAGGCTTTGCGGCGCCAACCAAGGCAGATTAGCCCCAGAAGGATGCAGGGAACCCGGGTTCTCAGTCCAGAATGTGAGGGTGTCCCTCAGAAATCGTTTTTTCTTCCCCCTTCCTGACCAGGAAGGGGGACCGAGGGGCATGGTCTCCCCCCTACCCAAACGCCCCAAAAACCTCCACCGCAAACCGCTCCATCCCCCGCAACGTCGCCTCCACGTCGTCGCTTGCGAAGTCCATGATAATCCTGTTAACCCCCGCCGCCTCGTACTCCCTCACCTGCGACACCAGCCCTTCCGACGTCCCCGCCAGCCCCGGCCTCTCCTCTGATACGCTGCCCCCCGTATCCTCCTCCGGACGCCAGTTCAGCGGCAGGCTCACCCCAATTCGCGCCGCGTCCCGCCCCATCGCCTCCGCCCGGCTTCGGATGGTCGCCAGCCCCTCCCGTATCCCCTTCGGCGAGGTCACCGTAGGGTGCCACGCGTCCCCCACCCGCGCCACGCGGCGCAGCGCCGCCGGACTCGCTCCGCCTATCTCCAGCGGCGGGTACGGCGACTGCACCGGCTTCGGCGAAAACTTCGCCCCGGAAAACGCGTAATACTTCCCCTTGAACTCCGGGTCCTCCTCCGTCCACAGCACCCGCATCGCGTCCAGCATCTCGTTGGCTATCGCCCCACGTTCGTGGAACGGCACCCCCAGCGCTTCGTACTCCTCCGGGATGCTTCCCACTCCAACCCCCAGGTCCACCCTTCCTCCCGAGGCCACGTCCAGCGTTGCCACTACCTTGGCCAGCCGCACCGGGTCGTGGTACGGCAGCACCAGCACCGAGGTGCCCAGTCGCACTTTCTTCGTCACCGCTGCCAGGTACGCCAGCACCGTCAGCGGCTCGTAATACGGCCTGCCCCCTAGCCGCTGGCTGATGTACCCTACGTTAAACAGGTGCTCCCGCGTCCACACAGACTGGAAGCCTAGCTCCTCCGCCCGCGTCCCCACGCTGATCACGCCTTGAAAGTCGTCAATTCCCCAATTGTTGGGTACGCACACTCCAAATTTCATCTTCTAATCCCCTCCTCGAAAATTTCTAACCGTAATCTGGTACTCTAATGCCCGCCAAATAAATCCCACCGGAGGTAACCCCGTGCAACAGCAACCCGCCTACGCAACCGCGCTCCAGGCCCACGACCCGTCCATGTTGGACACCATGACCGGCGTCCGTGACTTCGTCCTGGCCGATGGCGCCCTCCCATCCAGGATCAAAGTGCTCATGATGATGCTCAGTGACTGCCTGCTATCCCACCCCGTGGGCGTCACAAACCTGGCCAACCGCGCCCGCTCCCTGGGCGCCACCGAGCCGGAAATCGCCGAGACCGTCCGCGTCGCCTTCCTCATGGGCGGTATGCCCGGCCTCGTCACCGGCTGCAACGCCTTCCCCGAATAGCCGCCCCGCTCCGGCAGCCTGACGAAAATAGGGAGTGCAGAGGGGCGAAGCCCCTTTGCCAGTCCGCCTACGAGGCTGTAAGCCTTTGGTTTCGTCGGCTTTTGCAGCGTCACTTTGTTCCGTGTTGTGCGTCCGCACAAGCCATGTCATCCCTATGAAAATAGGACCGTCCCTACTCTGTCTGCGCCCAACTTGGAGGAGTGCAGGGGGGCACAGCCCTTCTGCCGGGAGTCTGAGGGTGTCCCTCAGAAATTAAACCTCACTGGGCGGTCGTGGGTGGGCACCACCAACCTGTGATTCGCAATCCTTTGTAGTAGGTATACCGGTCACCATGGATGATAGCCGCCACTCTTTTTTCATCCTCCCTGGTGCTGGACGCCAACATGATCGATTCTGAGTCGGTCCATGAGGATCGCGGAATCTGGTCGGGATGGGAGAGCACATCCAACCCTCGGGCCCACAATCACTGTGCCAGTTCAATTTATTCAATAGCTCTGGGGCGGGTGACTGTTTCCCTCAGATATAAATTCACCCTTCCTGGCATGGGAAAAAGGGGCCAGGGGGATGGTCGAAAGGGTTTTTCAGCACCCTCTAAATCGGCGGCCTCTTCGTGTGCCACGGCGTGCTCTGCTCGTAGGCGTAGGCCACCTTCAACACCAGCCCGTCGGCAAACGGCCTCCCCGCCAGTTGCAACCCCACCGGCAGCTCCTTCCCCGCTGGCGACACGAACCCGCACGGCAGCACCACCGCCGGGACGCTCGCCAGGTTGAACGGTGAGCAGAGGCTCCGGCGTCCCGTCACGCCCGCCAAGGCCTCCTCCTTACTCGCCGTCCCCGCCTTCGTCTTCACCAGCGGCGCCGGCTCCGAAGACGCGGGCAGTGCCAGCACGTCTACCGTCTTTAGCGCCGCCATCACCTCCCGGCGAATCAGCTCCCTTATCTTCTGCGCCTTGTAATACAACTCCGCCGGTATCACGCAGCCCGTCAATAAGTCCGTCAGCACATTGTGTTCATAGTCCTGCGGCCTGGTTTCCAGCCAGTGCCGGTGCAACGGCGCCGCCTCAACCTCCATGATCGTGCGCGTCACCGCCGCGCTGTAGATCAGCAACGGAATCGAGACCTCCTCCACCTTTGCCCCCAGCTCTCCCAGGTGCGCCACCGCCGCCTCCACGCATTCCCTCACCTCCGGTTGCATGAAGTCCGCGCGCATAGCCTCCTTCACCACCCCCACCCGCAGTCCTTGGATATCGCCTGAGAGCCCCGCCTGGTAGTCCGGCACCGGCCGGTTGGCGCTGTAGCGGTCCTTCGGGTCGAATCCCGCTATCGCCTGCAGCGTCACCGCGCAGTCCGTAACCGTCCGGCTGATCGGCCCCGGCGTGTCGTTTGACCACGTTGCCCCCAGCATCCCGAAGCGGCTCACCAGCCCATGCGTCGGCAGGTGCCCCACCAGCCCCGAGTTATTCGCCGGGTTGCGTACCGAGCCACCGGTGTCCTCCCCCAGCGAAGTCGCGCACAGGAACGCCGCTGTCGCCCCGCCCGACCCGCTGCTAGACCTTCCCGGGTCCCTATCCAGGTCCCACGGATTCCTCGGCGTCCCCCAGTGATGGTTGACGCTGTTCCCCGTGGCGAACTCGCTCATGTTCAGCTTTCCCAGCAGCACCCCGCCCGCCTCATTCAGCCGCGACACCACCGTGGCGTCCTCTTCCGGCACGAATTCCCCCAGCACCTTAGACCCGCCGGTGGTCAAGATTCCCTTCGTCCAGAACTGGTCCTTCACCGCGTACGGGACGCCGTGCAACGGCCCTCTATGGTTGCCGCTCCCTATCTCCGCCTCCGCCCGTCTCGCGGACTCCAGCGCCTCGTCTCGGCACACCGTTATGAAGCTGTTCAGCTTCCCGTCCACCTGCTCAATCCGTTCCAGGTAGGCCTCCGTGGCGTCCACCGGAGACACCTCCCGCTTACGAATCCTCTCCCCCAGCTCCACCGCCGAAAGAAACGGTATCTCCGCCTTACTCATCGCTGCTCCCCCCCGAAGGATAGATAACCGGCAACGGCTCCACCTGCTCTAACCCCGGCGGCGAAAGCGGGTCCAGCACCTCCTTCAGCGCATTCAGGCTGTGCATCACCTCCGAAAGGTGCGGCTCCTCTATCTGGACGCCCACCGCCTTCGCTATCGCCTTCACTTCCTCAACGCTCAGGTCCGCCATCTCACACCCTCCATCTGCTCTGCCAGGTTCGGTCATTGTGCCCCCTGCCCTGAGAAGCGTCAACGCCGCCTTCTCGCGTACCCCCACCCCCCGAACCGCTGCTATAATGGCCCCGTGATCCGCTGACGGCTAACCCGTCGGCCTGCATAAAGAGGTAAACATGCGCTTCGGTCCCTTTGTCCTACAAGTCAGCCCCAGCCCGGACTTGGACAGCCAGTTCATCGACAGCACGCTCCACGAAGCGGAGCTCTTCGATGCCTTGGGCTACGACGTCATCTGGCTCACCGAGCACTATTTCGGCGGCGACACCGTGTACGCCGACCCCGTGGTCTTCGGTGCCGCCGTCGCCGCCCGCACCCAGCAGATCAAAATCGGCTTCGCCGTCGTTCAGATGGCCTTCCACCACCCTGTCAAGCTGGCCGCCCAGACCGCACTCCTGGACAACCTCAGCCACGGCCGCCTCATCGTTGGCACCGGCCGCGGCTCCGCCTACAACACCTTCGAGTACGCTGGCTTCGGCATCACCATGGAGGAGGGCCGGCAACGCCTCGCCGAGTCCGAGGACTTGCTCGTCAAGTCATGGACCGCCGACAACCTCGTCTACGACGGCAAATATTGGCAGGTCACCGTGCCCACCACCCGGCCCAAGACCTACCAGCAGCCCCATCCCCTCCTCGTCCGCGCCTGCATCGGCACCGAGTCCATGGTGGAGATGGCTAAGATCGGCCGCCCCGTCCTCGCTGGCGGCTACACCGTGGAGGACTTCGCCCTTCGTCTTCGCCTCTACCAGGACGCCATCGAAGGCGCTGGCTTTAACGAGGCCCAGGTCCAACACGCCCTGGACGAGACCTGGTTCCGAAAGATGGTCTACGTGGCAGACTCTGATTCCCAGGCCATGGAGGAGGGCCTCATCGCCTTTGAGCTGGACCGGAAGCACATCCGCGACACCCGCGAACGCCTTAACCCCACCGACTACCCTGAAAACGTCCCAACCCCCGAGGCCGTCTCGCCCGATGACTACCTAATCGCCGGCTCGCCACGCTACATCGCTGAACGCATCGCCGAAATCCGCGACGTCGGTGTCAAAAATCTCATCCTTACCATGTCGCCCCCGGACTTGTCCCGAGACAAGGTGGAAAAGTCCATGCGCCTCTTCGCCGAAAAGGTAATGCCCCTCTTCCGCGACGACTAGCAAGTAGCCGCCCAAGGGGTGTGCAGAGGGGCAGAGCCCATTTGCCGGGAGTCTGAGAGTGTCCCTCAGAAAGTAAATCTCACTGGGCGGTCGAGGGTGGGCACCACCAACCTGTGATCTTCAGGCCCTTGTTGTGGCGATACCAACCGCCCTGCCTGATTGCCTCCCTAACCCTCCAACCCAAACCTCTTACCCGCCAGTTCCGCGATGTGACTCCCTATGGACAGCGACGACGTGGCCCCCGGCGACGGCGCGTTCAGCACGTGAATCGCCCCCTCCGTCTCCTGAATGCTAAAATCGTCCAACAGCGCGCCTTGCGCGCTCACCGCCTGCGCCCTCACCCCGGACCCACCGGCCACCACGTCCCCGGACCTGATCTCCGGCACCAGCTTCTGCAAGTCCTTCACAAATACGCTCTTCATCAGCGACCGGTGCGCCTCCCCCAGCCCCATCCTCCACGTCCGGCGTACCATCCTCCAGAAGCCCACGTACGTAAACGTCCCCAGCGCCTCCGGAATGTTGATTGATGTCCTCTTGTACCCCTCCCGCGCCCACGCCAGCACCGCGTTAGGTCCCGCCTCCACCTCACCGGTTATCCGCTTCGTGTAATGGACCCCTAAGAACGGGAACCGGGGGTCCGGCACCGGGTAAATCAGCCCATTCACCAGCCGGCGGCTCTCCGGCTTCAGCACATAATATTCCCCCCGGAATGGCAGCGTCCGCACCCCTGGCCGCACCCCCATCATCCCCGCCACCTTGTCCGCGTACAGCCCCGCGCAGTTAATTAACCCCTTCGCCTGCACTGCCCCCTGCGCCGTCTCCAGCTCCAACATCCCTCCAGACCTGCGGATGCCCGTCACCTTCCGCCCCTCCATCACATCGCCACCGTTCTCCCGGAAGTCAATCGCGTAGGCCTCCGCCACCCTGGTGAAATCCACAATCGCCGTCTCCGGCGCGTGCAGCGCCTTAACACCTGCCACGTGCGGCTCCAGCTCCTTCAACCGCTCCGGCCCTATCACCTCCAGCCCCGGCACCCCGTTCTCCACGCCCCGGCGCTGCAACTCCTCCAACCGGGGAATCTCCGCCTCCTCCGTGGCCACTATCACCTTGCCGCACTCGTCGAACTCTATCCCCTTTTCGCGGCAGTACCCCTTTAGTTTCTCCACGCTGTCGACACAGAACTGCGCCTTCCAAGAACCTGGGCGATAGTAGATCCCCGAGTGGATAACCCCGCTGTTGTGCCCCGTCTGGTGCCGCGCCAGCCCCTCCTCCTTTTCCAGCACCACCACCCGCGTCCCGGGGAACCGTTGTGTTACCTGTCGCGCTGAGGCCAGTCCAATTATGCCTCCCCCTATCACCGCCACGTCGTAAGCCCGGGAGGCCATCTTAGCCCTCCAGCGTATAAGGGATCTCCATCTCGGCGCACGTCTCCCGGAACCATCCCACCACCTCTTTGTGTAGTGGTATCCCTCTGGCCCGGCGCTCCTGCTCCTCTTCCCACTCCGGCTGTCCCGCCACAATCACCCTCTCCTGGCCCGGTGTCGGCGGCGTCGCTTTCAACAGCCGAAGAAAGTCGTCCATCATACCCTTGAACTCAACCACATCCGTAAACGCCTCCACCCTATACGCCGCCACCATGTGATGGAAATGGGGCCGCCCCGGAAACATCCCGAAGCCGCCCCCAGATAGAATCCCGCCCAGTATGTCCACAATACACGCCAGCCCGTAACCCTTGTGCGAGCCCTGCTCCCGGGTACTTCCCACCGGCAGTAGCCAGGGCAAATGGTTGCCTTCAGGCGCCTCCATCGGCTCCATGATCGGTGTCCCGTCCCCCGCCGCCATCCACCCCGGCGAAAGCAGGGCCCCCACCCGTCTTGCCAACCCCACCTTGTTGCCCGCTATCGAGCTGGTCGCCGCGTCAAATACAAAGGGCGGCTCCTCTCCCGCCGGCGCCGCCACCGCGATGGGGTTGGTCCCCATCCTGGGCAGCGATGCGAACGTCGGCAACACTGACGGCCCGCACGATGTTACGCACACCCCTATCATGTCGTGCTCCAGCGCCATCATCGCGTAATAGGACGCCATTCCCAGGTGCCGCCCGTTCATGATCGTCACCATCCCCACGCCGGCGTCCTTCGCCTTCTCTATCGCCATCTCCATCGCCAGCGGCGTCGAGATTATCCCCAGCGCCCCGTCGGAGTCGAAGTTCGCCGCCGCCCGGGTCTCCCGCAACACCTTGTACTTCGGATGGGGGTTTATCTGGCCGCTGCGGTACTCCCCCACGTAAGTCCGCAGCATATTCGAAACCCCGTGCGTCTCCACCCCCCGCAGGTCCGCCAAAACCAGCACGTCCGCCGCCTGCCGCGCGTCCTTCTCCGGCACGTCCACCCGCTCGAACACCGCCGCCACCGTGTCCCGCAACGCATCGTGATTGACCCTTACCGCTTCCGCTTCAGATACGTGAAACTGCTCTAGCAACTGCCTCCTCCATTCAACGGCGGGCCGTAGTGTACCCTAGGCGCCTGGGGGGGTCAATTGAGCTATCCACGCCATTAACCCCCTGGCATACCCCGCTCATTTGCGCTCCACTTTACCCATAAAACTGCCTGCGCTCCCGGAATCAGACTTCTCTCACCCCTCCGCCTCAACCTCCACCTCGAACGTATAGCTCCGCCCGTTAACCGTCGCCGTCACCCTGCGAAGCTCCCCCTTCTGCCCCTCCACCGAGTCCACCTGCGTCAGCGCCTCCCCCTCCTCCCCGGACACCTCGAACGCCTCTCCACCCACCGTCACCCGCGGTCGCTGGGGCGCCTTCTCCTCGGCCTGCTCCACCTGCTCGCGGAATATCCCCAGCGCCGTTCTCCGCTCCGCCAACCTTCGGTGCCCCTCCTCCACCTTGATCGCCTTGAACGACACCGTATCGCCCGGCAACGCCTGCGCCACCTGCCCCAGGTCCACAGTGGCCACCGTCGCTATCTTCGTGTACCCGCCTGTAATCCCCCGGTCCGCCATCAAGACCACCGGCAGCCCGTCTCCCGTTACCTGAATTCCACCAAACGGAATTCCGTCCGAAACTATATCCGCCCCATCGGTGTGCTCTATCGCCGGCCCCTCCAACCTGTATCCCACCCTGTCCGACTGCTGGCTCACGATGTACGACTCGCTCAGGAACGTCGCAATCCCCTCGGGGGTGAAAGCATCCGCCTGCGGCCCCATGATCACCCTCACCAGATGTTTCCCGCCAATGGTGGGCTGAAGCGACAGCGGCGCCCTGGTCCCCACCGGCGGTATCCTCGCCTCCGGCGCGCCCAAGGCCAAACGGTCTCCCGCCCTCAACGCACGCCCCTCCAGCCCGCCCAGCCCCGCCCGGGCGTACGTCGAACGGCTGCCCATCACCAATGGCACGTCTATCCCTCCCGGCGTCGCCAGGTACCCCCTCACCCCGGCCATCGGCCCGTCAAAGCTCAGTAGGCTCCCAGCCTTCCCCCGCAGCACCTGCCACATCGGTACCGGCTCGCCGTTCAACCGTGCGGCCAAGTCGGCGCCGCCCAGCGCGAACACCGTGTCGTCCAGGAACACCAGCTTCGGCCCCACCAGCGTGACCTCCAGTGCCGCCGCACCCTCCTCATTCCCCAGCAGCGTATTCACCAATGCCAGGGAATACGGGTCCATCACCCCTGACACCGGCACGCCGTAGCGTTGGTAGCCATAGCGGCCCATGTCCTGCACCGTGGTTAGCAAGCCGCCGTCCACCACCTCAATCATCCCAGCCACTACCCAATCGGCTCCACGACTACTCGATAGCTTCCCTCAGCCACCTGCCTGGCTACATACCGGTACTCACCGTCGTTTACCGCTAAGAACCGGATGTAGTCGCCCGGCGACACCAGCGCCGGAGGCTCCCGTTCCTGGTCGAAAAATATCAGCGGCGTCTTTCCAATCAACCGCCATCCCCCTGGCGTCGCCGAGGGATACACCCCCGTCTGGCTCTCCGCTATCCCCACCGATCCCGCCGGAATCACCGTCCGCGGCGTCCGCAGACGAGGCGTCGCTATCCGCTCAGACATCCCGCCCAGGTAAGGAAACCCCGGCGAGAAGCCCAGCATATACACCAGGTAATCCGTGCCCGTGTGAATATCAATCACCTCTTGTCTCGTCAGCTCGTTGTGCTGCGCCACAAAGTCCAGGTCCGGCCCCTCCTCACCGCCGTAGAACGTCGGCACGTGTACCACCCTGGGATTCGCCAGCGCTACCGTCTCCGAAGCGTCCTCCAACTGCTCCAACTCCCCGGTTAACCGCTCCAGCCCCACCAGCGAAGGCTCGTAATACACCAGCAATGACCGGTAAGACGGCACCAGGTCAACCACCCCCGGCAGCTTACGCGCCTCCACCGCCAGCATCAGGTCTCGCACCTTGCTGTTTATCTCCGGGCTTATGGCATTCCCCAGCTCCACCGTAAGCACACGGTCTCCGGCGGGCAGGTATCTGGGCCGCTCGTACATCGGCCCGGCTACACCAACTGGCTCATCGGCACTATCTCCGCCCCTGCCCTCCCCAGCCCCTCGCTTACCGCCCTGGCCATCTCCACCGCCCCCGGATTATCTCCGTGGAGACACAAACTGTCGGCGTGCATCTCTATCTCCTCGCCCGTGATCGCCGTCGCCTTGCCTTGGGTCACCATCTTCACGCACCGCTCCACCACCTCGTCAACGTCGTGGATCACGGACCCCTCTTGCGACCGGGGTACCAGCGTCCCCTCTGCGGTAAACGCCCGGTCCGCGAAAGTCTCCCGCGCTACCCTCAGCCCCATCTCCGCCGCTATCTCCACCCACGCCGAGCCTGCCAGCGCCACTATTATCATCTCGTCGTCCACCTCCAACACCGCCTGGCTAATCGCCCGGGCCAGCTCCGGGTCCGCCACCGCCGCGTTGTACAGCGCCCCATGCGGCTTCACGTGCTGTAACTTCTTGTCCTTGGTAAACGCCTGCAGCGCCCCAATCTGGTACGTCATGTCGTTACGCACCTCCTCCGGCGTCAGCTTCATGAACCGCCGCCCAAAGCCCCCCAGGTCCGGGTAGCTGGGCTGCGCCCCAACCCCCACCGAGTGCTCCTCGGACAACTCCACCGTCTTTCGCATCCACATCGGGTCTCCCGCGTGAAACCCGCACGCTATGTTGACCGAGGTGATGTGCTTGATCACCTCTTCATCCAGCCCCAGCTTGTACATCCCGAAGCTCTCACCCATGTCACAGTTGAAATCAATCTTTATCGCCATCTTCCAACTCCCGCTATCAATCTACCTTCCACGGCCTCGAAGGGCGAGCCCATACCCGTTCCGTTCTGCCAGATGATCGGGATGGTGGGCGCCACCAACCTCCGATTCTCAGGCCCTTGTAATGGCGATACCAATCACCTTCAGCAGATGCCTTCCCTACTATTATAAGTAGATTGGTCTGTAGCGGCCACGCAACTGGCTGGAAGCCGCCTCGACGCACAGTGTAAACTTTCGCCAACATCCCGGGGCGGTCCGCGGGGAGGACGACATCAATAAATTCGACACCGGCGAAGCGCTGACCCTTTCGCTCATTGGCGTGGGCACCGCCTTTGCCGTGCTCATCGCCCTCATGCTCCTCACTCTACTTTTACGCCGTATTAACCCGTCTCCGCAACGCGAGGCCCCCGCCGAAGTGCACCCCCCCGCCGAAGGCGACCGCGATAAAGCCCTCGCCGCCGCCATCGCCGTCAGCCTTACCTTCCCCGACGGTGACCCCAACACCACCGAGCCTCCGGCGGCGTCGTGATGCCACGCCCTTTGCCCCCACGCCACCTGCCCACCCAAGCCCAACGACCGCGTGAATCTGTCATTCTGAGTCGGTGCGTGAGGATCGAAGAATCTGGGTGTGGGGGGAGAGCAAGTTCAACCTTCGCGTCTGCCTCTACAGCCAACCTTTGCACTTCATCCCTGGCAGCGCCGGTCTCAACCGCCATTACTGATTCCACCCAACTTAGCACCCTTCATCTTCTTAAGAAGCCCCCTAGGGGGAGTCCAGAGGGGGCTGTCCCCCTCTGGCGGGAGTTTGAGGGTGTCCCTCAACATCTTCTTTATAAACCTTCCTGGGCGGGATGGTGGGAACCACCAACCTGTGATTCTCAATCCTCTATAGGGCCCCTCTCAACCGTCAACAGCGATTGTCGGGACAGGCATTTATCGCCCTATCTTCCCCACCAACCCGCTCATCCTGAGGCTCTCGAAGGACGAGCACATACCGCTTTTCGTCCCTCCAGCGGGGCGGGATGGTGGGTACCACCAACCTGTGATTCTCAATCCTCTATAGGGCCCCTCTCAACCGCCAACAGCGATTCTCGGCACAGGCATTTATCGCCCTATCTTCCCCACCAACCCGCTCATCCTGAGGCTCTCGAAGGACGAGCACATACCGCTTTTCGTCCCTCCAGCGGGGCGGGCAGGTGGCTACCACCAACCTCCGCTTTTCAATCCATGCCCGTACTGACACCCATCACAACGTCTAACAGCCCCTAAATGGACGAGCTACGCCAGTTCCTCAACGACACCGGTTTCGCCAACCTTGATTGGCGGAACGTCCTGCTGCTCCTCGTCGGCCTGACCTTCATCGTCGCTGCCATCGCCAAACGGCGCGAGCCTTACGTCCTCCTCCCCATCGGCCTCGGCATCATCCTGGCCAACCTCCCCCTCTCCGGCCTCACCGAATACTCCCCGGACGGTGGCGTGCAAGAGTCCGGGCTCCTCGGCGTCATCTTCAACTTTGCCCTCTCCCAATGGAACATCCTCCCTCCCCTCATCTTCCTAGGCCTGGGGGCTCTTACGGACTTCGGCCCCATTATCGCCAATCCCAAGACCCTGCTCTTGGGCGCCGCGGCGCAGGTGGGCATCTTCGCCGCCCTTTGGATCGCCTTGGTTAGCGGCCGCTTTGACCTGAACGAAGCCGCCGCTATCGGCATCATCGGCGGCGCTGATGGCCCCACCACCATCTTCGCCTCCGCCCGCCTGGCTCCGGAGCTCCTCGGCATCACCGCCGTTACCGCCTACTCCTACATGGCCGGCGTCGTCTTCATCCAACCGCCCCTCATGCGCCTCCTCACCACCCAGCGCGAGCGTGCCATCGAAATGCCCGCCCTTCGCGAGGTCTCACTCCTGGAAAAGCTGGTCTTCCCCACCCTCACCATGGCGCTCATCATCCTCGCCGTCCCCGAGGCCGCCCCCCTCATCTCCATGTTCATGATCGGCAACCTCTTCAAAGAGAGCGGCGTGGTGCCCCGCCTCTTCAGCGCCGCCTCCAACGAGATCCTCAACATCGCCACCATCTTCCTCATGATCACCGTCGGCGCCCAGCTCTCCGCCCAACAAATCTTTGACCTGGACTCCCTCACCATCCTAGGTTTAGGCCTTGGCGCCTTCGCCTGCGGCACCATCGGCGGCCTCCTCTTCGCCAAGCTCATGAACCTCTTCGTCAAGGACAAGATCAACCCCCTCATCGGCTCCGCCGGCGTCTCCGCCGTGCCCATGGCCGCCAGGATAAGCCACACCCTGGGACAGCAGGCCAACCCGAACAACTTCCTCCTACCCCACGCCATGGGACCCAACGTCGCCGGGGTCATCGGCTCCGCGGTGGTGGCCGGCGTATTCATCTCCATCCTGTCCTAGCCACCCCATACCTGACCTTCAATAATCGCCCATTGACCTACGGATGCGGATCGGTAAGCCCCAGAGAATACTATCCGGAAGAGTTCGGAAGGAACAATCTCTGATGAGCGGCCCTGATTGATAATCGCGTACCAAGAAAATTGTAAAAAAGCCCAGCGTAACTCAACCATGTGTAAGACGTTGCTTAGCTTATACGTATTTGCAGTAACGCCCTTTGTCGGATTGTTAGCGCAAGGATCTATAGAGCTAAGCAAACTGGCATTTGTCGTTCTTTTGGGGAAACCGCGACTAACAAATCTTTCGGGTTGTTTCGCCCGTCAACTTTCTGTCGGAATTACTCACGTGACTCTGTCAGACGGGATTTAATCGCAGACTGCAGTTTCATGAATTCAACAGATTGCCGAACCTCATCCCAGTACTCATTAATTCCTCCAACGTCTATCCGTCCGATAGACTCTTCGAGCTCCTCTATTGCAATCAGGAATATGTCTTTCTTACCCTTTGGCCCTACACCGGCGCCTCCAAAGCCAGTGATACATGTCATCATCCACGCTAGCTCATTGAGTACTACCAATACTCCGGCTTCTTGAAATAATCCGCCTAAGGATGGTAATCCTAAAACATTATGAGCCTGAGGCAGGGATTGCGGACTGGGGTGTACGAACGGCTCGCAGAGCCGCCGGTATTTTTCTTCGTCCATCGGGGTGAGGGCTCGTAGTTCTGCCAATTTCATTCGCGCTTTTACTGGTGAAAACTCGCGCCTTCTCTGCGACCCGGTGGCAGTTCGCCAATCCTCACGATATTCTTTTGACTCCAGAAACAAGGAAAGCAGGTTAGCGTTCTCCCCTATGGAACGAATCATGCTTAAGGCTTCATCGTAAAATCCAAACCTGAGAAGCCGAAGTGCTGCTCTACAGTTGCTAACTGCCCGCCCAACTAGATATTCCTCTACATGATCTCCACCTCGGCAGCCCCACCAGCAGGAAGCTAGACGATCCGCAAGCGAAAGTACCGTACCAAGCGCATCTAGACACTTCGGAGCCTTGACCCCAGCTTCAGGCAACCACTTGTCCGTTTCCGCTTCACATCTGTTCTCTTGGTCCCAAGTTAGCGTTAGGAACTCCATGCCTATCGGTACATTCTTGTCATCTGGTAGTTTCTCCATCTTATTCTCACTTCGTTAGCTGAGAGAAAGTGGCGATGTTGCTCTGAGCGTCGTTACTGCCCTCATGCTTTTCTTGGATATGATTATTGTACTGCTCAATTTTCTTTATTGGCTCCACAGCCGAAGCAATTAGTTCCCGGGTCCCCCAACTAAGAACGGCTGATCTTCAATCGCGAAACATCTCTCGGGACATGCTTTCGTGACCTGCTATAATCGGGCTACCGCCTACCAAATTGGAGCCAACCGCATTCCGAACAATGCCTGGAGCACCGCCGCCATCGCACCGTACCCTGCGGCCTCGTCCAGCGCGCCCGTAGCCTGAATGCGCCGGCTGAAGGTCAAGGTAGGCGAGCGCTGGTACACCGTCGAGGTGGGCCTGCGAATAGGCGACACCGTTGAGACCTTGGTCGACGGCGACCCGGTCCGCGTGGATATCAACGGCCCCACTTCCGCTCCATTTATCCCCGGCGTGCCTGCGGCCGAAGCCCCTCAATCCAACGACACTCCGCCAACAGCCCCTGGTACCATCACCCGTATCACGGCGCCCATGCCCGGCGTCATCCTCTCCATTAGCGTGCGCATCGGCGATTCCGTGTCCGCCGGCGCCGGAGTCTGCGTCCTGGAGGCCATGAAGATGGAGCAGGACTTGCTAGCCCCCGCCGACGGTACCATCAAAGCCATCCACGCCCAGCAGGGACAGAGCGTCACCATGGGCCAGACCATCATCGAACTGGAGTAAAAGCAATTCACATGACCCTAACCACCATCGCCATCCTCAGCCCCGGGGACATGGGCTCCGCCGTGGGCCGCTCCCTGTCCCAGGCCGGACACCAGGTCATCACCTGCCTCCAGGGCCGCAGCCAGCGGACCCGAAGCCTGTCCCAAGACGCCGGTATACGAGACGTCCCCTCCCTTCAAGACATGGTCCGTCAGGCCGACCTCATCCTCTCCATCATGGTCCCCTCGGACGCCGTCGCCCTGACCCGCTCCGTCGCCGCCGCCCTCCGGGACACCGGCGCGACACCATACTTCGCCGAGTGCAACGCCGTCTCTCCCCAGACCACTCGGGAGATGGAGTCCATAATCAGCGAAGCCGGGGGCCGGTACATAGACGCCGGCATCATCGGCGGTCCTCCAGGCAAGGGCGCCGCTCCCCGTTTCTACGTCTCCGGGCCGCACCACCCGGTCATGCTGGAGCTGGACGGCCAGGGCATCCAGGTCAAACCCCTGGGAAACGACGTGGGCCGCGCCTCCGCCATCAAAATGTGCTACGCCTCCATGACCAAAGGCACCTGGGCGCTCTACATCGCCTTGCTCACCGCCGCCGAGTCCCTTGGCCTCTCCGACGAGCTCAAGGCCGAGTTCGCCTTCAGCCAGCCCCAGGTCCTGAAGACCATGGAATCGCGGTTGGCCTCCGTCCCCGCCAAGGCCGGCCGCTGGATCGGCGAGATGGAGGAGATCGCCGCCACCTTTGCCAGCCAGGGCGTAACCCCCGACTTTCACCAGGGCGCCGCCGACATGTACCGCCTCATTGGCCGCAGCCCCTTCGCCTCGGAGCTGGTCGGCGCCGCCGACGAGTCTCGGGACCTGGCAAATACCATCCGAGCCTTGGCGGACCTGGTATCCTCCGAGACCCGGCCCGTTGGCTAAGAAAGTCCACACCCATCCCGCCATCCGTATACCGCCCCAACTCGCCTCCCGGTCCGCCCGCTTCACATTCCCTAACGCGCCGGGTAAACTGGCCAAGTTGCGTAGAAGCCTAACCAACCCTGCAAATTAGCACCGCACCCAGTACCTAGGAGGCATTGGCCATGCTGGAAGTCCCCATCAAAGTACCCATCGAAAAAAGTCGCCTCCTGCACCAGGAGGCCCGCCAGTTCGCCCCCTCCGGGGTCCAGGGCAGCGGCCGCTTCAACCCGCCCTTCCCGCTTTACATAAGCAAGGCCCACGGCTCCAGAATCTGGGACGTGGACGATAACGAGTACATCGATTACCACGCCTCCTTTGGCCCTGCGGTGCTAGGCTACAACGAGCCTCGCGTCAGAGAGGCCGTCAAGACCGCCATGGACGAGGAGGGCGTCCTCTTCGCTGCTCCCCATCCCAAGGAAGTGGAGCTCACCAGGCGGTTCGCCGAGCTCATCCCCTGCGCCGAAAAGACCGTCATCTGCGGCGGCGGCGGCTCGGACCCCATCTACCACTCCGTCCGCGTCGCCCGCGCCTACACCGGCAAGACCAAGGTCCTCAAGTTCGAAGGTGGCTACCACGGCTGGCACGACACCTTGCTGGCTGGCGTGCGCCCCAAACCCGCCACCGCCGGGCCGCCGGACGCCCCTACCACCGTCGCCGAGTCCGGCGGCGCCCTGGCCTCCACCATCGATCAGATCGTCGTCGCCCCCTTCAACGACTTCGAGGCCACCGAGCGCATCATCGAGCGCGAGAAAGACAACCTGGCCGCCATCATGATCGAGCCCGTCTGCCACAGCGCAGGCACCCTCCTGGTCAAGACCGAGTTCCTCCAATACCTCCGGGACGCCTGTGACCGCTACGGCATCGTCTTAATCTTTGACGAGGTAATCACCGGCTTTCGGCACCACATCGGCGGCGCCCAGTCGCTGCTGGGCGTCACCCCGGACCTGGGCGTCTTCGGCAAAGCCATGGCCAACGGCTACGCCATCAGCGCCCTCACCGGCAAGAACGACATCATGTCCCAGTTCAGCCCCGAAGGTGACGTCTTCATGTCCGGCACCTTCATGGGCCACCTCCTCGGCGTCACCGCCGCGCTAAAGACCATCGAAATCCTACGCGACGGCGAAGTCCACAAGCGGCTCTGGGCCGTCGGCGACCGCATCCGTGACGAAATCAACCCTATCATCGACGAGTTGGACCTGAACGCCCGCTGCTACAGCTACGGCTCCATCTGGAGCCTCTACTTCACCCGAAAGGTGGAAAACTACCGCGACGTTATAGACATGGCCTCCCAGGGCAAGGGCTTCACCAAGGACGTGGCCTACCGCAACCACATGCTCAACAGCGGCGTCTACCTCCAGCCCAACTACACCCCTCGCTACTTCACCTCCGCCGTCCACACCGACGAAGAGATCGACCGCACCATCGAAGCCACCCGTGACTTCCTCACCACCCACGCCAACGAGCTCCGCTAAACCCAAACCTACCGACCCAAATACCGTCCTCGCCTCGAAAATAGACCCCCATCTGCCTCCAATCCGCTCATCCTGAGGCCCTCGAAGGACGAGTCCATACCGCATTCCGCCCCCCACCATATCATTCTGAGTCCGCCCGTGAGGATCGAAGAATCTGGGTGTAGTGGGAGAGCATGTCCCACCTTTGCTCCGCTTCTATCATCAACCCTAACCGTTCTACCCTTCCAACCCGCTCATCCTGAGGCTCTCGAAGGACGAGCCCATACCGCTCTACAACTCGTTGAAAGGCCAGTTCCTCATGAGCGGCTGGCCGTCACCAACCACCGCTTCTCCACCCTCTGTGGCGGAGCACCAGCAACCGCAGGCGCTAGCCAGACTTTGTCTTGCCGGGCCGTTTGGCGGACCGGCGCTTTTTCGGTGCTTACTTCATCTCCTTGATCCACCCCTCCACTTTCTCCGCCTGCCCCTGGTTGCCAAGCTCCCGATACAGCCCCGCAGACTTCTCCCACATCTCCCCCACGCGCTCCATCTCCCCACAGGTTTCGTACAAGATACCCAGGTTAGCATAATCGATTGCCATGCCTTCCTTGTGGTCCATCTCTTCCTCTATCGCCAGCGACTTCCTGTACATCTCCTCCGCCCGCTCTAGCTCCCCCCAAACCTGGTAGAGGCTCCCCAGGTTTCCATACTGGTTCGCCACCCCCTCCATCCGCCCCAGTTCATCATTTATAGCAAGCGCCTTGCAATACAACTGCTCCGCCTGCTCCATGTCGCCACGGTCTTGAGACAGAATCCCCAGGTTCCCATAGTTGCTAGCCATCCCCTCCTTTCTTCCCAACTCTTCATTTAATGCTAGCGCTTTGGCGTACATTTCCTCCGCGAGTGCTCGGTCCCCCTTCATTCGGTACAGGTTACCCAGATTGCCGTGGTCTGAGGCCATTCCCTCTTTTCTCCCCAGATCTTTATTTATACACAGCGCCCGGTGGTGCATTTCTTCCGCCCGATCCAGTTCCCCTCTCATTCGATGCAGAATGCCCAAGTTGCCATAATCTATGGCCATACCCTCAAGATGCCCAATCGCCCCCGCAATCGCGAGTGACTTCTTGTACATCTCTTCCGCCTGAACCAACTCCCCTCGATTCCGATACAGGCTCGCCAAATTGCCGTATTGGTTGCCGATTCCTTTCTGTCGCCCCAACCTCTCGTATATGGATAGCGCACTGCGGAACATCTCTTCCGCAGCTTCCAGATCCCCCTTATCCATGTAGAGGACTCCTAAATTGCCATACAAGGCCGCATGGTGCTCAGGAAGGTACGCCATCTTTAGGCCTCTATTCCACACCTCTTTAACTTCTTCCCAGCGGCCAAGCACCCTCAGCGCATTCCCCAGATGATTCAGTAGAGTAACCAGAATCTCTTCGCTCGCCGGAGGCGATGAATCGTACTCCTCCAGGAGTCCATAGTAGAGGCTAACCCTCCGCTCCAGATCTGCCTTGTCCTTGTAGATGAAGCCGTCGGTAAGAACATAAGGTACAGCCTCTAGGGGCGCCCTCTCCGGCTCGGCGCGCAGGTCAAATATCGTGCTCTGCCACCGGGAGAAGTCCGGCGCCTCGGTGCCCGCACGCCGCAGCCCCTCCAAACGCACCCAGAACACCAGCGCGTGGGGAATCTCTCCCAGCGCCTCCCGCCGCAGGTTCAGCGTCCGGTACGCCGCCTCGTCCAACTGCTCCAGGTCGTAGACGAACACCACACCCTTGAACTTCAGCTTCACCCCTTGTAGCGCCCGCACCGGGTCCGTATCCGTGGTACGCAGGAACAACTCCCGGAACTTTTCCCCGTACTTCCTTTGCACACCTCGCGCCACCTCCCCCCGGTCCAGCACGCTGGTATACAGCGCAAAGGACACCGAGCCTCGCTCCGCCGCGCCAAACAACAGCAGCATCCGCCGCACTTCCAGCTCTTGCGCTGGAGCCAGCTTCCGTTGGACCGGCGTCATGGTCCGTCACTCGCCAACATCGGCGCTACCACCGGATGCACGTCGCACCAAACCCCTTGGTCGTCGCGGTACTCCAGGGCGCTCAGATTGTGCAGCAAGACGCGGTGCTCCTCGTCGTTCTCAACCCTCTTCGAACACTGGACCTGACGCAGCAACTCTAGCTGGGGTGTGCTCAACAGCGGCTGGTACCATATCCGCAGGTTCAGCACCGCCTGTGCCGCCGCCCCTTCGTCTATCCGGCCTACATCCCGTGAAATTGCAAAGGTGGCCGCCCCCCGCACCAGCGAAACCAGTTGGAACGGCAACCCTCCAGACTGCTCTACCAGCACATCCAGGGAATTCCCCTCAAACAGCGTCTCCTCCGCCCTGTTCGTCACGATCCGTTTCAAGAATTCCCGGCCATGGCTGTCCGGGCTGCCGTCACGGTGGTTCACCGGAAAATTCGGCAGCGCGCTCTGGTTCTCGTTGTAGTTGTGCGTTATCTGCACAAAATCGTTGTCATGCCGTAACGCGATTGGGAAGGTATATATCACGGAGCAATCCGGTGCCATCAGCGTCGTGGAATGTCGGTAGAATATCTCGTGGGCTTTGGCCAAATCCGCCTTGTCCAGGTCCTCCACCATCACCAGGACCCGCCTCCCCACTTTCGCCTGAACGTCCTCGATGAAGTAGTTCAGCAGTTCCTTCAGGCGTGATTGCTGGCCCACTTCCTGCGCGGTGTGGCGCACCTTCTGGCGCGTCGTTATCTCCTGCTGGTACCGGCCTCCCAGCTTCGCGGCCGATACGTTCAACTCGACTTGCAGCCCTCCGCTCCTCTTCCTCTCTATCTCCTCCACTCCTAGGCCCTGGAACCATTCGATAATACCCTTCAATACCGTCTGGCTCAGCTTCACCTTGCTGCGGGACTCAGTGGCCTGGCGGAACAACTCAAACGCCATCCCCAACATTACGTCGACGTAGTCCAGGTCGGCGATGTCCGTCACGTCCTTCACCGAGAACCGCACTACAAAAACGTCGTCCGCCAATTCCGCCGCCAGCTTCACCAGCTCCGTGCTCTTGCCAGAGCCCCGGTGTCCGGTGAAGAGGAACTTCTGGGGTTTGTCCACCGCCTGAAGTAGCACCGCCATCTCTGTCCGGGGGCTATCTGCCCGGGCCACGTACCACTCCTCCAGCTCCTCTGCCCCGGAAAGGGCCAGCTCCGGGTCAAAGAAGTTAAGGACCTGTCTCAAGTTTGTGGCTTTTCGCATTGATAGCTCACTATTGTTACCAGGCTCGTAGCTAGTCTAAAGACATATTACCATCTGACGCCTGGCCACCAGCACGCCTGGGGCCTGATCGTTTCCCCAGAGCTGAAGGTTTTCCCGTGTGGACCTAAACCCGGGGCGTCTCCACCCTGGGGGTATGGTGGGCTCTTCTCCCCCTCCCCCCTACAACCTCGCCACCACCACCGCCGCCAGCGTTCGTAGCCCGTCCAGCGACGCCATCGCCTCCTCGCCGTCTGGCGCCGTGGTGTGCAGCGAAAGCACCGTGTCTCCCAGGTTCACCACCAGCATCGCCCCTAGACCGTGCGCGTTCAGCTCCGCCCCCACCGACGCGTCGCCAATCAAAGGCGTCACCGTTTCCAACTCGGGCGTTCCAGACACCACCTTCGCGAAGTGCTCTTTCGCGTCTACCCCGGACACAAATTCAACAGCGCTGAACGTAATCCCCTTCCCCTCACCTAATACCTGCAGGCTCAGCCCATAGAAGCCGTTCATCCTCTCCACCTGCGAAGGGTCGCTGTCCGACGCCATCTCCTTGTAGTTGTAGTAATTGCTTGAATATTCATCGCCGGTCCCCAGGACGGCCTTTACGTCTTCTTCCGTTAGGAGCGTCTTGAAGCTCGCTTCCGTTATCTCGAAATTCGCCACCACCTCCGTCACCACCGGCTCCGGCGCGCCGCTACCGCTCTGCGAAACCGGCACCGTCACCGCCACCACAGCCCACATCGCCAGCCCGGCGGCCACCGCGCTCCCCGAGAGCGCTCGCACTCCGGTCCTTCCACTGCCCCGGTATCCAATAACGCCGCCCGCTATCAGCGCCGCCCCCAATACCCCCAGAATAATCCAGACCACTGCTCCCCAGTCCATGCGTCACCTCCGGTTTATTGATTCTTCGGTTGATTCCATTGGTACCCCATCACCCGTATCGCCGCCCGCAACGTGCCCCAGCGCCACCGCCACCGCAATAAATGTTCGGCGGTCCCCCACCATCAGCCGGCGGTTCACCACCCTTTAACCCCGGCTTTCCCGTTCCCCCTCACTCCTGCTCCACCGGCAACGGCGACCACTCTAGTAGCTCCACCACCGCAGGAACTATCTGCGCCTCGAACCCCCCAACGTGCCCGTACACCTCGCCGTACTCAAACCTGCCGCTAATCCGCAGCTTACCTAGCCGTTCCTCAGGGCCAATCATCTCCTGCACGTACAGTTGGTCGTAAACATCCGCCGGGGCCAGGTCGCCCTCAATCCACACCTTACGGCCTTGGGGCCAAAGATGCCCCTCCGCACGTCCTGTCGGCTCCAGCCTTTCGCTCAGTACAATCGTTTCCCAGCCGTGAAAATAGAACCCCGTCAAAACAACCTCCGCGCCGCTGTACCTCTCCGGACTGGCGAACAGCTCGTCGAAGGTGACCTCCTTCCCCTGTCCCTGCGGAACCCCCACCGGCGATCGGATGCCCGTGTCTATCCGTATCGTTAGCGTCGTCGTCTTCCCCAAATCTATCGTCGTGTCTACCGGCAACTCCGCCCCGCACCCCAGGAAGTCGCACTCGGACACCTAGACGCTGTACCTCCCCGCCGACGCCTGCTGCTCAAAGCTCCCGTCCGAATTCAGCGGCACCCTGGCAACCACCTTCCCACCCTACCCCAGCAACAGCTCCCTCGACTCGTACGGGTTCGCGAAGGGCTCGCACGGTTCCACCGGGCACAGCGGGCCTATCTCCACCGTTCCCGTCAGCGTCCCCAACGCCGCGCCCGGCGACGGCGTCCGGTCTGTCCCAGCGCACGCCGCCAGCGCCATGACACCCGTCACCATCGCCGCCAGTATTAGCCACTTCTTCATCATGCCGTCTCCGGATCGTCTCTTAACGGGGAGGAGCCGCTTCTATCCCTCATGACGGGGCAGCCCGCCAAAAGGTTCCCGGCGCCCCCTGATAAACCTCATTTCTCACCACCCTATTACACACCACCTGCCTCACCTCCCACCTCCCCCACTCGTTCGGTCTTTCCTCATACCTGGTGCCAACATGGCATCCCCCAAAAGGACCACCGCCCCTCCAAGCCACACCTCACGGCGTCTTGCATCGCCCCATCGGACAGGCTACCCTATCCCCGGTTTCCCCATCCATCGCACATCCCCTCGGAGGCTACGCAATGACCAAGGTCCTCGTCGTCCAGGGCGCCGGCATGAACATGCGTGGCAAGGCGCAGCTAGAGGTTTTCGGTCCCGCTACCCTTGACCAGATCAACGACCAGGTCCGCGCTTTCGCCGATGCGCTGGGCGTCGACGTCGAGTTCTGCCACTCCAACATCGAAGGTGAGGTCGTTAACGCCCTCTACCGCGCCCACGACGAGGACTTCGACGCTGTGGTCATAAATCCTGCTGGCTACACCACCGGCACCGGGCCCCTTCTCGGCGCCATCGGCCAGATCAAATGCCCCGTCATAGAGGTCCACGTCTCCAACCCCACCGCCCGCGGCACCGTCTCCAAGGTGCTCCCCGCCAGCAAAGCCGCCGTCTACGGCTTCGGCATCTTCGGCTACCGCCTCGCCCTGGAGGGCGTCAGGGACATGGCCTCCTAAGTTGATCCGGCTTATGCAAATGATGAGTGCAGAGGGGTATTGCCCCCAGGTCGAGGGACGTAATCCTGAGACCCCGATTCCAATCAGGAGCGGGAGTCTGAGGGTGTCCCTCAGAATTCGTTTTGTTTCTTCCCCCTTCCTGGACAGGAAGGGGGCTAGGGGGATGGTCGAAAGGCGCTGAGGGTCTCCCACCCCACAAATCAGATTGAAAGGACAACCATGCCCACCACACAACCCCGTCAACTCTTTCGCAAATACCTCGAAGGCGTCAATGTCGGTTACCCCATCTCCGTCTTTGACCCCGTCTCCGCCCGCATCGCCCGCCACCTCGGCGCCGACCTGGGCATCCTCGGCGGGTCCATCGCCTCCGCCGCCGTCCTCGCCGCGCCGGACTTAATCGTTCTCACCCTTTCCGAGCTGGCCGATCAGGTCCGAAGGATCTGCCGCGCCGCCGACGTCTCCCTCATGGTCGACGCCGACCACGGTTACGGCAACGCCCTCAACGCCATCCGCACCGTCGAGGAGTTGGAAGCCGCCGGCGCCTCCGCCATCGGCATCGAGGACACCCTCCTCCCTGCCGCCTTCGGAAAAGACACGCCCGAACTCATCAGCACCGGCGAAATGCTGGGCAAGCTCCACGGCGCCGTGGCCGCCCGAAAGGACCCTGCTCTCGTCGTCATAGCCCGCTCCAGCGCGCTGCAATACTCTACCCTGGATGACGCCGTCGCCCGCGCCAGGGCCTACTCTGATACGGGTGCTGATGCCCTCATGGTAGTTGGCGCCACGGAACGAAAGCAGCTTGAGGCTGTCAGCTCTGCCACCGGCCTCCCCATCGTGTTGGGTGGCACCGGCGGTGACCTGGACGACGAACCGTATCTCCAGTCCCAGGGCGTGCGAATCGTCCTCCGCGGCCACCAACCCTTCTTCGTCGCCATGAAAGCCCTCCACGACGCCATGAAGCACATCATCGACGGCGGCGCCACCTCAGACCTCCGCGACCGTTCCGCCCCTGTGGACCTGCAGGCGGCCATCCTCCGCTCCAACGACTACGCCCAATGGCAAAAGGACTACCTCTCCTAACCCCCTGAGACGCTGCTGCTCTCACCCTCTATTGGCATCGCCAGGCAGTATGGAAACGATACTGCCTTCCCCTCCCACGACTTCCCTGCGTATCCAACCCGCTCATCCTGAGGCTCTCGAAGGACGAGCCTATACCGCATTACGCCCCTCCACCATGTCATTCTGAGTCCGCCCGTGAGGATCGAAGAATCTGGGTGCGGGGGAGAGCATGTCCTACCGCGGCGCCCGCTTCGGATTCCAATCCTGATTTTTCATCCTCCCTGGTGCTGGACGACACCATGATCTATTCCAAGTCCGTGCGTGAGGATCGAGGAATCTGGTAGGGAGGGCAGAGCACATCCAACCCCTGTGCCCACTACCGCTGTGCCTCGTCAATTTGTTCACAAACCCTCTGCCGGGAGTCGGAGAGCCTGTCCTTCGCAAAGCGGAAGGAGCGTCCCTTAGAAATAAAAACCATTCGGGGCGGGATGGTGGAAACAACCACCCTGTGATTTGCATTCCTCTGTTGTAGTCAAACCACTCGCCATGACTGATCGCCTCGGAAATAACGCCGCCCCTCTTTTATGGGCACCTAGCTAGGGGGAGTGCAGAGGGGCGCAGCCCCTTTGCCGGGAGTCTGAGGGTGTCCCTCAGAAAAACTTTTAAAAACCTTACTGGGTGGGACGGTGGGAACCACCAACCTTCGATTTTGAGTCCTTCGTGATGGCCAAACCAATCGCCATAACCGAGCCTCTCGCACAAAACAATTGCGCCAGTTCGATTCCCAACCCCACAGGAAGGTGCAGGGGACCTGGGTTCCCTGCCGGGAGACTGAGGGTGTCCCTCAGAAAAACTCTTAAAAACCTTACTGGGTGGGACGGTGGGAACCACCAACCTCCGTTTTTGAGTCCTTCGTGGTGGCCATACCCATCGCCATAACTGAGCCTCTCCCTTCTTGGCATGGAGAAAAGGAGCCAGGGGACGGTCGACTACCGCCCAACGCAGCATTGATCACTACTTCCACAGGTCGTCCGGCGGCCAGATGTTGTAGCTCCCCCGAGCCGCGCCCTGCGGCGCCTCGTCCCGCCACACCTTCAGCCTCTCAACTAAATCGGTGAAGTGTGGCTGCTTCGTGTGGTACTGAAACGCCGCCTCGTCCTTGTACACCTCATACAACCACACCCGGTTCTCATCCCCCGCGTCCTGTATCAGGTCGAACCGGAGACACCCCGGCTCGTTGTTAAAAGACCCTTTGGCGTCCCCCAACATCGCCTCAATGAACTCCTCCTTATAGCCCGGCTTCACCTGCAACGCTGCAAGAATCACATACATGGCTCTACCTCAATTCCTCAAGGGTGTGCAGAGGGGCGCAGCCCCTTTGCCGGGAGACTG
Organism: Dehalococcoidia bacterium; assembly: GCA_965247585.1. Taxonomy (GTDB): domain Bacteria; phylum Chloroflexota; class Dehalococcoidia; order Lucifugimonadales; genus CBDFHC01. Next base: position 157,200 of record CBDFHC010000003.1, read on the forward strand.
AGGGTGTCCCTCAGAAAAACTTAAAAAAACCTTACTGGGCGGGACGGTGGGAACCACCAACCTGTGAGTTTGAGTCCTTCGTGGTGGCCATACCAATCGCCATAACCGAGCCTCTCGCACAAAACAATTAGGCCAGTTCCATTCCCAACCCCATAGGAAGATGCAGGGGACCTGGGTTCCCTGCCGGGAGACTGAGGGTGTCCTTCAGAAATAATGCCGTCCCGCTTTTATGGGCACCTAGCTAGGAGGAGTGCAGAGAGGCGCAGCCCCTTCGCCGGGAGTCTGAGGGTGTCCCTCAGAAAAACTTTAATAAACCTTACTGGGTGGGACGGTGGGAACCACCAACCTTCGTTTTTGAGTCCCTCGTGGTGGCCATACCAATCGCCATAACTGCTTCCTCTCCCTTCTTGGCATGGAGAAAAGGGGCCAGGGGATGGTCGACTACCGCCCAACGCAGCGTTGACCCCTACTTCCACTGATGGTCTGGTGGCCAGATGTTGTAGCTCCCCCGCGCCGCGCCCGGAAGACCCTGGCCCCTCCACTCCTTCACCGTCTCCGCCCACTTCTTATAGTGCGGCGCCTGCGTATGCGCCTGGAACGCCGCCTCATCCTTGTACACCTCGTACAGCCAGATTCGGTTCTCGTCCCCCGCGTCCTGTATCACGTCGAACCGGAGACACCCCGGCTCGTTGTTCGCCGACCCTTCCGCGTCCCCAATCATCGCCTCAATAAACGGCGCCTTGAAACCATCCTTGATTTGTATCGAAGCCAGTATCACGTACATGCCACCACCTCGAATTCTGTTTGCTCTCCGGCAGCGCCAATAATAACAAACAACGCCACTAACACCGAATTGGCTCGAATATAGAAAATTCTCTCCCCCTATCGAGGGGCAGTTTAAGAGGGTGTGCCTTCTGCGGCCAATCATTGCCAACCGCACAGGAGAGTGCAGGGAACCCAGGTTCCCTGCCGGAAGTTTGAGGGTGTCCCTCAAGATACACTTTTTAAACCTTTCAGGGCGGGACGGTGGGAACCACCAACCTGTGATTTGTAGTCCCATCGGGACCATATACCCTGCATATTCTCTGACTACCTCACCAAGACCTGTTCGATTCTTTGCAATTCTCTCGTTCTGCCGGGCTAGTAGAAAAGCGAGAAAGTCTGACCTTTGATCTTCATCCCCGGTGGTGCCGGTCCCAACCACCACTGAATTTCCCCATCCCTTCGTTGTTCCTCCCACCCTCAAACTGCTACGATGGACTGGCTATGGACCTCAGCTTCATCCGCAACTTCTGCATCATCGCCCATATCGACCACGGCAAGTCCACCCTCGCCGACCGCCTCCTGGAGATCACCGGCACCGTGGCCCTCCGCGATATGGCCGAACAATTCCTTGACCGCATGGACCTCGAGCGAGAGCGCGGCATCACCATCAAGGCCAAGGCCGTCCGCATGTCCTACCGCAACGCCGTCGGCGAAGATTACCAGCTCAATCTCATTGATACCCCCGGTCACGTCGACTTCTCCTACGAAGTCTCCCGTAGCCTCGCCGCCTGCGAGGGCGCCATCCTCGTCGTCGATGCCACCCAGGGCGTCCAGGCCCAGACCCTCGCCAACGTCTACATCGCCATGGAACGGGACATGGAAATCATCCCCGTGGTCAACAAAATTGACGCTCCCCTGGCGGAGCCTGAGCGCGTTATTAGGGAGATGGTACAGGCCTTCGGCTTTCGCGAAGACGAAGTGCTCCGACTCTCTGCCAAGGACGGCACCGGCGTCCCCGAACTGCTCGACGCCATAGTCGATCGCTTACCCCCGCCCCAGGGCCACACCTCCGGCCCGCTGCGTGCCCTCATCTTTGATTCCACCTATGACCAATATAAGGGCGTCGTCGCCTACGTCCGCGTCAAGGACGGCGCCATCCAGCCCGGCCTGAAAGGCAGGCTCATGGGCACCGGCGTCCAGGCCGAGGTCCAGGAGGTGGGCGTTTTTCTGCCCCATCCGGAGCGTGTCGATCGCTTGGAGGCCGGTCAGGTCGGCTACATCGCCACCGGACTGAAAAGCATCCGCGACTGCCGTGTCGGCGACACCTTCACCTTGGACTCGGACCCTGCCATCGAGCCGCTCCTGGGCCATCGGGCCCTCAAGCCCCTGGTCTTCGCAGGCCTCTACCCCACCGGCGGCAACCAATATCCCGCCCTCCGCGAGGCCCTCCAGCGCCTTCAACTCAACGACGCTTCCCTATCCTTCGCCCCGGAGAGCAGCATGGCCCTGGGCGCTGGCTTCCGCTGCGGTTTCCTCGGCCTCCTCCACATGGAGATCGTCCAGGAGCGTCTGGAGCGCGAATACGCCATTGACCTCGTCATCACCGCGCCCAGCGTATCTTACGAAGTGGTCCTGATCGACGGCGATACCATTGACGTCGGCAACCCCGGAGAGCTTCCCCTGCCCCACCTGACCACCCTCATCCGCGAGCCCTGGCTGGACACCCGCATGGTCACCCCCTCCCGCTTCATCGGCCCCATGCTGGAGCTCGTCCGACAGCGCCGCGGCCGCTACCAGCGCATGGAATACCTCGACTCCGCCCAGACCACCTCTGTGACGCCCGAATCTGACACCCCGTCCCTGGACCCCCGGGTCCTCATCGAGTTCAAGCTCCCCATGTCGGAGCTCCTTCAGGACATGTACGACCAGGTCAAGTCCCGAAGTCAGGGCTACACCTCCCTCGACTACGAGTTCGCCGGCTACGAGGCCGCGCCATTGGTCCGCCTCGACCTGCTCATCCAGGAGCAGCGCGTCGACTCTCTATCCATGATCGTCCACCGGGACAAGGCCTACGCCCGCGGCAAAGCCCTGGTCCACAAGCTCAAAGAAGTCATCCCCCGTCAGCTTTTCGAGGTCCCCATCCAGGCCGCCATCGGCACCCGCATCATCGCCCGCGAGACCGTCCCCGCCCTGCGAAAGGACGTCCTCGCCAAGCTCTACGGCGGTGACGTCACCCGAAAGATGAAGCTGCTGGAAAAACAGGCCGCCGGCAAAAAGCGCATGAAGCGCATCGGCCGCGTCGAGCTACCCCAGGAAGCCTTCCTCGCCCTCCTCAAAGTTGACTGACCCTTAGCCACCATCCGGCCACTTTCGCGTCATTCTGGGAGGCTTGAAGCGCTGGCACTTCTCGCCATTTTCAGCGTCCGCCCAATTCCATGTCATTCCCGTGAAAATGAGCCTCCTACGCCTCCAACCCGCTCATCCTGAGGCTCTCGAAGGACGAGCCCATACCGCATTCTACCCCTCACCATGTCATTCTGAGTCAGTCCGTGAGGATCGAAGAATCTGGGTGCGGGGGGAGAGCATATTCAACCGAGTTGCCCACCATCGCTGTTCCAGCTCAATTCACTTACATCCTCTGAGGTGCCCCTTAGACCCCCACACCCATCACCCTCCCCATATTCCCCCCCAGCACCGCGTCCATCTCCCCATCACTCGAAAACCCGCAATACTTCCGTACATGGTCCAGGTTCTGCCGGTACGTCCAATGCCGCATCACCAACGGCATATCCGTCCCCCAGATCAGCCGCTCCGCGCCCAACCTCCCTACCAGCATCTCCAGCGTAGGCCTCGCCTGCGCCATCGGGTAGTCCCACACGTCAGCCAGCGCTATCGGAAACATCACCTGTAAATGGAACTCCGGCATCTCCACCGGCGCTGCGGCGAACACCTCCTCCGGTATGCTGATTCCCTCCCCCCGACGGAACATCCGCCACTGTAGCCCGTGGGTCAGCACCACCGTCACCCCCCGGTACCGCTCCATCCAGCGGCGCAGCGTCCGAAGCTCCTCCAGGTAGCTCTCCAGCCGCGGCTCCCCCCTCGGATTCAGCGTGAAGAACACCGGCACACCCAGCCCCGCGAAAATGTCCCAGAACGGACGGAACTCCTCCCCATCCCACGCCCCGTGCAGCCCGTACAAGTCCAACGACTCCGGGAGCCAGTGCAGCCCGTGCAACCCTTGCTCCCTAACCGCGCGCTCCACCACCGCCGCCGACCCCTTCACATCCCCGGCAACACGCCACTCCGGCACGTAGGCCAGCGCCCGGAGCCGGTCCGGAAACCGCCGCACACAGTCCGCGTGGAAATCATTCCCTATGCCCTGGTAATAGGCCCGGTGCAGCAGCGCCATGTCCACCCCGGCGAAGTCCATCTCCGCCACCAACCGCTCCGCCGGGTACGCCATGTCCAGTATCGAAGGCGGATAAAGCTGCTTGGCGTACCGCTCCCCTTCCGCCGCCCACTCGAACCTGCCGAATTCCGCCGCATCGAACGGCACGTCCTTCAACGCCTCGAACGTGCGCCCCTTGGACAGGTCCGCCAGCGCCCCGGAGTCCGCCTCCGCCCGGTCCCCCACCCTCCACGCAGGCATGTGGTGCCGCGCCGTGATTAGCTGCCGGTGCCCCAACATCTCGGCCCGGTCCGCCCACCCCGCGCTCCCCCGCTGGTCGCTGAAACAATACGCGTGCCCGTCAAAGATCATCGTCATGCCTAAAAAGGGGAGTCCAGAGGGGGAATTCCTCTCTGGCGGGAGTCTGAGGGTGTTCCTCAGAAATTGGTTTTATTAACCATCCTGGGCGGGATGGTGGGAACTACCAACCCCAGATTCTCAGTCCATCGTAGAAGGTCCATTCTCGCAGACAGATTCCCCCCGGGAAGAATGGGGGATTCCCCCGGATATAAACCCCACACCCCTAAAACTCCCGCCTGTGTGAGAACTCTCGCTCCTCGCTGGTGATGAACTCCAACAGCGCCGCCTCCCCATTCTTGGTCGCCTCTCGGGCCCTCAATATCGCCCCGGCCACCTCCCCCGGCGCCTCCACCCGCTCCGCCCATCCGCCCATCGCCCGGCCCAACTCCGCGTAGTTGCCTCCCAGGTCCCGCGTGCTAAACAGGCTGTGCGACGCCGCCATCGAATCAGTCTCAATCGCCATGGTCGAGTTATTGAACACCACCGTCAAAATCGGCAGCCCGGACCGCACCCCCACCTCGAAGTCCAAACCCGTCATCCCGAACGCCGCGTCTCCCATGAAATTCACGCAGAACTTCTCCGGCGCCGCCAGCTTCGCCCCCAACGCCAGCCCTAGTCCCGTCCCCAGCCCGTGCGACTTTCCCCACCCCAGATACGTCCTCGGGCCGCCCGCCCGGTAGAACGGCATGATCTGGTCCCTGGGGCTGCCGGAGTCATGCGTTACTATCGCCTCGTCCGGGTTCACGTTTTGCATGAACTCCCAGATCACCCTGTAGGGCGTTATTGGCTTTTCGTTGGACGTCAACTTCGGCACCCACTCGTTAAGCCACTCCTCTCGAATGCTGGCAATCTCCTCGCTCACCTGCCCGCCGTCCGCCCTGGCGCGCCCTCCCAGCGCGTCCCGGCACGCGTCAATAAACTGCCGCAGCACCGCCTTGGCGTCCCCAACAATCGGGTGGTCCACCCAGTAGTCCTTCCCTATGTCTATCGAATCGTTCGTCGCCTGGATGAACACCTTGCCGCCGGGGATGGTCGTGGTCATCCCGTGCTTCGTGAAGCTGGTCCCTATCCCGAAGATAACGTCCGCCTTGGATAGGAACCGTTGCACTGGACGGCTCATCACCCCGGACCCGCTGCCCAACGCCAGCGGGTGCTCTTCCGGGAACCCGCTCTTCCCCGCCATCGTCGTCATTACCGGCGCCTGCAACAGCTCCGCCAGCTCCACCAGCTCCGCCGTGGCCCCGGCGTACATCACCCCCTGTCCGGCGTGAATTATCGGGTTCTTGGCCCCAACCAGCGCCCGCGCCGCCGCCTCTATGTCCCTGGGGTCCCCCTGCGACGCCGTTACCTTCACCGGCGAATATCCCGCCACCTCCGTGGCGTCCACCTCCGCCGTTGCTATATCCGCCGGTATCTCCACCAGCACCGGTCCGGGACGCCCCATCTTCAACCGCGAGAAGGCCCGCCGCATCGCCGGCGCCACCCTTTGCGGGCTCGTCACGTACTCCGCGTGCTTCGTCACCGAGTCGTAGCTCTTTACCGAGCTGAAATGCGGAAACACACCGTCCCTCTCCATCGGGTGCCCTAACGGCAGCAGCAACATCGGCACCGCGTCGGAATACGCCGTCGCTATCCCCGCGAAGGCGTTCTCCGCTCCGGGCCCGTACTGCATCGCGAACACCCCTGGCGGCGAACCGTTCGTCACTCTCGTATACCCGTCCGCTATGCCCACCCCAACCCTTTCCTGGCGGCAAATGATGGGCCTGATGCCCACCTTCGCCGCCCCCTCAATCACCGGCGTGGTCGGGAAGGCGCTCAGATACTGCACGCCCTCCTTCTTCAGAATCTCCGCAATCAGGTCCACAACTTGCATTTCCCCACCTCCTAACAGGCTGATGAAAAACGGGAGTGCAGAGGCGTTTGGCCCCTCTGCCGGGAGTCTGAGGGTGTCCCTCAGAATTCGTTTTTACTTCCCCCTTCCTGGCCAGGAAGGGGGACAGGGGGATGGTCGAAAGGATTTTCCAACATCCTCCTTTGCTTGCGCTAGATAATAACACCGGCACACCTCTCATCCCTATCCCTGTTCGACTTCGTCGAATACCGTTGCCAGCCCGCCTGGGCCCGGACCGTAGCCAAACCTGCAACCGTATAAACTCTGGTATAACCGCTACCAAGCATTCCGAAGTCTTGACTCGTATGGGGGCCTATGTTACGATAATCGCCGTAAATCGTCGCCATATTTAAACGCGCTGAAGGGGAGTAGTAACGGGTCCCCAGGTCCCAGAGAGCCGGAGTCGCTGGAATCCCGGCACCAAAGGCCCGCGAACTCGCCCCGGAGCGGCCGCCCTGAAACCCACCTCCGCAATGGTGGTCAGTAGGGCCGGACGGACGCCCCGTTAAGGCACCGAGTGCCCCGGTTTCCGGGGAACAAGGGTGGTACCGCGGGAGCTTTGCCCGTCCCTTCTGGGGACGGGTTTTTTGTTGGCCGCTGATACCCGCCCCTGGGTCCTGGTCCGGCGCGCTCATAACCTAAATGACTTGGAGCGTGGAATGTCCTACAGGTCTAACTCGGAGGTCTATAGCGTAAGCCGCCATAAGGACGGGGTGCTGGCAATGCTCCGTTCGGCGGCATGCGTTGCCCTTAGTCGTGCCTTCAAGACCGGACCCTAGCCGAATAATTTTTTAGGCACGAAGGAGCTAACACATCATGGCAAACGAAAAGGTATTGCTGCTGGACACCACCCTCCGCGACGGCGAACAGGCCGCCGGCGCTGGCATGACCACCTCGGAAAAGCTGGAGATCGCCCGTCAGCTAGACCGGCTCAACGTGGATATAATTGAAGCCGGCTTCGCCGCCAGCTCCCCCGGTGACCTGGAAGCCGTCACCGCCATCGCCAAAGAGATTCGGCGCCCCATCATCGCCTCTCTGGCCAGAGCCCACCCCAACGACGTCGACCGCGCCTGGGAAGCGGTCCAGCACGCCGCACGCCCCAGGATCCACGTCTTCCTCTCCAGCTCGGACATTCACCTCATGCACCAGCTTCGTAAGAGCCGCGAAGAGGTCATGGATATGGCCGTCAATATGGTCACCCGGGCCAAGGGCTACACTGAAGACGTGGAGTTCTCCCCCATGGACGCCTCCCGCACCCAACCGGAGTACCTCTTCGCCATGCTCCGCGCCGTCATAGAGGCCGGCGCCACCACCATCAATATCCCGGACACCGTCGGTTACTCCATTCCGGAGGAGTTTCACGGCCTCCTCCAGGGCATCCTGGAAAACGTGCCCAACGTTGACCGCGTCACCATGAGCGTACACTGCCACAACGACTTGGGTCTGGCCGTCGCCAACAGCCTCACCGCCATCCAGATGGGCGCTCGCCAGGTGGAGGGCTGCATCAACGGTCTCGGCGAGCGGGCCGGCAACGCCTCCTTGGAAGAGATCATCATGGCTGTGGAGACCCGTAAGGACTTCCTGGGCGTTACCACCAACACGGACACCACCCAGATCTACCGCACCAGCCGCCTCGTCAGCGATATCTCCGGCTTTCCCGTCCAGCCCAACAAGGCCATCGTCGGCCTCAACGCCTTCCGCCACGCCTCCGGCATCCACCAGGACGGCCTCATCAAAGAGCGCTCCACCTACGAAATCATGGACCCGGCGTCCATCGGCTGGCCCGGCAGCACCATCGTCTTGGGCAAGCTCAGCGGCCGCGCCGGTCTGCGCTCCCGGCTGGAAGAGCTGGGCTACGAGCTGACCCGCGAAGAGCTGGACCAGGCCTTCGAGTCCTTCAAAAACCTCGCCGATAAGAAGCATGAGGTTAACGACAGAGACCTGGAATCCCTCATGTCAGACCAGCGGCGCACCACCTCTGAGCCCGTTTCTTACACCTTGGAGCAGGTCCAGGTGACCAGCGGTGACCAGGGAATCCCCACCGCCACCGTGCGCCTCACCGGCCCCGACGGCGTCCAGCACACCGACGCCTCCACCGGCACCGGACCCGTAGACGCTGTCTGCCGCGCCATCAACCGCATCGTCCAAGTCCCCAACGTCCTCTCTGAGTTCACCGTTAAGTCCGTCACCGAGGGCATCGACGCCATCGGTGACGTCACCATCCGCATTGAGAAGGACGATAGCGTTTACGTCGGCCGCGGCTCGGATACTGACATCATTGTCGCCAGCGGCAAGGCCTACATGAACGCCCTTAACCGCCTCCTCACCATGCAGGGCGCCCAAAAACAGACCCCCGTAGGGCCCAACCCCTAACCCTGCTCAAATCCCGGCAACGTACCAGAGAGGGTAGAGCAGCAAGGCTCCACCCTCTCTGGTTACCGGCCCCACTGGAAGAAGGCCGACCCATCCCCATTCGCCGAGACTGCGCAACCATCCCGGCGGCGATGTAGCGCCGCCATCGCATTCTTGGTCCCCTAACGGCCGGATGAAAGGGGGAGTGCAGAGGGGTTTCGCCCCTTTGCCGGGAGTCTGAGGGTGTCCCTCAGATATTAATTCTTCCTCCTTCCTATCCAGGAACGGGCCCAGATGGATGGTCGAATCGGTTGTTAGACGCCCTGCTAATAGTTGAATAAGGAGTTAGCTTTGGTACAAAAAGTGCGCAACCCCCACAATGACATCTCCCCCGGCCCCCCCTTCGGAGTCCGTGCCATCAGGACCGGAGACACCCTCTACATCTCCGGGTGCACCAGCCGTGATACCCCCTCGGAGGGTGCGGACGTCATCACCCAGTCCAGGGTCACCCTGGACAAGATACGGCGCATCGTCGAGGCCCACGGTGGCACCCCCTCAGACATCGTCCGCATGACCATCTACGTCACGGACATCGAGGGCTTCCGCGACCCCGGCGTTTGGCAGGCGTTTACCAATCTCATGGACGAAATGTTCCACGGCGAATTTCCAACCAACACCGTGGTCGGCACCACCGGCCTGGCAAGACCCAACATGAACATCGAAATCGAAGCCACCGCTGTCCTCTAGCGCGCCTATCCCCCGGCCTCCCCAATCGCCGGACCGCTGTACCCCAAAACAGGATGGCGCTACTGGATGCTGCCCCTTTCACCTCCCACCGCTGCCCGCCGTTGACCCTATTCTTGGCATTCCTTAAAATTTTCTTGAAATCCACCCAGGAGCCGGGAAATGCCCACAGTCACCGTCTCAAGCAAGCACCAGATAACCCTGCCGGTGGAATTGGTTAGAGCCTTGGGCTTGAAAAAGGGCAGCAGCCTAAATGCAGAGCTAATAGGCGGGCGAATCGTTCTGCTCCCTCCGGAGCAGGCCACTTTGGACAGTTTCGCAGGCAGTTTGCGGGGCGTCTACGGAAACACCGTAGAGGAGATCGACCGTTACCTGGAGGAAGGTCGTGCCGATTGGGATCGCCACCAGTGGCGGGAAACTTTTTACGACCTTTACGCCACAGACAATTTCGTGCACGCCATTGTAGATGCCCTGAGAGCCCAGCCAAACTACACCCTCAATAGCGCACTCCTCAGAAAAACCATCTTAGGAGCACCGGAACTTCGCCACGTCAAACCGGGTGCCGTAACAGATCTGCCCGCCATCGCCCCAGACCGCGTGCTCGCTCACGGCGCTGTAAGGAGAATCCCCGAACTGGACCACGAAGGAGAACAAGTCTCCGTGACGTATAGGCTCGTCAGAGACTTCGCCGCTCCATAGCTGCGTTGTTGAGTATGCCCTACCGTTGGACTGCACGTATAACGGAACTATCCAGGATCGGCTTTGATTCCAACGTGCTGATTTACGCTTTGTAAGGACGACCCCCTTACACGCCTCTGGTTCTCGAAGCTCTGGCTCTCGTATCCAGTGGCCAGGCCACCGCTGTTGTTTCGTCCATGGTGGAAGCAGCGATGCTGGTCAGACCCCTGAGGGAGCGATACCAAATGAACATTGATAGTCTTGATATCTTCTTCAGCCAGACCCCCAATCTGACTATCAGACCCGTTGACCGCGCCGTGGCCCGTCGCGCCGCGGCCATTCCCGCCCCCACCGGTCTACCCCTGGGTGGACTCCATCATCGCCGCCACTGCCGTAGAGGAGCGCTGTGATGCTATCATTGGCAACGATGCCCGCCTGGCCGCACGCATCACAGGCGTTCCCTACCTCTACTTGGCCGACTACATCGACTAGGAAGGTGATCCATGGCCCCCAAGACAATGTTTGAGAAGATCTGGGACTCCCACGTGGTTAACCAGGAGCCCGGCAAACCCGCCGTACTCTACATAGACCTCCACCTGGTGCACGAGGTCACATCGCCCCAGGCCTTCGAGGGCCTTCGATTGACCGGTCGTTCCGTCCGGCGGCCGGAGCTCACCTTCGCCACCGTTGACCACGACGTTCCCACCTGGGAGCGCTCCCGCCCCATCACGGACCCCATCGCCCTACAGCAGGTGGAAGCCCTCAACCAGAACGCCAAAGACTTCGGCGTTGAGCTATTCGATATCCACAGCCCCCAGCAAGGAATCGTCCACGTCATCGGCCCGGAGCTGGGCGCCACCCAGCCCGGCAAGACCATCGTCTGTGGCGATAGTCACACCTCCACCCACGGGGCCTTCGGCGCCCTGGCCTTCGGCATCGGCACCTCGGAGGTCGAGCACGTCCTCGCCACCCAGTGCCTCTTGCAGGCCAAGCCGAAAACCATGGAGATTCGCGTCAACGGCCCGCTTCCCCTGGGCGTCACCGCCAAAGACCTCATCCTCGGCATCATCGGCCGCATCGGCATCGACGGCGCTGTCGGCCATGTCATCGAGTACACCGGCGAGGCCATTCGCTCTCTCTCCATGGAAGGACGCATGACCGTCTGTAACATGTCCATCGAAGGCGGCGGCCGCGCCGGCATGATCGCCCCCGACGACACCACCTTCGAATATGTGCGTGGTCGTCCCAAAGCCCCCCAGGGCGCCCAGTTCAACGCCGCCATCGAGCAATGGCGCCAACTCCCCACCGACTCCGGCGCAACTTTTGACCGCACCGTGGAGGTCGACGCCTCCGCCCTGGAGCCCTACATCACCTGGGGCACTAACCCGGGCATGGTAGCCCCCGTTACCGGCCGCGTCCCGGACCCCGCCTCCTTCGAAACCGCCGAGGACCGCGCCGCCGCGGAGCGCGCCCTGGAATACATGGGCCTGGAACCCAACACCCCAATCCAGGACATCCCCATCGACCGCATCTTCGTCGGCTCCTGCACCAACGGCCGCATCGAGGACCTCCGCGCCGCCGCGGGGGTCATCAAGGGCCGCAAGGCCAACGAAAACGTCTACGCCATGGTCGTCCCCGGCTCCGCCGCCATCAAGCGCCAGGCCGAAGCCGAGGGGCTGGACGCTATCTTCAAGGACGCCAACTTTGACTGGCGCGAGGCCGGTTGCTCCATGTGCCTCGGCATGAACCCGGACATACTTGAGCCCGGCCAGCGTTGCGCCTCCACCTCCAACCGGAACTTCGAAGGCCGTCAGGGCAAGGGAGGCCGCAGCCACCTCGTCAGCCCGCAGATGGCCGCCGCCGCCGCCATCGCCGGCCACTTTGTTGACATTAGAGAATGGAAGTAGCCGCCGCCACATGGACAGACATCGGCACCTTTGCCGTCGCTGCGGCCACTTTTGGCCTGCTCGTTGCCGCTCTATTCGTCGCCTGGCACCAGATCAATCAGTCCCGCGAGGCCACACAAGCTCAGTTGATGGCCGACCTATCCCGGCGGTGGGATGAAGAGCAGCTAGTGGAATCTCGCAGAACAATGGAATCTTACGTCATGTCAGAGGGATTGCTTGATGCAATTCAACGTCTGATCCTTAACCATGATCCCGAGTATTACGTATTGGTCAAAATTCCGAACTTCTTCGAGGACCTAAAGATCCTTTATGACCGAAAAGGCGTTCGGTTGGATGCCATTAGGGATTCGTTGGGCGGGGCCTGTATTCACCACTGGAGACAGCGGGAGCCAGCAGTTAAGTTCTTGCAGACCGACCGCCGACAAACGTATGAACACTTCGAAGCGCTAGCCAAACTGCTAGAAAAGGAACACGAGGAACCAGGTTAGAGTTACTAACGCTTTTTTGGGGGTTTGGGAATATTCCTGTCAACCGTAAAAGGGTCCGGTGGTCTGTCCATGAAACTCAGCCCTCCTACACAACCCCATTATACATCCTTTCCCAATATGTGAGATAGAAATCGTCATTTCTAAATTCAGAGTACCAGGAGTAGTAGACATGGAACCCTTCAAGAGCATCACCGGCGTCGCCGTCCCATTGGACCGCGTCAACGTTGACACCGACCAGATCATCCCCAAGCAGTTCCTAAAGCGCATCGAGCGTACCGGCTACGGCCAGTTCCTCTTTATCGACTGGCGGTCCCTCCCGGACGGCTCACCCAACCCGGACTTCATCTTGAACAACCCCGGCTATCAAGGCGCTTCCGTGCTCCTTTCCGGCCGTAACTTCGGCTGCGGCTCCTCCCGGGAGCACGCCCCTTGGGCCCTCATGGACTTCGGCTTCCGTGCCATCATCACCCCCAGCTACGCTGACATCTTTCGCAGCAACTGCTTTCAAAACGGCCTCCTTCCCGTCGTCTTGACCGAGGAGCAGGTCGCCACCCTGGTAGCCAGGGCCGCCGCAAACCCCGGCTACCGCGTCACCGTGGACCTGGAGAAAAAAGAAGTCAGTGACGAAGAAGGTTTCTCCGCCTCCTTTGAGGTGGACGAATTCCGCCGCTACTGCCTTCTCAACGGCCTGGACGACATCGGCCTCACCCTCCTCCAGGAAGACAAAATCACGGAATATGAGCGCCGCGCCGGCATTGCGGCCTAATAGCAAAGGACAGATTCCATGGAATTCTCTATAGCCGTAATTCCGGGAGACGGCGTCGGGCCTGAGGTCGTTGCGGAAGGCGCCAAGGTGCTGGACGCCGTTGGAAGCGCCTTTGGTCACAAGTTTAATCAGACCCACGCCCCCATGGGCGGCAACGCCATAGACCGCTTCGGCGTCCCTCTGCCCCCGGATACCCTGGCCCTCTGCCGCCGCAGCGACGCCATCCTCCTCGGCGCCGTCGGCGGGCCCAAGTGGGACGACCCCAGCGCCACCGTTCGTCCCGAAGACGGTCTCCTCGCCCTCCGCAAAGAGCTCAAGCTCTTCGCCAACCTTCGCCCCGTCAAGATATTCCCCTCCCTCATAGACGCCAGCCCCGTCAAGCCCGCTTTGCTGGAAGGCGTTGACGTCATGGTGGTGCGAGAGCTGACAGGCGGCCTCTACTTCGCACGTCCCAAGCGGCGTTGGCAGACCCGCCTGGGCCGCCGCGGCGTTGATACCCTCCGCTACACCGAGAAAGAGGTCCGCCGCATCCTGGACGTCGGCTTCAACCTGGCCCGCGGCCGCCGCCGTCAGCTCACCTCCGTGGACAAGGCCAACGTCTTGGAGACCTCCAGAATGTGGCGTCAGATTGCCGATGAAATGTCCGCCGATTTTCCTGACGTGACCCTGGAGCACATGCTGGTCGACAACGTGGCCATGCAGCTCATCCGCAACCCTTCCCGGTTCGACGTCATCGTCACCGAGAACACCTTTGGCGACATCCTCACGGACGAGGCATCCGTCCTCTCCGGCTCCATGGGCATGCTCCCCTCCGCCAGCCTGGCCGCCCAATCCTCCGCCTCTGACAGGGCTCGCTCGGCCATGGGCTTGTATGAACCCATCCACGGCAGCGCCCCAGACATTGCCGGCAAAGGCATTGCTAACCCCATCGCCACCATTCTCAGCGTTGCCCTCATGCTCCGCCTCTCCTTCCGGCTCGAACGGGAGGCGGACGCCGTCGAATCCGCCGTGGAAAAGGCCCTGGCGTCTGGCTTGCGCACCGCGGACATCGCCACCGGCGGCGATGACGTCCTGTCAACCTCCCAGATGGGAGACCGAATAGCCGGGCTAATCGCCGCCTAGCCCAACCGCTCCTCCCACTGGAGCCTCAGCTCCATCAGTTCCTCCACCAGCTCCCCTGCCACCGGCGCGTCTATCCCGTCCACCAGCGCCGATACCCGTGCGTACAGCACTACCTCCCCGTCATTGAAGACATCCAGAAGGTCCCCCCTGCCCGTCGTCGTCATCCGCGCCCTCCACCCTTCTGCCGGTTCTTCAGAAGGCCCCTCCGTAATGTCTGTGTCCATGAAAGCCTTAGCCTCCACCTCCACCGTGCCGCCACCGCTCCCTGGCTGCGGACCGTCCGCCAACATCAAAGTCTCACCTTCCCTTGCCGCCAACCGCCGGCCCTCGTCCACCGCCACGTCGCCATTCGCGTCCCCGCCAACATCCACGTCCGCATCGCCCTTCTTCCCCCTAAACTTGGGCATCAGTCCCATAACCGCACCTCTGACGCCAGCATTCTTTTTATACCAGCAGTTTTTGCGCTACCGGCGGCATGAACAGGAGACATGCGTCAGAAATTATCGAGATCAAACTCACGTAGAACACCGTCTTTATCGGATGGGCCCCGGTGGCAAATTTGGGCGCTATCGAGTTTGCTACCGTGAACCCAATGATCACCATCATCAGTAGATTGTTCACCAGCGTCAGGTCCCGGGACTGAAATATCAGCAGCTCTCGCTCCCACCGCGGCCCCACCGCCACCGCCCACCTGACCGCTTAGCTGCTCTGAGATGCCCCCCAGCCGTTCGTTAAACGAGTGCACCACCTACAAGATGAACACCAAGAGCCCCACCATGGCCGCGTGCATGGGAAAGCTCAGATACGCAAATGTCAGCGACGCCACGTCCCGCTTCGCCCTCAGCAGCGATATGCTCAATGAATAGTCCGCCGCCACTTGGCCTACCTGCTCCGGGTTTCCTCCCAGTCCAACCCCGTCCACCAGCATCCTGCCGGAAGTAATAGGTCGTTCCATACTCCTGGCTCGTCGCCAACTCAAAGGTCTTGTCCCGGCTGGCATAGCTCACCACCACCGCTTGCATATACGCCAGGTTGGAAAGCAGGTCAAAAGTTATCTTCGCATCATCGGAAGAGACCTTGCCTGTGCGCCTTCGAGAGGACCCGGTAGAGCCCATAAAAGTCCAGTCCATTCTGTCAGTGACAGTTTTTTCAAAATGTTCACCCGGCTCGTCAGCACGTCGTAGATCTTCCGCCGTTGCGTCGCCAGCAGGCCTCTTTTAAGCGCTATCTTGTGCTCCAACAGGTAGCTGTTCATATGCCCCGTGAATTCAAATCGGTCCTGTACCGGGTCCCACCGGAACACCTCTATGAACTAAAAGGAGTCAGAAGCCGAGTCGTACCCAATAATCTCGTTCACGCTCAACACCCGCCGCCCCGTCTTCCCTGATGGCAACCGCACCGCCGCCTGGATAACCGCCACGTTCAAGTTGTCTATGTACGTTTTCGGGACGTTTATCGGGCTCCCGGTCAGCCGCTGGATCAGCTTTTCTATGGACGCCGCGTGGAACGTCGCCATCGCCGCGTGACCCGTCTGCATCGCCTGAAACGCTATCAACCCCTCTTCTTCCCGAATCTCGCCTATGATTATCTCGTTCGGCCTCTGCCTCAACGCGGCCTTCGGCACGTCGAACATCGTCACTGCCGAGCCGGTGTTGCTCTTGCTGCTCCCCCTTACCACCTCTCGTATCCAGTTCGGGTGCGGCACCTACAGCTCCGGCGTATCCTCAATCGACACTATCTTTCCCGTCGGCGAAATGAACGTCGTTATCGCGTTCAGCAGCGTCGTCTTCCCCGACGCCGTCTCCCCAGCCACGAACAGATTCATCCCCTCGCCGATCACCAGCGAAAGATACGCCGCCACCTCGTAGGATAGGCTGCCGCTCTCCACCAGGGCCAGGATGCTCATCGGATTGTTGACGAACTTCCGTATCGTGAAGTTGCTCCCACGCCGCGACAGGTCGCCTCCGAATACTATGTTGATCCGCGACCCGTCCGGCAGCGTCGAGTGCACTATCGGGTCCTGGAACGTCACCGGCTTCCCCATCTGCTCCGACAGCCGTATCACAGGGTGAAGGCTACCCTCATCTACCTGAAGGAAACCCATACCATCTAGGGTTACCCCATAAAAACCCTACGGATCGCCCTCTACTCGGCGCCGCTGGCCTCTCCCATAGTACATACCTGGGAAGTTTCCAGCCCAGCGGCTCCTGGCCCACCTGCTGCGGCGCCGCCGAAGGAGAATCGTGATCCGAGTCCTTGTAGTTGATGACCAACCCATTTTCTGCGACCTCGTCGAGTTGACCCTTTCCAACAGCCCCAAGTTCCTCGTCGTCGGACGCGCCCACTCCGCCGTCTCCCTGGACGACCACATCCAAGCTACCCGGCCTGACCTGATTCTCATGGACATCGAGATGCCGGGCGTCAACGGCTTGGAAGCCACCGCCCGCATCACCATACAGTACCCTGCAATCCAGGTCGTCGTCACCAGCATACAAGGCGGCGAAGAAGTCCGCGCCCTGGCCCTTCAGGCCGGCGCCCTGGACTTCATTCCCAAACACCAGTTCTCAGAGGCCCGGCTAAAACAGGCCCTGCCACAATGCCCCGAATAACCCCACCCATCGCCACGCCTGCTTCCCTGAAAACAGACCTCGTCCTGCCATTCCAACCCGCTCATCCTGAGGCCCTCGAAGGACGAACCCATACCGCTTCCCTACTGGTCGGGAGAGCAAATCCGTGCCACCAACCCATCGAATCGCAGCCCTCCGCAGCGACCATACCCATCGCCACACCTGCTCTCCAAGAAAATAAGCCTCCAAGCTCACCCCTGCGGGCATCTCACAAAAGGACTCAAGAAACCCGGGCTGGAATACTAGGGATTCTCCCTACCATTCTAGGGGACGCCTCCCTACTCCCCTTCCACGCGCCTCCTTAAACTCACCAGAGAGACGCCGGCGTCCCGCACCGCCTCCCCATCCACCAGCTGGGCGCCGGCGCAAAGTAAGACAAGTGCCGTAAGGAGAATGCCATGATATTGCTCAAAGGGTGCTCCAGGTGCGGTGGCGACCTGTCCACCAACAGGGACGTGTACGTCCCCTACGTTTCATGTATCCAGTGCGGTGCAATGAAAGACGTGCCGGAATTCCCGCAACCCTCAATGGCCCTTGCCGCATCGTTGGTTGCCAGCCGTGCCACCGTTCCCCAGTGGGACAAGGGCGTGGCGCCCTGGTCCCCTGGCGGACTGCCGATGGCCACCGTCCGGTCTTCGTTCCAGGTCCAAAACTAACCTGTACCTTATTTCGGCCGGAGGTGGATGAACATTGGTTCCAGTGCAAATGGCGGATCGGACCTGGTTGGAGCAAGCCGCGCCGGAGATGCTCGCCATCCTCTCTCGTAACCTGATCCTGGGCACCCTGCCTGACGACGAGCTGGCCTCCCTGCTCAAAGACTGCGTCGTCAAGGAATTCAAACCCAACCGGCGCCTCTCTCGTCAGGGCGCCCCGGTCAAACACATCTACTTCATCTGGGAAGGCCGCGCCAAGGCCGTCTTCAGCGGCAGGAACCAGAGCGATAGCTGGATAAACGTTAACTTCCTTCAGCCCTCCAGCGACATCGGACTCCTCTCCGTGGTGGATGGCGGTCCACATTCAGCCACCGTCATCTCATTAGAGCAGATGCGCGTTATCGGCATCCCAATCGAGAGCCTTCGCAGAG
Organism: Dehalococcoidia bacterium; assembly: GCA_965247585.1. Classification (GTDB taxonomy): domain Bacteria; phylum Chloroflexota; class Dehalococcoidia; order Lucifugimonadales; genus CBDFHC01. Next base: position 175,372 of record CBDFHC010000003.1, read on the forward strand.
CGCTGGACCAGCACCCGGACTGGTATCAGATCATCTCCCACATCGCCCTCTCCCGCCTCCGAAACCTGGGCGTATGGATGGACAACCTCCTCTAGTCCTCCATCCTCCCTCGCAGCGCCGGCATCACCCCCGTGGCAAACCGGCGTAGCGTCTCCCCAATCCCCTCGCCCTTCGCCGCCGATGGCCGGATAATCACCTCGTCCACTCCGGCCTCCATCAGCCGGGCCAGCCTGTCCACAACCCCATCCACCGTTCCCGCCAGCGTCGCCGCGTCTATAACATCGTCCGGCACCCGCGATGCCAGTCTTCGCAGCGTACCCGCGTCGTGCGTGTACCCCGTCTCCCTGATCTCCTCCAGCAAAACCTCCGGTATCGGCAGCCCTGAACCCGCCAGGCTGCCGGGATACGTCAGAAACGTCCTCACCACCGAAAGCCTCACCGCGTCCCTCGCCCCCTCCGCGTTATCCGAAACGCAGCAGTTCAGCCGCGCCACCACCTTCAAATCGCCCACGGACCTGCCCACCGCCTCCGCGCCGCGGCGCACCGCCTCCAGCGCTGATGCAATAGACGCCTCGTCTCCACAGCTCGAAACAATCACCCCGTCGGCCACTTCCCCCGCTGCCCGAAGCCCCAGCGGCGAGTTGCTGGCTATGTACACCGGCACCTCCGGCCGCCGCGGCTCGAATTCCAACTCCGCCCCTCTTAACGTTGTCGTCCGGCCCAAGAGCTCCACCTTCCGCCCTTGCAGCAACCCCCGCACCACCTCCACCGCCTCCCGCAGCGCCACCGCTGGCCGTCGCGGCCGTAGCCCCAGCTCCCCGAACCCCGCCACACCCACCCCCAGCCCCAGCACCACCCTCCCCTCAGACACCTCATCCACCGTGGCGATCGCCATCGCCGTCAGCGCCGGATGCCGCGAAAACGGGTCCGTCACGCACGTCCCGAGCCTCAGCCGCTCCGTGTTCAGCGCGCACAACGTCAGGCTGGCGTACACCTCCCGAAAGAACCGTTCATCCGCCAGCCACAGCGTGCCGTAACCCCACCCCTCAATCCGCTTCGCCCACCGCGCCAGCTCCGCCGATGGCGCGTCCCCCATCAGCAGGACGCCCGTCTCCAAGGAAGCCATCTAAGCGCCTAAGCGGAAAACGCCGAGGCTCTAATGTCAGATTCCCGTGCCGTCGGCGCCATAGCGTCTATGTCGCTCACCATGTCCAGCACCGCGATCCGGCCCGACGCGAACGCCCGCTCCATCGCCCCTCCTATATCCTGAGGCCTTTCCACCCGTTCAGCGTAGCAGCCCACCGCTTCCGCCACCTTCGCCAGATTCACATCCCGAAACATCATCAGGTCATCGAACGCCCTGCCGTACGGCTGGCCATTGTACGCCCGCGTGATCGGTCCCCGCTCCTGGTTCAACGAGTGGTTATCGTTCACCACAATCACCGGATTGATACCGTGCCGCAGCGCCGTCTCCAGCTCCGATAGGTGGTACCAGAACCCCCCGTCCCCCGTGAAACAGAGCACCGGCCGGTTCGGCACCGCCGCCTTGGCCCCTATCGCCCCCGGCAGCCCCCACCCCAGCGACCCTACGCACCGCAAAAAATTCAACCCGGGGTCCTTCAACGGCATCATCACCCCGCTCCAGATCCCCGCATGCCCCGTGTCAGACACCACCATCGCGTCCGAGGGCAGGTGCTCGACTATCTCCTTACATATCCGCTCCGGCCTCATGGGCGACGCGTCCGAGTTCACCATCGGCTCAAACTCCGCTTTCCACTGCCCTACAATCTCCCTCACCTCCGCCAGCCTCTCCTGGCGCGGGCTAGACGGCTCCAACGCCTCAATCAGCCTCCGCACCGTCACCTTGGCGTCACCCATCAGAGACACCTTCGCTGGATAGTTCCTTCCCAGGTCGTCCGGGTTAATGCTGATCTGAATCGTCGGCATGTCCGGCGCCGGTATCCTCCACTCCCACGTCGCCATACCGCCCAGCCGCGTCCCTATCGCTATCACGAGGTCCGCCGACGACACTATCTGGTTGGCGCTCCACGCCGAATACCGCCCTACCACCCCCACGTTCAACGGATGCTCCGCTGACAGCGTCAGCTTCCCGTTCAACGTCGTCGCCACCGGAATCGTCAGCATCTCCGCCAGCTCCCTCACCTCATCCCACGCCCCGGACGCTATCACCCCGGACCCTGCTATAATCACCGGCCGGTACGCCTGAGATATCTCCCGCGCCGCCTCCCTCACCCTCTCCCCTTCCGGCTCCGGCCTGAACGGAGGGTAGCTGGTGAACAGCTCCTCCATCATCACTTCCAGGTCGGCCTCCGCCGCCACCACCTCCTCCCTCACCGCCACGTGCACCGGCCCGGGTGAGCCCGTCATCGCCGTTCTGAACGCCTGCCTCAAAGAGTCCGGCAACCGCTCCACCGCGTCCACCTGTACGTTAGCCTTCGTCACCGGGTCGAATAGGGGCTTGTGCTCATACTCCTGGTAAACATGCCGGTTCGTGTGCGCCGCCGGTACCGCGTGCGTCATCGCAATCACCGGTGACAGCCCCATGTGCGCGTCCGCCAGCCCCGCCGCCAGGTTCGCCACACCTATCGCCTGCGCCATGCAGATCCCCGGCCTCTTGGACGCCCGGGCGAAGCCGTCCGCCATGTACGCCGCCGCCTTCTCCCCGTGCGTTACCACCCGCCGAATGTCCATGTCCTCCATCTCGGCCATCACCCCAAAAAACGCCGTGGGCACCTGAAACACGTGCGTCGTCCCGTAGGCCTTTAGCGTCTCCGCTATGAAACGATTTCCCGTCATCCTGACCATGGATCATCCTCCTCTACGGCCACCTCTACTCGATGGCCCTCTCGTCCGCACCACCCGGCTATCAAACTCCAACCCGGCGCGGCGTCAGTCCGCATTGTATCCCCGCCGCAACCCGTGTCAACCCGCACCCATTCCCCCGAAAATAGAATCCCATCCGGCTTCCATACCCATTCCCTCGTCACTCTAGCCCCGGTCCACCCCCCCTACCATGTCATTCTGAGTCCGCCCGTGACAATCGAAGAATCTGGGTGTAGGGGGAGAGCATGTCCCACCCGCGCGCTCACTTGTATCAATAACCCTTGATTCGCAGTCCTTCGTGGTACCGGTCTCAACCGGCATAAGCGCTTTTTTAATAAACAGCGCCTCTGCCCATGTCCATCGCTCCGGTCATGTTACTCCAACGTCAACTAGGCCCACTTATATGTCATGTCATTCCTATGAAAATAAGCCTCCTGCGCCTCCAACCCGCTCATCCTGAGGCTCTCGAAGGACGAGCCCATACCGCTTCATATCCATCCATAGCAGGTGGGTGGGAACCACCAACCCATGATCTGCAGCCCCTCGTAGTGTCCACACCATCGCCATAGCTGATTACCTCAAAGAGACCTCCTTCCCCTCGCATACCCTCCACCCCCCACCCTTGACATCCCCACGCTCATCCGCAAAGCTGTCCCCCTACCCTAAATTCCCCATATCTTCGTCCCATCTCGCACCGGGAGGACCGTCGTGGCGCTCTTAATCAAAGCCAACACCTTCCTGGACGGCACCGGCGCCGCACCGGTGCAAAACGCCGCCCTGGTCATCGAAGGCGGCCGAATTACCCAGTTCGGCCCCCAGTCCGCCGTCACCGCACCCCCTGGCGCCCGGGTCGTCGATTTCGGCGACCGTACCGTCATGCCCGGCCTCATAGACGCCCACGTCCACATCCTCTTCACCGGCAGCGCCACCAGCGGCCATGACCTCCTCGCCGCCTCACCTCAGCAGCTCCTCCTCACCGGCGTCCGCAACTGCCAGCGCGCCCTCAAGGCCGGCCTCACCACCGTCCGCGACTGCGGTGACGTGGACTACCTCAGCCTTCCCCTCCGTGACGCCGTCGCCGAAGGCGTCATCGCAGGCCCTCGAATCGTCGCCTCCGGCCCACCCATCACCACCACCGGCGGCCAGGCCTGGCAATTCAGCACCGAATGCGATTCCGACGAAGAGCTCCGCCGCGCCGTCCGGGAGCTGGTGAAGAACCGCGTCGACTTCATAAAGCTCATGGGAACCGGCGGCCACGCCACCCCAGGCTCCAACCCCGAGGCTTCCCAGTACCCTCCCGAGGCCTATCAGACCGTCGCCCAGGACGCCCATCGCATGGGTAAAAAGGTCGCCGTCCACGTCCACGGCGTCGAGGGCATACGTAGCGCCGTGGACGCCGGCATAGATACCTTGGAGCACTGTAGCTGGCGTGGCGGCGGCACAATCAGCTACAACCCGGAAATCGTCAAGCGTATCCTGGACCAGGACCTCTTCGTCAGCCTCGCCATGCCCGCCACCTGGTACCGCCTCCGCGCCGCCGAAATGGTCGATGTTCGGCAGCACCCCGAGCCCCTCTGGGAGGCCCGCTATCCCACCATCACCGCCATGAAAGAGGCGGGCGTCAAGCTGGTGGTCAGCAGCGACACCGGCTCCACCGGCACCGAAATTGACCAGCTCCATCTCCTCCTGCGCTTCCTGGTACAGCGCGTCGGCCTCTCCCCCGTCGACGCAATCCACGGCGCCACCGGCCTCGCCGCCCAGGCCCTGGGTATCGATGACCAGGTTGGCGACCTCCAGCCGGGCAAGCTGGCGGACATCCTCGTCGTCGACGGTAACCCGCTGCTGGATATCTCCGCGATGGAGCGCGTCCACCGCGTATTCAAAGCCGGCGAACCCGTCGTACAAGACGGCGCGCTGGTGCTCTAACCCAACCTTGCCCTCCCAACCCATTCCACCCCCATCATGCCAACCGATAATCAAACTCGCGCCAAGAATGCAGCCTAGTACTCAGTCAACCTAATTGTTGGCAGGATAGAGATGGTGAAGCTTGACTCGGGCGTCCACAGTGGAGAATCTCCAGTCAATGGTTGCTCCGGCTTGGTTTCGTTCTGCCTCCAGGGCCGCGATCTCGCCACTCAAAGTCTCTTCATCGGCAATACGCCGGCGCAGGACTCGCCTGGCCAAGACACTGAACTCGATCTCTGCCATGTTGAGCCACCTACCGTGCTTGGGAGTGTAGTGAAACTCCAAGCGTTTGCGTATTCGCCTAGCCTCCTTGGGCTCGAAGGTTTCGTAGAGGGAAGCTGGTTTGTGGGTGTTGAGGTTGTCCAGCACCACCCGGATCTTCTCGGACGCTGGGTAAGCTTCATCGGCCAGCCACCGCATCTGCTGAGCGAAGTCCACCATGGTACGACGTTCGGTCACTGCCACATGCCTCCAGCCCGCCAGGGGCTCGCACAGCATGAACAGGTTTCGGGTGCCATTGCGCTGGTACTCGTAATCGTATCGCTCCCGTCGTGCCGGCTTGGGCGGGATCGGAGACCTCTTTTCCGCCAGCAACTGCTTGGAGGTCTCGTCGAAACAGACCACCGGGCGCTCTGGGTCATAGGGTTCCGCGTAAAGGTCCAGCACATCCTCCATACACGCCACAAACTCGGCGCTCACCTGGGGAATACACCACTCCTTCTTCTGCCATGGCTTGAGACTGTTTTTTTCAACCGCTTGCGAATTCCCTCGTGGGACATGGAGGGCGCCAGCCCCAACTCCACCACCTTGTTTGCCAGGAGCCGCAGGGTCCAGTGGTCATGGCCTGGAGGGGCCTCGCTGCACGCCAGGGCAATCAGGTGCGCTTCCCCCCGCTCATCCAGTTTGGTCGGATGTCCTGGCCGAGGATCTTCCTCCAAGGCCCGCTTCAGTCCTCCCTCCAGGTACCGCCGCTTGGTACGGCACACCGTACCCGCAGACGTGTCCAGCGCCTCCACGATGCGCATCACCCCCCAGCCCGTATCTGCCTTTAGCAGAATACGGGCCCGGGCAACCTTTCGCGCTGGGCTCTTTCCCCCGCGAATCAGTCGTTCCAACTGGTCTCGTTCTTCCCTTTCCAACCGGACCACATACCGTTCTCGTCCCATGGCTGCCACCCTCCTACGTCAACACTCCTAAAAAAGGGTAGCAACCTTAGACGTTTTCTTAAACAATTACCAAAACCGAGTTGACTGAGTACTAGCCCTCTGTCGCAACAACCGCGCCCTTGCCTCTACGGGAGGACCAGCTATGCAGAACGTAGGCGCAAAACGGGGAGTCCAGAGGGGCAAAGCCCTTCTGCCGGGAGTTTGAGGGTGTCCCTCAATTTCTTCTTCTTAAACCTTCCTGGGCCGGATGGTGGGCACCATCAACCTGTGATTCGCAATCCTCTGTGATAGCTAAACCCATCGCCATAACTGACTTACTCGGAAATAAGGCTCAGACTACTTATGCCACCAACCCATGATTCTCAATTTACCTCAACCTCTACCGACCATGACTAGCGCCGCGTTAGAGGGCGTCCGCGTCCTTGACTTCACCTGGGTCCGCGCCGGCCCCTGGGCTACCCGGTGGCTGGCCGCCCTCGGCGCAGAAGTCATCAAGATCGAATGGCCTAAAAACCTGGACATCCTTCGCCAGAACCGCTTCACCACTCCGACCGGCGTCGAGCCCGGCCCCAACTCCACCGGTCAGTTCGCCGACTCCAACGCCGGAAAGCTCGGCCTCACCATCAACGTCCGCACCCAAAAGGGTCTCGACCTCGTTAAGCGCCTAATCTCCCTCTCGGACGTCGTCATAGAGAATTTCAGCTCCCGCGTCATGCAGCGCTGGGGCCTCGGCTATGAGCAAATGCGCCTCCTCAGCCCGGACATCGTCTACGTCTCCATGGCCGGCTTCGGCCACACCGGCCCCCACCACGCCTACACCACCATGGGGCCTTCCGCCCAGGCCCTCTCCGGCATGACCTTCCTCTCCGGCCTCCCTGACAAGCCGCCCGCCGGCTGGGGTTGGTCCTACCTGGACGACACCGGCGGAATGTACGGCGCCAACTCCGTTCTCACTGCCCTTTTCCATCGAAGCAGGACCGGCCGCGGGCAGCACGTCGACCTCTCCCAGATGGCCACCGGCGCAACCCTCAACGGCGCCGCCTTCCTCGATAAGACCGTCAACGCCCGGCCGGCCCGGCGCGAAGGCTATCCACCCGGCAACCGCACCGTCTGGCCCGGCGCCCCCGTGGTCAACAACTACCGCGGCCCCATCGCCGCCCCCCACAGCGCCTACCGCACTAGGGGCGGCGGCTACAACGATTGGTGCGTCATCGCCTGCCTCTCCGATGATGAATGGCAGCGGCTGGTCGCCGTCATGCGCAACCCAGGCTGGGCCTTGGACCCGGACCTGGACACCTTGGAAGACCGCCTCCCGCGTCAGGAAGAGATCGATGGCCGCATTGAGGAGTGGACCCTGACCTTCGAGAAGTACGAGCTAACCGAGATTTGCCAGGAAGCCGGGGTGCGGTGTATGCCCGTCCAGAGCTCCGAGGACCGCGTGGATCACGACCCCCAACTCCGCCACCGCGGCATGTATACGGAGCTGGAACACCCCGTCCTCGGCCGCAGGAAGCACCAGAACGCCCCATTCCACCTCTCCCGCACTCCCGCCCACATCAGGCACGCCGCGCCCCTCTTGGGCCAGCACACCTGGGAGGTGCTGCAAGCACTGTTGGGCCTCACCAATGAAGAGCTCCGCCATGGCTACCAAGACGGCACCTTCTGGCCCCAGGACATGCCCGCTCCTCAGTACATGCAGGAGACCATCCTGTGACCGGCGGCGCCAACCCCCTTCCACCCCCGGGACCCCTTTCCGGCGTCCGCGTCCTGGAGCTGGCCAGCGAAATCGGCCAGTTCTGCGGCAAACTCCTGGCCGACTTCGGCGCCGACGTCATTACCATTGAGCCCCCCGGCGGCCATCCCACCCGCTCCATCGGCCCCTTTCTTGACGATGTGGCCCACCCGGAACGGAGCCTCTACTTCTGGCACTACAACACCTCCAAGCGAGGCGTCACCCTTGACCTGATGGAACCCGAAGGCAACGCCCTCTTTCGCCGCCTGGCATCCACCGCTGATGTCATCCTGGAGACGTCTCCCCCGGGCTACCTTCCCTTCCTGGAGCTAAGCTATGACCAGCTTTCCCAGGACAACCCGGGCCTCATCATGTGCTCTCTCACCCCCTTTGGTCAGACCGGGCCCTGGCGGCACTTCGACACCTCTGACTTGCTCCACCTCGCCGCCGGTGGACAGATGGCCTCCTGCGGCTACGACCCCGATGACGTGCCTGACGCCCCACCCATCGCCCCCGGCGGTGGCAACGCCTGGCACGCCGCCGGCCACTACGCCTACATGGGCATCCTGGCCGCCCTCTTCCACCGCGGCGCCACCGGCCAGGGCCAGTACATTGACGCCTCCGTCCATGATGCCTGCGCCCTTACGACAGAGGGCGCAGTCCCCACCTACATCTATTCCGGTGATGTTGTGCTCCGTCACACGGGCCGCGCCGCCTCTCCGGACATGTCGGAGCGCACCCAGTTCCGCACCAAAGACGGCGGCTGGATTAACATAACCCGTTCCGGCAGCACCCTGACACCGGCCCGCATCCGCGCCCTCGCCCAGTGGATGGACACCTTCGGCCTCGCCGAAGACCTCACGGACGGCCGTTTTCAGGACATCGCCGCTATCCAGCGCGAGTCCGCTCACATCAACGAAGTCCTGGCCCGTTTTTTCGCCCAAATGCCCGTGGACCAGGCCTGGCACGGTGGCCAGCGCCTTGGCTTTCCCTGGGGCGCCATCCGCTCCATGGACGAAATCCTAGACGATGAGCACCTCCAGGACCGCAGCTTCTTCGTGCAAGTCGACCATCCCGAGCAGGGCCGCTCCTACACCTACCCTGGCCCCGCCGCCATATACGGCGACGCCCCTTGGCGTATCTCCCGCCGCGCCCCCCTCATCGGTGAGCACAACCAAGAAATCTTCTGCAATGACCTCGGCCTCACCCCCGAAGAGCTGGCCCGCCTCTCCAGCTCCGGCGTCGTCTAACCACCCCATCTCCCCTTCACGTCATTCTGAGTCCGCCCGTGAGGATCGAAGAATCTGGGTGTGGAGGGAGAGCACATCCATCCCTCGCGGCTACTTCTACCACCAACCCTTGGTTTCACCCTTCGCCATGCCTCATTGCCCCGCAAATAACTCGGCCGGCCTCTGATAGGACGCCACCCGCGTACAATCACCACCAACTCCACAGGAGAGTGCAGGGAACCCAGGTGGTGTCTGCCGGGAGTCTGAGGGTGTCCCTCAAATTATCCTTTGTAAACCTTCCTGGGCGGGACGGTGGGCACCACCAACCTGCCATTCACCACCCCTTGTAGTAGCTATACCGGTCACCATGGATGATAGCCGCCACTCTTTTTTCATCCTTCCTGGTGCTGGACGCCAACATGATCGATTGCTATGAAAATAGCACCGTCCCTACTATACCTGCGCCTACCCAGGGGGAGTCCAGAGGGGGCCTTCCCACTCTGGCGGGAGTCTGAGGGTGTCCCTCAGAAATTCGTTTTTTAAACCTTCCGGGGCGGGACGGTGGGAACCACCAGCGTGTGCTTTGCAATCCGTTGTAGTAGCTATACCGGTCACCATGGATGATAGCCGCCACTCTTTTTTCATCCTTCCTGGTGCTGAACGCCAATATGATCGATTCCGAGTCAGTGCGTGAGCATCGAGGAATCTGGTAGGGAGGGGAGAGCAGATTCAACCCCTGTGCCCACTACCGCTGTGCCACGTCAATTTGTTCACAAGCTCTCTGGCGCGAGTCTGAGGGTGTCCCTCAGAATTCCCCCAACCATTCTGATACCATTGCCCCACCCCATCCCTCGGAGGAACCATGCCCGCTCTGGAAAGCATCCGAGTCGTGGACCTCACCCGCACCATCGCCGGCCCCTTCTGCACCCAGCTCATGGGCGACATGGGCGCCGACATAATCAAAATAGAAGAACCCACCCACGGCGATGAGACCCGCTCCTGGCCGCCCTTCTGGAACAGCGAAAGCACCCAGTTCCTCTCCTTCAACAGGAACAAACGCAGCGTCGCCGTCAACCTCAAATCGACTCCAGGCGTCCAGTTCGTCCTCGACCTCGCCGCCACCGCCGATGTCTTCATCGAGAGCTTTCGCACCGGTGCGCTGGACCGCCTCGGCCTGGGGTACGACGCCGTCAAGCAGCGCAACCCTCGAATCGTCTACTGCTCCATCTCCGGCTTCGGCCGCACCGGCCCCCTCGCCGAAAAGCCCGGCTACGACCTCATCATCCAGGCATACTCCGGCCTCATGTCCCTCACCGGCGATCCTAACGGTCCGCCTCAGCGCGTCGGCTTCTCCCTGGTGGACCTCTTCACCGGCACCTTGGCCTACGGCAGCATCCTCACCGCCCTCTACCACCGCCACGAGACCGGGCAGGGCCAGTGGATAGACACCTCGTTGCTGGACGGACAGGTCGCCGCCCTCAGCTACCACGCCACCGGCTACATGGCCACCGGCGTCGAGCCCCACCGTCTCGGCTCAGCTCACCCCAGCCTGGTCCCCTACCAGACCTTCCCCTCCTCTGACGGCTACTTCATCCTCGGATGCGCCAACGACGGTCTCTGGACCCGCCTCTGCGGCGCTATCGCCCGCCCCGACCTCCTGGACGACCCTCGCTTCAAGACCAACACCCTACGCGTCCAACACCGTGACGCCTGCGTAAATCTGCTAAGCGACCATTTCTTGGCTCAACCCGCCGCCCGCTGGGTGGAAACCATCTCCCAGGCCGGCGTCCCATGCGGCCCCATCAACACCGTCTCCCAGGTAGTCAACGACCCTCAGGTACACGCCCGGAACATGATATCCAGCCTACCCCATCCAGAGGTCCCGGACCTCCGGGTCCCCGGCCCTCCCATGAAACTCCAGTCCACCCCGCCAATCCTCCGCCGCCCGCCGCCCCTCCTCGGCCAGCACACCGAAGAAATCCTACAAGAGCTGGGCTACTCCCAAGAACAAATGAATGAGCTACGCCGGGCGGACGCCATCCCCGGCCCTGCCCTTACTCCATCCCCCTCTCCTGCCGATGGCTAGAGCGTCGCCTGCGAACTCGGTCACACCATCTCGATTCTAACTCAGCTCTCCCGTTCCAACTCCAGAATACTCAATGCTTTTTGTAGCTCAGACACAACTTGCGGAACACGGCCGGTCACCGTGCTCCATACCACTTCTAGGTCCACTCCAAAGTAGGCATGAATGAGCACGTCTCTCATTCCGGCCATGTCACGCCAAGGCACCTCGGGAAACCTCGAACGATCGTCATCGGGTATAAGTTTTACCGCTTCGCCTGCAATCTCGAAAGCGCGCACGACGGCGAAGGTCGTCTTATCATCTTGGGAAAAGGATTCATAATCCATCCCTTCCACAAAGTCGTGCGCCTTTTCCAACGCCGCCAAGGCATCTCTCATATAGTCCAGCGGCGTCCGATTCATACCCCTACGACTTCCTCCAGGATACACGCTCCAATTCCCGGCTTCAGGGCATCCTTCATCACCAAGTCCACCTTGACCCCCAAATGCTCGGATAGCTCTCTTTGCAGCGCTACAAACTCTAGCAAGTCAGGTTTCTCAACAAACTCGATCAGAACATCAACGTCGCTGCCGTCTTGTTCCTCACCTCGTACGTAGGAGCCGAATAGTCCCAGCGTCTTCACCTGATAGCGCTCCGTCAGGCTTGGGAGGTGACGGCGCAACTTCCCAGCAAATTCCTTCGCCTTACCTTGGAGTTCACGTGCTGATTCTGTCATGGCTGTTAACTTAATCTACCACCAATGGAAAACCGCATCACATAACCTTCTTGGGCTCTTCCGACAGCTTCTGCCTGTCACCCTGCCCCTCAGCTACCCCTAAAGCCCCATTATCCACCCCTCCGCCTGCACCGCCTCCACAAACCTGAACCCCGCCCGTTCCGCGAACATCCGGTCCACCTCCGTGTCCCCCACGTGGTAGCATTCCTCCGAAGGAAATTCCTTCCTCACATCCTCCAACCGGTGCTTCAGCACCGTGAAACCCGGCTCAATCCCCTGCGACGCCCACACTTCCCGCTGAAACGACAGCGTCCTGTCAGAGCAGCTACCCACCAGCCACCCCGCAACCAACAGCCTCTGCACCATCGCCATCGTCACCGGGCCCGGCGGGTCCCCCAACTCCAGCGTCCCGTCTATGTCAAAGCTCACCAGCATCGGTTGAACGCCCAGTCCTTTCCCAATCGACTACAGCGGTATCGTTGTAAACAGCGCACGAAAGAACCCCCAACACCTACCCCGGATACCGCCACACCTCACCCCGGGGCGCCTCGTCCGATAGCTTGAACTGCGGCAGCGTCAGCCCATCCTCCATATCCTGAAACACCACCTCCACCCGCTTGCCAATCGCCACGTTCTCCTCGTCCTCCGGCGTCATCGACTCCTTCAGCAAGTTCGCCGTGAACCGCAGCCCGTCCCCCTCCCCCGGCTTCCCACTCTGCTCGTCCAGCTCCACCAGCACAATCGGGAACGGCGTCCAGTCCTTAAACCCCGGCAGCACCGCGTGGGCCACAATCTGGTAGCTGTAGATGCTCCCCTTACCGCTCACCGTCTCCCACTCCCACTGCATCGAGGCGCACCACGGGCACGCCGGTCCCGGCTCCCCTCGAAGCAGACCGCATTCCTGGCACTTCCTAACCACCAGCCGGTGCTCCCGTGCCGCCTCAAAATAGCCCTTATACTCGCTGTCGTTATCCGGGATACTTACCCGCAGGCCCCGGTACTCGTAACTCGCCATTCGGCTACCTCCTAAGGATGAGCGCGCTCCCGATAGCCGGGGTTCCCCATCCCATATTCATGCTTATCTCCGCGTCCTTCACCTGCCGGCACTTCCCCTCAGAATAGTCGAAGGTATGCACCCCTTCGCTCCCCTGCGGGCAGTAGTCGTCCACCTGTCCCCGAAGCTGCCGCACGTTCTCAATCACCATATTCATACCGTGCGTATACCCCTCGCACAAGTGGCCGCCGCTGGTGTTGTTCGGCCTCCGTCCCCCCAGGTTGATCGCCCCGCTGCTCACATAGTCCTTCCCTTCGCCCTTCTTCGAGAATCCGTAGTCCTCGAATTGCAGCATCGTCGTGTATGTGAACGCGTCGTAGCAGCCCGTCACGTCAATGTCGTCGTGCGTAACCCCCGCCAGGTCGAACACCCTGGGCCCCACAAAGTGCCCCGCCACCCTGGTAATCGGCCCGTACTGGTAATGGAAATCGCCGCCCGGCTTCGTCCCCCGGCCCTGGTACCCCATGATATGTACCGGCTTCTTCTTCAGCGCCTTGGCACGCTCCGCCGACGTCACGATTATGCAGGTGGCGTTGTCCGTCTCCAGGCAGCAGTCCAGCAGATGTGCGCAGGGCTTGATGATCCACCGAGAGTTCAACACGTCCTCCACCGTCACCCGCTGCTTCATCAGCGCCTTCGGGTTGTTGCTGGCGTGGTTGCTGTGCGCCACCTTTATCCGCGCCAGGTCCTCGCTGGTCACCCCGTACTCCATCATGTGCCGCGTGAACGTAAACGCGAAGAGCTGCACCGCGCTAGCCTGCCCGTACAGCTTCCGCATCAGGTCCGGCCCCGAAACCGGCGCCGCGTTGCGCGCCCCCGTTCCCCCTACCCGCACCGACGAGTACCCGTTCATCGAACGATATATCGCCACCGTGTCGCACATCCCCCCTTCTATCGCCCCCACCGCCAGCCCTACCAGCGCCTCGCTGCTGGACCCGCCGCCGGAGCAGTCCATGTAAAAGTTCGGCCGCATCCCCAGGTCGTACATCACCGACGTCGACGCCACAGAGTCACCGCTGTGGTAACTCATCATCCCGTCCACGTCCTTCAGCGCCAACCCCGCGTCGTTCGCGGCGTTCCGAATCGCCTCCGCCGCCATCGCCCGGGTGCTCCTTCCCGAGCCGCGGCTGAACTCCGTCTCCCCTACTCCCACAATGCAATACTTGTCCTTTAGACCAGCCAATTCGTTGCCTCTTCCCGCGGCCTATCTTGCCGCTTCTACCTTTAGCCTTAACCCCTGCCCGCCGCCTCATCAATCCGCGCCACCAGCTCCGCGTCAAGCGGCCCCTTCTCCTCCGCCGCCAGGCACTCCTTTAGCTCCGCCCGGTCCTTCACCCCTAATATCACCGTCGAAACCCCCTCCATCGAAAGCGCGTACCGGTGCGCCAGTGACGCCGCCGTCTCCCCTAACTCCCTCGCCAGCTCTCGAAACGCCGACGCCCGGCGGTAGTCCGCCATCTCCGGGTGGCCGTCATCCACCGCGCGGTCGAACGCATCCGTCAGCGCCCCGGCCTGCACCGCCCGGATACCCATCACCCCCACACCCCTGCGCACCGCCGTGGCTATAATATCCCGTGGTCGCGCCGGCCCCTCGAACCGCCTCATCCCTCCAGGCGAGTCCAGCAGGTTCGCTATCGCCTGCACCGCCGCCGGACCCGGCTCGTCCTCCAGCGTCTCAATCACCGCCGAAGGCTCGCCTATCCCGGTGATCGCCCAGTCGCCGATCTTCCCAGACGCGACCATCGCTTCAAAGCAGGGACGCACCGCCCCCACAAAAAGGTTCCGTGGCGTGCCTTCTGTCTGTCCCGCCTCTTCATCCGGCACCACCTGCCCGTGCAAAAAGAAAAGGTCCACCCGCTCCAGCTTCATCCGGGCTAGACTCTCCTCCAGGCTCCGCTCCAGCAAACGGGTCACCTCGCCCCGTGGCGGGTTGCCCAGCCGATGCTTCGTGGACACCAGTATCCCCGCCGGAAGCCTCCCCTCGAACGCCTCGCCCACTACCCTTTCCGCCTCCCCGTCACCGTAGCTGGGCGCCATGTCTATGAACGTTATCCCCCCTGCTACCGCCTCCCGCACCGTGGCCACCGCCTCCTCTCGAGTGGTGGCGCCCCACACGTTCCCAACCCCCCCGCCTCCCAGCGTCAGGGCGCTCACGTCTCCAATTCGGCCTAGCCTACGCGTTTCCACGGCCTCAAATGTATTGGCCCCTCCCTCGGGTGTCAACCGTGGCACACCATAACTCCGTCCATCTCACACCCCCAGCCTCCCCTTGACAGCCCGCTCAGTGCCGCCTTACCGTTTCTACCTCCAATTCCCACCCTACTCCCGAGGAGCTAGTCTATGCCCTACAAGCTGGAAGGCAGCATCCTGGAGGTCTGCGACTGTAACGTCCTCTGCCCCTGTTGCATCGGCCAGGACCTGGACCTCGTCGGCCACAACGTCATCCAGGGGGCCTTCGGCTTTGAGGGCTAGCCCGCTCACCCAAACATCCTTCGCTCGCCGCCGGGTTCACCCCGGCGCACCGCTTTCGGGGAAGACCCCATGCGGGTAAGAGTCCAGGACCAGCGCCTCTTTGCCACCCTCCTGGTGGCCATCATCGCCTTCGCTTGGCTCAGCCTCTGGGTCTGGGGCCAGTCCCCCTACGGCCGCTACCTCGACCACCAAACCCTCGACGATATCGTCACCGAAGACCTGGCACTCCTCGCCGTCTTCGTCGCCGGCTGGACCGTCATGGTATTCGCCATGATGCTCCCCACCAGCCTGCCCCTCATCTTCCTCTTCCGCCGGATGACCCGCGAACGGCCCGCCCACGTCTGGTTGATGACACTGCTCATCACAGGCTACATCGGGGTCTGGGCCCTCTTCGGCATCATCGTCCACGCCGGCGACCTCGCCCTTCACCAGGCCGTCGAGCGCATCGCCTGGGTAGATACCAACCCCTGGGTCATCGGCGCCGCCGTCCTCGCCCTGGCCGGCGTCTACCAGTTCACCGCCCTCAAGTACCACTGCCTCGACAAGTGCCGCTCCCCCATGATGTTCATCGCCAGCCACTGGACCGGCAAACACGAATGGCGACAGTCCTTCCGCCTCGGCATCAACCACGGCCTCTTCTGCCTTGGCTGCTGCTGGTCCCTCATGCTACTCATGTTCGCCGTAGGCGCCGGCAGCATCGGCTGGATGCTCCTCCTAGGCCTCGTCATGGCCGTCGAGAAAAACCTCCCCTGGGGCAAGCGGATCGGCAAGCCCCTGGGCGCCGTCCTCATCCTCACCTCCCTCGGCACCATCGTCACCTCCCTCGCCCTCTAACCCCCGGATTCAAAGGAGGATGCAGGGAACCCAGGTGGTAGCTGCCGGGAGTCCGAGGGTGTCCCTCAGAAATGAACTCTAAAAACCTTCCGGGGTGGGACGGTGGGTACCACCAACCTCCGATTTGTAGTCCTTCGCGGGCACACCACCCATCCCCCTCGCTGATTCCCTCGACAATAGTCCAGCCCTTGAAAGGGAGCCTCCTCCACCTAATCACCACCAACCACACCGGAGAGTGCAGTCAGCTGGAGGCGGATGGGTTCCCTGCCACGGGGCCTCCGGAATACCCCTACCTCCCTACATCCCCCTATCCTCCAGCCACCCGGACACCGTATCCACCATCTCCTTTAACTGCGCCTCCTGGCCTATCAGGTAGTGGCTCGCCCCCCTGATCCGGCGCAGCTCCTTGTCCTCCACCGTCGCCGCGGCGAAGAGCGCGTCGGCATACGACGGAAACGCCCCCTGGTCCCCGGTGTAGTCAATCACCAGCACCGGCGCCGACGTGCGAGGCAGGTGCTGTAGCGCGTCCCCGTTCGTCGTCGTCAGGCCCCACTGGCTCAGCCACGACCGAAGGCTGCTGAACCGGGCGTGACCCAGCGCCGTGTGCCGGTTGTTCTGCTCCGCGTCTCCCCACATGCACCCTGGCTCCCGGTCCGAAGGGTCAACGTTCAAGTCCGTAAACCGGAGGTCCGCCATCGTCCGATACACCGTGAACGCCAGGTTGCTCCGCGTCCCCCCGGCGTTCCGCTGGGTCAGCGTATCCCGCACCCAGTCCGTGATCCGTTGGTTCCGCGCCTCCTGCGCCGCCCGGTACCTCCGCACAAACTCCTCCGAGTACGGCGGTCCATTGGCCCTATCGAACATATCCAGCGCCGGGTCCCTGGAGTCCGGGTCCCGCTCATCCACCACTGACGCGTCCATATTGTCCGTCAGCACCTGCGCTCTCCCGGTGTGCGCCGCCAGCAGAATCAGCGCGTCCGCCGTCGGCAGGTCCGCCTTGGTCAAGTCCGGCAGGTCCCCTGCTGGCGTGATCGTTATGGACGGGCCCTCCGCCTGGCTCTGGTACATCGACATCAACGGTCCGCCCCCGCTGTTCCCCACCAGCACCACGTTACGGTACCTCTCCCGCAGGTAACGCACCGCCTCCGCCACGTCCAGCACCGTCTCCTCCATGATCAGCGCGCTGTCATTGTTGAGGTACCTGGTGGTAAACCCCAGACAGGCGTACCCCTGGGCAGCGAAGGGCCTCAGGGCGTAATGCTCCATGAAATTCGTGTTCGGATGGCAGAACAGTAGCGCCGTGGTGGGCTTCTCCCGCGACTCCTCATACAGGCAACCGAACACGTGTGGAAAGTGCCGCGCTATGCCGGAGGTAGTCTCCATCGCCTCCGGCACCTGAATGGGTATCGATACCAGCTCTCTATCTATCAATCGTTGCTCCTACCTGCCGCTCACGAAATAGCCCAGCGTTGCTGTTAGCGTCGAGTCTGCCCTAATCCTAGTCGTTGCACCAAATTTAAGGCAATGGCCGGTCCGGATTCATCGCAAACAGGCCGGATTCATCGCAAACAGGAAGGTGCAGGGAACACAGGTTCCCTGACGGGAGTCTGAGGGTGTCCCTCAGAATTTCGTTTTTAAACCTTTCCGGGCGGGATGGTGGGAACCACCAACATTTGATTTGTAGTCCTTCCTGGTGGTCATACCTAACCCCGTGACTGTTCTTACTCCTACCCCGCAGCCGTCCCCGCCGTACTCTGGTTCCACTCTTCCAGCGCCTCAGGTAAATGTGATGTACCTCATCAGCAATCAGCTAATGCGAGGCCGGACGGCCCTTTATAGATTACGCATCCTCAAGTTGGTTGCTGGAAATTCCACGATCACGCAAAATCGCGCTGACAGTGCCCGGCTTAAGGTCTCTGCTGCCCCAATTGGGAATCGTGGTCCTGGCATGGGTAGTCACGCGAATCCAAATTTCGTGATCGCCTTTCGCCCTCCGGTCAAATTCACAGCCTAACCTGCGCAGCCTGCTGCTAAGCTCTCTATGATTCAAACGGCGACCGAGACTTCTCCAATCGTTTCTGTACCGGATGATTCCTGCACCGCCGCCTCGACCCCCGCGGGAAGAGAATCCCCTCGGTCCCGGTAAGATTCTATGAAGGCGGTGACAACGCTCTGCAGATTCTCCAGCGCCTCGGCGGCGGTGGCCCCCAAGCCCAGCATCCGGGAAGCGATGGGAGTTCACCCAAATACTTCCCTTCCGTATCCTCCCTGGGCTAGTGCATCACGAAGGTCAACTTAGACAGCTTCAAGATTGTTTACCCCCCACATGCAACGCATCGCCGCGCGCGGACCACGCCCTACCCCACCGCCGTCGCCGCCGTGCTCCGGTTCCACTCCTCCAACGCCTTCGCCGCCGCCTGCGCGTCCTTCTCCGAGAAGGGCCGCACGTCCGCTGTCAGCTCCAGCCTGATCCCGTTCGGGTCGAAGAAGTAGATCGACTTGCAGAAATCGTGGTCCGTCACCCCCACCACGTCTATCCCATGCGACTCCAGCCGAGCCTTGTAGCCCGCCAGCGCCTCTTCGCTGGGCACCTTCAGCGCGATATGCCGGACCCAACGCGGAACTATCGTCTCATCCGCCTTCTTATCCAACCCCTCTATCTCGAAGAACGCTATGCAGCTTCCGTCCTCCATCTCCAGGAACGAGTGGAAGAACCGGTCCGACGCCCCGGTGCTAGGTACATGGTCTCCCGCCGCGTACCCCACAAATTTCATCCCCAGCACCTCCGTGTACCAGCGCACCGTGGCCGCCGTGTCGTAGGTAAGATACGCAGCGTGGTGCAGCCTCTCTGGTCGCTCCATCTCCTTTACCTCCCCCTCAGTTTCGTCTCAAAGAACCGCCCGGTCTTCACCGCCTGTGGCTACTGAAGATGCTAGGGCCGCCTCATACACTTGTCAACAAACAAGTCCCTCAAGCTTATCCGCCGCGGTTGCCCACGTCCGGCAATGCGGCCATCCTGGCCATGCCTCATACTCCCTCCGCTGTACTCGTCCTAGGAGATACGTTTCATGCCCCTCGAATACGACCTGCTCCTCAAGGGCGGCCGGGTGATAGACCCCGCCCAGGCGCTTGATGCCGTTTCAGACGTTGCCTTCAAGGACGGTCGGGTCGCCGCCGTGGCCCCGGACCTCTCCTCCGAAAGCGCCGCCCGGGTTATCGACGCCTCCGGCAACCTGGTGACCCCCGGCCTCATCGATATTCACGGCCACTACGCCTTCGGTTTGCACCCCCGGGACGTAGACCCCGATGTCGTCTGCACCGCCAACGGTATCACCACCTGCGTCGATGCCGGCTCCACCGGCTGGATAAACTTCCGCGGCCTCCGGCGCTACGTCATTGACCAAGTCGACACTCGCGTCTTCGCCTTCGTCCACCTTTCCGCCATGGGCAGCGTAGTCACGTCGGTCCTGCCGATTCCGGACATGGAAGACTTTCGTCTCGCCCGGGAAGAAGAGACCATCCGCTGCATCCAGGAAAACCGTGACGTCGTCCTCGGGGTCAAGGTGCGCCTTACCCCCAGCGGCACCACCGCCGCCAACGCCGTTCCCGCCATGGAGATGGCCCGGCGAATCTGTGACCAGACCGGCGCCAAAATCATGGTTCACGTCATGGAAACGCCCCTGCCCATGGCCCAAGTCTTCCAGTACCTCAAACCCGGCGACATCGCCACCCACGCCTTCCACGGCGACACCCACACCATCCTAGACCCCGAAGGTCAGCTCCGGCCCGAGGCCTGGGACGCATACAACTCCGGCATCGTCTTCGATACCGGCAGCGCCGCCCGTCACTGCTCCCTGGAGGTCTCCCGCGCCGCCGTGGACCAGGGCATGCTGCCCCACACCATCAGCACTGACCGTACCGTCCCTCGTCCCAACTCCTTCAACTACAACCTCCACCAGCACATGTCCACCTTCCTGGCGCTTGGCATGCCCCTGGCCGAGGTTATTCGAAGCGTCACCTCTAACCCCGCCGCCGTCGTCGGCCGCAACGACATCGGCGCCCTGAAACCCGGCGCCATCGGCGACGCCGCCGTAATCGCCCTGGAGGACGGCGACTTCCGCTTCGAAGACGGCCTGGGCAACAACCTCCGCGCCGCCCGCCAATTCGTCCCCGTCCTCACTATTAAGGACGGCACCCACTGGCGTCCCCGCCTCTAACCCCCCACCCAACAGGAAGGTGCAGGGAACCCAGGTTCCCTGCCGGGAGTCTGAGGGTGTCCCTCAGAACCCACACCCAAAATCGTTGTATCATTCCCCCACATCCTCTCAGACAAGACACCATCGCCCCCTGCCCCAAATGAAACCTAGGAGGCCCACCGTGCCACTCGAACACGACCTTATACTCCAGGGCGGCCGGGTCATAGACCCTTCCCAAGGCCTCGACTCCGTCAGGGACGTTGCCTTCAAGGATGGCAAGGTCTCCGCCGTGGCCCAGCATCTCCCCTCCAATAACGCCGCCGAGGTCATTGACGTCGCCGGAAAGCTGGTCACCCCCGGCCTCATAGACATGCACGGCCACTTCGCTCACGGACTGCAACCACGCAGCGCCCACCCGGATCTCGTCGGCACCGCCACCGGCGTCACCACCTGCGTCGATACCGGCTCCACAGGCTGGATCTACTTCCCCGCCCTCAGGCGCTACGTTATCGACCAGGTCGACGCCCGAATGTTCGCCTTTGTTCACCTCTCCGCCCTCGGTATCGTCACACAGACCGCCATACAAATCCCGGACTTGGAGGACTTCCGGCTCGCAAACGAAGACGAGACCATTCGCTGCATCGAAGAAAACAGGGACGTGGTCCAGGGTGTCAAGGTGCGCCTCACCCCCAACGGCACCACCGCCGCCAACGCCGTTCCCGCCATGGAGATGGCTCGAAGAATCGCCGATCAGACCCGCACCAAAATAATGGTCCACGTCATGGAGTCACCCCTGCCCCTGGCCCAGGTGTTCACCTACCTCAACCCTGGAGACATCGCCACCCACATCTTCCACGGTGATACCCACAGCGTTCTCGACTCCGAAGGAAAGGTCCGCTCCGAGTGCCGCGACGCCTCCCGTGCCGGCATCATCTTCGATACCGCCGGCGCCCAGCGCCACTTCTCCCTGGCCGTCGAACGCGCCGCCGTGGACCAGGGCTTGCCTCCCCACACCATCAGCACAGATCGAAACCTTCCGCGGCCCGGCGGCTCCAACTACACCCTGCACGATCACATGTCCATGTTCCTTGAGCTTGGCATGCCCCTGGACCAGGTGATAAACGCCGTCACCGCCGGGCCGGCTTCCGCGCTGGGCCGGGATGACCTCGGCACCCTGAAGGTCGGCGCCACCGGCGACGCCGCCGTAACCTCCCTGGAGGACGGCGACTTCGGCTACGAGGACGGTCTAGGAAACACCCTCCGCGCCAACCGCAACTTCGTCCCCGTCCTCACCGTCAAAGACGGCAAACACTGGCGCCCCCGCCTCTAACCCTCACCCCAAACCCGAATCGTCGCCCCACCCACTTTGGACACCTAACAAGGGAGAGTGCAGACAGGGAGTACCCTCCCTGCCGGGAGTCTGAGGATGTCCCTCAGAAAAACTTTTTAAAACTTTCCGGGGCGGGACGGTAGGTACCACCAACCTGTGATTTGCAGTCCTTCGTAGTGCCGAAACCAACCAGGGAAGAGTCCAGAGAGGGAGCACCCTCTCCGGCGGGAGTCTGAGGATGTCCCTCAGAAATTAACTCTTTAAACCTTTCTGGGAGGGATGGTGGGTACCACCAACCTTTGATTCGTAGCCCTTCACGGTAACCAAACCTATCGCTTCGACTCTTCCCTACTCAAACACTATTCCGCACCCAAATTCGTTGTATTATTCCCTCCACACCCTCTCGGTCAACATAACATCGCTCTCTTCCACAAAAGGGACCAAGGAGACCCAACATGCCCCTCACATACGACCTCATCCTCAAGGGCGGCGAAATCATAGACCCTGCCCAGGACCTCCACGCCAAGCGGGACATCGCCTTCAAAGACGGTAAAGTCGCCGCCCTGGCCAATTCCCTGCCCCAGCAAGAAGCCGCCCGGGTGATTGACGTCTCCGGCAAGCTGGTCACCCCAGGCCTCATCGACCTCCACGGCCATTATGCCTACCGAATACAACCCCGCCGCGTCGACCCTGACCCCACCTGCCTCGGCATCGGCAACACCACCGCCGTCGACGCCGGCACCACCGGCTTTATCAACTTTGACGCCTTCCGCAACTACATAATTGACCGCGTCGAGACCCGCATATATTCGTTCATCCACCTCGGCGCCCTGGGCATCTCCACCCCAGTTACCCTGGGAATCCCGGACCTGGAGGACTTCCGGTGGGCCAGAGAAGAAGAGACCGCCCAGTGCATAGAGGACAACCGTGACATCGTCCTCGGCGTCAAGGTTCGCCTCTCCCCCTCCGGCACCACGGACGCCAACGCCGTCCCTGCCCTGGAAATGGCTCGAAGAATCGCCGACCAGACCCGCACCAAGTTCATGGTTCACGTCATGG
The DNA here is from genome assembly GCA_965247585.1 of Dehalococcoidia bacterium. Taxonomy (GTDB): domain Bacteria; phylum Chloroflexota; class Dehalococcoidia; order Lucifugimonadales; genus CBDFHC01. The sequence goes on from CBDFHC010000003.1 coordinate 198,051, forward strand.
AGTCGCCCCTTCCCCTGGCCCAGGTGTTCAGCTATCTACAGCCCGGAGACATCGCCACCCACATCTACCACGGCGACACCCACTCAGTCCTCGACGCCGATGGCCACATTCGCCCCGAGGCCTGGGACGCCTACAACTCCGGCGTCATCTTCGACACCGCCGGCGCCATGCGCCACTTCTCCCTCCCCGTCTGCCGCGCCGTCGTCGAAGGCGGCATGCCCCCGCACACCATCAGCACCGACCGCGTCGGCCCTCGTCCCAACGCCGTCAACTACAACCTCCTGGACCACATGGCCATTTTCCTGGAGCTGGGAATGTCCATGGACGAAGTCGTCCGCGCCGTCACCACTACTCCCGCGGCATCCATCGGCCGCGCCAACCTTGGCAACCTGAAGGTGGGAAGCATCGGCGACGCCGCGGTTCTGGACCTCCAGGACGGCGAATTCCGCTACGAAGACGGCCTCAACAACACCCTCAGCGCTTCCCGCCACTTCGCCCACGTCCTCACCGTCAAAGACGGCAAACGCTGGCGCCCCCGCTGACCTGCCCCCCAAAAACTGGTCCAGTTATAAACTCGTAAAGTGGAGCTGGTGAGCGGGGGTAGTCAATGGCGAGTAAAAAGCGCAGTGTAGAAGAGATCATAGGGAAGCTGCGGGAAGCGGAGGTGGCCCTGGCGCAAGGGGAGACGGTGGCCCAGGCATGCAGGGGTATCGGGGTATCAGACCATACGTTTTACCGGTGGCGGCAGCAGTATGGGGGGCTGAGAATAGACCAGGCGAGGCGGTTGCGGGAGATGGAAGCGGAGAACGGACGACTCAGGCGTGCGGTAGCGGGCCTGACGTTGGACAACCAGATTCTGAAGGAGGCAGCACGGGGAAACTTCTGAGCCCGGCCCGCCGGCGGAGATGCGTGGAAGTGGTGGGGGACAGGTATGGCATCTCTGAGCGGCGCGCTTGCCGGGCGCTTGAGCAACCCCGGTCAACACAGAGGTACACTGCAACAGTGGCCGATGATGAGGAGGCCCTGACGATGGCAGTGGTTCGGCTGGCCAGTCGGTACGGACGGTATGGGTACCGGCGGGTGACTGCCATGCTGCAATGGGAGGGATGGAGAGTGAACCACAAGCGGGTGGAGCGGATCTGGCGACGGGAAGGACTCAAGGTACCAGCCAAACAGCCCAAACGGGGCCGACTCTGGCTTACTGACGGCTCCTGCGTGCGGCTGAGGCCACAACGACGGAACCACGTCTGGGCATACGACTTCGTGGCCCTTCGTACCAGTGACGGCAAACCCGTTCGTCTCCTGACAGTGGTGGATGAGTATACCAGGGAGTGTCTGGCCATCCATGTGGGTCGCTCGTTACGCTCACCCCATGTCATTGAATGCCTGGGGGACCTCATGGTCCAGCGTGGCGTGCCGGAGCACCTCCGCTCGGACAACGGGCCGGAGTTCACCGCCAGGGCGGTGCGGTTGTGGCTCCAAGGGGTGGGAGCCACAACCCTCTTCATCACACCGGGTAGCCCTTGGGAGAATGGGTATGTTGAGAGCTTCAACGGCAAGCTTAGGGACGAACTCTTGGACCGGGAGCTCTTCGATACCCTCTGGGAGGTGCAGGTCCTCACCGAGCAGTGGCGCCACGAGTACAACCACCAACGCCCCCACAGCGCCCTGGGCTATCGCCCTCCTGCTCCAGAGGCCATCCTCACCTCCTCTGCTCCAAGCGCTATCAGTGTCTCATGATTTGTGGTACACCTATTGGGGGCAGGTCACCGCCTCTAACCCTACCCATTCATAATGGGGCAATTCCCTCGCAAACAGGAGCCCTTTACGTCTTTCTTAGCCCTTCTCAGGCGACCCTATCCTCAGTCCATCCTTCCTCATGTCATTCTGAGTCGGCCCGTGAGGATCGAAGAATCTGGGTGTGGTGGGAGAGCACATCCAACCCTCGCGGCTAGATGCGCAACCCTCTGTGCTAGCCAAACCCATCACCCTGGCTGATCCACTCAAGTACGGGATCCAGATAACTTCCGACGCCAACCCGACAGGAGGGTGCAGGGAACCCAGGTGGTGGCTGGCAGGAATCTGAGGGTGTCCCTCAGAAAAACTTTTAAAACCTTCCGGGGCGGGACGGTCGGCCTCAACAACACCCTCAGCGCTTCCCGCCACTTCGCCCACGTCCTCACCGTCAAAGACGGCAAACGCTGGCGCCCCCGCCTCTAACCCTACCCATTCATAATGGGACAATTCCCTCGCAAACAGGAGCCCTTTACGTCCTTCTTAGCCCTTCTCAGGCGACCCTATCCTCAGTCCATCCTCCCTCATGTCATTCTGAGTCGGCCCGTGAGGATCGAAGAATCTGGGTGTGGTGGGAGAGCACATCCAACCCTCGCGGCTAGATCCGCAACCCTCTGTGCTAGCCAGACCCATCACCCTGGCTCATGCACTCAAGTACGGGATCCAGATAGCTTCTAATCCCAACTCCACAGGAGGGTGCAGGGAACCCAGGTGGTGGCTGCCGGGAGTCTGAGGGTGTCCCTCAGAACTTAAATCAAAACCTTCCGGGGCGGGACGGTCGCTACCACCAACCTGTGATTTGCAGTCCTTCGTGGTGGCGAAACCAACCAGGGGAGACTCCAGAGAGGGAGCACCCCTCTGGCAGGAATCTGAGGTTGTCCCTCAGAAATTAACTACCCCCTAATACCCTAACGCCATCGCTGGCCGGAACACATCCACCCCGGCGCGCAGCAGCCCAGACTCGTAGTCAATCACCACAGCCGACGGCCTCGAAAAGTTGCCCGTCATCCCCGGCTCCTCCTCCACCACCTTCACCCGGTGCCCCCGCCGGCGCAGCTCCGCAATCGTCTCCTCCGGCAGCCTGGAATCCACCAGCGTATCCCGGCCGCTGGCGTCCACCGTGGCCTGCGCCACCGCCTCCTGCGGCCCCATCCCGAACACCAGCACGTTGGTCACCACCTGTACGCCCCGATTCATAATCCGCCGCGCCCCCGGCGCAGCACCGGCCGGCCGTTCTGGAACACCATCAGCGGCGCCATATTATTCAAGGGCCGCTTCCAACCCCCAATCGAGTTGGCGAACCCGGGCTTCGGCACAAACCAGCTCATTCCCCCCACCAGGTGCACCCCCATGCCCGGTGGCGTGGCCCCGGCGGTGAACACCCCCGTGTGCGTGCAAGACACCGCATTCCTCTCCCGGTCCACCACGTTGATCTGCGTCGTGTCCTCTTCATTGGCGGCGATAGCCGCGGCGAATTCCTCCCCCTGCGTCGCGGTGGGGTTGTACTTCCACGGATCATGGACAGCCCGGTCCAGGTAGTGCGACCACGGCTCTTCCTCCCCATCCACCCCCACCGACGCCCTACCCCGGCCCACCAACCCCGCCAACTCCACCGCGTACTCCCCGCTCAGCAACCCCTCCAGCGGCACCGGCGTATGCTCCCAATCGCCCAGGAACCGGTACCGGTCCGCGAAGGCATGTCTCGCCGACTCTATGAACGTGTGCAAATACTCCACCGAGTTGTGCCCCAACCCCTCCAGGTCGAAATTGTCCAGAATTCGGAACGTCTCCAGGCTGCTCATCGCCCCGCTGGGCGTCGGCACCGCCGCCACGGAATACCCCTTGAACGGCACCGTTCTCGGTTCGTACACCCCCGGCGTGTACTCCTCCAGGTCTCTCCTCTCCAGCACCCCGCCATTCGCCTTCACGAAGTCGTGTATCGCCTCCGCCACCTCGCCACGATGCAGCGCGTCGGCCCCCTTCCGAGCCACCGCCTTGAGCAGATCTCCTAGCTCCCGCTGAACCACCTTCTCTCCCGGCTTCGGGTAGCTCCGGGGCGCCCGGCCGTTGGGCAGCCACGTGTCCCCTATTGCCGGGTCCTGCCCGAAGCTGTCCATCATATTCGCCGCGTACAGCGTCAGGTGCCAGTTGGCCTCGAATCCCTCCGCCGCCAGGTGGACCGCCGGTTCCAGCACCTGCTCCAGCGGCAACCTCCCGAACCTCTGATGCGCCAGGCACAGCCCGGCGCACGTCCCCGGCGCCGTCACCGAAAGCGCTCCCTGGCTGTTCGCCTTCCCCTCCACCTCGAACACCTGCGTGCCCCCTGCCGCCGCCGTCCCCGTAACCTTAAACATATCCGCCGTCGCCTTTCGAGGCGCTCGGCCGTTGAAATCTATCGCCACCGTCCTCCCCTCCGACGCCAGGTGCACCAGCATATAGCCCATCCCCGCAATCGTCGCCATATACGGCTCCAGCACAACATTGCAGAACCCCATCGCCACCACCGCATCCACCGCGTTACCCCCCGCCTTCAGCATCGCCAGCCCCGCCTCCGCCGACTGCGGCTGCATAGCCGTCACCACGCCATTCTCAGCCACCACCTCCTCCTTATTCGACTTCCAGCTACTCCGCAACGCCATGGCTACCCCCTTCAATCCGGCCTTGGGCCGAACCCTATTCCGCCCGCCTACCCTTGTCAACCTGGCTCCTCGCTACCAACTAGCCTTCCGCCAAAGAGAGGCAGCTATAGCCTCGAAAATAGTCGCACGTTCCCTTAAAGGACAGCCTGCAAGGGGGCATACAGAGGCAGTTGTCCCCTCTGCCTGGAGTCTAAGGGTGTCTCTCAGAAAAACTTTTAGAAACCTTCTGGGGCGGATGGGTGGGAACCACCAACCTTCGATTTGGAGCCCTTAGAAACACCCAACCGTCGCCCTGGATGTCCGCCACCGAAATAGTTCATCCCGCCAGCATATCGACCATCCGTGCCCAAATTTCTTATCCCTGGTGGTGACGGTCGCAACCGGCATGCTGGATTGCTCACCTCCTGAAAGAGGGAGATTCAGAGAGCGGGTGATTTAGATTCTATGCAAAGGCCAGTAAGACCATCACTTCCTCCATTCACCCCACCTCCAGCCTGCTGCCCTTATAATGTGGCTCAGCACCGAAACAACCACCCCGAACGGAGGCAGCCCATGACCCTGCGGGCCCTCATCCTGGCATGGCCGGAGCCAGGCCAAATGACGCCGGCCCACCGCGGCGCCTTGGCGGCTTACATCCGTACCACCCTCGACACCTTCCCTCCCGGCGCCGAAATCCCCACCCCAGACGCCCCTATCCCCCCCTGCGCCGTCGCCACCACCCTGCTGCGCACCGAGCCCACCTACACCGTCGAGCCCTGGCCCAATCCTCCCCTCACCCACGCCAACCGGGTCCTCCTCCTCGAAGGCCCAGACCCCGCCGTCCTCCGGCAGGCGGCAGCCGCCATGGCAACGGCCCTCCCAGACCCCTCCTCCGGCGTCGAAATCGTGTCGCTGGCCGTCCGGCAGCGTATCTATACCAGCCTCGCCATCTCCGCCGTCGCCTACGACAACGCCCTCGCCCGTCAACCCAGGTCGCTCCATCCAGAAGTCATGTTCTGGCCCTGCAACCGCACTAACCGTTGGTGGAGCCTCTCCTCCATGCAACGGCAGGCCCTCCTCCTCCCCCGCCTCGACGAACGCGGCGAAATATTAGCCCCCGGCCATATCGAGGTCACCGCTCCCCTGGTGCCCATCCTCCACCGCCGCCTCTACCACCAGCAGCTCCCCTCCGGCGAGCTCGGCTACATGCTGGGCTGGTTTGAGACCGCCCCGGAGCACCTTGACGCCTTGAAAAAGGTTGTCACGGAGCTACAAGACCCCACCCTCTCCCCGGACCACGCCTTCTACCAGAGCGCGCCCCTCTGGTGGGGCCGCCGAATACCCGTCTCAGACCTGCTGGACGAGCTAGATTCACCCTAGCGCTGCAAGTCATATCATTGTTTTGAAAATAGCCTCCTAGGCCTCCTACCTGCTCATCCTGAGAGCTAGTGAATTTTTGACTTCTCCCGCATTCTCGGCCTTGCACTCTCGCACGTGAAGCATCCGTAAAATCCATGTCAGTCCTATGGAAATGAGCCTCCTGCGCCTCCAACCCGCTCATCCTGACGATGTGCACGCAATTACACCATTCCGATTCACACTGGAAGTCCCGCTTACCAAGCACGTAGAAAAGGTCCACTAACCACCGTCCGCATCTGCGACATGAATACAAAGACGACAGCCTCCGGGCGTAAAGAGCGCACCACCGAGCGAAAGAGCATCAAGGCCTTCTTCAACCCCTTTTGTGTTACCGGTGACCGACTCGATCTGACGGAGAACACCGCGCTGCTCCAGTTCTTTCCAAAGGGATTCACCTAAGTCGTCGTACAACTTCTCGTGGAGCTCTTGTAAGAGTTTCACCCACCGGCGGGGTCCCAAGGCGATTTCCCTCCCATTGCAGAATAGGACGCTGTCGGATTCACCCTCATCGGCCTCTCCCAGGAAGTAAGTGTGGGGAATGAGTAGGGAGAAGCCCGATCCACCGCGTCGGTAGTCACGTGCTATGGCATCCCAAAGGGTGAAAGCAAACTCAAAAGCGGCTCCGGTCAATACCAGGTCATTGGGTCCGGGCTCTGGAATCCCTTCAACCCGAACTTTCTGCTCAACCACCTTCCGGTGAACAGCCAAGTAGAACCTCTCTTGCGTCATGGCAACCTCGTGAAGCAGCCGGAGCACTGCCTCTTGCCACTCCCGTAACCTGGTAAAGATATCCGGCGAATCTCTCTCGAGATGTGCCAACAGGTACTGAAACAGCGGGGAACCGTCGCCCTCGGGGCTTAGCAACCATCTCTTGGTTTCATCCTCGATCAAGTTTGTAGGATCTGATCGTATCAAAGGCGTCCAGCGAAGACCTTCCAGATTCGGTGTCCAGACGTGGCCCCGCCATCGCCTCGCCTCATACCGTAGATCACTCCAATGACCCCTTAACGCGTCTCGAATTTGATCCGTTCTGAGCAGGCCAGTATCGACTGCACCAGCTCTGAGTGATCTAGGGCTCTTGGTGGGGTGCCCTTCTGCCTCACAGTAGCGCCATATTGAGCGTGCCGAGATCTCTACCCCAAATCGCCGCTCGACCTCTGCTGCTATTTCCAGGTTCGTTGGTCTGGGATCGCGTCCAGCCAACCTAATCACCAGGGTTCTGACACCTTTTGGCGGTGGGCAGCCTCTTTTCACTGTTCGTTACCCGTCTCTCGACCTCAAGATGCTGGTGCCGACCGGCACCTTAATCGAATTGTACCGGCTACCGGTGAAGGGTGCCTATCCGCATTTGGACGGCACCCTCTCGTTGGTAGTCTCATTGAACAGTGGGAAGCAAAGCGACCAAGGCGGAACCCGACTCGCTAACGATTGAACTGGTGCCAGTAGAAGACGCCGATTCCTGCCGGCGCCTCCGGTTGGCCTACGGCCTAATCCTGAAATCAGCAGCCCAACAACAGGAGCTGGAGAGTCGGGATGAGACGCCGCTGGTCGCCCGGAAAAGATCACGCCGAAAGTGAAAGCCACTGTTGGTTTCGGGGTCTGTCCAATGCTCTGCCACTCCATAGTGGAAAGACAGGCCTCAAAGCAGGGCAGCTGCAGTCAGGTACCGGATCAGACTCGAAAGCAATTTATAAGGATTTGTGAGGTGGCCACAGAACATGAAAAAGTCACTTCAGGGGAGACCACGACTGAACCTGAAAATGATAGAGATCTTAAGTTCGATCCGGAGGCATGGACAAGTGGTGGCGGCAGCCGACGAACTCGACTGTTCAGATTCCTATATCCATGGAAGGTTGAAAAGGGCAAACCTAACGCTCCGCAAGGTGCTGGACGGTGACGTATCTGACGTTTGATTTGGTCGGGACGCCTTAGTGGATCTCGGAATTTAGGTTGTCATCAGCGAAGAATGCTGCCAAAGACCACCACGAATCGTACGGCCAAATAAGACCGGTAGACGGCCTGCCCACGTCGGTGGCGGTGACGGTCACGGTCACGACGAGCAGACCAACGATAATAGCCCGGTAAGATTCAGCCCTAATAACCAACGCTGCTGTTTCTGTTGTCTCCCCAGGTCAATATCTGGTCCGCTTGGTGGTCCTATACCAACGAGAGTCAGAACTTTCGAAATCACTGTGCCGCTGTCTAGATAACGGCTCCGCACACTGAGAGGTAGATCGTCGTTCTTGTTTAGACGGGGAGACAGAGTAGAGTTGAACTCCACCTGAAACACGGGCTGGCGGTTTTGGTAAATGACTGGCCAGCCCTAGTGGACTCGACCGTCGTCAAGGGCTAGCGTTGGACACCGGGACTCGGGGCACCTAAATCAGAGTCAGCATCGGTGTTGTGGGGCATGGTCGCCGCTTCTTGGCGAGAAGAGCGCTTATACCCTAACGGGTTGCTCTTGCAGCGCTGCACAATATCGGCCCGGGCCACACTTCAGCCTACTCCAACCCCTTTGGTCTCACCAACAGCAGAGGTACGTCACTGGTGCGCTGTATCTCCGACGCAACGCTCCCCGCGATGGTTCTGGCCAGCCCTGTACGGCCGTGCGTGGCCATTGCTATGAAATCTATCGACTCCTTCCGGGCGTAAGACGCAATCGCTTCCGCTACCCGGTCACTGGTAATCAGCTTCGTCTACACCTTCAGCGGCGCCATCGCGGAGGCCTCCGCGTCCAGGAGCTTTTGCGCCGCATTCCCCTGCGTTTCCATTTCGTGGTCGTTCAACACGCTCAGCAAATGCACCTCGCTCTCGGCCTCGGTGGCCAGCTTAGATGCCGGGACCAGCGCCGCCTTGGAAAACTCGGACCCGTCCAACGTCACCAGAATCTTCATCATCGTCCTCTTCGCTTAGTGTCTACCTATCAGGTTTCGCCGGTCTTCTGCGGCGCCGGACCTCTCTCCCTTCGCAGCACTGCTATTATGCCGGCGCGGGTCATCGCTCCTGCACCCCGTACCGTTACAGGAGCCATCGCCCCTAGATTCAGCCTTTACGTCCCGTCTCAGCCTCAGGCGTCGCCAGCGCCATCCGCTGAGCCTCTTGCTTCGTAAACGCCCTCAACAGCGCTTCCAGCCCTCGGTCCACGCCCCGCGTATTCCGGTCTCCCGCGGCTTCCTCCCGAAACACTTCCAGCCACCTGTCTTTGTGCAGTGCCAGATACGCCCTCTGGCCCAACCGGTACGTCATCGCCTGCTCCTTGCAGTCTTTTTCACCTGTCTGCACATAACCCTCTTTTAGCGCCAGCAAATACATGACCTCGAACTCAACGCTCATCTCTGACAGGCTGGAACGCCCCTCTTCCCCTTTATCCTCAGCGCGTCTTCTGCTGCCTGTACCGTCTTCTTCTCGGCACATCGGTGGACCCGTTCGTCACGATCCAGCCTGTGGTACAAATACAAAGTACCTTCAAACGGCTCCTCTCGCCTCGTCGCCGGCCTATCTTCCACTCGTTCCTCCGCCCCCGCTCGCAACTGCTCCAGCGCTTCCGCGACTTCATGCCAGCCCAAATCTGTGGTCTCCGCCTCCAGCTCGCTCGCTCTCTCCCTTATTTGCTGGAGATCCCCTTCATTCGACACGTCGCAGCCAATGAAAAGCAGGTTGTAGATAGCACTCCTGGCCCAGGACTCTCTATCTTTCATCGACAACACCGTCCTCCTTCCACGCCTTGGTCTGGCCAGCTATCGTGAATCCCACAGGCGAACAGCGCCCACCCTCGCGACCCCTTGCCAATCCCTATTCGCCGCTCTATGAGGCCGGCCCTATAGTTAATGTGTCCGCATTCTTACGCCGGACCAGAAAGCTGGAGCGCCTAGCCGCCTTTGACCGGCACTTCCGTAAATCGGCCCGCCAGCCCATCCAGTAGCTCCCGCTCCCCCGGGTCGATCTCGCTGGCCACCCAATCTATGATCCACCGCGGCTCCTCTGCCGAGTCGTCAATAAGAAGGTGCCGGCACATCTCTACCTGGTCCCCATTGGAGATCCGGTCCCGTACCAACGGCACCACAAACGCCTCTTCGTTCTCGAAGTGGTCGTATTCCGTTACCCTCAGCTCCATCACCTGCCGGTACAAGTGTCGTCGCGTCCGCGCTGTCACCCGGCTGGATCCCAGCTCCTGCTTCAGCATCCCCTCTATCTCGCTCACCTTCTGCGCCAGCTCCTTGTGTTGCTCCGCTTCCGTGGCCGCCAACGCGCTCCTTACAGCCTCTCCCAGCCCCGCCGAGTCCCCCTTCTCGATGAAGGCCACCAGCTCCGTGGCCTGCCGCGCTATCTCGGCATGTTCCGTTTCGTTGTCCCTGGCCGGCTGGCTGTCTGGCAGCGGCGAAGTCATATAAGCGTCTTCCGCCGTGGCGTGGAATAGCAACGCCTTTCCCCAGAACCCAAATGCATCTGTGAACGCCTCCAGGCTGCCGCCGCCTTCTAGCCCCGCGGCCATCTCCTCCACCCTGGTTGAATGCGCTCGAAACGCCTCGTGCATCAGCAGCATCACGTCAATCGGACTCTCCAGCGCCGTAATCTTCTCTATCATGGGCTCACCCTCCTACTACCGTTTTGTACACCGCTCGTCTCTATCTACCTGCCGGCCACCGTGGGCTGAGGCGCGTCCGGCCCTCGCCACGGTCCTATCGTGCTTCCGGCCTTCCTCCAATTTCAGCTCCCCGTTAACACCAGGCATGTCCCGTTTGATCAGCCTTTGGCCTCTCGCCTTTGAACCGGGCCACCAGCTCGTTGACCAGCCCCTGCTGCCCCGCCGAAAGGTGCCCCAGCACCCAATCCAGAGACCAATTCGGGTCCTCTGCCTGGTGATCCAGTAGCAGGTGCCGCGCCACCTCCATCTGCCGCTCCTCATCCATCACCATCCGCAGCATCGGCAGGACCAGTACCTCCTCAGTCTCCAGGTGGTCCTCTTGCGTCAGCCGCAGCGATACCATCCGGCTGTAAAGGTGCTGTTTGGTACGGGGTATTAGGCTCGTCTTTCCAATCTCTTTGTCCAGCGTGCGGAGAATCCCTTCCGCTTTCATCAGTAGGTCGCCGTGCAGCTCCTCCTCCAGCGACGCCAGCTCAACCAACGTCTTCCACGTCTGCGGGTCTCTGGCCGTTACCTCAGGCGCCAGTTCTTTGCGAATCAGAGGTGTGGTTATGTACCTCTCCACTTTCTCGGAGTGGTACGCCGCGTAGGATGCCCACGAGTAAAACGACATCCGGAACCGCTGAAGGCTGTCTCCTGGGTGCAACTCGCGCGCCAATACTTCCACGATCTCGGCCTGGCGCCGCATGGCATGGTGGATCAGAAACAGCACATCCATAGGGCAATCCAGGGTCGTCATCTCTCTACTCATTCGTATCTTTTCGCTCCCTCACTGGGTCCTTTCAAGGCCGCGTTGGCCTGGACTCTAGACCCTGCTGGACCTGGCAGATAGAGCCGTACTACCCGGTAATGGTAGGCCAAAGGTCACACAGAATCAGGAACGCCACTGCCTTCATGCTGTCAGCGCCGATTTCCCCCTTCTTGTCCCAGATGGGTTCGTTCTGATACGCCAGAAACGAGTAGAGGCATGACTTCATAGGTCTCGTCGAGATCGGAGAACGGATAGGTAACCATGACCGGACATGATGTTCCAGGTGGCTCAAGCAAGCGGTGCCGCTAAGAGGTGAGGGCGTTCGGCCCATGGGATACCTTCCATTGGGGCTTATGTCGCAGACACGGTAGGCGTGGTAGACTTAGTTCATGCTGCATGAAAGTAGTTTTGCGCGTTCTGTACGGGGCATGGCCGTGGTATTTCACACGATTCGGTTTTGGCTTTGGGAAGGTTGCATCATTACCGGGCTGTCTATCTGGGTTCTACTATGGCAGCCTCAATGGGCCAGCAAGGAGCCTTGGCAAGTAGTGTATCAAGGTCTTATTCCCTTCGTTGGCGCTGCTAGTACTCAGTCAACCTAATTGTTGGCAGGATAGAGATGGTGAAGCTTGACTCGGGCGTCCACAGTGGAGAATCTCCAGTCAATGGTTGCTCCGGCTTGGTTTCGTTCTGCCTCCAGGGCCGCGATCTCGCCACTCAAAGTCTCTTCATCGGCAATACGCCGGCGCAGGACTCGCCTGGCCAAGACACTGAACTCGATCTCTGCCATGTTGAGCCACCTACCGTGCTTGGGAGTGTAGTGAAACTCCAAGCGTTTGCGTATTCGCCTAGCCTCCTTGGGCTCGAAGGTTTCGTAGAGGGAAGCTGGTTTGTGGGTGTTGAGGTTGTCCAGCACCACCCGGATCTTCTCGGACGCTGGGTAAGCTTCATCGGCCAGCCACCGCATCTGCTGAGCGAAGTCCACCATGGTACGACGTTCGGTCACTGCCACATGCCTCCAGCCCGCCAGGGGCTCGCACAGCATGAACAGGTTTCGGGTGCCATTGCGCTGGTACTCGTAATCGTATCGCTCCCGTCGTGCCGGCTTGGGCGGGATCGGAGACCTCTTTTCCGCCAGCAACTGCTTGGAGGTCTCGTCGAAACAGACCACCGGGCGCTCTGGGTCATAGGGTTCCGCGTAAAGGTCCAGCACATCCTCCATACACGCCACAAACTCGGCGCTCACCTGGGGAATACACCACTCCTTCTTCTGCCATGGCTTGAGACTGTTTTTTTCAACCGCTTGCGAATTCCCTCGTGGGACATGGAGGGCGCCAGCCCCAACTCCACCACCTTGTTTGCCAGGAGCCGCAGGGTCCAGTGGTCATGGCCTGGAGGGGCCTCGCTGCACGCCAGGGCAATCAGGTGCGCTTCCCCCCGCTCATCCAGTTTGGTCGGATGTCCTGGCCGAGGATCTTCCTCCAAGGCCCGCTTCAGTCCTCCCTCCAGGTACCGCCGCTTGGTACGGCACACCGTACCCGCAGACGTGTCCAGCGCCTCCACGATGCGCATCACCCCCCAGCCCGTATCTGCCTTTAGCAGAATACGGGCCCGGGCAACCTTTCGCGCTGGGCTCTTTCCCCCGCGAATCAGTCGTTCCAACTGGTCTCGTTCTTCCCTTTCCAACCGGACCACATACCGTTCTCGTCCCATGGCTGCCACCCTCCTACGTCAACACTCCTAAAAAAGGGTATCAACCTTAGACGTTTTCTTAAACAATTACCAAAACCGAGTTGACTGAGTACTAGTGGACTCTGTGTGGTTTGGGCTATTGCGCTTCTCGTGGCACCCTACAGGCAGCGTAATGAGGCTCGACAGGTAATTAGACATCTTGAAGCTGAACTTGAGAAGACGAGACCGTTCGATGTTGTTTGCATGACGAATACCCTCGGGCTGCCAATCAATCGCCTTGACGATGGGAGTTATCAAGCAGCCCCCGCATCAATGGGTCCTGTTGGCATCTCGGTTGTGTATCGAGGCGAGTTAACAAATGTCACGCGGTTTATTGCGTCTCCGGAGATTAGATTCACACAGGCAGATAAACAAGGTTGGCAAACAACTAATGCAATCAAGATAATGCCAGGAGTTAACCCATTCGCTGGGCCTCATGTGAAGGACTTCGAGTGGGATACAAATAATCCACAGCAGTGGTTATTAGCAGGATTGCCGTTGACCATGGGGAAAGACGAAATACTGCCCCTCCCAATGATGCTGGTGAAAGTAGTAGATGCCGACAAGGCTGGGGCTCATTTTGAGAGGGGTGACACATGCACTATCGTCGTAAAACTCGCTATGCGGACGGACAAAGGGTCTCCACAACTATTAGACCAGGTTGTCTCGCTGACTCGCAGTGATATCAGAGACACGGATAGGTACCGACGTATTGTCGCGGAACAGGCAGAGGGAGAATCTTAGGCGATGAGTTCCTTGTACTCCAGGTTTTCCGATCGGAGAAGCCTAATGAGCGTATCTCTAAACAAGTATGGATTCTCGCGGTTGTTAAACCGCCACTCTAGTTCATCCAGGTAAGCGTCCAAATGCTTTTCCGACAGCCAATGATAAGAACCCATCACAGACCGCTTGAACAGCGACCACACGCTTTCTATCGTCTGAGCGTGAACGTCGCCACGTACCCATTCCTCGGCGCTATGGTTTACGGTTTCATGGGGCGTGTCATGGTCTGCGATGCCTCTGTAAGCGGCCCAATCATCGGTCATGAGCCGCTCTGTATCAGGCAGGGTGTTGTCGTTGATGAACCCGTGGAGAGTCTTGCGTCCAGTGTCGGTGATGACTTGCAACCTTGCGCTACCGCCCCGCTGTACGGCCCCAGCGACTACAACCTTGTTGCCACGGTAGCCACGGCCCTTACCGCGAACTTTCCCGCCATGAAAGGTTTCGTCTATCTCTACCGTGCCGCTGAGTTTAGGCTTTGCAACCTGGGCCATCGCTGCCCTGATCCTGTGAGTGAGATACCACGCGGTCTTGTAGGAGACTCCTATGGTACGCTTGACCTGATTGGCGCTGATACCCTTCTTGGCCTCTACCATCAGCATGACTGCAAGAAACCATTTCCAGAGGGGGAGTTTGGTATCGTGGAACATGGTTCCTGTCAGAGCGGAGAACTGGTAGCCGCATGAGTAGCAGTCCCACACGAACCGTTTGGAATCGTACGCGTGGTTCTCGTTCTCGCAGCGCGGACACTTCACGCCGTCTGGCCATCGGAGAGCGGCCAGTACTTCACGGCACCGTTCCTCTGAGTGGAACCGCTCCATTATCTTCATCATGTCCATTGATTGCAGTGGCATTGGAGGCTCCCTGTGGCGAAGCGTAAAAAGCCGATTCCCGAAATGACTGACCAAGAACTAGAGCGTTACGTATTTCCGAAGAAAGTCTACGATGAAATACAGCGTATCGCTCATGAAGGGGACGATGAAGAAGATTCTCAGCCATCACAAGAGGAGTCTAGCACATAGGAGTTACCGTGTCACGTATACAAGCTCCCATACATCTACCGTACAGGCGAACGAATTAGGCAAATAGGGCCGAATTTCGCTCAGGAGAAGGCCAATAGGCCCTCGCTTGAGAAGGCAGTTTTGCCGCTACCATGCATGGAGATGGTTATACTTCGCCATCACTAGGAAAGGAGTAGCCCATTGTTCGACCGAATTGTGGTGCCCGTAGACGGATCCGAACTCGCCGAGACGGTATTTCCGTATGTTCGGCTGTTCAAAAGGGCGTTCGGGTCCAGCGTTCGATTGCTACAGGCCATAGACGTCACTGCTGGTCTCTTTTCACTGGAAGCGTTATCAGTGGCCAGGTCTAGGGACGTAGTAGACGCGGCCCAAAAGAGCGCCGAGCAGTACCTTTCAGCGGCCAAAAAGCAGATCGTGGGCGCTGATCAAGTCACCGGACACGGCGCCGCGGTGGATGTGATCACCGAAGAGTCAGGTCAGGACAGCGCTTCCACTCTAATAGCCATGTCCACCCACGGAAGAAGCGGAATTGGCCGGTGGATAATAGGCAGCGTCACTGACAAGGTGGTCCACGCCGCAACGAATTCTATGCTGGTTGTACGCCCCGCTGAGACGGCCGCACCGACGGAAGGGGAGGCGGTAGTGACCAGAATCATCCTCCCGTTGGACGGTTCTGAGCTCTCCGAAACGGCCATACCGTTAGGGCGGGAGCTGGCGCGGCGGCTGGACGCAGGCATAACGCTGGTAAGAGCTGTTTCCACGGTCCAGATCGCCATGGCCGGGGAGTGGCCCGCGAGCTACCCGGACATGTTGCAGGAAGTCGAGGATGAAGCCCGGGATTACCTTGGAAACATGGAGGGTCAGCTCCTAAGCCAGTGTGTCGGAACAGTCGATACACAGATGGTTAGAGGCGATGCGGCGGCACAAATTGTCGACCTGGCACGGCAGCATTCCAATAGCCTGGTGGTGATGACCAGCCGAGGGCGATCAGGGTTGGGTAGGTCTCTGTTGGGCAGCGTTGCCGACAGAGTAGTGTGCTCTTCGGCCGCGCCGGTGCTGCTGGTCCGCACCTGAAGTTTGCGAGAGTTTCATTCAAGGGCGGCGCCTGTGAATGGGGTAAGGCGAGTTTGGGACGGGACTTGAGCCACTCCAACCGACTAGGTGGCTTCCACATTGAGCTGCTACTCGGTTCGCTGGGAGACTCGGTATACTAGGCAAACAAGACCTTTTATCGGCAGTCGATTGAATTCGCAAGCATACGTTTAAGAGGTAAATGACGAATGACAGCAACTGGGGTAAGCCAGAAACCGGTGCGAATACTAGTGGTTGACGATCACGATATTGTGCGCCGCGGTCTAGTGACGCTGATGTCTCGGCGGGAAGGATTCGAGGTGGTTGGGGAGGCTGGAACCGCGGCCGAGGCCGTGAGTCAGGCCAAAGAGTTATCTCCGGACGTGATAGTGATGGACATCCGTCTGCCGGACGGCACCGGCATAGAGGCGTGCCGTGACATTCGCGACTTCAACCTGGACATAAAGGTGCTGATGCTGACCTCGTACAGCGATGAGGAAGCGGTGATGGGTGCTATCATGTCCGGCGCATCAGGGTATCTACTGAAAGAGATACGCGCTCAGGGAATCCTTGATGCTATTACCCGCATAAGCGAAGGACAGAGTCTTCTGGACCCTGCGGTGACCGCCAAAGTGTTGGAGCGAGTGCGCCACGGGGACGAAGGAGACCGCCGTTGGGCGGAGCTGTCCGACCACGAAAAGCAGATCCTGGAGCTGATTGCCGAGGGGCAGACCAACAAAGAGATTGCCGAGAAGGTGCACCTGAGCGACAAGACAGTGAAGAACTATGTGAGCAATACTTTGAGCAAGCTTGAGGTATCGCGGCGGTCTCAAGCCGCGGTGTACATGGCCCAGCGCCGGGCACGGAAGGAGTTCGCGCCCTAGCAAGAGAACAGCCCGTTCGGGACCTGATCATCGGTCCGGAGATTAAGCCGGAAGGGTGGGCATTCCTGTTCAAGCAGCCACTTGGCATGCTCTGTGGACGAGGCACCTAGGCAAGGAGCCTGGTGTACAACTCTTTGAGAAGCGCGCGGTTATTCTCATCTTTCCTTCCTTGCGTATCAAGCCGGATGTAGCGCTCCGGCCCAACCTCTCGGACAGCCTCCCATTCTGCCATCTGCTGATGGTAAAGCTCCCAACGCCCATCGGACGGGCCCACCCCTAGGGCTTCACGTGCGTCCAAGCGGCGCCGGGCCTCTTCTTCCGGCAGAACGCACTCCACTATCCAGAAGTCGGCCCCGGTGTCAGCCGCCAGAGCCGCCACGCGGGCTCGGTCTTCGGCACGCCGGTAGGTGCCGTCCAGCACCACGGAACCGCCCTTTTCGAGCTGGGCTTTGGCCCTCTCCAGCATGGCAGAGTAGGTCCGGCGGGACATTTCCAGAGAGTAGATACCCCGCTTAAAGTCCGTGTACCGGTGCTCTTGAGGGCTGATGCCTGCTAGCTCTTTCCGAACCAGGTCTGAGTTTAGGTGGAGCATGTCACGGCGGCGGGCCAACTCGGTGGCCAGGGTTGACTTGCCGGTACCGGTGACGCCGGTTACCAGGACAAGGGCATGCCGGAGGGAGCGGGGCAGGTAGGAAAGCGCCAGGCGAAAGTAGGCTTCAGAATTTCCTCGTCTCTCTTTACGCTTGTTTTTGTCCAGGTCGGGGTCTGCCAACTGGTAGGAGGTAACCTTCCCTCGTACGCAGGCGCGGTAACACTTGAAGAAATCAAGGAGCCGGTAAACGCCATGGTCTCCCGACGCTACCGCATAGGCGTTAACGAAGGCCGACGACAGTTCCCGGTGACCGAAGAAATCCAGATCCATACCAAGAAAGGCGATGTCTGCCGTGACATCACTGTAGCGGAAGCTATCGTTGAACTCGATGGAGTCGATGATACTGACCCCGTTTTCTAAGAATATGTTGGCGGCGTGAAGGTCACCGTGCCAATCTCGAACGCGCCCTTGGGCGGCCCTGTCCAGGAAGCACTGCTCGTTAACCTCCACGAACGCCCGGCTATAGGCGTCCAGGTCATCTAGATCATCTCCCGAGAGAGGCGAATTCGGCTGCTGTTCAATTTCGGCCAGGTTGTCCAGGACGATGCGGCGAAGGTTATCGAGGCCTCCAAGCCGGGTAATCTCCAGCCCGGTCGCTGCTTCCGGATGAAAGGTGGCAACCTTTTGGGCAACGCGTCGAACCTCGTCCATTGAGATTGAGTCGGCTCGAAGCAGTGAATCCATCGCCAGATCGGAAGGCAGACGCCGCATCTTTACAGCGTACTCTACCGTGTCACCGATCCCGTCTACCGCGAGCCGCCCGTCCTTGCACCGGATTTCGGAGACGCCTAGATAGACGTCGGGAGAGAGGCGGTTATTAAGGTCCACTTCTCGCTGGCAGAAGTAGCGCCGCCGTTCCAAGGTGGAGAAGTCAAGGAAGTCGTACACCACCGGCTTCTTGACTTTGTAAACCCAAGCACCTGCCAGGAAGATGTACGAGATGTGGGTCTCAATCAGGTCGACCTTGCCGGTTGGATGGGGGTACGCATCTGAGGCGAGTAGGGAGTCAACCAGTGAGGGGAAAGTGGGGAACGTTACTCCCGGTGTCTGCATACTAACCAATTGGGATATGCCTCCTAGGATTGAACAGTCCGGAAACAAGAGTCCCTGACTGCATTTAGTGTGACCAAGGGAAGAACTAGGCATAAGTGCCGTTCGGAAGGTTTTGAATGGGTCGGATTGCCCTCTATGCCCTGTCAACTCGTCAAGAGGCTAGTACAGAATGGACACGAGTATCTGGCCTAGCCGGGAGGTGAGGCCTCTCCGCCCGCAAATCAAGTTCAGTGCCATGTGGATCCTGCCCACCTAGCCACTACGATGGGTTCTGTCAGGTGTATCAAGGGACGTAGAGTCTCGCCCACTGACCTGTGGCCTCTCTACTGGACCATGACGCCTGATTTTCGCTGCCCAATCACCATGGTTATACTTGGCGAGGGAATCCAACATGCCGCGAGCCAAAACCGTCAAGCCAAAGAAGCTGGTCCGCTCCACGGACCGCGACCTGCACGAGGCCGTTCGGGCGCTGACCTCGGAGCTGTCACTTGACGCCGTCCTGCAAAAAGTTGCGGATCTGAGCCGCCGTCTTGTGGGCGCCAACTTCGCCGCCTTGGGGGTCACCAATGACCAGGGGGAGCTGGAGCAATTCATCACTTCCGGCATCTCAAAGCAGACCCAGCGCAAGATTGGGTCTCTGCCCCAGGGCCTTGGTGTCTTGGGCTATGTCCTTCGAGAAGGAAAGCCCCTGCGCCTGCTGGACGTTTCCCAGCACCCCAGCTCCATCGGCTTCCCCCAGCACCATCCAAAGATGAAGGCTTTCATGGGCGTCCCCGTGATGCTCAAAGGCCATGTCATTGGTGATCTCTACCTGGCCAACGAAGAAGGCGGAGACGAGTTTACACAGGAAGACGAGACCTTGGTCACCATCTTCGCCAACCAGGCAGCTGTGGCCATTGAGAACGCCCGTCTCTTTCAGAGGGAGCATGAGGCCCTGGTCCAGGCAGAGCAAGCGGTCATCCAGCGCCGAAACGCGGAGGACGCCCTCCGCGAGAGCGAAAAGCAGCTCCGGGACGTCCTGGACAACACCAGCGCCGTCCTTTACATAAAAGACACGCTGGGCCGCTACCTGTTCATCAACCGCCAATACGAGAACGTCTTCCACGTGCGCCGCGACCAGATCCAGGGAAAGACTGACTATGACGTTTTCTCCAAGGAGATCGCCGACGTGCTCCGCGCCAACGACCAACGCGTCCTGGAGTCTGGCGCCCACCTGGAGCTGGAGGAGAACTTTCCCCATGATGACGGCCTCCACACCTACATCTCCGCCAAATACATCCTCCGAAACTCCACCGGCGTGCCCTACGCCGTCTACGGCATCTCCACCGACATCACAGACCAAAAACGCGTCCAGCACTACCTGGCCGTTGCCGAAGAGCGGGAGCGCATCGGCAGGGACCTGCACGACGGGGTTATCCAGTCCATCTACGCCGTGGGCCTGGACCTGGAAGACCTGGCGGACCAGGTGACCGCCGATCCGCAGTCTGCCACCGGCAGGATCAACGGCGCACTTGACGACCTAAACCAGGTGATCCGGGACATTCGCTCCTACATCATGGATCTGCGTCCCAGGGAACTTCAGGGCAGACCCTTTGATCTCGCCGTTGATTCCCTCATTGAATACCTGCGGGAGCGCACCGGAGTCCGGGTCTATTTCAAGTCCTATTTTGACCTCGCCGCCCTGGGAGAGCGTTACGTTGTCAACCTCTGGCACATCTTCCAGGAGGCCTTCTCCAACGTTGAGAAGTACGCCCGGGCTACCAGATTGGACATCTCCCTCAACATTTCCGGCGGAAACCTGGACCTGGAAATTCAAGATGACGGCGTTGGATTTGACCTGGAGCAGGCCGAGGCCAGCCGGGGTTTTGGCCTATCCAACATAAAGGACAGGTCGGAGCGCATGGGCGGAATGCTGCACGTAGTTACCGCCCCGGGCAAAGGCACTCGACTCTCCATCACCATCCCCTATCGCGGCCTTTCCGCCTAGCTCCGTTCACCGAACTCTCCCGACTCGTTTGAGCGGGCCGGCCCATACCCACTCCCCCTTCCTTCTTGGTCCATGTGGCACCTCAATCTGCAGACAAACGGCACTCTTGTCCACCTTACCCTTTCCCTAAACTAGTCTTGTGATGTCCATTGGCATACTCATCATCGATGAGCACGAAGCGGTCAGGAACCGCTTGGCTCGCCGATTGGCAGGCCTTCCTGATTTAGATATTGTCGGCAGCTCCGGTGATGCCGAAGAGGCGCTTTGTCTGCTCTGTAGGCTTGCCCCGGACGTCGTGCTCATTGACGTGAAGATGACCAGGTACGACGGCGTGGAGCTGTGCCGGAGAGTCACCACCCAAAACCCCTCGGCGAAGCTGATGGTCCTTACCTCCTACGATGACCTGTCTGAGCGCCGCCGCGTCATGGAGGCCGGTGCTCGTGAGTATTTCCTTAAGAACGTGGATACCCCAACCTTGGCCGGCAAAATCAGAGAGCTGGCCCAATTCGGCCCTGCATTCTGCTAAGGAGGAATTGTATGAAAATCCTTGTACCGCTGGACGGATCAAAGTTTGCTGAGGCCGCCTTAGAGCCCGCCGTCAAACTAGCAAATGAGACCAATGCGGACGTTTACCTGCTACAGGTCATCTCATCTGAACATACCCACATCACGCGGGCCCGCCGCGATGCGCCGGAAGTCCCTGCCAGGGACTACCTTAGCACCATGGGAATCTCCGGCGGCGTGCCGTATAGCGTCGCCAGGGCTCCACGGCAGTCCGCCGTCGTAGAATCCAGAGACGGAGCCCTTGAGCGAGAGGTCCAGACCGCCGAGGACTACCTCTTCAACCTGGATGCCCATTTCCCTCCCCGGAAGATGACGCATCGTGTAGTGGTTGGTGAGCACGTGGCGGAAGACATCCGCGCCTACGCCGAAAAGGTTGGCGCGGACATGGTGGTGATGGCCACCCACGGCCGCACCGGAGTGGGCCGTATTCTCATGGGCAGCGTTACTACGGACCTCCTGCGCCACAGCACCGTCCCTGTGCTAGTTGTTAGACCGCCGAACCTGCACCACGGCCAGGGCTCATAGGCGGTCCATGACGCACCGTCCCATGGGAACCTGAGGTTTCAAAGGCGAGGGCGCCGTGGGCATATCCGAGGCGTCGAAAAGTCTGTATCTCGATTGGGGGTTGGAAATGAAATTAGTTATTCCGTTAGATGGCTCTAAGTTCGCGGTGGCCGCTCTGAAGTCCGCCGTGAACTTGATGGAGGAGGCCGGGGCGCGGCTTCATCTATTCAGGGTGGTTTCCGGGTACCACGCCAAGGCGATCGTGTCGCATGTTGACTGGTCTGGCGAATCTGCGCCTCAGGTCCCCTATCGTGGCTACATCGGCACCGGCGGAATGTCCGGCTGGCCTTCCACCGCCATGAACACCGGCGCGGCCCGCCCCGTAGTGGTTGAAACCCTGGATAAAGCACTAGAGCGCGAGGTACAGGCTGCCGAGGACTATCTGCACAATCTAGGGAACTCCTTTCCCCATGGGTGCCTGGAGACGAAGGTGGTGGTGGGAGAGCACGTTGCCGAAGAGATCCGCGACTACGCCGAAAAGGTGGGCGCGGACATGGTGGTGATGGCCACCCACGGCCGCACCGGTCTGGCGCGCATTGTCATGGGCAGCGTCACAACGGACCTGCTCCACCACAGCGCCGTCCCGGTACTCGTGGTCAGACCGCCGGACCTGCGTAAACCAGACAGGGGCTAGCCCTTTCCCGCCGGGCAACGATGCAGGGACTATCATGAAAGATGTGCCGCGCTAATGTAGATGTGGGTCAGATCAGATAAACAGAGCGTGCATTCCCCAAGAGGGTGTTGGCAATCAGCACAAGTGGGACAGATTAGGACCCGAGAAGGTTATTATTATGAAGAGCTGCGTGGGAGCTCCCTGAGGGTCTTGTTGTAGCGTCTTCGCCGTTCTAACGTCTGGACCTGCACCTCCTTTCTCCGTTGGAGGATCTGCTCCCGCCTTCCGTTGAGCATGTCTGCGGGCGTCACGTTGCCCAGCGCCTTGTGATAGCGTCGGTAGTTGTAGTAGGCCACGAAGGCGGCGATTGCTGCTTCCAGGGCAGAAGGCATCTCGTAGGGGACCTGTTTGACGTCCCGCTTGATACTCTGGTGATAGCGCTCGAGCTTGCCATTGGTCTGAGGGTGGAACGGCGCGGCCAGAATGTGCTTGATTCCCACCAGGTGCAGGTAGTCTCTCAAGCCACGGGACACATAACCTGAGCCGTTATCGCTCAGCAGGCTGGTCCGGTCGGCCACTGGGACCTCAGTCATGCCGGTCTTGTCCACGGCCTCTTGGACCACCTCGATGAGAGAGTCGGTGGTCATGTCCCGCTGGAGCTTGTGGGCCAGTATGAAGCGGGAGTAGTCGTCCATCACGGTGACCGGGTAGTAGTAGCCCCAACCGATCACCTTGAAGTAGGAGGCGTCGGTAGCCCACATCTGGTGAGGGCCGCTGGTCTTGCGATGGTACTCTTTGCCGGCCGAGAGCTGCATCTCGGGTGACTTCACAAGACCTTCTCTGCACAGGATGCGATACACAGTGGACTCGGATACAGCGAAGGCCAGGTTGTCTGTAGACCACGCTGCCAACTGGCGGCTACTTAGCTCCGGCATCTCCCTGGCCGCTTCCAGGATCGACCGTTCCTCCTGAGGTCTAAGGCGGTTCCACGGTGGAGCGCTGGCTCCAGGTCGGTCCTCGAGACCTTGTTGATGTTGTTGTCGCATCAACCACCGATAGTAGGTGCTCTTGGGAACACCCAGGTCTCTGAGCACCCGACGCTTGGCCAGCGGTGATGCGGCTACACTGGCCAGGACCGTCGCCTTCTCAACGGCGCTCATCCGCTGGTACCGACGCCGTTCTGGGGCATTGGTATGGCCGTTTTTTTCAGACGGTAGACCTCGAGGGATAGCTCGGCTACCAGCTGCTTGAGCTCGCCGTTCTCCCGCTTGAGATCCTGGATCTCCTGCCGGGTGGCATCGCGCACCGTGTCACGGGACAGCCGCTCCCTGCCCGCCTCCATGAACTCCTTGGTCCACGAGTAGTAGGAGTGGGGCTTGATACCCTCCCGCCGGCACAGGTCGTTCACGGTGACCTCGCGGCGGAAGCCCTCCAGCACGATACGGATCTTCTCTTCCGGGGTGTATTTGCGCCGGGTAGCCGCTCTAACTCGTCGAACGAAGGACCTAGTACTCAGTCAACCTAATTGTTGGCAGGATAGAGATGGTGAAGCTTGACTCGGGCGTCCACAGTGGAGAATCTCCAGTCAATGGTTGCTCCGGCTTGGTTTCGTTCTGCCTCCAGGGCCGCGATCTCGCCACTCAAAGTCTCTTCATCGGCAATACGCCGGCGCAGGACTCGCCTGGCCAAGACACTGAACTCGATCTCTGCCATGTTGAGCCAACTACCGTGCTTGGGAGTGTAGTGAAACTCCAAGCGTTTGCGTATTCGCCTAGCCTCCTTGGGCTCGAAGGTTTCGTAGAGGGAAGCTGGTTTGTGGGTGTTGAGGTTGTCCAGCACCACCCGGATCTTCTCGGACGCTGGGTAAGCTTCATCGGCCAGCCACCGCATCTGCTGAGCGAAGTCCACCATGGTACGACGTTCGGTCACTGCCACATGCCTCCAGCCCGCCAGGGGCTCGCACAGCATGAACAGGTTTCGGGTGCCATTGCGCTGGTACTCGTAATCGTATCGCTCCCGTCGTGCCGGCTTGGGCGGGATCGGAGACCTCTTTTCCGCCAGCAACTGCTTGGAGGTCTCGTCGAAACAGACCACCGGGCGCTCTGGGTCATAGGGTTCCGCGTAAAGGTCCAGCACATCCTCCATACACGCCACAAACTCGGCGCTCACCTGGGGAATACACCACTCCTTCTTCTGCCACGGCTTGAGACTGTTTTTTTCAACCGCTTGCGAATTCCCTCGTGGGACATGGAGGGCGCCAGCCCCAACTCCACCACCTTGTTTGCCAGGAGCCGCAGGGTCCAGTGGTCATGGCCTGGAGGGGCCTCGCTGCACGCCAGGGCAATCAGGTGCGCTTCCCCCCGCTCATCCAGTTTGGTCGGATGTCCTGGCCGAGGATCTTCCTCCAAGGCCCGCTTCAGTCCTCCCTCCAGGTACCGCCGCTTGGTACGGCACACCGTACCCGCAGACGTGTCCAGCGCCTCCACGATGCGCATCACCCCCCAGCCCGTATCTGCCTTTAGCAGAATACGGGCCCGGGCAACCTTTCGCGCTGGGCTCTTTCCCCCGCGAATCAGTCGTTCCAACTGGTCTCGTTCTTCCCTTTCCAACCGGACCACATACCGTTCTCGTCCCATGGCTGCCACCCTCCTACGTCAACACTCCTAAAAAAGGGTATCAACCTTAGACGTTTTCTTAAACAATTACCAAAACCGAGTTGACTGAGTACTAGTCTGCTCCGACCGTTGATCGGCGGCCTCGGCCTTGCTGGCGTCTGACTGGGACATCGCTGCTCCTTTCATGAGGTACTCTACCCTCACTTCAGGAGCTCTCACCACTCTCAGACTCTCGGGTTTTCTACCCCTCTCACGTGTCCCATTATCGCTGACGGTCTACAGGCCCACGGTCATGACTGCTAAGGAACCGGAGCTCACCTCTCTGACGGTCAAGCTAATGGCGGAGAAGTACCAAGTGA
The DNA here is from genome assembly GCA_965247585.1 of Dehalococcoidia bacterium. Taxonomy (GTDB): domain Bacteria; phylum Chloroflexota; class Dehalococcoidia; order Lucifugimonadales; genus CBDFHC01. The sequence goes on from CBDFHC010000003.1 coordinate 223,173, forward strand.
GCGAATTCACACTTCGCCAGCTGGCTCGGGATCAGCGAATTCCCTTCATCAAGGTCGGCCGTAATTTTTGGATCGGCGAGCCCTCGATAAAGGGCGGCACTGAGGGGTGGGAGCATGCGCACAGCTACCTAACGGTTAAACAGGCTGAGGACAAGTACCAGGTCTCCGAGAACACGCTGCGGCATGCGATCCGGGAACAGCAGATACCCCACGTCTACATCGGTGGCTCAGTGCGCATCAGAGAGTTCTGCGACCACTGCGGAGAGATCAAGGGGCTCATGCCGCGCATCTCGACTGAGCCGCCACCACCTTGGGAGAACTGGGATTCGAGCGACCTCATGCCGCGCGGCCGACGGAACGGGTCCGTCCTGGCTCCGTTGCAGAAGGGTCGTTAGCCATGGTCCAAGTGGTCCGAAAGGAAGCTCCGGTTCCCGTTTTCTCTCCGGCCAGCGACGGCTGCGAAGTCTCCCGGTCCTGCCTTGACTGCCCGCTGCCGCTGTGCCGCTATGAGGATCCGTACTGGCGGCGTGAGTGGAATCTGGTGTGGCGTCACCAGGCCATCGCCGCTGCCGTCCGAGAGCAAGGCAAGACGGTCAATGAAGTCGCCAAGGAGTTTGGTATAGCTCGCCGGAGCGTGTTCCGAATCCTCCGACAGGAGAAAGACCTATGAACCGAAAACGCAACCAGTGGGACAACGTATCTGAGCACCTTATCGACACCGCAGCGAACCTAAACGAGGCGGAGTCCGGCCACCAGGCAGTCAAGAACCTAGACACCGAGATGGACCGCCACCAGGAGCGGGGCTACGACAAGCTCCGGGGGATCCTCCGGACCACAACCGATCCCGAAGTCCGAGGACTGGCCGCCGGCGCCCTGGGAGACTTCGGCGCCGCAGAGATCACGGAAGCCGAGATGGAAGCGGCCCACGACTCTGAGGGAAGCTCCAACCGGAGGGCCAATCAGACGAACACCGACGCCCTGGGAATCACCGAGACCGAACGTAAGAAGGTAAAGGCCGCAAGTTGACCCGGCAGTACATCAAGACGAAGCGGCTCTGGGGATACCTGAGCGAAAGGCAGGCGAAGGGAGAGAGACCCCCAACCTGCAAAGAGCTGTTGCGAGTCCTCGACCTCCGTTCCACCGCCACCGTCCACCATCATCTCTCGACTCTGCGCGACATTGGATATATCACTTGGCAGCCCGGGACCCATGGCACCCTCCATGTCCTCATCCCTTATTTACCAGGAAGGATCGTGAGCAATGGAAATGGACATGGTCACTGAGACCACCAAGGGAGTCTGGAGCGTCCACCAGCGGGGCAAGCACCCGGTGGACGGGGTGCCGGTCTACTTCTACGAGAAGCCCGGGACCTGGCGCTGCTCCGAGGACGCCGAGCAGGACTGCGACCACGTGAAACTGGTGAAGGCCCAGATGCCGAACTTCGAGGCCTGCCCCGAGTGCGGCGGCTACCGACCGGAGGACGAGCGGGTGATGGCGGGGATGAGGTGCAGGGTATGTGTCTATGCCGAGCGTACGGCCGCGGTGTGAGTACCGCGATGGAGGAACGGAACCACAAGGTTGGATTCACGCCTGGGCCTTGGGTAGTAGACCCTCAAGCCTGGATGGAGGGGATAGATGGGTCAATCCCGCACTATTTGGTCACAGGCACTATCGGCGGGAAGTCAGGTCGCACGGTAGCCAACATTGGTGAATGGACAGATCGGCCCAACGCCCTTGCGGATGCCCGCCTCATAGCCCAGGCCCCCGCCATGTACGCCGCCATCGAACAACTACTTGAAGGCGCTATTGCTGACCCCGATGTACTCGAAGCCATAGTCAACGCCGTGGAAGGAACCAAGCCGTGATGCCCGCCCCGGTGTACGCCTTCTGGAGCATGTGGTGCTGCGGCGTCCTGGCGCCCTTCGGGAGGCCGGTTGAAGACTGGGCGGGTATTCTGTGGGAGATGAGGAACTGATGGAACAACTGAGAGAACACGCTGAGGCGATACAGCGGGCCCGGTCCTGGCTGGACGGTTTCAGAGACCGGAAGAAGGCGGCGGAGGCTGGTTACAGGGAGGCCCACAAGGACTTGTTTGACGCACTGTCCGAAGCCGAAGAACAGCTACGCATCGCCGAAACCGCCGGGCGGCAGGCAGCGTTGAACGTCTACCACGAGACCGGTGTGAAGGTGCTGAGCTACGGATTCAACATCCAGGAGCGGACGCAACTTGAGTACGACGACACAAGGGCGTTGGAGTGGGCAAAGGAACACGGAATGGCCCTCAAATTGGACAAGCCTGCTTTTGAGAAGCTGGCGAAAGCTAGCCTCCACTCAACGCCGGAAATGCGTGGCGATGCCAAAGCTTTCGGAATCGTCGACGCTCACGTCATGCCCTCGGCCACCATCGCCCAGGACTTGACGAAGGTCCTGACAGAGTCACGTCAAACACAGGAGGCATGCTAGTGGAACTCCGGCACGTGAATTTCAAGGCGCCCGTGAAGCGGTTTATCAAGGAAAAGGAAACAGGTGATGTGCGGGTGGTGAGCAAAATCGCGTTCGAAACTGAAGGCATGGACGATGAAACCCTGATGTTGATAACGCAGCTATCCGATTCCGGCGTTCCCGTGAGCATCGACATCAAGTCGGCGATGTTCAACATTGGCGCTTAGGAGAAACACATGACAACCTACGGCAACGATACCCAGGCTCTAGTCCTAGCTAGCGTTCGGGAGATGGATCGGCTGGATGAGGAGCAAATCCTTGAATCCATGATTGGCGACTACAAAGGCGACTTCGCCTATGAGTTCCCCATGGGTTCTGGCGCTGAGCAAAAGACCGTGCGGGGTCTCTCGTGGCGTGGCTACATGGAGTTGGTCACAACCCGTGGCGGCTATGTGTTCGGCAAGCCCGAAGTAGAGGACGCTGGCGATCATTGGCGGGCCTACGCGGAGGTCACGGATATGATCCAGAACGTCACGGTGTGGGCCGGTACCCACCAGCCCAAGAGCCGCCGCATCAACAACCGGGACGGCGGCCAAGGCTACCGGACGGTTCCTGACGACTACTCATTCGAGAAGGCCATCTCCAAGGCCCAAAGGAACGCCGCCAAGAATATCATTCCGCATTCCGTCCAGGTCCACGCTCTAGAGCGGGTGCTGGGCGGTAAGGCTTTACCGCAGGGGCGGGGAAGGAACGAGGAACGCCCTCAGGGAAGAACGCTGCCCAACCAGCGCCAACAGCTCCAGGAACCCGCAGAGTCCGTTGACCCCACCCAGTTGGAGCCGCCCAAGAACCTGGGGGAACTCTACACCAACGCCCAGAAGTACCTGGGGTACGCGAACAAGCAGGAAGTAATCCAGGCCGCCGGCGTAACCAGCGAGGCCGACATCTCGGACTTGAACGAGGTATGGGGAAGGCTGCTGGTCCACAAGGGGTTCAGTGACCCGGAGCCGTTCATGTCAGAAGAGGACCAAGAAGCCCTGGCGGCCCTGAGGTAACGAGTTGGCGCAGCTAGCATTCAGCGCCGCGTTGCGCACCCTGGCCCGGGACGCCGCCATCGACCGGGTGGAGGCCGCGGCACGGGAGGATTGGAAAGAGGTGGCCCTGATGGTCGTTGAGGTGGTGGCCCGGGACCGGGAGCTCTTCACCACCGACCACGTGTGGGCCGTGATGCCCGGGGATGTCTCGACACCGGAGCCGCGCGCCATGGGCGCCATCATGCGACGGGCCGCCCGGGAGGGGTACGTGACCGCGACAGACCGGCACGTGCTGTCCAACCGGCCCCTATGCCACCGGCGCCCCGTGAGGGTATGGCGGAGCCTTATCTACCGAGAAGGAGAGTGAGAACCGGATAGGAGTCCTGGTGGCCAAAAAGAGAGCGGCCGTGGTGAGTAGGCCAGAGAGGTAACACCAGTCAATGCGTAGGCTTAATCCTGGGAAACGTGAACGACAGGCTAGAAAACGCCATAGGCGTGCCCGTACCTGGCATTCCGGTATGGGAGCGGAGGCATCGCCGTTGAAGGTCGGCACGAAACATCTCGGGCGCATGATACGCAGAGACATGGTGTGGCTGAGGCCGAAAGGAAGCGAATAGAGCGCGCCAACTGGAGCGGTGCTGGTAGGTCTCTTCCGGGGGAGAGTGGCCCCCGGCCAGGACTAACGAAGGCGATGATGCTGGGAAGTAGCTGGATTTGGTGTCCTGTGCGCAGGTTGACTGCCAGATATAGCCCCAGAACCAAAGCAAGCCTGGGCCGAGGCGATGGCGGGGAACAGAGCCGTGAGACTCTCTGGTGACGGGGCCTCCTTGTACGTCTCGCTTATCGAGGAGGAAATAGGCCCAGGCCTCGTGGGTTAGCTGGAGGTGTCCAGTGGCCGTAAGGCGCTGGGGGTATTCCATTCACCTCAACCGCGCCTCCAGCCAACCCCGCCAACAAGCTGTTGATCAGAGGAAGAGCATGACCGAGATAACCGAGTATGCCTACATCGGCATCGCCCCGTGTGGCTGTGTCCAAGCCGCAACGATTGATAGACCCGAGCACAAGAAGGAAGTGCGCAAGGACGTAATGGGAATGATGAAGTGGGTAACCATTGAACGGACCCTAGTGCCCCAAGCCCGTATTCGCTTGTGTTGGGAGCAACAACCCAAGGACGTGTGCCCACATCCACAGGGTTGCCCCACCCGCCCGCCAGGTGTCACCCCTGCACACCGATATAGGCAAGACTCGGAGAAGCAGCTTCCCCTTGTCCTCTCTGAGTCGCAGTGACGAACATAGCCAGCCCCGGGGCGGCGTTGGGCTGGGAGATTGGTCGAAGACCGGGGTACAGCGCCGCCCCAACTAAGTAGTTCAGGAGGATTCGGATGGAACACACGGTAGAACTCGGGGACGAAGTACAGGACAGGATTTCGGGCTTCAAGGGGGTGTCGGTTTCCTTTCACGATTACCTCAACGGATGCCGTCGCATTACCGTCCAGCCCAGGGTAGACAAAGAGGGAAAGCTACCCGACGCTGCCACGTTCGATGAGCCCGACTTGGAAGTCACAAAGGCTGCGAAACAGCCTGCGCCCGAGCGGGAACCGGTGCCGGTAACCGGTGGCCCCAGCAAGTACGAGGACGCCGGGCGCGCGGAAGATACAGGACGGCGCTAGAGGCCAACATGCGTGACTGTCGGAAGATTCATTCCAGCGTCCAGGAGTAGAAGATGAACGAGTATCCAACGGCAATGCTTTGCTTCTTCGCGCAGATGGCGATATTGGTCAAGAACATGACCGGGGAGGACCTGCGGGAACTCCAAGCGTGGGAACGTGAGCATCTCAATGGGGAAGTGGGAACTTCCCATTGGCCTGGGTGGACACGGTTCGGCTTAGAGAAGCCACCTAGGGGGGAGGAGGCTGATCGCCCGGCTGTCCGCGGTGTGAAAGCCCTGATACCTAGTACTCAGTCAACTCGGTTTTGGTAATTGTTTAAGAAAACGTCTAAGGTTGATACCCTTTTTTAGGAGTGTTGACGTAGGAGGGTGGCAGCCATGGGACGAGAACGGTATGTGGTCCGGTTGGAAAGGGAAGAACGAGACCAGTTGGAACGACTGATTCGCGGGGGAAAGAGCCCAGCGCGAAAGGTTGCCCGGGCCCGTATTCTGCTAAAGGCAGATACGGGCTGGGGGGTGATGCGCATCGTGGAGGCGCTGGACACGTCTGCGGGTACGGTGTGCCGTACCAAGCGGCGGTACCTGGAGGGAGGACTGAAGCGGGCCTTGGAGGAAGATCCTCGGCCAGGACATCCGACCAAACTGGATGAGCGGGGGGAAGCGCACCTGATTGCCCTGGCGTGCAGCGAGGCCCCTCCAGGCCATGACCACTGGACCCTGCGGCTCCTGGCAAACAAGGTGGTGGAGTTGGGGCTGGCGCCCTCCATGTCCCACGAGGGAATTCGCAAGCGGTTGAAAAAAACAGTCTCAAGCCATGGCAGAAGAAGGAGTGGTGTATTCCCCAGGTGAGCGCCGAGTTTGTGGCGTGTATGGAGGATGTGCTGGACCTTTACGCGGAACCCTATGACCCAGAGCGCCCGGTGGTCTGTTTCGACGAGACCTCCAAGCAGTTGCTGGCGGAAAAGAGGTCTCCGATCCCGCCCAAGCCGGCACGACGGGAGCGATACGATTACGAGTACCAGCGCAATGGCACCCGAAACCTGTTCATGCTGTGCGAGCCCCTGGCGGGCTGGAGGCATGTGGCAGTGACCGAACGTCGTACCATGGTGGACTTCGCTCAGCAGATGCGGTGGCTGGCCGATGAAGCTTACCCAGCGTCCGAGAAGATCCGGGTGGTGCTGGACAACCTCAACACCCACAAACCAGCTTCCCTCTACGAAACCTTCGAGCCCAAGGAGGCTAGGCGAATACGCAAACGCTTGGAGTTTCACTACACTCCCAAGCACGGTAGTTGGCTCAACATGGCAGAGATCGAGTTCAGTGTCTTGGCCAGGCGAGTCCTGCGCCGGCGTATTGCCGATGAAGAGACTTTGAGTGGCGAGATCGCGGCCCTGGAGGCAGAACGAAACCAAGCCGGAGCAACCATTGACTGGAGATTCTCCACTGTGGACGCCCGAGTCAAGCTTCACCATCTCTATCCTGCCAACAATTAGGTTGACTGAGTACTAGCCATTTCCTAACGATCTCCTGGAATGATTCGATATTGTCTGCGAACGATCCTATTGTCGGGAAAGGTCGAGGCTGTTCCCCTAGGGTCTCCAGCCCTACTTCGAAACTCCAGTCGACTCTCCCGGTTACAACGTTCAGGACAACACGGTTTTCTTTTGATGATCCAATTTGCTGGAATTGCCCTACCCGGCGACGATCATGCGTCTCTTCAGGTTCATTCTTGAGAACTTCGCTCCACCATGATTCCTTACCAGAAACATCGGAACCCGGCACCAAAAAGGTAGTTGCCCTAAAGCGTTCTACATCCCAGTTAGTCATTTTTTGAATGCACATCACGACTCATTCAGGCAGACCCGTAAAATATAAGGCCCCACCTTCTTTCCCTCCGGTGAGAGGAATGAACGGTGGGGAATGTTTCTGGGGGGCAGCTACCGGGCTGCGAGTGTCAATAGCGGACTCGTGTAGTGAACTGGGCTTCAGACCCAGTCTACTACGCCTGGCCTAACTATTCAAGAATCTCACCGCCCACCCCACCTCTCCGGATCCATTGTCCACCGCGTCCTGAGCGTTTCGGATAGGAGCTGACGGGATTCGAACCCGTGACACCCTACTGGCAGTCAAGGTACCGTGTCCAATTTGTGTCCAAAGCCCGATCAAAGACAGACCCTGGATCTTCTTAAAGGGCCAATATAGTGCCTACAAAATGGAGCCAACGGTGGGACTCGAATCCACGACCTGCGGTTTACGAAGTCGTGTAGGCTTGTTTCTCACTATGTCTGCACGTATCTCCCAGGCGTGAGATTCCAGAAAATGGCCTTCTGATTCCCCCTGCTGTACCCCGTTGTGTCTGGCTGTTGTCGTAAAAACTGTCGTATATTTTCAGCCTGCGGCCCAAGTGTCAGGATTATCCACAAGAGACTTTTACTTGAAAGAATTCCTGAGGTTCCTTGCCTACTATCCCCCTTGCCCCTTGCTCACATTCCATTTCTGAAGAGCTTGCTAGTTGAGACGGCTAGCATGTCTGACATCGCCAATAGAAACCGGGCGGTAAGGCGTGGACGGAGACGCAGAGATCAGTTCTCAAAGCCGAATGAATTTTGCAATGGTCGCCCATCTGCTAACTAAGGCGCCTGATCTTTAGACGCATCCAAGTGTAGACGACGCTCAAAGAGAAAGGTTGATCGAAGAACTCAAGGTTAAGACCAGATAAAGGAGTCTAACTTAACCGCAGTCATACCCAAGTTGGAGTACCAACCGCTTATTGCCTAGTGAGGGGAAAGGACTGGTCGGGGCGATTGGATTCGAACCAACGGCCCCCTGCACCCCATGCAGGTGCGCTACCGGACTGCGCCACGCCCCGTCTTACGGAGTATAGCATTAAGCTGCCAAACGTTCAATTTGCCGATTTATCCAGGCAGGGTTATTTGTAGACCGTCAGCGATAATGGGACACGTGAGAGGGGTAGAAAACCCGAGAGTCTGAGAGTGGTGAGAGCTCCTGAAGTGAGGGTAGAGTACCTCATGAAAGGAGCAGCGATGTCCCAGTCAGACGCCAGCAAGGCCGAGGCCGCCGATCAACGGTCGGAGCAGACTAGGTCCTTCGTTCGACGAGTTAGAGCGGCTACCCGGCGCAAATACACCCCGGAAGAGAAGATCCGTATCGTGCTGGAGGGCTTCCGCCGCGAGGTCACCGTGAACGACCTGTGCCGGCGGGAGGGTATCAAGCCCCACTCCTACTACTCGTGGACCAAGGAGTTCATGGAGGCGGGCAGGGAGCGGCTGTCCCGTGACACGGTGCGCGATGCCACCCGGCAGGAGATCCAGGATCTCAAGCGGGAGAACGGCGAGCTCAAGCAGCTGGTAGCCGAGCTATCCCTCGAGGTCTACCGTCTGAAAAAAACGGCCATACCAATGCCCCAGAACGGCGTCGGTACCAGCGGATGAGCGCCGTTGAGAAGGCGACGGTCCTGGCCAGTGTAGCCGCATCACCGCTGGCCAAGCGTCGGGTGCTCAGAGACCTGGGTGTTCCCAAGAGCACCTACTATCGGTGGTTGATGCGACAACAACATCAACAAGGTCTCGAGGACCGACCTGGAGCCAGCGCTCCACCGTGGAACCGCCTTAGACCTCAGGAGGAACGGTCGATCCTGGAAGCGGCCAGGGAGATGCCGGAGCTAAGTAGCCGCCAGTTGGCAGCGTGGTCTACAGACAACCTGGCCTTCGCTGTATCCGAGTCCACTGTGTATCGCATCCTGTGCAGAGAAGGTCTTGTGAAGTCACCCGAGATGCAGCTCTCGGCCGGCAAAGAGTACCATCGCAAGACCAGCGGCCCTCACCAGATGTGGGCTACCGACGCCTCCTACTTCAAGGTGATCGGTTGGGGCTACTACTACCTGGTCACCGTGATGGACGACTACTCCCGCTTCATACTGGCCCACAAGCTCCAGCGGGACATGACCACCGACTCTCTCATCGAGGTGGTCCAAGAGGCCGTGGACAAGACCGGCATGACTGAGGTCCCAGTGGCCGACCGGACCAGCCTGCTGAGCGATAACGGCTCAGGTTATGTGTCCCGTGGCTTGAGAGACTACCTGCACCTGGTGGGAATCAAGCACATTCTGGCCGCGCCGTTCCACCCTCAGACCAATGGCAAGCTCGAGCGCTATCACCAGAGTATCAAGCGGGACGTCAAACAGGTCCCCTACGAGATGCCTTCTGCCCTGGAAGCAGCAATCGCCGCCTTCGTGGCCTACTACAACTACCGACGCTATCACAAGGCGCTGGGCAACGTGACGCCCGCAGACATGCTCAACGGAAGGCGGGAGCAGATCCTCCAACGGAGAAAGGAGGTGCAGGTCCAGACGTTAGAACGGCGAAGACGCTACAACAAGACCCTCAGGGAGCTCCCACGCAGCTCTTCATAATAATAACTGTAGAACGTCAGCGATAATGGGACACATATGGGAGGTGGAAAACCCGAGAGTCTGAGAGTGGTGTGAGCTCCTGTAGTGAGGGTAGAGTACCTCAGGAAAGGAGCAGAAGTGTCCCAGCCAGATACAGACAAAGCCAGGGTCGCAGACCGGCGGAGCGAGGAGACTCGTTCATTCGTCCGCCAGGTGAGAGCGGCAACGCGGCGCAAGTACACCCCTGAAGAGAAGATCCGCATTGTCTTGGAGGGTTTCCGTCGCGAGGTGACCGTGAACGACCTGTGCCGGCGGGAGGGTATCAAGCCCCACTCCTACTATGCATGGACCAAGGAGTTCATGGAGGCAGGTAAGGAGAGGTTGTCCCGCGACACCGTGCGAGATGCCACGCGGCAGGAGATCGTGGAGTTCAGGCGGGAGAACGGCGAGCTGAAACAGCTCGTTGGCGAGCTCTCACTCCAGGTGTCCCGTCTGAAAAAAACGGCCATCCCGACGCTGGTAGACGGCGCAGGTACCGCAGGATGAGTGCCCTTAAGAAGGCGACGATCCTGGCCAGTGTAGCCACATCACCACTGGCCAAGCGTCGGATGCTCAGAGACCTGGGTGTTCCCAAGAGCACCTACTACCGGTGGTTGAGACTACAACAACATCACCAAGACCTCGAGGATCGACCTGGAGTCAGCACCCCACCGTGGAACCGCCTTAGGTCTCAGGAGGAACGGTCGATCCTGGAAGCGGCCAGGGAGATGCCGGAGCTAAGTAGCCGCCAGTTGGCAGCGTGGACCACGGACAACCTGGGCTTCGCTGTATCCGAGTCCACTGTGTATCGCATCCTGCGCAGGGAGGGTCTGGTGAAGTCACCCGAGATGCAGTTGAAGGCCTCTCAAGAGTACCACCGCAAGACCACTGGCCCTCACCAGATGTGGGCTACCGATGCCTCCTACTTCAAGGTCATCGGATGGGGCTACTACTACCTGGTCACTGTGATGGACGACTATTCCCGCTTCATACTCTCCTGGAAGCTGCAGCGGGACATGACTACCGACTCTCTCATCGAGGTGGTCCAGGAGGCTGTAGACAAGACTGGCATGACCGAGGTCCCGGTGGCCGACCGGACCAGCTTGCTCTCGGACAACGGCTCAGGATATGTGTCCCGTGGCTTCAGAGACTACCTGCGCCTGGTGGGAATCAAGCACATCCGGGCTGCACCCTTCCACCCTCAGACCAACGGCAAGCTGGAGCGCTATCACCAGACTATCAAGAGAGACGTCAAGCAGGTCCCCTACGAGATGGCTTCCGATCTGGAGGCTGCCCTTGCCGCCTTCGTGGCCTACTACAACTACAGGCGCTATCACAAGGCGCTGGGCAATGTGACACCTGCAGATGTGCTCCACGGGAGGCGGGAACGGATACTGCAGCGCAGGAAGGAGGTGCAGGCTCACACAATCGAACGGCGAAGGCGCTACAACAAGACCCTCAGGGAGCTCACCAAGCCCTCTCCCGATCTCTAATCTCTCGGGTCTCAAAGTGTCCCACTTTCGCTGGTTGCCAACACATGAGCTACGGGGGCCGTAGCTACGCCGAGAGGGATCTTCCCGGTATTACGTAGCTAGGACAGGAAGATTCGTAAACCGCAGGTCGTGGATTCGAGTCCCACCGTTGGCTCCATAAGTTAGGCACGGACAATGCCCTTGATAGATCGTCAGGGGCCTTACCGTTTCAGTAATGGTCGCGAATCTTTCATAAAAGCCGTTTTTGACACGTTGAATCTTGCCAATCATGGCTATACTTCTGATTGGGGGTGCCTTTTGGGAGAGTGTGGCCTATAGGCTGAGCGGAGGCGTGTTAACGCATAGCTGGCAGGATGGGGGCATGGGCGCACCGCGCTAGCAGTAGTGGCGGTTGGTGGGGATAGGATAATGCGGATATGGCTGCACGAAAGAACAGCCGATATCGCTATCTCAGTAATCCGTATACCTTGTCGGGACGCACCAGCACAATAACCGCCTCTTGCTTAACCATCGCCTCGTCAAACTCCTCCCAATTGGAATGAGGCGTGTTGCTACAGGCCATGTAGACCTCACGTAGCATTATTCTCATGTTTTCCGCCTCGGTATTCGCGTAATCGGAAAGAGCCGCTTTTCCCTCTATTACCGCATAGCTGCGCCAGTCCTCGGTAACGGAGAGCACTGTGCAGTCGGAGTTTCGACGCAAATTCCTGACCTTCTGGGACTTGGGATACACGGATACGAAGGCGGCGTTCCCTTTGTAAGCCCCGCAAACCACAATGCTTGAGTGCATCGCGCCGTCGGGCCTTGTTGTGCTGATAACGCCCCGGTGGTTAGTCGCAAGAAAAGGGACAACATCCTGGAATTTCATATGAGTACTCCTAATTCAAACCTGGCCTTTACGGTAACATCTATGCCCACCGTAGTCTCCATATTTAGGCAAGAATAGACCCCCGGAGACTGTCCGGGGACCTTGCGTTTATGCGGTGGCGGCGGAACGGAGGCAGGCAGGGGTTAGCTGAAAGCCGCCGGCGCGGCTAAATAGCGTGGCATTTCTTGTACTTTTTGCCGCTGCCGCAGGGGCACGGCTCGTTGCGGCCTATCTTCCCGTGGCGGCTGACGATACCCTTCTTCTCCTCGCAATCTTTGCAGGTGCATGCGGGAGGGTGCTCGGAGAACCAGTTCGTCCTGGGCCTAACCATTCAGGCTTCCTTGGCCGATATATTCGGCAGTTTCATTCCTGCGATAACGTGCCTGCGCCAACCAAATCTGCTTCTATGCTGGCGCCGGCCGTTCACCTTGGCTTGCGTGACCAGCGACCATGGGCGCTGGTTGATTGTACTATATGCTGGGCTTCAGGGCATGGCCGTTGGCGAACGGGAAGGGTGCTCGGCGGCGCGGCGCCGGGGCCCGGTCTATTATGCTAGGCCGAGGGGACGAACTCAGGAGAGAGCTGGATGACCTGGGACGAGTTCAAGCGCAGCGCACCGGAGATGGCGGCGCTGGGGGAAGGGCGCTTCGAGCGGACCGGTCTGGTGTTGGTGGGGAAGATAAGAAAGGACGGCTGGCCCCGCATCAGTCCGGTGGAGCCGCTGATTGTGGACGGGGAGCTGTCGCTGGGGATGATGTGGCAGTCCAAGAAGGCAAAGGACCTGCTGCGAGACCCTCGCTGCACGGTGCACAGCACGGTCTGGGACCGCGACGCCGGCGAGGGTCAGTTCAGGGTGTCCGGCCTCGCGGTGGAGGTGTTGGACCCAGGACAGCGGCGGCGCTATGGGGACGCGCTGTTTGAGAAGATCCATTTGAGGCCGGAGGAGCCGGAGTACCACCTGTTCTCTATTGACGTGAAAAGCGCGGCGTTTACGGTGGTCCGGGATGGGGAGATGATACACCAGGTCTGGAAGGCGGCCTGACCACGAGTCTTTTAGTTTTGATGGATGGTCGGGCGAGGCGGCGGGGTTGATAATTGGACGCGGCCTCGGGCCTGTGGCGTTACGGTGGGTCAACATGCGGCCACCGGACGGCAACGAAACCTTAATGCAAAGGTGACCAGATGAAGCTCAAGGACCGGGTGGCGATTATTACGGGAGCAGGTCGGGGTATCGGCCGGGGCATTGCCATAACCTACGCCGGGGAGGGAGCAAGCCTGGCGCTGGCGGCGCGCACCAGCGCCGAGCTGGAGGAGACGGCGGGAGAATGTAGAAGGCTCGGCGCCGTGGTGATGGAACTCCCAACGGATGTGACCGAAGTGGCCCAGGTGAATGGGTTGGTGGAAAAGACGGTGGACCGCTTCGGCGCGGTGGACATAATGGTGAACAACGCCGGGGTGATAGGCCCCGTGGCGCCGCTGCACCAGACCAGTCCGGAGGACTGGGCGTGGGTCCTGAAGGTGAACGTCATGGGGGTGTTCCTGTGCTGCCGGGCGGTGGTGCCCGTGATGCTGAAGCAGGGGCACGGCAAGATTATCAACATGTCGGGCCGGGGTGGGAGAAACATGATCGCGTACGGGGTCACCAAGGAGGGAGTGGTTTACCTGACGGAGACGCTGGCCGAGGAGCTGGCTGGAGCGGACATACAGGTGAACGCCATCAGCCCTGGGTCCATCCACACGCGGATGTGGGAAGAGACGCGGGACCGGGCAAAAGAGATAGGGGACGCGGAGCTTTATAAAACCGGGATACAAGTTACCGGTGGTGGCGGAGCGTCAATAGACCGGGCAGCGGAGCTGGCGGTGTTCCTGGGAAGCGCCGCTTCAGGGAAACTAAGTGGGCGCTTGTTGAGGGCCTACGCTGACGATTTCGAAAATATGGGACCGAAAATAGGCCAGATCATGGCGTCGGACGCGTTTACCATGAGGCGGGTGGAGCCGGGGTAGGCGGTTGCTTGACGGGGCTTTAAAGCGAGGCGGCGAGGCGGTGCTGGGGATGGGAATCACTCCTCCCCGAAGAAGCGGCGTCGGGCAGCTTCGCCCAGCTCCACGTCGGGGCCGCTCATGAGCACGTCTGGGATGCGGGTCCTGTCCTCGCCCCACAGGGGAAAAACCCGTTGGCGCAGGGCATCGGCCTCCGGGCCGGTGTGCATCATGACCTGGGTCTCCCAGGACTCGAAGGTGTGGAGGACCGTGGCGTAGCGTTCGTTTTCCGTGGCGTAAGCTTCGCCCGCCTCGTGCCAGTCTTCGAAGCGGATGAGCTGGTCGCGGAGGACCCGGGCGTCGCGGAGCGAGAGCGACAGCCCCTGGCCCCAGGTGGGGTCGCTGGCGAAGGCGGCGTCGCCGATCAGGGCCACGCCCTGCCGGTAAGGGTGCCCGACCATGGCCGCCGCCCCGGAGAAGGTGGCCATGGGGCCGGCGAGCGTAACGTTGGCGTAGTGCTCCGCCGGAGCGCCGCACTGCTGTGACATCTCCAAAAACCTGGGAAGGTCTCGCGGGCCGCTGAGGCGCGGTCCGCTGGTGGCGGGATAGCAGACGTAGGCGCGCGCCCGGCCTTGGCCCTGGGGGAAGAGCAGGGCGCTGGCGCCGATTGCCGGGTTGAGCCACAGGTGGGAGGACTCCTCGGGCGCGGAGACGCCGTCCAGGAGGACCCCGGCCACCAGGTTCTGGTCCGGGTCCCGGTAGACTTCCAGGCCTGCCCAGGCGCGGGCCAGGGAGGCGCGTCCATCGGCGGCGACGACCAGGCGAGCGGTGAGCCGAGTCTGGCGTCCGCTCTGCTCCAGCGTGACGGAAGGTGCGTCCGAGGGTTCCAAGTGTGCCACCCGGACCCCGCGGCGGACTTCGGCCCCGGCTTCTGCGGCGGCATCCAGGAGGCACTGCTGCATCTGCGGGTGGTAGATGCCGAGGACGGGGGCCTTCTGCCGGGTGGTGCGGATCAGGTCGCGGTGCCCGGTCATGTTCCCCATCATGTACAAGTCAAACCAGGGGAGCTGATGTGCCCCGGCATCAATGAGGGTGTCATAGAGTCCCAGCTCTTGGGCCTCGGCCACGCCCCATGGCATAATCGCCTCGCCGCGGACTCGGTCGCGGAACGACGTTTCGGCCTCTATCACCAGCACACGGGCGCCGTGTTGCGCCATGGCCCCGGCCAAAGCGGCCCCGGCGATGCCTCCGCCGATGCAGATGATGTCATAGTCGTAAGGCATGGTTGATTTTCAGTGGTCAGGCCTGGTGCACGGTCCGGCCGCCTACAATCGTGCGTTCAACCGTGATGTCCTTGATGATGTGGGGGTCCACGGCGGTGGGGTCCTTGGCGAGAACCACCAGGTCCGCCAGCTTACCGGCTTCTATGGAGCCTTTTACGTCCTCTTCAAAAGACGCGTAGGCCCCATTGAGGGTGTAAACCCTCAGGGCCTCTTCCACGGTGATGCGCTGGTTGGCGCCCCAGGTGCGCCCGGCGTAGTCGGTCCGGGTGACGCAGCTCTGGATGCCCAGGAGGGGTTCGAAGGGGCCGGGGGGATAGTCGGTGGCGCCGGTGGAGTTGATACCGTAGTCAATAAACGAGCGTTGGGCGAACATCCACTGGAGCCGCTCTTCGCCGTAGAAGGGCATCTTTTCGCCGTGATAGTAGACGTAGGTGCAAAAGGGTGTGGCGACGCAGCCCAGAGCTTTGATTCGGCGAAGAAGGTCCGGGTTGACTACTGTGCAGTGCTCCAGCCGGAGCCGGGCGTCAGGCTTGGGCAGCTCTCGGAGGGCGGTTTCGTAAGCGGTAAGGACCATGTCTATGGCGGCGTCACCGTTGGAGTGGGTGCAGACCTGGAACCCGGCCTGGTGTATCCGGCTGACCCAGTGCTGAGTCTCCTGGGGGTCCATGGCGCGGATGCCGTGGTCGCAGGGGCTGCCAATGTAGGGCTTGGAGAGGAAGGCAGTGCGGGAGCCGATGGCGCCGTCCGAGACCAGCTTGATGCCGCCGATTTTTAGCATGTTGTCGCCGAAGCCGGAGGTGATGCCGGCGTCCCGCATGTCTTCGAAGTGGTCTTTGATCATGAGCAGGTAGGTGCGGAGGGTAAGGTCGCCGTTGCTCCGTCCGTCCTGGTAGGTGCGAAGCTGGTCGGTGTCCACCATGGCGTCGTGGACGCTGGTCAGGCCCGCCCCGGTGAGCATCTGGCAGATCAGCTCCAGGCCGCGGCGGCGGTCCGTGGCGGTGACGGGAGGAAGGAAGTCATTCGTTACGCGGTCGGTGGCGCGCTCGTAGAGGGTGCCGTTGGGCTCGCCGGTTTCCGGGTCGCGGCCTATGCGGCCACCCGAGGGGTCCGGCGAGTCCTTGGTATAGCCCGTCAGCTCCAGGCCCCGGGAGTTGAGCATCATATCGTGGCCCGCCCGGTGGGCCACCATCACCGGGTGGTCGGTGGAGACCGCGTCCAGGTCGTGGCGGGTGAGGAAGCGGTTCTCGGCGGTCTTGGTGTCGTCGAACTTGAAGCCCATGACCCACTGGCCCTGGGAGGTGTATTGGGCGCGGCTTTTCATGGCGGTGATGACGGACTCTATGGAGTCCAGGGCGCAGTCCTCCTGCATGACGTGCCGGATGCCGGAGTAAAGGACGTGAATGTGGGCGTCTATGAAGCCGGGGAGGACGGTGCTGCCGGCGAGGTCCAGCACCTGGGTCTCTTTGCCCCGCAGGCCGTCTATCTCATCGTTGCCGCCCACGCCGATGAGCTTGTCGCCCCAGATCGCCAGCGACTGGGCCCGAGGTTGGGAGGGGTCCATGGTGATGACGTTGGCGTTCTTGATGATGGTGTCGGCGCGGAGGCTGGAGCTGGGCATGTCGGTTCCTTTCTGGGGAGGTTGAGGTAGGTCTGCGGTGGATTATAGAGGAACGCTGGGAGGGGGTCACGGTGGGGGGTGGGGTAGGCGCGTAGCGGCTTGTAGTGCGAGCCCGTCTGGCTGGGTGGTGCAGGGGTTGAGTGGTAACGGCTCGTCCTTCGAGGGCCTCAGGACGAGCCGGCTGCGAGGAACAGAACAGCAAGGAAAGCGTCGCCCCACCGGGTTCTCAGTCGTCCCAACGGTGCCAGGACCCCTCCAGAATGGCAGACGTAAGCGCTGTCGCTTAGGGGAGTGGCGGGGAGTATGCTGCGGGGATGCAGCCGCCGCTACAGCAACAGGTGCCGTGGTACGCCAGGCCGCGCCTATTAAGGTCGCTGGCGGAGAAGGACTGGTGGGTCCTGTGGCTGGCGGGACACCTGTGGCACTTCGCGTTTTGGGTAGACCTGCTGGTGCTGGGGTGGCTGGTGCTGGACATTTCGGACTCACCGCTGAAAGTGGGGCTGGTGGGGGCGGCCCGGATGGCGCCCATGGGGGTGCTGGGGTTTCTTTTCGGGGCGCTGGGAGACCGGTTCCCCAAGCGGCGCATCTTGCTGGCGGCGCAGGTGGTGAACACCGCAGCCACCATGGGGCTGGCGGCGGTGCTGCTGTTGGGTGTGGAGGAGCTGTGGCACATCTACCTGGCGGCGGTAGTGACCGGGTGCGCCTGGGCGGCGGACTACCCGAACCGGCGGGCGTTCATTCGGGAGCTGGTTCCGGACCGGCTCATGGTGAACGCCATGTCGCTGGACATAGTTTCGATGTCCGGTATGAGCGTGGTGGGGAGGCTGGCGGCGGGAGGGATACTGGCGCTGGCGGGGGCGTCAGGCATTTACGTTCTACTGTCCGGCGTGTACGTGGTGGGGTTATTCTTGCTGGCGCGGGTGTCCAATCCCGGGAGTGCAGCGCCAACCGATGTGCCGCGAGCGCCGACGTTAAGAGGCCTTAAAGAGGCGCTACGGTACGGACTCTCCTTGCCTGCGTTGAGAGGGGTGCTGATAGTCACGGTGATCGTCAACTTCCTGGTGTTCCCGTACAACCAACTGGCGCCGGTGTTCGCCCGGGACGTTTTGGGGGTGGGGCCGGGGCTGCTGGGGCTGCTGACGGCAATGGAGGGGTTGGGGATGATGATTGGGGCCATGCTGCTGGCCTCCGTAGGGTCGGTGAGCCGGTTGGGGCTGGTGTTTGTGGCGGGGGCGATATTCGCCACGGTGGCAGTGATTCTGTTCAGCCTGTCGTCGGTGTACATAGTGTCGCTGGCTATAGTGCTGCTGGTAGGGGTGGGGATGTCCGGGTTCGCAACGATGCAGAACGTGATTCCGGTGTCGGAGGCCAGGCCGGACATGAGGGCGCGAGCGCTGGGGGTGATGACGCTGGCGATTGGGGCGCACCCGCTGGGGATGGTGTACGGAGGGGCGATGGCGGCCAGCTTTTCGGCGCCCACGGCGGTCCAGATCAACGGGCTGGTGGGGCTGGCGCTGTTGGTGGTGGTGCTAGTGCTGTACGCAGGGTTGAGGAGGTACAGGGTTTGAGGGACGCGAGAGGGTGGCGTTGACAGGTATGAGGGCAGCGATTATTTTTGACCTGGCCGGGGGCGAATGATGTGGAGCGGTGGTTGGGCCGGGTGGACCATTGACCAGGAACGCCGGAGCAGGAGGAGACCAGAATGACAGGCTATCGTTTGATTTCGTCAGACTCGCACGTGTTCGAGCCGCCGGACCTGTGGGAGAAGCGTATTGACCCGGAGTACCGCGCCCGGGCGCCGCGGTTGGTGCATGAGGCGGAGACGGACCAGTGGTACTCCGACGGCGACATCAAGTTCGGGATAGTTGGCAGCAACTCCCAGGCGGGGGAGCGCTTCGAGTCGCCGGAGAACATACGCCGCGAGGGGCGGTATGAGGATGCCAGGCCGGGTGGGATGGACCCCCAGGCCCACGTGGAGGATATGGACGTAGATGGGGTGGTGAGCGGTGTGCTTTACCCTTCCATGGGGCTGACGGTGTATAGGGTGCCGTCGCCAGACCTGCTTTCGGCGATATTCCGGGCGTACAACGACTGGCTGGCGGACTTCTGCGCGCCGTATCCGGACAGGCTAAAAGGGATAGCAATGATTAACGTGGACAGCGTGGCCGAGGGAGTGGCGGAGCTGCGCCGGGCGAAGGGGATCGGGCTGGCTGGGGCCATGATTCCACAGAGACCTCAGTTCGGGAGGTACGATCATTCAATGTACGAGCCGCTTTGGGCGGCGGCGGAGGAGCTGGAGATGCCCCTGAGTCTCCACGTAGACACCAACCGGTGGCGGTCAGTGAATGAGCGGGCGGGGATTTTCGAAGGGGGACTCGTGGAGTCAGTAAACAACGAGTACAACATGAAGGACAACGTGGCGGCCATGCTCCTGTGCGGGATGTTCGAGCGGTATCCGAATTTGAAGGTAGGCGCGGTGGAGTACGAGGTCTTGTGGGCGCCGTACATGCTTCGGCGGCTGGACACCATCTACCATGACCGGCCGCGGAATTTTGACTTCAGGTATGCCGGAGACGCGGTGCCCAGCGATTTTTTCCGCCGGAACATGTTTGTTAGCTTCCAGGAGGATGCGTTGGGGATGCAGCTGCGGGAATACACTGGGGTGGAGACGCTGATGTGGGCTTCAGACTACCCCCACGCGGAGTCGACCTTCCCCAGGTCGAAACAGATCGTGGAGGAGATACTGGAAGGGATCCCGGAGGATGAGAAAGGGATGATAGCGGGGGAGAACTGCGCTCGCGTGTATGGGATCAAGTAAGGGGGGGATGATTTCTGAGGGACGCCCTCAGACTCCCGCCAGAGTGGGTATTCCCCCTCTGGACTCCCCCTCGGCAGGCGTGCTTCAAGTTAGGATGTTTCTATTCTCAGGAGGATGACGAGGTGCAAGGTTGTAAGGGAAATGAGTCTGAAGAGCTCAGAGAGACGGAGAAAATATGGCACAAGAGATAACGCCGGAGTTGGTCCGGAAAATGGCGGAGCTGGCGGGGGTGAATGTGACGGAGCAGCACATGGATATTGTGGTGCGGCAGCTACAGATCCTGGAGGACGGGCTGGCGCCGGTGACGGATGAGATGTTAGAGGGCATTGAGCCGTTCTACAACATGACGTTGCCCGTGGAGAAATCCAATGGCTAATGAAGAGGCGTTGAACCTATCAATAGACGAGCTAGGGGCGGCGTACCGGCAAAAGAGGCTCTCGCCGGTGGAGGTGACGCAGGCGGCGCTGGCGCGAATCCGGCGGTTGGACGATGACCTGCGGGCGTTCATCACGGTGACGGAGGAGCTGGCGCTGGAGCAGGCGCGTAGGGCGGAGGAGGAGCTGGCCCGCGGGGTGGACCGTGGGCCGCTGCACGGTGTGCCAATTGCTCTCAAGGACCTTTACGACACGGAAGGGATTCTGACCACGGGCGGCTCTTCGATATTCAGGGAGAACGTGCCGGAGCGGGACGCCACCACGGTCTCGAAGCTGAAGGAGGCGGGTACCGTGCTGTTGGGGAAGACCAACCTGCACGAGTTCGCCACCGGGTCTACCAGTGACAACCCGACCTTCGGAACGTGCCGCAACGCCTGGGACCGGGAGCGCATACCCGGTGGGTCCAGCGGTGGCTCCGCCGTAGCGGTGGCCACTGGGATGGCGTTCATGGCCATGGGCAGCGATACGGGAGGGTCTATACGGTCGCCGGCCGCGCTGAACGGCGTGGTCGGGTTCAAGCCCACCTACGGACTGGTAAGCCGGCACGGGGTCATGGGGCTTAGCTGGTCCATGGACCACGCGGGGCCGTTGACCAAGACGGTGAAGGACGCCGCGCACTCAATGCGGGTGCTGGCGGGCTACGACCCGAAGGACCCCACCAGCGTCCGGATGGACGTGCCGGACTTCGCTGCAGAGCTGGGGAAGGGGTTGAAAGGGCTGAGGGTGGGGATACCGAAGGAGTATTTCTTCCAGGAGTGTACCGAAGAGGTGGCGGAGATGGCGCACCGGGCCATTGCGGTGCTGGAGGAGTTGGGGGCCGAAGTGCGGGAGGTCTCGATACCGCACGCCGCGCTGGCGCCGCCGTCCCACTTCGCGGCGATGCTTTCGGAGGCGGCGGTGACGCACAGGCGGCTGCTTCGAGAGCGGATAGACGACTACAGCCGGGACGTGGGTGGACGGCTGCTGGCGGGATCGCTCATCTCCGCGGACATGTACCACAAGGCCCAGCGGGTGCGGGAACTGGTGGACCGCGAGGTGAGGCAGGCGATGAAGGAGGTGGACCTGCTGGCCACGGCAAACAACCCCATCACGGCGCCGAAGATTGGGCAGGAAATGGTTAACATAAGGGGGCAAGATGTGTGGGTGATGAGCCTGATGTCGCGGCTGATCCACATACACAACTGCACGGGAGTGCCGGCGATTACGGTGCCGTGCGGGTTCGCTTCGGACGGTATGCCCGTGGGTCTGCACTTGGCGGGCCGGCTGTATGAGGATGCCACCGTGCTCCGGGCGGCGCACGCCTATGAGCAGGCAACGGAGTGGCATGCCAGGCGTCCGCCGGTGGTGGGGTAGGGGGTCGGGACAAGGAGTGTCCCTCTCTCGCCTTCCCCCTCGAACGCGCCTCGAAGGGCGGACAGTTGTTTTTCAATGGGGTCAGTGACGGCGAAGGCTTAACGGCTTAATTTTGGTTCCGGCAATCAAGGGTCACTAGGGTGGAGGCTGGCAAATGGCGAAGGCGTATGTGCTGATTAACGTGGACACGGCGTACACCACCCAGGTGGTGCAGCGGATTAGCGGTCTTTCCGGCGTAGGGGAGGTGCACGAGGTGCTGGGGCCGTTCGACGTGGTGGCGGAGGTGGAGACCACGGGGATGGAGGACATCGTGATGGTGCTGCGTCAAGAGATACGTGTGATCCCGGGAGTGCGGAACACCATGACATGCATCACGGTGGACTAGGGCGAAGTTAATCTGAGGAGCGCCTCAGCCTTCCATCCACATGGATTCACAGGGATGGACTCCCCCGGTGCAGGCGTCCTCTAAGGGATGATGTTTCCGTTGGCGGAAGGTGGCGCGGCCTGATGATGGCGGCAAGAGGGAAGCGGTGGTGACGCCTTTGGTCAGATAGCGGCGGCCGGGGCGTCTATGTCGTCGCGCCAAAGGCGGACGAGGGGTTCCCCTTGGACGAAGGGTTGGATCTGGCCGAGAATTTTGCGGCGGTTAGGGTCGCGCTCCCAGGCTTCCCAGGAGCGTATGCTGGGCCAGGTGCTGATGGCCATGAAGCGGGCCGGGTTGTAGGCGTCAATGACGGTTTCGCCGGAGATGTAACCGGGCTGCTCCATGGCGAGGATTCGGAGCTCCCGGAACAAGCCGTTGAGCTCCCGCCAGGCGCCGGACTTAGGTACGCGTTTCATTGAAACTTTGACGGCCATTGGAGCACCCAACCCCTTCCCCTAATTGCCCGCCTTCAATGAACAGCACGGAGTCGTGCTCGGCGGAGGCTGTGGAAACGACGTGGGCCAGCTTGAAAGCCTCATCTTCGGTTAGAGAATGGAATAGCTGATCGGACCGCAGCCCTACCGCACCCCAGATCATGACCGCGCTGCTTGAAGTTGATTTAGTCGCTCCAGTTCCCTGTGAGTGAATATGCGAACGTCCATGGGCGCCTTGCGGCGCACCTGTTTGGCAATGCTGGGGAGGAGGTAGCGGTCCAGGCCACGGCGAGGCTGGGTGTAGATGGCTATAAGGTCGGCCTCCTCCCGGATGGCCGCGTCTATGATGGCCTGGGGAATGGACTCGCTGACCACCACTTCGCACTGCCATTGGGCAGGGTTGCCGGTGACGCGCCGAACGGCCTCATGGAGGTAGACCAGGGCGGAGAAGCGGTCTGTTTGCTGGATCTGGCCGGCCACCAGGGAGACTGCGCCGTGCATGTCCTGGGTGTGGACGGGTGGGGTTACCTGCAGGAGCACCACGCGCGCGTCAGGATATTCCTGATGGACGCGAAAGCAGACGCGCTCAGCTTCCGGAGTGCAGTCCAGCGGTATCACAACTTTGCGGTACATCCACACCCTCCCTTGTGGACCGGCAACGGCCAAATGCGGTAGAAATGCGTTCACGCCTTGCCGTCAAAGGGAGAGGTTCCGGCGCTCAAAGCCGAGGGGCGAGTGCACCCCGCAAGCTAGCTGAAAGCGTAATGACCGCCTACGATATTGTCAACATTGTTCTAAGTTTCACAGAGTTATCGTAATATTGGGCGTTTGTGAAGCGTGTCACAAAAATTGTGAAAGATTTAACAAAGCGATTTCGTATTAGTGTTCTTGACGAAAGGCAAAAGCTGTGTTACGGTGAATTGGACGCTAAGTAGCTCCTGGTGGAGGGATCACAGCGCCAACGCAACCGTCTCCAGTGTGAGCGGTGAAAAGGGCTGGAAGGCTCCAGCCTAACGGCCTACCGAAGCGTCGATCTAACCGGGAGGGGTTGGCTTCCCGTTCTTCTTTCAGTGGGTCCGGAGTAGGTCTGCCCAGGACGCCAACGGGGCTGCGGGCCATCCGGAATTGGGGATTAGGTGTGGTAATGGCGCAGGGCAAAACCCAGCGCGGAAAGAAGAAGGGACGAGGCACCATCCTCCTGAGTAGCGGGGAGGCGAACATGATAAGACGGTATGTCTTGGACTGTCGATGGAACTGCCCCACTACGGGCCTGGCTGGTGGAGGCTGGTGATAAACCACCGGACCGCTAGTCAGGCGACAAGAAGCGGCTTCACGCACTAAAAAGTCACGGCGAATGGCGTCGTGAACGTGACACAGCTCATTAAAGCTGAAAGCCGTGGAGTTATGCTAGTAAAGAGAGGCAGGTCCTGAAAAGGCCTGCCTCTTTAACGTCTGAGGGACACCATCATCCGCCATAGGCGGACCGCCAGAGATGAAAAATCCCCTCTGGACTCTCCGTTAGAGCTTGTGAGCCAATTGAGATGGAATAGCAATAATAGGCGCCAGGGTTGGAAGTGCTCTCCCACCACACACAGATTCTTCGATCTTCAAGGGCGGACTCAGCGTGACATAACCTGAATGTGTTAAGCGGGGGTGGGGTGGAGCTCCGCCACAGGGGTTTGGGCAAGGCTGACCGGGGTGTTCAACTCAAAGGGGCTGAAGAGCTCCAACTCTTCGCCTATCTCCCGCACGGCGGGCATCACCTCCTGGCCCATGAGGCGGATGCATGTCATTGAGTCTTCATGGGTGACCTTGCCGTCGTTGCCCCAGAGCGCGAGGATGGAAGGACGGCTCTGCTCCAGGATCCGGCGGAGCCGCTCGATGACCTGGTCCGGGGTGCCGGCGATGACGGCCCCGCTGTCTAGCTGGCTCTCGAAGGGCTCAATGCGCTGCTTCTGTCCTTCAATGCGGCGGCGTCTTGACGTGGGGGAGCTGTAGCCCGGGGGCTGGAACCATACCGGGTGGCCCAGGCCGGTGAATTCGCCCTGCATCCACATGAACTGACGGGCGTTCTGCACGGCCTTCTCTTCGGTATCAGAGACGTGGCACCGGATCAGGTAGCCGCGGTTTTCCGGCCCGGGCTCGTAGCCAACCTCCCGGGCGGTCTGGTCATAGACGTCAAATACGGCCTGCGTCTGCTCCGGGGTGGTGTTGAGGCAGATGTAGGGGTAGCGGTGCGCCGCGGACCAGACCACAGTTTCCATGCTGGCGACACCGGGGATCCAGATGCGGGGATGGGGCTTCTGGAGGGGGAGGGCCCAGGGGTTGACGACGCGAAACTGGTAATGGTTGCCCTCCCAGCGAAAGGGGCCGGGCTCAGACCAGATCTTGATGAGCAGGTCATGGGCCTCTTCAAACCGCTCGCGGTTGTAGGCGGGGTTGGAATTGTTGGCGTACTGCTCGGTGCCGGCGCCCCGGACGAAGCCGGAGACCAGGCGGCCCTGGGAGAGCATGTCAATCATGCCTATCTCCTCGGCGGCGTTGATGGGGTTTTCCAGCGTGGGGAGGGGGTTGCCTAGCAGCACGATTTTGGCCTTTTTGGTCATGCCGGCAAGGACGGAGGCGAAGACGTTGATCTTGGCCTGCATGCAGAAGGGCGCGTTGTGGTGCTCGTTGAGCATAATGCCATCTACGCCCACTTCCTCGGCGTAGAGGTACTCTTCCAGCCGTTCGTTGTATAGGCGGCTGCCCGCCACCGGGTCGAAGTGTTTGTTGGAGAAGAGGAGGGCGCTGGTGCCGCCATTCTTGCGGGCCTCCTCCTCTGGGAAGGTGGACATGGGCTGCTCGGTGAAGTACATGAGGAACATTGTTTTCTCCTATTTTCCGCGGCTTCCGCCGGTTGAAGTAGTGCTACTGTTATTTGTCACGGGGTTGCTGACCAAGCTTCTCGACCAGCCCCCTGACCTCCTTCCTGGATTGTAAGGACCGGGGAATTGGAAACGATTTCTGAGGGACACCCTCAGACTCCCGGCAGCCACCACCCGGGTTCCCTGCACCCTCCCGTGCGGTTGGGCTCGGAAGTGGGCTGTAAGTAACTCTTGGAGGTAGGCGAGCATTGCCCTGTCCCCGTCCTTCCCGTAAATCAGGCAGGTAGTACATAGCCGCGTAATTTGTGATGCTACTTTCCGTGAGGTCACTCAGCTCTGGGTGAGGAAGCTGTTAATCAGGGAGGCGAGCTGTTGGGATTGCTCCATGTCAGGGAGGTGGCCGCAGTTGGGGAGCTGCTCCAGCCGGGCGTTGGGGAGGAGCTGTTGGTAGCGCTGGCCACAGGAGAGCGGGGCCACCTTGTCGTCTTCGCCCCAGACTACCAGCGTCGGGTTGGGGATGCCTGGAAGAAGTGCGGGGAGGGCCTGGTCAAACATGTAGGGCTTCCAGGCTATGCGGGCGGTCATCTCCCGGTTGACCTCCCAGGTCTCCTTTTGCTCCAGGGAAGGGTCGTCCCCGAAGTGCTCGTGAAAGATGGCGGGGTTGTGGAAGCAAAGCTTGGCATACTCGTCGCCGGCCAGGAGGAACTGGTCCAGGATCTCGCCTTCGGTGGGTTGGAGCCCCATGGCGCCAACGAGGACTATCTTGTTGAATCGGCTGTGGGACATGGCGGCCAGCTCCGCGGCCATCCAGCCGCCGAAACCCAGGCCCACCACGTTGACGGCGTCCAGCCCGGCCTCTCGCATGAACCAGGAGTAGACCAGGGCCATGTCCCGGACGGACCGCATCCACTCTGGACGGTCTACGCCGTCGAAGCCGGGGTGCGAGGGGACGAAGACGGTGGAGTTCTGGGCCAGTTGTTCGTAGAACGGGAGCCAGCCGGGCTTCCCAACGTCGTCATGCAGGACCAGGAGAGGGTGACCGCTTCCGGCCTTCATGAACGGGATTTCAAGGTCCGCGACGCGCACGTTATCTTGTGTGAAGGTGGAGGAGGTGGTGGTCATGGTGGCTCCAGGGTTAGTTTGGGGTTGGGCGGTATGGTAGTTATGGGTGGCAGGGCTGTCAATGTCGGTATGGGGTGGCCGGACGTTGGGTGGCGGAAGTGAGCCGGTCGGACGTGGACATGGATATGGGCACACCCGTCCAGGGGTCCAGGGCCAACGAGAGAAGAGAAGGCTATTCCGAGGGGTAGATGAGGGTGTCTGGGGAGTTGGCGAACCAGCCGAACCAGAAGCTCATGTGGGCCGGGAGGCGGTCGAGCTGTTGGGAGGGGTCTTCACGGCTGACCAGGGCGTCTTCGGTAGCTTGCCAGAGGCCGCCGTGCTGGTCGGTGAGGAGCTGGGCGTCCGTCTGGCCGGACTCGGGCCCGGGACTGAATTCCAGCTCTCCGCGGCGGTAGGCCCGGGCGGCCCCGCCGGCCTGGGTCACGACCACCAGGGGTTCGCTGCCCAGAAAGTCGTTGACCACGGGCTGCTGCTGGAGCGCTGCCAAGGGGTAGGCCTTGGCCTCGCCGCCAAGGCGGATCCCCAGCACCACGGTCTTGATCTCCAGGACGGCGTTTTGCTGCCAGACGGGGAACATGGTATCCGGGCTTGCGAAATAGTCGTGGTAATTGGAAGTGGGGTCGGATTCGGGGTTATACGCGGCTGGCGGGAATACCCCGGTGGTGATGTCCAGGATCGTGGTGTCCGGGTGCTCGCCCAGCCATTCGGCCCAGGTGGTGACCAGAACAGGGAAGAAGTCCAGCTTGATTCCGCTGTTGGCTAGGCTGCCGACCACGGGCTCCCCGGTGAACTGGCGCCAGAGCGAATTGGTCTTGCGGTCATACATCAGCTTGTTGCTTAGGTAAAGAAGACCCGAGGTGCCGAAGGTGACCCTCTCCCCGTCTAGCTTGGCGGAATACACGATTCCGGTGCCGCAGAGCGTTCAATAGGCCAGGGCGATGGGCTCACCCCCCAGCACATCGTTGGCCATCTCATGCATGTTGAGGATGCGGTGGGGATAGGCGTGGTGCTCCCCGTTAATGGAGACGCCGAAGACCCGGTCGTCGGCTTTCATGAATGCGGCCTGGTTGGCGAAAATAACCGGGGCGTCCCGGAGGTCCGGGATGCCGTCCTTTCGGACGCCGCCCCAGACTATCTCCTCCAATCGGATGCGTGCCTGGACATTATCGGGAAAGAAGAGGGCTATGTTGGGGTCTATGAAGCGAAAGAGACCACGCCTAAATCCTGAATAGCCCTCCGGGGCTACCACCTCCTGGTGGCGGCCCAGCCAGAGGGCGCCTTCGGTCCAACCATAGTCCAACTGGCTGAAGTCTTGCCCGGTGAGCTGTGTCAGGGCGTCGCGAATCTCTGGTCCCAATGAGTTGGGCGCCAGGAAGAGAAGGTCCAGAAGGACGGGTACGAAGGAGATGTTGCCTCCGCGGCCCATCTCCACAATTATGTCCTTGTTGATTGCGTCCGGCGGAATGCCGGAGGAGAGGGCGAAGATGATGTCCACGGTGGTCATCATCATGGCTGTGGGGTCGGTGTAAGTGGGGACGCCGCCGCGGTTGACGGTTGTGGTGGTGGGTTGTGGCGTTGGTGTGACGTCGGGAGCGAGGTTGGTGGCAGCGGGCTGAGTTTCGGTGTCGGCGGGTGGCGCGGTTGGGGAGGAGGTGGGGCCGGGGGTTTTGGTGGGGGCGTCGGGAAGGGCGCTATTGCAGGCGGCGATCAACAGGGCAAACACCGCTAGCCCTATGAAGGGGGCCAGCAGTTTGGCCCGGCGGCTAATTTGGATGTAGGGGCTTATGCGCAAGTCTTCTCCCGCCGGCGGCGATATTCGAATGGGATGCCATGGCGCCGGCCCGCCGAGGTGTTTTTGGGCGCGGCGGCCGTTGTCGCTTACTCGTAGGATGTAAGTGATGCGCTTTGCGGTGCAGGTTTCGATTCACGGAGGCGCGGCGGCTGGGGAGGGCGGGGGTGAGGTGTCAGCCCGCCAGGGGTGGGCTGGGGTAAGGTCCGGGCTACAATATGCGGCGCGAAAGGTGTGTGATGGCGAAGGAAGATTTCAGGTTCCACTTTCCGCTTAGGGTGCGGTGGCCGGAGTGCGATGCGCAGGGTATAGCGTTCAACGGGGCTTACCTCACCTGGACCGAGGTGGCGTATGCGGAGTATTGCCGGCATCTGGGGTTCCGGCTGTACAAAGCGTCGGAGCTGAACATCTTCGACACGGTGACAGTGAAGGTGACGATTGAGTACAAGGCCCCGGCGCTGATGGACGAGGTGCTGGATGTTTGGGTGCGGGTGGCGCGGATGGGAAATAGCAGCCTAACGCTGGAGTTCGAAATGTGCCGCGAAGGTGGGGACGTGCTGGTGGCAAAGGTGGAGGGGATTTACGCCACGTACGATAACCAGACGCGGAAGACCTACCCCATACCGGACGAGGTGAGGCGGGTCTTCAGCCATTTTGAGGAGACGGGAGATCGGGTCTCCATCTCGGAGCTGCCGGGATTGGGGCAGGTGGCGGTGGGGTAGGGGAGAGGAAGCGGCGCCACCTGGCCTGGTCAGACTCTCCTGCGCATGCCCGGTGGGGACTCCTCCGGAGTGACAGTGAGCGGCTTACCCCTGCCCCATGGCCTGGCGCACGCCCGCCAGGACCCGCGCGGCGTCCGGGATGTAGGCTTGCTCCAAATTCGGGCTGTAGGGCACTGGGACGTGGGGCGCCTGGACTCGCTTGATCGGGCCGTCCAGGTAGTCGAAGGCCTCCTCGGCAACAATGGCGGCGATGTCCCCCGCGACGCTGCACTTCGGCGTGTCTTCATCGACGATGACCAGGCGATGGGTCTTTCGCACCGACTCCAGGATATGGTCGTAGTCCAGGGGTGAGATGCTCAGGAGGTCTATGACCTCCGCCTGGATGCCTTCTTGGGCGAGAGTTTCAGCAACTTCGGTGCAGAGGTGGACCATGGCCGAGATGCCGACCATGGTGACGTCAGTGCCCTGTCGGAGCGTGCGGGCTTTGCCTATGGGGTAGGTGTAGGACTCCTCCGGCACGGCGGACTTCATTCGATAGAGGCTCTTGTGGTCAATGAAGATGACGGGGTCGTCGTCACGGATGGCGGAAATAAGGAGCCCCTTGGCGGTGTAGGCGTCCGAGGGGAGGACGACCTTGAGGCCTGGGAAGTGGGCGAATATGGAATAGAGGCTCCCCGAGTGCTGGGCGGCGGCGCGGGAGCCGGCCCCTATGCGGGTCATCAAGGTGAAGGGCATCTTAACCTGGCCGCCGTACATGTAGCGCATTTTGGCGGCGTTATTGGTGATCTGGTCCAGGCAGACGCCCAGGAAGTCGATGTACATGAGCTCGGCGATGGGCCGCAGACCGGTGGTGGCGGCCCCAATGGCTGCGCCTATGAAGCCGGCCTCGGACAGCGGGGTGTCGCGGACACGCTCCTCGCCGAACTTCTGGATGAGGCCGCGTGTGGTGCGGTAGGCGCCGCCCCAGGCGTCTATGATGCCCAGGTGGGCACGGCCGGCGCCCCCGGCCATCTCCTCGCCCATGAGAATGACATCAGAGTCACGCTCCATCTCCTGGTGGAGGGCTTCGTTAACGGCGTCGCGGTATTCCAGCTCGCGTTGGGTGGACGTGGTCATTTTCGTATCTCCTCGCGAAGGGGCTCCGCCCCTCTGCACTCCCCATCTTTGAGGTGGACTAAAAAAGCATTGTGGCGCCGCGTTTGAGCTCTGCCAGAGGGTAGTCAGCGTAGACATCTGTGTAGAGTTCTGACAGGTCTGGCTCCGGGGATGCGGCGGCGAATTCAGTGGCCTCGTCCATGAGGCGCTCCACGTTCTGGTCAATGGTGTCCATGTCGTCCTGGGTCAAAAGCTCGCGCTCCAGGACGGAGCGCTTGAACTGGTCCAAGGGGTCCCGGGCCTTCCATAGGTCCTCTTCCGCCTCGGTGCGGTAGGTTCTAGGGTTGTCCATACCGGCGTGGCCGTGATAGCGGTAAGTCTTGCACTCCAGCAGGGTGGGACCCTCGCCGGCGCGGGCGCGCTGTACCGCCTCGGCGGTGGCGTCGTAGACGGCGAATACATCCATGCCATCAACAACGACGCCGGGGAAGCCGTAAGAGGCGGCCCGGTCCGCTATGTTGGGGATGCCCACGGCGTACTCCACCGGCGTGGACTCGGCGTAGCCGTTGTTTTCGCAGATGAAGAGCACGGGCAGCTTCCAGACGGCGGCCAGGTTCATGGACTCGTGTACGACGCCCTGGTTGCTGCCTCCGTCGCCGAAGAAGGCGACGGACACCTGGTCTGTGCCCTTGATTTTGGCTGTCAGCGCGGCGCCGACGGCCAGGGGAACGCTGGCGCCGACGACGCCGTTGGCCCCCAGCATGCCCTTGGTCATATCGGCTATATGCATAGAGCCGCCCTTGCCTTTGTCGCTGCCGGTGGTGCGGCCGAAGAGCTCTGCCATCATGGCCTTAACATCCACGCCCTTGGCGATGCAGTGGCCGTGGCCGCGATGGGTGCTGGCCAAGTAGTCGTCATTGCGGAGGTTGGCGCAGATGCCGGTGGGCACCGCCTCCTGGCCCACGGAGCGGTGCACCACGCCGGAGATCCCGCGGGAGGTGACCTCGTAGAATCCCCGCTGCTCAAAGAGCCGGATTGTGGCCATGGTATCATATATCCAGAGGAGCTTTTCGCGTTCAATTTCCATGTTAACTCCGGGCGGTTTGGCTTGGGGATTAGGCGATAGGTGGGATGTTGGTCATGATATGGCTGGGTGTAGGGTGTGTCAATTCTGACAGACACCCTCAGAATCGCCGCAGGGAACCCAGGCGATCCCGATTCTCTGCGTTCATCGGGACCTTCTGCCTGCACTCTCCTGTGGGGTTGGTGTTGATTGTGCGCAGGAGACGCGTGTTTAAAGGCCGGGCTACGCTATTTCCGAGGGAATCCTGCATGCCGATTGCGACCGGCGCCACCAGGGATGAAAATCTAAGGTTGGTGATAGAAACGCACCGAAGGTCCATTTTCGAGGGGGTGGTTGCGGGTTGGACATAGGGTAGATTAGGCTGGGCCGACGGTAAAATTGGGTTGGAGGAGCCGGATGGGGAACGCGGACATTAATGCGGCGTGGGAGTACCACAATGAGACCAAGCACAGCCTGGAGAGTGTCAGGACCAGTGCGCACTACCTGGACTACTCGAACCAGCCGCGGTCTTACAAGGTGTACAAGGGACTGAAAAGCGTTTCGTTGCCCAGGGAGTTTCCGGCCTCGGACTTGGGCGCTCTGGAGGCAATTGGAGGTGGGGCGGCGGGTCCTGGCCAGGCAAGGGAGTTGGACCTGGCAACGCTGGCGGCGGTGCTGCACTACAGCGCGGGGGTCACGAAGTGGCTGAAGATTCCCGGGGGCCGGATGGCGTTTCGGGCGGCGGCGTGTACGGGGGCGCTCTACCATATCGAGCTGTACGTTGTGTGCGGAGATATGGACGGGTTGGAGGCGGGGGTGTACCAGTACAGCGCTCCGGAGAGCTCGCTGGTGCGGTTGAGGAAGGGGGACTATCGGGGCGTTCTGGTGGAGGCGGCAGCGGGTGCGGAAGGGGTGGAGCAGGCCCCGGCGACGGTTGTTTACACCAGCACGTACTGGCGAAACGCGTGGAAGTATCAGGCCAGGGCGTACCGGCACTGCTTCTGGGACGGTGGGACTATCATGTCCAACATGCTGGCGGTGGCCCGGGCGCAGGGCCTATCCGCCCGGGTGGTGACGGGCTTTGTGGACCAGCAGGTGAACGGGTTGCTGGACCTGGACGAGAAAAGGGAGGTATCCCTGGCGCTGGCGCCGCTGAGCAACGGGAGCGCCGCGGTAGGGAGTCCAGGGAGGGTAGAGAAGTTGGGGTTGGAGACGGAGCCAGTGTCCCAGCGGGAGGTGGAGTACCCGGCGATTGGAGAGATGCACCGGGCGTCTTCGCTGGAGACCGCGGAGGATGTGAGGGCGTGGCGATTGGACGCAAGGAGCAATCCGCCGGGAGGGTTGGCGCCAGGAGGGTTGGTGCCGCTGCGGCCGATGGCGCCGGAGGAGATGCCGCGGGATTCCATTGAGCGGGTGATCCGGCGCAGAGGTTCGTCGCGCCGGTTTGAGCGGGAGGCGATCAGCTTCGAGGCGCTTTCCACGATGCTGGAAATGGGGTTGGGCGGGGTGGAAGCGGACTTTTCTTCGTCGACGGCGCCGGGGCAATTGACCCAAGCCTACCTGATTGTGAACGCGGTGGAGGGGTTGGAGAGCGGCAGCTACGTGTATCACGCGGGGCAGGGGCTGGAATTGCTCAGGGTGGGACAGTTTCGCCGGGGGGCGGAGTACCTGGACCTGGGGCAGGAGCTGGCAGGGGACGCCGCGGTGAACGTCTACTTAATGTCCGAGTTGGGCGAAGTACTGCGGCGGTTTGGTAACCGGGGCTACCGTGCGGCGCAACTTGAGGGCAGCGTCAACGGGGGAAGGCTGTACCTATCGGCGTACGCTCTGGGGTTGGGGGCCACGGGGCTGACGTTTTATGATGACGACGTAACGGAGTTCTTTTCACCCCACGCGGAGGGGAAGAGTCCCATGTTTCTTTTGGCGGTGGGGGTGCCGGGCCGGCGAAGTCCAGCCGCTGCTACCGATTGAGCGGACTGGAAGGCTGGCGGCTAATGATGGGCGCAGGCCTGAACTGGATGCAGTCCATGGTCTGCCGCCCAGCGGCGAACTCAATGCCGACGCGCTGCATGGCCGTTTTTTAATGCCGCTCGCTCCGCCGTTCTATGGGGGGAGGTAGGTCAGGGCGGAGTTCAGCCCGGGCTCCTGGACTACGTCCAGCGCCTGGATGCAGTGGGACATGGCGTAGTAGTAGGTACAAACGACCAGCATGTCTATGATGGCCGGAATGCCGATCTGGTCTCGCAGGGTGTCGAAGGTGTGGTCGGAGACCCGGTGGTGCCGCAGCAACTCCTGGACAAACTAGACCACGTTGGCGTCGCTGGGGTCCAGGCCCACGGGGGCACGGAACTCGAGTATGGCGTCGATGACCTCATCGGATAGCCCCGCGGCCTTGGCGGAGCGCTGGTTGGCGGTCCAGATGTGGTGGCCCCCGGCCTCCCGGGCGGCGGACAGGATGGCCAGGTATTTGACTCGCTTGTCCAGCGGTGTCTCGACCCGGGCGTAGACACCGAGCTGCGCCAGCTTTCCGGCGGCGACGGGGTTGTTGAGCAAGGCGGCCCAGTTGTGGGCCACTCCGCCCCGGGATCCGGCTATCTGGTCCCAGGCGTCTTGGCCTCCCGGGGTCAGGTTTTCGCGTTCAACGAAGGGTACTCTAGGCATTTTCCCTCCCGGCGGGGTGAAGGGGGTGGGCGGTGGGCTGGACTGGAAAGCCGCGCTAGAGCTGGGCTTCCAACTGGCTCAGGATCTGGTCTACGTGGTCGACCAGGTAGTCTATCTCGTCGGAGGTGACGTTGAGGGGAGGGGCCAGGGCGATGATGTCACCGCCGCGGCCCAGGAGGCCGTGCTCGTTCATCAGGGCGTTGACCTTGGGGCCTAGCCCGGCTGATTTTGGGAAAGGCTGGCGCGTGTCCCGGTCCTGCACCAACTCCAGGGCGGCCAGCAGTCCCATGCCGCCGCGGACGTCGCCGACTATGCGGTGCTCGTATAGGGGTTGTAGCTTTTCGAAGAGGTAGTCGCCCATTCTGGCGGAGTTCTGGACAATGCCCTCGCCCTCCATGATGTCCAGCGTGGCGATGGCCGCGGCGCAGACGGGTGGGTTGCCGCCGAAGGTCATGAGGTGGGCGAAGGTGGCGGAATCGCCGCCGATGAAGGCGTCGGCGACGTGTTTCCCCGCGATCGCCGCGCCAATGGGGAGGTAGCCTCCGGTGAGGGCTTTGGCCACGGTGAAGATGTCCGGCTGAACGTTCCAGTTCTCCGTGGCAAACATAGTGCCCGTGCGGCCAAAGCCGGTGATGACCTCGTCACAGATCATGAGCACGCCGTGGCGGTCACAGATTTCGCGGATGGTGGGCCAGTAGTCCTGGTGAGGCACGTGGATGCCTGCCGCGACGGAGATGGGCTCGCCGATGAAGGCGGCCACCGTGGCGGGACCCTCGGCGACTATGGCGCGGTCTACGTCACGGGCGCACTCCAGGTTGCAGCCGCCCCGGTCTGAGCAGTAGACGCAGCGGTACTGGTTGGGCTGGGTCACGTGGACATTGCCGGGCATCAGCGGTCCGAAGTTGGTGGGAGGGTTGATGCCCCCGCCACCCAGGCCCATGCAGGCGTAGGTGGCCCCGTGGTAAGAGCCGCGGCGGCTGATGACCTTCCATCGGGCCCCCTGGCCGTTGTTGAAGTGGTAGTTCTTGGCCATCTTGAGCGCGGTCTCGTTGGCCTCCGCGCCGCCGCTCACGAAATAGATGCGCGAGTCCTTGTCCGGCGCCAGGGATGCGACTCTTGCGGCAAGCTGCACCGTTATAGGGCTGACCGTGCCGCCGGGGGAGAAGCTGATCTCCTGCATCTGTTGGTAGACCGCATCGGCGATCTCCTTGCGTCCATGGCCAATGTTCTTGAGCCAGAGGCCCGAGATAACGTCGAACCACTGCTTGCCTTCGGCGTCCTCCACCCAGACGCCGTGGCCCTTGGTGACCACCTTAACGCCGGTGTCGTCTGACATGTTGCCGGCCTGGCGGGCGTGGGGCCAGAAGTGGGCGGCGCCCTGCTGCTTAAGCTCCTCTATTTGCTCGCCGGTGAGTCTGGTAGAGACCATGGTATTCACCTCCGCCGATTGGGACGGGGGGATGGTACCACCGACCCCGGAAATGGGGAAGGGTTGCAACGAAAATAACGGAAACCGGCATTCTGGAGGGCGCTCCCTGCGCACAACAAATATCAACCGCACGGGAACGTGCAGTCCTCCGGACGCGGATGGGTTCCTTGCCGGGAGTCTGAGGGTGTCCTTCAGAAATTGTCTTAAAGAATCCCTTAAGGGAGGGTAGGCGGGCACCGCCAACCTGTGATTCACTTTCCGTTCCAGCGGTATTTCCGTGGCCTTTACAGGTTATCCTCACAACAGGTAAGGACGCGCGCCGGACGTATAATGGGGCGGTTTGCTTCCGGCGAGGATGGTGGAGCGGTGTTGTCTACAGCGTAACCGTGCCAATTTTAAGGATACTTACCGGCCAGGCCCAATGGGCGCGTTCCCTTCAATACCGGGACTTTCGGGTTTTGTGGGCGTCCACCGCGCTCTATTCCATGGCGATGGGGATGGAGCAGCTGGCTATGTCATGGCTGATCTTCGACATGACGGCCTCGCCGTTGTGGGTGGGAGTGGCTATAGCGGCAAGGATGGCGCCGAACTTTTTCCTGGGGATTATAGCGGGGGCCTTGGCGGACTGGCTGGACCGGAGGGTGCTGCTGCCGTTCGTCACGGTGGTGGGGAGCGTGTTTGCGGGGGCGATGGCGGCGCTGTTGCTGATGGGCTCGGCGGAACCTTGGCACGTGGTGGCGCTGGCGGCCGGGAGCGGCAGCGCCATGGCGTTTGTAATGACCATGCGCCAGGCCTATGCGTTCGACATTGTGGGGCCGCGGCTGGCGCTGAATGGGCTGGCGCTGAACACGGTGGCCATGCAGGCCGGTGGGATTGTGGGGGGTCTGGCGGCGGGGGTGCTGATCAACTTGGTAGGAGTAGGGACGCAGTACGTGGTGGTGGCGGGCGGGTATGTTGCGGCAGGGGTGGTGCTGCTGTTGGTGGGGAAAGCGGCGCAGGCGTCGTTGCCGCGGAGGGAGCCGGTGATGAGCAGCCTGAAGGGGGCGGTGCGGCTGATTCGAGGGAACCGGACGATATTTACGTTGATGTGCATGGTGGCGGCGACGGAAACGCTGGGGTTTAGCCAGCTAACGCTGCTGCCGGTGTTCGCAACGGATGTATTGGAAGTGGGGCCGGTGGGTCTGGGGGCGATGAACGCGGCGCGGCAAGCGGGAGGGATGGTGGGGCTGATGGCGCTGGCTGGACTGGGAAATTACCGTCGTAAGGGGATGCTGTTATTCGTAACAAACGGGCTGGTGGGACTTGGGCAGATGGTGTTCTACCTGACGCCGGACCTGCTTACTTTTCTGCTGGTGCTGGCGGCGGTGAACGGCTGCTTGATGGCGGCGGACACGCTGTACAAGACGTTGATGCAAGAGAACGTGCCGAACGAAGAGCGGGGAAGGGCCATGGGAAGCTGGATACTGAGCATAGGGGTGGCGCCGGTAGGTCACATTGGGATAGGAGGGGTGGCCGGGGCGCTGACCGCGCCGGTGGCCTTCGTGATTTTTGGCGGGACCATGGCGGTGGCCACCGTGGCATCGGCGCTGGGGATGGGGAGGATTCGGCGGTTGGAGTAGGGGGTCTTCTGGTCTGAGGGGGCACCCTCAGACTCCCGCTCCCGATTCATCCGCAGATTCATTGGGATGCCGGAACTACGGCCCTCTACAGAAAGATGGCGCGAAGCGCCCTCTGGACTCCCCCTATATATTGGGTTGGAATACGTAGGAGGGTTGCTCGCTCCGGTGTGGAAGGTCCCGTTGACCCGCAAGGCTATAATCGGGTCTGTTGGATTTGAAGGGGCAGAGAAACCCTGGGAGGCGATGATGGCTAAGAACGGGTTCAAGATTCTCGATAGCGATATGCACGTGCTGGAGCCGGCGGACCTGTGGCAAAGGTACATTGACCCGGAGTTCAGGGACCGGGCGCCGCGGGGTCTGCTCAGGTCGCCGTTGGAGGTGGGCGTTGAGCTGGAAGGCAAGAATTTAGGGCTGGAGGGGAAGGGTTGGGAGAGCCTTCGCCAGGTGTATAACAGCGAGGAATCGGTGTACGCCGAGGATATAGCGCGGGGGTTCGACCCGCAGACGCAGTTGAACGCCATGGACCGGGAGGGGGTAGACCTGGCGGTGCTGTTCCCGTCCCGGGGGCTGTTCGCCAACAGCTTTGAGGGGATTGACTCGCGGTTCTCTGACGCCATCGCCCGGGCGTACAACAACTGGATGACCGACTTCTGTAACCAGGGCGACCCCAGCAGGATGTTTGGCGCGGCGCTGCTGCCGTTCCAGGACGTGGCGCTTTCGGTGAAGGAGGCGCACCGGGCTGTTACGGAGCTGGGACACAAGACGGTGTTCCTCCGCGCCGCCTCGCCGTCTAAGGGAGTCTACTACCACCAGCCGGAGTTCGAGCCGCTGTTCGCCGAGATCCAGGAGCTGGGAGTGCCCATCGTTTTCCACGAAGGCATACCGTCGCACATACCCTCGGTGACGGCGGGCCGGTTCGCGAACTCCGAGGCGACGCTGCTGAAGATTGCGTTCACCATGGAGCCTATGATGGCGGTGAATGCCATGACGCTGGGCGGGGTGCTGGAGCGGTTTCCCGACTTGAAGGTTGGGTTCCTGGAGGGGAACGGCTCGTGGCTGCCCTTCTTGCTGTGGCGGTTGGACGAGATTTTCGAGTACACCGGCCGGGGCGAGTACCCGGAGCTTACGAAGAAGCCCAGCGAGTGCTTCGCGGGGAACTGTTTTGTATCGTGCGACGCGGACGAGACGCCCATCAAGCACGCCATTGACGCCATGGGCGACGAGCACTACGTCTTCTCCACGGACTACCCGCACGCGGACTCCAAGTACCCGGAGGCGGTGGAAACCTTCCTGGATATGCCCATCACCGAGGATAACAAGCGGCACATCCTGTGGGACAACTGCGCCCGGCTGTACGGGATGTAGGCGCGCGGGATGCCTCAAAAATAGATAAATCGTCCCTTGAAGGATACCCAGCGAGGGGGAGTCCAGAGGGGGTTGTTCCCTTCTGGCGGGAGTCTGAGGGTGTCCCTCATAAAAACTTTTTAAAACCTTTCTGGGTGGGTGGGTGGGAACCGCCAACCTTCGATTTGTAGCCCTTAGGAGCGCCCAACCTTCGCCCTGGCTGAGGGGCACCGAAATAGTTCATCCTGCTTACAGTTGGAATCTCCACCCTGACTTTTCAACCTCCGCCGGCGCCGGTATCAACCGGCATGCGGGATTCTCCCGAACATAGCCCAGCGCGGCCTTTGAAATACGCCCCGCTGCGCACAATCAACACTGACCGCACCCTCCTGACCGCCTATCCCTACTCAAACACCCCGTTGATGGCGTGCTCCGCGATCTCCTCGTCGGAGAGGCCCAGCAGCTCTTTGAGGACCAAGTTTTGGTGCTGACCCAGCGTTGGGCCTCCTTGCCGGGGGCCGCCGTTCGAGGCAGAGAGGCGGTAGGGAGGCCCTTCCACTGTCACGGTGGCGGGGACGTGGCCGCCGGTGCGGCTGGCATTGGGCGCTCCATCCCCCGGCCCTCCGCCTTCCCCAGTGGCGATTGGGCCGGGGACGCCGGGAATAGCATCTCCGGTTGACATAAACCAGTCCGGGACGCTGCCGGGGATGCGGCGGTAGAATCCCCGGTCCCGGAGCTGCGGGTCGTTGTCCACCAAGTCCCGGCCGGTCTGCACGACCCCGGCTGCGACCCCCGCATCTTGGAGCAACCGCATCACCTCTTCGGCGGTGTGCTGACGGGTCCAGGACTCCACCAGCGGGTCCAGCGCGTCGGCGTGGCGGTGCCGGGCTTCCGCGCTGGCGAATTCAGGCTTCTGGCACCAGGGCGGGTTGCCGACGGCGTCGACGAAGGCCAGCCATTCGTCCTCCGTGAATACGGTGATGGCAACCCAACGTTCGTCGCCGCGGCAGCGGTAGGCGCCGTGGGGCGCGGCGGTGGAGTGGGGGAGGCAGTTGCCGCCGCGCTGGATTGCGTCGGCTTTTTTGTTGACCGTGAGCTCCAGGAACAGGGGTCCGAGCAGGGAGGACATGGTCTCGAACTGAGAGAGGTCCACCATCTGGCCCCGGCCGGTGCGGGCGCGGTGCAGCAGGGCCAGGAGAACGCCTTGGGCCCCGGCCATGCCGCCGGTGGCGTCGGAGTAGGCGCTGGCGGGGCCGCTGGGGTCGGTTTCCGGGAAGCCTGTGAGCTCGGTGAACCCGGACCAGGCCTGGAGCGTCTGTCCGTAGCTGACGTACTCCTTCCAGACACCGGTGCGGCCCATGGCGGACATGCTGAGCATGATGATGTCCGGCTTGATCTTTCGAAGGCTGGGGTAGTCCATGCCCCAGGCGGGCATGACGCGGCTGGAGAAGTTCTCGGCGACGACGTCAGATATTCGGACCAGCCGTTTGGCCAGGTCCAGGCCGCCGGGGGTGCGCATGTTGAGGGTGACCGAGAGCTTGCCCGCGTTCCAGTTGTGCCGCTGGCCCACGCCGATGGTGGTGCGCGGGATGGGGCCGCCGGCTATGGATAATGCCTGAGAGGACTCGATCTTGATAACCTGGGCGCCCTGGTCCGCCAGGATACGGGTGGCGGACGGTCCGGCGTGAATCCAGGTGAAGTCTATGACCCTGATGCCTTCCAGGGGGAGGGGCGTGGCGGTAGAGGGGGCCGGGCAGGTCATATCACCCCCGAAGAGGACAGCGATTCGATTACGGTGGCGGTCAGGCCTAGGTCGTCGCCGTATACGCTGTCGTTGTGCTGGCCGACCTTCGGCGCGGTGTGGCGTAGCTTCCAGGGGGAGAGCGTGAGGCGGTAGGGCGCGCCGGGGTAGGTGGCCCGGGCGTCCAGTTCCGGGTGCTCGACGGTTTGGAAAAAGCCGCGGTCCCGGAGCTGAGGGTAGTCCAGCAACTCCTGGGGGCGCGACGCCGGGCCGAAGGGGTGGTGCCGCGATTGGCCCCACCCGGTGATCTCGTCGCGGGTATGGAGCATGGCCCACCGGCTGATGACCCTTTCAATGTGCTCGGAGTGCTGCTCGCGGACCAGGAAGACGTCGTCGTACATGGGGTCCAATAGGTTTTCCACCATGCCGTCCTCGGCCATCCAGGCGCGGAGGTCGTCCCAGGCGCGGCGGTTCGGGGTGGTGATGCTGACATAACCGTCCTTGCACTTCCACGTGGCGATGAAGCGGCCCGCGTGCCGGAAACCGCACCTCTCGGCGGGAATGCCCTGGTAAAGGTAGGTGATGCCGACGTGTTCCGTGGTG
Source organism: Dehalococcoidia bacterium (assembly GCA_965247585.1). Taxonomy (GTDB): domain Bacteria; phylum Chloroflexota; class Dehalococcoidia; order Lucifugimonadales; genus CBDFHC01. The sequence goes on from CBDFHC010000003.1 coordinate 263,528, forward strand.
GCGGCGACGGATTCCTGCATTGAGACGTCTATGAGCTGGCCCGCGCCGGTGTGGTGACGCTGGTACAGGGCTAACAACCCGGCTATGAAGGCACGGTTGGACGTGGTGTGGTATGCCTGTTCGCCCCAGAGGCGGGTGGGAGGCGTGTGGGGCCAGCCGGTGGCGTACATGTAGCCGCCCATAGCGAAGCCCACCAGGTCAGAGGCTTTGTAGTCCCGGTATGGGCCGGTGCTACCGAAGGGGGTGACGGAGAGGTAAACCAGGCCGGGGTTCTCCTGGGAGAGCGCGGCATAAGATAGGCCCAGGGAGTCCATGTGGCCGGGAGGGAACGTCTCCAGGATGAGGTCTGACTTGGCGGCCAGGCGGCGGAACAGTCGCACGCCGCCCGGGGAGGCCATGTCCAAGGTGACGCTCTGCTTGTTGGTGTTGAAGTGGAGCCAGTGAAGGCTACGCTCCGGACCCGGGCGGTCGTCGACGAAGGGGCCGGTGTTTCGCATGGGGTCTCCCCCCGGCGGCTCAACTTTGATGACGCGGGCGCCCATGTCCGCCATGAGCTTGCCGCAGTAGACGGCCAGGGGGCCGGAGAGGTCCAGCACCTGGTATCCGGCGAGGGGTTGGTCTGGCGGTGGGTCTTGGGGTGAGGGCATAGTGTGGATCCGGGTGACGCGGTGGATTGTAGTGAGGGTAGGGTAGGGTTGTCGATATCTGGATTGGCGGCGGTGCTGAAGCGAGCATATAATCGGGTCCCGGCCGTGGATGTATAACAGTCCGCCAGCAGGAGGAGAAAATGGAATTTGGCATCTTCATAATGCCCATACATTCGCCGGAGAAGCCGTTCCAGGACACGCTGAAAACGGACATGGACACGGTGGTGCTGGCGGACTCGCTGGGGGTGTCCGAGGGCTGGATCGGGGAGCACTACACCATCAAGTGGGAGCCGATTTCGGCCCCGGACCTGTTTATCGCCAAGGCCTTCGGGCTGACTGAGCGAATAAAGCTGGGCACCGGCGTGGTGCTGTTGCAGCTACACGACCCGGTCATGCTGGCGCACCGGATGGCGATGCTGGACCACCTGGGCCAGGGCAGGTTCTACTTTGGCGTGGGGACCGGGGGAGTGCCTACGGAGTTCGAGCTGTTCGGCATACCGGAGGAGGGCAGGCACGCCCGGGCAGCCGAGGTATTGGATATTGTGCTGCGGTTGTGGGAGGCGGAGGGGGAGGTGGACTACCAGGGGGAATATTTCCAGGTGAGGTCGCCGCAGCCCTGGCCGGAGGTGGGGCTGGCGCTGCACGTGAAGCCGTACACCAGGCCCCACCCACCCGTGGCGGTGGCGTGCGTGAGCCCGCATTCGGCCACGGCGGAATACGCCGGGGCCAAGGGCTGGATACCCATGAGCAGTGGCTTTTTGCATCACACGGTGTTGCCCACGCACTGGGAGGCGTACCAGAAGGGGGCTGGGTCGTCCGGCGGCACGGCGGACCGGGGGATGTGGCGCATCGCCAGGACGGTACACGTCGCGGAGACCATGGAGCAGGCGCGATCAGAGGCGCGGAACAACGGTCTCTGGCACAGCACCAGCCAGTACTCTCTGGTGCAGGCCATAGCGACCCGGGGGAACCACAACAGCTACCGGCCCTTGGGCGTGGAGCTGGACGAGGCGGTGTCCTTTGACTGGTTGATGGAGAACACGTGGATTGTAGGCGACCCGGCGTACTGTGTGGAGCGAATCAGAGAGCTGCACCGTCAGGTAGGCGGGTTCGGCAGCCTGCTGCTGGTGATGAACGACTGGGACCCGCCGGAGGTGGGCTTCCGTTCGCTGGAGCTGTTCATGCGAAAGGTGGCCCCGCGGTTAGAGGGGTTGTAGAGGGGGAGGGGGTCCCTTTTGGCGGGGGGGTGATAACGGTCTCCGCGTCTAGGCCCGTCTACGGGGCCTCCCAGTTGATCTGCTGCTCGAAGGAGTAGGCCACGTGGTAGAGAGTCGATTCGTCGAAGTGGCGGCCCGTGAGCATCAGGCCCACGGGCAGGCCGTTGGACTTGGCGCAGGGTATGCTGATGGACGGGTGGCCCGTGATGTCAAAGGGGCCGGTGTTGTTGAGCATGTCCCAGGCGTTGTCCAGCATGGTGCGCCGGGAGGGGGCGAGGGATGCCCGGTGGGCCTTCATCGGGGTGCTGGGCATCAGCAGCAGGTCGACGCGGCTGAGGTGGTCGTCGTAGGCCTTGTTCCAACCCCGGCGTAGGTTCTGTGCCTTGGCGTAGAGGTGGCCGTGGTAGCGTTCTATGAGGTAGCTGCCCATGAGGAGGGCCAGCTTCAGGGTGGGGGGCAAGTCGTCGCCCTGGACCTTGCGCGACTTACCGAGGGCAAGGCCCAGCCCTTCGTTATATAGGCCCTGGGAGAAGTAGCCCAGGCCGTTGCTCTGGAAGAGGGCGGTGGCCTCCTGCATGGCGATGGCGCTCCAGATGGGGAGTCCGGTGATGTGCTCCGGGATGGAGATTTCCGTGACCTGGGCGCCCAACTCGGCTAGCTGCTGCGCGGCGCGGCGCACGGCGGCATCCACGTCGGACTCGGAGTTGGGGAAGCCGAAGCCCTCTCTGACAACGCCGATGCGGACGCCTGAAATGTCCGTTCGGAGGGCGTCGGTGTAGGTCTGGGTGACCACCTCGCGCTGTCGCGGGTCGAAGGGGTCCTTGCCCGCCAGCACTTCCAGAAGCAGGGCGTTATCGGCCACGTTTCGCGTCATGGGGCCGGCGTGGTCAAAGGTGTGCCCGATGCCGCCAATGCCGGTGTAGGGCACCAGGCCGTAGGTGGGCTTCATCCCTACGATGCCGCACCAGGAGGCTGGGATTCGAATGGAGCCACCTTGGTCGCCGCCGATGGTCATGTCGAAGTCATCATAGAAAAGGGCGGCGGCGGAGCCCGAGGAGGAGCCGCCGGTGAGGTGCTCTTTGCTGTGTGGGTTGAGGCACGGCCCCCAGGCGCTGGAGTCCCCGGCGCCGGAGAAGGCAAAGTCTTCCATGTTGAGGATGGCGGTGATTTCCGCGCCTTCGTCCAGCATCCGAGTGACGATAGTGGCGTCTATATCGGGGACATAGCCATCCAGGACGAGGGAGCCGAAGCTGATGGGGATGCCGGCAACGCAAATGTTGTCCTTGAGGCCGATGCGCTTTCCCGCCAGCTTTCCGGCGCCGGAGCCCTTGACCGAGCAGCGGCGGAGGATGGCGTTGTAAGGGTCTTCAGAGCGGGGCGGCCGCTGCCCGGCGCTGCGGTTCGGGTACTTGATGGCGGGTAGGTCCGAGGGCATCTGCTCCAGCGCCTGGAAGGCTTGGAAGAGGTCAGGAATCAGGGCCTGGAACTCTTCGACTTCCTCGCCGGTGAGCTCAATGTCGAGGTTGTAGGCTAGTTCAATCAGGTCTTCGTCTTGGGGCAATCGGATTGGCATGGGAGAGCTCCTTTCTGGTTGTTGGCGCTGGCCTCCCGGTGGGATGGTGAGGGGTGTAACGGGGCCGGTGATGGGTGGGGGAACGGGATGGCTGCATGGTATCGGGAGGCACCGGGGGCGTCAAGGAGGGGGGTATGCAGGTCTGTGAGAGTGGGGGGGTTAGCCGCCCGTCTCCACAATGGGTTGGGCCAGAATCCAGAGGCTGAGCATGGTGTAGCCCACCATTAGGGCCAGCATGGGGAACTGGCTTCGGAGGGCCGGTGCGCGCCGCTGGAACGTGCGTAGCGCGATGACGTGGGCCAGGTAGACGGAGATGATGTGCCCGACGACGATGGCGGCTACGGCGACAAACCAGGCAATTCTGGCGTTGACCACGGCGATGTTGACCCGGTAGTCCACGGTGCCGAAGAGGTCCCAGCCGGCGCCGAAGGGGTCAGACGCCAGGGGGATGAGCAGCTGCCCTTGGACCAGGAGGAAGGAGAAGAAGTGGGCCAGGTGGTAGGCCAGCGCGATGGGGATGAGGGAGTAGACGAAGGCGCGGGCCATGTCTCCCACCGGGGGAGAGGCCCCCGAGGCGGTGGCCATGAGCCAGGCGGCGATGAGGTAGACGCCGGTGAAGAGGAGGGGGAAAGCGAAGAGTCCCAGCGTGCCAATGCCGGAGGAGCTCGGGATGGTGGAGTAGAGGTTGTCATGTATGTCCGCCCACAGGGGCGTGGCGGTGAAGCCGTCGAAGGTGACGGTGGAGAGGAGCAGCAGCACCAGCGCGACCACTGACGGCGCGATGACCTCGTGGCGAAGGAGGCCTACGGCAAAGGGGCGGAGGTTGAGCTGCCGCTGGGCCGCCGGGGCGCGGCGGAAGCATTCAGGGCAGTTCACGCAGAGGCCGTCCTGGTCGACACACCGGCCCTCGCACTGGTGGCAGGTGGCGGGGGCTTCCACGCGAAGCTCCGTAGGAGCGAAGCGGGCCAGAAAGCCGAAGACCAGGCTGAAGGCCTCACCCTGGCGGAGCCAGACGTCTTTGCCAAAGGCGAACATCCCTGCCCACGTGATGATGGAGTAGACCACGGCCATGCGGGCCAGGCTGACGGGCACGGCGGAGTCCTGGTAGACCATCTCCGCCCAGGCGAAGGCGAAGAAGAGGAGGAGGCCGGGCCAGACGCCCAGCGCGTCGGGGTATGCGCGGCGCAGAGAAAACTGCCTGCCGGGGTTGAGGTTCTGGTAAAGGAGTTCGGCCCACTGAAAGAGGGCCGTCCAGGGGTTGATGAGCGCCCAGAGGTTGCCCGCCAGGGCCGAGACGTAGGCGAGGCCGACCCACCATATGACCCAGATAATGGTGGGGGCCACGTTGTTGGTGGGCTCCTGGTCGCCGCCGAAGCCGACGGCCAGCAGCAGCACGAAGATGGTGACGGATATGAGCCTGACGAGCTGCACCGGCGCTGGATGGACCAGTCCTCGAAAGGGGCGCCACCGCAGGAGGTTGAGGCGGGGGTACGTGGCCCGGCCGTGGCGGGCGCGAAGGAAGAGGCCGATGACGGCGAAGGAGAAGGCCACGGCGGCGCCGGCGCCCACAATGTAGAGCCACAGCGGAACGGGCAGGTCATACCGTTCGCCGAAGCCGTGGGCCTGGGCTGAGGCCGGGTAGAAGGCCCAGAGCAGGAGGCACGCGGCGCTTATTAGCGGTATCTTGATGAGGGGATTCAATCCTTATTCATCTTCTAGATTGGTACTAGAATAACGCCCATCTGCTACTTGAGAAGCCCCCCGGGGGGAGTCTCAGGGTGTCCCTCAGGAATTAACTTTAATAACCTTTCTGGGCGGGTGGGTGGGCGCCACCAACCTTCGATTCTCAGTTCTTCGTGGTAGAGAGACCCGTTGTTATGCCTGTTTTGTTTCGGGATGCCGTTCCTCCACAGGTCGGGACCTCTTCCCTCCAGGTTTTTCGTCCACCTTCGGCTGGCTCAAAAAGGACGGCTTGGGAGATGGCGTTAATGGCTAGCGGGGCTGGACATCCAGGCGGCCCAGCTCTACCTCCTCGCCTTCATCTTCGCCGTTGTGCTCGTCTTCTTCATGGCTGTCGTCATCCTCATCGCCAACGATGTGGATGGTGAAGGGAAAGCTCCCGGTGGCGTTGGCGACGAACTTTATCACCGCTGGGGCGTCCGGGGAGGCCTGCTGCTCTAGGTCGTAACCGTGGAGGTGGAATGACACGGTCTCGTCAGAGGTAACAGTGAGGGTGACGGTGTCGTCCTGGTTGATGGAAAGGTCATCGGGAGGGTCCGCCAAGGCGCCGTCCTGGATTTCTAGCAGGATGTCGCGGTCCTGGGGCGTGTTGCTCTCGCACGCGGCGAGGAGCAAGGGCACGGCCAGGGAGGTGAGTAGAAGGGTGGTGGCGAGCTTGAACGATTTCAATTCAATCTCCTGGTTTTGATGAGTGGCGGCTGAAAAGTATCAGCTCCTCCGGGACTCGGTGGCCGCGAGCCCGACTCTGCGCCGCTTACCCCTGGAAAGGGCGAATAGCGTGCCAATGACAAGGATCACCGCTCCGATGCCAATGATGCCGAAGTTAATGCCTCCTCCTCTAACCACTAACCACGGTGAGAGGGATGTCCACGGTGGAGATGCCCATGTCGCTCTCCACGGTGATGGTGAAGATCCAGGGACCTGCGGTTTCCACGGGAATGTCTACGGGGTAGAAGTTGGGACCGGCCAACGCCTCGCGGCCGGCGACCGGCCCGACGGGGGGCAGGTCTCCGTCCGGCCTTATGCCGGACAGGCGGAGGACGACGCCGGGCACAGGTTCCTCGCCGCCCATCTGGGAGACGAAGAGGGTCCAGTGCAGGGTGCCCACCACCGGGGCGGTGGTGGCGCGGACGAAGTAGGGACCCGTGTCGCCGGAGAAGACCTCCCGGGCGCCGGTGTGGGCGCCGTTGGCCGCCACGGGGGTGGCGCTAAGGCCCGCGAATGCGGCGGCAAGAATGGCCAGCGCCAGGCCGAAGGCCGGATTGTTTATCACGTTAGGAATCGACATCCTTCTTGAGGCACGATTTGCCTTCTCGATTGTTCGGGACGTGCGGACCCTCAGTATGGAAGGTTGAAAGCGAAGGACCGCGCCCGCCGCGCTGCTACCGCAGCAAAAGGGGGCAAAGGCGTGGGGGAGGGTTAGAGGGCGAGTCTGGGAGGGGGCGGCTCTAGTAAAGGAATTGGCCCCGCATATGTGTGGGGCTGTTGCTGTCGGATGCGTTGCAGATAGGCAGCGGCGGCCAGGACCACCGCGGCCACCAGCAGGCCCATGATGAAGCCGCCTTGGGTGAGGGTGCTGCCATCGCCGTCAGAGGGAAGGTAGATGAGGCCGTTGCCTTCCAGGGGCAGAGAGGTGCCGGGTGGGGAGGGCGCCACCGCTGTGTGGCTGTGGGCCGTCTGGAGGAGGTGGAGATGCTGGAGGGGGGCGCCGCTGGGGTAGATGTGGGCGTGGCCGGGGAGCCTTTCAATGAAGTGGTGGTCCGCCACGGGGCCCAGGAGGTAAAGGAGTTGGGTGGCTATTACCAGGGCCGTGCACCAGCGTGCGAGACCGATCATGGCCGGGATTACGGCAGGCCGGACGAGATGGTGCAACGTACTGCGAAAAGCGCCATGAGTGTATTATAACGAGGTAGCCAAGGAGATAAAGTAACAACCCGCGCGCTGTTTAACGTACGGAACCGGTGCTAAAATGGGCTTGTTCTAGACCAATGATAAAGGGAAAACCGATACCGTTCATTCTGGTGTTCGTGATCGCGATAGCGCTGACGGTCTTCTTCGGGGCGTGGGCGGTGTCGGCGGACCTGGACTCGCAGAACCCGGCGTTCGCCCCGGGGTTGGGGTTATACGGCGGCGGATTGGGAGACAAATCGGGGTTGGAGAGTACCGCCAACCAGTACTCGTCTACGCCTCTGACCGAGGGTGAGGTTAGCGGGGAGGCGCCGTGGTGGCAGAGCGCAGTGTTGACGGCGTGTCCTTTACATTGAATCCGCGCTGATTCCCTCCAAGATAACCCAGATAGGCCTTTGGAATGGGGCCTCCTGAGACGAATCAACACCAACCGTACAGGAGAGTGCAGGGAACCTGGGTTCCCTGCCAGGAGTCTGAGGGTGTCCCTCAGAAATTAGTTTTTACAAACCTTCCTGGGCGGGTCGGTGGGGACCACCAACCTTAGATCTGTAGCCCTTAGGAGCGGCTAACGCTTCGCCCTCGCTGATCGGCGCCAGAGTACCTATCCGGTGGCTTGCTAGCCATTCCCAGCCCAAATTTTCATCCCTGGTGGTGCTGGTCGCAACCGGCATACGCGCATGCCTCGCTAGGACGTACCTGTCGCTGTTGGCGCGATGGGTTAGGCACTCACCACCCGGACGGGGTGGCGGAAGACCATGTTGTTGCCGTACCCCAGGCCGTCCCACCTGTTGGGGAAGTCCAGGGGCTGGCTCTCGCCCTGGTCGTTGGTGGCCCGGGACATGACCGTGTATTCGCCGGGGGACGACGCGTTCCAGTCGAACTCCCACTCGTACCAGGAGTAGCCGCGGCGGGGGAGCAGGCGGGCTGGGGACCAAGTCTCGCCGGCGTTGGTGCTGACTTCCACTTTGGTGATCTGCTTTTCGCCGGACCACGCCCGGCCTGCCAGGGTGTAGCCGCCGGTGGGAACGAACTCGCCGGGCGCCGGGTTAGTGACGATGGACTTGACCTTGATCTGGGTGTGGAACGTGTAGAAGGTGGGGGCGTCCGGGCCATTGATGGTCATGTAGCGCTGGGTCTGATAGAACCCCTTGAACTCATGGTCCAGTACGTGAATGCCGGCCAGCCACTTGATGGAGCACATGCCGTACCAGCCGGGAACCAGCAGCCGAAGGGGGAAGCCGTGGTTGGGTGGCAGCGGATCGCCGTTCATCTCGTAGGCCAGCAAGGTATCGGGGTGGGTGGCCTTGGCTATGGGGAGGCTCCGCTCGTAGGTGACATCTGGTGGGTCGTCGCCAATTTCGTCCGGGCCGTGGTCGGCGCCCTGGAACAGCACCTCCACGGCGGAGGGCTTGACCCCCGCCATTTCCAGGACATCGCTCAGGGCGACGCCCGCCCACTCGGCGTTGCTCATGATGCCGTGGCCGGTGACGCTCTCCATGACGCCGCCGGAGCGGACGGGGCTGCCCCAGTTTTCGGGGACAAAGCCGTTGCCACAGCACTCCATGGTGACTTCGAAGCGCTTCTTGGGGAGCCGTTGAATCTCCTGCAGGCTGAGGCTCAGCGTTTTTTCGACGTGCCCGTCAACAGCGAGGCGGAACGTCTCCGGGTCGATTTGGGGAACGTCCTTCCAATGGTTTCGAATATAGAAAATGTCGTTGGGGGTGACGCTGGACTGGAGGCCCTGAGGAGGGGTGGAAAATGTGCGGCCTCCCGTATTGGTGGGGATTAGCTGAAGCGTCTCTACTACGCGGGTCTGGGGAGCGGCCATGGGAACCTCCTGATGCGGTGAGTTTACTTATTCCAGGTAGCTGGTCTCAAGATGGTCCGAAGGGTAGACCACGTGAAGGCGGGCTGGGACCCAGGTGTTGTTGACCAGCTTGTGGGGAGTCCCGGCGGGCGCGAACAAGGTATGCCCGGAGCGTACAGTCTGCACCTGGTCGCCAACGATGATCTGGATGGAGCCTTCCATGACGGTGACGGCCTTCTCGGTGGTGTGGGTGTGAAGGCGTCCGGTATCGCTGGGTTCCACGACCACCTCTAGGACGGTGAGGGACCTGGCCCCGTTGGAGGAGTCCACCAGGGGCCGGACGGTGCGCTTTTCGCCCTGCTGCGACGTGGGTTGAAGGCTGTGGTCTATGATTGGCATATGTTAGCTCCTCTGAGGGGCGACCTCAGGAATTCACTCCAGGGAATATACCATTTGACGGGTGGTGGTTCTATACACGCTCCTTGCCCGCCCGCGTTAGGTCATAACCTTGTGAATTGGGAGCGGATGGAATAGATTGAGACCGCTGCAATTCGAGGCCAACGCCAGGCGTTGGCGGATGGGAAGGCAACTATCATGGCTAGACTTAACAAGGTGATTGAACTGCTGGAGGCGGGCAAGCCGGCCATCGGCACGTTCGTGAACAACGGCAACCAGGACGACCTGGCTTTTGTGACCGACGCAGGGTATGACTTCGTGATTATCGAGAACGAGCACCAGGGTTTGGATTTTCCCACGCTGCGGCTTTCGCTGCAAAGCCTGCTGAGCCGCAAGCGGATCGCTGAAAAGGGAACGTTGCAGGCGGACCCCACGCCGCTGGTGAGGGTGACGCCGAACAGCCGGGAGCAGAACCAGTGGTTGTTGAAGCAGACGCTGGACGCTGGGGTGTACGGGCTGGTGCTCCCGGTGACCGAGTCCGTGGAGGCGGCGAAGGCGGCGGTGGTCGCGTGCCGCTACCCCCAGAAACAGGGCGACTCGCAGCCGGAGCCCAAGGGAGAGCGGGGGTGGCATCCCCAGGACATTGCGGTGCGGTATTGGGGCGTGGAGGTGGAGGAGTACTACGAGAAGTCTGACCTATGGCCGCTGGACCCCTCAGGAGAGATGCTGCTGATGGCGTTGGTGGAGACCGTGAAGGGTGTGAAGAACATAGGCGACATCCTGGACCAAGTGAAGGGGATTGGCGCCGTGTTCGCCGGTCCGGGCGACCTTTCTATCGACATGGGGCTGGGGGGCGACGCGGGCGGGCATCCGGACGTGCAGGAGGCGCTATTAAAGGTGCTGGCGGCGTGCAAGCAGCGGGGCGTGGCCTGCGCCACCGGGGTGTCCAGCGCGGCGGACCTGGACCACCGCAGCGGGCAGGGGTTCAACATATTCATTGACCTGCCGCAGAAATCTACGGCCACGCTGGAGCACTTGAGGGAATTGGCGGTGGGGGGCTAACCTACACCGTGCGGCGGCGGAAGACGGCCACCACGGCGAACGCCCCGGTAGCCACCAGGGTCATGGCCGCGCCGGAGGGCAGGTCCAGGTAGTAGGAGAGGTATAGCCCGGTTATGGCGGACGCCGCCCCCAGCAGCGCTCCCACTGCCATGACCGAGGATAGCCTCCTTACTAGAAGGTAGGCCGTGGCGGACGGCGTCACCAGCATCGCCATCACCAGCACAATGCCCACGGCCTGCAGCGCTATGACGATGACCAGTGCCAGAAGCACCAGCAGCAGGTAGTCCAACAGCAGCGTGGGAAGCCCGCCCACCCGTGCGCCCAGCGGGTCGAAGCTGGAGAACACCAGCTCCTTGTGGAACAGGTTCAGCACCAGCAGCACCAGCGCCGCCAGCCCCAGTGTGAGGTAGACGTCCAGCCAGGAGACGCCCAGCACCTGGCCCAGCAGCAGGTCTTCCAGGTTGATGGGTAGGCCGTCCGAGGTGGACAGGAGCACCAGCCCCAGGGCGAAGAGGCCGGCGAAGATGATGCCTATAGTCGTGTCCTCGCTGATGCCCGCCCGCCGGGTCACCAGGCCGATGAGGAGGGCCACGGCGATGCCCGCGGGAGCGGCGCCGGCGAAGGGGCTGACTCCAATGAGGAACGCGATGACCAGACCCGGCAGGATGGCGTGGGCCAGGGCGTCGCCCATGAACGCCAGGCCTCGCGTGACCACGTAGCTGCCCACCAGCGGGGCCATGATGCCCACCAGCACGGAGACGATCAGCGCCCGGACCATAAAGGAGTATTGGAATGGGTCAAAGATCGGGTCAAGCACTGGGTTCACCGGGAGCGCCGTTGTGCTGTGAGAAGCGGACGCCGTGCGCCCCGTACAGCTCGGCCAGGACCTCCGGGGTGAAGGCCACGTCCGGGGGGCCGTAGGCGCAAACGTGCCGGTTGAGACAGACCACCTCGTCAAAGCGCTGGGCCAGGCCCGTAAGGTCGTGGGTGGCCATCAGCACGGTGCGCCCTTGGTCCCGAAGCTGCCGCAGTATGGCCACCAGGTCCTCCTGAGAGGCGACGTCCACGCCGCTGAAGGCCTCGTCCAGGAGGAGGAGGTTGGCTTCCTGGGCCAGGGCGCGGGCCACAAAGACGCGCTGGCGCTGGCCGCCGGAGAGCTCCGTGACCAGGGCGGATCGCCGTTGCCACATGCCTACCTGCTCCAAGCAGTTCCGCACCACCTCCCGGTCGTGGCGGCCGGGGCGCTTGAGCCAGCCGATGATGCGTGTCCGGCCCAGCATTACCACGTCCCATGCGGTGACCGGGAAGCGCCAATTGACCATCTCCCGCTGAGGAACGTAGGCCAGGCTCCGCCCGGTGCGGTCCAGCGGAGCGCCGCTTAGCCGGATGACGCCGTGGCGGTAGGAAATGAGCCCGGCTATGGCGTTGAAGAGGGTGGTCTTGCCTCCGCCGTTGGGACCCACGACGCCCACCAGGTTGCCCGGTTTGACGGAGAATGACACGTCTTCCAGTACATCCACGCCGCCCAGCGCCACGGTGACGCCGTCCACCAGGAGGGCGGCAACCGGTTGGCCGTTGTCGGCGGTCACTGGAGCGCCCCAACGATGGCGTCGACGTTGGCCCGCATCATGTCGATATAGGTGGAGGCGTTGCCGTCCGCTGGACCCAGCGAGCCGGTGTAGAGCTGGACCACGGGGATGCCGGCCTCTTCGGCAATGCGGCGGGGCAGGCGTTCCGTCGACGTGGACTCGGTGAAGACGGCGGGCGCTCCCAGGCGGACGATGTCCCCAACCAGATCGGAGAGCTGCTTAGCGGAAGGCTCGTCGGCAGTGGAGGTGGAGGGGGCGATGGCCCCGACGACCTGGAAGCCGTAGCGTTCCGCGAAATAGCCCAGGCTTCGGTGGGCGGTGACGAGGCGTCGGCGGGCTTCGGGGATGGCGGCCAGACGGTCTTCAGCCCACCTGTGGAGTTCTTGGAGCCGTTGGGAGTAGGCCCGGGAGTTGTCGTTGAGGGTATCGGCGAGGTCCGGGGAGCGGGCGGAGAGGAGTCTGGTGATCTCGGCGACGGCCATTTCGGCGCGCAGCGGGTCCAGCCAGAAGTGAGGGTCTTGCTCGCCGTCAGGGTGGGCGGGGTCCGATTCGGCAGGCGGCTCATCGGCGCCCAGCGGGTCTACTGCGTTGGCGAGCACAACGATGCGGGAGGCATCGGCGGCGGCGTTTTCAATGAGCTTGTCCAGCCACGCGGCCTCCATGCCCAGGCCGACGGTGACGATGAGGTCCGCCTGGGCCACGCGGGTGATGTCCCGGGCGCCGGGCGAGAAGGTGTGCGGGTCCGAGGCAACTGGAAGCAGGCTGAAAACGTCCACGGAGTCACCACCTATGCGGGTAACCCAGTCGGCGACGATGTTGCTGGTGGTTACCACGGCGATGCGCTGTCCAGGCTGGTTGGAGGGGGTGGAGCCGCCGCCGCAGGCGGGCAGGAGGGAGGCGGCGGCCAGGGCAAGGAGCCAGGCGGCGTGGTGGGTAAGCCGGTTGACACGGGATCGGGACGGAACTTGTAATTGATACATAGTATCAATTAAGTCCGAAGTTGATTTGGTGTGAGGTCTCTGGGAAGCATTGCCTAAGGGCCTTCTTCAGGGGAGCAGGACCGGCAGACGAGGAAGAGTTCCATGCGATGACCTACAATCTGGCCCGGTATCTCCGCGCCGATGGCGCGAAGCACGCGCTCCACGGTGGAGTCCCGGAACTCACCCACGATGCCGCAGCGGACGCAGACCGTGTGGTGATGGTGCTCGGCGCGGGCCAGGATATATTTGGGCGCGCCGTTGGGCATGGCCAGCTTGCAGAGGACACCGGAGTCCAGGAGGAGCTTGATGGTGCGGTAGACGGTGGCCCGGCCCACGGAGGAGAGTTCGCCGGACAGCTCCTCCGCGGTGAAGCCTTCCTGCATTTGGGATAGGCGGTCGACAACCAGGCGGCGCTGCGCCGTGGCGCGGTGGCCGCGGTCCTCCAGCAGGTGGAGCAGGTCAGGGGATTGGGTGTTCAGCATGTTATTGATATGGAGTATCAGTTAGTAGGCGTCCGGGGTTGCCGGGGTATAGTCAGGGCGAAGGGTTTATATCAGAAGCGGGGGAGGGCGTCAATGGGGAGTGGGAAGATTTCTTCCGCCTGCCCCCGCCTCCCCGGCAGGGGAGCGATTGCCTCGATAATGACGCCCATCATCCGCCTTAGAAACCCCTAGGGGGAGTGCAGAGGGGCGCAGACCTTTCTGCCGGGAGTCTGAGTGTGTCCCTCAGAAAAGCTTGTAAAAACCTTTCGGGGTGGGTGGTGGGAACCACCAAGCTGTGATTTGCAGCCCTCTCGGATGGCGATACCCAGCGTCATGAGCAAGTCTTCGTAAATGGGAAGGGCTGCACCCTTCTGACTAGGTTCGAATAGGACAGGAACGTCATCCCCCATCTGGACTCATCCTCCGCAGGAATTCAGAGGGGGACGAAGTCCCTGCGGGGAGAAACTCACAAGCTATCGGGGTAAACTTGACCGGGAATTCGGGGGTTGGTCAGAATCAGTCATGCTGATTGGTGCGTTGCGGCGGACCGCGCCGAGACCGGTGCTGCTGGTGACCGCCGTGGTGGCGGCGGTGATCATGGGGGACTCCATGATCTACAACGTGCTGCCATCCAACGTTTCCAGCTTCGGCGTGTCCGTGGGGTTGGTGGGCGTGCTTCTCAGCGCCAACCGGGTGGTGAGGGTCGTGTCCAATCCGCTGGCGGCATGGGTGCTGCAACGGTTCGGAATGGGGAGGCCGCTGTTGGTCAGCGCCGTGGTGGCCATGGCGACAACGGTGGCTTTGGGGTTGGGCCACGGCATTGGCGTGCTGCTGGCTGCCCGCATCCTGTGGGGGATGTGCTACTCGGTGTTCCGGCTCAGCGGTTTTATGTTGGTGCTGGAGGATGGCCAGGAGCTGGGTCGGGGCCGACTGATGGGGGTTTTCAACGGGGGCCAGCGGCTTGGGAGCGTGGTGGGCGTGCTCTTGGGAGGGGTGCTGTTCGACGTGGTGGGACGGCGCGCCAGCTTTCTGATAATCGCCGCGCTGGGTCTATTGAGTCTGCCCGCCGTGTTGGGGCTGGCCCGGCATTCTAACGCCAGAGTCCCGGAGAGCAAGGGTCCGGTTGCCAAGGGAGAGCGGGAGGGGCGGGTCGAAGGGCTGCGCGTTCGCGTTTGGGACGTGCTGCTCTCTTCGGCGTCCGAAATGGGCCCGGTGACGCGGCGGCGGTTGTTGGCGGTGAATTCTATGTTCTTTTCCTTCTACCTGATCGTCAGCGGGCTGCTGGTGGCGACGCTGGGGTATTACTTGGGGCAGCGGCTGGGAGACGAGGCGGCCATCGGCGGGTTGGTGCTGGGAATAGCTACGATTAACGGGCTGGTTCTGGCTTCGCGGTGGATTTCGGACGTTGGCAGCCCGTTGCTGGGCCACCTGGGGGACAGGTTTGGGCTGGAGCGGGTGGTACTGGTGACGGTGCCGGTGTGCTGGGTGGCGTTGCTTCTGTTGGCCTTAGAGGCCCCGATGTGGGTGGTGCTGGCGTGGCTGCCGGTCACGTTTATTGCCACGGCGGCGTCTATGACCGTGCTCAGCGCGCTGGCGGGGCTTCTGGCCCCGGCGTCCAGGAGGGCGCAGGTCATGAGCCGACACGCCACCTGGCAGGACGTAGGGTCGGCGGCGGGGCCGCTGGTGGCCTACGCCGCACTGACCACGTTCTCGTTGGAGCCGGTGTACTTCGGGGGCGCTGCGGTGATGGCTGCGGCGCTGGCCTTCTTTGTGGTGAGCTTTGGGTTGGGAATGAAGGTTGGGGGATTGGATGACAGCAAGGCGTAGGGGTTAGTATTTGATCAGCGGGAGCACCCGCCCGCGCTGAACGTCCCCCTGGGAAGGGGAAGCAATTTTGGTACGGGAGGAGACTAGATTGGGGCATGTCAGGAAGGACAAACTGCCCCTGGTGGCCGACCGCGTCTATGAAATTCGTGGTTTGCTGGAAGGACGGAGGACGGCGGTGTTCCTTGACTACGATGGGACGCTGACGCCTATAGTTTCCAGGCCGGAGGAAGCGTTCCTTTCTCAAGAGATGCGGGCTGCGGTGCGGCGGCTTTCGAGGCTGTGCCCGGTGGCGATAATAAGCGGCCGCGACAGGGAGCGCCTGAAGGAATTCGTTGGGTTGGATGGGGTGTACTATGCGGGGAGCCACGGGCTGGATATCGAAGGCCCAGAAGGCTCCGGACTTCGGAACGACGTAGGGAGCGAGTTTGGTGGCGTCATTCAGCGGTTCTCGGCGCGCATGGAGGGCGACGTGCTAGGTGTTCCCGGAGCGTTGGTAGAGCGGACCGCGTACACGGCGGCGGTGCATTACCGGCTGGCGCCACCGGAGCGGGTCCGGGACGTGGAGGCGGCGGTGGACCGGGCGCTTCTGGAGTTCCCCACGCTCAGGAAGACCCACGGGAAGATGGTCTTTGAGGTGCGGCCCCAGTTGGACTGGGACAAGGGGACGGCGGTAACGTGGCTGCTGGAAGCGCTGGGCCTGGGGGGCGAAGGGACCGTCCCGATATATATAGGCGACGACGTGACGGACGAGGACGCGTTCCAGACGATAAGGGAGCAAGGAGTTGGAGTGCTGGTCTCGGAGAGGGTGAGAGAGACGTCGGCGCGTTACATGCTGCGGGACACCGCGGAGGCGCGCTGGTTCCTGGGCTGGCTGGCAGACGAGCTTGAGGCTGGGGCGGCGGCGGAACGATGAGTCGAAGAACTAAGGAGAGCCATGAACGACTACCAGGTTTTTGAGATGGGGAACGTGCGGTTGCAGGGTGGGGCCAGCCTCCGGAACGCGAAGCTGGCGTACAAGACCTACGGGAAGCTGAACAGCAGCGGAGACAACGCTATTGTGGTGCCGACGTTTTACGGGGGGAGCCATCGGGACATTGAGCCGATGATTGGCCAGGGGAAGGCGCTGGACCCGGCGAAGTATTTCATCATCGTGCCGAATTTGTTCGGGAACGGGGTCTCGTCGTCGCCCAGCAACACATCGGGGCCTTACGGCCGGGCGCGGTTCCCCGGTGTGACCGTGTACGACAACGTGGTGTCCCAACACCGGCTGGCCACCGAGGTGCTGGGAGTGAGGCGCGTGGCGCTGGTGACCGGAAACTCCATGGGGGCGCTCCAGACCAACCAGTGGGGGGCGCTTTACCCGGCCCTGGTGGAGCGAATCGTCCCCGTGTGCGGGTCCGCGCGGATTTCGCATCACAACTTCGTGTTCCTGGAGGGCGTGAAGTTGGCGCTGACGGCGGACGACGCGTTTAAGGACGGGTGGTACGAAAGTCCGCCGGCCAAGGGGTTGCGGGCTTTCGGGCGGGTCTACGCTGGGTGGGCGCTCTCGCAGGCCTGGTACCGTGAGGAGGTCTATATGCAAATTGGGTACTCCTCGCTGGAGGACTACCTGGTGGAGTTCTGGGAGGGGCGCCGGATGGACTCGGACGCCAACGACCTGCTGGCGATGCTTTGGACCTGGCAGCACGCGGACATAAGCGCGAACTCCAGCTTCAACGGCGACTTCGACGCGGCGCTGGGGGCGATAGGCAGCAAGGCGATTGTGATGCCCTGCCGGACGGACCTCTATTTCCCGCCGGAGGACAACGCGTATGAGGTTTCGCTAATGCCGAACTCGGAGCTGCGGCCCATAGAGTCGATTTGGGGCCATCTGGCGGGCAGCCCGGGGGCGAATGCGGACGATACGAGGTTTGTTGACGCGGCGCTAAAAGAGGTGCTAGCGAGGTGAGGGGTCTTTGCCGGGCTTCTCCCGAGAATAGCCCGTCGCCCTTCCCATTTCCCCTCATACTGAGACGCTCTGGCGATGGGCCTATTACACCCTGTCTCCGCATCCAACCCGCTCGCCTCGGCGGGCAGATAACCCTTCGCTACGCCGCTGGGGCAAGCCGTGATGTACCATTTCCTCGGGCCTTCAGCAGGGAATCCAGGTTCCCTGCACCCTCCTGTTTGGTTGGTGTTGATTGGACGCCAGGGGCGCAAGATCAAGAATACTAGCCCGTACGAGAATGCCCCTGCTTCTCTGAGAGCCATGGTTCCGCTGGCTCGAGTCTATGCCCTATGAACAAGCGGGGTTCTTACTGTTGGCAACCAGCGAAAGTGGGACACTTTGAGACCCGAGAGATTAGAGATCGGGAGAGGGCTTGGTGAGCTCCCTGAGGGTCTTGTTGTAGCGCCTTCGCCGTTCGATTGTGTGAGCCTGCACCTCCTTCCTGCGCTGCAGTATCCGTTCCCGCCTCCCGTGGAGCACATCTGCAGGTGTCACATTGCCCAGCGCCTTGTGATAGCGCCTGTAGTTGTAGTAGGCCACGAAGGCGGCAAGGGCAGCCTCCAGATCGGAAGCCATCTCGTAGGGGACCTGCTTGACGTCTCTCTTGATAGTCTGGTGATAGCGCTCCAGCTTGCCGTTGGTCTGAGGGTGGAAGGGTGCAGCCCGGATGTGCTTGATTCCCACCAGGCGCAGGTAGTCTCTGAAGCCACGGGACACATATCCTGAGCCGTTGTCCGAGAGCAAGCTGGTCCGGTCGGCCACCGGGACCTCGGTCATGCCAGTCTTGTCTACAGCCTCCTGGACCACCTCGATGAGAGAGTCGGTAGTCATGTCCCGCTGCAGCTTCCAGGAGAGTATGAAGCGGGAATAGTCGTCCATCACAGTGACCAGGTAGTAGTAGCCCCATCCGATGACCTTGAAGTAGGAGGCATCGGTAGCCCACATCTGGTGAGGGCCAGTGGTCTTGCGGTGGTACTCTTGAGAGGCCTTCAACTGCATCTCGGGTGACTTCACCAGACCCTCCCTGCGCAGGATGCGATACACAGTGGACTCGGATACAGCGAAGCCCAGGTTGTCCGTGGTCCACGCTGCCAACTGGCGGCTACTTAGCTCCGGCATCTCCCTGGCCGCTTCCAGGATCGACCGTTCCTCCTGAGACCTAAGGCGGTTCCACGGTGGGGTGCTGACTCCAGGTCGATCCTCGAGGTCTTGGTGATGTTGTTGTAGTCTCAACCACCGGTAGTAGGTGCTCTTGGGAACACCCAGGTCTCTGAGCATCCGACGCTTGGCCAGTGGTGATGTGGCTACACTGGCCAGGATCGTCGCCTTCTTAAGGGCACTCATCCTGCGGTACCTGCGCCGTCTACCAGCGTCGGGATGGCCGTTTTTTTCAGACGGGACACCTGGAGTGAGAGCTCGCCAACGAGCTGTTTCAGCTCGCCGTTCTCCCGCCTGAACTCCACGATCTCCTGCCGCGTGGCATCTCGCACGGTGTCGCGGGACAACCTCTCCTTACCTGCCTCCATGAACTCCTTGGTCCATGCATAGTAGGAGTGGGGCTTGATACCCTCCCGCCGGCACAGGTCGTTCACGGTCACCTCGCGACGGAAACCCTCCAAGACAATGCGGATCTTCTCTTCAGGGGTGTACTTGCGCCGCGTTGCCGCTCTCACCTGGCGGACGAATGAACGAGTCTCCTCGCTCCGCCGGTCTGCGACCCTGGCTTTGTCTGTATCTGGCTGGGACACTTCTGCTCCTTTCCTGAGGTACTCTACCCCCACTACAGGAGCTCACACCACTCTCAGACTCTCGGGTTTTCCACCTCCCATATGTGTCCCATTATCGCTGACGTTCTACACACGCTGGTCATTTACACCCAAGTCCCAGGCCCAAATCCCAGGGTTGCCTCCTACGGTGCCCAGGACTTCCCCCGTCCTGACTTTGATGTCCGCATTTTTTCTCTGAGTGCGGTAAGTCTCGCCTCCTGTAGATGCTCCTTCTTGAGACGTCCGCTCCCCATCGGGGAAAGGTTCGCCAAACAGGGCCGCTGAGAGGGAGCTGACGTGGCCCAACACGGCCGTAATCTCCTCACATGGTTTTAGAGCTATAGAGTAATCGGTGAAGCCGGCGGTGACGTGCTCATCGGCCCGGATCGCCACAACAGTCATGCTTCCCGGCGAGTATAGCGTGGTGATGTCCGTCACCCCTTTAGGATCAGGGTTGGTGACATAGAAGTATATGTGAGCGGTGGGAAAGGTATGCCCCGGCGGGTTTAGATTTCCCAGCGTGACTATATGGTCGATACTGGCAAAGTCTGTAGGCGAGACTGTGAATACCGGTTCGTCGCTACAGGCGGGGAACCTTGGTGTAGGCGCGGGCGTCGGCGTCGGGCCGAATGTTGGATTCGGCGTTCGCCCAGGGGCCGCTGTGGCTGTAACCGTTGGCCTGGCAGCTTCTATTAATGTGGCGGTTGGCGACGATGTCGGTCTCTGCGCCAGGGTTGGAGTTGGTGATTGATTGGGAATGGTCGTTGGAATCAAGGTGCTCGACGGCGCGGGTGTAGGCGTTGCGATCAGCGATCGCGTCGGTGATGACATGGTCGGTCCGGCAATAGGCGTGGCCGTCGGCACGGACAACGTTGGCCCGGACGGAGCCACTGAGGTTGGAGAGGCCGTCGTCTCAATTGCGGTGCGTCCGCAGGCTGACATCCCCATGACCAACGCGACAAACCCTGAAGCGAGCAATACCCGATGTCGCCCACAATTGAGATTCCGGTGGTGTGCGTATTTCGCCATGCTCAAGTAGCCATGGGACGTCCAAATCATTACGAACATTCAAGGTTTTTACAGGGCTCTCTGCGAAAGGCCACTGCCTTGTCGGTGAAGTCGCCAGCCTCAGCGGCTTCGACAGTCTGAAAACTTTCTATATTCAGCTTATCGTCGAACTTACTGTCAGTATTCAACACAACTTCGTACTTCAAATAGACGGTTCTGGGATCACCCTCCCAGTCTGGCTCAATACGCGCCACCCCGGCCCTGTCGTTTCCAGAAAGAATGTAAAACTTGCTCCATTGCCAGGGCTGGCCTTCGTATAGCGCTTTTCCCTCAAGACGTTCCCCGGCCGCTTCCTTAAAAAGACCTGACATGGTGGGAAAGTCTTCCAATACGTTTCTTGGTGCAAATCCGCCTTCTTCACAACGCTTACAATTTGCCAATCAGGACCGCCGGAACCGTAGTCCAAAGCGTTCGCCAGGTCATCCTTAAACCAAACACCCCAAATGGTATCTTGTTCATTAACGGTCTGGCGGCTGTCTTCTACGTCAGAATAGACATAGGTTCCTTTCTCCACCAGCGAGTCATATAGCGGTTGGTACGCCTCCAAAATCGATGCCCGTAACTCATCAGTGAAATAATCTAGTACTCAGTCAACCTAATTGTTGGCAGGATAGAGATGGTGAAGCTTGACTCGGGCGTCCACAGTGGAGAATCTCCAGTCAATGGTTGCTCCGGCTTGGTTTCGTTCTGCCTCCAGGGCCGCGATCTCGCCACTCAAAGTCTCTTCATCGGCAATACGCCGGCGCAGGACTCGCCTGGCCAAGACACTGAACTCGATCTCTGCCATGTTGAGCCAACTACCGTGCTTGGGAGTGTAGTGAAACTCCAAGCGTTTGCGTATTCGCCTAGCCTCCTTGGGCTCGAAGGTTTCGTAGAGGGAAGCTGGTTTGTGGGTGTTGAGGTTGTCCAGCACCACCCGGATCTTCTCGGACGCTGGGTAAGCTTCATCGGCCAGCCACCGCATCTGCTGAGCGAAGTCCACCATGGTACGACGTTCGGTCACTGCCACATGCCTCCAGCCCGCCAGGGGCTCGCACAGCATGAACAGGTTTCGGGTGCCATTGCGCTGGTACTCGTAATCGTATCGCTCCCGTCGTGCCGGCTTGGGCGGGATCGGAGACCTCTTTTCCGCCAGCAACTGCTTGGAGGTCTCGTCGAAACAGACCACCGGGCGCTCTGGGTCATAGGGTTCCGCGTAAAGGTCCAGCACATCCTCCATACACGCCACAAACTCGGCGCTCACCTGGGGAATACACCACTCCTTCTTCTGCCACGGCTTGAGACTGTTTTTTCAACCGCTTGCGAATTCCCTCGTGGGACATGGAGGGCGCCAGCCCCAACTCCACCACCTTGTTTGCCAGGAGCCGCAGGGTCCAGTGGTCATGGCCTGGAGGGGCCTCGCTGCACGCCAGGGCAATCAGGTGCGCTTCCCCCCGCTCATCCAGTTTGGTCGGATGTCCTGGCCGAGGATCTTCCTCCAAGGCCCGCTTCAGTCCTCCCTCCAGGTACCGCCGCTTGGTACGGCACACCGTACCCGCAGACGTGTCCAGCGCCTCCACGATGCGCATCACCCCCCAGCCCGTATCTGCCTTTAGCAGAATACGGGCCCGGGCAACCTTTCGCGCTGGGCTCTTTCCCCCGCGAATCAGTCGTTCCAACTGGTCTCGTTCTTCCCTTTCCAACCGGACCACATACCGTTCTCGTCCCATGGCTGCCACCCTCCTACGTCAACACTCCTAAAAAAGGGTAGCAACCTTAGACGTTTTCTTAAACAATTACCAAAACCGAGTTGACTGAGTACTAGAGGGTTGACCTGAGTGCTCCACCAGTGAACAGAATCTTCAGCTAATCCGGCATCCTGATTCTCATCATGCACACCGAAGTCGAGGAAAGAGCTTGAATTGGGTGGGTTATACATATCCCCAATATGAGTCTCCGCATCGAATACTGCATAACCGTTCGGAGAATCGTGGACCGCAGCCCTGATCGCGTCGCGCACCGCAAAATGCGTAAAAAAGACTCTGATGTCAGGAGAAATGTAGAACGTAATATCCCCGTCTATCAGCACTTTTTCGCCATTAAAGTCTCCCTCTCTTACCTCCATACCCTCAAACGCCCTCGCTTACAGTATCCCCTTGGCCGGTAAGTACACTTTAACCACCTCGTCCGGACAAGCCTTGATGTACCATTTATTCGAACCTTCGGTATGCCCATAGAACAGATGGAAAAACGGCGTCAGCTTGGGAAAAGGAGACTCCGTGCAGGTGCTTGTCGCGCCAAGAACGGCATGGGAATCCACCGGCATGTGGGTAAATCCCTTGAAATCCAATGTATAGGCAGGATATGGCGTAGGTGACGGGGTGGGAGTTGGCGTAGGTGCGGGGGGCGGTTTTGCATCGGGTACAGGCGCCGAAGCGACCTCAGGGGTGGGTATCGAGCTCCGCGCCCCGACCGTTGTGCGTCTGGGCGCCGGTGTCGCGGTAGCGGTATGTCCGGCAGTCGCGGTGGCGGTGGCTACTACCTGTGCCGACGATTCAATGGGGGGTGTCGACGTCACACCAGACACAGGTGAAGGCGTCTCTTTAACAAGCCCGCCACAGCTTACGAAAAGCGACGCACGAACGAACAAAACCGAGAGGCGGAAGACATGTGTTCGCATGGTCCGAATCACACCGGGTTCCGTTCAAACCGACGGCGGTATAGCGAACATAGGGCTGAGAGGCCTGATGGCACGAGCTCCCGCGTTACGCCCTCACCGGTGCTGGGACTCCAAAACTCTGGGCTCGGAGCCCCCGTAAAGAGTTGACCACGGAGCCAGTCTGGTAAACTCTTCGAGGTTGGCGGTGGCGATTGGTGATGACGCCAATCTAAGGAGCGCCTTAGGCAACCCAGCCTCACCAGCTTCCTAGCACCTTGCAGATAATCGGCCCGTGGGCGTAAGCTTGTTTTAAGGTTGTGGGCTAACCTGTCAATACGCCTAAAACGCTGAGTTAGAGAAGACATTGGACGCCATAAGCTGGGCCATCCTCATCGTTGCGGCCTACCTCATCGGCTCCCTCCCTACCGCCTACCTGGCAGGCCGCCTCCTCAAAGGCACCGACATTCGGCGGCTGGGCGATAAAAACGCCGGGGCCGCCAACGTTTACCACAATCTAGGCCCCGCTATCGGCATCGCCGTCGGCGTCGTGGACATAGGCAAAGGCGCCGCCGCCGTCCTCCTTGTCCAGGTTCTCACTGACGGCGCCGCCATCCAGATGGCCGCCGGCATCGCCGCCGTGGCCGGTCACAATTGGCCCTTCTTCCTGCACTTCCGCGGCGGCCGGGGCGCCGCCACCGCGGCGGGCGTCCTCATGGCCGTCGTTCCCATCGCGGCCATCCCCATGTCCCTCGCCGCCTTCGTCATCCTGCTCTTCGCCCGCAACTCCGTTGTCGCCCTCAGCTTCACCTTCATCCCCATGCCCATCTTGGCCTGGTTCCTGGGGGCCAATCTAACCAGCGTGGCGTACATCATCCTTCTTCCCATCATCGTGGGGCTGAGCCACTTCTCCAGCGTCAAGCGGCTCCCTGACACCCAGCCCCAACCCGTCCGGCGGCCCGTGACCCACACCACGGAACGGCGATGAGTGCCCTTTGCCGCTGACTACCTCCTCCTCGTATTCCTGGCCACCTGCGGCATCCTCCAGCTAGCCTCCGTCTTCAACCGGTCCACCCCTCTCCTTTTCATTCCGAATACTCGCCTGAACCTTCTTCTAGCCCTGCTGCTGCTTGCCGGCCCCTTCGTCTGGTTCTTCGCCTCGGAGCCGCGCAACCTCCCAGATACCGCCGGCGGCCTCAACGGCAACCAACAGGCCGCCCTATTTCTAATCGGCAGCATCGCCGCCGTCCTCTTCACCTTCTTCGCAACCTCCCTCCGCGGTCCAAAGCTGGGCCCCCACCCCCAACACAGCCCCTCGGGCCTGGACGCCCTGCGGCACCTCACCTACCTCCGCGCCCTCTCCCTAACCCTCCGGCGCCTGAAGCGCCATGAAAACCATTGATACTCAGGTAGTCCTCGGCCTCAACAAGCTGGTGGGCCTCCATGGCGCGTTGGACACAGCCCTGGAGCTCCTGGCCAGCGATTACTTCCTCCCCGCCATCATGGCCCTGGGGCTGGTGGCCCTCTGGTTCGTTGGCAGGACCCACGCCGAACGCTCCCCGGGCCAGCGCGCCGTTATCACCGCGGTCATCGCCCTGGGGCTGGGCAACCTGGCCGTCCTCCTCTCCAACGACTACTACTTTAGGCCTCGCCCCTTCACCGAGACCGACCTGGACCTGCTCCTCTACATGCCCACGGACTCCTCCTTCCCCGCCAACCCCGCGGTCCTATCCTTCGCCCTGGCCTCCAGCGTTTGGCCCCATCGCCGCCTCGTCGCCTGCGCCCTCCTCCTGACCGCCTCCCTCTGGGGCCTTTCCCGCGTCATCGGCGGCGTCTTCTACCTGTCCGATGTCCTGGCCGGCGCCGCCATCGGCGTAACCATCGCCCTGCTCACCGCCTACGCCCTCCGCTGGCTGGAACCTATACCAACCCTGGCGGTCCGCACCGCCCGTTGGCTCCACCTGGCCTAGCCCTTTAAGCGCGGCGCCCCACGGCCAGGAGGGTGGGGGAAACCTGGGCTTGCGGAGGGACGAAGGACCGACATCCCGATGCTAATCGGGTCCAGGAATATGAGGTTGGCCCTCCGAAATTACATAAAACCACCCCCACCATCGTTCTAGACCTTCCATCCGTATAGTAGAATGCTTGCACATCCACTTCTGGGAGTCCGTTATGGTTCAACTTACCAAGCTGTTTCAGGAAGTTCGCCAAGAGGCAGAGGCCCTGGCCTGGGAGGGCGCCTTCCGCGAATACCTCAACATGGTGATCAAAAAGCCTCAGATCGCCCGCACCGCCCACGCCCGCATCCGGGACATGATCCACTGGTACGGCGTCAAGGACAGCTATGACGGTGTGCAGCGGTACAAGCTTTTTGAAGACCAGGTCTTCGGCTCGGACAGCACCCTCCAGCGCCTGATGCAGATCTTCCATGCCGCGGCGCAGATTCCAGAAGAGCGTCGCCGCATCCTCCTGCTCATGGGGCCTCCCGGCAGCGGCAAGTCCACCATTGTCAACACGCTCAAGCGCGGCCTGGAGCGCTACACCCGCACCGATGAAGGGGCCGTCTACGCCATTTCCGGCTGCCCCATGCAGGAAGAACCGCTCCACCTGGTGCCGGACCACCGCCGCGACGAGATCAAACAGGCCTACGGCATCGAGATCGAAGGCGACCTCTGCCCCCGCTGCCGCCACAACCTCACCACCACCTACAAAGGCGATATCGGCAAGGTCAAGGTCAAGCGCGTCGCCTTCGTCGAGTCCCAGGGCATCGGCATCGGAGCTTTCGTCGCAACCTCGCCTGAGGGTCAGGACATGGCCCGCCTCATCGGCAGCGTCGACCTCGATAGCCTCGGCGAAGACCGCCTCGCCGGCGCCGGGAAGGGCTTCCGCCTGGACGGCGAACTGGAAGCCGCCAACCGAGGCATCATGGAGTTCATACAGTTCTTCCGCTCTGATGACAAGTTCCTCACCGTCATCCTTGGCGTAACCCAGGAGCAGACGATCAAGCTGGGCAGCTTCGGCTCCGTCTACGCTGATGAGGCCATCATCGCCCACAGCAACGAGGCCGAGTACAACCACTTCGTCGAAAACAAAGAGGCCGAGGCCCTCCTGGACCGCCTCATCATGCTTCGCGTCCCCTACACCCTACAGCTCTCCCAGGAAGTCCGCATCTATCAGAAGCTCCTCTCAGACAACTACCAGGCCGATGTCCACACCTCACCCGTCTCCCTCCCGCTGGTGGCCTCCATGGCCATAGTCACTCGAATGGAGGAGGGAAAGCGCATCGCCGGACTTCCACGTCCCTCCCTCATGGACAAAGTCGAGATGTACGATGGCAGGGTCGCGCCCCCCTACACCAGCGCAGACGTAGAAGCCCTCAAGGCCGATAGCCCCACGGAGGGCATGTTCGGCCTTTCCCCCAGGTTCGTCCTCAACCGCATCGCGGAATCCATCTCCCAAGCCTCCGGGTGCCTCCTCCCCGTGGACGCCTTGGAAGGGCTCATCACCGGGCTTGAAGAGCGCGCCGGCCTTAGCGGCGAGGAGAAGGACCGCTACCCGGAGCTCCTTAACGATGTCATCCGTGGCTACAAGAAAATGGCCGTTCACCAGGTCCAATTGGCCGCCACCGAGCGCTTCGAAGAGATCGCCCAGGGCCAATTCGAGTCCTATATGAACGATGCTATGGCCTTCGCTGCCGGGGGCGCTGACGTGGGCTTGGGTCCCAACATCAACGACAACGTCCTCCGGCGTGTGGAAGGCGCCATCAACATGCGTGACTCCGAGCGCGCCCCCTTCCGCCAGGAGACGTTCCGCACCTGGGAAGCCATCCGCGCCGATGGCGAGACCCCTAGCTATAACCAATTCCCCCTGTTGAACCTGGCCCTGGACCAGATCCTCCTCCCTAACCCAAGAGACCTGGGCCAGGTGCTGGACCCTCGGCAGCCCAACCCCGCCCTGGCGGAGCGCCGTGACAAGATCCTCGCTCGTCTGAAATCCGCCTACGGCTACTGCGACATCTGCGCCCAGGACATAGTCACCTTCGCCTACCGCACCCTCCAGAACCAGGACGTCCTCTCCGTCAAGAAGGGCCAGCTAGTCCGGCAGTAGGGCAGCCTTGGCGCTCGGGGATGCAAGAGCATTCTCGTACTGGCTAGTATGTCTGATCTTGCGCCCTAGCACCCAATCAAGACCAACCAAACAGGATGGTGCAGGGAACCCGGGTTCCCTCCCGGGAGTCTGAGGATGTCCTCAGAATAACTATTAAAAACCATACGGGGCGGAAGGGTGGGAACCACCAACCTGTGATTTGTAGCCCTTAGGAGCAGTCAACCATTGGTCTAGCTGAATTGCACCGAAATAGTTCATCCCGCGAGCAGATCTATTTTCGGACACATGACACAGTGGAGGGTGGAGGCAACAAGCTGGAAGGGGAAGAGGTGAAGACCGGAAGGGCTTAGGTGGGGACCATTTTGGGGGTGGCGGGGGTGCACCAGTGCATGTATTTGGGGTGGTTGCCCGTGGCGACCAGGAAGTAAAGGTTGCGCAGCGCCTTGGATATGGGGCCAACCTGGCCATCGCCTATGGGACGGCTGTCCAGCTCCACCATGGGGGTGACGTGGGCGGCGGTGCCCGTGAGGAACGTCTCGTCGGCGGTGTAGAGCTGGGTTCGGGTGATATGGCCTTCAATGACCTCGATGCCCAGCTCCTCGCGGGCCAGCTCCATCACGGTGTGCCGGGTGATGCCCGGCAGGGCGCCGTCGTCCAGCGAGGGGGTGTAGAGCTTGCCGTCCATGACCACGAAGACGTTCTCGCCGGAACCCTCGGCCACGTAGCCATCGCGGTTGAGGACGATGGCCTCGTCGAAGCCTGCCAGGACAGCCTCGGTCTTGACGAGGACGCTGTTTATATAGGTGCCGGTGAGCTTGAACCGGGGCGGGATGGTCTGGTCGTCAGGGCGTCGCCAGGCGGAGGTACAGCAGCGCAGGGTATCGGTCCCCAGGTAGTCCCCGAAGGGGGTGACGATTAGACAGAAGTCACTTTCCAACTCGTGGAGCTTCAGGTTGGCCACCAGTTCGGCGCTCTTGTAGGCCAGGGGTCGTATATAGATGTCACTGGTGTAACCGCAGCGCTCCACAAGGTCCACAGTGATTTGGCACAGGTCGTCAACGGAGTAGGGGATGTCCAACATCAGCAGCTTGCAGCCGGTGAGAAGGCGCTGGTAGTGCTCCCGGAGGCGGAAGATGTAGGTGGTCTCCTTTTCAGCGTTCCAGTTGCCGCGCACGCCTTCAAAGGTGCCCGTGCCGTAGTGGAGGGCGTGGGTGGTGATGCTGATGCGGGCGTCTTCCAGAGGGACGACACCGCCTTTGAAGAAGGCGTATTGCCTTGGACTCAATTCCAACTCCCCCGTATTCGAGAATGGGCTGAATTATAATGACGCCGCGAAATTAGCACAACAAGATGGGGTTGGAGTGTTACAAAAGGCGCTACCGCACGTGGTTTTTGCGCTGGTTTGCATAGCGGCGCTGGGTGGAGGGCTGGTGCTGCTGTTGCAGCCGGGCCGGGGGTTGGGAACTGAAGTTTCGCTGGGAACGGGTGGTGCCGTGGGTGGGACGAAAGTACGGGTGAGTGGGGCGGTATCGGCGCCGGGGGTGTACGTTGTCCAGCAGGAGAACACGCTGGAAGAGGTCATAGCGGCGGCGGGCGGGCTGCTGCCTGGGGCGGATATTTCAGATGTGCGGCTGGGGCCGCCGGTGGGCAATTCGCTGGGAGGAAGGGTGGGGCAACCGGTAGTGAATGGGGTGGCTGTGGACGAGGGGAATCTGCTTGACATAAACGTGGCCAGCGAAGCCGAGCTTATGGAGCTGGACGGGATTGGGGAGGTGAGGGCGCGGGACATCGTTGAGTACCGCCGGGAGAACGGCCCCTTTGGCTCCGTGGACGGCTTGACGGAGGTGCCGGGAATTGGGAAGGGGACCGTAGAGGCGGTCCGCCACCTAATTCGGGCGGGAGTAGGGGCGCCGTGAGGCTGTTGTGGGCCATGGGGGCGTGGGTAGCGGGCCTGGTGGCGGGAATTTATATCGGTCCGCCGCTGGGGGCTGCCGTGGGGTTGCTGGGGAGCGCCGTGGTGTTGGGGGCGGGGCTCTGGCTGACGCGAAGGCCGGTGGTCCCGGCGGTACTGGCGGCGCTGTTCCTGCTGGGGCTGCTGCGCGTGGGAGTGGAGGGGGACGAGGCGGTGCTGGGACCCGGTGATGCGGGGGAGACGGTTAAGCTGCGGGGGAAGATTGACGCGGACCCTGAGGAGAAGGCGCGGACCCTGCAATTCGTGTTTAAGGCCTCGGAGGTGGACCGGGGACGGGGTTGGGAGCAGGCAGACGAGAAACTGATGGTGTGGGCGCGGCCCGCCGCGGCGCTGGTAAGGGAGAGGGGGGAGCGGCCTTTTCGCTACGGAGACAGGCTGCTGCTGGAGGGGAGGCTGAGCGAACCCGAGGCGTTTCAAGGGTTCGACTACCGGGAGTACCTGGCGCGGCAGGGCATCCGGCTGAACATGCTGCTGCCGAAGGCGACGCTGCTGGCTGAGGGAGAAGGGAACCCGGTGCTTTCCGGCGTGTACCAACTGCGGGGGAGGCTGTCGGACTCGCTGGCCAGGTCGCTGCCGGAGCCGCAGGCGTCGGTGGGGCAGGCGATGCTGCTGGGGAGGCGGGGGAGCCTTCCCTCGGACGTGCGGGACGAATTCCGGGACACCGGGACGTCGCACTTGCTGGCGATATCGGGACTGCACGTAGGAGTGCTGCTGGCGCTGAGCCTGGGGGCAGTGACCCAGGTGTTGGGGCGCAGGAGCCAGTATTATCTGCTGGCGCCCCTGGCGCTGGTGTGGGGCTACGCCTTACTCAGCGGGCTTTCGCCGTCCGTGTTGCGGGCGGCCGTCATGGGCAGTGTCTACCTGGCCGCGCTGGGGCTGGGGCGGCCCAGGAGCGTTCTGCCCGCGCTTTCGCTGGCGGCGGGGGTCATGGCGGCCGTGGACCCCGGGGTTGTTCGGGAAGCCTCGTTTCAGCTTAGCTTTGTTGCGGTGGCGGGGATAGCAGCGCTGGCGCCGCCTATGTTGGACGGATTGCGGTGGCTCCTCAGGACGCCGCTGACCGGCCGGGGTCCGGGGTGGTGGCTACTCCAGGGGGCGATGCTGGCCGCCGTGGTATCGCTCGCGGCCACGTTGGCGACGCTGCCGCTGGTGGCGTTCAACTTCCACCAGCTACCTATGCTGGGGATACCGGCCACGGTGCTGGCATTACCGGCGATTCCGCTGATTTTAGTGATGTCGTTGCTAACGGCGGTGGGTGGGGTAATCTACGCGCCGCTGGGGGAGGTAGTGGGATGGGTGGCGTGGTTCCCGCTTTCGTACCTGATAGGGCTGGTGGAGCTGGTGAGCCGAGTGCCCGGGTCCACGGTGGCGGTGCCACGGTTCTCCGGAGCGCTGGTGTGGGGCTACTACGGGGTGGCGGCGCTGCTGGTGCTGGCGCCATCGCTGTTCAGGTGGCGGCCCAGGCTGCCGGAGGCCAGCGAGAGCAGGCGTCCGGGGGAGGGCATTCACGTGCCCAGGAGATGGCAGGTGGCGGGCGCCCTGGCGCTGGCGTTCTTCGCGGCGTCGGCGTGGTACCGGGCGGTGCCCCACGGTGATGGGCGGCTGCACGTGTCGTTCCTGGACGTGGGACAAGGGGACAGCATTTTTATAGAGACCCCGCAGGGGCGCCGGATGCTGATCGATGGGGGGCCGGAACGGCTGGAGGCAGCCAGGGCGCTGGACGGCCGTTTGCCGTTCTGGGACCGAAAGGTGGACGTGGTGATGGCCACCCATGCGGACGAAGACCATTTATTGGGACTGGTTGAGGTGGTGAGGCGTCGCCCGGTTGGGGCCGCGATACGCGGGCAAGATGATTCGGCGTTGGGGCTGAGATGGGACCGGGCGCTAGAGAAAGCGGGGTTGGAGTTCCTGGAGGTGGAGCGCGGTCAGATTATTTCGCTGGAGGAGAGCGTGAGGCTGGAAGTGCTTCACCCATCGCCGGAGTGGTTGGCTGCTGGCGATAGGTCCAGGAACAACGGCAGCACGGTGGTCAGGGTGACCTATGGGGAGGTCAGCTTCCTGCTGGCGTCCGACGTTGAAGCGGAGGCGGAGAGGGTGATGATTGTGGCCGGGGTGGGGTTGGACAGCACCGTGCTGAAGGTGGCGCACCATGGGAGCAAGACTTCGACTACGGTGGGGTTTCTGGGGGAGGTGATGCCCCAGGTTGCGGTGGTGCAGGTGGGGGAGGGAAACCAGTTCGGCCACCCGCACCCGGAGGTGATGGAGCGGCTGAATGGCCTGGTGGGACCGGGGAGGGTGTACACCACGGCGGAGAGCGGCACGTTGGAGTTCATCACGGACGGCCGGCGGTTGTGGGTGAGAGAGGCGAAATAGTGTCCCTCAGAAATTATCTATAACAACCTTCACCGCTTCCCCATACCGTCTTCATAACTTCTTGACATTCATTCCTTACCATCGAGATAGAATCCCTGGAAGACTCCAAGCTCTGAATCCGTTCTCCCCGCAGCAATCTCTCCCGGTTATCTGGCAGCCAGGTTGGTCATTGACTAGACCTATGTCGGGGAAAAGAAAAAACCGCTGGTATACTGGCTTCGATTTCAGGATTGACGGGAGGCAACCGTTGAGAGTTGACGGAAGACAGAACGATGAGGTCCGGGAGACGAAGCTTACAGTGGGGTATCAGTCCTTTGCCGAAGGGTCCGTGCTGATTGAGATGGGCAACACCAAGGTGGTGTGCGCGGCGACTATTGAAGAGCGGGTGCCCGGTTTCCTCCGGGGCGAGGGGAAGGGATGGGTGACGGCGGAGTACGCCATGCTGCCAAGGTCCACGTTGACGCGGACTTCCAGGGACGTGGCGGCGGGGGCGGTGAAGGGTAGGCACCACGAGATACAGCGGCTGATAGGCCGTTCGTTGCGGGCGGTGACGGACCTGGCATCGCTTGGGGAGCGGACGGTGACCGTAGACTGTGACGTTTTGCAGGCGGATGCGGGGACGCGGACGGCGGCGATCACCGGTGGGTACGTGGCGTTGAGCCAGGCGTTGCACGGGCTGGTGGGGAACGGAATTCTGAAGCGGGTGCCGCTGAAGACCAGCCTGGCGGCGGTCAGCGTGGGGCTGGTGGAGGAGTCGCTGCTGCTGGACTTGTGCTACGAGGAGGACTATCGGGCGAAGGTGGACTTCAACTTCGCCATGACCGGAGAAGGGGATCTGGTGGAGATCCAGGCCACGGGCGAGGATGGCCCTTTCGGGCGGAGGCTCGTGGAGGAGGCTATGGCGCTGGCGCAGAAGGGGATCAACGAGCTTTTGAAGGCGCAGGAGGAAGCGTTAGCTTCGTTGAAAACCCGGAGGCAGTAGGCCGCGTATCTATAGGACATGGGCCGTATCCAATAAGTAGATGGGCTGAGAGGTCTCTTATGATGATCAGGAAACGGTTCCTAGGGGCGGTTTTAGTTTCCGTGCTGGCCACGCTGGCGTTGCTGGCGGCCGCGTGCGATTCGGCGTCCTCCCCCACGGCTACGGGTTCCAATATAGATGATACGGCTGATACGGTGGGCTCCCTGGCCGCGGCGCCGGTGACACCAACGCCGACGGCAGAAACCGTTGCGGCCACGCAGGAGGCGCCCACCGCCACGGCCACGGCCGCGCCGGGAGTTCCAACGGCCACGCCGGCCCCGGGGCTACCCGCAACACAGGTGGTGCCGGCCACCGCCATGGAGCTGCCTGAGATAGCGGATATGGTGGAGAGCGTGAGGGACTCGGTGGTGTCCATAGTCGCGGAGGTGGTGAGCAGGGATATTTTCGGCAGGGAGCAGGGAAACTTCGCCAGCGGCTCGGGGGTCATAGTCGACGATCAAGGACACATCATTACGAATAACCACGTCATTGAGGGAGCCAGAAGCGTGGTGGTAACACTGGACGACGGGCGTCAGTTGGACGCGCAGATTGTAGGAACAGACCCTCTGACCGATATGGCGGTCCTTCTGGTGAATGAAGCGGGTTTGCCGCACCTGAACTTCGCCAACCCGGACGCGCTGAGGGTTGGGAACTGGGTGGTGGCCATAGGGAACGCGCTGGCGCTGCCGGGGGGGCCCACGGTGACGCTGGGGATCGTCAGCGCGCTGGACCGGTCGTTCCAGGTCGACCAGAACGTGACGCTGCACGGGCTGGTTCAGACGGACGCAGTGATCAACCCCGGCAACAGCGGGGGACCGCTGATAAACCTGGCGGGAGAGATTGTTGGGATCAATACGGCGGTGGTGAGGGGGGACCGGGTAGAAGGGATAGGCTTCGCGGTGGGTGGCGAGACCGCCGTGCTGGTGTCCAGGCAACTGATCGAATCAGGGGGAATTCAGTGGCCGTGGCTAGGGGTGTTCATATCGGAGTTGGACGCTCAGCAGGCGGCGGAGCGGGACCTGCCGGTGCAGCACGGCGTGCTGGTGGCAGACGTGTTTCCAGACAGTCCGGCGTGGGGTGGAGGGATCAGGGCCGGGGACGTGATGCTTTCGATTTCGGGGCACGAGCTGCCTACAGTGCGCGAACTTACGCGGGTGCTGCGATTCGAGTTTCAGGTGGGAGACCTGGTGAAGGTGGAGGTGTGGAGAGACGGCGAGCGCCGCACATTCGAGTTCACGTTGGGGGAGAGACCCGCGTCTTAGAACCGAAGACACGGCTACTAACCTTGCGCTATCAGAGAGCAGGGACTTAGGCTACGCGTTTAACTGCCAGGGTTAGCTCCATGTCCTCTATCTTGATGCTTTCAACATGGGCGCCGTCTTCCGGGGGGCCGTCCACCAGCTCGTCGGCCAACGTCTCCGCGCGGATGTAGCCTCCGAAGTCGGTGATAACCTGGGCCAGGTCACCGGGGCCCTGGTAGTAGGCGGTGATACGGTCAGTGACCTGGAAGTCGGCGGCGCGGCGCATGTTCTGGATTCGGTGCACCAGCTCCCGGGCCAGGCCTTCCCGGGCCAGGGCGGGGGTGATGTTCGTATCCACGGCCACCATGTAGCCGCCGTCCAGCACCACCTGGTAGCCATCAACCCGGGCGGCGCGATTATCCTGTGCGGCCTCCACGGCCTGGTGGTAGAACGGGTCGTCGGCGGGCAGCAGTTTCAGCTCCTTGACGTTGAGCTCCTCCAGCACCTGGATGGTAATGCCCGGTATATGGACGGCTTCGCCCGGTTCACGCGTGCGGACGAGGATGGTCTGAAGCGGGGTGCGCACCTTTCTTCCGGCGCGGGAACGGGCGTCCCGGCCAAGGCTGGATATCTTCATGGCCAGGCGGGTGGCGTCCATCAGCGGTTGGTCCACCAGCGACGCATCGGCGGTTGG
The DNA here is from genome assembly GCA_965247585.1 of Dehalococcoidia bacterium. Lineage (GTDB taxonomy): Bacteria > Chloroflexota > Dehalococcoidia > Lucifugimonadales > CBDFHC01. The sequence continues at coordinate 297,617 of CBDFHC010000003.1, forward strand.
GAATTCCGACAGGTGGACGCTCTCCGGGGCTGAGGTCTCCACGGTGCGGACCAGGTTCTGGTACAGCTCCTCGGCTACGAAGGGCGCGTAGGGCGCCATCAGCTTGGCCAGAGTGACCAGGCATTGGTAGAGCGTGGAATAGGCGGAGAGCTTATCGGCGTCGTTTTCGCTGCGCCAGAAGCGCCGGCGGCTGCGGCGCACGTACCAGTTCGAGAGGAGGTCTACGAACTCCTGGATGCGGCGTCCGCCCGTGGTGGGGTCGTAGCTTTCCAGCGAGCTGTCTACCTGGGCCACCAGGCTGTGCAACTCCGAGAGGACCCAACGGTCCAGCTCCGATGCGGGCTGGGGAGGGGGTTTCTGGGCGGCGGGGTCGTAGCCGTCGATTTCCGCGTAGGTGACGAAGAATGAGTAGACGTTCCAGAGGGTGAGCATGAAGCGCCGCACCACCTCGTTGACCAGCTTCTCGGAGAAGCGGCGGGAGTCGCCCGGCTGAGTGGCGGTGAACAGATACCAGCGGATGGCGTCGGCGCCCTGGGCGTTGAGCACGTCCCAGGGGTTGACGGCGTTGCCCAGGGACTTGCTCATCTTACGGCCCTTTTCGTCAAGGATGAGCCCCAGGCAGATAACGTTCCGGTAGCTTGGCTCCCCGGCGATGAGTGTGGAGGTGGCCAGGAGGCTGTAAAACCAGCCCCGGGTCTGGTCCACGGCCTCGCAGATGTACTCGGCGGGGAAGCGGCCGTCGTCACGCAGGGTGGCCAGGTCGTCGGGAGACGTGACGTTCCACTGGGCGAAGGGCATGGCCCCGGAGTCAAACCAGGCGTCCATCACCTCAGGGATCCGGCGCATCTCGCCGCCGCACTTATCGCAAGTGAGGAGGACGTCGTCCACGTAGGGCCGGTGAAGGTCCAGAGAGTCCAGGTCCTGCTGGGGGTTAGGCACGGCGCGGGCCTTCAGCTCTTCCACGGTGCCCACGCAGTGGTAGCTGTCGCAGCCCTCGCAGTGCCAGAAAGGGATCGGGGTGCCCCAGTAGCGCTCGCGGGAGATGGCCCAGTCCACGCCGTTGCGGAGCCACTCGCCGAAGCGGCCCTCCTTGATATGCTCCGGGTACCAGTTGATCGCCTGGTTGCCCCTAACCAGGTCGTCCTTGGCGGCGGTAATGTGGATGTACCAGGAGTCCTTGGCGTAATAGAGCAGGGGGGTGGCGCAGCGCCAGCAGAAGGGGTAGGTGTGGCGGTAGACGGCGCGGCGGAAGAGAAGGCCGCGGGCTGCCAGGTCCCCCATGATGTCTTCATCGGCGTCCTTGACGAACTTCCCCGCGAAGGGGTAGCTGCCCGTGATGTTGCCCAGGAGGTCCACCTGCTGGACGAAGGCCAGGCCGTTCTCCCGCCCCGCGTTCAGGTCCTCGTCCCCGAAGGCGGGCGCCAGGTGGACTATCCCGGTGCCGTCCTCCAGGGATACGAAGTCGGGGGCGATCATTCGAGGGGTGAACTCTTCAGCGGTCACCAGCTCCGGCACGGCGGAAGGGTCGTCCCCTGCCCGCTGAAAGCGGCGTACCTCAACGCCGTAGTCGAACGGGTTGTAGAGGGGGTGGTACGTTACGCCCTCCAACTCCCAGCCTTTTACGGAAGCTACTACTGTGTAAGGGCCGTCAATGACTGAAGCTGTAAGTTGGGCCGCTAGGCAGAGCCATTCGGAGTTCGCTACGTCATCGCCCCCAATCCTGACGATGTTGTAGTCGGCTTCGGGGTTTACGCCCAGCGCCGTGTTGCCCGGCAGCGTCCAGGGGGTGGTAGTCCAGGCCAGGAAGAAGTGGTTGTCCGGGGGAGAGTCCTGGTTCGGGGCGACCTTTTCCAGGAGGCGGCGCCCAGCCTCCGAGTCCCACTTAATCCTGAACTTTACATAAACAGACGGGTCCGGCGTGTCCTCATGGTAGCCCAGCGCCACCTCGTGGGAGCTGAGCGAGCTGACACAGCGGGGGCAGTGGGGGGTGCCCTTCATCCCTTGGTAGATGAGGCCGCGGTCCCACATCTGCTTCAGGAGCCACCAGACGGTCTCAATGTAGGAGCGGTCCAGGGTGACGTAGGGGTGGTCCATGTCCACCCAAAACCCGATGCGGTCTGTCAGCTCCTCCCATTCCTTTACGTAGCGAAAAACACTCTCACGGCACCGTTGGTTGAACGCCTCGATGCCGTACTCTTCAATGTCGCGCTTGGACTTGAGGCCCAGCTCTCGTTCCACCTCCAATTCCACGGGGAGGCCGTGGGTGTCCCAGCCGCCCTTTCGCAGAGGGACGAACCCCTTCATGCTCTTGTAGCGGCAGATGATATCTTTGAAGACGCGGGCCAGGACGTGGTGGATGCCGGGGCTGCCGTTCGCCGTGGGCGGCCCCTCGAACATCATAAAGCGGGGCTTGCCGTTGGCCTCGCTGCTCTTGGCGAAGATGTCATGCTCCTTCCAGAATTGGAGAATGCTCTCCTCCAGCTCCGGGAAGCTGACCTTGCTGGTTACTTTCTTGAACATTTTTTCGTTGCCACGGTGGCCTGTTGAGGTAGTGGGCCGGACAACCTATTGGGGGATTTCCCATTTTTCGTCCCCACAGCGGCCTGTTGAAGTGGTGGGCTGGACGACCTATTTGGGGATTTCCCAGGCGGTTACCCTAAGGTGTTTGTGGGCGTCTAGACGCCGCTCAATTGAGGCGCGGAACGGGACGCAATCGGCCCCGGAGTTTTCCACCCCGAAGGACGCGGCGCAGGCGGCAAACAGACCTGACGATTCTCGCTCTCCAGTTTCCGAATATCGTACCAGATAGGCAGCGGTGAAAATATCCCCTGCGCCGGTGGGGTCTACGGCGCGCGCGGCGAACGGGGGGATGCGCCAGCGTTGGCCGCCATGGTAAATGATGGCGCCTTCTGCGCCGTAGGTGACCACCAGGAGCGTGTTGCCGGAGAGCCAGGACTGGGGCAGGTCGCCGCCGGGCAAGTCCAGGTGCGAGAGGACGATTAGGGCGGCCCTGGGCGGCTGGCTTCCCGGCCAGGGCCGCGGCCGCACCCGGCCGAAGGCGTCCCAGCGGCGGAGCCACCCCTGGGGGTTGAGGCCGATTAGCGCGCCGGGGAAGCTCTGGGCCATCGACAACGGCAGCTCCGCGGCGACGGGGGCGAGGAGGACCACGGGGCAGCGTTGCCAGGAAGGCGGAACATCGCCAGGGGAGATGCCGCCCGTGCGGGCCAGGAGCCACTGTTGGCGATGATCAGCGTGGTAGACGTTCCGGAAGGTGGTGGTAGTCTCCGAGGGCAAGTTAACGATGCGGACGGAAGGGGAGAGGACTTCCAGCGCTGCGGGCGGCGCGCCCCGCGTAAGCAGAGCCACCGACCGGCCCAGCCGGGCGGCGGCCAGAGAGGCGTAGAACGCCGCGCCCCCGGGAACGGCGGCGTCACCGGCCATGTCCAATGTGACGTGGCCAATGACCAGAAAGTCAGGCGGAGGGCGCCGGCTCATGCTTGTGAAACAGAATGAAAAACTCGCGGTTGCCCTCGGCCCCCAGGATGGGGGAGGCGGTGAGGCCGCGGATACGCAGGCCGGCGCCAACGGCCCAGGCGGAGACGCGGCCTAGCACTCGGGCGTGGACCGCCGGGTCCTTGACTATACCTTTGCGGCCCACTTCATCCCGCCGGGCCTCGAACTGGGGCTTGACCAGGGCCAGGAGGCTGCCGCCGGGCGTCAAATGCGGCAGGATGTTGGGGATGACCTGGGTTATGGATATGAAGGCTACGTCCACCACGGCCAGAGAGACGGCTTCGGGGAGTGTGAAGGCGTGGTGGGCGTTGACGCCCTCCATGACGGCCACGCGAGGGTCGGTGCGTAGCCGGTGGTGGAGCTGGCCCCGGCCCACGTCTAGCGCGTAGACGCGGCAGGCCCCGCGCTGGAGGAGGCAATCGGTGAAGCCGCCGGTGGACGCGCCCACGTCCAGGGCGGTGATGTCAGTGGGGTCCAGGGCGAAGGCGTCCAGGCCGTGGGCCAGCTTGAGGCCGCCCCGGCCGACGTAAAGAGGGGCTGCCTTGAGGGTGATTTCGGAGTCGCCGGGGAAGATGGCGCCGGGCTTGGAGGCGCGCTGGCCGTTGACCAGCACCTGACCGGCCATGATGAGGGCTTGGGCCTTCTGCCGGGTTTCGGCCAGGTCACGGGAGAGAAGGAGGACGTCCAGGCGGGACTTTTTACTATTCATTGGCGTTGTGGCAAATTGACACTCAAATTCAAGGTAATTATAATTCCCAGGCTGAGAGGACTGTAGCCCATTGCCAAAACGAACATACCAACCAAAAAACCGGCGGCGGAAGAGGGTGCACGGCTTTATGCGCCGTATGCGCACCCGAAGCGGCCGGACTGTCCTGAAGAACCGAAGGTTCAAGGGTCGGCACCGCCTGGCGGTATAGAAAACCTTTCCTTATAAATGCAAAAAGAGCTGCGGCTAACGAGCAGCGGGCGGTTCTCCCAGATTCATCAGGAAAGCCGGGCTTGGGTCAATAATCTGCTGGTGTTGAAGGCGCTGCGGAATGACGGCGGTGAGACCCGGTTTGGCCTTATTACCACGCGCAGGATCGGAAACGCGGTGGCGAGGAACAGGGTGAGACGCCGTCTGCGAGAGGTGCTGCGCAATACACCGGTAAAGCCGGGATGGGACGTAGTGCTGATAGCGCGGAATAGGGACGGAGTCCACATATTTAGTGAGCTTCAAGGGGCGGCCCGGAGCCTGCTGCAAAGGGCCAACCTGCTCGAAGCGGGACCCAACGAGAAGGCTGCTCTAAGTTGAGAGCAGCGGCGCTTCTCGTTCTACGCACCTATCAGCAAACGATTTCTCCCTACCTCCCCACGGTGTGCAGGTTTGAGCCCACCTGCTCTCACTACTCTCACGGTGCCATCAGCCGGCATGGAGTGTTCAAGGGGTTACTGTTGAGCGCGAGGCGGCTGGTGAGGTGTCACCCCTGGGGAAAGCAGGGATACGACCCGGTGCCTTAGTGAATCCCCCGGCTTTTGCCTGGATATTTGGATGACTCTTCTGAATAAACCGTGGAAGGATACGGCCGGGCCCAACGTGATTTCAGCGAATATGAGACGAAATATGAGCCCGCTTGGATTGCCAACTAGCGAAAGGGGAAGGTCGAATCAGTTGAAAGGGGACCCATTTAACGGTGGTTCTTAAGCACGCCCTACAAGTGTCTTCCCGGCGAACTCAGGGTGCGCGGGGGGAAAAGGTGTTCGCCATACCTCAGGTCCTTCTCTTCCTCAGACGGCTTCCAGCGCTTCTGAGGGCGAAGCGAGGATATGGGTTGCTTGGCGCCGCGTTGCTGGGGTTGGTGATGGTGGCCTGCACGCCGGGAAACGTTATCGGGTCGGCAGAGGGTTGGACGCCGGTGACCGTGGACGAAGGCACCCTGTACGTGGCCAACCGGGACGGGGAGGTGCTGGCGCTGGACACGGAAAGCGGGGACCTGGCTTGGCGGTACTCTCCTCCGGAGGAGGAGGCGCTGGGAGGGGTGTTCGGGCCGCCGGCGGTGGACTCGGAAAAGGTGTACGTGGGAGGGTCGGTGGGAGATGGGGAGAAGGGCAGGTTGGTGGCGCTGAACCGGGACCGGGTCAGCGGAGACCGGATAGAGTTCGACCGTGGCGAATGGGCGGTGGATATTCGGGAGGGGCCCATTGTCGGAGGGCCCACGGTTTTCGGCGACACCGTGCTGGTGGGCAGCGAGGATGGCAGGATGTACGCCTTCGATGCGAAGAACGGTGAAGAAATAGGGTCCTTTGAGACCGAGGGTTTGAAGCTGGGGAAGGACAAGGAGAAGCGGATCTGGTCCACCCCCATAGTTGTTGACGGCGTGGCCTATTTTGGGGCCATGGACGATTTCTTCTATGCCGTGGAGCTGCTGGAGACGGTGGATGGCGACCGCCGGCATGTGGAGATAACCACGAAGTGGAAGTTCCAGACGGATGGCATTGTGTTGGGCCAGGCGCTTGTTATCGACGGGCTGGTGGTGTTTGGATCGTTCGACCGGAAGGTCTACGGGCTGGAGACCGGGGACGGATTTGAGGGGAGGGACCAGGAGAGGTTGCGGTGGAGTTTCAGCTCTGACAACTGGTTCTGGGCCAGCCCTGTCTCTGACGGGAAGAATATTTACGTGGCCGATATGGACGGGAAGGTGTTTGCCCTGCCGCTGGACCGTCGGTCGGGGGACCCGGCCAAGTGGATGCAGGAGTTGGGCCGCGCGGTTTCGGCGACCCCTGTTATTTCCGGTGGGAAGCTGGTGGTGGCGAGAAAGGACGGGATGGTGTCACGCCTGGGCCTTTCGAACGGGACCGTTGAGAAGATTCCCATTGAACTGGAGAAGGACGTGAGGGCGCCGCTGGCCGGAGGGGGTTCAGCACGGGAGGAGACGGTTTTCCTGGCAGACCGGGACAGCCGCGTGTGGGCGATAAACGTTCAGGGCTGGCGGAGCAACCTATTTTTTGATGCTCGGGACTGAATATAAATGGACGCCATAATGTTCGTGTGGACCGAGGGGATTCTGAGGCCGATGATAAACGCCCTCGTTTTCCTCTACGCCATATCCGGGAGCCAGATGTGGCTTTCGATAGTAGCCTTTACCGTATTGGTCCGGCTGGCGACTACGCCTCTGACCCTGAGGCAGGTGCGCCAGATGCGGGCCATGAGCGGGCTACAGCCCAAGCTGGCGGAGCTAAAGGAAAAGTATAAGGGCGAACCCAAGAGGGTATCCCAGGAGACGATGAAGCTCTACCGGCAGGCCGGGGTTAATCCCCTGGGCTGCATAGGGCCGCTGGCGGTGCAGTTCCCCATCTGGATAGGCCTGTTTCAGGCGCTGATACGGACGCTGCCGACTAACCCGGACCGGCTAGTATCCCTTTCTGAGAGTCTGTATGCGTGGGTGCCGTTCGTCCACGAGGCGGTACCGCTGAACAGCGGATTTCTGTGGATGAACTTGGCGGAGCCGGACCCTACCAACCTGGTGATGCCGCTGCTGGTGGGCGGCTCAACGTGGGTCCAGCAAAAGATGACCACCACACCCTCGGTGGACCCCAGGCAGCAATCTACTTCGCAGATGATGCTGTGGATGATGCCCATAATGCTGGGGCTTCTGACCATGACGTTCCCCAGCGGACTGGCGCTGTACTGGGTGGTGTCCAACTTGGTGGGGATAGGGACGCAGTATTTCGTTACAGGCTGGGAGCCGTTGTTCAAGAGGGCGCCCAAGGCGGACCCCGTGGCGGCGCTCCAGCCGGAAGAGGAGGCGACAGACAATGGTGGAGCCGCAAGCACAGGAAATGGAAATGACGGCCAAGACCGTCGAAGAGGCCATAGAAGTCGCGCTGCACGAACTCGACGCCGCTCGAGACGAGGTGGAGGTGGAGGTTCTAAGTCCGGGTAAGCCCGGCTTCTTGGGCATCCGGTCCGAGATGGCCCGGGTGCGCATTCGAAAGCTTTCGGCGCATGAGGACGGGGGCTCCAAGGCCATGGAGACCGTGTCCAGGATACTGGAGCTGATGAACGTTTCCGCGTTGGCCACGCTGAGCAGCGCCTACGATGAGGAGGCCGGCGGTCCGCTGGTTGACATTGAGGGAGAGGACTCCGGTCTGTTGATTGGCCGCCGCGGAGAGACGCTCCGGGCTTATCAGTTTATTGTGAATGTGATCGTGAACAGGGGCCGGGAGGAACCGGTCCGAGTGATGCTGGACGTGGAGCAGTACCGCAGCCGGAGGCAGTCTGCGCTTAAGGATCTGGCGCGCCGGATGGCGGAGAAGGTGGTGGCTACGGGTAGGCCGGTGATGTTGGAGCCCATGCCCCCGGCGGACCGGCGGATCGTCCACATGGCCTTGGCGGACCACCCCCTGGTGACCACGGAGAGCGAGGGCAGGGGGCCGGATCGCAGGGTAGCCATCAGTCCAAATCAAGGAGGCAGAGAAGGGGAGGTCAGGTAGGGGCGGGTAGTCCCCATCCCGGCTTCCCCCGAGAGGCGTTCTGCCAGGGACGTTGTTTCAGATTCGAGGCTATTATGAGTGGAAACGGATGAGAGACTTGCGTTGACCGAAATGAAAGGGGCGACGTATAATCCGCGCGTGAGGCACAGGGCTGGGATCCCACAGCCATATCAGCCAACCGACCATCCCCGAGAAGAGTGTGGGGTGGTTGCTGCATATACACCGAAAGACCACGCGGCACGCGCGGTCTTTTTTGGTCTCTTCGCCTTGCAGCACCGGGGGCAGGAGAGCGCGGGGATAGCGGCGTCCGACGGCGAGCAGATACGGATGCACACCAGCATGGGGCTGGTGACGCAGGCGTTCCGTGAAGAGACGCTGACGCCCTTGGTAGGCGAGATGGCCATTGGCCACACCCGGTACTCGACCACCGGGTCCAGCAGGCTGGCCAACGCCCAGCCCTTCAAGGTGAACGGGGCGCACGGAGAGTTGGCGCTGGCGCACAACGGAAATCTCATCAACGCGGTGGCGCTGCGGAAGGAGTTGGAGGAGGGGTGGGGTTGCAGCTTTAACTCCAGCACTGACTCGGAGGTGCTGGCGCACCTGCTGGCGGGCGCGCCGGGACAGACTTGGCAGGAGCGTGTGGGCTACTGCATGCGTAACGTGCAAGGCGCGTTTTCGGCGGTGGTGCAGACCAGCGACGCGATAATGGGGATAAAGGACCCGTTGGGAGTGCGGCCGCTGTGCCTGGGAAAGCTGGACGGCGGATGGGTGATAGCCTCGGAGTCTTGCGCGCTGGACCACCTGGGGGCGGAGTTCGAGCGAGAGCTGGAGCCCGGCGAGGCGGTGCGGATAGACAAGAACGGCGTGGAGTCGTATGTGTGGCCCGGGCGGGACGGCCGCCGGGCGATGTGCGTATTTGAGCTGATATATTTCGCCAGGCCGGACAGTCTGGTGGACGATAGGCAGGTGTACGGGCGCCGCGTGGCCATGGGAGCCAAGCTGGCGCAGGAGTATCCCGCGGACGCGGACCTGGTCATAGGGATACCTGACTCGGCCACGGCCGCGGCCATGGGCTACGCCCAAGCGGCAGGCCTGCCGTACAGCGACGGGTTGGTGAAGAACCGTTACGTGGGCCGGACCTTTATAGAGCCGGACCAGCGGCTGCGGGAACTGGACGTGCAGCTAAAGTTCAACCCGCTGCCGGAGGTGATCTCCGGGAAGCGGATTGTGGTGGTGGACGACAGTATTGTTCGCGGCACAACCACGCCCCGGGTGGTGAAGTTGCTGAGGAAGGCTGGGGCGACGGAGATTCATATGAGGGTGTGCGCGCCGCCGATTCAGTGGCCGTGCCACTTTGGCGTCGATATGGCGACGCGCCGGGAGTTGATAGCGGCGAACTACAGCGTGGAGGAGATCCGGCAGAAGATAGACGTGGACACCCTGGGGTTTCTGAGCGTGGAAGGGCTCATGGAGGTGGTGGCCGCGGGGAACGGGGGCTTCTGCAACGCTTGCTTCACCGGGCGGTACCCAATACCCGTGCAGTTGGAGATGGACAAGCTGGTGCTGGAGCGGCACGAGACCCAGGTCCCCTAGACCTTCCGGTGCGGCGGCGCCAAATGTGGCGTGTGCAGCTATGTTGGGGCAATCAGTGATGGCGGTGGATATTGCTACCCAGGGGTATCGAGACGGCGACTCTCGACGTGACTCGAGATTCCAGGATCCTCACAGGCGGACTTTCCGAACGGGTTAGGACTCCCCCGGAATGACGGACACTAGGAGTAGTTGGTTTGGCGTCTGAAGCGTATAGGGCGGCGGGGGTCGACCTTGCGGCCGCGGAGGGGGCCAAGGAGCGGATTAGGGCCTTGGCGGCCCTGACCCACGGGCCCCAGGTGTTGGGGAAGTCCGGTGGGTTCGCCGGGATGTTCCGGCTGGAGGGTTACAGCCGGCCGGTCTTGGTGGCTAGCACGGACGGGGTGGGGACTAAACTGAAGGTCGCGTCGCTGCTGGGGCACTACGAGTCGCTGGGGATGGACCTGGTGAACCTGAACGTGGACGATATTGTGACCTGCGGCGCGAAGCCGCTGTTTTTCCTCGACTATATTTCGGTGCCCCGGCTGGACGACCAGGTGCTGGAACCGTTGATCCGTGGGATGGTCTGGGCGTGCAAAGAGGCCGAGTGCGCGTTGATCGGCGGAGAGACGGCGCAGTCGCCTGGGATGTACGCCGGGGACCAGTTCGACTTGGCGGGCACTGTGGTAGGAGTGGTGGAGGAGGGAGCGGCTATGGCGCCTTCGGAGATCGCCCCTGGCGACGCGGTACTGGGGCTGCCCTCCAGCGGGCTGCACACCAACGGCTTCTCGCTGGTGCGCAAGGTGTTCAATGTCGATGATGAGCCTGCGGTGCTGTACCAGAGGTACGACGAGCTGGCGCACACGTTGGGGGAGGAGCTGTTAATCCCTCACAGGTGCTACTATCCGTTGCTGGCGCCGCATTACGCCCGGATAAAGGCGATGGCGCACATAAGCGGCGGCGGCATCACGGGGAACATCGCCCGGGTGCTGCCGGACGGGGTGCGGGCGGTGGTGAGGCGCGGCACATGGGAACCGCAGCCCATCTTCGAGCTGGTTCGGAAAGCCGGCGGGCTGGACGCCGAGGAGATGTTCCAGGTGTTCAACATGGGCATCGGCATGGCGCTGGTGTGCGATGCGGCGGAGGTGGAGCCGCTTCGGCGGGCGCTGCCGGAGGCGAAGGTGATTGGCGAGGTGGTGAAGGGCGAGGGGGCGCCGAAGGTTGCTATTGAGTAACCGGTCTCAGTGGGCAGACGGTTGAAGCGATTTTTATAAAGTAACCGGTGTCATGGAGTTCCCGGATGGACCGGCCGCAAACTTATGTAGGGGTAGAAAAACGTTGAAAGCTCTGGTTAGCGTTTATAACAAGTCGGGGATCGCGGAGTTCGCGCGGGCGCTGCACGGCGCGGGGGTGGAGATGTACAGCACCGGCGGGACCTACGACCTCCTTTCCAAGGACGCGGGGGTACCGGTGCGAAAGGTGTCGGACCTGGTGGGATTCCCGGAGATTCTGGAGGGCCGGGTGAAGACGCTGCATCCCAGGGTGCACGGCGGGTTGCTGGCGCGCCGGGACAGGCCGGAGCACATGGCGGAGTTGGAGCGGGAGGGGATAGAGACCATAGATATGGTGGTGGTGAACCTCTATCCGTTTGTGGAGACGGTTCGCCAGGCCGGGGTGACGCTGGACGACGCGCTGGAGAACATCGACATCGGCGGGCCGACCATGCTGCGGGCGGGGGCGAAGAACTTCCCCTTTGTGACCGTGGTGGTGGACCCGGCGGACTACGGCTGGGTAGGTGAGAAGCTTTCGGGGGAGGGGTTGTCGCAAGTGGAGCGCCAGGGGCTGGCTCAGAAGGCGTTTCGGCACGTCTCCCAGTACGACGCGGCGGTTTCCAGCTACCTTTCGGGCGAGAGCGGCGGCCTGCCATCGGACCTGACGCTGGCGTACAGCAGGCGTCAAGAGCTTCGATACGGGGAGAACCCGCACCAGGCAGGGGCGCTTTATGCCCCGGCGTCCGGGGGTGGCGGTTTCCCTGAGGCTGACCTGCTGCATGGGAAAGAGCTTTCGTATAACAACATCATGGACGCCGATGCCGCGTGGCGGGTGGTGAGCGACTTCGAGGAGCAGGCGGTGGCGGTGATAAAGCACTCCAACCCCTGCGGGCTGGCGTGTCACGCCAGTCAGGTGGAAGCGTACCGGCGAGCGTATGACGGGGACACGGTCTCGGCCTTCGGCGGGATAGTTGGCTTCAACCGTCGTGTCGACGGGGAGACGGCGGAGGCGATGAAGGGGATTTTTTACGAGGTGGTGGTGGCCCCGGGCTACGAGCCGGAGGCGCTGGAAGTGCTAACGCGGCGAAAAAACTTGAGAATACTGCAGATGCCGGACGGCAACGGCAACGGGGCGGGTCTGGACCTGCGCCCGGTGGCCGGGGGGCTGCTGGTGCAGGAGCCGGACACCGCAACCGAGGACGTGTCGTCCTGGAAGACAGCGACGTCGCGGCCGCCGACGGAGGAGGAGATGGCGGACCTGTTGTTCGCCTGGAAAGCGGCCAAGCATATAAAGTCCAACGCCATCGTTGTGGCGAAGGGTCAGGCGTTGCTGGGCATGGGGGCGGGGCAGCCGAACCGGGTGATCAGCGTGAGCCTGGCACTTGGAGGCGCGGGGGACAACGCCAAAGGGAGCGTGCTGGCGTCCGACGCCTTCTTCCCGTTCTCGGACAGCGTGGAGACGGCGGCGGCGGGCGGTGTGACGGCCATAGTGCAGCCTGGCGGCTCCATACGGGACGAGGACTCGGTGGAGGCGGCCAATCGGCACGGCCTGGCCATGGTGTTCACCGGCCGCCGCCACTTCCGCCACTGAGAGATTTGCCTCGAAAATAGATACTTCGTCCCTTGAAGGACACCCAGCAAGGGGGAGTCCAGAGGGGGACAACCCCCTTTCGCGGGAGTCTGAGGGTGTCCCTCAGAAAAACTATTAAAAACCTTTCTGGGCGGGTGAGCGGGAACCACCAACCTTCGATCTGTAGCCCTTAGATGCAGCCAACCTTCGCCCTAGTTGCTGGGTACCGAAATAGTTCAGTCTGCGTACAGGTGGAATCTCCCGGCCCATATTTGCATTTCTGGTGGTGCCCCAATTCCGTCGGGGCATCCGGGATTGTCTTAAACACCAGGTTGCTAGTTTGCTGCAACGGTTTTGAGCCCCACCGGACACACATCCAGCAGGCAGCAGCCCTTACACAGAGGCCGTTTTTTACAGACGTCCTTGCCGTGCTTGACCAGGAGGCCGTGGTACTCGTTGAAGAGCGGCACGTTGGCTGGTAGCGAGGTGTGGAAGACCTGCTGGTACTCATCGTAAGTGGTGGCGCCCTGGTCCAGGCCCAGCCGTTCCAGAACGCGGCGGGTGTAGGCGTCTATGACGAAAGAAGGAAGTTCGGCGGCGTAAAGCACAATGTCGTCGGCGGTCTCGGGGCCGATGCCGTAAATGGACAGCAGTTCGTCTCGGAGGCAGGCGGGGTTGCCGTGGAGCAGCGAGTCGAGGTCGCCGTGATGGGCGCCCCAGAGGTAGGCCATAAACGCCTTCACCTTTTTCGCCTTGGCGTTAAAGTAGCCCGAGGGTTGAATAAGCTGGGCCAGGTCGGCTTCGGGGATGTCCCGCAGGGCCTCCGGGGACAGCACGCCCGCGTTTTTGAGGTTGTTCAAGGCCTTTTCCACGTTGGTCCAGGCGGTGGACTGGGTCAGTATGGCGCCGATGATGATCTCGAACGGTGAGTCGCCGGGCCACCAGTGCTGCGGCCCGTAGGCGTGGAAGAGCCGATCATATATATGGATCAAGGACACCCTCACACCCCCGGCAGGAGACCCATCCGCCGCCGGCGGACTGGACCATGGAATCGGGACCGGCTAATTGACATAAAGCTGGCAGTCACAAAAGCACCGGGATTTCCGCGTTCAGGTGGACGCCCTGCAGGTCTACGCCGCAGTTGTATGCAAGGGCGGTGACCCCGGCCTGGACCGCGTCCCGGAGGCCTTGCCCCAGCTTGGGGTCCGCGGTGTCATGGGGGGCGAACGCGGTGGCGTCCGGCCGCTGGACCACGAAGACCACGGCGGCTCGGTGGCCCGCCTTGATGGCTTTAGTTAGGCTGATTAAGTGCTTGCGGCCCCGTTCCGTGGGCGCGTCGGGAAAGAGGCCGACGCCGTCCTCCACCAGAGTGACGGACTTCGCCTCCACGTAACAGAGTCCCGGCGGACCCGAAAGGAGGAGGTCCAGGCGGCTCTCGCCGAAGGTGACCTCCCGCCGGACGCACTTATAATCGGTGAAGGGTGGCAGGTGGCCCCGGGTGAAGGCTTCCTGGAGGAGCAGCGGCGGGAGCTGGGAATCGGCGGAGCAGAGGAAGCCGCCCAGGTCCACCAGCGCCAGGTCGAAGGCGGTCTTGCGGTGCGGTGCGGCGGCGGGGCGAAGGTAAACGCGGTAGCCCGGGACAAGGAGCTCCCGCATCCGGCCGGAGTTGGCCACGTGCACCAGCGTCTCGGCGCCGTGGACGTCTACCAGCGCGGCGAAGCGGTTGAGCCGCTGTAGGAAGCGGGCTTCTACTAGGCTGTTGTCGAACCGCATGGCAGCCGGATAGTAGCAAATATTGGGTTATACTGGGGCACAAGATGCCGCTGTTTTTAGACAGGTTGGAGCGGGCGTGGAACGCGTCCAGGAGCCTGGTGAGCATCGGGCTGGACCCGGTCCCGGACCGCATGCCGGTCGCCGACGTTTACGAGTTCAACGCCGCCATTGTCGACGCGACGGTGGACGTGGTGTGCGCTTACAAGCCGAACCTTGCCTTCTACGAGGCGCTGGGGATGCCGGGGCTGAGGGCGCTGGAGAAGACGCTGGAGCATATTCGGGAGAGGTCCGGGGATGTTTTGGTAATCGGGGACGGGAAGCGTGGCGACATCGGCAACAGCAGCGTGGGGTACGCCCGCGGTCTATTCGAAATGTGGGGATTCGACGCGGTGACAGTCAACGCCTACGGGGGCCGCGACTCCATTGAGCCGTTCCTGGAGTACGGCGATAGGGGGGTATTCGTGTGGTGCCGGTCGTCCAATCCTGGCGCTGAGGACTTTCAGGACTTGGCGGTGGAGGGAGACGGTGGGACGGAACGGCTGTACCAGCGGATGGCGCGCCGTTTGCGAGAGTGGAACGTCAACGAGAATGTGGGGCTGGTGGTGGGCGCCACGTACCCGGAGGAGTTGGAATCGCTACGGCGGGAGTATCCGGAGATGCCGTTCCTGATTCCCGGCGTCGGCGCGCAGCAGGGGGAACTGGGCACGGCGGTGCGGGCCGGGGTGGACTCCGAAGGGCGGGGGGCGATTATCAATTCGTCCCGTGGCGTGTTGTACGCTTCGTCTGGGGCAGACTTCGCCGAGGCGGCCCGGGAGCAGGCGGTGAGGCTGCGGGATGGGATCAACCAGGCGTTGGAGCGGGAGGGTAAGGGGTGGTCCTGAAGCTGCGTTTGGGGGACTCGTTGCGGTTGAAGAAGCGGCACCCCTGCGGCGGCTATAGCTGGCGGGTGGTGCGTTTGGGGGCGGACATCGGGCTGGAGTGCCTAGAGTGTGGCAGGAGGACCATGGTGTCTCGGGTCCGCCTGGAAGGACGGGTGCGGGAGGTGGTGCCGTGGGAGCAGGGGTAGGTTGCCAGAATTGACGCTGGTTTCGCGGCATTGCTAGACTCGTCGCGGGGCTGGAGCTAGAGGTGATTTGATTTGGATTCCTCATCAGAACGTAAGGCGTCGTTCAGCACGCCGTCGGGCATAGAGGTTCAGCGGGTGTACACCCCGGCCCATCTGAAAGGGTGGGACCACCAGGGAGATTCAGGGTTGCCGGGCGAGTACCCGTTCCTTCGAGGGGTGCACGCCACGGGGTACCGGGGCAGGCTGTGGACCATGCGGATGTTCGCGGGGTACGGGACGGCGGAGGAGACCAACGCCCGGTTCAAGTACCTGCTGGAGCAGGGGCAGACGGGGCTCAGCGTCGCCTTCGACATGCCGACGCTTTACGGCTACGACACGGACGACAAGGCCGCCGCCGGGGAGTTCGGCAGGTGTGGGACGGCGGTGTCCTCGCTGGCGGACATGGAGGCGCTGTTCGACGGGATTCCCCTGGAGCAGATTACCACTTCGATGACTATAAACAGCCCGGCGGCGATTATCTGGGCCATGTACATAGCCCTGGCGGAGAATCGAGGGCTGGCGCTGGAGGAACTCGGCGGGACGCTCCAGAACGATATACTGAAGGAGTACAGCGCCCAAAACGAGTATATCTTTCCGCCCGGGCCTTCCATGAGGCTGGTCACGGACACGGTGGAGTTCGCCACGGAGCGTCTGCCCAGGTGGAACCCCATAAGCATCAGCGGGTACCACATCCGGGAGGCTGGCTCCACGGCGGTGCAGGAGCTGGCGTTCACCCTGGCGGACGGGTTTGAGTACGTGGACTGGTGCCTGGAGCGTGGCCTGGATATAGACGCGTTCGCGCCTCGGCTGAGCTTCTTTTTCAACGTTCACAACGATTTCTTTGAGGAGATTGCGAAGTTTCGGGCGGCGAGGAAGATATGGGCGGAGGCCATGCGCGAGAGGTACGGGGCCAAGGACCCTCGCTCATGGTGGATGCGGTTCCACGCCCAGACGGCGGGGTTCACGCTGACGGCGCAGCAGCCGGAAAACAACATCACCCGGGTGGCGCTGCAGGCCATGGCCGCGGTGCTGGGCGGCTGCCAGTCGCTGCACACCAACTCCATGGACGAGGCTTGGGCGCTGCCATCGGAGAAGGCGGCGCTCATTGCGCTGCGGACCCAGCAGGTGATAGCCCAGGAGATGGGTGTGACGGAGACCGTGGACCCGCTGGGTGGGAGCTACTACCTGGAGACATTGACGCGTCAGGTTGCGGAGGGCGCCCAGGAGTATTTCAAACGGATTGAGGATATAGGCGGGGTGATCCCCGCCATAGAGAGCGGGTTCCTCCAACGGGAGATAGCGGACGCCGCGTACCGGTACCAACGGGAGATGGACCGCGAAGAGCGGATCATGGTGGGGGTTAACGCCTATCAGTCTTCCGGCGGGGAGTTGGAGATACCGCTGCTAAGGGTGGATATGGAGGGGGAGCACCGGCAGGTTTCGCGGCTGAACGAAGTGCGGCGCAGCCGGGACAACCGGGTGGTGACGAAGACGCTGAAGGATTTGGAAGTGGCGGCACGGGGCACGGAAAACCTCATGCCCAGCATCCTGGCGGCGGTGCACGCCTACGCCACGTTGGGGGAGATGATGGGGGTATTCCGAGAAGTGTTTGGGGAGTACCGGCCAACCTGGAGACTGTGACGATATAGGTTAGTATAAGCCTGGACTTCTACGTTTAACGGCTTTACGATGGTATAATACGTAGTATTGGCATCATTCATGCCCCCGCCGCATTTGACAGTCAGAAGGCGGTTTGCTACAGTACCAGCGTCCCAAAAAGCGGCCGGAACTGCTTTTGGTGCCTGTTCCGGCCCAGGGGGACTGAAAGGATTGGGGGGTTGAGATGAAGACTACTGTTTCCATTCTGAAGGCGGACGTTGGTTCTATTGGGGGGCACACTCGGCCCTCCGAAAAGATGATGGACGCGGTGAAGGGCGACGTGCAGGACGCGATTGAGAAGGGGCTTTTGATAGATGGATTCGTGTCGCATACCGGGGACGACATCGCAATTCTGATGTCGCATACCCGTGGGCCTGACGACACGGATGTTCACCAGTTTGCCTGGAACTCCTTCCTGAAGGCAACGGAGATAGCCAGCCAATACGGGCTTTACGGGGCGGGGCAAGACCTTCTGGTGGACGCGCCCTCCGGTAACATCCGGGGCGCCGGGCCGGCGGTGGCGGAGCTGGAGTTCGACCACAACCCGGTGAAGACGAACAAGGTGAGGCCGGCTGAATCGTTCATGATGTTCGCCGCGGACAAGTGCGGCCCCGGGGCGTATAACCTGCCGATGTTCCTTGGGTTCGCTGACCCAATGTACTGTGCCGGACTGATGCTGCCGAATCTGATAAAGGGGTTCACGTTCCGCATCATAGATATGAACAACACCGGAGGGGACAGCGTCATAGATTTGAACGCCCCCGAGGACTACTACCAACTGGCGGCGCTGCTTCGAGACAACGAGCGGTTTGGGATAGACAGGATCATTTCTAGGACCTACGGGGAGGAGGCGGCGGCGATCTCGACGCAGCGCCTGCACAACATAGCGGGGACGTACACCGGGAAGGACGACCCGGTGGCGCTGGTGCGAAACCAGGGTATCTTCCCGGCGCCGGAGGAGCTGCTTTCGCCCTTCGCCAAGGCCCACTATGTGGGCGGCGACGCCCGTGGATCCCACGTGATGCCGCTAATGCCCGTACCAATCAACACGCCGGTGACCGGAATCTACTGCTTGCCGCTGGTGTCATGCACCGGCTTCTCGCTGAGGGCGGACGGAAAGTTCTCGGACTCGTTCGTGGACTTCTTTGACAACCCGGCGTGGGACGAGGTTAGGGTCAAGGCCCAGCATAAGGCGTTCGCTATGCGTGACCAGGGGTGGTCCGGGGCGGCTATGCTGCCGTACACGGAGCTGGAGTACAGCGGGTTCCGGGACACCGTGGGCGGACTGGTGGACCGGTTCGCGTTCCAGGAGGAGAACGGAAGGCAGCCGGCGGCCGCAGGCGCGGGGACGGAAGCCAGGGCGTCTTAGAGCCTCACCCGTAACCGTTGATAGACTAGCTAATGAGGCCCCCCTGGCAGCTTTCCAATAGCCAGGGGGGCCAACCTTTTGGCTTCTCTCGCAAATTGCAAAGAACATCCGCGTAGAATGCCAAAAGAGGGAGTCCAGAGGGGGTATTCCCCCGCTGGCGGGAGTCAGAGGGTGTCCCTCAGAAATAAACCTCAAAAACTCTTCGGGGCGGGATGGTGGGAACCACCAACCTTTGATTTTCAATCCTCCGTAGTGGCGTTACCCATCGCCATCATCAAATGAAAGCACCTATGCGAAAGCTGCTGCTAGCCACCAGGAACCAGGGTAAGATCAGGGAGTTCGCGCGGTTGCTTGAGGGGCTTCCGCTGCAGGTGGTGTCGCTGGAGCAGGTGGGGATAACCGCCACCGTGGAGGAGACGGGGAAGACCTTTGAGGAGAACGCCGTGCTGAAGGCCCAGGGCTACGCGGAGGCCGCCGGGCTGCTGACGCTGGCGGACGATTCGGGGTTGGAGGTGGACGCGCTGGGAGGCAGGCCGGGGGTGATGTCGGCCAGGTACGGCGGCGATCACTTGTCAGAGCAAGACCAGGGACGGCTTCTGCTTTCCGAGTTGAACGAGGTGGAGTGGGAGCGGAGGACGGCGCGGTTTAGATGCGTGATAGCCGTGACGGTGCCGGGCGGCGAAGCGCGGACGGTGGAAGGGGTAATTGAGGGTGTTATACAATACAAGGCCCAGGGTGCGAACGGATTCGGCTACGACCCCGTGTTTTACCTGCCGGAAAAGGGCTGCACCACCGCTCAGCTTTCCACGGAAGAAAAGAACCGGCTGAGCCATAGGGGCCAAGCGGCGCGGAGGGCCAGGAAGCTGCTGGAGACGGCGTTCACCGAGTAGGCACGGCGGCTATTTCAACCAGATGACAAAGACCAGAATTTTGACTCCAGTGTTGGATCGGTTCCGGAGAGGGATGCGGGACCTCCGCGTCTCGGTGACGGACCGGTGCAATTTCCGGTGCCCGTATTGCATGCCCGCTGAGGTATACGGGGACCGTTACCAGTTTCTGCCCAAGGCAAAGGTGCTGGCATTTGAGGAGATAACCCGGCTGGTGAGCATTTTCGTGTCGTTGGGAGTAGAGAAGGTGCGGCTGACCGGGGGCGAACCGCTGGTTCGGCAAAACGTGGAAGACCTGGTGGGGATGGTTTCGCGCATAGAGGGGGTCGATGACCTGACTCTGACGACCAACGGCTACCTGCTGGGGCAACGGGCGCAGGGGTTGAAGGAGGCCGGCCTGCACCGGGTCACCGTGAGCCTGGACAGCCTGGACGAAGAGGTGTTCAAGACGATGAACGGCCGGGGGTATGCCCCGGCTCGGGTGCTGGAGGGCATCGCCATGGCGGAAAAGGCCGGGCTCCGGCCGATAAAGGTGAACGCCGTGGTGCAGCGGGGGGTCAACGACCACACGATAGTGGACCTGGCGCGGCACTTCAAAGGCACGGGGCATATTGTCCGGTTCATTGAGTATATGGACGTGGGGAACCTGAATGGGTGGAACTGGGACCAGGTGGTGCGGGCGGAGGAGATCGTTTCCAGGATAGACGCCCAGATGCCGCTGGAGCCGTTGGAGAAGAACTACCCCGGCGAGGTGGCCCAGCGGTACCGGTACCTGGACGGCAGCGGGGAAATTGGGGTGATAGCGTCGGTGTCGAAGCCCTTCTGTGGGAACTGCACCCGGGCGCGGCTTTCCACCGACGGAAAGCTGTTCACCTGCCTGTTCGCCGGGGGGGGTAGGGACCTGAAGGGGCCGATGCGTGAGGGCGCCGGCGACGAGGAGCTGGCGGCAATCATCACCGGCGTGTGGGGCGCGCGAACTGATCGCTACTCGGAGGAGAGGGCGTCCATGACAGAGGCGCCTGGGCGAAAGGTGGAGATGTACCAGATAGGGGGCTAGGGGGGGTTAGTTCTGAGGGGCGCCCTCAGACTCCCGGCAAAGGGGCTTTCCCCTTCTGCACTCCCCTTTTTTATCAACCTGCTAGGCTCAACTTGTGTTCTCACGGCGACGGTGCAGAGATGATAAACATTTATACGGACGGTTCGTGCCAGGGGAACCCGGGCAAAGGCGGGTGGGCTGCGGTGATCGTGGACGATGGAGACAAGCGGGTGCTCTCCGGCAGCGAGGATCGCACCACCAACAACCGCATGGAGCTGATGGCGGCCATCCGGGGGCTGGAGGAGATGCCCGCCGGTGCTGACGCCACCGTCGTCAGCGACAGCGAGTATCTGGTGAAGACGATGACCCGCAACTGGAAGCGGAACGCCAACCGCGACTTGTGGACGCGGCTGGACGCCGCGGTTTCGGGCCGCCGGGTGGAGTGGGAGTGGGTCCGCGGTCACGACGGTCATCCCGAGAACGAGGAGGCCAACGAGTTAGCCGGGCGAGAGGCGGGGGTGCTTCCGACAGCGCCGGAGGGGGAGGAGAAGGGGCCGGGGTCCACCCTCACCCACCTGGACCAAGCCGGCCGGGCGCAGATGGTAGATGTGGGGGAGAAGGCCGTGACCCAGCGGGAGGCGGTGGCGCGGGGATATGTGTCCATGCGGCCGGAGACGCTGGAGCTAATAGTTGCTGGCGGATTCTCCAAGGGAGACGTTTTAGCCACGGCGCGGCTGGCGGGGATCATGGCGGCCAAGCAGACATCTAATCTCATTCCGTTGTGCCACCCGCTGCCGTTGGATCAGGTGACCGTGGAGCTGGAGCCGGACGCTGGGGAGGGTCGGGTGCGCATCAGCGCCACGGCGCGGACCAGCGCGAAGACTGGGGTGGAGATGGAGGCGCTGACGGCGGTAAGCGTGGCGGCATTGACGCTGTACGATATGTGTAAGTCGGTGGACCGGGGGATGCGGATAGAGGCGGTCCGGTTGGTGAGCAAGCGGGGTGGGAGGAGCGGGGACATCGTTCTGGAGGAGTAGGTTGCGGGCAGCGGTGCCTGGGTTCGTTGACACTGGATTCGGCGGTTGGCTATAGTAATTCTAGGTGACGCCTGGCGTCTGGCCGGCGCGCCGCGGTGGCAACGTAGCTCAGGGGTTAGAGCGGGCGCTTCATAAGCGCTAGGTCACTGGTTCGAACCCAGTCGTTGCCACCATTTTTTATCAAGTGGGGTGTGGAGCGGGGGTATAGCGGCTAATTCGGGAAGTAGATCGAGCTAGTTACTATAGGTTCGGCCATTCTCGCTCTCGCCTGGTCCAAAGGTCATTTAGGTCCGCCAAGAGGTTAATGGCGGCATAAGGATTCTGTACCTGGAGGGAGAAGCCGCACCTATCGTGTGCGCTAGAGGCGAGATGAAACGCATCCTTGATGCTGCTTACGATTATGTCCATTTCCCCCTTGCTAACGGTCACATTGGAAGGCTTCTCGTCTAAATGAGCTACACGTTTACCCCTGTGGTCCCAAATTCGCTTAAGCACGTCAGAGTGCCTCAGGAGCCCGCTCTTCGCCGCCTCCAATTGATCTCTCGTGGCGTGCGGGCTCAGTTCAGGGTTCTCAAGTAGAGCGTCTATTAGTTTCCATATCGTCACGCTTTTCTTGTTCCGCTCTGTAACCTTGGAAACCTGGAGAAACGTTAAGTTGCGGTGACCTTCGATGGTATAGTGGAAAAACGACAGATATCTTTTCTGTACTTCGGCTTCCTTCTCCGTCCGGTCATACAACTGCTGAAAGATTTCGTAGTGAGCATGTAGCGCGCTCAACTCCCGCCACAGGTGCACTCTTAGCTGTTTAAATCTATCTGGAGTCATGCGGATCCTCATCCAAGAAAAGCATCTTGCTCAGGCGTGTGTCTTTGTTAGACCCTGCTACTCTTCTGAACGATCGCATATTCCAGCTCCCTTTGTAGCGTGCGCTGAAGCAGTATCACGTCGTGTTTGGAGGACCCGAAGGTGAAACTATTGGAGGAGGTTACACTAGGGCCTGGATCCAGTTCGACACTTAAGTTGCCATCTGAGTTGTTCCATTTGACTACTAGGTCGGTCGCCATATCAAAGGTGATTGAGCTCCAGCCGT
Source organism: Dehalococcoidia bacterium (assembly GCA_965247585.1). GTDB lineage: Bacteria > Chloroflexota > Dehalococcoidia > Lucifugimonadales > CBDFHC01. The sequence continues at coordinate 319,969 of CBDFHC010000003.1, forward strand.
AGAACCAGATCTCCTCCCCCAGGACTGACCAAATATCCACCCTAGTAGGCGTACCTTGGAGGCGTGCCACGTCGGCCTTGTGGCTGCCGAAAGCAAGGGCCTCCGATTCGGTCATGTGTACTCCAGGTACTACTTCCACTTGGAGGCCGCCAGAACTGTTATCCCATTTGATGACCTTGCTAGTTGAGATGGCGAAGGTCACTTCATCTAGTCCATAGAACCATACCTCTTCGTCCAAGACATCCAACCTTTCAACTCTAGTAGGCGTACCTTGGAGGCGTGCCACGTCGGCCTTGTGGCTGCCGAAAGCAAAGGTCTCCGATTCGGTCACGTGTACTCCAGGTACTACTTCCACTTGGAGGCCGTCAGAACTGTTGTCCCATTTGATGACCTTACTAGTTGAGATGGCGAAGGTCACTTCATCTAATCCATAGAACCATACCTCTTCGTCCAAGACATCCAACCTTTCAACTCTAGTAGGTGAGAAGTGGCTCCGGAAATCTGAACAGGGGGATAAGTGGAATCGCTGCCTGATTGAGGGCATGATAGTGCTCTCGGAGACAGGAGCGAGAGATGAGCAGACGACCCCGCCGTAACCACTCGGCAGAGTTCAAGGCGAAGGTGGCTCTTGCCGCAGTGCGCGGCGACCGGACACTTTCGGAGCTGGCAAGCCAGTTCGATGTGCACCCGAACCAGATCACGCAATGGAAGACCCAGTTGCTGGATCGGGCGGCGCAGTTATTTGGGGCCGGGACAGGGCAGGCTGAAAAGCCGGTAGACATGAAGGTCCTTCACGCTAAGATCGGTGAGCTTGCGTTGGAGAACGATTTTTTAGAGTCCGCGCTCACGAAGGCGGGATTGCCGGGCGCAAGGCGATGATCGACCGCGATCACAAGCTGCCTCTCGCCCGCCAGGCAAAGGCAGTGGGCATCAGCCGCGGGAGCATCTACTACCGGCCACGGTCGGTGGGCGAAGCCGGTCTCGGACTGATGCGCCGCATCGATGAGCTGCACCTTGAGTATCCGTTTGCAGGCAGTAGGATGATGCGAGGCCTGCTCCGCCAGGAGGGACTCTCCTCCGGGCGTAGACACATCGCCACACTGATGCGGCGGATGGGCATCGAGGCGCTGTACCGCAAGCCCAACACCAGCCGGCGACGGCCCGGCCATACGGTGTATCCGTACCTGCTGCGCGGGCTTGAGGTGAGCAGGCCCAACCAGGTGTGGGCAATGGATATCACGTACATTCCGATGGCCAGGGGGTTCGTGTACCTAGCCGCAGTGATGGACTGGCATAGCCGCAAGGTGCTGGCCTGGCGGGTATCGGTCACAATGGACACAGACTTCTGCGTGGAGGCGCTCGAAGAATCCCTGGGACGCCACGGCGGGCCGGAGATATTCAACACAGATCAGGGAAGCCAGTTCACAAGTGATGCCTTCACCGGCCTGCTGAAAGCCAGTGAGATCCAGATCAGTATGGACGGGAAGGGGAGCTGGAAGGATAATGTGTTCGTCGAACGACTGTGGAAGAGCGTCAAATACGAGGAGGTGTACCTGAGAGCCTACGAATCGGTCCCGGAAGCCAGAACTGGACTCGGGCGGTACTTCGAGTTTTACAATGCCGGACGGCCCCATTCGAGCCTTGGGGGAATGACGCCGGACCAGTTCTTTGACAGAGCGCCTGCCGAGTCCGCGGCGGCCTAACGCACGGCAGTGCGATTCCACTTATCAAACCGGGCAGCGCTGTTCAGACAAACGAGACCACCTCTGTGAGCCTTGGATTTCGGCCACCCTTTCTTTCGGTGATCCAAACGTAAAGTGCCCCTCTGTTTTAGAGGAGGCCAAAGTTGGAGGGGTGAGTGTTGGTGGGATGGGAGTAGGAGTTGGAGACGTAGAAAGAGAAGGCGTTGGGATAAGCGCTGGCGTGGGAGTGGACGTTGGGGAAAGGCTGGGAGGGGGTAGTGAGGGGTGCGTCGGTGTAGAGGAAATTCTTCTGGGTGACATTGGGGTAGGTAACGGGATCGGAGTGGCTGTAGGTTGCACATCATCTAGGGTAATGACGAAGATAGCCTGGCCGATACAACGTGTACAGCGACCACCAAAGCCGAACAGGAACTCCCAGGACGTCTGGATTTCATCGACCTCAAAAGCAACCTCCCCGCGTGTTCTTCTACCCGGCAATAGATCGCCACTTAGGGACCCTTTTGTCTCGACTAACCGGGCACGAGGGAGGCTGAAGCCTTGCTCGTCGTACAGTCCGAACATCCCCGAGTTGGAGATACGAGTGGTTCGGATGGCCAAGTTTTCCAACGTTAAGCCTATGATTAGCCACCGTGACCCTTCCTCGGGCCTGGAGGGTGCACCCCCTTCTTCATTCCCCTCATCCCACCGGGCTGAGTCTACCGTGATTTGAAAGTCATGATCTCGACTCAGCTCTACATTTACAGTCTCGCCAAAATCCCACCGGAAGCCGGGTGGAGCCCTGGATGGTGTCGGTGTGGGTCGTGCAGCTGCAACTGTGGCGGTGGGTCTTGGCGTGGGGGTAAGAGTAGGCGTAGGATGCGGTATGGCTGTCAGCGTAACTCTCACGCTGGCGTCAATAGTTTCCTGGAGATTCTCCGTCCTATTTGAATCTTGCTGGCCGCATGCTCCCAAGCTTAGTGCCAGCAGAGTTAAAGATGTAACAGTAGCCTTTATTGGATGTTTCACGACGCTAGTATCAGAACCCGGACCACGCTTCGTCAGTTGCTATCCCGCTCAGTGCGGAAATGGCATAGCCCAAAATTCCAAGACTCACGGTGGAGCTTGTCCCTAGTTCGTTTTGGCCTGCCAAGATATAGCACTCTTCTTAAATTTGTCGATTGAATCTTAGTGTAAAACTCTTCTCCAATGTGGGAAAGGGCTTCTGAATGAAAGAGACCACATGGTTGGGCACCACCTTCGCCATGCTGCTCCGCTCCTTCCTTCTCGCAAATGTTAGGCCGATGAACCCGGTAGCGTCCTGAGCTACATGATAGTACTCCGGCCACCACAGTAGGCTCTATGTGCACGTTTAGTGCTGATGTGGGCACCTAAGCCAATTTGGAAAGTATGCCTAATTTATCTAAGTCGCAACGGCGTCTGTCGTGAGCATATACGTAAAGTTACTATATTCTAGTTCGCATCAACGGTTCTACTTCATAAGCGCTAGGTCACTGGTTCGAACCCAGTCGTTGCCACCATTTTTTTATTAAGTGGGGTGTGGAGTGGGGGTGGCCCGCCCGAATTCTGTTTGCCAGAAGTCCTAATTTATCTGTTCGCCCTGGCGGAGTTTTTGGTTTGAGCCTGAAAAGGCTGAACGTCACGGCGCCAGGGTAAGAAGGAGCCAGCCATGTCAGAGCGTGAGGCACAGGGACGGGAAGGGTACGTGGAGGTCCCCGGTGGGAAGGTGTGGTACCGGGTTGTCGGCGGTGGTGGTGGGATACCATTGATGACCCTCCACGGCGGTCCGGGATCGACGCACTTCGGGATGGAGCCTCTAATAGCGTTGTCGGACCAGCGCCCGGTGGTGTTCTACGACCAGCTAGGGTGTGGCAATTCCGACCGTCCGGAGGACACCGGCCTGTGGCGGGTGGACCGATTTGTGGAGGAGCTTGCGGAGGTCCGAAGGGCGCTGGGCCTGGAGCGGATGCACCTTCTGGGCCACTCTTGGGGCACCATGCTGGCCATGGACTACTACCTGGCCCACCCCCAGGGAATCGTGAGCCTGGTGATGTTCAGCCCGTGCATCAGCATTCCTCGCTGGCTGGAAGACTGCGCCGAGTACCGGAGCCGGCTGCCGGCGGACGTGCGGGAGAAGCTGGACCGGCACGAGGCGGCGGGGACCATGGACTCGGCGGAGTACAAAGCGGCGGAGGACGAATTCTACCGCCGTCACGTAGTCCGAATGGACCCGTTGCCCGAGGCGATGGTCCGTGCGCGGGAGGGGCGAGGCCACGCGGTGTACCAGGCCATGTGGGGCCCCAACGAGTTTGTCATGACGGGAAACCTGAGGGACTATGACCGCTCCGGAAGTCTCCATAGCATCAGCGTTCCGGCGCTCTTTTCCTGCGGCCGGGTGGACGAGGCCGCGCCGCAGACCACGGAGTGGTACCACTCGTTGACGCCGGAGTCGGAGTTCGTGGTCTACGAACACAGCGCCCACATGCCCCATTGGGAAGAGACGGACCGGTACCTGGAAGTGGTGCGGGGCTTCCTGGGCAGGGTGGAGGATGAGTTGGCGGCAGGGAAGGGTGGTGGCGAAACGCAAGGGTGAATTCTCCTGGATGTGGAGATGCGGACGCCCACTGTTCATCACCCACCGAAGGCGTTGAACATAGGTAGAGGGGTGGGAGCTTGTTCAACTCTGGCGGGACCGTGAGGAGGACAGGGATGATCAGGGTACTGATTGTAGAAAACGAAGGGCTCTTTCAGGAGATGCTTAGAGGCGCGCTGTCCGGGCAGCCGCAGCTGGAGGTGGTGGGCGTGGTGGGGGACGGCGAGTCAGCGGTGGTAGCGGCGCGGGAGTGCAGGCCGGGGGTGGTGGTAACGGATATAGAGTTGGGCAGTGGACTGAACGGGATCGAGGCGGCGCAACTGATACGGAAGGAGAACGGTGACACGGGCATCGTAATACTTTCCGTGCATAAGGAGGCGGAGTACCTCGCCTCTATACCGGCGGACCAGGCCCACGGGTGGTCATATCTGCTGAAGCAGTCGGTGGGGGACGTGCAGGCGCTGGTGCGGGCTATAGAGGGATCGGCGGCGGGATTCGTGGTGCTGGATCCGGCGGTGGTAGCGGGAATCAGGCCCCGGGCGGATAGCCCGCTGGCCCGTCTGACGCGGCGGCAGCTAGAGGTCCTTTCGCTGATGGCGCTGGGTCATAGCAACGGGGCCATCGCGGAGAAGCTGTTTCTGTGCACCCGGTCCGTCGAGAACTATATCAACGCGATCTATCAGTCGATGCATCTGACCGAGGAGGGGCGGGTGCAGCGCAGGGTCCACGCGGTGCTGACCTACCTGGACCACGCCGCGTAGGGGAGATGGGTTGATTCTCTGAAGGTGTCCATCCACAGGAATAGGGGCCGAAGCCCCTCCGGAATCCCCCTCGGCGCCCGTCCTTTAAGGGACGCGGTTTCTACTTTTGAGGCATTCAGCGGTGGGGGGGAAGGCAGCCGGTTAACGCGGCGGCTTGTTGTAGGAGCGGCCTGGGCCGCGGGGGCGCTTGGGCTCAGTGGTGTATCGCAGGTAGGTGAGGACGGCCTGGACCCGAGGGTGGACGTTCTCTACCTTGCTGAAACTGAGCTGCTGGTATACGGCGTTGACGTAGTTTTCCACGGACCTGACCCCTAGGACGAGGAGCCCGGCGATGGCCGCGTTGGAGTAGCCCTGGGCCATCAACGCAACGACTTCGTGTTGCCGCCGGGTGAGGCGCGACAGCGGGGAGCCGGGCTGCGCCCTGAGCCCTTCGACGACGGCGGGATCGAGGACCATGAAGCCGTCGGCGGAGCCTTCAATGGCCCGGACCAGCGCCGACACGTCGCCCACGGACTGTTTCAGCAGGTACGACCAGCCGGAGGCTTTTTCCACCGGCACGGACGCTATGTATTCCTTGTCCTTGTGGCTGGAGAGAATGACAATCCCAGTTTGGGGGCTCTCTTCGCGGATCAGGTGAGCGGCTTCGATGCCGTGGGGCTCGGAGCCCAGCTCTATGTCGGTGACGACGACGTTGGGTTGGTGGCGCCGCGCCGCCAGGATGGCGGACGCGCCGTCGCCTACGGCCTCCACAACCTGGAGGTTGGGTTGCTGGCATAGGGAAGCGGCCAGCATATCGCGGAAGAGGCCCTCGTCTTCAACTATGAGCACTTTGATCATGTGGGTCACCTGGTGCCCGTTGTACCACAGACGTGGGAGATAGACCGAGAAGAAAATGGGCAAAAATTCATGTTTTGAATTTCGAATGGCGAGGATGCGTCCTGTGTAATGGGTAGGGGTTTGGCTGTGAAGTGGTCGGTCCGCGCATGCCGCCGGAGTTTTCCCTTCGCTCCAAAATGGCGGTGCCACAGGTTGGAGGCCGAGGCAACGGGTGTAAAGGCACCCGCCGCCGGATGGGGGGGCACAGCGGTGGATTGGTGTAGAGGCACGGTTCTTTTCGCGTTGTTCGGATGCCTAAGCTTTCTCTATCCGGGCTTCTCCCTTCGTGGATTGAGGGCGCACCGGTGAGGTTGAAAAGAGGCCGGAGAAGGAAATGAGCATATTGAACCCCAGCAGCACAAAGGCGGGCATTCCGGTCCGGATGGAGGGCGCCACGGTGGACCGGGAGGCGCCAAAACGGAACAGATGGCGGCTGACCATCCTGTTCGCCGTGACTGCGCTGGTAGTGATCTTGGTGGCGCTGTTGGTGGTTAACCGGGTTATTGGGGGGCTGGCGGAAAGAAATCTGATAAGAATTGCGGAGGAGAATACGGTACGGGACGCCCACCATATTCAGGCCATGATTCATGGCGAACATGACATGCCAATGGCTCCTAATGCCACCCGTACCGACCTCTCCCCGCCGATGCCCGTAACTCTGGAGCAGTTGGCGGGTCCGGAAAGTATTTTGAATACCGGCTTCTCCGACCTGGTAGACGGGCTGAACGTTGCTAAGGTTAACCTTTTCGATCTCGAAGGGAACATTGCATGGAGTTCGGACCCCGGCGCCGCTGACTTAATCAGAGTTGAGACCCTGAATTTGGAAAGTGCAATTGAGACAGGCGCTTCTTCTAAATACGGGGAAAACCGGGATATCGTATTCCCAGATGGAACCATTAGGCGGGTTGAAGTGGTAGAGACCTATATTCCGCTACGTGAAGGACCATCAGGCGAGACAATTGGCATCATGAAAATATCCCGGGACGTTAGTGATGATGTTGCATTGCAAGTGGAGGACGCTAAATCCGCGGTGCTGTGGACCACGGTGGCGGCTATGGGAGGCCTGTTCCTGGTGCTGTTCGGCTTCATCGTAACGGCGGACGTAACCATATTTCGGGCGAACCGCCGGGAGGTGGCTACCGTGGAGGAGGCCAACCGGGGGCTGGAGGCGCGCGTAAAGGTTCGTACGCAGGAATTAGTGGAGTCAAACCAGCGCCTGGTGGAGGCGCGTGACAGGGTTGTTCGGTCTGAAAAGCTGGCGGTGATAGGGCAGCTCGCCGGCGGGGTAGCGCATGACCTTAGGAACCCGCTGGGAGTCATCACCAACGCGGTGTACTACGTGAAGAGGAGGCTGACCACCGGAGACACTATGGAGTCCAATCCCCGGATACCGGAGTTCCTGGACGTCGTGGAGGAGGAGGTGGCGCGGTCTAACCAGATAATTACTGACCTGATGGACTTCGCGCGAATACGGCCGCCCACCCACGCCCGGGTGGACCTCAAGGCCGCGTTGGAAGCCAGCCTGCCGACGATTAATGAGGGGAGCAACATCCGGCTGGTGAAGCAATTGGAAGAGGCGCCCTTGACGGTGGATGCGGACGGTGAGCATCTGTACCGGGTCTTCATGAACCTGGGGAAGAACGCCGTGGAGGCCATGCAGGGGGGAGGAGAACTGACCGTAACCGTCAGGAGGAAGGGTGGAGTGGCGGCGGTGGAGTTCGCCGACACGGGGGTGGGAATCTCGGAAGCGGACATGAAGAACATTTTCGAGCCGCTGTTCACAACCAAGAGTCACGGTACGGGACTGGGGCTGGCGGTGTGCCAGCAGATTGTGACCCAGCACGGAGGAGAGCTATCGGTGGAGAGCCGGGAAGGTGAGGGGGCTACCTTCAAAGTTACGCTTCCCATTTCGGCGGAGCCGTTGGAAGGGGAGGAGAAGTAGGGGTCATGTCACAAATCTTGATAGTAGACGATGAAGCGGGAATCCGGACCGTGCTGGCTGGCATCCTGGAGGACGAGGGCTTTGTGGTGGAGACGGCGCAGGACGGGTACCAGGCGATAGAGCTGGCCAAGGAGTCCGTGTATTCGTTGATTTTTATGGACATGAAGATGCCCGGGATCAACGGGTTGGAAACGTACCGGGAGGTCAAACGGGTTAGCCCGGGGACTATTGTCGTGATGATGACCGGCTTTACCCTGGAAGAGCTGGTGAGCGACGCGCTGAAGGAAGGGGCTTATGCGGTGCTGTTCAAACCCCTGGACATGGGGCAGATTATCAACATCGTCCAGTCAGTGATGAACGTCACGTGGTTGCTGGTGGTGGATGATAGGGTAGTGGACCGGGAATGGCTTAGAGAGATTCTGGAGGGCAGTGGATACCGGGTGTCGGTGGCGGAGGACATTGAGCAGGCCGCGGTGATGGTGGCGGGGAAACACTACCGGGCCATCCTTATGGACGTGAGGATGCCGGGAATAGAGGGGTCCTGCGGATTGGAGCGGATAAAGAAGCTGGACTCGGGAGTTAAGGTGATCTTTCTCACGGGGTATGCGCCGGCGGAAGCCGTCCGGGCGGCGTTGCACGGAGAGTGTTATTCGGTGCTGACCAAGCCCGTGGACCCGGAAGAGATGCTGGCGCTGATTAACTCGGTGGTGCGGGAGTGAGGGGCACCAGGGCGGTAATTCGGGCGCCCTTGCCCGGGGAGCTTTCCACCAGCAGGCGGCCGCCCAGGGCGGCGGTGTAGTCCTTCATGATGAGGACGCCTAGGCCGGGCGTGTAGCTATCCAGGTGAAATCCCTTTCCCCGGTCTTCCACCGTCAGCTTCAGACTACCGGGGCGCGGCAGGTCCAGGCGGAGCTGGACTACGGAGGCGCCGGAATGCTTGGCGGCGTTGTTGAGGGCTTCTTCGGCCACTCGGTAAAGACCTAGCCGGAGCCTGGCGTCCAGCATCGGGCCGCCGGGCGTTTCCAGCGCCGCCGCGGCAGGCGAGACGAGAGGTTCCACCGTGAAGGCGTGGCGAAAACCTCGGGCCAACGAGCGCAACGCCGCGACCAGTCCCACATTGACTATGGACGGATGGAGCTGCTTGGCAATAAGCCTGAGGTCATCCTGGACCACCCGCTCAATGAGCGATTTGGCCTGAGCGAGGTGATCGCGGGCGGCGGGGAGGTCCGTGTCCAGGGACTCCGACGCTTTCTGGATACAAAGGCAGGCGAAGAGGAGCGCGTTTTGGACCCGGCCGTGGATCTCCTCGGCCAGGGCCTTCCGCAGGGCTTCGTGCGACTCGACGATCCGAACACGCGACTGCTCCAGCTCAGCCAGAAGTTGCGGGAGGCGCGCCGCGTCTCCTTGCGGCTGGGATTGGAGTTCTATTTGCTGTCTGGTTTCCATGGTTTGGCCTGGGTGGTGATGGGTAGGAACTGCCGCGCATCTAGCGCGGCGAAAGTCTATAGCGGTACAACGGCCGGCAACCTTTCTGTGACGGGTCCCACCTGTGTGCCAAAGGGAAGCGGCAGATCAGCCGCCGGCCCTGAATTTGACCAGGCGAAGCTGAGCTGAGTTGGGGGCGGTGGTGGCCACTTCGAAGCCGTCCTGAAGGCAGAATAGCAGGTCACGGCCCTCCTCCTCTGCGGCGTCGGCGGGGAACCCGTGGAAGCCGTTAGGTGCGTCAAGGATGGTTTCAATCCGGTCCGCGCGGACAAACCATCGGACCGTAAGGGTGGCTTCCGCTGCGCCGTTGCTACCGTGCGCCGATCGCCGAATGACCAGGTCGAAGGTCTCGGCCACGGCGGTCCTGAGGTTTACCACGTCGTCGTAACCAAAGCCCGCCACCCCTGAGATCACCCCGGCCACGGACCTGAGCACCGGGAGATAGGTCTGGTTGAGGGGAAGCCAGAGCTCTACGAAGTTGTCGGCCAACGATTCTCGCCAGGGGGATGTTGTGGCCGTTTCACACTGAGGTAGTAAACGCCGAGTGGGGCGGTGAAACATGGAGGGATGGGGCCATCGCCCCGGCTCCACTATTCCTGCTCATCCTGTCTTCGCATCCGATCCGCTCATCCTGAAACTCTCGAAGGAGAGCGGGAGCCACCAACCCGTGATTCGCAGTCGTCTGCGGGAACCACACCCGTCGTCACGGCTAATTACCCGGACTAGAGAACCTTCTTTTCTTGACTGACCCCCATCAAGGGAGAGTCAAGAGGGGGAAAGCCCCCTCTTGCGGGAGTCTGAGGGTGTACCTCAGAAATCAACTTAAAAACCCTCCGGGCTAGGCGCGTGGGGACCACCAACCTGTGATTAGAAATGCTTTGTGGTGCTGGCGGCGGTTTAGGCTCTGTTGGCGGGGTTTAATAGAAAGTCACGCTGGAAACTGCTCGGGGCGGACGGCTGGCGGGTGGAGTGCAGATCGGTTCGGGTACTCGGGCGAGAAACTCACTTCCCGCGCAGGGCGACTCGGACAAACGTAACGGCGGGAGCGGTTTTATGCGGAGCATTTGGTAGGCATATTGGCCAATGTCAATGTGGGAGGTTCAGTGATCTCAGGCTGCAAGTTTCTATTGGCCGGGCTGGTGGCGGCGGGGCTGGCCGTCACCGGCTGCGGGGCCGGCGACGAGGGGAAGCGGACAGTGGTGGTGTACGCCTACACGGCGATGGAAGAAGTGTTGATGAAGGAGATTGTTCCCACGTTTCAGCGGGAATGGCGGGAGAAGACGGGACTGGAGGTGGAGATTATCTCCGCCTTTGCGGGATCAGGGACTATAACGAATTCCATCCTGTTCGGCGCTCCGGCGCAGGTGGCCATTGTGGCCACGGAAATGGACGCTCTAAACCTTAGAGAGGCGGGACTGGTCACCACGGAGTGGGAGCAGTTCAAGGATCGGGGGACCTTCGCCTACACCATCACATCCATTGTGACGCGGCCGGGAAACCCCCATGGCGTGCGGAACTTCCGAGACCTGACCGCGGAGGGGGTGGAGGTGATCTACCCGGACCCCACCACGTCCGGCGGGGCGCAGTGGGCAATTCTGGCGCTGTACGGCTCGGAGCTTCGGACCAGCGAGGCGGACGGCGGCACAGCGGATGCGGATTTGGGGCGGCTGTTGCTGGAGCGGCTTTCGGCCAGGACGGGCAGCCTGCCGGAGTCGGCGCGCAAGGCGCTGACACAGTTCGGGCTGGGGTACGGAGACGCGCTGCTGACGTACGAAAACGAGGCGTTGCTTGACATAAGCCGGGGACGGGAGTTGGAGATGGTGGTGCCACGGAGCACCGTGCTGATAGATCCCAAGGTGGTGATCATTGATAAGAACGTGGACGAAAGGGACGGGGCCATGGTCAGGGCGCTGGTGGAATCGCTGTGGAGCAAGACATCGCAGGAGGCGCTGGCCAGGAACCACTTCCGGGTGCGGGATGAGGAGGTGATGGCGGCCCACGGCGAGAAGTTCAGCCAGGTGGAGCTGCCGTTCACCGTGGAGTACCTGGGCGGCTGGCAAGAGGCCACCTCGGGCATCATCAACCGGACGTGGAAAGACGCGCAGCGGGTGTCCAAATAGGTATGGTCACAACGACTAAAACGGAAGGGCCCCGCCGAAGAAAAACGCCGTTCCGAGGGTTGATGACGAACAAGACGCTGGTAATTGGCCTGGGAGTGGCGTTCCTTTCGGTGCTGGTGATAATGCCGCTGGCGTCCATGTTCCAGTACGCGTCCAACAACGGCCTGGGCGTGTTCTGGGGCGCGATTTCATCGAAGGAGGCGCTGTTCTCGCTCAGGCTTTCCATAATGCTGGCGCTGGCGACCACGGTGATCAACGGGGTGCTGGGGACCCTGGTCGCGTTCATGCTGGTGCGGCATCAGTTCCCCATGAAGGGGTTCCTGGACTCGTTGGTGGACCTGCCGGTGGCCATCCCCGCGTCCGTTACCGGCTTCACGCTTCTGCTGCTGTACGGGCCCCTTGGGATTATTGGGCGGATGTTTGAAAGCGCCGGCATAAGCATCATGTTTGCCTTCTCCGGGATTCTAATAGCCCACGTCTTCATGACGCTTCCCTTCGTGGTCAGGGGAGTGGGGCCGTTGCTGGAGGAGGCCGACAAGAGCCAGGAAGAGGCGGCGAAGATGCTGGGGGCCAACGACTTCCGGGTGTTCACCAGCGTAATTCTGCCCGCGACAAAGGGGGTTCTGATCTCCGGAGCGGTGTTCACCTTCGCCCGGTCGCTGGGGGAGTTCGGCGCCACGATCATGGTTTCCGGGAACCTGGCTATGCGGACGCAAACGGCGCCGCTGTACATTTTTTCAGAGTTCAACAAAGGGAAAATTGAGGCGGCGTCATCCATGTCGGTGGTGCTGGTGGTGCTGTCCTTCGGGCTGTTCTATGGATTCAAGCTGGCTACCAGACTAATTGAAAAGGCGGGAACAAAACATGCGTAGCGCGGTGTCTATGAGGAACTTGGTGAAACGGTTTCAGAGCACAAACGGGACCAATGCGGACTTCACGGCGGTGGACGATGTGTCGCTGGAGGTGGGAGAGAACGAGTTCCTGGCTATGGTGGGGCCCAGTGGCTGTGGCAAGTCAACCCTGCTGCGGATGATAGCGGGGCTGGAGGACCTGACCGGGGGGGAGCTGTACATGCACGGAAAGCGGTTGGACCTGGTGCCGCTCCAGCGCAGGAACATCGGCTTCATGTTCCAGGGATACGCCCTGTTCAAGCACATGACCGTGGCGGCGAACATTGAGTTTGGGCTTATCCTCAAGAAGATGCCCGGGAAGCTGCGCCGAGAGCGGGTGTGTGAACTGGTGTCGCTCATGGGGTTGGAGGGGTTGGAGGGTAGGAAGCCGGCGAAGCTTTCGGGAGGGCAGCAGCAGAGGGTGGCGTTGGCCCGGGCGCTGGCCCCGAAGCCCGAATTGCTGCTGCTGGACGAGCCCTTCGGCGCGGTGGACGCCAAGGTCCGGCAACGGCTCAGGGCGGACACCAAAAGGTGGCAGCGCGAGCTGAGGATCCCCACGATTCTGGTGACCCACGACCAGAGGGAGGCGTTGGAGCTGGGGGACCGCGTGGCGGTGATGAACGAGGGCAGGTTTGAGCAGGTGGACGTGCCTAGGCGCGTGTACGACAACCCCAGCAGCGAGTTCGTCGCTCGTTTTGTTGGGCGGGTGAACGTGTTTGACACCGTGGTAGGGGACAACGGAAATGGGAATGGGACAGCGGGGGCAGCCAGCTTCAAGGTCATGGTGCGTCCGGAGGATATAGACGTGTGGGCTTGGGACAACGGGCGCCCCCCGGGCGATGACAAGGTGGTGGGGACCATAGTGAGCAACGTGTTTCTGGGGCGAACGGTCCGGCTGGAAGTGCAGATCAAGGACCAGAAGCGCATAACCGTGGCGTTGCCTAAAAGCGAGGCGTTGGACCAGGACCTGGACCCGGGCAAACGGGTGGCGCTGTCGTTTGACCCGTCGCAGGTATTTGCGTTCCATTGAGCGGCGGTAGGTGGGGACGGGAACGGTGCATCTAGAGACCAAATCAAACCATGGGAGGTGTCAAGTGGGGAAGATGATTCAAGGGATAGCCTCGGATATAGCCAAGGAGATAGGGCGGGAGATGGAGTGTGCGGCGAAAACGGGAGGCCCCGGGGCGCCGGATTATCTAAGGCCCTTGTTTGAGCAACTGGAGGCGGAGATAGCGCGCCGCATACGGGAGGAAGGAGAAGACGATGATGCTTCTTCCCGGGCCGTGGCGGCGCGGTTGGACAAGGCGAAGAGGATGCTGTCAAAGCTGGAGGGTGGGATTGAGAGTGAAAGTGCGCCGGACCGTCAGAACAAGGGGCAGCCGGAGACCAAATACGCAAACGTTGGATCCGTGCTGAAGTACGTGGATGAGGACACGGACAAGGGTGGGGTGAAACTGGTGATCATGAATTTCAATGATTAGGTGAGCGTGAGGTCTGGGGATCGGATGTCGGTTGAGTCCGGATATTGAGAGGGTAGCGGGATGGTAAAGAGGCCACCACTGAAGGGTTTGCCATCCAGGACGTCACCGGCGGAAAGGAAGCTCGGGCGGACTGGCACGCCGGCGCGCCGGCAGGGGGCCGGACGTTGGGCTAGGGTGGCCGTCCAGGTGGTGGGGTGGCTGGTGAGGTGGGGAAAGGGGGGGCCGCAGCGTCAGCAGCGGGCCTACCGGCTGGTCGCGCCCCAGGTGGTCAACGACTGCTGGGAGCGGAGGGTCCTAGAACTGGCGGACGGCAGGACGGTGGACGAGATTGTGGAGGGTGTGTACTGGCAGGAGATTCGCGCCGGGGCGTGGCTGGCGGACGCCGGCCTGTACGTGGGGTTGTTTCGCCGAAGGGTCACGGACGTGGTGAAGGAACTAGCGGATCAAGGGCGGCTTCGGTTGGAGGGAATCGGTGACCAGGAGGTTTGAAGATAGCCGAGACCGGTGACTATTAAAGGAGGGACGGGAGCACCCCCCCGGCTGTGTGGTGAGTCTCTAAGGTCAACGGGGGGAGAAAGCTAGAGGGAGGTGAAGGGCGTGAGCAGTTCGACGAAAACGCCGGCAGCGGTTTTGGGGACCGGCAGGGGGTGACGCGAATGAAGTAAAAATTAGACGCGAACGGCCACAGAAACGGACCAGGTACTAATCACGGCGAGAGGAGAAAAGAACAATGGGAATTATTGAGGACGGCGACGTACGCACCTTGCTCCATGACCCGGAGCTGATGTCAGACATCGCGAAGGCGGTGGTAGAAGACCCGGAGACGATGGACGACCTGGCGAACAACATAGCGGACAAGCTCTCGGACGAGCTGGAGGACGACGCCGCGCTGCGAAGGGGCATAGTCTCCGCGGCGATAGCCAACCCGGAGTTCAAGCGGCGCATAGTGAAGAAGCTGGTGGCGGACCTGAGCTAGGGGCGGCCGGCGAACAGGTTAAGAGATTCACAGGACTCGAATGCTGGCCAGGGCCCAGGGGGCGCGGGCGGGCTGAGAGCTTAGCTTGGGGCGATGCGCCCCACAGATCCAGCCAGCGGGGGGCCGAAGATACGGTCCCCCGCTGCATTTGTTATTGAGCAGTTGTGTTGATACCCATCGCCATGGCTGATTTTCTCAAAACTAGAAACATCGTCCCTTAAAAGACACCTGGTAAGGGGGGAGTCCAGAGGGGGACAACCCCCTTTGGCGGGAGTCTGAAGGTGTCCCTCAGAAAAACCATTCGGGGCGGGCGCGTGGGCGCCACCAACCCGTGATTCGCAGTCCTTCGTCTTAGCCATACCCATCCACCTCCAGTGTCCCCCCAGGATTCTATTTCCTCGGCTTCGGAAAGGGTGAAACCCGATTGGCGACGAGGTTGTGCGCCGCGTGCGCCGGCGCGCAGGGGTTTAGGGCGAGTAGGAGCGGTTGAAGTGACGGGTAACAGAGCTTATTCCAGGGCGCGGGTGCAAGCCGGTCCGGGAGCCGGCCAACAGGAGGTCCTAATCTGAGCAAATCCAATACGGGAGCTGAAACAGGCTCTATGCAGGGCAGTGACAATCAGGATGCGGCGATGACTTCCCCCTCGGGAGGAACCTACGAGCCGGAGAGCATGGGGCCGAACGGCTTCATGAAGGTGATCAATTGGTTCGAGAAGTGGCTGCTGGTGCTGGTGTTGGGTGGCTTCGTTGCCGGCATTGTCGTGGCCAGCATTTCGGATCCAGTTATTGACCAGGTGGATTCTACTATCAACCTTTTCATGGACTTGTATGGCTTCATTGCGCCCGTGGCCATCTTCCTTATCCTGACCCCTTCCCTGTCCAGAATGTTCGCTAACCGGAAGACCGGAAGGTTCGGGCTGCTGGTCATCAGGTGGTTCGCCCTCCGGAAGCTGCTGGCCAGTTTGTGGGCCATCATATTCATCCTGGCGGTATTCCGTATTCCCTTCCTGCCGCAGGGATCGGTCTCGCTGGTGGATGGACTGTGGCAAACAGTGGGCACGTTGGGCGACATGATGCTGACGAGCAGTTACTTCTGGGCCATGTACGCGGCGGTGGCGGTATCGCTCATTTCCATAAGAGTGGAGTGGCTGACGCGCTTTTTGGAGAAGATCATGGACACGGTGGAGGTAGCGGGGAGCTACCTGCTGCCGCTGATGCCCGTGTTCATGTTTGGGATAGGGGCCTATATCTACGGACTCCCGGACAACGTACAGGAACAGGTGGGGCTGAACGCCCAGGGTAAGAGCGTGCTGCTGGACCTGAACATCTGGGGATGGCACATTAGCCCCAGTAACCCGGCGGGGATGATAACAATATACATAATCGGTGCGCTGCTCACGGCCATTGCCTGTTTGATATGGCAGATGGCGTTTCTGGTGCTGACCAGGGCTTATGAACCGCGGTTCTCCATAACCGGTTACTTCAAGAACTACTGGGTGAAGGTCTACCCGTTGCTGTGGGCCACCAGCTCCGAAGCGCTGGCAACGCCCCTACAGTTGTACCTGACTAAGAAACACGCGCCATGGATTCCCAACTCCATACGCCGGTTCGCCATAGGGGTAGGGAGCTACATGGACATCAACGGGACCATCATCAACGTGTTCATCCTAGGGGCCATAGTGCTGCTTATCCTGGGGCTGGACGTTTCCGTGGTAGAGCTGCTGATCCTTGTGCCGGTGGTGTTCTTGATCAGCTACGGCGTGCCCGGAATTCCCGGGGAGCTGGTGCTTTTCGCGGGGCCCATTGCCACTATGCTGAACGTGCCGGAAGCTATGCTGCCGGTCTTCCTGGCGGTTTACCTCGGGATTCAGCTTGGCCTGCCGGACTCTTTTCGGACCGGGGCCAACAGCACTGATGATTACGTTCAGGCCATACTGGTGAACGCGGTGTACGAGAAGAAATTCGCGGGGATAGAGGGTGAGCCAGGCATGGCGGAAGCGAAGACGGAAGAGCGAGTGGGTTAGAATAACGCCCGGACAGGGAAGGAAGGCATGACTACGGTGTTGGACCAACGAGAGGGTCAAATGGACGATGGCGTACCGGCCCTGGAGGGCGTTACCATCAAGGAGATGTACAGGAATGTCGACGCGGTGGCGGATCTGCACGGAGTGCTTTCGTCTCCACGGGGGCGGTATTTGCACCGGCGGCTGCTGCACGCGCTACGGGGCGGCCTGACCCTTGACGAGATCGAAGCGCTGCGAAAGGAGCAGGGCGTCGAAGAGTCTGACCGCCACGTCAACAAGCTGGCCAAGTGGGGACTCATCGAGCCGATGGAGTCCAGCGGTGAAGTGACGGGCTACGTGCGGACCGGCCTGGGCGAAGAGGCGCTCAATATCATCCGGGAGCTGGAACGGAAGGTAGGTGAGGAGCGTGCGACGATTGTCAACCAGGCGGCGCTGGGGGCTAACGCGCTGAGGTTGTTCCTCACCATATACGGGAACGACAAGGACCCTAACTTCTCTTCGTGGGAGGTGGTGTACACACCGCTGGAGATTGGGCAGCTTCTGAGGGTGTTCAGCCGGAGCGTGGAGGGGATCTCATCACTGGACAAGCTGGACGACGCCGGGCTGGTGTCTTACCTGGACGACGGGAACATCCACGTCAACCCGCGGCGCTCCACGGCGTTCTTCGCCTATCTGAGGAGTCTGTACAATCTGGTGTCGGCGGATGGGGCGCGGGACGCTGGGCCTCTGCAGACCTAACCGTTCTACCCTTCGGGCTGCCCAGGCGGGAGGTAGTCCTTCCACCATTGGTCGGCGCCGCGTTTGCCCTGGGGCAGGGGATACAGGCCGGCTATGGCCGAGCGCATGATTATCTGGTGCGTGTCCTTATGGCGGAAAAGGACCGACTCGCTATCAAAGCTGACAACTTCTCCCTTTAGCTGAAAGCCATTGACCAGGTAGATGCTGAGGGGGCGGGCGGTGGCGCAGGCGTCCTTCAGCAGGCTATCCACCAGGGTCGGCGTTTCGTTCTCCGGGGCGTCTGGCATCTCAGTCACCTAACAGCGCCATTCTATCAGGCCGTTGGCCGAAGGGGTTTTTCAGCATCCTGCTATAGGACCCAAAGCACTGCACCAAGTATAAAATAGCAGGTGAGGAGCTGCGCGCCCTCCAACCAGTTGCTGGCGCCGTCCAGCAGTATGGGGACCATGAGCAGCAGTCCCGCCCCCAGGGCTATCAGCTCCACGGGGGGCGAAGATGAGCCCCAGCGGTCGTCCCATGACCAGGCTCGCCAGGACTATGACGGGTAGCACCAGGCACCCCACCTGGGCGGCGGAGCCCACGGAGATGGTTAGGCTCAGGTCCATCTTGTTCTTCAGCGCCACCGTAATAGCGACGATGTGGTCGACGACGTTGCCGAATATGGGGATCAGGATCAGGCCGATGAACACCTGCGAGACGTTTGTGGCCTCGACGAACGGAACGACGCTGCCCACCAGCAGTTCGGAGATGAAGACCATCCCGCCGGTGCTCAGCGCCAGGATGAGTAGACCCTGCCTGACGGACCAGTGGGGTCCGCCCGCGGCGGCCTCCTGGGGCTGACGCTTGAGGGCAAAGGCAACGGTAAAGGCGTAGATGAGGAGGAGCATGACGCAGAGGGCAGGCGTGAGGAGGCCAGCGGTGGCCTGGAATTCTTCCGGCGCCGAGGCGGCGAGGACGCTGGGGAGGCCTATAGCCAGCAACGCGATGGCGATGAGCGTGAAGTTGGTCTGCACCAGCGCGCGGCTGAACCTCAGCTCGCGGTACTTCAGTCCTGCCAAGAGAAGCGAGGTTCCCAGGACTAGAAGGAGTTGCCCCAAAATCGAGCCGATGATGGTCATTCGGACGAGGACAAGGAGGCCGTGCTGCAACGCCGCGATGGAGATGATGAGCTCGGCCGCGTTGCCGAAGGTGGCGTTGAGCAGTCCCCCGGAAACCGGGCCCAGCCGGGCGCCAACAGCTTCCGTGGCCTGGCCCAACCGGTAGCTCAACGGCACGCACGCCAGCGCGGAGCAGACGAAAACGAAGACAGCGCCAAGGTGATAGAGCTCCCCAATGAAGGCCAAGGGGACGAAGAGGAGCATCAGGTTCATGATGCCGCCAACCAGGGAACGGGGTAACCGGAGCCAGAAGAAACCGCTCCGCCGCGCCGCACGTGCCGGGGTCTGGTCTGCCTTGCGGGTCAAGCCTGCACTCACCCTGTAACCTCCACTGTTCCTGAGTTGTAGCCGTGTTTCTTGGGGCAACGTTTCTTTCGGCCGGACAGGTCCCAGACAAGGCGCGCCATGACTATGACCAGAACCGTCACCAGGAAAGCGCCGAACAGGTTCCGCAGCGCCAGGTTGGAAAGCGAGCTGGAGATGAACGCCCCGGCAACGGCGGCCACGCACGCCGGCGCCGCGATGTATAGGACGATGCGGTATCGGATGTTCTTCACCGTGGCGTGGGTGGTTACGCCGGCGATGGACCCCGCCAGCGCCACGCTGATGGCGATGCCCTGGGCGGCGTGGTGGTCCAACAGGAAGAACCCAACCAGGCTGGGAACCGCCAGGCTGGCCGCGCTGATTCCCAGCAGCCCGCCCACGAAGCCCGTGGTCGCGCCCAGGGCGCCCAATGAGACGAGGTGGGTTTGCAGTTCCGGCCCTGGCATGGCGGGCCAGAACTCTTTCAGCGCGAAGTAAGGCAGCACCACCAGGAACACGACTGCCATGAGCCGCATGGAGAGTTTCGTGGAGGCCAGGGCGCCCATGACGGAGCCGACCGTGCTTCCTGCGGCGATGGGCCACGCCAGCGACAGGTCCAGGTGCCCCAGCGAAGCATAAGCCCCGGCGCCAACGCCGGAGGTGACGAGGACAGCCGCCAGGGTGGTCCCGGAGACCTCGGAAGGCCGCATGGATCCCGAGATCATAAGCAGCGGGGCGATGGCCAGGCCCCCGCCGATGCCCAGGAGTCCGCTGAGAAGGCCGCCCACGGCGCCGATCAGCCAAAAGACGGGGGACTTGGGGGAAGCAGTGGGGGGAAGTCGGTCCGGCGCTGAAGCGGGTCCTTCGCCGGACGCAGGCGTGCCAGGGCTGGGTCCAGGTCCGCGTTCTTTCACGGAAACCGTCCTTACGAAGGGGCGCTGCAATAAGCGGCCCCCACACTTGCGGGGTGGTGACTTACCTGTTCGGTGAGCCCGTTCCCGCGTTATACGGATACCCAGAGGTATCCTTTAAGACGAGGACAATCCTACCACACCAAATTTCAATGTTGTCAAGATAGTTTCGAACGAATTTAAGAATTGGTGGAAGAAAAGAAATTCCGGGAGACCGCCTCGAAAATAAAACCGGACCTGCGCCTCCAACCCGCTCATCCTGAGGCCCTGGAAGGAGAGCGGGAGCCACCAACCTGTGATTCGCAGTCGTCTGCAGGAACCACACCCGTCGTCATGGCTAATTACCCGGAATAGAGACCCTTCTTTCCTTGACTGACCCCCAACAAGGGGGAGTCAAGAGGGGGAAAGCCCCCTCTTGCGGGAGTCTGAGGGTGTCCCTCAGAAATAAACCCTAAACCTTCCGGGGCGGGAAGGTGGGAAGCACCAACCTGTGATTTGCGGTCCTTTGCACCGGCATCAACCAGTAAGCCACACCGGCCTGGCTAATCGGCCCCAAAACAGCCCCTCAGCCCCCAATTCCCGCTCATCCTGAGGCCTTCGACGGACGAGCCAATACCACATTCCTCCCCCCACCATGTCATTCTGAGTCCGCCCGTGAGGATCGAAGAATCTGGGTGCGGGGGGAGAGCAAGCCCAACCGCGGCACCCGCTTCGGATTCCAATCCTGGTTTTTCATCCTCCCTGGTGCTGGACGCCAACATGATCTATTCCAAGTCCGTGCGTGAGGATCAAGGAATCTGGTAGGGAGAGGAGAGCACATCCAACCCCTGTGCCCACTACCGTTGTGCTACGTCAATTTGTTCACAAACCCTCTGGCAGGGTCGTTCACTGGTGACATTTCTCTTCCCGTGAGCATGGAATTGTAAGACAAGAGTTTTGACAAAAAGCGCATACTTCAAAGATATGCGCATAGAAGAGCTATAGACATACTAGAACTATTGTTATATACTATCAAAACTAACATGCAATGATAACGAGGTGATGTATGCCCAGGGTGAGCATAAGTCTGCCGGAGGACCTGATGAAAAGGCTAGAGCCGGTCAAGGAGAAGCTGAACATTTCGCAGGTGTGCCGGGAGGCGTTGGAGCGGAGGGTGGCGATGTTCGAGCGGAGCGCGTCTAAGGAGGGGCAGGAGACAGGTCGGCAGGAGGTGGTGATGCGGCTGAGGGACGAAAGGGCATCGCTGGAGACCAGGTGGGAGGACCTGGGCCGCCGCAACGCCGCGGTGTGGCTTGGCACCGCGTCTTACGAGGAGCTGAAAGACGCCGTGGAGGCCAACGGTGCAAAAAACGGCCACAAGTCCAGCCTGCCCAAGTCCGCCTTCAAGATGCTGAAACGGGATATGAAAGAAGACCGGGGAGATGCGGACGGGGGTGAAGCGCAGGTTTATAAGACTGCTTGGCTGGACTGCGTGAAGGATGTTTGGTTAGAGGTGAACCAGGAGCCGGCGGCAGAGGTTGCCGCGGCGCCTGCCGATAACGGCGATTCGTCGTTAGGCTCAATCGTTGCCGCCGGCGGCCCGGGGCGTCCGTCTTAATCCCCCTTGGGACGGACGCCCTGGAGGTCCATCCTTGGGAGCGGGTGATCGAACTAAGAGTGCGCCACCCAGAAGGTAAGTTGCTTGGCTCTCATCCCCCGGACTCCGGGATGCCAGCGCGCAGGGGCGATAGCTAACGGGGCCTGTCCTGGACGGCCAGGCAGTTCTTAAGCTTGCCCAGGGCGGCCCGCTGCAGTCTCGAAACATGCATCTGGGACATCCCCAGTATCTCGCCTATGCGGGTCTGGGAGAGTCCGCCGTAGAACTTGAGGCTGACAATCGCCTTTTCCCGGTCCGTGAGGGAGTCCATGGCTTGGGTAACGTCCAGCCGTTCAGTGACCGCGTTGAAGTTGGGGTCCTCGGTGCCGATGAGGTCCAGCAGGCTGAGCCCGTTCTGGCCATCCGGACTGCCGTACTGCGCTTCCAGGGAGAGGGACTTGCCGTAGCTGTCCACCTGAAACGTGTCGTACACCTCGTCTTCCGTGAAGCCGGTGGCGCGGCCGATCTCCGGGATTGTGGGGCTTTTGCCCAGCTCCTGTGTAAGGACTTCAACCGCCTTTCGAACCGCGAGCTTCTGGCTTTGGATCTTTCGAGGGATCTTGACCGCCCAGCCGTGGTCTCGAAAGTAGTTCTTTATCTCGCCCAAGATGGAAGGTATGGCGAAGGCGGGGAAGATCGTTCCCTTATCCGGGTCGTACCGTCTGATCGCCTTAATTAGGCCGATGGTGCCCACCTGGACGAGGTCTTCCATGGGCTCGCCGGAATGGTAGAACCTGGCACAGAGGCGCCGGACCAGGGGGAGGTACTGCGAGACGACCTGTTCCGTATCCAGGGGTTGAACAAGGGGCGGCGGCCCGGTTTCCCGTGGGGAACTGGTGGGTGGGCGGGGACCAGCGGTTTCGATCAGGCGCATCTATTCAATCCTTATTTCGGAATCAAGGCGGTAGACCTTTCTGCAATCCGTTGGCGCGGCGCATCGGAAAGGACGGGAGCAGCTAGCCTTTGACGGTGTGCCACAGCTCGGCGCTGAGGAACTCGAAGATGGGAGTGGTCTCTTCCAACTCCTCCAGGTAGCCGCACTGAATGCACTGCTTGTATTCGCTGTAGATGTCCTTACCCAGAAGGATGTCACCGCGGCATTTGGGGCAGGCTTTGAAATAGAGCATTCGGGACACCTCCTTCGGGCTTGGGGGGCGTGATACGAGTCCAACCGTACTAAACGGAAGTCACCGGGGTAGTGCCCTGGGTAACTGGAGGGTTGCAGTTGTGTTGCAGTTTGGTAGCGGGTGGAGGTGGTTTCCGGGGGTTTCCCCTAGGCCCCTTTCCAGAGAGGGCGCGCCCTCTCTGGATTGCCTCGAAAATAGACAATTCGTCCCTGGCGGGACACCAAGCGAGGGGGAGTCCAGAGGGCGTTGCACCCTTCTGTCGGGAGTCTGAGGGTGTCCCTCAGAAAACTTGGATAAACCTTCCTGGATGGGTGGGTGGGCGCCACCAACCTATAATTTGCGGTCCCTTAGGAGCAGCCAACCATCGCCCTAGCTGAGCAGCGCCGAAATAGTGTCACCCTGCTTACAGATGGGCTCTCCCTTGATAGGGCACAATTGGACCGCGGGCATGACCCGGCCGTTGGCTAGCGGTGGATGAGGAGGCTGTAGCCGATGCCCCGGTGCGACCGGATGAAGTGGGGTTTTCGCGGGTCGTCGCCTAGCTTGAGGCGCAGGCGGCGCACGCACATCTTGATGGCGGCGCTGTCCAGGAACTCGGAGCCCCAGACTTTTTCCGCCAACATGCGATGGGGCACCACGCGGCCTTCATTTCTCGCTAGGTAGGCCAGGAGCTTCCATTCCGAGGGTGTGAGGTTGACCTCCCGCCCGTGGAGGAGGAGCCGGTGTCCGGCTAGGTCTATGGTGACGTCACGGCCTGTTATAACGCCCTCGTCACCTCGGAGATGCGGCATGTGGGAGCGCCGGAGCACCGCCTTGGCGCGGGCCAAAAGTTCCGTATAAAAGAAGGGCTTGGCTATGAAATCGTCGGCGCCCATTTCCAGCCCGCCTACGCGGGAGGCCTGGTCGTCCTTGGTGGTGAGGAGGATGACCGGGACATCCGAAAAGCGGCGGATGTCCTGAAGAAGCTGAAGCCCGTTCAGGCCGGGCAGGTCCAGATCAAGCATGACAATGTCCGGAGATTCCATCTCAATAAGGCGGGTGGTCTGGGTGGCGCCGTTGGCGGCCAGGAACGTGGTGTCAGGCCAACGGATGCCGAAGCACATTTTGATGACGTCCAAGGTGTCATGTGTATCACTGTGTACCAGGACTTTCATGCGTTTGGCGCCTCCTGCTAGCCGGTCTCGCCGCCATAGCGTTGGGCGCCGGTTCCTGCGCCACTGGGGTGCAGGCCTGGGTTAACGGCGGGCCGGAGCCAGGTTGCGGGTCACCGGTAAAGATTGCGAATTGAAGAGGGTGACTAGCCACAACGCCGGCCGTGGCAGGAAGGATGGGACAGGACTTGCTGGGCAAGGGGTCCGCCGGATTACCAAAGCGGGTATTGGAAACGGCGCTGATACGGGATGGCTGCCGTCCGGCTGGTGGAGACGCGGGCGCCGTCGTCCGCCAACTAAAGATAGCCTTCGGGCGGGAGATGGAGTACATCCCGGAGTATGTATCTCTCCGCTCAGAGAACACCCATTCGGATAGGGTGGAGACGTTACGATACACACCTCAAAGCGCTAGGTGAGAGTAGGTATACCGTGGTATTAGTAGGGGCGGAGATGGGAGGTTGATTGCAAATATTGGGTGGGTCAAACAGAATGAAAGGTGACCACGGAGCAAAACCTGAGGTTTCCGCCAGGAAAGGCAGAACGAGAGGGTCCGGTAATGATGGAAGAGCTGATAAGGGACCTGGCCCGGGTTGACCAGGTGCTGTTCGTTGTTGGAGGAGGAGGCTGCGTGGGAGAGATGCACGGCAATGGCAAGGTGGAGCCGCGTTTTCAGCAGGGATGGGGGATGATAGAGGGCGAGAACTGGCACTTTCATCTGGACCTGGGGAGGGTTGCCGAGGCGCAGTTTGTGGAGGCCGAAGACCACGGCGCGCCGGTGCTCTACTACGTCAGGTTTTCGGACGCGAATGGGGAGACGCTGCTGCGGTCGTATTTCCCCAACCCGTACCTCAACGACGACGAGGAGCTGACCGAGTTCCAGCCGGACAGGCTGCTCGCTTTTGAGGAGATGCGGGAGAAGTACGTCGGCGCACCGGACATCGTGTATGTGAAGAGGCCGAAGCAGGCGTAGGTGGGTAGCCGGCGGTTGGGCTGGTAGATGAGGACAGTGCGGGGAGGCGGGTCATACGAGCCGCCGGTGGAGCCTGGCGATGGCGGTAGGGGCGGGTGGCGCCGCCCGAGGGGATTGCCGTGGATTGTATTGCTGGTGCTCCTGGGCGTGATGGTGGTGCTGGGGTTGCTGGCGGAGTTCACGGACCTGGTTTCCCCGGGGGATGAGGCCGCCAAGGGGCCGCTGGCCGGTGGTGAGGCGCCACTGGGTGAAGCGCCCACCGCCACGCCAACGCTGGAGGTTGAGACCCAGCAGGCGGAGGCACGCGAAACGCCCACGGTTGCGGCCGCCCCGGCGCAATCGGGCGGCGGTACGATGACGCCGATAGTTACACCGGGGCCAAATGCTACGGCAACAGCGGGACCGGAGATAGCGGCCCAGCCTGAGTGGTTGGAGCTGGCGCAGGAAATGCTGGCCCTGATCAACTCCGACCGAAGGGAGAACGGGCTGGGGCCGGTGCGCTTGGGTGTTAACACGGCGCCCCAGACCCACGCGGAAGGGATGCGGGCGAACGAGTTCCTTTCCCATTGGGGGTTGGACGGTCTGAAGCCGTACATGCGCTACACTCTGGCGGGTGGCGAGGATTATGTGGCGGAGAATGTGTTCGGGCCCGCGTGCCCCAGAGACCAGGACACGCGGTACCAGGAAACCCCGCCGCTGGATAGCGTGGTGGAGGCCCAGGACGCGTTGATGCAAAGCCCTGGGCACAGGAAAACAATCCTGGGCCCAGGGCACAAGTCGGTTAGCCTGGGGATCGCCTGTGACAGCATCTCTTGTTCCGTGGTGCAAATGTTTGAGGGGGGTTATTTGTCGTTTTCACAGTCGCCCGCCATTGAAGGTGGAGTATTGAGGTTGAGCGGCCAGCTACAGGACGGTTTCGAGCTGGGGCAGGTTCAGGTGTGGTACGACGAGTCGGTGGCCCCGTTGACCCTGGGCCAGGTTGGCTGGACCCATTCATACAGGATGGGGCAGCGGCCCGCTGTGTTTCTAAGGGCTCCGTTGTCGCCGGACCGGTACTACACGGAAGAGGCGTCAGAGTATTCCTGGGAGTCTGATGTGGACCCTTACCGGGTTGACCCAAGTGCGCTGGCGCCGGGGCGCGTGAGCAAGGGGCTGGTGCACGGCTGTGACGAGTTTCCCTCCGCCGAGGGCAGTCATACGTTAATGGTGCCTTGGGCCACGGCGGAGACGTGGGAGGTTGCCGGGGGCAGCTTTTCTGTTGAGGCAGACGTTAGTAGTGTGCTGGAGCAGATAGGGCCCGGCGTCTACACAGTGGTGGTATGGGGAAGCAACGGCCAGGACGAGGTGTCGCTGAGTAATTATTCGGTCTTTGTGGAGTAGGGGGTTTATTTCTGAGCGACACCAAGCAATGGGGAGTCTAGAGGGGGTTGCCCCCCCTGAGGTTGTGAATTTTTGACTTCGTCAGTATTGTCAACGCCACCTTGTCGCACGTTGAACGTCCGCACAAGTCATGTCATTCCTGTGAAAATAGCACCGTCCCTACTCTACCTACGCCTACCAATGGGGAGTCCAGAGGGGGATGGCCCCTTCTGGCGGGAGTCTGAGGGTGTCCCTCAGAAATTCGTTTTTTAAACCTTCCGGGGCGGGACGGTGGGAACCACCAGCCTGTGATTTGCAATCCTTTGTAGTAGCTATACCGGTCACCATGGATGATAGCCGCCACTCTTTTTCATCCTCCCTGGCGCTGGACGCCAACATGATGGATTCCGAGTCCGTGCGTGAGGATCGAGAAATCTGGTAGGGAGGGGAGAGCATGTCCAACCCCTGTACCCACTACCGCTGTGCCACGTCAATTTGTTCACAAGCTCTCTGGTGGGCCCCCTTTTAGCGGATGAGGGTGTCCCTCAGAAAAACCTTTCAAAACTTGTCAGGGCGGGTAGCCGTCCCCACCGTCATGAATGATTTCCCCTGGGCAAGGTTTATGCGGACTGACGAAGCAGGTTCAGGGCCGTGCCCGCTTTGAACCATTCTATCTGGGGCTCGTTGAGGGTATGGCTCAGGGTGATGGACTCGGTTTTGCCGTCGGCGTGGTGGAGGGTGCAGGCCACGGGCTTGCCGGGGGCCAGCTTCTCCAACCCGCGGAGGCTGACGCGGTCGCCCTCTTGCACCTTGTCGTAGTCGTCAGGGTCGGCGAAGGTGAGGGCCAGCAGGCCCTGCTTCTTGAGGTTGGTCTCATGGATGCGGGCGAAGCTGCGCGTGATAACGGCGGCGGCGCCCAGCAATTTAGGGGAGAGGGCGGCGTGCTCCCGGCTGGACCCTTCGCCGTAGTTGTAGTCGCCCACGGCCACCCAGCGCTGCCCGGCGGCCTTCAGCTCCCGGGCGATCTTGGTGAATTCCTGGCCGGTTTCCCCGGAGAGGGGATTTCGACCCTTACCCGTCTCATCCGTGAAGGCGTTGTTTGCGCCCAGGAACATGTTGTTGCTGAGGTTGTCCAGGTGGCCGCGGAAGCGGAGCCAGGGGCCGGCCGGGGAGATGTGGTCCGTGGTGCACTTGCCCTTGGCTTTGAGGAGCACCGGGACTTCCAGGATGTCCTTGCCGTCCCAGGGATCAAAGGGTTGGAGGATCTGGAGTCGCTGGCTGGCCGGGTCCACTACCACGTCCACGGAGCTGCCGTCCTCCGGGGGGGCAACGTAAACTTCCTCGCCGGGGTCAAAGCCCTCGCTGGGAACATCGGGCCCGCGCTTGGGGGGCTCCAGCTTGTAGGGGATTCCTTCGGCGTCTGTCAGAGTGTCAGTAAGCGGATTGAAGGAGAGGCGGCCCGCCAGTCCCAGGGCGATGACGATCTCCGGGCTGGCGATGAAGTTCATGGTCTGGGGCCGGCCGTCGTTGCGGCTCGGAAAGTTTCGATTGAAAGAGGTGACGATGGTGCTGGGCTCCCCCTCTTTCAGCTCGGTGCGGCGCCACTGGCCTATGCACGGGCCGCAGGCGTTCGCGAGGACGGTGGCCCCGATCTCCTCCAGCATCTCGGTCTGCCCGTCGCGCTGGATGGTGGCGCGGACCTGCTCCGAGCCGGGGGTGACCAGGATCGCTGAGACGGCCTTGTTGCCGTGTTCAGTGGCCTGCCGGGCTACGTCCGCGGCGCGGCTCATATCCTCGTACGAGGAGTTGGTGCAGCTCCCGATCAGCGCAACCGAGATCTCGTCCAGGTAGCCGTTGTCCTTGACGTCTTGGGCCATCTGGGAAATGGGCCGGGAAAGGTCCGGGGTGTGCGGGCCTACGACATGGGGCTCCAGCGTGGAGAGGTTGATGTGGATCACGCGGTCGAAGAAGTCCTCAGGGTTGGCTTCCACCTCCGGGTCGGCGCGTAGGAGGTCCTCTCGCTCCGACGCTAGCTCGGCGATGCCTTCGCGCCGAGTGGCTGTGAGATAGCGCGTCATGGACGGGTCGTAGGGGAAGATCGAGCCCGTGGCGCCCAACTCGGCGCCCATGTTGCATATGGTGGCCTTGCCGGTGCTCCTGAGCGTAATGGAGCCGGGGCCTAGGTATTCGATGATGCTGTTGGTCCCGCCGGACACGGTCAGGACGCCCGCCAGGTACAGGATGACGTCCTTGGGGGCGGCCCACCCCTGGAGAGCGCCGGTGAGGAAGACGCCGATGCGCTTGGGGTAGAGCAACTCCCACGGCAGCCCGGCCATGACGTCCGCGCCGTCGGCGCCGCCGACCCCGATGGCCAGCATGCCCAGGCCCCCGGCGTTGGGGGTATGGGAGTCCGTGCCGATCATGAGGCCGCCGGGGAAGGCGTAGTTCTCCAGGACTACCTGGTGGATGATGCCCGCGCCGGGCTTCCAGAAGCCCATGCCGTAGCGCGCCGAGGCGGACCGGAGGAATTGGTAGACCTCCTGGTTTTCCTCCAGCGCGGCGGCGGTGTCCGGGCTGCTGCCGGTGCGCGCCTGGATTAGGTGGTCACAGTGGACCGAGGTGGGCACGGCCACGCGGTCACGGCCCGCCTGCATGAACTGCAGGATGGCCATCTGGCCGGTGACGTCCTGGTGGGCGACGCGGTCCGGCCGGAGCTGGAGGTAGCTTTCGCCGGGGGTTAGCTCCGCGCTGGCGGGGTCGTCCAGGTGGGACAGGAGCACCTTCTCGGCCAGGCTCATTGGCCGGTCGAGGCGCTCACGTACGGTCTTTAGGTTGGCCTCCATCTTCTGGTAAGCATCGGCGACGAACTCCGGCTTCTGGTAAGCATTGGCGACGAACTCCGGCGTGGAATCAATGGTGGTCATGATTGAGCAGCTCCTGGTCTTGGAAGTTGGGGGCTAGCTGGCCCCATGATAGCATCGGCGCTGGGGAGTGGCGAGGGGGGTCTAAGGGACACTCCTACCCCGGTGAGGAAGTACACCCTTCTGTTTACTTGGAGGGTGACCAGTGGTGACCTAGAATTGGTGCCTGAGCGTGCAGAAGAGCTTCAAGGTAGGTACCAGAGATGAAAATAGAAACTGTGGCCGTGCACAGCGGCAGGGGGGTGGACGACGCGACGGGCGCTGTGACCCCGCCCATTCACATGTCCACCACCTTCCAGCGTGATGAGGACGGCGCCTACCCTCGGGGGTACGTATACGGCCGGGCCGGGAACCCCACCAGGGGGCTGCTGGAGGACTGCGTCCGGGAGCTGGAGGGCGGGGCCGCCGCCGCGGCCTTCTCCTCCGGCATGGCGGCGATTATGAGCGTCTTCCAGTCGCTGGCGCCGGGCGACCACGTGGTGGCGCCGCGGGACATCTACCACGGTACCGCCCGCCTGCTGGGGGACGTCATGGCGCGGTGGGGACTGCATACCTCGTTTGTGGATATGTCCAGCGTGGAGGAGGTGCGGGACGCTATGACCGAGCGGACCAAGGTGGTCTTTGTCGAGACGCCATCGAACCCGCTGCTGAAGGTCTCGGATGTTGGGGCGCTGGCCGACCTGGCGCACGACAGCGGGGCGCTCTGCGTCTGCGACAACACCTGGGCCACGCCGGTATTGCAGCGGCCACTGGAGTTAGGCGCGGACCTGGCCGTGCACTCCAGTACCAAGTACCTGGGCGGGCACGGCGACGTGACCGGTGGCCTGGTGGTGGCGCGGGAGGAGGGCGGGTTATTTGAGCGGGTGCGGGAGATACAGGGCCAGGGCGGCGCCGTGCCCTCGCCCTTCGATTGCTGGCTGGTGCTGCGAGGAATTCGGACGCTGCCTTGGCGGATGCGGGCGCATTCGGAGAACGCTACGAAGGTGGCGGAGTTCCTGAACGGGCACCCAGGGCTGCTCCGAGTTTACTACCCGGGATTGGAGGAGCACCCGGGGTACGAAATCGCGGCGCGGCAGATGTCCATGCCGGGAGGGATGCTTTCGTTCCAGGTGCGCGGCGGCGCGGACGCCGCCTTCCGAGTGGCCGCCAACGTGAAGCTGTTCACGCGGGCCACCAGCCTGGGGAGCTACGAGAGCCTGATTGAGCACCGCGCCTCCATCGAAGGCCCTGGCACGGCGACGCCCGACGATTTGCTCAGGGTTTCGGTGGGACTGGAGCACCCGGACGATCTAATTGAGGACCTGGAGCGGGCATTAACAGCCTGAGGATAGTCTGCAGGGATTGCCTCGAACAATTCCACCTGGCATCCACTTGAGACGCCCACTAGGGGGAGTCTAGAGGGGGATGGCCCCCTCCGGCGGGAGTCTGAGGGTGTCCCTCAGAAATCAACTTCAAAAACCTTCCGGGGCGGGACGGTGGGAACCACCAACCTGTGATTCTCAGTCCTTTGTCATGACGATACCCATCGTAATGCCTTCCAACCCTCACTTATCGAACTGCCGGTCAATAGTCAGCAGCGTCTGGAGCAGCACGTCAGCCCCGTTGGCGCACGCCTCCGGGGTGCTGTACTCGTTGGGCGAGTGGCTTATGCCGTCCACGCTGGGGACGAAGATCATCCCCGCCTGGCAAAGCACCGCCATCGACTGGGCGTCGTGGCCCGCGCCGCTGGGCAGGGAGCTGGTCTCGAAGCCGTGGTCTTGGGCCGCCTTGGCCACTATCTCCTGAATTCCAGCGCTCATGGGAGAGGAATCCGTAACGCCCAGTTGGGCCACGTCTATCTCCACGTTGGAGGCAGTGGATATCTCCTGGCAAATCTGGCGCAGCCGCCGTTCAGCGTCGTCCAACCGCCCCATGCTCTCGTCTCGAAACTCAACGGCCAGCTCGGCGCGGCCGGGTATGACGTTATCGGCGCCGGGGCTGACGCGCACGATGCCCACGGTGCCGACTCGGCACACCTCTTCGTCAGTGGCGATGCTGTTCACCGCTTGAACGACGCGGGACGCGGCCAGCAGCGCGTCGCGGCGGGCGGACATCGGCGTGGTCCCCGCGTGGTTGGCGAATCCACGCAGGGTGACCTCCAGCGCCACGCGGCCGGTGATGGCGGTGACGGTTCCTATGGGAACGCCGGTGCTTTGTAGAACGGGGCCTTGCTCAATGTGCAGCTCCAGATACGCGGCGAACTCTTCGGACCGGCGCTGGGCCTGGGCGATGCGCTGGATATCGCCGCCGACGTCTCGGAGTCTATCTCCCACGGGGACGCCCTCGGCGTCCACGGCAGTCAAGTCGTCGGCTTCGTGGAGGCCGGCCATGGCGCGGCTGCCGTAGAGCCAGCGGCTGTAGCGCGTCCCCTCCTCGTTGGTGAAATCTAGGATCTCCACCGGATGGCGGGTGATGATCGACAGGTCTTCCAGGGTCTGGAGGCACTCTATGGCCCCCAGCACGCCCAGGGCGCCGTCGTACTTGCCCCCGTTGGGGACGGTGTCCGTGTGGGAGCCCAGCGCGATGGCGGGCAAGGAGGGCTCGCTGCCTTCCCTCCGGGCGATGATGTTGGCGGCGGTGTCCAGGCGGACGGACAGCCCCGCGGCGGTCATGAGGCCGGTAACGTAGCGCCGGGCCTCAACGTCGGCGAGGGAGAAGGCCAGTCGCATCATGCCGTCAGGCGTCTCGCCAATGCGCCCCAGGGTTGCCAGGGAATCGTTGAGCCGTTGTGAGTTAATGCGCGGAGCGGCCATGGCGGACTCCTTTAGATTTGCGGCTTACCAAAGCAGACCGTAGACGTGGTACGGGCGCGCCAGCACCACGGCGCGGCGCTCCTCCCGTATGACGCGGTCGTACTCTCTCAAACAAGGGTCTAACTTCGTCATAGGTCAACGTAGCGCTCCTGGCGGTGGGATTCGTAAGTTATCCAGTCACGGCCGGCAGTAGGGCGTTAAGGGCCCAGGCTGTAGTTGCCCGGGGCAAGGCAGCGCTGGGCCTCGCTGAGAATGTATTCCTTGGCGTCGGCTGGAATGCTGATGTCGCCCACGGCGGCGTTCTCGTCGATTCGCTCGGGGCGGGTGGTGGCGGGTATCAGCGTCGTGATGCGAGCGTCGGCCAGGATCCAGGCCATCAGGGCCTGCCCCCACGTTTCGATGCCGTACTGCTTAAGAGGGGTTAAGTCCGGCTGTTGGGTGAGCCTTTCGAAGAGGAGCCGCTGGCCCACGGGCCGCATCACGATGATGCCGATGCCCATCTCCCCCGCCAGGGGGATCACCTCGTCTTCCACCTCCCGCTCCATGACGTTGTAGGAGATTTGGATGGCGTCTATGCGGCCGGTGCGCATAGTTCTGATCAGCTCCGCCAGGGCGCTGGGGGCGTAGTGGGTGGCGCCTATAAGGCCGATTCGCCCGTTGGCCTTCATCTCTTCCAGCACGGGCAGGTGAATCTCCCAGTCCAGCAGGTTGTGGATCTGCATCACCTCGATGAAGCCCGTTTTCAGCAGTTCGAAGGAGCGGTCCATCTGGTCGATGCCGGTCTGCTTGCCGGAGCACCAGACCTTGGTGGCTAGCTGAAACCGGTCCTGCTTGCCGTCCATCGCCAGGCCGATGACTTGCTCGGCGCGGCGGTACATGGGCGAGGTATCTACGAAGATGGCGCCGCGCTCATTGCACCGGCCTAGGATTTGGCGGACGTTTTCGATCTCGGCGTCGCCGCCCACGTCGAAGGTGTTGGCCGAGCCCAGCCCGATGACCGGAACGTCCAGGTGCTTCATTTTGCGCGTCTGCATGGGTTCGTGGCTCCTATTATTGTGCCGCCCCTACGCCGGAGCGCAGGCGCGGATGGTCTCCAGGACGCGGGCCTTGGCGTTCTCCATGCCGGGGCGGAAGGTGAGGATCGGGAGCGTGACCCCCGCGGCGCGGTGCTCGTCCAGCCGGCTGGCGATCTGTTCCGGCGTTCCGATGATGGTGAGCGTATCTATCATCCGGTCCGGCACCAGCCGTACGGCCCTGTCCCGGTCGCCGGCAAGCCAGGCGGCGCGGATGGCGGCCGCCTCCTCCTGGAAGCCGCTCTCGCCGATGAACCCGCTGTAACGGGGATAGAAACCGCAGGCGTAGGCCAGCGAGTGGCGCACCTCCTGCCGCGCCAGCGCAGCGTCCGGAGTGGCGTCGCAGGTGAGGAGGCTGGCGATCTCTATTTGGCCGGGGTCGCGGCCTGCCTCGGCGGCGGCGGCAGCGACGTGTTGGGCGGCTTCTTTCGCCTTTTCCGGGGTGTTCTGCGTCAGGATGACGCCCTGGGCCGTCTCTCCGCAGAGGCCGAGCATCTTGGGGTAGACGGCGGCCAGGAAGATGGGAATTTCGCTCCGGACGGGGTCGAACGAGAGGCTGAAGTTGTCAATCTGGAAGAGCTCTCCTTCGTAGGAAACGGAGCCGTCACGGAGCAGGCGGCGGATGATTTCGACATACTCCCGTACGCGGGAGAGGGGCTTGGTGTAGGTAAGGCCGTGCTGCCCAATGACCTGAACGCGGTGGCTGGAGCCGAGGCCCAGGATGAAGCGGCCGTTCGAGAAGTGGTCCACGCTGGCGGCGGACATGGCTATGATGGGTGCGCTCCGGACGTAGACACTGGTGATGTCAGTGCCCAGGCGGACGTTCTCGGTGGCCAGGGCGCAGGCGGTGAGAATGCTGAACGGATCGCCCCCGTTGCCCTCGGTCATCCAGACGGAGTCGTATCCCAACTGGTCGGCGGCGCGGGCGCAGTCGACTATTTCAGGGAGCGGCATGCCGCCGCCGAAGCTCACGCCTATTTTGGGCATAGGGTTCTGGCAGCCCCCTCTCTGGCTCTCCCTTTAGAAGAAGGAGAGGATATTTTTCCGCCGTCCGGGAAGAGGAAACGGTTGGCTAGGGGTGTGGATCGCTGGTGGATGGGACCTCCACGGCGATGGTCTGGATGGAGTTGTTGGCGTATCCTCGGAAGTTCCACGGTATGGAGTCGGGTTGAGTGCGGCCTGAGGCGTCGGTGGCGCGGACCTTCATGATGTAATGGCCCGCGTGGCCGGCGTTCCATTGGAAGCGCCAGGGGCGCCACGCGTTTTCGCCCGGTGCGTCGGATAGGGCGGCGTCGCTCCAGGTCCGGCCGCCGGTGGTGCTGACTTCCACCCGAATGATCGCGGCTTCCCCGGACCAGGCGTAGCCCATCAGCGTAGTAGTGCCCGGCTGAACTACCTCGCCGTGGCGGGGGAAGGTGATGAGAGACTTCACGCGCATGAGGGTGACGGGCTCCCGGGTTTCCTGGTGCTCCTCACCTTCATTGATGAAGACGTAGCGCCGGTTCTGAAAGAACCCTTCAAAGGGGCGGTCCGTGACCTCCAGCCGGACTAGCCATTTGACGGAGTTCATGGCGTACCAACGCGGGACAATTGCGCGCAGGGGAAAGCCGTGCACCGGCGTTAGCGGCTCGCCGTTCATCTCGTAGGCCAGCAGAGTATCTTGGCGAAGTGCGGTGTCCAGCGGCACGGTGCGCCGGTAGTTCAGCCCGAAGGCGACGCCGTGCTCCTCCTCTTCACCGCTGTCGGCGCCGACGAACACCACCCCTTTGGCCGAGGGCTGGACGCCCGCGGTCTCCAGCAGCGATGCCAGGGGGACGCCTTTCCATCGGGCGGTGCTGACCGCGCCGTGGCCGAAGGACAGCCCTTCGGCGGGCGGGGTCAGGTAAGAGCGGCTGTTCCCCGCGCACTCCAGCGTGACGGCGGACTGCCGGTCGGCCATGGCCTTGATCTGGTCAAGCGTCAGCGAGGTGGGGTGGTCCACTGCCCCGGTGACTTCCAGCCGCCAGGAAGCAGGGTCCAGCGTGGGGACGCCGCCGAAGTGGCTTCGAATGTAGAACCGGTGGGTTGGGGTAATATCGGCGTCTAGGGATGTGAGCTGGGACTCTCTACAGAACGGGTCTTCTGAAATGGGGAGAAGGGTGGGACTTTCGCCGCTGCGCTCATCTACGGTGGACATGGATGCCTCCTAGTTAGCCCAGCGTTTCGGTCTGGCTGTCCGCCGAGGTGAGGGAGATGTGGGAGAAGGCCGAGGTGTCGGTGGCGCCGTGCCAGTGCTTCTCGCCCGCTGGGATGTGGATTGTCGTGCCCACAGTGACTACGTGCTCTTCGTTTTCGTCGGCCACAATGCCGGTGCCATCGGTGACCAGCAGGATCTGGTCGCTGGAGTGCGCGTGGAACTTGTTCTTGGCCCCGGCATCGAAGTTGACGATGCTGAAGCTGAAGTACTTGCTCATATTGGCGTCTACCAGCGGTTGGCGAGAGACGGCGCCGCCGTAGAAAAGAGGCACGTTAGTGGCGTCCTCTTTGGAGACCTGGTCATGCTTGATTACTTTCATTTCTTCTCCTTGGGAAGCAGATATAAGGGGCTGATGCGAGGGGCAATTTTAGCAGGTGCGTGTTGGCAGTGGAACCCAGGAGAGGATCAGGAGATGTGGGGGTTCTGAATTTAGCGCGGTGCTATACTACCGCCGGACTGGGGCCGAGGAGGGTTGGCATGAAAAGCGTGGAGATAGACCGGAGTAAGAGTCTTCGGGAGGAGCGGGTCACCGGGCACAACCGGTGGCACCCGGACGTAACGCCGGTGGTGGAGGCCGAACCTGGCGAGGAGGTGGTGCTCCAATGCCGGGACGCCTCCGACGGTCAGATCACCTTCGGCGCGACCTCGGAGGATATCGCCGGCATGTCCCGGGGGGCCACGCACCCGCTGACCGGCCCGGTTTACATAAAGGGCGTGGCGCCGGGCGACCTGCTGGAGGTGGAATACCTGGACATCATCCCGGAGCCCACGGGCTGGACTCGGATAGCGCCCGGCCTGGGGTTCCTGCGCGACATCTTCACCGAGCCGTATATGGTGCATTGGGAGATTAAGGATGGATCGGCGACTTCGGCGTCGCTGCCAGGCGTGCGAATTCCGGCGGGCAGCTTCATGGGAACGGCGGGACTGGCCCCGTCTAGGGAGCAGGTGACCGAGTGGACACGGCGGGAGGAGGATCTCAGGCAGCGGGGCGGGTTTGTCCTGCCGCCGGACCCCACCGACGCCGTGCCGGGGGGCGGTGTGGTGGCGCGGGAAGGGC
This sequence comes from Dehalococcoidia bacterium, assembly GCA_965247585.1. Classification (GTDB taxonomy): domain Bacteria; phylum Chloroflexota; class Dehalococcoidia; order Lucifugimonadales; genus CBDFHC01. Next base: position 356,247 of record CBDFHC010000003.1, read on the forward strand.
TTCGCACCCTGCCGCCTCGCGAGAACTGCGGCAACGTGGATATCAAGCAGCTAACCAAAGGATCCAAGCTGTTCATACCGGTGTCGGTGGACGGCGGGCTATATTCGGCGGGAGACGGGCACTTTGCCCAGGGCGACGGGGAGTGCTGCGTCACGGCCATAGAGATGGGGGCCACGGCGGCGGTGCGGTTCCAGGTGCACCAGGGTGAGGCGGCGCGGAAGGGGATCCGGTGGCCCAGGTTTTCGCACCCGGGATACTACCTGCCCGCGGAGTGGGCCGCCCCACGGAACTTCGTCGCCACCATGGGAATGCCGGTGCGGGAGGACGGGGTGAACGAGGGAGAGAACCTGACGCTGGCGGCCAGAAATGCGTTGTTGAACATGATTGACCTATTGCAGGAGCGGGGCTGGACTCGTGAGCAGGCTTATATCTTGTGCAGCGTGGCGGTGGACCTGAAGGTGAGCAACGTGGTGGACGTGCCCAACTTCGTCGTCTCCGCCTTCCTGCCCGAGGATATTTTCGAGAAGTAAGGAAGCCCTAATGTAGCGGCCGGCGCATTTGCCGGAGTGGAGCCCAACGCGGCTTTCGGTGGCAGAATAAGCCTGCCATTTGACTAGACCGCCAACCACGGAATAGGAGGCGCCGCCATGCCCTTCGGAGGCACAGACTGGCTGGATTTAACCCCGGAACCTGCCCTGGAGCCGGAGCTCCCGATCTGCGATCCGCATCACCACTTCTGGGATTTCAGGACCCAGCGCATTCCCTACCAACGATACCTTCTCCACGAGCTGGTCGCGGACGTTAGCAGCGGGCACAACGTCCGCACTACCGTATTTGTCGAAGCAAGAGCCATGTACCGCGCCGACGGGCCGGAGGAAATGCGCCCGGTAGGAGAGGTGGAATTCGTTCAGGGCCTGGCTGCCGCCAGCGCCAGCGGCCTGTACGGTTCTTGTCGTGCTGCCGCCGGAATTGTCGGTCGCGCCAACCTCAATTTAGGCGAACGGGTTGAGCCGGTGCTGGCGGCATTGCAGGCGGCCAGCCCCAACCGCTTTCGTGGAATCCGGCACTCGGTTACATGGGACCCGAACCCTGAAGTCGAAAACGTTGGGTCTACCAATATGAAGGGTATGTTGGCCAGCGACGGTTTCCGGGCAGGCGCGCGGGTGCTGGCGCGCATGGGTCTCTCCTTGGAGGGCTGGCTCCATTTCCACCAGCTCCCGGAGCTGGCGGACTTTGCCAGGGCGATTCCCGAATTGCCTATCATAATTAACCATATCGGCGGCCTTATGAGGACTGGCCCATACGCCAATCAGGACGACGAGGTCATGCCAGCTTGGCGGAGCGGCATCAGTAAGGTGGCCGAATGCCCTAACGTCACTGTCAAACTGGGCGGCATCGGAATGCCACAGTCCGGATTTGACTGGCACCTGCGGGTCGAACCCATCGGCTCCGAAGAGCTGGCCGTGGCCATGGCCCCGCTTGTGAATTACTGCATTGAGCAGTTCGGACCCGATAGGTGCATGTTCGAAAGCAACTACCCGGTGGACAAAGTTTCCTATTCCTACAACGTGATGTGGAACGCCTTCAAGCGTTTGTCAAAGGGCTATTCCGCCGCGGAGCGCGCCGACATGTTCCACGATACCGCTGCTCGCGTTTACCGGCTGGACGTGTAGAACCCTGGCAGGCCGATGATGGATGATGCCAGTCAGCCTGGCAGGGGAACAGTCCTGGGCGAGCAGCAACTGTGTACACTGCCCTGGCGCACGGCGCCTTTAGAAGGACAGGTTGGAGGATAAGTAGATGCAGAGACCGACCTATTTGCCCAAGGCGAGCCTGCCCCAGGGGGGCGTAATGACGGCGCACCGGCCCGTGGTGAAGAGCCGCAAGGGGATGGTCGCCTCGGCCCACTACGCGGCGTCCATGGCCGGGGCGCGAATGTTCCTGCGCGGCGGCAACGCGGTCGATGCCATCGTGGCCGCGGCGGCGGCGCTGAACGTGGTGGAGCCGTACATGTCCGGCTTGGGTGGCGTAGGGTTCCTGGTGATGAGCCGGGACCACGGCGCGGAGCGAGAGGTGCTGAACTTCTCCGGAATTGTGCCCCAGCGGGCCGTCCCCGAGGCGTTCACCCCGGAGACGCACAGCATCGGGCCCAGGTGCCCCTTGGTGCCGGGGAACCCGGCGGGGTGGTTGCTGATGCTGGAGAAGTACGGCGCGCAGCCGGCCTCCGAGGTGCTGGAGCCTGCCATAGAGCTGGCAGAAGAGGGCTACGTAGTCTCGGACCTGGACAGCCGCTTCTTCGAGACTAACCACGAAAAGTTGGACGGCTTCCCGCAAAGCCGGGCGGCTTACATTCCCAACGGCCGGCCCATGGGGAACGGGGAGATTCTGGCGCAGCCGGACCTGGCAAAGACGTTCCGGTTGCTGGCGGAGCAGGGCGTGGGCGGGTTCTACCGGGGCGATGTAGCGGCGGAGATCGACCGGTATATGAATGAGGCGGACGGGCTGATCACCGCGGCGGACCTGGAAGCCTACAAGCCCGAGTGGCAACAACCCATCTCATGTGAATACAAAGGATTCGAGATCGTGACCCCGGGGCCAAACTCCAACGCGTTCCAGGTATTGCAGACCTTGAACATCCTGGAGGAGTTGGACGTAGCGTCTCTGGGGCATAACTCCGCTGACTATATCCACCTGGTATCGGAAGCGATCAAGCTGGCGGCCACGGACCGGATCATCTACGGCGGCGACCCGAATTTCGTGGACATACCGGTGGACGGGCTGATTTCCAAGGAGTACGCCGCGGAGCAGCGGAAGCGGATCAGCCACGGCGACGCATCGGTGGTGATGGGGGAGCGGTACACCTCGGAGCCACCGCATGGCTCGCTGGCGGCAGGCAGCCCGGCGGCCTACACCAGCGGGGAGACCACCCACCTGGCGGCGGCGGACGCCCAGGGCACGGTGGTTACCATCACCCAGACGCTGGGCTCGGCCTTTGGCTGCGGCGTGGTGGCGGGGAAGACGGGCGTGCTCCTGAACAACCTCATCGACCTCATGGACATCGTGCCGGGGAGCGCCAGCCGGTTGCTGGTGGCGCCGGGGAAGAGGCCAGGGAGCAACATGGCCCCGGTGCAGGTTTTCAAGGACGGCAAGTTCGTCCTCTCGATTGGTACGCCGGGGTCCTATGGCATTCCGCAGACGACGTCGCAGATGTTGCTGAACGTGCTGGAGTTTGGAATGAACGTCCAGGAGGCCATAGAGGCGCCGCGGTTCCGGGTCATGGGGGGCGTGAGCATCAACATGGAGGACCGCATCCCCGAGGATGCGAGGCAGGGCTTATCGGACCGCGGCCACGACGTAAACTGCCTGGGCGAGTGGACCACCGAGGTGGGCGGCGGCCACGCCATCGCCCTCGACCCGGACACCGGCGTCCTCATGGGCGGCGCGGACCCCCGCCGCGACGGCTACGCCCTGGGCGTTTAGGGGACTCCGCCTGCCAAGTTTTAGCGTGTGATGTGAACTGGATATTTGGGTTCTTCAGGATAAGTGATTAACGGGCTTTATCGATCTCCTCTTGATATAGTTTACCGATTGTGGTGACCCAGTCGCTGGGACGCGTTTGACCCGGAGTTAAGCTGGAAGTTAACATTATCCTGGTGGCATCAAGGGGATGTCCTGTTTCTGCCGTTGTTCTCGACGGTGGCCAATTGAGAGGTAATACCATACGCGCCCGTGCGCGTGCGCGTGCGCGTTCCCGATGCTGGCAAGGTTCCTGGTTTCCATGTGTCAGCCTAGCGGGTAAAGCTCATCCTCTTGGTGCCACCAATACTCGTCCGGCGTTAGCATGCAGATCAAACTTACTCGAAGTGACGGAGAGCTGGTCCAGCGCTTCAATGGGTTGAAGACAGACCGCGATGTAGCTGACATTCTCGAGGTGACGTACGGCTACCTCTGTGATGTGCTTTATGGGGCTCGCTCTCACTATAAGTACAAAAGCTTTACGATAAAAAAGAAATCTGGCAAGTTGCGTGTCATTTCCGCGCCCCCCTATCAAATCAAGATTCTACAGTTAAAGCTTAACTACATTTTGTCACTGGTATACAGACCGAAAAGTCCTGTACATGGCTTTATAAAAGGTCGCAGCACCGTCACCAATGCTCAGTGGCACGTCAAGAAAACCTACGTATTAAATATTGACCTCCAAGACTTCTTTCCCAGCATCAATTTTGGCCGGGTTAGAGGAGCATTGAAGTCCAGACCGTTTTTTATTCCCTTACCTGCTGCAACAGTGCTAGCTGATCTATGTTGCCATGAACGCAAACTACTGCAAGGCGCACCCACGTCCCCAACAATTTCAAACATTGTATGCGCAAAATTAGATGACGATCTTTGGACATTCGCACAACGACATCGATGCGATTATACAAGGTATTGCGACGATATCACGTTATCCACTGATAGACGTTATCTACCTAGGGCGCTAGTGCAAATCGAAAGCAGCCACCTGTCCAAACCGACTCTCAGCGAAGAATTGGTCTCGGCAATAGAAGGTAACGGCTTCAAGATCAACCAAGACAAAGTGAGACTCTTATTTAAAAGTCAGCATCAGGAAGTGACGGGCCTTACTGTAAACGACTTTCCTAACGTCCCAAGAAAATTCGTGAGACAAGTCAGAGCAATGATTCACGCCGTTGACAAATTCGGCTTAGCACAAGCCCAACGGGAGTTTTACGAGAAGTACGATCGACGCCAGCGAAATGCTGGGACAAGACCAGAGTTTGAGCAGATACTGTTAGGGAAACTGGCGTATATCCAGATGGTCAAGGGAGATACTGATCCTGTTTACCGGCGCTTGCGGCATTGGCTGCACGCCGTTGAGCCGCAAATGATAGAAGATGTTCCTGATATTCCGGCACCGACAGATACGGTTTGGACTGAGTTATACAGAAAATGCGCTAGTGCGGTGGTTCAACTGCATGTTAGAAAGGAAAACGGCGATGTCTCTGGTGGGGCAGCGTTTGTTGTAGCTGATGGCGTACTGGCGACCGCCGCGCATTGTCTTGATGGGGTAGTGTACATTTCTCCATGGTTTGAGACTGAGCACGTCCCGGTAGAAGCAATTACCATTCACCAGCAGGCAGCTGACGGCGCCGATTTAGCCATTATCCGCTCGGAGAGAATCAGATATACTGCACCGGGGAAAATGGAAATCAGGAGTCAGCCTGCGCAGCCTGGAGAAGAAATTGCTGCCATGGGATACCCTTCCATCCCACTTCGCCAGCCCTCGTTGAACATCATGGAAGGTAAAGTCCAAGGGGTTGCTCCCACATACAGGGGAACCGTCCAAACCATATCAGTTAGCGTGGAGATTTCAGGTGGTATGAGCGGTGGCCCCGTGCTAGATCGGCGAGGGAAGCTCATAGGCGTAGCAATTGAAAAGACTTTTGAACGTGTAGCGGAGGATGTTCCCGCGAGGGCATTTAATCACGTCCTCCCAGCTAAATACCTCGTCGACCTACTAATCTAGAGCATGTAAATGCACCTGCTTCGTTAGTTGCGACAAGAAACTGGATGCAGAACTCATAACAGCCCAGGCAGCGGGAACAGGGTGCTCAGACGCCCGGCATAGGGCCCTTGCCTCTCTAATTCCTAGTTCGGACAGAGACGGCGGAGGCTAGGGTTCCACCTCTACGATGGCCTCTATCTCCACCGCCACGCCGTTGGGAAGCGTCGCCAGGCCCACCGCCGAGCGGCCGTGCTTCCCCTTGTCGCCGAACAGCTCAACGAACAGGTCCGAGCAGCCGTTGGCCACGGCGGGTGGCGATTTAAATTCCGGGTCCGAGTTGACCATCGCCAGCAGCTTGACGATGCGCTTGATCTTGTCCAGGTCGCCCAGCTCCTGCTTCAGGTTGGCCAGCAGGTTCAGGCCGCAAAGCCGGGCCGCCTCGTACCCTTGCTCTATGGTCAAGTCGCGGCCTAGCTTGCCAACTATGGAGGTGCCATCGGCGCGGCGGGAGACAACCCCCGCCGTGTACACCAGGTTGCCGGTGCGCACCGTGGGAACGTAGTTGCCACCGGGTGGCGGTGGAGGGGGTAGCTCGTAACCCATCTCTTTTAGCTTGGCTTCTATCTGTGGCAAGACTTTTCTCCTTCCGTTACTTCGGCAGATTGCAAACATCCAGCGCGGTCATGGCCAGCACCTTGGCCACCTGCTCCATGTCGCTGATGCGGGTGTACTCGTCCGGGACCTGGGCCGACTCCGGGCCGCCGCCCGGGCCGTAGAGGAGGCAGGGGATCCCCGCCTTCCAGAGGTGGCAGGTATCGTCGCCGCTGTAAGAGCCCGGCGGCACCGCGCCTATGTTGTCCGGCTCTCGGCCGGTGAGGGTGCGGTACTGGCGCAGCACCGTCTCCAATATGTACTCGTCCCGGGGCAGGTCGAACGGCTCCATCACCACCGTGAACACCTTATGCTTCGCGTCCGGCGGCATCTCTATTTCGTACTTGAAGTCCTCGTCCTCGCCCTTGATATTGTCCAGGACGGCCTCGATGTCCTCCTTGACCGACTGCGTGGTCATGCCGGGCAGGAAGCGTACGTCCACGATGATGGTGCAAAAGTCCGGCACGAAGTTCGGACCCTTAAGGTCATACTCGCGGCCCATGCCGCCGATGATGGAGCCAACGTTTATGCGGGGGAGGGCGGGCAGGTCCGGCCGAGGGGTGTGCCGGAATTTGACGGCCTTGATCGCGGGGATGGCCTTGCACATCTTGTCGATGGCGTCTATCCCCTCCTCCTGGCGGCTTATGTGCCGCGCCCGGCCCAGGGTGTGGACCGCCATCTCCACCACCCCGGCGTGGACGGTGAGGATGTTGTCCGAGCCGAAGGGTTCCGGCACCACGGCCATATCGGTGAGGGGTCCGTTCTCGCAGAGGTAGGTGGTGCCCACGCCGCCCTGTAGCTCGCCGACAACGCACGCGATCTCCAGGTCACCTTGTAGCTTGACCCCGGAGCGCCGGATCATCTCGGCGGCGTGAATCATGGACGTTACGCCGCTCTTCATGTTTCGGATGCCGCCGCCGTAGAGCCGGTCGCCCTCGACCACCGGATTCCAGGGGTCGCGGTTCCAGCCCAGCGCGATAGGGTCAATGTCGATGTGCCCGTTGAACATCAGCGACTTTCCGCCACCGGTGCCCCGCATGATGGCGATGGTCTGGAAGCGGCCGGGTTGCACCTCTTGGAGCTGAACTTCGTAGCCCCAGCCCTCCAGCAGTCCGGCGATGTACCGGGCAACCTCGGTCTCTTCCGTTTTGAAGCTGGGAATCCGGACCAGGGTCTTGGCCAGGTCCAGCATTTCATCTCTATCAAACTGGTCCAGGACCTTTTGGGTGTCGGCGCTGATCATTGTGCGCCTCCTTTGTGTGGATGGAGCGTTAATCGCGTCCGAAGTGCCGATGCCATAGTGTGCCGGAAGGGTATGTTGGGGTCAAGCAGGGGTGGGCTGTCCCACGGCCCAGACGTAGCCCGCCGGGTCCTGGACCCACACCTCCCGCCAGCCGTGGCCCTTCGTGGTGGCGGCCAGTAGTACCGGCGCGCCGAACTTCCGTGCGTTGGCCTCTACCAGGTCCGGGTCGACTCCGAAAAGGCGAAGCTCGGCGCCCAGCCCCCGGGGCTTTCCTTGGGCCAGGGGCTGGAACCAGGGGTGCTTTTCGTAGGTGTGGTCCGCGTGGAGCATCAACTCCAGGCCGTGAACGTCTATGGCGGCGAAGTCCTCGTCCTGGTAGTGGCAGCTGGCGCCCAGGACCTGCTCATAGAAGTCGACGCCGGGGCGAACATCCCGCATGAGAAGATTAACCATGAACTTGGGGAGAGAGCGGCCGTATTGGGCCGCGGGCATCCAGGGGTCGCCGGTGCGCTTTTTCGCCACGGGGTTCCTCCGTAATGGTTGGCAGATTCGCGGACGCGCTACCGTGGATTATAGCGGATGAGGTTGCCTTGGTTGGGGGTATGCAGTAGAGTAGCCGCCTGTCGCGGTGGGCACGAAACGGGCTCCTGCACCGAGACGTTACCAGCCAAAAACGCCGTTGCGCTTCGACAGACTTTCGGAGGAAAAGGCGGCGATGAATCCCACTCCAAGGAGAACACCATGACTACCCAGGTGATGGGCAAGGCATTAAAGCGCCGCGAGGACCCGCGGATGATAACCGGGCGCGGGAACTACGTTGACGATATAAAGATTGTGGGGGTGCTGCACCTTGTGCTCGTTCGGAGCCCCTGCGCCCACGCCAACATCACCCGGGTGGACCTATCCAAGGCCAAGGCGCTAGAAGGCGTGGTGGCGGTCTATTCCGGGGAGGACCTGAAGGAACAGCTAGGCTCGCTGCCCGTGGGTTGGGTGGTGCCGGATACAAAGGAAGTACCCCATCCGCCGCTGGCCGTGGGGACGGTGCGGTGCCTTGGAGAGGCTGTGGCGGCGGTGGTTGCTTCGGACGCTGCGGTGGCTCGGGACGCGGCGGAGCTCGTTGAGGTTGACTACGAAGAGCTGCCCGTGGTGGTCAATTCAGAGGAGGCGATGCAGCCCGGCGCGCCGCAACTCCACGAGAGCGCGCCGAACAACATTGCGTTCGAGTGGCAGATTGGCGGCGGCGATATAGAGGAAGCGGAGCAGCAGGCCGAGGTGGTGGTCCGGCAGCGGATCATCAACCAGCGCCTGGTGCCCAACTCAATGGAGGGCCGCGGCGTAGTGGCGGACTTCAACCCCGGAACCAACCAGCTAACGGTGTGGACATCGTCGCAAATACCTCACCTGGTGCGGCTGCTCATGGCCCTGGTAACCGGGCATCCGGAGCACCAAATTCGCGTCATTGTGCCGGACGTGGGAGGGGCATTCGGCAGCAAGCTGTACCTGTACGCCGAGGAGATCATCACGGCGATGTTGGCGAAGCGGTTGGGCCGGGCGGTGAAGTGGATTGAGGAGCGGACCGAGAACTACACGGCGACCACCCACGGCCGCGACCACATCAGCGACGCCGCGATCATGGGGAGCCGGGACGGAAAGATCACCGGCTTCAGCACCACGACGTTCGCCAACATGGGCGCTTACCTTTCCACCTTCGCGCCGCTGGTGCCGACGTACCTGTACGGGTTGATGCTCGTCGGCGCCTACAATATAGATAATGTTTCCTGCAAGGTGAACGCCGTGTTCACCAACACTACCCCGGTTGACGCCTATCGCGGTGCGGGGAGGCCGGAGGCCACGTATCTGTTGGAGCGGATGGTGGATATGTTCGCCGCGGAGATAGGTATGGACCCGGTCGAGGTGCGCCGCAAGAATTTGATACCTCCCTTCGAGGACGGGCACACCGTGGCCACCACGGTCACCTACGACAGCGGGAACTATGAGCGGGCGTTTGACCGGGCGCTGGAGATGGTGGGATACGCGGAGTTCAGAAAGATGCAGGAGCAGGGCCGCAAGGAGGGACGGTACCTGGGGTTGGGCATCTCCACCTACGTGGAGATATGCGGCGCGGCCCCCTCCGCCGTGGCCGGGACGCTGGGCGCCCGGGCGGGGCTGTGGGAGAGCGCCCTGGTGCGCATGCACCCCACGGGCAAGGTGACCGTGTACACCGGCTCCTCGACGCATGGTCAGGGCCACGAGACGACCTTCGCCCAGTTGGCGGCGTCGGAGCTGGGCGTGCCGGTGGACGACGTGCAGGTCGTCCACGGTGACACCGCGGAGGTGCCGTTCGGGACCGGGACCTTCGGCAGCCGCAGCGCCGCGGTCGGAGGTGGAGCCATATATCTGAGCACGTCGAAGATAAAGGACAAGGCCCGGAAGCTGGCCGCTCATTTGCTGGAGGCGGCGGAGGAGGACATCGTGTTCGAGGACGGGAAGCTGTTCGTGCGCGGCGCCCCGGCCCAGGCCAAGACCATCCAGGAGGTGGCGCTGGCGGCCCACGTCTACTCGACGGATCTTCCCGAAGGGATGGAGCCGGGGATGGAGGCCACCAGCTTCTTCGACCCGAAGAACTTTACCTGGCCATTCGGGACGCACATAGCTGTTGTGGAGGTGGACGCGGAGACAGGAGAGGCGCGGCTGCAACGCTACGTGGGCGTGGACGACGTAGGTAACGTGATCAACCCAATGATTGTGGACGGAATGGTGCACGGTGGGATTGCCCAGGGGGTGGGGCAGGCGTTGCAGGAGGAGGCGGTGTACGACGCCAACGGGCAGCTCCTGAGCGGGAGCATGAACGACTACGCGGTGCCCACGGCGGAAGACCTTCCTTCCTACGAGACGGACCGGACGGTCACGCCCACGCCGGTGAACCCCATGGGGGTAAAGGGAGCAGGGGAGACGGCAACCATAGCGGCGTCGCCGGCGGTGATAAACGCCGTGGTGGACGCACTGTCGCACCTGGGCGTGCGCCACCTGGACATGCCCGCCAAGCCGGAGAAGCTGTGGCGGCTAATTCAGGGCAGCAAGAGGTAGTAGCCGGTTCTGGTTTAACGGAATCGGCCGTTGGCTGCCAGCGGAAATGCCGGCGGCGCCAGGAGCCGTCTCTGACCCCGCGTTTTGTGCCAGAGACGTACCAGTGGTGACCAGCCATGCCCGCTGATGTATCTGATATTTAATGGCCGGCGGACTGCGATTACCCAACAGAAGGGATGCCTTCGTTCCGGACGCCAAGCTCCTGGATTATTTGCTCGATTGGTCCCATGAAGACGGACAATACAAAGCGGCGTTCTTCCTGGATAATTGTTCCTGGTGAGGAAATTCCCAGGCTGGTTACGGCATACCCTTTGTAGGGGAGGGACAGATGATCAAAGAATTGGATGATGTAGTGTTGGCGGTGGATTTGCCAAAGCACAAGCTGGTAGCGGGCGATATGGGCACGGTCGTGCTCGTCCACAAGAACGGTGGCTTTGAGGTTGAGTTCATGACGTTGGACGGTACGACCGTAGCGGTTACTTCCCTGTCGTCGGAGGAAGTACGGTCAACAGGAGCCCAAAGAGAGATAGCCCACGCTCGCGTATTGGACTGACGACCGCCTGTAAACCAAACGTGACACCAAGTTCGGCAGGTGACACTGAATTTCTGTGCCTCTAAATTGGAATGGTAGAATAACAACACCCACCGCCCCGCCAACGCGGGGCGGCTTCAGTGAACGGCACAACTCGCGAAGACCCAATGATTGACTCCATAAAAGATATCCAGGAGAAGTTGGCGTCGGAGAGCTACATGGCTGACGCGGCCATCGCCACGTCGATTTACCTGGCGCAGGCGCTGGAGCGTCCGCTGTTGGTGGAGGGGAGAGCGGGAGTGGGCAAGACGGAGATCGCCAACGTGATGGCCCGAATCTTGGACACCCGATTGATCCGGCTTCAGTGCTACGAAGGGCTGGATGTCACCACGGCGCTGTACGAGTGGAACTACCCGAAGCAGCTATTGTGGATAAGGCTGGACGAGCAGAGCGGCCGCAGCGCCAGGGAGCGGGAGCAGGAGATCTTTAGCGAGGAGTTTTTGCTGCAACGGCCTTTGCTGGCGGCGCTGACGGAGAAGGAGAAGGCCCCGGTGCTGCTGATCGACGAGGTGGACCGCGCCGACGAAGAGTTCGAGGCGTTCCTTTTAGAGGTGCTGTCAGACTTTCAGGTGACGATTCCGGAGATTGGCACTGTGAAAGCAGAGCTGCGGCCGCTGGTGATACTGACTTCCAACCGGTCGCGGGACCTTTCGGACGCGCTGCGGCGTCGCTGTCTATATCTGTGGATTGACTTCCCCGATTTGGAAAAAGAGCTGAGTATTGTGCGGGCCAAGGTGCCGGGAATCGAGGACGCCCTGGCGCGGCAGGTGTGCCGGTTTGTTGAAGAAGCTCGGGATATGGACCTGGAGAAGACGCCGGGTATATCCGAGACGTTGGACTGGGCTCGGGCGATGGTGGTGCTGCACCACGACCGGCTGGACCGCGCCGCCGTAGAGCGGAGCCTCGGCGCCCTCATCAAGGACGCCGACGACCTGGCTCGGTTTAGCGCGGACGGGATTGACGGGGTGCTGGAAAGAATTTAGGAGGAGAGGGCATCTCCTCCAAGCCGGCCAACTCCGTAGTGTCAACCTGGTCGAAAAACTGGGCCAGCTTCACCACATCTTCGGTATGTAATGGGTCCCTTGACTCTCGCATAGTCACCGCCCGTACCGCTGCCTTTCGTTTTGAGTCATGTCCCGGCCCGTCACGGGTAGCGCCTGCCCTCTTCCTCGGCAACTCTATCTCTAGTGCATCCCCGCCATGCCATTCTGAGTCTGCCCGTGAGGATCGAAGAATCTGGGTGGGGTAGGGTTAGCGACTTCAACCGCCGGGCCGCGTTTCGCTGTTCCAGCTCGATTTTCTCCGAGCTCCGGGCCTACCTTCGCAGCAATTGCGGCAGCCGTTTCAACTGCGCCAGGTCCCGCGCCGATGCGAAGCGGTCCACCGCGGGCGCCGCGGCCAGCAGCCCCCGGGTGAGCGGCTGATAGTCCGTCGTGCCGATGAGCGGGTTCAACCAGACCAGCCTGCGCACCTTCCGGCGCATGCGTCGCAGCTCCCGCGCCAGGTCCGCCGGATCGCCGGTGTCCCAACCGTCGCTGAGCAGAAACACCGAAGTGTAGCGGTCCAACAGGGCGGCGTACTGTGTGTTGACCGTACGGATGGCTGGGCCGATTTTCGTGCCGCCGGACCAGTGCTCCACCGCCCGGCCCAAACCCTGGAGGGTCTCTTGGAAGGAAGGAGCCTGGAGGATGTGCGTGACGCGGGTGACCGAGGTGCTGAAGACCAGGGCCTCAATCCGGTGGGTGTGCCGGAAGACGGCGTAGAGTAGGCGAAGAAGCAAGGCGGTGTGGCGCTCCATGGAGCCGCTGACGTCCAATAGGATCACCAGCCGTGGAACGCGGGGTTTCCGTCGAAGGCGGGGGAGACGCAGCGGCTCACCCCCGGTCGAAAGGCTAAGCCGAAATGCGCCGCGAAGGTCTGGGGCGCCCTTGCGCGGATGGCGGCGTCGCCGTCGGCTGGGCCGCGTCGCCAACGCCCGGACGATGCGGGCGGCGATGCGGTGAAGCTCGGCTTCCTCGTGCTGCTCCAGACCGGACAGGTCTCGACGGGCGTTGAGCTCCACCGCGCTGGCGCCAGTGCGCGTGGTCTCCAGCAGGGTGCGGGTGGGAGGTTGGTATGACTCCTTGGAGGGCGAAGCCCGGGGAGCGCGGAACTCGCGCATGCCGCCGCCGGGGCTCATGCCTCGGGTGCGCCGGGTAGCTGGGGGCATGGGCTGGAACGACCATAAGAGCTGGAAGAGCTGGTCAAAGGTAGGGGCTTCCTCCGGGTTGGACAGGAGGACGGTTCGGAGCGCCCAGTAGACGTGGCCGCGGTCCATAATGTTGACTAGGGATATGGCGCGGAAGGCGTCGGCGGTCTCCTGCGGGCCGATGAGCAGGCCCTCGTCCCTAAGGCGGCGGCAGAAGAGGGTAAGGTGAGAGAGCAGGGTGTGAGGTGTGGTCATCCCTCCAGCTTGGACTTGATGCAGTTGGTGAACTGGTTAAGTAGCAGCTTGGACGTGCCGCCCATCAGGCGCTGGCCCACCCGGGCCACGATGCCCGTGACCTGCGCGTCGCCGGAGATATGGACCTCGGTGCCGTCGTCGGTGTCGCTGAACTGGATGAGGCCCTCGCCCTTGACGCTTCCGCCGGAGCCCTTGCCTTGGACCAGCATTCGGTAGGACTGGAGCGGTGACTTGTCAGAGATGCTGACCTTGCCGGTGTATGTGCCGGAGATAGAGGCGACTCCAACCTTCATCACGATGTTGAACGTGCCTTGAGACTCAGGCTCCAGCGACTGACAGCCAGGGATACACTGGGCCAGGACGCCGGGCGACAAGAAGGCGTCCCAGACGGCCTGGCGCGGCGACTTGAACTGGTAGGAGCCTTCAACTTTCAAGATGGAGTCCCTCTTTCTAGGCTTGGCCTGCGGTAAATCTAACACCGGAGGCGGGTTGTTGCCAGCCTGCGGCACCGCGGCCCGGACGCGCCGCTCTGTGGCGTGTGGCGGCGCTTGTTGGTATACTGCACCCCTCTCGCGAAGGGTCGCCAACTTCGCTTTCTGGAGGGTCCGTAATGGGGCACAGCATCTCGGTCACCATCAACGGCACGAAGCACACCAACGAGGTCCAACCCAGGCTGCTGTTGGTGCACTATATTCGTGACGTACTTAACCTGACGGGTACCCACGTGGGTTGCGACACCAGCAACTGCGGGGCGTGCACGGTGATACTAAACGGGGCCGCGGTCAAGTCTTGCACGATGTTCGCTGTGCAGGCCGACGGGGCGGAGATAATGACCATTGAGGGGCTGGCCAAGGACGGAGTGCTGCACCCCATTCAGGAGGGGTTCTGGGAAGAGCACGGCCTCCAGTGCGGGTTCTGCACGCCGGGCATGATCCTGTCGTCGCTGGACCTGCTGCAACGCAACCCGAAGCCCTCGGAGCAGGAAATTCGGCACGGCCTGGCGGGCAACCTGTGCCGGTGCACCGGCTATCACAACATCGTGAAAGCGGTGCAGTACGCGGCGAAGAAGATGGCTACTTAGCCGGCAACGATCCTCCTACCAGGAGAGGTTGAATATGATACCCAGCGCCTTCGAATATTTTGCGCCCACATCGGTGGCAGAGGCCGCCACGTTGTTAGATCAGCACGGGGACGAAGCCAAGCTGCTGGCGGGCGGGCACAGCCTGGTGCCGCTGATGAAGCTAAGGCTGGCCCGGCCCGGGGTGGTGATAGACCTGGGCCGGATACCTGCCATGTCATACATCCGGGAGGAGAACGGCGGGCTGGTAATTGGTGCGATGACGAAGTACGTGGACCTTGAGACGTCAACGCTGGTGAAGGGTCGAGTAGAGGCGCTGTCGGAGGCGGCGGGGATGGTGGCGGACCCGCAGGTGCGGAACATGGGCACCCTGGGAGGGAACCTGGCGCACGCGGACCCGGCCAGCGACCTGACCGCCGTGGCCCTGGCGCTGGGGGCGCAGTTGGTCACGTCGACCACCGGTTCGCACCGGACCATAAGCGCCGACGATTTCTTCGTCGACCTGTTCACCACGGCGCTGCAGCCCAACGAGATTCTGAGCGAGATACTTATTCCGGCGCTACCTGTCCGGACGGGGACGGCGTACGACAAGATGGGGAACAAGGCGTCTCACTTCGCCATAGTTGGCGTCGCGGCCAGGGTGACGCTGGGCGAGGACGGCGTGTGCCGAGACGCCAGGGTGGGCGTCACCGGGGCGGGGTCCAAGCCGGTGCGTGCCACGGAGACGGAAGCGATATTGAACGGTAGCAGGCTGGACGCCGCCACCATCGGCCGGGCGGCGGAACGGGCGGGGGCGGGCATAGATTTCAACGAGGACATTCATGCGTCCGGCGAGTACCGGGCGCACCTGGTTACGGTATTCGCGCAGCGGGCCATCAGCAAGGCGGCGTCCCGGGCGGGGTAGGGCGGGGTCTAAAAGGTGAAGTGAGGGAGTCCGGAGTGGGATGGTCCCCTCTGAGGTTGTGAATTTTTGACTTCGTCAGTATTTTCATCGCCAACTTGTCGCATGTTGAGCGTCCGCACAAGTCATGTCATTCCTATGAAAATAAGCCTCCTACGCCTCCAACCCGCTCATCCTGAGGCTCTCGAAGGACGAGCCCATACCGCATTACGCCCCCCGCCATATCATTCTGAGTCCGCCCGTGATGATCAAGGAATCTGGTAGAGAGGGGAGAGCACATCCAACCCCTGTGCCCACTACCGCTGTGCCACGTCAAATTGTTCACAAACTCTCTGCCGGGAGTCTGAGGGTTCCTCCCAGAACTTGTCTCCTTGCGGCCGAGGGCCGCAGACCCCAGGTCCCGAGGAACCAAGTGAATCGGGAATGGGTGGACACCACCAACCTGTGATTTGCGCCCTTAGGAGCAGCCAACTACCTCCATGGCTGATTCTTACCTCCCACTAGAAGTGATGTTTTCAACCTCTATTAGCAGGTAACCCATGAAGAAAAGCCAGGGTCGCATCCTTACCACCCATTGCGGCAGCCTTCCGAGGACGGACGGCTTGCAGCCGCTGATGGCGGCCCAGTCGCGGGGCGAAACGGTGGACCCCCAGGCTGTGTCCGCGGCGGTGAGCGAGTCCATGCGGGAGGTGGTGGAGCAGCAGCTACGTGCGGGGATTGACGTCGGGAACGACGGTGAGCAGGCCAGAATAAGCTTCTCCAGCTACGTTACGCTGCGGATGGCGGGGTTCGGTGGCTCGGGGCTGCGGATGGCGGGGTTCGGGGGCTCGGGGCAGCGAAAGAGCGCCCAGGACCTGGCGGAGTACGGCCTGGCGCAGCCCGGCGTGGGAAACCCGGCGGCGGTCAACTTCAGGGCGCCGCCGAAGTGTGTGGCCCCGGTGCGGTACGAGCGGCTGGACGAGGCAGCCAACGAGTGCGACGAGTTTTTTCGGATCGCCGGCGATTCGTCCGCCGGATTCCAGGAGGCGTTCATGACCGCCGCGTCGCCGGGGATCATCGCGATGACCATGCTGAACGACTACTACCCCAGCTACCAGGAGTACCTTTTCGCCGTGGCCGAAGAGATGCGGAGCGAGTACGAGTTGATTGTGTCCAAAGGGTTCGTTCTGCAACTGGACTGCCCGGACCTTGCCATGGAGCGCCACATGTCCTACCAGGATAGGCCGCTAATCGACTTCCAGGAAGTGGTGGCGCTGAACATTAAGGCGATCAACCAGTCGTTGCGAAACATCGCGCCGGACCGGGTCAGGCTCCACGTGTGCTGGGGCAACTACGAAGGGCCGCACCACTACGACGTTCCGCTGGAGCCGATACTGCCCCTGCTTTACCAGGCCAACGTCGGCGCGCTGTCACTGGAGATGGCCAACCCGCGGCACGCCCACGAGTACAAGCTGTTTGACCGGCTGCCGCTGCCGCCTTCCATGCTGCTGATAGCGGGGGTGATTGACACCAAGACGAAGTACGTTGAGCACCCGGAGGTGGTCTCGGACCGGATCTTGCGGGCGGTACAGGTTGTGGGCGACCCGACCCGGGTGATGGCGGGGACGGACTGCGGGTTCGATACGTCGGCAGGCGCCGGGCGGGTGGAGCGCGGGTTGGTGTGGGCGAAGCTAAAGGCGCTGAGCCAGGGCGCGCAGGTTGCCAGCCGCCAGATTTCCTGGTAACCGGTAGGCCGTTCCCCTAGGTCCCCCTCCCTGGATAGAATGGGGAAGAATTTAAATCCATGTCAGTGGGTTGTACCAGGTCCGGTTCTTCTTTAGCCTCAGAAGGGTCCTCAGCTTTCGTTTGAGGAACCATTTAACGATCACCAGTTTTAAGGAGCCCAGCCGGAGTGGTTCGCCTTTTAGCACCACCGCTATTTTGTCAATGGCCAGGTCCAAGAATTTTTCTCTTTTCGTTGGGTCCGCGTCTTTAATGCCGACGCCAGAAAAACTGGGCCAGGTGGGCTCCACGTCATAGTAGGGGTTGTGCGCGTTTGAACCACTGGGATTTGGCTCCCTTGGATATTTGGGGACGCCCAGGATTTTAGGCAGTTCGCGGTGTACGTTGGCGCGGCCCAACCGGTAGTCGTGCTCTCGCCAGGCTTCGTTGAAGAAGCCCAGGAAGGCGCTGAACGGTTCGCCGGCGGTGTTGGCCCCCTCCGACCCAATGACTGCCAGGTTCATAGCCGACTTCGTTTTTAGTCCGCCCGAATAGTTCAAGGCCAGGACCAGTCGCTCGAACAAGCCCCGCTTCTTGGCCTGCACGCTAGGAGCATCGTTGCTGCCCAGCAGTAGCCATGGGCCGTGGTGGTGTTGCCGGATGCGCTCTAGCCGGGGACTAAGAAAAGCATCCCGGTTGGCTTGGTCCGGATCTACAAGTTCACTTTCGAGGATCTCGTCTGTAAGGGTGGCGAGCCCGTCCAGCCGGGCAGACAACTGGTTGTCCGGGAGCAGGTTGACGTAATTGGATAGCTCGACGGCCAGGCTATCCCGCAGCGCCACCTGGTCGTTTACCTGATGCGCTCTAAGCCAGTCCCGAGCCGTCATTTCGCCCAAGGCCATCTGGACGATACGCCGGATATTTGAAGTGAGAGACTGGTCCGTGGAGAAGACTTTGTCTTTGCGGCTGGTGTTGAGCCTGGGGTCAATCAAGATGAAAGTCCTGGTTTCAGAGAGGATTCCACCGTCCTGTTCCGCTGAGAGGACTATGGCCTGTTTGACGGGCTCATTGTTGAACATGCCGCCGTCAATGAAGTCGATGTTTCCCGGTAGCAGTTCCAAGAAGCTGTCCATGGCTTCCGGATAGTCTGCCTCGGTGCGGTGCAGGAGGGTTGGGGGAAACATTACCGGGAACGAACCACTGGCTATCCCGGCTGAGGAGATAGCGCTCCAAGCCTCTACAGACTCTAAGTTGTTGGCATCGATATGGAAGGTGGTGAAATCGGAGAAGAAGGTGGATGGGAACTTGCGAGGCTGGTCCTGTTGGGAATCGAGCTGGGTTGACCGGATTCCGTAATCGACTCCCACCATATTGCTGAGTGAGAACCCCAGCTTGAGAACGTCGGGCGCGCAGGTGGCGGGCGCGGATTTCCGCAGCGGGAATTCAGGGGAGCCGTTGATGTATTTGCGGGCAAGGTCATGCTGCAGGTTGTTGGACAAAAGGGAATTGAACTTAGTGTCTTTCATGAACACCTCAATGTCCGCCTCTTTGACCCAGGCTTCATGAAGCACGTGTTTCATTCCGGGGTAGTCATGCAGAATAGTTCGAGCCACAAGAGCCGCGGTGATGCTGCCCGCGGAGCCGCCCGTCATAACGTCTATGGTGTAGCGAAGCTCTTCTTGCTGGGCGTTTAGGTGCCCCAGCGCGTAAAGGAGCTCCGTCAGGGCGCCCGCCTCATAGCTTCCTAGGGACACTCCACCGGCTATGATCAGAGAGATTTTCTTTGTGGTCATGACTCCCTCCCCTACCTTTGGGATGACTGGTTACGCGAGGCCGTAGCGGCGCCGCTTACCAGGCCGCCACGCCGCGGGCGCTGTTACGGAGACGCCGGCTTGGTTGGCTTGGGCCATGCTAGATGGGCTGGTTACCGAGGTCAAATAAGAAGATCCTTCCAGGAAGGGTGCAGAGGGGCACAGCTCTTTTGCCGGTCCACCTGTGGCGGATGAGGGTGTCCCTCAGAAATTACTTTTGAATTCCTGCTGGGGCCGGATGGTGGGTACCACCAACGAGTGACTCGCAATCCCTCGTGGTGGCTATCCCCAACGCCATGGCTGATTCCCCCGAGACTCGGGGCCACATTGTTGGTCTGGCTGACGGGGAATATAGTGACCGTCGAGTATCACCTATATTCTGAAAGAGGAGGCTGTCATGACCAGCAGAAATACCAGGGCAACGATTGAAGCGACCAGGGAGAGAATACGGGAGGGAAAGCGAAGATTAGACGAGATCCGCACTTCCGCGGAGGGGGCGAAGCCCGGGTTGCAAGCGGCGGCCAATGAGGTTGAGGACGCGCTGGAAGACCTTTTGAGACTGGGTGACCGGGTGGGACAGGACCTGGGGACGTGGGGCTGGGTGCGGCCTTTTATCCGGCGGCTGGCCAGCCGGGAATTCATCATCGCCGTGGTGGCGGTGATTGCGATATGGACTGGAGAATTGCGCGGCCAAGAGGCGATCGCGGTGGCCGTTGCCGGCGGCGGGCTGGCCCTGGGCAGGGGCGTGGCCAAGGCCGGCGCAGGGGGTTAACCCCGGTGTTGAGGCGGGATGCCCAACCTATGCGCCAACTCCTTTGCTTGGCCCAGCAACAGTCCGGCGTCCACCTCGTCCATCTCCACTACGATCTCTTGTAACGTGGGGTCTGAGGTGTCCGCTACCTTGGCATTGAACAATTCTTTCAGCGCCGCCGAGGCCTGTTCGCCGGTGAGGGGTTGTACCTTGGGTAGTTCTTCTGCCGCGTTGCCGCTTTCGGAGTCCGCCGCTTCGGGCGGGTCATCGTCTGCCGACAACACGGTGGCAGGGGGCTGGATTCCCATCAGGAAGGGAAAGGGAGCGAAGGGGCCACGTTCGCCTTCATGGGCGCGTTCCGTGACCGGAGCGGGGAGGGTGACCACCTCCTCCGGACCGGCGCCGCGCCGCAGCGTGAAGTCCCTGGACCCGAATAGCTTTTCGAAGAATTTCATGACTTTCTCCTATACCAATAGTTTTCCCACCATGGGCGGCGTAACCAACAGCGTTACGCCGGAGACCGCGAACATGAGGGCGCCGTAGGCCACCGCCTTCATGGGGGACCCGCCGGTGGCGAATTTCGGTGCCAGCGAGTTGGTGACCGTTATGCTGCCGACTACCAGCAGGACAACAATTCCCATGAGCGTCATGTCCTTGGCCTGAAAGAACTGCAGGTCCGGGGCGGACAGCGCGGCGCTGCTCTCCGCGGATAGCGCTTCCGTGCTTGTCAGGATCTGGTTGAGCCGGCTGTTAAAGTTCTCTATCACCTCCAGGATGAACACCAGCAGCGCCACCATTGCGCCGTGCAGAGGTATCAATACGTAGGCGAAACTGGAGCTAGTGATCTGCCGCTGCGCCCTCAGCAGTGAAACGCCCTGGGCGTAGTCTGAAGTGGCCTTGCCCACCTCCTCCGGCTCGCCGCCCGACGTGACGCCGTCAACGAACATCCTGGACGTCCGGCTGGCCATCTCGCTGCCCGTCTCGTCGCGGAACCGTTCCCAGCAGGTGTCTGGGTCCAGCCCGCTGTCCAGGCGCAACTCCAGCCTTCCCACGTAGCCGCCAAGGATGCCCAGGGACCTGTGGTCCAGGTGCCGGAGGGCTATGGCGGTGGTGGTGCCCACTGAGGAGGTGACGTTGCCCAGCGCTCGGAAGAAGGAGGCCAGCTCATCGTCGATGCGAGTGATCCTACGGTCATCCAGGAGCGCGAGCAGCCCCGCGGGGAAGAGTCCCACCCCCACCAGCAGGGAAAAGGCGCCGGGACCAAATTGGAGGGCCAATGCCAGGCCCAGGGCAACGGCGGCGGGGAGCGACACCAGCAGTATGCGAGTGGCCCAGAGTCTTTGCGCGGGGCCCCGTCCGCTTCGATAGGTCTTCACCTCGTGGGGGGCCGACTTGTAGATTATGTAGACGCCCAAGGAGCCCACTGTCACCACGGTGGAGCAGAGCATGACCACAAACAGGTCGCTGAAAGGGAAGAGCATGGTGGTGACCAGGATGATCACCGTGATAACGGCGCTGGAGACTAGGAGCGCGGCGTAGGCATCTGACCACTTCTGAAGGGACTCCAGCTTGCCCTGGTAGTGGCTGGCGTAAATCTGGCTCTCGGACTTGGCTTCCTGGGCCAGAAACACCGAATCGGGCTGGCCGGAGACCAGAGACCTGGCGAACCGAAGCAGGAGGTTCCGTACGTTCTGGGCTTTGGCCCACTGCGATACCACTTCCAGTGCGCGGGTGTACTCAAATCCGAACTGGCTACACAGGGCGTAGACCCGCTGGAAGTAGACCCCTGACCGAAAGCGCTGGGAGATGACGCGCTCCATCAGCAGGTCCTGGGAGATGCCGCCGGACGCCAGCACCGACATATACGTCAGCGCGGACATCAGGTCGAACCGGAGCCATTCGCTATCTGAAGAAACCTTCTCGGTACGCTTGTGCCAGCGTGTTATAGAGCTCATAGACCTCTCTGAGATTGGCCTGGTGTAGTCTACGGAGCACCCGGGCGCGCCGGTGCAGCTCTTCGTAGACCAGGCGTTTTTGCCCTGGAGCTATCCCTCGTTTCGGCGCGATTTTAAGCTCCAGCATGTAGCTGTTGGTGCGGCCCCGGAACAGGAATTCGTCCAGCACCGGGTCCCAGGAGAACACCTCAATAAAGGAGAACGAGTCGCTGGGCGCGTCGTACCCAATGATCTCGTTAACGCTAATAACACGGCGGCCAACCGTGCCGTCGGGCAGCCGCACCGCGGCCTGGTGTACCACGATGTTGAGGTTGTCGATGTACGGTTTCGCCACGTTGATGGGCGAGCCCGTAAGGCGTTGTATTAGCTGCTCCACAGACGCCGCGTGAAAAGTGGCCATCACCGCGTGACCCGTCTGCATCGCCTGAAAGGCCACGTTGCCCTCTTCGCCCCGGATTTCGCCGATGAGGATTTCGTTGGGCCGCTGCCGCAGGCTGGCCTTCAGTAGATCGAACATGCTGACCTCGGTGGCCCGGCTGCTTTTGGCGTTGCCCCGGGTCACCTCACGGGTCCAGTTGGGGTGTGGAATCTGGAGCTCCGGCGTGTCTTCAATGCTGACTATCTTGGCGTTGGGTGAGATGAACGTGCTCAGGGCGTTGAGGGTGGTGGTCTTGCCAGAGGCGGCCTCGCCCGCCACAAAAACGTTGAGCCCTTCGCCTATGACCATGGACAGGTAGGCCAGCATCTCGTAGGAGACCGTGTTCAGCTCCGCTCGGTCCAGGGCGCTCATCGGCCGGTCCGAGAATTTTCTGACCGTGAAGTTGCTGCCACGCTTTGACAGCTCGCTACCGAAGACCATGTTGATCCGGGAGCCGTCCGGGAGAGAGGCGTCCACCACTGGCTCCCGAACGCTGACCGGCTTCCCAATCTTCTCCGACAGGCGGATGAGGAAATGGTCAAGCTCGTCAACTTCAGAGAACCCGATGCTGGATTTGAGGCTGCCAAAAATCTTGTGCTCAACAAATAGAGGCCCTACACCGCTGCAACTGATGTCTTCAATGTACGGGTCCAGAAGGAAGGGTTGGAGCAGCCCCAGGCCGCACTTGTTCCGGACCAAGAGGTAGCGCACGGTGTCCAGGTCGTGAGGGTCAATGGCCAGCCTTCCTTTTTGGTAGGAAACGGCGGGCTGCGAGCCGTTTCGGTGTCCGTTCTTTTGGCGCCCCGCCCGGACGGTCACTATTTCCTGGAGGGCCTGTAGCAGGCGGGCCTGCCGGTCCGGCGCGGCGCCGTTGGTGGGCGGCAGCCGGGGTACCACGTCCACCAGCCGTGCGTCAATTTCATCCAGGACCGCGCTGAAGTCGCGGCCCATGCCGGGTTCCACAGGCACGTAAAAGTCCCGGCTGTCGGTAGGGTCCGGCAAGATGTGCACCAGCACGTCTTCCGAGACTGGGTAGATAATGTTGGTGTGGCGTCGGCCTACCATGGGGCGGCCCAGCTTTTGGTGGAGTTGGGGAGCGGGCCAACCGGCCTGGAGCATAGCGTGAAGATACCCCGTCAGGTGAGGCAGGTTAGCGGCGGTGTCAGCCAGCCGTTCCGGGACGGCCTCGAAAAGAGGGCACCTGAGAATATCCGCCTGGGGCGGGTGATAGCCGGAGCATGTTCCAGACGAAGGCGCATCAGGGCTCTTCTCCAAACCTAGGCCCGGGCCTTGGAGATGGGCACTACCCGAATGCCCATCCCCGGCTCGACGTCAAAGGTGACGATGTTGCCGGTGCCCTTCTCGGCGTTCCGAATCTTGGCCACCTCAAGCGTCTTGACCAGACGCTGACCGGCGATGTCTATACGCAGCTTCAGATGCGCGTCGCATAGGGAGCTGAGCCGGATGCGGAGGGTCTGGCTGAACGCCTCAGAATGGGTGACCAGGAAAATTGTCCGGCCTCTCTCGCAGAGCAGCTTGCAGCGGGAGAAAAACTCCACGGCCTGGGCCTCGCTGGCTTCGGCTATCAGGTTGGTCAGAGAGTCCACCAGGATGCACTGGAAATTTCCGGGCACCAGGCTCATGTGCGAAAAGAGCTCTCCGGCGGCGGCGCCGCCAATACTCGAAGGACGCTCCGAAAGCTCCAGCGGATAGATTCGAAGCTGGTCCAGAAGAAAGTAGTCGCTCACGTCCATGCCCAGGGAGGCCATCTGGTCGAGAGCCTTCATGACCGTATCCTCGGTGGTGTACAAGGCGACCTTCAATCCGGCGCTCAGGCTGCCATGAAGAAGGTGGAGGGCCAAGACACTCTTGCCCGCGTCCGACTGGCCCTCGATGAGGGTCAGCGAACCCAGGGGTATCCCGCCACCGAGATGGCCGTCCAGCTCCGTGGCGCCGGTGGAGATGGCGCCGAAAGCCGCCGTGTTAGATGCCACCATTGTTTTCTCCAATTCTTGTTGAGAGTTCCCTGAAAATAGCCCGGTCCGGTCTGTGAAACGAGGCCTCCTCCGCCCAGTTAGTGCAAACCCAATAGGAGTTCACTGGACCGTGAAGCTGACGGAGTCCACCACGCCGTTGGGGGAGGCCATCACCACCGTGACCACGCTGTCCGGCTGTAGCGGCGGCCACATCTCCATCACCAAGGTGGCTGTCTCCCCCGGGTCCCACAGTCCCGGATTGTGGACATCGGGTGTCAGACCGGTGATACTCCACTGGCTCGCCGCCGGAGTACCGGTCTGGTAGTCCAGCCGGCCGTAGACCGCCAGCGCGTTGGGATTGAGGTAGCTGGCGATCATGTCAAAGCTATGCCAGCCGGTAAGAATGGCAGCGCCGTCGTTCTTTACCTCCAGCGTGACCTGGGTGCTATCGCCCGAGTTGTTTGATGAGTGGGTGATTGAAAAGCTGGTGCGCATGCGCTCTCCTCTTAACTGGGCCGCCAACCTGTGGGCGTCTGCCTGGTCCGACCCGGCGGCCAGCATGGCGATGGAAAGGACCAGTGCCCCCGCTAGAAAAGAGGTCAAAACAAAGGTCCCCGCTAGTACAACGCTCAATTGGCAGCTCCCGGTGCTCTCTAAGTTTCCGCGTCAACGCTCCACTTACTCACCTGTGGCCGGCTAGGCGCTCAAGGTGGCCTCTGCGGAAACGCCGTTGGGAAGGACCAGGTCAATTCCATACTCGCCGTTGGGCAGCGCCGCCAGGCTAACCGTCACCTTTATGCTGCTGGCCCGGTCCCAAATGGTGGCGCCGCCCTCCAGTGCGAAGCTCCAGCAGTCCGGGGCCTGGTTAACGCAATCGGCGTCAAAGGGCACGAACTTGGCCCCGGTAGGCGTGGTGACGAAAAGGTCCGACCGCCCGATGGCCTTGATCTCCACTGCGCCCACGTTCTTGGCCCAGAAGACGATGTCGCTGTTTGTGTTGTCGGCCACCGCGAAGACGATGGAAGCTCCCGTCTTGGTCCGCTCCGCCAGCGCGGCGGATGAGATGAGTATGGAGCTGGCGCCGCGGTTTACCGCGGGCAGGAAGGAGCTGGTCAGGGCCACCGCGCCTATGACCCCGGCTATCACCAGCAGCGCGCTGGCTATTACCTTACTCATTTGCTATCAACCCTGTCGTCAACGTCCTAAGCCGACGTCTACCCAACCAGCGTCTGGCCGCGCCGGGGCGGTCCGCCCCCGAAATCCCCGTGGCCTTGGAGGATGCCGTGGAGCTGTAAAAGTAGGACGCTCCATTCCTCCGCTGAGTCGACGGGGAGCGAAGCCTGTTTCTCTACGGCGCCTACTTGGTCCAGTAGCGCGGCAATGGACGCCACCTTCTTTTCCACCGAAGCCAGGCCGCTGCCGTAGTCCGAACAGAGGGCCAGAGAGGCGTGGAGGAATTCCGGCCCCAGGCGTTCGCGGACCCTGGAAACCCACTTCACCAGGTTGGCTGTCAGGTTGATGTCCACCGGCGACGTGGATGTGGTTGAGGAAGGTACGGTTTCGAGGGGAGAATGCGCTCCGTTGCAGTGCCCGTTCGGCCAGGCAGCGTCCAGAGAGAAGAGCTCCGAGCCGGATCCGCCGGCGATGCCTTCAGCGGGACTGTGTGGGAAGGCGCCGTCCAACGGACCTCCGGGATCTTCGTCGAAGGATTGAGCCGTGTAGTTGGCGCTCTCCGGGTTTCCAACCTGCCGGGCCGTCAGGCGGCCGCTGGTCCGGACCATGGTCTGGTCCAGCGGGGAGCTTTCGTGGAGCGGCGCATCGTGCTGCATCAGGGCAACGCGAAGGTCTGTAAGGGTGCGCTTGATCTCTCCCTTGAGCAGCTTGACGTCATCTCTAAGGGTTTCCATTTCAGGTCCTGTCGTTGTCAATTTAGCGCTCCAGTGTTTCGGATTGTGGGGTTGTTCCCTGGGCCGGGTCGCCGGACTCCCGAGGGCCAGGGGTTGGGTGTTGGGGAGTGGCGGTTTCACCGCGGCGGAAATCGCCACTCCCCTGTCCGGAGTGTTGCCTGCCGGACCGGCGCTGGACTCCGTGGGCGGCACTGAGACGAACGTGCGGCCCGGCAGGCGCAGGGATTTCTAGCCCAGGTTCATTATCGGGACTACGTTGCTGACGATGGACCGCTCCAAGACCAGCACGGCCCCGGCGTTGGTCTTTACCGTGATGGTGAACGTATCGTTGGTGGTGAGGCCGTAATTCAACTCGCCTGCGTCCATGCAGTCACCATCCGTGTTCCCGTCCCGGCAGGTTGTCACCGTCATCTCAATGATCTCGCCGGGCTCCAGAATGTTGTCGCCATCTGCGTTGGCCATTGGTGTTAGTTGGTAATCGATAATGTTCGGGTCGACATTGTTGTCGTCCTGGTAGCCCACTATGGTGACGCCCCCCGTAAGGTCCACGGGCTGTCCGCCGACGGAAAGGGTTAGCGCAGCCGTAACCGAATCGACCTTGTACCAGGTGTAGTCCGCGGTAATGCTGCTGGCGAGTGCAGGTGCTACGTTGAACGTAATGACGCCCGTGTCATAGCTGATGCTGTAGTCGGTCCCTCTTGTCTGGACTGCGCCGGCCAGGCTGACCGTCTCCAGTCCGGGGACCAGTGGATTGTGGGGGATGGGGAATGCCGTGGTGCCGCCATCTCCAGTTCCAACGGCGGCGCTGGTTACGGCGGCGCTGCTGGCAGCGGCCCGGACCGGGCCCTTTGTCTCCAGCGTCCCGCGGGTCTTCGATAGGCCGGACTGAATGGTCTCTTTCGACTTGTCGCTGGTGAATAGTCCCGTGGAAAGGACGGCAAAGGCGAAGACGGAAGCCACCACCACGAAGGCTATGAGTATGATGGCGGTCTCCATCCCCGTGATGCCTCTCTCTCCGGCGAGCCTTTGGTTCCAGCGTCTCATTGTGGTTTTCAACGGTAATACCCTCCTATTTCTGGTTGATTAGCTAAGGTTGTTGCTCTTGCCTATCACTAGGGGCGTGGCCCGCTCTATGAGCAGCACCATCCCCCTCCGGGGCATGACCTCAATTACGAAGGTCTTGCTGTTGGTCAATGCGGGCGAAAGGCTGGATTCCAGGTTCACCAGCGCCAGGTTGTAGACCTCGCCGGGCTCCAGCAGGAAATCGTCGTCCGCGCCGTTGCCGGGGACCACGGAGAACGTGGCCGGGCTGTCCATCAACAGGGCCTGGGAGCCGTCGCTGTACTGGATGACGGTCTGGCCGGGCGTTAGGTCCACAGTGCCACCACCCTCCAAACCCTTTACCTGGAACCGGACCTCATCAATCATTCCGTTGCCGTCGTCATCGTTGGCCACCACGGCCCCGCGAAGCAGCAGCGCTCCCCTGGTGGTCGAGAGGCCCTGACGCACGGTCTCATTGGAACGGTCCCCGGCAGTCAGGCCGGCGGACATGGAGCCGTAAGCGAAGGCGGAAGCCACCACCACGAAGGCTATGAGTATGATGGCGGTCTCCAGCCCGGTTACACCGGACTGTCTGGTTGCCATCAGTTTTGTCAGTTTTTTCAATCTATCTACCCGTATCAGATTGGTTGCCAAGGTTGCTTTGCCTGCCATGCGCCGTGGCGTGATTCCTCAAGATGTCTCCGTTGGCCCTTGCGTCCTGCGCCGCATTCGCGGGTCAGGGACGGGCTATGGAATTACCTGGGGAGACCTGCATTGAACTGTGCATTGGTTCACCTCCTTCACTGCACCTCTAATGAGAGGAGGCTACGCCCGGCACGGTTAGCAAATCAATTTGCGAACGGTTAGAAAGTGGATAGCGTTTGGTTACATAACGTTAGGCGGCGCCACGGGGCTAGACGTGAAAAGTAAAACGTTGGTTAGTATCCAAAATTGCACTCGGAGACTCATAACCAGAAACTAACAGTGGGGCTTCAATTACCGGCTCTGCAATTAACCTGGATTTAACTAACTCTGTTAGCATTTAGTTAAGATTTCCTGCGGTTGCTAACATTCCATGCTTTGGCCCGTTGGAGAGGCAATAGTGCATGGGCCGGCGGGCGCTTAGTGTCCGGTTGTCCCGCACCGCCGCACCCGAGATTGACACCTTGCTGCCCCGGCCATAGGATGCGGGCCTGGACTGGATGGCGGCATGTGGAGGTGGCGAGGGTGTCCAGGGCGTTAGTGAGAGAAAGTTGGTAGAGCGCTATATAAGCTTGAGTATTGACCGCGGCGTGGCGATGCTACGGCTGGACCGGCCGCCGGTGAACGCCATGGACCGCGCTTTTGTGGAGGAGCTGACCCGGGCGGTGGACTCCCTGGGGGCGGACGCCTCGGTGCGGGTGCTGATTATTGCCAGCGCGGTACACGGGGTCTACAGCGCCGGGGCGGACATCAAAGAGTTGAGCGCCATGGACCACGCCGAATGCCAGGCGTTCATCGCCTGGGGGCAGGGCCTCTGCAACGCCATTGAGACACTGCCCATGCCGATGATTGCGGCGGTGGAGGGGGCCTGCGTCGG
Source organism: Dehalococcoidia bacterium (assembly GCA_965247585.1). Taxonomy (GTDB): domain Bacteria; phylum Chloroflexota; class Dehalococcoidia; order Lucifugimonadales; genus CBDFHC01. Next base: position 384,884 of record CBDFHC010000003.1, read on the forward strand.
TGGCGGGTTGGAGCTGGCGATGGCGTGCGACCTTCGGGTGGCCGCCAGGACCGCCACGTTCGGCAGCCCGGAGGTTGACCTGGGATTGCTGCCGGGCTGGGGCGGCACGCAACGAATGCCGCGGCTGGTGGGGCAGACCAGGGGGTTGGAGCTGCTAATGACCGGAGAGTATATCTCCGCCGATGAGGCGTTGGCGCTGGGGTTGGTTAACCGGGTGGTCGACCAGGGCGGGGCCTTGGACGCGGCGGTGGAGCTGGCGGCGAGGTTGCTGGAAAAACCGGCGGGCGCGCTGGCGGGAATCAAAGCTTCGGTGCGAAAAGGGATGGCCGTACCCCTGGAGGAGGGGCTCCGCATAGAGGCGGCCAGCTATCGGAGGCTGTTCGCATCGGAAGAGGCAACAAAAGGGATTCGAGCGTTCCTTGAGAAGAGGGGGACCCGGTCCCGGAGCGGCTAGCAGACCGGAGATGGAAGTGTTGCGCCTGGCAAAACTGGCAAGGCCGCGTAAAGAGATAAAATCACGCTTCAAGAGGTGTTTGTGACGGCTGAATCCAGGACTGAAGCAACGATTAAGTCGATCCCCTTCGCCCGGTATGTAGGGCTGAAAGTGATCAGCGCTACCCCGGAGCTGGTGGTAGCGGAAGTGGAGGTAAGGGAGGAGCTGACCACGGGCGTTGGGACTATGCACGGCGGCGCCATCATGTCGCTGGCGGACACCCTGGGCGCCGTTGGCACCATGGCCAACCTGCCAAAGGGCGCTACCACCACCACCATTGAAAGCAAGACCAACTTCTTCGCCGGGATTCCCTTGGGAGACACGGCCAGGGCGGAGTGCACTCCCCTGCACCTTGGGCGGACGACGATGGTGTGGCAGACTAGGATAACGCGTGGTGACGGGAGGACCGCGGCCCTGGTGATTCAGACTCAGTTGGTGATGCCACCTAGGGGGGAGGAGGTCTAGCAGACCGGTAGAGCCGGACGGTGACCGCCGCCTGGGTTGACGTCCCGCACCACTCACGTTATCATGATGTCATGACACGCACCACTATTTCTATCCCAGAGGAATTGCTCCAGCGTTTGCGTCTGATAGCGGCGGAACGGCGCACGTCTATGGCCGGGCTAATCCGGGAGGCCCTGGTTGACAAGTTGGGGGCTTATCGGACCCGGCCGCGCAGCCTGGGAATAGGCGCTTCCAGTCAGAAAGACACCGCCCGCCGAGCCGGAGATGAGCGCCCAGAGCCGCGTTCGTGGCGTTAATACTGGATACTGGCCCACTCTACGCATCCCTGGACCGGAGTGATTCCGATCATGTCGCCTGTCGGCGGCTCATTGAGACTGTGAACGAGCCCCTGATTATCCCGGAACCCGTGTTGGTGGAAGTCGATTACTGGATTCACGCACGCCTCCATCCGGGCGTTTTAGTGGCTCTTCTGGACGATATAATTCGTGGGTCCTATATCGTGGAAGGGCTCTATCCAGAGGACTATGATCGGATACAAGGACTCTGTGACCGGTATGCTGACAGTGACATAGGGTTCGTGGACGCGGCCGTCCTTGCCATTGTTGAGCGTATGAACGAGGTCAAGCTGGCGACGCTGGACCGGAGACATTTCAGCATGCTGAGACCTCGCCACGTGGACGCGCTGACCCTCTTGCCCGAATAGCGCCGCCTAAATACCTGGATTACCCGATGTATAGCTCTCCCTGATGCCGGGGTTAGTGGCTTGCTTAGCCCGTGGTGTAGCGGTACGGTTGGACAAGATGCGAACATGCTCGTAACCATGGCGCACGCTTCCGGCAAGAGGGGGCAGGCTTGCACGTAGGACATTTGCTGACCAGGGCGGCGCGGCGATGGCCGGACCGCCCTGCCTGGTTGCAGGGAGAAGAGAGCATCTCCTTTCGGGAGGCCGAGGAGCGCGTCAACCGGCTGGCCAACGGGCTGCTGGCGTTGGGCGTGAATCCGGGGGAACGGGTGGGTCTGCTGGCGAACAACTGCTACCAGGGTTTGGAAACGATACTGGCGCCTATGAAGACTGGCATGGCCGTGGTGCCTATGAACGCCCGGCTGCATCCTAAGGAGCACCAGTACCTGCTGGAGAGTTCCGGCGCGGTGGCGCTGGTGTACGGCGAGGATTATCGGGAGCATGTCGGCGCCATCAAAGGCTCGCTCCCGTCGATGCGGCACTACGTGTGCCTGGGCGACGGCGCGGGTGGAGACGTGGGGTACGAGACGCTGCTGGCCTCGGCGTCCGGGGAGGCACCGGAGGTTTCGATAGACCTGGGGGACCTGGCCTGGGTGTTCTTTACTTCGGGGACCACGGGCCGCCCCAAAGGCGCCATGCTTTCGCACCGAAACCTGCTGGCAATGACCCAGGCGTTCCTTACGGACATCAACCCGGCTGTGCCTACCGACGTCCTGCTGCACGCCGCGCCGATCACCCACGGCTCGGGGTTGAGCATGTTCCATCACATCGCCCGGGGGGCGGCGAACGCTTTTCCGGACACGCTCCGCTTCGACCCGCCCCGGATCTTCGAAGCAATCGAGCGGTACCGGGCGACCACCATGTTCATGGCGCCGACTATGATCAACATGCTGCTGGCCAGCGGGGCTAAGGGCGAGTACGACCTGTCCAGCCTGCACACGGTGGTTTACGGCGGCGGGCCCATGTACACAGAGCACCTGCTGGAGGCGATGGAGGCGTTCGGAAACATATTTGTGCAGATTTTCGGCCAGGGGGAGGCCCCCATGACCATCACCACCCTGCCGAAAGAAGAGCACCTGGTGAACGGCGACCCGGACCGGCTGCGCCGGTTGGGCTCCGCGGGGCGGGAGGTTACCGGCGTTCGAGTAGCGGTGCTGGACGAGGAAGACCGGGAGGTGGCGGTGGGGGAGACCGGGGAGATTGTGGCCCGTGGCGACCTGGTGATGGGGGGATATCTGAACAACGCCAACGCGACGGCGGAGTCGCTGAGCAACGGGTGGCTGCACACCGGGGACCTGGGGTACCTGGACGAGAAGGGCTACCTGTTTATCACGGACCGGAAGCACGACATGATTATCAGCGGCGGTGCCAACGTGTACCCTCGGGAGGTGGAGGAGGTGATCGCACGGCATCCCTCGGTGGCGGAGGTGGCCGTGTTCGGGGTTCCGGACGAAATCTGGGGAGAGTCGGTGAAGGCGGCGGTGGTGCTGTTGCCCGGCGCCCAGGTGGACGCCGAAGGGATCATCGATTTTTGCCGCGAGAACATGGCCAGCTACAAGAAGCCGCAGTCGGTGGACTTCCTTTCGGGGTTGCCGAAGAACGCCTACGGTAAGGTGGAGAAGGGGGAGCTGCGGGCACCCTACTGGGCGGACCGGGATAGGAAGATCTAAGAAATGGTGAACTCCCTCGGAATCGACCAGCCTGGACTTTGTGAAGGGTTTTCCTGTACATAATAAACACCGTCCAGACAGGAGAGTGCAAGGAACCCGGGTTCCCAGCCGGGAGTTTGAGGGTGTCCCTCAATATCTACTATAAAAACCTTTCTGGGTGGGACGGTGGGAAGCACCAACCTGTGATTTGCTATCCTTTCAAAGATCGGCGCCTATCGTCTTTGCGCCTAACGCATCAAATCAATTCTCGTCCCAATCCCAATCGGCTCTTCCCTTCTTAAGGAGACAACATGCCTCGAAAAGTAACCAGCACCAAACGGACCACTCGTCGGGTCGGAGCACATCTACGCCCGGTGGCGGTGCTTGGCGTGGGTTCCACCGGGTTCGGCAGGCTTCCGGGCCAGGATGTTGTCTCCATGGCGGTGGACGCCTGCCGCGACGCCCTGGCGGACGGCGGGGTTTCTAACGCCCAGATACAGGCACTGTACCTGGGCAACTTCGCCTCGGAGCGGCTCTCGAACCAGGGGGCGCTGGCGCCGGTAGTGGCGGGACGCCTGGGCATTTCCGGGATACCGGCCACCAAAGTGGAAGGGGCCTGCGCCTCGGCGGGAATAGCGTTCCGCCACGGGTTCCTGACGGTGGCCGCGGGGCTATACGATTTCGTCCTGGTGGCGGGGACGGAGAAGATGACGGGGATAAATACGGGTGAGGTGACGGCGGCGCTTTCGACCGCGGGGGACGAGGTGTTGGAGATGCGTACCGGGCTGACCTTCCCCGGGGCCTTCGCCATGGTGATGGAGGAGCACATGGCCCGGTACGGCACCACGCGGGAGCAGATTGCCATGGTCTCGGTGAAGAACCACGGCAACGGGGTCACCAATCCCAAGGCGCAGTTCCGCAGGCCCACGGACCTGGAGGAGGTTATGACCTCGCGGTTTGTGGCCGAGCCCATTCGGCTGTTCGACTGTCCGCCCATAAGCGACGGCGCGGCGGCGGCGGTGCTCTGCCCGCTGGAGATGGCGCGGGAGTTGGGCGTAGCGCCGGTGCGAGTGCTGGGCTCTGGGCACGCCTCGGGGCCGACGGCCCTTTCCGAGATGGATGACCTTACCAGCTTCCCGGCGTCGGTCCGCGCGGCGAAGGAGGCCTACGCCATGGCGGGATTGGCGGCCGGCGAGGTGGACTTCGCCGAGGTGCACGATTGCTTTACCATAGCGGAGATTCTGGCCATGGAGGACCTGGGGTTCTTTGGCAAGGGTGAGGGCGGTCCGGCGCTGGAGGAGGGCGTGACCCGGCTGGATGGCCGGTTGCCGGTCAATCCCAGCGGGGGACTCATAGCCAAGGGACACCCCGTTGGGGCCACGGGGCTGGCCCAGGTGTACGAGTTGGTGCAGCAGATCCGGGGCACCGCGTTTAACCAGGTGAGCAAGGCAGACGTGGGTCTTGCGCACAACCTGGGAGGGTCCGGGGCGGTGGCCACCGTCCATATCTTGGGCAAGGATTAACTCACGGTGGCGACTCTTCCCGGCTACTGTTGCGCCGGATGCAATTCTTTATATCTGCCGCCGATGCCGCAATGTCCGAAGTGCGGCGGCGTTGAGCGGACCGAGGTCTCGATGAATGGTGAGGGGACTGTGCGGGCGTGGACCACAATCCATATTGCCCCGGCGCGCTACGTCGGCGAGGCCCCTTACACCGTGGTGCTGGTGGAGTTGGACCAAGGGCCCCGGCTCATGGGGCGGCTGGCTGTGGGCGAACGGACGGAGCGCGGCAACCGGGTGCGCTGCGCCGAGGTGGATGAACAGAGGGGCGCGACTTTTACGGGGATTTCCTGAGGCGCGCCCTCAGAGTTCCATTCCAGTTATCACTAACCACACAGGAGGATGCAGGGAACCTGGGTGGTGGGTGCCGGGAGTCTGAGGGTGTTCCTCAGAAACAAAAACCATTCTGGGCGGGTGGGTGGGTGGCACCAACCTTCGATTTGCGGCGCTTACAAGCGTCAAGTGATTCGCCCGAACTGATTGGTGCCGATATGTTCCGTTCGGCGGCCCGGTAGCCACCTCCAACCTACAATTTCCATCCCTGGTGGCGCCGGCCTCGACCGGCATGCGGGACTCTCCCAGTGATGTAGCCTACGGGGTGGGAAACGGCTGCTTCGCCCATCCTTGCTCATACGGCGTCCAGAAGTTGAACGTGACGCTCAGGTTTTGGTAGAACCACTTGCCGTCCACCTTTACATAATCGTCCTGGTAGACTCCCGAGACCCAGTACGCTTGGCCGCCTTCGGTGCACGGCTGGAGTAGGTACCAACTGGCGTGCGCCGTATCGCCGTCCACCTCTATGATGGGGTTAAGCACCTGGTGGACCGCGAAGGTGATGCGGCGGGTGCCCTCCTTGAAGAAGGCGCGGATGGCCTCCCGGCCCTCGTACTTGCCGCGGATGCCGCCGTCCCAGACGCCGTCCTCCACAAACTGGCTTGCGATGCCGTCGGCGTCATAGTTATCGTCGCAGTAAGCGCAATAGCGGGCTTTTAGGTTCTTGATTGCCTCAATGTCATCCAGCCGTTGAATTTTTTCTTTCAGTTCCTGGTCTGTCATGGCAGTTTGCTCCTAGGTGTATGTGGGGGTCCCGAAGGTCGGTCTCTTGTGGTATATGGACACCGTTACCCTGCCGGTCATGGAGCGGACTGAGCGGCCCAGCCGGTCTCGTACGGTGCGCGGAAGAACGAGGCCACCTTGAGCGACTTAAAGTACCAGCTTCCGTCTACCTTGACGTATTCGTCGGCGTAGCGCCCCGAGACCCAATGGGCCTGCCCGTTGATGACGCAGGGCTGGAACAGGTACCAACTGGCGCGGGCGGTGTCCCCGTCCACCTCAATTATAGGGTTGAGGACGCCGTGGACCGAGAAGGTGATCGTGTTCGAGACTTGCCTGAAGAACTCACGGATCGCCTCGCGCCCCTCGAAGCGGCCTTGCCACGGCGCCTCCCAGACGGCGTCCTCCGTGAAGAGGGAGGCGATGCCATCTGCGTTGTAGCTGTCGTCACAGAAGGCGGCGTACCGCGCCTTGAGGTTTTGAATGGCGCGGATATCCTCCTGGGTCTGTACCCAGCGTTCTAGCTCCTGGCGGTCCATGGCGGGACGAGGCGCTAGCGTGCCGCGGGGGCCACGGGCAGCAGGCCCAGGGCTTCCACCTTTTGGGAAAGCTCTCTGGCGGCGGCCTCGGAAAGCGCCGGCAGGGGCGGCCGGGGGTCGCCGCAGTCAATGCCCACCCGTTCGCCTACCAGGTGCTTGAACACGGCGGGGAACAGCGACGCGCGGGTGAGGTCCATCAGCTTGTTGGCGCGTTCCTGGGCGTCCCGGGCCTTCTGGAGGTCACCGGCCTGGAAGCTGTTGTAGACGTCTACCCAAAGCTCCGGCGCTATGTTCAGCGGGCCGTCTATCCCGCCTACGGCGCCTTGGCAGAGGGCGGCAAGGAGCATGTAGCCGTTTCCGCTGAACACGGAGATGCCCAGGGAGGCGAAGTTTCGAATATTCTCAAAGTTGGGGGCCGAGTGCTTCACGCCCTTGAGCTGCGGAATCTCCCGGACCAGGGTCTCCATCAGGCTGGCGGTAATTTCAGTGCCGGTGGACTGGGGCAGGTTGTAGACGAAGAGGGACAGGCCGTCGGCGCCGTCCTCCACCGCCTTGTAGAAGTCTACAATGGACTGCTCCGAGGGGCCGTAGAAGAAAGGCGGGACGCAGCAAACTGCGTCAGCCCCCGCGCGGGCGGCCCCTTTGGCGTTTTGGACGGCCTGCCGGGTGGTGGTAGCGCCAACGTGGATGATGGTGGTGGCGCGGCCCTTGGACTGGTCCACGGAAGCCTCGGCAACGCGGACGATCTCGTCAGACGTCAGGTACACGCTCTCTCCGGTGCCGCCACAGATCCAGAAGCCGTTGGCGCCGGACCGGATATTGGACTCCATGACCTGCCGGAAGGCATCTACGTTCAGCTCGCCCTGGCGGTCAAAGGGGGTAATGATAGCGGGGAATACGCCTTTGTAGTCAGCCATCTGGTTTCTCCTAAAGTTGATTCTCTACTAGCTGCCGTTGGAATCGAATCCATAGATGCGGGCGCAGTTGCCGCCTACGATCAGGTCTTGTTCTTCCTGGGGCACGCCCTCCAGGATTTCGGAAAGTATGCGTTGGGACTCGGGAAAGGTTGCCTCGGCGTGGGGGTAGTCGGAAGCCCAGAGTAGCTGGGTAACGCCGATCATATCCCGGTGCTGGATGCCGATGGCGTCCTCCTGGAAGGCGTGGTACACGTTGCGCCGCACGAAGTCGCTGGGAAGCATATCGGAGGAGAAGCGGTAGGTGGCCTGGGTGGTCCGTTCGACGTATGTGAGGTCCATGCGGCGGAGCCAATACAGCATCCAGGATAGCTCGTGCTCCACGTTGATGACTTTCAGTTCAGGGAAGCGCTCGAAGACGCCGCCCAGGACCAGATGGCTCAGCGACATCCGGACCCAGTGGTCGCTGTTGCTGCGGTCCGCGCCGGTCTGCACAACCTTGCCGTCCTCCACCAACTGCGCCCGGCCCATACGGCCCGTGCCCACGTGGAGGCTAAGAGGCATGTTGAGCTCCTGCGCCGCGGCCCAGAAGGGATCATACATGGGCTCGTCATAGAAGTAGCCCTGGCCGGGGTAGACGCTGATCATGGCGCCCGAGAGGCCCTTATCGGCGGCCCGTTTCATCTCAGCGATGCCGGCGGGTATGTCGTCTTCTAGAAGGATGGCGGCGATGCCTTTGAGCAGCTTGGGGTGGGCGCTACAGAACTCGGCAAGCCAGTCGTTGTAGGCGCTGAGGATGCCGCGGCAGAGGCTGGTATTGCTGATGCCGAAGAGGCCAAGGCCCACCGAGGGGTAGAGCACATCGGCGTCGACGCCATCGATGGCCAGGTCCTTTATGTGGGCATCCGGGTCGTAGCCTCCAGGCGGCACCTCGGCGAAGCTGCCCTCTAGCTGGATAGTATCTGGCTTGGAGAAGCGCTTGCCCGCGGAGGTGAACGCGCCCAGCGTGCTAACACTACGGCCCTCGCAGATCCACTTGTCATAGGGGTCGTCCCGCTCCAGGTGGGGGATGCCGTCGCCGAACTTGGCGTCCATGCGGTCGGTCCAGAGATTGGGGGGCTCGACGACGTGGGAGTCGGACGAAATGATTCGCGAACTGGTCACGGGATACCTCCGAATTTGTGTCTAGCTTGTGTTTATACGCTTGGGCGGGCTACCCCCCGTTGAAGTTGAAGCCGTACATACGGGCGCAGTTGCCGCCGACAATCAGGTCCCGGTGGTCCTGGGGCACGCCCTCCAGGATTTCGGAAAGGATTCGCTGGGACTCGGGGAAGGTGGCCTCGGCGTGGGGGTAGTCAGAGGCCCACATCAGCTTGTCGACACCGATCATGTCCCGGAACTGGATGCCGATGGCGTCCTCCTGGAAGGAGTGGTACACGTTGCGCCGCACGAAGTCGCTGGGAAGCATATCGGATGCGAAGCGGTAGGTGGCCTGCGTGGTCCGCTCAATGTAGGTGAGGTCCATGCGCCGGAGCCAGTACAGCATCCAGGACAGCTCGTGCTCCACGTTGATTACCTTGAGTTCGGGGTAGCGCTCGAAGACGCCGCCCAGGACGAGATGGCTGAGCGACATTCGGACCCAGTGGTCACTGTTGCTACGGTCGGCGCCGCTCTGGCTGGGCTTGCCGGCGCCAACATCATGCTCCGCGGAGCCTGGGCGGTTGGTGGAGACATGGAGGCTGACTGGCATGTTCAGCTCCTGGGCGGCGGCCCAGAAGGGGTCATAGGCGGGGGAGTCGTAGTACATCCCGGGAGAGGGGAAGACACTGATCATGGCGCCCACCAGGCCAATGCTGGAGCAACGGTGTAACTCCGATACGGCGGACTCTATGTTGCGCGGCTCCGCCAGAATCATGGCGATCCCCTTGAGCCGGTCCGGATAGGCGCCGCAGAACTCGGACAGCCAGTCGTTGTAGGCGGCGAATACGTTGATCATCAGCGCCGGGTCCGGAATACCGTAGAGTCCCAGGCCAATGGACGGGTAGAGGACGTCGGCGTAAACACCGTCAATGGCCAGGTCCTGGATGTGCGCGGTGGGGTCGTACCCGCCGGCGGGAACATCGTCAAAACGGCCGTCCAGGTCAATGGTCTGGGGCGCGCTGAAGCGTTTGCCCGCCGCGGAGAAGGCCCCCAGAGTGCTGATGGGTTGGCCGTCGCAGTACCACTGGTCGTACGGGTCGCCCTTCTCCAGGTGCGGGATCCGGTCGCCGAATTTTGCGTCCATCCGGTCGAGCCAGAGTGTGGGCGGCTCGACTACGTGGGAGTCAGACGAAATTACCAGTTGGTCAGCCACGGGGTGCCTCCTGACGGCGGTGTGATTTTGTGAATCAGGGCCAATAATATGGCGGTTTTGGCCGGCTGTTAGGCGGCGCTAATCATCGCGAATTCTATCACTCAGAGAGACGCATGACAATTGTGTCTTATTTGTAGGACGGTTCTGGAGGGCGTCCGGAGGTTGTGAATAGCGTGGGTTGGACGCTGCGAAAGGGAAAGAGGCTGCGGCTGGTGCGCCTCCCTTTGCGGTTGCCTCCCTGAGAGGCTAGCTAAGGTGGTACAGCTTGGCGCAGTTGCCGCCGACGATCTTGGCCTTTTCGTCTTCCGGGACCCCCTCCAGAATGCTGTCCAGGATCTCGCGTGACTTGGGGAACGTGGACTCGGCGTGCGGGTAGTCTGACCCCCACATCAGGGTGTCTACGCCGATAATGTCGCGGTCGCGAACGCCCAGGCCGTCCTCCTGGAAGGAGTGGAATACGTTGCGCCGCATAATGTCGCTGGGGAGCATGCCGTCCTTGAACCGATAGGTGGTCTGCGTGGGCCGCTCTATGTAGGTGACGTCCATGCGGTTGAGGAAGTAGGGTAGCCAGGCCAGGTCGTTTTCCACATTGAGGACTTTGAGATCCGGGTAACGTTCAAAAACGCCGGAGTAGATCATGTGACAGAGGCACATGCGTACCCAGTAGTCCGCGTTGACTCGGCCGGCGCCGGACTGCGAGATGACCACCGTGTCGCTGTCGGGCTGCTTGGGCGCGGTTCGATTGGTGACCTGGTGAAGGCTCAGTGGGAACTGGAGCTCCTGCGCCGCGGCCCAGAAGGGCTCGTACATCGGTTGGTCGTAGGTCTCACCGGGCCGGGGCCAGACGCTGATCATGCCGCCCACCAGGCCCATCTCCGCCGAGCGGCGCATCTCCGCGATGCCTTCTTCAATGCCCTGGTCAAGGATAATCATGGCGATCCCCTTCAGCCGGTCCGGGTACGCGCCGCAGTATTCAACAAGCCAGTCGTTGTAGGTGCTGAACACGGCCTGGAGGAACTGCGTGTCCGGCACGGCGAACATCTCCATGGCGAAGGACGGGTAGAGAAGGTCTGTGTTCACCCCATCCAGCTCCAGGTCTTCCATCCGGGCGTGAGGGTCGAAGCCGCCCTTCCTGACGTCCTCGTACCGGCCCTCGCGCACGATGTCGCCGGGGTTTTCGAAGCGCATCCCGGCCGAGGCGCCGAATGTGCCGATGATCCCCATCTGCTCGCCATCCACGAACCAGTGGTCATAGTCTTGGCTGGCGATGACGCGAGGCGTGCGGTCTCCCCACTTGGGGTCCATGCGGGAGAGCCAAAGGTCCGGCGGCTCCAGGATGTGTGAGTCCGAGGAGATGACTTTCATATCGGCCATGCTGTCCTCCAAGGTGAGTTCGTTGGGCAGATTCTTCTACTTCTGGCGTGAGGTAGACGGCTTGCATAGGGCGGGGGCGACCGCCCTTGAATTGAATGAAATTCTAGCACGTGTGAGGGTTGGGCTCAAAGGGGGACAGCTGGGTCTGGGGGACTCTCAGGATTCCTTCGGCAATAGATATATCGTCCTTTGAAGGACACCCAGCAAGGGAGAGTGTAGAGGAGCACAGCCCCTCTGCCGGGAGTTTGAAGGTGTCCCAGAGCAAGAGCGCTTAAAACGTCGCTGTGGAATGGCCGAAAGGGAGAGTGCAGAGGGGCACAGCCCCTCTGCCGGGAGTCTGAGGGTATCCCTCAGCAAGAGCGCTTAAAACGTCGCTGTAGAATGGCCGAAAGGGAGAGTGCAGAGGCACAGCCCTTCTGCCGGGAGTCTGGAGGTGTCCCTCAGAAGAACTTTTAATAACCTTCCTGGGCGGGCCGGTGGGCGCCACCAACCTATGATGTTCAGTTCTCTGTCGTGGCAAACCCCATCACCATCTCCAAATGCTCGCAAAAAGCAGAGGGGCGCTCCAGCGCCCCTCTCTAGGTACAACGGGTTGCGCAGAGATCAGGCTATCTTATAAAGCCGTGCCGTGTTCCCCCCCACAATGAGCGCCTTTTCGTCATCGGGAACGCCTTCAAGAATGCTGTCCAGGATCTCCTGAGACTTGGGGAACGTGGACTCGGCGTGAGGGTAGTCAGAGCCCCAGAGCAGCCGGTCCACGCCTATGATGTCCCGGTGAAAGACGCCCAGGCCGTCCTCCTGGAAGGAGTGGTAAACATTCCGGCCCATGAAGTCGCTGGGGAGCGCCCCGTCCTCGAACCGGTAGGTGGTCTGGCTGGGCCGCTCTATGTAGGTGATGTCCAGCCGGTTGAGGAAGTAGGGGAGCCAGGCCAGGTCGAACTCAACGGTAACGAGGGATAGTTTGGGGTGACGCTCGAAGAGACCGGAGTAGATCATGTGACAAAGCGACATGCGGATCCAGTACTCAAAGTTGACCCGGGCGGCCCCGGATTGGGCGAGGTCGAAGCGGCCGGAATCGACTTCGAAGGCGGGTGGCGCCGCGGGCCGGTTGGTGGCTGAGTGGAGACTGAGGGGTATGCCCAGTTCCTCGGCGGCGGTCCAGAAGGGCTCGTACTTCGGGTGGTCGTAGGTCTCGCCGGGCAGCGGGAAAGCGCTTATCAAGGCGCCGGAAAGGCCCAGGGTGGCGGCGCGTTGCAACTCCGCGATGCCTGCTTCTATGTCGTCGTCCAGCAGCACCACGGCGATGCCCTTAAGCCGGTCCGGGTAGCTGGTGCAGAACTCGCTGAGCCAGTCGTTGTAGGCACTGAAGACGGGGCGGAGGAGGTCAACGGCGCGGACGGCGCCTAACATCGCCATCGCGAAGGTCGGATAGAGAACATCGGCGTAGACGCCGTCCATGGCAAGGTCTTTCATCCGTTCGTGGGCGTCGGAACCGCCGGCGCGCACGGTATCGTACTTGCCCTCACGGTTGATCTCCTCCGGGTGTTCGAAGCGCTGGCCCGCCGAGCCGGACGTGCCTATGACTCCCACCGACTGCCCGTCCACGGTCCAGTCGTCGTAGGGGTCGCCCTGGACCAGGTGGGGGATGCGGTCGCCGAACTTCTTGGCGTCCATGCGCGTGGTCCAGAGGTCCGGTGGCTCCAGGATGTGCGAGTCAGATGAAAGCACTTTCATGTTCGGCATGAGGTTTCCCTTCCTTGTAGTATCCGTAATAGAGGGAGTCCAGAGGGGGCATTCCCCATCTGGCGGGAGTCTGAGGGTGTCCCTCAGATATTATCTTCTTAAACCGTCCGGGGTGGGTGGGTAGGTGGCGCCAACCTGTGATTTGCTGCCCTTAGCTGAAGCTGCGTCCACCGCCATCACTGATTCCTAACAAACCGGTCTCAGCAAAGAATCCTACATTACGAAGTTAATGGTTGCAATTCTCCCCAAAATAGCCCGACCCGGCCTTTGAATGGGCGCCCCCTGCGCCCAATCATCACCAACCACACAGGAGAGTGCAGGGAACCTGGGTTTCCTGCCGGGAGTCTGAGGGTGTCCCTCAGAAAAACTTTTGAACACTTTCCTGGGCGGGTGGGTGGGAACCACCAACCTTCGAATTGTAGCCTTTATGAGTGGTTAGCGCTTCGCCTTAGGTGATTGGTGCCAAGACGGTCCATCGGGCGGGCCGGTGGGAACCACCTACCTGTGATTTTCAACCCTCTGCTGAGCCATGCTCACCGCCATCTCCAAATCCTTGCAAAAAGCCGAGGGGCGCCGATGCGCCCCTCCGAAAGTACGTCAGGTTGCGGAAAGATCAGGCTATCTTGTAAAGCCGTGCCGTGTTCCCCCCCACAATCAGCGCCTTTTCGTCTTCGGGTACGCCCTCCAGGATACTGTCCAGGATCTCCTGAGACTTGGGGAACGTGGACTCAGCGTGCGGGTAGTCTGAGCCCCAGAGCAGCCGGTCCACACCGATGATGTCGCGGTCACGGACGCCGAGGCCGTCCTCCTGGAAGGAATGGTAAACATTCCGGCCCATGAAGTCGCTGGGGAGCGCGCCTTCCTCGAACCGGTAGGTGGTCTGGCTGGGCCGCTCTATGTACGTGACGTCCAGCCGGTTGAGGAAGTAGGGGAGCCAGGCCAGGTCGTTCTCCACGTTAACCACGGACAGCTTGGGGTGGCGCTCGAATAGGCCGGAATAGACCATGTGGCACAGCGACATTCGGACCCAGTACTCCGCGTTCACCCGGGCGGCCCCCGACTGTGTGATGACGGTCTCTTCCACTACAACGGCTGGCGGCGCGGGGCGGTTGGTGCCGGCGTGAAGGCTCAGCGGGATGTCCACCTCCTCGGCCGCGGTCCAGAAGGGCTCGTACTTAGGCTGGTCGTAGGTGTCGCCGTGGAGCGGGAAGGAGCTAATCATGGCGCCGGAGAGGCCCAGGGTGGCGGCGCGTTGCAGCTCCGCGATACCCGCCTCTATGTCGTCGTCCAGCAGGACCATGGCGATGCCCTTGAGCCGGTCCGGGTAAGTAGTGCAGAACTCGCTGATCCAGTCGTTGTAGGCGCAGAACACCTGGCGGAGCAGGTCACCGTCGGGCACCCCGAACATCTCCATCGCGAATGATGGGTAGAGAACATCGGCGTAGACGCCGTCCAGGGCCAGGTCTTTCATCCGTTCGTGGGGGTCGAAGCCGCCGGCTCGTATGGTATCGTACTTGCCCTCGCGGTTGATCTCCTCCGGGTTTTCGAAGCGCTGGCCCGGCGTGCCGAACGTGCCGATGACCCCCATGAGCTGGCCGTCCACGGACCAGTGGTCGTAGGGGTCACCTTGAACAAGGTGGGGGATCCGGTCGCCGAACTTCTTGGCGTCCATGCGCGGGGTCCAGAGGTCCGGTGGCTCCAGGATGTGCGAGTCAGATGAAAGCACTTTCATATTCGGCATGGACTCCTCCTGAACAAGGCCTGTTTCAGTGATAAATCCTACATTACGAAGGTAATGGGTGCAATTCTCCCGGCAATAGCCTAATCCGGCCTTTGAATGGGCGTCCCCTGCGCCCAATCATCACCAACCACGCAGGAGAGTGCAGGGAACCTGGGTTCCCTGCCGGGAGTCTGAGGGTGTCCCTCAGAAGAACTTTAAAAACCTTCCTGGGCGGGTGGGTGGGAACCACCAACCTTCGATTTGTAGCCCTTATGAGTGGTTAGCGCTTCGCCTTAGCTGATTGGTGCCGAGATGGTCCATCGGGCGGGCCGGTGGGCGGCGCCAACCTGTGATTTCCAACCCTCTGCTGGGCCATACCCACCGCTATCAACAATTCAGGACCGGCCCTCTCACCCCGTCCCGATTACCACCGGGGCGCTCACCTGTTAGGCGGTAGAGTCTGGCTTATGCCAGGGTTGCGTGTGAGGGTTGCTGGCGGACTGGGGAAAGGTGGACCGGAAGCGGTGCAGCGTTAGCTCCGGCTCAATGGGCGCCGCCTCTATATGCCCGGCCTCTTCCACTTTTGCGACTATGAACCAGGGTCCCGGCTGCGCCAGCGCCTGCTTGAAGACCGTCTCGAATTGCTCCTCGCTGGTGACCGTGGCCGTATGGGGGATGCCGCAGCCTTTGGCGACGCTCTCCAGGTCGGTGCCAGTGGCGGTGTGGGAGGGCTGGTGGCCCGTCTGGCACCACTCCTCGTTGTCCCAGACCACCACGATGAGGTTTGGGGGCTTTTCCCGGGCAATGGTGGCTATGGCGCCCATATTCATCAGGAGCGAGCCGTCGCCGTCCAGCGAGATGACCTGGCCGTCGGAGGAGAGGGCCATGCCCAGGGCTATGGAGGAGCACAGGCCCATGGAGCCGTAGGTGTAGAAGCTGCGGTCACGGTGTCCCAGTGCCCACAGCTCGTCGCTGGTGGGCCCCAGGTTGCCGACTACGGGCCGGTCCCCGGCGTGCTGAAGGACAATGCGGGTGGCTTCTATTCTAAGCAAGCTTGCCTCCGTGAAGCAGAGGGGTGAGGCAGAACGCAACGGGCTGGCGGGCCGCGTAGCAGAGCTCCAGGGCGCCGTCCACCACCGTGTCCAGGCGGTCCTCTTGGCTGAGCGTGTAGTATGGCAGGCCCAGGGCGTCCAGGATGGGCCTGGTGGCGCGGCCCATTGCCACCTGCGCCAGGTTGAATTCGCCTAATTCGCCCCGGAGGTTGATGAACATGGGAATCGGGGCGCGGCAGGGAATGCAGAGGCTGGCCAGGGCGTTGATAGTGTTGCCAAACCCGCTGGACTGCATGAACACCGCCGCGCGCCGTCCTACGGCGTAGGACCCCACGGCTATGCCGATAGCCTCCTCCTCGCGGGTCGCCGAGACCACATGGAAGTAGGGGTCGTCCTCCATGAGGCGGGTGACTTGGTCGATGCTGACGTCCGGCACGTAAGCGATCAGGGAGACATCAGCCTTTTTGAGACTGTCAACCATGGTGGTGGCCCAGGACATATTGCCGCCTCAGCTACTCAAGGATTAGAGCAGATGCCACCATAGCAAAGAGGCGAAATCCTGTCAAAACAGCAGAACGAGAATTGGCTATCCCTGTCGCCATGACCAATAGTCAAGAACCCCAAGATTGCTCTTCTGTGGACGCCGAGGAAGCGGGAGTCAAGAGGGGGCTTTCCCCCTCTATCGGGAGTGTGAGGGTGTACCTCAGAAATAAAATCCTTGCGGCCGAGGGTCGCAGCCCCCGGTCCCGAAGAACCAGGTGAATCGGGAGTGGGTGGATAGCACCAACCTTAGGTTTGCAGCCTTATGCGCAGCGAACGCTTCGCCTTAGCTGATCGGTGATGAGATGGTTCATCGGGCGGGCCGGTCGACACTACCAGCCCGGCGTTTCCATCCCCGGTGCTAACGGTATGAACCGCCGAGGGGTTTTCTGCCCCATCCCCTGACAGGGCGTCCATCTCTCCCATGCGGGAAGCACCGCGCCCACTGTCGCTGTTCCATCCCAATTCCTTAACAAACTCGAGCTGAGGGAGAAGGGGGACGCCCGGCTAGGCGGGCTTCTTTTCCGCCTCGGGGCCGCGGCGAATGGCGCGGCAAACGGGACAGCGGCTCTGGCAGCCGCCACAGCGGCAGTGGTCTGAGGTGGCGAACGCGGGCCGTAGTAGCGAGACCACCACGTCGCGGGCGGTCAAGCCCTCGGCCGACGCGTCCTCGATGTGGCGCCACAACGCCTTGGTAGCAACGTAGACATCCGCCTGATCGGTGGCTTCGGGACCGTCCAGGATGAACTGGCGGGCCAACTCGGCAATTTGGGAGAACGGAACAGGCGCGTGGGCCACTTCCACCAAGCCCTGGTCGGGACTAGCTGTTTTTTCCGGCGTTAGAACCATGACGTTTGACCCCTTTCGCTCTGTTAATTCCGGATCCTGCGGGCGCAGGCCGGTCAACTGGTTGGCCGCGGGTGGCCGGAAGGGTTAGTTGGCGGCAGGTGAAGGGGTAGGAAAGGGATCAGGCTTCTGCGAGGTCTCAATGTGGTTGAGGAACTCTTGCGAAGACCCGCACTTACGGCAGCGGCCATAGCTGGTGGGGCCGTCGGCGGCCCCCAAGACCCAATGGTGGCAGCACTCGATAACAACCTGGAAGTCCGGGGCGGTTGATCTAGCCATCTGCTCAATGGTCATAGCGGCCACCTCTGAGTCGAATGTTGTCTTTGAGGGTAACGGGTGTACATAACAAGTTCCAGTAATACGGGTCTCTATTTGGAGTAAAGAAGGTAGTTCTTGGGGTAGGGGGTATTCTCCCGGCAATAGACGCATCGCCCTTTGAAGGACACCTGGCAAGGGAGAGAACCCCTCTGGCGGGAGTCTGAGAGTGTCCCTCAGGAAAACTTTTAAACACCTTCCTGGGCGGGTGGGTGGCAACCACCAACCTTCAATTTGTGGCCCTTAGGAGCGCCCAACCTTCGCCCTGGCTGATCGGCGCCGAATTAGTTCCTCTAAGGACTCCTGCCAACGGGGAGTCCAGAGAGAGGAGTGCCTTCTCTAAAGGCTCCCCACAACAACGCTGGCAATCGCCGGAGGGCTATTCCCGAGAGGACTTCAGGTCTCGGAGTAGAGGAGCGTGGATGCGGACGCGAGTTGGAGGGCGCAAAACGGCTCGGTTTTTTGAAGGGACGTAGACCAGGGAGGAGAAACCCAGCCGGGAACGGCTGGGTTTCTCCTGAAGGTGGAGAGATGGCTAGGAAGAGGGGTAAGGAGGCCTAGTTAGGACGCTTTGCCGATTCTAAACATCTTGGTATTACACGTAGGGCAGGTGCCTTGAGTGGCGGGACGCCCATTTTTCATCGTTATCTCCTGGGGGTTGCTCATCTCCCGTGACGATCGGCACTTGACGCAGTAGGCTTGCATGGCGACTCCTAAACGAATAATGAGGTTAACATATTAAACGAGCCTAGCTGCCTGGACGGGCAATTTCAAGAGGATGCGGTACCAAATATCGGCAGGTTTAGGCGTGTTTTAGGCATGACGATTCGCAGAGTCAACCCTCCGAGGGCAACCTGGGGGGCTTGGTTAACGAGACGAGGACGGCGCCCACGGCGGCGGAGACCGCGAAGATGACCAGCGGAATGGTGTAGGCGTCGGTAATATCGAAGAGGACCCCCGCCAGTACCGGCCCCAGCGCCTGGCCGCCCACCTGGGCCGGCAAGGCCATGCCCCGAATGGCCCCCAGGTGGCGGCGGCCATAATAGTCGGCCCAGACCAGCCGCAGCAGCGCCGCTACGCCGCCCAGCCCTCCCCCGAACACCACCGCGGCGGCGTAGCCGGATAGCGCGCCGTCGGATCTGAGAATAACCAGCACGCCCGCGAATTGGCAGAACGCGGCGGCGGTGACAACGAAGCGCAGCGAGACCTTCGACACCAGCGCGGACCAGAGCAGTCCGCCCACCGCGGTGGACAGGGCGAAGACGGTGACTATGGTGGCGGCCTGGGTTGGTGACAAGCCCTTATTTATGTAGTAGGGGGCCTGGTGCAGGCTGACGCCCGCCTGGACCATGAACATCAGCGCGCTGAAGGCCATCAGCATCCACATGGCCGGGGTCCGGCTGGCCTGCGCCAGGGTGAAGTCCCGTTCCGGGGCGCCGCGGGCTACCGCTCCCGGGGAGGTGACAGACGCCGAGGTTTCGCCGTCGGGCAGCAGCCCCACGTCTTCGGGCCGCCGGATCATCAGAAGCAACGGCGGAATGACGCCCACGGCTAGGATCACAGCGGCCAGCACCACCCAAGATGACCGCCATCCCCAGCCGTTGATGGCGATCTGGGCTATGAAGGGCATCAGCCCCAGACCGGCGCCCTGGCTGGCCTGGATCAACGCCAGGGTGAAGGCGCGCTTTCGAATGAACCAGTTGCTCACCGCGGTGGAAGGGGCCAACTCCATGGGTCCCACGTAGGTCATGCGGCCGAGGATGTAGACCAGGGCGAAGGAGATGGGACCCACCACGAAGGACAAAGCGAAGGCACACGCGCCGGTGATTAGGGAGCCCGCCGCCAGGACGTAACCCCCGCCGTACCGGTCCAGCAGCCGGCCCGCGAACGGTGAGATGACGGCGCCCGCCAGCCCCCCAATGCTCACGGCCGCGGAAAAGAAGCCCCGGGACCATCCGAACTCGCGGGTCATGGGGACAAGGAATACCGACAAGGTGGCCACGGCCATGACCGGCCGGACCACCGACAAGGCGGAGGCGATGGCGAAGATGACCCACCCGTAGAAGAAGGGTGTGCGGTGGGAAATGTTATTTAGGGGTAGCGGCATAGGGCGGCGCTGAGGGGTGATGACGGGTTGGGGCGGCACGGGGATTGGAAGTCAGAGGACTGTAGCAACGGACAATGGGGGCGTCAAAGGAGGGGTGAGAGATCCCACCGTTGACCGCCTGGAGGGGGATGGCTAGACTCGGAGGCGTTCAGGGCTGACTTGTGGTGGCTGCCTGTAGGGAGGAACATTTAGATATGGTTAGAGGTGCGCTGTGAAACTGGAAGGTCAAGTGGCAATTGTCACAGGCGCTAGCCGGGGGTTGGGCCGGGCGGTAGCGGCGGCCTACGCCAGAGAGGGGGCGAAGGTGGTGGTGACCTCGCGGGGCAGCTCTCCCACGGGGCTGCCCGGCACCGCCCAGGAGACCGCCGAGGCGATTCAGCGCGACGGCGGGGAGGCGCTGGCTATCGCCTGCGACTCCACGGACGACGAGCAGGTGCAAGACATGACCCGCCTGGTGATAGAGCGGTTCGGGAAGATTGACCTTCTGGTGAACAACGCGGGGATTATGATTCCGTCGGAGAAAGTCCTGGAAATTGACTCCGCCCGGTGGGACAACTTGATAGCCACCAATATAACCGGGCCATACCTGGCCTGCTGGCATGTGCTGCCCCACATGATAGAGCGGAAGCAAGGGCACATAATAAACATCGGCTCCGGCGCGGCGAATAACCACCGCGCCGGGGGGTCGGCATATTGCAGCAGCAAGGCGGCGCTGCACCTGATGAGCCTCTGTCTGGCGGAAGAGATGAAGGAGCACAACATCCGGGTGAACGTCCTGGACCCGGGGCCGCTGAAGAGCGAGGGCTCCGCGGTGATACCGTGGACCAAGCATGACTGGCACCTGAGGCTAACGCCGGACGAGGCGGCGCCCAGCCTGGTGGGGCTGGCGATTCAGACATTTACGGGTCAGATTCTAACTACGGCAGACTATGGGAAAGTGTGGGGGTCCTGACGACAATCGGAGCAAGTGCCCCGAAAATAGCTTCCCATTATCCGCATGGTCAGCCCTCTTGTGGGGAGTCCAGAGGGGGATGGCCCCTGGTAGGCGGGAGTCTGAGGGTGTCCCTCAGAAGAACTTTTAAAAACCTTTCGGGGCGGGCGGGTGGGAACTACCAACCTGTGATTCGCAACCCTAAGAAGCTCCCAGCCTTCGCCTTGCCAGAGCGGCGCCGAAATAGTTCATCCCGCTCACAGTTGGAATCTCCCAGCCCAAAACCTTCACCCCGCGTAGTGCCGACACCAACCGTCATAGGCCATTTCCCCAGAATGACATCAACCTCCTAGCTTACATAACCGTTGAGCAGGTCCTGCTTCCGCGCCTCCGGGTCCCGCTCCTGGGGGTTCCCGTAGCCACCGCCGCCGGAGGATAGGACGCGAATAACGTCGCCGGGGTGGATGGTCAGGCCTTCTTCCTTGGACTGGAGAATCCGCTCCGTCCCGTTGGAGACGATGCTGTATATGTGGGGTAGCCCGGGATCACCGCCGAAGAGGCCCGGCGGTGGATTGATCGTGCCGTCCCCCGCCGTGTTGAGCCGGGCATCGGCGTCGCCCTCGTAAACGATATCGCAGACGCCACCCAGGCCACCCCGCCAGGTGCCGTCCCCCCCGGAGTTGGGGCGCAGCTCATGGTTCTTGATGAAGAGCGGGAAGCGCTCTTCCGTCACCTCTACGCTGGGGCTCCGTATCCCGCCCGCCACGTTAACCTCCCCCACGCTGGACCAGCCATCGAATCCGGAGGATGCGCCGCCGCCGCCCCGGGCCAGAAAAAAGTGCCAGATGAACTGCCTTTCGGTGCGGGGGTCCACCGCGGTAATGGCGTAGCGCAGGCGTCGCGAAAAGCCCGCGGAGACAGCCTTTGGAACGGCCTTGGCCAGCGCCTGGAACACCGCCTCTATGATCTCCTCGGCGCAGTGGTTAGTGCTCATGGCCACCGGCGCTGGGGGGTTGGCGTTAACCACCAGCCCCTTGGGGGCAATGATCGTCACCGGGCGCATGGACCCTTCGTTCTTCGGAATATCCGAGGGGGCCAGGTACATAATCGCGGCGTGGGCCACGGAGCGGGTGTTGGCATAGGCGCTGTTGATAAAGCCCGTCACCTGGGGGCTGGACTCGCTCAGGTCAATGGTCATCTGGTCACCCTGGATGGTGACGGCTGCGCGAATGGGGATATTGGTGGCGTCGAAGCCGTCGTTGTCCACCAGCGATTCGCCCTTGTAGACTCCATCGGGCCACCCGGCGATCATCTGGCGAATACGGCGCTCCGTGGCGTCCAGCATCTCGGCCGAATAGCGCGCGAGCCCGTTAGCGCCGTACCGTTCGATGAGCGCCTCGATGCGGCGCGCGGCGGTCATCACCGAGCCGATCTGGGCGTTCAGGTCACCCAGGAAGTTCTCCGGGTGGCGCACGTTGGCGGACAGGAGCCGCAGCACGTCCTGGCGCGGTTCCCCGTTTTCATAGATCCTAAGGGGTGGGATGCGAAGGCCCTCCTGGTAGATCTCGCTGGCGGCGGGATTGTAGCCGCCGTGGGTGGCGCCGCCCACGTCGCTGTGGTGGGCGCGGTTGACGGAAAAGAAAAGGAGCCGCTCTTCATGGAAGATAGGCCAGATGACCGTGATGTCCGGCAGGTGGCTCCCGCCGAAGTACGGGTCGTTGACCAGGAACAGGTCGCCCGGCCGTATCTCATTACCGAACAGCTCCTGGACCGCCTGAGCGGCGATGGGGAGGGCGCTCATGTGCACGGGGATGCCCTCTCCCTGCGCCACCATCTGGCCCTTGGGGTCCAGGATAACGGTGGAGAAGTCATGGCTGGAATTCAGTATTTGGGACATGGAGGTGCGAAGCATAACCTCCACCATCTCCTGAGCGATCGACTCCAGCCGTTGCTCCACCACGGCCACGGTCACCGGGTCGGGACGCTGCTGGGCGTCTTCCTCCGTGCCGCCGGATAGCTGCTCCGAGGCCACGGTCAGGTGGACACCGCCGTATGGGTCTATGCTGGCGGAGTCGCCGGGCTCCACCAGGACGCTGGTGAACTCCGACTCCAGCAGCGCGGGGCCTTGGATGGTCTCGCCGGGGGACAGCCGGTCCACCGCATAGACGGGTACCTCCTGCCAGCTACCCAGGTATAAGCTGCGGCGGCCCTTGAGCGCCGGCGCCGCGCCGTTCAGCGAGACGCGCCGCGGCATTTCGATGCGGGGCAGGCGGCCAAATACCGTGACGCGAAGTGTCACCAGCCGGATCTCCTGGTCCTGCTGCCGGTAGGAGAACAGCTCCTCAAACCGCTGGTGGAAGTTGGCCGCCCATTGCGCCAGCAGCGCCTCGCGGTCGAGAGAGAGGTCCGGCACCGGGACGTTTACCTCATAAATCTGGTCCAAATAGCGCATATCGGCGGAAACGATGGCCTCGACGCTGCCCCCTGCGGTCTCTTGCTCCAACAGGCGTTGCCTGCCCTCCGCCTCCAGCTCCCCAACGATGGCGCGGACCGCGTCCAGGTCCAGCCGGTCCAGGCTGCTGGGGTGGGAGCGGGAGAGGTCGTACTGGAGGTCCGTGTTCAGCATACCGTAGGCGGAGAGGACCGGTCCGGCGGCGGGAATATGGACGTTCTGGATATGGAGCTCCCGGGCCACGCGGCTGACGTGCAGGCCGGAAGCGCCGCCGAAGGCCACCAGCGCGAAGTCGCGGGGGTCCACGCCTCGGCGCGCGGAGAGCAGCCGGATGCCTTCCGCCATGGACGTGGAGACCACCTGGTGGATGCCGTAGGCCGCCTCCTCTGTGTTGATGCCCAACGGCGCGGCGACGTGGGACCGGACGGCGGCTTCGGCCAGAGGGCGGTCCAGCGTGGCCTTGCCCCCCAGGAAGTTGTCCGGGTCCAGGTAGCCCATCACCAGGCTGGCGTCGGTTACGGTGGGCTGATCGCCGCCCCTGCCGTAGCAGGCGGGACCGGGGTCCGCTCCGGCGCTCTGCGGCCCAACGCGCAGGATGCCGCCCGGGTCCACCTGGGCAATGCTGCCACCCCCGGCGCCCAGGGTCTGGATGTCAATCATCGGTACGGCGATCTTCCAACCGGCCTCGAACTGCTCGCTGGTGAGGTGGGGAGCGCCGTTTTCAATCAGCGAGATGTCGGCGCTGGTGCCGCCCATGTCGAAGCCGATGACCTTATCGGCCCCGATGACCTGCCCGTAGTATGAAGCCCCGCTGACGCCACCGGCGGGTCCGGACAGTATGGCGCGGACGGCCTGCTGCGTGGACGCGTCAATGGAGGCCACGCCGCCGTTGGACTGCATGATAAGGATATCGCGGCGGTGCTCCATTTCCGTGAGCCGGTCCTTTAGCTGCTGCAGGTACCGCCCGAACACCGGGCCGACGTACGAATTGACCACCGTGGTGCTGAGCCGGTCGAACTCCTTTATCTGTGGCAGGACCTGGTGGGACAAGGAGCAGTACATACCGGGGAAGGTCTCGGCAATCATCTGGGCGGCGCGGCGCTCATGCTCCGGGGTGAGGTAGGAGAAGAGGAAGCAGACCGCCAGCGACTCGACGTCATGCTGCCGAATGGTGGCCAGGGCGTCGCGGAGGGAGGCCTCGTCCAGCGGGGTGACCACGGCGCCGTTGGCGCGGACCCGCTCCGTGACGCCCAGCCGAAGGTACCGTGGCACCAGCGGGGCCAGCGGCTGCATCCGCAGGTTGTAACGGTCCTCCTTCATCCCTTCGCGCATCTCCAAGAGGTCTCGGAAACCCTCGGTAGTGATGAGCCCCACCTTGGCGCCCTTGCGCTCCACCAGCGTATTGGTGGCCACGGTGGTGCCGTGGATGATCAGGTCGGTGTCGGCCAGTAGGCTCGGCAAGGGGAGGGCGTAAGCCTGGGCCACGTCCTGCAGGCCCGCGATGACGCCCATCGACGGGTCCTGGGGCGTGGAGTGGGTCTTGAATAACTGGGGCGCCTCGCCGTCCCGAGTGACCACGAAGTCGGTGAACGTGCCGCCCACGTCAATGCCTATCTTAAACACCGGGTCCTCCTGGGGTTGGGGTGGTGGTGCCGGGGCGCCGGGGACATGTTAGCGTATTTCGGCGGGGGGTAGACTAATCCTTACGTTTGATAGGCGCCGCGAAAACTCGCCTCAGCCCAATGGACCCTGTCTTGGCTTCCACCCAATCTCATACCCTCGCACCAGGCTTATTTCTTCCACCCTCACCCTGTCGAACAACTCATGCGCCTGCTGCGGCGTCGCGTCATCGTGTACCAGCGCCCGGATCGCCTGACTCATCGCCACCGGGTGCTCGTTCTGCCAAATATTCCTTCCCAGGTTCACCCCTATCGAGCCCTTCTGCAGCCCGTCGTGCACAAACTCGAACACCTCCAGCTCCGTGTCCACACTCGGCCCACCCGCCATCACCACCGGGACCGGACAGCCCTGCACCACCTTCTCAAATCCGTCGTCGCACCAGTACGTCTTCACCACCTTGGCCCCCAACTCCGCCGCAATCCGGGACGCCAGCGCCAGGTAACGCGCGCTCCGGTCCTCCAGCTCCCGGCCCACCGCCGTCACCGCCATCACCGGCATACCGTACCGTTCACCCTCGTTCACCAGCTTCGAAAGATTGGCCAGCGTCTGATGCTCGTACTCGCTCCCAACGAAAATCGAAATCCCCACCGCGGCCACATTCAACCGCACCGCCTCCTCCATACTCGTCGTGATAGTCTCGTTCGCCAGGTCGCTCCCCACCATACTCGTCCCCCCCGAAACCCGCAGGATGATAGGCTTATCTATCGAAGGGTCCACGCAAGCGCGCAGCACTCCACGCGTCAAGAACAACGCGTCCGAGTACTCCAATATCGGCGCTATCGTCTCCCCCGGCTGCTCCAAACTCCTCGTCGGCCCTTGGAAATAACCGTGGTCAATCGGCAAAAAACAGCACCGCCCATCCGCCTGTATCAATGATGCCATCCGGTTCGCCATTCCCCAGTCCATACTCTCCGACCTCCTTGCCCCGTCGGGTTCTGCCCGAAACTATTCAAATACGAGCGCCGCTATCGTAGGAAAGCCTCATTGCCCCGTCAAGGGTCGAAGGTGGTATAGTCCCCGTCGAATCCGCTAGACCCCACCGCGAAAGGCAGCCCATGAAGGACCGCTGGGAGCACGCCCCCGCCCCGTCCGGCGACCCCTTGGACCAGCTCGTTCACATCAGCCGCTGCATCGGCGCAGATCCCTCCCTCGTCACCACCGGCGGCGGCAACACCTCCGTAAAGACCGAAGTCCTCGACTTCCAGGGGCACACCGTCAGCGCCCTCTTCATCAAGGCCTCCGGCTTCGATCTCAAGACCGCCAAGCGCGGTCACTTCACCGGGCTCCGATTAGATGACCTGCTCCCCTTGATGCGCCGCGACTCCATGGCCGACGGCGAGATGGTGGACTACCTCGCCCGCTGCACCCTCAACCCCAACGACCCTCGCCCCTCCATTGAGACCCTCCTTCACGCCTTCCTACCTTTTCCCTGTGTGGCCCACTCCCACGCCGATGCCATCGTCGCCTTGACCAACACCAACCGCGGCGCCGAGCCCCTGCGAGACCTGTTCGGTGACACCGTGGCCGTTGTGGAATACCTGCGCCCTGGCTTCACCCTCGCCAGGCTGGTGGCCCAGACCCTCCGAGACAACCCCCGGGCCACCGGCGCCGTGCTCATGAACCACGGCCTCTTCACCTGGGGCGATACCGCCCGCGAGGCCTACCAACGCCACATCCAGATCGTCTCCGCCGCAGAGGACCACATCGCCCAAAAAGCCAAAGGCCACGCTATTTTCACCCCCGTCGCCGCACCGTCCCTCGCCCCCGACCAGCGCCACAACGCCGCCGCCGCGCTGGCCCCCACCCTTCGAGGCTTGGTCAGCCGCCGACAGCCTATGCTCCTGCACTACGATGACTCCCCCGAAGTCATCGAGTTCGTCAGCTCCACCGAAGGCCGCCACCTCAGCCAGATAGGCCCCGCCACCCCGGACCACACCCTCCAGACCAAGATCAAGCCCCTCTGGCTGGACCTCACCAACCCGGAGGACCTGGCCGCCTCCCGCCGCGAGCTCTCCCAGGCCGTGGAAAACTACGCCAACGACTACGAAGGCTGGTACCAGGCCAACACCGATGCGCTCCACCCCATGCTGGACCCCTACCCCCGTGTCGTCTTGGCCCCCGGCCTCGGCCTCTTCTCCACCGGCAGCGACCCTCGCGCCGCCCGCACCGCCGCCAATATCTACCGCCACACCATCGACGTTATCAAGTCCGCCCAGGCCGTCGGCGAATACACTTCCTTATCTGACCAAGACGCCTACAACGTCGAGTACTGGCCCTTGGAGCTGTACAAGCTCACCCTGGCCCCGCCGCAGCGCGAGTTCTCTCGCCGCGTCGCCTTGGTCACCGGCGCCGCCAGTGGCATCGGCGAGGCCATCGCCCGGCGTCTCGCCGCCGAAGGCGCTTCCGTTGCCGTCACCGACGTCAACCTCGAAGCGGCCCAGTCCGTCGCCCAGGAGATCAACGACTCTTTGGGCTGCCACCGCGCCGCCGCCTTCCCCTTGGACGTCACCAACCCTGAGCAGGTCGTCCAGGCCTTTCAATCGCTTCGCCTCACCTATGGCGGCCTGGACATCCTGGTCTCCAACGCAGGCATCGCCCCCGTGGGCGCCATCCATGAGCTCAGCCTCCGAGACTGGCAGCGCGCCATGGACATCAACGCCACCGGCCACTTCCTGGTGGCCCGGGAAGCCGTCAAGCTGATGCGGGAGCAGGCCATGGGCGGCAGCCTCATCTTCATCGGCACCAAAAACGTACCTGCCCCGGGCAAGGACTTCGGAGCCTACAGCGCCTCCAAGGCCGCCGAGGTCCAGCTCGCCCGCGTCCTCGCCATCGAAAACGGCGAGTTCGGCATCCGCGTCAACATCGTCAACCCTGACGCCATCTTCCAGGGCTCCAACCTCTGGTCCCCCGAGCTTAAGGAGCAGCGCGCCAAAGCCCACGGCATCACCGTCGAAGGGTTGGAGGACTTCTACCGCCAGCGGAACCTCCTCAAAGAGACCATCTCCGGCGAAGACGTGGCCCAGGCCGTCCTATTCCTGGCCGGCCCTCGCTCCGCAAAAACCACCGGCGCCATGCTCCCCGTCGACGCCGGCCTCCGTGACGCCTTCCCCCGCTAAGTTCTCCCGAAACCAGCTCCAACCTTACCCGCATTCCCACCACCCAGGAGAGTGCAGGGAACCTGGGTTCCCTGCCGGGAGTCTGAGGGTGTCCCTCAGAAATTAAACCTTACTGGGCGGTCGAGGGTGGGCACCACCAACCTTCGATTCGCAGTCCTTCGTGGTAGCCACACCATCGACATCGCTGATCCTCCCTGAAACATGCCCCACCCTCCTAATCTTCACACCACGCAGTACCGCTCCTAACTTCCCATCCACAACCTCCCCCCATCCCCACCCCCAGCACCTCACCGCCGCGCCACACCTAGCCGCTCACCAAAATACTCCGCCACCCGATCGACGTACTCCTCTGGATGCGTAATGAAAGCGTCCACATGGTCCACCTCCGGCACCAACCAGAAAGTGCTACCGGCGGGCGCCGCCTCATACACCCGCTGGCCGTGAGCGAAAGGAATCCGGGTATCCCCTTCCCCATGAATCACCAGCACCGGATAAGACAGCCGCGACACGTCCTCCTCCGGGACCAACTTACCCAGGTGGACGTCGTATAGCTGGCTGGCCATCAGCTTCGCCGTCGGCAAGAATATGGGCACCAACCATCTGGGAAAAACCGTCTTCCGCGCCGTCTCCTGGGCCACCAGGTCCGACGCCTTGGCGAAGGGGCTGTCCGCCACCACCGCCCGAATGGCCGGCTCCTCTGCCGCGGCCATCACGGCAATCCCCGCTCCCATCGAAAACCCCAGCAGGCCGATCTCCTCCGGCGAATCTGCCAAGCTCCGCAGATAATCAAACGCTCCCAGCACGTCCCATCGTTCCTTCTGCCCTGCCGAGACCTGGTCGCCTCCGGAGCTGCCGTGCCCCCGCAGGTCAAACATCAACACGTCAAAGCCCCGTTCGTCCAAAAGCGAAGCCAGTTCCACCGCCCCGTCGCCCGAGCGCACGCTGCCTATCCCATGCACGAAGATAACCGTTGGCCGCCTCGCTTCACTGTGGACATACCATCCTTCCAGAGTAAGTCCACCGCCCCTGGACGCGAATTCCACGTCCTCGTACTCCAACCCGTAGGCCGAAGGCTGGTCTTCCTGTTCCTTCCGCTCCGCCTTCGTTACCCCCACCGCGATGAGGTAAGAGATCAACCCATAGGCCACAACCAGGACAACCAACACCGCTACTACCGCCCACCTGAAGCTTCGCCTCACTGAATCCTCGTCACACTTTTACGCAGGGTACCCTTCATATCCTTACTATAATGGGAAACTCACCCGCATCCATACTTCCCCACCGGTCCCAAGATCATCCATCTTGATTCTCCCGAAAATAGCTTCGCATTCCTCCTTCACGAAGCGTTTGAGGCCGATCTAAAGGAGACGCACCCGCGCCCTCAACTTCCAATTTTTACCCCGCCGTGGCGGCGATACCCCTCGCCATGCCAGGTTCCTTCACCCATACAGACCTACCTGACCCGGCCCTACCCTAATCCAGGTCCCTTTGTTAGACCCAAGGGCAGCCGGTTCAAGCCAAGTCCTCCTCTATCCACGTGTCGTTATTTCATTCGGCCGTCCAGCGCGTCCAGGTTGCCAGAGTGGTATCAGACTCGTCTTCAGGCGGCGTTCCTTCTACCTTCGAGTGTGTCTGTGTTGGGTGGAAAGTATACACATCGGTCGTTCCGTCAACCTTTGGACGGTACACTTGGACGGTGGCCTCGCGGTCAGGGTAGTGCAGGATGGCCGTGCCGCCGACGCCCATGTCGTCCATGTTGATCGGAGTCCCGCAGCAGACAATCGACCCGTCGGGGCTGGCTGCGCCTAGAATCTCGACTCCGGTGTACCCCACTCCGTCGAACGTCAGCCGCAAGTTTGGGACCATCGAACCGATGCCCCCCGGTGCTGCATCCCCGCCCACAGTCGGAGAAGGAGTGCGCACCTCTTCGCTCAGCGAAGCCGGCTCGATTCCATTGCCGCATGCCGCTACCGCGACCATCATCACCACTGCAGCTCCGAAGCCTGCTATAAGACCCTTAATCCTGCTCGCTTCGTGTTTCGCCTGAGATAGGATCTTCATTTTTTCTCCTCCATGCTGCGCGATATTTCGCCTCTCACACCTATAGACGACATCCAACGTGGCTTTGTTCCACCCAGCATCAACTGGTCCATGAAATTACCCCTTTCAGAGGGGGTACTGAGCGGTTCCTGCTCCCAGAATCTAAGAACCAAACGAAGGAGTAGGAGAGGAGCGGGTCCCGCAAGTAAGGCAAACCAAGTGTGAGCGTAAAGGCGGGCTCAAACAGAGACCATCGTGGCGGAATCCCAATTTTGGCGGCAACTAACACCGCCCAATACTGTTTCAGGTATCGTTCAACTCTCCCCAATCTCCCCAGGGCGAAGGTGAACTGCAGCGCCACGAGCACTTACACCTCACAAACTGCTTAACGCCCAACCTCACCCCACCCACCCCCTCCCACCCTGCCCTCTAATGGCTTATCATGGTGCCCACGTACCAACACCTTTCCCCGGAGGTCAACCCATGCCTCAGATGACCGCTGCGCAGGCCCTGGTCCGCTCCCTCGTTAGCGAGGGTGTCGAGGTCGTCTTCGGCCTCCCCGGCGTCCAGATCATGGACATCTATGACGCCCTATACGACGAGCCAGGCATCCGCGTCATCACCTGCCGCCACGAGCAGACCGCCGCCTACATGGCCGATGGCTACTCCCGCTCCACCGGGAAAATCGGCGCCGCGCTGATCGTCCCCGGTCCCGGCATCCAAAACGCCTCCGCCGGCATCGGCACCGCCTACGCCTCCTCTTCATCTATCCTGGTCATCGCCGGCCAGGTCGAAACTCCCAACCTCAACAAGGCCCGCGGTGCCGTCCACGAGATCGTAGACCAGCTCGAAATCCTCAAGAACGTCACCAAGTCCCGCGCATCCATCATGGCCCCGGACCAGGTCCCAGAGGCCGTCCACCAGGCCATGCGCCAGCTTAAGACCGGGCGCCCTCGTCCCGTGGCGCTGGAAATCCCCGCCGACGTTTTGCCCCAGTCCGCCGACATCGATCTCATCGAGCCGGAGCCCTTCCCCAAGGACCAGCCCGAGCCCTCTCTCATCAGTGAGGCCATCGAGCTATTGGCCAACGCCCAGCGGCCCCTCATATGGGCCGGCGGCGGCATCAACGCCGCTGGGGCCAACGCCGAGCTTACCGCCCTGGCCGAGGCCCTGAACGCCCCCGTCATCGTCACCGCCGAGGGCAAGGGCGCCATCCCGGAGGACCACCCCAACTACGCCGGCCCCTACTACTACAGCCACGGTCCCGCCGCCGAGGTGCTCCCCAAGTCGGACGTCATCCTCGCCGTCGGCACCCGCCTCTTCTTCGCTCCACCCGTCTCCTGGGGTTTCCGGCCCGACCAGGCCATTATTCGAATTGACGCCGACCCTGAAGAGCTTGGCCGAAACTGGCCCGAGCGCGTCAGCATCCTCGCCGACGCCAAGCCCGCCCTCCAGGCCCTCCTCACCCGCCTCCAGGACCGCACCCCCAAAAGCCAATGGAACGCTCCGGAGATCGCCGCCCACCGGCAGGTCGGGCAACAGCGGGTCCAGGAAATGGCTCCCAACCAGGTAGAGATCATCGAATCGCTTCGCCGCGCCCTGGCTGACGACGCCATCGTCATCAGCGGAATTGATAGCATCGGCTATTGGAGCCACCTCGCCTTCCAGGTCAAGGCCCCCCGCTCCTACTTCAACACCTCCTACTTTGCTACGCTAGGCTTTGCTTTCCCCACCGCCCTGGGCGCCAAAGTTGGCAACCCGGACCGCCAGGTCGTAGCCATCTGCGGCGACGGCGGCTTCATGTACGCCCTGCCGGACATCGCCACCGCCGTCCAGGAAGGCATCAACGCCGTGGCCATCGTCTTCAACGACCGCGCCCTCGGCGCCACCCTGCGAGACCAGCAAGTCCGCTACAAAGGCCGCGTCATCGGCACCCAGATCCACAACCCGGACTTCGCCGCCGTGGCCCACGCCTTCGGCGCCCGCGGCATCAAGCTCGATGACTCCTCCCAGCTCGAAAGCGCCCTCCCCGAAGCCTTCGCCGCCAACCAGCCCGTCATCATGGAAGTCCCCATCGAAAGCTGGACCCCTCCCTTCCAAATCCGCCCCCTCGGCGCCCTCTAACCCCACCCCTCCTTCGAATTTGCTTCCTCGTGTGCGCAATGAGCACCAAGCGCACAGGAGAGTGCAGGGAACCTGGGTTCCATGCCGGGAGCCTGAGGGTGTCCCTCAGGAGTAAAAACCTTACTGGGCGGTCGAGGGTGGGCACCACCAACCCCTCATCTGCCACCCTCCTGCCCCCTCCAACTCGCTCATCCTGAGGCTCTCGAAGGACGAGCCAATACCACATTCCTCCCCCCACCATGTCATTCTGAGTCCGCCCGTGAAGATCGAAGAATCTGGGTGTGGAGGGTGGGCACCACCAACCTTCGAGTCGCAATCCTTTGTGGTAGCCATGCCCATCGCCTTAGCTGATCCCCTCGAAACCACCTCCTTAAAGTCAACTCTTTCTGACCGCCACACAGGAAGGTGCAGGGAACCTGGGTTCCATGCCGGGAGCCTGAGGGTGTCCCTCAGAAGTAAAAACCTCACTGGGCGGTCGAGGGTGGGCACCACCAACCTTCGAGTCGCAATCGTTTGTGGTAGCCATGCCCATCGCCTTAGCTGATCCCCTCGAAACCACCTCCTTAAAGTCAACTCTTGCTGACCGCCACCCAGGAAGGTGCAGGGAACCTGGGTTCCATGCCGGGAGTCTGAGGGTGTCCCTCAGAGGTAAAAACCTTACTGGGCGGTCGAGGGTGGGCACCACCAACCTTCGAGTCGCAATCCTTTGTGGTAGCCATGCCCATCGCCGTAGCTGACCCCCTCGAAACCGCCTCCTTAAAGTCAATTCTTGCTGACCACCACACAGGAAGGTGCAGGGAACGTGGGTTCCATGCCGGGAGCCTGAGGGTGTCCCTCAGAAGTAAAAACCTTACTGGGCGGTCGAGGGTGGGCACCACCAACCTCCGATTCGCAATCCGTCGTGGTAGCCATGCCCATCGCCACCGCTAATTGCTTCGAACAGGTTTCACCAGGAGGATTTTCAGCCGCCTGTTAGTGGCGGATCTGGCCTTCGCGGACCTGTCTGGAGAGGTCGAACAGCGTGTACCGTCCCCTTTTGTCCGAAGGAGCACCCCTGGCCTGGTACACCGTGACCGTCAAGTTTGACCTGGAGGTAAGGGGCATGCTCAAGCGCCAGCCCGGCTAGCCCGCCTGCCTCACCGCTCGCCACACAGCGCCCAGAGTCATCCGCTGACCGTACAGCAGCATACCCGCCCGAAAGATTCGGGCTGAGACGAAGAGCATCACCACCCCGGCCAGCGCCGTTACCGCCAGGCTCGCGAGAATCTCGGCGTTCGACACGTCCACCGATCCTATTCGCTGCATCATAGTCGTGGGCGCCGTGATCGGAATGAAGGAGAGGACCCTGGCGACTCCACCCTCCGGCGAGCTGAGGATCACGCTAGAAAAATAGACCGGAATCACTGCAGGAAAGAGGACTATAGCGGAGATGGGACCCGCCTCCTTCGCTGAGGTCGTGGCCGACCCGACTCCGGCAAGGATCACCGCGAACAGGAAGTAGCCGGCGAAGAAGAAGAGGGAAACGTACGCCAGGGTCAGAGGCGTGATCTCAAGGTCTCCGGCGTTCGGGATCTGGCTGACGATCTGGGGTCCGATGATGGCGATCGAGGCGATCCATACGATCATCTGAATCAGAGAGGTCGCCCCCAGCGCCAGGATCTTCCCCGCCATCAACGCCAGAGGGGAAACCGAGGTCAGGAGCACGTCCACCATCCGGTTTTCTTTCTCCTCTGAAACGCTCTGAAGAAGGGTGCCCGAAGCCATGAAGATGGACATCATAAGCAGAAATGTGAAAATGAAGGGGACCATGAATTGGTTTAGCTCGTCATCGTCCGGAGAGATGGAGCCGTCCCCGCTGACGTGGAGCCGAACGTAATCGGCTCCGGCCATCACGCGGTCCAGCAGGCCCGGATCGAGTCTCTCCGCTATCAGTGACACGGTCAGGAATGTGGAAAACCGGTTGCGGTTGTCCCCGCCGGCGAATATTCCAGACTTTTGCGAGAGCCACTCGGCGTCGCCGGACTGGAGGAAGTCTGCCGGGACGATGAAGAGGTCCTCGATGTCGCCGGCAACGATGGCGTCGATCCCGCCCTCCCGGGTGTCGAACCGGCTGAGGTTTGGGAAGTCTGCATCCGAAAGCTCTCCGGACAAGTCCACGTAGCCGATCGGCTTCGGCTCGTCATCGTCGTCTGCAACCGACCGGATGATCGGCACGGCTATCAGCAGTATCAAGAGTATGGCCGGTACCAGCCCGGTAATGACCAGCCAGATCCGGCGCTTGATGTAGCGTCGCAGCTCCTCCGAGAAGACGATGTGGGCTTCACCCACGGCTTCGCGCATCCCGCACCTCCTCAATGAAGATCTCGTTGAGCGTTGGTAGCGCCACCTCGAATCGCTCCACCGGAATCTGGGCGTCCAGGAACGAGCGGAGGATCGCCTGAGGATCCGCGCCGGACGCAAGCTTGTATTCAAAGCGCCCGTTGACCGCCATTGGCTCCCTCACCCCGGCCACCAGCTCGGGACGGCGGTCGGCGGCGATCTTGACCGTGCGGGTCCCGCGGGATCGTTTCAGCTCCATAAGCGACCCGTATAGAAGCGTCGTCCCGGCATCAATAAGTAGCACGCGCTCGCACAGCTCTTCTACGTCAGACATGATGTGAGTGCTGAAGATGATAGAGGCGCCACGGGCCTGCTCCTCGCGGATGATCTCCTTCATCAGCTCTACGTTCAGCGGGTCCAACCCAGAGAACAGCTCATCTAGAATTATCAGGTCGGGATGGTGGAGCAGGGCGCCCGAGAACTGGATGAGCTGTGTCATTCCGCGCGAAAGACCCTGGACCTTCGCGCCGGCACTATCTGCCAGGCCAACCCGCTCCAGCGTCTCCTCGGCTCGCTTCTCCGCGACGTTGGCCTCTAGGCCTTTCAGCCGGCCCAGGTAGCGGAGCACGTCTAGCACCCGCGCGCGCTGGAACAGCCCCCGCTCCTCGGGCAAGTACCCAACCTGCCTTAGCGCTCTCCGAGTTGGCATGCCACCCAGAAGCGCCACCGAGCCGGAATCCGGCCGGATGAGGTCCAGCGCCATCCGCATGGTCGTCGTCTTACCAGAGCCGTTCGGTCCCAGGAATCCGAAGACCTCGCCGCGTTGCAGCTCGAAGGAAACGCTGTTAACGACTCGTCGGCCGCCGAACGTCTTGACCAGCTCCCGTACTTCCAGGGCCGGGCTCGTCGGCGAGTTCATCAGTTGCCTGTCGGCCTCGTTACTCAATAGTCACCTGAATTCCATTGTGCCCGTAACCATCCGTCCTGTCATCGGCCATCGGAACTAGTTCATCTTCGGGAAAAAGCTGACCCACGGGGTCAGGACTATTCCCAAGGGGCGGTCGTACTTTCGTGGGGCCGCTCAACTGCAGCCGGATCGGTCGACCTGTCACCCTTGCGACTTCGCTTGGCCGAATATGTGACTATATCAACCTACACAGGCACACGGGCGGTCGAGGACTAGGGCGGGGCGGGTGGGTGGGCGCCACCAACCTTCGATTCGCAATCCGTCGTGGTAGCCATCCCCATCGCCTTGGCTGATCCCCTCGAAACCACCCCCTTAAAGTCAACTCTTGCTGACCAACAACACAGGAGAGTGCAGGGAACCCAGGTGGTGACTGCCGGGAGTCTGAGGGTGTCCCTCAAAAGTAAAAACCTTACTGGGCGGTCGTGGGTGGGCACCACCAACCTTCGATTCGCAATCCGTCGTGGTAGCCATCCCCATCGCCTTGGCTGATCCCCTCGAGAATTGATTCCGGCTTGCCCCTTCCAACCCGCTCATCCTGAGGCTCTCGAAGGACGAGCCAATCCCACATTCCGCCCCCTACCATGTCATTCTGAGCCCGCCCGTGAAGATCGAAGAATCTGGGTGTGGAGGGAGAGCATGTCCCGCCCTCGAGTGTCCATATCCCTCCAACCCATGATTCGCCCGCCTTCGTGGCGGCCATCCTGTCCACATCCAACACCAACCACACAGGAGAGTGCAGGGAACCTGGGTTCCCTGCCGGGAGTCTGAGAGTGTCCCTCAAAAGTAAAAACCTTACTGGGCGGTCGAGGGTGGGCACCACCAACCTGTGATTCGCAACCCTCTTTGGTAGCCATCCCCATCGCCTTGGCTGATTGCCTTTATTACATCCCTGCCAAGCCCACATCCAACCAGGAAGGTGCGGGGAACCTGGGTTCCATGCCGGGAGCCTGAGGGTGTCCCTCAGATCCCCCCTATCCAACCCTTCCCCTTCATGCGAAACTAACCTTGCCCACCCTACCCAACTGCCCTGCCTAAACCCCACAGCCCCAGGAGTAACCCATGCCCTCCCTCATCCCCAGGTCCTCCCGTGTCGGCGTCGTCGAGTTCTTCGGTCCCATCGGCGGCGGCGCCCAGGTCACCGAGCTCGCCCGATTGCTGGAAGCGGCCCGAACCTCCCGCCGCATCAAGGCCCTCCTCCTGGACGTCGACTCCCCTGGCGGCGCAGTCGGCGGCTCAGAGGTCCTCTTCGCCCGCGTGGAGCGCCTCGCCCGTGAGAAACCCGTCGTCGCCTTCGTCCGCGGCATGGGCGCTTCCGGCGCCTACTTCATCAGCAGCGCCGCCACCTCCATCGTCTCCCTCCCCTCCGCCCTGGTCGGCTCCATCGGCGTCATCTACGTCCGCCCCGTCCTCCAGCAGCTCCTCCAGCGCCTCGGCGTCGGCCTCACCGTCTACAAAGCCGGCCGCCTCAAGGACATGACCGGCTTCTGGCGCGACCCTACTTCAGAGGAAGACGAAAAATTCAACGATATTATTGACGAAATCCACCGCAACTTCATCGACTCCGTCGCCAAGGCTCGAAAGATGGACCCCGAAAAGGTCCGTGAGCTGGCCACTGGCGAAGTCTTCACCGGTCGACGCGCCTTGGAGCTGGGCCTCGTCGACGAGCTCGGCGACTTCGACCGCGCCCTGGAGCTCGCCGCCGAGCTGGGCCGCACTAAACCTCGGCCCCAGTGGTTCCGGCCCCGGCGCTCCTTCATGGAACGCCTTGGTGGGCGCTTCGGCCGTGGCATCGCCGTCGGCCTAGTCTCGGAGCTGGACTCCGCCCTCCCCGGCGGCCTCTACTACGGCGCTCCCCATCTTCCCTTTCACCAATTCAAAGATGATGGATGACGAGCCTCTGGGCATCTTGGCAACTAGTACTCAGTCAACTCGGTTTTGGTAATTGTTTAAGAAAACGTCTAAGGTTGCTACCCTTTTTTAGGAGTGTTGACGTAGGAGGGTGGCAGCCATGGGACGAGAACGGTATGTGGTCCGGTTGGAAAGGGAAGAACGAGACCAGTTGGAACGACTGATTCGCGGGGGAAAGAGCCCAGCGCGAAAGGTTGCCCGGGCCCGTATTCTGCTAAAGGCAGATACGGGCTGGGGGGTGATCGCATCGTGGAGGCGCTGGACACGTCTGCGGGTACGGTGTGCCGTACCAAGCGGCGGTACCTGGAGGGAGGACTGAAGCGGGCCTTGGAGGAAGATCCTCGGCCAGGACATCCGACCAAACTGGATGAGCGGGGGGAAGCGCACCTGATTGCCCTGGCGTGCAGCGAGGCCCCTCCAGGCCATGACCACTGGACCCTGCGGCTCCTGGCAAACAAGGTGGTGGAGTTGGGGCTGGCGCCCTCCATGTCCCACGAGGGAATTCGCAAGCGGTTGAAAAAAACAGTCTCAAGCCGTGGCAGAAGAAGGAGTGGTGTATTCCCCAGGTGAGCGCCGAGTTTGTGGCGTGTATGGAGGATGTGCTGGACCTTTACGCGGAACCCTATGACCCAGAGCGCCCGGTGGTCTGTTTCGACGAGACCTCCAAGCAGTTGCTGGCGGAAAAGAGGTCTCCGATCCCGCCCAAGCCGGCACGACGGGAGCGATACGATTACGAGTACCAGCGCAATGGCACCCGAAACCTGTTCATGCTGTGCGAGCCCCTGGCGGGCTGGAGGCATGTGGCAGTGACCGAACGTCGTACCATGGTGGACTTCGCTCAGCAGATGCGGTGGCTGGCCGATGAAGCTTACCCAGCGTCCGAGAAGATCCGGGTGGTGCTGGACAACCTCAACACCCACAAACCAGCTTCCCTCTACGAAACCTTCGAGCCCAAGGAGGCTAGGCGAATACGCAAACGCTTGGAGTTTCACTACACTCCCAAGCACGGTAGTTGGCTCAACATGGCAGAGATCGAGTTCAGTGTCTTGGCCAGGCGAGTCCTGCGCCGGCGTATTGCCGATGAAGAGACTTTGAGTGGCGAGATCGCGGCCCTGGAGGCAGAACGAAACCAAGCCGGAGCAACCATTGACTGGAGATTCTCCACTGTGGACGCCCGAGTCAAGCTTCACCATCTCTATCCTGCCAACAATTAGGTTGACTGAGTACTAGAAAATGTAGGAGCTAACTATGGCAGACACCACTTATCTCAGGTATACAGTTGAGCCTTGGCTTCGTGGCCAGTTGGAAAAGGAGTTTGGCCAACCCTTTGCATCCAAGGTACTCACGCTCACTACCGGCGGCACGCACGAGTTCGACGCGGTCTCTCAAGATAACCAGGTCGTCGCCGCCATCAAGACCGCCTCAGGTCGCACGGCCACTGGCAGGAACCCGTCAGGCAAAATCAAAGATTCCATCGCGGAGCTCTACTTCCTGAGTCTCGTAGAGGCTCCTAACCGCTTGCTGATCCTCACTTCTCCAGAGTTTCACGGCATCTTGTGTTCAGCGTTGCAAGGCCGTTGGGCGCTCGGGGTGGCACCACGCCTGATGACCCTCCCAGAACACATTCAGCGGAAAGTCAACGAAGTCCAAAAACGGGCAAGCGACGAGATCACGGTCCGCCGCAAGGCGTGACATGCAAGACACTGAAGATAAACTGAAAAGGCCATTGCCGCTAGGCCCCATAACGCCATGACACTTCACCCTCACCCCTTCGGCATCCAGCTCACCGGCCTCAACGTTCGCCATGACCTCGAACTGGCAAGTTAAGCCGACCGCCGCGGCGTTGACGCCCTCATGGTCATCGAGACCCGCCTCGCCGCCGACGCCATCGGCCCCCTCGCCGTCTTCGCCTCCCAGGCCGAACGTATCAGTGTCGGCACCGGCGTCATCCCCATCTGGACCCGCAACCTCGCCCTCATCGCCCAGACCTTCGCCACCTTGGACCTCCTGGCCCCCGGCCGCGTCGTCCTGGGCCTCGGCGCTTGGTGGGACCCCCTCCCCTCCCGTGTTGGAATAACTCGTCGAAAACCCGTCCGCGCCATGCGAGAGGTCGTCGAGTGGGTTCGTATGCTCCTCTCCATGCAAGGCGAAGTCACCTATAACGGCGGCTACGTCCACATGGACAACCTCTACCTCGACCAAGGCGGCCACCGCCCCCACAACGTTAAGCTCCATATCGGCGCCATGGGCCCTCAGATGCTCCGGCTCTCCGGCCGAATCGCTAACGGCGTTATCCTCGGCCAACAGCAGACCTTCAACGTAATCAAACGCACCGTCGCCCAGGTCCACCGCGGTGCCCAGTCCAACCAACGCCCTCTCGAAGACATCGACGTTATGAAGGCTACCCTGGTCCGCCTGGCCAGGACGAAGAAGGAGGCCGTTCAGCAGATCAAGCCCCTGCTGGCCCTCTACGTCGCCCAGCAACCCCACATCGCCGGACCCACTGAGGCGGACCCTGAGCTGGTCCAGCGCCTCCGCCACACCATTCCCTGGCCCGCCACCGACGCCCAGGTCCGCCAGGGCGCCGCCTTGGTCTCTGACGAACTGGTGGACGGCCTCGGCTGCTACGGCACCCCGGACGATGCCCTCCAGCGCCTCGCCGAGTACCGCTCCCCCGGCGTCACCACCCCCATCATCCCCCAACCCACCAAAGAGGTCATAGACCCCCTCCTCTCCTCCTAACGTCGGCGGTGGCCCGGTCGCTTATGAGTGGCAAAAGAATCGGGAGCGCCCAGGTGGGTGGAGGGACAGAGTCCCGACATCCCGATGCTAATCGGGACCGGGAGTCTGAGCGTGTCCCTCACGACTAAAACCCTTACTGGGCGGTCCCGGGTGGGCACCATCAACCACCGATTTGCAATCCTTCGCGGTAGCCACCCCCATAGCCATCGCTTATTCCCTCGATGCCACTCCTTCAAAGTCCACTCCTGCTGCCCACTCCACCAGCGCAAGGCTCCTCTTCCCCTATCGATGGGGAGACCTACAGGGGGGGTGTCGTACCCTCCATCAACCTCCGATCTCAGGGTGCCCGCAACCTGCGTTTTCTGCCGGCAGTCCAAGGCAGTCCCTCAGAAACAAACGGTCTCCCCCTATCGAGGGGGGAGAGTCAGAGAGCGGGTGCGCACTCCGCTCTACCAAACACCCGTTTCACTCCACCTCTGATACTCAACCCTTCGTGGTCACCAACCCCCCTCCATGTTAAATTCCGTATGAACAGAAAAGATTGAGAGGTCCCCAACCATCTCTTCACAAGAAACCCCACAAATCTATCGTGACCTTGCCGTTCGGCCCGTCATCAACGCCATGGGTCCTGCCACCATCGTGGGCGGCACCCGGCTCCTCCCCCAGGCGCTGGAAGCCATGGCCGCCGCCAGTCGAAGCCTCGTCAACATGGCGGAGCTGAACGCCCGGGCCGGCGAGCTCGTCGCCTCTATCACCGGCGCCGAGGCGGGGCTTATTAGCGGCGGCGCCGCCAGCGGCATCACCCTGGCCACCGCCGCCGCCATCGCCGGCTCTGATCCCCTCCTGATGCACCGCCTCCCCGAATCCGACGGCCTCAGGAACGAGGTCATCATCCACTCCATGCACCGCTTCGGCTACGACCAGGCCTACCGGGCCGCCGGCGCCAAGCTCCAGTACGTCGGCACCGCCATCCGCTGCAACGAATGGGAGCTGGAGGGCGCAATCAACCAGCGCACCGCCGCCATCGCCTACCTCCAGGCCCCCTACATCCGCCACACCGCCATTCCGTTGGACCGCGTCGCCGAGATCGCACATCGCCACGACGTTCCCGTCATCGTCGACGCCGCCACCATGGTCCCTCCCCGCGACAACCTGACTAAGTACATCCGTCAAGGCGCAGACATCGTCATCATCAGCGGCGGCAAGGGCATCCGCGGCCCCCAGGGCTCCGGGCTCCTCTTCGGCCGTAAGGACCTGGTACAGGCCGCCGCCGCCAACGCCAGCCCCAACCAATTCATCGGCCGCGGCATGAAGGTCTCAAAGGAGGACATCGTCGGCCTCGTCACCGCCCTGAAATACTTCGTGGACCAGGACGAAGAGGCTCAGATGGCCCGCTGGCGCTCCATGGCCCAGCGGGTGGTGGACGAGCTGCGTGACGTCCCAGGCATCAGCCTCACCGTGGTGCACGACGAGCTAGACTGGCTTATCCCCGCCGCCCTAATCGAGCTGGGACCCAACCGGAACGGGCCCCCCCGCGCCGAGATCGTGTCAGCCCTGGAGGCCGGCGATCCTCCCATCTACCTTCAGAACTTCTTCCTGCCCGATCACCAGATGGCCGTCGACCCCATCGCCCTGGAGGAGTGGGAGCTGGACATACTCATCCCCCGTATTAAGGCCCAACTCGTCCGGTCCAACTAGCCCCCACCGGGTCTCCTCACCACCATTCGTCCCACTCAGCATCCGTTGGCCTCCAATGGCCATACATCCGTGGATGGGCGATCTGTTTACAAGGCCTTAACCTCCGCTTAACAAGCCAACAACATTGACTCAACTATGCATCAACAATGACATAACAACGGGCATGCTCCACCTTATCCTCCGTCCCGCATTTGTTGACTCATTCTCAAATTGTGCTCAAATTGCCCTAAATATTTTCTAGGGCTGTTCTTAGACAATTCCAATTTAATTTGGCCTCCAACCCGCTGATCCTGAGGCCCTCGAAAGGCCCTGTATATATTCAACTTCCGGACCCCTCGATGGGCCAATCCTCAGGCCTCCCGCATCCCCTTGGCCTCCTGCCACAACCTCTCCTTCTCCTCCATCGACAAGTCCCCAAACTCAACGCCACGGTCTTGCGCCAATCGCTCCATCACCAAATACCGCCGCCGGAACTTCTCGTTCGCCCGCCGCAGCGCGTCCTCCGCATGCACCCCCTCCCACCGCGCCAGGTTCACCAGCGAGAACAGCAGGTCCCCTATCTCCTCCGCCTTCTCATCCTGGCTTTCCGCCTCCGCCACCTCCCTTATCTCTTCCGACACCTTCTCCAGCACACCAGCGGCGTCATCCCAATCGAACCCTACTCGCGAGACCCGGTCCTGCATCAGTTGCGCCTCCGACAGCGACGGCATGGCGCTGGGAATACCCTCCACCGGCGAGCGTCGGCCCCTCTCCTTCTCCTTCAGCAGGTCCCAGTTGCGCTCCACCTCCCGGGCGTCGGCCACCTCCACGTCGCCGAAGACGTGCGGATGCCTCCGCACCAGCTTCTCGTTAATCGCCCGCAACACGTCGCTTATATCAAACTCACCCGCCCTGGCAGCGATGTCCGAATGGAACGCCACCTGCACCAGGATGTCCCCCATCTCTTCTGCTAGCTTCTTCGGCTCCTGCCGGTCTATCGCCTCCAGCACCTCGTAGCACTCTTCCAACAGGTTCCGCTTCAGCGACTCGTGCGTCTGTTCAATGTCCCACGGGCAGCCCCCCGGAGACCTCAGCCGCTCCACAATTGCCATCAGCGCATCAAAGCTGGCGTGGTCTTGTCCCGTAGGTCCCTTAGGCTCCATCGGCCGATTATAGGTACGATATTCGTTGAATGGCAACATTCCCCGTGATACCGTTGAACTGAGTGACCCATGCCTGGCGCGCCGAAAATACTACCCGTACTCTTCGTACTGGCCATCCCTATCCTCCTCGTCACCGCGTCCGTTACCTGGGCCATAAACGACCTGCGCCTGTACGCCCACGGCTTCGACAAGTTCGACATCCCGGCGAAGACCGGCATCGAGCGCCCAGACCTCATCCAGGCCGCCGCCGACATCCGCGGCTACTTCAACTCCGGCCAGGAGAAGATAGACCTCCGCGCCCCGATATTCGGACAGGAGAGCTCCCTCTTCGGCGGCCGCGAGGTTGCCCACATGAAGGACGTCAAAGACCTGATTTGGGGCGTCTACATCCTCGGCGCCATGGCCGGTCTCTACCTGCTCTCCGTCTCCCTGGCTGGGCTCCTCTGGAAGGGCGGCGTCTTCCTGCCGCACCTCGCCCGCTGGCTTCTCCGGGGCTCCGTACTGACCATCGGCATCATTGCCACAGTGGGTCTTTTCGCCCTGGTGGCGTTC
Organism: Dehalococcoidia bacterium; assembly: GCA_965247585.1. GTDB lineage: Bacteria > Chloroflexota > Dehalococcoidia > Lucifugimonadales > CBDFHC01. Next base: position 428,019 of record CBDFHC010000003.1, read on the forward strand.
GACCAGCTTTTTCTTTTATTCCACAAGATCAGCTTCGCCAACGACTTCTGGCGGCTGGACCCTTCACGACACTACCTGGTCCGAATGTTCCCTGAAGGATTCTGGTTCGACGCCACCCTCTTCGTTGGCATCGTATCCGTGGGGCTGGCCCTGCTCCTCGCCGCCGCCTCCGCCGCCTACCTTCTGGCCCTCCGCCACCGCTCCCGCAGCCACCCAACTTCCCTGCTCACCCACCCAGAACGCACCACCACCTCCTAGCCGCCTGACAAGGAAGGATTGATGCCCCCCAGGTCACCCAACAACAGTCCGTGCCTGCCCACGCGTCGCGTAATCGCCCCGCAATGAGGCCTTTGGCCCTCCCATTTCCGCTGATTCTGAGGCGCTCGAAGGAGAGCGGAAACCACCAACCTGTAATTTTCAGTTCTTCGTGGTATCGATACCATTCGCCATCGCTAATTGCACAGCGCGGCCCTCAAAAGGATGTCTTCTGCGCTCAATCAGCACTAACCAGACAAGAGGAGTGAAGGGAACCTGGGCGGTGGCTGCGGGGAGTCTGAGGGACACCCTCAGACCTGAATCGCTACCCCTAGTGCCCGCACCCGCACATACTCCCACCACCGCCACAGCATCCGCCCATCCCCGCCAGCGGCGCCGCCTGACCGTTATCCCCCGCCGAAACCGCCGCGAACAGCGATAGCGCCTTCTTGCTCGGCAGCCCGCAGTCCGGGCACTCCGCATGATTGGCCCCAGAGGGCTGCAACCGGTCAAATCTCACGTCGCACTCGGCGCATACATATTCGTAAATCGGCATCGTCCTACCCTGAAAATAGTGTGGCGTTCTGCTGGAACAACTGTATCCCACCCTCAACCCCCAGTCAATTCGTCGAAGGCTGGCACCGCCCGCAAAAGTACGTGCTCCGGCCCCGCACCGGCACCCTCTCGATCGCCGTCCCGCAGTTGGAGCACCCCTCACCCTTCTTTCGCGGCACGCGGAGGGCCAGCAGTCCCTCCTTCGATTCCGTAGGCGGCCCGCCCATCAAGGCCAGCGGCGCCAGCCGCTCTACTGCCTGCGACAGCGCGTCCACTATCTCGTCCCGCAGCGCCGATACCTGCCTCGTGGTCAGAGCCACGCCCGGCGTCAACGGGTGAACCCCACAGGCGAACAGCACCTCGTCCGCGTAGATGTTCCCTATCCCCGCTATCAACCCTTGGTCGCACAGCAGCGCCTTCACCGGCGCTTTCCTGCCATCCAATATCCGGCCCAGCACCTCCGCGGTAAATTCCCGCTCCAGTGGCTCCGGGCCCAGCCCGTTCAGCAGCGGCCCTTCATCGTCCACCAACCACAGCATCCCCAGCTTCCGCGGGTCCACGAACAGCAGCTCCCTGCCATCGTCCAACGAAAAGTAGTTTCGCGTCATTCGGTGCCGAGGCTCCGACTCCGAACGCATCAGCAGCGACCCCGTCATCCGAAGGTGCGCCACCAGGCTCTGCCCGTTGTCCAAACGGAACAGCAGGAACTTCGCCCGGCGCCCCACCTCCCTGACACACCGGCCCATGACCCCCAGCACAAAGTCTTCCAGCGGCGGCGTCTTGATCGCCTTCGCCCACAAAATCGTCGCTCCGGTGAACCGCAGCCCCACAATCCCCGCCCCCACCAGGTTCCGCCTTACCGCCTCAACATCCGGCAGTTCCGGCATCGCAACCCCTCAGTCAGTGCGTATTATCCTCTCCCCCTATCGAGGGGGAGAGCCAGAGGGGGGTCGTCTCCCCTGTCCCCAATCGCCACCACCACTACCCCTTACGCCGAGAAATTAAACCGTCCCTGAATCACGTTGTGTCCGCTCAGGTTAACGTTCATCCCCAGCGCCTCATTCTTCACGATGTACTTCGGGGCTTTGCCCACGTACGCCGGCGCCCCGCCGATGGTGGAAAACACGCTGTTCTGCAGAATCGTGTGCTCGCCCTTCGAGTTCAAGTACGGCACCATCTCCGCGTCCACCGCGTCGCTAATCTTCAGGATGCCCTGCCCCTGGTCACCCTCGAAGATTATGGGGGCCCGCTCCACGCTCACCACCTCGCCTATCAGCTTTACTATGTCGGCCACCGGACCGCCCTGCTTCCCGGTGTACACGCTCAGTATCGCCTCCTCCTGCTCCGCCGAGGCGTTTTCGTCCACCACCACTGACACCCGCCAGCCGCCGTCCAGGATGTTCCCCGGAACGTGCGCCATCGCCCCCAGCGTCAGCCCAGAAACGTCCACTCCGTCAATGGAACCCTTGTCAAAGTGCCAGGCCACCGCCACGTCGCACCGGTCCCCGTCCGCGTCCTCCCCCATCTAGCACGGGCAAATAACGTTGCAGGTACAAAACTCAAACAACCGGCCTTCTAGCTGATATGCCATAAGACTCCCTCCTGAATACTTCTATTGAGGCCGCCCTATATTACGGTCTACTGATGATGATTACATCCCCCAGCCATACAGGACGGTGTAGCGAACCTGGGTGGGTCGAAGGACTTCATCCCGAGATCTCGATTTCAATCTGGACCGGGGGTCTGAGAGTGTCCCTCAGGAACCAACCCCCCTTACTCCATATTCCCCCACGTGTACCCGCTCTTCACATCCACCTTCAGCGGCACAATCATATCCGCGAAGCCTTCCAACGCGGCGGGCATCTCCTCCAACGCCATCCCCTTCATCTCCTCCAGCTCCCCCTCCGGCGCCTCGAACATCAGCTCGTCGTGCACCTGCAATAGCATCCTACTCTTTAGGCCGGACCCCTCAAGCCTCCGGTGCACGCGGATCATCGCCAGCTTCATGATATCCGCCGCCGTTCCCTGTACCGGCATGTTAATCGCCATTCGCTCCCCCGCCTGCCGCACGTTGACGCTGGACGACTCTATCTCCGGAATGTAGCGCCGCCGTCCTAGCATCGTCTCCACGTACCCGTCCCGGTTCACCGCCGCCTTCGTCTCCTCAATGTACTCCTGGATGCCCGGATACTTGGCGAAGTACGTCTCAATGAAATGCCTGCCTTCTTCCGGCGAGAAGCCCGTTTGCTGCGAAATGCCGTAGGGCGAAAGACCGTAGATCACGCCGAAGTTCAGCACCTTGGCGATCCGGCGGTGGTCCGCCGTCACCTCCTCCATCGGCACCTCGAACATCATCGAAGCCGTCGTCGTGTGTATGTCCTCCCCATTCAGGAACGCATCAACCAGGCTAGGGTCCTTCGACAGGTGCGCCAACACCCGCAGCTCAATCTGCGAGTAGTCCGCCGAAAGCAGCCACCACTGGTCCCCGTTATACCGTGGCGCTACGAACGCCCGGCGCACCTGACGCCCCAGCTCCGTTCTCACCGGAATGTTCTGCAAGTTCGGGTCGTTGCTGGAAATTCGTCCCGTGGCCGAACCCGACTGGTTGTAGCTGGTGTGTATCCGGTGCGTCTCCGGGTCCGCCAGCGCCGGCAGCGAGTCCACGTACGTGCTCTTCAGCTTCGTCACCTGCCGGTAGTCCAGCACCTCCTCCACTACTGGATGCGCCGCCCTCAGCCAGTCCAGCGAGTTGGCGTCCGTGGAGTAACCAGTCTTCGTCCGCTTCGTCTTCGGCAAACCAAGCTGGCCGAACAGTACTTCGCTAAGCTGCTGCGGCGAGTTAATGGTGAACCTATGTCCTACGTTGTTGTAGATCCGCTGCTCCAGCCCCCCAATCTGCTCCATAAGGTCCTGCGCCATCTCCTGCAGCACCCCGGCGTCCAGCGTGATGCCGTTCCGCTGCATCGTCACCAGCACGTCCACCAGCGGCATCTCCACCTTTTCAAACAGCTCCCAGAACCCCTGCTCCTTCAGGCTCCCCTCGAATATATCCCGTAGCCGCACCGCGAAATCCGCGTCGGCGCAGGCGTATGGCACCGCGTCATCTATCGACACATAGTCGAATGTCGTTTGCTTCTTACCAGTCCCTATCAGCGCGCTGATGGGCGTCATCTCCCGGTTTAGCACGTCCACCGCCAGGTTCTTCAACCCAATCGCCTTCCGCCCCAGAATGTGAGACGCCATCATCGTGTCGAAGTAGATCCCCTGCACCTTCACCCCATGGTTCGCCAGCACCATCACGTCATAGTTCAGATTGTGCCCCGTCTTCGGCATCTCCGGGTCCTCCAGCAACGGCCTCAGCTTCGAAAGCGCCTCCTCCAGCGGCAGTTGCTTCCCCTCCTGGTGCCCCACCGGCACATACCACGCCAGTCCCGGTGTCGTCGAGAAGCTCAATCCCACCAGCCGCGCCTTCATGGCGTTCAGGGACGTTGTCTCCGTATCAAACGCGAACCCGCCACTCTCCCAAAGCGCCTCCACCAGTTCCGTCAGCCCATCCTCCGTATCCACCCGGCGGTAGTCCTGCGCCGTCGCCTCTGTCCTGGAAGCCCCGTTAGGCCCCGCTTCGTCCCCCGGCTGCGCCACCACCTGGCCCTGCGGCACCCTGGGAATCACGTTCAGGAACTCCAGCTCCCGCATCAGGTCCACCACGTCGCGGCGGTCATAGTTCCAGAACCGGCTCTTCTCCATGTCCAGCTCCACCGGCGCTTCCCGGTTGATCGTCGTCAGGAACCTGCTCTCGAACACCAGATCCTTGTTTTCGGTGAACGATTTCTTCGCCCGGGGCGGCGTCACCTCCTCCAGGTGCTCGTAAATACCCTCCAGACTACCGTAGTCTCCCAACAGCTTTATCGCCGTCTTCTCCCCCACCCCCGGCACCCCCGGCACGTTGTCGGACGAGTCCCCCTTTATCGCCTTGAAGTCCGGCTGCTGCGAAGGCGTCAGCCCCCCAAACCGCTCCAGCACCGCTCTCTCGTCGTACACCCGCTGCTCCTGAATGCTGTAGAACAGCAGCACCCTCACGTACGGCGAGACCAGTTGCAGCGTGTCCGTATCCCCCGTCAGGATTACGGCCTGCACCTCCTGCTCCTCCGCTTGCCTCGCCAGCGTGCCCAGCACATCGTCAGCTTCGAACCCCGGCGCCTCAAGCAGCGGCACGTTGAACGCCGCCATAAGCTGCCGGATGCGCTGGAACTGGTGCCTCAGCTCCGGCGGCGTCGCGGGCCGGTGCGCCTTGTACTCGGCGTACCGTTCATGCCGAAACGTCGGCCCCGGCGCGTCGAACGCCATGATGCAATGCGTCGGACGTAACTGCTCTATGGCCCTGAGAAACGTGTTGGAAAAACCCAGTACCGCGGTGGTGTCTTCCCCGGAGCTGGTCGTCAGGTTCTGCCGCGCGGCTATGGCGTGGTACGCGCGGTGGACCATCGCGTGGCCGTCCATGATCATCAGAAGCGGTCCCTCCCGCGTCCCCGGTAACATTAGCGTCTGCTGTCCTGCGCCAGCCATGCCTCACCACCTTGTCTGCCAACCGATTCGCCGCATTATACACGAGCCCCCGCACGGACTTTTGCCGGCCTGGCGCCGCCTTTGAAAGGGCTTCCTCTGCGCCAATCAGCACCAACCACACAGGAGAGTCCGGGGAACCCAGGTTCCCTGTCGAGAGTCTGAGGGTGTCCCTCAGACTCTCGCTATAAGAACCTTACTGGGCGGGATGGTGGGAACCACCAACCTTTGATTTGCAATCATTTTAGGCAGCAACGCCCATCGAAAGGACCCTCTACCAACCAGGAAAAGAAATTCCCCGCCCTTACTGAAAAGGAAGGGCGGGGAATCACCGGGGATGGTTAGCTCGTTACGTCTACTTCTTCCCGCTGGCTATCACCTCGTACGTCTCTATCCCGCTCAGCACCGCCAGCCCGTTCCGAACACTCGTCAGATTAGACGTTAGCTGCCGCTCCAGGTTACGCAACGTCTTCGCCGCGTAGGCGTCCGCCTCAGCTATCTTGGTGCGGGCCTCCACGTCCGCCTGGCCCGTCATCTTGTTCGCCTTGCGCTCCGCCTCATCGAGCAGCTCCTGCGACTTTTTCAGCGCCTCCCGCATCACCTCCGTGTCCGTGAGCCGCGCCCGGAACTCCTCCTCCGCCTGCGCCTTGATGCGGCGACGGTCCCCGTCCGCCTGGTTCAGAATGTCGTCTTTCTTGGCTATCACTTCCTGCGCCGCCTTCACGTCCTGCGGTATGGATAGCCTTAGCTGGTCCATCAACTCCTGGACTTTCTTCGCGTCCAATAGCGTGCGCTGGGTAGCGGGTACCCTGAGACTAGTGCTGATTAGTGCTTCCAACCGATCAATAATGTTGACTATTTCCATGGCTTCCTCCTTTCCAATATAGTGGCCAATCTACTTGGGCAACCCCATCTTCTCCTGTATCGCACTGGCCACGCGCGGCGACACCAGGGATCCTACATCACCGCCCAGACCCGCCACCTCCTTCAGGAGGCTGGAGCTTACAAACTGGTACTCCAGGCTGGTCATTAGGCAAACGAGCTCGACGTCCGGGGCCAGCTTCTTATTCATAAAGGCCATCCCGTATTCGTATTCGAAGTCCGAGCCGCCTCGAAGCCCCCTCACAATCACCTTGGCCCCCTTGCGCCGGGCATAATCAACCACCAGGCAATCAAATGTGTCCACCTCCACGTTCGTCAGCTCTGTTATGGACTCCTTGAACAGCTTCACCCGTTCGTCTATCGTGAAAAGCTGGCCCTTCGCCGGGTTCGAATATATGCATACGTACAGCTTGCTAAAGATATCCGCCGCCCTGGTCACAACATCCATGTGACCCAGCGTCACAGGGTCAAACGTCCCCGGGTACACCGCCGTCGTCATAGCACCGGACCTGCCGTGAAAACGTCCAGCGCGCTGTCGCCGTACCGCCGGCTCTCGCCCCGGAGCAGCCCGCCGTAGCTGAGCTCCAGCGTAACCCTCTTTGAGTGGCCTACCACCACTTTTCCACCGTCCTCCACAAGCTCCTGTTCATCTATTGCCTCCAACACCGGTCCCAACTCCTCCAACCGGTACGGCGGGTCCATCAGCACCACCCGGTACGGACCTGCCAGCACACCCACCGCCCGCTCCACCCTCCGGCACAAGACTTGCGCCCGGTCTCCAAAACCCGTTGTCTCCAGGTTGGTCCTGATCACGCTGCACTGCTTTGAGCTCATCTCCACAAAGTCCGCCCACGCCGCGCCGCGGCTCAACGCCTCTATCCCCAGCGAGCCCGTCCCCGCGAAGAGGTCTAGCACCCTCGCGTCTGGGAGAATATGAGGCCCCAAAATGTTGAAAACGGCGCTACGCACCAGGTCTGAGGTTGGCCTCGCCCCGGCTATGGCCGGGGCTGCCAGCCTCCTCCCACGCGCCGTCCCGCCGGTTACACGCATTTGGACTGGTTCCGCAATTGTATTGCCCCCATTTCCGTCCAGTAAATAGTTATGTTCATTGATTTAAACGAGTTTGTTGCACGTCTGTCCGCTCATCCCCGCCGGATCGTCTGATCATATCAACCCACCGCGCCCATATCCTCTTCCCGTGGCACGGCAGCGAATTCGTGAGTCCGGCTCCCAGGAAAATTCGAAGAATTGGAGGCCTACTACAAATATTTGGCGGGGCTGGCGGCCTGGGGAATCCCCCGTCCAACCCCCTGCTTTACAGTTCCTTGCCCTTAAACTAAAATACGCCTGACTGGGTTGCTTCCCGCCTGGACGCGGGGCCTAGTCCTTTTGTCTTTATGGAGCATGGAGGTCTACCTTGGCCGAACCTACTTATCTTACGCCCGGAGGTCTAACCAAGCTGCGCGAAGAACTGGAGACCTTCCGCACCGCCCGGCGCCAGGACGTGGCCGCTCGCATCCAACGCGCTAACTCCATTGGCGGTACCGTGGATAACGCCGAGTACGAAGAGGCCAAAAAGGAGCAGGCCTTCATTGAAGGACACATCCTGGACCTAGACAAGATCATCAACAACTCAAAGATCATTGATCCTAATAATAAACCTTCCGGCACCGTCCAGATTGGCTCCAAGGTCAAAGTCCTCAACCAGAGCCGAAAAAAGCGTGATGTTTACCAGATACTCGGCAGCCCGGAGGCGAACCCAGCCAAGGGCAAAATCTCTAACGTATCGCCAATAGGTCAGGCCCTGCTGGGTAAGCACGTTGGCGAGGTAGCTGTGGTCAAGGTCCCCGCCGGCACCATAAATCTAGAAGTCCTGGAGATCAACTAATAGGCTCTGCCACGGGACCCGGTCCGCCGGCCTCCACCAGCGGTCTCCTTGCCAGCCGGCGGCAAAAGTTAGCCCGGCTTCGGGATATGGGCATTGACCCCTTCCCGCCTCGATACCGTTGCTCTCATACGCTGGACGAGGCCCGCTCACTGTTCCTCCAGTCCGAAGCTTCCGGCGGCGCCGGCGCCCGTAGCGAATCAGTCTCCTTAGCCGGTCGCGTCCTGGCCGTCCGCGGCATGGGCCGAAACACCTTCATTGACCTGCGAGACGGCTCCGGCAGCCTCCAGGTCCAGCTCCGCCGCGACCTCCTGGAGGACCAGTACGCCCTCCTCAAGGAGCTGGATATCGGTGACTTCATAGGCGTGGCCGGCCCCGTCATGCGCACCCGCACCCAGGAAGTCACCGTGGAAGCCCACCAGTTCACCTTCCTGGCAAAGGCCCTGCGCCCCCTGCCCGAGAAGTGGCACGGCCTCCGCGACGTCGAGGTCCGCTACCGCCAGCGGCACCTGGACCTCATCTCCAACTACGAAGAGGTTATGCCCGTCTTCGTGAAGCGCAGCCGTATCATAGACGCCATCCGAGCCTTCATGAACGGCCGCGGCTTCCTGGAGGTGGATACCCCCGTCCTTGTTCCCGTTCCCGCCGGCGCCCTGGCGCGTCCCTTCGCCACCCATCACCACTCCCTGGACCGCCAGCTTTTCATGCGCATCGCCACCGAGCTTTACCTCAAACGGCTCATCGTCGGCGGCTTCGATAGGGTCTACGAGATCGGCCGTGTTTTCCGAAACGAGGGTCTGGACCAGGACCACAACCCGGAGTTCACCCTGCTGGAGAGCTATCAGGCCTACGCCGACTACAACGACATCATGGAGCTGGTTGAGGAGTTGGTGTCCACTGCGGCCCGGGAAGTCCTGGGCAGTACCACCGTCCGCTTCCACGACAACGAGATAGACTTCGCGCCTCCCTGGCCACGGCTCCCCTTCACTGACGCGGTGCACCAGCGCTCCGGCATTGACGTCACCCCTTATATCACCGGTGACGCCGACTTCGCGGCTCTGGCCGTTGAGGCCCGTGAGAAGGGCTTCGACATACCGGAGGCCCCGGCCCACCGCGCCCTGGACAAGCTCCTATCCCTGGCTGTGGAGCCCCACCTCGTCCAGCCAACCTTTATCGTTGACTACCCTATGGTCATGTCCCCCCTGGCCAAGCAGAAGCCCGGCCAGCCCGCCCTGGTGGAGCGCTTTGAGGCCTTCGCCGGGGCGTTGGAGATCGCCAACTCCTTCACCGAGCTGAATGACCCCGACGAGCAGCGCCGCCGCTTCGCCCTCCAGGAGCAGGTGCGCATGGAGTTCGATGACGAAGAGGCCGACCGCACAGACGAAGACTTCCTCCAGGCGCTGGAGTACGGCATGCCTCCTACAGGCGGCCTTGGCATCGGCATTGACCGGCTGGTCATGCTCCTCACCGGCCAGCCCACCATCCGTGACGTGATGCTCTTCCCCCAGCTCCGCTCCAAGGACTAGCCGTGCTCTCCATCGAACTAATCCGGCGCGACCCGGACGGTGTGCGTCGAGCCCTTCAGCGCCGGGGTGAGGACCCGGACATGGACCAAATCCTCTCCCTGGACGAGGAACGCCGGCGCATCATCGTCGAAGGCGACGCCCTCCGCGCCCAGCGCAACGAGGTCAGCCGTGAAATTGGCCGCATGTCCGGCGACCGTTCGGAGTTGGTCGCCCAGATGCGTCAGGTGGGCAACAAGATATCTGACCTGGAAGCGCAACAAAAGTCCATCGAGGAGCAGCTCCACCAAATCCTCCTCCAGCTTCCCAACCTCCCCGGGGACGACGTCCCGGACGGCCTCGACGAAGAGCATAACGTAGTGGTCCGCTCTTGGGGCCAGCCCCGCACCTTCGATTTCCCACCCCTCCCCCACTGGGACCTGGGCGAGAAGCTGGGCATCATAGACTTTCAACGTGGCGTCAAGCTCTCCGGCTCCAGATTCTTCGTCCTCATGGGCCGGGGCGCCCGGCTGGAGCGCGCCCTCACCGCCCTGATGCTGGACCTCCATACCGATAAGCACGGCTACTCCGAGACCACACTCCCCATCTTGGTCCGCCGCGACGTCATGGAGGGTTCTGGCAACCTTCCCAAGTTCGGCGACAACCTCTACCACGACGACGAAGACGACCTCTGGCTGGTCCCCACCGCCGAAGTCCCCCTCACCAACCTCCACCGAGACGAAATCCTTCCTCTCGGCGCGCTGCCCATCAAGTACGTGGCCTCCACCGCCTGCTTCCGCCGCGAGAAGGCCGCCGCCGGCCGGGATACCCGCGGCATCAAGCGCGTCCACCAGTTCCAGAAGGTGGAGCTATATAAATTCGTGGAGCCGGACCGCTCCGAGGTCGAGCTACAAGCCCTGGTCTCTGAAGCCGAAGCAGTGTGCAAGCTGCTGGAGCTACCGTACCGTGTCCTCCAGCTCTGCGCCGGGGAACTGGGCTTTGCCTCCGCCAAGTCCTACGACCTGGAGATGTGGGCCCCAGGCTCCAACGAGTGGCTGGAGGTCAGCTCCTGCTCCAACTGCATGGACTTCCAGGCCCGCCGGTCCGCCATCCGCTACCGGCCCAAGGAAGGCGCCTCACCGGAGCACGTCCACACCCTCAACGGCTCCGGCCTCGCTCTGCCTCGGGTGATAATCGCGCTTCTGGAGAACGGGCAGCAGCCGGACGGCTCCGTCCTAATCCCGGCGGCCCTGCGACCCTACACCGGCTTCGACGTCATCTATCCTGCATAGCGGACTGCCGCCCTGGCAGCAGGAGGCCCAACCCCTTGGGTATTCGCCAGGCTGTGTATACCGCCAGGCCGACCCAGAGTGTGTCCCAGCCGCTGAACACGATGGTGAAGTCGTCTATGAAAAAGTCTATAACGTCCTTCGAGAACCAGGAGACGTCGGAGGCGGCAGCCTCCCCCAACTGCTCTCGTACCGCCTCTTTCAGGGAGTGGACATAGGCGAAATATTTCCCAACCACGATTCCCAAAACCGCCGAGAGCGCGGCTATCCCTTGGTAGGGGACACCCCTCTTGCCTCCCGTAATCCAGAGCACTGCAAACCCCGCCAGACCCCCCATTCCCCAAGCCAGAAACCCTATCCCATAGCCAGTAGCTATGATGATGAACCCCCAGATTACACCTCCCAGGACTGCCGCCCCTGCTCCTCCGGCCAGCGCCACCAACAGGGACGCGCCCGTGGGTCGCTCCGCCTCCGCAGCTTCCACCAGATCGGCATGTAGGGCCGCTATCACTTCAGCGGCGTCGCCCCGCGACATCCCCATCTCTGCAAGGTTTCGCTCTATCGCCGCGTCGTCCAGGCCATTTTGTATCTGCTCGACCACAAAGGCATAGAGCTTAGCGGTCTCCTCTTCGCTCAGCTCGCCCTCTTCCCTCGTGTAATCTTCTGCCATGAGAAGCGCCTCCGAGGTGTGTGATCCTCTCCGTGAGAGCCCTTGCCTGAGATTCCCTATATCAAAATTGGGGTGCCCACAAACCCTGCCTTGCCCGATGATGATGCTAGCGACGTATAGGAACCAGGTCAAACGGCCTATTTTTCGCTACTGGACTAACTGTTGACGTGGCAATTCGTGGTCTGTCCCCATTTATAACAATTTCTGGGCCAGATATGGCCATTGCCCGCGTTAAACCGCTTCATCGGGGTGCCCGCCCGCCCTCTCGCTCTTTCCGATGTAATGGCGCTTTCCTTCATCGTCCACCAGGGCGTAGAAACCATAAAAGCTAGGTTCCCGAGCTATGGTTGACTCACTCTAATGCTGAACTTGCAGAACGGACCATCTCCGTCCGCATGGACCGGCAGGCCCTTTATGTTGCGGTTTCTTGGAGCTGGTTAAGACTTCTCAGTCTTCCATGCCTTGCGCTTCCGCGTAATCTCAGTAATTTGCCGAAATACGACTCCCTCGTTCTCCGTGACCAGCTTCCTGTCTGCCATTCCTATAGGGTTGCGCCTAAGCCCTCCGGAATCCATCGTTTGTTAGGGTCGATTTCTTGCATTGTGTGCGGCCCTGCGACAGCACAATACGATAACCACTCCGAATTCCCTGGGCCTCACCTGTGACCTTCGGCCCTGCATCACGGTCACCTTTGACGCTAGCCGCACCACCTTTTCCAGGTTAACCTGAAGATCACACAGGGACTCTCCTCCGTTCCCTCCAATCCGGTGGCTCACCTGAAGTCACGCCGCTAATCGGAAGCGGGTTTAAGGAGATGCCGCAGGCCCGGGACTCGCGCTCCCCTGCCGGTGGGGCTGTAGATATGTGGGCCACGGACTCTAGGTGACGGTCCCGTCCTTGGGAAGCGCCCCGGCTCCGCCGCGGCCTGCGCTGACACGGTGTCTCTGATGGTTGCGCTGCTAACAAATCGTCCAACGGCCAAAAAGCGCGCCCCGGGCCTTCCCTTGCGGGTGCTGGCGGACGCCGTTCTTCGAATCTCCGGCGTCGTTATCCTGGCGGCCCTGGTGGGCGCGTTCGCCCTGAAACCCCTGGCCAAAAGCCTCTTTGGGCTGCATAACCTGGTCCCCCTCCCCACCGTCCATCTCAGGGCCGATGCCCTACCCCAATTCTGCCGGTGGTCCCCTTCTTTGGCCTTGAGATACTGCTGGGTCTGCTTCAGGCCATCGTTTTCGCCGGGCACCGACTGGGCGCCCAAGCTCTTCTTCACGGTCGACCTGCGGTCGTCGGGGGAATATCGCTCCAGAGCTCCACCACCCTCCTGGACGCTACCGTCAAAGGAAGGCTGGAGCGCCTGGGCCATCGCCTCGGCGCCACCGCAACGTCCTCTCTGGACCGCCGATAACCCTCCTGGCAGAGGTATCTCCCTTGCTACTACGCGGCCGTGCTTGCTATATTTGTTGCCGTGGGGCTGTAGCTCAGCTGGGAGAGCGCTTCAATGGCATTGAAGAGGTACGGGGTTCGAGTCCCCGCAGCTCCACCACCTCACCCCGTCGCCTCCCCCACAGAGCGTCCCGATAGCATGGGGACGGTACGGGGGTTAGAACGCTCCGGCTCCACCGTAAATAGGGGGAGGGGTGTCTGTAGCATTCTCCAATCCAAGGAAGAGTGTAACAGTCAAAACACTGATTTGCTTTAAGTATTTGTTAAGGCAAATTTAAGACTATGTTGACAACTCGGAGGCGGGTGGAAGGTGTTACGGTGCTAAGGTGGTAGCTAGTCGGTGTTGAGGTAATGTTTACCGGTTGTTAACCGGCTGTTAAGGCTTCGTTAAGACAGCTCATCCGGGCCCATCAATGTAGCGTTCCAGATGCTCTCCGGCATCCGGAAGATGGATGGCTCCGGTACCGTCTTCCCCATCGGCCCACCGCGGAGAGCGTCCCGATAGCATCGGGAGGGACGGGGGTTCCAGCCCTCCCAGCACCACCGGTTTGTTCTACCGCGAATCACATAGGTCAGCTTTACCATCCTTAGCTCCCGCCGGGACCCTTCATAAAGTCAGCAACGCGCTCGCCTATCATTAGCGCCGTGGCGTTCATAGGCCTTCGGGCCACATCGGGGGCCACCGACGTGTCCACTACGCGGAGCGACTCCAGCCCATGGACCCGGCAGTACTGGTCTACCACGGCCATGGGGTCCGATGCGGGACCCATCTTGCAGGTGCCGGACATGTGTATGGTGGTGGCCACGTTTTTCAGCAGCCAGGCGTCTAGCGCTTCGTCGGAGGCCAGGTCTTCGTCCGAGGGGGCGATACGCTTGCCAATGACACCGCTGTATGCGCTGTGCTCCGACAGCCGGACGCACAATCGAACGGCCTCGCGCAACCGCTGCCGGTCCCACGGGTCCTCCAGGTACCGATAGTCCAGGTAAGGTTGCGCGTGGGGGTCAGCGGAGGTGAGCCGAAGCTCGCCGGAGCTAACGGCTTTGTAGAGGCCGGCGCTGAATCCAGCAATCAGGCCTGTTTCGGAAGGGCCGCCGCCGGTTGGTTGGGGGATCAGTGGTTGGACTTGCATGTCTGTGCGGGTGCTGGACCCGTCAGCGGTGTAGTGAAGGCTGACCGGGTTCCCCGGCGCGTTCGGGTTAAGAACGGCGCCATCTTTCGCGTGGATGCGCACCAACACATAGGGGTGGTCTCTTAGATTCTGACCCACGCCGGGCAGGTCATGCAGCACCTGGAGTCCCATGCTTCGCAAATGGGCGGCGGGCCCCACGCCGGACAGCATCAGCAGATGAGGCGATTTAACCGCCCCGGCGCTCACTACGATCTCCTCCGCCTCAACTATGAACCTCTCTCCTCCGCTTTCCACCTCCAGTCCCGTAGCCCTTTTACCATCGAACAGGATGCGCGTGACGAAAGCGTTGCCCTTGATGGTCAGGTTGAGCCTGTGGCGGGCTGGGTTGATATGCGTCAGCGCCGCGCTCATTCGAATTCCGTGCAGGTTGTTCTTGGGAGCCGCCCCCACCCCTTCCGACTTGGGGCTGTTCTTGTCCCGGTCTTCGGGGAAACCTGCTTCCAGACAGGCCTGATGGAAGGCCTCGTGGAGGGGCTCCCAGTCCTTTCGGGGGTAACGGCGAATTGGCACTGGACCATCGGTGCCGTGAAAGTCGTCCCGAACGTCCAGGTCGGTTTCCAGCTTCCGGAAGTAGGGCAAGACCTTCATAAAGCTCCACTCGTCGTTGGCCCAGGAAGCCCACTCGTCGAAGTCTTCCGGAACGCCACGAAGGAAGGTCTGCCCGTTGATGGCGCCGGAGCCCCCCACGACCTTGCCCCGCGGCACCTGGATGGGCTCGGTCTGCTGGATGGACCCTCTACCCACGAACGACCAGTTGTGACGGGGCTCGATGAGGGCCCGTGTTGGGCCGTCGCCGACGTGGGCACCGCTGGGCGTCTGACCGTCGTAGCCTGCGATCCGGCTGGCGCCGTCCTTCAGACCATCGGGGAGATGCTCCAGGTCTGGATGGTCGTCACCGGCCTCCAGCAGCAGCACCGAACGACCCGGGTCCTCGGAGAGCCGTGCGGCCAGGACGCCGCCGGCGGAGCCGGCACCGACCACTATTACGTCATATTTCATTCCTTTTCTCCTCCTGGAGGACGCACCATACCAGTTCAGGAAGTGCGCTAGTTTAACGACGCTTTCCCTACTCCTGCCGGTACAATATTGTAATCGAAGTTGGAGCGGCCTCGACCGGGCGGGCAATGGTTAGCTGGAAACCGAGGCCGCCGTTGCTGTACGTCGAAATGTAGAGATTGGCCACCGGGAAGCGCTGCTGGGGGACGCTCCAACCCCATTCCTGGAAGGCCACCCAGTGACCTGCACGGCGTCTAGCGGCGCACCTCCGGCTGTGAGCACGGTTCCCGAGAGCGTAAGCCGGAAGACTGACACCTGGACTCCGGGTCTGGGCGCCGGCGTGGTATCGACCACCGGCCCTGGACCGTTGCCCTCCCTCGGCGCAGGACTGGGAGTCACGCCGGTCCTAGCCTCTCGCGTGGGCGCTTCAGTGGCCCCCGGGACGACGGTGGGGGTCTTCTTGGCGCCGGTGCAGCCCGCAACCGGCAGGGCGAACGCGCCCACGGCCAAAAGCGATCCCGCGGCCTGCTTCATACCGCTTCTCTCCAACCTGCCCATTTACTCGTATAGGCCCCCGTTCATGTCATTCTATAGTGGAACGAAAATTCTGCTAGGCTGGGAAAGCAAGCCCAACATCGACGCCCGTCTCACACTTACCAACCTCGTTGACACCGTAGCTACCGACGGCCATCATACCACCTGCCAAGAAGCCAACATCCGGTGGTTCACAAGCTCGCAAAAGGGACCAAAATGCCCGACGAAAGTAACAAGCTCTATCTCTACGAAGCCCTGGAAATGCGCAGCGAATACGACGCCAGAATCAAAACCCTCAAGGCCTGCCTACCCGAGACCAGGGAGGAACAGGATAAGCCCTATTACCTCAGAGACGAAGAGGTGATCTATCGCCCTAGCTCAGACTTCAATGCCGCAGAGGCCAGAGAGCAACTGAGGACCCTGGAATTCAAACGTCGCAAGCTGAACGGGGCCATCCAGCGGGCCAATTTTGAACACACCCTCACCTTTCAAAATGAGGCTATGAACCTCAACGACGCCCTTGAGCTTCGCAAGTCGCAGGTCGAACGTATGGGGGAGCTTAATAAGCAGGTAGTGGAGTCAACCCAGCAAAGAGTTATCTAAAAAGAGGGCCGGGACATTGAGGACCCCATTGCGGTGCCCTACCTCCAGGGCGACACACAACTGAAAGAGGCACGGGTGGGCTTTAGGCAGCTTAACCGCCTTATCCGGTCGGCTTCCTTCACCTTAACTGTGGACTTTCAAGACGAACCCTTGTAGCCTTTCATTGAGGAGACAGGGGAGCACGCGCGAATGTCCCGGCGACGGGACATAGCCCAGAGCATGGCCTCTGTGAGCGCCAAAACTGGGGTTAAGGCTGTTCGACTCAGCCGCTTGAGCAACTAACACAAGAACACCTGACCAAATAGCTAACTTAGACGTTTAGACCCAGAGCTGTATGGCTCCGCGTCTCCTCACCCGCCGTTGCCAATCCCAAGCAATTTCAGCACTGTCATGGGAAATCTAGCGCCTTTGTTGATAATGCAGGGTCTGTCCTTGTATCTTTAGAGATGATGCCGCCCACCGGATAAACCACCCGTATGTCTGAGACCGCAGAGCCGCAAAACCCTCCCGCTAGACCGGGCACCTTCGCTTCCCTCCAGTACCCTGACTACCGGCGGCTCTGGCTGGCCACAGCGCTGTCCCAGTCGGCGGGTTGGGCGCTGATCGTCCTCCGGGGCGCGCTGGTCTACAAGCTAACAGATTCCAACGCCTGGGTGGGCCTGGTCACCATGGCGGCCCTGCTCCCAGCCTTGTTGGTCACCCCTCTCTCGGGCCTCATGGCCGACCGTTTCGACCGGCGCCGTCTCCTGGCCTTCACTTACGCCCTCAACCTAGGCCACAACCTGCTCCTGGCGTTCATCGTGATAAGCGGCGCCGCCACCGAGTACCACATCCTCATCCTGGCCATCGTCAACGGCTCCATCCGGGCCATTGAGATGCCCACTAACCAGGCGCTCCTTCCCAACCTGGTGCCGCGGGAGCGGCTGCAGAACGCGGTGGCCCTCACCCAGCTTATGCAGCAGGGCTCCCGAATGATGGGGCCACTACTGATGCTTCCCATCATCCGATTCTTTGACCCGGAGCCCGCCTTCTTCCTCTCCGCCGGGTTCTACGCCCTGGGCTGGATGCAGGTGGCGCAGATTAAGACGGTGTCCCGCGGCATGGTGGAGGCCAGTAAGGGTGTGGTCTTCAACCTGGTGGCCGGCGTGCGGTACATCTATACGCATCCCCTGCTCCTTTTCATAATGCTGATAGCCGTCCTCCACTGCGCCCTGACGATGGCGTTCGAGTCGATCTTCCCCTTCTTCTCCCGCATCGCGCTGGGGTTGGAAAGCGACAGGGAGATCTTTGAGGGGCCCACCTATTTAATGATCGCCGTGGGGAGCGGGGCCATTCTGGGCAATCTGGCGCTGGCGCGGGTGGAAGGGCTCAAGACGCGGGGCCGTCTCTTCCTCTGGTTCGGCCTCACCAGCGGGCTTTCGCCGGTCCTCCTGGCGTTCACCACCAACATACCTACCGCCATGCTGGCCGCCGGCGCCATGGGCGCCGCCACCGCAGGCTTCATGACGCTGAGTCACGGCATGGTCCAGGCCATAACCCCGGACGCCGTGAGGGGCCGGGTCTTGAGCGGAAACACCTGGCACGTCCAGGGCGCCATGGGCGGATTCAACGCCGTTAACGGCGTTCTCATGGACCTCCCCTGGATGAAACCCACCCTTCTGCTAAGCGCCACCGGCCTCATATTTGTTTGGGTAATGGTTGCCAGCTTCCTGGTCCACCACCTCCGCTCCATCTACACTCGGGGCATCCCGGCCGCAATTCTTGCCCCCGCACCCCTACCCGACGCGCCGGGCTAGCGTCTCCAGCAGTGAGGCGGGTCCCTTTCCCGTCCAGCGGAGGACGGAAAGGGTGTGACGGGGCGGTGGGAGTTGAGTGAGGGGGTACGGGCACCCCCAGGGGCTTCTCAAGCTGATGATGTTTTTTCCGGGGCGATCTGCCATGGCGATGTCTATAGCGACTGCGGCGGACGGCGAATCACAGGTTGGTGGTGCCCACCGACCCGCCCCGGAAGGTCTATAAGACGAATTTCTGAGGGACACCCTCAGAGTCTCGGCAGCCACCACCTGGGTTACCTGCACTCTCCAGCCCAGGTAGTGTCTATGAGGGTGGCGCGTGGGGAGGGGCGGTGTATCATTGTTGCGGGCAAGTTGATTTCTTCGGGTTGGAGCGGCGATGGGGCATTCGCATCACGGCCACGGCAGCCAGGCGTTGGACACTGAGGTGGGGCTGCGGGTTGTAAAGATCACGTTTTTCGTGCTGTTGGGAACCTCGGTGGTGGAGGCGGCCATCGCGTTCTTGAGCGGCAGCGCGGGGCTGCTGGCGGACACCGTGCACAGCGTTAGCAACACGGCGACGACGCTGCCGCTATGGGTGGCGTTTGTGCTGAGCCGCCGCAGGGCGACGCGGAATTACCCGTACGGGTACCATCGCTCGGAGGATGTGGCGGGGATTATTATCCTGCTGCTGATTTTTGCCAGCGCGGTGCTGGTAGGGTACGGGTCGGTAGGAAAGCTGCTGTCTGGAAACAAGCCATCTTTCATACCGCTGGCGATGGTGGCGGGAAGTGTGGGGTTTGTGGCTAACGAGGCGGTGGCGCAGTACCGGATTCGGGTGGGGAGAAGGATAGAGAGCGCGGCGCTGTTGGCTGACGGGCAGCACGCCAGGGTGGACGGGTTGGGGTCGCTGGCGGTGGTGGTGGGGCTGGCGGTGGCGGCGTTGGGGTTCCCGGAGGGAGACGCGATTGTAGGGCTGGTGATTACGGCGCTGATCGCGTACCTGCTGGTAAGGGAGGCGGCGCCGACGGTGTTGTCCAGGGTGATGGACCGGATGGACCCGGGAATTCTTTCGCAGGTGGAGGGGCTGGCGAAGGGGGTGCCGCAGGTGGAGATGGTGACTGACGTTCGGGCGCGGTGGATTGGGCATTCGTTGCTGGCGGAGCTGAGCGTGGGGGTGGACGGAGGGCTGACGGTTGAGGAGGGTCACGCGGTGGCTGAGCGGGTGGAGCACGAGCTGCTGCACCACGTGGGGAAGCTACAGCGGTGCGTGGTACACGTAGAACCAACTGGGGACGGCACGGGGCCGGGGCATCAGATTACGGG
This sequence comes from Dehalococcoidia bacterium, assembly GCA_965247585.1. Lineage (GTDB taxonomy): Bacteria > Chloroflexota > Dehalococcoidia > Lucifugimonadales > CBDFHC01. The sequence continues at coordinate 447,481 of CBDFHC010000003.1, forward strand.
GCACCACTTCGACGACGGTGCGGAAGGGGACGAAGAGGGGCGAGGCTAGCCCGCAGGCTTGGTGGGTGGGTGGCGAGGATGTTGGCGATCACGAGCATGCAGGCCATGGTGGCGATGATGTACTCGATGCCGAAGCGCCGCGCGATTAGGACGGAGAGGCCGGCCACGAAAAGGGTGGCGGAGAGCTACAGAAATGAGTTGCGAACCCTTGGCAGTGGCGTTGAGTGCAACTCGCCAAGGCCTCAGCGTTCAAAGTCTACAAAGTTTGATTGAAATGCCCAGGGGCCTGTGCCGCATTCCGATTCCGTAGCGTCTTGCTTCTCTATGCGCAAGGTGGTCTCACCGGTAAGTTGAATGAGAATGATCCGTGGATGTGGATGGGATATTGGATCGCCCAAACGGTTGTGCCAAGAGTCGTAGCAATAGATATTGCCATCAGCGATCACCTGGCTAAAGTCCAAATTTACCCTACCACCAGATGTCTGGGGGGCGAAATGTTCTGCGAAAGGCCCAAGTCCTGGCACTGGCGCTCCAACTGAGAAAGTGCCTAACAATGGGTCGACATTGTCGTGGACCAGGGCGAGATGGGTAGTATTTGGGAAAGGTGGCGTGCCCACCGTGCCAAGCAGGAACCAGTTGCCTTGAGCAGTGCCTGGTTCGTCCTGTTCTACCTCGCCGCAGATTGGCTCGGCTGTCCTAGGTGTTTGCCCTGTGTGGTCTCCGATCCATCCCCGCAACTGGTCACGGACGTCCGGACTGAAGTAATCAATGGCACAAACCAGGTGATGTGGGTCTAATCCCGACGAGGCCGACCAGTAGCGTTCGGGATTGGCGTAGGCCAGTGGAGGGACCCGGCTATCCATGGCTCCGAAATCCATTCCTCCCTCGCTAACCCCTATGATCTCGCCTGCTTTCATTTCAATCATCACATCCTTTGCGCAGCGGAAGGTAGTGCAAGCGCCATCTTCAAATGACCCGGCGTGGACGAGAAGATTCTCAGAAAGCTGCTCGACGTGATGAAAATAAGCTGAAAACTGATTGCAGGGTTGAAATGTAAGGGTGAAGTCCGGAGGGCTCCCAGACGAATAATATTTTTCAGTTATTCTGGTCATCCAGATACGCCCTGGAGCGCAAATCGTAACGGAGGCCGGTGTTGATGGCTCATCTCCAGTCATGGGAACATAAAAGTAGACGTGGTCCGTTGGTAAAGTATGTCCTGGCGGGTTCAGATTTCCCAACGGAACTATTGCCAGGAGATCCGACAATTGGATGGGTGAGACTTCAAACAGCGGCACGGTTGGGTCAGCTGGGCAATCAGGGATAGGTGAGGACGCCTCTTCGAGAGTAGGTGTAGGCGTTGGCGTCGGAGCAGGAGCTGATGCCAGCGTAGGCGTTGTTACGGGCGCAGGCGTTGGCGATGCGGTAGGAGCTGAAGGCGGCGTAGGCGTTGTTACCGGCGCAGGCGTTGGCGTTGCAGTAGGAGCTGATGGCGGTGTTGGCGTTGGCACCGGCGCAGGCATTGGTGTCGGCGTAGGCGTTGGTACCGGCGTAGGCGTAGGAGTCGCGACAGGCTGGGTACAGGCAAACAACACTACAGCCGCGCCGATCAGGCAGCATAGTACGACGTAACTACGCTTGGACATGGGGACATCCTAAACTTGCCGACTTCCAGGTTCAATTGGTTGTCCACGTGGATGGACGCATGAACGACACGGGATGAGGGAGAGATTGTGAGACAAGCGGTCCGCTGAGCCAACAGGCTTGTTACTACTGAATGGTGGAGAAGGGGGAGAGAGGGACTCCGCCGGCCCACGATTTATGGAAGCTGGTTGCAGACTGAAAGGCCCTGGTCATTTCGATTGTGGGCGAGCGTAAGAGCCAATAGTTATAACTGCCTAGTACTCAGTCAACCTAATTGTTGGCAGGATAGAGATGGTGAAGCTTGACTCGGGCGTCCACAGTGGAGAATCTCCAGTCAATGGTTGCTCCGGCTTGGTTTCGTTCTGCCTCCAGGGCCGCGATCTCGCCACTCAAAGTCTCTTCATCGGCCAGCCACCGCATCTGCTGAGCGAAGTCCACCATGGTACGACGTTCGGTCACTGCCACATGCCTCCAGCCCGCCAGGGGCTCGCACAGCATGAACAGGTTTCGGGTGCCATTGCGCTGGTACTCGTAATCGTATCGCTCCCGTCGTGCCGGCTTGGGCGGGATCGGAGACCTCTTTTCCGCCAGCAACTGCTTGGAGGTCTCGTCGAAACAGACCACCGGGCGCTCTGGGTCATAGGGTTCCGCGTAAAGGTCCAGCACATCCTCCATACACGCCACAAACTCGGCGCTCACCTGGGGAATACACCACTCCTTCTTCTGCCACGGCTTGAGACTGTTTTTTTCAACCGCTTGCGAATTCCCTCGTGGGACATGGAGGGCGCCAGCCCCAACTCCACCACCTTGTTTGCCAGGAGCCGCAGGGTCCAGTGGTCATGGCCTGGAGGGGCCTCGCTGCACGCCAGGGCAATCAGGTGCGCTTCCCCCCGCTCATCCAGTTTGGTCGGATGTCCTGGCCGAGGATCTTCCTCCAAGGCCCGCTTCAGTCCTCCCTCCAGGTACCGCCGCTTGGTACGGCACACCGTACCCGCAGACGTGTCCAGCGCCTCCACGATGCGCATCACCCCCCAGCCCGTATCTGCCTTTAGCAGAATACGGGCCCGGGCAACCTTTCGCGCTGGGCTCTTTCCCCCGCGAATCAGTCGTTCCAACTGGTCTCGTTCTTCCCTTTCCAACCGGACCACATACCGTTCTCGTCCCATGGCTGCCACCCTCCTACGTCAACACTCCTAAAAAAGGGTAGCAACCTTAGACGTTTTCTTAAACAATTACCAAAACCGAGTTGACTGAGTACTAGTCACAATCCGTTATTGCGGTCCAGTTGGAGCGGCCGGCAAGCGTTAAAGCAGGTTCCCGAAGTAATCGCAGGGGCAGCGGTCCATGGTCCCAATTGAACCTCCACCAAGTTGCAGGGAAAGGTAGCGTTCCACTGGGCGCGGCTGATGGTGACAACGTGGTCATACCAGGGCCGACGGAACGCCTCCAGCGAAATGTGGGTGAACTCTGGAACTCGTTCAGGAACAGAACGCCCGATTGGGAGAGGGTTATTTCGGCGGGCCGGGGCGACCTGCCCAAGGCCACCTGGGAACGGAGGGGACGAAGGGGGGCGAGGCTAGCCCGCAGGCGCGGTGGGCCGGCGGCCAGGAATTCGATCCACCAGGTAGGAGATAAGGTACATGAGGGGGGTGTCCAGGGCGGCGATGATGATTTTGACGATGTACTGAGCGACGATGAGGGACATGAGGGGAGGGAATCCCTCTCTGCCAGCGAAGGCGATGGTGATGAAGATGGAGGAGTCAATGAACTGGGAGACCATGGTGGAGGCGTTGTTTCTGAACCAGAGGAAGCGTCCGCCGGTGATGTTTCGCCAGAACCCGAAGGCGAGGATGTCATGGTTCTGGCTGACGATGTAGGCGACGAGTGAGGCGAGGACGATGCGCCAGGTGAGGCCGAGAACGGCGTCAAAGGAGTCAAAGAGGTCGCTGGGGAAGGCGGCGCTCCAGTGGACGGCGATGGTGATGGGGACGAGGACGACGAGGCTGGCGTAGAAGCCGGTCCAGACTGCGCGCTGGGCCTGGGCGCGGCCCCACTTTTCGGCGACGAGGTCGGTCAGGAGGAAGGTGGCGGCGAAGGGGAGGACGCCGGCGGGGACGTTGTAGTGCCAGACGACGACGAGCTTGGCGGCGAGGATGTTGGCGACAATCAGCATGCCGGCCATGGTGGCGATGATGTACTCGATGCCGAAGCGCCGGCCGATGACGACGGAGAGACCGGCCACGGAGAGGGTGGCGGCGGCCCAGGCAATAAGAAGCCAGAAATCGTTCAACTTGACATAAGTATGCCGGTGGTTTCGGTCAGGGGCGTTGGAGCTAGAAGCCCCGGCGGTCCATCCAGTCCAGGGTTCTTCGTGCGAGGGGTGTCAGGAGCTTGAGGCCCAGGCCAATGACGGCGACGCCGGCGACGACGAGGAGGGCGACGTCCCTATGGGAGCCGGCGATGGTGAGGGCGGTGCCGCCGGCGAGGAGGAGCGCGGAGAGAGCGGGTCTTGATAAGTGGCTGAACGCTGTCAAGGGTGTGACTTGTTGTTGGTCAGGAGTGGGGGTGGGGAACCGGTGGGTGGAGAAGGGTTTGAATCGTTTGGCAAGTAGCATCGGGACAAAAGGACTTCGCGCAACGGCAGGTGGGGCCGAACTGAGCGCCTTTGGTGAACAAGAAACGATTGGGTGCATGAGTATGCCACAAAGCGAGGCAAGGGTATCCAAGCGGATGGAACTGGTCAAGTTATTGTAATGTCCCATGGTGATGGGTGTGGCGACTACATGGGCAGCTGTCCCGCTTTGAACACCTCCCAAACGGCTAGTTGAGTGAATGATGGGTGCAATGCTCATGGGGGAATCATATTTGGTGGTGGGTGTTACTACCACAGAGGGTTGCAAATCAAAGGTTGGTGGTTCCCACCATCCCGCCCCGGAAGGTTTTAGGTTCTGAGGGACACCTTCAAAATCCTTGCTTCCGATTATCATCGGGATCTCAGGACTCCGTCCCCCGACCCGGGGTAGTCACTCTCTGGACTTCCCCTAGCGGGCGCTTAGGGGGATGAATGGTCCTATTTTCGAGGAAATCCAGAAGATGGCGAGGTGCGCAGGTGGTAAACTAGTCCGGCGCCGCAGACCTGGAACGGGGAACTGAGGAGTCTGGGGCGGTGCGCAATTCGATCTCAGGAGCCAGTTTGCCCGTTGAACGCCGCGGACGTGTTTTCAACCATTGGTCTGGCGGCGGCGCCGGTGGGGGAGCTTAGGGCGGCGATACCGCTGGCGGTGATAAAGTTCGACCTGACGTGGTATCAGGCGATGGGGTGGGCGCTTCTGGGGAACCTGCTGCCGGTTTTGATCTTGCCGTGGGTGTTGCAGCGGGCGGGGCACTTAATGCTGGGATTTCCGCAGCCTATCAGGGGGCTTCTGGCCTGGCGCACGGGAAAGCTGAGGGCGGGGGGAGGGCCGTGGGTTGAGAAGTATGGGAGGCTGGCGCTGTTGCCTTTTGTGGCCACGCCGTTGCCGTTCACCGGTGCGTGGACCGGGTGCCTGGCGGCGTGGGCGTTGGATATCAAGCCGCGGCGCTCGATACCGTACTTGGCGTTAGGGGTGCTGGTGGCGGCGATTATTGTGACGATACTAACAGAGCTCGGCGTCTCCTTGAGCCTATTTCTGGGCCGGGAGCTGGAGAGCTAGCAGGAGGGATCTGAATTCGATGTTTGACGACCGAATTTTGCGACGGCACCGGCTTTCAGGGCTGGCTAACGGGGTGTTGGTGGGAATGGGGATCGTCACTGCGGTAACTGGATATGGAATCATACTTATTGCGGTGGGGGTTGGGATAGAGATTTGGCAGAGGAGCCGGATACCTAAAGGGGAGTGAGGGGTCCTGTCTGAGGGACTGCCTTAGGCTCCCGGGAGGGAACCTGGGTTCCCTGCAATGTTCTGTTGGGTTGGTTCGTGGTGATGGTGTGCTGGGAATGGATGTACGGAGAAGCGGTATGGGCTCTTCCTTCGAGGGCCTCAGGATGAGCGGGTTGGAGGGGGCAGGAAGGATTGCGAAGCGGAGGTTGGTGGTTCCCACGGTCCTGCCCCGAAAGGTCTATAAGACGTATTTCTGAGGGACACCCTCAGGCTCCCGGCAGCACCACCCAGGTTCCCTGCACTGCCCTGGTGGGGTTATTGCGCGGTGAGGCTGTCCAGGAGGGTTTCGATCTCGTCTATGCGCTGGCCCAGGCCTGATAGGGCTTCGCGGAGGGCCTGGACCTCTTCGGGGGAGAGTTGAACGCCTTGTAATGACCGGGTAGGCCTTGGAGTTTGGGTTCCACCGGGAGTGGGCGTTCTGTCAGGTGTAGGCCGAACGAGGTCGGCGTCTTCGGCCACGGCGGGTGCGACGGCGCGCATCTCGCCTTTGAGGGCCCGCACGGCATCCTCCAGGGTGGGCTGCATCACCACGCGCTGGCCGTCGGCAAGGATGATGCGGCGAAGCTCTGGGAACTCCAGGGTTTCGGGTCTGAGGAAGACGGGCTCGGCGTATAGGATGGAGTCACCCACGGGTATGACCAGCATATTGCCGCGCTGGACCTCAGAACCGACCTGGCCCCAGAGGGTGAACTGCTGGGAGATGGCGGCGTCGTTATCGATGCGGGCCTCCACCTGGTTGGGACCGAGGATGCTTGTGCCCTCGGGGAAGCGGTAGAGGACCAACTGACCGTAGTTGTCGCCGTCGTTGCGGACGGCCATCCAGGCCTTGAGGGGGTCGCGGCCGGCGGGGGTGAAGGGTTGGATGAGGAGGAACTCTTCCTTGGCGACCCCCTCTTCGCCAGGGAGCCGGGCGAGGATGTAGTAGGGATCCAAGGTGGCCTCACGGCCGAAGGAGCTCTGGATGGGGATGGACCACTGGTCACCTTTCTGGAAGAAGGTGGCGGGGTCTTCCATGTGGTACTGAAGGAGCATACGGGTCTGGATGGTGAAGAGGTCTCGGGGGTAGCGGATGTGGGAGAGGAGGTAGTCAGGCATCTCCTCCTTCTCTTTGAAGAGGTTGGGGAAGATTTTCTGGTAGGTCTGAACCAAGGGGTCATCCGGGTCAAAGATGTAGTAGTCCACGTTTCCGTTGTAGGCGTCTACCACGGTCTTGACGCTGTTGCGGATGTAGTTGAACTGTTGGGTGTCCCAGGGGGTGGCGTAGGGGTACTGGTTGGTGGTGGTGTAGCCGTCCTGGATGAAGAAGATGCGGCCGTCAGCCACGACCTGGTAGGGATCGGCGTCTGGCTGAAGGAAAGGGGTGATGGTGGAGAAGCGCTCCGGGACGGTGCGGCGGTACTGAATCCGGCTCTGAGAGGTGTCCACCTGGCCTGAGATGAAGATGTTGATGTCCGTTAGCTGCCAGGCGTAGGCGAGGCGGCGGAAGAAGGAGCTGAGGGGCACGCCGCCGGTGCCGGCGTATTCTGTGTAAACGGGAGCGGAGCCTTCTCCCTGGTAGTCCAGCTCCTGCTGTTTGGAGTTGACGATGACGAAGGGGAGGCTCTTGAGGCCGTAGTAGACGCCGGCCTGGTCCAGGGCCAGCTCCTCATAGCCCGGGGCGGTGGTGGTGGGAACACCCTCAAGGAGCATCTCAGGCTGGCCGTTGTCGTTGACGGCGTTGACGGCGCTCATGGCGATGCCGTAGCCGTGGGTGTAAACGAGGTGACGGTTGACCCAGTTTTGGGCCTCGGTGGGGAGCTTTTCAGCGGAGAGCTCCCTGGTGGAGAGCATAACCTGCTCGTCGACGCCGTTGAGGTTGTAGCGGTCGACGCCGATGCGGTCGAAGTCATAGAAGAACTGTACGAACTCCACCTGGTTGTAGATTTCGCCCAAGGGCCGCTCGTCCCAGAGGCGGATGTTGTCAATGGTGCCCCGGTTGGCTTCAATGGCGGCGGGGGTGATGGAGTCCTCGCCCTTGTGGTTGCGCTCGACTACATTGTCGACGCCGTAGGCTTGGCGGGTGAATTCGATGTTGTTTGTGAGGAACTTTTCCTCGCGCTCGAACTCGTTGGGCTCCACCTGGAAGCGTTGGACGAGGCTGGGATAGAGGCCGCCGACGAGGATGGCCATGACGATCCAGAGGCCGAGGGCGCCGACCATGAGGCGGTAGCCGTGGACGAATGCGCCCCAGAGCATTAGGCCGCCGCTGGAGAGGGCGATGAAGGTGAGGATGGCGCGGGTGGTCATGCGGGCGGAGTCGTCAGTGAAACCGACGCCGAAGACGAGGCCGTGAGGTGAGTAGAGGAGCTCATAGCGGCCCAGCCAGTGACCGGCGGCGATGATGACGAAGAGGGCGGCGCCGATGGCGGCAACGTGGATTTTGACGCCCTGGGGTATGACGATGCCGCGCTCCCGAAGGCCCAGCATTAGGAGGTAGAGGGCCAGGACGAAGAGGAGGATTACGATGGCAGCGCCGAGGAACCAGCCCCGGAGGAAGCCGAGGAGCGGGAGGGTGAAGACGTAGAAGTCAATGCCTTTGTTGAAGATGGGCTCAACCAGCGGCACCAGGGCGCCGGTGTCCGGGTCCACCTTCGTGAAGGGGGTGGAGTGGGCGTACTTGAGGATGGTCTCCCAGCGTCCGCCGGTGGCGGCGCCAAAGGAGACGGAGGCGATGAGGACGACCAGGCCGGCGACGTAGGCGAGGATCTTCCGGACGAGCCGGTAGGCCTCGGGCGTCAGGGTGGCGGGTACGTGGGCGCGGGTGACTCTGAATACCAGCCAGATGTTGGGCGCGGCCAGGGCGGCGAATACACCAGCGGCGGCGAAGAAGAGCCAAATTCGGGTGATGAGGATTTTCTGGAAGACGTCCAGATAGCCCAGGTTGTCAAACCAGAGCCAGTCTGTGTAGACGCTGCGGCCCCAGGTGAGGCCGATGATGGCGAAGATGAGGGCGACACCGGCAAGGCCCCACTTTACGGCGCGTCCAGCCCAAGGCGGCACGTTCAGGTCTGCAACGTCAAGGGGACCCTGGCGTCCGGCGGTGCCGTTATCTCCTGGTGGTCCTTGCATGGGGTTAGGCGTGGAGCTTCCGGAATGGAATGGTTACGGGAAAGCCGAGGAGTTGGCGGTTGTAGGGAGGTAAGACGCGCACTATTGGATTGTGCACCCTAAGACCACAGCTCCGCAACATCTATGGCGCGCATGAACTGGACGTTGGGGAAGCTTTGTATATATGTGATGAGGCGCTCAAGCATCAACAAACGACCTGGACGGCCAATGATATACGGATGCATGGTGAGATGGAAGGAGCGGCCATAGCGATAGAGGCCATTAAACTCGGCGACCCAGCTCTGGTAGACCTCATCCGGGCCCTTCATGGGACCCAAGCGCCCGGTGGCGGGGGTGTAGGTGAAGTGGGGAGCGTCGTCCAGGAGCCAGTGGATGGGGAGCTCTACCAGGGGTCCTTTGGGGGTGTCCAAGAGGTAGGGGGCGTCGTCACCCATGAGGCTGGTGTCATATTTGAAGCCCAGGGCGGCGAGGTATTCCAGCGAGTGCGGACTAAGCTCCCAGCTAGGGGAGCGGTATCCCAGGGGCCTGGCGCCGGAGGTCTCGGTGAGGATGGAGATGCCCTTTTCCAGCACGTCCCACTCTTGCTCCGGGGTTAAGGTGGCGGGGGGCTCATGCATGTAGCCGTGGTGGGCGACTTCATGGCCGCGTTGGGCAACGTCTTTGACCAGGTCAGGGTAGCGCTCGGCGACCCAGCCGGGGATGTAGAAGCTGCTTTTGATGTTGTAGCGGTCCAGGATGTCCAGGATGCGAGGCATGGCGGTGCGCGGGCCGTATTCGCCCATGGACATGAGGCTGGGCATGTTTTCGGCGTTGGGGACGCGGTTCATGTTGCCAGTGGGGCCGTCTATGTCAAAGGTCAAGAGGGCGACGCAGTGGGTGTTACCGGGCCAGATGCCTGCCATGGCGATTAGCCTCCGTAGTAGGTTGGAACTGGATTGGGTTGGGGTGGTGTGGTGTTGTGGGGTGGTGGGAGTAGGGTGGAGGGTGTGCCTCCCGTAGAGGGTTGAGAATCACAGGTTGGTAGTTCCCACCGTCCCACCCAGGAAGGTTTTAAGGTTAATTTCTGAGGGACACCCTCAGACTCCCGGCAGGGAACCCAGGTTCCCTGCACTCTCCTGTGTGGTGGGAATGCGGTATGGGCTCGTCCTTCGAGGGCCTCGGGATGAGCGGGTTGGAATGGCAGGTTGGGGTCTATTTTCCGGAGGATGTCTTTCATTGGCAGAAGGCGTCCTTGACGTGGGAGATGGCCTGTTGCATGGGGATGATGGATGACTCCGGGGCGCTGCGGAGCTTGAACTCGACGGAGGAGGCCTTAAGGGTTCGGGGGCTGACGACCAGGCGGACGGGGAGGCCCAGGAGATCGGCGTCGTTGAACTTGACGCCGGCGGACTCGCCGTCGCGATCGTCGTAGAGGCATTCGAGGCCAGAGTCCCAGAGCTGGCGATAGAGGTCATCGCAGGCGGAGGCGACGTCCTGGTTGGCCAGGTTGAGACCGACGAGGTGGACCTGGTAGGGGGCGATGGGGGTGGGGAAGATGATGCCCTTTTCGTCATGGTTCTGTTCGATGGCGGCGGCGAGGAGACGGCCGACGCCGATGCCGTAGCAGCCCATGAGGACGAATTCCTGGTGGCCGTTTTGGTCAAGATACTCGACGCCGATGGAGCGGCTGAAGAAGTTGCCGAGCTTGAAGATGTGGCCGACCTCAATTCCGCGGATGGCTTCCAGCGTGCCGTCACAGTTGGGGCACTGCTGGCCTGGCTCCGCCTGGGCGATGTCAACCAGGGCGTCCACGGTGAAGTCTCTGGGGTAGTTGGCGTTTCGGAGGTGGGTGTCCCGCTTGTTGGCACCGGCGACGAAGTTGGCGCCGAGCTGGATGGAGGCGTCAGCGATTTTCCGGATGCCGTTGAGGCCGACTGGAGAGGCGGAACCGGCGACGAGGCCAGCAGCCAGGACCTCGGCTTCGGTGGCGAGGCGGAGTTGGTTGGCGTTGAGGTGGTTCTTGAGCTTGACTTCGTTGACCTCCAGGTCTCCACGGATGGTGACCAAGACGACGTTATCATCGGCGGAGTAGAAGACGGCTTTGAGGGTCTGGATTGTGGGGACTTCCAGGAACTGGGCGAGGTCCGCGATGGTCTTGACGCCGGGGGTGGAGACATCTTCCAGGGGAAGGAGGGGTTGGAGGTTTCCCGGCGGCTTGATGGACTGCGCTTTTTCCAGGTTGGCGGCGTAGCCGCACTGGGGGCAGTTGATGATGGTGTCCTCACCAGATTCGGCGGGGAGGATAAACTCGTGGGAGTCCTTGCCGCCGATGGCGCCGCTGTCGGCCTCGACCATGATGGCGGGGAGGCCGCAACGCTGGTAGATGTTACGGTAGGCGCGGGCCATGGTCTGGTAGCTGGCTTCCATGCCGTCTTCGTCGGCGTCCAGGCTGTAGGCGTCCTTCATGTCGAACTCGCGAACGCGGATGAGGCCGCCGCGGGGCCTGGGCTCGTCACGGAACTTGGTTTGGATCTGGTAGACGATGGCTGGGAGGTCGCGGTAGCTGTGGACGTGGGCCTTGGCGACCTGGCTGACGACTTCCTCATGGGTGGGGGCCATGACCATTTTGCGGCCGCGGCGGTCGGTAAGGGTGAAGAGGTTGTCGCCGAAGGCGGCGCTTCGTCCGGACTGGTCCCAGAGCTCGATGGGTTGAAGGACGGGCATGCGGATTTCCTGACCGCCGGCGGAGTCCATTTCCTGGCGAATGATGTTCTCGATTTTGCGGAGGGCGCGCCAGGCGAGGGGGAGGTAGGTGTAGATGCCGGAGGCGACCTGTTGGACCATGCCAGCCTTGACCATGAAGCGGTGGCTGGGGGTTTCCACCTCGGCGGGTTCAGTCCGGAGGGTGTTGGTGATGAGTTTGGAGATGCGCATGGTGATGAGGGTTCGGTGGGCCGAGGGCGGGGATATTATAGGGGAAAGGATTTCTGAGGGACACCCTCAGACTCCCGGCAGCCACCACCCAGGTTCTCTGCACTCACCTGTTGGGTTGGTGTTGATTGGGGGCAGGAAGGGCTGAAAGGCGAAGGTTGGGCGGGAAAAGGCGGGCTGGGGTTTTTCCAGCGGGATGGCGGAGGGGGTAGGGCGATGGGTTAGGGGCGGACGGGGCCGGCTTCTTTGAGGACGCCCCACATGATGTTTTCGGTGGAGGCGGAGGAGGTCTCTTCCATGGTGAGCCGGACCCAGTCATAGCTTTCGACCGACTCGCTGGACCAGACGGAGGCGATGCCCCAGCCCATTTCGTCGGTGACGAGGCGGCCAAGGCTGCTGGGAGACTGGCCTTTCTTACCGAGCCAGATTTGGTATTCCTCGCCGACGGAGGAGGGCTGGAGGCCGGAAGCGATGAAGACGCCGCGACCGGTGCCTGAGTTGAACATCAGGCTGCCCTGGGCGGTGGTGTCGGCGTCGGCCTGGAGCTTGAGGACCCGGGTGCTGGGCAGGGTGAGCATGTAGATGATGGCGCGTTCCATGTTCAGCACCTGGAGGAATTCTTCGTCCTTGGTGGTGAGGTCATCCATGCGCTCGACGAGGTATTGGCTTTGCGATAGGTCCTGGTTGCGCTGGCTGAGGAGGACAAGGTTGCTATCAGTCATTTCCGAAACTTTTTCAGCCATCTGGCTGTTGCCGTCGCGGAGAAGGACCAGTTGCTGGGTGAGGCTTTCGTTGTCTTGCTGAAGGCCGGCCATATCCTGGGTAAGGGTGCGGTTGGTGGCTTCCAGGTCGCCGACCTTGTCTGAGGTGCGGACGGAGAAGGCGAGAACGCCGCCGAGGAGGAGGATCACGATGGTAACGGAGGCGTAGGCGAAGGCGGTGAAGACGGACAGAGGGCCGCGAGGCTGGCTCCGGGAGCGACGGGGAGGTTGGGCGGCGGCGAGCACGGCCCTAAGGACGCGGTCCGGGGGAGGACGCTGCTCGACGCTTTGGGCCAGGGCGGCGGCGACTTCCCTGAGCTCTCTAACCTGGATGGGGCACCAGGGACAGGTTTCCAGGTGCAAGTCCACCAGTTGGGTGTCCTGGGGGCCGAGGGCATCCAAGGCGTAGGGGGTGAGGAGGTCTTCTATCTGTCTACAGTCCATATTGAGTGTGGCCTAGATGCCGTTCTTAAATTCTGCCCGCAGTTTTTGGATGGCCAGGCGGAGGCGGGTCTTGACGGTGCCCAGAGGCTGGTCCAGCTCTTTGGCGATCTCTGACTGGGATAGGCCCTTGAAGTAGGCCATGAGGATGACCCTGCGCTGCTCCGTTGGCAGGATGTCCAGGGCTTTGACGACCTGCTGACCGTCCAGGTTGCGGTGGGCCTCGTCTTCGGTGTTGACTGTATGAAGGGCCTCCAGGTTATGGAGGTCTTGGGCCATGCGGTCAGTGGACTCCCGGGCGCGTTTGGCGGAGCGAATGTGGTCTATAACCCGGTGGTGGGCGATGCTCATGAGCCAGCCCTTGGGGGAACCGCGTTGGGTGTTGAAGGTGGACGCTTTTTGCCAAATGGAAAAGAAAACCTCTTGGGTGATCTCTTCTGCGATGGCTTCGTCTTTTAGCATAAACCTGGCTAGCGAGAATACGGCGGTGGAGTGGCGCGTATAGAAGCACTCCAACGCGTCATGATCGACGCCGACGATTAGGGTGAGGAGCTGATGGTCCTCAAGAGTTTCGTAATCGGGCACCTGTCCTCCTAAGGCAGGTGACGCCGATCCTCCTCTATAAAGTTAGCTACGAAGGCGGTAGCCGGTTGGATTTAGAGGAGGCGTCAGTTCAGCGTCGCAATGGTTTTCCATAGTGATTCTATCTCGCCTTCCACCCGTTTGGCATCTTCCGCCTGGGGTTGGAGTTTGAGGTAGGATTGAAGGTCACTGATAGCGCGGCGGAATTGGCCCATCTCTCGGAAAAGCCAGGCCCGCTCCTTGAGGTTGTTACCCTGATGGGGGTCCACCAAGGATATTCTGTCGGCGGCGGCCAGGGCCCTGGAGTAGTCTTTGTGCTGGGCGTGGGCGCCTTTCAGGTTGGTGAGGAGCCGGATGATGAACTGCCGGCGGGAGATGGGCTCGAAATGCGCGTCCGTTAGCTGGATGGGGCGGCCGAAGATTCCAGCCATCATGTCCTGGCAGTCCTCTGGCGACAGGACTCTGCCGCGGTGGAAGGGGTCCAGGAAGAGGGGTTGCTTCGGCGTGCCGGCGCGGAGGACGAGATGGCCGGGGAGGCCGACGGGCTCCAAGGGGATTCCCAGCCGGTTGCCAACTTCCATGTAGATGAGGGATAGGGTGATGGGGATGCCGGTGCGGGTTTCCAGGACCCGGTTGAGGTAGGAGTTATTCGGGTTGTAGTAGTCGTCTTTGTTGCCGGAGAAGCCCTCTTTGACGCCGAGGTAGAGGGCGAGGTGCTGAAGACGGTCCGGAAGGGGCGTAGCGGGTTTCATGTCCAGGCTGGCGTCTTGAGCCAATTGGTCCAGCAGCCGCATGGAGCCGTCTATGTCCGGGGACTGGCCGTCTTCGGCGGCGATGTAGAGGGCGGCCAGGGCGAGGTCCAGGTCTTCACCAAGGCGGCCTACCATGTCCGCGAATTTTCGCCGGTAGTCAGAAGGGGTGTCCATGGGGCAGAGGCACTCCGAAATGGAGGATTAACATTAACATTACATTGTGGGATTAGGGGGGTCAAATTAGGGGTGGGGATGTCTCCAGGTGCTTGTGGGGGCGATTCTTGTTATGAAGGGAGCACGATCAAAGCGTGGGGGTTGATACCGGCGCTACCAGGGATGGAAGATTTCGGATTGGGAGGTTCTACTTGTGTGGAGGATGAATTATTTCGGCGCCGATCAGCCAGGGTGAAGGTTGGCTGGTCCTAAGGGCCCCAATTCAGAGGTTGGTGGTTCCCACCCACCCGCCCAGGAAGGTTTTAATAAGTTTTTCTGAGGGACGCGCTCAGACTCCCGGCAGCCACCACCCAGGTTCTCTGCACTCTCCTGTGTGGTTGGTGGTGGATGTGCACGGGAGATGGCTATTCAAAGGCCGGTATGTCCTATTTCCGAGGCAAGAACTGAAGACCACAGGTTGGTGTGGGTTATGGGGAAGGTTGGGCGTGGGCGGGCTGGGTGGCGGAGGAGGTGGAGTGTTCCAGGATGACCTGGAGGTAGTCTGCGAGAAGGCGGGGCATGAGGAAGCGTTGACGGACGCTGTCTCTGGCGGCGGCGCCGAGGGTCTGGCCCAGGGCAGGGGTTTGGAGAATCTGAACGATGCGGCTGGCGCACTGGTGGACGTTATCCACCAGGAAGCCGTTCTCGCCGTCCTGGATCTGGGCGCGGATGCCGCCGACGTTACCGCCGATGACGGGGCGCCCTTTCCACATGGCCTCGGTGACGGTGAGGCCAAAGCCTTCACGGGTGGACTTTTGGAGGATGACGTTGGAGGCGGTCTGGAAGGCGTTGACAACGCGGTCCACCCTTTCCAGGGGGATGTGAGGGTCCGTAAAGAGGTGGATGTCCGGGTCTGAGCCGGCGTATGTGGAGACGTCGTCAAAGATGCGTTTTCCTTCGGGGTCGTCGGCGGCGTGGGAGGCGCCCAGGTAGGCGAGCTGGAGGTCAGGGACGGCCTTTTTCGCCTCATTGTAGGCATCAATGACGCCCCTGGGGTCTTTCCAAGGGTCAAAGCGGGAGACCTGGGTGAGCAGGGGCCGGTGGGGGTCTAGGCCCATGCTGGAGACGGAGTTTTGGGCGTCTTTGAGCTTCATTGGCTGGTTTTTGACGCTGAGGGGGTCTATGGCGGGAGGGATGACGTGTACGGGCTTGTCTTCCAGGTCAGGGGGGACGTAGACGGCCATGGAGAAGACCAGGGCGTCAGCCAGGCGAATGAAGGGGAGAACGGATTCCAGCATCTCCAGGTTGGGGGTTGAGAGATCGATATGGCAGACCCAGATGGTCAGTGGCCGGATTTGTGGCGGTACGAGGGAGAGGAAGGGGAGGAGCTGAGGGTCATGGAGGACCCAGGCATCGGCGGACAGGGGGGAGAAGTCCAGGTCTTTGGCCAGGCCGCCGTAACCGGTGTAGATGCCTCGCTCGCCAGGGGTGAGGTTTCCGGGGGCGCCTTGAAGGAGGTTGTGGATTTTTTTGGTGACGTCAAAGAAGTTCTTGGGTGGGGTGATGACCATCCATTCGGTGTCGATGCCGAGGCCGCGGGAAAGGGGTACCAGGGAGCGGAGGATTTCGGCCACACCGCCGCCCACGGCGGTGCTGTTGATGTGAAGTACGCGGGCGCCGTTAAGCTTGCTGGCAGTAGATTGGACGCTCTGGGAAAGCTGGGGGTCAAGGACTTTGGCGTAGGGCTTGAAGGGCTGGGTGGGAAGGTCTACGGCGTGGAACAAGGTTTTAACTCCCTTTAACTGGGCTGACAGAGGCGGAGACTTAAGATTATGGAATTCGAATTGTATAGACCGCCTCTGAGGTATTTCAACGCGTACGGTGGTGAAAAAACCAGTGAATTGGCGGATGTCCAGGGATGAGGGGCCGATTACGGCACATTGGGCGCCGCCGGGGAGGGTGGGGAGGGGGTAGCGGCGGGAGAATTAGGGCTTAGAAGAGCTAGATTAAGCGTAGCACCGCGGCTAGGGTTGGGTGGACGGGGTGAACCTCCCAGATCCTCCAGTGAATGCCCATTGGTATGAGGGTTGAAGGCAATTAGCCGGTCCCATGGGTGTTGTTGCCGCAGGGGACTGAAAATCGAAGGTTGGTGATTCCCACCATCCCGCCCAGGAGGGTTTTAAGAAGTTTTTCTGAGGGTCGCCCTCAGACCCCCGGCAGCCACCACCCAGGTTCTCTGCACTCTCCTGTGTGGCGGTGTTGATTGTGCACAGGAAGCACCCTTTGAATTGCCGGGTTGGCCTGTTGCCCAGGGAATCAGCTATTGAGATGGTGTGGCCGCATCAAAGGGTTGCGAATCACGGGTTGGCGGTGCCCACCATCCCGCCCAGGAAGGTTTTTAAAACGATTTTCTGAGGTACACCCTCAGACTCCCGGCAGCCACCACCCAGGTTCTCTGCACTCTCCTTTTAGGTCGGTATGAGGTCGTCCTTCGTGGGTGTCAGGATGAGCGGGTATGAGAGGGCCGATGTTTCTGATTTCGGGGGTAGGGGCACCAGGGGAGGATTGGGTTAGATGGTGAGTGTGAGTTGGCCGAAGCGCCGGGGGGGGAGGGCGTCGCGGCGCCAGTTTTCGGGGATGTGGTAGCTGGCTTGGAGTCGCTGGACCCGGAGGCCGAGGGTGCGCTGTAGCTTTTGGGGGGCGTAGGCGCCGGGGTAGAGGCTCTGGTAGGCGCCGACAAGCTCTGGATAAGAGTCTTTAAGAAAGCTCATGAAGTGGTCCTTGGTGCCCTCTTTCAGGTAGAGGACGCTGGCGCCGAGGAACTCTGCGCCGTGTTCCGAGGCGGCCCTGGCAACCTGCTCCAGACCGGCGGGGTCGTCGGTTATTCCGGGACCAAGGGTGACATTAGGACCCCGGCGGGAACGCCTCGGGAGACGAGGGTTTCCATGGCCTGAAGTCGCTTAAGGGGAGGTGGAGTGCCGGGTTCAAGCCTTCGCCAGAGGTCCTGGTTGAGGGTGGTGACGCTGAAGCAGACGACGCAGCCGGCGGTGCGGGCGAGGTCTGACAGGACATCGACGTCCCGGACGGCCATGGTGCCTTTGGTGACCAGGGTGACGGGGGTGTAGAAGTCGCAAAGGGCTTGGAGGCAGCGGCGGGTGAGGCGGTATTTGCCTTCGATGGGCTGGTAGGGGTCTGTGGCGGTGCCGATGGCCACGGTATGCTGGCGCCAGTTGGGGCGGGAGAGCTCTTTTCTAAGCAATTCCGGGAGGTTGGTTTTTACGATGATGATGCCGGTGAAGTCCTGGCCAGCGCCGAGGTCATAGAGGGCGTGGTAGCGGCGGGCGAAGCAGTAGTGGCAGCCGTGGACGCAGCCGCGGTAGGGGTTGAGGGACCATTGGAAGTCCATGTTGTCGACGCGGTTGAGGGCGGAGCAGGCTTGGATTTCTTCGTAGATTGGTCGTTGCATGTGGCACCGTAAAAGAACGTATGTTCGCTAGGATATGGGCGCAGGCCCGGCGTGTCAAGGAGTGGGGGGTGGTTAAGGGTGAGGGAGCCTGAGGCGATGATGGGTATTGTTTTGGAGGGAATCAGCCATGGAGATGGCGTGGCCGCATCAAAGGCCTGCGAATCACGGGTTGGTGGTTCCCACCATCCCGCCCAGGAAGGTTTTTAAAACGATTTTCTGAGGGACACCCTCAGACTCCCGGCAGCCACCACCCAGGTTCCCTGCACTCTCCTGTGTGGCGGTGTCGATTGTGCACAGGAAGCACCCTTTGAATTGCCGGGTTGGGCTGTTGCCCAGGGAATCAGCCATGGAGATGGCGTGGCCGCCACAAAGGATTGCGAATCACGGGTTGGTGGTGCCTACCATCCCGCCCAGGAAGGTTTTTAAAACGATTTTCTGAGGGACACCCTCAGGCTCCCGGCAGCCACCACCCAGGTTCCCTGCACTCTCCTGTGTGGCGGTGTCGATTGTGCACAGGAAGCACCCTTTGAATTGCCGGGTTGGGCTGTTGCCCAGGGAATCAGCCATGGAGATGGCGTGGCCGCCACAAAGGGTTGCGAATCACGGGCTGGTGGTTCCCACCATCCCGCCCAGGAAGGTCTAAAAAACGATTTTCTGAGGGACACCCGCAGACTCCCGGCAGCCACCACCTGGGTTCCCTGCACTCTCCTGTTTGGCCCGGTGTCGATTGTGCACATGAAGCACCCTTTGAATTGCCGGGTTGGGCTATTGCCCAGGCAATCAGCTATGGAGATGGTGGGGCCGTCACAAAGGGTTGCGAATCGAAGGTTGGTGGTGCCCACCATCCCGCCCAGGAAGGTCTTAAAAACGATTTCTGAGAGACACCCTCAGACTCCCGGCAGCCACCACCTAGGTTCCCTGCACTCTCCTGTGTGGCGGTATTGGCTCGTCCTTCGTGGGTGTCAGGATGAGCGGGTTGGAGGCGTGGGAGGCTTATTTTCATAGGAATGACATGGTGGCAAACGGGCGGAACGAGGCGGCGGGGAAGGGGGTTAGACGAGGTCTGCCAGGTCTTCGATCTGACGGCAGATCCAGTGGCTGATGTCTTCGCGGCGGATGCTTTCGATGAGATCGCCGGAGCGGCGCTTGCGCTCTTCGGGGCTCATGGTGAGGGCCTGGTACATGGCTTGCATGGTGCCTTCGATGTCGGCGGGGGCGACGCTGAGGGCGGAGTGGCTAAGCTGGCGGTGGGCGCCGGTGGTTTCAGAAAGGATGAGGACGCCGTCTTTGGTGTTGACGACGGGGCCTTCCTTGGCCACCAGGTTCATGCCGTCGATCACGGCGTTGACCAGGAGGACGTCATAAATTTTCATGCCGGCGATGGCCTGGGTGTAGTTGTTTTCGAAGTAGGGACGGATGGGTTGCCATTCTGGGGTGGCGAAGGAGGTGTTGATTTCGTCAATTACCCGCTGTACCTCTTCCATGTACCGCTGGTACTGGCGGATGTGGGCCCTGGAGGGGACGAGGAAGGCGAGGAAGGTGACGTTGCCGCGGATCTCCGGGTAGCGGGAGAGGAGGAGGCCGAAGGAGCGGAAGCCGCGGACGATGTTTTTGCTGGGCTCAGCGCGGTCTACGCGGATGATGGCCTTTTCATGGATCTCTGAGCGGAGTTGGCGCTCGTTTTCCAGGGCGCGGCTGGAGTTGGCGATACGGGAGATCTCTTCCACATTGATGGAGATGGGGTACGCTTTTACCTGGGAGCGGCGCTGGCCCAGGGAGACGGTGTGGTTGTTGTGGTCCACCTGGCAGTCTGGGACGAAGTCTTCACAGGCGTCCAGGAAGTTGCGGACGTCAGTTATGGACTGGAAGCCGACGATATCGGCGGCGAGGAGGCTGCGGCAGATGGCGGTGCGCATGAACTTGGGCAGGAGCATCCAGTATCTTGGGGCGGGCCAGGGGATGTGGGTGAAGTGCTGGATGATGGCGCCGGGGACCTTATCTCTGACCATGCCGGGGGTGAGATAGAGGTGGTAGTCATGGGTCATGACCAGGGGAGGGACATTGGAGGTAAGGGCTTCTTGCACCACGGCGTCGGCGAAGGCTTGGTTAACGGTAACGTAGCCTTCGTTCCAGGCGTCGTGGACATTGCCGTCGACGAAGGGGTTGTAGGGGGAGTTCCACATGTAGTGCTGGAGGAACCAGAGGAGGGGGTTGCAGAGGACGTTGTAATATTTATGGTAGACGCGGCGAGGGGTGGAGACGTAGCGGACGCTAGTTTTTTGGCCGGGGAGGGTGGAAGGGATTTTGACGCCGGGCTGCTGCTCTACGACGCGGCGGTCGCCTTCGCCCATGGCGCTGGCGACCCAGGTGAATTCCAGCGATTGGGTGAGGGAGTTGAGGGCGGTAACGACGCCGCCGCTGCCGCGGCGGGCCTGGATGCGGCCGTCAGGGGCGACCTGATGTTCAACGGGTCCCCGATTGCTAACAAGAATCAGGGGTCGTTTAGAGAGGACCGACTGTGTAAGATCCCGTAACCGCGACCATTGAGCGGATTCTGTGCCTGTGTCCATTACGCCCCGCGGATGGCAGCGTTACCGTGACTTTGTGGCCTGGACGTGTTCTTGAGGATACTAACCGTTATGGGCGGGCCACGAGGGCCAACTTCAGGGCGAAGGTAGCATCTCCCATATACCTTGTCAAGCAAGCTAGTGGAGGGTGGCAAGCAGGCGCAGATGGGCGGATTTCCGGGGTGAATCAGTGATGGGGACGGGTATAGCCACCCCGAAGGATTGAAAATCAGTGGTTGGTGGGCATCACCCACTCCCGATTCACTCCGATCTTCGGGTCCTGCGGCCTTTGGCCGCAAGGAGTTAATTTTGAGGGTGTGTTTCAAATGCGATGTTTCTATTTCCCAGGGGATCGCACATGCCGGTTGCGACGGGCGCCACCGGGGATGAAAGTGTGCAACGGACGAGGACACACTCTCCCCAACCCGGCCCAGATTCCTCGATCCTGACGGGCGGACTCGGAATGACATGGTAGTGGACGTGGACTTGTCGACACTAATGGAACAGACTGCATAACATGAGGGAGGGTTGACTGGCGAAGGGGATTGCCGCGACAAAGGGCTATAATTCGGAGGTTGGTGGCGCCCAGCCGCCCGCTCCGGAGGGTTTTACGAGTTTTTCTGAGGGATACCCTCAGACTCCCGGCAGCCACCACCTGGGCTCCCTGCACTTTTCTGTGCGGTTGGTGCTGATTGAGCGCTAGGAGCGCCTTTGCGAAGGGAGGCGAGCAGCTATTTTGGAGGCAATTGCACATGCCGGTTACGATGGGCGCCGCCAGGAATGAAAAAGAGTTGCTCTGGCGTATCAGGTTCTTCGGACAGACGGCATGCGGAACGGGCTCGTCCTTCTGAGAGCCTCAGGATGAGCGGGTTGGAGGCGCAGGTTCGGTTTTATTATTGAGGCAATGAAAAGGAAGCTGGGAGGGTAGCGCGGGTTGACAGTAAAGGGGAGGGAATCTATAATGCCATCGAGCCTCGCCCCCGAGGCTTTTGGTATCCTGCACCTTAACAATTGGATAGTGGAAGGAAGTAAAAGGTAATTCGTCAGAGAGTTTGATCCTGGCTCAGGGTGAACGCTGGCGGCGCGTCTAATGCATGCAAGTCGAGCGGGAACCTCCGGTTCGCCGGAGGGGAGAGCGGCAAACGGCTGAGTAACGCGTGAGCAACCTGTCCTAGAGTGGGGTATAACAATGAGAGATTGTTGCTAATCCCGCATACGTTCCCGTGACCTTGGTAATGGGAGGAAACCCGGGCAACCGGGGCTCTTGGAGGGACTCGCGTCCTATCAGGTAGTTGGCGGGGTAATGGCCCACCAAGCCGAAGACGGGTAGCTGGTCTGAGAAGATGATCAGCCAGAGGGAAACTGAGACACGGTTCCCACTCCTACGGGAGGCAGCAGCAAAGAATCTTGGGCAATGGGCGAAAGCCTGACCCAGCGACGCCGCGTGGAGGATGAAGGCCTTCGGGTCGTAAACTCCTTTTCCAGGGGAAGAGATAGGACGGTACCCTGGGAATAAGCTCCGGCTAACTACGTGCCAGCAGCCGCGGTAATACGTAGGGAGCGAGCGTTACCCGGATTTACTGGGCGTAAAGAGCGCGTAGGCGGTCATGGAAGTCTCCTGTGAAATCTCCCGGCTCAACTGGGAGGGGTCAGGGGATACTGCATGACTTGAGGGCAGCAGAGGAAGACGGAATTCCCGGTGTAGCGGTGAAATGCGTAGATATCGGGAGGAACACCAGAGGCGAAGGCGGTCTTCTGGGCTGCGCCTGACGCTGAGGCGCGAAAGCGTGGGTAGCAAACCGGATTAGATACCCGGGTAGTCCACGCCCTAAACGATGGACGCTAGGTATAGGAGGTATCGACCCCTCCTGTGCCGAAGCTAACGCATTAAGCGTCCCGCCTGGGGAGTACGGCCGCAAGGCTAAAACTCAAAGGAATTGACGGGGGCCCGCACAAGCGGTGGAGCGTGTGGTTTAATTCGATGCTAAGCGAAAAACCTTACCAGGGCTTGACATGTTGGTAGTAGGAACCCGAAAGGGCGACGATCCGGATTCGTCCGGGAGCCATCACAGGTGCTGCATGGCTGTCGTCAGCTCGTGCCGTGAGGTGTTGGGTTAAGTCCCGCAACGAGCGCAACCCCTGTCGTTAGTTGTTTTCTCTAGCGAGACAGTCCCTCACAAGGGGAAGGAAGGTGGGGATGACGTCAAGTCAGCATGGCCCTTATGCCCTGGGCAACACACACGCTACAATGGCCAGTACAATGGGTAGCCAAAGCGCGAGCTGGAGCCAATCCCACCAAAGCTGGCCTCAGTTGGGATTGTAGGCTGAAACCCGCCTGCATGAACGTGGAATCGCTAGTAACCGCAGGTCAGCACACTGCGGTGAATACGTTCCCGGGCCTTGTACACACCGCCCGTCACGTCATGGAAGCCGAGAACGCTTGAAGTCGTTGAGCTAACCCACTTCGGTGGGAGGCAGGCGCCGAGGGCGGGCTTGGTGACTGGGACGAAGTCGTAACAAGGTAGCTGTACCGGAAGGTGCGGCTGGATCACCTCCTTTCTAGGGAGAAGAGTCCTTCTTAACGGAAGTACCAGCTCCTAGGTCGTACGGCGGGTGCTCTGATACCGATACCTAGTCGAGCCAGGCTCCTAGGTTGAGGAGCAGAGCCCTGAGAAAGCCCGTCGCGGTAAACATTCGGAAAAAATTCTTCCTTCCACTATCCAGAGGTTAAGGTGTTCGTATTAGAGCCGCCGTAATGGCGGCTTTTGGTTTTTGTGGAGTTGGTGCAGTTTCTGAAGGACTGGCAAGGATGCGGTATGGGCTGGTTTTTCCCTGCGACAAGCTCAGGGCAAACCTGGCGTCAGAGCTTGTGAACAAATCAACCCGGGACAGCGATAGTGGGTGCGAGGGTTGGATGTGCTCTCCCACCACACTCAGATTCTTCGAACCTCACGGGCGGACTCAGAATGACAAGGTGGGGGGCGGAATGCGGTATGGGCTCGTCCTTTCGGGAGCCTCAGGATGAGCGGGTTGGAGGAGCAGGAGGGGTTGCGAATCACGGGTTTGTTGTAAAAGCAGAGGCTAGGGCAGGACACGCTCATCCACCGCAGCACCCAGATTCCTCGATCCTTACGCACGGACTCGAAATCGATCAGGTTGGCGTCCAGGACCAGGGAGGATGAAAAATCAGGACTGGAATCCCAAGCGGGCGCCGCGGTAGGACTTGCTCTCCCCCCGCACCCAGATTCTTCGAAGCTCACGGACGGACTTAGAATGACAAGGTGGGGGGCGGAATGCGGTATGGGCTCGTCCTTTCGGGAGCCTCAGGATGAGCGGGTTGGAGGAGCAGGAGGGGTTGCGAATCACGGGTTGGTTGTAATTGCAGAGGCTAGGGCAGGACACGCTCATCCACCGCAGCACCCAGATTTTTCGATCCTAAAGGAAGGACTCGGAAGCGATCATGTGGGCGTCCAGCACCAGGGAGGATGAAAAACTAGGATTGGAATCCGAAGCGGGCGCCGCGGTAGGACTTGCTCTCCCCCCGCACCCAGATTCTTCGATCCTCACGGGCGGACTCGGAATGACATGGTGGGGGGCGGAATGCGGTAGGGGCTCGTCCTTCGGGAGCCTCAGGATGAGCGGGTTGGAGGAGCAGAGAGCGTTGCGAATCCGGGGTTGGTTGTAAAAGCAGATGCGACGGCGGGAGACACTCATCCACCGCAGCACCCAGATTCCTCGATCCTAAAGGACGGACTCGGAATCTATCAAGTTGGCGTCCAGCACCGGGGAGGATGAAAAATCAGGATTGGAATCCGAAGCGGGGGCCGCGGTAGGGCTTGCTCTCCCGCCGCACCCAGATTCTTCGAAGCTCACGGACGGACTTAGAATGACAAGGTGGGGGGCGGAATGCGGTAGGGGCTCGTCCTTCGGGAGCCTCAGGATGAGCGGGTTGGAGGAGCAGGAGGGGTTGCGAATCACGGGTTGGTTGTAATTGCAGAGGCTAGGGCAGGACACGCTCATCCACCGCAGCACCCAGATTTTTCGATCCTAAAGGAAGGACTCGGAAGCGATCATGTGGGCGTCCAGCACCAGGGAGGATGAAAAACTAGGATTGGAATCCGAAGCGGGCGCCGCGGTAGGACTTGCTCTCCCCCCGCACCCAGATTCTTCGATCCTCACGGGCGGACTCGGAATGACATGGTGGGGGGCGGAATGCGGTAGGGGCTCGTCCTTCGGGAGCCTCAGGATGAGCGGGTTGGAGGAGCAGAGAGCGTTGCGAATCCGGGGTTGGTTGTAAAAGCAGATGCGACGGCGGGAGACACTCATCCACCGCAGCACCCAGATTCCTCGATCCTAAAGGACGGACTCGGAATCTATCAAGTTGGCGTCCAGCACCGGGGAGGATGAAAAATCAGGATTGGAATCCGAAGCGGGGGCCGCGGTAGGGCTTGCTCTCCCGCCGCACCCAGATTCTTCGAAGCTCACGGACGGACTTAGAATGACAAGGTGGGGGGCGGAATGCGGTAGGGGCTCGTCCTTCGGGAGCCTCAGGATGAGCGGGTTGGAGGAGCAGAGAGGGTTGCGAATCGGAGGTTGCTGGTTCCCACCGTCCCGACCCGGAAGGTTTAAAAAACGGATTTCTGAGGGACACCCTCAGACTCTCGGCAGGGAACCTGGGTTCCCTGCACTCTCCTGTGGGGTGGCGAAAAAGGGTGTGGCTAAGGTTGGACTCCTACGGACTGGGATTCGACTAAGCAGACAGGGTGGGACGCACTCATTCCCGCTCCATCCAGATTTCTCGAGCCTCAAGGGAGGACTCGGAATCGATCAGGTTGGCGTCCAGCACCAGGGAGGATGAAAAACCAGGATTGGAAGCCGAAGCGGACCCCGTGGTAGGACTTGCTCTCCCCCCGCACCCAGATTCTTCGATCCTCACGGACGGACTCAGAATGACATGGCGGGGGGCGGAATGCGGTATGGGCTCGTCCTTCGCGGGCCTCAGGATGAGCGGGTTGGAGGAGCAGAGAGGGTTGCGAATCCGGGGTTGGTGGTAGAAGCAGAGGCTAGGGTAGGACACGCTCATCCCCGCAGCACCCAGATTCCTCGATCCTCACGCACGGACTCGGAATTGATCAGGGTGGCGTCCAGGACCAGGGAGGATCGAGGAATCTGGACTGGAATCCGAAGCGGGGGCCGCGGCAGGACTTGCTCTCCCCCCGCACCCAGATTCTTCGATCCTCACGGGCGGACTCAGAATGACAAGGTGGGGGGCGGAATGCGGTATGGGCTCGTCCTTCGCGGGCCTCAGGATGAGCGGGTTGGAGGAGCAGAGAGGGTTGCGAATCCGGGGTTGGTGGTAGAAGCAGAGGCTAGGGTAGGACACGCTCATCCCCGCAGCACCCAGATTCCTCGATCCTCACGCACGGACTCAGAATGACATGTTGGGGAGAGGGATGCGGTATGGGGTCGTCCTTTCGGGAGCCTGAGGACGAGCGGGTTGGAGGATCAGAGAGGGTTGCGAAACCGGGGTTGGTGGTAGAAGCAGATGCGAGGCTAGGACACGCTTATCCCCGCAGCACCCAGATTCCTCGATCCTAAAGGACGGACTCGGAATCGATTAGGTTGGCGTCCAGCACCAGGGAGGATGAAAAATCAGGATTGGAATCCGAAGCGGGCGCCGCGGTAGGACTTGCTCTCCCCCCGCACCCAGATTCTTCGATCCTCACGGGCGGGCTCAGAATGACATGGTGAGGGGCGGAATGCGGTATGGGCTCGTCCTTCGAGAGCCTCAGGATGAGCGGGTTGGAGGCGCAGGAGGCTCATTTTCATAGGAATGACATGGTTCTGTAGTGTGCTGTAGTGGAGACGAAGTAAGGTAACCGGACCCCCAGGCTTCCGCCAGAGAGCGACAACTCCCTCTGGACTTCCTCTTGCTGGGTGTCCTTCAAGTTTGGGGGGAATGATGTCAGTTGGGCGGAGTGTTGGTGGGGAGGCGGCGTGGTAGACTGCCAGGGTTGTTTAAGCCGGACGGTTGGCCTGGCCGTTGGGGAGATGGGGAGGGCAGGTGCGACCGGCCCATTTTCATGGATAAGGAGGGTATAAGCCGCGACTATGGCTACGGAAGCGATACGGTGCGAGGGGCTGACGAAGGAGTTCGGCAATGTGGTGGCGCTTGACGGGCTGGACCTTTCGGTGGAGCCGGGGGTGGCGTTCGCGCTACTAGGTCCGAATGGGGCGGGTAAGACCACGGCGCTACGTCTGTTCACGGGGATAACCAACCCCACCAGTGGCCGGGTGTGGATTGCGGGGGAGGACGTTTCGGGGCGGTCGCTGGAGCTGCGGGCCAAGATAGGGTATCTGCCGGAGACGGCGGCGTATTACGGCTGGATGACGGGTGAGGAGTTCCTGGTTTTCACGGGGGAGTTGTACGGCATGGCGCGGTCTGAGGGTAGGCTTCGGGCTAAGGATCTGCTGAAAGAGGCGGACCTGGTGGAGGCGGCAAAGCGCAATGTGAAGACTTACTCGAGGGGGATGCAGCAGCGGTTGGGGCTGGCCCAGGCGTTGATGAACCGACCGGAGGTGCTGTTCCTGGACGAGCCGGCATCGGCGTTGGACCCGATGGGGCGGCGGGACATGCTGGAGGCGATCCAGCGGTTGAAAGGGGAAACGACGGTGTTCCTTTCGACGCACATCCTGGCGGACGTGGAGAGGGTGTGCGAACGGGTGGCGATCTTGAACCACGGGTCGCTGGTGACCGCGGGGTCGCTGGAGGAGCTTAGGGCGCGGCGAGGGTCCTCGGAGTTCGAGGTTGAGTTCGAGGAGGAGGCGAGCGAGTTCGCGTCGACGCTGGAGGGGATGGGGTGGGTTCGGAGCGTGACCCGGCGGGAGCGGAACGGCCATTCGGTGTTTCGGCTGGATGTATCAGATCTGGAGACGGCGAAGCGAGCGCTACCGGGCCTGGTGTTCAACAGCGGGCTGACGCCGATCCGGTATGAGCTGACCGGCACGAGCCTGGAGGAGATTTTTATTGACCTGGTGGGCACGCCTGAGGATGGCGAATGACCGGGTTTCTGGCGCTATTGCGAAAGGAGGCGCTGGAGCAGCGGAGGAGCCGGAAGTTCCTGGCGGTGTTGGGAGTCTTTTTGTTGGTGGCGATTATCCCGCCGGTGATAGCCGTAATTGTTTCAGAGGTACGGGGAGACGTCCGGGATGCCGCGGAGGCGAGTGGCGGATTTTCTTTTTTCATAGGATTCGTGGGGAACCTGGGTCCTTTGCTGGCGATAATGGTGATGATGGGGTCGCTGGCCAGCGAGAGGGACAGTGGAACGGCGGCTATGACGCTGCACAAGCCGGTGACGAGGACGGCGTTTGTGCTGGCGAAGCTTACCGGGTTCGCCGTGGCGTTCTTTGTAGCGATGGCGTTGGGCGCGGTGGTTTTTTATCTGTTGATGCTGGTGTTTTTTGGGGATGGGGGGGCATCCGGGTTCGCGAAGGCGACCGGGGTGGTGTTCGTGTACCTGATGTTTCTGGGGGCGATCACGTTTTTCTGGAGCGCGCTGGTGCGGAGCGCCACGGCGGCGGGGGGGTTGGCGCTGGGGACGTGGATTGGCATGAGTATCCTCTTAGTTATCCCTAACTCTAGCAGGTACCATCCGTTGACGGTTCCCAGTTGGGCCGAAAGCCTGCTGTCCGGCAGTGGAGGGGGGAGCAGCGACGCCTGGCCTGCGTTCTTGATAGCGATAGGGATTGGGGTGGTGATGTGCGGGGGGGCGTGGGTGGTTTTCCAGCGTAAGGAGCTGTAAGGGAGGGGTTGGTGGATGGGGGGGCAGGTCTCTTATCGATGGGATCAGCCATGGTGATGGGTAGCGTCACTACAGAGGGTTGCGAACCACAGGTTGGTGGTGCCCACCGTCCCGCCCAGTAAGGTTTTTAAAATCCATTTCTGAGGCACACCCTCCGGTTCCTGGCACCTTCCTGTGGAGTTGGAGGTGATAGTGCGGTGGGGGTCGCATCGGGGGAATTGCGGGGGCATCTAAAGGGGAAAAGGCCTTCGATTTGGTTGTTGGGGCTGTGTTGGGTGTGGTGGCGGGGCGCTGTTGGGAGCGCGTCGCGCTCCCGCGGGGAGGGGTGGTGGGCCGCAGCGCCGGACCAGGTTGGTAGGGCGCCAACGGGGTGATTTGGTTGAAAAGTTTTCTCCAGCGTAGAAGGGAGTGGGGATGAGCAGCGTCCGTAGCAGGAATGCCGGTTGGGTGGTTGTAACCTTAGTAGTCGCGGCGCTGGTGGGGGCGGCGTGCGGGTCGCCGGGCGGGGGGACGGTGGCCGCGAGTCCGGAAGGGGCTACAGCGGTTGAAACGGGGACGCCCAGGGCTACGGCGTTCGGGGCCGACGTGACGCCTTCGGGGGAGGGTGAGGGCGCTGGGGAAGCGGCCACGGAAGGCGGTCCGGCCGAATTGGAAGTGCCTATCGGTTCTGCCGTCGCGACGGTGACGAAGGCCGGTGAGGACGCAGAGCCGCTGAACGGTTCGACGGGGAGCACGCCGGCGGGGGAGCCGGACCCCTCGCCCTCGACGGCGTCTTCGGGGGTGGACGCGTACCGGGAGCTGAACCCGGACGGTCCGAAGGATGCTAATCCGCGCTATTACTCGCAGCTTCTGAGCCGGGATGCCATCCGACCGATATATTCGCCGACGATTGCTTCGGCGGAAGAAGTGGACCTGGACGCGCGGGAACTGGTGATTGGAGTGAGCATTGATGGGGAGACGCGGGCGTACCCGATTAGGCCGCTGAACCGCAGGGAGATGGTGAACGACGTGGTGGGAGGTGTGCCCATTCTGGTGACGTGGTGACCGATTTGCTATACCGGTCTCGTGCATGACCGGAGGGTGAACGGGGAGGAGCTAACGTTTGGGAACCAGGGAGCGCTGTTCATGAACGCGATGACCTGGTGGGACCACGGAACGAATAGCGTCTGGTCGCAGCCGTGGGGCTCGGCGATAGCGGGTCCGTTGGAGGGGACGGCGCTGACGCTGATACCGGCCTCGATAGTGCCGTGGTCGACGTGGCTGGAGAACCATCCGGAAACGACGGTGGTATCGGACGACCTGGCGGTGAGCTACCGGGGAATCAGGGATGCGGACGGGTTCGTGATAGGGGTGGCGCTGGAGGAGTGGGCGACGGCGTACGAGTACCAGACGGCGTCAGAGCTCAGGGTGATCAACGACGTAATTGGGCCGCGGCCGGTGGTGGTGTTCGTTGAGCCATCGACACGGGATATTTCGGTGTGGCTGAGGACCCCCGGGCAGCCGGCGTCCGGGGAGCGGGCGCCGGAGGTGGTGACGTTTGAGGTTGATGAGGAGGGACGAGTGTCGGACGCGGAGACGGGGAGCCTATGGGAAATGTCGCGCGGGTTGGCGGTGGAGGGTCCGTTGAGGGGAGCGAGTTTACAGCAGATACCGTGGATAACGTCGTACGACTGGGCGTGGGAGGACTTTTTCCCGCACACGGAGTTTTACGAGGAAGGGTAGGAGGAGGGAGTAGCCGTCCGCCTATTTTCGGGAGGGTCAGGGCTGGCGATGGGTGTCGCTCCCACGAAGGACTTGAAATCACAGGTTGGTGGTGCCCACCCTCGACCGCCCAGTAAGGTTTTAGGTTCTGAGGGACACCCTCAGACTCCCGGCAAGGAGCCCAGGTTCCCTGCACCCTCCTGCGGGGTTGGTGGCGCCGAACCGCTATTGCGAATGGCATGAAAGCGGTATGGGCTCGTCCTTCGAGGGCCTCAGGATGAGCGGGTTGGAGGGGCAGAGAGGGTAGAAAAGACCCACAGCCGCTGCGAGTCAGGATGAGTGGGAAAGGGAGGTTTCAGCTTCTGATTGCGGAGGGATTTGGCGGGGCAATGACAGTGGGTTGGGGGAGGGGTATGATGGGGCAAGCTGGGTATTGGAGGTTTAGGGATGGCTATTCGAACGCGAATTGGGGTGATGGTACCTTCGACGAATACGACGTGCGAGGCGGATTTTCAGCTAACGGCGCCGGCGGGGGTGACGATTCACGGGCACCGTATGTGGATGACGAATGATGGGGAGGGGGAAGAGGCGATGGTGCAAATGAACGCGGAGATTGAGTCTTCGGCGAAGTATCTGGCGACGGCGAAGGTGGATGTTATCGCGTATGGCTGCACGACGGGGAGTTTCTATAAGGGACCGGGCTGGGATGAGGAGATGGTGCGGCTGATTGAGGGGGCCGCCGGAGTGCCCGCGGTGGCGACGAGCCCCTCAGTGGTGGAGGCGCTACGGCACTTTGGGGCGAAGAAGATTTCGATAGCTTCGCCGTATCCAGCGTGGAATAACGAGAAGCTCCGGGCGTACATGGAGCAGATGGGGTTCGAGGTGTTGAACGTGGAGGCGGAGCCGTGGGCGTCGCAGGCGGGCAACCAGGGGATAAACGACCAGGACCCGGAAAGGATCATTGAGTTCGCGTCTAAGGCGTGCCGTCCCGAGGCGGACGCGCTGTTTTGTTCCTGCACGGCGTGGCGCTCTGTGGAGGCGGTGGAGGAGTTGGAGCGGATCACGGGGAGGCCGGTGGTATCGTCCAACCAGGCGACGATATGGTCGGTGTTCCGCAAGCTGGGGATCACGCATCCGGTGGAGGGGTTCGGCAGGCTGCTGCGGGAGCCGTCCGCGGTGTCGGCGTAGGGGCGGAGCGTACCCCCTATCTGTCTTTCCCCCTCGATAGGGGACAGGAACATGAGCGGCGGCATTGGCTCGTCCTTCCCTTCCATTCGACGGGCTCAAGGTAAACGTGGCCACAGAGCTTGTGAACAATTCAAGCTGGAACAGGGCGTCAGGGCGGGACACGCTTAACCCTGCCCCACCGCGATTCCTCGATCCCCACGCACGGACTCGGAATCGATCATGTTGGCGTCCAGCACCAGGAAGGATGGAAAACCAGGATTGGAATCCGAAGCGGGCGCCGTGGTAGGACTTTCTCTCCCCCCGCACCCAGATTCTTCGATCCTCACGAGCGGAGTCAGAATGACATGGTGGGGGGCGGAATGCGGTATGGGCTCGTCCTTCGAGAGCCTAAGGATTAGGGGGTTGGAATGGGAGGAAGGTACGGCACCCCCTGTCCGGCTCTCCCCTTCGATAGTGGGAGAGGAGATTACGTGTTTTCGGGCGAATTAGTAAGGCCTAGCGATAGGGGGCGGTATGGACGGTACGCTGGAGAAGCTGGCGGAATGCGTTGCCGGGGTAACGATGGAGCAGGTGCCGCCGGAGGTGTTGCACCAGGCGAAGCTTCGGCTGTTGGACTATTTAGGTTGTTTGGTAGGGGCGTTTGCGGAAGAGCCTTCGAAGGCGGTGCGGAGGGTGGCCATGGGGTCGCGGTGCGGGGAGGGAGGGGCGACGCTTTTGGGGACGAAGCAGCGGTGCTCGGCGGACGTGGCGTGCTTCGCCAACGGGATGATGGGTCGCTACCTGGACTTTAACGATCAGTATTCGGGCAGGACGACGGGGCATCCCAGCGACGTGATTCCGGCGGCGCTGGCAGCTTCCGAGCTGTCGGGGGGCGGTGGCGCGGCGCTGGTGACCGGGATGCTGACGGGGTATGAGCTTTTCGGGCGGCTGTGTGACGCGGTGACGCTGCGGCCTAGATGGGACCACGTGACGCTGGGGGCAATAGCTTCGACGGGAGCGACGTCGAACGCGATGGGGCTGGGGAGGGAGGAGACGAGGCATGCGATAAGCATCGCCACGGTGTCGAACGTTTCGCTGGACCAGACGCGGCGGGGGGAGCTTTCGCACTGGAAGGCCGGAGCGTTCCCCAACGCGGCTCGGCAGGGGTTGTTCGCGGCGATGCTGGCGAAGGAGGGGGTGTCGGGGCCGGACTTGCCGTTCGAGGGGGAGCAGGGGTTCTGGAAGGCGGTGGCTTCGCCGGACGCACCGGAGGCGCTGGATGGAGAACCGGGCCGATTCAAGCTGATGGAGTCGGCGATTAAGGCGCATTCGGCGTGCTACCTGGACCTCTCGGCGGTGGACGCGATGCTGGAGCTTCGGCGGGAAATTCGGGCCGAGGATGTGGAGCGAGTGGTGGCCTACGTGTACCAATATTCGATAGATATGACGGCGGATGGGCCGTCAAAGTGGAGGCCGCAAACGCGGGAGACGGCGGACCACAGTATGCCGTTTGTGCTGGCGACGGCGCTGCGGGAGGGTTATGTGGGGCCGGAGCATTACGAGCCGGGGCGGTTCAGCGATCCGGAGGTGGTTTCGCTGATGGACCGGGTGGAGGTGAGGGAGGAGCCGAGGTATACGGCAGGGTTTCCGCAGGTGCAGAGCCAGCGGGTGGAGGTGACGACGCGGTCCGGGGCCAAGGTGGTGAAGGAGATAGACTACCCGAAGGGGCACCCGGCGAGGCCGATGTCCGACGCGGAGGTGGAGGGGAAGTTTGGGCGGCTCGTGGGGGGGTTGCTCTCGGAGGAGCAGCGTCGGCGGGCGGTGGAGGAGGTGATGGGGGTGGAGTCTCGGGGGGAGCTTTCGGGGTTGGTGGAGGCGTTGGTGGTGGAGGGGGGTTAGGGGGGATAAAAGCTTTTCTGAAGGACACCCTCAGACTCCCGCCAAAGGGGCTTGACCCCTCTGGACTCCCTCTTGCGTGTTTCTTGAGCGGATGATAGGAACCGTTTCCGGGAGGATTTGGTATGGCGATGGAAAGGGCGCCACAATGGGCTGCGAATCGGAGGTTGGTGGCACCCACCCACCCGCCCCGGATGGTTTTTGCATAGAATTTTAAGGACATCCTCAAACTCCCGGCAGAAGGGCTCGGCCCCTCTGCACTCCCTGTTTTACGGTTAATTAACGCATGGTTGGTGGTTCCCACCATCCTGCCCAGGAAGGTTTTAAGAAGCTAATATCTGAGGGAGACCCTCAGGCTCCCGGTAGGAGGGCTCTGCCCCTCTGGACTCCCCCTTTTACGGTTATTTGGCGTGTGGTTAGTGGTATTATCGAGACGGTTTTAGCAATTGGGAATAAGCACAGCATTTAAGCAAACGTAGGAGGGTGACAAGATGTATGACAAGCCGGTGCTTTCGTTATCGCAGGTGAGGGCGGCGTTGGACGCGATGCTGGAGGAGGCCCCGAAGCAGGGTCCGGAGCCGGTGGCCATAGCGATGGTGGACGACCGAGGGGAGCTGCTGGCGTACCTGAAGATGGACAATTGCGCGGCGTTTCCCAGCCGGTTGGCGCTGAAGAAGGCGTACACGTGCGCCATGGGCCGGGCGGACGGTCAGGAGTATGTGGACCGGCTGAAGAGTCAGGGCCGGAACGTGACGGACTTCGGGGACCCGGGGCTGGCGTCGGTGCCGGGTGGGGTGGTGATCCGGAGGTCCAGCGACGGAGCAATTCTGGGTGGGATAGGGGTGAGCGGGCTGCCCAGCGGCGCGGCGGACGAGGCGATTTCGAGAAAGGGGTTGGAGGCGTTGGGGGTGTAGGGAGGATGACTGAGGGATACGCTTAGATTCCCGGCAGAAGGCGTAAAATCAGCCATACCAAAAGGACTTCATTTTAGATCGGTTCCAGCCCGCGGCGACTGGCTGGACTTACCGAAGTTGGACACCACTGCTGGTCTAACGAGGTATCCTAAACCCTCTATTTTATCGCTTTCATACTTAGACTATATCTACTCGAGCGTTGGCCAGAAGGTCGGCATGAACAAATCCGTCTACTTCACTTCTCTCGAAATCGAGAACGTCCGGTGCTTCGGAGATCAACAAAATCTGGATCTCACATCTGATGGCCGCCGACCCGCCCAATGGACCCTAATCCTTGGCGATAATGGGGTCGGGAAGACCACGCTCCTACAGCTCCTGGCCTGGATGCGCCTCGAACCGTTCGAAGGTCGCGGTATCGTCGGTAAGGAACGAATACAACCTTTACTTTTTAACGAGGAAAACCAATTTCTTGAGCGCCTCCTGCCGGTGAAGCGAAAAGGAGATTTAAGTCTCATCGCCAACCTGTCCATTGGGAGCCGCCTCTTGCCGGTCGATCACACAACGAAGGCGGTCTCGCGAGGTCGATCCGTCAGAACGAATCTTTCGATTCACTTTGATGATAAGAGGAAATTAGAGGATCGTAAATTCAGTACCAAGCCAGACATATACCAAGAGTCCTTAATTGTCGCATATGGAGCGAACCGGGAGCTCGGGTCCCAGAATCTTCAAAACCCCGAGCTCGAGGACCCCATTGGGAATCGACTTGCGAGGCGTACGGAACTCTATGACGTCGAGGAAATGCTTAGCAACCTCCATTATGCGTCTGCAACCAGTACGAACCAAAAGCGAGATAAGAAGGACCTCGATCGATTCATATCAGTTCTCACGAAAATTCTGCCCGGGGACGTAGACCCTGACAAAATTCGGATTTTCCCACCAGACAGCCTGGGCCGCGGGAGTCCAAGTGGCGTCAATCTTGACCAATTCACGGGCTTGGTTCCTTTTTCGGCACTGAGCCTCGGTTATCAAACAACAATTGCCTGGACAGCAGATTTCGCCTGGCGGCTCATGCGACAATACCCGAAAAGCGATGATCCATTCGCCGAGCCGGCCGTTGTCCTCATCGACGAAATCGACCTCCATATGCATCCTCGTTGGCAGCAAAATATCATGAAAGACCTTAGCGAGATATTTCCAGCCACTCAGTTCATCGTTACTTCGCATAGCCCATTGATGGCTCAGGTAGCCGAGAACGAGAATTTTGTATTGTTGAACCCAAGCCAGGAGGAAAGTTACGTCGAAATCATTAACGATCCCGAATCCGTTAAGGTGTTGGCAATCAGCACAAGTGGGACAGATTAGGACCCGAGAAGGTTATTATTATGAAGAGCTGCGTGGGAGCTCCCTGAGGGTCTTGTTGTAGCGTCTTCGCCGTTCTAACGTCTGGACCTGCACCTCCTTTCTCCGTTGGAGGATCTGCTCCCGCCTTCCGTTGAGCATGTCTGCGGGCGTCACGTTGCCCAGCGCCTTGTGATAGCGTCGGTAGTTGTAGTAGGCCACGAAGGCGGCGATTGCTGCTTCCAGGGCAGAAGGCATCTCGTAGGGGACCTGTTTGACGTCCCGCTTGATACTCTGGTGATAGCGCTCGAGCTTGCCATTGGTCTGAGGGTGGAACGGCGCGGCCAGAATGTGCTTGATTCCCACCAGGTGCAGGTAGTCTCTCAAGCCACGGGACACATAACCTGAGCCGTTATCGCTCAGCAGGCTGGTCCGGTCGGCCACTGGGACCTCAGTCATGCCGGTCTTGTCCACGGCCTCTTGGACCACCTCGATGAGAGAGTCGGTGGTCATGTCCCGCTGGAGCTTGTGGGCCAGTATGAAGCGGGAGTAGTCGTCCATCACGGTGACCAGGTAGTAGTAGCCCCAACCGATCACCTTGAAGTAGGAGGCGTCGGTAGCCCACATCTGGTGAGGGCCGCTGGTCTTGCGATGGTACTCTTTGCCGGCCGAGAGCTGCATCTCGGGTGACTTCACAAGACCTTCTCTGCACAGGATGCGATACACAGTGGACTCGGATACAGCGAAGGCCAGGTTGTCTGTAGACCACGCTGCCAACTGGCGGCTACTTAGCTCCGGCATCTCCCTGGCCGCTTCCAGGATCGACCGTTCCTCCTGAGGTCTAAGGCGGTTCCACGGTGGAGCGCTGGCTCCAGGTCGGTCCTCGAGACCTTGTTGATGTTGTTGTCGCATCAACCAC
Organism: Dehalococcoidia bacterium; assembly: GCA_965247585.1. Classification (GTDB taxonomy): domain Bacteria; phylum Chloroflexota; class Dehalococcoidia; order Lucifugimonadales; genus CBDFHC01. The sequence continues at coordinate 483,519 of CBDFHC010000003.1, forward strand.
CGATAGTAGGTGCTCTTGGGAACACCCAGGTCTCTGAGCACCCGACTCTTGGCCAGCGGTGATGCGGCTACACTGGCCAGGACCGTCGCCTTCTCAACGGCGCTCATCCGCTGGTACCGACGCCGTTCTGGGGCATTGGTATGGCCGTTTTTTTCAGACGGTAGACCTCGAGGGATAGCTCGGCTACCAGCTGCTTGAGCTCGCCGTTCTCCCGCTTGAGATCCTGGATCTCCTGCCGGGTGGCATCGCGCACCGTGTCACGGGACAGCCGCTCCCTGCCCGCCTCCATGAACTCCTTGGTCCACGAGTAGTAGGAGTGGGGCTTGATACCCTCCCGCCGGCACAGGTCGTTCACGGTGACCTCGCAGCGGAAGCCCTCCAGCACGATACGGATCTTCTCTTCCGGGGTGTATTTGCGCCGGGTAGCCGCTCTAACTCGTCGAACGAAGGACCTAGTCTGCTCCGACCGTTGATCGGCGGCCTCGGCCTTGCTGGCGTCTGACTGGGACATCGCTGCTCCTTTCATGAGGTACTCTACCCTCACTTCAGGAGCTCTCACCACTCTCAGACTCTCGGGTTTTCTACCCCTCTCACGTGTCCCATTATCGCTGACGGTCTACAGTTAGGGCTGGCCCATGCAGATTTGAGAGGCAAACGGACTGAGTTGTTAATTTTAATTGATGCAAGTATTTCCGCCTTAGAAGAGGCCTCGAAACAGCACGGTGACAAGGAGCTCCAGAAAAAGGCGGCTGAGGCTCGTGAGTTCCTTGATTTAGCTGTGAAGCCACAATCTGAATACAGCTCGATGGCAATTGATTATCTGGCGTGACTCGGGAATTGAGCGAAGACGCTTAGCCGAGCATCCGTGACAGGAAGGCGGCCCCTGTGTCAGTCAGACTCTGACACTCGCGAAAGTCGCGGATTGATTCTATTTGCCGAGTGATTTCCGCCCGGCGTTTTAAAGCATGACACCGCAATGATTCGCTCGCTGCGCCGCCGATCCGTATTGCGCCGAAGAACGCATCGATCACGCGGAATACATAGAGGGCATGGAGGACGCCTTGTGGCGAGCGGAGTTGGTTTCGCCAAGGCGAGAAGTAGCTTCGCTCAGTTGGCTTAATGAGAGGCACTAATCTTTCGATGAAGGTCAGTTGGAGATGCATAGCCTCGTGAAGCATTGCCTCCGCGACTCGCAACGCAACATTTCCTGCACTCCCCCCGGGAACCGAGACGAATGCGGAAAACGGCAGGTCTGGATCGCTGAAGCTGACGTCGACTTCGTCGTCGGCAGGGTCGATGACATGCACAGCGCTGATGAGAGAGCAGACTGTCTCCAGAAGGGTTTCCACACCGCCCAAGATTTCAAGGGCTTGCTGGACCTGGTCTGAGACGCCGTCCCCGAGGATCTCCTCGGCGCCGAAAAAGCGGGTGCCTGGGCTCGCCCATTGCCGAGCAATGTCCGCAGGGAGCAGCTCTATCGGAATGGAATTATCACTTGCCCCGGAACGTAGTGGAGCGTCGAAGGACGCCACCAGCCACCGAGTCTCCTCTGGGTCTCGGCGCAACACCCTGACGGTTCCGTATGAGGCCCGCGTCAGGCCAAGGTCACGACCAAGTTTGTGCCATCCGGCGTCCGCCAGAGCGGGCGTGAGGTCCGGTAGCCATAGAGGCACGTCGGCATCCTGCAGTGCCTCCCGTATTTGGGCGGTGAGGTCGTCAGTCGGTGCCATAGAATGAGAACACCAGTGTGAAGCGCTCGCCGCCATGAACTGTCGAGACAGCGTGATTCGACCTCTCAGAGATGGCAAATCCGACAACGCTGTCGTTAGCTGGGAGGAGTACCCTGTGTACGTCGGAGGGGTCTTGGCTGTTAAACAGCATCAGGTATCCCCCTTGGGCGTCGCGCCACCCGCGGTTCAACTGGATGAGAAGGCGGTGCGTTTCTTCGCCTGGGATGTAGTCATTATGGATCCGAATAGTCTGGCCCTGTTCGAGCTTGTGGGCCGTACAATCGATACGCTCGCTGAGCCGTCCGCCGAAAACTCCTTCCACCATCACCAGCAGGTCGCGGAGGAACGATCGTTCCGTGAGGAACGTGAGGGGCAGAGGAAGCGGAGCGTCTAATAGGCTGAACTCGTGCTGCTCGTAGAAATCCGTCTCCACGAGTTCCCAAGGGGCCTCGTTCTCAAGCCATTCGAGGAAGGCCGCGCTAATGAATTCGCCCAACCCTCCGAACGCGGTGAAATACGGGAACGGCTCGACGAATACCTCCAGCGACGTTAAGTGAAACAGATTTCCGCTCATACCACCACGCCCAGCGAGGCTACCTTTTCCCGAATGCGTCCGATCAGCAGCTTCTGATCCTCGCAGTAAACGGATGGGTTGTCATACCCGGTGACGTCGCTCCAACGATGAAGTGTCATCCCCCCGCCGCACACGCTCAGCTCGGAGCATGCAAGGCAGGTGGCATTACTCGGTCGCTGCATAGCGTGGTATTGGGTGAAATCGGCCGAGCGCAGAATGTCGCCAAGGTTGTGGGTGTGAACCGACCATGGCTCGCGAAACCGGTCCGCCCCGTTGAACGAACTCTTGAGCGTGTCATTTTTTGCCACCGACCCATCCGTGTCGATGACGAGGACCCCGTATTTTGTGAGGCCAACGCCCTCCTTTATGCCGTACCCTCCGAGGACCAGCTTAATCGTGTCATCCAGAATTCGGATTGGAATTGGGCTGGAGTCGGTCAGGTAAGCGTCCAGAAGCGCGGTCATCCAGTTGCCGTATTCTGTCGTCGAAGGCGATGCCTTCCCCTCCGGCAGCCGGGAGTAGTTGCCATCCCTGTAAATGAAATCCACGCTTGGCGGACCAAGCTGTTTGAAGAAGGAGTAGACCTCACGGGGATCGGACTGAGGGTCTACAACCGCCAGCACCCCGGTGAAAAGAAAGTCGGAATCCGGGTGGGCGCGCAGTTGAGCTATTCCTCCAAGGACCTTGTCGAAAGTCCCAACTCCGTCGAAACCGACTCTATTGCGGTCGTGAACATGTCGTGGGCCGTCGATACTTACCGACAGCGTGACCCCGGCCCGACTGCACAGATCGAGAATCGCGCTATTAATTAAGATTCCGTTGGTCTGAATGCTGATCGGACTCTCAGGAGGGAGCGCCGCGCCCAACGTCGAGATCATATACTCAAGGTTTGCAGCGCCGAGTAGCAGCGGTTCGCCACCGTGCAACACAACAACGAACGGGTGTCCCTGCTCGCGCGCGACACGCCCGAGCTCTTTCGCCGCGGCCTCGCAGGTCTCACGTGACATCTGCTTTGGCCCACGAGCCCATCCAGTGTCGCCCATGTTGTAGACATAGCAATATCGGCAGTCTATGTTGCAGGCGCTAGCGACCTTGAGGATGGCGGTATCGATTTCGATCATTGTGCGGAGAGGCATTTCTGGTCACCTCTAGCGGTTGTGGCGGTTGTGCACACGGTCGTATGCTCGTGAGTCCTTAGCGCCCTCGTTACGTACTTCTTCAATCAGCCTGGTCAACACCGGGCTCGCAAGTTCTTCTGCGTCAGGCGCCTTCGGCTTGTGCTCTTTGGGAATTGCGTTTGACTGTTTATGGGCAATCGTTTCACTCATTGTTGTTCACCTCAGAGCGGATTATATGCCATAAATTCTATAATCGAAAATCAGAGTAATGGGATGTTGTAGCTAAATTGAGGCGCAACGTCGGTTATTAGCGACCCCTGCACGAGTCGGAAGTTCTAAATTAGGCGGATCGTGCTGAGACAGCCTATGTCAAGAACAGGGAATATGAGCAGCAATTTCACATTGGTAAGCCCGACCTCTTTGCTGGTATCAGCGGTGCTTCTTAACGCCTTCCCTGCGGAGGCTGATGCCCGAGTTGGAATCCTACTAGGCTCTCTAAAAGGAAGCCCTTTTGATGCCCTCGATTTTACGCGATTGTGGTTGCCCCCTGTGCTGTCCCCTTTTCTTAGCTTAGTCAATGAATGACGGAGGAGAGGGGCCCGGGGGATAGGGGTTGTTGCAGTTAGGGGGTGTCAGCTTCCAGGGCTTGTTTGAGGAGGGCTTCGGGGACGCGGACCTGGACGCCGGAGCGCTCTTCCTGGAGGAGCATGGCGGAGCGGGAGTCGCGGTCGCCCCAGCCTCGGTTGAGTGCTTCGGTCATTTCCTGGAGGGTGAGGTTGGCGAGGCGCATGGGGACATCGAACTCGCGGCCGACGGCGACGGCGAGGTCGACGTCTTTGCGGGCGAGCTTGAGGGCGAAGGCAGGAGGGTCGAAGTTGCCAGGGAGGAGATGCTCGGCGAGGCCTTCGAAGGCGCCCCGGCGTCCCGAGACGCCGCGGCGGACGGCTTGCCACAGGGCCAAGGGCTCGACGCCGGCCTTTACGCCCATGGTGAAGACTTCGGCCAGGGCGGTCTGCAGGACGTAGCCGGTGCAGTTGTGTACCAGCTTGGCGACGGAGCCGCAGCCGATGGGACCGACGTAGTAGGGAGCGTCGCTGAAGACGTCCAGGAGGTGTTTGTACTGATCGAAGACGTCTTTGTCGCCGCCGACCCAGATGGCCAAGCGGCCGGTCTCGGCGCCGCGGGGCCCGCCGCTGACGGGGGCATCCAGCATGTGGACGCCTTTTTCGGCGAAGGTCTGGTGGATTCGGCGCACGGCGGTGGGGGAGTTGGTGCTTAGGTCAAAGAGGACTTTGGACGATTCCATGCCGGAGAGGATGCCATCTTCGCCCAGGGCGACGGCTTCGACCTCGGTGGGGCCGGGGAGGGAGGTGAAGACGACCTCTGACTGCTGGGCCATTTGCCGGGGGGTGTCTGCCCACCGTGCGCCGGCTTCCAGGTGGCGGGAGGCAGATTCGCGGCGGAGGTCGTGGACTAGGAGGTCATGGCCTCCTTGCAGGATGTTGTAGGCCATGTGGCCGCCCATGTTTCCCAGACCGATAAAGCCGATTTTCATGGTGTTCCGAAGCCTCCTTTGCAGTTGGCGGCAGTGGCAACCCGCCATGGTGATGGGGTGTCATCTCGAAGCATTAAGAATAAGTCATGGCGGTGGGTGGTGCTACCACGAAGGACTTGAAATCACAGGTTGGTGGTTCCCACCATCCCGCCCAGAAAGGTTTATAAAGAACAGCTTGAGGGACACCCTCAAACTCCCGGCAGAAGGGCTCTGCCCCTCTGCACTCCCCGTTGCGAAGATTGCAGTTCGCAGGTTGGTGACGCCCACCCTCGACCACCCAGAAAGGTTTTAGATTCTGAGGGACACCCTCAGACTCCCGGCAGAAGGGCTCTGCCCCTCTGCACTCCCCGTTGCGAAGTTTGCAGTTCGCAGGTTGGTGGCGCCCACCTTCGACCGCCCGGAAAGGTTTTAATTTCTGAGGGACACCCTCAGACTCCCGGCAGCCACCACCTGGGTTCCCTGCACCTTCCTGGGTGGTTGGTGTTGGTTGTGCGCGGGTGACGCTCCTTCCAAGTTGTGATAGGGCTATTTGCGGGGGGATCAGTGATGGCGACGGGTGGTGCTACCACGAAGGACTTGAAATCAGAGGTTGGTGGTTCCCACCATCCCGCCCAGAAAGGTTTATAAAGAACAGCTTGAGGGGCACCCTCAGACTCCCGGCAGCCCCCACCTGGGTTCCCTGCACCTTCCTGTGATGAGCGGGCTGGAATGGCAGTGAGGGAATCACTCCCTCTCTAGATCTCCGCCTCTATAGGGGGAGGGAACTGTGGCTCAGGAGACGTGTTTTTTGACGAAGGCGCCGATGCTTTCGATGGCCTGAAGGGCCTCGGGGAGGAAGGGGGCGTGTTGGTGCCAGACGTGGGGCATCCCGTCCCAGAGCTCCAGTTCCACCTGAACGCCGGCTGCCTTGGCGCGGGCGACGAGCATGTTGGAATCGTCGACGAGGACTTCGATGGCGCCGACCTGGACGAGGAGGGGGGGAAGGCCGGTGAGGTCCGCATGAATCGGCGAGGCCAAGGGGGCGGCGGGGTTTTTGCCCGCGAGGACGACTTTAGCCATACCGATGGTGCGGTCGCGGGAGACGGAGGGGTCAACCTCTGCGTTGGTTTCGTAGGTCTTACCGGTGGCTTCCAGGTCAACCCAGGGGGAGATGCAGACGCCGGCGGCGGGGAGGGGGTCGGCAAGGTAGCGAAGGGAGACGAGGGTGGAGACGGTGAGTCCACCGCCGGCGGAGTCGCCGGCGATGACGATATTGCCAGGTTCGTAGCCCTGGGAGAGGAGCCAACGGTAGGAGGCGACGGCGTCTTCCACCTGGGCTGGGAAGGGGTTCTCCGGGGCGAGGCGGTAGTCCACGCCGAGGACGCGAGCCTGGGCGGAACGGGAGAGGTAAGACATCATGCCGGCGTGGGTGCGGTTGGAGCCGATGACGTAGCCGCCGCCGTGGAAGTAGAGGACGACGCGGTCGCGGTTGGCGTTGGGCGCGGTGAACCACAGGGCGGGGACGCCGCCGGCGCCAACGGGCTCTTGCGCGGTGTCCTGGGCCAACGGGTAGTCCTGAACGATGCGCTCATAGGAGAGGCGGTCTTCGTCCAAGGAGTGCCGGACCTCGGCGGCGCGGGCCCGTATTTTGTTGAGGACGGTTTCAAGCTCTTTGCTGAGGGGCATCTGGTTTCTCCTTGGTTGGATGGCGGTGGATGGTGGTGGGGATGATAGGTGAGGAGGGTAAGGGGTGCAAGGGTAGGGGTTAGGTGACGGCGTACTCCGTTTCCATGCGGTAGATATCGGCCAGGCCCAGCAGACCGGCGACCTCTTCGCGGGTGGAGTAGAGAGCGGAGTCGGCGACGCCGGTGTTGTGTAGTTGGGACATGACCTGGGTGAGGGCTTTGTGGACGGCGAGCATGGAGCCGCGGTGGATCATGACTTTGAAGCCGAGCTGCTCCACGTGGTTGGTGGGGACGAGGTCACCGTTATAAATTCGTGCGATTTCCGGGAGCTCGTTAGCGTAGCGGGCGATGTCGTCCACGGTCTTGATGCCATCAACGAAGACCATTTCGGCGCCGGCGTTAATGTAGGCGCGGCAGCGGCGGGTGGTGTCTTCCCAACCGTTGATTTCGAGGGCGTCGCATCGGGCGATGATGAGGAAGTCAGGGTCGGTGCGGGCGTCCACGGCGGCGCGAATCTTGGCGACGTGCTCTTCCATGGGGATAACGGCCTTGCCCTTAAAGAAGCCGCACTTTTTGGGGAAGGTCTGGTCTTCGATATGGATGCCAGCGACGCCGGTGCGTTCGTACTCCTGGACGGTGCGCCGGACGTTGATGGCGTTGCCGTAGCCGGTATCGGCGTCGGCGATGACGGGGATGTCGACGGAGGCGGCGACACGGCGGGCGTTTTCGAGCATCTCGGAAAGGGTGGTGAGGCCGACGTCCGGGTAGCCCATGGTCATGGCGGTGCCGAAGCCGCTCATGTAGACGATGGGGAAGCCGACGTGCTGGGCAACTTTGGCGCTGAAGGCGTCATAGATGAAGGGGGCGACGAGGAGTTTGTCCTGGCTGAGGAGTTCTCGGAGTTTGGTGGTCTGTTTCATGTCTGGTCTCCTTTGCGGTGGTGGGGCGGTGGGGTAGGTCTCGCTGCTAGAGTGGGTATTGTAAATGAAAACGGTGGGGTGGGGTGGGGAGAGGGGCGGTGGGGCGTGGGGAGGGGAGGAGGGGTGGTGGGGTTGGGGGGAGGGGCGGCGGTTGGCGGGCCAGCGGCCCGCCAACGCGGGGTGGGGGAGGCGGGGTTGGGAGGTGGGGGGGTGGGGCGTCGCCGCCCCAACAAGGTTTGAAAACGGTGACAGGGTGCCGAAGGGGTTGATACTGGCGTCACGACAGGATGAAAACAGCGGCGAGTTCGCACCCCCTCATAATTTCCCCTGGATGGGGGGCGCTAAGGTTGGATGTGCTCTCCCCCCGTACCCAGATTCTTCGATCCTCACGAGCGTATTCAGAATGACATGGTGGGGGCGGAACGCGGTATGGGCTCGTCCTTCGAGAGCCTCAGGATGAGCGGGAAAGGGAGGATTGGAGCGTCGGGAGAGGGGGGAAAACGAGTGCTGAGGGCTGCCGGGTCTGGTACGTCCTTGTCACCGGGGTAACGCTGCATTAGGCTAGCTCAATCATGGGGGTCCACACGGAAAGGGGGAGGAGTCATGGAGCAACAGGGTTCGGGGCTGCCGAAAGAAGTGATGGATGCGCTGGCGTGGCGCGCCGGGTTGAAGCTCACCGAAGCGGAGATGGATTTGGTAAGGCTCAGCTATAGGCCGGTGGAGCTGTTCCGGATGCGCGAGAGAGACCTGGGGGCTATCCCACCGGCGGATATTTTCCAGCCGGAGTAGTTGGGAGCCGGGACCGCTCAACACCTGAGGAGGGGCCATGGTAAGCACACCGCTGCACTACCTGACAATTGGCGAGGCGTCACGCCTTATTCGCGACCGGGAGCTTTCGCCGGTGGAGCTGACGCGGGCGTTCCTGGAGCGCATTGAGGCATTGGACTCGCAGCTCCACGCTTACATCACCGTTACCGGGGAGCACGCGTTGAGGCAGGCCAGGACCGCGGAGGCCGCGATCCTGCAAGGCGATTACCGGGGTCCGATGCACGGTATTCCCATCGCGCTGAAGGACCTGTACGGCACCCGGGGCATCAGGACGACGGCGCACTCGCACATACTGAAGGACTGGGTGCCCGACGAGGACGCGACGACGGTGTCTAGGCTGTACGAAGCCGGGGCGGTGATGCTGGGGAAACTTTCGATGTATGAGTTCGCGTGGGGGGACCCGCACCCGAACGCGCCATTCCCGGCGGCGCGGAACCCATACAATCTGGAGCACTTGCCCGGCGGTTCCAGCAGCGGCTCCGGAACGGCGACGGCGGCGGGGTTGTGCATGGGGTCGCTGGGGAGCGACACGGGCGGCTCCATTCGATACCCGGCATCGCTGTGCGGGCTGGTGGGGATGAAGGCAACCTACGGTCGGGTCAGCAGCTACGGGGTGGTGCCCCTTTCGTGGTCGCTGGACCACTGCGGGCCGATGACGTGGACCGTGGAGGATAACGCTTATATGCTTCAGGCCATCGCAGGGTATGACCCCAACGACCCGACGACCAGCGCGGCGCCGGTGCCGGACTTCGCCAGCGCACTTCGAAACGACGTAAAGGGGCTGGTGTTGGGGATACCACGCGAGTACTTCTTCGACGCGGACTACCTGCACCCGGAGCAGCTTGCCGCGGTGGAGGAGGCGATTAAGGTGCTGGAGGGTTTGGGCGCGAAGACGAAGGTGATAGAGCTGCCGGACATGGAACCGCTGAACGCCGCATTTAGCTGCGTGATTATGGCGGAGGCGTACGCGTACCACGAGAATAACATCCGCACTCGGGGGGACGAGTACGGTTACATCGCGCCGAGGATACGTACGGGCGCTTTCTACTCGGCGGCGGACTACATCCAGTCGCAGCGGATTCGCAGGCTGACGCAGCGGGAGTATGCCAAGGTGATGACGGAGGTGGACGCGATTGTGACACCCACCTGGCAAGGGCCGGCGACGCGCTTCGACGAGATAGTTCCCGGGGCGCCGCTGACCAAGGGCTTCACCTGGATCTTCAACTTCAACGGGATGCCGGCGTTGACAGTATGCTGCGGCTTCTCGTCGAGCGGGCTGCCCCTGGGGCTGCAGATAGCGGGACGCCTGTTTGACGAGTCGACGATCTTGCGGGCGGCCCACGCGTATGAGCGAAGCACGCCCTGGCATGAGCGTCGGCCGGCGGTGTAGGCGTCAGGCGGGGTTGAAGGGCGGGCAATGATGGAGATGAGATGGTTGCCGCCGAGGATTGAGAATGGGAAGTTGGGGGGACCCCGTCTGGACTCCCCCTTGGTGGGTGTATTTCAAGGGACGGCGATTGAAGTGAGCGCCAGGGTTGGATGTGCTCTCCCCCCGCACCCAGATTCTTCGATCCTCACGGGCGGACTCAGAATGACATGGTGGGGGCCGTAATGCGGTATGGGATCGTCCTTCAAGAGCCTCAGGATGAGCGGGTTGGAGGCGTAGGAGGCTTATTTTCATAGGAATGACATGATTCATCCGGATGCTGAGCGTGCGACAAAGTGACGCTGAAAGGGCGGCAGGATGCGGCCGAAAAAGCGAATTAACTTAAAATCTCACAGGCTCTCAGACTCCCGGCAGCCACCACCGAGGATCACTGCACTCTCCTGAGCGGTTGGTGTTGATTGTGTGCTGGGAGAGCCTTTATAAAAGGAGGCGAGCAGCTATTTTCGAGGGAATAGATGGGGTTGAAATAGGCCGGTTCGACGAGGGCCGGAGCTTTGGTTGACCGGTGTTGGGTTGAAGGATAGAATTGGGCGGAACCTTAACAATTGAATAGGCATTTCTCGGGCGCCGATTGTGGCTTAAATGGGAAGACGGTAGGACGCCGTCGCGGTAGCGCCACTGTAAGCGGGTAGCCCACCGGCATAAAGGGCCACTGTCCGTCAAAACGGATGGGAAGGCGCCGGTGAGGTGAGGACCCGCGAGCCAGGAGACCTACCCGGGATTTGGGGCTTGACCCTGCGCAGAACAGTGGGGCTCCTGGACGATTTGGAGCAATGCTCTATTTCGCCCGAGCGTTAGCGAACCAGAAGTATCGCCTCCGGCAGGAATCAGGCCGGGGGCTTTTTTGTTTTGGGAGAGACAGCCATGGCGATGGGTATCGCCACCACAGAGGGTTGCGAATCACAGGTTGGTGGTGCCCACCCACGACCGATTCACTCCGTTCTTCGGGACCTCAGGCCTGCGGCCCTCGGCCGCAAGGAGTGTTTTTCTGAGGGACACCGTCATCCGCCACAGGCGGACCGGCAGAGAGCTAGTGAGTAAATTGAGTTGGAACAGCGATAGTGGGCACAGGGGTTGGATGTGCTCTCCCCCCGCACCCAGATTCTTCGATCCTCACGGGCGGACTCAGAATGACATTGTGGGGGGAGGAATGCGGTATGGGCTCGTCCTTCGAGAGCCTCAGGATGAGCGGGTTGGAGGCGTAGGAGGCCTATTTCCATGGGACTGACATGGCTTTTGCGGTCGCTTCACGTGCGAGATGCAGGGCCGAAAATGTGGGAGATGACAAAAACTCACAGCCTCTCAGGATGAGGGGGTTGGAATGGCAGGCTGGGACTTATTTGCGAGGTAAATGCAAGAAATAGAAACGGTCAAGGGGATCAGAAGAAAGGCAAGGGAAGGGAAATGAACTGGAAGCTGAGGATTATCACGATTGGGGTAGTGTTGCTGGCGTTGGTGGGGCTGGCGTGCGAGGCCGGCGAAACCCCAACGCCCACATCGGCGGCGACCGCGACGCCGACGTCGGCGGCTGAGGCGCCCGCGGCGACGCCCACCACGGCGGCGGAGGAACCGACGCCCGCCGCGACGGTTGAGTATGCTGGATCAGTGCCATCTTACGGGCCGACGCCCACGTCGATTCCGGCGCCGGAACCGACGGCAACGCCGACGGCAGCACCGACGGCAACCCCGGCCCCCACTCCAACGCCAACGCCCGCGCCGTTCCCCCTGGTGATCACGGATTCGGACGGTAACGATGTGGTGTTCGAGAGGCCGCCGGAGCGGATAGTGTCCATAGACAGCGATTCGGTGGAGATACTGTTCGCCATGGGAGAGGGGCACCGGCTGGTGGCGACGCATGACTTCGTTTCGTACCCGCCGGAGACGGACACGATGGAGCGGGTGGGAAGCGCCTTCGCGCTGAACCTGGAGAAGATAGTGGAGCTGGAGCCGGACCTGGTGTACATGTTCTTCGACCGGTTTAAGCCAGAATTGGAAGCGTTGGGCTTGAAGGTGCTTTACATAAAGTCACTGAACGGCGATATCCCGGAGGTGATGGAGCATTTCCGGCTGTGGGGCCGGTTGACCGGGAACCAGGAGGCGGCAGAGGAGCAGATTGCTTCGTTTGAGGGCAGGCTGGCGCCGTTGGAGAAAAAGCTGGAGTCGGTGGAGCAGGGGCCTCGGGTGTATCACCACACTTTCGAGTTTTGGGCGCCGGGCGCGGACACGCTGATAGGGCGAATTTACGAGATCCTGAAGGCGGAGCTGATTACGGCTGACCTCTCGGGATACCAGCAGATAAGCCCGGAGGTGGTGGTGGCGAGGGACCCGGAGGTGATTGTGGCAGGACAGTTTTCGATACAGGAGGTGATGGATAACGCGGCGTTGCAGCAGACCACGGCGGTGAAGGAGGGCAGGGTGGTGCTACCGGTGCGTGGGAGTTTGAGCGTAGGGGGACCTAGGCTAATTGACGCGATTGAGGAGCTGGCGGAGTTCTTGTACCCGGAGCTGTTTGAGTAGGGGGGAGGGGTCTGGGGAATTCCCCCGGGGCTCCTTTGATTCTTATTGGTAGCAGTCATGCGAGGAGATGGGTTTGGTCAGCGCAAAGGGTTGCGAATCGAAGGTTGGTGGTTCCCGCCATCCCGCCCAGTAAGGTCTTAGTTTCTGAGGGACACCCTCAGACTCGCGGCAGCGAACCCAGGCTCCCCGCACTCTCCTGTGAGGTTGGTCTAGATTGTGCGCTGGAGGCATCCTTCAAGGAACGATGTTTCTATTTGGGAGGCAATCAGTCATGGCGATGGGCTTGGCAGTCGAACGGAAAGCGAATCGAAGGTTGGTGGTTGCCACCATCCCGCCCAGTAAGGTCTTAGTTTCTGAGGGACACCCTCAGGCTCCCGGCAGGGAACCCAGGTTCACGGCACTCTCCTGTGAGGTTGGTCTAGATTGTGCGCTGGAGGGATCCTTCAAGGAACGATGGTTCTGTTTGGGAGGCTAGCAGTCATGCGAGGAGATGGGTTTGGCAGTGGAACGGGAAGCGAATCGAAGGATGGTGGTTCCAACCATCCCGCGCAGTAAGGTCTTAGTTTTTGAGGGACACCCTCAGACTCCCGGCAGGGAACCCAGGTTCCCTGCACTCTCCTGTGAGGTTGGTCTAGATTGTGCGCTGGAGGCATCCTTCAAGGAACGATGTTTCTATTTGGGAGTCAATCAGTCATGGCGATGGGTTTGGCAGTGGAACGGGAAGCGAATCAAAGGTTGGTGGTTGCCACCATCCCGCCCAGTAAGGTTTTAGTTTATGAGGGACACCCTCAGACTCCCGGCAGGGAACCCAGGTTCCCTGCACTCTCCTGTGAGGTTGGTCTAGATTGTGCGCTGGAGGCATCCTTCAAGGAACGATGTTTCTGTTTGGGAGGCAATCAGTCATGGCGATGGGTTTGGCCGGTGCAAAGGGTTGCGAATCAAGGGTTGGTGGTGCCCACCCACGACCGCCCAGTGCGGTTTTAATTTACGAGGGACACCCTCAGACTCCCGGCAGGGGGAGAAAACCCCCTCTGCACTCTCCCTCTTCAGGGGACCAGGGACGGATATGGTGAGCACTACAAAGGACGTTAGGGCGTGAGGTTGCCGTTTATAGGGAGGGCCCCGGCGAAGGCGGTGACGCCGGCGGGGTTGGAGGTGCGCCTGCTTTCGTTTTCGTACCCGTGGGGGCGGCTGGCGCTGGGGTTGGGGGTGGTGGCGCTGGTGGCGGTGATGGCGGGAGGGGTAGGTTCGGTGTATATCTCGCCGGACGGGTTCGTGAAGATAGTGGCGGACCGGATTCCATTCGTCGACGTGGCGAATACGTGGCCGGCGAGCTGGGAGACGATAATCTGGGAGCTACGGTTACCGAGGATTGTGCTGGCGGGGTTGGTGGGGGCGGGGTTGGCGGTGTCCGGGGCGACGTACCAAGGGCTGTTTCGCAACCCGCTAGCGGACCCGTATCTGATAGGAGTGGCCTCCGGGGCGGGACTGGGGGCCAGCGTGGTGTTTCTAACCAGGGTGCCGTTCTACTTCGGGGGGTTCAGCGTGCTGCCGCTGGCGGCGTTCGTGGGCGGAGTTGGCGCGGTGACGGTGGCGTATATCATAGCCCGCCAATCGGAGGGGGTGCCGCTGACGACGCTGATCCTGGCGGGAGTGGCGATAGCTTCGATGACGGGAGCGGTGACGAGCCTGCTGATGATTCGGGCCGACCCGGACGTGAGGCCGTTGCTGGGATGGCTGTTGGGCGGGTTCATAGGCGCGGACTGGCGGGACGTGAGGATTGTGCTGCCTTACATGATTCCGGGTATGGTGATCATGTTGGCGTATGGACGGATCCTGAACTTGTTCCAGCTAAAGGAGGAGGAAGCGAAGCAGCTTGGGGTGAATGTGGAGCGGACGAAGGTGCTGCTGGTGGTGCTGGCGTCGCTGACCACGGCGGCGGCGGTGTCGGTGAGCGGGATGATAGGGTTCGTGGGGCTGATAGCGCCGCACGCGGTGCGGTTGATCTGGGGGTATGACCACCGGACGCTGCTGCCGATGGCGATGTTTGTGGGGGCCGGTTTCCTGATTCTGGCGGATGTGGCGGCGAGGACGGTGGCGAGCCCCTCGGAGCTGCCGGTGGGTGTGGTGACGGCGTTTTGCGGCGCGCCGTTCTTCCTGTATTTGCTGCGACGCCGGGGACAGGGGGTGTCTTCGTGAACGGGCATAGCGCGCTCAAGGTGGAGGGGGTCCACTTCGCGTTCGGCGATGCCGCGGTGCTGAAGGGTGTGGAACTGGAGGCGGTAGAAGGGGAGGTGCTGGGGCTGGTGGGGCCGAACGGGGTGGGAAAAAGCACGCTGATGGGGGTGATCAGCGGGATTATTCGTCCGCAAAAAGGGAGGGTACTGCTGGAGGGGGAGGACCTGGGCCGGATGAAGCCGAAGGAGAGGGCGATCCGGGTGGCGACGGTGCCGCAGAGCCCGGCGGTGGCGCCAGGGTTCAGGGCGATGGAGATGGTGCTGATGGGGAGGAACCCGCACCTGGGGCTGCTGGAATGGGAGGGTCCGAAGGACTTGGAGGTGTGCCGGAGGGCGATGGAGATGACGAACACCTGGGAGTTCGCGGACCGGTTTGTGGCGTCGCTATCCGGCGGAGAGAAGCAGCGAGTTTTCATAGCGCGGGCGCTGGCGCAGGAGGCGCGGTTGTTGCTTTTGGACGAACCTACGGCGCACCTGGACATAGGGTTTCAGTCCGAGGTGCTGGATATGATTGAGGAGGTGAGGAAGGAGTCGAATATGACGGTGGTGGCGGCGATGCACGATATGACGCTGGCGGCGCAGTACTGCCACCGGATCGCGTTGATGCATAGAGGGGCGGTGCATGCGGTGGGGAAGCCGGAGGAGGTGTTGACGTCAGAGATGGTGTCGGCGGTGTTTGGGGCGGAGGTGTCGGTGACGAAGCACCCGGTGCACGGGACGCCGGTGGTGTTGGCGGTGGGGGGGAATGGGCGGAGGATGGTGAGGGATGGCGGATAGTTGGCTAGGCAGGGTGGGGCGGCGCGTCATCCGCAAGCTGAATGAAGACGGTGGTGGAGGTTCCCGGGTTGATGTTGCGGGTGACGTGGCCTTTACCATGGGTGTCCTCCAGCAGCAGAACATCGCCGGGATGGAAACGGCGCGTTTCGCCGCTGCCGGCCACCACTTCAAATCCCCCCACGACGGCCACCGCGAGCTGTCGGGCCGGGGTAGGATGACTTTCGCCGACCCAGCCTTGAGGGCAGGATACGAAGGCGGTGCGAGTTGACGGCCAGAATTGAGACACCAGGAGGGGAGCCGCGGGCGGGGCGAAATCGGTTTCAGTCTGGACCATATCGGCATCCTTGAAGTGTGAGTTCCCGTCCGAATCGGAATAGATGATCGAGTATTTCAAGCGGTGCTCCTCAGGAGGTGAGCATGGATCTGCGCGCTGATAATATACGAAACTCAGAGGCCGGTGGTACCCATCTTCCTGAGGCAGGCTTTGACTCACCCTGACGCCATGAACTGGCTATTGTCGAAGCAATCAGTCTAGGGGAAGGGCATGGCCAACAAGAAGGACTGCGAATCAGAGGTTGGGTGCACCCCCTCTGTAACTCTCCCGTTCGATAGAGGGAGAGAATTAGTTCTGAGGGACTGCCTCAGACTCCAGGCAGGGAACTTAGGTGCTTCCGATTGACTGGCGTTCATCGGGACCTTCGGCCTGCACTCTTCTGTGCGGTGGGAATGCGAATAAGGTTGTTGCTGTATTGGGGAGATTCAGCCATGGCGAAGGGGATGGCTACTACAAAGGGTTGAGAATCGAAGGTTGGTGGTTCCCACCCACCCGCCCCGAAAGGTTTTAAAAAGTTTTTCTGAGGGACACCCTCAGACTCCCGCCAGAGGGGGTATTCCCCCTCTGGACTCCCCCTTTGGGCATGCAAGGAGAATGGCCGGGTCTGTTTTCGAGGGGTTGACGCTATTTGTTTGAGCGGTGGGAGCGCCATCTGGCGCAGGTGGCGACCATGTTGGGGGCCAGGTCCGGATGGCTGGCGAGGTGGAGGTGGATGTAGGAGGCGACGACGTTGCCCAGGTGGAAGCCTTCGAGGCGGCCGTCTTGATCTAGGACTTGGTAGGCGGCTGTGCCACGGGGCGGGACGCCGGTGAGGGTGGAGAGGTGGAATTCGTGGCCTCTAACGGTGGCGTCTTGTGGCATCAGAGGGGTGTCCTTCAGGGCGCGGACGGTACGGTAGCCGAGGGTCAGCCGGGTGTCTTTGATGGATGAAGCGGCAGGCAGTATGCCGGCCATGGGGTAGGTGTCTCCCGCCTGGTCTTCCAGGGTGCGGCCCAGGTACATGAGTCCGCCGCACTCGGCGTAAATGGGCATGCCGCTGGAGGCGGCGTCTTGAAGGGAGCAGAGCATGGAGCGGTTCTCTGAAAGCTCTCGGGCGTAGAACTCGGGGAAGCCGCCGCCCAAGTAGATGCCGGAGACGCCCGCGGGCAGGCCCCGGTCCGCCAAAGGGCTAAAGGGGACGATCTCGGCGCCCCAGGCGCGAAGGAGGTCCAGGGAGTCCGGGTAGTAGAAGTTGAAGGCGGGGTCCATGGCCACGGCGATGGCGGTGGTGGCGGGTACGGTCTCCTCCGGGAAGAGGCCGGGGGACTGGGCCGGGGGAGGGTCGGCCTGCTTGGCAACAAGCTGGAGGGCGTCGAGGTCTACGGTGTCCTCGATTTGCGAAGCCAGCCGTTGATAGAACTCGTCCGCCAGCCGGCCTTCGGCGGTGGGGATGAGGCCCAGGTGCCGCTCGGGCAGGGCGAGGTCCTGGCGTTTCGGCAGGTGGCCCAGGAGGGGCACGCCGGCGCGCTCCAAGGAGGGTCTTACCAGGTCCAAGTGGAAGTCTCCGGCGATGCCGTTGAGGATGACGCCGGAGAGGTTGAGGTCTGGGTCGAAGGCCTTGAAGCCCAGCACCGTGGCGCCGACGCTGCGGGTGGCGGCGTAGGCATCCACCACCAGGACTACGGGGAGGTTGAGGAGCTTGGCGAGGTGGGCGGTGCTGCCGTCTTCGGTGTCGCCGCCAGAGCCGTCGTAGAGGCCCATGACGCCTTCCACCACGGCGAGGTCGTTGCCGGCCATGGCGCGGTGGAAAAGCTCGGTTATGGCGGCGGGCTTCAGGAGCCAGGAGTCGAGATTTCGGGATGGACGTCCGGTGGCGCCGCCGTGATAGGAGGGGTCTATATAGTCGGGGCCGACCTTGAAGGGTTGGACGCGGTGGCCGCGGCGGGTGAGGGCGGCCATGATGCCGGTGGCGACGGTGGTCTTACCCACGCCGCTCTGGGTGCCGGCGATGACGACGGCGTTCATGGTGGAGCTATCCGCCTGAATCGGCGGGATACGGTTGGAAGGAGGCCGCCAGGGGGGACCGCTTATCTGTTTTCGAGTAGCCGCGTTGGAGCTTGGCGGCGGCGGCGGGGGGAATCAGGCCGTGGAAGATGTCAGGGTGAAACACCTGGGCCAACATCTCGATGCCGGGGACCAGCCTTGGGCCGGGGATGCTGAAGTAGGAGTGCTCCAGGGCGTACACCTGACCCGATGCCACGGCGGAGAGGTCCCGCCAGCCCTCCTGTCGGGTGAGCCACTCGGCTCCTTGCAGACTGCGCTGGATTCCAGAGGAACAGAGGGAGATAACTATGATGTCGGGGTCGTAGTCGAGGACGGTCTGCCAGGCTATTCGAGCGGCGGAGCAGCCGGGCTGAAAAAGGCCGTCGATGCCGCCGGCGAAGGCCTTCATGTCGGGGAGCCAGTTGCCGCCGGCGACCAAGGGGTCGATGCCCTCGAAGGAGAGGACCCGGGGCTTTTGGGAAGCCAGGTTGGAGCGCTGGGCCACGGAGTCGATGCGGGCCTGGAGGCCGCGGACCAGCGCCCGGGCGGCGTCGGCGACGAGGGCGGCGTTGCCCACCCGGAGGATGCAGTCCAGCACCTGGGCCATGGTGGTGGGGCTGAGGACGAGGATTTCCGGCTGGCGGCGCATGAAGCTGACGGTGCTCCGGACCTGGCCGGCGTCCACGTCACAGATGTAGCAGAGGTCCTGGGTGAGAACGAGGTCCGGTTCCTCCCGCTGGAACCATTCGACGTCGAGCTGGAAGGGGTTTTGGGCGGAGGAGAGGAGCTCCAGCATGGCGGCCTCGACCTGGGCGCTGGAGCGGCCGTCCACCTGGACGAGGCTGCGGCTGACGATGGGTTTCTTCGCGGCCTCGGGGGGGAAGGCGCAGAGGTCTGTGACCCCTGCGAGGTGGTCGGCGAGGCCGAGGGCGTAGAGTATTTCGGTGCCGCTGGGGAGAAGGGAGCAGATTTTCACGTAGAGATTTTCCGCGGGGCGTTTGGAAAGGTGTTTTGGCGTATTATACGCCGGTGCGGGGCAGTATCCGCTTAGCAGGGTTTGGCAGGCAAGTGGCCGTGGTGATGGATGTTATTGTCACAGAGGGTTGCGAAACGAAGGGGAGTCGCACCCCTTCTTAATTTTCCCCTCGATAGGGGGAGAGGGATACTTCTGTTTTCGAGAGAATCAAGCATTGCGGTGGGTATCTCTATTTCAGAGGGTTGCGAATCGAAGGTTGGTGATTCCCACCATCCCGCCCAGTAAGGTTTTAGTTTCTGAGGGACACCCTCAGACTCCCGGCAGGGAACCCAGGTTCCCTGCACTCTCCTGTGGGGTGGGAATGCGAGTAGAGTTGGGGTTAAATTCGAGGCGATGACGGGATTGAGATGACGAGTTTTGGGTAGGTGGTTATTGGTACGGCACGGGGAGACGGAGTGGAACGCGCTGGGGAAGATACAGGGCCACCAGGACGTGGGGCTGAACGAGGTTGGGCGCCGGCAGGCGGAACAGCTAAGGATTCGGCTGGAAGGGGTTTCGATTGAGGCGGCGTATTCCAGCGACCTTTCGAGGTGCGCGGACACGGCGCGGACCGTGCTGGGAGAAAGAGGGGTTGAGCCGCTGCTGACGGAGCGGATGCGGGAGCAGGGTTTTGGGCAGTGGCAGGGCCTGGGTTTCCGCGAGGTGGAGGAGCGGGACCCGGAGCTGTACGCGCGTATGATGGGGAGGGACTCGGACTTTTCGCCGCCGGGGGGAGAGAGCTTTCGGGAGGTGGCGGAGAGGGTGGGCGGATTCTTTGACGAGGTGCGCGGCAAGGACCACGAAGGCACGGTCCTGGTGGTAGGGCACGCCGGATCGCTGAGGGCGCTGATGGCGAAGGTGTTGGATATCCCGCTAGAGTCTAGCTGGCGGTTCCGGTTCGATTCGTGCGGGCTTTCGATGCTGGACGTGGGCCCGGACAGGGTGCGGCTGATGGTTTTCAACGATACGATGCACCGGGGGATAGCGGTATGACGGCCAAGGTGCTGATGGTGCAAGGCACGGCGTCTCACGTGGGGAAGAGCGTGATGGTGGCGGCGCTTTGCCGGATGCTACGGCAGGACGGATTCAAGGTGGCGCCTTTCAAGGCGCAGACTATGTCGCTGAACTCGTTCGTGACGCCGGACGGGTTGGAGATTGGAAGGGCGCAGGCGGTGCAGGCAGAGGCGGCGGGGATTGAGCCCTCGGTGGAGATGAACCCGATTCTGTTGAAGCCGGAGAGGGGCAGCCGGTCGCAGGTGGTGGTGCTGGGGAAGCCGTTGATGAGCACGGAGGCGAGGGACTATTTCGACAAGACGAAGCCGCAACTGTGGGACGTGGTGGCGACGTCGTTGGACCGTCTTCGAACGCAATACGAAGTGGTGGTGATCGAGGGGGCGGGCAGCCCGGCGGAGGTGAACCTGAGCGAGCGGGAGATTGTGAACATGCGGGTGGCGCGGCACGCGGAGGCGCCGGTGTTGCTGGTGGCGGACATTGACCGGGGCGGCGTTTTCGCCTCGCTGGTGGGCACGCTTGACCTGCTGGCGCCGCGGGACCGGGGGCTGGTGAAAGGGCTGGTGGTTAACAAGTTTCGGGGGGACGTTCGGTTGTTTGATTCCGGGGTGTCGTTCCTGGAGGAGCGAACGGGGCTGCCGGTGGTGGGGGTGGTGCCGTACTTCAGGGAGATGAACCTGCCGGAGGAGGACTCGGTGCCGTTGGAGAGTCGGCGAGGGGTGAAGTCGCAAACGGGCTACATTTTGGACGTAGCGGTGATTCGGCTGCCGCACATCGCTAACTTCGACGACTTCGACCCGCTGGCGGCGGAGGAGGGGGTGCGGTTGCGGTACGTGGAACGGGGCGACGAGTTGGGGGCGCCGGACCTGGTGATACTGCCGGGGAGTAAGACGACGATGGCGGACCTGGAGTATGTGCGAAGCGTGGGGCTGGACCAGGAGATTGTTTCGAAGGCGGCGGGGGGGACGGCGGTGATAGGGATCTGCGGCGGTTATCAGATGCTGGGGGAGCGGTTGCTGGACCCGTTGAGGGTGGAGTCGCCGGCGGGGGAGGCGGTGGGGCTGGGGTTGCTTCCGGTGACGACGACGTTTTCGCGGGAGAAGGAGACGCATCGAATAAAGGGTGAGGTGGTGGGGGAGGCGGGGTTGGTGGCGGAGGCTAGAGGATCGAGGATTGAAGGGTATGAGATTCACATGGGCAGGACGTTTGGGGAGGACCTAAAGGCCCCGTTCCGGGTGTTGAGCCGGTCCGGGAGGGCGACGGACGAGCGGGACGGGGCGATGAGCGTCGACGGCGGGGTGATGGGGACGTATATTCACGGGCTGTTCCATAATTCGGAGCTGCGCCGAGGGGTGTTGGGGTGGTTGGCGAAGCGGAAGGGGGTGGCGCTGCCGCCTCCGGGTCCGGAGAGGGTGCGGGACGATGACTATGACCGTTGGGCCGCGGTGGTGAGGGAGGCGCTGGATATGGAGTTGGTGTACGGGATGATGGGGGTTCGCACCCCCTCTTAATCTCCCTGGATAGGGGGAGGCAGGTTTTTGTGAGGCGTTGGATTGAGGTGGGCGGAAACGGTGACCGGGGGGGTGGGAGTTGGGTGGAAGGTACGGCACCACCTCTTGTAAGTCTCCCCCTCGATAGAGGGAGCGAATTTTTGTTTGAGGGACACCCTCAGACTCTCGGTAAAGGGGGAAGACCCCCCCTAGACTCCCCTTTGGTGGGTGTATTGCGAGGGATGGTGATTGAAGTGAGCGCCAGGGTTGGATGTGCTCTCCCCCCACACCCAGATTCTTCGATCCTCACGGGCGGACTCAGAATGACATGACATTTCGGCAAGGGCTAATGGCGAAGAAGTAACGTGTCTGAGGTGCTATTTGGGGGGAATTTGGCGTAGGCTAGGGCGAGGCGCTAAGGCGGCGGGTGGCCCTTAGCTGCCAGCAGAGGCGGAGGAAGCGGAGGACCTCTGCGGGGGTGAATTTGGACCGGCCGCGGCGGCGGTTGACGAAGGTGATGGGCACTTCGGCCACGGTGGCGCCGGGGTTGAGGGCCAAGGCGGCGAGGGTGAGTTTGAAGCCAGGTGGCGGGGGGCCGGAGGCGAGTCTGCTCAGTATGTGCCGGTGGAAGACGGCGAAGCCGGAGGTAGGGTCGGTGACGGTGAGGCGCAGGATGGCCCTGGCGAGGGCGCCAGCGAGCCGGCTGGAGAACCGGCGGTGCAGGGG
Source organism: Dehalococcoidia bacterium (assembly GCA_965247585.1). GTDB lineage: Bacteria > Chloroflexota > Dehalococcoidia > Lucifugimonadales > CBDFHC01. Next base: position 505,484 of record CBDFHC010000003.1, read on the forward strand.
CCAGTCTTGGATGGCGCCGCCTTTGGCGTAGCGGGAGCCGATGACGATTTCAGCCAGGGAGGCGGCGTGGAGGAGGGTGGGGAGGTCTTCGGGGCGGTGGGAGAGGTCGGCGTCCATCATGACGACGAGGTGTCCGTTGGAGGCGTTGAAGCCATCGAGCACGGCGGCGGCGAGGCCCAGTTTGCCGGGGCGTTGCAGCAAGAGGACGCGTGGGTCCAGGGTGGCGCGTTGCTGGACGATACGGGAGGTGCCGTCAGGGCTGGAATCGTCGACGACGATGATCTGGTAGTCGTGGAGGTGGAGGACTTCGGTGAGTTGGTCCAGCAAGGGTCCGATGTTCGCCACTTCGTTGTAGGTGGGAACGATGACGGAGAGGGTCTGTTGTTTTGGGTGAAGGTTATGCATGAGGGGTAGCGTGGTGTGGTGGCACGGTGGATATTGTGCCACGTGGTTGGGGGAGTCAGCCACGGCGGTTGGTGTTGGGGCGCGAAGGGGGTTGAAAACGGAGGTTGGTGGCGCACCGGCTCGTCCTTCGATGGCCTCAGGGTGGAGGGGTAGAGAGGGTTGCAAATCGGGGGTTGGTGGTTCCCACCGTCCCGCCCCGGATGGTTCTTAAGAGAATTTCTGAGGGACACCCTCAGGTTCCCTGCACTCTCCTGTGGGGTTGGTTTTGATTGTGTGCTGGAGGCGTCCTTCCAAAGTCTGGCCTGAGCTATTTTCAAGGTAATCCCGGATGCCGGTTGGTACCGGCACCATCACTGATGAAAACGCAAGGTGGGCGCTCGAGGTGAACGCGAGGGTTGGATGTGCTCTCCCCCCGCACCCAGATTCTTCGATCCTCACGGGCGGACTCAGAATGACATGGTGGGGGGCGGAATGCGGTATGGGCTCGTCCTTCGAGGGCCTCAGGATGAGGGGGTTGGAGGGGTAGATAGGGTGGGATAGGCCTAGCGAAGGAGCGTTCCAGGATGGAGGGGAATAACACGCCGATGGTTATATTTTCGGGGGAAAGGGAGGGGTTGTAGGCGTGGTCTATATGAGCACCAAGGCATAGAATAGTAGGAACGCCCAGGATTCGACGGCGGCAGGGGCGTCAGTCGCGCATTCCGCAGCTTTGTAATTCGTATCCTGTTGTGTGTTTGCCAGGATGAGGGCCGGGTGAAAAGGCGTCTTAAGACGAACGGTTGACGAATGGAAGAGCCTAGAGAGCTACAACCCCAAAGCGCTCCCGAGGCGGTGGTTTCGGAAGAGGAGCGGGTACAAGACCGGATAGACCGGATACGGGAGCACGTGTCCGAGGGTGAGGCGGAGGCGGCGATGGGGCTGTTTGGGGAGCTGCACCCGGCGGACCAGGGAGAGGTGCTGGTAGGGCTGACGGGGGGGCAGCGGGAGGTGATGCTGGAAGCGATGTCGTCACTGGACACGGCGGAGATGCTGGAGCACCTGGAGGTGGACGAGGCGGCGGCGGTGATGGAAGGGGTGCGGGGCGCGGACCTGGCGGAGGTGCTGGACCAGACGGGCGCGGACGTGGCGGCGGACATTCTGAAGCAGATGCCGGTGGAGGAGGCCGCGGAGGTTCTTGCGGCGATGGTGGACGCCCAGGATGTGCTGTCGCTGTTGCCGTACGAGGAGGACACGGCGGGGGGGCTGATGACGCCGGAGTTCGCATCGGTGAGGGAGGATACGACGGCGGCGAACGCACTGGACCTGCTTCGAATCCGAGGACCGCTAGTAGAGGACATAGGGTCTTTGATGGTGGTGAACCGGGAGGGAGGGCTGGTAGGGTCGCTGAGCGTAACGCGGCTGGCGCTGGCGCGGCCATCAAGCCTGATTTCGGACATAATGGAAGCGGAGGTGATCTCGGTGCCGTCGGGGACGGACCAGGAGGAGTGCGCGCGGTTGATGGACCGGTACAATTTGAACTACCTGCCGGTGTTGGATGAAGCGAGCCGGCCGGTGGGGCTGATCCTGGTGGAGGATGTGGTGGATGTGCTGAGGGAGGAGGCCACGGAGGATATGTACCGGCTCTCCGGGATAAGGGGGGAGAGGCTGACGGGTCCGGTGAGCAGCTCGGTACTGCGGAGGCTGCCGTGGCTTTACATAAATCTGGGGACGACGTTTCTGGCGGCGCTAGTGATAAGCGCCTTTGAGGGGACGATTGAAAAGGTGGTGGCGCTGGCGGTGTTTCTGCCGGTGGTGGCGGGTCAGGGAGGGATAGGAGGAACGCAGACGCTAACGTTGGTGGTGAGGAGCATGGCGCTGGGGGAGATCTTTGGCCGGCGAGGCCGGAGGTTACTGTGGCGGGAGCTGGTGCTAGGGGTGGTGCATGGAGTGATGCTGGGGGGGGTGGTGGGGCTGGTGGCGTTCGGGTGGAAGGGGAATTTCATGCTGGGGCTAATTCTGGGGATAGCGATGTTGGGAAATATGCTGATAGCGGGGTTGGTGGGAGCGGGCGTGCCGCTGGCGCTGCGGAGGTTGGGGATGGACCCAGCGGTGTCATCTGCGATATTTGTGACGACGGTGACGGACGTGGTGGGGTTTTCGCTGTTTTTGGGGCTGGCGGCGCTGTTGATATCGTCGTTGTTGTGAGGGTTTTTTGGGGGAAGGGTGTATGGGGTTGGGTGTTGGCGCGACGGAGGGATGCGAGTCAGGGGTGGGTTCGCACCCCCTCGTAATCTCCCCCTATCGAGGGGGAGATTACGAGGGGGAAGGAGAGGCGATCAGGCTCGATGCTTTGAGACATTCAGTGATGGCGATGGGTGTTGCTGCCGCAGAGGATTGCGAATCACAGGTTGGTGGTACCCACCATCCCGCCCAGTGAGGTTTTGATTTTGAGGGACACCCTCAGACTCCCGGCAGGGAACCCAGGTTCCCTGCCCTCTCCTGTGGGGTGACCGCAGAGGTGGACTTTGAGGAGTTATTGTCGGGGGAGTCAGTGATGGCGACGGGTGTTGCTGCCGCAGAGGATTGCGAATCACAGGTTGGAGGTACCCACCATCCCGCCCAGTGAGGTTTTGATTTTGAGGGACACCCTCAAACTCCCGGCAGAGAACCCAGGTTCCCTGCACCTTCCTGTGGGGTGACCGCAGGGGTGGATTTTGGGGAGTGATCATCAGGTGAGTCAACGACGGCGATGGGTGTTGCTGCCGCAGAGGATTGCGAATCACAGGATGGTGGTTCCCACCGACCCGCCCAGTGAGGTTTTGATTTTGAGGGACACGCTCAGACTCCCGGCAGGGAACCTGGGTACCCGGCACTCTCCTGTGTGGTTGGTGGCGTCCACCGGCTCACGATGGCCGGAGGGACGGCGGTATGGGCTGGTCCTTCGAGGGCCTCAGGATGGGCGGGTTGGGATGGCAAGTCGGGATTGGGCCGGCGCCACAGAGCTGAAGATCAGTGGCTTTTGGGACACCCTTAGAGTCCCGGTCCCGATTAAAATCGGGGTGGAGGGACGAAGTCCCAGCGCTTTATAGGGAGGGCAAAAACTGCTAACATGTGGCTGCCTTTCGTCCAGAAGAGGAGGTGGGTCCATGGCATACGTTCGAATTTACACAGGCGCCGACGGTGAGTCCCGGTTCGAGGAGTTGGGGATGCCGTTCCAACCCAGCGACCCGGCGGCGGCGGGGTCATTTGAGCGCCAGGCTTCGAGGGCGATCTTTCGGCAGGAGCCGCCCGGGCTGGTGCAGGACTGGCACACGGCGCCGCGACGGCAGTATGTGATTACGCTGGCGGGCTCGTCTGAAATAGAGGCGGGCACGGGGGAGAAGCGGCGGTTCGAGCCGGGGGATGTGCTGCTGGCGGATGACCTGACGGGCAGAGGCCACATTACGCGGATAGTAGGCAACGAGACGAGGGTGTCCGTTGCGATACCGGTAGTCGACTAGGGGTCCAGCGGCATTAACGCGGGGGCCAGGAATCTTTCCAGCAAGTTGTCCAGAAAGACGGTCTCCAACGTTTTGAAGAGGGGTCTCTACACGCGGGTGGTAGGGAGACGGATCCTTTCCTTTGAAGAGTTGGCTTCGACGATGGACGAGGCGCTGAAGGAGGCGTTGGCGGGGACGGAGGAGGGGACGGTGGTGCTGGCGGGGAGGCAGACGGCGGGGCGGGGGCGTTTCCAGCGGCCGTGGGTATCGGAGCCGGGGAATCTGCTTCTGTCGGTTGTGTTGTATCCTTCGATGGCGGAGATGCCGTTTCTCAGTATGATGGCCGGGCTGGCGGTGGCGCGGACGGTGCAGAGGGAAACGGGGTTGCAGCCGAGTATTAAGTGGCCCAATGATGTGCTGCTGGGTGGCAGGAAGGTGTGCGGGTTGCTGGTGGAGGATGCGTTGGAGGGGGATGTGGTGAGGTACGCGCTTGTAGGGATTGGGTTGAATGTGGCGCTGGCGCCGGAGAAGTACCCGGAGATTGCGGAGATTGCCACGAGCTTGAACCGGGAGAAGGGGACGGAGGTGGACGTGTCGTCGGTGCTTCGGACGCTGCTGCACGAGCTGGACGCGATCTACGTGGAGATGAAGGAGGGGCGGACTCCTGTCTTGGAGTGGAGGGGGTTCCTGGAGACGTTGGGACGCCGCGTTGAGGTGATGTGGGGTGATGAGGTGGTAACCGGGTATGCCGAAGGGGTGGACGAGATGGGGCACCTGCTGCTGCGCCGGGACGACGGTTCGCTGGCGGAGCTTTCAGCGGGGGAGGTGACGTTTCAGATGAACCGGGAAGAGCATGCGGAGTAATCTCCCATGGCCATGGGTATTGCCACCACGCAGGGTTGGAAATTCCAGGTTGGTAGTGGCGATATACTCTTCCGGATGGCAAGAATGCGGTATGGCTCGTCCATCGAGAGCCACAGCGATAGTGAGCGCGAAGGTAAGATGTGCTCTCCCACCGCACCCAGATTCTCCGATCTTCACGGGCGGACTCAGAATTGATCATGTTGGCGTCCAGCACCAGGAAGGATGAAAATAAAGGGGCGGCTATCATTCATGGTGGCCGGTATAGCTACTACAAAGGATTGCAAATCACAGGCTGGTGGTTTCCACCGCCCCGCCCCGGAAGGTTTAAAAAACGAATTTCTGAGGGACACCCTCAGACTCCCGCCTACCAGGGGACATCCCCCTCTGGACTCCCCCTTGGTAGGCGCAGGTAGAGTAGGGACGGTGCTATTTTCATAGGAATGACATGACTCATTCGGACGCTCAACGTGCGACGAGATGGTGTTGAAAACACCGAAGAAGTCAAAAACTCACAGCGTCTCAGGATGAGCGGGTTGGAGACGCAGGCCGGGATGTATTTTAGGGGTAAGGAGAGGAAATGCTAGAGTCGCTGAGCCTGGATGGGAAAACGATAATCATCACCGGAGGAGGCACCGGGCTGGGCCGGGCGATGGTCCGGGGCCTGGCAAGGTCCGGCGCCGACGTGGTGATAGCGGCGCGTCGGCCGGGGCCGATTGAAGAGGCGGTGGAGGAGGTGCGGGGGCTGGGACGCCGCGGGATGGCGGTGGTGACGGACGTGACCGATTCGGCGCAGGTAAACCGGCTGGTCGAACGGACGATTGAGGAGTTCGGCAAGGTGGATGTGATGATAAGCAACGCGGCGATGGTGGGGGCGCCGTCTTCGCAGATATGGGATATGAGTGACGAGGAGTGGAGGCAGGGGATAGACGCCAACATGACCAGTGCGTTCTACTGCGCGCGGGCGGTGTCGAAGCATATGGTGGAGCGGGGGAAGGGAAAGATTATCAACGTGGTGTCCGGATTTGGGCTGCGAGGCGGGCGGAATATGTACACGTACACGTGCGGCAAGGGGGGGATGTTGCAGCTAACGAGGACGCTGGCGATAAGCCTGGGGAGGTCCGGGGTGACGGCGAATTCGTTGGTGCCGGGGTTCATACCGACGAAGGGCGCGGACGAGGGGGCGATGCGGGAGAGTTTACCGAGGTCCGCGGAGTTCATACCGATGGGGGCGTTTCCGCAGCCGGAGGACGTGGGCCCGGTGGCGGTGTTTTTGGCATCGGACGCTTCCGATTATATGAACGGCGAGGTGTTCGCCATAGACGCGGGAGGGCTGGCGGGGGGATACGCGCCGACGGGGCACGCGCCGGTGGTGGAGTTGGGGTAGTGGTAATTAATCATGGCGATGGGTATCGCCACTACAGAGGACAGAAAATCGGAGGTTGGTGGTTCCCACCATCCCGCCCAGTAAGGTTTTAATTCCTGAGGGACACCCTCAGACTCCCGGCAGGGAACCTGGGTTCCCTGCACTCTCCTGTAGGGTGGGCGTTGGAAGTAAGGAGGCTGTATGGGGGATCGGTCATGGCCCAGGGTATGGCTAAAACCACAGGGTAAAAATCAGAGGCGGGTTGGCACCCCCTCTAAATCTCCCCCTGGATAGGGGGAGAGACTATTCATATTTTGGAAAGTAAAGGGGGAGCAGATGCCGGTGTTGCCGGAGTATAGGCTTGACGGGAAGGTGGCGTTTATTGCCGGGGAAGGTGATGGGATAACGCCGGCGCTGGCGACGGCGTTGGCGGAGGCGGGGGCGAAGGTGTTCATCCTGGCGGCCGGTGCGCCGACGGTGGAGACGAGCATGATATCGATCGCCGAGATAGGCGGCGAGGCGCTGGGGCAGTTCGGCGACGCGTCGGACCCGGTGAGGGTGGAGCGGGGGCTGGAGGCGTTCATGCCGATATGGGGACAGGTGGATATTCTGGTGAACAACTGCCGGACGTACCTGGGTAAGCCGTTTGAGGATACCAGCGGGGAGGAGTGGGAGCAGGTGATGCGCCGGAACGTGGGAGCAGCGCGGCAGCTCTGTCACCGGGTTGGATTGGAGATGCTGCGGCAAGGGGGCGGCCGGATTATCAACGTGATTTCCGGGCTGGCGGAGCGCGGGCTGTGGAATTCGACGGCGTTTTGCGCCAGCCAGGGCGCGGTGTTGCAGCTCACCAAGTCGCTGGGGTTGGAGTGGGCGCGGAAGAACGTTCGGGTCAACGCGGTGGGGGTGGGATGGATGGGTGAGGAAGGCGTAACGGACGAGGAGGCGCAGAAGGAGTTGCTGACGCGGTACATACCGTTGCGGAGGAAGAGCCGGGCGTCGGACGTGGCGCCGCTGGTGGTTTATCTGGCGTCGGACGCGTGCGACTTCATCACGGGGACGGCGGTGTACGTGGACGGAGGGTTGATGGCGCACGCGTAGAATGGGGTTGGGGAATTTCTGAGGGACACCCTCAGACTCCCGGCAGAAGGGCTGTGCCTCTCTGCACTCCCCGTTGGTGGGTATGCTCCAGTAGGACGATGTTTTTATTATTGAATTAATCCAGGATGGAGGGGAGTTTTGGCTGAGCTGACGGCGTATTTCAACGGGGAGTGGGTGCCGGATAGCCGGTGCGTTATCCATGCCACGGACCGGGGGTTTCGACTGGGGGGACGTGGTGTACGACCTGGAGCGGACTTTCGGGGGGAAGGTGTTCCGGCTGAGGCCGCACCTGGAGCGGTTCATGCGGTCGCTGAAGTACGTTCGGCTGGACCCGGGGCTGACGATAGACGAGCTGGAGTCGCTGACGCAAGAGGTGGTGGAGCGGAATGAGCCGCTGAGGGGGCCGGGGGACGACTTCACGATAACGCAGTTCGTGACGCGGGGCAGGGGCGCGCACGTGCTGGACCCGGCGCCGCCGACGGTGTGCATTCTGCCGCAACGGATAGATTTCACGCAGTACGCCAAGTTCTACCGCGACGGCGTCCACGTGGTGTTTCCCAGGACTCGAAGCTACCACCCGGACTCGCTGGACCCGAAGGTGAAGCACTACAGCCGAATGAACTTCGTGCTGGCCAACCTGGAGGCGTCGGACGTGGACCCGGAGGCGTACCCGGTGGTGCTGGATACGGAGGGAAATATCGCAGAGCACATAGCGGGGAACTTTTATATGGTGAGCGACGGGGTGTTGAGGATGCCCAGCGACCGGAGCAGTCTGCAGGGGGATACGCGGAAGGCGGTGCTGGAGTTGGCGGCGCAGCTAGGAATACCGACGGTGGAGGAGGAGTTGCAGCCGTACGATGCGTATAACGCGGACGAGGTGTTCTTGAGCAACGCGACGTACTGCATTCTGCCGGCAGGGCGGATTGACAACCGGCCGATAGGCGGCGAGGTGCCGGGCCCGATCACGCGACAGTTGCAGTCGGCGTGGAGCGAGATGGTGGGGCTGGACTTTGTAGACCAGGCGTTGAGTTATGGGGCGGGGTAGAGGGGTAGGGGTGGACGCGGGTGGGAGAGGTTGTTTGGCGGCGACCCGGCGCGGACAATGCCAGCCGCCGAAAGAATAGAGTAGAGGGCCAAGGGGACGCCGTCCCGAGCGTAAGCGAGAGAGGTGACGAGGTGGCAAATCTTGGGGTTGGTAGCCGGCTTCAGATTAGGACGAAGGAGTTGACGTTCGTGGCGGTGTGGGAGGAGGTGAAGGCGCCGAAGTCGTGCGCGGCGATCAGGCGGCTGTTGCCGCTAAGGGACCGGCTGATGCAGGCGAGGTGGAGCGGTGAGGCGGCGTGGATATCTATTGACAATCTGGAGCTGGACATCGAGTTCGAGAACCACACGATTTATCCGTCGAAAGGCGAGCTGCTGGTCTACCCGGGGTTCATAAGCGTGAAGGAGATATTGATCCCCTACGGCGCATCGGTGTTCGGCAGCAGGATGGGTCTTCTGCCGGGGAACCACTTCGCGACCATTGTTTCGGGGCTGGAGCAGCTGGAGGAGTTGGGGCGGAGGGTGGCGTTGGAGGGGGCGCAGGGGGTGGAGCTAAGTGAGGTGGGGGTTTAGCGCGCCGTTGGCAGGCGGTGGTGACGATTCGCTGACTCGACTGGAAGGAAAGCGGTATGGGCTCGTCCTTCGAGGGCCTCAGGATGAGCGGGTTGGTATGGCAGGAAGGGTCGCGAGTCGGAGGTTGGTGGTTCCCACCATCCCGCCGCGGAAGGTTTTAATTTCTGAGGGACACCCTCAGACTCCCGGCATGGCACCCAGGTGCCCTGCACCCTCCTATAAGGCGACCGGCTGAACGAACTTGGTCTTGAAGGGGGGAGAAACGGTGGGATAGAATGGTAGGCAAGGCGCAAAGCAATGATGGAAAAGCTACGAAAACTGACCGGAACGGAAGACCAGGTTGATAGGTCTTGGGCTGAAATCCGGCGTTTGCAAGACTGTTTACGGAAGCTGTTCGATAGCCACGGATACCGGACAATTGAGACGCCTGTGCTGGAGCCGACGGAGCTGTTTGTGCGGAAGGGCGGAGGGGAGCTGGCGAACCTGCTCTATTCGTTCACGGACCCGGGGGGGAATTCGGTCAGCCTGAGGCCGGAGTATACGTCGTCGATCATCCGGTGGTTTCTGGAGGGCGACGGAAGAGCCGAGCCGCCGGTGAGGGCGCAGTATTCGGGGCCGGTGTTCCGGTACGCGGAGCGGGGGGACGGGTTGAGGCAGTTCAATCAGTCGGGTGTGGAGCTGATAGGCGCCGACGACGCTGGGACGGACGCGGAGGTGGTGGGGCTGGCGGCGAAGGGGATGACGGAGATGGGGGTGTCGCAGGGGGAGATCCTGCTGGCGGACCTGGGGCTATATATCCACGTTCTGGAACGGCTGGGTCTTTCCGAACGTGCGCGGATGTTTGTGCTGAGGCACGTTTCGCAGCTTGGGCAAGGGGCCGAAGGGTTGGAGGAGGTGCGGCAGAGGGCCAGGGCGTTCCATCTGCTGGCGGGAGAGAGCGAGGCGCCGGAGCTGGGCGCCGATATTGCCGGGATGGGTGACGAAGGCGCGCTGGCGCTGATTGCGGGGTTGCTTAGGAGGGAGGAGCCGGGGTCCTTTGGGCAGCGAGGGGTGGAGGAGGTGGCGGAGCGGCTGTTGCGGAAGCTGAGGGGTACGGAAAGCGCAGGGTTGATGGAACGGGCGCTGGAGTTTGGGTGCCAGTTGGCGTTGGTGCGGGGGGAGGCGGGACCTTCGCTGGAGGCGGCGCGGCGGGTGTTGGAGGGAGGGGGGATGGACGCGTCGGCGTTGGAGCGGTTGGAGTCAGTGGTGGGGCTGGTGGGCGACTCGGTGCCGCTGAAGATAGACTTTGGTTTGGCGCGGGGGATCTCTTACTATTCTGGAATTGTATTTGAGATGGTGGACGCCTCGACTGATGTTTCCCTCGGGGGAGGGGGACGGTACGACGGGCTGGCGCGGTCGCTGGGGAGCGGAGGGGATGTGCCGGCGCTGGGGTTCGCGTTCAACATGGAGCGGGTAGCGGAGGTGACGAGGGTGACGGGTCGGCGGGAGGGTGCGGCAGCGGATGGATAGGAACGGGTTGCAGATAGCGTTGCCCAGCGACGGGGTGTTGGAAAAGCCATCGCTGGAGTTTTTCAGCGCGTGCAACCTTTCGGTGCGGCGGCCCAGCGCGCGGGGTTACACGGGGCTGATACCGAGCCTGCCGGGGGCGACGGTGCTGTTTCAGCGGGCTTCCGAGGTGACGGGGAAGGTGGAGGATGGGAGCGCGGCGCTGGGTATCACGGGGCTGGACCGGTACATGGAGTACCGTCGAGAGGACGGGGACGCCATCGCGCTGATAGGGGACCTTGGGTTCGGGGGGTGCGAACTGGTGATAGCGTCGCCCAGCGCGTGGCTGGACGTGACGAATATGGACGACCTGGCGGACCTGGCGCTGGAGTTTCGGCAGGAAGGGAGGCAGCTTCGGATAGCGACGAAGTACCCCAGGCTGGTGCGCCGGTTTCTGCTGGACCGGGAGATAAACCACTTCTCACTGGTGATGACCTCGGGGGCGGTGGAGGCGGCGCCGGGGGCGGGTTACGCGGACCTGGTGGCGGATATTTCGGGGACGGGAACGACGCTTAGGGAGAACCGGCTGAGGCCGCTAGACGACGGCACGGTGCTGGTGTCGCAGGCGTGCATAATTGGGAACCGGAGGCTGATTGGGAGAAGCCCGCGTTCGCTCAGCGGGGTGAAGGCGGTGCTGGAGCTGATGGAGGCGTACCTGCAGGCGCGGTGGCATTACCGGGTTTCGGCGAACGTGAGGGCGGAATCTGAGGAGGCGCTGGCTTCGAAGATTTTGGAGCGTCCGGAGTTGGCGGGGCTGAAGGGGCCGACGGTATCCAAGGTGTATAATGTGGACGGCGAAGGCTGGTACAGCGTCAGCCTGCTGGTATCCCGGGACCACCTGCTGGAGATGATGGAGCACCTGCGAGGGGTGGGGGCGACAGAGGTTTCCACAACGCAGGTGGGGTATATGTTCAAAGAAGTCTCCAGTGCCTACGAGCAGATGCTCCAAAAACTGGAAGCGTAGCTAGTGCCGAACCTTCCCACACATTTCAACTTTGCCATGGAGACGCTGTCCGCGCTGGACGATCCCTCGCTGGCGCCGTACGCGGGGAGCTTCCTGCTAGGGTGCACGACGCCGGACATTAGGGCCCGGACGAAGTGGAAACGAGACCATACGCACTTCGCGCCGCTGGAGGTGGACCGGGTGGGGACGGGCACGGAGGGGCTGTTCCACGCCAACCCGGAGCTGTACGAAGCGGCGCGGCGCAGCGGGGAGACGCGGGCGTTCTTAGCGGGTTACGTCAGCCACCTGGCGACGGACGAGAGCTGGATAACGCAGGTGTACCAGCCGTATTTCGCCAGAAGTGATGTGTTCGATAACCGGATGGAGGCGAACATAGCGGACCGGGCGGTGCAGATGGATATGGACCAGGGGGCACGGCAGGAGTTGGGGGGAATGGACGGGGTGCTGGAATCGCTGGAGCGGTCCGACTGGGGGGTGGAGGTTGGGTTCATCGACACGGGGACGCTGAGGCAGTGGCGGGAGTGGGTCTCAGAGTTCATCGCCCGGCCATTCACCTGGGACCGGCTGCATTTTATGGCGCAGCGGATGTACCGGGATAACGAAGAGGCGCAGGCGGTGGTGGAGGGCTTTCTGGTGTCTGTGCCCACGAGCCTGGAGAGGGTGTACCGGAAGGTGCCGAAGAAGACTATCACTGATTTCAGGGAGACGGCGGTGAGCGCGTCAGTGCGGCTGATCAAGGAGCACCTGAATGGGGCTTAGGAGGCTGCACGGTCTGGAAGAGGCGAAGAAGGCGCTGTCAGGACGAGGCGGGCTGGACCTGTTATCCGCGGCCGGCGAACATTCGCGCGGTAGCGAAGAGCTGTTCGGCGAGGCGCTGACGGTGGAGCAGTCGGTGCGGCGGATACTGGACGAGGTGCGCCGCGAAGGGGACGAGGCGGTGCGGAGGTACGGCAGGCTTCTGGACGGCATGGAGTCCGAGGCGCTGGAGGTATCACCCGAAGAAGTATTGCGCGGGGCGGAGGGGGTGGACGAAGCGCTGATGGAGGCGCTACGATTTTCGGCGGGGCGGATAGAAGATTACCATCGGGCTACGTTGCCGCAGGGGTGGATGGACCATGAGCGAGGGCTGGGGGAGAGGGTGATACCGCTGGATCGGGTGGGCGTCTACGCGCCGGGAGGCACGGCGTCGTACCCTTCGACGGTGCTGATGACGGCGATACCGGCGCGGGTGGCGGGTGTGAGGGAGGTGGTGCTGTGCACGCCTTCGACGGCGCCGGAGGTGCTGGCGGCGGCGCGGATTGCGGGGGTGGACCGGGTATTTCGAATAGGCGGAGTGCAGGCGGTTGGGGCGATGGCCTTCGGCTCGAAGTCTGTGCCCAAGGTGGACATGGTGTGCGGGCCGGGGAACGTGTATGTGACGTTGGCGAAGAAGCTGGTGTTTGGCGAAGTGGCGATTGACGGGCTGTACGGCCCGACGGAGACGGTGCTGGTGGCGGACGGCGCGGCGGACCCGGTGCACGTGGCGGCGGACCTGCTGGCGCAGGCGGAGCACGATCCGATGGCATCACCGATTCTGGTGACCGACGCGCCGGGGTTGTTGGACGCGGTGCAGGTGGAGCTGGACCGTCAGCTTGCCCAGTTGGAGCGGCGGGAGATAGCCACCACGGCGCTGGCGAATGGGGGCTGCGCGGTGCTGGTGGAGAGCATGGAGGAGGCGATGGAGGTGGGGAATTTCGTAGCGCCGGAGCATATGTGTTTGCTGGTGGAGGACCCGTGGAAGTGGGCCGGTAAGGTGCGGAACGCGGGAGGACTATTCCTGGGAGAGTACTCGCCGGAGGTGGTGGGGGACTACGTGGCGGGGCCGAGCCACGTGATGCCGACGGGAGGGACGGCGCGGTTCTCCTCGGCGCTAGGGGTACACCAGTTCCTGCGGACGATGCCAGTGGTGGGGCTGAAGGCGGAGGGATTTGACGAGCTGTCCAGGGCGGTATCGGTGATTGCGCGGTCGGAGGGGCTGACGGCCCACGCCCGGGCGATGGAAGTACGGTTGGACGGAAAGATAGGAGGGAAAGGCCGGTGAAAGATATAAAGGAGCTGGTCCTGCCCCACCTCAGGGTGCCGGAAGGGTACAGCGGCGTGAGGTCTATGGAGGCGTTGGCGGAGGAGTCGGGAATTGCGCCGGAGAAGATAATCCGGCTGAACGGTAACGAGAATTCTTACGGGCCGTCGCCGAAGGTGGCGGAGGCGCTGGGGGCGTACGAGCAGTACAACAGGTACCCGGACCCGGAGCAGCAGCGGCTGAAGGAGGCGCTTTCGGGGTACACGGGGGCGACGCCGGAGCGCATAGTGGCAGGGAACGGCAGCGACGAGCTGATTGACCTGATCATACGTCTGTTCGTGGGGGCGGGGGAGAAGGTCATCGAGCCGGTGCCGACGTTCGGGATGTACCGGTTTTCGGCGCGGCTGGCGGATGCGGAAGTGGTGTCGGTGGCACGGGACCGAAACTTCGAACTGGACGTGGAGAGCATAGAGTTGGCGATGGACGCCAAGACGAAGGTTATATTTCTGGCCTCGCCGAACAACCCGACGGGGAACGTGGCGACGGAGGAGCAGATACGGAAGCTGCTGGATTTGGGCGTGATTGTGGTGGTGGACGAGGCGTACCACGAGTACTGCGGACAGACGGCGATGCCGCTGCTGGAGGAGCACCCGAACCTGATTGTGCTGCGGACGTTCAGCAAATGGGCCGGGCTGGCGGGGCTGCGGGTGGGACTGGGGGTGATGGACCCGGAGGTGGCGCGGCTGATGATGACGATCAAGCCTCCATATAATATGAACGTGGCGGCGGAGGAGGCGCTGATAGCCTCGCTGGGCGACGTCGATCTGCTGCTGAGCCGGATCAAGCCGGTGGTGGAGGAGCGGGAGCGGATGTTCTCTCAGTTGCAGGAGATTCCCGGGGTGACGCCGATCTCCTCGCAGGCCAACTTTATGATGGTGCGGCTGCCGGAGGGGCGAGGGCAGGGGATTTTCAACGGGCTGGCGAAGCGAGGGGTGTTCGTGCGGTACTACGACTCGGATGAGATGAAGGACTGCCTTCGGGTGAGCGTGGGGCAGGGGTGGGAGACGGACGGGTTCATATCGGCGCTGCGTGAAGCGGTGGCGGAGTAACGGTGGAACACCGCACGGCGTCACTGGAGCGAAAGACCCGGGAGACGAATATTAGCCTGTCGCTGGACCTGGACGGTCAGGGAAAGAGCCAGGTGTCCACGGGGAACGGGATGCTGGACCACCTGGTGTCGCAATTGAGCCGGCACGGACTATTTGACATAACGCTCCAAGTTGAAGGGGACCTGGAGGTGGGTTGGCACCACATGGTGGAGGACGCGGGTATCTGTTTGGGCCGGGCGTTTCGGGAGGCGATGGGGGACGGTCGAGGAATCCACCGGATGGGTCACGCGCTGGTGCCGCTGGACGAGAGTCTGGCGCAGGTGGCGGTGGACCTGAGCGGCCGAGGGTACGCGTCGGTGGAGTGCGGGCTTTCGGGGCAGATGGTGGAGACGCTGCCGGGGGAGATGGTGGAGCATTTCCTGGAGTCGTTTGCGCTGGAGGCAAAGTTCAACCTGCACGTGAAGGTGCTGGCAGGGCAGAACGGGCACCACAAGGCGGAGTGTGTGTTCAAGGCGCTGGCGAAGTCGCTGCGTCGGGCGTTGGAGAGGGACGAGCGGTCCGGGGGCGAGGTGCCGAGCACGAAGGGGATTATTGGGGGGTAGGGGGATGAGGAAATGGCCTAAACGTTTGTTCGGTTGCCCCTTTTGAAATGTCAGGTTATTTGTGAGGGGGAATGAGATTTGATTTAAGAGATTTGTCCATCGGAAAAATTATCTTGGATCCTAATAACTACAGGTTTTACGATTTGGCATTGTGGAGAGTAAAGCAGCGCCAGCGCTACCACGACGAATCTGTACAAGAAGCTAGTCTTAGACTGCTTGAACGTACGCCAAGATACAACATAGCGGAGCTCCGACAATCCATTCTAGCTAATGGATATGTCCCTCTAGAACGGGTCGTTGTTGTACCTCACGAATTTAGTCGGGACACTTATCTATTAGTTGAGGGCAATAGGCGAGTTGCCGCATTGAAAACACTGTTGAGAGATAATACAGAAGGGGTTTTGACGCTAACTGAAGAACAGGTGAGTAACTTTACCACTATACCCGTGGCCTTTTTAGATCCGGAAGATGAAGGCCTGATAGCAGCTGAAAGAATACTTATGGGTATCAGGCATATTGCAGGGCCACAAGAATGGGGAGCGTATCAACAAGCCTTTCTTATTTGGGAACTAGTAGACGAAGAAGGACAGCAGTTCGATGACATAGCTAGGCATCTGGGTCTGTCGTTGATTGAAACTCGAAGAAGATACCGAGCCATCAGGGCTCTAAAGAAAATGCAAAGTGACGAATTGTATTCTGGGGTAGCGAAGCCAGAATTCTACCGACTGTTCCATGATCTCGTGTCGGTGCCCAACGTGCGAGAGTTCTTTTCTTGGGATCACGATAGTGCACAATTCAATGACGAAGAGAGGGCACGGCAATTTTTTGAGCTAATCGAGCCGCTAGAATCGGATTTTGGTGCTAAGCTCCGGACGTACGCGGATGTAAGGCAGTTGAGAAGCGTAATCGGAAATCCTACAGCAGAAGCGATTTTACTAGACCCGGATCAGCCACTTGCAGCTGCCCTGACTGTAGTTCAGCCGGACAATGGTGCTCAGACGGCGCAGGACCTTTCCTCAGAGGTTAGCCAATTCTATGAATTGCTTCAAACTGCTCAGATAGAGGCGCTAACGAGCCTGTCAGTTGAAGACTTAAGGGTGCTGGAAGAAATAGCCAACCTAATCAATGCGCGATTGGAGCAGTACAGCAGGTTAGCTGCTTAAAGTGCCAGACATCGAATCAGTTCGCGAAGATATCCTGGTATATATCCTTACCGAGTTTCCGGCTGACTCTCCCGTTCGTTTTCTTGAGGACGTCGTAAAAGACTTCCTTAAAGAAACTTACTCCTCTGAGTGGATAGAGGGATTCTGGGAGAAACTTGGCGATACTGTTATTCAGGATATAGTCGAAGAATTCAATAGTAGAACAACCGATGGTTTTCCCATCCACTTTTGGTTCTTAGATGATGAAGGCCGAAAAATCCAAGGGTGGAATAACCCTGACGATGAGTTCGATACATATGCGTTTCAGCAAGCATTGTTGATGCTCACTGATGGCGAGTTTGAAAAGTTGTCGGGTCGGATTTTGAGTCTGGCTGGCTGCGAGGATGTCTGGGTTACACCAGCAACTCACGATCAAGGTCTTGATGCATTTGGTTGTCGAACCTTGTTTGGTGGTCTGATAGCTCGTGATGGAAGTCGGTCCAGGTTGACGCTATGGCTCCTTGCGCAAGCGAAACACTATAGGAAAGAGAGAATTCGCTCGAGCGAGATCAGAGAATTTGTAGGATCGAAATATCTTGCACAATTTGGGATGTACGCTCAAATAAAGGAAAAATATGGGCAGCTAGATTTGAAACCCCTTGCGCCAATTGGAATGATGATGATTACGTCTGGGGAAACGAAACGTACCGCTCGTTTACTAGGTGACCAAGCTGGGATTATGTTTCTCGGGGCTAGCGAATTGTGCTCAATTTTCTCCCGCTTATGGCAGACGGAAGGAATCTCACCTAGGGCAACATTGGAAGAATTAGTTAGCCGGTTACGTATTGAAGCGAATCAGGTGCCATCTGCGTAAGGATGCTACTGCCAGCGAAAGTTGATTGGTTCTAAGCGGCGAAGTATTGCTGACTGTCACCTCGGCGACCATAGATGCTGCCTGAACTTACGGTGAGTTGCCATAGACCGTACGGGGGTGGCGTTTTGGGGTGGGGTTTCGGTGGAGGAGCTTGGTGGGGTGCGGGAGGCTGGCGGAGGAGCAAGGGTTTCATTCGGCGTGGGTGGTGGAGAGTTACGCGGACGTGTTTTCGGTGCTGAGCGCGTGCGCGGCGGTGACGGAGAGGCTAAAATCAGCGGACTTACTTGTTTACACGGTGACACTGTGAAACCATCGGCGTTGCGATTTGTCGGATTACTTGGCGCCATACTTCTTTTCGCAAGCGCTTGCGGTGGAGATAAGGCGGCGCCGACGGCCACGCCAACGCCGGCCATAAGTGGCTTGCCTATTCTCGATTTAGCCTCCGCAGGCGACAAACTGCGGTTCGGTAAAGACATGCTCACGGTCGAGGCCGGCGCAGAAGTGGTGGTAAGGTTTAGGAACGCCTCATCTGTCTTTCAGCACAATTGGGTGCTGGTGCAAGATGGGACGAAAGACGACGTTGCCAAAGACGGGCTTGAGGCGGGAATTGGTGACGACTATGTCCGTCCGGGTGACCAGCGAGTAGTTGCCAACTCCAGGCTCCTCGGCCCGGGTCAGACGGAGGAAGTCCGGTTTACAGCTCCCTCTGTGGGGACGTATCAATTCGTGTGTACCTTTCCGGGGCACAACGCGACCATGTTCGGGGCTTTCGAGGTCACGCCCTAGTAGTTTCGGCCTACTGTCTGACGACAGAGGTGGCGAATTGATCCCCAAGGTGAAGCCGGACCGAACGCGTGGGGGCGTAGGGCTGGAGAGGGGAGGCGGTGGCTAAGTTTAAGGAGAGTTGCCATGGAGAGGACGGGGGTGGCGTTTTGGGGTGGGGTTTCGGTGGAGGAGTTGGTGGGGTGCGTTAGGCTGGCGGAGGAGCAAGGGTTTCATTCGGCGTGGGTGGTGGAGAGTTACGCGGACGTGTTTTCGGTGCTGAGCGCGTGCGCGGCGGTGACGGACTCCATTCAACTGGCTACCGGGGTGACGACGGTGTTCACGCGGAACCCAACGACGATTGCTATAGCGTCGGCGACGGTGGACACGGTGTCGCGGGGAAGGTTTATCCTGGGGTTGGGGGCAGGCCACCGGGAGATTCACGCGCAGCGGGACAACCCGGACCGGGAGCACCAGGTGCCGTTCTGGAACGCCAGACAGCGATTGCGGGAGACGGTTGACATAACGCGCCGGGTAGTCAAAGCGGCGTTCGATGGGGAGAGTGTCAGCTACCAAGGCGAGGTGTTCGAGTTTGAGGAGTACAAGCCGTGGTTTGTGCCGTACCGGGACAGGGTGCCGGTGTACCTGGCGGCCCTTACCCGGGGCACCACGGAGCTGGCGGGGGAGGTGGCGGACGGGGTGGTGCCGGTGTTTTTCTCCGAGGAGGGGATGAAGGCGGTTGTCGAGCAGGTGGCCACGGGGGCGAGACGGGTTGGCAGGGAGCCGAAGGATGTTGATGTGGCGTGTTACCTGCCGGTGTGTGTATCCAATGACAAGGCGGAGGCGTACCGGGCGCTACGGTACTTGGTGTCGTTCCATATTAGTGCGTACAGGTATTACCAGACTTATTTCGTGGGGGCTGGGTATGTCAGGGAGGTGGAGGGGGTGCTGGAGTCGTTGGGCAGGGGGGAGTGTGATAACGCAGCGGAGTGGGTTAACGACGCGATGGTGGAGGCGGTGGGGGTGGGTGGGACGGCGGAGGAGTGCCGAGCGCGGATATCGGAGTACCGCCGGGCTGGGGTGACGCTGCCGATTATTTACCCGGTGCATCCGGGGTTCACGGGGTACAGACCGGACGCGGAGGCGGCGGAGGGGATAAAGGGGGCGATCCGGGGGTTAGGGGAGGGGTAGGGGAGGGGGTTAGGGGCTCGTCCTTCCGTTCGAGAGGTTCAGGACAAACTTAGCGTCAGCAAGGGCGGGTTTGAGGGGTAGAGGGGATATGGGCCCGCACCTCCGTTCAAGCATTCAGTACAAAATGCCAAGGACACCGAGAAACGGTGATAGAGTACTGACGCTAGTGAAAGCTTTAGGCGTTTTGGATGAACGGTTGCCATCTGAACGCTGTCGTGACGAATGGGAGAGTATGGCGTTTTTTGTTTATGTGATACGTTGCGTCGACGACTCTTATTACACTGGTCATACGGATGATCTGGAGAAAAGGATGGCGGCGCACAATCGAGGCGAGGTTTCAGGGTACACGTTGGGTCGCAGACCGGTTCAATTGGTGTTTGTTGAGGAGTTTACGTCCAGGGAGGACGCTTTTCAGTTGGAACGTAAGATCAAGGGATGGTCTAGGAAAAAGAAAGAGGCTTTGATGGTTGGGCGGTGGGAGGATCTGCCGGGGCTTAGTCGGAGGCGGAGTGGCAAGTTGGGATAGACAACGAAGTGAATTGCGGTATGGGCTCGTCCTTCGAGAGCCTCAGGATGAGCGGGTTGGAGAGGCAGAGAGGTATGGGTGAGGAAGGTGTGGGATGTGATCGTGCTTCGAGGGCCTCAGGATGAGCGGGCTGGAGAGGCAGAGAGGTATGGGTGAGGAAGGCGGTATGGGCTCGTCCTTCGAGAGCCTTAGGATGGGTGGGTTGGAGGGGTTGGGAGAGGGGGCTAGGGGTGGTGGGTGACTTCGAAGGTGAAGTCTTCGATGATGGGGTTGGCGAGGAGCTTGTCGCACATGGCGCGGACCTGGGCCTCGGCGGCGGAGCGGTCCGGGGAGTCCAGGCGGACTTCCAGGTACTTGCCCATGCGGACGCTCTGGGTTGAATTGAAGCCCAGGGTCTTGAGGCCGGCGAGGACGGTCTGGCCCTGAGGGTCGTTGACGGTTGGTTTGAGGGTGACGCGGATGCGGGCCAGGAACAAGCCTCTAGCCCCCAGATAGGCAGTTTATGGATTCGGGGCCGCGGTTGATGTGGGCATCGTAGAAAGCCCTGATGCCGGGCTCGTCTATGCTGGCGAAACGCTGGAGCCAGCCCCAGGAGTGGACGACGATCTGGCCCGCCGGGAGACTGGAGTAGGGCCGCATGATCATCCAGCTACGGCGGTCTTGCAGGGAGCGGGCGACATCCTTTAGCTGATCGATCTGGGCTTTGTCGGTGAGGTTGTAGCTGATGAGGACCTGGCCGTGCTCCATGTTGTGGACGATGCGCTCGTCCGGAACGTCGTCCTCGTCCGAATATATGCCGCATTGGGCCCAGCCGGTGCCCCAGTGGGGACCCGAAGTAGGGGGAGAGGTACTGTAGGCAGCAAAGTTGTCGCCGCGGGGCATGTGGTTGCCGGGAGGGAAGAGGATGCTCATGGTGTTGTGCTGGTCGCCAATGGGGTCTGCGTTGCCGGAGTTATCATCTTGAGGATTAGGGCCGCCGGTGTTGGCGAAGCCGCTAACGGCGAAGCCAGCGATGACGGCGGCGGCGACCAAGACAACGGCGGCGTAGGCGAGCCAGCGGGTAAGGCGCCGGCTTCTTCTGGAGCGGCTGCTAGGCGCGGAACCGCCGGGGTACTGGGGTGACGCGCCTGGGCCGTGGCCCCTGCCGCGTCTTCCTCTTCTGCGTGGTCTAGTTGCAGGCACGAATCCTCACTTTCATTCTACGGGAAGGCTGCGGCCGGTAAGGCGCCGGTAGGCTTCCTGGTATCTTTCCGAGGTCTTGGTTACGACGTGGTCAGGGAGGGGTGGCGCGGGGGGTTCCCGGTCCCAGCCCTGGTCAGTCAGCCAGTCGCGAACGAACTGTTTATCGAAGTTGGGCTGGGAGCGTCCTGGGGCGTAGCCCTGGGCGTCCCAGAAACGGCTGGAATCCGGGGTGAAGATTTCGTCGATGAGGGATAGCCGGCCGTCGATGAAGCCGAACTCCAGCTTGGTGTCCGCCAGGATGATGCCCTGCTGGGCGGCGAAGTCGTTGGCGAATTGAAAGGCCTGGATGCTTTTTTCCTCCAGGGTCCGGGCCACGTCTGTACCCACCAGGTCCGCCACTTCCGCCAGGCTCATGTCCTGGTCATGGCCCTCTTCGGCCTTGGTGGTGGGGGTGAAGATGGGCTCAGGGAACTTTTGGCCCTCGAGCATGCCCGTCGGGGCGGGGCCGCCGAAGATGGTGCCGTTCTTTTGGTACTCGGCCCAGGCGGAACCGGCCAGGTAGCCGCGGACGATGCATTCGACGTCTACGCGCTGGGCGCGGTGGACGATCATGGACCGGCAGGCGATTTCGGCGGGGATCTCACCCACCGGAGAGCCCTGGAGGTCTATGCCAGGGTCGTCTGCCATGGCGATTAGATGATTGGGAATGAGATGGGATGTCTTTTCGAACCAGAAGGCTGACATTCGGCTGAGGACGAGGCCCTTGTGGGGGATGCCGGTGGGAAGGACGACGTCAAAGGCGGAGATGCGGTCCGTGGCGACCATGAGGAGGCGGCCATCGCCGAGGTCATAGGTATCACGAACCTTGCCCTGGTAGATTTTGTTTGGGAGGTTAGTTTGGGTGATGCAGTTGGTGTTCATATTGATACTCGTGGGTTATTAATGGACTGTTTCGACCATCCCCCTGAACCCTTTTCCCCATGCCAGGAAGGGGGAAGAATTAAAAACGTGATTCCGAGGGACACCCTCAGACTCCTGGCAGGAAACCTGGGTTCCCTGCGCCTTCCTGTGTGGCCGGTTAGAGAAGTGGGGCGGGGAAGGAATTGGCGGAGCCATGAGGCGCTCAAAGCTTGACGGGGGCGGGTGTGAGGTTGAGGCGGCGGTAGATGGCGTCTATGTGGCGGAGGTAGTAGGCGTAGTCGAAAAGCTGGTCCAGCTCACCTTTGCTGAGATGCGCGGTGACGGCGTCATCTGATTTGACGCGGAGGCGAAAGTCATCGTTGCTGTCCCAGGTGGCCATGGCGTGGGCCTGGACGATTTTGTAAGCGCCCTCGCGGGAGAGGCCCTTCTCCACCAGGGCGAGTAGCAGCCGCTGGCTGAAGATGAGGCCGCGGGTGCTTTCAATGTTGCTCCACATACGGTCCGGGTAGACGCGGAGGCCGGCGACGACGCCGGTGAAGATGTCCAGGATATAGTCCAGCGCGAGGAAGGAGTCCGGCAGGATGAGCCGCTCGGCGGAGGAGTGGCTGATGTCGCGCTCATGCCAGAGGGCGACGTTTTCCAGGGCGGTGACGGAGTGGCCGCGGATGAGACGGGCCAGTCCGCAAACGCGCTCAGACAGTTCCGGGTTGCGCTTGTGGGGCATGGAGGAGGAGCCGGTTTGACCAACTCCGAAGGGCTCTTCCACCTCCCGGACCTCGGTGCGCTGGAGGGACCTGACCTCTGTGGCGAACTTTTCCAGGGACGCGGCGATGAGGGCCAGGGTGGTGACGAGGTGGGCGTGACGGTCGCGCTGGATGACCTGGTTGGAGACCGGGGCGGGGCGGAGGCCCAGGCCGGCGCAGACGGACTCTTCGATTTCCGGGGAGACGGTGGCGTAGGTGCCGACGGCGCCGGAGATCTTGCCCACGGAGATATCGTCCTTGGCGGCGCGGAGACGGACGGTCTGGCGCCGCAGCTCGTCCCACCAGAGGGCCATCTTGAGGCCAAAGGTGGTGGGTTCGGCGTGGATGCCGTGGGTGCGGCCCATGATGGGGGTGTCCTTGTAGGCCAGGGCCTTCTCCTCCACGGCCTTGGAGAGGGCGGCCAGGTCGTCCAGGATGAGGTCTGTGGCCTCCACCATCTGGAGGCCGAGGGCGGTGTCTATGACATCGCTGGAGGTTAGGCCCAGGTGAATCCAACGGCCTTCTTCGCCCAGGTTGGCGGTGACGGAGTGGAGGAAGGCGGTGACATCATGGCGGGTGCGCTGGAATGCCTGCTCCATGAGCTGGGGGTTGAAGGTGGCGTGTTGGAGCTTTTCCATATCCGCAGAAGGGATGACGCCGGCCTGGGTCCAGGCCTGGCAAACGGCCAGCTCAACGCGGAGCCACTGCTGGTACTTGTTATCGTCAGACCAGACGCGCTTCATGGCGGGTCTGGAATAGCGGTCAATCATCGCTAGGAGTCCGCGCCGGGGTCCGGGGACGAACCGTTGGCGCTCTGCAGGGCGTTCAGGAGGGGCGAAAAATCGGTGAGGGGGACGTATGGGAGACCGGCGCCGAGGTAGTGGTCTTCCAGGTAGCGGCGGGCGAATACGACGTCAGAGCGGCCGGCGGGACAGATGTCCGATTTGCCGTCACCGGCGAAGAAGATGGAGTGTCCCTGGTCACGGTACATCTGGAGGACGCGGCACTTGCAGTTGCCGGGCTGCCAGCAGCCGTCCCAGGTGTAGCGGTAGCCGAAGCTCATGCCGGTGGAGGTGAACTGGGTGTCCGCGGTAAAGGAGGGAATGGACTCCATGCCCTCGCGCTCCAGGAGCGCCTCGACGTAGAAGTCCAGGCCCATGCTGGCGATGGCCAAGGGGATGTTGGCCTCTTTACAGTACTCGAACAGAGATTTGAAGTGGGGACGCAGGTTGACGCGCTCTTTGACCAGGGCCTTCATTTCCTCACGGCCTGCGGAGATGGTTAGGAAGGCGCGCTCCTGGTATTCCTTGAGGGTGATGAGGCGGCGGCTGTGCTGGCGGCGGAAGTCCAGCCAGTTCTGACCACCGAACTCGGTAAGGAGCAACTCGGCGACGTTTTCGATGGCAGTGGTGTCGTCGAAGTCGCAGATTACGGCGGGACTACGACTCTTGAAGCTGGCGCCGGTACCGTTCATAGGACTCCTTAATCGTATCATACTTGAGGGCGAGAATCTCCGCGGCGAGGTAGGCGGCGTTGCGGGCGCCCCAGGAACCGACGGCGACGCAGGCCACGGGGATACCCGGGGGCATTTGGGCGATGGCCATGAGGGCGTCTATGCCTTTTAACTCGCTGCTGGCCAAGGGGATGCCGATAACGGGGAGGGTGGTCCAGGCGGCGAGGACGCCGGGGAGGGCGGCGGAGCCACCGGCGGCGCCGATGAGCACCTCGATGCCGCGCTCCCGGGCCTTCTGGGCGTACTCCATGACCTGTTTGGGTTTGCGATGGGCGGACATGACGCGGACTTCGTAGTCTATGCCCAGCTCTTCGAGCACCTGGACGGTCTGCTGAACTATGGGATCGTCAGAGGCGCTGCCCATGACGATGCCGACCCTAGGAGATTTTGGCGAAGTCATTTTTCATCTCTTTATACGTTGAATGTGGGGCGGGTTTTTTGTGCTCTCCCGACTGGCAAGAATGCGATATGGGCCCGTTCTTCGAGAGCCTCAGGATGAGCGGGTTGGATTGGTAGGCCGGGACTATTTAGATGAGAACCAGTCATGGCGATGGGTATGGTCACTGAAGAGGATTGGAAATAGAGGGTTGGTGGTTCCTACCATCCCGCCCCGGAAGGTTTTTAAGGTTAGTTTCTGAGGGACACCCTCAGACTCCCCCCAGGGGGCTTGTGAAAAGGATGATATGCGATATTTCCGTGCGAATAGATGGGCAAGGGGGCAGGTGACGCCGGACGGCTAACGGGCATGTTGAGGCCAGCTTGGGGTGGTGTTGACGGCGGTACCGACGAGGGCGATGTCTTTGCGATAGTGGGCGCCCTGGAAAGAGACGCGGCTGACGTTGGAGTAGACGTGCTCACGGGCTTCCAGGAGGGTGGGTCCAGTGCCGACGACGGTAAGGACGCGGCCGCCGCTGGTGAAGACGCGGAGGTTGGCGTCTCGGCTGCGCTGGGTGCCTCCGTGAAAGACGAGGGCGTCTTCATCAAGGGTGTCCAGGCCACGAACGGCGAGGCCGCGACGGTACTCGCCGGGATAGCCGCGGGAGGCCATGACGACGCCGACGCACGCCCGGTCTCCCCAATCTACGCCGCACTTGTGTAGCCGGCCGTCTATGACGGCCTGCATGACGTCTACGAGGTCGGTTTTCATGGGAGGCAGGAGCACCTGGGTCTCTGGGTCACCGAGGCGGCAGTTGAACTCCAGGACCTTTGGCCCGTTCTGGGTGAGCATGATGCCGGCGTAGAGAACGCCTTTGTAAGGGGCGCCTTCCTCAGCCAGGGCCCTGACGATGGGCTCGAAGACCTCTTGCTGCAACTGGGTGGAAAGCTCCTTGGACCAGAGGTCAGCGGGGGCGAAGCTGCCCAACCCGCCGGTGTTTGGGCCGCGGCCGCCGTCCAGGAGGCGCTTGTAGTCGCAGGCGGCGGTGAGGGTGGAGGCGTGCTCGCCATCGGAGAAGGCGAAGACGCTGATCTCGCGGCCCTGGAGCTGCTCTTCGACGACGACGGTGGCGCCTGAGGGACCGAAGATTCGGTCTTCCATGCAGTCATATAGGGCGTTGATGGCGGCCTCCTGGTCCTGGCAGACGAAGGCGCCTTTGCCGGCGGCGAGGCCATCCGCCTTGACCACCACGGAACCTTCGTGCTTGGAGAGGAACTGGTAGCCGTCCTGGTAGGAGCGGAAGACCTTGAAGTCAGGAGAGGGGATGTTGTGCTTGTGCATGAGCTCCCGGGCGAAGGCTTTGCTGGACTCGATGCGCGCGGCGCTCCTGGTGGGGCCAAAGATAGGCTGGCCGGCCTGTTGGAACCTATCGACGATACCGGCGGCCAGGGGGATCTCGGGGCCGACGACGGTAAGGTCAATGCCATAGTGGACGCCGGCGCGAAGGAGGTTAGGAACGTCCTCGGCGGCGACGGGGATGTTGGTGGCGAAGTCCTGGGTGCCGGCGTTACCAGGGGCGACGAAGACGGAGCCCACATGGGGGCTGGTGCTGATCTTCCAGGCGAGGGCGTGCTCCCGGGCGCCGGAGCCGATGACCATGACTTTGAGCCGGCCGTTCTTTACTCCCACTCGATGGTCCCCGGGGGCTTGCTGGTGATGTCATATACGACGCGGTTGACCTGGGGAACCTCGTTGACGATGCGATTGGAGATGCGGCCCAGGACATCATAGGGGAGGCGAGCCCAGTCTGCGGTCATGGCGTCGTCGCTGGAGACGGCGCGGATGGCGACGACGTTGCCGTAGGTGCGAAAGTCGCCCATGACGCCGACGCTGCGGGCGTCAGTGAGGACGGCGAAGGACTGCCAAAGCTGATTGTAGAGGTTGGCGGCCTTGATTTCGTCAATGACGATCCAGTCACAGGCTCGGAGGATTTCCAGCTTCTCCCGGGTGACTTCACCCAGGACGCGGATGGCGAGGCCGGGGCCGGGGAAGGGTTGGCGGTTGACGATCTGCTCCGGGAGGCCGAGGGCCTCACCGACGCCGCGGATCTCGTCCTTAAAGAGGAGGCGAAGGGGCTCCACGAGCTTGAGCTTCATATCCTTTGGGAGGCCGCCGACGTTGTGGTGGGTCTTGATCTTGGCGGCGGCGCGGGTCTCCGAGGTCTTGCTTTCAATAACGTCCGGGTAGAGGGTGCCCTGGGCGAGGAAGTCGGCGTCGCCAAGCTCGGCGGCGGCCTCTTCGAAGACGCGGATGAACTGCTCGCCGATGGCCTTACGCTTCTCTTCAGGGTCCGAGACGCCGACCAGCTTGTTGAGGAAGCGCTCTGAGGCGTCGACGTAGAGGAGGTCCATGCTGAGGTTGCGCTGGAACGTGGCCTGAACCCGCTCAGCCTCTTCGAGGCGGAGGAGGCCGTTGTTGACGAATATGCAGGTGAGCTGGTTCTCGACGGCGCGGTGGATAAGGGCAGCGGTGACGGCGGAATCTACGCCGCCGGAGAGGGCGCAGATGACGCGGCCCTGGCCCACCTGGTCTCGGATCTGCTGGATGGCGGATGAGACGAAGTTGTCCGGGGTCCAGGCGCCGGTGCAACCGCAGATGCCGTATAGGAAGTTTTCCAGGACTTTCTTGCCCTGGGGTGTGTGTGCGACCTCCGGGTGGAACTGGAAGCCGATGATGCCGTTGGCGCCGCCCATCACGGCTATGGGGGAGTTGTCTGTGTAGGCGAGCACCTGGAAGTTGGGGGGGAGGTCCTCGATCTGGTCGCCGTGACTCATCCAGACGGGGATGGAGGTGTCCAGGCCTTCGAAGACGGGGGAGCCGGTGACGTTCTGGTGGAGGACGGCATGACCGTACTCGCGCTTAAGGCCAGGGACGACTTTGCCGCCGAGCTGGTGGGCGAGTACCTGCATGCCGTAGCAGATGCCGAGGACGGGCAGGCCGCGGTCATAGACCCAAGGTGGCGCCAAGGGGGCGTCCTGGTCATAAACGCTGTTGGGGCCGCCGGAGAGGATAATGCCCTTGGGGTTCATGGCTTCGACGTCGGCCCATGGGGCGTCGTGTGGAACGACCTCGCTGTAGACCTTGAGCTCGCGGACGCGGCGGGCGATAAGGTGGCTGTACTGGGAGCCGAAATCCACGATGGCGATGCCCTCAGCAAGGCGCTCGGGAGGTTGCCTGGGATGGGCGGCGGCGCCTTCCTTTTCCTGGGCGATTTCGAGGTAGGTGGAGACCTCCAGGTCGTCGCTGGTGGAGACTCGCCTGGTGGGCACGGGTTTCTGGGTTACCAAGGCGCCCTGGAAAAGAAAACAGCGGGCCTTATGCCCGCCGTTGATGAGGAGGTGCCGGGGAGAAACAGCAATAAAAGCAATCTACAGAGACACCTGAATGGGACGTTAAATCTCGACCACAGATTAGCACTTATGCTATACTCAGTCAAGTCAGGGCATTGAAGGATATCCGTAACGAATTAGGATGATTACGTTAAATGTAGAACAAGCGCTTAAGGAAGGCGTAACTATTTTACGAAATGGCGGAGTAATTGCGTATCCTACGGACACTCTGTATGGACTGGGATCTCACTATCTTTCGGTAGAGGCGGTCAGGCGTATATACCGTGTGAAGGGGAGGCCCGTGGGGAAGGGGCTACCACTGCTGCTTTCTGGGGTTGGGGAGATGGGCCTGCTGGCGCTGGAGACGCCGCCGCTGGCTTTGGCGCTGGCAGAGGCGTTCTGGCCGGGGGCGCTGACGCTGGTGCTGAAGGCGAGGCCGGGGATTCCGGCGGAGATTACGGGGGAGGGCGGGATGGTGGCGGTGAGGGTGCCGGACCACTCGATACCGAGGCGGCTGGCGGTAGGGGCAGGGGGTCCGATCATAGGCACCAGCGCCAACGTGAGTGGCGGGCCGGACCCGATAACGGCGCAGGATGTGGAGCGGGCGCTGGGGGATGCGGTGGACTGTATTGTGGACGGTGGCCCGGCGCCGAAGGGGAAGCCTTCCACGGTGGTGGACCTGACGGGAAGCAGGCCAAGGGTTGCCAGGCTGGGGGCGGTGGGCGTGGCGGAGCTGGAGGCGGTAATGGGTTGCAAGCTGGAGAGGGAAACCCGGTAGGGAACGGGTATCCGCGTATTGGGCCCCAAGTGATCCCTCCACCGACCCGTATCATTCAGGTAACTCCAATGTGGAGGGACTAACCATGCTGCGGAGATTATATCCAAGCGGGTCTGTCCCAGGCTGGGCTTTGGTGATTCTGGGCGCATGGAACCTATTGGCAAATTTAAACACTGCCATTGAAGCTCCAAAGGTAATTTCAGAGCTTTGGGAATTCATCACTACTCCTAGTGGGAATGCCATCATCCTGGTTGTCGGCTTGGTATGGATCTTTGTGACGACTACTAAGCCTAAATGGCTGGCGACGGCATTAGGGCAGTTCAAGCGCCAAGACCCTTTGGCGCCGATAGTGGAAAAATTGTATAAGATTGAAAATAGCTTGAAAACATCCGATGACCATATCGCGCGCCTAGCCGCGTTCACCGGGGGGATAGATGATCAGGTGAAGGGGCTGGACGAAAATCTAAAGGCGGTCGAGTCGGCTACTTTTCTCAGGGATAAGGCCAGTGCGCTGGGTAACATCTTGGTTCACTATAAAAGAACCACGTGGCATCTCGGTGAAATTGCTCCAACGGCGCGCTTTGAGTTCGAAATTTACAACGCAGGGAAGTGGCCTATAAAACTTACTGGGAAAACAAGTGGCGCTCCACTGGTGTAAGATTCTCAAATGGGGGGTGTGACGTGGGAGATTGAGAGTCAGGCTCCCGCTGGTGTTATTTGTCCAAGCAAAACGGCAAAAATGGTAGGCTTACTACCAGTAGGCGATAGGTTTGCCGAAACCTTGGCGTTTAAGCCTCAAGTTGGCGTCATCTACATTGACTTTGGTCGGATGTCGTTTGAAGTGGACGCGGTTAACGAAGAAAACAAAAGGCAGAGGATTGGTCGAAAGACCTTAGGCGAATTGGAAAAAGTAAAAGTTGATGACCATGTCGAGTTGCAGCGGATTCGGTCTTTTGTGAAGTGGAAGAACAACCTCCCCCTCGATCAAAGGGTAGGCCGTTGACTGGAAGGATTAGAATTCCAGCAATATTCGACCGGTACAGGGACGCGGTGAACGCGGCGATTGAGCAGGCCCTTTCAGAGCGGAAGGGCTTGTTGTACGACATGATGCTGTACCAATTGGGCTGGATGGACCAGCAGGGGGCGCTGCTTCCGAAACGGGCCGAGGCGCGGCCTCTTTCCACGTTGTGCCTGCTGGCGTGCGAGGGGATGGGGGGGGACCATTCGATGGCGGTGCCGGCGGCGGCGGCGCTGGAGCTGGTGCATACCTTCACGGTGGTGCACGGGGATGTGCAAGACGGGGTGCCGCCGTCGGATGATAGGCCATCGGTGTGGTGGGCGTGGGGCCCGGGGCAGGCGATCAATGTGGGCGACGGGCTGCATGCGCTGGGACGGGCGGAGATTTTTCGATTAACGGAGAACGGAGTGGCGGTGGAGAAGGTGATGTCGGCGCTGAACGCGCTGGACGAGGCGTGTCTCCGGATGTGCGAGGGGCAGTACATGGAGCTGGCGTTCCAGGAGAGGCTGGACGTGACGGTGGGGGCTTACCTGAAGATGGCTGAGGCGAAGGGCGGTGCGCTAATGAGTTGCGCCGCGGAGCTGGGGGCGATGATTGCCACGGAGGACAGTGATTCGATAGGTTGTCTGGCGCGGGCGGGGGTGAAGCTGGGGGTGGCGGCGCAGATCCAACGGGACATCAGGGAGCTGTGGCCTTTGGACGGTGAGAGACCGGTGCAGGTTGGGGTAGCGAATAAGAAGAAGAGCTTTCCGGTGGTGCAGGCGCTGGAGGAGGGGGCGGTTTCGATGAAGCGGCAGATTGGAACGATCTATTTCAAGCGGGTGCTGGAGCCGCCGGACGTGAAGGCGTTGCGGGATCTGCTGGACGAGGCCAAGGCGCGGGAGTCGGCGCAGGTGGTGTCGGAGAGGTATTTAAACGAGGCGCTGGAGGCGGCGGAGGAGTCTGGAATTTCTCCATGGGGCCGGGAGCAGTTTGAGCAATTGAGCAGGAGCCTGGTGGAAGCGGGGTAGCCCTGAAAGTCACAGGTTGGGTTTAATGCTCTCCTTGGAGGGCCGCAGAGCTTGTGAGCGAATTGAGCTGGGACAGCGCGATAGTGGGTGCCAGGGCGGGACACCCTCAACCCTGCTCCACCCAGATTCATCGATCCTAAAGGACGGACTCGGAATCGATCATGTTGGCGACCAGCACCAGGAATGATGAAAGACCAGGATTGGAATCCGAAGCGGGGGCCGCGGTAGGACTTGCTCTCACCCCGCACCCAGATTCTTCGATCCTCACGAGCGGACTCAGAATGACATGATGGGGGGCGGAATGCGGTATGGGCTCGTCCTTCGAGAACCTTAGGATGAGCGGGTTGGAGGCGTAGGAGGCTTATTTTCATAGGAATCGATCA
This sequence comes from Dehalococcoidia bacterium, assembly GCA_965247585.1. Lineage (GTDB taxonomy): Bacteria > Chloroflexota > Dehalococcoidia > Lucifugimonadales > CBDFHC01. Next base: position 536,373 of record CBDFHC010000003.1, read on the forward strand.
TGTTGGCGTCCAGCACCAGGGAGGATGAAAACCAGGATTGGAATCCGAAGCGGGGGCCGCGGTAGGACTTGCTCTCCCCCCGCACCCAGATTCCTCGATCCTCACGAGCGGACTCAGGATGACATGGTGGGGGGCGGAATGCGGTATGGGCTCGTCCTTCGAGAGCCTGAGGATGAGCGGGTTGGAGGCGCAGGAGGCTTATTTTCATAGGAATCGATCATGTTGGCGACCAGCACCGGGGAGGATGAAAACCAGGATTGGAATCCGAAGCGGGGGCCGCGGCAGGACTTGCTCTCCCCCCGCACCCAGATTCTTCGATCCTCACGAGCGGACTCAGGATGACTTGGTGAGGGGCGGAATGGGGTATGGGCTCGTCCTTCGAGAGCCTCAGGATGAGCGGGTTGGTGGCATAGAGAGGCTTATTTTCATGGGAATCGATCATGACTCATGCAGACGCTCAACCTGGGAGAAAGCAACGATGAGTATGCTGAGGAAGTCAAAAACTCACAGCCTTAGGATGTAGCGGGAAGACCTTTGCAAGGGAGCTTGGCCAGGGATGAATAAGAGGACGCTGCGAGACCTGGAGGTATCCGGCAGGACGGTGCTGGTGAGGGCGGACTTCAACGTGCCGATAGAGGAGGGCGCGGACCGGATAGGGGAATACGACCACCGGCTTAGGGTGACGGTGCCGACGATCAACTATTTGTTGGAGCGAAACTCCAAGGTGGTGTTGTGCTCCCACCTGGGGAGGCCGAGGGGGAAGGTGGTGGAGACGCTGAGGATGCGGCCCATCGCCCAGAGGCTGTCGACGCTGCTTGGCCGGCCGGTGACGGCGCTGGAGGACTGCGTTGGGCCTGGGGTGCAAACCGCGGTGGCAGGAATGGGCGAGGGGGATGTGGCGCTGTTGGAGAACCTTCGCTTTTACGCCGAGGAGGAGAAGAACGACCCGGCGTTCGCCCGGGAGCTGGCGGCGCCGGCGGATTTGTTTGTTCTGGACGCGTTCGGGGCGGCGCACCGGGCGCACGCCTCGATAGTAGGGGTGTCGGCGCACCTGCCCTCGGCGGCGGGGCTGCTGCTGGAGCGGGAGGTGGATATGATAGGCGGGGCGCTGGATTCGCCGGAGCGTCCGCTGGCGGCGGTGCTGGGGGGCGCGAAGGTGAGCGACAAGATTAGGATACTGGAGAACCTGCTGGGCCGGGTGAATGCCCTTTATATAGGAGGGGGAATGGCGGCGACGTTCCTTAAGGCGCAGGGGAAGGGGGTTGGGGAGTCGCTGGTGGAGGAGGAGTTGGTGGATTTCGCGGGTGACCTTATGGGCCGCGCCGGTGGGGATGGGGTGGCGTTTCACCTGCCGGTGGACGTGGTGGTGGCCTCGGAGTTCGCCGAGGCGCCGAGGGAGGTGAGGACGGTGCGGGTGGACCAGGTGCCGGAGAGGTACCGGATTCTGGATATTGGACCGGATACGGTGGCGGGCTTCCGGGAGGGGTTGGGTTCCAGCAAGACGGTTATATGGAACGGCCCGATGGGGGTGTTTGAGTTCGAGCGGTTCGCCGCGGGGACGAGAGGGGTGGCGGCAGCGGTGGCGGAGCTGGACGCGGTGACGATAATCGGTGGAGGTTCCACGGCGGAGGCGGTAGAGTCGCTGGGGCTGAGGGCGAAGATGACGCACGTATCGAGCGGAGGCGGGGCGATGCTGGAGTTCCTGGAGGGGAGGGAGCTGCCCGGCATTGCGGCGCTGCCGGACCGGGAGCGGGGAGAGGGGAATGGGGTTTTGTATTAAGTTTTGAGGGACACCCTCAGACTCCCGGCAGCCACCAACCAGGTCCCCTGCACTCTCCTGTATGGCTGTGTGCACCAGTTGCGTGTAGGGTATTCTCATAGGAATGAGTCATGGCGATGGGTATGGCAACAACGGAGGGTTGGGAATCAGAGTTTGGTGGTGGGAGTAGACCCGAAGGTTGGATGTGCTCTCCCACCACACCCAGACTCTTCGATCCTCACGGACCGATTCAGAATGACATGAAGGAAGGAATGGACTGCGGATAGAGTCGCCTGGAAGGGGCTATGGAAAGGTTACGGGCTCCTATGGGCGGGGGAATCAGTTGTGGAGATGGGTATGTCCACACGAAGGATTGCGAATCAGAGGTTGGTGGCGCCCGCTTTTCTTCGAGGGCCTCAGGGCTTGTGAACCAATCAATCTGGGAGGGTGATAGTGGGCGCGAGGGTTGGACACGTAGAGAGGGTTGCGAATCACAGGTTGGTGGTGCCCACCCACGACCACCCAGTGAGGTTTAATTTCTGAGGGACACCATAAGACTCCCGGCAGAAGGGCTATGCCCCTCTGCACTCCTCCTAGCTGGGTGCAGATAGAGTAGGGACGGTGCTATTTTCGAGGGGATGCGATGATTGACGTAAAAGAGCTGACGGAATCCTATGCCAAGACAGATTCGCTCATTGTGATGCTGGTGGTGGATGGGTTGGGGGGAGCGCCGCATCCGGAGACGGGGAAGTCTGAGTTGGAGACGGCGCGGCTGCCGAATTTGGACCGGCTGGCGGGGGAGAGCGCCTGCGGGCTGACGATACCGGTGCTGCCGGGGGTGACGCCGGGGAGCGGGCCAGGACACTTGTCGCTGTTCGGTTACGACCCGTTGAAGCACATGGTAGGCCGGGGCGCACTGGAGGCGATGGGGGCGGACGGGGTGGACTTCCGGGAAGGCGACGTAGCTGCGCGAGGGAACTTCTGCACGGTCGACGCGGACGGAATGTTGCTGGACCGCCGCGCGGGACGGGTGCCCTCGGAGGTGAGCGGGCCGCTGTGCGAAGGTCTGGACAGGATAAGGGTGGACTCGCTGGACGTGAAGGTGTATCTGGTGAAGGACCACAGGTTCGTGCTTCGGCTGCGTGGCGAGGGGCTTTCGGGTGGGGTGAGCGAGACGGACCCACAGCGGACCGGCGTGCCGGCGCTGGCGGCCAGGGGGCTTTCGGGGGAGGGGGAGCGCACAGCGGCGGCGGTGAACGAGTTCGTGCGGCAGGCGCGTGAGGTGCTGATGGAGGAGAAGGCGGCGAATATGGTGCTGCTGCGAGGGTTTTCGGGGTATCCCAAGCTGCCTTCGATGGGCGAGACGTTTCGGCTGAACCCGGCGGCGATAGCGGCGTACCCGATGTACCGGGGGCTGACCTCTATAGTAGGGATGGAGGTGTTGCGCACGGGGGACACTTTCGATGATGAGCTGGATACGCTGGAGGAGCACTTCGACGAGCACGATTTCTTTTATATTCACTACAAGGCGGCGGACGCGGCTGGCGAGGACGGCGATTTCGAGGGGAAGGTGCGGGCGCTGGAGGAGTTGGACCGGCGGTTGCCGAGGTTGATGGAGCTGGCGCCGGAGGTGTTGGTGGTGGCGGGGGACCACGCCACGCCGGCGATTATGGCGGCGCATAGCTGGCACCCGGTGCCACTTCTGCTGCGGTCCCAGTGGACGCGAGGGGAGGGGACGGAGGCGTTCAGCGAGCGGGCGTTCAGGGGAGGTTCCCTGGGGACGATGCCGGCCATGGGGGTTATGGGACTGGCGCTGGCGCATGCAGGCAAACTTAGCAAATATGGGGCGTAACGCGATGACCGAGTTATTGGCAGTGGGCAACTGGAAGATGAACACGACGGTGTCTGAGGCGGTGGATTTGGCTTTGGCGGTGCGTCAAAGGGTGGAGGGCGCCGGTGGGGGGGGGGTGCGGACGGTGGTTTGCCCGCCGTTCGTGTCGCTGGCGCCGGTGAAGGAGGTGCTGTCCGGCTCCGAGATAGGGCTGGGGGCACAAAATGTATATTTCGAGGCCCAGGGTGCGTTCACGGGGGAGGTGTCGGCGGGGATGCTTGCGGACTTGTGCCAGTTCGTGATAATTGGGCATTCGGAGAGGCGGCACGTGCTGAGGGAAGGGTACCAGATTGTGTCGCGGAAGCTGAGGGCGGTGGTGGAGGCGGGGTTGCGGCCGATCCTGTGCGTGGGGGAGACGCTGGACCAGCGGCAGCGGGACGCAGCGGAGACGGTGGTGCGGAGGCAGCTTGACAGCGCGCTGTCAGGGATGCCGGACCCCAGCGGGCTGGTGGTGGCCTACGAGCCGGTGTGGGCGATAGGCACGGGGGTGCCGGCGAGCCCGGCGGCGATAGTTGACATAACGGGAGGGGCGATAAGGGCGGAGCTGGAGAAGCACTACGGGGAGCAAGCGTCGCTGGAGGTGCCGGTGCTGTACGGTGGGAGCGTAAACCCTGGGAATGTTTCGGGGTTCCTGGAGGAGCCCAGCATTCAGGGGACGCTGGTGGGTGGGGCGAGTTTGGACGCGGAGCAGTTCTGCGAGATTGTGAGGTTGACGCGGGATGTTAAAGGCGGGTCTTAGGCAACTACATGCCAATAAGTCGTCAAGAGTTTGATGATAGAAGGTTAGATCTTCGAGTTCCGATTTATCAGATATTGGACGCCAACAGGCATCTGGCGTTTACGGCGGCCGAGATACAAGGAAGACTGCTGACGATTTTCCAGCGAAGAGCGACCGTCACCGAAGTGGCATATTTGCTAGAAAGTCTGGTAGCGAAGGGCCAAGTTATGGCAGAAGAGCTTGGTGGAGAGCGATGGTATACTAAGTGCGATGACGACTAGAACACGAGACTATAGGTCAGGCCGATGCCGTTAACCAGACGCCAATTTGACTTAGGAATCAACGACGAGATAGAGGCGTTGATGCGCGCTATCTACCAAAGGCTGGAGAGCCAAAAAGACGCTGCCTTTGGTGAGTTGGAGTTGGCGGACGACTTTGGGAGAACCCCAGATGATGAGTATCTCTCGATCGCGATCAAAGTGCTACAACGGGTTTATGCGATTGAGAAGCGAGTAATTGAAAATCAGGCGTACTATGCCGTTTTGCGAGAGGTAGAGACCGAGACCTGGACACCCAAAGTCCCGGTTTAGCCACACTTTTAGCGAGTCAGCAGACGGTGGGAGCGTAAACCCTGGGAATGTATCGGGGTTCCTGGAGGAGCCCAGCATTCAGGGGACGCTGGTGGGTGGGGCGAGTTTGGACGCGGAGCAGTTCTGCGAGATTGTCAGGTTGACGGCGGAGGTGAAGGGGAGGGGGAGGGGTTAAGTTTTGAGGGACACCCTCAGACCCGGGGCAGCCACCACCCAGGTTCACTGCACTCTTCTGCGTGGTGGAGATGCAGGTGCGGTTTGATACTATTTGCGAGAGAATCCCAGATGGCGATAGGTAACGCCACCACGAAGGACTGAGAATCGGAGGTTGGTGGTTCCCACCGTCCCGCCCCGGAAGGTTTAAGAAACGAATTTCTGAGGGACACCCTCAGACTCCCGCCAGAAGGGGGCATCCCCCTCTGGACTCCCCCTTGATAGTCGCAGATAGCGTAGGGACGGTGCTATTTTCATAGGAATCCATCATGGTGGCGTCCAGCACCAGGGAGGATGAAAAGAGCGTGGCGGTATTGCACAGGTGACGTAATGGGCTCGTCCTTCGAGAGCGTCAGGGCTTGTGGACCAATCAATCTGGTAGGGTGATAGTGGGCGCGAGGGTTGGAGACGTAGAGAGGGTTGCGAATCACAGGTTGGTGGTGCCCACCCACGACCACCCAGTGAGGTTTAATTTCTGAGGGACACGCTCAGACTCCCGGCAGAATGGCTGTGCCCCTCTGCACTCCTCCTAGTTGGGCGCAGATAGAGTAGGGACGATGCTATTTTCATAGGAATGACATGTCTTATGCGGACGCTTGACCTGCCTGATTGATGCGATGAAGATGAGAAAGTAGTCAAGAACTCAGAGCCTCACAGGCGGGCCGGCAGGGAACCTTGGTGCCCTGCACCCTCCTGTGTGGTGAGAATGCTGGTAAGGTTGGTATTGTTGTCAGTAGAAGAGCAGATGAAGTGACGGGAAGTTGTCCGGCGCTGATTGCGGTGGTTGGGCCGACGGCGGTGGGGAAGACGCGGCTGTCGCTGGAGCTGGCGGAGGCGTTCGGCGGGGAGATAGTGAACGCCGACAGCCGGCAGGTGTACCGGGGCATGGACATAGGCACGTCGAAGGCGACTGCGGAAGAGCGTCGCCGGGTAGCGCACCACCTGCTGGACGTTCGGGACCCGGACGAGGAGTTCAACCTGGCGCATTTCCTGGAGCTGGCGGATAAGGCGATAGCAGACGTGCACGGTCGCGGCCGGCTGCCGATTCTTGTGGGAGGGTCGGGGCAGTACGTTTGGGCGCTGCTGGAGGGGTGGCAAGTGCCGGCGGTGCCGCCGGACTCGGCGCTGAGGGCGGACCTGGAGCTGCAGGCGGAGCGCCGCGGCGCGTGGGCGCTGTACCAGCTATTGAGCGCAGTGGCGCCGGACGCGGCGCGAAACGTGGACCCGAAGAACGCGCGCCGGATTATCCGGGCGCTGGAGATCCACTTTTCGCTGGGGAAGAAGGCGGACGCCGGCAGGGTCAAGAAGCCCCGGGAGGAACGACTGCTGGTGCTGGGCCTGACGATGGAGCGGGGCGAACTATACCGGCGCATTGACGAGCGAGTGGAGCAGATGCTGCGGGACGGCTTTGTGGATGAGGTGAAGGGGTTGCAGGAGAAGGGGTACGGTGGGGAGCTGCCTTCGATGTCCGGGGTGGGATACCAGGAGCTGGCGCTGCATCTTCGAGGGGAGATGGAGTTGGGGGAGGCGGCGCAGCAGACGAAGTACCGAACGCACCGAATAGCGCGGCATCAGTACGCCTGGTTTCGGCGGGAGGACGCGAGGATTCGATGGCTGGAGTCGGACGGTAGTGAGCCGGAAAAGGCCGCCGGGCTGGTCCGGGAGTTGCTGGGGCGCTGTGATAGAATTGGGCCTGTGGAGATGGTTTGAAGCCGTGAAATTCACCAAGATGGAAGGGTGCGGCAACGACTACGTTTACGTTGACGCGCGGGAGCTGGAGGCGGACTGGCCGGCGCTTTCGCGGGCTATGAGCGACCGGCACTTCGGCGTGGGCGGGGACGGGCTGATTCTGATAATGGACTCGGATACGGCGGACCTTCGGATGCGGATGTTCAATGCCGACGGCTCCGAGGGCGAGATGTGCGGCAACGGGATACGATGCTTCGCGAAGTATGCGCTGGAGCGGGGGCTGGCGTCGGCAGGAGAGGATGGGTTGAGGGTGGAGACGGCGGCGGGGGTGCGGACGGTGGCGCCGTTCATGGAGAACGGCCGGGTTACGGGGGCGCGGGTGGCGATGGGCGCGCCGATGCTGCGGGCGGAGGAGATTCCGGTTTCCGTGGACCTATATAAAGGAAGACGGGTGGGGGAAGCGGTGGTGGATTACCCGCTGACGGTGGACGGGGAGGAGCTCCGGCTGTCGTTCGTGTCCATGGGGAACCCGCACGCGGTGGCGTTTTTAGAGGCCCCGGTGGAGGAGTTTCCGCTGCACTTGGTAGGCCCGCAAGTGGAGACGCATGCGATGTTTCCGCGCAAGGTGAACTTTGAGATTGTGAACGTGCTAGGGGACGGCGGAATGCGGGCGCGGGTATGGGAGCGGGGGAGCGGAGAGACGCAGGCCTGCGGAACTGGGGCGTGCGCCATTGGGGTGGCGGCGAAGCTACTGGACATAATGCAACGACCGCTTGACATAACAGAAGATACTGTTGACATAATGCTGCCGGGGGGTACGTTGAAGGTGTCCTGGGACGGGGAGGGGGAGGTATTCATGGAGGGCCCGGCGGTGGAAGTTTTCAGCGGGGTGTGGATTGAGTAATTCATGGCGCAAGTATCGGATGCCGAGGAGTTTATTGGTTGTGACCCAGCGATATTGTCGGGCAAACTCGTAGTTAAGGGTACGCGGATCGCGGTGGCGCAGATCCTTCAGTACCTGGCGTCCGGGATGACGGTGGAGGAGTTGCCGCGGGAGTTCCCGTCGCTGACGAGGGAGGCGGTAGAGGCGGCGCTGGACTTTACGGCCCGGGAGCTAGAAGGTGAGGAATTGCAGGTGATCCATGGTCCGTAGGCTTGAGGATCAAGCATAGCGATTGGTCTCGTTACTGACATGGAGTGAAAATCGAAGGTTGGTGGTACCCACCCGCCCACCCCGGATGGTTTATATTTAATTTCCGAGGGACACCGTCAGACTCCCGGCAGATGGACTCTGCCCCTCTGCACTCCCCGATTTGTGGCCAACTGAGTTGTGGTTGGCGAAATTGCCGAGGGAGTCCCGACTGACAAGTGCGTTCCGACGCGGTACCGCACTGTCGACCTTGATAGAATAGGAAGGGAGATCGTCCAATTCCTAGGGACGGAGGCGGAACGGTTGGAAGTGGCGCCGTAGGTGTTGGCGGTTCTTTCCGAGGGTAGATACAGATTGAGAAGGAGTGAAACTAATAGATGAGGTTGTCTCGCAGGCTGGACCAGTTGAAGCCGTACGTGTTTGTGGAGATATCCCGGATTATTGCCCAGAAGCGCGCGGAGGGGGTGGAGGTGGTGACGTTTGGGATAGGAGACCCGGATATACCGACGCCATCGCCGATTGTGGACCGGCTGGTGGAGGCGGCGCGGATGCCGGCTAACCACCGCTATCCGGAGACGGACGGAACGCCGGAGGTGAGGCGGGCGATAGCATCCTGGTACAATGAGCGGCTGGGGGTGGACGACCTGGACCCAGACAAGGAGGTGCTGCCGCTGATTGGGGCGAAGGAGGGGATAGGGCACGTGGCCTTTAGCTTCCTGGACCCCGGGGACATTGCGCTGATCCCGGACCCGGCCTATCCGGTGTACGCGGCGGGAACGCTGTTCGCCGGGGCTGAGGCTTATATCATGCCGTTGATGGAGGAGAACGGGTGGCTGCCGGACCTGGAGGCGATACCGGCGGAGGTGGCGCGGGACGCCAAGGTGATCTGGCTTAACTATCCCAACAACCCCACGGGGGCGGTGGCGCCGGGGGACTACTACGAGAAGGTGATCGAGTTCGCGCGGGAGTACGATGTGGCGGTGTTGCACGACGCGGCCTACAGCGAGGTGGTGTACGAGGGCTACAAGGCGCAGAGCTTTCTGGAGTTCGATGGGGCGAAGGAGGTGGGGATAGAGTTCCACTCGCTTTCGAAGTGCTTCAATATGACGGGGTGGCGCTTCGGCTCCGTGGTGGGAAACGCGGAGATGGTGGAGGCGCTGTTCAAGATCAAGTCTAATCTGGACTCCGGGATACCCGGTGCGATCCAGGAGATGGCGATAGAGGCGCTGACGGGGCCGCAGGAGCATATTGACAGGAACAACGAGATATACCAGCGCCGGAGGGACAGGGTGGCGGCGGCGTTGACGCAGATTGGGCTGAGCGTAGTACCGCCCAAAGCTGCGCTTTACCTGTGGGCCAGGGTGCCAGAAGGATACACGTCTGGGACATTCGCGGCGCAGCTGCTGGACGATACGGCGATAGTGGTAACGCCTGGTTCGAGTTACGGAGCGCACGGGGAAGGGTACATCCGGCTATCGCTGACCACGCCGGACGAAATGATAGACAAGGCGCTGGACCGGCTAACGGCGTGGCGGATTCCGTCGCTGGGTGGAGGCTAGATACCATAGCTAGACGGTCGGTATCCACGGTGCCCGAGGGCGAGCGCGCGCTGCTGGTGGGCGTGCAGTTGAAGCGTTCGCGAACCGTCTGGGGACTAAAGGACTCGCTAATAGAGCTGTCGCAGTTGGCGGCCACGGCGGGCGCTTCGGTAGTTAACATAACGAGCCAGCACCTGGATAGAGCCACGTCTTACTATCTGGGCCGTGGGAAGCTGGAGGAGGTGAAAGAGGAGGTGGAGCGTGAGGAATGCGACGTGGTGATCTTCGACGACGAACTGACGCCGACGCAGCAGCGAAACCTGGAGAACGCGCTGGGGGTTAAGGTGATTGACCGGACGGCGCTGATCCTGGACATTTTCGCGCGGCACGCCAGCACACGGGAAGGGCAGCTACAGGTGGAGTTGGCGCAGCACCAGTACTTGTTGCCGCGGCTGGCGGGGCAGTGGTCTCACCTGGAGCGGTTGGGAGGCGGGATAGGCACCAGAGGGCCGGGAGAGACGCAGATTGAGACGGACCGAAGGCTGGTGAATGGCCGGATAAAACGGCTGAAGCGGGAGCTGGAACAGGTAGAGCGGCGTAGGGGGTTGCACCGGGAGCGGCGGCTGAAATCCGGGTTGCCGGTGGCGTCTTTGGTGGGATACACCAACGCTGGAAAGAGCACGGTGTTCAACGCGCTGAGCCGCGCCCGAGTGACGACGGAGAACCAGCTATTCTCGACGTTGGACCCGGTGACACGGCGGGTGAGGCTGCCGTCTGGTGACGATGTGCTGATCACGGACACGGTGGGATTTATCAACAAGTTGCCGCCGACGTTGGTAGCGGCGTTTCACGCGACGTTGGAGGGACTGCGGGACGCGGACCTGCTGTTGCATGTGGTGGATGCGGCGTCGCCCCACGCGGCGGAGCAAGGGCTGGTGGTGGAGGAGACGCTGGCGAAGTTGGGGATGAGCGAGCGGCCCAAGCTGCTGGTGCTGAATAAGATTGACTTGCTGGAAGCGCCGGAGAACGGGGGGAACGGCGCGGTGAGTAGCGGCGGGATGCCGGGACGGGACGGGGAGGGGTTGGCCTTGGGCGAAGGTGTGGCTAGCGCAGCGGCGGGCAACGGCACGCGGGAGCGGTGGGGCGAGCTGACGCGGAAGTATCCTTCGGTGCTGGTATCAGCGGCGCGACGGTGGAATATGGAGGGGCTGCTGGAGGAGGTGCAGGGGCTGCTGGTGCAGGAGTGGGCCGGAAGAGTGGTGTGAGGGGCGCTGAGAGTGGGGTGGTGAAAACTGACTTTGGTTCGCACAATAAATGTTATGTAATCATTGGGCGTGCGTGGATGGGGTGGTTTACATAAGGAAGTGGCTAGCTGGGGGAAGCGCGGCTGCGGGACGGTGTTAGAATCAGCATGGACGGGAAAGGGCGGTAGTGGTTCAGTTTGGATATCCCAAAAGTGAAACTATGTGAACCTGCTGTGTAAAGTTGACTATTAGGCTAAATGGAGCATTGTAGATGGCAATTGACAACATCCGGGAGTGATCGTACCGTTGTGCCATCGTAGGATCGTGCGTTTATGAAAGCACGGAAATCCATCTGGGAAATATCGGATAAGGAGTAAAACTGATGCGTTTTCTAACCAAGGAGACCTTTAAAGCACCGCCAACGGCAGAAGTTCAAGCCCTCCTGCCAGCCGAGATTGCAAAAGTGAAGGAACTGACCAAACAAGGGCTGATAGCCGCCGTGTACGTCGCGGCTGATCTATCAGGCGCCTGGATCGTATGGACTGTCGATTCTCAGGCTGCCTTAGAAGAAACACATAATACCCTACCACTCCATCCGTATTTGAACAGCGAGATTACGGTGTTGGCTGAGGAAATGTAACTTTAATCAACCTACTGGTTGATTTCTGACCACACGTTGAAACTGGCTGTGACGCTACGTCGAGGACCGGGGTTAATCGCGGCCAACGCCATGAGAAGTATCGCAGGAAGTCATGGGGCCTCCCTAACCAATTCTTTCTTCAAACTGAACCACTACCGGAAAGGGTGGTACATTGATAACATCTCTGTGGAGCGGCTGTGGAGGACGATGCAGTACGAAGAGGTCTTCCTGAAGGCTTACTCGAACGGACGGGAGGCCAAGGCCGGGCTCCACGCCTACTTTTCCTTCTACAACACCCAAAGACCCCATCAGCCCTGGGACTACCGGACACCAGCCGAGGTTTTTAAACTCTAGTGGCTTTGCATCGAGCGGCGCCCAGCGCCAGCAACGGAGACGCAAATAGATAGGGAGGCGCCCGTTTCGGTCATGCAGTGGTCGCCGTTGATCGTTGCTATGGCAGCCTTATTGCTAGTGTTTTCGGCCGCATGCGGAGGAGAGTCGAAGCCGACGCCCTCTCCCACGGCCACGTTTGTACCCAGTCCGACGCCCTCTCCCACGGCCACGACCTCACCCAGCCCGACCCCCTCGCCGATTGTCACGCTGGCACCAGTGGCAGTAAGGGAGAGGAGCAGACTCACACCCGAGCAGGAGGCATGTCTTGCTGAGGCCATAGGGGAGCGGGCAGCAAGTGAAGTGTCAACCGGGCAGCGCCCGCCATCCTCCGACGAGGATGATGCCTTTAATGGTTGTGTAATCACAGCACCGGTGGCAGTGGAGGAGGGAATGGGACTCACACCCAAGCAGGAGGCATGTCTTGTCGAGGCCATTGGAGAGCGGGCAGTAAGTGAAGCGAAAACCGGGCAGCGCCCGCCAACCTCCGACGAGGTTGATGCCTTAGTTGGTTGTGGAATCATGGAGCCCAAGCCGGCTTTCGATTTGTTGCCCGAGGCCTCAGCCCCCGCGGGACTTGGCACTGTAGCCTGGCCCAACAATTTCCAGGAGAGCTCGGATTTGTTCGGGAGATTACCTTCAGAGATCGCTGGACACAGGGTCAAAGCACGGTTCGAGCAAAGTGGCCTCGGCGTTTTCTCAACCACATACGAGGCACCTAATAAAGTAATTATGGTGTTGACAGTCCACGACCTCACCAAAGGGGCCTTCTTTCCGACCGATAGCAACGCCGGTCAATTCGTGGCCCTCTATGCCCAGGGTGCAGACTGGGAGGTGTTGGCTGCGGGACGGGAGGGTGACCTCGCTTGGGTGCAGTGGAAGACCGGCGGCATATATACGATGCACTGGGGCAACGCTCCTAGCTCCATCGTATTCCAAGCATTGGCTAGCGATCTTAGGCTGCTCATGGCACTCGTTGAAGCTATGGTCTCGGCGGCCAGCGAATAGCCCATCGTAGCGTCCAGAAAAAAGGTTTAACGGAGGATCGGTGCAATCAACACAACAGACAACAGAGAGGAGGAGGTTCCCAGGAAGAGCGTCGGTATCCTACGCAGGAGCGACGGGACTCTCGCTTAAAATTGCCCCAATGCTGTCCAACTGATGGGGTCCACCTCAAATGCAGAGGAAGTCAAAAACTCACAGCCTCAGAGGATGAGCTGGTTGGAAGGGGCAGAAAGGGTTGCGAATCACAGGTTGGTGGTGCCCACCATCCCGCCCAGAAAGGTTTGTATAAGTAATTTCTGAGGGACACCCTCAGACTCCCGGCAGAGAACCTGGGTTCCCTGCACCTTCCTGGGTGGCGCTATGGATTCGTCCTTCCCTTCAACAAGCTCAGGATAAACTTGGCGTCAAAGCTTTTGAATAAATTAGGCCGGCACCGCGAGACAGGGTATCAGGGCGGGACACCCTCAACCCTGCTCCGCCCAGATTCCTCGATCCTAAAGGACGGACTCGGAATCGATCATGTTGGGGTCCAGCACCAGGGAGGATGAACATCAGGATTGGAATCCGAGGCGGGCGCCAAGGGAGGACTTGCTGTCCCCCCGCACTCAGATTCTTCGATCCTCACGGGCGGACTCAGAATGACATGGTGGGGGGCGGAATGCGGTATGGGCTCGTCCTTCGAGAGCCTCAGGATGAGCGGGTTGGAGGCGTAGGAGGCTCGTTTTCATTGGAATGACATGGCTTTTGCGGATGCTTCACGTGCGAGATGCAAGGGCGAATATGCGGGAGATGTCAAAAACTTACAGCCTCCCAGGATGAGCGGGTTGGACTGGCAGGCCGGGATTTATTGTGGGGGGAATGGTTAGCCCGTAGACGGCTGGGGGGACAGGAAGCAGCCCTGGACGTGGTCGTTGACCATGCCGACGGCCTGCATGAACGAATAGCAGATGGTGGGGCCGACGAAGCGGAATCCGCGCTTCTTGAGTTCCCTGGACATGGCCTGTGACTCGAGGGTTTGAGCAGGGATGTCCGCCAGGCTTGGGGCAACGGCGCCGCGGAGGGTGCGGCCGCCGGTGAAACGCCAGATATAGTTGTCAAAGCTACCGTGCTCCTGCTGGACTTCCAAGAACCGCCGGGCGTTGGTAATGGTGGAGCTGATCTTCAGGCGGTTGCGGACGATTCCAGCGTCGCCCAGGAGACGGGCTTCGTCCGAGGGGCCGTAGGCGGCGATGAGCGCGGGGTCGAACCCGTGGAAGGCGCGGCGGTAGTTTTCGCGCTTGTTCAGGATGGTCTGCCAGGAGAGGCCGGCCTGAGCGCCCTCCAGGACGAGGAACTCGAAGAGGCGACGGTCGTTGTGGACGGGAACGCCCCACTCATCGTCGTGGTAGCGCGCCATGAGGGGGTCGTCCGGGCCGCCGAAACAGCGGTGCTTTGGGGTTTCTTCCATATGCTGGAGTGGTTGTTGGACCCGACTGCGGAGGAGTGTAGATACCGGCCGTAACGAGGTCAAATGGTGATGGATTATGTAAAGTTGCTGGCCTCAAAAAAATGGGGTTCCCAGAGCAGATGAATCCGAAGGGGGACGAGGAGCCTATGATAGAATGAGGCTAATCGGTCGTTCCTTTCGAGGCATAATGTTCCGCGTAAAAACCCCAACTTTTTGGATTACTTTTGCCATTGTGCTAGTGATAGCGGGCGTGGCGGTGGCGAGCTGCAACCTTCGCACGGGGGGCTCCGTGGACACGGGGGAGTTCCCGGAGGAGTTTGCCCCATTGCTGGAGGTGTATGAGGCGCTCCGGGAGGACCATATAAGCAGTAGAGACCTGGACCCGGAGCGGCTGACCCAGGGGGCGATTCGGGGAATGTTGCAGTCGCTGGACGATCCGCACGCGGTGTATATGAACCCGGACCAGTGGAGCCTGGAATCGACCAAGTACGCCGGCTCTTTCGAAGGGATTGGAGCCGAGGTGACGATGCGCGAGGGGCAGATCATAATTGTGAAGCCCATACCGGACACGCCGGCGGACAAGGCGGGGATTCAACCGGGCGATATTATTCTGCAGGTGGACGGGGAGAGTACTCGGGGGCTGTTGCTGATGGAGGCCATCGCCAAGATCAGGGGTCCGCAGGGGACGCCAGTGGACCTGTTGGTGCAGCGCCGGAGCACGCCGGAGCCGGTGGCGTTGACGATTATTCGTGGCACGGTGAAGGTGCCTTCGCTGAACCTGAGGGTGATGACCGGCGGGATTGGGCACTTGCAGGTGTACACCTTTTCGCAGAATACGGGCGATGAGATGAAGAAGGCGTTTGAGACGATTGAGCGAAACAGGGTGAAGGGGGTTATCCTGGACCTCCGGAATAACCTGGGGGGTCTGGTGAGTGCCGGGGTGGAGGTGACCAGCGCGTTTGTGGACTCGGGGCTGGTGCTGTATCAGATTGACGGTGAAGGAAACCGGAAGGACTACGGTGTGAGGCCCGGCGCCAACGGTAAGGAGATCCCGCTGGTGGTGCTGGTGAACGAGTTTTCAGCCAGTGCCAGCGAGTTTGTGGCTGGGGCGTTGAGGGACCACGACAGGGCGCTGCTGATAGGGACCAAGACCTACGGAAAGGGTAGCGTAAATGTGCCGCTGGCCCTGGCGGACGGGTCCGGGGTGTTCTACACGATTGCCAGGTGGTACACGCCCAAGGGGACGCTGATTGAGGGCGAGGGGATTGAGCCCGATATTGAGTCGCTGCCGGACCCGGAGGGAGTGGATGACCCGCAACTGGATAAGGCCATTGAGGTGCTGGAGGGAATTATGGCGGAGAAGGGTTAGTCTTATGGCGCACGACAAGCAGGTGGCGGTAAACCGGAAGGCGTTCTTCGATTATGAGGTGCTGGAGCGAATTGAGGTGGGACTGGTGCTGACGGGCACGGAGATCAAGTCCGTCAGGGCAGGCCGGGTGGACTTGAGGGGGAGCTATGCGCGGCTGGAGGATGGGGAGCTGTGGCTGCACGGTCTGCACATTTCGGCGTATGACCATACGGGGATGGGAAACCATGACCCCAAAAGGCCCAGGAAGCTGTTGATGCACAGGGAGCAGATTTCGGATGTCTCAGGCAAGGTGTCGCAGAAGGGGCTGGCGCTGGTGCCGCTGCGGCTTTATGTAAAGAAGCATTGGGCCAAGGCGGAGCTGGGGTTGGTGAGGGGGAAGCGGCAATATGACAAGCGAAGGGTGATTATGGACCGGGAGAGGGACCGCGAGGCGCAGAGGGCAATGCGGCGTGCGGATTAGAGTAGGGGTTTAGCCGCCTAGACTAAAAGGCCGGGGTGGAGGATAATGGTACGTGGGGACGCGAGGATTCGACAGGGGGATGCCGGGAAGGATTGCAGGCCGAGGCGCCACCGTCCCTCGTAAAAAGGTGGCAAATTAACAACAGCCGAACGAGAGTTCGCACTAGCCGTCTAACGGACGGTTCGTCTGCCTCCGCTTTCCCCGGGTGCGGAGAGTCAGGCGCCAGAAGACCGGGGCGCTGTGTTCCAGATGCCGATAAGGAATACCTAAGACTAATCGGATAGCCTTCCGGGAGTGTAGCCGGCTGACGGCCTAGAGGGTGAAACAATAATAGCGGGCTAAGCCTGTAGCATATCCTTGCTGAGCTTCTTCTGGACGGGGAGTTCAACTCTCCCCCGTCTCCACCAACTCCAAACATGCTGTCCGTCCCAGACTGGACGGGTCCCGCTGACACAACGCGGACCAGAGCGCCGGGTGCTTTTGCTACCGGATGGCACAAGAGCTCCCTGAACCCCGGTGACTGGACAATGGCCCCGATCCGCTTCTCCCCCATATCCACGTAAACCCGCTCGATGAGCGGGCTGATGAGCAGTCTTTAATCTTCCGGCGTCGCGTCCTGCCATAGAATAGGAATGTCGCTAAATAAGTTTGCCGCCTCCTCGATGGCGGAAGGCGACGCGGCCTGCGCTTGTTGGCGCCCGCGATCAACCTCCGCCAACCTCCAGCTGTAAACGATGTCGCTAAGACCACCATCAGCATAGGCCCGGCAGATGCGCCGTCGCCAGGCGGGACACCTGCTCATCAGCCACCTGGCAGGGGATGGAGCCGGAGACCGCGGGTCAGGGACCGTGGCTGCGGGATTTGCGGTGCTCCCGGTAGTAGCGCCACCCGGAGTAGTAGGTCTGGGCCCACATGGGGATGAGGCAGTATGCACAACGGACTATGCCCTTCAGCAGGTATTGCCGTGCAGGTTGCGAGGCCAGGGTGCGGGAGCGGCCGTTGTTCTTTCGAATGGCGTCCAGGGCTAGCTCAAAGACCTCCTGGGTGATCAACGCTTCATGCTGCCCCTGGAAATACTCTCCCTTGTAGCCAACGAAGCCGGCGTAGAGTCGGTTCTTGAGCAGGTCCGCCACGGCGTGGGCGGTAAAGAACCTGGGACCCTGGGAGAGGGTGCCGTCGCCGCCTTCCAGCTTCTTGTGGTTCCGGGTCCTGAATCCCTGCTCATTCATCCATGAAGCCAGCCCGCCGCAGGAGACGCCGCCGGCGGCGTAGCGGCGGTAAAGCTCCTGGACGGCATCAGCCTCCTGCGAAACGACGTGAATACCGCCGGGATGCTCGATATCGCAAAGGAGTTTCTTCTCGCCATGCTCCCGGGTCCAGCAGATCTTATAGCCGAAGGGGATGCCGCCCACTCTCCGCCCATGCACCGCCCGCTCCTTGAGCCCCTTCTTCACGTGCTCCGCCAGCATGCCCGAGGAGAACTCGGCGAAGCTGCCCATCACCTGAAGAAGGAGCCTCCCCTGGGGGTTGGAGTCGTCCAAGGACTCGGTGATGGACTGAAGCTGCACCCCATGCTCCTTCAGCAACTTGATGGTGCGGATCAGCACCTCCACGTTCCTGGCCCACCGGTCCAAGGTGTACACCACCACCAGGTCGAACTCCCCCCTGGCGGCGTCCTTGAGGAGTTGACGCATCTCAGGGCGCTTGTCCACCGAATCAGAGTGGGCGGAGCGCCCCTCCTCGCGGGAGACCCGCACCGGCCTGCCAGTCCCGGTTCTTGCAGGCCTCTTAGAAAAGACGCTGCTGGGAGTCCAGGGAGTATCCCTCCACCTGGGAGGCGCTGGATACCCTGAGGTATGCTACTGCTCGCATGGTCCCGTCACCTCTCCCCTGGAGAGCCTTCTTTTGGCGACGGAGAGGACCACCTCCGCCAGGACATCCTCAAAATGGTTGAACTGAAGCCTGTCCGTCTCACTTATGGGCTCCCCCTCGGGTGTGGCGCCACAGTGTATACGCTGGTGTATACATGTCAACGCGTTGGGGGGCGTAATCTGATCGGGTTTGAGGACCACGGCTAGGCCCCTGACTCCCCAGCTGGTGCAGCCCAGTCCTGGGCATCCAACAGCCGCTTCAGCGTGGCGAAGTCGATCCCCAGTTCTTTGGCGGCGGTTCGACGAGACAAACTCCCTTCTCTAAGGCGCTCCAAAATAGCTCCAAAACTCTTCTTGAAGCCTCTCCTGGAGGTGACCCTGGGGCGGCCTATCCGCTTTCCCTGCCGGCGAGCCCGGTCCATCCCAGCCTTGACCCGTTCCCGTATCAGCTCCAGTTCAAACTCCGCCAGAGAAGCCAGGAGGTTCAGCAGGAGCCTTCCAAGAGCGGTTGAGGTCTCAAACCTCTCCCGCACGCTCTGGAAACCGACCCTCACCAGCTCCCAGGCCGAGAGGGTGTCGTGCATGTGCTTTACGCTCCTGAAGGCGCGGTCCAGCTTGAAGACCAGGACCGTCTGGAAGCGCCGCCTGGCGGCATCGTCGAGGAGGGAGCGCCAGGCGGTACGGTGGGCCAGGTTATTGGCGGGGGCGCGGTCCACGTACTCCTTATAGACAGGCCAGCCCTGGGCGGCGCAGAAATCGCGGAGGGCCATGAGCTGGGTCTCCGGGTCCTGCTCCTTATCGGAGGTGGAGACTCGGGCGTAGAGGGCGACCATCATGCGGGCGGGCCTCCAGCAAGTCCAGCACTTCCTGGACGTAGGGCTGGTGAGAGATGAAAGCGCGGAAGTGCCTGCCGTCGTCCGGACACCGCAGCATTACGAAGAGCTTGCCGGACTTGCGGCCCCGGGCCAGCTTCACCGTAAGAGGCTGATGGCAAACCAGGCACGGCAGCGAGTTGTCAGTGACGACCATCCTAGCCCTCCCCCGCTAGATAGTTCCTGCAGATTGCCGCCAGGGCCGTGCTGCGGCGGTTGGGGCCTTCATCGGAACCACTTTGCACATCATCAAGAGCCCTTTCGATGGCCTCTTCCACCACATTCAATTGCGGCTCCGTCAAATGGAATTGAAGGTGGCGCAACCTGGCGGCGCGAACTCTTTCCCAGGCTTGCAGGTGGACGGCGATATCTTCCTGGCCCATTTAAGCCAGAGCCGCGAGGCTTTCCTGTGAGTCGGGTAGCACGTCCAGCACCTCCTCTTCGGGGAGTTGGGCCAGCACCTTGCGGAGCAGTTCGGCGCGGAGGCCGGGGTTGTCGTGGCCGAAGATGTGGTTCAGGGCCTGGGAAAGGAGCCGGGCCTCGGCTTCATCAGCCTCTACGACGACGCATACAACGTCTTGTTTGCCTTCTTCACGTAATAGCCTGAGTCGCTGAGCGCCTCCGATGGTCTCGTAAGCACCATCATCCAACTGCCGTACGACCAGCGGCGCCACAAGGCCAAACCGCTGGATAGAGTGACGCAACCGGGCCTCCATGGCTGGCTCCATTTCGTTGGCGTTCCAGGGAGCCTCCTGGATGGCCTCTAATTGCAGATCTACTATCCGCATGACAAGGTGGCCGCTTTTGAATAGGGAAGGACAGAGGCCAAGAGCTTGGCCCTCCAGGTTGCGTCGAGGAAAAAGATGTAGCGGTGTTTGGCGGCGACGGCGACGCGCTCCACGATGATCCTGGCTTTGGCGAAGTGGGCCCCGCTATGGGTTCCAAGGATCTGAGATAAGGTCCGGGAGTGGACCGGCCTACCATCACCCAGGTCATATAATGGCGTAGCGTCCGAGAGACCCGTGTATAGCCAGTTGGTGGCCTGATAAATAGTGCCGGTGTGCCCGTGGGCGGGGTCGGCGTAGGTGATCAGGAACTTCAGGGTGGTGGGGCGTCTGATTAGCCGGGTCACTACAGCAAGAATTCTGGACGCCGTATTCTTGGGAAGGCTACCGTCCAGCCAGAACCTGGAAAGGGCGCAGCAGTCCTTGGACGCGGCGTCTGCCACCAGCCAGTAGGCGTGGGCCGGTCCCGCTCCCAGGGTCAAAGCTCCCGTCAGATGAGAGCCATAGAAGACGCTAAAGGCCAGCACCGTTCCGCCTGGGAAGGAGTGCAGGTAATGCTCCCGCTCCAGCATCCGCTTGGCGACGGAGAAGGGAACGGGCCTCACCGAAAGCTGGTGGAGCGCCGGAGTCGGAAGCGCACCGCCCCCTGCCCGGTTGGATTTGGGCCGTGCCGCTACTGCACTTCCGGCGCAGATCATTCTTCTTCCTTGTAAGCTCGGGTCGCGGAGGGCAGCTACGGCCTCACGAAGACCGGCCATGACTATGTCATAGCGAGGGGCCAGCCAGCGCAGGAAGCCGGCCATTGCCTGGGCGTATAATCCCTTAGCTGTATCCCTTTGGCAGGCAGTTAGCATCTGCCAATCGACGGTGTCGGGTCCTTGCCTGGGTAGCTCTGTCGCCAAAAGCCGTGCCTTCAGCGACTGGCCCTTGGGCACGTCCTCGCCGGTCGAGACAATGGTCCCCCGGGGCGGCTTCGCCGGCTTCAAGGTTGCGTCGGGGCGGAGCTGCTGGCGGGCGGACCGGTTGCCCTGAGCGCGCAGGAGCCGGTCGGCCTCCCGGTGGTAGCGCGATATCTCATTGCCCGTACCGGTGGGAGCAAAGTCGTCCACGACAAGCAACGCGTCCTTGGCCGAGAACGCCAGCACCTCGAGGGAATTCCCGGTCGAACTCCAAGAACCGGGAAGGCGGCGGGAGTTCATATCGGCGCCGTAATGTTGTTGCGCCAGCGCCGCCAGCTCGCTCTTCCCGCAGCCGGTCTCGCCGGACAGATGGATGGTGAAATCGGTGCCGCCCAGCACAGCCCGCCAGACGGCGGACAAGATGGGTACGGTGACCGTATCCGCGGCAACGTCAAGAGCGCGGAGACTGGCTCGCACCGCCGCGGTAAGTTCCGGGCCGGAATGGGAATCGGGTAGTTCGAAAACTTCGAGGGCGTCGGGAAGAGCGACTTCGATGTTTGTGTCCGGGCCTACAGGCCCTATCGCCCCGCCGGAGTGGAGGTACACCCAGTGACCATCTATGTAACGCCAACCCGTATGGGCAAATATGCGCCGCCGGACCACATCATCGGATAGAAATTGAATGGCTGCCCGAGCATGATCCTTCAGGCCGAGCCCGGGGGATAGGATGGCGGTAGCGCCCAGGTTCTCCAGAACCCAGCTCATCGCTCCCAGTTGAGATGCCTGGATTGTGAACCTCGAGGTATGCCCGCGCAGGTTTGTCTCCAGCTCCAAGCTGAGACGAGCCTCGACGCCATCGTCCTGCACCACCTCGGCGGCGATGCGTGCATTGAAGTTGGTTAGCTGGACGGGGACCACGCCTTCTCTGGTGGGTTTGAGCCAGAAGAGTCCTTGCTCGGTGGCCTTAAAACCACAGTCTTCGGTGAGGTCCTCTTCGTGGTTTTCTTGCTGCTGGTCCGGTTCCCACGGTGAAGCCATTTCCATGAGCTTCCTGAGTTCATCCACGGTATGACCAGCTCCGATCCAATCGACCACGTCCCCCTTGTCCGGCAGTCCCGGCAATTCCACCACCTTGATCTCAGCGGCAACAACATATACCTCCCGGGCCTCCGACTGAACGTGACGCTGGCCCGCGTCGTCGTTGGCCGGGAGAAATACCACCTTCCGCCCGGCCAACGCAGATGCGTCAAACGGCCATTTCCCCGCGCCTCCGGAGTTGCAAGTTGCAATAAGGCCGACAGACCGTAACGCCTCGACGGCTTTTTCCCCTTCTGGCACGTAAACAGTGATGCCGGGGGATGCGGCTACAAGTTCCGGGAGCCGGTAGAGCACCCGCCGGACTCCCTTGAGGTTCCAAATCCAACCCCCCTGTCCGTCAGGGCGCCGTTGGGCAAAGCGCTTGGGCTCGTACCGAACTACCTGATACAGAAGATCCCCATGCCCGTCTCTGTAATCGTAAGTCGCCAGGATCTTTCGGCGGGTCTGCTCGTTGTCGTCCATGTAAATCCCCAGTCTCGTCGCTAGTTTGCTGAGGGGCCCTTTGACGTCGCAAGCCATGCATCGGAACCCCTCGCCTCTGAAGCGGAGGTTCGGCCGTTGTTAGTCGGCGTGATAGGGGCACAAGGCGGTCCACCAGCCCTGGCCGTCAGGTCCTTGAACGCCCCGGAGACAGGCGATGATGCGGTCGATTAAGGATGCGCCACTCATCTTCTTGGTTATTCACGCAATTTGCGTATACGATGTCATCGGGTACAAAGACCCGTCGTACAGATTGCCCGGCAATGGGGAACTCCAATGAAGGCAACTACCTTTGAGAGCGCACTACATCTTTGGCCTCCCTGGCGGGAGTCGATTGAGAAAAGCCGTGAGGAGCTTCGTTATGACCCTAGCTGGCCGGTGGACGATGCAATGGCCTGAATTGAAGAGCACTACGCAAATGAAATCCGATCACGCGCGATGGCCGAGATCAGCCGGCTGTGCCTACCACCCGTCCTGCAGGAGTACTGGGAAGACTGCTTCTACTGCAACTTCATGTTGAAGGATGGTCGGACCGACTACAGCCGCATCCGGAGGGGCATTGCTAGACCCGAGACGGACAAGTTCGGAATCCCTGGAGACGGCTGGATACCTGGCAATAGCTCCTTGGCGAGGCTGCCCTTCGAAGCCTTCTTGTAGAGGTATGAGAAAGAAGACATCCATGATCCCTGGATCCGGCTAGAGATCCGCATCCATTCCGGATTTGCTACGCGAGACCTGTTTGACGCGGCGGCCCAGCATGCATGGCAAAGCTTCAAAAACCACACCCTCTTCGAAGGCACTGAACTTCATCCCGTTGCACGACTCGTGCCACGGGCCAAGCAGACCAGGTCAAGAAAAAAACAGCAGGCGATGAAACGGTTCGAAAGCGGCGAAGCTGATCTATCCCAGCTCCTACGCGATGAGTGGGCTTCGCCTGAAGTTCAGCAGGAGCTGAGGGATTTGATCAGTACCGAACGCAACCCAATTAGGTTGAACTAAAAGATTAGAGCTCTTCAGAAAAAGATCTATGACCGAGTACGACGCTGGCTGCCAGAGCCTCGACCGACGGCCACTGCAAGAGGGGCATGGCGTAATATAATGATCTTGCCCGAATTATAGCCCCCTATGACTCTCACTTCCGCCGGTACGGATAGCGCCTCAAGTAGTTGATTATTGTCCCCCAGCTGACTCCCAACTCGTCTGCTATCTCCTTCAAACTTGCCCCCTGAGCTCGCCTCTCCAAAGCCTTCCGAATCTTTTCCTCCAATGTCATCTTCTTTGCCGGACTAGCCACCGATGGCGCCGCTGCTGATCCTAAGAGGCGGCTAAGGCGAACCTTCCAAAACGATGGCAATTCATTCTGGACTAACCCCAGGAAGTCGGCGTCCGGGCTGTAGCCGAAGCCCCAGCGGCGCTTATCGCCGGCCACACCCGCCAGCGCCTCCCTGGTATGCTCCACCAGGTCCCTCAGCTCAGGGCGGTCGAATTTGGTCTGTAGGACCCCGAGCTGCTTGAAAACTATGACGGAGGCGGAGCTGGCCACGTTTTGTCCACCTGGCGGGCCTCCTGGCTGACAGAGATCAAGGTCTGCTGTCGTTGCCGGGAGAGGTTCACGGCCTGAGACATGGCCCTGCTGGCGGCGGCCATGCTGCCCCGGGAGTGGTAGTGGAGGTAGGCCTCGTCCACCAAAGCGATGCACGGGTTGGGCAGCTCATCCAGGGTTGGAGCGATGCCGATCCTGTCGGGCAGGAGCCGCCTGGCGCTGGCCGTGACGCCCACCACGTAGGGAGTCAGCCGGAAGCGGAACAGCTCCAGCAACCGGTAGGCCAGGGCGGACTTGCCGCTGCCCCTCTTGCCTGCTATGAGGACTACCGCCGGCGAGACGATTATGTCAAGCTATCTGGCGTCCGGTGGACGGAGGAGCAGAGACTTATTGGTAGAAACAGGGTTTAGAGGAGAAGTTGGCCACCAGGCAAGATCGGGCCCCGAAAGCAGGGCAATGGTCATTGGCGGCGGTGATAGCTGTGGGGCTGGAGGGTCGAACAGGTGAGGCTCTATTAGGGGATCCTCTAGGCGTCCCCGTTCCTGCCTCAGCGCCTCTGTGATGGCGTTGGCGAACTCCATTACCTGGCGCTTCCCCGTATCACTCAAGGACCTCCAGACCACGATGGCCGCCGTCCCTCCTGTCGGGATCTTCCCTAGAGTGGGTTCCATAGTGGCACCTCGATGACAAAATGTAGTCTTGTGGCGAGCGTACTCGTTGGAAGAGCGGCGAATCAAGGCGTTCAACCCCGCTCAACCATGCCTGGAGTTGAACCCTGAGGTGTTCAACAGCGTTCAATTGAACTGCGGGGTTGAACGGCAATAATCGAGGGTCTGGAGAATAAACTAGTCTAAGAGGAACCTCTTTTTTCGAAAGGGATGCATTGGCGGAAGTAGTCGACGGTGAGAGCTACGGCACATTGACCTGACCCCCAAGGAATAGTCCAGTTGATATGAGAGACTGGGCAAGAAAGGGGGCAGAGAATGCCAAGGAAACAGCGCAGTGTTGAGGAGATCATAGGGAAGCTTCGGGAAGCGGAGGTGGCCTTAGCGCAAGGGGAGACATTAGGTCAGGCTTGCCGGCGCATAGGTGTATCGGACCACACGTTTTATCGTTGGCGGCGGGAGTACGGCGGACTTAAAGTGGACCAGGCGAAGCGATTGCGTGATATGGAACGGGAGAACGCCCGTCTCAGGCGTGCGGTGGCCGACCTGACGGTAGATAACCAGATCCTGAAGGAGGCAGCACGGGGAAACTTCTGAGCCCGGCCCGCCGAAGGCGATGCGTGGAATTGGTACAGGAGTGGTATGGCATCTCCGAACGGCGCGCCTGCCGGGCGCTTTCGCAACCCCGGGCTACACAGAGGTACTCTGTAACAATAGCCGATGACGAGGAGGCCCTCACGAGGGCGTTGGTGCAGTTGGCCAGCCGGTACGGACGTTATGGGTACCGCCGGGTGAGTGCCCTGCTGCGACGTGATGGGTGGCGAGTGAACCACAAGCGGGTGGAGCGGATCTGGCGGCTGGAAGGGCTCAAGGTCCCGGCCAAGCAGCCCAAGCGGGGACGGCTCTGGTTTACCGACGGCTCCTGTGTGCGCCTCAGGCCACAACGACAGAACCACGTGTGGGCCTACGACTTTGTGGCTTTTCGTACCCGTGATGGCAGACCTGTTCGTCTCCTCACGGTGGTGGATGAGTATACCAGGGAATGTCTGGCCATCGAGGTTGGGCGTTCGTTACGCTCACCCCACATCATTGAGTGCCTGGGAAACCTCATGGTGGAGCACGGTGTGCCGGAGCATCTCCGTTCAGATAACGGCCCTGAGTTCACTGCCAGGGCTGTCCGTTCATGGCTACAGAGAGTGGGGGTTCAGACCCTCTTCATCACACCAGGGAGCCCGTGGGAGAACGGATACGTGGAGAGCTTCAATGGCAAGCTGCGGGATGAGCTCTTGGATCGGGAGGTCTTCGATACTCTCTGGGAGGTGCAGGTCCTCACGGAGCAATGGCGACACGAATACAACCATGTGCGCCCTCACAGCGCCTTGAACTACCGACCACCTGCTCCCGAGGCCGCAAGGCCCACCTTCTCAGTTCCAGGGGCTACCAGTGTCTCATAACCTGTGGTACAACTATCGGGGGCAGGTCAACATGGAAGGCTCCCTAAGAATTTTGGTGGCTGCTCCCGAGCATCGAGTTGGACGGGCTTAGAATCATCCTGGCGAACACCGACGCTCCTGATGAACTCGGCAACCCGCCCGGGATACGCTTTGCCCGAGACAAAGAAAACTCAAAAAAAGTATTGGACCTGCTACCCCTCAGTTTCGTACCTACCTGGTAGAGACGTTGGCGCGGCGTCAACATCCACCGCTCCCTGAGAGTCGATAATGATGGTCCTGGCCAGCGGTCATTGATCGGGCCATTTCATAAAAATTTGAATGGGAACGAGAACCTACCCTACGAGTACCGCATCGAGGATGCCCGTGAGGTCGCTCTTAGGGTGATAGCGTGGCTGGAGGAGACCCTCTCTTTATCGGGGCCTGATACACGATGCTATTCCAGCGGGTTCAAGGGCTTCAACGTAGATGTCCACCCGGAGAATATCGGAGCACGGAGGGACACATCGGTTGAACATGCTCTGCGCTTGTCAGACGAGACGCGAGATGCTCTGATCCGCCACTTGAATGGGCGGAAGCCTGAGCAGTGCACGGGGAATAATATTGTCTCGAAGCTCGGAACCGCCATTGATAAGCCACACGACTATGTCCGTTTCTCCAATTCGTTCAACTGCTGGTAGGAGGGTGAAACATTAAAGTATGCCAGACGTATGTTTGTGCCTATAGACGAGCTACGCACTTCTTCGGCGACGAGAATTGCCTCGTGTTCATTCGCCGGCTTTCCTCAATAAAGCCCAGAATACTATCAGACTGATTTCCAATCGCTCCCGCCTCATCAGCCGTCCACCCGCCATCGCAACCGTATTGTCTTTGTAAGGAAAGATGCCTCGTCTCCGCTCCGAAATGGGAGTTGGTGGCCCCACTCCTGGAGAAAGGGAAAAATCTGGGGCACCAAAAGAACTCCCTTGCTAGATGTATGCAATGTCGAATTGTTCGGATCCGGTAGCCAATTATATAAGACCCAAATAATCCGGATAGCCTTGATGGTAACTTATGAAGCTTGAACTGATTTCCCTAACAAATTTTAAATCGCTTTCTCAACAATCTATTGCGGTTGAGCAAGGATTGACAACGTTCGTTGGCGAAAACGGCAGTGGGAAAAGTTCTATTGGTGATGCACTTGGTGAACTGTTGAGACAATCTCGTATTCTAGAAACCTCTAAGCGGTACGGTACAGGCGAGGGGACTATCTCAGCTACTTTCACGTTAAGTCACGATGAAATCAACTCTTGGTTGATAAACGCAATCATCGAAATCTTGTTAACCCATCGAACCCAGCTAGTCTGCGTAGGCTCCGGCTTCTACCGCCCGACGGAACGGAAGTCCATTCTATTCCACGAGAGCGTGTAGCCAGAGATTCTCCTTCGGGGCGAAAGTTACTGGGACAAATATCGACAGCATTCCGACTAATAGAATCCAGGGAGGTGGTGTGTTGGCAACCAGCGAAAGTGGGACACTTTGAGACCCGAGAGATTAGAGATCGGGAGAGGGCTTGGTGAGCTCCCTGAGGGTCTTGTTGTAGCGCCTTCGCCGTTCGATTGTGTGAGCCTGCACCTCCTTCCTGCGCTGCAGTATCCGTTCCCGCCTCCCGTGGAGCACATCTGCAGGTGTCACATTGCCCAGCGCCTTGTGATAGCGCCTGTAGTTGTAGTAGGCCACGAAGGCGGCAAGGGCAGCCTCCAGATCGGAAGCCATCTCGTAGGGGACCTGCTTGACGTCTCTCTTGATAGTCTGGTGATAGCGCTCCAGCTTGCCGTTGGTCTGAGGGTGGAAGGGTGCAGCCCGGATGTGCTTGATTCCCACCAGGCGCAGGTAGTCTCTGAAGCCACGGGACACATATCCTGAGCCGTTGTCCGAGAGCAAGCTGGTCCGGTCGGCCACCGGGACCTCGGTCATGCCGGTCTTGTCCACGGCCTCTTGGACCACCTCGATGAGAGAGTCGGTGGTCATGTCCCGCTGGAGCTTGTGGGCCAGTATGAAGCGGGAGTAGTCGTCCATCACGGTGACCAGGTAGTAGTAGCCCCAACCGATCACCTTGAAGTAGGAGGCGTCGGTAGCCCACATCTGGTGAGGGCCGCTGGTCTTGCGATGGTACTCTTTGCCGGCCGAGAGCTGCATCTCGGGTGACTTCACAAGACCTTCTCTGCACAGGATGCGATACACAGTGGACTCGGATACAGCGAAGGCCAGGTTGTCTGTAGACCACGCTGCCAACTGGCGGCTACTTAGCTCCGGCATCTCCCTGGCCGCTTCCAGGATCGACCGTTCCTCCTGAGGTCTAAGGCGGTTCCACGGTGGAGCGCTGGCTCCAGGTCGGTCCTCGAGACCTTGTTGATGTTGTTGTCGCATCAACCACCGATAGTAGGTGCTCTTGGGAACACCCAGGTCTCTGAGCACCCGACGCTTGGCCAGCGGTGATGCGGCTACACTGGCCAGGACCGTCGCCTTCTCAACGGCGCTCATCCGCTGGTACCGACGCCGTTCTGGGGCATTGGTATGGCCGTTTTTTTCAGACGGTAGACCTCGAGGGATAGCTCGGCTACCAGCTGCTTGAACTCGCCGTTCTCCCGCTTGAGATCCTGGATCTCCTGCCGGGTGGCATCGCGCACCGTGTCACGGGACAGCCGCTCCCTGCCCGCCTCCATGAACTCCTTGGTCCACGAGTAGTAGGAGTGGGGCTTGATACCCTCCCGCCGGCACAGGTCGTTCACGGTGACCTCGCGGCGGAAGCCCTCCAGCACGATACGGATCTTCTCTTCCGGGGTGTATTTGCGCCGGGTAGCCGCTCTAACTCGTCGAACGAAGGACCTAGTCTGCTCCGACCGTTGATCGGCGGCCTCGGCCTTGCTGGCGTCTGACTGGGACATCGCTGCTCCTTTCATGAGGTACTCTACCCTCACTTCAGGAGCTCTCACCACTCTCAGACTCTCGGGTTTTCTACCCCTCTCACGTGTCCCATTATCGCTGACGTTCTACAGTAGTCAGCTTTCAATTAATTGAAGACCAGTTCAATGACATCATCGCCGACGATTTCAAGCGGATCCTGATCGTCTCGCTGATCTTTGGCCTAGGTATCCTCTTGTTGGCCTTCCGAGCACTTGTTGCTGCCTTAATACCCTTGGTCATGGCCGTTGGCGCGATCTTCAGCGCTCTGGGGATTGTCGCCGTGATAAGCCAGAACTACGCATTTGCTGAGACTTATGCTGAGGTACTCCTTCTCATGGGCCTTGCGGTGGGCATTGATTACTCGCTGTTTGTTATAAGCCGCTTCCGCACCGAGAGGAACGCTGGAAGGGCAAAGCTGGACGCCATTGCAACGGCCAGCAATACAACCGGACGAGCGGTTGTTTATGCAGGCGTTACCGTGATGCTGTCTTTAACGGGGCTGATGCTGACACGGGATTCCACCTTCGTCTCATTTAGCCTGGGCGCCGTGATTGTGGTGTTTCTGGCCGTAATCGGCTCACTCACTCTCTTGCCGGCACTACTATCCATCCTTGGCGACAATATAGACAGGATCCGAGTCCCGTTCCTTGGCAAAGAAAACCAGGGAATTAGAGTCTGGGGGGCGATTACCGACCGGGTGCTAGCGAAGCCTGCGGTTCTTGCCACCTTAACCGCGGCCTCGCTCGTAGGATTAGCGATTCCGATACTTTGGCTGAACCTTGGATTCAACTCCGGCGCCGACGCGGTGCCGGATGCGTTGGATGCAAAGCGTGGTGTTCAGCTCCTGGAGCAGCATTTTTCTAGCAGCCTGATCGTGCCGGCAAAGGTAGTGATCGATTCGCCCAATGTTGAATCGCCAGAAGTTCAGTCGGCGGTGGACGATTTTATCGGACGCGTTCGACAGAATGACGCTTTCCTGGGTCCATTTGATACTATTGTCAGCCGGGATAAGACGCTGCTCCGGATCAATGTTCCAACCGCGGGAAAGGTTGATGACGACGCCTCTGAAGATGCTATTAGGCTTCTCCGGGAGGAAGTGGTCCCGCAAGCTTTCGCTGGTTCAAATGCCAAAGTCTATGTGGGTGGTGACACCGGGGAGGGCATAGATTACAGAGACCGTATGTACAACTCGGCCCCCTACGTCTTTGTCTTTGTCCTGGGCTTTTCATTCCTCTTGTTGCTGGTCATGTTCCGGTCATTGGTGATCGCCGTGAAGGCTATCACCCTCAACCTTCTCTCGGTTGCGGCGGTGTACGGCATTTTGGTCATGGTGTTTCAGTGGGGTTGGGGCATCAGCATCCTTGGCTCGGAGGAAACTGGCATCATTGAGGCATGGCTGCCGCTGTTCCTCTTCGGCATCCTCTTCGGACTGTCAATGGACTACCATATGCTGCTGCTCAGCCGAATCAAAGAGTTCCACGACCAGGGCTCAACGAACGAAGAGTCCGTGTCCCAGGGGATCAAGATAACCGCAGGCCAGATCACCAGCGCAGCCGCGATCATGGTAGGAGTATTCGGGGCATTCGCTACTAGTAGGGTATTAGGACTCCAACAGTTCGGACTCGGACTGGGCGTAGCTGTGTTGATTGATGCTACCGTGATCCGTGTAATTCTTCTTCCCGCCAGCATGAAACTTTTGGGTGACTGGAACTGGTATTTGCCAAATTGGCTGCAGTGGTTGCCTAGGTTATCTGCAGAGGGAGACTGCGAAGCCGAAATAGCCACTGCCGACAGGGATTAAGCTTGCTCGGAGATCATACAACGGCGTGAGAGATCACGTTCCGAATTGGCACGAGCGGGCTGGAGCTTAATTTCTGACGGCATGGCTCCTAGGGTGGCTGTTGCTGGTTGGAATTGGTGTCAGGACAATTCCGCCGTCGGCCGATATTGATATAGCGACAACCAAGCGCAGGGAAATCGGTCCTCCCGCCAGATAGAGATCGGAAAGCTAGATCGGAGCCGGAAATAGCTCAGCTTCGTTCAGCACTTACAGACGCTGCTCCACCGATTTAGCTGCTGCGTTATGTTCTCCCATGAAGGTTAGAACCTCGGCTTTGGCCAGGGTGACCAATTCGGATGTTCTCCCATGAAGGTTAGAACCTCGGCTTTGGCCAGGGTGACCAATTCGGACGTAAGTCTTCAGATTCGCTGGCGTCTGGCCACGGCAGGTCTGATTCTGTGCTTTTGCAGCACATCAAGAACGGGTTTATAGGGACATTCCAACGATATTCGAGCGCCCATATAAAGCCGTAGGGATTCGCCCAGACTGATCACTAGGAACTATCGGGCGGCGGTTTTTCACGACCGTCCGCTTCAATGGCCTGATTGGCCTGCTCCAGATAGCTCATGAGAAGCGGTTGGTGGCCGACGAGTCGCTGAGCGTGGGCGGCAGGATTAAGGACAAAAACGGCGGCGAGAGCGCGTATACGGCCACCGTCTCGGTTCTCAACGTAGCCCCGGTGATCACGTCTGCCAGCGGCGACAGCATACTGGAGGGTGGGACGGCCAGCGTCAGCGCGGGCTACAGCGACGTGGGCAGGCTGGACACGCATGAGGCCACTATAGACTGGGGCGATAGTACCTCAGACGGGCCCTCCGCGGTGAGCGGGGGCAGCGTTGGCGGCAGCCACGCCTACGGAGACAACGGGACCTACACCGTGACCATCACAGTGGAGGACGACGACACGGGCACGGTGTCCACCACGGTGGCGGTGAACGTAGCCAACGTGGCGCCCACCTTGAGCTTTGATACCAGCGGGGCCATAGGCTTCGCCGGAGGGCCGGCGTTCCTGGGCCGGGTGGGCCGTGAGCAGATGCACGACGCGTCGGCGACGGACCCTGGGTCTGACGACCTGACCTTCACATGGGGCTTCGCTCCGGACCCGACAGCGGCGATCAACACGTACTTCAACAACGGCAGCTACGCGCCATTGAGGCAGTTGCACCTACAATTTAATCCTGAGGGCACCGCCGCCACCTCGGGGATTTTCCACGGCGTAGACATACCGGGGCCGGGCTATGCCCGTCTGGTGGAGCCATTTGACGGCCAAGGGTAACGTGTTGAGGACCCTGCCCGATTGCAGGCCGCGATTTACTACGCTCTGCGGAAGGTGCGGGGGTTGGAGGCAAGGTAGCGCCGGTTAACGTGGTTTTAGGAAGCTGAGGGTTAGCGCTGCTTCTTGATCAGCGAATGGGGCGACAGCATTGCCCACAGCGGTCTTGCCAAGAATGTGTCGCGGACCACGGAGACCGTACCGAACCACTTTTCAACCGCCGAGGCGGTGTGGGGTCAGCCGTCTGACGCCCCGTTGAACACGGAGCCGGACGTCCCAACGTTTCTCGGCTAGTGCGTTGCTTTGAAGGAGCGGCGATGGAATCAGTGGAATTAGACCAACAATAGAGATTTCTAAAAATTCGTTGCATTTAATGTAACTTCCGTTATGTTAGTTGGATTGACAGCAGGTAGGTATCCCCTGGTAGGGTTGTCTGCACGCCAGTTCCACCTGGCGGTTCCCCGTATTCGACACCTGGAGGACGTATGACTGTTTCTAAGGCCGGTTTGAGACGATGGCCGCTGCTGGTACTGACGTTTGGCGCGCTGGCACTGCTCGCCGCACTGGCCCTAACCTTGTCCCAGGCTACGGTTAAAGCTGATCACGGTGGTAGCGGGGATATCGAGTTCATAGAATTCGTAAAGAACAACACCATCGGTGGCGACGTCGTTGGGTTGAATGGTGCCAAAGACGTCACAATAAGCCAAGATGGGAAATACGCCTACGTCATTGGCAACGATTTGAGAAACTCCAACAAATCTGGGGTAATGGTCTTCAGCCGCAACGCCACCACGGGCAAATTGACCTTTGTGGAACAGGAGCTAAACCCTAACCCACCCTATCCCTCGCCGGTGTTCCCCGTCGGCAGTTTGGTTACGCGATTCAGGGGACTGAGTGACGTCATAATCAGCCCGAACGGCAACTTCGTCTATGTCAGCACTCAGAGAGACCAATCCGTTTTAACTTTCCTCCGCGATGCGGGCACCGGCGAATTAACATACCTGAGCCAGACTCACGTAAAACCACCGGGATTCGGTGGAGGTCAAAACGTGGTTGGGATGGCTATCTCCGATGATGGAAAGGACCTCTATACATCGGGCGCCGGACAACTCTCCCGCTTATCGGTAGACCTAGGCACGGGAGTGTTGACGCTCGTCGAGGGGTTCTATTGTTTCGCGCTATGCCAAGCCCAGTTCGGGGGTCAGGCAGTTGAGCACATTATTAAAGCCTCCCACGACGTAAAGATCAGCCCCGACCAGAAGTTCCTGTACGTAAGTAGCCCGCTCAACCATAGTAATTCACCGTACCACGTCGCTGTGTTCGACCGGAAAGGGGGCACCGGTGAGACGATCCAATGCGGTGCGGGGCCCTGCGAGTTTAAATTCGTCCAAACCAACCCAGACGGCCCGGTGGGCGATGCGCGGCACGACATTGTAATCAGTCCCGACGGCGCCTTCGTGTATGTCGGATCTCAATTCACAAACCTGATTTTTATCTACAGCCGGAATGCCACCACTGGGGAACTCACATTCTTGAACGGCGTGACGGCGCCTTTTTCTGCGCGGCACATGCACTTTGCGATGAGTCCGGACGGCGGAACCCTTATTAGCTACGCAGGGAACAGTCACCTTGACAGCTTTTTACGCGATCAGGTGACCGGCGGCCTGACCCTGGTCGACACGGAAAGAGACGGTGTGAACGGGGTGGACGGCCTCGCTAGGAACGGTGGCGTTGTCATCAGCCCTGACGGGAAACACGTCTATACCGCAGCCGGCAATGATGGTGCGGTGACCGCCTTCTTCCTGGACGATGGGGTGCCCCCGGTCGACCTTGGCTGCGCCGGGGAATCTGTCGAAACGGTGCTGAATACCAACGATTCCGGCCCAGGCTCGCTTCGGCAGGCCTTGGTGGATTCGGACGAACTGGTGGCTAGCCCTGGCGTATTCCCAGACCAAGCGACAATTTGCTTTGATCCCTCGCTGTCGGGGGAAACCATTACGGTGGATTCCCCGTTGCTAGTCGACACGAACGTGAGGTTGTATGGAATTGACCTGGCCTCGCGACTGACTATAAGCGGTGGCGATCTAGTACAAATTTTCGCGTCCCCGGGCTAAGATTTGTGGCGGAAGACAAATCTGAAAACCCCGCGCCTGTACACCTAACGGTAACGGGTCTTCGAATGACAAATGGCGTCGGCGATAACTTCGGGGGAGGCGTGGCCCGCCCTGTTGCAGGCAGCTTTATAGAACTGTCGCAATGTGAAGTGTCAAACAACAAGGGGTCCCTGACGGGGGGCGGGAATGGTGGCGCCATCGCCATGTTGAACCATGGAATCCTTCGCATCACCGATTGTACGTTCCGTGACAACCAAGCAGGCCAAGGCGGAGCCATCTACATCGATTTCAATCAAGGTGGGGTGGCCTTCGAGCATATAGTCGAGATAGATCGATCCTCGTTCATAGGCAATCAGACCGGTTGCTGTGGCAACGGGGCAGCTATCAATTATGCCCGATCCTCGCAGCCCGGCGGCGGATTCTTCGCCAACTCTACTTTCAGCGGCAGTGAGGGCAGCTCCATAGTTGTAGCTCCAAACGGGCTCAATCCGGGTGACTTCAAGATCATCAACGTAACCGCCGTCGACAACATTGTCTCTAGTGGCGCGACGATCCAGTTCAATCAACACGCCTACATGGCGAACACAGTCATCGCCCGAACCACGAGGAACGGTATTCCCAAAGCCGATTGCCGCTACAAAGAAACGGGGACGTTCATCGCAAACCATATACAAGACCCATCCTTGGGTTCGCTAAAGCGATGTATTGCGCAGACCACGGGCGATCCCGATCTGGGCGCGCTCGATGGTATCCCCGGTGACCACTACGGCGCGTCTGCGATCCTCATCAATGCTGGCAACAATGCCGAAGCCGCCGGGTTCGCGCTGGACCAGCGTGGCAATGCGCGCATCGTCAACGGGACCGTCGATATCGGCGCCGTTGAGGGCGCCGGCGCCGGGCTCTTCGACACCGACGAGGATGGCGTGCCGGACTCCCAGGACGCCTTCCCCAACGACCCCGACGAGTCCGCCGACACCGACGAAGACGGCGTGGGCGACAACGCCGACGCTTTCCCCAACGACCCCACCGAGTCCGCCGACGCCGACGGAGACGGTATCGGCGACAACGCAGACCCTGACGACGACAACGACGGAATTCTCGACGTAGACGAGTCCGTCAGCTCCAGCTCCATTCTCACCTTCGAACCGGGCACCCCCTCCGGTCCAATTCCCGACCCGGTTAACTCGCCAAACATCACCGTCGACTTCCTGCACTCAAACTATTGGTCAACTAGGTACGGCGATCTCCTCCATGTCCGCTATACGACGAACGGTGTAACACCAAGTATGGAGATCACGTTTACAGCCGACTCTGGTTTTCTAGCCGTACTCAAGTCTTTCGACATGGGCGGATGGCCCGACTCCGACTATGACATCACCTCGGTCCAGGTATGGGACGGATCAGGCGTAGTCCTCTACGATTCAGGGCCCGTGACCATTGAGGGTGCTTTCGACGGCGGACCCCGCCACACTCACTTCGAGTTCTCTCCGGAGCTTGAGGCAGAGGTGTTGAGAATACGAATAGACTGTCTCGCGCTTGGTGGTGCGTGCTGGAATAATGGGATCGACAACGTCGCCTACGGCCAAAAGCAAGCTGGGGCCAGTGGGCCAGCCGACAGCGATGGTGACGGGGTCGCGGATAACGCAGACCTATGCCCCGGGACCGCTTTGGGTACGGCAGTAGGCGAAGACGGTTGCCCACTGGACACAACGCCGCCCGATATCACGCCCAACGTCAACGGAACCCTGGGCAACAACGGCTGGTACGTCTCTGACGTGGCGGTGACCTGGACGGTGACGGACGGTGAGTCCGACGTGACGACCGCTGGATGTGGGGCTCAGAACGTCACCGCCGACACGGCTGGCGTTACCTTTACCTGTTCGGCCGAGTCCGAAGGGGGGTCAGCCTCAGAGAGCGTGACCATCAAGCGAGACGCAACGGCGCCAACGATCACCGCGTCGCGGGACGTTGGGCCGAACGCCAACGGGTGGAATAACACCCCGGTGACCGTAAGCTACACCTGCACCGACGGATTGTCGGGCATCGACACCTGCTCAAGCCCGGAGACGCTGGGCGAGGGCGGGGGACAGAGCGCCACGGGGACGGCGGTAGACCTGACCAACCCCGTCATCACCGCGTCGCGGGACGTGGGTCCGAACGCCAACGGGTGGAACAACAGCAGCGTGACGGTAAGCTACTTTGCCAGCAACGTCTCCACGATTATCTTCCAGGGTGGAGAGGTTACGGGATCGCCGACTTCTGGTTACAGTGAGTCAGGCCTGACCATGACCATGACAGACTCCTTCAACCCGCACTTCCATAACGGTGTGCTGGATACCCTGGACCCTGATGGAGCGATCATGATCCATTGCTGCGGCAACGGATCAGAGAACGCCCTGTTTGACATGGGTGGGGCTACCTTTGACGTGATCAGTTTCGAAATCTCCCCCACCACTGTTTCTCTCGGCATCAACGTGTTCACACCGTCATCGGGGGCCCCCATAACCGTGACGACGCCAGGCACCGTTTCCCCGGGGTGGACCGACATCACATCGTTCACCTGGAACATTTCGGGCTCGGCCGCCCAGGCGGTGATCGATAACCTGGTAGTCAGCGGTTCCGGGATAGATGCAGGGGCCAGCGACCTGGGCGACGACGTGCTGAGCAGCGAAGGCGCGGGACAGAGCGGCACGGGGACAGCGGTGGACCTGGCAGGGAACAGCGCCAGCGCCACGGAGAGCCCCATCAACATAGACTCAACGGCGCCGGTGGCTGTCCACTCAGGGCCTTTCAGCGTGGCTGAAGGGAGCAGTGTTCTGCTGGACGGCACAGGCTCCACGGACAACCTTTCGGGTGTGGCCACAACGGCGTGGGACACCGATGGCGATGGTTATGACGACGGCGACCCGGCCACCTTCAACGGGATTGACGACGGTGTGATCGGGGTCTCCTTGCAGGTAATAGATTTGGCTGGAAATGTCAGCGTGGCCAACACCTCGGTGACGGTAAACAACGTAGCCCCGGTGATCACCTCAGCCAGCGGCGACAGCATACTGGAGGGTGGGACGGCCAGCGTCAGCGCGGGCTACACAGACGTAGGCACGCTGGACACGCATGAGGCCACCATAGACTGGGGCGATAGCACCAGCGACGGGCCTTCCGCGGTGAGCGGCGGCAGCGTTAGCGGGAGCCACGCCTACGGAGACAACGGCACCTACACCGTGACCATCACAGTGGAGGACGACGACACGGGCACGGTATCCACCACGGTGGCGGTGAACGTGGCCAACGTGGCGCCGACCTTGAGCTTTGACACCAGCGGAGCGGTAAGCTTCGCCGGAGGGCCGGCGTTCCTGGGCCGGGTGAACCGTGAGCAGACGCACGACGCGTCGGCGACGGACCCGGGCAGCGATGACCTGACCTTCACATGGGGCTTCGCCCCGGACCCGACAGCGGCGGCGAACACCTACTTCAACAACGGGGCCAGCGCGGACCCGCTACCTAGTACTCAGTCAACTCGGTTTTGGTAATTGTTTAAGAAAACGTCTAAGGTTGCTACCCTTTTTTAGGAGTGTTGACGTAGGAGGGTGGCAGCCATGGGACGAGAACGGTATGTGGTCCGGTTGGAAAGGGAAGAACGAGACCAGTTGGAACGACTGATTCGCGGGGGAAAGAGCCCAGCGCGAAAGGTTGCCCGGGCCCGTATTCTGCTAAAGGCAGATACGGGCTGGGGGGTGATGCGCATCGTGGAGGCGCTGGACACGTCTGCGGGTACGGTGTGCCGTACCAAGCGGCGGTACCTGGAGGGAGGACTGAAGCGGGCCTTGGAGGAAGATCCTCGGCCAGGACATCCGACCAAACTGGATGAGCGGGGGGAAGCGCACCTGATTGCCCTGGCGTGCAGCGAGGCCCCTCCAGGCCATGACCACTGGACCCTGCGGCTCCTGGCAAACAAGGTGGTGGAGTTGGGGCTGGCGCCCTCCATGTCCCACGAGGGAATTCGCAAGCGGTTGAAAAAACAGTCTCAAGCCGTGGCAGAAGAAGGAGTGGTGTATTCCCCAGGTGAGCGCCGAGTTTGTGGCGTGTATGGAGGATGTGCTGGACCTTTACGCGGAACCCTATGACCCAGAGCGCCCGGTGGTCTGTTTCGACGAGACCTCCAAGCAGTTGCTGGCGGAAAAGAGGTCTCCGATCCCGCCCAAGCCGGCACGACGGGAGCGATACGATTACGAGTACCAGCGCAATGGCACCCGAAACCTGTTCATGCTGTGCGAGCCCCTGGCGGGCTGGAGGCATGTGGCAGTGACCGAACGTCGTACCATGGTGGACTTCGCTCAGCAGATGCGGTGGCTGGCCGATGAAGCTTACCCAGCGTCCGAGAAGATCCGGGTGGTGCTGGACAACCTCAACACCCACAAACCAGCTTCCCTCTACGAAACCTTCGAGCCCAAGGAGGCTAGGCGAATACGCAAACGCTTGGAGTTTCACTACACTCCCAAGCACGGTAGTTGGCTCAACATGGCAGAGATCGAGTTCAGTGTCTTGGCCAGGCGAGTCCTGCGCCGGCGTATTGCCGATGAAGAGACTTTGAGTGGCGAGATCGCGGCCCTGGAGGCAGAACGAAACCAAGCCGGAGCAACCATTGACTGGAGATTCTCCACTGTGGACGCCCGAGTCAAGCTTCACCATCTCTATCCTGCCAACAATTAGGTTGACTGAGTACTAGTCCCCACGGGACATACCCCTTCGGGGCGTCGGACAACGCGTCGGTGACCTTCATAGCGGCGGGCATCTACACGGTAAGCGTGTCGGTGGCGGACGACGACGGAGGGAGCGACGCGGACGGCCTGACGAAGATAGTGGAGGACGACTGCGACTGCGCCAAGAGCAAGGGGTTCTGGAAGAAGCAGGTAAAGGACAAGGGTAAGAAACAGATAGACGCCGACACCATGCAGACGTACCTGGACATAGTGAACTACGCCAGCGGCCACTTCAGCGAAGTGACGGCGGCGGCCACCATAGCGCAGGCGCAGCAGGTGCTGGACCCGAAGAGCGGGAACAACGGAGGAGGCAGCGGCAACGGAAGCAACCAGTCCAAGGACTCGGGCTCAGGCTCCGGTAGTGGCAAAAAGAAGAAGGGTGGCAAGGACAAGAAGGGTGGAGACGCCAGCGGCTCAGGCGGCGACAGTGGCAGCGGCAACAAGCTGGACAAGAAGCGCCGGGACGCCACATCGCAGGCATTGGCTGCATGGCTGAACTTCGCCAAGGGTGGGGTGGAATGGGACGAGGCCATCACCGTGGACCAGGGGAGCGGCAGCGGCAGCGGGTCCGGCAACGGGGCGCCGGCGGAGGTACTCTCCTTCCAGGCGCTGATAGCCGAAGTCGAGGCCATCCTGAACAACCCGAACGCGACGAAGGACGACCTGAACCGGGCCAAGGAGCTGGCGGAGTCGGTGAACCAGCACGACAAGAACAACCCGTTGTGCGACACCGGGTCAGGGTCAGACAAGAACAGCAAATCCGGCTCGGGGAACAGCAAGAGCGGCTCCAAGTCATAGATAGAAACAAGATAGGCTGACAAGAGAGTCAGCGACACAGAGGAACAGATGGAAGGCCGGGCGCAAAAAACGTCCGGCCTTCCTGATTCCAGCCCTGTGAGATAAAATTGACAGAAATGAGACGTGACGTACCGCCCCTAGTTCCTGTTGGTGAAGGCCAACAGGACAAACCCCAGCGCCCCCCGCTCTTTGACGCCGGTGATGCCGTGGACTCAGACCTAACCGTAGTCGACCACCTGGGAGGGACCGCCAAAGTTGACCTGTTCCTTTGCCGGAGCAAGAAGCTAAATGAATTGGTGGCCTGCAAGGTCTTGCTCCCTCCGTGGCGGGTCCACTTCAAGTCCCTGGAGGACTTCCTTCAGGAAGGCGAGATGCAGATGAAACTGCACCATCCCCACGTTATCGAAGGCCATTCGGTAGAGCTTCTGCCGCATCCTCGCATCGTGATGGAATACCTGCCGGGGCAGACCATTGGGGACGCCTTTTTCGAGGGCAACTTCGCCGCTTTTGACTTGGAAGACACGGTGGACGTTGTTTTTCAGTTGGCCGATGCGCTGACGTACGTTCACCAGGCTGGGATTCTCCATCTGGACGTGAAGCCCGGCAACGTGATGTATGACGACGGCCACGTCACCCTGTTCGATTTCAGCGTGGCGGAGTACTACTCCCCAGACGATCCCTTCAAAGACAACGCCG
This sequence comes from Dehalococcoidia bacterium, assembly GCA_965247585.1. GTDB lineage: Bacteria > Chloroflexota > Dehalococcoidia > Lucifugimonadales > CBDFHC01. The sequence continues at coordinate 576,567 of CBDFHC010000003.1, forward strand.
GCACTCGAAAGTACATGGCGCCCGAGCAGACGTTCCGAAAAGAGGTGGGTTACGCCACGGACGTGTTCGGGATGGGGGTAGTCTTCTACCGGCTGCTCACAGGGGGTGAAAGGCCGTACCCAGAGATCAAAGAGGAGCGTGAAGGCGAAGATAGACCCCGTAAACGGTTGGACTACACGGACCAGCCCAAGCCCCCCTCAGAAATAGACCCCACCGTGCCGGAGTCCATCAGCGCCGTGGCGCTCACCGCCCTGGAGCCAGACGCCGATAAACGCTTCCCCACGCCTGAGGAGTTTGCCAACGCGCTGAGCAGGGCGTGGGAAGAGTTGGACTGACGGCGGGCCGCCGGCACCCGCGGCCAGCAGCGCCAGTGGCAACGGTGACGGCAAGGGCAAGAAGTAAGCCTTAGCCACGGATAAAGGCAGCAAACAGAAGGGCGCTCCGGTATTCGCCGGGTCGCCCTTCTTGCGGCCGGCTCCATCTCAGCCTCAAACTCTTCAAACCTGGCGTCTGGGGAGATTGCCCTTGCGTCGCTCTTGTGCTTTGACAAACGTTGAGCTTTGGTCAGTCAAGCGGTAGGAGCGTCCTGTTGTTTCATCAGTTGGGCAACCCGGATATCGCATGGGAACAAACCATGAAAAGGGGTTCCTGGAGGGAACATATATGTTGAGGCGCCTCGCTCCAGGTATGGTTGGTCTAACGCTGGCTCTTATCGTTGCCTGCGGCGGAGGCGGTACCCTACTTCGAGGCGCTGATCGCCCAGGTAGAGGCCATCCTGAACAACCCCAACGCGACGAAGGATGACCTGAACAGGGCGAAGGAGCTGGCTGAGTAGGTGACCCAGCACGACGCTAACGATCCGCTGTGCGACACCGGCTCAGGGCAGGATGAGAACAGCGGCTCGGGGAACGACCAGATCGGCTCCGGGTCATAGATAGCAAATGAATGGGCTGACGACAGGGTAAGCTACACGGAGGAACAGACTGAGGGCCGGGCAGTGAGCGCCCGGCCTTCCTGATTACCGCTCTGGGTAATAAGAGATGCCATCCCTATTAGAATCGAACACCGCTGCCGCATATGGTTGTGCCTGTGAAACAGATTAGACGGATGCCGATAATTCGTTGAGTGCCTATCTGTAAATATTGATATAATCAGTCTGCCTGGGAATTCCATCTTGGTTAATCGCTTATGGCTAGAGACCATATTAGGGGAGAGGGTGACCGTGCGAGCCGGTCACAGGACTCGCCTTGGCTAAGCGAAGCTGAAGTCCGAGCAATATTTCGTCTACACCCTGCGACGCGGATTGATCGCCTCAACCTGGCGCCTACATGGAGGGAGGATTCTGAAGGTAAGCGTATATTCTCCCGGTACGGCGTGATTACGTTCCTGGAGAGAGCCCGGGGGCGGCCCCTGCCCGACCAGCAACTGGAGTCCCTGTGGAAAATATCTGAGGTGGCCAAGCTTCTCAAGGTTACTCGTGGTTATCTCACCCGCAAAAAAGATCTTCTACCGCCCATTCGTGTAAGCGATCGCGGACATCCGAGGTATCACCCGGCGGACGTGGCCGCCTTTTTTGAGAATCTACGTGGCGAACCCGTTAACGTAGAACAAGTCAGGCGCGCTGGACCTCTGTTGACGGTCCAAGAGGCCGCTGAGCTAGTTAACTTCCAACGTCAGGTGTTTGGCAATTGGATTCGTAGAGGCTTCCTGAAACCTTATGTGCTGGGATTGAGAGGCGAGATACGGATTGACCCCACAGAGCTACAATCCCTCATACACGGACCCAACGGCGAGGCGTATCCCTACGTTTCGATTAAGCCGTTGTTAACAATCGAAACGGTGGCCCGAAACCTGGCGGTGCATCCCAATACGCTCAGGGGTGGAATAGATGGCCTGCCTGAGTGGTGGGTCGGTGGGTTAAACCGGAGACGATACGACCCGAGAGATGTGGCTGCTTACTGTAGGGGTTCAATTCGACAGCCGCGGGTTGAAGAGAACTCAATCCGAATGCTCTCCGTAAGAGACGTTGCAAGGCTCGTTGGGGTTCATACCAACACAGTCAGGATGTGGGCCAACAAAGGGATCATCGATTCAGTTCGAATTGGAACCCGGCAAGACCGGCGGTTTCACCGCGCCGACGTAGAGGAGATCCGCACGTACAAGAATGAAGGGGACTTGATTGGCAGCCCAGAAAGGACGGGCCATGGTAACCGGAATTGACCATAGGCCAGAATGGGACAGTGGCGTTCTGACAAAGAACCAAAGTGGCCGGAAAGACTAGGCCAGCACCGGGGCTGCGGCTGGAGCTCTAGTCCAGTTCGCTGCTACCAACACTGCCAGGCCGCAGTTACGGTAGGGTTCAACTCTCCCCCGTCTCCACCACGACATTCGTGACTCTTAGGGGTACTTGTAACCTTTTCACGATGTTATATGGTTTCCCTTGGCTCTAATTGCGCCCGTGTTGGGCCTATTGGAAAGTAATTAGCCTGAATAGCAACTTCGAACTCCCCGTCTAAAATCCACCTAGATAGCCACCCAAAGCTTGTGGTATCGGCCGGACCGGTCAAGGTTAGATAGTCCGATCTGCGGCGCTAACCTCATCCGAGTCTTAGACGTAGAATATCCCCATGATTGACCCACAGGTATCGCTGGCATTTGCCTTGCACTCCAATCCGGGCGCATATGCCGCGTTGATAGGCTCGAGTGTCTCCGTGGGTGCAGGGATTCCGACGGGCTGACAGGTGGTGTTGGACCTGGTTTCCAAGCTGGCCTTGGTCCTCGGCGAGGATCCGGGTGATGACCTGGCCGGCTGGTATCAAGTGCGCTTTGGAGAGGAACCCGACTACAGCAAGCTGTTGGATGCTCTAGCCAGGTCTCCGGCTGAGCGGAGCGCACTGCTGCGGAGTTACTTCGAGCCTACCTGACGACCGGGCCCGCGGCGTGAAGGTACCAGGTGCGGCGCATATGGCCCTAGCCGAGCTGGCGGCCAACGGGTACTTGCCGTTGTTTGTCACGACCAGAGTCGATCGTCTCATGGAACAATCCCTGGAAGCCGCCGGTGTCACTCCTAGGGTCCTGAGCACGCCGGATTCCATCCTGGGGTCGCCACCCCTCTCCCAAGGCCGGATGCACGGTGGTAAAGCTGCACGGCGATTACCTGGACACCAGGATCAAGAACACGCCCGCCGAACTCGATGCCTACCACGAGTCAGTCGATGCGCTGCTGGACCGGATCATCGAGGAGCACGGTTTTATCGTCTGTGGCTGGCCGGCCGCCTGGGACACGGCATTGCGTCGAGCCTTCGAGCGACGCAAAAGCCGCCGCTACACGACCACTGGGCGGATGTCGTTCTTCCTGGAGAGCACGCTTCTAACCTCATCGAGCTGCATGAGGGAGACTTCATTCAGATAAAGGGTGCTGACGACTTTTTCACCGGCCTGGTGGATCAATTGAACGAACTGGGTGGAACCGGAGATCCCGAGGCAACGCCTTGGGAAGTGCCTGCAAGACCCAAGCATAACCTGCCGGTGCAACTGACCAGCTTCATTGGGCGTGAGGATGAATTCGCCGAGATGAAGAATCTCGTCTCCAGGCGCCCCCTAGATCAAGATCCTGGCTACCAGCCGGGAGCCGCTAGGGATCGCCGGCGAGGCTGTTCACCCGATGCCACCATTGTCACTGCCGGACTCGCATGAGTTGCCCTTAGAGCAGTTGATCAAATGCGACGCCGTTCGCCTATTTATCGAGCGTGCCGTTAGCGTTCAACCTGGATTCGCCCTGGTCGATCAGAACGCTGCATCGGTGGCTCATATCACCCAGATGTTCTTTCTGAATCCCGCTGGCCATTGAACTTGCCGCTGCCCGCGTAAAGGTCCTATCGGGGGAGCAGATCGACGAACGGCTGGGCGATAGTTTTCGCCTGCTCACAGGGGGCGTTCGCACCGCCGATCCCCGGCAACAAACCCTTCACCCGTGGATACATGGATGGAATCGACTCCAGCCGCTTCCAGCCATTTGCATACTTGAATAGAATCTTCGATGGTGTTTCCCTTACGTTCCCAGGGTAAAAGCGCTTGGTTGTAGTCGGTGCCGTTGATCTTCATTTGAAGATGGAATGCATATCCGAATTCGGACCGGATGGCCTTAACAATGTCCAGGAGGAACCTGGACCGGTTTTCCAAGGAGCCGCCGTTCGGGGTGTAGCACAGGGGGACACCGGGTACTGCCAGATAAAAATGGCCGAAAATGTGCTTACGGGGTGCTCTAAAAACGTAGGTGGTTTTCAACTCTGTTGCGGCCTAAAGCCCTGGTGAGCACAGAGAAGGAAGAACCGCGGCCCTTCACTCGATATTGCTCCAGTCCTGTCAAATTTATTGGGTCCACATAAGAGGTTAGGACATAGAGGGTGGCTACTTGTCATCGTTCTATTATTGAATTATCAAGGGACCGTGACGAGTGCAACGAGGAGGAGATAAACGATGCAAACCGCGCTTGTCACTGGCGCATCGTCAGGCATAGGGGAAACCGTATTTCCGAAGCCGGTATACCAATCCCGGGACTGGACCGGGGCCAGTTCCTCCAACTCGGGCCGGTCGAATTTGGTCTGTAGGACTACGAGCTGCTTGAAAACGATGACGGAGGCGGAGCTGGCCACGTTCCGGTCCACCTGGCGGGTCTCCTGGCTGACTAAGATCAAGGTCTGTTCCCGCTGCCGGGAGAGTTTGAACGCCTGGGACATAGACCTGCTGGCTGCGGCCATGCTGCCCCGGGAGTGGTAGTGGAGGTAGGCCCCGTCCACCAGGGCGATGCAGCGATTGGGCAAGTATTCCAGAGTTGCTGTGATGCCAATCCAGTAGGGGAGGAGCCGGCGGGCGCCGGAAGGGACGCCCACCACGTAGGGAGTCAGCCGGAACCGGAACAGCTCCAGCAGCCGGTAGGCCAGGGCGGACTTGCCGCTGCCCCTCTTTCCAGCGATGAGCACCACCGCCGGCGGCATGATTATGTAATGCCGCTTGGTGTCCGGTGGTGCGTGATTGTTGATCTTCAGCGGACGATGTTGGCGCGGGGGGTCCCTTTGTCAGGAATGGAGCGAAGACGTGGTAACGAACCATGTGCAGGTACTGCTCGCTTGAAGCTACACTACAAAGGCGGATAGGGTATATTAGGTTTTCCTGCCCGTCACGGTAGAGGAGTCTCAGGATTTGTAATTGGCCGAATGTGGCAGTAGAACGATTCTGGATTGGTGACGATTTCTGATGTGGTATGTCGACGTTGACGCCGTAGAGTCGATCGCCATTGGCGCGGGGATTCTGGGTACGGGAGGTGGAGGGAACCCGTACACGGGCAAGCTGCGGACGAAGCAGGCTCTGGAGAAGAATGGCCCCATGGGGGTGATCCCGTTGGACGAGGTGGTGGAGGACGCGCGCATAGTTTGCCTCGGCGCAATCGGCGCCCCGACGGTGTTAGTGGAAAAGTTGCAGGGGCTGGAGTCTTACCACGCGCTACGGGCCATAGAAGCGTACTCAGAGACGCAAGCCACGGCACTGATTTCCAACGAGATAGGGGGCTGCAACTCCTTCGAGGCGATGATCGCGGCTTCCTACGCGGGATTGAACGTGGTGGATGGGGACGGTATGGGGCGGGCTTTCCCGGAGCTACAGATGAAGACATTTTTCATCTATGGAGCGCCGTACGTTCCAATTTCTCTTTGCGATGAGAAGGGGAACGTGGTGTATATCACGGAGGCGTTCAACGCGAAATGGGTGGAGCGGCTGGCGCGGGCGGCGACGGTGCAGATGGGGTGCGTGGCCGCCTATGCAATGTCACCGATGTCCGGCACGCAGGTGCGGCATTCGGCTGTGCCGGGGACGCTGTCGCTGACGCGGCGCATCGGCGACGCGGTGCTGGAGGCGCGGCGGGAGCACCTGGACCCGGTGGCGGCGATCCTGGAGACCCACCCGGGGAAGGTGTTGTTCCAGGGGAAGATTGTTGACGTGGAGCGGCGGACGACGGGCGGGTTCGCGCGGGGGCACGTGAGCATGGACGGGCTGGACGAGTTTTCCGGCGAACGATTGGAGATAGAGTTCCAGAACGAGAATCTGGTGGCGCGGCAGGACGGTGAAGTGCTGGCGATAGTTCCGGACCTGATTTGCATTGTGGAGACGGAGACGGGGGAGCCGATAACGACGGAGATGCTTCGATACGGTTTTCGAGTGAAGGTGCTGGGGTTCCCGGCGCCGGAGCAGCTAACGACCCCGGAGGCGCTGGCGGTGGTGGGGCCCCACGCGTTTGGGTACGACCTTAGGTTCAGCCCGATTTCGATATGAAGATAGGGGTAGACGCAGGGTTGACAAACTCGGCGCGGCGACAGTCTCCACTCAATGGTCTGGCACGTGCGCCCAAACATCGGCAGGTGGGGTCCAAGTGCTGAGGGAGCAATTCCCTTGCCTGCTTGAAACTGACGATGCGCGTGGTTGCGTTGGCGGTCCAATAGCCCGCTCCCTGATGGCGCCACTTGGCCCGGGCCTTTTCCCTGGCAGGTAGTCCGAGGGCAGGGGAGGGTCATTCGGCCGCCGGAGCCATGATGCCCGATTCTGCTGGTAATGATTGCATGGAAGGAAGGACCGCTCGTCCGCGCTCCGAAAGGGGAGGCGGTGGCCCCATTCCTGGAGAAGGGGTAAAACCAGCCATGCCAAAAGGACTTCTTTTTGACATGTCCAATTCGACCTTCAGTGGAGGATCACCCACTACTAGCTTATCGGAGAACGACACCCCTCGAGGTCCTTGGATCACGGAAGCCGCGAATAGCCGACTAAGGGTAGAGACTGGTCTGCGATTGTAAATCGCCAGGCTCCAACGAGCTGTCTAAGGCTGCACGTTCGAATGCGGTCGGTGTGCTGTTACCGCCGATAGTGCACCTGCGGCGGTAGCTCCTTTCAAGTGCACCCTACGGACATAGTGCTTGATTTGCTGCCTGACAGTGCTCCACGCGACCTCCGACCATGGTCATGAGCACTCTCAAATCCTTGAGCGAATCGAGGTCGACTGTCAGAGGATTGTCCGACAAGATAATCAGGTCAGCGAACTTGCCGGGCTTCGGGCTTCCCACCTTCTCCTCCATAAACAGTGCATATGCCGCGTTGATAGTCATGAGGAGAAGGGCTTCCTCTACGGTGATAGCCTCAGCAGCAAACCAGTTTGGAGGTATGCAGAAATTGACACCGTCCGCCATGATCTGCTTGCGTGTCACCCAATCGTAGAGATCAAGTATCGAGGTTCGCGGGTACTCGCGGCTCCAGTCGTCGCTGTGCCAGGCCACGGGCAAACCGGGATTAGCGCCGAGGAGAGACCGGGCGAGATAAAACCAAGGGCTAACTTCTTCTCCGTAAGGGTGGACGCCACCTGAGTCGTTGATCATACAGGCCTCAGGCCGACCCCTGAGGAGGGGCAGAGCGCCAACCTCCCCGTAGCGGGAGAGCAGCTCGGGCCTGATGAAATCGTTGTGGTGATTAGAGTAGAAGTAATCAGCAGCGATGCCTGTCGCAATTAGGCGACCTCCTGGACCAGGCTTTGTATGATACGGCAGAGACAGGTCCCGCGGTTCGTCCTGGCGGGCCTGAAGCTTGAGGCTGCTAGCGTATGCATTTGGATGTTCCAGGTTATAACGAACCGATTTAAAAAGGGGTGGATTCGTCAGGTTGGGACAGGCCAGGGATAGATGTTCTGTTCATCCGGCGGCGCACCTAAGGAGGAAATCCAGGCCGACTAGCCCAGAGTGTATGCTGCCATAAAGGCGATAGTCAACCGGTCTGCGAGAGGAGGTGTTCTTGACGGGGGCGGTAGCTTTGGAGGGCGCATCAGTCATGGCTAGAGGACCAGGGGAAGTAGCGGAATACCCTCTGGGGTTGCAATTGGCAATATGCCATCCTACGAATAGCATTTATAGGGAAGGTTTCAATCATCAACCAAGCAACCCAGCAGCCAACGGATGTTGTAATCAGAAAGCTTACGATTGCACCGATTCTCCGCCGTCAATAGGACTAGATTGCTGTAGGCCGTTAATCAGCCCAGAACGTCACTGTATTGTAGACGTCACGGCGTGAAACAGGCTTGATTTTTCGTTTCCCGCAGCTATGTCTGTATCATTCAGGGGACGCGTATTTGATTAAAACAAAGTTAAAGCTATCATCGCAGCCATGCCCAAAAATCTCGTAATCCTGATTGCCTTCGTTCTGCTGTTCGCCCTGACGTTGTCCTGCGAAACTGCCAGCGACGACACCCAGCCCCCACCGGACACCGTTCCCCCTTCCGGCACGCTTGTTGCCACCCCAAGTCCCGCACCTACGCCGGTTGAGACCCCCGTTCTCATTCCCACCCCTGTACCCCAGGCCACTGCGGCGCCTCAGCCAGAACCTCGACCGACGCCTCAAGCAACGCCTCAGGTCCAAGAATTGTTCCTCCGGATAGAGAGCCCACCGGTTGCAGACGTTGTGATTGATAGCGACTGGCTCCGCGTCCAGGGCGTGACTTCCACTGACGCCCAAGTGACGGTGGCCGGCGCCCCCGTAAAATTGGACGCCGACGGGAGATTCGAAGCCGAGGTGCAACTGGGTGAGGACAACCGGGTTGTAGAGGTAGTGGCGACTGCTCCCACTGGAGAGCGGGAAGTCCGCAACATAAGGGTGTCTATCGGGGACTTGCTCACATTTGCTCAGGATGAGTTGAACAACCAACGCCGGGTCTATTTGCGTTGGCGCGCCAATAGTGAGACCAGAGCCCAAAACAGCACGTATGAGGTGTTCAGACGCCCTAAGGGCGCTGACGACTGGGACATAGTTGGGACGGCAAGATTCGTCTCCGACCCGGCTGAGATGCGCGGGATCTTGGGCGAGGCTCTAACGGAGCAGCTAAGCTTGGACCTGCGCAAGGACGACACCGGACGGCAGGTAGTCCGTGGTAGGGACCCCTTGACGCCGGACGGGATCTACGACAGCCTACTCACTCAAGACTTTCCTTCTTTGGTCCTGGCCGACGCCTATCCGCAGGTTGCCCTGGCGATGGGCTTGGCCTTTTTTGATGAGAATGCTCCGGGCGATCAAGTGTTGGAGTACCGGGTGGAGCGGTTGGGCCCCGCCGGCCTGAACTTGGGCTCGATCTTCGCCGCCCCCAAAGACGGTTTGGCCACGCCGCAAAACCTTCGGGAAACGCTCATCTTCGACGGCCCGCGTGGTCTGGGCGTCCAACCCAGTCCCCGCCCCTTCGACGCAGCAGAACGGTTCGACCCTAGCGTGTACGACTCGGGACGGCGGGCCAACGGTCGGGTCTTCTTAATTTGGGACCTGCCCGAACTTGACGATCTGGTGGCCCGCATGTTACCGATCGTGGGCTACCACGTGTACCGGCGGGGTCCGGCCACCGAGGACCAGTGGCAGATAGCCAACCCTGCCGACAAGTCGGGCGGTTATCACCTGGTCGTCCCGGGCTACCCTTTCGATGGGGCTGCCGTTCAAGCCGACGGAGTAGAAGATGAGGGTAAAGCCGCTTTTTTCGAGGACGACCTGAAGTCAGAATTCGCGGGAGTAGACCCCAAGGAAATCTACGCCCGGTGGGACTACCGGGTGTGCCCAGTCGACCTGCTCTCCGTTCAGGGAATCTGCAGTGACCCTCTCTCGGTGGATGTAAGGGACTTGAGCCCGCCGAATGCAATTCAGGATGTCTCGGTGGTATGGGCGGAGGGTTCCGATTCCCTCAAGATTTCCTGGACCTATTCCGACAAGGATGAAACCAGCGCCCCGGTAAGGTTCTGGGTCATCACCAGTACCACCCTCAGAGAGGGCCTCACCAAATGGACCGACCTGACTCCCGGCGGGATACTGGCTGAAAATATCGGCTCTACCAGCAGTTTCGCCATTCAGTACCGGCCGAAATTAGGAGAGGTAAATTGGTACCGGGTTCAGGCGCGGGACAACGCGGGGAACTGGTCCCCGTTAAGCGCCCCCGCTAATGGCGCCGTTTTCCCAAGGACGGCGCCGGCCTTCACGCCCATCCCCCACAACCGCCAGGATTGTGGCCAAAACCCGTGGCCCCTGGTCCTGAAGAACTTGGACCCCAGGGTCCGGCAGATCGTGCTTTACCGGGCGTTTAGACCCGGCGGTCACTCCCAGATCATCCACCGCGTCAGGGTGGAGGACCGGAGCGCGACGATGAGTGATGATTATGAGCCTCCCTATGCGGTGAACCTCTACTACCAACTGGAGGCTTTGGACGGTCACGGCAATGTCAGCCAGATGCAGGATTACTGCATCCGCGCCGGTTCGGGCAATGTGCCCGTCCGGCCTACGGTGAAGGTGATCGACCTACCGGACACGAGCGTGCTCATCGTGGACCTTGCCGCCGACGCCGACGGGTACGTGGACCTAGGCATCCCCGATTCCAATTTCGGCAACAAAGCAACCACGAAGGTGGGCGCGGAGGCCAGCGCCATCTCCCGGTCTTTCCATCGCTTCGACCTTTCGGCCCTGCCGGAAGGCGCGGAGATCGAATCGGCCACCCTTTTGATGAACACCAGCACGGCCTTGGCCGATACCCCGTTCGATGTTGAGGTCTACTCGGTAATGGAGAAGTGGGAGCAAAGCACCCTGACCTGGAACAACCAGCCTTCAGCGGTACCCACGGCCTCCGTAACATCGTTGGACCCGGCAGGGATCAAGTTCACCTGGGACGTGACCGGTCTGGTGAAAGACTGGGCCAATGGACCGGCCAACCGTGGTCTGTCGCTACGGGCTGTTGTGGAGGGATCCGGAGCCGACCGGACCATGGAATTCCACTCTCGGGGCATCTTATTTGGGGTCACCTTAGAACAATCCGTTGCGCCTCCCAAGATCTCGGTGGTCTATTCTCCGAAGCCGGAAGTCACCATAGACTACGGGGAACCCAGTGTTGATGGCCCGCCAACAGTCACCATTTCCTTGCCGGGGACCAACGGCAATAACGTCACAACCGACGAGTCTGTTGATAAGGTAGAAACCTACGAACTGGCGCCGGGAGCCACCGCCCAATATTGGGTCTGGAACACCAATGAGAACGGGTCGGGCCCGGTCTCGACGGTCACGCTGCGCAATGTGAATGATTTCCTGGATACCGACCGCCATATGGCCAACCTGGGGCCTATCTTCGGCCTGGAATGGCGCTTGGACGGCCCAGGACCGTTGGTCCGTATCCACTTCGATCTACCCTATGACGATCCATTGCCGCTGGTGGCCGCCTTCCGCCAAAGGCCGGGCGGTAGCTGGATGCAAGTGACTTCCGTGCTGGATAAAGAGGCTGTCAGCTTTGGTGGAGATTTTAATAACCGGAACACGATCTTCATCACCGACAATGCTGACCTGAGCTTGGAGCAGGCCTACAACTATTCAGTATTGGCGTTCAGTCCGTCCAGCGGGGAGGTCCTGGGGTTCTGGGAAACAACCCTGCTACCCGCCCTACGGAAGGCGCCGGACAACGTTGCGCTATCTAGCCCGCTGAAACCTGCGCCGGTGTTTCCAGCCTGCCCTTCGGTGCTCTTCGCTCCAGACGAGGTCGATTGGAAGATAAACGAGATAGTCTTGCAGAACTGACCTGCCCCCCAAAAACTGGTCCAGTTATAAACTCGTAAAGTGGAGCTGGTGAGCGGGGGTAGTCAATGGCGAGTAAAAAGCGCAGTGTAGAAGAGATCATAGGGAAGCTGCGGGAAGCGGAGGTGGCCCTGGCGCAAGGGGAGACGGTGGCCCAGGCATGCAGGGGTATCGGGGTATCAGACCATACGTTTTACCGGTGGCGGCAGCAGTATGGGGGGCTGAGAATAGACCAGGCGAGGCGGTTGCGGGAGATGGAAGCGGAGAACGGACGACTCAGGCGTGCGGTAGCGGACCTGACGTTGGACAACCAGATTCTGAAGGAGGCAGCACGGGGAAACTTCTGAGCCCGGCCCGCCGGCGGAGATGCGTGGAAGTGGTGGGGGACAGGTATGGCATCTCTGAGCGGCGCGCTTGCCGGGCGCTTGAGCAACCCCGGTCAACACAGAGGTACACTGCAACAGTGGCCGATGAGGAGGAGGCCCTGACGATGGCAGTGGTTCGGCTGGCCAGTCGGTACGGACGGTATGGGTACCGGCGGGTGACTGCCATGCTGCAATGGGAGGGATGGAGAGTGAACCACAAGCGGGTGGAGCGGATCTGGCGACGGGAAGGACTCAAGGTACCAGCCAAACAGCCCAAACGGGGCCGACTCTGGCTTACTGACGGCTCCTGCGTGCGGCTGAGGCCACAACGACGGAACCACGTCTGGGCATACGACTTCGTGGCCCTTCGTACCAGTGACGGCAAACCCGTTCGTCTCCTGACAGTGGTGGATGAGTATACCAGGGAGTGTCTGGCCATCCATGTGGGTCGCTCGTTACGCTCACCCCATGTCATTGAATGCCTGGGGGACCTCATGGTCCAGCGTGGCGTGCCGGAGCACCTCCGCTCGGACAACGGGCCGGAGTTCACCGCCAGGGCGGTGCGGTTGTGGCTCCAAGGGGTGGGAGCCACAACCCTCTTCATCACACCGGGTAGCCCTTGGGAGAATGGGTATGTTGAGAGCTTCAACGGCAAGCTTAGGGACGAACTCTTGGACCGGGAGCTCTTCGATACCCTCTGGGAGGTGCAGGTCCTCACCGAGCAGTGGCGCCACGAGTACAACCACCAACGCCCCCACAGCGCCCTGGGCTATCGCCCTCCTGCTCCAGAGGCCATCCTCACCTCCTCTGCTCCAAGCGCTATCAGTGTCTCATGATTTGTGGTACACCTATTGGGGGCAGGTCAACCAAATTCAATCGCCGACGTGTCAAATGAATATGGCGGCATATAACCGGATTGTACCCAAAACGCCCTCCGTTCCCCACAGACGCGAACCGCTCTCTCGAATGTGGCGATTACCTCACCGCTAAGGGTGTCCTTGAACTGCTGCAACGCCTCAGACACGGTGCGCCTTAAAGTAGTTTTCCATCGCGTAGGCAATGAGCATAAAATAAGGTGCTTGGACGTTGGGCCTCCGTGAGGTCTGAGTGACGAATCCTTTATTTATCTAGCTTTCCGCCCACATGCTGGTAATCTAGATCTTGAGTAAAGCGGCCGCGGTGAGCAGTTCCTCGGCCTTGCTTATCCACCCAAAAAGGGTCAATGAGCCTTTCGGAAAACTGTATGGCATGGTGTAATTGATTATGATCTGTTCTACTTTTGGACATTTCGAATACCAATAACGAGAGCCGCCTAACGCCCTGAGGCGCGAGCGTTTAGCGAGTCGCCTCTATGCACAAGTTAGATGGCACATCCGCCAAAGAAACTCCGTATTCCATTAGTTCGAGTTCGGTACAAAACCGGCTTCCTCATTGAGCTTGAGGAGTGAATAACTCACCATGTTTGCTTCGATCCGCGTATCATCATAGCGGTCGAGGGCGTGATTCAATGCCTCGAATGAAACACGGAACTGGCCTACTATCCATCCTCGCTGCCGCCCAAACTCCCGAAGAGCGATGAGGCCGAGAAACATGGTGATCTCCGTAACCTTTTTCACAAACGCCTCCGCTCCCTGGTCTCTTGGAGGGATTAGGCTTGCCAGTTCCCGCGCGGCCTCGATCAGGGCATGCTCTATGCGGGGTCTTAAGGCCTCAAATAAACTCATGAGAGTCTCTTTGCCCTCTCGGGCGACAGAAGCTTCTTCGAAGATTTTCACACCCAGCCCGAAGGGTATAGCGAGGAAGGCCATTAGTGCACCTTCGATATGATCTGAGAGGGGAGATGTGAAAGGTAAGTCATAAAGGGGATCTTCGGGATTCCAATAATCGGAAACGGGATAGCGTTCTCGAAAGGCCCTATACTGCGGTAAGAACTCAAGTGCAGTGATGCACTCTTCAACGTCGAACCCGGATCTCCTGAGAGGCACCACCGGATGTACCTCGATCAGATCAAAGTTCTCTTCAAGAAGTTCCCAGGCAGTGGATTCGTTCCCCTCCTGTATTTCGACTCGAGCTAACCAGCTTCTCGCATCATAGTCGAGAGGTTGCTCTGTGACTTGGGCTTCCCAGAAGCGTCGTGCCTTCTGAGCTATATCAGAGCCCTGCGCAAGGAGGTTCACAAGAAGATCCGACTTCAGTCTTTTGAGCGCCAGGTGGCCGGGCTGGTGGTCGAGTCCTTCCTCGACCCTGTGCAGGGCCAGCCTCAGAGAGCCATGCTTCCGATAAGCCTCTCCCAGCCAGTACCAGATGTGCGGCCACTGTACCGCCAAGTCCGGACTAAACCTTAGAGCACGTTCCAGCAATGAGGCGGCCTCTTCCGACTTCTCGAAGTCAATAAGCAGACTGACTCCCTTAGAAACCAACGCCTCCGGCTTCAGTGGGTCCAGCTCCAATGCCTGATAGAAGCACTCCATCTCAGCGAGATGGTCGCCGACCAAATGATAGGCGCTGGCAAGATTCTTCCAGATCGTCGATTCGTGGGTTTCGAGTTTCAGCGCCTGTAGATAATGGGTAATGGCTTCCTGATGTTCCCCAAGCGCACCCAATACGTTCCCTAAATTGTAAAATAGCTGCCAACAAGGGACTTGCTCTGCCCCCAGAAGCTGTTCAAACAAGCACCTTGCCTCAAGCACTGAGGTCTTGCTGCTCTCTTTTATCCCCTTCTCCGCGAGGATACAGGCGCGGATCGACAGAGCTTGTGCATCCTCATTAAGCTTCAACGCGCGATTAATGCTGGCGACAGCCTCGTCGTATCGGTAGGTGCAGTACTGGGACCAGGCCAGGGCTTGCCACGCCTGAGCACACTCAGGCTGCTCGTCAAGGAAGCCTTTCAATGCTACGGCGGCACGCTCGTGGGCTCCCGCCTCAAACGCTACCAAGGCATCGGACAGACGCTTGTCGGTCGGCTTACTAAACCAGACGACGGTTGATAGATGGCCCGCCCAGGCGGGGACCTCGACACCCAGATACTTCTTGGCGAGATCGGGGTGTGCTTCTTCTAGCTGAAGCCGTAACCATTCCCTCTAAAAAACGATGAGCCCCCATCCGTATTCTTGGCAAAATCGGTTGCTAGCGAGTCAACATCGACCCCTCGCGCTCTTTGATTGGTGACAAACACGAGGGAAGAGAAATCGTAGTTGCGTTCGTCCAGTCTGTGTACATCGCGGCGTAGTTTAGCTTTCCAGTCCTTCTCTAGACTGAATTGGAAGAACGCTGCTTCCCCTGCGCGTCCTCTACCTGGTCTGGGAAACTCTTCAGCATCCCGACCTCCATCTTGAGGCTCAATTGGAACGATGTCCCTGAACCCGTTGCGATAGAGCAGGTCGACACAGATTCGTTCAAAGCTACCTCCGGCAAGCTCATTGTCGATGGTCCAGAGGACCTGGTTTAGCATGCCTGGGGAAACTCCTTTCATAGTTCGCATGCCATCTAACGCCTATGCTCACCTACGAGGATGAATCGCAGTAAATCCCCGCCAAGTGCAGCGCCTTGTTGGCTGGCTTCTATGTGAATGCTCTGGTATACGCAGTCACGATTTCCGCCACAGTCCAACCCTCCGGAGTCGACTGTAACACAGCGTGCCGTGCAGACACGGAGGTAATTTGCGGTTCGCCACGCCTAATGAACTAACCCCCCTTGGTAGAAAGCCTCTGGCTCCGAAGAGCATGGATGCTCGGCCGGTACTAATTATCGACCTCCCACCGCCGGTGACGACCGGCACAGAGCCGGAGCTTGATCAACTCCGTGTACTCGGTCTCGCTACCGGGTATGGCGAGATCCAACAGGGGTAGTGCAAGACCAGCTAAGCGACACTCCGGGCGTCCCGGGGCGAACAGCCGTGCCTGATATCCTGATCCAACGGCAGGTAAAAAGGGTTCTCTTTTTTGCTGCATCCCAGAGGTGTTTGCCTAGGCGCGAAATAGGCTTCTTTGCTGGGTATCCTTTGTTGTTGTTGCTACTGGCTGTTCTAATGCAGCATCTCAGGACGACATGAAACCGAAAGTGTCGGGTTATCCAATTGCGCTCGGGAAGCCGCGCCATACATGGTCCATCAGGGTTGGGGGCGCACATCAAAAGAAGCGGACTCGCCGCCCGAGAATCGGGGACGAGGGGCGGGTTGATGAGACTTGCAGGGATTGCGAGCCTTCCTCCAACCTTAACACCCTGCCATAATAACCCCGTCAAGGCGGGACGAGACCGGCGGTGCAAGGGTCGCATCGTTTGGAATTGCCGCCCCTTCACGAGCCTGGCCACTTGGGGGATTACCTGGCACTTTCTCGATGTACTTCCAACAGCGACATTACGATTCTGGGGGGACTGACCAACTATGGATACATCACACTACAATCCGCTTTCGACTGAAGAGCGACACATTATCGAGTCGAAGGGCACGGAACGCCCCTTCTCGGGTGAGTACGACAAATTTGAAGAGCCTGGCACATATACGTGCCGAAGGTGCAACGCTGAACTATATAGGTCCGTTGATAAGTTCGACGCTCATTGTGGATGGCCAGCCTTTGACAAAGAGATCCCAGGAGCTGTTAACCGATTGCCCGATCCCGACGGCCAGCGGACCGAAATAGAGTGTAGCGCCTGTGGCGGTCATTTAGGGCATGTGTTCTTCGGAGAAGGCCTGACCCCGGAGGATACCCGGCATTGCGTGAATTCTATCTCGATGAGGTTTATCGCGGCGGAGTGACCAGTCTCCGTACCAACCCTGGCAAAAATTCATCCTGACATATTATCGAGCTAGTTCACTGGCCCGGGGCGTACCTGATCGATAGAGAGGCTGAGGCGGTACGGAAGCTGTTCCGGCACTACGCCGGTGGCGGTGTCTTCCGCCGCCATCTGGCAACTTGGCTAAACGAGCAAGGATTCAGTATCCGGAACACCAAGAAGTTGGAAGCCTGGGCGGCACCTTCTCTCAGGGTCCCCGGCTTTTCACCCAGGTGAAGACGGGGGAGGGCTTTCAGCGCGGTGTCCGCCGTCTAGGCGGAGTTAAGCTAATGGCAGGTTACGGTAGCCTTAATCAATTTCATTTCCTGCTGGCGGTCTTAGCGATTTGTTGCAGTAGTTTGCGTTCCTCGTCCATCAAATTGCCGACGTCAGTTTCGATCTTCATAGGATCACCACCGAACAGAGTAGCGTAAAAAGTACACGCTGCAAGGTATGACCCGGCGACGGTCGGATGACTGCCATCTTCAGCGTGTAACACCGGTTTGTCGTGTTTGGCAAGCAGTTCCTGCCATGCAGTCCCCACCGGAACGACGCACGCCCTAAGCTCCTTTCCAATTTTATTGTAGCTGTCGGTCAGTAAACTCTGATTCTCCGGTTCCTTTTTGCGCGCCCAGGTCATAAACAAGACCATTTTCGCGCCGCTTTCCTTCACGGAGGGCACGAATTCGCGGACATTTTCATGGAAACGATTGGAGTTCTTGACTGGTAGCGTGCTCTGCTCTTGAAACACTACGTAGTCCCATTTCGCACTGGTGATCGTACTCGCGGCACCAGCGTTCCAATGACGACGTAAAGAAGCTCCACCCGCCGAGATCACCTTGGATTCGATAGTGATTCCCTTGCCTGCTTGAGCGATCGCGCACAGCAAGGTGGGTAGGTCATTCGTCGTTGTGAAACTATTACCGATGAAGAGCATCCGGACTCTTTTTGCCGGCATGAACATCACCTCAGACTATTTCCAAACGTCAATACCGTGTGCACTACATGTCCAGAAAATTGTATCACCATATCACCCCGTCCCCATGTAAAGCTGGCATTCATGCAGAGGCTCCGAAAAGGGGAGTCCGTGGCCCTATCCCTGAGGAAGGGGTAAAATCAGGGGCACCAAAAGGACTTCCTTTTTGCCGACAGTTGGACGGGGAGACTGGACAGAGTTGAACTCTACCGTAAACACGGGCTGGCGTTGGTGGTGGTATTAAGTTGGTCAGGGAGCCCGCGGATCGCCTGGACCCCCACACCATCTACCTGGCCAGTGTGTCCAACAGAGGCAAGGTCTTGTCCCGGTGTTCCGACGGAAGGGTGAACAACACCCGGTCAACTCCGGCTTGCTCCAGACGATTCAGAGCGGCAGGGTCGGAGCTGATGCCGAAGATAGTCACTGGCTCGCCTATTCTCCTTCTAAGCCCTTAGACTCCAGCCTAATTCCGCGCTAGCGGCTAAATACGTTTGGCAATATATACAATATGATGTGCGCCACCTTTAGGGGCCCCACGTGCTCGCACCCCAACTTCATCAACCTCGAATCCGGCCTTGCGCAGCCGTTGGGCAAATGCTGGCTCAGCAGCGGAGGACCACACGGCCAAAACGCCTTTCGGTCGTAACGCGGCGAAAGCTGTTTTCAGTCCCGTGAGGCTATAAAGCCAATCGTTGTCCTCTCGGACTATCGCCTTCGGGCCATTGTCAACATCGAGCAGGATAGCATTATAGTCACCTTTGGCTGCCTTTATCAGCTGGGCAACATCGACCTCATGGATTGTAACCCGGTTGTCGTCAAGAGGACTACCAGCCAAATCGGCAAGGAATCCCCGGTTCCAATTCACCACGGCCGGGACCAGTTCGGCAACGACCACTCGGGCTTTGGCTCCAAGTCCGTTCAGCGCCGATCTTACCGTGTATCCCATGCCCAGACCACCGATCAGCAATCGAGCCCGCGCATGTTCTGCGATTTGTTTAAAGGCCAGTTTGACCAGAGCATCATCCGACCCGTAATCACGGCTGTTCATGAGTTCATAATTGCCCGCTTTAATCGAGAACTCAGTGTCACGTTGGTACAAACAGAGTTCTACTCCGTTTCCCGGCGTTTGTGCCTTGTCGAGTAACGTCCAAGGAATCATCGGTGCCTCTCGTGAAAGAATTTGCTCCCGAGGCTACCTCCAGACTGCTGTGGTCCATCCCTCAATCGATGGAAATGGAGCCATCTGACGTGCCCAGCTACTCAGCCTGATCCTCAGGAATACCAAGGGTTGTTTGCCCAGACAGATGGCATCTATATTGCCATAGGGGCTAGGGATAGACTTAGGGACCTCCGTATCAATTCTCTTTTTTGCGAGATACTGGGACCACGACGAGTCCATTAGTCTTATACCTCCCGGAACCCACAGACCGACAATAATCCCCGCAGGTCCTCCTACTTATTTCAGAGTGCCTCAGGCAATTAATCGCCAGCCCTCAGCCCTCTCGGATTATTGGTTTGCCCTGACAAGTGGCCAATGAAGCGCCTCGGGCGGTGCTCCAGCAGGGTTACCCAGGCGGAGCCAAACATCAAGCTCCCTAGAGCTTGATGTAATCGGAGAGTCGAACTCCACCCTACCTGGAATACGGGGAGGTTTTTGTGACGTTGGATTGGTCTAGGAGCCAACGAACGTTTGAGATGCGACAAAGGGTTTTAGTCTTTAATCAAAACACTCCTACGCCTTAGATATCTCCTGCCAAAACAGCGCCCGCTGCATCAAGGACCGCATGCCCAACTCGCTAGAGATGGACAGGGACTAGTTCTGGGAGGATAGGGCGTGGGGATTATCTCCTAATTCATCTCTTTAAACCAAATCATACACCGACATCTCATCGGCTTCTAAAACGGCAGGCAGTAAGCATCTGCCTGGAGAGAAGGAAAGGACCATTGTCACGACAATTTAACAGTGCATTTGACACGGCCAGCCCACTGGATCCTGGGACCGTCGCCAATCCTTATCCACACTATCACCATCTTCTGGACCAAGACCCGGTCCACTGGAACGAACGAATGCACTCCTAGGCTCTAACCCGCTACGCCGATGTCCGGGCGGCTCTGCGGGATAGGCGACTTTCCGCGGACAGAATGTCCCGTTACGAAGTGCGACTTCCAGAGCCAATTGGGGAGCTGCCGGAGCCAGCAGCGCTAAGGGAGATACTTCGGTAGATGTCGAGCAGGCCCTTACCTTGGGCAAGATAGCCGCCGGTGAAGGTAATAACGCGACTATCCTTACTGATGCAAATGGCTCAAAATTCGTGGCCAGCTTCAACAGCTACCCGGGCGAAAGCTACAGTCTAAACATCGGACTGACCAACGCATCTAGTGAACCCATCAAGGCTCTTCCTATAGTAGACGCTCCGGAAGGTTTTTCGGTTCGGGCAGAGTTTCCAGACCTTACGTTAGAAGTTACCGACATTGCCCCCATCCGAGAGAATACCTGGATTCTGGAAGTCGCTCCACTGCAAATGGGTGCTATAAATCAGATATACTTGGTCTTAGAGGTCGCCGTGTCATCCGCCGTCGTCCCTGGCTACTACAACCTCTCGTACCAAATAGATCAAGTTTCATTGGCGGACCTTGACTAGCAATTACTGATCTGAGTCTTTGCCGGGAGGTTGATAGCGGTAACCACACTCTCGGACGGTTTCAATAGAGGCGCGGCTTGGTCGCGTCTCTTTCTAGCTTTTTGCGAAGGCACCCTACGTACACCCTGACGCATTCAGGGCTGCCTCCCTCATCACCCACCCCTCGGGACACAGCGCCAGCCCGGACAACGGTCAGGAGTCCAGACCGGCCCTAGCGACGATTACGGAAGTAAATCCGAGCGGTGTGGCGGGGAGGAGCATCATGATTATTGCCACCACCGACGGTCCCCTGCCGGAGGTTACAGGCCCCCGGCCGGCCACCGTCGTTAGCCCGGGGCTTCCGAGTAAGGACTCTGGGCAAGACATCGGAGCCCAACAGTAGACGACCTTGAAAGCCTGGATAAGCTAAGAACCCTCCCAGCTCGGGAGGGTTCTTCTATTTAGAGGCCCAACGCAGCATGGGGATCCTGGAACGATACGACCTTGAAGTCTACGGTCTCTGGCGGCTCACTCAAGCCGGCTGCTGCAACTCGATGGGATTGCCCGACGGATCTTCTGCCAGAATCTGCAGCCCTCCCACGCCGCTGATGATTTCATTCCTGAATGCAGTTCCCTCTGCTTTCAATTTCTTAACCAAGGACGCAAGGTCATCTACTTGCACGACCAGGCGATTCCAGCCCCCAGGCTCGGGGATGCGCCCGTCCGTCATTGGCCGAGCCGCTGAAGTTCTAGGGTCGCTGAGCCAAAGCCG
Source organism: Dehalococcoidia bacterium (assembly GCA_965247585.1). Lineage (GTDB taxonomy): Bacteria > Chloroflexota > Dehalococcoidia > Lucifugimonadales > CBDFHC01. The sequence continues at coordinate 597,687 of CBDFHC010000003.1, forward strand.
AAGGTCTTCCTTGGACACGACAGCGAAAGGTCCGAAATTATCTTCCAGAGAAAACCCCAGCTTCTAGGTGTAAAAGGCTATGGCCTCATCCATGTCGGTGACGAAATATCTGATAATTGCCAATCGGTGCCTCTCCTCCCAGCAGAATGGGAACTCTGAGCGTTAACGCGCCGGAGTTTACGGTCAACCCCGGCTCCCAGTCAAACGTTGTGCAGATCCCCTGACTTGGTCCCACCTCACAGTGACCACCCGTCCTGTGCCCAACAGGCCGGGCGACCGCGAGAAGGCCATGTCCTTGCTGGACGAGTCCCTGTCCATATCCCGCGAGCTGGGCATGAGGCCGCTTATGGAGCGAGTGCTGTCCCGGCGGGAGATCCTGGGGGCGTAAGACACCTTGGTTACACCATTCCGCCGGATGCACGTTGGACTAATTGCTGCTTCCCAAATGGGTCAATTCAGGTTGGGCGGCCCGGTCAGTTTGGACTGCACACCACCAGCGGCAAATCATTGGCGCTTATCCACTCTCCAATCCGCCCCAGGTATCACGAGCATCGGGAAAAAGCTACCACCATAGTTACCGACAACCCACCTAGGCCGACAATGACGCCTCCTCCGGCCGCAATGAGAAGTGTGACCAGAGTCCGCCGACGGTCCCAGTATATTGGTAACCTGTGCCATGTAAATACGCCGAGCGCGACCGATGACAAGAGGAAGCCCACAGCCCCTATTGCTATACCTTCCCCCATACCGGCGCCGAAACAATGAGACAGCGGTATACTCAGCAGGACTCCTGGGAAAAGCACAGTTACCGTAGAGCCTATGTCCATAGCAAATACCCCCTATCGCCTCGATGGACGAATTGCTGATCAGTTTGACAGCGTCCAAATTTCCAGGGGGATCAATGCTCCGTAACCGGGCGTGTAGGTCGTGTTGCCGCCGCTGTTGAAGTGCACGGAATGTCGTCGATGGTACGCCAATGCGCTCAATTAGGCATCGGGCAACATGGGCGCGATTGGACTTCTGACGTTGGTCGTGGTTCTCATCCCAGACGCCGACCGCTCCTTCCAGCAGGAACTTCTTCCAGGCCTGGATCTGACCGGGATGAACCTCGTACAGGGGGCCAGTTGGCCACCGTCTTCTCGCGCTTGAGTGCTTTCAATGCCACCTTGCCCGTGAACGACGCGCTGTTGTCCCCCACAGCAACAACTGTGCGTGTTCTAGGAGTAGAACTCTCACTTAACAACCTGTCCGAAAAACCGGGATACGATGAGAGAGTTCAAGGAATTAAACTCCTAACATCCGATATGATATCCATACTTGATGGACTCGGTTTCATTATTCAAGGCGCATATACTTGAACCGTGCTCCCTATCATTAAATCACCGGACGAGGATATGACCAACAAACAATCGGATGTCAAGGGCGGAGAGAAACTGTACCAGGAGGGCGGAGCAAAACTGGTCCATGAGAACGCGGGAGGGACTCTCTTCTCACTATAACTGCGGGAGTATAGGCGGGAATCTCGACAAATTACTCGGCGAATTAAGTCCGCGGAATTGCTACAGACTTTCGGTATTTTCACTGACGCTGGCTGGATTCGCCTCCTGACGCACCTGGCCTGCTCCCCACTTGGTAAGCTCACCGTTTGACCATTCTTCGGGAAACTGAAGGGTTCGGACCGGATAGTTAATTACTATATCCAATTCCTTAAATCGCTGGTGCAATCGCTGCATCAAGGCATTTTTTAAACCAAAGCTGGCCAGCCGGTCCTTTGCCTGGACGAAGAGCCAGAAGTTCACGTTGGAGTCTCCAAAGCTATCGTATCCAAAATAACCACCGTAGTCCTTATTAGCGTTGGGGTCCTTTTCCAGTACCTCTTCCATTACCTCTTTACAAACCTGCTCCACCTGATACAGGTCGCTGTCATAGCTGATTCCACAGCTAACCACCACGTTCACCGCAGGAACTGGGCGTTGGTAGTTGGTAAAGATGGTTTCAGCGAAGCGCGAATTGGGTATAACTAATAAGTTATTTTGGAAAGTGCGAATTCGGGTGCTGCGCCACCCCACATCGATTACGTAGCCAGACATACCATTTTCCAGCTCTATGAAATCTCCGGCAGTTATCACTCCTTCCGTCATCACGTAGGTCCCGGCGAACAGGTTTGAAAGGGTAGGTTGAATCGCCAACGCCACCGCCAGACCACCTATACCTAAACCGGCTATGAGAGGGTTAATGTTGACGTTCAGTTGGTCCAACACTAGTAGCGCACCCAACCCGTACACCAATACCACCGCTACCCTGCGGAACAGGGGAATGAGCTGGTCGTCCAGACTCGTCTGGGTGCGCACGGCAATGTTCTTCACATACCAGTCAAAGGCTCCGGAAACCAGTGAAGATATAGCAATAATTCCCAGGATTATGCCCGACAGACTGGTTACAGTTATGACAGTATCATGTTGGCCATCGCTGAGGTTCAGCGGCACTGTCAATGCCAGATAACCACCCAAGACCACTATGCCAAGGGAGAGAGGTAGCCGGACCGCGCGGATCAATATCGTGTCTAAATCAGTGGGGGTCCAGCGGGCACATTTAATGATGATTGGATATACAATCTTGTTAAACAGCCAGGCTGCTATCAAAGAGATCAAGAAGATCGCCCCTACCATGGTGGGGTCTAACCAATCAGGATCTCCGAGTCCTAAAACAGCAGTGTAAAACTTCATCGGCTGATGCTACTTCTCCTTAGCGTGATTATAAAGATAAACGGTTGACGATTCATCCGAGCAGTCAACGGATTTTGCGGTAGGTTTTCCCTGGCATTAGTAGGGCGTGGGGAGGGTTGCTTTGACTGTCACCGTCTGGGACCGTTCGGGCAGAGCTGGCGGTTAGACTGTGGGACTGTAGACCGTCAGCGATAATGGGACACGTGAGAGGGGTAGAAAACCCGAGAGTCTGAGAGTGGTGAGAGCTCCTGAAGTGAGGGTAGAGTACCTCATGAAAGGAGCAGCGATGTCCCAGTCAGACGCCAGCAAGGCCGAGGCCGCCGATCAACGGTCGGAGCAGACTAGTACTCAGTCAACTCGGTTTTGGTAATTGTTTAAGAAAACGTCTAAGGTTGCTACCCTTTTTTAGGAGTGTTGACGTAGGAGGGTGGCAGCCATGGGACGAGAACGGTATGTGGTCCGGTTGGAAAGGGAAGAACGAGACCAGTTGGAACGACTGATTCGCGGGGGAAAGAGCCCAGCGCGAAAGGTTGCCCGGGCCCGTATTCTGCTAAAGGCAGATACGGGCTGGGGGGTGATGCGCATCGTGGAGGCGCTGGACACGTCTGCGGGTACGGTGTGCCGTACCAAGCGGCGGTACCTGGAGGGAGGACTGAAGCGGGCCTTGGAGGAAGATCCTCGGCCAGGACATCCGACCAAACTGGATGAGCGGGGGGAAGCGCACCTGATTGCCCTGGCGTGCAGCGAGGCCCCTCCAGGCCATGACCACTGGACCCTGCGGCTCCTGGCAAACAAGGTGGTGGAGTTGGGGCTGGCGCCCTCCATGTCCCACGAGGGAATTCGCAAGCGGTTGAAAAAAACAGTCTCAAGCCGTGGCAGAAGAAGGAGTGGTGTATTCCCCAGGTGAGCGCCGAGTTTGTGGCGTGTATGGAGGATGTGCTGGACCTTTACGCGGAACCCTATGACCCAGAGCGCCCGGTGGTCTGTTTCGACGAGACCTCCAAGCAGTTGCTGGCGGAAAAGAGGTCTCCGATCCCGCCCAAGCCGGCACGACGGGAGCGATACGATTACGAGTACCAGCGCAATGGCACCCGAAACCTGTTCATGCTGTGCGAGCCCCTGGCGGGCTGGAGGCATGTGGCAGTGACCGAACGTCGTACCATGGTGGACTTCGCTCAGCAGATGCGGTGGCTGGCCGATGAAGCTTACCCAGCGTCCGAGAAGATCCGGGTGGTGCTGGACAACCTCAACACCCACAAACCAGCTTCCCTCTACGAAACCTTCGAGCCCAAGGAGGCTAGGCGAATACGCAAACGCTTGGAGTTTCACTACACTCCCAAGCACGGTAGTTGGCTCAACATGGCAGAGATCGAGTTCAGTGTCTTGGCCAGGCGAGTCCTGCGCCGGCGTATTGCCGATGAAGAGACTTTGAGTGGCGAGATCGCGGCCCTGGAGGCAGAACGAAACCAAGCCGGAGCAACCATTGACTGGAGATTCTCCACTGTGGACGCCCGAGTCAAGCTTCACCATCTCTATCCTGCCAACAATTAGGTTGACTGAGTACTAGGTCCTTCGTTCGACGAGTTAGAGCGGCTACCCGGCGCAAATACACCCCGGAAGAGAAGATCCGTATCGTGCTGGAGGGCTTCCGCCGCGAGGTCACCGTGAACGACCTGTGCCGGCGGGAGGGTATCAAGCCCCACTCCTACTACTCGTGGACCAAGGAGTTCATGGAGGCGGGCAGGGAGCGGCTGTCCCGTGACACGGTGCGCGATGCCACCCGGCAGGAGATCCAGGATCTCAAGCGGGAGAACGGCGAGCTCAAGCAGCTGGTAGCCGAGCTATCCCTCGAGGTCTACCGTCTGAAAAAAACGGCCATACCAATGCCCCAGAACGGCGTCGGTACCAGCGGATGAGCGCCGTTGAGAAGGCGACGGTCCTGGCCAGTGTAGCCGCATCACCGCTGGCCAAGCGTCGGGTGCTCAGAGACCTGGGTGTTCCCAAGAGCACCTACTATCGGTGGTTGATGCGACAACAACATCAACAAGGTCTCGAGGACCGACCTGGAGCCAGCGCTCCACCGTGGAACCGCCTTAGACCTCAGGAGGAACGGTCGATCCTGGAAGCGGCCAGGGAGATGCCGGAGCTAAGTAGCCGCCAGTTGGCAGCGTGGTCTACAGACAACCTGGCCTTCGCTGTATCCGAGTCCACTGTGTATCGCATCCTGTGCAGAGAAGGTCTTGTGAAGTCACCCGAGATGCAGCTCAAGGCCGGCAAAGAGTACCATCGCAAGACCAGCGGCCCTCACCAGATGTGGGCTACCGACGCCTCCTACTTCAAGGTGATCGGTTGGGGCTACTACTACCTGGTCACCGTGATGGACGACTACTCCCGCTTCATACTGGCCCACAAGCTCCAGCGGGACATGACCACCGACTCTCTCATCGAGGTGGTCCAAGAGGCCGTGGACAAGACCGGCATGACTGAGGTCCCAGTGGCCGACCGGACCAGCCTGCTGAGCGATAACGGCTCAGGTTATGTGTCCCGTGGCTTCAGAGACTACCTGCACCTGGTGGGAATCAAGCACATTCTGGCCGCGCCGTTCCACCCTCAGACCAATGGCAAGCTCGAGCGCTATCACCAGAGTATCAAGCGGGACGTCAAACAGGTCCCCTACGAGATGCCTTCTGCCCTGGAAGCAGCAATCGCCGCCTTCGTGGCCTACTACAACTACCGGCGCTATCACAAGGCGCTGGGCAACGTGACGCCCGCAGACATGCTCAACGGAAGGCGGGAGCAGATCCTCCAACGGAGAAAGGAGGTGCAGGTCCAGACGTTAGAACGGCGAAGACGCTACAACAAGACCCTCAGGGAGCTCCCACGCAGCTCTTCATAATAATAACCTTCTCGGGTCCTAATCTGTCCCACTTGTGCTGATTGCCAACAGATAAGCGAGATGAGACCCACGGCACAGATGGCATTCCGGGAAGGGGCGTGACCCCGATGCCCAAGGGGAGGCAGAGAGAGGGGCGGGGGTGGCCGGACCCGGGACAAGGGCCGGGTCCGTCTTTCGATGGCGTGCTTCGACGGGTCAGGGTGGCGCTCTCCCGAAACCGGGGGCTGGCGCGCGCCCTGGCAGTCTATGCGGTGACGCTCTCGCTGCTGCTGCTGGGCTATTCCTGGCTGGACGGCACGGCGGCCTTCCACCGTTTTCTGGAATTCAACGCGCAGGCAACGGGTGCCCTGGTCTCCCTGTTTGACTCCTCGGTAAACGTTAACGGCGTGAACGTGGCCTCAGGCTCATACGCCGTGCTGGTCATCTCCGAGTGCACCATCATGGCGCCGCTGGCCATTTACTCGGCGGCGGTGCTGGCGGTGCCAGCGCACTTCAAGACCAAGGTGCTAGGAGTAGCACTGGGCTTTGGGGTGCTTTCGGCGGTGAACCTAATTCGCACCACCAGCCTGTTTTTCCTGGGCTCGGCGGCGCCGGAGCTCATGGACGTGGTCCACCTGCTGGTGTGGCAGTCCCTTATGGTGTTGCTGGCCGTGGGCCTCTGGCTCCTCTGGATGCGAAGGTGGGTACAGGGTGCCGCAGGCTAATCTGGGAGGCTTCCTGGCCAAGGCGGCGGCAGGCATCCTCCTGCTATCGTTGACCTGGGGCTTGTTGGGTGTGGGGTATAACACCGTGGTGTTGGAGACGCTTTCGGTTGTGCTGCCGTCGGAGGTGTCCGCCGAGCGGGCCGGATGGGGCATCGATATGGCCGCTTCTCCGGCTCAGGGGGCGCCGGACGCAAGCGTATCGGTGGGGGCCAACGCCGGGATGGTGTACGGGCTGATAATAGCCCTGGCGGTGCTGATTGCGGCGCCCAGAATTAAGCTCCGCTCAAGGCTCCTTCTGCTGCTGGCCGCGCTGTCGGTGGCCTTTTTTGCCCATTTGGCGAGCTTTTATGTATTGGGACTCAGGCTAGATTCGGTGGCAGATACGGTCCGCTCCGGCAGCGACAGCGAAGTGTTGAGCGGGACCTTCCGGGCTCTCACGCTGGTCTGGCTGATGGTGCCTTCTCTGGTGTGGTTGCCGGTGCTGCTGCGGAGCTGGGGGGTTCTGCGGCCGGGCAATGCCTAGGCACCGCGGGAGGCGAGGCGGATGCCAAGTCTATGTTTGGCAGCCGGCCAGGGTCAACGCTGGGGAGGTTTGTGTGGAAGATGGCGAGGGCCGACAGGAGCTTTCCCGGCTCAATGTAGGGAATGAGGCCGCACCGGTGAAGGGCCTTCCTGTCAGGTTGGGTGTCCAAGGGTTCAGGGTGTGTACTCACCTTGGGCCTCGTTGTGTTTCGATTTGCTGTTGCTGATAATAACGCGGTCTCGAAAGTCAACTTTCATCAGCAAACACTGATGCCAAGTTAGGAGGCGTTATGGGGAAATCTCACTTCGATGAGCTGTCGGGTCAGGCTAACGAGCATCTGTGGCTTCAGTACACAAGGCATAATAGCTATGGGGACACGGTCGGCCCTGGGATAGTTGTAGAGGCCCGGGGAAGCTATTACATAGATGACAAGGGTAAGCGTTACCTTGATGTCACGGGAGGATCCCACTGCTGCTTGGTAGGGCATGGCCGCCGAGAGGTAACGGATGCCGTCTATCAGCAGATGAAGGATGTGGAGTTCATTGGCGAGCTCCTTCCCTTGACCACCGTTCCCACTGCCCGACTGGGTGCCAGGCTGGCCCAGATGACCCCTGGAGACCTCTCTAAAGTATATTTCTCCCTCTCCGCTACTGAGGCCATTGAAGACGCATTGAAGATGGTTATTCAGTACCAGGCCCAGGCCGGCAACCCGCGAAAATACAAGGTCTTGTTCAGAGAGGGATCCCATCACGGATACACCTTTGGCGCCATGGCCGTAAGCGGAGACCGCGCAATCAGATCCCCGATTTTTGATCCCGTCACGCCCGCCATGGGAGTGAAGGTGCCCGAGGCCCACGGCTACCGCTGTAGATTCTGCACCGGAAGCTGTAACCTTGGGTGCGCCAGCGCTATCGAAGACGCCATTAAATTTGAGGGTCCTGAAACGATAGCGGCCTTCATGATGGAGCCGGTGGCAAAGGGCGCCATCATACCGCATCGCGACTACTGGGCCACTGTCAGAGCCATCTGTGACAAGTACGGCATCCTGATAATCGACGACGAGGCGGTCACCGGATTTGGGCGCACCGGTACCATGTTCGGCGTAGATCACTGGGGCCTTCAGCCGGATATCATGCTCTTCGGCAAGACCCTGGCCAGTGGGTATCAGCCTATCGGGGCCACCATTGCGACCACAGAGGTGGCGGAGAAGTTCATTGGGCCGGGTAACGAATTCAAAATGGCCCATACACTGTCGGGCCATCCCGCCGGGACCGCCGCCGCCCTGGCTAACCTGGACATCATTGAGCAGGAGAACCTGGTAGAGCACTCCAGGGAGATGGGGGAGTACCTCCTAACCCAGCTTGAAACGCTGATGGAGCACCCCATTGTTGGCGAGGTGCGGGGGCTCGGCCTCCTGGCGGCGGTGGACCTGGTCAAGGACAAGGAGACCAAAGAGGCCCTGGGAGACCCAGCCCTGGGACGAAAGATGACTCGCTTCATGCTGGACAATGGACTCTACTTCTACACCCAAGGGTCCAGGTTTGAAATTCATCCTTGCCTCACCATAACCGAAGATGAGATTGACGAGATGGTCTCGATATTGGACCGGACTGTGGGTTACGCCGAAAAAGAACTGGGTGTCGCGTAAGTCGCGCACTCCTTGATTGTTCTACCTTCCCAGTAATCGGACTGATATCGTTTTTTGCAAGTAGTGAACACCCGACCCTACTCAGTCTCCACCAACTCCAAACATGCTGTCCGTCCCAGACTGGACGGGTTCCGCTGACACAACCCGGACCAGAGCGCCAGGTGCTTTTGCTACCGCATGGCACAAGAGCTCCCTGAACCCCGGCGACTGGACAATGGCCCAGATCCGCTTCTCCCCCATATCCACGTAAACCCGCTCGATGAGCAGTCTTTTATCTTCCGGCGTCGCGTCCCGCCATAGAATAGGAATGTCGCTAAATAAATTTGCCGCCTCCTCGTTGGCGGAAGGCGACGCGGCCTGCGCTTGTTGGCGCCCGCGATCGACCTCCGCCAGCCTCCAGCCGTAATCGATGTCGCTAAGACCACCATCAGCATAGGCCCGGCAGATGCGCCGTCGCCGGGCGGGACACCTGCTCATCGGCCAACTGGCAGGGGATGGAGCCGGAGACTGCGGGTCAGGGGCCGTGGCTGCGGGAATTGGGGTGCTCCCGGTAGTATCGCCACCCGGAGTAGTAGGTCTGGGCCCACATGGGGATGAGGCAGTATGCACAACGGACTATGCCCTTCAGCAGGTACTGCCGGGCAGGTTGCGAGGCCAGAGTGCGGGAGCGGCCGTTGTTCTTGCGGAGGGCGTCCAGGGGAGGAATGTAGACAAAGTTGGGGCTATAACAGAACGACCATCTTCTCTTGCCGCCTGGAACACTTGCCAGCTCCTGAGTGGCGCGCTCCACCAGGTCCCTCAACTCGGGCCGGTTGAACCTGGTCTGTAGGACCCCGAGCTGCTTGAAAACGATGACGGAGGCGGAGCTGGCCACGTTTCTGTCCACCTGCCGGGCCTCCTGGCTGACGAAGATAAAGGTCTGTTCCCGCTGCCGGGAGAGTTTGAGCGCCTGGGACATAGACCTGCTGGTGGCGGCCAGGCCGGCCCGGGAATGGTAGTGGAGGTACGCCTAGTCCACCAGGGCGATGCATCGGTTGGGCAAGTCCTCCAGAGTCGGAGCGATGCCGATCCAGTCGGGGAAGAGCCGCCTGGCGCTGGCTGGGACGCCCACCACGTAGGGAGTCAAGTAGGGCAAGCTCGGTGTGTCGATTGCCGGATAGCTGACCTCATGGTAGAGAGAGGCGCGTTGTTGTGGATTGCACACAATGTGGAACTCTGCTATCTGAGGCCGCGAGATGCTGCCCCGGCTGTGGTGGCCTGAGTGTTATCATCCCCTAGAACGCTTCCGTGCCAGTCCCGCTATATATATATATATAAAAGTTGGCGGGATCAGAAACCAGTTATTATCAGGGGCAAGAAGAAGTGGCAGAGATTGACCCTACAATCCTGTGACGTGGACATATCGCCTGCCCTTCTCAGTGGGCGGTTGTCGCGGGTTGATGCGCCAGGAGAAAGTCGCGCACCTGGTTTATTGTCTTGGCGAGCACGTCCTTGTGCTCTTTCCATGGATACACCGTCACCGCGGCTTTTGGCGCCAACGCTACTAGATCCATAGCGGCCTGGTACGAGTGCGACGGTGTGTCGTCAGGCATGACCAGCATCGGCGTCTGGCACGAACGGGCGAAGTCGCGCGACACGCTGTACGCGAAGTCGGGCTGGATGCGGTAAAGGTTGTGCAGATATGCTTCGCAAGTCTCCATGGTCGCGTCAGTCCGCCGGGTGCCCAGCTCGGGTGCCCAGGTGTCACGGCCAGAGTCGTACATGGAGTCGGGGAAATTCGCGTTGTGCCCAACCGGCTGGCAGAGCACGCCTGCCACGACGCGTTCGGGTGCCCGTTCCATGAGCTTGAGAGCAAACGGGCCACCGATGCAGTAGCCCATGAAGAAGAACTCCCGTATGCCGAGGTGGTCCATCAGCCCCAGTTGGTCGTCAGCGAAGGCTCCCCACGGGTCGTCGACCGGGATTGGGCCGCTGGACTCGCCGCCGTTGGCGTTGCGCTGGTCCATCGTAATGCAGCGGAAGTCGTTCTTGAACTCCTCCATCGCGTTAAACACTTGGGTAGGCCAATTGCTGACCAGGGAGTTCAAGCCCCCGCCGGGCGTGACCAGAAGCGGGAAACCGGACCCGGCCTCCTCATAGTGGATGCGGACATCGCCTTTGGTATATAACGGCATACCAGTTTCTCCTTGTCTAAGTCGCCAGAACCTTTGGCTTCCTGCACTCCAGCACGTTATCAGCAGTTAATTTTAGCATTCTTTGACGAACGGCACTGCCTAAATTGTCGTTTTTTACTTGCGCGCATTCCCGCTTGCGTTGTTGAGATAAAAATGACAATGGCGGCGGGTTTCGTCTATTCAATTAAAAGTACTCGAGAAAGGGAATCCTGTACGGTGTAGCTAAACCGGGCGTAAAATCAAGGGTACCAAAAGGACTTTGTTCCGGATCAAGTATGCGGCATATGGGCGGGGGCCCAGATAGTCTCGCACTTTGGGTAGGTTACGGGCCCAGTCTGCTGCGCGAGCGCCAGGCCTCTCCATCTGAACACACCATCCGTGTCCACTCATCAGGCGGTAAGTCTAGACCATCTTGATACCGGAGCGTCGCCTCGACTAACGATTCGTGGGTCCGAGTGTCGACCAGAACGTTCGACATCGGCCAGGCCAGACCTTGACCACCGCCCCCCTCCCGCAGGTTCGTTTGCGCCTCCACAAGTAGCCGCTGCGCCTCGTCCGCCTCGCTGCCGAAATGCGCCGCCATGCCGAGTCCCAACAGTACGGCACCTACGCCGTGGCGGTCCCCCAGGTCGACCATCATGGGTAGGCACTCATCGTAGAGGGCTGTAGCCTGGTCCAGCTCGTTGGACTCCAAAGCGATGTTTGCCAGGCGGATGAGCGTCCAGGCTATCAAAGCCAGGTCGCCGACGCGACGCAAGATCTCCAAACTTCGGCTGTTACACTCGAATGCCTGTGTTGTTTCTCCTGCAAACCACGCGGTAGAACCCAGGAACCAGCCACAAAACGCATCTCCCCACTCAAACCCATAGGATTGATGGGCTGCCTGGACATCGGCGAACCTGCGGCTCGAGGCTTCCAGGTCCCTCATGAACCACAAGATCACGGCTTCGTAGGTCCGAGCCGTCATTATTCCTTGCCCGTCTCCCAGCTCAATGAACTGCTCTTCCGCTTCACGGACTCGCGCCAGACATCCTTCCAGGTCATCCTGGCGAACCATCGTGCTTATGAATCCAGAATGCACCAGTGCTGACGCACGTGCCTGCGCAGAACCCCCTTCGGCGGCCAGCGCCCTGTCGAACCATTCGACAGACTCGGTCACGTGCCGGCGTATTATCCAGAACCAGGTTAGGGCGGCGGCGGTGCGCTGTGGGAGATCTGATTCGCCAGCTTCCAAGCCCCATGCCAACGCGGCGCGAAGGTTGTCGTGTTCTGTCTCCAATCGCGCCAACCACTCAAGCTGGTGTGGGCCGCGAAGCTCCGGCTCAGCTTGCTCGGCGAGGTCTTGAAAATACCGTGCGTGTCGACCACCTGTTTCAGCCGCCTCGTCGCAGGTCAGCCGGGCGGCGGCGTACTGACGCAACGGCTCCAGCAGGTGGTAACGCGACTCCCCGCCGGCGGGCACGGTCCGCACAAGCGATTTATCCACCAGTTGGCCGAGGGACTCCAGGACTTCAAACTCATCATCGGTCCCGCTGACGGCGCCGCATGCAGGGAGGGTGAATCCGCCCCGAAACACGGATAGCTGGCGGAAGAGCGTTTGCTGCTCTGGTTCCAGCATGTCGTAGCTCCAATCGATGGCACGCTCCAGCGTCTGGTGGTGCGGCAAGGCGTCGACCGGTCCTCCAGTTAGAAGCTTGAAGGATTGATCAAGCCGGCTGGCGATTTCTGCCGGTTGTAGCAGTTTCACGCGAGACGCCGCCAACTCTATGGCCAGGGGAATCCCATCAAGTCTCCTCACAATCTGAGTTACAGAGGCCGCGTTGCTTGCGGTCAGCTCAAAAGAGGGATTCGCACCCCGGGCGCGCTCCCGGAATAGCTCCACCGAAGGGCACCCAGCAAACATGCCTTGACCGGCGTTGCCTTCAGGGACAGGTAACGGTGGCACCTGGAAGGTCCGCTCGCCAGCCAGGTTCAGCGCCTCTCGGCTGGTGGCGATCACGGTGACACCGGGGCAAGATAGCAACCACTGGACCAACGAAGCAGCCCCCACCATCAGGTGCTCGCAGTTGTCTAGGATTAGTAAGAGCGTTTTCCCTTGCAGGAACCCGTAGAGGGCGTCCTCACCTACGTTAAATGTTTCAGCTACATGTGGCCGCAATATTTTAGGGTCAGAGAGAGCCACCAATCCGATAAACCAGACTCCACCGGGATAGCCTTCGATGACCGAGGCGCCAATCTCTTGTGCCAGCCTTGTCTTGCCGGAGCCGCCGGCGCCTGCCAGGGTGACCAGGCGAGCGGAAGAGAGCAGGTCCGTGACTTCGCCGATTTCTTCATCACGGCCAATGAAGCTGGTTAATTGGACTGGCAGGTTGTGGGGGTGGGCATCCAGGGAGTTGAGGGCAGGGAAGTCCGCGGGCAGGTCCGGGTGAATGAGCTGGAACACCTGCTCCGGTTGCTGCAAGTCCTTGAGGCGATGGGAACCGAGATCACGCAGGGACAGTCCGCCACGAAGGTTGTCTTGGACCAGCCGCGCGGTGGTCTGAGAAAGAACTACCTGGCCTCCATGAACGATGGACCTAATCCGGGCACAACGATTTACCGAGTTGCCGTAGTAATCGTTGTCGCGTAATTCAGATTCGCCGGTGTGCAGCGCCATGCGAACGTTGATGGCAATTTCTGGCGGCCAAGTCTCACGCAAGAGAAGCTCTTGGGCAGCGCGGGCGGCGCCCACCGCGTCTGTGGCGCGTGGGAACACTGCGAAGATGCTGTCCCCTTCTCCTCTTGGCTTCACCACTGTGCCGCCATGGGCTTCAACGGCGGACGTTAACAGAGAATCGTGGCGGGCCATGACACTATTCATGTCATGCGGATGTTTTTGCCACAGAGAGGTGCTCCCTTGAACGTCAGTAAAGAGGTATGTGAGGGTACCGGTGGGTAGGTCAGTCATTGCGCGGTCTCAGTTGCATCACCGCTATATACGGAGAAGGGCAAGGTCCGATTGGGGTGGTGGGCACCTTTCGTTTGCTATAGCTGTTGGCCGAGCAGATCATAAAGTTAAGACGCCTGTTTCCTCAACCTATCACGACTCCGAGAACTCGTTCTCCTTTTGGGTGCGGCCGCAGAAAGCATATTGACTAAGGCCGTGCACCGGAACAGTGCGACTCTGTTACGCGCCTCTTTGGACTGCCAATCAATCCGCTCACAGTCAATCACCGTTACTTCATATCCAGTGAGCATTATGCTAATTCATGCCAACTCTCGCCGCAAGACGCGGCTCTCGCCCGATACGCCATCCACTATCGTAAATCGATCGGCGAACCAGCGATTTTCGAACGGTTCTGCTTGTTGAAGATTCCTGAGCATATGCTAGACTTCCCTGGGACTTGCGACCTGACACTAAGGAGGCCGGATTGGCGGAAGACTCTCCCAAGATCACAATCGAGCGCAACGGACCGTACGTTGTAGAGGGCCGAGTGCCCCTGGTCCGAAAGACGCCGGTGGTCTCTGAGTTCGGAGAGCCGCTGACCTGGGAGAAGGGACCACTCCTCCGCGCCTCAAAGAGGTATCTCCTATGCCGCTGCGGCAAGTCCAATAACAAGCCCCTGTGCGACGGCACTCACACCGACATTGGGTTTGACGGGACGGAAGCAGCCGACCAATCCCTCATCGCCGATCGGCAGAAGACTTACGATGGGGTAAGAATCACGATAAAGGACGATAGGTCCTTGTGTATGCATGCCGGTTTTTGCGGCACTCGAGTTTCCAATGTCTGGAAAATGATAGAACAGACTGAGGACACGCAGGTTAGGGCCCAGGTGATGGCGATGATTGAGCGGTGCCCTTCCGGGGCCCTCTCCTACGCCCTGGACCCGGAAACAGATGCGCCGGAGCCGGACCTATCCGTTGGGATTGCGGTAACCCCTGACGGTCCGCTTTGGGTCATCGGTGGAATTCCGGTAGAACGCGCGGACGGTATGCCTATTGAGACGCGCAACCGGGTCACGTTGTGCCGGTGCGGGGCCTCCAAGACCAAGCCATTGTGCGACGGTTCGCATAGAGACATAGGTTTTACGTCCGAGTAGCGGTGACGCAGGTGGGGCGCGTGCAACGGAAACGCTGGGTTTCCTGGCCACTGCGCCTGATCCGACGGACTTTGGGCGCGCAAGAAACTGTGCATCTAATAGGACAGCCACCACGTTGGCCGAGTTGAGTTGAAGATGAGTCCGAACCAATGGGTGAAGTCATGGTGAACGCGCCAGTCAGGATTGAAAACAGAGCCCAGCTAATTTATTTGCTCACGGAAGCCGCGGAGCTGGAGCACGGGATTATGTGCTGCTACTTGTTTTACGCTTACAGTATGAAACGCGGTGTGGAAGAGGGGATCTCCGAAGAGCAACTGAGATTTGTACGGCGGTGGCGAAGAGCTATCATCCAGGTTTCTATTGAAGAAATGCTGCATATGTGCCTTACCTGCAACTTACTCACAGCAGTGGGCGGCGCTCCGCATTTACGCCGGCCCAACCTTCCGGTAAGCCCAAATGCTTATCCGCCGTCGTTCAAATTAGAGCTTGTCCCGTTTAGCTGGCAATCGCTGGAGAACTTCCTATTTATAGAAAGGCCGGAGGAACTTGAACCTGGAGAAGGGGAGAGCACGGGGTTGGGATTATCGTTTTCGCCGCCGCCGAAGCTCAGCGACATATTCTCAAGCGCACGGGCATATGAGAGCCAAGGCCGCCTTTACCATGGCATTGAAGACGGCCTCCAATACCTCGCCCAAAAATACGGTGAGGATGGCCTGTTCCTCGGTCCACCCAAAGCCCAGATTGCAGGGGCCTATTTCAAACTACCGGGTTTAAATCCGGTGACGGATTTGACTTCGGCAGAGGCCGCGCTTCAGGGAATTATCGTGCAAGGGGAAGGAGCGCGTGGGGTGTCTAAAGACTCCCATCATGGCAAATTTCTCACCATTCAGGAGGAGTACCGGCAGCTACTCAAGGACGACCCTAATTTCCAGCCGGGACGTCCGGTGATGCGGAACCCTTATTCTATGTTGCCGAGTGACGTGAGCAATGATGGAGAAGTGAACCTAATTGAAGACGCGCTGAGTGTGGATATAAGCAATTTATTTGACGGGTGTTACGAGCTTTTAATTCTATTGCTTGGGCGATTATTTGCGCACGGAGAGGAATCTGAAGAGGAGCTAACGCAATTGTCAGATATTACGGAGAAGCTGATGATGGACGTGATCAGTCCTCTTGGCGAGGCGCTGACCGCGCTTCCCGCGGGCCCGTCCAATCCCGGCTTAACGGCCGGTCCCAGTTTCCGCTTCTCCCGAGATGTGAATACTCCTCCCCACCGGACCGCCGCCAGGGCATTGTTCATAGAGCGGTTGAATGAGCTTTCGGCATATTGCGGATTTCTCCAGGTGGACGGAAATGTCTCTTCCGTGTTGACGCGGGTAAAGGGCTCCCTGGACAAGTGTGCGGGGCAGCTAAAATCAGCGTGATACGGGTTTCTTGGAAGCGTCACTCCACCAGCCGGGCATCTGCGTCACGCAAGCGTTGCGCCAGGACGTGAAGCATCCTAACGGCAACCTGAGGCTGCCTCTCAAGCTGAGCGAGGAACACCCACCGGTCTATGCCTATACACTCCACTTCGTCCAACGCCCGAATGGTTGCCGTCCTGGGCCATTCGCCGAGCAGCGCCATCTCGCCAAACACTTCGCTTGGCCCAAGCTCCGCAAGGACTTGTTGGCGGTCAGTTCCCAACCCCTTCACGACCTCCAGCTTTCCAGAGATAATTACGTAGAGGCCGTTGCCCGTGCGGCCCTCCTCAACCACCAGCTCCCCCGGGCTGAATGTCTTTTGAAAGGTAAAGGTAGAGATGGCGTCCAACTGGCCCGGGTCCAGACCGGAAAATAGCCACACTCTGCCTAGCGCATCTGCTTTAGACATGAAATCTCTCGTGCCCCCTAAACCCTGATGAACTAAGTGAGTCTATAGTTTCTGTGCCGGTACAACAATGAAAATACGCGTTCTTGGCTGCCATCACACGGAGACGGAAAGCGCGCGGCTTAGCTCTTTGCTTATGGACGACCAGATTGCGTTGGACGCGGGTGCGCTCACTTCAACCTTGTCCTTAGAAGAGCAAGCCAAAATCAACTCCGTCATTATTACCCACCATCATTTCGATCACGTGCGGGACCTGCTCACACTGGCGCTTGGCGGGTACCACACCGGAGAGACCATATCCGTTTACTCAACTCCGGAAGTGCTGGAATTTCTGGGCGACAATTTCCTTAATGGGCGATTGTATCCAGATTTCACTACCAGGCCTACCCCGCCGCGTCTTAGATTGGTACCCATAGAGTCAGGCCGCTCACATCAGGTGGCGCATATAGAAGTCACACCGCTGGATGTGGACCACAGCGTTCCAGCGATTGGAATTTTTATTAAAGGCAAGGGCGGCGAATCGTTGTTCTGTACCGGCGACACTGGAGGAGGATTCGCTGGGACCCTGGAACGGTTCCGGCCTAGCACTCTCATCACGGAGGTCACTTTTCCGAACGCCGAGGAGGCCCTTGCGCGTATGACTAAACACATGACTCCCAAGCTTCTGGAGGACGAGCTACTCTTGTTGGCGGGGACTGGGAGCCTGCCACAGTCCGTATTGGCAATACACATGAGCCCAGAGACGGAGGATCAGATCCGGGAAGAGCTCGCCGGTGTTGGGGAGAAGCTGAGCATTCCTATCACGCCTGCATATGAAGGGATGGTCCCGGAGCTTTAGCCACGGGGGAGACCAGGTTTAATATCTTTACCGATCAAGGTTTGGCGCGAGCCGCTTTCCACAAACCTGAGCGTATCTTTCCAGGTCACCGGCTCCTATCAACTGAAGAATTCTGGGTCCGACAGTGAAGCGCCGCAGCGGACCCGTGAACTCTGGATTATCCGGGTGGGGAGCAAGGGAGCCTTTTTGGAGCGGCCGGTTTTATCCGATTCCTGGGCACGGAGTCAGCGCCACCCTTTGGAAGGCGGTATCCGATAAAGGGTGGCGCAGCACAGACGTCCCGATTCCCCGGCTGAAGGGAAAGCGGAATGGGCTCGTCCTTCGATGGCCTCAGGATGAGCGGGTTGGAAGGGTAGAGGGGGTTGGGCTGCCAGGCGGAGGAGGTGGCGAGTGTGTGCATTGTTGTTAGGGAAATCAGCCATGGCGATGGATGCAGGCACCGCAGAAGATTGCGAATCATAGGTTGGTGGTTCCCACCGTCCCGCCCCGGAAGGTTATTAAAGTTAGATTCTGGGGGACACCCTCAGACTCCCGTCAGAGGAGTAATACCCCATCTGGACTCCCCTTTTGAGCACGTTTGGAGAACGGCCGGAGGCCGATATTCGAGAGGGGTGTTGGGGTGGACGAATGTGTCTAGTGCTGTTCGGAGCAAGGGTATTCAACCCATCAAGCGCAAAGGAGGCGCGACGTGGCGTTTAATTACGACCTGATTTTAAAGGGCGGCGAGGTGGTGGATGCGTCCCTAGGGCTGCACGCCACCAGGGACGTGGGGTTCAAGGACGGGAAGGTTTCGGGGGTGGCGACAGTGGTGTCAATGAGCTATTGGCCTATGGTCTCAAGGGGCGTGGCCAAACCACGCCATCAGGCAGGTGGCAGCTAAGCAGCCGGCAAGACTAACGCTCCGAGTTTCAGGTGGGGTTCAACTCTGGCGCCTGTCTCCACCAGGAACAGGAGGTAACTGCCCCCCGGACGCTTGCAGTCTGGGGGCGATTCGTCTATAAGGACAACGTCAGTTTTTACTTCGACGGTTACTATCTCATAGATGGGCCTGACCGCCGGCCCAACGGAAATCCAGCGTTAATTTACCCCAGGGAGCGTAACCGAATGGCAAATATAAAATCGCCGATTACAGCCACAGTCAACCGGGTGGCCCTTACCAGTCAGACCACAAGAAATGCCGTTGTTTTACCGGAATACGATAAACAGCGCATTGAGGACGTGGGGTTTTTGACCGCGATGACTTTGGTACTGCTGGGAAACTATGCGCAAACCGGGCATTTCGGGGGCCCTCTGGCCTATACGCCTTATACCGTGGCATCACATTTGGTGGGTCCTGAGACTGGCGGGCTGCGCTTCGACTATCGTCGGCCCAAGCACCCTTATGCGGACAAGTTCATGCTCGCGGGGGGGCACAATGCGCCGGTGACGTACGCCCTTTGGATGGTTATGGGGGAGGCGCTAGCGCGAAAGCATGCTGAAACCGGGGACAAACGATTCGAAGTGGACCCGAAGCTGGCCATGTTGTCGATTGATGCGTTCGGTTTTCGAAGAGGGGCCGGCGCGTTGAAGACGTTACTCCAACAGAACGACTTGGTAGACCATCCTCTGATGGCCCAAGCGAAGATCCGCGGGATCAGGGCGCTGGCGGGCCATTCTGAGACCACCGACGTTACCAACGACGTAAATGGAGGGCCATCCGGAATAGGTATAGCAACCGCCGCTGGAAAAGCCGCATTCTGGGACATTGTGGGAGCGTCCGATAAGCTGAAGGTTGTGGCCATTGAGGGTGAATTCGCCATGACCTCTGGCCATTCTCAGGAGATGAAAACCCAAGCGGTGGCGCAGCAAGTGGGAAAGCGTTTGAGAATCCTTCTGTCCAATAATAACGCCGGCATAGATGATGAGTTGGTGGGCGGCGTGATTAGGCCACAGTACGATGCATATAGGATACAGGACCAGTGGGCTTCGTACGGCTGGAATGTGTTAGCGCTGGACGACGGAAACGATTACGACCAAGTGGTAGCTGCCCTTAAGACAATGGAGGACTGGGACCCGACGGACGGCAGGCCAATGATAGTTGTTGGCCGTACGGTGAAGGGATGGTGGCCCGGCGCAGAGAATGGGAACATTCCGGGATATGGAGAACAGATCATTAGCTACCGTAGCCACCCCTACGCTTTCGGCATGAACGGAGATTACTTCCGAGCCTTGGCCGCTACGTTTGAGCAGCGATTTGGGGTGAAGTTCCAAGGTATCAGCGACGGCCCTGTTTCCGACACCAGGGACCGATTGATCCAGTTCAAGCAGAACATTGACGTGGCTATGTCTGTCTTAGAGAAAGACGGTCTGGGGGACTGGCTGGCGCAGAGGTTGGTGGAGATTGGGGACTTGGTGACTGACGATATGCCATTAAGGATAGATAGGAGCACCGACCCTTTTCTTGATCCCCGGCTGAAGATTGAAAGCTTGCCCATGGAACCCCAGGTGGTTACGGTCCGGAACCCCATAAGCGGAGAGGAGAAGGAAGCGACCATCACATTATTCGAGGCCCCGGGCAAGGTCCGAGGTTCCCGGCGAGCGATTTCCGAGATATTCAAGTGGATGAATTACGTCACAGACAACCGGATGATTCTCCTAGCAGCCGACTTGTCAGATTCGATCAATGTGGAGGGCGGATCCTTTTGGGGCCACTACGATCCGGTAGAGAACCCAGCAGGAACGCGGCTCAAGGCAGTGATCCAGGAAGCGGGGAACGCGTCCACCGCGGTGGGGCTTGTAGGACAAACTGCTTCCTTGGACCCGAAGCAGCATGTAGGGCTATGGGCTCTTAGCGGCAGCTATGGCGCCTTCACGCCCCTAATGTACCTGCCGTCCCGCGTCTGGAGCCAGCAGAACCAGGACAGTCCGTTCCGCGTTGGGGTCTTGAATATACTGGCCGGGCATTCCGGCCCGGAAACCGCGGCTGACGCCCGTACCCACTTCGGCATATTTTCACCTCAAGTGTGGAAGCTGTTTCCCAGACATCAAGTGATTACGCTGAGTTTATGGGACTACAACGACGTAGCGTCAGGATATTTCGCCGCCGTTGAGATTGCGGCGAGGGACCCGAAGGTGGGTATCATAGTTCTTGAAGTGGCAAGACCCGACAATCCAGTGGCCGACCGGAGCAAGTTTGCTGATACAGACCCCAAAGCAGCAGCCAAAGGCATGTATGTCATCAGGGACTTTGAGGCGGGAAAGCCCAGACATGGCTTTGTGGTAGTGCAGGGGTCATCTTCTACGGTGAATCTGGTGTCGGTCTTGCCCCGCATAGAGGAAGATGGGTTGAACATAAAGGTTATCTCAGCCATCAGTGATGAGCTTTTTGCCCGACAGCCTCAGGAGTATCGGGAGTCTGTTTATCCGCCGGAAGCACGTTACGACATGATGGTGGTCAGCACCGGTACCCGGCGGTCATTCCCGGTACAAGATGCCGGTCCACTGACCGACGAGTATTCTTTGGTATCGGACTGGGACGATCAATGGTTGACTGGTGGTAGCGAGTCCGACGTTATTGCTGAAGCTCATTTGGACCCTGAATCCATCTTCCAAGGGATAAGGCGCTTTGCCATGGAGCGCAGCAGCCGGATATCCCGCCAAGCGGCTCAACTGGACAGTTTGAGGTAAGCCCTACCAATCTGACGGCCAGAAAAATTGCCAGCCTGTGGTCCAGGTATCGTTCGAGCCCGCCCCGGCTCCGGCAAGAACATGGACTCGTTACTGAAGCCTCCCGAGACTCCTCGGGAGGCTCCTTTGTTAGCATGACTCCGGGGCCTTCCCAGAATGAAGTAGGAAGCTAGTTTTCGACCTTACCGGTATCGATGGGGCCATCCACCAAGGCGCCGTCAAATATCTGCATGATCCGGTTCGCTTTTGAGCTTAAAGCTGGATCATGGGTAGCCACGATGATGGTAATACCCTGACTTTGTAGCGCGTCGCGAAAGATGGTGGCGATGGCGTCGGCGGTTACGGTGTCCAGCTCCCCGGTGGGCTCGTCGGCGAAAATAACTTCCGGCCTGGTGACTAACGCCCGCGCCACGGCCACCCGCTGCTGTTCCCCGCCGGAAAGCTCAAAGGGCCTGTGCCGCACTCTGTTGGACAGTCCCACTATGTCCAAGGCTTCCAAGGCACGCTCCCGCCGAATCCTCCTGGCAAGTCCCGCCAGGTGTAGCGGCAGCTCAACATTTTCGTAGGCGGAGAGGAGGGGAAGCAGTCCGAACGACTGGAAGACAAAGCCTATCTTTTCGCGCCGCAGACGTGCCATCTCCGTCTCGCCTAACGAGGCCAAGTCCAAGCCCTGGAACAGCACCTTGCCTTCGGTTGGCCTGTCCAGTCCCGCCATCAGGTTGAGGAGCGTTGTCCTTCCCGACCCCGAGCGGCCCATGACGGCCAGAAACTCACCCTTGGTTACGTCCAGGCTAACGTTGTTAACGGCTTTGACTTGCTCACCTCCGGAGGCGAATACCCGGGTCAGGCTGAGTGTGCTAATTACGGGTGGATAGCTCCCAGTCATTTCTGTTCCGTATCCGCAGGCTTAATAATCACCTGGTCTTCATTGATTGAAACTTGAACGCGAGGTACCAGGTTTAGCCGTTCCACGTAGTCCCGCGGTAGCTGGAGCCGCCCCGCCTGGTCCACTACGAGGAAGTCCTGCTTCAACCTGCGCACGTCTCGCTGAAATGAGGGGCTCACCAGGCTTTCAGAGCTGACCCTACCGTCTCGAATATGCACAACCCGGTCCACGTAGTCGGCGACGGCGGGGTCGTGAGTGACGATGGCCACGGTGACGCCGGTGCTCCTGTTGGTGGACCGGAGCAGCTCCAGAACCTGGGCAGAGCTAATGGAGTCCAACTCTCCCGTGGGCTCGTCAGCCAACAGCAACGGAGGCGCATTCGCCAAAGCCACTGCAATGGCGACCCGCTGCTGCTCTCCACCAGAAAGTTGGTGAGGAAACCGTTGCGTCTTGTCGCCTAATCCAAGAGCCTCCAGCAGCTCCATAGACCGCTGTTTGCGGCCCCTGGCATTTATTCCAGCTATGGCCAGTGGCAGTTCGACGTTTTCGCGGGACGTGAGGTAGGGTCTCAGGTTCCTCCCCGGCGACTGGCACACAAACCCGACCTCCGACCGCCGGAAGAGGACCAACTCCTGGTCTGAGATGTTCAGCAGGTCCCGGTTGCCCACCCGTGCTTCGCCAGCCGACGGGCGATCCAATCCCGCCAGGACATTAAGAAGGGTGGACTTCCCGCTGCCGCTGGCCCCCACGATAGTTATGAGCTCTCCCGCTTCAACCTTCAAGTCCAGACCTCTTAAGGCGACCACCTCAAGATCAGCCCGTTTGTAGATCTTAAACAGGTCTTGACACCAGATGTACGGCCCCGTGGCGACGTTCAAATTGGAACCCTCTTTAATAACTATTTAAATCGCCCCCTCTCCGACTCTCCTTCTGCCAGGGGGAGAGGAGTCTCGGCAAGGTGCCGAACCAAACTATCAAATGCTTCCCATCCTGAGCACGGTTTGAACTTCCACCCTGTATGCCAACCAAGCCAGCCAAGGGGCGCTGATCCCTATGAGCACCGCCAGCGTCAAATAGGGGGCCAGAACAGTCAGCCATCCGGACTCAAGCACCATTGGCGGGGTGTAGACCGTCAGCGATAATGGGACACGTGAGAGGGGTAGAAAACCCGAGAGTCTGAGAGTGGTGAGAGCTCCTGAAGTGAGGGTAGAGTACCTCATGAAAGGAGCAGCGATGTCCCAGTCAGACGCCAGCAAGGCCGAGGCCGCCGATCAACGGTCGGAGCAGACTAGGTCCTTCGTTCGACGAGTTAGAGCGGCTACCCGGCGCAAATACACCCCGGAAGAGAAGATCCGTATCGTGCTGGAGGGCTTCCGCCGCGAGGTCACCGTGAACGACCTGTGCCGGCGGGAGGGTATCAAGCCCCACTCCTACTACTCGTGGACCAAGGAGTTCATGGAGGCGGGCAGGGAGCGGCTGTCCCGTGACACGGTGCGCGATGCCACCCGGCAGGAGATCCAGGATCTCAAGCGGGAGAACGGCGAGCTCAAGCAGCTGGTAGCCGAGCTATCCCTCGAGGTCTACCGTCTGAAAAAAACGGCCATACCAATGCCCCAGAACGGCGTCGGTACCAGCGGATGAGCGCCGTTGAGAAGGCGACGGTCCTGGCCAGTGTAGCCGCATCACCGCTGGCCAAGCGTCGGGTGCTCAGAGACCTGGGTGTTCCCAAGAGCACCTACTATCGGTGGTTGATGCGACAACAACATCAACAAGGTCTCGAGGACCGACCTGGAGCCAGCGCTCCACCGTGGAACCGCCTTAGACCTCAGGAGGAACGGTCGATCCTGGAAGCGGCCAGGGAGATGCCGGAGCTAAGTAGCCGCCAGTTGGCAGCGTGGACCACGGACAACCTGGGCTTCGCTGTATCCGAGTCCACTGTGTATCGCATCCTGCGCAGGGAGGGTCTGGTGAAGTCACCCGAGATGCAGCTCAAGGCCTCTCAAGAGTACCACCGCAAGACCACTGGCCCTCACCAGATGTGGGCTACCGATGCCTCCTACTTCAAGGTCATCGGATGGGGCTACTACTACCTGGTCACTGTGATGGACGACTATTCCCGCTTCATACTCTCCTGGAAGCTGCAGCGGGACATGACTACCGACTCTCTCATCGAGGTGGTCCAGGAGGCTGTAGACAAGACTGGCATGACCGAGGTCCCGGTGGCCGACCGGACCAGCTTGCTCTCGGACAACGGCTCAGGATATGTGTCCCGTGGCTTCAGAGACTACCTGCGCCTGGTGGGAATCAAGCACATCCGGGCTGCACCCTTCCACCCTCAGACCAACGGCAAGCTGGAGCGCTATCACCAGACTATCAAGAGAGACGTCAAGCAGGTCCCCTACGAGATGGCTTCCGATCTGGAGGCTGCCCTTGCCGCCTTCGTGGCCTACTACAACTACAGGCGCTATCACAAGGCGCTGGGCAATGTGACACCTGCAGATGTGCTCCACGGGAGGCGGGAACGGATACTGCAGCGCAGGAAGGAGGTGCAGGCTCACACAATCGAACGGCGAAGGCGCTACAACAAGACCCTCAGGGAGCTCACCAAGCCCTCTCCCGATCTCTAATCTCTCGGGTCTCAAAGTGTCCCACTTTCGCTGGTTGCCAACACTCAGAATCGATCATGTTGGCGTGCAGTACCAGGGCGGATGAAAAGAGAGGATTGGAATCCGACGCGGGCGCCGCGGTAGGACTTGCTCTCCCCCCGCACCCAGATTCTTCGATCCTCACGGGCGGACTCAGATGCCATGGTGGGGGGTGGAATGCGGTATGGGCTCGTC
This sequence comes from Dehalococcoidia bacterium, assembly GCA_965247585.1. Classification (GTDB taxonomy): domain Bacteria; phylum Chloroflexota; class Dehalococcoidia; order Lucifugimonadales; genus CBDFHC01. The sequence goes on from CBDFHC010000003.1 coordinate 622,539, forward strand.
CTTCGAGAGCGTCAGGGCTTGTGAACCAATCAATCTGGGACGGTGATAGTGGGCGCGACGGTTGGACACGTAGAGAGGGTAGCGAATCACAGCTTGGTGGTGCCCACCCACGACCACCCAGTGAGGTTTAATTTCTGAGGGACACACTCAGACTCCCGGCAGGAGGGCTGTGCCCCTCTGCACTCCTCCTAGTTGGGCGCAGATAGAGTAGGGACGGTGCTATTTTCGTAGGAATGACATGAGTCATTTTGACGCTCGACATGTGATATACAGCGACGATGTGAAGTGCGGAAGAAGTGAAAACGCACATCTTTTTAGGGGAGCAAGTTTCTCTGTTGCCGCCAGTACCACCGGGAATGTATTCAGATGGGTTGCCACTGCCCCCGTCTCCGCCAAGAACCCAGCCTCGTTCCTGAAGCCTCCCGAGCCGCATCGGGAGGCTTTTCTAATGGGATGACTGGCGTGTAGAGGAGTTGAACTGACCACGATGCTCTGACAAACTTGCCTCGATGTCATCAGCGCCAGAGCCTCCCCGGGGTTATACGAAGAACAGATGGCTCAGCCTGATTGCGGCGTCCTTCGGCATGTTCCTGGTGTCGTTGGACATCACCGTAAACGTAGCCCTTCCCAACATTACCAGCAGCTTCGGCACAGACATTCAGACTGTGCAGTGGATTATTATTTTCTACGTTGGCAGCACTACAGGGCTACAGCTTAGCCTTGGCAGCGCCGTCGACAGATACGGTCTGAAGCGACTCTACATCATCGGGATGGCTACCTACACGCTGGCGGTGCTGCTCATTGGCGTGGCGCCGCTGCTCTCGATAGTCTTCGGGTTGCGAGTGGTGCAGGCGGTGGGTAACGGGCTAATCCTGGCCTCCGGCCCGGCGCTGGTAACGAGTATCTTCTCACCAGGCGAAAGGGGCAAAGGGCTTGGCCTGATGTCCGGCATTGTGCTCCTGGGAACGATAACGGGGGCGCTGGGTGGCGGCGTACTGGTTGACACCTTGGGATGGCGAGCTATCTTTTTGGCCCGCGTCCCGTTAGGAATCATAGCCATAGTGCTGGCACTCATGGCGCTCAAGGAACAAAGGAGAAATGAATCGTCCCGGAGCTTCGACTTTCGTGGCGGACTTACATTATTCATAGGGCTAGCCGCGCTTATTTTGTTCCTGACCCTGGGAGGGAGAATTGGATGGGCTGTGCCCCAGGTCCTACTGCTGGCGGTGCTATCTGTAGGATTCCTGATAGGGTTCGTCTTTGTGGAAAAGGCTGCCTATCGTCCCATCCTGGACCTGGCCTTGTTGAGGCAGAGGGTTCTGGGGCCAGTAATGGCAGCATCTTACCTGATGTTCATGGCGACATTTGTGAACTGGTTTATCCTGCCGTTCTATCTATCCGACACACTGGGAGTCGACGCTAAAGTCCTGGGATTCTTGCTGATGCTGATGGCGGCACTAGGCGCCGTAGCCGCGCCCATAGGAGGCTGGCTATCAGACCGGGCGCCACCTGCCTACCTGACAACGCTAGCCCTTGTGATAGCAACGGTTGCCTTGTTCTGGTTCAGCCGGCTGGACGCAAGCTCATCCGTGGCTGACGTAGCGGTGAGAATGGCTGTGATAGGCATAGGGATAGGACTGTTCCAGGCTGCCAATGCCACGCTGATCATGGGTGCTGTTCCCGGCGATAGGCTGGGGACCGGCGGGGCCATACTATCCCTATCTCGAAGCATGGGAAATGTCTCTAGCGTGGCCATAATGAGCGCCGTGTTCGCCAGCCGGCTGAGCGTACACACGGCAAACCTGGCGCAGGGTAATGGAGAGCAAGCCTTTGTTTCAGCGTTCCAGGATACGTATGTAATAGCTGGGATTGTGGCGGCAGCGGCTATAGTGGTGTCCTTGAGCTACTGGCCTATGGTCTCAAGGGGCGTGGCCAAACCACGCCATCAGGCAGGTGGCAGCTAGGCAGCCAGCAACACTGACGCTCCGTGTTCACGGTGTAGTTCAACCCTGGCGCCCGGCTCCATTGGAAACAGGAATTGGCCGCCGCTGGAGCTTGTGAATAAAACAAGTTTTACACACGGACTCGGAACCGGCCATGTTGGCAACCAGCACTATGGAAGGTGAAAGACCAGGATTGGAAACCGAAGCGGGCGCCGCCGTAGGACTTGCTCTCCCCCCACACCTAGATTCCTCGATCCTCACAGGCGGACTTATAATGACATGGTGGGGGGCGGAATGCGGTATGGGCTCGTCCTTCTAGAGCCTCAGGATGAGCGGATTGGAGGCGTGGGAGGCTAATCTCATAGGAATGACGCGTCTTATGCAGACGGTGTACATATACTCAATGTCCTGGAATTCAGGGTGTGCGGCACCGGAGGAATTTCAGAATACGGAACACCGTTAGCGGGCTCCCAGTGCATGCTTGGAAGCCGTAGCACCTGCTATACTGTAGGGAGTAAATGCCAGTTGGCATCATCGCGAGACTAGATTGACCGTGACCATGGGGCTGAGAGTGCAGCTTGGCTCGGTAAAGCAGTCAAGGAGTAAGCCCTCTCAGTGAGTTTTCAACCGTTCGACCTTCACCCTCAAGTCTTGGCCGGAATCAATTCGGTAGGCTTCACCAAGCCCACTCCCATCCAGCAACAAGCGATCCCGGCAGCGATGGAAGGCCGGGACATCCTGGGACTGGCGCAAACCGGCACCGGCAAGACCGCCGCCTTCGCGCTACCCATCCTCCATCGTCTGAGCAGTTCACCTGCGAAACAGGGGGTCCGGTTCCTGGTGGTTGCGCCGACGCGGGAGCTGGCCGAGCAAATAAACCAGACCTTCGTTGAGCTGGGGAAGTACCTCCGAGTAAGAAGCATCACAATCTACGGCGGCGTGAGCAAGGGCCCGCAACTGGCGGGACTGAGGCGTGGCGCCCAGGTGGTGGTGGCGTGCCCCGGACGGCTGCTGGATCACCTGGAGCAAGGAGACATCGACCTGTCTGGCGTTGAGGTGTTGGTCTTGGACGAAGCCGACACGATGTGCGACATGGGGTTCCTGCCCGACGTACGCCGCATCTTAAAGCACGTGCCGGCCAAGCGGCAGACCCTTTTCTTCTCGGCCACCATGCCCGACGAGATCCGCACTTTGGCGGTGAAGATCTTGAAGGAGCCGGTGTTGGTCCAGATTGGGGCTAACGCCCCGGCGAAGACGGTCTCCCACGCCCTATACCCGGTGCCGGACAGCCTGAAAAAGAATCTGCTGGTGGCGCTGTTGGACCAGACCGCAACGGGCCAGGTGTTGGTGTTCACCCGCACGAAGCACCGAGCCCGTATCCTGGCTTTTGATCTGGCCAAACAGTCGTACAAGGTGGCGGCGCTGCAGGGAAACATGTCTCAGAACGCCCGCCAACAGGCGATGAACGGCTTCCGTGATGGCAAGTTCAACATCCTGGTGGCCACCGACATCGCCGCCCATGGCATCGATGTCCCCGAGGTCTCGCATGTAATCAACTTTGATTTCCCCCAGACGTCGGACACCTACACGCACCGTATCGGCCGCACCGGCAGGGCGGAGCAGACCGGGGAGGCGTTCACGCTAGCCGGAGTCGGGGATGGTCCGATGATCCGCGAGGTGGAGAGGGACCTGGGGGCAAAGATTGAGCGGCGGCGTGTGCCCGGCTTCAATTACGGAAATTTCGTCCCGGAGGAACAGTTCACAGAAGAAGGTCCCAGGCCCAGCAGCAGACCCCGCCGGAGCACGGACGGTGGCGGGCCGAGGGAAGGCCAGAACAAGCATCGTGGAAATGGCACTTCGCAGCCCGGACGACGCAGCGCAAATAGAACCCCTCAGACGAATTCATCAAACGGACGAACCGGGGGCCGAAGGCGGGTCACCTCGACTTCCGACTCGCGGACGGGCCGGGAATCCGGGCCACGGGGCCGCTCCGCCAACGTTCCTCATCCACGGGGGGGTTGAATAATAGACCCGTTCATCCCGCTACAGATTTCATTCGCGAGGTCCGAGTGGTGGGGAGGGCAAGGGTTGGCCCTGGCGTGATGGCGACGGAGACAGGGAGATCACGCAGGCGCTATTCCATGTGGACTGTATGCCAGTGTCTCTTAGAACGGAATGAAATCTCGTCACGACAAATCCGCCACTTATCAAGTGGTTGGAGATTGAGCTAACCGCACAGTTCAAAATGCTAAATGCCACCAACATCAGCAAGGCCTTTGGAGAACGGGTTCTGTTCAGTGGTCTCACGTTCAACGTGGCGGACAGAAACCGCATTGCACTGATAGGCGCCAACGGTTCCGGCAAGACCACGCTCATGGACATCCTTGGCGGCGATATTCCTCCGGACAGCGGGAGCGTTTCCAGGCATCGCAACGTCAATGTAGGCTACCTCAAACAGGAGGCCGTTCAGATTTCTGGCAAAACCCTGCTCCAAGAGGTGCTGGAGGCATCTTCAGAGGTGACCGCGCTGAGGAACAGGATAGCCGCCACCCATGAGTCCCTCTCATCTGAGATAGACCCCGACAACCAGGGTGAGCTGATACGACAACTGGGCCAGCTTGACATTGCGCTGGCGGAGGCCGGCGGGGGCGACAGGGACCACGAAGCCAAAGCGATCCTCTCAGGACTAGGCTTTAAGCAGACGGATTTCTTTCGACCCCTGGGCGAGTTCAGCGGCGGCTGGATTATGCGCGCCGCACTGGGCAAGTTGCTTTTCAGGAATCCGGAAGTGTTGCTGCTGGACGAGCCAACTAATCACCTGGACCTTGACGCAAACCTGTGGTTCGAGAAGTACCTGGCATCGTTCCGCGGCGCGGTAGTGGTCACCTCTCACGACCGGGCTTTCATGAACCAGGTGGCAACCACGGTGCTGGCGATTGAGCCAGGCGAGGTGGTGCTTTTCAAGGGCAACTATGACGAATACCTGATCGCTCGGGAGCGCTCCCTACAGGCGAAGCAGGCGGCGGCGGCCAGACAGGACCGCGAAGTCGAGAGGCAGATGCGCTTTGTAGAGCAATTCCGCTACAAGGCCACGAAAGCCAGGCAGGTCCAGAGCCGGTTGAAGCAGCTTGAGAAGGTAAAGAAAATTGAGCTGCCCAGGGTGAGCAAGAGGGTCCGCTTTTCGTTCCCGGAGCCGTCGCGTAGCGGCGCCGAGGCGATCTGTCTTACCAACGTGAGCAAGTCCTATGGCGATCACGCCGTCTACCGGGGTTTGAATCTGGTCTTGACGCGCGGTGACCGAGTTGCCCTGGTTGGACCCAACGGCGCGGGTAAGACCACTATGCTGAAGATCCTGGCGGGTGTCCTTCCATTTGAGGAGGGTGAGCGGAAGACCGGTCACAATGTGATAACGGCCTACTACGCGCAGCATGTGCTGGACCTTTTGAACCCCAGCAACACGGTCTTAGAGGAGCTTCAGCAGGCTGCGCCGGAGGCATCAGGCCAGAACCTGCGAAACACCCTGGGCGGCTTCCTGTTCAGTGGCGATGATGTTCGCAAGCCCATATCCGTGTTGTCTGGTGGAGAAAAGGCGCGAGTGGCGCTGGCCAAGCTGCTGGTCCAACGAAGCAACCTGCTGCTGATGGATGAGCCAACCAACCACCTGGACATAGCTTCCAGGGAGATTCTGACGGACGCTCTCAACGACTATCGTGGAACCATTTGCCTGATAACCCACGATCGCACGCTCATTCGACAGTTTGCGAATAAGATCGTTGAGATAGATGGCGGCCAACCGGTGTTTTTCCCAGGCGACTACGATAGCTACCTGCACCGGAAACAGGCAGCAACAGCGCAAGGCAGCGCCGGCGTAGCTGCCAACGGAGCAGGCCACGATGCCGCGGAGCAAGGCGCGAACGGCGACCGCCCAATCAAAAGACGGTCCGGACGACCGAGGAGCGCCGAAGAGGAGCTGGGCAGGGCCCTAAGCAAAGAGGCCCGAAGGCTGGCTAAGCGGATAGAAGAAATCAATGCCACGCTGGCGGCCCACGAGGCCCGGATTGGGCAGTTGGAGACGCTGTTCTCCAACCCGGACCAGTTTAAGGACGCGGCCCAGTTGGCGACGTCCGCAGAGCAGTACCGGGTGCTCAAGCTGGATGCACAATCGCTGTGGGGGGAGTGGGAGGGGTTGTCTTTGGAAGCGGAGAGGACCGACAGCCAGCTTAGGGAGCTGGAGGCCAACCAGGAGGCTGCGACGGCGGGTGGAACGTCAGCAGCATTACCGCCGCGGCAACTGTGATTTTCGCTTAGCTAAGCTGCCAGCCTCCGGCTTTCACGCCCTCGAATGGAGGTCAAGACTTCGTCAACGTGCATGCGGCCGATGGGTCCCGAGGCATACAACGAGGCGAATAGCGTCCCTCCCCGGAGGACAAGGAATTCCATGGGCTGGGGGTAGTGGCCGTGCTGGTCATCGGCCCACCATGAGTCGAATCCCGTTAGCTGCGTTTCCTCCAGACCATAGGCGATGGGAAACGTGATCCCATTCTCCTGAGCCATGGCTTGAGTAGACTCGCGGTCGTCAACGGTGGCGGCGACCACGGTGGCGCCGAGGTCTTGTAGCTGGGTCAATTGGGCCTGATAGCTGGCTAACTGCCGCAGGCAATAGGGTCACCAATTGCCCCGATAGAAAAGAAGGGCCAGGTACCGGCCCGTCATACCGGCAGGGAGGTCAAGGGTGTGGCCGTCGATCAAGTTCAAAGAGAGATTGGGTATCTTGTCACCCTGGATGAGTTTCTGGGCCATGGTGCTCTCCATCTCGAATTGATCCAGTCCCCGGCTAACGTGAACAGGTATCTGTTGGGTGGCGGTGGCGGCTAAGGTGTGAGCCGCTTCTACGCGGACGGGCCGGTAATTCGCCAGGTAGCCTACCGGACCGTGGCGGGCCTTGACCTGAGGGGGGCACTGACCCGATGCAGGTAGGACAAAATCTCCCGGAAAGAAGCCAGAGTTCCGGTCTGAGTATAGACGATTCCGTGCTGTTCACAGAAGGGTTTGATGATTTTTCTGGCCTTACCGAGATTGTTCCGGGACATGGTGGGGAAGAGGTGGTGTTCGATCTGATAGTTGAGGCCGCCATACCAGAAATCGACAAAGGGGTTGGGCTTCACGTTTCGAGTGGTAAGGACCTGGTTGTCCAGGTAGTCCAGGGGATTGTTCCTGTCTGAGATGAGCATACCCTTGTGGTTTGGGGCAAATACCAGGGCGAAGTAGAGGCCGAAAAGCACCTGATGGACCATGGCAAAGGCCAAAACCTGCAACGGACTGAATAGATAGAACAGCAGTCCAAAGTAGAGGCCGAAGTGGAGTCCCATCAGCGCTGATTCGACAAAGAACGCCTTGATGTTGCGTGTCCGGGCGAGGTACTGAATGCCGGCGAGGCGGATACCGATGAATTCCAACAGGGCTAGGGGCAGGAAGTAGAAGGCCTGGTACCGGATGATGAAGCGTAGGAAGCCCTGCTTCTTCAGCGCCGCCTCTTCGGAAAAAGCGAGAACATCCAGCCCGATGTGAGGGTCCCTCTCGATGTCGTTGGGGTAGCGATGATGCTGGTTGTGCTGCTTCACCCACCAGGTGCGGCTCAGGCTAATTAGGAAATTGACGGCGAGGCCGGCGACGAAATTGAGGCGAGGGGACTTGAAGATGGCCTGGTGGCCTGCATCGTGGCCCACGAATCCGACCTGGCAGTAAGCGAAGGCCAGGAACACGGAGACCAGAATTTGAAGGCCGAAGTTGTCCAAAAGGAATAGGAGCGCAAAGCCCAGGGCAAGCATGCCCAGGGTTAGAAGAATCTTGTAGGTGTAGTAGGCGGGCTGTTTATCCAGCAGCCCCTGCTCCTCAACCAGCCGCTTTAGCTGTGCAAACTCGCTGGCTTGTGCGCGTTGGGCCTGGTCTTCAGGGCGAACGGGATTGGCGACTGTGGTAAGGAAGGTCAAATAAGTTAAAAGGTGGCGGCGGGTCGATTGCCTAGTGTAGCAGCTTCCGCGTGTCAGCGACACGGCGCAGTTGATCTGGTTGGATCAGAATCTAAGGGCCAAGCCGTCCACCGGAAAGCGTTGCTCATAGAGGGCGATGACGGTTTTTAGCTTCAGCGTAAGGGGGAGAGCGAAGCGGAACGGCTGGGGCGCCGGGCCCTGCGGCCGAAGTTTCAGTTAGCCGAGGGGGCGGCGCGGAATCTCTTCTTATGGAAACCAGGCTGAAAGTTGACGGGCATATTGGGCAAAATGCATACTGTAGTTGTTCGGTTTAAGCTGCGTGCGCGGCTAGAGACCAACCCAAAGAAGACATTCCGGCATTTTGGAGGCACCGATGCGAAAACTTTCGACGGCAGTGGTCTTGTTAGCGGTCCTAGTTGTGGTGTCGGCCATGTCAGTATCCGCCGCCTTCGCGGGTGGTCCATGTTCTGCTAAAGACCCCAATTGCCCCGGCGGTGGACCGCCTTTCAACCCACCAGGGCTGGACGAAGGTTCTCCCGCGCCGGTTAGGGTCAGCCCTAGCAACCGCATTGTCATAGACATCACTGGAGCAGGAATCCAGCGGCGCCCCGAGTTTCAGATAACTAACGTGGCGTCCGGCATAGTCATAGACGTTACCGGGGCGGGCATCCTCATAGATATCACAGGGGCGGGCATTCGGTAACCTGCGGCCTAGGCCCCCGTATTGGTAAGGCCCATTGCCATCAGACCGGGGCTGAGTTGATGAGCGGCTCCGGGGTTCCGATCGGAATTGGGGTCTCGGTATCAGGTCCCTCGACCCAGGGGGGCTTCGCCCTTCGGCACTCCCATTTCTCATTAGCGCGCTAAAAGGGCTTACGCCGCTTGGGCGCATGGCCGCACGAATCCGCTGTAGCTTGTACAATAGCCTTTACGAAATCCATCATCGCTGACGCGACTTAACTCCAGGGAGCAGGATGAATCTATTCCAGCCACAAAACATCCGCAACGTTGCCGTGGTAGCCCACGTGGACCACGGCAAGACTACGCTAGTGGATGCCATGCTGAAGCAGAGCCATATCTTCCGCGAGAACCAGAAGGTGGGCGAGCTTATCATGGACAGCAACGAGCTTGAACGCGAGCGGGGTATCACAATTCTGGCCAAGAACACGGCCATCACCTACCGTGCCGTTAAGATAAACATCATAGACACGCCGGGCCACGCCGATTTCAGCGGCGAAGTTGAGCGGGTGATCAACATGGCGGACGGCGTGCTGCTGGTGGTGGACGCGGTGGACGGCCCAATGCCACAGACTGAGATTGTTCTGAAGCAGGCGCTGCGGCAGCGGCTGAAGCCCGTGGTAGTCATCAACAAGATCGACCGGCCCAGCGCGCGGCCTGGCCTGGTGCTCACCATGGTGCAGGACCTATTTCTGGAGTTGGCCCAAGAGGCGGAGCAACTGGATTTCCCGGTGCTCTACGCGGCGGCGAATGAAGGGTATGCGGTGTTAGACCTGGCCGACGAGCACAAGAGCATCGAACCGCTGTTCGAGGCGATAGTCAACCATATACCGGCGCCGCATGGAGACCCAGAGATGCCGTTCCAGTTGCAAGTGGCCTCGCTGGACTACGACCCACACCTGGGCCCCATCGCCATAGGCCGCATTGCTCGCGGCAAGTTGGCTAAAGGGGATGTGCTTGCGTGCATCAACGGCAACGGCGCGCCAGCCCTTTTCCCTGTGACTCGGGTGTTTCTTTTCTCGGGGCTTCAGCGCAACGAGGCGGATGTAGCGTTGGCGGGCGATATAGCAGCCTTCACAGGCAGCGACCAAGTCTCCATTGGAGACACGATAACCGATCCTGAAGCGCTGGAGAGCTTGCCCGCGATCGTGATACAGGAGCCGACGGTGATGGTGATGTTCGGGGTGGACACCAGCCCGTTTGCCGCACGGGAGGGCAAGTTCTGCACCACTCCGCAGCTTCGGAGGCGGTTGATGAGGGAGCTGCGCACCAACGTGAGCCTGCGTGTGGATGACACGGTGAGCCCAGATGAGTTTCTGGTATCGGGCCGCGGGGAGCTCCATCTGGCGATCCTAATCGAGACGATGCGGCGGGAGGGGTACGAGTTCCAGGTGTCCAAGCCAGAAGCGGTTACCAAGATAGTCGACGGGAAACTCCACGAGCCCTACGAGCAGCTCTTCCTGGACACGAAGGAGGAGTACCTAGGCGCCATTTACAAGGAGACTGCCGCGCGCCGGGCGCATATGTTGGACATGCGGAATGACAACTCCGGTAATCTCCAGTTAGTGTTCAAGGTGTCTACCCGCGGCCTGATTGGGTTCCGGAGCTTTTTCCTTAAGGCCACCCGGGGAAACGGCGTTATGAACGGGGAGTTCCTTGGTTATGAGCCCTATGGCGCGGAGATAAGCGCCACGCGCTCGGGCGCCCTGGTGGCAGCGGAGACGGGGACGGCGGTGACGTACGGGCTAAACAACGCGCAGGATAGGGGAACGCTGTTTATAGAGCCTGGCACCGAGGTGTACGAGGGCATGGTGGTGGGTTTTCACGCTCGCGACAATGACATTGTGGTGAACGTGTGCAAGGAGAAAAAGCTGACCAACATGAGGGCTTCCACCTCAGAGATAGCGATCAAGCTCAGTCCGGCGGTCAAGTTGAGCCTGGAGGAGTTTTTGGACTTCATTGCCGAGGACGAACTTTTGGAGGTCACGCCTCGGAGTCTCCGCGTTCGCAAGAGGATTCTTGACCAGGGCGCACGGTACCGTGCGGAGCGCAACGGCGCGAAGGTGCATCAACACTCGTAACACCGGCGCGCCATTGGGGAAAGGACAGCCTGAGACTGTCGGCCCTTATTGGAATCGGGGTCCCGGGACCGGGTCCCTCGAACCGTGGGGGCTGCACCCCTCCGCACTCCCATTTTTTTGTCAGCGTGTTAGAGCGATAGTGGGCGAGAGGGTTGGATGTTCTCTCCCCCCCCCCCCCGCACCCAGATTCTTCGATCCTCACGGGCGGACTCAGAATGACATGGTGAGGGGCAGGGTGCGGTATGGGATCGTCCTTCGAGGGCCTCAGGATGAGCGGGTTGGAGGCGCAGATAGGCCGAATGTTGGGCGTACTTAGGGACTACAAATCGAAGGTTGGTGGTTCCCACCCGCCCAGGAAGGTTTAAAAAAGCTTTTCTGAGGGACACCCTCAGACTCCCGGCAGGGAGGCTGTGCCCCTCCGCACTCCCATTTTTTATCAGCGTGTTAGAGCGATAGTGGGCGAGAGGGTTGGATATGCTCACCCCCGCACCCAGATTCTTCGATCCTCACGGGCGGACTCAGAATGACATGGTGAGGGGCGGAATGCGGTATGGGCTCGTCCTTCGAGGGCCTCAGGATGAGCGGGTTGGAGGCGCAGATTCGATTTTGTTTACGAGGCAATATAGGGGTTTTGGGGCTATTTGTGAATGACGATGTATAGATTGGAGAAAGCATGCGGCTAGAAGGAAAGGTTGCGATTGTTACCGGAGGCGCCCACGGGATGGGGGCCGCCGAGTGCAAGCTATTCGCGCGGGAAGGGGCCAAGGTCACCATTGCCGACGTGCGGGAGGAAGACGGACGGAAGGTTGAGGCGGAGATCGCGGAATTGGGTGGCGAGGCGGTGTTCGTTCAAATGGACGTGACCAGCGAGGAGGACTGGACCCGGACGGTGACGCAGACGGTGGAGCGGTTTGGCAAGCTGGATGTACTGGTGAACAATGCCGGTCTCACCGGCAGCGCGCTGACCTCCGACCTGCTGGACCTGGCCGCTTGGGACCGGCTGATGGAGGTCAACTCCAGGGGAGTTTTTCTGGGGCTTAGGGCTGCTCTGCCCGAGATGCGCAGGGCGGGTGGAGGGTCCGTAGTGAACATTTCTTCGGTGGCAGGGATAGTAGGACTGGACTTCACCCACCCTGGATATAATGCATCGAAGGCTGCGGTGCATATTATGACCAAGACGGCGGCGGTCCAGTACGGCCGGGACGGCATTCGCTTTAACGCAGTCTATCCGGGAATGATGCCGCCAATGTTGAACCAATCACAGGGGTTCCTAAATCGGCGTCAGGAGATGTTGGCCTCAATACCCCTAGTACTCAGTCAACCTAATTGTTGGCAGGATAGAGATGGTGAAGCTTGACTCGGGCGTCCACAGTGGAGAATCTCCAGTCAATGGTTGCTCCGGCTTGGTTTCGTTCTGCCTCCAGGGCCGCGATCTCGCCACTCAAAGTCTCTTCATCGGCAATACGCCGGCGCAGGACTCGCCTGGCCAAGACACTGAACTCGATCTCTGCCATGTTGAGCCACCTACCGTGCTTGGGAGTGTAGTGAAACTCCAAGCGTTTGCGTATTCGCCTAGCCTCCTTGGGCTCGAAGGTTTCGTAGAGGGAAGCTGGTTTGTGGGTGTTGAGGTTGTCCAGCACCACCCGGATCTTCTCGGACGCTGGGTAAGCTTCATCGGCCAGCCACCGCATCTGCTGAGCGAAGTCCACCATGGTACGACGTTCGGTCACTGCCACATGCCTCCAGCCCGCCAGGGGCTCGCACAGCATGAACAGGTTTCGGGTGCCATTGCGCTGGTACTCGTAATCGTATCGCTCCCGTCGTGCCGGCTTGGGCGGGATCGGAGACCTCTTTTCCGCCAGCAACTGCTTGGAGGTCTCGTCGAAACAGACCACCGGGCGCTCTGGGTCATAGGGTTCCGCGTAAAGGTCCAGCACATCCTCCATACACGCCACAAACTCGGCGCTCACCTGGGGAATACACCACTCCTTCTTCTGCCACGGCTTGAGACTGTTTTTTTCAACCGCTTGCGAATTCCCTCGTGGGACATGGAGGGCGCCAGCCCCAACTCCACCACCTTGTTTGCCAGGAGCCGCAGGGTCCAGTGGTCATGGCCTGGAGGGGCCTCGCTGCACGCCAGGGCAATCAGGTGCGCTTCCCCCCGCTCATCCAGTTTGGTCGGATGTCCTGGCCGAGGATCTTCCTCCAAGGCCCGCTTCAGTCCTCCCTCCAGGTACCGCCGCTTGGTACGGCACACCGTACCCGCAGACGTGTCCAGCGCCTCCACGATGCGCATCACCCCCCAGCCCGTATCTGCCTTTAGCAGAATACGGGCCCGGGCAACCTTTCGCGCTGGGCTCTTTCCCCCGCGAATCAGTCGTTCCAACTGGTCTCGTTCTTCCCTTTCCAACCGGACCACATACCGTTCTCGTCCCATGGCTGCCACCCTCCTACGTCAACACTCCTAAAAAAGGGTAGCAACCTTAGACGTTTTCTTAAACAATTACCAAAACCGAGTTGACTGAGTACTAGGAAGGGAGGGGCGTCAGGAGGAGGTGGCAAACGCCGTGCTTTTCCTGGCTTCCGACGAGGCATCTTATATCACCGGGGCCGAGTTGGTAGTGGACGGAGGATACACGGCCCATTAACCAGAAGCAGACCTGCATGAAGGTATGAGGTCTGGCAGAGGTGCCTATTACCAGTGTGGACTAGGGGCCTTGGAGGGACGATTCACGGGGAGGCCTTGAGCACCAAGTCCTGGCGGAGGAGGCCTGCCGAGCAGGAGAGCTTACCGGTAAATCTCGGGGATTCGCGCTTCCAAGAATGCTTCGTAGTCAAACAGGACGGCAGAGGCGACGGTGGCAACTAGGCCCGGCAGCTTGAGCCGCTGAAGCACGCCCGTTTTCAGGGCCAGCCACCGGAATTCCAGGTCCTGCTGAGGCTCTATGAGCCCGTCCATCTCAATCACCTCGCCAGCCTTGAAGTTCAACTCGCAGGCCTAAAGCACTCGCGGGTTCTTGGGATTCCACAAAGGGATTCCGAACTTACGGGCTATGACGAGGCGGTGGCTGTAGATGGTGCAAGCATCGTCTTTTAGAGCAGGGCAAGGAATATGGTGGCGGCCCGCCAGTTTGTCCAGCGCACGGGAGATGGCGTTGCTGTGGTTGTGGAGATCCTCGGTCTCATCAACCGGGGCACCTGTCAGCTCAAAAAGATAAGCCTTAGCTTTTTCGCGCATCTGCTCACGGACTGAAGGGTCCAGGGCCTTTACGGCGCGAGAGATGTAGGCGGCCTCAATGAGACTGACGGAAAAGAGTTGGTTACAGCAGCTACTGCATCCCTTTCGGCACTGCATCTTGTCGCTAAAGATCCGGCTGACGCGGTTGAACTCCCGCTCAACTTCGGAGAGCAGCTTTTCGTAGGAGAGATATATGCTGTCCAGAGTGGCCATTCAGTAACCTTTTTTAGCAGCGGGGCTGCGCAGGGATGGTAGCACAATGGGAGGGGGCAGGATGAAAGGGACAGCTGGCAGGGGATTGGGGATTGGGGCGCCGGAGTGGTCTAGGGTGACTATGCTCCAGCGGCGCATTCGAAGCGAAGCAAGCCGGTCAACAACGCGGGGTCAGTAAACACCAGCGATACTGTTAGCTGCTGGCCTTGAGGGGTGGGATTGGGCTAGTAGGAGAGGGGCTGCGGGAGTTGGGGTTGAGGCGCTTGCTTGAGGGGTCTCGCCAGGGCCTCTGGGCGGTGGTTGCGTCTGATGCTGATTCAGGGCGAGACGGCTCCGGGGACATGGGCGGCGATGGGGTGGTTGCAGTTGTTGCGTTGACTGCCGCCAGAGAGGGAATGCTTCCTCTGGACTCCCCCTCGGCGGTGGCGCTTTGCAAGAGGATGGTCCACCCCTCTGTGTGGTCATTGTCCAAGCACCACGACAGGTAGAGCGGCGCCCGCCGGTGTGGCCTGGCCAGGAGCGGTTAGGGCATTGAAAAAAGAGGCCTGCGGGGCTAGCTCAGGGTTGTCCGGTTGATTTGGCGGCGTTGAGGGAGAAGCGGTAGAGCTTAGCGCAGTTTTCGGCGACGATCTTGGAGACTTCATCTTCCGGAACGCCTTCAAGTATCTTGTCCAGGACTTCCTGGGACCTGGGGAAGGTGGACTCGGCGTGGGGGTAGTCAGAGGCCCAGAGGATGTTATCCACACCGATGTAGTCTCTGAGTTGAATTCCCAGATGATCGTCCTGGAAGGAGTGGAAGACGTTGCGTCGCATGAAGTCGCTGGGGAGATCGGAGCCTTTGAATCTGTAAGGGGTGAAGGCGTGGAAGTCTGTGTAGTTGTCGTCCATGCGTTGCATGTAGTAGGGGATCCAGGCGAGGCCGTGCTCGACGTTAACGATCTTGAGGTTTGGGAAGCGGGCCAGCACGCCGGAGAAGATGATGTGGCCGAGGGAGGTGCGGACCCAGTAGTCTATGTTGCTGCGGTCGGTGCCGTTGCGGGTGACGCCAGTGCGGGTGCCACCAGGGCGGTTGGTGGATACGTGGAGGCTGAGGGGGAGGTCCACATCTTGAGCAGCGGCCCAAAAAGGGTCGTAGGCGGGCTGGTCGTAGGTCTCGCCGGGCCTGGGGGAAACGCTGATCATGGCGCCGCAGAGGCCGAGTTTGGCGCATCGTTGCAGCTCCTCGATGCCGGCTTGGACGTTGTCATCCATGAGGACCATGGCGACGCCTTTGAGCCTGTTGGGGTCCGTGCGGCAGAATTCGGCAAGCCAATCGTTATAGGCGGCGAAGACGGGCCGAAGGAACTGGGTGTCAGGGAGGAAGAAGAGGCTGAGGCCGATGGAGGGGTAGAGGACATCGGCGTAGACGCCGTCCACGTCCAGGTCCAGGAGGTGGGCATGAGGGTCGTAGCCGCCGGGGGGCACATCCGCGAAGGCGCCTTCGAGGATGAGCTCCTCGGGCTGAGAGAAGCGCTTCCCCGCCTGGGAGCTGCCGCCGATGACGCCGACAGGCTGGTAGTCGCAATAGAACTGGTCGAAGGGGTCTTCGTGGACCATGTGGGGGATGCGCTCGCCGAACTTGGGGTCCATGCGGTCGGTCCACAGCTGAGGGGGTTCTACGACGTGGGAGTCTGAGGATAAGACTAGTTTATGGGGCAAGGTATTGAGCCTCCGGTTGGGATGGGGGTAAGGGAGGGGATGACGGACGAGACGGGAACTAGTGAAGGGTGGTTGCCGCTCTTTCGTCAAGCTCTTGCTGCAACTGGTCCACGTCGCATTCGACGAGGCCGGTGTGGTCCCGGAGGATTTCGGCGAAGGAAGGCAGCTCACTTCGATCAATGCGGTAATCGTCCGCCCACAGCTTGGAGCGCAGGAACGCCTTGGGGCAGTGGGTAAATACTTCCTGGATGTCTACGACGATTGCCAGTTTGGGCAGCTTGCCCTGGTATGCCATGCTTTCCAGCAGATGGGCGTCTCTGACGAGCCTTACTTTGCCGTTGATCCGCAGGGTCTCGTTTATGCCGGGTATCATGAAAATTAGGCCCACCTGGGGATTGATGATCATGTTGGTTAAGGTATCCAGGCGGTTGTTGCCCGGCAGGTCAGGAATGGCGATGGTCTCGTCGTCAAGCACCCGGACGAAGCCAGGGTAGTCCCCCTTGGGGGAGACATCGCAGCGGCCGGACGAATCCGAGGTGCCAAGGAGGATGAATGGGCTCTTGGCGATGATGGCCCGGCAGTGATGGTCCAGCCGGTCGATTTGTTTGTTCACCGCACGCTCGGTGGGCCATCCGAATACCTCTCGCAACTCGGATTCTTCAGTAATCACGTTGGTAAAGCTAGCGGTAGTCACGTTGTAAGCCTCCGAAATTGTGGCTGAACGGCTCCATTATATTACAGGCCTTGCACAGATATCTAAATCACCCCCTCTTGTGCCATCGGGCAGACAGGTAGCATTTAAACCGTTGACATTGGTAACACTTTTGTAGGCGTATGCAAGATGTAGCGGGCATAGTCATCAAGGGTTCCGATAGCCTGGAGGCCGATCAGCGAGGGCGAAGCTTTAGCTACTGCAAAGGGTTCCAAATCGAAGGTTGGTGGGAACCACCCACTCGCCCAGGAAGGTTTTTAGAAGATTTTCTAAGGGACACCCTCAGACTCCCGCCTACCAGGGGCCATCCCCCTCTGGACTCCCTCTTGGTAGTCGCAGATAGAGTAGGGACGGTGCTATTTTCATAGGAATGACATGTTGGCGTCCAGCACCAGAGAGGATGAAGAACCGGGATTGGAATTCGAAGCGGGCGCCGCGGTAGGACTTGCTCTTCCCCCGCACCCAGATTCTTCGATCCTCACGGGCGGACTCAGAATGACATGGTGGGGGAGCTGGACTGGCGATTCAGTCACGTAAGGCGACTATGGAAGGAGAGTACAGATAACTTTTTTAGAGACAATTCTCCGGGGCCCTAGGGCAGGGGATCGGCGAAGGTGAGGATACGCTTGGGGTTGTCTACCATCATCATCTGGATATGCTGCTCAGAGACCCCACGGGAACGCATCTCTGGGAGGAATTTCTCCATGATGAAGGAGTAGCCGGTACCGCCGAACCGCTTGAGCTGCATCTTGGTGCAGACGTCCTGGGAGAGGAGGATCCGATCGGCGTGACCGGCCTCGATGAGATGGGGTATGGCCTCGGCGACGGCGGCGGTACCGGCGCTGCTCATGAAGGATTTGAGGTCGTCGGTTTCGGGAGCGAACCTGAGAGGCACGCCGACGCGACCCAGCAAGTCGAACTGGATGTAGACACCGTGGCCAAGCAACTCCAGCATTAGGGGCAGATCACTGGAGATGCCGTCGCTGTGGCCGAAGATTACGCGGGACATATCGGTTGCTTCCTCACCCAGTATGCCGATGACCTGGAGTCTCTCGCGACCGACGCCGCCGCGGTGGAAGGAGATGGGCGCGCCGGTAATGCGGCTGGCGCGCCCGGAGGCGCGGATGCTCTTGACCTCGTTCTCGGTGATGGGGTCGCCCTCGATACCCACCTCTCCAATGATGCCGGAGCGAATGCCGGTGTCGGCGACTCCGACGGTGACGTCTCGCACGATCTCTTCGGTCAGATCTTCGACGGTGCGGCGGTCCATATCGGCGGGGTGGTAGAGCTTCTGGTACCAACCGGCGCCCATGACTATGTTGAGTCCGGTGGCCTGGGAGACGCGGGCCATGGCCACCGGGTCCCGGCGGATGCCGATGCTGGTGACCTCGACGATGGTGCCGCCGCCGTGAAGCCCAAACTCCGAGGCCTCATCTATGGCGGTCTTCTCGTCGACAAGTATCCAGTTGTCGCGAATGGGTTTGCGGTCCCTGGCCTTGTCCAGCATGTCTATGGTGATCTCTTGTTCCCAGAGGCACCAGTCGGTGGCCGGGGTGTTGTCGTTCGGCGCTACGTTCTTGAAAAGGGTGATGAAGAGGTGCTCGTGCATGAGGGTGGCGCCGAGTTGGTCAGGGTTGATGGGGCCCTGGACGGTCATCACCTTGCCGGCCATATTGGGTAGATCGGCGGGTCCGCCGGGTTGCGTGCTCACGGGCTCCTCCTGGTGACGGTACGGGATTATTGCGGTGATGGTAAATGATGGGGCAGGCTAAATCAAAGGAGTAGCAGGAGGGTTTGGAAAACTGATATCTGAAGGCTTGTCGAGATGGAAGGCGGGCGCGATTGTGGGGGCGGGCACACCCTCTGGGCTCACGCTTGGTGGGTGTCTAGCAGAAGAAGAGCGCTTTTCCGAGGCAATCAGAAATGGCGATGGGTATGGCTACCACGAAGGATTGCGAATCGGAGGTTGGTAGTGCCCACCCTCGACCGCCCAGGAAGGTTAATAAAACGTATTTCTGAGGAACACCCTCAGACTCCCGGCAGCCACCACCCAGGTTCCCTGCACTCTCCTGTGGGTTTGGTTTTGATTGTGGGCAGGAGGAGACCTTTCAAGGTCCGGGCAGAAGGATTTCCGAGGCAATGGATGGAGGCACCGCAGAGCCAGGATGGCATCACCCATTTTGACACGATATGGCGGGCGGACTATCATCGGCGGCGCGTAGAGAAGTTTAGATTCAGGGGGCAAATTTCATGCAGAGCGAACGCCGTGGGCCGACAGCCGGCACTTTGGAATTGCAGGACGAGCGTCAACCTTCCGGCTCAGACAAGGCGGTAGTGCTCCGGTGGGACGGCGAACCGAAGACTCCCGCAGCCTTGCTGGGCCGGCTGAACGAATACGAGGCGGAGGTAGGGCTGGAGGCGGACAACCTGTCGCTGGGTGGTACGGTGGAGAAGCTGGAGAAGCGGTTCTGCCAGTTGCTGGGCAAGGAGGCAGCGTCGTTCATGCCCACGGGCACGCTGGCCAATCATCTGGCGTTGAGGAAGCTGTGCGGCCTGAAACCCAGGGCCATAGTGCAGGAGCAGAGCCATCTCTACAACGATACCAACGACTGCGTCACCCGACTGAGCGGGATCAATCTTTATCCGCTGGCCAGGGGCCGGACTTGCTTCAGCCGCGATGAGCTGGAGGAGGCGCTGGAGCAGGTATCCGAAACTGGGAAGGCCGGGGACTCGGTAGGGGCGGTGATGATAGAAAGCCCGGTGCGAAGCCAGCGCGGACAGATAGTTCCCTACGAGGAGATGAAGGCGATAACGGACTTGTGTAGGAGCAGAGGAATATCGAGCCACCTGGATGGGGCACGACTGTACATGATGTCTGCGGCCACGGGGATAGAGCCGCGGGAGTACGCCGCGCTATTCGACACAGTGTACGTGTCAATGTACAAATACTTCGGGGCTACTTATGGCGCCATCCTGGCGGGGACATCGGAGTTTATCAAGGACATGCACCAGGAACGCCGGATGTTCGGCGGGAGTATGGCGTCATCGTATCTGGCGGCGGCGCTGGCGCTGAAGGGCGTTGAGAGCTTCGAGGAGAGGTTCGGCGCGGCGATGGCAAAGGCAGGCGAGCTGTTCGCAAGGCTCAACACGCTGTCGAAGATCACGGTGGGGACGTTCGAGCACGGTTCGAACATCTTTCAGGTGGACCTGGACCCCAGTGTTGAGCTTGGGAGATTGGTCTCGAAGCTGAAAGAGCATTGGATTTTCGTGGTCCCGGATGAGACCGACGTCTCGCGGGTCTACTTCGCGGTGAACACGACGATTCTCAGGCAGAGCAACGATCAGATATTCGGGGCGTTCGAAGAGTCGCTGGGGTAGACTCAGGCCAGCGCGATGAGGGGGTGACAGGTGCGTAAGGTTGGGATGATCACCATAGGGCAGTCCCCCAGGGACGATATCGTCTCGGTGATGAGGAGATACTTGCCATCCGACGTTGAGGTGCTGGAGCACGGCGCGTTGGATGGGCTGGATGCGGAGGCGGTAGCCTCAATGCGGCCAAAGAGGGGCGAGCCGACGCTGGTGACGACGATGAGGGACGGGACCGAGGTGACGGTGACGCACGCCAAGGTGGTCCCGCTGATGAAGCGCGGCGTGGAGGAGTTGGGAGATAAAGGAGCAGAGCTAGTGGTGATACTATGCACCGGCGGATTTGAGGAGCTGCGGTCCGATGGTGTCACGTTGGTGGACGCGGGCAGTCTGCTGCAAGGTGTGATTGGTTCGTTGGCAAAGGGGGGCAGGCTGGGTGTGGTCCAGCCATCGGCGGACCAGGTGACGGAGTGGGGCGCCGGGGCGAAGGACCGTTGGGGTGCACTGGACGTGGTGATAACGTCGGCGTCACCGTACGCCGCACCGGAGGTCAGGGTAGGGGAGTGGGAGCGAGCCGCCGAGGAGCTGAAGGGGCGCCGGGTAGACATGGTCTTCCTGAACTGCATGGGGATGGACGAGTCGATGAAGCAGGTGTTTCGGCGGGTGACGCAGAAGCCGGTGGTGCTGGCCAGCTCCGTGGTGGCGCGGATGGTTGACGAGTTGATGGGGCCCGAGGAGTACGCATGTACGACCTGCTGATCAAAAACGGGGAGATCTTCGATGGCACCGGAAGCGGGCCGTTCTTCGCTGATATTGCCGCGGTGAACGGCGACATCGTGGCGATTGGTTCGTTGGAAGGGGAATCTGCCAAGACGGTGGACGCCGCCGGGCTGGCGGTGTCGCCGGGGTTCATTGACTTGCACACCCACAGCGATATGTCTTTCCTGTTGGACCCGACGGCGCAGAGCAAGGTGCGCCAGGGGGTCACGTTTGAGCTGGCGGGCAACTGTGGATACAGCTACTGCGCGCCGCTTCAAGGGGCCGCCGAGGAGTTGCTGCGGCCCCGGGCCTCCCAATACACGGACTCGTTCCAGGTCACCTGGCAAGATTTCGGGGGGTACCTGGAAGCGATACAGCAGGCGGGGTCTACCTTGAACATTGCGGTACAGGTGGGCCACGGTACGGTGCGGGCGTGCGTGTTGGGCATGGAGGCCCGTGCCCCGGACGGAGATGAGCTGGAGCGGATGAAGGGGCTGGTGGCGGAAAGCCTGGACGCGGGTGGGATGGGCTTCTCCACAGGGCTGTTCTACGCGCCGGGGAACTACGCAGGGTTGGAGGAAGTGATAGACCTGGCCGCGGAGGCTGCCGAACGGGGGAAGCTCTACTCGACGCATATGAGGGACGAAGGGAGCAATAGCGTCGGCATATTCGTGGCGCTTAACGAGGCTATTGAGATTGGCAGGAGAACTGGCGTGAGGGTGGAGATATCCCATGTGAAATGCATGGGACCTTCGGTGTGGGGCCGGTCCGGGGACGTGCTGGACTTGCTGGAGCGGACCCGCAGTGAAGGCATAGATATAGCCGGCGACCAGTACCCGTACACGGCGGGAAGCACCAGTCTGACCGGAGCGCTATTCCCTCGATGGTCGCTGGACGGCGGGCGGGAGGCAACGCTGAAACGGATGGCGGACTCGGACGACCGGAAGAGGCTGCTGACGGATATAGACGCAATATTTACCAAGGGCGGCGGTCCCGAAACGGTGGTGATAGCAAGGTATGTGCCGGCGCCGAATTACGAAGGAATGAGCATGCTCCAGATTGGCCAGGAGCTATGTTGCGGCCCGGCGGAGGCGGCGCTAAGACTTTACCGGCAAGGGGACGGGCAGGTGATTATTCATATGATGGACGAGCCTGATGTGGAGACTATTGCCAGACATCCCCTGATCTCGGTGGGCTCGGACGGGAGCTCGCTGTCTGCGGAAGGGATACTTTCGGTGGGGAAGCCTCATCCGAGGAGCTATGAGACTAACCCAAGATTCCTGGCTCGGTATGTTAGAGAGAAGCGGGTAGTGTCTTTGGAGGAAGCGGTGCACAAGATGACGTTGTTGCCCGCTTCCCGGCTGGGCTTGACGCACCGGGGCCGAATAGCACCGGGGTTTGCAGCGGACCTGGTGGTATTTGATCCGGAGACCGTTGCGGATACGGCTACCTTCGAGTCGCCGCACAGCTATCCGCTGGGGATTCCTCACGTGGCGGTGAACGGTGTGATGGTAGTTGAGGATGGGGAGTTCACAGGAGAGACCCCCGGCAGGGTGGTCCGGGGGTTCGGGGAGTGAGGGGGTAACGGTGGCGGAACCTGGGTTGGGGGCACGGCACCGCCTCTCCGCCCCTTCCCCTAGATAGGGGGAGAGGACTTTTGCGAGGCGGTGGAGCCTGGGTGGACGGCACGTCACCCCCTCTTTAACCCTCCCCATTAGAATGGTAATTATCCCCCCATTGCACGGGTAGTTGCCTGTCATCAAAGGGTAGTGTCTCAGTTTTCCTCACAAGATTCCAAATTTACTCTCGATTAGTTTATTCACTGTCACCAAACCACAACTGATGCAACTTGCCCGCCTCCATCGACCATGACGTCATCTCGTGAGACAAGTTAATCTCTTCAGTTCCTTCCGCTCCTAGTTGTTTCGCAAGCACGTTCGTTACGTGTCCATACATCGACAGAAGGATTGCTTCGCTGGCTGTTAGCACGTATCCACTAGGTGTGACGAACGGTTCGTCACCACTAGCTCCGTGCCGCTTCCTCCATAGCATCGATATTACTTTACCGAACTCTTCTCGATGGCTCCAGACTGATTGCCATACATCCTTGGCAGCGTCGTTCCAGTCCATAGCTAACCTCCTACTTCAAACTGAGACACTACCCATCAAAGGGCTACATTGCGTCCAGGGTGTGTGCTATAATCACACTACGATGCCGGGCTCAAAAAAGAAAAAACTTGACCCGCCTAGCTACGAATTGGGCGAGTTACGGGACAAGAAATTAGAGAAGAAGCAACGGGCTGACTTCCAGCCCAAGGATTTGCTCCGCCTCATAAAGAAAGCTGTAGGGAAGGCCCCCGAAGGGGCCTCAGAGTAATAACAGTACAGGATGCCATAGCGGGAACCGATACAAAGCCCACAACACCTGCATGGTCTATCACCTCCTAACATAATCGGCCACCGAGCTACTACTCGGTGGCCGATTCGATTCCTAATCAGTCCCGTTCCCTTGTGGTGGAACTGGAACCGTTTTAGGCCCCAACTTTGCAAGGCCAGAGAATATCGCTTCGATTTGCTCTGGTGTCATACCTGCTAGGTCTTGAGAGTTGATACGAATGTCAACCCGTGGGCCAGTTTTTGGCTCTTCAACTGATTGCCCATTACCCCCCGTCCCCGTATTGCCTTTTTTCTGACCACCTTTCGGCGGCGTGGGCTGACGGTTGACCTTAACAGTTCCTGAATTTGATGGATCGGCTTGCCTAGGCTGAGCAGATGTCGTTATGCCCGCTTCACCGCATAGGTCAAGGAAGAGGATTGCGGCCTTGTTGGCCGTCGCGGGAGAATAGTTCCTAGCGAAATAATTGACTATCTTGTCTTTACTATCCCGACCTACATCGAGCCTAGAGAAAAGGCCGCTATACGCTTTTTCAAGTACCTGTTTAAGCGCGATTTTAAATTCATCACCGCCGGTTTGGAGATCGCGGAACGCTTCCGTTGGCTTGCCACTGCTGTCAACGAGGTTGAGGAATTTTAGTGCACTCAGCAGAGCAAATGCATTGCTGTGTGAAATGCCGTAATCTTCCAACAGCCCACTGTCGACGGAATCTGGCGTTTTGACATATCTGATGTGGTCAAACAACGCGGACATCGCGCTTGCGGGCGCGTAAGGCGCGCTTCGGTGTTTCGTTTTCCCTTCTGTAGCCATCTCGGCTCCCTTCTTTCTGACTTGAACCTTTCCCATTATACTTGAACAGTCCTAAGAAAGTAAAGCACCTAGGCGATATCAAGGTCAAGGTATAGGTTTCAGTGGGATTTGCGGTCGCGGAAATGCGCATATCATATTCTTACATAGAACTATAACCCTTTACGGCACGTAAGAAACGTGTTAGAATGATGTTAAGGGTTAGGATGTTATGAAAAGATTTACTGTCCAACAATTCAATGAAAAGTTTCCTGATGAGGAGACTTGCCTAGAAATCGTCCGCGATATGGTCTACCCAGATGGTATTGCCTGCCGGAAGTGCCAAGAGATAACTAAGCACCACCGGCTCAGTGGCCGTAAGGCGTACTCTTGCCAGCATTGTGGTACTCAGGTTTACCCATTAGCCGGAACGATTTTTGGAAAGAGTTCTACGCCGTTGAAATCATGGTTCTACGCCATATATCTCATGGCCTCGACCCGCACCGGAATTTCAGCCGCGCAGTTGGAGCGGGAGTTGGGCGTCACCTACAAGACCGCCTGGCGAATGTTCAAGCAAATCCGGTCCATCCTTAGCGAGGATGTGGAATTGGAGGGGTTATTAGTAGAGGTTGACGAAACCTACATAGGTGGCAAAGCCAAAAACATGCACAAGGCCAAGCGAGAACGGCTAGGCGGAAGAGGCACGGCTGGGAAACAACCGGTGTTCGGAATGGTGGAACGGAAAGGCAAGGTGGTGACCAAGGTAGTCCCCGATGTCTCGCGGGACACGCTCTTGCCTACTATTTGCGAGAAGGTGCTGCCGTCAAGTCTAGTGTATTCTGATGAACACTCTTCGTATGACCCGCTCAGGAGCATGGGGTATCAGCATCGTCGTGTCCACCACGGTGCTAGGGTGTACGTCATCGGAGACGTTCATACCAACACCATCGAGGGATTCTGGAGTCTGGTAAAGAGGGGGATAAGCGGAGTCAATCATGCGGTAGGTGCTAACCACCTGCAAGGCTATTTTGACTCCTATGCCTTCCGCTGGAACCATAGAGACGATGAAACTCCGATGTACGATTCAATGGCAAATCGGGTTAACAAGGTACGATATGGCAGTTACGGGGCTTACAACCCAATTGGCTAATTCCGTGCAATGGGGGGATAATTACCATTAGAATGGGGAGGGGAGTCCCCGCTTCCTTTCAGCGGGTCGCGCAGTAATGCATCGCACTTAAAGCTGAGATGGGGCGACGACGCGGCAGGCAACGGAGGCCTGGCATCATTTAGTAGGGCAGTGATGGGCTGGAAAGGGCGGGCTACGATGCGGGGCCAGGATAGGGATGGTGTTGGACCCAATGGTTGGCGATGTCTATGCCGCGGCAGACCCAAACGCCGCTGGTGGACATGACGTGGTCCAGGAAGCGCTCGAGGCCGGATGCGCGGCCGGGGCGACCGGTAAGGCGGTCGTGGATTGCAACGGTCATTACCCTGGGAGAGTGCCGCCCTTCCTTATAGAAGAAGTCAAAGGCCTCACGCAGATAGGTGTAGAACTGTTCGCCGGTGGCAAACCCCTGTCGGCCGGAGAATGCGTTGTCGTTGGTCTCGAAGGAGTAGGGGAGGCACAGATGGGGCTTACCAAGGACAGTGACCCAGAAGGGCAGCTCGTCGTTCAGGGAGTCCTGGTCGTATAGGAAACCGCCCTCTTCGACGAGGAGGCGGCGGGTGTTGGGGCTGGGGCGACCGGTCAACCAGCCCAGGGGCCTCTCGCCGGTGAGGCCTTGAAGCGTCTGAACGGCGAGGCGGATGTGCTCCCGCTCTTCGTCCTCGGGGACGTGCTGATAGTCAATAAAGCGGTAGCCGTGGCTCATGACTTCATGACCGGCGTCGACGATGGCTTTGGCCGCGGCGGGATTGCGCGCGAGGGCGGTGGCCACGGCCAAGACGCTGGCTTTGATGCGGCGCTCCTGGAAGAGCCGCATGATGCGCCAAAAACCGACGCGGCTGCCGTACTCGAAGGTGGACTCGACGTACATGCTGCGGGCGCCGGGAACGGCGGGCGCCCCGAAGATATCGGTCAGCGCGTCTTCGGAGCCGGAGTCACCGTCCAGTACGCTCTTTTCGCCGCCGCCCTCGTAAGCGAGGACGAACTCCAGGGCGAGGCGGGCGCCCTCGGGCCATTTAGGGTCCGGGGGGTTGGCGCCGTAACCGACGAAGTCTCTGGGATAGGTTTCAGGGGTCATGGGAGGCAAGCTCCTTTTTGTTGGGTTGGGACCGGGTCACCGACGGTTGCAGGGGCGGCGGTCATCACCAGTGAGTTGCCAGGATTTGAACAGATGGTATACGCCGGTGAAGGTGCGGAGACGATGTTGACGCCATTATAGTACCGGCCGATTAGCGCGGCGCGATTGGGGGTGGAAAAAAGGGCGGGAGCAGGACTGTGCTAATTCAGGGGTTGGAGGTAGCGCCACCACCACCAGGGATGACAATTTGGGCTGGGAGTGGCTACCAAGCTGCTGGATTGGTCCTCTGGGGCCGATCAGCGAGGGCGAAGCGTTAGCTGCTGATAAGGGTTCCAAATCGAAGGTTGGTGGTTTCCACCCACCCGTCCAGGAAGGTTTTAAAAAGTTTCTCTGAGGCACCGCCTCAGACTCCCGTAGCCACCACCCAGGTTCCCTGCACTCTCCTATGTGGTTGGTGTTGATTGTGCGCTCGGAGTGCCTTTACAAAGGGAGGGTGGAAGGCGGCCCCAGGGAGCTAACTTGCCGTTGTAGCCTGGCGAGCGTAGCATCGCTACGCGGCTATCTGAGAGAGCAAGAAGGCCCTAGAAATTGCATCTGCGGCGGGCGTATTACGGCTGGTGGATCGTAGCCATTGGGTTTCTGGTGAACGCGGCCAACGCGGGATTCTACTTCACCGGGTTTTCAGTGTTCTTCCTGCCCATAAGCCGAGACTTGAACCTGAGCCGGACGGCGGCGTCGCTGCCGTTCTCCGTAGCGCGGGGTGTTTCGGCGGTGCAGAGCCCGATTCTTGGGTCTTTGGTGGACCGGCTGGGGCCGTCCAGGGTGCTGCTGGTGGCGGTGGCGATGGCGGGAGTGGGCTATATCCTGCTGGGCGTAGTGCACAGCTACCTGTTGTTTTTGCTGGTGTTCATCCTGGTGATATCGCCAGCGATGCAGGGTGGATTCGACACGCCCAGCATGGTGGCAGTGACGCGGTGGTTTGTGCGCCGGCGGCGGATGGCGATGGCGCTGAGCACCATGGGGTTCGCGGTAGGAGGAGGCATCATAACGCCGCTGTTGGCGGTGTCCATAGGCGGGCTGGGATGGCGGCCCACGTCCATAGCGGTGGGCGTGTTGGTGATAGCGGTGCTGATCCCCCTGAGCACGCGGTTGTACCCGTCCCCCGAGTCTCGAGGTCTGCAGTTGGACGGCGGGCCGCGGAGGCCGCAGGCATCTGTGCCGGGCGAGGGAGGTGGGCGGGATGAGGCGCCACTGGAAAACGACTTCACGTTAAGGCAGGCGCTGGGCAAGCTGAGCTATTGGAGTTTGGGGAGCAGCCTGGCGATACGGGGGCTGGTGTCCACCGTGCTGGCGGTGCACCTGGTGGCGCTGATGGTGTCCAACGGCATATCAGAGTCTACGGCGGGACTGATGGTGGGCTTGTACTCACTGGCAAGGATACCGACCATGCTTCTGATGGCGGTGACAGCCAACCGGTGGCCTCCGCAGCGGGTGATAGCGCTGGGAGGGTTCTGCGGCGCGATTAGCTTGCTGTTCTTTTTCCTGCTGGAGGGGCCGGAGCTGTGGTTGGTGGCGCTGCTGCTGGTGCTTCTGGCGTTCAACGATGGGAGCTGGACGGTGGCGTGGTCTATTGTTGCGGAGCAGTTTGGGAGATTTCATTTCGGGGCGTTGCGCGGCGGGATACTGGCCATGGTGAGCGTAGGGTCCATTGGCGGTCCGATATTCGCCGGGTGGGTGTTCGACCGGTTTGGCAGCTACGAATGGATAATGCTGCCGGGCTGCGTGGGGCTGGTGGTGGCAGGGCTGCTGAACTGGACGATGCCGAAGACGCGTGCTGACGCCGGTGCGGCGGCGCCGGATTTGCCGCCAGCGCCGTGAGTTGTCGTTTTGAGTACTGAGGGATACCCTCAGACTCCCGGCAGTCACCACCGAGGTCCCCCGCACTCTCCTGTGCGAAGGACCGCGGGAGGTGGCGC
This sequence comes from Dehalococcoidia bacterium, assembly GCA_965247585.1. Classification (GTDB taxonomy): domain Bacteria; phylum Chloroflexota; class Dehalococcoidia; order Lucifugimonadales; genus CBDFHC01. The sequence continues at coordinate 650,680 of CBDFHC010000003.1, forward strand.
CTTCGAGCGAGATAGGGTACGCCGGCGGCTGAATTGCCCAAGGTTTTGCACCTAGGGTATGATGGCCCACTGAGTCCTGATTAGATTGACGCAGCGAAAGGGTGGGGTATTCGATGGCTGAAATGATGACTGGGAAACGGGCCTTGTTGGAGATGCTAAAGGCGGAGGGCGTGGAGTATATCTTCGGCAACCCGGGAACGAGCGAAGGCCCAATTATTGACATGCTGGGGGACTACCCGGAGTTCAAATATTTTTTGGCGCTGCAAGAGAGCGTGGCGGTTGGCATGGGGGAAGCTTACGCCAGGGCCACGGGCAAGGCATCCTTTGTAAGTCTTCACGTGGACAGCGGGCTGGCAAATGGGATAGCGCTAATGCTGGACGCTTACAATTCGGGGACACCAATGGTGGTGACATCCGCCAGCTATGATGCCCGCAGAATCACGGAAGCGAAGACGGACCTGGCGGAGTTGGTGAGGCCGGTGACCAAGTGGGCGGTGGAGCTAGACCTGCCGGACCAGATTCCCGGGGTGATGCGCCGGGCTTTCACGGAGGCGAACAGCCACCCAAAGGGACCGGTGTACGTGGGGTTTACTTCCAATGCGCTAGAGGGCCTGGCTGAAATGAATATTGTTCCTTCGAGCAAGATTCATGACGCCGCGCGGCCGGACGCGAATGGGATACGGGAGGCCGCTTCGCTGTTAATGGAGTCGAAGCGGCCCATCATGATTGTAGGAGACAGGGTCTCTGACGACGGCGCCATAGACCAGGCGGTTGAGCTGGCCGAGCTGTTGGGACTGCCGGTGTACCAGTACAAGGGGTCTGAGGTCTCGTTTCCAACGGAACATGACCAGTACCTGGGGCTTCTCTCGTTGAGCGTGGAAAGACACAGAGCGGTGGTCCGAGACGCCGACGTGGTGCTGGCGATTGGAATGGACGTGTTCGACGAGCTGTTCTACTGGGGCGACGCCCGGTTGGCGCCAACGGCGAAGCTGATCCATATCGACCCGGTGGCCGGTCGAGTGGGAAGGTCTGAACCCACGGATGTGGGAATAGTGTCGCATTGCGGGCTGGCACTGGAGGAGTTGATTGCTTCGGTAAAATCGCGGATAACGGCCGAGGACCGGTCAGTCATAATCGAGCGATCTGAAGGGGCAAAGCGTGATGCGGCGGGAAGGCGGAATGCGCTGGAGGAAAGGGCGGTGGAGAGGTGGGAAGGGGAGCCGATGGCCCCGGAGCGGATGATGGCGGAGTTGGCCAAGGCGCTGCCGGAAAATGCCATAGTGCTGGACGATTCGATTAGCCACCGGGCGGCGGTGCGCCAATATGTGCAAGGGAGTAAACGAGGTGACATTAGGGGAGTTCGAGGACAGTCCATAGGCGGCGGGATAGGCGCGACGATGGGTACGCAGTGCGCCAACCCAGACCGGCCGGTTTTTGGGATTATTGGCGATGGCAGCGCCATGATGACCATTCAAGGGTTGTGGACGGCGGCTAACGATAATATTCCCTGCATATTTGTGATATGTAATAACGGGATGTACCGAGTGTTGAAGGTGAACTTTGACGTTTACCAGAGGCAGATCCTGAAGGAGAGCGAACCGGCGGGCCGCAATCTTTTGTATTCAGATTTCCCAACACCATTCGATGTGGCTGCGATTGCTAACAGTATGGGGGTGCATGGAGAGCGGATAGTTGACCCAAGCGAGATTGGGCCGGCGGTGAAACGCGCAGTTGCCTCTGGCAAGCCAGCTTTGCTGGACATGATTATAGACGGTTCTTTGGAGAGGTAGAGAAAGCGTCGATTACGGATAGAGAAATCTCCGGTGGGGTGGACTGCATGTCTGCTTAGGAGCGTGACGCTTAATCAGAATGCTGATGGAATGGTAGCTGTTCAGCGGCGAAGGTCCGGCGCGCCGGTCGAAGGTCGGTGTTGCTGATTTGGAATCGTTTAATTATCCTTAGCCTACCAATCGGCAATTAAGTGCTGAGTCGAATGGTGGTGGCGAATTGGCAATGTGCCCCGGGCAGAGGGTCGCCATAGGGGAAAGGAAGCGGACCCGAAAATTCGGCGCGGAGGCTGTGTCCAATGACGCTGGGACCGACTGGAAAGCCGTTTGAGATACTGCTGGTAGAGGACAACCCCGGAGATGCCAGGTTAGCCGAGGAGGCTATTAAGGATTCGCGTCACCAGGCTAATGTCACGGTGGTGGAGGACGGGGAGGCAGCGATGGCGTATTTGAAAAAGGATGGCGAGTACGCGGATACGCCAGTGCCGGACCTGATCCTGCTGGACCTGCGGTTGCCGAAGAAAGACGGCGCGGAAGTGCTGGACGAGATAAGCCAAGACCCCAATCTCAGTAACATCCCGTTGGTGATCTTAACGGGGACCTCGGCGGAAGGCAGCCTTCTGCACTCCTATGGAATTCGGCCCAGCCGATACATGAACAAGCCGCTGGCGGTGGCGAGGTTTGACGCGCTGTTGGGCCAGCTAAACGCGTTAGGCCGGGAGCCGGTAAGGATTCCACTTGCCAGAAACGCCCCGGTGTCCAGGGAGGAGGCGACCGGTGGTGGGAAGAAGAGACGTTGGTGGCCGTTCGGCAAGGGGTAAGTAGGGGTTTTAAGGTTGTGGAAAGTGGCGCAGCGGGGGAGCCTCTTTCTTAGGGGAATCCTGGGTGGCAGTTGGGTCCCGCGGCAGCAAGTAAGCGAATCAGTGGCTGGCTCGCACCTCCTCTTAATCTCCCCCTGGATAGGGGGAGAAAAAACTTCTACTCTCGAGGCAATCCTGCGTGGCAGTTGGGTCCCGCGGCAGCAAGTAAGAGAATCAGTGGTTGGCACCGGTTAGGTGAAGACGGCGTCCGTTCATTGACAGAACGGGTTTGATTGCGAGGAGAGAGTGGCCAAGTTCGACTTGTTTCTGATGCAGGACGTACCTGCGTCGGACTATATAGAGATGGCGCAACTGGCGGAGGAGAAGGGGTTTGAGAACCTGTGGGTGATTGACGGGCAGGACGTTTTCCCGGACCCGTGGGCGACGGCGGCGGTGTGCGCGGTGAATACTTCGAGAATGCGAATAGGCCCCGGGGTGACGAATCCGCTGACGCGCCATCCCAGGGTGACGGCGAACGCGATGCTGACGATTCACGAGCTGTCCGGCGGACGGGGGATTCTGGGGATGGGGGCAGGGGACAACGCAGTGCAGACGATGGGTTGGAAGCCGGCCCGGGTGTCAGTGGTGCGGGAAGCGGTGGAGATATGCCGGGAGAGGTTCGCGAAGGATAAGGCGGAAATTCCGGTCTATATAGCGGGGGGTGGACCCAGGATGACGGCGTACGCCTGCGACGCGGGCGATGGGATTTTCATGCCGGGTGGCGGCACAGTGCAGGAGTTGCGGCGGGTTCTGGGCCGGATAGAGGCGGCGGCCAAGGGGGCAGGCAGGGATATTAGGGACTTACCGATACTTTACTATCTGGGGGGATTCGCAGTTTCGCACGACAGGGGAGAGGCGCTGGACGATGCGCGAGGAGGGATTGCGCGTCGGGTGTTGAGCCTGGTGAACGCGCCGGAGGGTTTTCCGCCGGAGCTAGAGCATCTTCGAGGGGACGCGCAGAGGGCCGCGGAGGCGTACGACTACTCGGGGCACCTGAAGTCGCATTTGCCGCACACGCAGGTGGTGAGCGACGAGCTGGTGGAGGGGGTCGGGGTGGCTGGGACGCCAGCAGAGGTGCTGCCGACGTTCAGGGAGCTGTGGGAAGAGGTGGCGGGACTGAATTTTACGTTTTTCCTTCGGCCGGACGGTCTGGGGAAGAAGCGGACGTTTGAATTGTTTGTGCGGGAGGTGCTGCCGGGGTTGGCGTGAAGGGATTTTTCAACACTTTTCTGAGGGACACCGTCAGACTCACGGCATAAGGGCTGTGCCCCTCTGCACTCCTCCCAGTTGGGCGCAGATAGAGTAGGAACGGTGCTATTTGCATAGGAATCGATCATGTTGGCGTGCAGCAGCAGGGGGGATGAAAAACGAGGATTGGAATCCGAAGCGGGCGCCTCGGTAGGACTTGCTCTCCCCCCGCGCCCAGATTCTTCGATCCTCACGGGCGGACTCAGAATGACATGGTGGGTGGCGGAATGCGGTATGGGCTCGTCCTTCGAGAGCCTCAGGATGAGCGGGTTGGAGGCGTAGGAGGCTTATTTGCATAGGAATCGATCATGTTGGCGTGCAGCAGCAGGGAGGATGAAAAATAGTGGCGGCTATCATCCATGGTGACCGGTATAGCTACTACAAAGGATTGCAAATCACAGGCTGGTGGTTCCCGCCGTCCCACCCCGGAAGGTTTATGAAATTATTTCTGAGGGACACCCTCAGACTCCCGGCAGAAGGGCTGTGCCCCTCTGCACTCCTCCTAGTTGGGCGCAGATAGAGTAGGAACGGTGCTATTGCCATAGGAATGACATGGCTTTTGCGGACGCTTCACGTGCGAGAATGCAAGGCCGAAAAAGCGGGCGAGGTCAAAAACTTACAACCTCTCAGGATGAGCGGGTTGGAAGGGTAGAACGGTTAGGGTTAGTGGTTCCCACCGTCCCGCCCCGGAAGGTTTAAGAAAAGAATTTCTGAAGGACAGCCTCAGGCTCCCGGCAGAGAGGCTGGTTAGGAATGAGACTTAAGGACCGGTTGAGGTGTGGCCGGCGGGATTACCTGGTGGGAAGTTTGACGATGGTGAGCCATAAGTCCTCGATGGACCTGATGACGGAAACGAATTGGTCGAAGTCAACGGGCTTGATTATGTAGGCGTTGGCTTGGAGGTCATAGCTTCTTAGGATGTCCTGGCCGGCCTGGGAGGTGGTGAGTATGACGACGGGGATGCGTTTCAGGTCCGGGTCTTCTTTGATTTTAGCCAACACCTGCCTGCCGTCCAATTTTGGCAGGTTCAGGTCAAGGAGGACGAGGTCTGGGCGAAAGGAGCGGTGTTCAATGTTGGCGCCGCGGAGGATGGCCAGGGCGGCCTCCCCATCTGAAGCCACCACGATCTCGTTTTTCACTTTCGAATCCTTGAGCGCCTATCGGGTGAGCCGAACGTCGCCCGGGTTGTCTTCCACCAACAGGATCTGAACGGACCTGACCGTCTCTTCCTTACTCATATAGTCTCCTGGGACCCAGCGAGGTTGGGGTCTGGAAGGGTGAAGAAGAAGTCGGCGCCTTTGCCAGGTGAGGACTCGGCCCAGATTTCCCCTCCGTGCCGCTGCACAATCTTTTTGCAGACGGCGAGCCCAATCCCGGTGCCGGAGTATTCCGACATGCCGTGCAGGCGATGAAAAAGGATGGCGCCGACGGCGGATGCGATGACGGCGAGGGTGTTAAGGCGGGGCAGCGAGAAGAAGTCTGGTTCCTTGGACCCCAGGGCAACGATGCCAAGGGTCTGGTTGTGGATGCGAATGGGGTGTACGGCGACGGAGCGCATTCCTAATTCGACGGTACGGGGGTTGGCGTCAGGGTGCGACGGATAGTCATTGATAGACACCGGGAGGCCGGACCCAGCGACTTGTTTGGCGAGCTGGTGGGCGTGGGGGGACTCGCCTAGCTGGATGGCGTTGGGACCGACGAGGGCAACGCTACGTAACTGCTGTGCGCCATCCTCCGGGAGCATGATGAGGCCCCAGTCAGCGCTGATGGAGGAGACCAGAAGCTCCATGGCGGAGCGGGTGCGGTCTTCAAATGCGCCGCCCATAAAGAGGATGTTGGTGATGCCGTGAAGCGGCTCGAATGCCGGGGGCCGGGGAGGCGGTGGCGAGGAGTCGCGGACGCCGGGGCCGGTATCGGACCGAGGTGAGAGGCCCCCGAGACGACCGGATTCTTCCCGTTGGGCGGGTGGGTTACCACTCTTTCTTTCCACTATAGCGGGACCTCTAGTGGATGTTGGGTGGTGGAGTCGCCGGAAGTGTGCGCAGGGACTTATGGAGTCTTTCAGTGTATCAAGGAAAGGGTGCGCGAAGAGCGGGGAGAGGGGTGGCAGGCGAGGGTGCCAGCACCAACTATGGGAGGCAGTATAACATTCCGTTGTAGGCCCCGGCTGGGAATGCCAATGTGCCGGATGTGGCAGCATTTGCGGGGACTCGGGATGCGAAGATGCACGTAAGGAATGGATGCTAAGGCCCCGGGATGCCAGTCCCGGTAAGGCGGTCCGGCGCGGCGGCGGTAACCTTCGGTGGGAGTATCGATTGGGGTGTACGGGCCGGGTGATGGGGAACGGCGCGAGGGTGTTAAATACGGGTCCGGCGGAATAACCATATTCGGCCCGCAAACCGGTCTGTGGTTTTCTAGCGCGGATAAGGGTTTATACAATAGAGTGTACCCGGTGATCAGCCTGGGGACCGAAAGGGGAGAGGAGCCGTGGGTTTAAGCCAGTTAGCGCAGGTGGCGGCGAGCCTGGTGGCGCCAGGGAAGGGGATTTTGGCGGCGGATGAGAGCACGCCAACGATCAGGAGACGGTTCCAAGCCGTGAACGCGGAGTGCACCGAAGAGAGCAGACGCGACTACCGGGAGATGCTGTTCCGAACTCCAAGGGCGGAGGAGTTTATCAGCGGCGCAATCCTGTTTGATGAGACGATTCGGCAGGAGGGGCGGGACGGAGCGCCGCTGGTCAGGCTTCTGGAGGAGCGGGGGATTATTCCGGGAGTAAAGGTTGACAAGGGTGCGAAGGAGCTGGCAAAGGCCGCTGGCGAAGTGGTGACGGAAGGGCTGGATGGGCTGCGGGAGCGGTTGTCTGAATACCGGGAGTTGGGGGCACGATTTACGAAGTGGCGGGCGGTGATAAGGATAGGCGACGGGATACCCAGCAGCTATGGCATCAGGGCCAACGCCCACGCGCTGGCGCGGTTCGCGGCGCTGAGCCAGGAGGAGGGGCTGGCGCCGATTGTGGAACCCGAGGTGCTGATGGACGGTGACCACGATATAGACCGCTGTTTCGAAGCATCGGAGGCGACGCTACGGGAGCTATTTTATGAGCTGGCGGGTCAGAGGGTGGAGTTGGAGGGCACGCTGCTGAAGCCCAGTATGGTGATATCCGGCAAGGATGCGGTGGAGCGGGCCGGTCCGGAGGAGGTGGCGAGGAAGACGTTGGCGTGTATGAAGCGGGTGACGCCGGCGGCGGTGGCCGGGCTAGTGTTCCTTTCGGGGGGTCAGGGAGACCGGGAGGCAACGGCCAACCTGGACGCTATCAACCGACTGGCGAGGAGGGAGGGTGCGCCGTGGGAGTTGAGCTTCTCGTTTGGGCGGGGGCTGCAATCAGGGCCGTTGAAGGCGTGGAGCGGTAGTGCGGAAAACTATGAGAAAGGGCAAAAGGCTTTCTTGCACAGGGCTTGTGTCACCAGCGCGGCCAGGCGGGGGGAGTATACGCCTGACTTGGATAAGGCGCCGGGGGGGCGTTTAGAATGAAAATCATGGGTTGGTGGTGCCTATCCATCTGCCCAGAAAAGTTTTATCTTAATTTCTGAGGGACACCCTCAGACTCCCGGCAGGGAACCTGGGTTCCCTGCACCTTCCTGTGTGGTGGGAATGCGGGCAAGGGGTCACGGGAGCCACCGGTTAGGGCCGTTACTTTGGAGGGACGCGAAAAGGAGGAGGAGATGAGGGATGGGAAGGGATTGCTGGCGGTGTTGGTGGGCGGAGGCCCGGCGCCGGGGATAAATAGCGCCATAGGCGCCTGCACGATTGAGGCGGCGAACCGCGGCCTGGATGTGATAGGGATTTACGACGGGTTTGCCAATTTGATGAACGGCGACACGGAAGAGACGAGTCCGTTGACGATCTCGGCGGTGTCGCGGATCCATTCGCAAGGGGGGTCGTTGCTGCGGACGTCCAGGGCGAACCCGACGGTGAGGGCGGGGGACCTGGAGCACTGCGTGGAGGCGCTGAGGACCCTGGGAGTGGACTATCTGGTGACGATAGGGGGAGACGACACGGCGTTTGCCGCGTTCGAGGTGGCGAAGGCGGCGAAGGGGGCGTTCCGGCTGGCGCATCTGCCGAAGACGATTGACAATGATCTGCCGCTGCCGGGGGACATGCCGACGTTCGGGTTCGAGACAGCGAGACACCTGGGGACGCAACTGGTGCTCAACCTGATGGAGGACTCGCGAACGGGAAACCGCTGGGTAATTGTGGTGGCCATGGGACGCAAATCGGGTCACCTGGCGCTGGGGATAGGCAAGGCGGCGGGGGCTACGTTGACGGTCATCCCGGAGGAGTTTTCAGAGGGGACGATCAGTATTGACCGGGTGTGCGATGTGTTGGAGGGGGCGATTCTGAAGCGTAGGGCGATGGGGAGGTGGGACGGGCTGGCGGTGGTGGCGGAGGGAGTAGCTGAGAAGCTGAACCCGTCGGAGCTGGAGAGGTGTCCGGGGGCGGACGCGGTGCGGGACCCGCACGGGCATATCAGGCTGTCCGAGATTCCGCTGGCGGCGATTTTGAAGCAGCGAGTGCAGCAGCGGTTCGGCGAACGGGGCGACGAGATGCCGATTGTGGCGGTGACTATGGGTTATGAGCTGCGGTGCGCGCCACCGATTCCGTTCGATATAGACTATACGCGAACGCTGGGATATGGGGCGGTACGGTTTTTGCTTTCGGCGCCTGACGAGGAGGCGCACCGGCTGGGGGGAATGGTGTACCTGGAGCGTGGGAACCTGCGGGTGATGTCCTTCGAGGATATGAGGGACCCGGAGACGGGGCGGACGCGGGTTCGCGAGGTGGACATGGAATCAGAGCACTACGAGGTGGCTCGGCACTACATGATCCGGCTGGAACCGGGCGATCTGCGGGACGGCGATATGCGGAGGAAGCTGGCGGGGGAAGCGTTGATGAGCCAGGAAGAGTTTGTGATGAAGTTTGCGTCCATCCAGGGGATGGCGGAGGGCTAGGGGAGGGAGCGGGGGCAGTTTCGAATGCGATGGGTAGCGATGCGGTTATGTTAACCACGCCCTATCAGAGGCATCTTGGTGGCCATGATGGTGATGAACTGGACGTTGGTGTCCAGAGGGAGGTTGGCGATGTGGAGGACGGTTTCGGCGACGTGATTGACGTCAAAGGTGGGCTCAACTTCCACCGAACCGTGGGCCTGAAGAATTCCCCGTTCCATAGCAGCGGTCATTTTGGTGGCGGCGTTGCCAATATCGATTTGGCCGCAGGCTATGTTGTACTTGCGGCCGTCCAGGGAGGTGGACTTGGTGAGGCCGGTGATGGCGTGTTTGGTGGAGGTGTAGGGGGCTGAGTTGGGGCGGGGGGCGTAGGCTGATACGGAGCCGTTGTTGATGATGCGGCCACCCATTGGCACCTGATTTTTCATGATCCTGAACGCCTGCTGGGTACAGAGAAAGGTCCCGGTGAGGTTGGCGTCCACGACGGTTTGCCACTGCTGGTAGGTGAGGTCTTCAAGGGGTATGGGGGGCGCACCGGTCCCGGCGTTGTTGAACAAGACGTCTAGCCGGCCGAAGGCCTCGACGGTCTTATCGAAGAGGGCGCGAACGGAGTCAGGGTTGCCCACGTCTGTGGGGACCACCAGGGCGCGGGGGGCGTCGCCGCCGGCTGCTTGCGCCGTGGCCTGCAACGGGTCGACGCGCCGTCCGGCCAGGGCGACGGAGTAGCCGTGGCGCAAGAGGGCGAGAGCGGAATGTTGGCCGATGCCGGTGCCGGCGCCGGTGACGATGGCTACTTTACCATTAGAAGTCATTGATTTTTCACCTGGTTGTGCGGTTGAGGTTGGGGGGTAGTTTCTCACCTAGGGGTAGATGGCGAAAGGGGTTTTTGTGCACTTGGGTGGAATTCTCGCCGTAGCGATGGTCGGTGATGACGATCTGCTAACCCGAATGAAAAGATTGCGGTATGAGCTCGTCTTTCGAGTGCCTCAGGATGAGCGGCTTGAAGTGGGAAGCAAGGACTTATTTGAGGGAGAATCAGCCATGTTGATGGTATGGACACCGCAACGGACTGCGAATCACAGGTTGGTGGTACCCACCATCCCGCCCAGTAAGGTTTAGTTTCTGAGGGACACCCTCAGACTCCCGCCAGTCACCACCTGGGTTCCCTGCACCCTCCTGTGTGGTGAGTGTAGATTGGGCGCAGGAAAAGCCCTTCCAGAGGCTGGGCTGAAGTATTCGCGATGCAATGTAACCACTAGTTGGGGCGTTGAAATGGTGCTCCATGTTGCGGGAACAGCGGTGGGTGGTGATGTGAGAGGGGGATCCCGGTTGATGGTAGACTCACTTCGGAATGAAATTGGGGGACGGTGGTTATGACACAGGGTCGTGAGGCTTCGGACGGAGCGGGCGGAAAGATAGGAACGGTAGGGTTTGTGGGGCTGGGGAAGATGGGTACGCCGATGGCGGTGAACATTCAGAAGGCCGGGTACTCCATGGTGGTGTTCGATGCGCGAGAGGAGGCGGCGAAGCCGTTGTTGGAAGGGGGCGCCCGGCTGGCGGGTTCGCCGGCTGAGGTGGCCCGCCTAAGCGATATGGTGATTACCTGCCTGCCCAGGCCGCAGGTGGTGGAGGAGGTGGTGACGGGGCCGGAGGGGATTCTGCAGGGTATTCGGAGGGGAGGGGTCTACCTGGATATGTCTACCTGCGGCCCAAATCTCCTGCGCCGGCTGGCGCCGCTGTTCGAGGAGAAGGGGGCGCAGGTGCTGGACGCGCCGGTGTTGAGCAGCCCGCTGGACGCCCCGGGCCGAGGGGTTATCGTGATGGTAGGCGGAGACAGGACAGTATTCGAGCGGCTGGTCCCGATGCTGGACACCTTCGCCGATAAGGTGGTGCACGCCGGACCCCTGGGCGCGGCCAATGTCTGTAAGCTGGTGCACAACATGACCACTATAGCAATGCAGCAGGTGGTGGCGGAGGGGCTGACGTTGGGAATGAAGGCGGGGGTGGACCTGGAAGTGCTATTGGATTCGGGGAGCCGTGCCCCGGTGGGCGCGTCGACGGAGCGGCTGGAGAATACGGTGTTCAAGAACTGTTTCGAGCCGCCGGTGTTCACGCTGGACCTGGCCAGGAAGGATATAGGGCTGGCAACGGAGCTGGGGCGGCAGAGCGGGGTGCCGATGCCGGTGGCGAACCTGGTGGAGCAGATAATGATGCAGGCGATGAACCGAGGCTGGGGGGAGAGTGACCGGACTATAGCGGTGCGGTTGCAGGAGGAGGCGTCAGGGACGGAGGTGCGAGACGGGACGGATTGATGATGGAGAGGGGTTGTGCCCGAGGGTGTGAGGTGTGATGCTGGGGGAATCCCCCACGGGCCGCTGGCGTGCGGTTGAACAGATTTAGGGTAGGAGATTCCAACTGTAAGCAGGATGAACTATTTCGGTACCGCTCATCCAGGGCGAAGGTTGGCTACTCCAAAGGGTTGCGAATCGAAGGTTGGTGGTTCCCACCATCCCGCCCAGTAAGGTTTAGTTTCTGAGGGACACCCTCAGACTCCCGGCAGCCACCACCTGGGTCCCCTGCACTCTCCTGTGGAGTTGGTGGTAAAAGTGTGGAGCAGGCGACTTTTCAAAGGCTTGGCTAGGCTGTTTTGAGGGGGTCAGCCAAGGCGAGAGGTAGCGAAACTACCAAGGGTTGCGAATTGAAGGTTGGTGGTTCCCACCATCCCGCCCAGTAAGGTTTGGTTTCTGAGGGACACCAGTAGGGCTTGTGAACAAAGTGAGCTGGAACAGCGATAGTGGGCGCGAGGGTTGGATGTGCTCTCCCCCCCGCACCCAGATTCTTCGATCCTCACGGGCGGACTCAGAATGACATGGCGGGGGGCGTAATGCGGTATGGGCTCGTCCTTCGAGGGCCTCAGGATGAGCGGGTTTAGGAGAGAGGGCGGTCTAATGTAGAGGCGATCAGCGGTGGTGATTGGTATGATAATTACCGAGGGTTGAATATCAGGGGTGAGCGGCAACGCGTCCGCTTACGGTGGGCTGCAACAAATTACATGGTGGTAGTCGACTATGGCCCGGGTTGAGCATGTTCGGAAAGACGGTGGGGTAAACTGTCGAATGATGAAGAGAGCATTGAATAGAATGGGAGTGGAGTGGTGAGCCGTGGCGCAGTGCCCTCATTGTGGAACTGAAGTAGAAGACAACCTGATATATCACATCAGGTTGTACCATCCTGGGGTGGCGGAAATGCGCGTCCGTGAACCTCAAGTAGAGACACCGGCGCCGGAAGTAGAGGCCGAGGCGCCAAGCGCGCCGCCGGTGCAGGCGTCACCGCGGCCCCAGCGCCGGCGTATCAGACCAACCCCTTCCGTCCGACGGCAGGCGGCTCCGGAACCCCCGGTGGCGGAACCCGAAGTGACCGTTGTTCCCGAAGTAGAGGAAGAGGAAGTCTTCGTCCTTCCTGTGCCAGGGAGCAAACGGAAAAATATATTGGGGTGGATTGTCTACACGGTCAACTGCTTCGCCATAGCGGGATTTGGCCTTGTAGCATGGACGGTGAAGGAAGATGCGGGCCTGCTGCTTATAGGGATCTTGTTCTTTCTCCTGGGACTGGTGGGCGTCATTGTCCTGGTGCAATACTGGCGGGAGAGGAACAGCGGACCGGTGCTGCTAATGGGCGAGCTAACGTCCGCGCGTCCCCAGCTTGGCGGCGGCAATGACCTGGTAATTGAAATTGACCAGAGCGAGACGTATTTCATTTCGCGAGACCAGGCCGGCGCGGTGCGAATTGGCGACCTGGTGGAACTGACCTATAAACCGAAGACCAATCGGGTGATTCAGTGGAGAAGGGCGGAAGAGGCCCCGTTAGAGTCGCCCGGGATAGAACAGGGCTAGGGCCTGAACAGGGCCAGGCACTTGTTGGAGTTGAGGACGTAGGTCTCGATGTAGTCGATAATCTGCGGCCGATAGCCCAGCTCCGCCATGGCGCCGACGAGGCACATCCAGTTAAGAAGCTCCTGTTGACCGGCGGCCTCGAGCTGGGCGGTGGAGACGTTTGCCCAGGCCTGGTAGTTGCCGGTGCGAAGCTCTTCCAACCTGGCGCGGTCGGATTCGACATCGGGCCAAAGCCACCAATTCTTGTCGGTGAGGAAGGCGTGGGACCAGCTAGAGGAGGCGATGAGGGCGACGCGCCAAGGGCTGTCCCGGAGGGCGCGGGCGGTGGCGGCGCCTAGCTGCATGCATCGCTTGGGGGAGGGTCCCGGGGGATCGGGTTCCGGCTCCAGACCGTTTACGAGCACCGGCGCAGGGCCGCCGTGGTTGCGTATCACCTGGCTGCCGTAGCAGTTGACCAGGAAGGGAAGTACGGAGTAGTTGAATCCCCGGCGTTCATAGTCCAGGTAGAGCAAGGTGTTGAGCACGGCGTGGCCCAGGCCTGGCTCATGCAAGGGTTTGTAGGCGTATGGGACGTCAAAGCCCTGGTCGATGAGGGACGTTACGAGGCGCCGCGCGGCGGTGGGGCAACCCTGGTAGGTGAAGGTCTTGCCGGGTGGCTCGCCCCAGACGTTGGACTTGTTGGCGCCGTGCCGGGCCGCGAAGGGGGTGCAGGTCATGTTTTCGTAGGCCAGGACGCAAAAGGGCGGGATGATGTCCTCGCGGAAGTTCTCGTACTGGTCATCGCCCCAGATTAGGAGGAAGTCCGGGTTGAAGGCGTCGATCTCGGCGCGGAGGCGCTGGAAGCCGTCCACCAGGCGGCGGCGGTGAATTCGCGCCGCGGTGAGGCCGTGGTCGTCGCCGTACTCGGAGCGCATAGGGCCGGGCCAGGCGGCGGGGTCTTTCATCTCCGGTGGAACGCGGTGGTCGTTCCGGAGGGTGTGCGCCAAGGGGAAGGAGAGCTCCTCGTCAGGGGTGACGAGGGGTGGGTAGTGGGTCATGCCGACGCCAAGAATCTCGCCCACGGGGCACCTCCGGTTGGGTCTGTTGATGAGACAGTGGGGCGCGTCCATGTAACAGGGTGGGTGGGAAGGTGTCAAGGTGGGCGTCTTTGACTTGGATTGGTGAGTAATCTACAGCATGGCCCTGGTGTAGAATGCTAAGTGGACCAAGCTAGCAAGACACCACCTAGTCAGATACGGCGAATGTGCCCCCGACCGTTTTTCACGCTTGGTCCCCGATCTTTACTCGCCTGCCGAGGTATCTTAAATGGTTAGCAGAGTGACAAAGGCAAATAGAATCGTCGAGATCGCGACGAAGGCTTTGGAACTAATGGGCACGAGTGGAGTTGAAGGACCTTACACTGGGAACAAGATTTTGGAGTTCGCTCGTAGCCATTATCTGATGAGTGACCAGGATCAATCCGAACTCTCCGCCAGTTGGCACGTCACACTGTCTTGGGCAAGGCAGTCGGACGAGAGCCGAATTACGAAGGAATCTGGGCGCAACGGATATATTCTAGCTTCGATTGCACCCGCCGAAACGCAAACGCCTGATGCAAGGGACGAATTTCTCAAGGCAGAAGCCTCGGTTGCTGCCACACCGGCAGTTCCATTCCAACAGCGGGAAGCGAAGCTATACGAGTTGTTAACGGAATGGTTAGCGGGTCAAGGATACAGGACCGGGATCGTCAGCAATAAGAAAACTCCTGGAATTTGGCGCAATCCAGACGTGGCGGGAATACTTATAACTCCGAATGTTATGGGAGGAGCCGAAGTAGAGATCGCAACCATCGAAGCGAAACTCGCCGTGGCTAGGGTAGACTCCTCATTTTTTGAGGCTGTGGCGCACAAGAGATTTGCCAACCGCGTGTACTTTGCGCTGGTTGCGAAAATAAATGAGAAGATTCACTCTGAATTCCGTGTTGCAGCTGAACGTTTTAATGTTGGGATATTAGTAGTTCGTTTGGAAGAAGATGACTACGAAAAGCTGCTTAAAGGTGATGTAAGTGATTTACTGCTCGCGGAGACGAACTACATCATAGATGAAAGTTGGCCGGCGATGTATGAATCTGTGCCCGCCAGAGAGATGGACACTTTCCTTCGCGAAACACTAGATATAGACCGGCACGACAAACTATATAAATTCGGGATTGACCCTAAAGAGTAGGCAGCGCTCGAACTTGTCCTAGTTAAGCGAAACAAGAGGTAACTAATGGAGGTGGGGTTTATAGGGACGGGGACGATGGGGAACCCGATGGTGCGGTGTTTGCTGGAAGCGGGGCACCGAGTGACGGTGCATGACGTTAGGCGGGAGGCCACGGTGGAGCTGTGCCAGCTGGGCGCTGTCTGGGCGGAGAGCCCCCGGTTGGTGGCGGAGGCGAGCCAGGTGGTGTTCGCCTCGCTGCCCGGCCCGGCGGAGGTGGAGCAGGTGGCGCTGGACCCGGATTCGGGGGTGCTGGCGGGGATACGGCGGGGGGGATGCTACATCGACACGACGACGAATTCGCCGGAGGTGTGCCGCCGGGTGGCGGAGGCGTGTGGGAAGCAGGGCGTAGGGATGTTGGACGCGCCGGTGAGCGGCCGACCGCCAGGGATGACGATAATGGCCGGGGGAGACGCGGAGACGTTCGCCAAGCACCTGCCGTTATTGGAGTGCATGGGCCGCAATATTTTCCACGTGGGCGGTACGGGGGCAGGGTGCGTATCGAAGCTGGTGAGCCAATACCTGGCGTACTGCGGCTTTGTGACGGCGGCGGAAGGGCTGCTGATAGGAGCAAAGGCGGGCGTGGACCTGGATATGCTGGCGAAGGTGGTGCCGGTGAGCGCGGGGGCCAGCCGGGTGTTCGATGCTTTTCCTCGGTCTGTTTTCAGCGGCGAGTTTACGGCGTCTGGAACGCTGGACATAGTAGCGAAGGACGTTGCTCTGGCGTGCGAGCTGGCGCGGTCGGTGGGGGTGGCGTCCGAGATGGGCGCCGTGGCGGATGGTGTGTTCCGACTGGCGCAGTCGCAGGGGTTGGGAGGGCTGGGCTATCCCGCAGCGGTGCAGGTATTGGAGCAGGTGGCCGGGGTGGTGCTGCGGTCGTCCCACAGTGGCG
The DNA here is from genome assembly GCA_965247585.1 of Dehalococcoidia bacterium. Lineage (GTDB taxonomy): Bacteria > Chloroflexota > Dehalococcoidia > Lucifugimonadales > CBDFHC01. Next base: position 666,607 of record CBDFHC010000003.1, read on the forward strand.
ACGGGGAGGGTTACCAAGGGGAGGACCCCAGGCGGGTCTAGGGGTATGAGCGGAATTTCAAATGCCGGTTGAGAGCGGCACCACAGAGGATGAAAATGAGAGGTTGGAGCCCGAAGCCGGGGCGGCGGTTGGAATTGCTCTCCCCCCGCACCCAGATGCTTCGATCCTCACGGGCGGACTCAGAAGGACATGAAATTTTAGCAAGACTTGATGGCGATGGAGTAACCTAGTCAAGGTTCTATGTTCGAGGCAATTCTTACGGGGTGAAGAGTCCGATGGCGCTGGCAACGAGGTATGGTCCCAGGTCGGGTCTGGTGGATTTAGAAAAAGGCGTGGTAAACAGGGAGATCTTCGTAAATCCGGAGATGTACCAGGAGGAGCAGGAGCAGATATTCGCGCGGGCGTGGCTCTTCGTAGGACATGAGAGCCAGATTGCCAAGCCGGGGGATTTCTTCGTGTCGTCTATGGGGGAGGAGTCTGTGATCCTTTGCCGGGACCGGGAAGGCCACGTGCACGTGTTCCTTAATTCGTGCCGGCACCGGGGGATGAAGGTGTGCCGCTACGACGAAGGGAATACGCCGGTTTTTAGCTGCCC
>CBDFHC010000004.1:0-1124078 GCA_965247585.1 Dehalococcoidia bacterium
TCGTCTGTTGCGGTGAGGGTCAGGGTGGTTGTCGCGTTGGCCGTCGAACCCGCCTCGAACGTCACGCTCCCAGAGGGGCGTGCTGAAGTCTCCAGAGTTCGGCGTCACCGACCATCCCACGGTGACGTCACGGCCTATGGCGTGGAGAGAGGCTCACGGTGTACGAGGCGTCGTTGCCCTCTGAAACCGCCGTTCCAGAACCCGATAGTGAAAGCGTCCCTTGGTCTGCGTCGTTGATGGTGATCTCGGCCGGCGAGACGGTGATGTCGCTGACAGCCCCCTCGACGCGGATGGTCTCCTCCCCTTCAACGATCGCGTCGTCCTCGGGCGTGATGCTCAGAGTGGCAGTCCCGCTGGCTAACCCGCCCGGGATGGTCATTACCGACGGGACCACAGCGTTGTAGTCGCCGCCCGACCCGGTGGCTGTGCCGGACAAGGCAAGGGCGACGGTCGTGGCCGTGTTCCGAGTCGTTCCACCGTCCAGCGTGGCCGTCAACGTCACCGTCGTAGCCCCCGAATCCTCTTCGTTCACCTCATCAGGATCCACCGATAGAGTTATGGCGGTCGGCTCCTCGTCGTCGTCGATGATGGTAGTGGTGATGTACGACGGGTTGCCCAGGGAGGGCGTTGGGCCGCCTCCGCCAGAGACGTCAGAGAGCGTGAAGGAGAAGGTCTCTTCGCCCTCTACTATGGAGTCCTCGGTGGTCTGCACCGTGACGGTCTTGTCCTCGGTGTCGGACGACGTGAAGGTCAGTGTCCCCAACACCCCTTCGTAGTCATCACTGCCAGCCGTATCGTCAGCGGTAGCGTAGTCGACGGTGAGGTCCGCCGTGGGTGTGACGCCATTGGGAGACAGGCTGACGGTGTAGGTCGCCGACTCACCCTCGTCCACGCTGCTGTCCCCCGAGAGGGTCACGGTGATCCGGTCGCTCGACTCAATCGTCACCCCCGCTGAATTAGCCTGGGCGTCCACCGATATCCGGTCCGAGATGTCGCCGGTAACGGTACCCAGCATGACAGTGAACGACTCTGCAACCTCCGACAGCGAATCGTCTGTTGCGGTGAGGGTCAGGGTGGTTGTCGCGTTGGCCGTCGAACCCGCCTCGAACGTCACGCTCCCAGAGGCCGTGCTGAAGTCTCCAGTGTCCGGCGTCACCGACCATCCCACGGTGACGTCACGGCCTATGGCGTGGGAGAGGCTCACGGTGTAGGAGGCGTTGTTGCCCTCTGAAACCGCCGTTACAGAACCCGATAGTGAAAGCGTCCCTCGTTCTGCTTCGTCGATGGTGATCTCGGCCGGCGAGACGGTGATGTTGCTGGCAGTCCCCTCGACGCGGATGGTCTCCTCCCCTTCAACGATCGCGTCGTCCTCGGGCGTGATGCTCAGAGTGGCAGTCCCGCTGGCTAACCCGCCCGGGATGGTCATTACCGACGGGACCACAGCGTTGTAGTCGCCGCCCGACCCGGTGGCTGTGCCGGACAAGGCAAGGGCGACGGTCGTGGCCGTGTTCCGAGTCGTTCCACCGTCCAGCGTGGCCGTCAACGTCACCGTCGTAGCCCCCGAATCCTCTTCGTTCACCTCATCAGGATCCACCGATAGAGTTATGGCGATCGGCTCCTCGTCGTCGTCGATGATGGTAGTCGTGATCGACGATTGGTCGTCTAGTGAGGGCGCTGGACCGCCTCCGCCAGCCACGTCAGCGAGTCCGAAGGAGAAGGTCTCTGCGCCCTCTGCTATGGAGTCCTCGCTGGTCTGCACCGCGACGGTCTTGGGCGCGGCGTCGGACGACGTGAACGTCAGCGTCAGCGGCTCCGACACCGCTTCGTAGTCAGCACTGCCAGCCGTACCGTCAGCGGTGTCGGAGTCGACGGTCAGGTTCGCCGTAGGTGTGACGCCATCGGGAGACAGGCTGACCGTGTAGCTGGCCGACTCACCCTCGTTCACGCTGCTGTCGCCCGAAAGGGTCACGGTGATCTGATCGCTCGCCGCAACCATCACCACCGCTGAACCAGCCTGCGGGTCCACCGATATCCGGTCCGAGATCTCGCCGGTAACGGTACCCAGCATGACAGTGAACGACTCCAAGCCCTCCGACAGCAAATCGTCTGTCGCGGTGAGGGTCAGGGGCATTGTCGCGTTGGCCGTCGAACCCGCCTCGAACGTCACGCTCCCAGAGGGCGTGCTGAAGTCTCCAGAGTCCGGCGTCACCGACCATCCCACGGTGACGTCACGGCCTATGGCGTGGGAGAGTCTCACGGTGTACGAGGCGTCGTTGCCCTCTGAAACCGCCGTTCCAGAACCCGATAGTGAAAGCGTCCCTCGTTCTACTTCGTCGATGGTGATCTCGGCCGGCGAGACGGTGATGTTGCTGGCAGTCCCCTCGACGCGGATGGTCTCCTCCCCTTCAACGATCGCGTCGTCCTCGGGCGTGATGCTCAGAGTGGCAGTCCCGCTGGCTAACCCGCCCGGGATGGTCATTACCGACGGGACCACAGCGGTGTAGTCGGCGCCCGACCCGGTGGCTGTGCCGGACAAGGAAAGGGCGACGGTCGTGTCGTCGGTCCGAGTCGTTCCACCGTCCAGCGTGGCCGTCAACGTCACCGTCGTAGCCCCCGAATCCTCTTCGTTCACCTCATCAGGATCCACCGATAGAGTTATGGCGGTCGGCTCCTCGTCGTCGTCGATGATGGTAGTCGTGATCGACGATTGGTCGTCTAGTGAGGGCGCTGGACCGCCTCCGCCAGCCACGTCAGCGAGTCCGAAGGAGAAGGTCTCTGCGCCCTCTGCTATGGAGTCCTCGCTGGTCTGCACCGCGACGGTCTTGGGCGCGGCGTCGGACGACGTGAACGTCAGCGTCAGCGGCTCCGACACCGCTTCGTAGTCAGCACTGCCAGCCGTACCGTCAGCGGTGTCGGAGTCGACGGTCAGGTTCGCCGTAGGTGTGACGCCATCGGGAGACAGGCTGACCGTGTAGCTGGCCGACTCACCCTCGTTCACGCTGCTGTCGCCCGAAAGGGTCACGGTGATCTGATCGCTCGCCGCAACCATCACCACCGCTGAACCAGCCTGCGGGTCCACCGATATCCGGTCCGAGATCTCGCCGGTAACGGTACCCAGCATGACAGTGAACGACTCCAAGCCCTCCGACAGCAAATCGTCTGTCGCGGTGAGGGTCAGGGGCATTGTCGCGTTGGCCGACGAACCCGCCGCGAACGTCACGCTCCCAGAGGCCGCGCTGAAGTCTCCAGTGTCCGGCGTCACCGACCATCCCACCGTGACCTCATGGTCTATGGCGTGGGACAGGCTCACGGTATAGGACGCGTCGTTGCCCTCCAACACCGCCGTTCCAGAACCCGATAGTGAAAGCGTCCCTCGTTCTACTTCGTCGATGGTGATCCAAGCCGACGAGACGCTGGAGCCGCTGACAGTCCCCTCGACGCGGATGGTCTCCTCTCCTTCAACGATCGCGTCGTCCCTGGGCGTGATGCTTAGAGTGGCAGTCCCGCTGGCTAACCCGCCCGGGATGGTCATTACCGACGGGACCACAGCGTTGTAGTCGCCGCCCGACCCGGTGGCTGTGCCGGACAAGGCAAGGGCGACGGTCGTGGCCGTGTTCGGAGTCGCTCCACCATCCCGCGTGGCCGTGACGACGAACACGGTCAACGAGGCCTCCTCGGCGATGGAACCGGGACTGACCGACAGGGCGACCGCCCGATCCATAACGTAGACATACATCATTGCCGTCTTTTGGACTCCCCCGGCCGATGCGGTCACCACCACCTCATACTTATTGTTGTTGTCGTTGTCGGCCTTCGCCTCGTAGTCAGGGGCAGTTTTGAATGTCAACACACCGCCGCTGGTGATGGCAAAGTGGCTACTGTCCGCGCCTCCTGAAACAGACGAGCTGCTTGCGGAGGAGAAGTCTGCCACGACCCATGTTTCTGTTTCCATATACCCGAGGTGCGCTTCCGACAGGGCGGAAAAGTCCAGATGGGCCGTGCCAATCACACCGATGTTGCCATTGAGCCAGACTTGTTCGAGTTTGTCCAACTGATTCAGCTCTTCGGGTATCTCCCAATCCAGGTCGTTACCGGACAGATCTAATACGTTCAGGTTGCTCAAGTTGCCCAGCCTGGAGGGTATTGGGCCGCTGAGACGATTGCCAGAGAGATTCAAAGTCCCCAAGATGCTCAGATCGCCCAGTTCGAAGGGGATGACGCCGTGAAGCTGGTTGGTAGAAAGGTCCAAAGTCCCCAAGATGCTCAGATCGCCCAGTTCAGAGGGGATGGAGCCGGTGAGCTGGTTGGCAGAGAGGTTCAAAGTCGTCAAGTTGCTCAGATCGCCCAAGCCGGAGGGGATGGAGCCGGTGAGCTGGTTGGCAGAGAGGTTCAAAGTCGTCAAGTTGCTCAGATCGCCCAAGCCGGAGGGGATGGAGCCGGTGAGGCTCCAGGATGGCAACCCTAGTCCCGTCACCCGCTCCGGACTCCCGCCAACCGTGATGCCGTTCCAACTGCCGATCGCTTCGTTCTCACTCCAGTTCAGAGTGGCTGAGCCGGCCAGCGTTGCCTTCAGGGGGAGTAGCGTGTTGCAATCCGCGAGCAACTCGGCCTTTCCGGGCTGCACAGCACTTCCGTTGTCGCAGGTGGATTGCGCTTGCGCCGGGCCCCAGGAGACGATGGCAAATGCCGAGGTCAGCGCAAGAGAGGCGACCAGTAGAGCCCATCGACGGATAGATCGTCGACAGTGGGGACCGGACGGCCTCCCATTGGGCGCCAGATCATGCAGTGAGGTGGACCGCAACATGTACACAGGTGATTCGCAGAGTCTCGGATGCGAGCCGAAATCTTGTGGGGATCTGTCACCCTAGCCCGTCTGTTCTTTGATCAGGGATTTCACATACTAGCATTCTTTAGCTCAAAAGGCAGCCTAAACGAGACCTCATGGCGGCCATAGCAGGGTGTTGAAGAACTGAGGCTGCGCAGGGCAGTGGGTGACAGGATGGAGCCATCCACGCCGAGGAGCTGTCAATGCGAGGTGAAGCAGCGACTCAACCACGATGCTCACGGCGGTAACACCTGACGCGCTGGCACAGAACCCGGCCTGAACACAACTGTGACGGCGCCGGTACGACCCTAACCAGGGACAGTCCCGGACATCGCACACCGTCACTGACTCAGATCTACGACCACCTCGACCGTCAGAGACCTCATACGAGACTTGTCCGATACCGAAAACAGCCTTCTTCAACACCCTGCTAGTGGAAGGCCATGATGCTGGTATGATGAATGACCACTCGATGTCACTAATCGGAACAGGACATGCGCAGTTGATGACCCAGAGCCAACCGCGTGGGGAGGGGACGCAGCTGCCCTGCGAGCGCAGCAAGGGACGAGTGGTCGCCACGGACCCGGAGGAGCCTTACTGCCTCAATTGCGGACACCGGCCGACGAGGCCGGTGTTAGGTTGGAAAACCGCAGCGGCGGTTGCTGCGCTGGCCCCGCTGGGGAGGCCAGGACCCTGCTGGCGGAGCGGAGGGCGATGCTCGACAAGATGGAGACCGTGGCGGCCTTCGCGAAGGACATGGGCGACTATCTGAGGTCGAGCGATCTAACCGAGTCGAAGGCGTTCATCCGGTCGTTCGTCAAGGAGATCGTAGCACGGCCCCGGAAAGCGACGATCCGCTATACGATTCCCACTCCGCCGGATAGTCCAATAATGGGTGGGAACGCCGAGGACATCGCGCTCAGCGGGAAAGTTATGAATACAGTACCGTATGGTGGGCCGGACTGGACGAAATCGAGAACCGAGGCCGATTCCCGCTTCACACCGTCCTTTGGCATGGGAACGGTGTACGTCAGCGTCGCCTCGTCTCCCACCACCTCGATGCCCTCCACGAAGTTGCGGATGAGTGCCTTCCGCTCGGGGAACGTCCCCTCTTGCAAGAACTCCCGGAAGTCCGCCACGTACCCCTTGATCTCCTCGGTGGTCGGAAGCTCAACCCTCCGCTGCTCAAGCTGGGTCTCGGCGTCCTCTCTCGCAGCCTCCAGTTGCTCCTCACGGTGCCTCAGCGAGAAGATTCGGGGCGACAGGACCTCCAACGTCAACTCGCTCGTTTCAAGGGCCTCGTAGAGCCGCTCAAGACGCTTCCTCACGTCCCCCAGCTCGGCGTCGATGACCTCCAGCCTGCCGGACAGCTCACCGGCCATTGCGTCGATCTCCTCGGCCACCAACGTCACCAACTCAACGATGGTCTCCTCGGTCAGAATGCGCTCCCTGATCTTCTCGACGACGAACTCCTCAACCCTGGGAGCGTTCAGGTAGCGGGCGCTGCACGTCCCTGCGCCTTCCCTGAACAGGGTGCCGCAGACGTAGTAGGCGAACTGGCCGCTCTTGGCCCCCTGGCCACTGTAGGGCCTGCCGCACACCCCGCACTTGAGTAGACCGCTCAGCAGGAACTTGCTCCCCACTCTACCGGGCCTCTGCACCTTCGGGGCACGGTCCCGCATCGCCTGCTGCACGGCGTCGAACAGCTCCCTCGACACCAGCGCGGGCCATGCTCCCTCCACTCGCACCGGGTCCTGGGCCTTCTCTACCTTGGTGGTTCTGCCCCAGACGGCGGTTCCGGTGTAGGCTTCGTTGGTCAGCAGGTAGTGGAGTCCTCCCTTGTACCAGCGCTTTCCCCTGTTGGTGATGCCCCGGTCGTTCAGGGTCCTGCATATCTCCTTGAGGCCGTAGCCGCTGAGCGAACTCTCGAAGATCTCCTTCACCACCGGAGCGGTGGCGGGGTCAACTTCCAGCGTGGGACGCTCCTTCATCCCGTCGCTGACCTTCACCCGCCTGTAGCCGAAGGGGGCCTTGGAGCCGAGGAAGAAGCCTCTCGAAGCGGCCTCCCTCATTCCCCTCGTAACGTCTTCGGCAAGATTTTCGCTGTAAAATTCGTCCACGGACTCGATGATGGCCTCCATGAGCTTGCCGGTGGGGGAGTCGTCGGCGTGCTCGGTGATGGAGACTACCCTGATGCCCTTGCGCCGCAGCATGGACTTGAAGGCGACAGCGTGCTCTCGCTTCCTGGTGAAGCGGCTGAATTTCCAGACCAAGATGACCTCGAAGGGAGCGTTGGGCTGGCTCCCCTCTTCGATCATCTCTCTGAACTGGGGTCTGTCCGCCACGCGGCCGCTCTCGGCCTCGTCCACGTACTGGCGGGCTACGGAGTAGCCGTTGGCCCTGGCGTAGTCCTTGAGCGCCCTGAGCTGGGCGGACACGGACAGGTCCACGTCCTGCCTGTCGCTGGATACCCTGGCGTAGAACGCCGCCGGCGTGAGCGGCTGTAGGTGCTTCTTATTCATGCTGTCCTCCTTCAATCTCCCCGTGAGTCTTCCTGCTCGGCATGGCGAGCCCGGAGCCTCTCGTACCGGATGGCCCGCAGCCACTCCCGCTCCTCCATGTAGTTGCGAAGGGCCTCCCGAATGAGTTCGCTCATGGTGCGGCCCTCGTCGCGCATCACGTCCTGCACCTGCTCGGCCATCTCAGGTGGCAGGGAGAAGGTGATGGTCTTGGTATTTCTGTTGATGAGTCTATTGGTCATAAGCTGTCTTACTCTCTATCATCGGGCATTCGACGGCGCGTTGTCAATGCGCCTCTGTTCGGGCCGGAGCAGGCACCAAACGATGCTTGCGGTGAGGAGAGAATTGGCAATCGGATGGAAAGACGCGTACGGGCAAAGGGGCATCAATGGGCCAGAGATTCAATGAAGGTGAGCCACCACCACGTTGCCTATGGGGATTCCAGGCTGCCCGCAGAGCCGTAGGCTACGAACCCATCGCCGGTGTCTTCGAAGCAGGTCGCGCGGGGGTAGGACATCACCTTGCGCATCATGAGCATGTCTCCCGCCGACCCTGCGACGTTGAGCACAAAGGCCCACGTGAGGACGGAGGCGAGCAGGTCGTCCGCGGCCGCGAAAGCCAGTGCTACTGCCAGCACCGAGGTCAATAGCACTGCCGGCGACAACCCGGCGGCGAGGTACCGAGGCCTGTCGAAGTAGCTTCCGGGGGCGGCTGCGTAGAAGACCGGCCCAAACCTGGTCCACGGCTTGAACCCGAAGCGCGGCCGGCCGCCGAAGGCCAGGAAGAAGACGCCGTGTACGGCTTCGTGCAGTATGACTCCGAGAACGCCCCCAACAGCAATCCAGAGAAGAATGTTCCCCCGTCTATCGTCGTTTCGGCCGAGCCGGTCGCCGCCCAGACGATAAAGCCCGCCGCGGCGAGCGAGGCAAAGAAGGCGAAAAGGCCGACTAGGCCAAAGAGCAGGAGCTCCTTCACCGATGCCTGATTCAGGGTCCATCGGCCTATCTCGTTGTAGCCCTCCGGTAGTCGCCTGCCGCTCATTGCCAATCCCCCTCGTCGCTGGAGGCCCGGTTTCGGGCTCCCGGCCGCTTGCCTATTGTAGTCGCGATTTCGGCCCCTGTCTCAACACAAACCAGCACACGAGAACGCTGCCGACCAGCAGCACGGACAGGACGATGGCGGTCACGCGGGCCATGAACCCGGCCCTCGGACTCGGGCGCATTCGCCGTCTGGTCTCCCACGTCGTCTTCGGGTTGTCGAGCCGCCTCCAGGGTCTCCACGCGCCGGGTCAGACGCTCCACGAGCCTAGCAAGATCGTCCACGGCTTCAATCGCCAGCCTCATCCTCGCCCCCAACCGGTCCAGTGGCGTCGTTCTCTCCCATCCGGGGTCGTCCAGGTTGGCCATGAGTCGCTGCACGGCCAAGGTCATCCTGCCCGTCAGTCGCTCCCGGCGCAGGGACAGCGCCACTGTCTTCCGGTTCACTCCCAGGAGGGCCGCCGTCCGGCGCTGTCCCTCCCGCTCGACGAGCCACTCTACGACCCACTTGAGGTCGGGCTTACTGTCGTCGGCCTTCGATTCCCGTCCATCATTCATCTTCGACTTCCGAGAGACCATTTCCGTCTTCTACAGGGGGTGGCCCGCTTTAGCAATTCCATCCATTTTTCGGTGGAACCAGCCCTTTACAGGTACTGCTAACAGATTTCGGTCAATACACTCCGAATGTGGCAGAAAGCGTTAGCTGACTGGCCCAGGATGTCCGCTCCTACCCATGCCCCAAAATCATGTCACGCACCCCGACATCGTTTCGCGCCAAAACCGATGGGCCAAACTGGGCCGCGATCGTCGCCAACACGCCAAAGCCTGCCCCCATCAGCTCTCCGGACCCGCCCGACAGCTTCATTCATAGCTGTTTCCTCGCCATCGGCTGACACGTCAGGGGTTGCAAGAGTGCAAACAAACTGTCGTCGGAGAGGCAATTTAGTTTAGCATGGCTTCCATTTTTCAGGCGTTGCCCGGTCAGTGGGTCTTTTGGCCCGTTTCGTAGCTGATTTAGGGGTGAATGAGCCGGTTTGTGGCGTCGGTGATCCCCGAAAAGCACCCCGTCGAAGCAACTTTGCAGCCCCCAGCCAGCAGAACGGGGAGATAGGGACGCATCGGCCCTATCTATTCCCCCCTACAGGACTCTGACGCATCCGGTGGTAGAGTGAGTCCCACTGGTAGGCGTTCAGTTCGGACAGCGCCGGTCGTGGGGATTCCGGCTCCCAGAGCGGACGCCAGGAGGGTCCCAGTATCCCTGTTGTGGACAGAACGGGCCGACAGGACACAAGGATGGGCAGCGACATCCGGGTCATCCGGGCCGATGTGCGCACGTAGGTAGCCTCGACCTCCTCTATGTCCACGACGAACAGCGTGGTGGGGAATGGGGGATGGTCTTCCCCTGGTTCGGTGGACCAGTAGTAGCTCGTGTAGGGACTCAGGCGGGCTATGACTCCCTCGGGGTGACGGGCCCGCAGCTCGTACTCAAGGTAGAACGGTATCTCAAGGCCCTCTGCGACCATCTTCCCCACGGCGTCGGGGGCGATGGCCGACTGACCCCAGTTGTAGGCCCGGTCGGATCTCGCGGTGGGCACCGACCACAGCAGCTCGCTGTCAGGATCTGCCCTGGCCTCCGCCTCAAGCTTCGAGAGGAACCATGTGATGCCGTCTGCGTGCCTCGTCTGCCGCGCCCACGTGTCGATGCGGTGGCCCACATGCCGTGTCCGACCCTGATGGTCTGTCGTGAGTGCTGTGCTCCAGATGCCTCGCGTGGTCGGGAGTTGAGCGCGGTCCTGGTGGGTGACGTAGCGTATGCCCTCGGCGGACAGCGTGTAGCGGGTGTCCCCACGTTTGCCCCGGCGCTCGATCAGGCCCCATGTATCGACGAGGCTGCGCATCATCTGGCTGACGCGTCCCCCCGAGACGCCGAGCCAGAAGGCAAGATGCTCGCGGGGGATCATCGGATGGTCGGTCACGATGTCGAGCGTCCGCTTCTCCGACGGGCTGACGCCGAAGGTCGCCGCGGCCCGCACCATCCGCTCAGGATGGGGTATCGAGGCCCGTTTCCGCTCCGGCGACTCCGTATGAAGCGCTCCGCCGGGGCCGCCCTGTGAGCTCACGAAATCAAGGTTGTAGTACGAGCCACTGAACAGACCCGAGGTCTTCTGCCAGACGTGGTAGTCCCGTCTTTCGAGTGTGTCCCGAGACTCCACACCGACGTAGGAGTCTTCAGGATTCAGTTCCATGCAGAACCTCGTCGTCAGCCTCTGCTCCCAGACGCTGGGCGTCAGGACAAGATCGTGTCGGGGCGGCGCGTGTAGTCGTACTCCGCTATGGCCCTGGCGGACCACGCCGAAGCTGCGGCCGTCGTGGAGGGTGATGGTAGCGTCGAAGCGGCCCCTGCGATGGAACTCCACGTGGGACCGCAGCCCGTCGGTCCCGGGGGAGAGCGAGGCGGCGAGACGGTAGACGGCGGCCACCGCGTCCATCCGGCGGATGAGCAGCGTCAGCCACTCTCTGGACACCGGGTAAGCCCGCACGAAGTCCGAGGGCGTCGCAAAACCGAGCAACTCCGCGGCCTGTCTGATGCCATTGGCCGTCAGGTAGTACCTCTGGCTCGACGGCAGGTGGGCAGTCCCGTGACTCACTCGGCCGACCACGCCGGCGGCCAGCAGGCCGGTTAGGGCGCGGTGGATGGTCGTGTGAGGCTCCCCCAGGATGCCTGCCAGTTCCGCCGAATCGATGAACGGCATCCTGCTGAGGGCATCAAGTAGCTGCCGACCACCTGACTCGTCTTTGTAGGTGTCGCCGTCCGCGTATGCGCTCACGCGGAACTCATAAGACGTGTTGCACACCAGTTCGTCTACGGCGTGGGTAGCGCTGGTAATCGTGTCCGCTCGGTGTCGCCGCCCACCCGGTATCCGGCGTTGAGGGCAACGACACAGAAGATTGCGGTGCTCGTGGACGGTGAACTTGAATACCGTTGTCGATGTCATGGTCCAACCAGAGCGACTCCAACTCCCTCGTTTATGGCCATCAGGGCAACAAAAAAGGAGCTTCACATATGGCTTCTTGTTGCCCGCGGCGACCTCAATTTCGATTGCAGGACGGACATGCAAGTCGCGTAAGATGGGAATCTGTCGTTTCCTGGGAACGTTTTTAGCGGCGGAGGCGTATTCTTTATTATAGAAGGCTATAAGGTACGACTTGGACTTGACCACGGTGGATTCCCCTGGACTTGGATGATCCCGAAGCAAGTCTGGCTGGCCGCCGTCTAGTGGCGATACTTCAGGAGTTGACGAACACTACTAGAAGAGATCGGAACAAAAGCGACGGACATTACGTCTTAGCTACTGAATGGGAAGATTACAGTAAGAAAAGGATGACAGTGATTATGAGAAGGAGGATAGCGATCTCGGCATTGAGTCTCTTGGCGCTGGCGACCATCGGGTGTGGGCAGGCCACGCTAAGCCCGACCACCGCTCCGGTCGCTACGGTGTCTGCCGCTGAGCCAACTCCTTGGACTGTTTCTACTGGAGGCATCTCGCCGGATATGGAGGTCTACTCTTCCATCGAGGAGCTTTCGGCCGCCTCCGACTTAGTGATACTGGGAACCGTCGAAGGCGTCGCAGCTCGCGAGGTTGACTACGGAACCGCAGACCCCGACGAAAGGGAGGGTCGAGGGATTCCCACCGTGTACTACGAGGTTGCAGTGACTGAGACGCTGCGTGGTAAGGCACAGGCTACGGTCATTGTGTCAGCCCCGGACGTGGATCAGGTATCTATGGGTGAAGAAGCAACAGCCGTACGAAGCGGCCAACAGGTTCTCCTGTTTCTCCGGGAGCAGACGACGGAAGATGCACCGGGCATCACGGCCTATGATCATTTCTACGTGACCGTGAGCCTGGATAATGGTGTGTTCGATCGTTCAGATGGCGACCTGGTAGTGCCGCGCCTGCCTGAGTTGTTCAATGATGCCACGTTTGACCTGGCCGGCGTGCGACGTGCGGTACAGTGGTTTGATGAGTCGCCCCTTGCCACATGGGATCCCAGCACTGCTGAGGTCTTCAATCAAGCAGGCGCTGGCGAAGGCACACTCGATATCTCCTCTGGTTGTGTACGGCTGATTCTCGAAAACCGGAAGTCGATTCTGCTCGTTTGGCCAGAGCCGACCTCTTGGAACGCACCTACCCAAACGATCGAGTTTGTAGATGTCTTCGGTGAGCGACTAGAATTGCGGGAAGGGGATCGGATCATGCCGGGTGGCTCGACCGCGACTCATGAACCTCAGTTTGTGTCACCACCCAGTCCCTCGTGCAAGATGGATGAGGCCTTCGTCCTCAACTCCGTAAGATTGGTCCTGCGGTCGGACTCTAACGCGTCTAGCAGCATACCGGATTACGACCTCAGCCCATACAACTCAAACGTGTGGTTTGTCCCACCGCCCGCCAATATGGATGACTTTGTGAGTAAGATGGACGCGATAGTCGTGGCACGGGTGACTTCAGTTATCGGAAGCGGTGAGCTAAATTCCTATAACGAGCAGGACAATGTCCGGAATATAAAAAAAGGTGATCCTGTTTCTTCCGCTCTGCCCGTGACCGACTACAACCTAACGATAGAGCGAGTGATTCTAGGACAAGACATTGAGGCTAGTGGTTCGATAACCTTACGAGTGTTGGGGGAAGCGGATCACGTTTCGCCGTACCCATCACTCATACCGATGCCGCAAATCAATGATCGCCGTATCTACGGGCTTGGCCGCAATCCTGATAGAACTTACGGGGCCTATAGTTGGTGGAGCGTATTTTTGATTGACGGAGACCGTGTTACTCATGTTGATGACCTCCGCCAGAAAGTCCTGTTCGCAAATAATACAGAAACTAACCAGTTTGTCAGAGAGTTGGAATCGGCGGTATCCCGACGCAACAGGTAGAGTGCGGCAATTAGAGCCCGCGAATGAGGTGGACATCTTCGGTATGCGGGGAAAGCTGTAGGTTTGGCCAAGGCTTTGTCTGATGGCAAGTACGAATAGTTGCAACGTGAGATGCATTGAATCCATAGTCGAAGGAGGATTAACATGAGATCTCGCAGATTGCTCTATGCATACGGTATTGCAGCCATCGCAATCGTGGCTCTGGTAACCTCCGCGGTATTTGTAGGGTTGAGCGGCGGTAACCCCACACCTCTTCAGAATTCGGGTGCTCGGGTGGACGAGCACGTTCAGTTAGTGGGATCTGAATTCGCTCCTGTGCTTCCCGAATCAGAGGCGAGAGCACAGGCAGTAGCGTTCCTGAAAGGACCCTGGGGCATTGACGAGCCAACACTGTTACCCATCCGAGTGGCAACTGGAGCATTCACTGGTCTCCGCGAAGACACTAACACGCAGACTTCAAACTTAGGAGTATGGGTCGTGGTTTTCCATGATTTTCCTGCACACGCTCGTGTTGCGCGCGGGGCGACATCCATTCCGACAGATCCCCGGGTAACTGTCATAGTTGACGACAACAGTGGGAACGTGATCTATTCCGCTCTGTCATGGGACCACGGCATCATGACGCCGATCCCCACACGAACGCCCGTCCGTACCCCGACGCCGTTGCCGTCCGGTATTACAGGGGCTACGCCGATTCCCACAGGCAGCGGACAGCTTCATCCCCCGCAGTTGACAACAGTGGCACCGCAGCCCGCATCACCCGGTAGCCAGATAACCGTGACTGGGACGGGCGGGTATATCAAGATCACAGGTGGGTACAGCGAAGGCTCAAGGCAATTCCACCTGTATTTCGACGAACAGTTGATTGGGACCATCTGGTGCATGATGAATGCATGCAGAGCGACAGCTCGAATCCCGGAAGATGCAACCCCTGGTGAACACAAGCTTTCCGCTGAGGGCGGCTCCTCAATAACCGTGACCGTCGAATAACGCCGCAATTAGACGGTAACCTCCCTTATTGTGAAACCGCATCCGTGTCGATATGTTCTTTACGTCACAGCTAATTCGAAGGCAGGATGTGATCAGTTATGTTTAGCATCATGAGAAAGAATACCCCACTTCCAGTGCGATTGGTGGCCTCATTCGCTGTCGTCGCTGGCCTGATTGCGTTAGTGGTGACTCTCACAGTAGCCAGAGACGATGACCAGCCGCTGGCGACGGCGAATGCAGGCCAATCCAGTGCGCTATGGATTCCTTCACCCACAACGGTGCAAGACCTCGTCGATGTTTCCGACGCTATCGTCGTCGGTGAGATCGTTGGGTTAATGAAGCAGACTATAGAAGGCCCATTCGACGACTCTGGGGACACCGACAACCGAGATGATGTTCCGCCTCCGCGCCAATACCCATACTCCTACTTCGGAATCAGAATCAGCGACACTTTGCTCAATGACGGGTTTGTGGTTGATAATCCAGTGTTGAGGCTGAAGGGCCACGCGGGAGATGGAATAGACTCCAACCGAAGGATCCAGCTTCCACAGGCAGGCGAGTCTTTTGTTTTGTTCCTGAGTCGCAATCCTGACAATGAGAGCTATGGGGTGTATGGCCCGTGGGCCATCCTCAATACCGATGGGTCAACGGTTACGGCGTATGGTGCTGAATTGGCAGAACCTCAATTCGCGCGGGGCGCAACTCCTGCACAACTAAAGCTTGATGTCGCTGAGGCGGTTGGCTCCCGGGTCGAGAAGAATCCCATGGACCTACTATTTCCAACCATCATCATTCAATCTCCAGCCGAATCAATACCGGCATCGACGCCGACGCCAAAGCCCCAGCCGACTGTGGACATGGGCGTGCCGCCTGCTGACCCGGTAGAAACAGGGAATGCCTACGACTTCAAGTTCGGGACTTTGCACTGTGGCGTTGAGAATATAGCGTTTGGGGGACAGTACTGGCGGGCCGAGAATGTGCCGGAGGAATGGAAGTACAACCCACCAGCTGGGTGGAACGAGACCGACGCGACGGGTAGGATCGAGTTGTTGACTGAGGACATAGCGGTGTTCACCTCGCAGAGCGGCAACGAGATCCGGTACGTCCGGCGTCCGGAGGGCGAGTTGGCTCCCTGCTATTGAGCGACCTGATTCGCTGACGCACGGTCAACCATCCCAGCGGTACGAACGGATGGCCTACGACAGGAGTGATGCTGTTGGCCAATTTGAAGAAAGGAGATGCCTTGGAAAGGAAGAGATTATGAAGAATCGATTGAATGTTTCCAAAGGGGTCATCGCGATCCTCCTAGTATTGTATCAGAGTCGGAGGGAGAACCCGAAGCTTATGATGGAGCGATCACAGTGGGATCGTCGACGGTGACTTACTACTCCAACGTCGTTGGCGCCAAGGTGCCGGAATTCATGCCTGGTCTCCCGCCGCTCATAGCCACGCCCGAGGCGTTGACTCCGCCATGCTTGCCGAAGTTGAGTCACTCAAAATGAGGATGCATGGCAAGTGCGGATCAACCGCATGAGGATGCATGGCAAGTGCGGATCAACCGCCTCCATGGCGGTCCTGTTCGTGCTGACGCTTCTCTTGCCACTGTCCGCCTGCACCCAGCGAAGCCCGTCCTTCGACTACCCAAGCGACGCGCCGGTACTTCAGATCAACCTCACCGGGGGCATGATCGCCTACCCGCACGCCGCGGCCTGGGTGCCGCTCGTGACCGTCTGGGGGAACGGACGGGTCGTGTTCGTGTCGCGGGAGGAGCGTTACGAGCCGGAGCGAGCGCTGATCCGGGAGACCCAGCTCAGCAAGTCAACGGTGCGGCGCCTGCTGGCCGAGGCGGACATATTGCACGAACTGGACGACCGCTACTTCGCCTTCGATATGACGGACGCCGGCACCACGACCTTCAGCATTCAGTCGGCCGGCGGACGCGAGACCGTTAGCGTCTATGCGTTCAACCCGGAGCTCGACCCCGCCTTCCGCGACCTCGAGCAGCACACGGAAGTCATGGACATGCTGCGAGCCCTCTACCGCACCGTGGTCGACGCGCTGCCACGGGACGCGTCGGCCTTGCTTCCGCGAGAGGTGTCCGTCATAGCCAGGCCGGCCGCTGGGGAGGCGGAGCAGGAGTGGCCGGCGGAGCTGATCGCGCACCTGACCGGCGAGGCGGCCCAGCAGGCCACGGAGCTGCTCCCGCCCGGCCCCGCCGCGACCTTTCTGTTGGATCGCATCCCACACCAGATCACGGTGATGCCGGTACTTCCCGTCCTGTCAGCCCCCAGTGCGATTGGGCCGGAGAGCGGGCTTCCCCGGCACCCGGCGGCCACCGCTTACCGCCTCCCTGACAGCCTGCCCTACCGCTTCGACGGCGTTGACCAGCCCGAAGTCGCCGCCTGGTACCGGAGCAACATGCCGGGCGAGGGCTGGCGGCTGGCAAAGGAGGAGGCTGGGCTCCAGGTCTGGGTGCGCGTGGACCCCGCCCGCCATCCCATCGCTCGGCTCCACTTCCGGCCGGACCATTTCACTATCGAGGTCCTGCTATTCTACGATGACCTTCCCCTGCATCCCGCCGGCGCTACGGGGGAATGCAGCAAGCCGAGATGTCAGACCGTGTCGGGCCTCTCGCTCGACGAGGTAATAGACTGGTTCGCCGAGTACCTGGGCTACCTCGGCTGGCGGGATGGCCCCTACCTGTTCCGCAAGGACCGAGAATCGGACGCAGGCCACGACCTGCTGCAGTTGACTTACGAGGAGATTGAGGGTGGCATCGTGGTGGTGTCGGAGCGCACGGTCTACCAGCCGCCGGTCTGGCCATACCTTCCCACGCCCGAACCGCCCACACTCACGCCGTCAAAGGCTTCGCGTTGAGACTTGCCGCATGCGGTGGTCCCCTAGGCCGTCGGTTCGGTCTCACCTTCCCACGCCGGCGCCTAAATCATCTCCACCAGCAACCACCAGTCGTGGCCGGGGGAGGGCGTAGGAGGATCACGAGTGATGCGTGCTCACAGGTGAGAGTGGGGGTTGTGAACGAGTTCGCAGGCGGTACGGGCGACCGGGCAACGACCGGTTGCAAGCCTGCTGTTCTTGCGAGGTGGGGATGTCTATACGCCCAAAGCTCAGGACTTGGACAAAGTGCTCGAGGCCACTCATGCACGAGTAGACGCAGGCCAGGTCGTGGAAACGCTACCATCATCAGCATTCGACGACACCTCAGCGCGTCACCTCGGCCCATGAAACGGCGTAGATCTAGCAGGCCGTTGGTAGGTCTGAGCTAAAGCGCCAACCTGAACCTCAGCGTGAAGGTTCTCGATTTTGTCCAGTTTGATGGCGTTCGCCAGACCTGTACATGGCGGCCGATGTGAAACTGTTCCCACGGCTGGAGGGAAGTCGCCGCTTTGTTGGTTGGAGCGTGCAGTCTGACTGCCATGAGACTATCATATGGATGGCATGTCGGCAGCATGTGCCATGTTGATGGGTCTTGTCGCGGGATGAAATCCATGGGCTCTTCCAAACGGTCACGTCCCGTCAAGTGGTGTAAGAGTACGTCATCCTGTTGATCGCGGTCTATGTCACTGCCTTCGCTAGATCCGCCTCGGGTAGAGCTTCGTCGATGCTGTAGACCGCGGGTGTCGTGTATAGACGGCCGACGGCCCATTCGTCGTGCTGTTCAGCGAGGACGGCGCCAACCAGGCGACGCACGGCTGGTCGGTTAGGGAAGATGCCCACGACATCGGTGCGACGCCGTATCTCCTTGTTGAGGCGCTCCAGGGGGTTGTTGGACCAGATCTTCTTCCAGTGGGGGACAGGGAAGCTGGAGAAGGCCAGGACGTCCGCACCAGCCTCGTCCAGTAGAGAGGCCACCTGAGGGAACGGGTCCTGTAGCTGGGCGATCACCCGCTCGAGCTGTGCGTGGACCTCCTGAGGGGACGGCTGCTGGTAGATGGTGCGGACCATGTTGGCCACCCAGGGCTGAGCGCGCCTGGGGACCCGAGTGAGCAGGTTGGTCATGAAGTGGGTGCGGCACCGTTGCCAGCTGGCCCCACCGAAGACAGTCGCGATGGCATCCCTGAGTCCCTGATGCGCATCCGATACCACCAGATCCACCCCGCTCAGACCCCTGGCGGACAGTGAGCGCAGAAAGGCCAGCCAGAAGGCGCCGTCTTCGCTGGTACCCACGTCCATCCCAATGATCTCCCGCTTGCCCTCGCCATTGACCGCCGTTGCCACCACCACGCTGACGTTGACGATCCTGCCGTCCTCTCTGACCTTCTGGGTTAGTCCGTCCAGCCACAGGTAGGGATATGGTCCGCCGTCCAGCGGACGGCCCAGGAAGCCATCCACCACCACGTCCAGCTCCTGACAGATACGCGACACCTGGCTCTTGGAGATACCCTCGCACCCCAGGGCCTTGACCAGGTCGTCCACCCGCCTTGTCGATACACCTTCCACATAGGCCTGCTGGATCACCGCCAGCAGAGCTCGCTCGCTGCGACGCCGTGGCTCCAGCAGGCTCGGGAAGTAGCTCCCCTCTCGAAGCTTCGGGATGTGCAGCTCCATAGTCCCTACACGGGTATCCCACGCCCGGGACCGATACCCGTTGCGCTGGGTCACCCGCTCAGGGCTGCGTTCTCCATACTCAGCACCGGTCCTCGCAGACACCTCCGCATCCATGATCCCCTCTACCAGCACTCTCAGAGCCTCCCGTAGGAAGTCCACGTCACCGTCCATTCCCCCCTTGCGCAACAACTCCAGCAGGTCCATCCTTTCCTTGACCACCGTTGTCCTCCTTTCTCGAGCTTCTGTTTTGCCCGCTAAGGATGACGCGGTGGTCTCTCTTACTCCAGACCCCCTCCTCTTCTTACACCACTTCCTGGGACTCTACTTTCCAAACTCTCGGAGGAAAGGGGAGGTGATAGTTGCGTCATAAGAACAGTCACGCTGCTCGCGCCTGACAGGGGACGACGCCGAAGCCAGTGAGACTGAGTGTACACATACCGGTGGGGAGTGCCGTAGGCGCTCCACAGTGGCCGATACAAAACAACTAAAGTCGGTCGTGGTTCGGATTCGGGGATGGAAGACGCCCCGATGAAGGTGGAACCGGAAGTAGCCGTTGACCCCAAAGGAACGACGGCGAATCTGTCAATAACTCAGCCAAGCCTGGAAGCCTAGGCCTGGAAGCCTAGGGAAGAGCAAACGGAACCCTGGTCTCTTGATCTGACAACCCAGATCAAGGAGATCAGGAGTGAGCAGGCCCAGCGAAAACACGGCATTCACATGCCTGATATGTGACTTGGAAGTGGCTCCTCTATCGAATGGCAGCTATCGGAACCACTGCCCAGGATGTCTCTACTCTCAACACCTGGATGTGGTGCCTGGGGACAGGGCCTCTTCTTGCGAGGGAATGATGGAGCCAGTAGGGCTGAAGTATAGGTCGGGCAAAGGCCTTCAGGTGGTCCATCGCTGCATGACCTGCGGAATGGTGCGCGCCAACAGGGCCGCTAGCGACACCGTGCAGCCCGACGACTTGGAAGCGTTGCTTCGCCTACCTGCGGTCTAATGGACATCTCGCGCTACCAGGGAATCGACCAGTTCGGTAAGGCGTATAGGATCACGCTGGAAAACGACACCCACGCCCCGGGGTCAGTGGATCGTGTGTTGGCGAAGACAATGGTGCGCCTCTGCACCGAGACCGCCGAATACTTGTACACCGGATACTCTCCCACGTGCACCAGGTACGAGAAGGGCTCTCGTCCGATGCTGGAACGATACGTAGCTGACGCCGGGGCATCCCAAGGGTCTTCCGCGAGTAGGGTGGCCGGCATCGTCGACTTCTGCCAGAGTCTTGAGGAGCGAGCCGCCGATGACCTGGATGGGATGCGGTTCGGCGGGACCGAGGAGCAGATAGTCGCCCGTGGCTCGGATTGGTGCACGGATGTAGCACGGGTTGCGTGCGCTATGTGCCAGGTGGCTGGCGTATCGGCGAGATTGGTCTCGCTGTTCAACCTGAGCCAGGCCCACAGCGGACACGAAATCATTGAAGCGTTCGACGAAGGAGTTTGGGGAGCGGTCGACCCGGTCAACGGTGTCGCGTACCGCCACCCGAATGGAAGGCCCGCTACGACCTGGGAATTGACGAATGACGAGCGACTGGTTCACGGAAGCTGGGAGGGTCGGTCAAACTTCTATGCTGATCCTCGGCAGTTTGAAGGTGCCGCCGTCTGCAACTATCCCATCTGGGGGGCATCCGACTTCGATTACACGGTAAGCCCGTTGAACGACTACACACGGCGAGTACTTGAGATGGCCAATGCTGGCTGGCCCGGCGGCCTGCGATGGTTGCACGGAGAGGAAGGCGAGTAGACTGGCATCAGACCGGATCCTAAGCCCGAATCCACCGAAGGACGGGCTTGGGGACAGCCCTTGAAGAAGCCAGCGGGTGCTGCTCTGAATCTGGGATAATGGTTTTGGAACAGAAACCCGCCCGGAAACAAGGAGCACCCAATAGATGCTGCCACAGAACAAACCCGACCGTATCCGCGTCCTCTTTGACGACCATCGCCTGGTGGCCAATGCCGGCCTGCTCCTGCCGGCCACCCTAGCCCGGCACCTGGGCCTGCGGGAACTCGTCGACCATCACCTTGACCTCGGCGGAGCGCCGGGGCGGGCGAACACTGGGGACAAGATGCTGACGCTGGTCGCTTCCGCGCTGGCAGGCGGCGACTGCATCGACGACGCCGATGCGCTGCGCGCTGGTGGGACGGTCGGTGTTCTAGGCTGCGTGGTCAAGGCGCCATCCACCCTGGGGACCTTCCTGCGCAGCTTTCGGTGGGGGCATGTCCGTCAACTCGACCGCGTGAGCCGCCAGTTGTTGGCCCGGGCCTGGGCCGCTGGGGCCGGACCCGGCGACTCGCCCCTGACCATCGACCTGGACTCGACCATCTGCGAGACCTATGGACTGGCCAAGGAGGGAGCGCGCCACCACGGCTATACCGGCGCCCGCGGCTATCACCCGCTGCTGGCCATTGCCGCCGGCACCGGCGAGGTGCTGATGTCCCGGCTGCGCGAGGGCCGGGCCAACACCGCCCGTGGCGCCGCCCACTTCCTGCGTGAGACGGTGGGGCGGGTGCGCTACGGCGGGGCCAGGGGACAACTCACGGTGCGGGCCGACAGCGGCTTCTACGCCCACACTGTCGTTGCCGCCTGCCGGGAAATGGATGTCCGCTTCTCTATCACCATCCGCCAGCGTGCCAGCCTGCGGGACCTGATCGAGGCGATACCAGAGGAGGACTGGACTCCCATTCCCTACTGGATGGACGGCGCCGCCGATGTCGCCGAGACGACTTACACCCCGTTCCAGACCAAGCCGGACGCCGCGCCGGTGCGGCTCATTGTCCGGCGGGTGAAGCCGACGCCCGGTTCCCAGCTCGCCCTCTTCGCCAGATACAGCTATCACGCCTTCATCACCGACCGCGATGGGGAGACGCTGGAACTGGAGGCCGATCATCGCCGCCACGCCGAGGTCGAGAACGCCATACGCGACCTCAAGTACGGCGTCGGGCTGAACCACATGCCGTCGGCGCGCTTCGCCGCCAACGGCGCCTGGCTGGCGGTCCAGGTGATGGCGCATAACCTGGCCCGCTGGACGGCGCGGATTGGTCTGGGCGAGCGGACCGTGATCACCAAGACCCTCAGGCGGCGGGTCTTCGCTCTGGTGGGACGGATCACCCGCTCGGCGCGCCGCCTCACTTTGCATCTCCCCCGGCGCTGGCCTTGGGAAACCCAGTTCAGTCGCGCCTTGGCCCGGCTGCAAGCCATTCCGTTCCCGGCCTGACGGCCAGCCTGCAACTGACCCAACGTCCCCGCAATCTCGCGCCACCCCGGTCGCGAGAGTCCCCTGCTGCGTATCCTCTCGCCTTCCCGCGCATCGCAACTCCCGCATAGGGCCTTAGGGCCCTGTGCGGCGACTGAAGACCGTCCGCCGGCCTCCCATCCACCCCAAGACCCCAGGCCATCTCCCCTGTAGCTCCCTCACCCACCCCCTTCCGCTGTCCTCACGCCGTCCATCGGTGTCCTTCGGTGGATTCGGGCTAAGGCTCAGCCTGAACAGGTTGGAGAGGCTGCCCAGCTCCGCCGGTATCTCCCCGCTCAAGTCGTTGTTGTCGAGATCCAGCACTACCAGGTTGGAGAGGCTGCCCACTCGCGCGGGTCTCTGCACCGTCGGCGCACGGTCCTACTTGGCCCATCGCCGCTAGGCGGCCCAACTGCTCCTCGCCGGGAACCGGACCCTCCTGGGCAATGCCCTCCGACACTGCTGCCGCCAGGTACTTGGCCACCGTGTCCCGCGACAGTCCAGTACTCGCCGCGATCTGTGTCCCGCCTGCCAGCGGCGGATCACTTCTCCTATTTCCATTCGGGGAACCTCCCGGTACGCCATTGCCACACCTCCACGTGAAGTGGGGTAATGGTCGTCGGTCTGGCTCCCAGAGCGGTCTAAAACCCTGTAAAGCCGCTGGCCTAATGTTCCTGTACATTGGCATACTCCCCATGAAGGAACTGGAAAGGGAAATGTCCTCCGCGTTCCGTACTACGAACGGGATCTGCTGAACGTACTCAGGCAAGGGCGTGGCGTTCCCGCAGTCCCTTTAGTGCTCATCGGCGTAGCCCCGTTAAGATTCAGAGAGTCATGCCGAAGATCGAATCCGCCGACTGACGTGATGGTTGTATCTGCTCGGCATGACGGCTTCCCCCGAATCCCAAACGCCGTCACCGGAGTAATTGAGAATGCCAATCAGGCCAGAATACACACCACCCCGGTCTATTCGCTTACCTCTTTCTCATCCCTAGCAGTGGCCTTGAGAATCGCCCCAACGACAATCATCAACAGACTAATCGTGACCATCAAGAACCCGGACTGAATACCTCCTGTTGCTAGAGATTCACCTTCAGGATTGCCTAGGAAAGCGGAGCTTGCTGCCCCTAGGCAGCCTACCGTACAAGCCGATGTGCCTACTATGAAGAGCGCCAAGCCCCCCCACAGCAAGAACCTCGTCACCCGTTGCCTACTCATTGCTCCATCCTAACGTTTGATGTTCTGATTCTACCCCAGTTGCATCTTCATGTACTCAGGAATCACCATTCACTCTACACCCGTGCCTCGGCCGCGCCGACAACTCCCCCACCTCGCTCCGCTTCCGGCATCGTCCAGGTCATGATGCTCTCTTTCTGCTAGGCGCAGCAGATGCCGCTCACCAACTCACCTACCCGCTTCGCCACCTCACCCCTCAGCTCGTTGCTTACGCCGAATGAGGACTGCAAATTGACGCTCCATCCAATAAATCGTCTGCCTAGTAATGCACTATCATACATCTGGACGTCGTAACGCCAGAGACCCTTAATCGGCTTGGTTTTATTGAAGCGTACACCGAATGCCTTTTCCAAACCCTCCACTACACTACTACCGTTCCCTAACATCAACTTGACCCTTGGATTCTTTTCCAGGATTTTCCTCAGGAATGGTGCGCCATCTCTTAGCAACTCCTCTTGGGCAGTCTTCGGCACCTTGCCCCACAGAGGGTTGGTAGGCCATTGCGCAATGTCTAGCGAACAAGCCAAGCAATCAGAGTAATGGTCTTCGTGGTCATACTGGCCGCCATAGGAGAATCCACACTTCTTCAGGATTCGCTCTAAGGAAGAGAAGTAACGGTATTTCTTATACTCAAAATACGTTGTCTTATGCTCCCACAGCCGTTCAGCGCCTCCCTTGTCCAGAGGCGAACACTTCTCTCTGAGCCACTCGTTGGTATGGGGACCGCCATGAGGGTTGATGCCTATGGTCGCTACTCTAGCAATTTCGAGGTGGCCCTCAGCTAAGGCAGGAAGTGCCCCCTCAGGCACACAACACCCCTCAGGAGGCTTGGCCTCCAGTATCTGCTTTAGCATGTAGTCAGGAATCATCGCCTCTCCTTTACCCCCACGCCGACAACTCCCCCGTCTCGCCAATGTTGGTCGTAACCAATTCCCCCGGCTCCATACGCCCC
Organism: Dehalococcoidia bacterium; assembly: GCA_965247585.1. Lineage (GTDB taxonomy): Bacteria > Chloroflexota > Dehalococcoidia > Lucifugimonadales > CBDFHC01. Next base: position 24,354 of record CBDFHC010000004.1, read on the forward strand.
GCCCACAACATGTTCGCTATCTGGTTCTTCTAGTCCACGATCATGTCCTTGGCGAACCCGTGCTGCTGCAACTCCTCGTTCACCCACACATGACGGTACTGCTTCCCCTGCCCTGAGGCTCACTTCACTCTCGAACACACGGACATCAAATCCGCTACGGTTCGGGGTTGCCAACGTGGGGGTGGCCGGGTGTCGGGACGATTTACCACCGCCCATCCCTCCGACAGGACCTCTGCCTAATGTGGCATTGTTAGCGTTGCACGCTAAGGTCAGGACGGGCGGCTTGAAGCGTCGGAACATCTCTTTATCTACACATCTAACTTGAACCTAAGCGTGAAAGTTCTTGATTTCGTCAAGTCTGGTGGGCCTACGTGTACTGTACTGCGAACTTTTCGATTGGCCGTTGCCTTGTGACCCACCCACGAGAGCTCTGCCCGCGGAAGCGCATCTCCAGGAGATCAGGCGGGACGTAACCATAATCATTCGCCTCTCGCCCCGGCGATGTCCTTGCTCTGAAACATCCAGAAGTAGATGACACAGGCGACAAGGGGTTAGGCCGTAAGGACACCTTTACAATGCGATATATCATTTCTTAGACCACCTTTCTACGGTCGTTAGAAGATGAAGCGCAGCGGCGGCAACTCTTGTGTCTTGTTCTAGCCGTAGGGAAGCCGCTCTGCCTTCAGGAGAGTCGGGCGTTCTTTCCGAATATAGGGCGATGCTAGCCTCGCCATTACCGTCTATTGCAAGTTCATAGTTCTTGACTGTCTTGGTTGGCAGGTATAGAGCTACAGCGACCAAATCTCCTTCACTGCCGTGAGGATGGCGATTAAGCAAGTACACAATGGTATCCTGGTCTATCCACGTCTTCATCCTTTCAGGAAACTCTTCCATCACCTCTCTTAGACGCTGTGCGTCCCGAGCCTCATGGTCCAGGACGGGTTGAGACTGTCCAACTAGCGGAGCACCGGCTGGAGTTGGAGTTGTCCCTGCTGTACCCGAAGGTGTCTCTGCCTGTGTCGGCGACACAGTGTCCGACCCTACTTCACCTGTAGCTGTTGGTGTGTTTGATGGCGTCTCTGTCTGGAGCGGCGTCCCAGCGCCAGAACCGGCTTCAATCATAGCTGTTGGTGTGCTTGATGGCGTCTCTACCTGAGTCCCTGCCCCACCGGCCCACTCCACATCCATGGTTGGCGTTGGTGGGGAGCTGCCGCAGGCAGCTCCCTTCAAGGCCACCATTCCAACCACGATGGCTGCTAGAAATCGCATAATGCCACCCCCATCAAGTCAAGAATCGAATACTTTCTCCAAATAAGACGCTCTTGCCGGAGGAATAGTTCCCGGTGAGTATAATTCTGCCCCTTCTTCGTCAAGCAATCCTGTATCACCGGCGACGCTGCCCACGGCGCGAACCCCGAACTTTTGTCAATGACCTGCCTCTAGCCGGACGTTATCGGCCAACGACGGCCGGGAACGAAGCCATTAGCGGGATGAGCTTCCTCGGAAGCCGCCGAATCAGCGGATCGGTCGTGTTTCAGTTACTCTGCACTCTCATCAGCTGGATTCTTGTTCCAATTAAGTATACGCCTCAACTGTCAATTCCGTTCCATGACGAGCGGCTCCTCAGCGAACTAGTGCCCATCTACTCCCAGATGTTGTCAGGGCTCACCTAATATAGGCAACGATCCCCCGTAAAAACAAAAGGCCCTACACATATGGTGCAGGGCGGGAGTATAGTCTTCAAACGGTGGCTGACCCGGCCCATACGGGATCGTTCACTATGTCGTCGCTGAATCCCGACGAGCCAGAACTTCTACCTGTAAGCAAACCTCCATTCCAATCGGAGAAGCACCTCCATTACTCAACTTCAGGCTCGTCTAATCACCGCACACGTAGACATATGTAGTAAAGCCGCCGAACTGAGACGCCTCCAAATCATCCGGATATTCATTCTCTGCCCAAACACCATAGAGGAAATTGCCGCAGCCTTCATCGCTGACATCCTCGCTATACGACACAGTACCGTTGGTGTTATCATCGCCATCCTGATCAGCATCATTGGAATGCAGAAAGTCCCATTCCTCCGTGGACGTATTCCACTTCCAGAGTTCAAAGCGATAGGTGTCCTCGTACTCGGAATAGTCGAGGGCTGATCCCTTAATGGTAGTTCCTGAGACAATCTCTATATCGACGTCGTGGGGAAGCCCGTAAATCTTGTCCATGCTGTCTTCATCTTCGGAGCCAGGCTCGTTCATAATCCCCCAACAACCGTTCATGATGGTGTCACAGCCGGAATTATCTGTTACCTCCTGAAGCCCGAAAGCGTGGCCCATTTCATGGACGATTGCCCCTCGGAAGGCGACCTCATTGGACGGAGTGAAAGAATCATGGTCAAGATGTGAAACGGCGAAACAAATTGGGCCATGGTCATGGTCGTGGCCCGCATGGCCAACGAAGCCCCAATCATGGTCACAGTCTTCGTCGTCGTCATACCATTGCCTTATGTTGCTACCGTAACACTCATTCTGATCGGAGCAATCGACATACTGGTAGACCGCGTCGGCATATGTGGTGATTTCATTCGCCCACTCGCCAGCATCACTGAATCGCAATTCGCTCCACGAGTCCATGCCGTCTCTCATATTGCTTCGGATGTTGTAGCCTTGGTGATTGTTCGTAGGAAAGTCAGAATCAATGGCCCAGTCGATCTTGCCGTTCCACCCCTCCGCGACTTGCTCCCAGCCATTAGAGTCATAGACGTGTCCCTCGTGATGCTCGTCAGCTAGAGCAATGATGCCGTTTAACAGGAAAACTGCTGCTGCTGCAAACGCGACAGCAATCATGAAAATCTTGTGATGGCCCATGCGATATATCATCGAGACCACCTATCCACGGTCGTCAGAAGCTGAAGTGCAGCGGCCTCAACTCTTGGGTCCTGTTCTAGCCGCAAGGCAGCGACTTCACCCTGAGAACCGCCACGCGTTTTTTCCGCGTGTAACCTAATGCGAGCCTGACCATCACTGCCTGTTTCGAGTTCGTAGCTCCTGCCTGTTCCAGTTGGCATATCGTGGGCAACGGCGACCAACCCTCCCTCGAGGTCGTGAGCATCGCGAGGGACCAGATACACAATGGTATCCTGGTCTATCCAAGTCTTCATCCCTACCGGAATGTTTTCCATAACCTTTCTTCGACGCTGTTCGTCCCGAGCCTGACGGTCCAGGGAAGGTTCGGACTGTCCAACTATTGGAGTACCGGCTGGAGTTGGAGTTGTCCCTGCTGTAGCTAGTGGCGTCTCTGCCTGTGTCGGTGTCGCAGTGTCCGCCCCCACTTCACTTGTAGCTGTTGGTGTGCTTGATGGCGTCTCTATCTGGAGCGGCGTCCCAGTGCCCGACTCCGCTTCACTCATAGCTGTTCGTGTGCTTGCTGGCGTCTCTGCCCGAATCCCCGTCCCACCGCCCCACTCCACGTCGCCGGTAGGCGTTGGTGAGGAACTAGCGCAGGCACCTAGCGTCAAGGCCACGACTCCAACTACGATGGTTGCTAGAAATCGCATGATGCCACCTCCATTAAGTCGAGAATCGAGTACCATCTCCAAGTAAGACGCTCTTGCCGGAGGAATAGTTCCCGGCGAGTATGGCGCTCCTCCTTCTTTTTCAAGCAGATTCTGTATCAGCGGCGACGCTGGCCCACGGAGCGAACCCCTGTTGGCAACCAGCGAAAGTGGGACACTTTGAGACCCGAGAGATTAGAGATCGGGAGAGGGCTTGGTGAGCTCCCTGAGGGTCTTGTTGTAGCGCCTTCGCCGTTCGATTGTGTGAGCCTGCACCTCCTTCCTGCGCTGCAGTATCCGTTCCCGCCTCCCGTGGAGCACATCTGCAGGTGTCACATTGCCCAGCGCCTTGTGATAGCGCCTGTAGTTGTAGTAGGCCACGAAGGCGGCAAGGGCAGCCTCCAGATCGGAAGCCATCTCGTAGGGGACCTGCTTGACGTCTCTCTTGATAGTCTGGTGATAGCGCTCCAGCTTGCCGTTGGTCTGAGGGTGGAAGGGTGCAGCCCGGATGTGCTTGATTCCCACCAGGCGCAGGTAGTCTCTGAAGCCACGGGACACATATCCTGAGCCGTTGTCCGAGAGCAAGCTGGTCCGGTCGGCCACCGGGACCTCGGTCATGCCAGTCTTGTCTACAGCCTCCTGGACCACCTCGATGAGAGAGTCGGTAGTCATGTCCCGCTGCAGCTTCCAGGAGAGTATGAAGCGGGAATAGTCGTCCATCACAGTGACCAGGTAGTAGTAGCCCCATCCGATGACCTTGAAGTAGGAGGCATCGGTAGCCCACATCTGGTGAGGGCCAGTGGTCTTGCGGTGGTACTCTTGAGAGGCCTTCAACTGCATCTCGGGTGACTTCACCAGACCCTCCCTGCGCAGGATGCGATACACAGTGGACTCGGATACAGCGAAGCCCAGGTTGTCCGTGGTCCACGCTGCCAACTGGCGGCTACTTAGCTCCGGCATCTCCCTGGCCGCTTCCAGGATCGACCGTTCCTCCTGAGACCTAAGGCGGTTCCACGGTGGGGTGCTGACTCCAGGTCGATCCTCGAGGTCTTGGTGATGTTGTTGTAGTCTCAACCACCGGTAGTAGGTGCTCTTGGGAACACCCAGGTCTCTGAGCATCCGACGCTTGGCCAGTGGTGATGTGGCTACACTGGCCAGGATCGTCGCCTTCTTAAGGGCACTCATCCTGCGGTACCTGCGCCGTCTACCAGCGTCGGGATGGCCGTTTTTTTCAGACGGGACACCTGGAGTGAGAGCTCGCCAACGAGCTGTTTCAGCTCGCCGTTCTCCCGCCTGAACTCCACGATCTCCTGCCGCGTGGCATCTCGCACGGTGTCGCGGGACAACCTCTCCTTACCTGCCTCCATGAACTCCTTGGTCCATGCATAGTAGGAGTGGGGCTTGATACCCTCCCGCCGGCACAGGTCGTTCACGGTCACCTCGCGACGGAAACCCTCCAAGACAATGCGGATCTTCTCTTCAGGGGTGTACTTGCGCCGCGTTGCCGCTCTCACCTGGCGGACGAATGAACGAGTCTCCTCGCTCCGCCGGTCTGCGACCCTGGCTTTGTCTGTATCTGGCTGGGACACTTCTGCTCCTTTCCTGAGGTACTCTACCCCCACTACAGGAGCTCACACCACTCTCAGACTCTCGGGTTTTCCACCTCCCATATGTGTCCCATTATCGCTGACGTTCTACACCGCAATGGGCTGGGGTTCAAACCACAGATTCCTCAATTATCACTAGGAGCCTGGGTCTGAACTCAGGCTCCTTCTAAAGTAGCATCTCGTTATCTATGAGGTTAACGCAATATTCACCTGCTGATGATCTACCATTGCCAAAGATAATTAGCTTCCGTGGACTTCTTGATTAACTTAGGGTCCTCGGAGTAAAATATTTTTCAGGCAGGCAGGAGGTAAGTACGGAACATGGACGTTTATAAGGCGGAGTATATCTGGATCGACGGGAGTCAGCCGACCGCTAAGTTGCGCTCTAAAACCAAGACAGTGAACAAGGGAGAGGAGCCGCCCATCTGGGGGTTTGACGGCTCAAGCACGAATCAGGCACTTGGTGTTGCTTCGGACTGTGTGCTGAGACCTGTTTTCACCTGCCCAGACCCCTTACGCAAGGGAGATAACGTCCTTGTATTGACGGAGGTCCTTCTAACCGATTTTTCCCCTCACCCTACCAACTCCCGCGCAGAATGCGCAGAAGCAGCCCTGAAATACGCGACCGATGAGATCCTCTTTGGCATCGAGCAAGAGTACACCTTTTTCCGTGGCAACAGGCCTTTGGGATTTCCTGACTCCGGATTCCCAGCGCCACAAGGTGGCTACTATTGCGGAGTGGGCTCTGACGAGGTCTTTGGCCGTGACACCGTCGAGGCACACTTGGATGCGTGTCTAGACGCCGGACTTGGCATTTTTGGGATCAATGCTGAGGTGATGCCGGGCCAATGGGAATTCCAGGTCGGCACCCTTGGGGCCCTTGATGTCTCCGACCATCTTTGGGTCGCAAGGTGGCTACTATATCGGGTCTCGGAAGACTTTGGTATCAACGCTACCCTTCAGCCCAAGCCTGTTAGAGGAGATTGGAATGGGGCGGGAGCCCACACCAATTTCTCCACCAACCAGATGAGATCCGACTACGAAGCCTGCATCGCGGCCGCTGAAGCCCTTGGACGGAGGCACGACTTACATATAGCCAACTATGGGGCGGGGATTGAAGAGCGTCTTACTGGGTTACACGAGACCTGTTCTTTCAAAGAGTTCAGGTATGGCGTATCCGACCGTGGTGCGTCCGTCCGAATTCCCTGGCAAGTCGCCGTAGATGGCAAGGGCTACATAGAGGACCGGCGCCCATGTGCCAACGTTGACCCTTATGTCGTAACCCGTCTGATCATGGATACTGTCTGCGGCGGGGCATAGGGCCTTGTACTAGCCCCAGTAGCCGTACTAGTTGATGAAAACCGCAATAGCCGCCTCTGCCTCAAGGTCAGTCCGCCTCCCATAGGGCACCTGGTTTACGCTCCACCAGAGGGAGTGTTCGTTTGGCAAGACCTTTGGTCTCTGACAAGCTGTGGGAATTGGTTCAGCCACTCTTCCCTACTGGACCACTGAAGCGCAAAGAGGTCCGCAGGTCGGGCTGACATCTGTTGGGCGTTCCTGCCATCCGAGTCATTCTCATCTGCTCACGGTTCCTAAATTAAGGGCATTGATAGAGGCTCTAAGTTTGAATGAGCCCGATTGGCATTTTAATCTTCAAGCTATGCGGACACCCAATTAAATGAGAAAGCTTAGAGACGTCTAAATCACTACGCCCGCTGACAAGATTGTAATCTATAACAAACAGATTCTAATATGCTGAAGTAGCGCAAGGCAATTTCAGCATTCGGGCCACAAGAATGTTGACACTCTGGAGACTTTGATACGCCCAGGACCTAGAGCATTAGGGTCTGATTCTTTTTCAGGAGACGCCACATGAATAACGACAACCAGAGGCTCAGTTCGATGCGTGAGGTGGAACTTTTCCGAGATATTGACCCTGCTGAGCTGCAAATAATAGCAGAAAAAATGCAAGAGCAATCTTTTGAGAATCGTGAAGTAGTATTCCGTGAAGGAGATCCAGGCGACCGGCTGTTCATATTGCTTCAAGGGACAATGCACGTATACGTAACCCGGGAAAGCAAAGTCATCACCTATAACAGGCTTCAACCAGGAGAATGCTTCGGTGAAATGGCCCTCATCGAAAATGTTCCGCGATCGGCAACTGTTCAGGCAGAGGCCCCTTCTATGTGCCTCACCTTATCCCGCCAGGACTTTTTGGAGCTGTTGAATAACTATCCCCTCGTTGTTCTTAGGTTGATGCAAGTTCTGGTCCCTCGACTGCGGAGTACAAACATTCAACTTCAGCATTATGCGAGCCAAACACGGCGCGCCTACTCCGATGACAGCCGGGTTGCGATGAACTTTTCAGAGTATGACATTGGAGGGTTTTATGACGAAATGCTCGACGACGATGGGCGTCCTCGAGATGGTGCGGCCCTTCTTATGCAACTAATTTCTGGACTACCTGAAGGCGAATTACAAGATCGTAAACAAGCATCTGAACAGGCACTATTAAATCTGGGAATCACATTCAATGTATACGGAGACGAATCTGGAATAGACAAGGTTTGGCCTTTTGACATACTCCCTCGAATAGTCGAAGCTGGTGATTGGGACTACATCGAGCGGGGATTAAAGCAAAGGATTCAAGCTCTAAACCTCTTCATAGACGACATATACCACTCCCAGAAGATTGTGAAAGATGGCATCGTTCCAGACCATCTAATTCAATCCGCCCAAAACTTCTTATCGCCCTGCGAAGGCCTCAATCCCCCGAACGGTGTCTGGTGCCATATCACAGGCACTGACGTTGTACGAGACTCGGACGGTCAATTATACGTGCTGGAAGACAATCTCCGTTGCCCTTCAGTCGTCTCGTATGTTCTCGAGAACCGTGCAGTCTTAAAAGCCACATTCCCGAAGGTCTTTGAGGCGTCTAATGTCAGACCAATTGAAGATTATCCTGGGCGTCTTCTGGATACTCTGCAAAGTATCGCCCCAGACAACACTGATCCACCAACGATCGTTTTGCTAACGCCTGGCATCTACAATGCCGCCTACTTTGAACATGCATTCTTAGCTCAACAACTGGGCATTGAACTGGTCCAAGGGAACGATCTCTTAGTTGTTGACGGCTATGTAAACATGCGCACCACTACAGGTCTGAAACGAGTGGACGTTATATATCGACGACTAGATGATGATTTCCTTGATCCTCACATTTTCAAAGCGGAGTCTCAACTTGGTGTCCCTGGGTTAATAGATGTTTATAGAGCGGGTCGCGTCGCTTTGGCCAATGCCCCGGGTACAGGGATTGCTGATGACAAGGCCGTCTATGCCTATGTTCCTCAGATGATCAAATATTACCTGGACCAAGACATAATCTTGCCAAATGTTCCCACCTACGTCTGCTGGGACGAAAAGCAGCGGCAACATGTCCTGGACAATTTAGACAAGTTGGTAGTGAAGGTAACCAATGAATCTGGAGGGTACGGAATGCTCATTGGTCCCCATTCCACTGTCGAAGAACAGGCAATGTTCGCCGATCGTATACGGGCTAATCCACGTAACTATATCGCACAACCAACACTCGGCCTGTCCCGGGTGCCAGTGATGGGTGATGGCGGATTCGAAGGCCGTCACGTCGATCTACGGCCCTTTATACTCTATGGTTCCGACATCTACGTTCTCCCTGGTGGACTGACACGGGTCGCGCTGCGGAAAGGTTCATTGATAGTCAATTCTTCTCAAGGTGGGGGAAGTAAGGACACTTGGGTAATCGCGGAGGAAGGATCATAATGTTAAGCAGAGTTGCAGACTCTATTTATTGGATGAACCGGTATATCGAGCGGGCTGAAAACGTCGCCCGGTTCATTGACGTGAATCTAAACATGATGCTCGACTTGCCGGGATCGGCGAGCGAGCAGTGGACACCATTACTGCAATCTACCGGCGACGAGTTCCTATTTCGAGAGAGGTATGGTCAGGCCACCAGAGGCAATGTATTAGCATTCCTAACTTCTGACGCTGGGAACCCTAATTCCATGTTCTCTTGCCTAAGTTCTGCCCGGGCAAACGCTCAATCCGTGCGTGAAACCATTTCGTCAGAAGTATGGGAGCAAATCAATAAATGTTTCTTAATGGTCAGGTCGGCCGCCACTGCAGGAGGCGTCCGCGACAACCCTCACGACTTCTATACTGAGATCAGAATGGCCAGCCATCTTTACATGGGTATAGCTGATGCCACTATGTCGCATGGTGAGGCCTGGCATTTCGGCCGTCTCGGGCATCTCCTTGAACGTGCAGACAAGACATCCCGGATTCTTGATGTCAAGTACTTTCTCCTTCTCCCATCTGTAACTGACGTCGGCACTTCTTTAGAAGATATCCAATGGTCAGCGGTGCTAAAATCTACTAGTACTCAGTCAACCTAATTGTTGGCAGGATAGAGATGGTGAAGCTTGACTCGGGCGTCCACAGTGGAGAATCTCCAGTCAATGGTTGCTCCGGCTTGGTTTCGTTCTGCCTCCAGGGCCGCGATCTCGCCACTCAAAGTCTCTTCATCGGCAATACGCCGGCGCAGGACTCGCCTGGCCAAGACACTGAACTCGATCTCTGCCATGTTGAGCCAACTACCGTGCTTGGGAGTGTAGTGAAACTCCAAGCGTTTGCGTATTCGCCTAGCCTCCTTGGGCTCGAAGGTTTCGTAGAGGGAAGCTGGTTTGTGGGTGTTGAGGTTGTCCAGCACCACCCGGATCTTCTCGGACGCTGGGTAAGCTTCATCGGCCAGCCACCGCATCTGCTGAGCGAAGTCCACCATGGTACGACGTTCGGTCACTGCCACATGCCTCCAGCCCGCCAGGGGCTCGCACAGCATGAACAGGTTTCGGGTGCCATTGCGCTGGTACTCGTAATCGTATCGCTCCCGTCGTGCCGGCTTGGGCGGGATCGGAGACCTCTTTTCCGCCAGCAACTGCTTGGAGGTCTCGTCGAAACAGACCACCGGGCGCTCTGGGTCATAGGGTTCCGCGTAAAGGTCCAGCACATCCTCCATACACGCCACAAACTCGGCGCTCACCTGGGGAATACACCACTCCTTCTTCTGCCACGGCTTGAGACTGTTTTTTTCAACCGCTTGCGAATTCCCTCGTGGGACATGGAGGGCGCCAGCCCCAACTCCACCACCTTGTTTGCCAGGAGCCGCAGGGTCCAGTGGTCATGGCCTGGAGGGGCCTCGCTGCACGCCAGGGCAATCAGGTGCGCTTCCCCCCGCTCATCCAGTTTGGTCGGATGTCCTGGCCGAGGATCTTCCTCCAAGGCCCGCTTCAGTCCTCCCTCCAGGTACCGCCGCTTGGTACGGCACACCGTACCCGCAGACGTGTCCAGCGCCTCCACGATGCGCATCACCCCCCAGCCCGTATCTGCCTTTAGCAGAATACGGGCCCGGGCAACCTTTCGCGCTGGGCTCTTTCCCCCGCGAATCAGTCGTTCCAACTGGTCTCGTTCTTCCCTTTCCAACCGGACCACATACCGTTCTCGTCCCATGGCTGCCACCCTCCTACGTCAACACTCCTAAAAAAGGGTAGCAACCTTAGACGTTTTCTTAAACAATTACCAAAACCGAGTTGACTGAGTACTAGTTCGATTCGCGAACTCTAGTTGTTCTGTTCGAGTCTGTCGGTAATCTCATATATATACGCCTCCGCCGCCCGAATCGTTCCCTGGAATATTGGCCGAGCTTTCAAGCTTCCGAAACTGCGACGAGCTCTAGCCAGGATCGATGGAGCCAAGTCGCGGGTCTCGAATGGGTGACTTCTGCGGGCAACAAAAAAGGCCCTCACATATGGATACCGAGGGGCAGCCATCGTTCTTAGGCGATGGCTGCCCCTCATACTTGCGAGTCAGCTTACTGTGCCCCGCTTCCCCTTCCTGTGCCTGCTCCAGCGCAAGCGCTCGCTGGAACACCGTAGGGTCTCAGGCTTCGGCTTGCCGTTCCTTCTGGATGGCTTCTCTGGCGATTCCTCCGCCATGAACTCGGCCCAGCAAAAGAGTCGAAGGCGTTCACCAGCGGCTCCAAAAGACTTCTGGCCACCTACCTGCAAACGCTGTTGGCCTATCCCGACGGCTGGCTTTGGGGCGAGACGGTGTTCGACCCCAGGACCCAGGAGATAACGTCCAAGTGCCGCCCTTATCCGAGGAGATGCTCTATCCCAAAGAGAAGGGTGCGCCGCTTGCTGCCGAGAGAATCTCCCACTTGTCAGGTGGGAGATTCGGAGGTATCATAGATTGACTTCCATAGAACTCAAAGGGTTGTACTTTCAGCAGATAATTGTGTGGCGTGAGTTGTATTGCGCATATGGTTTGACGCCAGTTCGGCGATATGCACCGCTTACGTACGAGTTATAAGGCACAACCGTCATGCGACCTAGCTCCCGGTCCCAAAGATTGGGCATGGCAGCGATGGTCGCTGTTTTGGTCCTGCTCTCCGGGTCCGCCATCCCGTTGAACACGTCTGCCCAGACAGACCCTCCGGCCAAGCCGACCGGGCTGTCCACCCTGGCGGGCGACACCAAGGTGAAGCTGACTTGGGAGCCTCCCGGCGACGGCTCGCCGGCAATAACCAGCTACCAGCTATGGCAGCTTGCCCAGAACAGCAAGCTGACCGCCGATATCACCCTGGGCAACCAATTTGGATACTCTGTGGCGGTGGACGGTGACACCGCGGTAATCGGGGTGTACGGGGACGGCGTTCCCGACAGCGTGGGCACCCTCGTCGCGAATGCCGGTTCGGCCTACGTGTTCACCCGGAATACGGGTACCGGCGTGTGGAGCAAAGCGGCCATGCTTACGGCCTCCGTCCCCACGGAGAACGACCATTTCGGAATTTCCGTGGCGATCGACGGTGGCACCGTCGTGGTCGGGGCGCACCAGCTTGACTACGAGTTGAACAATATAGTTGCCAGCAGGTCCGGCGCCGCCTACGTCTTCACTAGGCCCGACAACGGCTGGGCTGACACTAGCGGAATTACGCCCGAATACAACGAAACAGCCAAGCTCACCCCCGGTACGGCTGGCGCGGCAGGCGACCGGTTCGGGGTTTCCGTGGCGGTGCGAGGAGACACCGTTGTGGTCGGGGCACACCAGCACGACGGCAACGCCGGTGCGGCCTACGTATTCACCAAGTCCGGCACCGCCTGGGTTTCCACCAGTACTGCCGCCAAGCTCACCGCCTCCGATAGCGCGGCCAGCGACCAGTTCGGGTCGTCCGTTGCGGTCGACGGTGAGACCGACGGTGACACCGTCGTCGTGGGGGCGTCCCAGGGTGACAGCGCGGACGCCGGCGGCAACTCCATCACTGATTCGGGCGCGGCCTACGTCTACACCAAACCCGGCACCGGTTGGGCCGACAGCAGCGCTGAGACGGCCAAGCTTACAGCCTCCGACGGCGCAGCCAGCGACGAGTTCGGGATTTCCGTGGCGGTCGACGACGACACCGTCGTCGTGGGGGCCAGCGGGGACGACGGCAAGGGTTCGGTCTACGTTTACACCAAGCCCTCCGGCAGCGCCTGGGCCGACAGCAGCGCTGAGACGGCCAAGCTCATCGCCTCCGATGGCGCGGCCAGCGACGAGTTCGGGATTTCCGTTGCGGTCGACGGTGACACCGTCGTCGTCGGGGCGCACAAGCACGACGTCACTCCCTCAAGAGGAGGCACCGCTGTCGCCGATGCCGGAGCGGCCTACGTGTTCACCAAGCCCGGCAGCGCTTGGGCCTCCACCAGTACTGCCGCTAAGCTTACCGCCTCCGACCGTGCAGCAAACGACGAGTTCGGGTCATCCGTGGCGGTCGACGGCGACACCGTCATGGTTGGGGCATATTCTCATGACAATGGAGATAGCAACACCGCCAATTCCGGCGCCGTGTACGTGTTCGGCAGTTGGACCAGCATCGCCGGAAGCTCGGCGGCGGGGACCACCGCCCACCTTGTGACCGGCCTGACCAACGACACAACCTACGTCTTCCGGCTCCGCGGGGTGAACGCGAACGAGGCCAGCGATCCGTCCGACTCTGTGGCAGGAACCCCGAAGGCAGCTTCCTACGCTCCGGTCAAACTCTTAAACTTTTCCGCCGCGCAGACTGGCGACGGTGAGGTGGAGTTGACGTGGGACGCGCACCGCTACCCGCTGAGCGTCACTGGTTATGCGTACCGCCAGGACGCTGGCGGCGGCCCCAGCTGGACCACCATCCCAGGCAGCGATTCCAGCACCGTCTACCACACGGTCACCAGCCTGACTGCGGGGACCGAATACACCTTCGCCGTCAGCGCGACCAACAGCACCTTCAACAAAGACAAGAACAGCGACAGTTTAACCGCGTCCGACTCCCGGTCCGTGACTATTGTCGCCAAACCGGCGGCGCCCGACTCATTCAGCGCCGTCGCGGGCGACGAACAGGTGTGGCTTGGCTGGAGAAGCCCGGCGGATTTCACCATATCCAGGTACGAGTACCAGCAGAAGGAGGGCACCGGCGCCTTCGGCGAGAATTGGACCTTCATCCCCGGGAGCAGGTCCGGGACCACCTTCCATATCGTGACCGGCCTGAGCAACGACACATTCTACACCTTCCGGGTCCGGGCCGTGAACGCCGCGGGAGAAAGTGTAGAGTCCGGCGAGCAGTCTGCGACTCCGGGACCGGCGTCTTCGGCCCCGGTCAAACCTGAAGGCTTTGCCGCCAGACAGACAGGCGTCCGCCAAGTGGAGTTGACCTGGGACCCGAGTTCCACCCCCCTGACCGTGACCGGTTATGAGTTCACCCAGAACAACGGGTCCACTTGGACCACCATCTCCGGGAGCGATCACAGCACCGTCTCCCACACCCTCAACAATCTGAACACTGGGAGCTACAACTTCGCCGTCCGCGCCGTCAACGGCTCTTTCGTTGGCGCCTCCTCCGGAGCCCAATCCCTGACTGTCGTCGCCAAACCGGCGGCCCTGACCGGGCTCGCCATCAACGATAGCGACATCGGAGACACCCAGGTCAGGCTGAACTGGAACTCCCCCGGCGACGGCTCGCCGCCCATAACCAAGTACCAGATCTTGCAGTTCGCTAAGAGGCTGATCTCTGACGACCGCAGCGGCGGAGACGAGCTAGGGTCGTCAGTCGCCGTGGACGGTGACACCCTGGTGATTGGGGCCCTCGGGGACGACGATACCGAGAATCTATCCGGTTCGGCCTACGTATTCACCAGGGTTGCCGGCGGCTGGACCCAGGCGGGCAAGCTCACCGCCAGCGCTCCCAAGGTGGATGCCGGCTTCGGGCGTGCGGTCGCCGTGCACGGCGACACCATCGTGGTTGGCGCGTACGAGGAGGACCACACCGCCGCCGCCGGTGCTGGTGCGGCGTACGTCTTTACCAAGCCCGCCAACGGCTGGGCCGACATGACTCAGACGGCCAGGCTCACCGCCTCCGACGCTGCGGCCAACGACGAGTTCGGAACTTCGGTGGCCGTGCACGAAGACACGATCGTGGTCGGGGCGCCCGAGGAAGACACCGGAGCGAGGGGCTCGGCCTACATCTTCACCAAGTCGGCCAACGATTGGGGCAACGCTCCGGTCTCAGGGGACTACAGAGTACAGACCGCCACGCTGAGGGGCGACGGGAATGGCGACCGGTTCGGCCGTTCCGTAGCGGTGCATGGTGATACGATCGTGGTCGGGTCGAACGATGGGGACGACGCGAAGGGTGAGGCTTACGTATTCACCAAGTCTGCGGTCACCGGAGTGTGGGACGACTGGGATGACAAGAGTGCAAGCAACGCAACTGCCAGGCTGACCGCCTCCGCCCGCGCCAATGACGACTACTTCGGGCGGTCTGTTGCGGTGGAGGGTGAAACCATCGTAGTTGGGGCGCCCTACAACGACGGTCCCATGAACTCCGGTTCGGCCTACGTGTTCAGCAAGCCAGCCAGCGGTTGGACCAGCACCAGCACTGCGGCCAAGCTCACCGCTTCCGACCACGCCGAGAACGACCAGTTCGGCTACTCCGTCGCGGTGGACGGCAACACCGTCGTGGTTGGAGCGGACGGGGACGATAGCGATAAGGGTTCGGCCTACGTATTCACCAAGCCCGCCACCGGCTGGACCGATACAGCAGGTACGGACAAGCGCACGGCCTACGATCGCAGTGGGGACGACCGGTTCGGTAACTCCGTGGCGGTCGACGGTGACACCGTGTTGGTTGGGGCAGTCGGGGACGATAGCGATAAGGGTTCGGCCTACGTATTCGGCACCGGTGAGTGGGCCGACATCGCCGGCAGTGGAGCGGGGACGATCTCTCACATAGCCAAGGGTCTGCGCAACAAGGCCGAGCACACCTTCCGGGTCCGCGCGGTGAACGCGGCGGGAGCGAGCGATCCGACCGACGAGGAGTCCGCGACGCCGGTGGCGGCGACTGCGGCCCCCGCCGCACCCGTAAACTTTTCCGCCACTCAGACCGGCGTCGGCCAGGTGGAGTTGACGTGGAACGCGCACCTCGAGCCGCTGAGCGTCACTGGTTACGAGTACAACGTTGACGCCGGCGGCGGCCCCAGTTGGAACCCCATCACGGATAGCGATTCCAGCACCGTCTCCCACGCCATCAATGACCTGACCGTCGGGTCCCCACCCACCCAGTACGCCTTCGCCGTCCGCGCCGTCAACACCGCCTTCAACAAGGACAGCAACAGCGCCGCCTTAACGGCGTCCGGCTCCAAGTCCTTAACTCTGGTCGCCCAGCCGGCGGCGGCCGGCGGGTTAGCCACCGTCGCGGGCGACGAGCAGGTGAAGCTGAATTGGAGCGACCCCGTCGCCGGCTCGCCCCCCATAGCCAAGTACCAACTGTTACAGCTCGACCCGAGCAAGCTGACCGCCTCCGACGGCCTCCGGGGCGACGAATTCGGAATCTCCGTGGCGGTGGACGGCGATACCGCGGTGATCGGGGCGTACCTGGACGACACCACCAACGGCGACAATGCCGGTTCGGCCTACGTCTTTACCAAGGTCTCCGGCGTGTGGCGCCAGCTAGCCAAGCTCACCGCTTCCGACGGGGACACATCCGACGAGTTCGGGTATTCGGTCGCTGTGGACGGCGACACCGTCGTGGTGGGGGCGCACCTGGACGACCACACTGACGGTGACGGCGACACCGATGACGACGAAGGGGCGGCCTATGTCTTCACCAAGCCTGCAAACGGCTGGGCCGACATGACTCAGACGGCCAAGCTCACTGCCTTCGGCGCCGCAGCGAACGACGAGTTCGGAATCTCCGTCGCTGTCGACGGCAACACCGTCCTGGTAGGAGCTCACCAATACGACAGCGGCAAAGGCGCAGCCTACGTCTTAACCAAGCCTTTCACCGGCTGGGCCGACAGCAACGAGACGGCCAAGTTCATCGCCTCGGACGCCGCGGCGAACGACGAGTTCGGAATCTCCGTCGCGTTAGACGGCGACACCGCCGTGATCGGGGCGTACCACGACGACCACACCGACGACGGTAACACCATCGGCAATGCCGGTTCGGCCTACGTCTTTACCAAGGTCTCCGGCGTGTGGAGCCAGAAGGCCAAGCTCATCGCCGTGGACGGCGCGGCGAACGACGAGTTCGGAATCTCCGTCGCGGTAAACGGCGACACGGTGGTGGTTGGGGCGCGTCAGAACGACACCAGCAGCGGTGCGGCTTACCTATTCACCGAGGTCTCCGGCGTGTGGAAGCATGTAGCCAAGCTCACTGCCGATGATGGCGCGGCGAACGACGAGTTTGGAATCTCCGTGGCCGTGGAGGGCGACACCGCCGTGATCGGGGCACGCCAGGACGACACCAGCAACGGTTCGGCCTACGTATTCACCAAGGTCTCCGGCGTATGGAGCCAGAAGGCCAAGCTCACCGCCTCCGATGGCGCCGCGGACGACGAATTCGGGATTTCCGTGGCGGTGGACGGCGACACCGTGGTGGTTGGAGCGTACAAGCACAACGTCGGCGAGGGCACCGGTGGGGCGAACGCAGGTGCGGCCTATTTGATGAGCATTTCGGAGTGGGCCGACATACCGGGTAGCGGCGCGACGACCACCTCTCACATCGTCACCGGTCTGACCAACAACGTGGAGCACACCTTTCAGGTGCGGGGCGTGAACGCCGCAGGCGGGGGTTCGGCCTCGGCCCGCGCCGGTGGTACGCCCACGTTTGCGATACCGAACCGGCCCACGGATTTCGCCGCGGATGCGGGCGATGCCGTGGTGGACCTGAGTTGGGTTGACCCCGAAGATTCGACCATAGACAAGTACCAACTGCTCCAGATTATTCAGGGCGGCAAGCTGACTACCGCGTCCACCGACGACCCGGTGGTTCGGGGCGACGGGTTCGGAATCTCCGTGGCGGCAGACGGCGACACCGCCGTTGTCGGGGCCTACCAGGACGACGACGCCACCAACGACAATTCCGGTTCGGCCCACGTCTTCACCAGGAGCTCGTCTGCCGCTCCGTGGAGCTGGTCGGCCAAGCTCACCGCTTCCGACGCCGCCGCGAACGACGAGTTCGGCATTGCCGTGGCGGTCGACGGCGACACCATCGTCGTGGGAGCGCACCAAAACGACAGCAACAAAGGCGCCGCCTACGTCTTCACCTGGAATTCGAGTAACAGTAATTGGGAACAGAAGGCCAAGCTCACCGCTTCCGACGCCGCCGCGAACGACGAGTTCGGCATTGCCGTGGCGGTCGACGGCGACACCATCGTCGTGGGAGCGCACCAAAACGACAGCAACAAAGGCGCCGCCTACGTCTTCACCAAGCCCGAGAGCGGCGGCTGGGCCGACGCCACCGAGACCGCCAAGCTCACTGCTTCCGACGCCGCGGCCAACGACGAGTTCGGAATCTCCGTGGCTGTGCACGGCGAAACAGTGGTCGTAGGAGCGCACCAAAACGACGCCGATGACCAAGACAACAACGAAGGTGCGGGTTACGTCTTCACCATGCCCGAGAGCGGTGGCTGGGCCGACGCCACCGAGACCGCCAAGCTCACCGCCGATAACGGTGCGGCCAACGACGAGTTCGGAATCTCCGTGGCTGTGCACGGCGAAACCGTCGTGGTTGGTGCGCACAAGTACGACGTCGGCGGCGGCACTGAGAAGGCTAACGCCGGTGCGGCCTACGTCTTTATCAAGCCTGCCGGCGGTCCTTGGGCCGACGGCACTGAGACCCCGAAGCTCATCGCCTCCGACGCTACGAGAGGAGACGAGTTCGGCATTTCCGTGGCCGTGGACGATGACGAGGACACCATCGTGGTTGGGGCATACCTAGACGACCACACTGACGACGACGGCAACACCATCGGCAGTGCCGGTTCGGCCTACGTCTTCACCCAGGATTCCAACGGGTGGAGCCAGAAGACGAAGCTCACCGGCCCCTCCCGCGGAAAGGGCGACTGGTTAGGGTATTCCGTTGCGGTGGCCGGCGGCACCGTCCTGGCTGGGGCCTACCAGTCCAGCATCAGCGGCCCCGATTCAGGCGCCGTCTACCTGTGGACGGTCCCGCAGTGGGCCGACATTGCCAATAGCGACGCGACGACCACGTCCCACACCGTCACCGGTCTGACCAACCGGGTCGAGTACAGCCTTCAGGTCCGCGCGGTAGACAAGGTGGAAGGGGCCGGCGCCGGCCCGCCCTCGGACCCCCTCAGGGCCATGCCGTTAAAGCCGAAGCCAGCGGTGCCGACTGTGCTGTCCGCTGTGGCCGGCGACAGCCAGGTGGAGCTGAGCTGGGACGATCCCGCCGGGGGCTCGCCGCCTATCATCAATTACCAGCTATGGCAGCATGCCGAGCACCCCACGCTGACCGCCGACACCCGGACGGCGAACGATGAGTTTGGGTATGCCGTAGCGATAGACGGCGACACCGCCGTTGTCGGCATGCCCGGGGAGGACAGCCCCGATAATTCCGGCGCGGCCTTCGTGTTCACCAGGGACCAAGGGACCGGTAAATGGAGCCCGAGCCCGGTGGCCAGGCTCAGAGCCAGCGATCCGGGTACACAGTATAGATTCGGATTATCTGTGGCGGTGCATGAAGACACTTCGAATGGCGACACGATAGTGGTTGGCGCTCCCGACCACTCAAGCAGTAAAGGTGCGGTATACGTATTCAGCGAGCCCTCCGGCGGCTGGGCCAACGATGTAGGTGAAGACCACGCCACGGAAACGGCCAGGTTCCTAGCCTCCGACGGCGCGGCGGCCGACGAGTTCGGGAATTCGGTAGCGGTGGTCGGTAACACCATTGTGGTCGGGGCGTACCTGGACGACGACAATGGCGCCAGTTCCGGGTCGGCCTACGTCTTTGACGAGCCCTCCGGCAGCTGGGCCAACGATACGGATTCGGACGATGCAGATGCTGAATTCGACCACACAACGGAGACCCTCAAGCTCAGCGGGAGTAGCGGTTCCGACAATTTCGGCAGGTCGGTAGCAATCGACGGTGACACGATCGTGGTTGGGGCGAGCGGAGACGATAGTGGTACGGGTTCGGCTTTCGTGTTCATCAAGCCCGCCACCGGCTGGGCGAACAGCTCAGGTACTGAGGTGGCCAAGCTCACCGCCTACTTCGGCAGTGGAAGCGACGGAGGGGACAGATTCGGGCGTTCAGTAGCAATCGACGGTGGCACCCTCGTGGTCGGGGCCTACGGGGACGACGGCGATACGGGTTCGGCCTACGTGTTCACCAAGCCCTATACCGGTTGGGCCAACAGCCCAGGGACCGAGACGGCCCAGCTCACCGCCTCCGACAGAGCAGCGAACGACGAGTTCGGGCGTTCGGTCTCGGTGGACGGCGACACCGTAGTGGTTGGCGCGCATAAGGACAATATCGGAGGAGGCACCGATATAGAGGGTTCGTCCTACGTGTTCACCAAGCCCAAGGCAGAGTGGGTAGACAGTTCTGAGGCTGCCAAGCTTCCTGGACCTGGCGACAGTGACGACGACAAATTCGGATGGTCCGTAGCGATAGACGAGGACACGATTCTGGTGGGGGCGGACTGGCACAGTAGCAACGACGCGGGAGCCGCCTACCTTTATGACATCCGGGTGTGGGCCGACATCGACGGAAGCACGGGAGAGACCAGGTCCCACTTTGCGACCGGCCTGACCAACGACGCGGAGCATACTTTCGCGGTCCGCGCGGTGAACGACGGCGGCGCAAGCGGCCCGTCTAATCAGGTGTCCGCGGAACCGGCGAGCGCGGCCTCGGCTCCCGCGAAACCCAGGAACTTCTCCGCCGTGCAGGTTGGCGCACGCGAGGTGCGTTTGGAGTGGGAGCCGAGCACCGATCCGCTGACCATCGTCACGTTTGAGTACACGGACAACGCCGGCGAAAACGAAATTTGGAAAGACGCCACTGGGAGCCATTCCACCACCGCCTCCTACACCGTCTCCGATCTCGTGGTGGACACCACGTACACCTTCGCGGCCCGCGCCATCAACAGCGCCGGAGAAGGCGTTTCTTCCGACCCTTGGTCGGTAACAATAGCTGCAGCGCCGGCGGACAGACCCACCGCGCTCACTGCCGTTGCTGGCGACGAGCAGGTGCAGCTGAGTTGGCGTTACTCGGGGAGTCAAACGTCGACTACGGGGTTCCAATACCAGCAAAAGACCGGAGGCGACTTCGGCGACGATTGGACCGACATCATCGGAAGCACATGGGTGACCAGGTCCCACATTGTGACCGGTCTGACCAACGGCACCACATACACCTTCCGGGTCCGGGCCGTGAACGTGACCATCGGAAGCGACACGACCAACGAGGAGGACGCGACCCCTTCAGCGTCCGGCTCCCGCCCCGCTCGGCCGACAAACTTCAATGCCGAGCAGACCGGGGTCGGCCAGGTGGAGTTAACGTGGAATACGGCCGGGGCGCGCCTGACCGTCACCGGCTATCAGTACACGGCTGACGGCGGTTCCAATTGGAGCGACATATCCGGGAGCGATTCCGGCACGGTCTCGCACATCGTCTCCGGTCTGATGGTGGACACGATGTATACGTTTGCCGTCCGGGCCGTCAACAGCGGCATGCTCTCGGGCTTCTCTTCCTCCTTCCGCGACGTGACGATCATCGATGTGCCAAATATGCCCACCGGGCTCGGCACTACCAGCGGCGACACCCAGGCGACGTTCCACTGGAATGTGACGGTCGAAACCACGGATCGGCCGATAGACAAGCACCAGCTATTGCACCTTCCCCAGAGCAAGCTGACCGCCGACGACGGTGCTGACGACGACGAGTTCGGGTATTCGGTAG
Organism: Dehalococcoidia bacterium; assembly: GCA_965247585.1. GTDB lineage: Bacteria > Chloroflexota > Dehalococcoidia > Lucifugimonadales > CBDFHC01. The sequence goes on from CBDFHC010000004.1 coordinate 45,820, forward strand.
CGATAGATGGCAACACCGCGGTGGTTGGGGCCCCGGGGAGCAACAGCAACGCCGGCGCGGCCTACGTCTTCGTCTTCACCGAGGCCGACGACGACGACGACGGCGTGTGGAGCCAAGCAGCCAAGCTCACCGCCTCCGTCCCAGCGGCGAACGATGAATTCGGAATCTCTGTCGCTATCGACGGCGAGACCATCGTCGTGGGCGCACACCAAAACGACGCCGATGAAAACGACAACGACGAAGGCGCGGCCTACGTCTTCACCAGGGTCTCCGGTATATGGGGCCAGAAGGCCAAGCTAACGGCTTCCGGCGCCGCGGAGAACGACGAGTTCGGAATCTCCGTGGCAGTGCACGGCGAAACCGTGGTCGTAGGAGCGCACCTAGACAACGCCAATGACGACGACGCTGATTCCGGCGCCGCCTTCGTCTTCACCAAGCCCGGGAACAGCGGCTGGGCCAACGCCACCGAGACCGCCAAGCTCACTGCTTCCGATGGCGTGGCGAACGACAAGTTCGGGATTTCCGTGTCGCTGGACGATGATACCGTGGTGGTTGGGGCGCACCAGCCCCAGTACGAGGAGAGCGGTGCAAACGTCGAGGTGGGGCCCGGTGCGGCGTACGTCTTCACCAAGCCTGCCACCGGCGGCTGGACCGACAACACTGAGGGGGCCAAATTCACTGCCCCCGACGGCGCGGCGAACGACGAATTCGGGGTCTCGGTGGCCATCGACGTTGATGCCGTCGTGGTTGGAGCGCACCTGCACGACGTCGGTGCCAACGCCAATGCTGGTGCGGCCTACGTCTTCACGAGGGATTCGAACTCCGGCAAGTGGGGCCAGCCGCTCAAGCTCACCGCTTCCAATGGCCACGCAGACGATGGGTTCGGGAACTCCGTTGCGGTGGACGGCAATACCGCCGTCGTCGGGGCGTACCTGGACGACCGCGACAACGCCGCTCGTGACACCGGTTCGACTTACGTGTTTGCCCGGAAGTTAGGGGCGTGGAGCCAGACGCTCAATCTCGCCGGCCCCGGTCCCGACCTGAATGACCGGCTCGGATACTCCGTCGCAGTAGACGACGGTACCCTCCTGGCAGGCGCGCCTCAGGACGAAATTGATCCCGGTTTTGCCTACGCGATGGACATCTCAGACGCGGAGTGGACGGACTTCGTCTCAACAGAATTGACCGACAACGGCGAGGATTACTTCTACCGGGTGCTCAATCTGACCAACGACCAAGAGTACGCCTTCCGGGTGCGTTCGGTGAACGCCGCCGCCAATCGTCCGTCTAACGAAACCGTCGCGGCCACGCCCAAGAGTGCGAAACCGGGCAAGACCGATGGTCTGTCCGCTCAGCCAGGAGATTCCCAGGTAACACTCAGTTGGGATGACCCGCGCGATTCGTCCCTAACCGGATACCAGGTGCTGCGGCCTCCCGAGCAGACCAAGTTCACCGCCGGCTCCGACGGCGAGAGGAACGGAGCGTTCGGGGCATCGGTAGCAGTGGACGATGCCGCCGTCGTGGTTGGTGGCACCGCCGTGGTTGGTGCGCCCAAGCACAACGTAGGCAGCAAATCCAACGCCGGTGCGGCCTACGTCTTCACCGAGGTTGACGGTGTGTGGAGCGGCCCAATCGAGCTCACTGCCGGCTCCGATGGCGCGGAGAACGACTGGTTCGGGTACTCCGTAGCAGTGGAGAGCAACGTCGCCGTAATCGGCGCGTACCAGCACGACACCAACGATAACGCCGATGCTGGTGCGGCCTATGTTTTCATCAGGGACCCGCTTACCGGTGTGTGGAGCGAGCCAGTCAAGCTCATTGCCGACGACGGCGCGGAGAATGACTGGTTCGGGTACTCCGTTGCGGTGGACGGTGAAACCATCGTGGTCGGGGCACGCTGGCACAACGGAAAGGCGGGCGCGGCCTATGTCTTCACCAGGAATTCGATGACCCGTGTGTGGGGCAACGATCCGGAACCAGGGGAAACCCACAGGGTAGAGACGGCCAAGCTCACCGCATCCGACGGCGGCACATTCAACTATTTCGGTCACTCCGTTGCGGTGGACGGTGAAACCATCGTGATTGGGGCGCCGGGATACAACGACAATACGGGTGTGGCCTATGTCTTCACCAGGAATTCGATGACCCGTGTGTGGGGCAACGATCCGGAATCAGGGGAAACCCACAGGGTAGAGACGGCCAAGCTCACCGCTTTCAATGGCCACGCAGGCGATGGGTTCGGGAACTCCGTTGCGGTGGACGGTGAAACCATCGTGGTCGGGGCCCAACAAGGCGACGGAGAAAGGGGTTCAGCTTACGTCTTTACCGAGCCCACCGGCGACGGCGGCTGGGCCGACAACACTGAGACGGCCAAGCTCGCCGCTTCCGACCGCGAACTGGGAGATCATTTCGGAAACTCCGTTGCGGTGCGGGGCGGCTCCATCGTGGTCGGGGCGTACACCGCCAACATCAACGAATGCGACGAATGCGACGAAGATCTTCGTTCCGGTGCGGCTTACCTCTTCACCAAGCCGGCCGGCGCAGTCTGGGCCAACGATCCGAACAAAGACTACAGAACGGAGTCGGGCAAGCTCACCTTACCCACCAACGAAGAAGAAAGGGGCGACGAGTTCGGAAACTCCGTCGCCCTGGACGGCCAGAGCATCGTGGTCGGGGCGCCCGAGGGCAACGATGACTTCGGTTCGGTCTACGTGTCGGACATCCCACAGTGGGCCTTTTTAGCAAGCGGAGCAGAAACCACGCCCGCCACCGTGGAAGGCCTGACCAACGGTGTGGAATACGCCTTCCAGGTCCGCGCCGTGGATTTCTATGGAGAAGGCCTGCCCTCGAACATCGCTCGGGCCACGCCCATGCCGGCGCCAGATGCGCCGACCAACTTCACCGCAACCGCGCAAAACGCCAGCGTCCGGCTCGCTTGGGACGACCCAGACGACTCCGGCATAACCCGGTACGAGTACCGTCAGGCCAGCGGTGACGGCAACTTCGGCCCGGCGATCCCAATCCGCGGAAGCAGCGCGACGACGACATCCCACACCGTGAGAGACCTGATCAACCACCTAACGTATAGGTTCCAAATCCGCGCGGTGAACGTGTATGGCGCAGGCGATTGGCCGCCCTCGTTGAACGCCACTCCTCGAGCGCCCTCGTTGAACGCCACTCCTCGAGCGCCCAACCGTACCCCCTACTTCATTGGCGGCTACAGCGTCACGTTCACCGTCGACGAGAACACGCCGCCGGGCAGTCTGGTGGGAGACGCTATCACCGCGACGGATCCGGACGGCGATGTCCTGACCTACTCCCTGTCGGGGATCGACGCGTCTTCCTTCGTCCTAGACGGCTCCACCGGTCAGATCACCGTCGGCTCCGGGACCCTGCTCGACTACGAGTCCGGGCCTACGAGGTACACGGTCGTCGTCTCCGTCCACGATGGCAGGGGCGCCTACGGCGACGACGACTCCACCATCGACGACCTCATTGAAGTGAGCATCGACGTCAGCAACGTGGATGAAGCCGGGACGGTGTCGGTGTCCTTGGAAAAACCAGAGGTCGGGACCGCGTTGACCGTCTCCCTGAGCGATCCCGACGGCTCGCTGTCCGACATCTCCTGGCAGTGGGCCGCGTCCTCAGATGGTTCCAATTGGAGCGACATCTCCGGGGCCAACTCGGACTCCTACACCCCGGTCGCAGACGATGTGGGCATCTACCTCCAGGCAGTGGCCTCCTATACGGACGGACACGGCCCGGGCAAGTCCGCACACGCGGTCATGGAACAGCAGACCGCCCAAAGAGGTCCGTCCTTCGAAGGCGACGTCACGTTCACCGTCGACGAGAACACGCCGCCGGGCAGTCTGGTGGGAGACGCTATCACCGCGACGGATCCGGACGGCGATGTCCTGACCTACTCCCTGTCGGGGATCGACGCGTCTTCCTTCGTCCTAGACGGCTCCACCGGTCAGATCACCGTCGGCTCCGGGACCCTGCTCGACTACGAGTCCGGGCCTACGAGGTACACGGTCGTCGTCTCCGTCCACGATGGCAGGGGCGCCTACGGCGACGACGACTCCACCATCGACGACCTCATTGAAGTGAGCATCGACGTCAGCAACGTGGATGAAGCCGGGACGGTGTCGGTGTCCCTGGAACAACCGGAGGTCGGGACCGCGTTGACCGTCTCCCTGAGCGATCCCGACGGCTCGCTGTCCGACATCTCCTGGCAGTGGGCCAGGTCCTCAGATGGTTCCAATTGGAGCGACATCTCCGGGGCCAACTCGGACTCCTACACCCCGGTCGCAGACGATGTGGGCATCTACCTCCAGGCAGTGGCCTCCTATACGGACGGACACGGCCCGGGCAAGTCCGCACACGCGGTCATGGAACAGCAGACCGCCCAAAGAGGTCCGTCCTTCGAAGGCGACGTCACGTTCACCGTCGACGAGAACACGCCGCCGGGCAGTCTGGTGGGAGACGCTATCACCGCGACGGATCCGGACGGCGATGTCCTGACCTACTCCCTGTCGGGGATCGACGCGTCTTCCTTCGTCCTAGACGGCTCCACCGGTCAGATCACCGTCGGCTCCGGGACCCTGCTCGACTACGAGTCCGGGCCTACGAGGTACACGGTCGTCGTCTCCGTCCACGATGGCAGGGGCGCCTACGGCGACGACGACTCCACCATCGACGACCTCATTGAAGTGAGCATCGACGTTAGCAACGTGGATGAAGCCGGGACGGTGTCGGTGTCCCCGGAACAACCGAAGTCCGGGACCGCCCTTACCGCCTCCCTGAGCGATCCCGACGGCTCGCTGTCTGACATCTCCTGGCAGTGGGCCGCGTCCTCAGACCGCGCGAACTGGCAAGATACGGCCGGCGCGTCTTCCTCCACCTATACGCCCGTTGACCTGGACGCGGACAAGTATCTGCGGGTCACAGCGTCTTACGCTGACGGCGAGGGTTCCGGCAAGCAGGCACAGGCCGTCTTGAACAACCCGGTCCAGGGACTTCCCGAACCGGTGGCGACACCGACGGACGGCGGAGACGAAGGATTTCCCTGGTGGGTTATCGTCGCGGTAGTGATTGGGATAGTCGCCGGAGTCGTTCTCATAATTGTGGTGCTACGTAGCCGGAGATAGGACTGGGAAGAAGTCTTAGCAGCCACCCGGTCCAGACTGACACTTGAGGAACATCCCGCGGCCGTTACTCATAGCGCCACGACCAACTGGCAAGATACGGCCGGCGCGTCTTCCTCCACCTATACGCCCGTTGACCTGGACGCGGACAAGTATCTGCGGGTCACAGCGTCTTACGCTGACTTGGGACCAGCTGCTTTCTCAGCCGCTAACGTGGTCCTCCAGGCGCGGTGGCGGCGTAGCACTCCGTCATGGGGCCCTATCGCCAGACTGCGGCCGGGCGGGCTCTCGTACAGACTCCGAAGGCCGGGCACGCCTGGTTCCGGCAAGCAGGCTTTGCTCGTCATAGGTGAATCGGCCGTCTTGAACCACCCGGTCCGGGACTTCCCGAACCGGTGGCGACACCGACGACCACGGCGACGGACACCCCGGCGCCCTCACCCACACCCACAGCGGATCCGCTTGTCCGCCGTCCGAGGCGGACGGCTGAGACGAAGGATTTCCCTGGTGGGTTATCGTCGCGGCAACAGTGATTGGGGTAGTCGCCGGAGTCGTTCTCATAATTGTGGTGCTACGTAGCCGGAGATAGGACTGGGAAGAAGTCTTATGAAGCCGCAGCAGCCACCCCGTCTATGTCCACGCCAAGCTCCGCCCAGGCATCTGACACTTGAGGAACATCCCGCGGCCGTTACTCATAGCGCCACGACCAACTCGAAAGCTCGCAGTACGGTACACTTGTGCCCACCACCGTCATTACAGAAGCAGGCAGGAGGCAGCTCGAGAGATCACGGAATATATCGAGCTCTTCTATAACCGCCAGCGCCGCCAGGCCAGGCTGGGGTTCCTGTCACCCGCGGCGTATGAGCAGAGATTCTATGCCGGACTACCAGCAGCATGAAAGGTTTGGTGTCCACTATTTACGTCCGACCTCATCATGCCCCTGTTCAACAGCCGTGCCAAACACTACTACGTGATCGAAGGCGACCTCCAGAGCTACTTCGATACCGTCCATCACCGGACGCTCATGAAGCTGCTGCGGAGAAGGCTAAAGGATATGCCTGTGTTGGACTTGATCTGGAAGTTCCTGAAATCGGGCGTGATGGAAGGGGGCCTCTTCTCCCACACCGACTCCGGGGTGCCACAGGGAGGGGTTATCTCCCCGCTGCTAGCCAACGTCTACCTCAACGAGTTCGACCAGTGGGCGGCGGCACAGTGGGACCTCTACCCAAAAGCCCGCGAAAGGCGAAGGCAGGCGGGCTTCGGCAACTACAAGATGGTGCGCTACGCAGACGACTTCGTGGTCGTCAGCAACGCGTCCCAAGCCGAGGTCAAGGCGACCAAACAGGCCATACAACGCTTTCTGGAGAACGAACTCCACCTCACGCTATCGGAAGAAAAGACGGTCATCACCCACGTCAACGATGGCTTCGACTTCCTGGGTTTCCACATCCAGCGCAAGCGGGTCAACGACAAGTGGGCGGTGCATCTCCGACCGATGGCCAAGGCTAAGGAGCGAGTGAAACGAAAGCTCAAAGACCTGACTTCCAGAACCTCGACGTGGATGGACGAGTACAACCGACTGACGACCCTGAACGCTATCGTGCGAGGGTGGGCCGAATACTACCGGTACACCAGCTTCGTGCGGGACATCGGCGAGATCACAACCTTCGCATGGTTCCGCTACCTCTAGTGGTTGCGGAAAAAGCACAAGGGAAGTCACAAGGGGCAGCTCATCCGAAGCAAATCCAAGAGGCTCCATGGCAGAATCCGCTGGCATGCTGCGGTGCGCGAAGGCGGTAACACGCTGGAAGCGTACCAATGGCTCCCCACCCGACAGGAACTTGACCGCCAACGCTACCGGCAGAAGGGCACGGCGGGTTTTCCGCACCCCTACCTGTCCGGCCACGCCACGGCAGCAAGTGACCATCCACAGGGAGCAACCGGCCCGGACGAGCGCATCTACGCGGCAATTATTGGGGCCAGCAGCTGCAATCGCGGCGAACCCCTCGAAATCGTCGAACGGAGACTCAGAGCAAAGGTGCGTGACGGCATGAAGTGTCAACAGTGTGGCGCACGGACAGGTTTGGCTGTCCACCACACCAAAGGCATGAAGTCGCACGCACTCAGTAATCTGGTCACGCTCTGCCGGACGTGCCATCAGGCCGTACATCGACCAAGCCAACAACAAACCGTCTAATGGAGAGCCGGGTGCCATGAAAGTGGCAAGCCCGGTTCGGTGAGAAGGATCGCGCAGACCAGCCGGAGCAATCCGGCCATTGGCGGCGCCGTCCCTACTCAATACTACGTGCTGGGCTCGGGCGGCATCGACGTCCAGTCTCAGAGCGCCCACATGGTGGCGCGAGTGCTGGCCGCACCCGGTTCGATACGAGGGCTGGCGCCGGTCACTGAGAAGTTACAACTGGCCCACGGCCCCATCCCTGCGTACTTGTTCGAGCTGGGGCTGCGCTGGTTCCAGGAAACCCCCGACACCGAGCGGTTCTTCGCGGTGCGCTGGGACGGGGACGCCTACCGGGTAGTGGTGCCAGAGCAGGCCGGGACCACCGCTTCCCTCACGTACGAGCCCCCTGCCGGTGTGGTGGCGGAGTTCCACTCCCACGGGAATGGACGCGCCTTCTTCTCAGGCACCGACGACCGGGACGAGCAGGGCTTCCGAATCTACGGGGTCGTCTGGAGAACGGGAGACCCTAAACCGGAGCTGAGTCTCCGGGTGGGGGTCTACGGCCACTTCGCCCCGGTGCAGTGGCCCCAGGTGTTCGACGGCCCAGACCCCGGCGTCCAGCTGATGGATGAAGAGCCTGTATCAACACACACAAAGGACTGAACTACAACAAGGAGGTAACCATGCCCTACTACCTGGACAACGCGTTCCTGCTGGACAAACCCTGGATCACTGTGGTCGGCTGCGGCGGGACCGGCGGCTTCGTGGCCGAGGGCCTCTGCCGACTCTTCCAAGGAAGGGATGCCACCATTGTCCTGGTCGACCACGACCGGGTGGAGCCCCACAACCTACTTCGGCAGAACTTCTACGCAGCAGATGTGGGGAAGTTCAAGAGCCAGGCCCTGGCCGACAGGTTGGCCAGTACTTACGGGCGTCCCATCGGCTACTCGGTCTATCCCTTTCGGGAGGGCGACTCTGACTCCCATGGGCACAGTTGGCCCGGCCTTCCGGCCTATGGCCACGGACTGTTCATCGGCTGCGCCGACAACGCCGCCGCACGCAGGGCCATGGCAGAGTGGCTGCCGGGCGGGCGGCATCAGTGGCTCATCGACGCAGGCAACGACACCAACTGGGGACAGGTGCTCGTCGGCAGTGCGCCGCGTCACGCGGCATAGGATACCTGATTGAATCAGGAGAAACTCGAAGGAAGTTTCTGGGTCAACCGACCTACCTGGAGGCGAAAGCCAAGGGGGACAATAGCATGTCGGTAAAGCGGCTACGGCCTGAAAGCGTTGTAATGCCGGTTCCGCAAGACCCGCGCGATATGGTGAAGGCTTGATTGCCTGAACCCCAGTTCCCAGAAGGTGTACTCGGCACCCGCCGGTAGAACGCTTGCAACCCGACGCCACCCATTGCATCGGTATGTAGTGCAGACCGATGCAATGGGTGGGCGATGACCGATGTGGTCATTCAAGGGAACGAACGGGGCACCTAAGTCGCGCTAGAACGTCCTATGTCGAAAGACGGAGGAGACAGGGTTCGGCTTCTACTAAATCACGACTTTAGACATCGGGGTCGCGTCCCAGTTCAATCTGGGCGCATCATAGGGCTATAGCGTCATCCAACAACTGGGAGTTTGTTCTCGCCAGTATCACGATGTCATCCCGGAGAATGGGGTCGGACATCCTGACCTTGTTCTCGGCTCGCTGCCTCGCACCCTCGTGAGGTGTTCTCACCTTGAATAGGTAGTACGCGAACACGAGGACTGCAACCGCAACCACACCGATGAACAGCGCATTCAGAAACTGTAACACAACAACAGAGAACAGGGGAACACCACGAGGGCTCGCGCTGAGAGAGCTATAGGAGAACCAGCCACCGGATACATAGGTTAGGTCATAAAACACCCAAAGTAGCAAAACTGCTGCAAGGATGACCACGACCACCACACCCAAGGCTATGAGTAGAGTCCTCATGTTACTTCTCATCGTGAGATCAATCTAGCCGAACCATACCCCCAAAGTCAACGGAACGCGGGATGGCCTACGGGGGGAGACCCCTATGGTCACGGAGTCCTCGTAGTAGTCCGAGGGCGGGAAAGCCGTCCACATGGCGAAGGAGGACAGGTGGTTTCGACGGAATACAACAGAGAGGTATGCATAATGCAAAACGCCGAAACTGTATTGAACGTCATACGCGAACGCGGAGAACGAGGATTGCCGCTGGAGAACATCTATCGGCTGCTTTACAACCGGAACCTGTACCTGCGGGCCTACGGTCGTCTCTACTCAAACCAGGGAGCGATGACCAAGGGAACCACCGCAGAGACCGTGGACGGTATGTCACTGGCGAAGATCGACCGCATCATCGAAGCCCTGCGCTACGAGCGGTTCCGGTGGACGCCGGTGCGACGGGTCAACATTCCCAAGCCTAACGGCAAGACCCGCGCCTTGGGCCTACCAACATGGACGGACAAACTGCTGCAAGAGGTCATCCGGATGCTTCTGGAAGCCTACTATGAGCCGCAGTTTTCCGACCGCTCCCACGGCTTCCGACCCGACCGGGGATGCCACACCGCCTTGAGCGAGGTGGCACACAACTGGACCGGTGTCCGCTGGTTCATCGAGGGCGACATCAAAGGGTGCTTTGACAACATTGACCACGAGGTCATGCTGTCGGTACTCGGCGAGAAGCTCCACGACAACCGATTTCTCAACCGGCTCAAGTACCTACTGAAAGCAGGCTACATGGAGGACTGGAAGTATGGCCACACGTTGAGCGGTACCCCGCAAGGCGGCGTGGTCAGCCCCATCCTCTCCAACATCTACCTAGACCGGTTGGACAAGTTTGTCGAGAACGTGCTCATACCAGCCCACACCCGAGGCACAAAGCGAAGGCGTAACCACACCCGGGGAGCGCTAAGTACCCGTCTGGCTTATCACAGGAAGAAGGGGAATCCCCAACTGCTGGCGGCACAGCTGCGCAAAGAGATGCAGCAACTGCCTTACGGTGACCCCTACGACCCTGAATACCGGCGGCTGCGATACGTTCGCTACGCGGACGACTTCGTGCTGGGCTTCATCGGGCCAAAAGCCGAAGCCGGGCAGATAAAGGAGTCCCTGGAGACGTTCCTGCGCGACACGCTCAAGCTGGAGCTATCGAAGGACAAGACTCTCATAACCCATGCCACCAGCCAGGCGGCACGGTTCCTCGGCTATGAACTCGTGAACCAACAGGCCAACGACAAGCACGACCATCTCGGTCGACGCGGCATCAATGGCAACATCGGATTGCGAGTTCCCGCCAAAGTCATCGAGCAACACTGCCAAGCCCACATGCGCAACGGCAAACCGACACACCGCAACGAACTGCTGGCCGATGATGATTACACCATCGTAAGCCGGTATCAAGCGGAGTTCCGGGGCGTCGTCCAGTACTACCTTCCGGCCTACAACGTCTCCCAATTCAGGAGACTGCAATGGGTCATGGGGAAGTCGCTGGCTAAGACCCTCGCAGGCAAGCACAAATCCACCGCTCGCAAAATGTTCCGGCGCTACAAGAGCACCGTACAGACAGAGCATGGGGAAAGGGCATGCCTCCAGGTCGTAGTACAGCGGGGCAATGGGAAACGCCCACTGGTGGCACGGTTCGGTGGCATACCCCTGAAGCGGAACCGGCAGGCCGTCCTCGTAGACCAAACGCCCACACGGAACAGGTTTGAATGCAACGAGCTGATACAGAGGCTCCTAGCGGACACATGCGAGCTATGCGGGTCAACGGAGGACATCAACGTCCACCACGTCCGCGCGCTCCGCGACCTCAACGTGAAAGGCCAGCGGTCAAAGCCAACGTGGGCACAAGTCATGGCAGCCCGACGGCGCAAGACCCTCGTGGTCTGTCGTCCCTGTCACCTGACCGTTCACGGCGGCAGTTGGAACCCGCGTAAGCAGACCTAACCACTGGAGAGCCGGATGCGGTGAAAGCCGCACGTCCGGTTCGGAGGGGGGCCGACGGAAAAGTGCTCCGGGTAACCGGAGTAACTCGCCGGCGGCCTACCCTACACGTGGCCGACCACTTGTCCTGGGACGAACCGGCTTTCGTTGACGAGACCTGCTACCTGCTGCCCGCCCCAACGCTCCAGCGCCCGGACCTGCTGACCACTCTACCGGACACCCCTCCGGACGTGGACTGCGCCGCGGCCCTGGACCTCACCGACCAGGACCCTACCATCAACCAGATGATGGCGTCGCTGGTAATACAGATCGTCCGGCGGATGGTGGCGGGCACCTGCCCTTTCATGGGTCTCTATCTGGACATGGAGCTGGGCACCGTCACCCCAACCTACGCTACCCCCGAGGCGGTGGAGCGGGTGATGGGGTCGAACTCCGAGGACGGGGAAGGGCCATTTGACGCCCTGGAGGGGGGATAAGGTTTAAAGGCCCGAGCTCAGGACGTAGCCAGAGAAAGAACCAAGGAGAAGAGAAGTCATGCCTAATAAGAATGAAACGGGAGTATCCCGCGAAGATGCCCGGAACGCCGAAGAGGCTCTCTTCGGCGATATGGCAGACGACCCGGCCGACGGGCAAGAAGCCAAGAGCAAAACCGACAAGGGGCCGCAAGGGTAGGACGTCGCCGAGCAACAGGCCGGTCCGCCAGAGGACTTGAAGGTCGTCGTGTCCATCGGAGAAGGCAGGGCCACTATCGGGGTGCAGCAGCCCTCGTCGGACCCGTATATCGAGTCGTTTGACGACCGAGGTGTATCCGAACTGGCTCAGGAGGTTCCCTTGATGCTGGAAAGGGCGAGAGCAAGGTGGGAAGACGCTCCTAGACATCCCGCTCACGCGCGACCCGCTTCCCCGGCTCGGCGTCGGCGCAGCCGTGAACAAGGGTCGACGCAGGACTCAACAGCCGAGGAAGAGGCAGCCCAAGACTAGCCCGAGACGCTGAGGCTGTCGCTCCTAGCCGGACCTTGAATAGCCAGGCCCGCCTAGGAGCGACAGGGCAGGTGGTTGTCACCAGGACGGCCACCTGCCCTCTGCGGCCGCATGTATCGGGGCTTTTTGCATTTCGGTCTGGAACCCGGGGAGGCGCCCCGGGATCGGACGGGGTGGAAATGTGCGCCATGGTTCGGATCGGTTCTGGGGCCTCAATGGAGGAGCAATCGCCTTCTGTCGATATCTGGGGCGTTTTCGCGTTTTCGGGACGACACGTGCCATGCAGTGGGAACGGCGCCAGCGCCCCCAGCCAGCGTCACTGTCGCTGTTCGAGTGGGCGGTCGGTCCCGAGGAAGTGCGAGAGGAGGAGTTGGTCGGCACTAGACGCTGACTTGTGCAAAACAGGGGCAGCTACCGTTTGAGGACGATAGCTGCCCCGGCCTACCCATATGTGAGGTCTTTTTTTGTTGTCCATCAGAGTACGTGGTCGGCAGAAACGCTTCGGTCTATGACGAATAGGGAGCACGAGAAGAGACCAAATCGAGGTCCCCCTTCATGTGTCCGATGCCAACCACCGTTTCCTCAGCTGTCTGACGCTGCGGCTGGATAAACCCAAGGAAAACTGTGGAAGGTGCCTCACCATTGCAAAACATACCGTGAATGCCTATCATGGTGCCTATGGCGAATGATACACTTCTCCGCATTGTTGGGCCAAGCCTTCAGGACCGTCTCCGGGTCATGCCTGCGGTGGTGGTGACCGGAGCCCGTCAGACGGGGAAGAGCACCCTAGCCCGGGAGCTTATGCCGGGCGGACGGTGCTTCCTCTCCCTGGACGACCTCGACGTGGTAGATGCAGCCGCCGCGATCCCGAGGCGGATCTAGAGAAGGCAGCGGCATAGATGTGTTCAACAGGATGGCGCTCTCTCTTACACTACTTTACGGGACGTGACCCATCAGGAGACGAATAACCAAAACCGATGTCGTTGTCAGGAGGCAAGATGGACAGGTACGTACGTTTACCCGCTGGGATGGTAGTAGTTGTCGCGCTGCTAGCCATGGCTGCGTGTGGAGGCAACGAAGGAGAGGCCCGAGAGAATACGCTTGATGAGATCCTCGATCGAGGACACCTCGTCTGTGGCATCAAAGCTGACACCCCAGGCTTCGGCGTGCTCAACCCGGACGGCACGGCCCAAGGTAACGACGTGGAGTATTGCCACGCGATGGCCGCGGCTGTCTTCGGAGACAGGAACAAGGTCGAGTTCAAGGAGGCCACCTCCGCCAACCGCTTCGAGCTGCTCGCCGCGAAAGAGATCGACGTGCTCATCCGCACAACCACTTGGACCGCCAGCCGCGACACCGACCTCAACGTCGCCTTCGCGCCCACCACCTTCTACGACGGCACCGGCATCATGGTGAAGGCGAGCGCCGGACTGTCCAGCGCTAAGGAGCTCGACGGGGCCACTATCTGCATCCTGGACGGCACCAGCACCCAGGGTGCCGTCTCCGACTTCTTCTCCGAACAGGGGCTCACCTACTCTGAGCTCACCTTCCAGGCCAACCCGGAGCTCCGCGGAGCGTTTATCAACGATCAGTGTGACGCCTGGTCCTCCGATAAATCACAGCTGGGCGCCCACCAGTTCACCCTGAAGGCCGACGGGATCGACGCCGTCGTGCTCCCCGAGACGCTCTCCAAAGAACCTCTCGGTCCGAGTGTACGCGACTACGACTCGGAGTGGGAAGATGTGGTGCGCTGGGTAGTGAATGGCATGATCATCGCCGAAGAGCAGGGGGTCACCTCGGATAATATCGGTCAGATGGCGGCGAACCCGCCGAACAATACAGTGGCCCGTCTCCTGGGAGTGGGATTCGACGGCGGCCCTCCTACCAACCTGGGCATCGGACACGACAAGATCGCCAGCACCTTCATGCAGAGCGTGATCGATCAGGTCGGCAACTACGGTGAGGTCTACAGCCTTACGCTCGAGCAGGTAGGACTCACCCGTGCCGGATCGTTGAACGCCTCCTATCTAGACGGCGGACTGATCTACGCCCCGCCGATGCGCTAAGAGCGCTTTCTGACAAGGACGAAACGTATGGGCGGGCATACCCCTGCCCATACGTTGGATTTCGTGTGATTGCTAGGCGATGATGCAGCGCCTGAAAGACATCAGGTTCAAGAGACGCTCGCGCTACCTCGCGGTCAATCTAATCGTCGGTGCCGCTTCCGGGATCGTTGTGGGCTACGTCGGCTATTCCATAGCCATCAACCTCTTCGATTTCGACTTCCTCTTCGGGCCTTACGGCAGTCCGGACCGCAGCTCGATCTTCCAGTTCCTGGACGTAGAGGCGAGCGACCCGAGATGGCTGGGGATGCTCAAAGGTGCTGGCAACACTATAGCAGTTGTGGTCTTTGCCATCTTCCTTTCCTCCATGTTGGGCCTGGCCGTTGGCGTGGCCCGACTCTCCTCCAATCCCATGGTCAACCGGCTGGGCAAGCTCTACGTCGACCTGTTCAGGAACCTGCCCCTGCTGCTGATCATGTTCTTCTTCGCCTTCGCGGTGTCCAGGAGACTGCCCAAGATAGAGGAGCGCTCAGGGTGGAGCGGTCTCCTCTACATCAGCAACCGCGGGCTGGCCATCCCCTGGCTCGAGACCGCCAATTCGCTCTGGTGGCTGTGGCCCGTGGCGTTGCTCGGCGCCGCCACGGGCGCGTGGCTCGTGAGGAGGAGCCGTGCCCGCAGGGAGGCCAAGACGGGCGAGAGCCTGCGCCCCAATGTGTGGGGAACAGCGGTCTTTGTGCTCATAGGAGCGGTGGCATACGCCGCACTGCTCTTCCCGGTGCGCCTAACTCTTCCTGACGTGACTCAATCGGCGTCCGGGTTCTTCTCGTATACCGGTGGCAATCTGCTCGGGTTGGGTTATCTGAGCGCGCTGGTGTCGCTCACCCTCTACTTAAGCGCCTACATCGCTGAGATCGTGCGTGGCTCGCTCCAGGCGGTTCCCCACGGCCAGACCGAAGCCTCCGCATCTCTTGGACTATCAACGTACCAGCGCTTCTCGCTGATCATCCTGCCCCAGGCCCTGCGGATCATGATTCCTTCTTTGAACAACGAATACCAAAACGCCAACAAGGACTCGACGCTTGCGCATGCCATAGCCTACGGCGAGATAGTCCTGATATCCAATAGGATCATCAACAACACCGGGAACCTCCTGCAGACATACCTGTTCATATTCTTCGTTTTCGTCATCACGAACCTCATCATCTCGCTGATCATGAATGCGATTAACCGAAAAGTCCAGATCAGATGACTACATCTGCAGCTTATCGCTCCATCGTCTCCAGCTGTCTGACCTGGGCAAGGACAAACCTGTTCAATTCATGGCGTAACTCCGTCCTCAGCTTAGCCACCATAGCGGCTGGCGGTATCGCCGGATTCCTGATGCTGAGGTTCGTTCTGTTCCAGGCCAACTGGGGCCTCGTCGCGATCAACCGAAAGCTGTTCTTCGTCGGCAGTTATCCTGCGGAGGACACCTTCCGGATATGGATATCTCTCTTCATCGTCGTAATTCTGGTTGCCCTTACCTATGGCGTCTGGATCGGAAGATTGCGGCCCTACATAGTGGCGATCGGTGTGGTGGCGGTGATAACTCTCACACTCGGCCTGGGGACCGATCTGCAGATCCAGGAGGGACAGTACACCCAAGAGATACAGTCCGCGGGACAGACCGCAATCGTGAGCGGTGTCCACAGAGAACTGGTGTGGGAGCGTGGCTGGGCACCCCGCTGGCTCTACTCGCTCTCACTGGGACTCGCAATCCCGTTCGGTACATCTTGGCTGCTACTCGCTGGGCTCTTTGCGGTCCTGATAGGAGGAGCCTGGGCGGGCAGGCGCCTCTCCAGATGGAGAAGCAATCCGATACTGCTTCAGGCGATCGGCGCAGCGTGGGTCCTGCTCATCCCGATGATCGTCTTGCTCCAGTTGGGGGTGTCCAGCAGCCACTGGGAGAGCGCATTCCTCGACCTGCTGGTGTTTGCCGTGGGGGGATTCTTCTCCTTCTTCATCGGTCTCGGACTGGCGTTGGGCCGCACCTCTCCGTACTGGACTATACGGTTCTCCGCCGTCGGCTACATCGAGGTCGTGCGCGCTGCCCCGCTGCTCGTCTGGCTACTGTTCGCCACGTTCCTCGATGACGAGTTCGGACCTATCGGCGAAGCGTTCAGCAACATCGACCTCGTATATCGAGTCATGATCGTTTTTGCCTTCTTCGGCGGGGCCTACATCGCTGAGGTTTTGCGAGGCGGACTCCAGTCCATACCGCGTGGCCAGCATGAGGCGTCTGAGGCGATAGGTCTTTCCGCGGCGCAGAAGTACATCTTCATCATCCTGCCGCAAGCGATCAGGGCGGTTATCCCGGCAATTATCGGGCGCTTCATCGCCCTATGGAAAGATACAGCGCTACTCGCCGCAATATCGCTCGTCAACACACTGGAAAAAGCGAAAAAAATCCTCGGGGGCCAGACGGACATAGCGGAGGGCGCCTTCTTCGAGATATATATTGTGGTAGGGCTCATATACTGGCTGGTTTCGTATCTGTTATCCCGGCTTGGCGGGGCGGCGGAAACCCGATTAGGACTGGGCACCAGATAACGGACCAGGCTATAGAGAGGACCGGCACATGGCCAAGCAGAGTGGCAAAGAGATACTCCGCCTAGAGAAAGTGGTGAAACGCTACGGCGATTTCACTGCTCTGAAAGAAGTCGACGTCTCAGTGATCAAGGGCGAGGTCGTCGTCATCATCGGGCCTTCTGGCTCAGGCAAATCGACCCTGCTCAGGACCATAAATCAGCTCGAGCGACACGATTCCGGCCGGATCGTCGTTGACGGCGTCGAGCTGACGGACGACGCCCGCACTCTCGCCAAGATACGGGCCGACACGGGGATGGTCTTTCAGCAGTTCAACCTCTTCCCGCACCTCACCGTCATGCGCAACATAACACTCGCGCCGCAGAAGGTCCGCCATATGCCGCAGAAGCAGGCGGAGGAGCTCGCGCTCCAACTGCTGCGCCGCGTAGGTATACCTGAACAGGCGGAGAAATACCCCGGCCAACTCTCAGGCGGCCAGCAGCAGCGCGTCGCCATCGCCCGCGCTCTCGCGATGAACCCCAAGCTGATGATGTTCGACGAGCCCACCTCCGCGCTCGACCCGGAGATGATCAACGAGGTCCTCAAGGTGATGGGCGAGTTGGCTGCGTCCGGTATGACCATGATCTGCGTTACCCACGAGATGAGCTTCGCAAGGAACGTCGCCGACCGCGTGATCTTCATGGATGAGGGCGAGATAGTCGAAGTCGGAACCTCTGAAGAGTTCTTCACCAGCCCGCGAGAGTCCCGCACCAAACTCTTTCTAAGCAAGATCCTCACCCACTAATTTGCTACTCCAACCCAATCTCCCCTGTAGCAAAGGGCTAGTACTCAGTCAACCTAATTGTTGGCAGGATAGAGATGGTGAAGCTTGACTCGGGCGTCCACAGTGGAGAATCTCCAGTCAATGGTTGCTCCGGCTTGGTTTCGTTCTGCCTCCAGGGCCGCGATCTCGCCACTCAAAGTCTCTTCATCGGCAATACGCCGGCGCAGGACTCGCCTGGCCAAGACACTGAACTCGATCTCTGCCATGTTGAGCCAACTACCGTGCTTGGGAGTGTAGTGAAACTCCAAGCGTTTGCGTATTCGCCTAGCCTCCTTGGGCTCGAAGGTTTCGTAGAGGGAAGCTGGTTTGTGGGTGTTGAGGTTGTCCAGCACCACCCGGATCTTCTCGGACGCTGGGTAAGCTTCATCGGCCAGCCACCGCATCTGCTGAGCGAAGTCCACCATGGTACGACGTTCGGTCACTGCCACATGCCTCCAGCCCGCCAGGGGCTCGCACAGCATGAACAGGTTTCGGGTGCCATTGCGCTGGTACTCGTAATCGTATCGCTCCCGTCGTGCCGGCTTGGGCGGGATCGGAGACCTCTTTTCCGCCAGCAACTGCTTGGAGGTCTCGTCGAAACAGACCACCGGGCGCTCTGGGTCATAGGGTTCCGCGTAAAGGTCCAGCACATCCTCCATACACGCCACAAACTCGGCGCTCACCTGGGGAATACACCACTCCTTCTTCTGCCACGGCTTGAGACTGTTTTTTTCAACCGCTTGCGAATTCCCTCGTGGGACATGGAGGGCGCCAGCCCCAACTCCACCACCTTGTTTGCCAGGAGCCGCAGGGTCCAGTGGTCATGGCCTGGAGGGGCCTCGCTGCACGCCAGGGCAATCAGGTGCGCTTCCCCCCGCTCATCCAGTTTGGTCGGATGTCCTGGCCGAGGATCTTCCTCCAAGGCCCGCTTCAGTCCTCCCTCCAGGTACCGCCGCTTGGTACGGCACACCGTACCCGCAGACGTGTCCAGCGCCTCCACGATGCGCATCACCCCCCAGCCCGTATTCTGCCTTTAGGCAGAATACGGGCCCGGGCAACCTTTCGCGCTGGGCTCTTTCCCCCGCGAATCAGTCGTTCCAACTGGTCTCGTTCTTCCCTTTCCAACCGGACCACATACCGTTCTCGTCCCATGGCTGCCACCCTCCTACGTCAACACTCCTAAAAAAGGGTAGCAACCTTAGACGTTTTCTTAAACAATTACCAAAACCGAGTTGACTGAGTACTAGCGTCTTTTCTTCACGCATACACTTGTACTCGGCATAAGCACCGAAACCAACTTCGGTAGCTGCGAAAACCTGGTCCCCTTTACTAAATAGTTTTACATTTTTGCCTACTGATTCAATTTCCCCGGCTAGCTCTTGGCCTAGTATAGTTTTTCTTGGTCTTATGAGACCCATATATATTCGCAGGGGGAGCCAGAACCAGATTGGGAATTTGAAACTTCGAAGTTCACAGTCCCCTGCTGTTACTGTGGCCGCATATGTTCTTATCAGTACTTCATTGTCCCTGGGGGCCGGTTTCTGGACCTCTTTGAGCTGAAGAACATCCGGAGGTCCGTATTTTGTGTATACAATCGCTTTCATGGGCATTCTTTCATTGGGAGCTCAGATGACTCATGACCCACCCGCCAGCACTGCAACCGCATGCAGTTGATCCGCGTTCACGGCTGTCCAGCCGGATGCTGTGCCTACCAGGACGGACGAGTTCCACTTACCGCCAAGGCCACGCTGGCCGAACTCATGGTGTCCCCAGGCCTACAGGGTGCCGCAGGCCTTGATGGCAACAGCACCCCTCTTACCCTGCGGCGACAGCTTTCCAACTGTAAGTGCCCATCTGCTTGGGCGCGAGGGGATAAGGGTTAGCCGTAAGGTAGAAACAAAAAGTTGTTACTTTTTAGTAGCAGTTTGGCTCCCGAGGTAGGATTCGAACCTACGGCCAACCGGTTAACAGCCGGTCGCTCTACCACTGAGCTACTCGGGAACGCTACTAGCGATTCTAACATTGGGCCAGATGAGGCTCAAGGCGAGTGACAGCGTCTCGCTTGCTATAATAGACCAATTCGCTTCGAAGGAGCATGCATGCAAAGCGAGCAGATACGGCTAACGTCGCTGGCGAACTGCGCGGGTTGAGCGTCCAAGTTCAGTCCTGAAGACCTGGTTCAGGTCTTGGAGATGTTGCCCCGAATGTCCAATGCCAACTTGCTGGTGGGGTTGGATACGGGGGATGACGCCGCAGTTTATAAGCTGGACGCGGAGCTGGGGCTGATTTTTACCCTGGACTTCTTCCCGCCGGTGGTGGACGACCCGTATTCGTACGGGGCGGTGGCGGCAGCAAACTCGCTGAGCGATGTTTATGCCATGGGCGGGACACCACTGATGGCGTTGAATATTGTGGGGTTTCCCATTGACCTGCCGAAGTCGATATTGGGCGACATTCTGAAGGGTGGACATGCCAAGGCGGAGGAGGCAGGGTGTCTGATTGCAGGGGGGCATACGGTGGACGACAAGGAGCCGAAGTACGGGCTGGCAGTTGTAGGGCTGGTGACTCCCGGAAAAGAGGTGACGAACGCGGGGGCGAGGCCGGGGGACAAGCTGCTGCTAACGAAGCCACTGGGCACGGGGATTATCACGACGGCGGGGAAGCAGGGGGTGGCGGATAGCGCAGTGCTGGAGCGGGCGATTGAGGTCATGTCTACGCTGAACGCGGCGGCGTCCAAGGTGATGGTGGAGGTGGGGGTGAACGCGGCGACAGACGTGACGGGCTTTGGGCTGTTGGGGCACCTTCGCGGCATGATGCTGGCGAGCAACTGCCAGGCGCGGATCTACGAGTCACGGACGCCGGTGATAGAC
Source organism: Dehalococcoidia bacterium (assembly GCA_965247585.1). Lineage (GTDB taxonomy): Bacteria > Chloroflexota > Dehalococcoidia > Lucifugimonadales > CBDFHC01. Next base: position 66,401 of record CBDFHC010000004.1, read on the forward strand.
GGTGCGCGGGAGTTGCTTGAGAGCGGGGTCGCGCCAGGGGGGACGCACCGGAACCTGTCCAGCATGGAGTCTTCGGTACACTGGCACCCGGAGTTAACGTTGAACCAGAAGCTGCTGCTATGCGACGCGCAGACCTCTGGCGGGCTGTTGATTTCAGTGCCGGAGGAGAGGGCAGACCGGTTGCTGGAGGAGCTGCTGGGCGCCGGGCAGACGGACACGGTGGTGGTAGGCGAGGTGGGAAAGGTCGGAGGGCCGGTAATAGAGGTGCTGCCCTAACCGCCGCCGACGGGGCGGACGATCTCGACGACGTCACCCTGGCGAAGGACCACGGCGCCGAAGTTCTCCTTGTCTAGCACCTCGCCGTTGTGACCAACGGCGACGAACTTTATGTTTACCTCCAGGCTCTGAAGGAAATCCAGGAGGCCGGTGGGGCCGGGCAGCTCCCGAGGCTTTCCGTTTACGGTGAGGGTGATCATGTTGATGCGGTCCTCCGGCTGGCGGGCTGCAAGTGCCAGGAGCGGGAAATACGTTCCCACAACTCGGCGGCGGCTTGTTTCGGGTTTGGCGAAGACAAGATTGCGCTTATGACTGCCACGCCGGAGGCTCCGGCGTCTATCACCTGAGGGGCGTTAGAGGGACCGATGCCACCGATGCCAAGGACCGGGGCGGCGGACTTTGCGGCGAGGGACTCGATGAGTTCGACGCCGGTGGGGGCGGCGTCAGGGTGGGAGCGGGTTGAATATACGGCACCGGCTATGAGGTAATCGGCGCCGTCTTGCAAGGCGGCGAGGCCGCCCTGGACGCTGTGGACGGACCTACCGATGAGGAGACGTTGGCCGGCGAGATGTCGGGCAGCGGTGGTGGTCATTGCGGTTTCCCCCAGGTGGACGCCGTCCGCACCGGAGGCCAAGGCCACGTCCACGCGTTCGTTCACAAAGAGGAGCGCCCTTCCCTGAATAATGCGCTTAAGCTGCATCGCAAGGTCGAGGAGGGTTCCGCCCGGCAGGTCTTTCTCCCGAATCTGGACCATATTTACGCCGCCGGAAACGGCCTCCGAAACGGTTTCCACCAAGGATTCTATGCCGGTAAGCGCTCGGTCGGTCACCAGGCAGAGGACGGGGCGAGGAAGACGAGGGGCGGTCATTTAGCCCGAGGTGGAGACGGGTTGAGGAACGTCCTGGGTGGGGCTGCTGGGGGCGGCGTAAGGGCGTTGGGAGATTCGGCCGGCCAGGTAGGCATTTCGGCCGGCCTGGACGCCGAGCTTGAATGCCTGAGCCATGAGGACGGGATCGTTGGCCTGGGCTATGGCAGAGTTGACGAGAACAGCGTCGGCGCCCAGCTCCAGGGCCTGGGAGGCCTCGGAGGGGACGCCCAGGCCGGCATCGACGACCACGGGGACGCCGGCCTGCTCGACGATCATACGGATTTCCTCGACGGTGTGGATGCCCTGGCCGGAGCCGATGGCGGAGCCCAGGGGCATAACGGTGGCGCAACCCACCTGCTCCAGGCGGAGGGCCAGCACGGGGTCCGCGTGGATGTATGGCAGGACGACGAAGTCTTCCTTGACGAGGATCTCGGCGGCGCGGAGGGTCTCACCGCCGTCCGGAAAGAGGTACTTGGGGTCCGGGATGACCTCCAGCTTGACCCAGTTGGAGCCGGTGACGGAGCGGCCAAGCCGGGCGACGAAGAGGGCCTCTTCCATGGTACGGCTGCCGGCGGTGTTGGGGAGGATGGTGTACTTGGTCCAGTCCAGGTAGTCGAGGATAGTCTTCTCGTTGGGGTTGTCCAAGTCGAGGCGTCGGATGGCGACGGTGACCATATCGGCGCCGGAGGCCTCAATGGCGTTAACCATGTCGTCCATGGTGCGGAACCGGCCGGTGCCGGCGATAAGGCGGGAGCGCATGCGCTTGCCCGCGATCTCCAGATGATCTTCCATGCCTACCTCCCCTGGAAAAGAAAACCGTCAGGAAGCTTCCTGACGGACTAAGGAGGGCCGAGAGGCCTGGTGATCCCTGCGCCGGAATTACCCGGATCAGGTTCGGACGGTCGCCCCGCAGCTCCGGGGCCTCTCAGCCTGAAGAATCAAGCTCCCGTCAGGTCTGACTATGTTACTAAGAAAAAGGTTAGCATGGAAAGGAAGGGCGGTCAACGGGCGTGGTAGTTCTGAGGGACACTTTCAGACTCCCGGCACATTCCTGTGCTGTAAGCAAGATGAACTATTTCGGTGCCGATCAGCGAGGGCGAAGCGTTAGCCGCTCCTAAGGGCTACAAATCTAAGGTTGGTGGTTCCCACCCATTCGCCCCGGAGGGTTTTTAGATGTTTCTCTGGGGGACACCCTCAGACTCCCGGCAGGGAATCCAGGTTCCCTGCACTCTCCTGTGTGGTTGGTGCAAATTTTTGGCAGGGGTCCCCCTTTCAAAAGATGGGCAGTTCATTTTTGAGGCCCTGGCGGGCGCGATGGCCGAAGGCGAAGGGGTGGAAGGTAGGCGAAAGCGCCTGCGCAGTGATTGACGGTCTGGGAGGCTCTAATTACACTCCCCCCTTAACTGTTAGGCCGACGGGGCGGGCAACGGTTGACGGTGTTGTGCCGCCGTACTGGGATAGCCACGGATAACCGCGCCTGGGAAGGAAGCTGATCATGAAGTTCGGGTTGATGTACGAGATCCAGATACCGGAACCCCACTACCCGGGGATAGAGCAGGACAGGTACAAGCAGGTACTGGCGCAGGTGGAGCTGGCGGACGAGGTGGGGTTCGACTACTTCTGGACGGTGGAGCACCACTTCCTGCGGGAGTTTTCGCATTGCTCGGCGCCGGAGGTGCTGTACGGGGCGGTGTCGCAGATAACGAAGCGGATCCGCATCGGCCACGCGGTGGCGCTGCTGCCGAGCCAGTACAACCATCCGGTGAGGGTGGCGGAGAGGGCGGCGGTGCTGGACATACTGTCGGACGGGCGGATGGACCTGGGTACGGGGCGGTCGACGACGCTGATAGAGATGGACGGTTTCGAGGTGAACCCGGAGGAGACGAGGGCACAATGGGAGGAGGCGGTGACGATGATTCCGCGGATGTGGACGGAGGACCCGTTTTCGCACGAGGGGAAATATTTCAACGTGCCGCCGAGGTCTGTGATACCGAAGCCGGTGCAGAAGCCGCACCCGCCGATGTGGGTGGCGTGCAGTCAGCCGGACAGCTTCCGCGTGGCGGGGGAGATGGGGTTGGGGGTGCTGTGTTTCACGCTGGGGGGACACGAGCAGCTTAAGGAGCGGGTGGACATCTATCGGGAGGCGGTGAAGCACGCGCACCCGGTAGGGTCGTTTGTGAACGACCAGGTGGCGGCGCTGTGCGTTATCCACTGCGGGGAGGACGATGAGGATGCGCGGCGGACGGCGGGGCCGGAGGGGGCGTGGTTTGTAAATATGGCGGGCAAGCTGTACAAGCCGTGGCAGGGAAGGGATGTGCCGCAATCTTACAAGTTCGCGGTGGACGCGGTGCAGCAGGAACGGGTGGAGGCCACGGTGGAAGACCACCTGCGTTCCGGGGCGTTCGTGATGGGGGACCCGGACACGGTGATTAAGGGGTTGAAGGGTTACCAGGAGGCGGGGATAGACCAGGTGCTGTGTTTCATGCAGATGGGGAACCTGGCCCATCAGCGGATTATGGACTCGATCAAGCTGTTCGGGCGGCACGTGATTCCGTACTTTCAGTAGAGGGAGCGTGCTGCATATCGAGTTCTGAAGGGCATCCTCAGACTCCCAGCAGCACCAGCCTGGTCCTGTGCACCCCTCCTGTACGGTTGGCTACAAAGGGCGGGGTGGTTTTTGCCGGGGTAGTCTGCCACTGCGATGGGCGCCGCCATGACGTAGGAGTTGAAATCACAGGTTGGTGGTACCCACCGTCCCACCCAGTAAGGTTCATAAAGAATATTTTGAGGGACACCCTCAAACTCCCGGCAGGGAACCCAGGTTCCCTGCACCCTCCTGTGGGGGGTGTGGTAGAGCCGGTTTGGGCAATTTTTGAATCCATGGTTTAGAATGTGCGAAAGCAACCAAGCGAATTAGAGGAGGGCCTTATGGGAGGCGTGAACCAGCTAGGGTATCTGGGGATAGGCGTTAGCGACGTGGGTGAGTGGGAGAGGTATGCGCAGGATATCTTGGGACTGCAGGTGAGCGAGAGGGGAGAAGATGGCACCCTATTTCTGCGGATGGACGAGTATCACCATCGAATCGCAGTGCATCCCGGTGGTGACGACGATTTGGCTTACGCGGGCTGGCAGGTGACGACGGAGAGCGAGCTGTTGGAGGTGGCGAACCGGCTGAAGGCGGATGGAGTGCCGATGCGCGAAGGGAGCGACGCGGAAGCAAAGGAGCGCCGGGTGGCAGGATTGATTAAGGTTGCGGACCCGGACGGCATTGCGGTGGAGATTTTCTACGGACCGCTGATGAACTTCGACGAGACGTTCAGATCTCCGCGGCCGATCTCCGGATTCGTGACGGGGGAGCAGGGGCTAGGCCACATAGTGCTGTGCACCGAAGACCTGGAGAAGGGGCTTCATTTCTATCGGGACCTGCTGGGCATGAGGATAAGCGATTTCATCAAGCCGAACCTGCCCTCGGGCCAGGAGATGACGCTGGCGTTCTTCCACTGCAATCCAAGGCACCACTCGCTGGCGCTGATGCCGCCGAGGGGCAAGAAGATGCTGCACTTCATGCTGCAGCTCGAGTCGATTAACGACGTAGGGATGACGTTCGACCTGTGCCGGGACCAGGGGGTCCCGAAGCTGCGAGGTCTGGGGAGGCACACCAACGACCATATGTTGTCGTTCTACATGGGAACGCCGTCGGGGTTTGAGGTGGAGTACGGATGGGGGGCGCGAACGGTGGATGACAGCACGTGGCAGGTGCAATGGCAGACTACGGGCAGCATATGGGGACACCGTCCGGTGGAGCCGCAGGGCGCCAAGGACCCGATCCCGGCTTAACGGACTTTAGAATGACGTTTGAGGGAGGGGCGACTATCGCCCCTCCCTTTGTTTTGGGGTGATTTGCCGTTGCTATGGGTGGTTGCTCCTAAGGGTTACAAATCGAGGGTTGGTGGTTCCCACCATCCCACCCAGGAAGGTTTTACAAAGTTTTACTGAGGTACACCCTCAGACTCCCGGCAGAGGAGCACAGCCCCTCTGCACTCCCCCTTTCTGCGTGCGCTTCAAGAGACGATGTGTCTAGTTTCGAGGGAATCCCGCATGCCAGTTGCGACCGGCAGCACCAGGGAAGAAAACGCTAGGCTGGTGGTAGAAGTGGGCGCGAAGGTTGGATGTGCTCTCCCACCACACCCAGATTCTTCGATCCTCACGGGCCGACTCAGAATGACATGGCGGGGGGGCGGAATGCGGTATGGGCTCGTCCTTCGAGAGCCTCAGGATGAGCGGGTTGGAAGCGTAGGAGGCTTATTTTCATAGGAATGACATGACTTGTGCGGACGCTCAACATGCGATCAGGTGGCGCTGAAAATACTGACGGAGTAAAAAGTTCACAAACTCAGGAGGGGCTTTGGCTCTCTGCACTCCCTCTTTTCGGCAGGGAGCGGGTTGACCTTGAAGATAGGGGCTGCTACGTTCACGCCGGTCTTGGAAGGGGAGAGAAGCCAGCAACAGGGAGTAGAGTATGAGACTTGAAGGAAAGGTAGCGCTGATCAGCGGGGGCGCCCGAGGGATGGGGGCGGTGGAGGCCAGGCTGTTCGCCAAGGAGGGAGCGAAGGTGGTGATTGGGGACGTTTTGGCGGAGGGGGAGGAGACGGCGGCGGAGATAAACGGCGCAGGAGGCTCGGCGCACTTCGTGAGGCTGGACGTGACCAGCGAGGATTCGTGGGGGGAGGCTGTGGGGGAGACGGTGCGTCGCTTCGGCAGACTGGATATTCTGGTGAACAACGCGGGGATACTGCGGCGCGGCCCGATAGAAGAGGCCACGGAGAGCACGTGGGACGAGGTGCTGGCGGTAAACGCCAAGGGGGTGTGGCTAGGAACCAAGGCGGTGATGCCGGAGATGCGGAAGGCGGGGGGAGGTTCAATAGTGAACATCTCTTCGATGGCGAGCCACACGGCCAGGGCGGGGAGCTCGGTGTACGCGGCGTCCAAGGGGGCGGTCCGCATTTTCACCAAATCGACGGCGATAGAGGGAGCGAAGGACGGGATCAGGGCCAACTCGGTACACCCGGGGGTTATCGAGACGCAGATGATTGCCGACATGCTGAACAACGAGGATTACCGGCAGGAGCAGGTGGACCGGATTCCGCTGAGGCGAGTCGGGACGGCCGAGGACGTGGCCAATGGAGTGCTGTACCTGGCATCGGACGAGTCCTCTTACGTAACTGGGTCGGAGCTGGCGATTGACGGGGGGTTGCTGGCCCAGTGACGGGCCGACGCGTGATGAAAGGCAACGAGATCGGGCCGTACTCATCGGCGACGGAGATGCTGGCGGCGCTGGAGTCGGGGGGCGTGTCGTCGGTGGAACTGCTGGAGCTTCATTTGAAGCGGATAGAGAAGCTGAACCCGGCGCTGAACGCCATAGTGACGCCGGACTTCGAGAACGCCAGGAAGACAGCGGCGGAAGCGGACGCGGGGCAGGCCCGGGATGAAACCGCGCCGCTGTTGGGGCTGCCTATGACGATCAAGGACTGCATTGACGTGAAGGGGCTGCGGGGAACGGCGGGGCTGGAAGCGCACCGGGAGAGGAAACCGGAGGCGGACGCGCCGGTGACGGCATCGGTTCGAGCGGCGGGGGCGGTGATAATGGGGAAGACGAACGTGCCACCGAACGCTGCGGACTGGCAGTCGAACAACCCAGTGTTCGGGCGGACGAACAATCCGTGGGACTTGAGCCGGACGCCGGGGGGCAGCACGGGGGGAGGGGCGGCGTCGCTGGCGGCGGGGCTGACACCGCTGGAGCTGGGGAGCGACGTTGGAGGGTCGATCCGGATACCGGCGGCGTTCTGCGGGGTGTACGGGCACAAGCCCAGCGAGACGGCGGTGCCCAAGAGTGGACACTTTCCAGGGTTTCCGCGGCCGAATCCCGGGGTGACGATGCTGGTGCTGGGGCCGCTGGCGCGGAGCGCCCAGGACCTAGAGCTGGCTTTGGACGTGGTGGCGGGGCCGGATGTGGGAGAGGATGTGGGGTGGCGGCTCCAGATTCCTCCGGCGAGGCACGACCGGCTTTCGGAGTACCGGGTGGCAGTATTGCCGGCCATCAACTGGCTGCCGGTGGACTCGGAGATCCAGGAGTCGTTAGAGGGGCTGGCGGGGGCGCTGGGGAGGGCGGGGGCGAGGGTGGAGGAAGCGCAGCCGGAGGGGTTCGGGGACATGCGTCGGCACCACGAACTGTACACGTCGACGCTTTCGCGCATCAGCTCGCTGAGGGAGACGGAGGCGAGACGGACACGGATGGCGGAGAGCATGCGAAGCCGGGGAGGGATGTTTGGGGAGGCGATGGCGCGGGGGATGGGGGCGACGGCTTCGGGCTATGTGTCATGGCTGTCGGCGCGGGAGGGGTTCAGGGAAGCGTACCGGGAGTTTTTCCGAGGGTGGGACGTGCTGCTGGCGCCGATAACCGTAGTACCGCCGTTCCCGCACACGGACGCCCGGTGGCCGGAGCGGCGGTTGGATGTGAACAACGAATCGGTGGAGTACGGGCTGCAGACGGTGTATCCGGGGGTGGCGACGTTCTGCGGACAGCCGGCCACGGCGTTCCCCTGGGGCCAGACACGGAGCGGGCTGCCGATTGGGTTGCAGGCGATAGGGCCGTACCTGGAGGACCGGACGAGCATTCGATTCGCGGAGCTGGTGTCGCGGGAGTTCGGTGGGTTTCAGGCGCCGCCGGGGTATGGCGGCGGGTGGTAAGAGGGCTGTCCGGCGAGTGAGTCCGTTCACCGGGGGCGTGCTAGAATAGCGCCATCCGATAGCTTCGAGGTGCAATATGACGATTCCCGGAAAGCCTCCAGTGCCCACGGACCTGGTACACCACATTGGGATTGCGGTCTCAGACCTGGACGCGAGCATCAAGTTTTACCAGGAGCTGTTCGGGCTGGAGCCGGGCCCAATTATTGAACGGGAAGACGTGCAGGTGCGGGGATGTTTCATTCCGGTGGGGGACACGAACCTGGAGCTGCTTGAGAGCACAAGCCCGGACGGCGTCATTGCGATGCATATCAGCAAACGTGGCGAGGGGTTGCACCACGTGTGCTTTGAGGTGGACGACGTTGGGGAGAAGCTGAAGAGTTTGGACGAACTGGGGATAGACCTGCTGGACAAGGTGCCAAAGCGAGGGCTGGCAGGGGGTCTGATTGGGTTTCTGCACCCCTCGGCGGCGCGAGGGGTGTTAATAGAGTTGGCGCAGCACGAGCATTAGGATATAGGTCCCTCATCCCCCTCGGTCCCCCTTCTCCGGAGTAGAAGGGGGAAGAAAAACGAAGTTCTGAGGGACACCCTCAGACTCCCGGCAGGGAACCCAGGTTCCCTGCACCCTCCTGTACGGTTGGAGCATAAAGACGCCCTGGGGTAAGAATTCTCTATAGAGTTTATGGGCTAGGAGGCGCGCTGGAAGATGGTGGCGACGCCCTGGCCGCCGCCAACGCACATGGTGACGAGGCCGAATTCCTGATCACGTAGCTCTAGCTCTTCCAGGAGCTTGACGGTCATGATGGCGCCGGTGGCGCCGACGGGGTGGCCCAGGGAGATGCCGCTGCCGTTGACGTTGGTCTTGTCCGGGTCCATGTCCAGCTCGCGGATGCAGTAGAGGGCCTGGGAGGCGAATGCCTCGTTGAGCTCAATGAGGTCAATGTCGTCCATAGACATGCCGGCCTTCGCCAGGGCCTTTCGGACGGCGGGGATGGGGCCGATGCCCATGACGGCGGGCTCCACGCCGGCGACGCCGCGGGCGTGCCAACGGAGCCGGGGACGGATGCCCAACTCTTTGGCCTTATCCGCGGACATGATGACCACGGCGGCGGCGCCGTCATTAATGGTGGAGGCGTTGCCGGCGGTGACGGTGCCGCCTTTTTTGAAGGCGGGGGAAAGCTGGGACAGACGTTCCAGGGTGGTGTCCTCCCTGGGACCTTCGTCGTTGGAGACGACGACGGGGTCGCCGCGGCGCTGCGGGACGGAGATGTCCGTTATCTGGTTGGCGAAACGGCCGGCGTTGACGGCGGCCACGGCACGCTGGTGGCTGATGACGGCGAGCTGATCCTGGTCCTCACGGGAAACGCCGAAGCGCTCGGCGACGTTCTCGGCGGTGACGCCCATGTGGTAGAGGTTGACGGGGCAGCCGAGGCCCTTGATGAGGCTATCGGTGAGAACGGCGTCGCCGAGGCGAAGGCCGTCAAAGCGGGCCTTGTAGTCGACCATATAGGGGGACTGACTCATATTCTCGGTGCCGCCGGCGACGGCGATGTCCACCTCGCCGGTCTTAATGAGCTGGGCGGCCATGTTGATGGCCTCCAGGCCGGAGGAGCATTGGCGGTTGATAGCGATGGTGGGGATTTCGGCGGGGATGCCCGCGGCGAGGGAGGCGAGCCTGGCGGCGTAGCCGGACTCGGCGGTCTGGAGGGCGTTGCCGAGGACCACCTCATCTACCTGGTCGGGGCGTAGGTCAACCTGGGCCAGGGCTGCCTTGATGGCGAGGGCACCGAGGTCTGAGGCGGAGATGTCTTTGAATGCGCCTCCGAACCTACCGACGGGGGTACGCGCCCCACTGACGATTACGGCCTCTTGCATTGGTTTCCTCCCAGGTTGGTGGGTGATTGGTTGGCTGGTTTGGCGCCGGCTGCCACCGGTAGCCTGGCTTCTGGTGACGGGGCGGGGTCTAGAGGAACGATACCAGAGGTTCAGTTGGGGGGCAATGAGGGAAGCCTGAGGGACACCCTCAGTCTCCCGGCAGAAGGGATCTGCCCCTCTGCACTCCCCGTTAACGGGTCTGCTTAATTGAACGGAAAAGGCTTTCTCGAGGGAATCAGCGGTGGCGCAGGGTGTTGTCACCACAAAGGGTTGCAAATCGAAGGTTGGTGGTGCCCACCCACTCGCCCGGATGGTTTTTAAAGTTGTTTCTGAGGAACACCCTCAGTCTCCCGGCAGAAGGGATCTGCCCCTCTGCACTCCCCGTTAGCGGGTCTGCTTAATGTGACGGACAGGGCATTCTAGAGGGGTTCCGCGGCGCGCTGGAGGGCGCGTTGGGGGGTCATTTCATGGAGGATGGGGTGGGCGTGCCGATGGACGAGGAGATTGGTGAGTACCTGGGCGATGAAGGCGGATAGGAGGAAGCCGTTGCTGCTGGCGGCGGCCATATAGACACCACTGACATCACCAACGTAGCCGAGTATAGGGACGCGGCCAGGGGTACCGGCGCCGCAGCCAGCGGCGACCTCGGCGATCTGGAACTTGAGGCCGGGGAAGATTTTGCGAACGCGCTGTAGGAGCCACTCCTTACCATCTTCGGTGGGGCGAGCGTCGAAGCCGGTGTCGTCGTGCTTGCTGCCCAGGTGCATAAGACCATCGACGCGGTGGACCATGTTGGTCTCCATCCAGCGGACGGCGCAGCCGAGGGGAGGGCCTTCCGGCTGGAGGTGGAGCTTTTGGAGGGGGTAGGGCCCGATGGGGAGGGAGACGCCGAGCCAGCGCTGGAGGGCGTCGCCGCCCCAGGCGCCCATGGCCATGACGGCAGTATCGCAGGGGACCACGTCGCCGCCGGCCAGCCGGACGCCGGTGAGCCGGTCCGAGGCGGTGTCCAAACCAACGGCCTCGCCGTTTACCAACCGGGCACCGTGGCGGGATGCGGCGTGGGAGAGGGCGTTGGTGAAGAGGTAGGGGTCCAACTGCATGCAATCGTGGTGGAGCATACCGCCGAGGATTTCCGGAGAGAGGCGGGAGTCCAGGTCTTGTGCGGTCCTGGCATCGACCCACTCGACGCGGAGACCGGCGTCCCGGAGTTCATCAGTAAAGCTACGGGTCTGCCGGACCTCGTCTTCGTCCATGGCGGCATAGAGGTAACGGACGTCCTGTTCGCGGAAGTCCTGACCTGAGTCGGCTTTGATTTCTGGCAGCCAGCGGCGAAAAAGGGCGAGGCTTTCGACACCCATGTCGGTCTGAAACTGGCCGTAGGTGTGGGTGGCGGGCTGGACGTTGCCAGCGGAGGCGCCGGAAGCCTCGGAGGCGACGCCCTTGCGTTCGATGACGGTTACGGGGACCCCTTCTTTTGAGAGGCGGTAGGCGAGGAAACAGCCGATGACGCCGCCGCCGATGATGGCGACGTTTCCGAGGTCAGTGTTGGGGGTAGGAGGTGTTGGAGTTGCCAAGGGTTAGCCTCCGGTTGGTGTTTGGTTTGGAGGGAAAGGTTTTCGAAGTTTTTCTGAGGGACACCCTCAGGCTCCCAGCAAAGGGGCATGACCCCTCTGCACTCCCCTTTCATCAGCCTGCTAAGCGATAGAGAGCTCCGTTTCCAGCTCACCCAGGACCTGGTCAAGGGCGTTAACGATGCGGTCTATCTCGTCACGCCGGACGCAAAGAGGCGGGGCGATGACGATGCATCCCTTGGGGCGCAGTATGAGGCGGTGCTGACGGAACTTCTCAGCCAGCCGGTTTTCGACCTTCATCTCGGCGGGGAAGCGTTCTTTGGTGTGGCGGTCCTTGACGATTTCCACGGCGGTGAGGAGGCCCAGGCCGCGAACGTTGCCAATGATGGGATGGTCCGGTTCCAGGGAGTGGAGCTGTTCCAGGAGGTAGGCGCCCATGAGGGCGGCGTTCTCCACCAGGTTTTCATCTTCAATGATTTTGAGGTTGGACAGGGCGGCGGCGGCGGCCACGGGATGGCCGCCGAAGGTGAGGCTCATGGGGAAGATGTTTTCGGGGCCGGCGAAGGCGTCGGAAACGTGGCGGCCCACGATGGCGGCGCCCACGGGCAGGTAGCTGCTGACCATCCCCTTGGCGACAGCCATGATGTCCGGGACGACGTCCCAATGTTCGACGCCGAACATTTTGCCAGTGCGCCCGAAGCCGGTGACTATTTCGTCAGCGATGAGGATGACGCCGTACCTGTCACATATCTGACGCAGCATGGGCCAGTACTCGGGACCAGGGACGGACACGGCGTCCAGGGGCCGGTCAGAGCAGATGGGCTCTGCGATGACGGCGGCGACGGTTTCCGCGCCGTGGAAGAGGATGAGGTCCTCGACGGCCTGGGCGCACCTGACTGCGACCTCCGACGGGTTGTCGCCGCCCAACTCGCAGCGGTAGGAATTGGGTTGAGGGGCGTGGAGGATGCCGGGAGGGGCGGGCTCGAAGTCTGACAGGCCGCCGGTGCCCCCGAGCCAGGTGGTGATGCCCATGGCGCCGTGGTAGGAGCCCTTGCGGCTGATGATCTTGTAGCGGCCGCCTTCGCCGCGGCGCTTGTGGTAGGCGCGGGCGATCTTGATGGCGACCTCGTTGGCCTCGGAGCCGCCGGTGACCAGCCAACTTCGCTCCAAGTTGCCGGGGGTGAGCTGGGCCAGCTTTTCGCAGAGAGCGGCCACGGGAGGAGTGGTGGTGTATTTGGGGGCGAAGGTGATCTTGAGCATCTGCTCCAAGGCGGCGTCGGCGATCTCGTGGCGGCCGTAACCGGCGCTGACGTTGATGTAGCCGCCGTTGACGTCCATCCAGGTGTTGCCGTCAGAGTCCGTGACGTCGAGACCATGGCCTTCGACGATGATGATGGGGTCGCCTTCTTCGGCCATCTGGAGCCAGTCACGGGAGTGCATCCAGTTGTGCGCCAGGGATGAGCGCCGCAGGGCTTCGGTGTCCATTTTTTCTTCCTCTACGAAGGTTGGCAAACCTGTGCGTGGTTGGGATTGAATAGACTTAGGTGATGCTCAATTCTTGCTCCCAGTCACCGATGGCGCCGTCTATGGCGGCGGCGATCTGGTCCACGTCCTCGCGGGTAGTGCAGAGGGGAGGGCCGAGGTATATCTTGCCGCGAGTGGCGTGGAGGATGAGGCGGCGCTGCTGGAACTTCTCGTTGAGCCGGTCACAGACCTGAGCCTGGTCAGCAAAGGGGCTTCTGTTCTGTTTGTCGCTCACGAGGTCAATTCCCATGAAGAGGCCCAGACCGTCGACGTTGCCCATGGTGGGGTGGTCTTCCGACATATCCTGAAGCTGTTGTTTGAAGTAGGCGCCAACCTGGGCGGAGTTCTGCACCATGCCCTCGGTTTCGATGATTTCGATGTTCTTCAGGGCAGCGGCGGCGGTGACGGGGTGGCCGCTATGGGTGACGGCCATCATGAGTTGGTTGCCGGGGCCGCCGAAGACATCAGCGATTTCTTCGCTAACGATGGTGCCGGAGATGGGGAGGTAGCTGCTGCTGATGCCCTTGCCGACGGTCATGATGTCCGGGACGACGCCCCAGTGTTCCATGCCAAACATTTTGCCGGTGCGGCCGAAGCCGGTGATAACCTCATCAACGATCATAACGACACCGTAGCGGTCACAGATGTCACGAATCATGGGCCAGTACGCTTCGCCGGGCACGGCAGATCCGGAGGGCTGGGCGACGGGCTCGCCGATGAAGGCGGCCACGGTCTCTGGCCCTTCCTCCAGTATCAGCTTTTCCACGGCCTGGGCGCACCGGACGGCGCATTCAGATGGGGACTGGCCTCCCATCTCACAGCGGTAGGGATTGGGATGGGGGGCGTGGAGCATGCCGGGGTACTGGGGCTCGAAGTCAGCCTGGCCGAAGTTGGAGGAGCTTTCACCCAGCCACATGGTCTGTCCGAGGGCGCCATGGTAGGAACCGCGGCGGCTTATGACTTTGTACCGGGTGGGCTGTCCGCGGCGCTTATGGTATGCGCGGGTGATTTTCAGGGCGGTCTCGTTGGCCTCAGAGCCGCCGCAGTTGAGGAAGGTCCTGGAAAGGCTGCCGGGGGTAATGTCAGCGAGCTTCTGGCAGAGCTGGATGACGGGTGCGGTGGTAGTGCCGTTAGGGAAGAATGTGACCTGCTTAAGCTGCTCATAGGCGGCGTATGATATCTCGTCCCGGCCATAGCCCACGTTGACGGAGTAGTAGCCGCCACAGGCATCGATCCAGGTGTTGCCCAAGGAGTCGGTGACGCGGATTCCCTTACCTTCGACGATGACCAAGGGATCGCCGGTCTCGGCCATCTGGGTCCAGTCCTTGTTATGGAACCACTGGTATTGGAGGGCGGACTGTCGGATTGCCTCGGTGTCTATAGGTGAGGCCATGGTGTTTGCTCCTCAGGTTGTTGGATGGACGCGACTTTGATTGCCATGTGATCTCCAAGGCAATCAGTGATAGCGATTGGTCTCGGCACCACGAAGGTCTCCAAATCACAGGTTGGTGGTGCCCAACCACCCGCCCAGTAAGGTCTTATTTTAAGTTCTGAGGGACACCCTCAGACTCCCGGCAGAAGGGCTCTGCCACTCTGCACTCCCCGTTTTGGGGCTTAGCAAGTTGATGAGTAGATGGAAAAGAGAGGCTGAGGGAACCCCCTCTTAATCTCTCCCTCGATAGGGGGAGATGATTTGGCGAAAGGATTCGTATAGTCAAAGAGAGACTAACAGGTTGGGGGCGTTATGTCTTGCGCCGCGGAGAGGGCGGCCTCGGGGTCGCGGGCGCGAAGGGAGAACATTTCCATACGGGGTCTGTAAAGCTGGACGAGACGGCGCAGCTCGACCAGGGGTTGGGGGTGCTCGTCGACGCGAAGGTCAACGCGGGGGAAGGAGTCAGAGGCGTAGACCAGCAAAGCGGCGGAGTGGTAGGGGGTGCTATCGCGGGCCTCGCCGCCAGCGTCCTGTCCGGCGTCGATGGAGTCAAGAAGGCGGTCTTCCAGGTCGGCGGCTTCGGTGGCCTGGAAGGCTCGGGCCATGGCCTGAACTACCTGCTCACCGGCCAGGGCGTTGCCCATGGCGACGAAGTTGGGTCCGGTGACGTGGCCGGCCCAGGGGCCGTTGAAGGAACCGGTGCGGGCGGCGGAGGCACCGTCGCGGTCGACGACGCCAAGCTGCCGACGCTCGATATGGGGGTCGCTGGCTTCCAACTCGGCGATGACGCGAGATGCGGAGTAGCCGAGGTCCATGAGGCGAAGGGCGAAGGGGCCGAGGCGGGGGTCGGTGGCGGCCTGGGTGGAGACGGCGCCGACGAGAGGGCGAACGTAGGGGCAGCGAGAGCCGACGCAAAGATCGCTGGTGGTGATGGCGATGCCGAGCATGCCGGTGCGGTGGCAACGTCCGATGATGGAAAAGGTATGGGACTCAACGCCTATTTCGAATTGCAAGGGCAACCTCCCGGAAGGGTATGGCTATGGTGCGGCGGCACCGCAGTGCTCCAGGGCGGTGAGGGCGTAGACCCTGGTAGCCTGGACCATTTCGTTAATGTGGGCATAGCAGTCGTCTTCATCGGGTCCACCGCGGACGGTGCCGGGGCCGTAGATAAGGCAGGGGATGCCGGCGTTCCAGAGATGACAGGTATCGTTGGAGGAGTAGGAGTTGGGGAGGACGGCGCCGATAGCCCTGGGCGGCTGTCCGGTGACTTCGCGGTGGCAGCGGGCGACAAGCTGGACGATGGGCGAGTCGACGGGGACGTCCAGGGGGTCCATAACGAGGCGCCGACGGCCTTTGAAAAAGTCCGGCGGTGGTATTTCGATGTCGTAGCGGAGGTCCGGGTCGGCGGCGGCCAAGGGGTCCAGGGTCCGCCGGATGTCGGCGACGATGTTCTCGACGGTCTGCCCCGGGAGGAAATGGACGTCCACCAGGATGGTGCAGAGGTCAGGGATGTAGGGGGGCTCTACCAGGACGTAGTCCTGGCCCCGGCCGCCGATGACGCTGCCGACGTTTAGGCGGGGGAGGTCGGGGAGGTCCGGGCGAGGCGTGTATGTGAAGTCGACGTTCTGTAGGGCCTGGATGACGCCGGTCATTTTTCCCACGGCGTTGACGGTGCCTTGAAGGCGGCTGATGTGGCCGGTGACGCCGAATACGTGGACGGCCATGTGGACGATGCCAGCGTGGACGGTGGCCAAGTTTCCGAGGCCGAAGGGCTCGGCGACGACGGCGGCATCGGTGCGGAAGCCGGACTGCATGAGGTGGTAGGTGCCCTCGCCGCCCTGGGTCTCGCCGACGACGCAGGCGACCACCAGGTCTCCAAGGAGCCGGACCGGGGACTGTCGGACGGCCTCGGCGGCCATGATGATGCTGGCGAGTCCGGCCTTCATATTCTGGACGCCGTGGCCGTATAGGCGGTCGCCTTCGACGGTGGGGGTCCACGGGTCGCGGGTCCAGCGCATGGTGAGGGCGTTGATATCTGTGTGGCCGTTGAGCATGAGGCTGGGGCCTTCCGCGACGCCGGGGAGGGTGGCGATGACTTGCAAGCGGCCAGGTTCAACTTCCTGGAGGTCCACCATGTAGCCCCGTTCATTGAAGAAACGATCGAGGAAGCGGGCCACGGGGGTCTCGTCCGGCTTGAAGCTGGGAATGCGAATCAGGTCGGAGGCCAGGGATACGATGGAGTCACGGTCGACGTGGGCCAGCACGGATTCTTTGAGGGCAAGGTCCGCCACGGTGGTCTCCCAATGCGAAAGAGATTGGCCGCCAAACTGTGGAGTGGATTCTAGCCACGGGGCGTAGCAGTGTCCATTGGTTGGGAAGTGGGGCTCGCATGTGCCGGTGGGCGAGGATGAGTTAGAATGGGCGAATTGACCCCTGCCGGAGGATTTCACGAAGTATGCAGGCATTACGCTGGGTATCACCATCACAAATGATCAAAGGTTGGTGGTGGGCTGCCGCCCCGAAACGGATTTGAAAAGGCAATTCTGAGGAAGGCCCGCGGAGCTTGTGAACAAATTAAGCCAGAACAGCGACAGTGGGCGCCATCGTAGGAGATGTTCTCCCCCCCCACCCAGATTCTTCGTTCCTCACGGGCGAACTCCGAATGACATGGTGGGTGGCGGAATCCGGTATGGGCTCGTCCTTCGAGAGCCTCCGGATGAGCGGGTTGGAGGGGTAGAACGGTTAGGGTTGGCGGTGGCAGCGCGCTCCAGATTTACGTTGGTTCAACGGGCTGGGCATTGCCCCAGATGAGTGGTAACAAGAGCGCAGAAGGTCCATTTTCGAAGCAATCCGGCATAGTGGAGGGTACAGCCAGCCCACAGGACTGCAAATTGCAGGTTGGTGGTACCCACCCAGGAAGGTTTTTAAAAGTTTTTCTGAGGGACATCCTCAGACTCCCGGCAGAGAGGGCTATCCCCCTCTGGACTCCCCGTAGAGGGCATTTCAAGTAGATGCAAGGTGCTATTTGCGAAGCTGCTGAGGAACGCGGCACGTTCCAGAAAAAGATGAGGAATGGAGGATGAACAGATGGCGATTGTAAGGGTATACACGGGAGAGGACGGGCAATCACATTTCGAGGATGTAGTGCCGGAGTTCGGGGAGGCGGACAAGGGGCCGGCGGACCGTTGGGCGCTAGACGCTCAGAAGGTAATTCACGAGGCCAGCGGCACGTTGGCGAGGAGGTTCGATCCGGCACGGTCGAACCCGTGGCACCACGCGCCGGGGAGGGCGGTGGTGTTTACATTACAAGGGTCGGTGGAGATTGAGGTTGGATACGGCACGAAGCGGGTAATGGGGCCGGGAGACATTCTGATTGCCGAGGACATGACGGGACAGGGGCATTACACGCGGGAAGTGGGAGGCGAAGCGCGGGTATCCATATTCGTGCCGATGAGGGACCCGGATTAGGGTTGGATTTGAGGAAGCAGCAATGGCGATGGGTGTTTCGGCTGCGAGGAGTATGAAAATGGCAGGCGGTTCGCACCCCTCTTAATCTCCCTCTCGATAGGCGGAGAGAATCTTTCATTGTCGACGCAATCCCACATGCCGGTTACGACCGGCACCACCAGGGACGAACATTTCGGCTGGGAGATTCCACCTGTACGGAGGAAGACCTATTTCGGTGCCGCTCAGCTAGGGCGAAAGGTTGCGTGCTCCTAAGGGCGACAAATCAGAGGTTGGTGATGCCCACTCACCCGCCCAGGAAGGTTTTTAAAATGTTTTTCTGAGGGACACCCTCAGACTCCCGCCAGAGAGGGTACGCCCTCTCTGGACTCTCCCCGAAAAGGTCATCTTAAAATGCTGGCGACGCTATATTCGAGGCAATCAGAGAAAGCGCTCGGGGCGGTAGGGCTGGAGCATCTCGACGCGGGCGCCG
Source organism: Dehalococcoidia bacterium (assembly GCA_965247585.1). Classification (GTDB taxonomy): domain Bacteria; phylum Chloroflexota; class Dehalococcoidia; order Lucifugimonadales; genus CBDFHC01. Next base: position 84,628 of record CBDFHC010000004.1, read on the forward strand.
TCCAGGAGCTCGATGGCGGCTAGCTCACCGACCAGTGGGGCGAGGGTAACGCCACTGTGCATGAGGGCCAGGTAGAGGTTGGGGACGCGCTGAGTGAAGCCGAGGACGGGAAAGCCATCGGCGGGCATGGGGCGGAAGCCCAGGGGAACGGGGACGGCGGTGGCGGTGGCCAGGGCGGGGAGGAAGTGGACGGCCGAGTTTAGCAGGCGGTCGGCGTGCTGCTGGGAGTCGTCGCGGCGGAGGCTCTCCTGGGAGCCCTCGCCGATCATGACGATGCCGTCGTTGCCCTGGCGCAGGTGGATGCCGAAGTCGTTGCCAGCCAAGGCGGGGGTGTGAATGACGGCCACGGTTTGCAACACCCGGGGCTGGGGGTCGGTCCGCACGGTGACGCCAGGGCTCTCTTCCTGGGGAACGGTGACGCCAGCCATGGCGGCTAGACGGGTGGTCTGGACGCCGGCGGCGAGGACTAGGGCGTCGCAGGGAACATCGCCGTTGGGGGTCTGCACCGAGGCCACGTGGGGGGTGGAAGCGCCGGAGGGGGCGAGACGCAGGCCCGTGACGGGGGTATTCGGGTGGATGGTTGCGCCACGAGCCACGGCGTCTTCCAGGCAGGCGCTAACGACCAAGGGAGGGTCCACCTGGCCATCTATGTCTCCCAGGGCGCCGAGAGAGACGGAGCCGGGGGCGAGGCCGGGCTCCAGCCGTCGCATCTCCGACTCGTCTACGATGCGTGAGGGATAGCCGCGAGCCTGGAGTTGGGTGACGCGCTGGGCTATCTCTTCGGCGTCACGGGAGTTGCCAGCCCAGCGCAAGTCACCACCCCACCGCAGGCCGACGTTCCGGGGGAGGCGACGGGCGAAGCGGTCCCATACATCCATGGAGCGGCGGTTGAGGTCGTGGTAGGCGGCGGGCTCCTTGCCGAAGGAGTTGATCCAGGCGAAGGAGTGGCTGGACGCGCCGGCGCCGGGGGATGCGGCGTCGAGCACAGTAATCCTGGCACCGCGGCGGGCCAGGTGGAAGGCGATGGAGGCGCCAACGATGCCTGCGCCCGCCACGACGATATGGGGAGGGTTGCCTACTTTTTCTGGACCTATTCCTGTTGTCATGATCATCCCGTGGGAGGGTTTGGATTACGTGCCACGATAGCTTGGGTGGGCCGGCACAACACCTACCGGATATGTAATTGACGGGCCGATTCCCTTGTTAAGTCGAGCGCCCAGGGACTACGCGGTATGGGCTCGTCTTTCGAGGGCCTCAGGATGAGCGGGTTGGAGGCGTAGGAGGCATGGAGATCGCTACAAACAGCACTCTTATCCAACTTTCAGCCGCGAATCAATTGGTCGTGGGACACGATTATGGGCGTGAGCGGCCGCCTAGGCGAAGCGATTCTTGGCCCAGCCCTCATCGAACGGAGTGCGGAAGACGCGCTTGGAGCTCTTGCTCTTAAACTTCCACTTGCCATCGACGCGGACGTACTCCTCGTTGTCAATGCCGGCCATCCAGTGAGCCTTTCCATCATCGGCCAAAGTGCATGGGATGAGGCTGAGCCAGCGGCCCCAGGCGGTGTCGCCGTTCACTTCGATATGGGAGTTGGTGTTGTAATGGACAACGAATGTGATGGCGTTTCCGGCGCTCTTAAAATAGGCGCGGATGGCCTCCCGCCCCTCTATGATGGGAGAGCCTACAGCCTCCCATGTAGCGTCCTCAGTAAACATTTCGGCGATGGGGTCGGCCTGGTAGTTGTCATCGGCGAGGGCGCCGTAGTCGGCTTTGAGATTGCGGATGGCCTCGATGTCTTCGAGGGCCTGAATACGGGCCTCCAGGTCTTGAGCAGCCATGTTTCACCTTCCTGCTTGTGGTTCAGGGGATTTTAGCAGGGAGGGCGCGGCGGGGGTAGCGGAGGGGTGGGAGGGGAGTTGGCTCGGCAGGGGTTAGATGGGAGGGGTGAGGGTGACGCCGAGGGCGGCTTCGCACCAAGAGGCGGCGGCGAGGAGACGGTCTTCGGCGAAGGGGGAGGCGGCGAGATGGATTCCCAAGGGCAGGCCGGAGGCGGCGAGGCCGGAGGGGATGGTGATGACGGGGAGACCGGCGGATGTCCAAGGTCCCTGAAACATGGGGTTACCAGTGCTGGTGATTTCGCCGGGGGCGGCGGTGGGGGTGGAAGGGGTGAGGATGACGTCCGCCCTGGCGGTCATGTCCTGGACGTGGGTGATGAACTGGCGGCGGCGCTCCTGGGCCCGGGCATAAGAGAGGCCGTCCACCTCGAAGCCGCTAGCGATCATGCCTCGTATCTTGGGCTGGTAGTCCATGGCCTGCCGCTCGTACATGGGCTGGTGGAAGGAGGCTGCCTCGGTGGTGAGGATGGTGAACTGGTCCACATAGGACTGGTCGAAGTCGGCGGGCGAGGTGACCTCTTCGACGTGGGCGCCGGCGCGCTCTAGCAGGCGCACCATTTCGGCGGTGTGGTCCCGGGTCTCCTGATCGGCATGGTTGTGGAAGTAGCCCTTGAGCACACCGATGCGCGGCGACGCTGGGTCCTTTATGGCGGCCATGTAGTCTGGCACCGGGAGGGTTGATGACATGTAGTCCTGGGGATCGTGGCCGGCGGTGGCCTGAAGCAGGAGGGCGATGTCCTCGACGGTGCGGGCCATCCAGCCGACGGTGTCGAAGGACCATGCGAGGGGGACGACGCCGTGGCGGCTGACGCGGCCGAGGGTGGGCTTGATGCCGACGACGCCGTTGTAGGAGGCGGGCCGCAGGACGGAGCCGACGGTCTGGGAACCGAAGGCGAGGGGGCACATGCGGGCGGCGACGGCGGCGGCGGAGCCGCTGCTGGAGCCACCGGGGGTGTGGGCGGCGTTCCAAGGGTTGCGAGTGGGGGAGGGGTCCAAGGCGGCGAATTCGGTGGTGACGGCTTTGCCCAGGATGACCCCACCAGCGGCCCTGGTGGCAACGACGGTGGTGGCATCGTAATCCGGGACGAAATCGGCGTAGACCTTGGAGCAGGCAGTGGTGGGGACGCCGGCGACGTGGTAGATGTCTTTGAAGCCGACGGGTATGCCGTGGAGGGAACCAGGGGAGGAGAGGTCGTCGCCTCGCTGGCGGGCCTCGGAGAGGACGGCCTCGCGATCGATATGGACCCAGGCGTGGAGCTTGGGCTCCAGGGCGTCTATTCGAGCCAGGAAGGATTCGGCAAGCTCCAGGGGCGAGAGCTCCCTGTTGCGAATGAGTCGGACGGCCTGTGCAGCGGAAAGCTCATAAGGTTCTGCCATGGGGTCCCTCCTAGAGGCTGATGGTGGCGGTCGCATGGTGCGGTGTTGGTGCTGATGACCGCCTTTAAAGGCTTTCCTAAGGTAGCGATGGCCCATACTGTTGTCAAACGGCGAGGCCGATGACGGGGGAATCAGACATGGCGATGGGTATCGCCACGACGAAGGACTGAAAATCGAAGGTTGGTGGTTCCCACCCACCCGCCCAGGAAGGTCTTATAAAGAAGTTTGAGGGACACCCTCAAACTCCCGGCAGAAGGGCTCAGCCCTTTTGCACTCCCCGTAACACAGCTCATGACCGAATGTTTGGACTGGGACAGGTAGAGCTATCGGTAGCCAGTGAGACCCGGAGTGGCAGTTAGGTTGGAGCGGGTTTGACACCTTATTCGACGGGAGATAGGCTTCGGATGCCTGTCGGGCAATGGATTTTGAAGGGCGGCCCGTAGGAGAGGACGATAAATCAGGAGGCTACTGTGGCGGGAAGAGGCATGGCCGGGAAGATCCAGACGGTACTAGGGGCGATAGAGCCGGAGGGGCTGGGGGTGACGCTGACGCATGAGCACCTGCTGATAGACCTTTCAGTGAGCGCAAGGCAGGAGTCGGCGGCCAGCGCCCGGGAGTTCTACGAAAAGCCGGTTTCAATGGAGACGCTGGGCCGGATTAAGTACTACGGGGCGGCGAACGAGGACAACAGCCATCTGTTCGACGTGGAGACGGCGATTAGGGAAGTGGAGCTGTACAAGCAGTACGGGGGCGACTCGCTGGTGGACGCGACGAGCGTTGGGATAGCCAGGGACCCGATAGGGCTGGCGCGGATCTCGCGGGCCACGGGGGTGAACGTGATTATGGGGGCGTCGTATTACGTAGCCGCGGCGCACCCCAGCGACATGGACGCGCGAACGGAGGCGGAGATAACGGAGGAGATTGTGAGGGACGTGTTGGAAGGGGCGGACGGAACGACGGTGAAGGCGGGGGTTATAGGCGAAATCGGGTGCTCTTGGCCGCTGGATGAGAACGAACGGAAGGTGCTGCGGGCTTCGGCGAGGGCACAGCGGCTGACCGGAGCGCCGGTGTTGATCCACCCGGGGAGGGACGAGACCTCGCCGCTGGAGATAATCGAGGTGCTGCGGGAGGCGGGAGGGGAGCTGGAGCGTACGATAATTGGGCACCTGGACCGGACGGTGTTCCAGCACGAAACGCTGCTGAAGATTGCCCAGTCAGGCTGCTATATGGAGTGGGACCTGTTTGGTAGAGAGGAGTCGTACTACTCGCTGAACCCGAACATAGACATGCCCAGCGACGCGAAGAAGATGGACGACATTGCGTGGATAAGCGGGGAAGGGTACGGGGACAAGGTGGTGGTAGCGCACGATATCTGCTCCAAGCACCGGCTGGAAACATACGGAGGCCACGGCTACTACTATATCCTGGAGCATATAGCGCCGCGGATGCGTAAGAGGGGCTACTCCGAGGAGGCGGTGCGGAAGATTCTGGTGGAGAATCCCAGGAGTGTACTGACGTTCGCAGAGGGGACGGGGTAGGGGTGGTTACACATAGGATTTGAGGGACACCCTCAAACTCCCGGCAGGGAACCTAGGTTCCCTGCACTCTTCTGTAGGCCCAGGGTTGGAAACAACCGACAATCTGTTCTTGGAAGAATCAGAGGAATAGTGTGGGCCTCACGGCACGCCAATTTGGCAAGTGAGTGGATAACTCCTTCGTCATAGGCCGAGTCACACGATGGAATATGAGGGGGTTAGGTGGGGAGGAGGGGGGCGACGCCCTCTGGCAGCTCCACCTCGAAGGCGTTGAGGTACTGGGCGACCAGGAGGTAGTGGCCGATGAGGCCAGTTACGTCTATGATGCCCTGCTCGCCAAAGCGGTCCTTGACGGCGTTGAAGGTCTGGCCAGTGACGGCGTGGTCTCGCAGCAGCTCCTGGGCGTAGCGGACCAGTAGCGCTTCGTCGCCGGAGAGGCCAGCGGGGGCGGTGCCATCCGTGAGGGCCTGGATAGTGGGCTCGGAGACGCCGGCCTCGCGGGCCAGGCGCGCGTGGGCGGTGAAGGCGTACTGGGCGCGGGCCTCCCGGGTGGCGGTGAGGATGACGACTTCTTTGAGGGCGTTGTCCATTTCGCACTCGAAGCGAAGGTAAGAGCCGGTGGCGCCGATGCGGGCGGCGAGCTTGGGGCTGTGGAGCATGACGCCGTAGGGTCCGGCGGCGCGGCCCCGTTTTTCAACAATCTGGTCGAAATAGGGCTGATCTTCGGGCTTGAGCTGGTCCCGAGTGATGGAAGGTATGCGTGGCATTGGTTGCCTCCTAGGATGGGATTAGGGCTGGGGGTATCTGATGGGTCCCCGGTCCCGCGTCGGGAGTTACAGGGGCGGGCGGCGTTGGTGCCATTCGGTGGCGGCTTCGTAACCGGCGGCGGCGCGGAAGACGGTGACTTCATCGAAGGGCCTGCCGCCGATGTGGAGGCCGATGGGGAGGTTGTTGGAGGTGAAGCCGCAGGGGATGCAGATGGCGGGGAGGGCGGCGAGGGCGTGAAGGGTGGTGTAGGAGCGGGCGCCAAACTGGCGTTGGACGACGTCGTCGGTGCTGTCGAAGGGCCTTTTATCCGCGGCGATCTCGGGGGCGGGCCCGCTGCCGGGAGAGACCAGGACGTCCACGGACTTCATGGCCTGCATCATTTGCTGTCGAAGGAGACCGCGGGCCTTCTGGGCGGTGAGGTGCCAATCAGCGGGTATGAGGGCGCCGGCCTGGAGGCGCATCCTGGTGGCGGCGTCGTATAGGTCCGAGCGGTTGCGGAGGTTGTCACGGTGGACGGCAGCGGCGTCGGTATCGAGGATGGCGATGGCGATGGGGGCGGCCAGGGGCGCCAGGGGTATGGAGACGCGGTGCACAGATGCGCCCAATTCAGCAAATGTGGTGAGGGACTTTTCGATGGCTTCGTGGACCTCGGGGTCGTTGAGGCCAGGCTCCATCATCTCCTGGATGTAGCCGACGCGGAGCCCGTGGACGCCTTTATTCAAATCGGATGTGAAGTCGGGCACCGAGACGGTGGCGCTGGTGGGGTCGAGGGGGTCGTGGCCGGCGATAGCGTTCAAGATGAGGGCGCAGTCTTCCACGGTGCGGGCGAGGGGGCCAGCGATGTCCAGAGACCAGGAGCCGGCCAACATGCCGTAGCGGCTGACTCGCCCGTAGGTGGGCCGAAGGCCGGCGACGCCGGACATGGCGGCGGGCAGGCGCACGGAACCTCCGGTGTCCTCGCCGATGGTGGCGGTGGAGAGAGAGGCGGCCACGGCGATGCCTGAACCAGCGCTGGACATGCCGGGATTCCTGTTCCGGTCCCAGGGGTTCCGGGGCTGGCCGTATGGGTGCTCCCGGGTGCCGCCAAGGGCAAATTCGGCCATGTTCAGCTTGCCCAAGAGGACGACGCCGGCTTCTTTAAGCTTTCTTATAAGGGTGGAGTCTACGTCCGGCACGAAGTCAGCGAGGAGCCGGGAGCCGCCGGTGGTGAGGATGCCCCTGGTCCAGAACTGGTCCTTGACGGCCATGGGGACGCCGTGCAGCGGACCTTTGCTGTGGCCGCGTTGGATTTCATCCTGGGCGGCGCGGGCGGAGGCGAGGGCGTCATCGGCGGTGAGGGTGATGAAGGCGCCCAGTGAGACGTCATATTGTTGAATTCGGTCCAAGTAAGCCTGGACGACTTCGACGGGAGTCAGGTCCCCTGAGGCGTACAGGCGTGCGAGGGCGGCGATGGTCCAGGTGGTGGGTCCGGTGGCAGCCATACTAGGCACCTTCCTCCACGGGGAATAGGGGCAGGGGCTCCACCTGGCTGAGGTCCAAGGACTCCAGCTTGCGAAGCTCGCGCTGTAGGGCGGCAAGGCGGAAGGTAACCTCGTCCAACTCGGAGTCGTGGATGGAAAGGCCGACCAGCCGAGCGAGGCTGAGGATGTCTTCCCGGGTTATGTCGTTGGAATTGAGGGGCGAATTTGAGGATGCCATCACCAGTCCTTGAAGGAAAGTTCAGCGGATATTCCGGATAGGTTTTAGACCAAAGTCTGCGGAGATCAGGGGATCGAGAGGCTGGCAAAGGTTTCATAGATCAAGCCAGACCTGCTACTTCGGGGAAGCGGCCCTGGAAGCCTGACACCTGCTCGTAGCCGTGGGCGACACGGAAGAGGAGGGCTTCTTTGAAGGCGCCGCCGATGAGCTGGAGTCCGATGGGGAGACCGGCTGAGTTGAAGCCACAAGGGACTGTGATGGCGGGGAGGCCGGTGGCGTTGTGGACGCTGGTGTTCCTTGATACCTCGCCGGATCCGGGGCCACGGACCTGGAAACTACGGCCTCCCAGGGTGAAGGTTTCGGCGTCAATACGGGGAGCTACGACAGGCGATGTAGGGGTGACCAGGAAGTCAACCTGTTGCAGGATGCGGGCATGCTCCTCTTTGAGAAGGCGCTGGGCTTTTAGGGCCTTGGAGTAGTCCACGGCGCGGATGTACTGGCCGGCCAAAACGCGGTAGAGGACGGTGGGGCCGTAGTCCTTACGGTGGGTCTTAATGTAGGGCTCGTGGGCCACCAGGCTGTCGACGATGGCGACGCTACGGATGGCGGCGGCGTATTCCAAGGTGGGAATAGAAACGTCGACTGGTTCAGCGCCCAGCTCCTCCAGGGCGGCGATGGCCCTTCGCACGGAGGACTCAACCTCGGGGTCCACCAGATCGAAATGAAAGTTTGAGGGGATGCCCATCTTGAGGCCGCGGAGGCCCTGACCCAGGGCGGCGGTGTAGTCCGGCACTGGGACGGGGACGGTGCTGGGGTCCAGGGGGTCGTGGCCAGCTATGGCCTGAAGCACCAGTGCGCTGTCAGCGACGCTGCGAGTCATGGGGCCGATGTGGTCACCGTTGAAGCTGGTAACAAGGAGGCCACGCTGGCTGACGAGGCCGAAGGTCTGCTTGAGACCTACGACGCCGCAAAAGGTGCCGGGTAGCCGCACGGAGCCGCCGAGGTCTGTGCCCAGGGAGGCGAAGGTGACGCCGGCGGCGACGTTGGCACCGCCCCCACCGCTGGAGCCGCCGGGGACGTGGTCCAGGTCCCATGGGTTATGGACGGCGCCGTAGTGAAGGTTGTTAGAGGTGACGCCGGCGGCAAACTCTTCCAGGTTCTCTTTGCCAATGACGATGGCCCCAGCGTTTTGGCAGAGGGTGACGACCTGGGCGTCATAGTCGGGGACGTAATCGGGGAGGGCCACGGAGCCGACAGTGGTGCGGATTCCGGCGGTGGCCATGTTGTCTTTGATGCCGATGGGGATGCCGTGGAGGGGGCCCAGGTATTCGCCGCGCATGAGGGAGTCTTCCAACTCCCGGGCGCGCTGCCTGGCCTGGCCGCCGAGGATGGTGATGAAGGAATTGAGCTTGGGCTGCATGCGCTCGACGTGGGCCAGGGCGGCGTCGATGAGCTCAACGGGGGAGACGTCCCGGTTCCGAATTTTGGGCGCCAACTCCTGGATGGTCAGCTTGAGCAAATTGGTGTCAGGCATCAGGACTCGTCTCCTTCCTGGACCTTGAGGAGCCGGGATGACATGACGCTGGAGAGGTCCAGGTTGTCCAGCGACCGGATGGCGGAGACGTAGCCGCGGACCTCCGGCAGAACAAGTTCGAGCTCTTCATCAGAAACTTCGATTCCGTGGAACTCGCGGGCGATGGCCTTGAGGGTTTCCTTGGAGACTTCCATGTCGTCACCTCATGTGGACTAGACGGGCGATGGAATGGAGGGAGGGGCTGCGTGCGGCGGAGTATAGCACGGAAGGTCCGAGCTTCTCCCCAGCGCCTTTTTTAGAAAGGGGACCGGTGAGGGCGAGAGGTTTGTCTGCTGCTGAGGTCTGCCAATCAAGGGTTGGTGGCGCCCACCTGCTCCAACGGCTGGGACGAAGGCGGTATGTGCTGGTCCTTCCCCTCGACAAGGTCAGGATAAGCTTGGCCTCAGGGTGAGCAGGCCGGAGGCGTAGGAGGCTTGTTTTCATAGGAATGACATTTCTTGTTCGGACGCTCAACGCGGGGCAATGTGACGCATAAAAGCGGGCGAAACCAAAAACTGACGGCCTCTCAGACTCCCGGCAGCCACCACTCAGGTTCCCCGCACCTTCTTGTTTGGTTGGTCTTCGCCCTGCGCAGGGTGCGCTTTTCCAAAGCCCGGGCTGTCCCTTTGGGGGAGGAAGGTGTGTTGTTGGGAAGTGAGCGGAGGCACGGAAATAGCACCTAGGGTAGTAGCTACGTTGACTAGGGGTTACGGGCGAAACTAGACTATCGCTATTCAGTAGTCGTGCCCGGGCCGGAGTAGAGCGGTCCGCCAGGGCGCGGCGGTGTTCGACGGAGGGCGGTCATGACAGTAACGCAGGTTATCTCAGCGGACTCGCACGTGCTGGAGCCGTCAGAGATTTACGTGGAGCGGATGGCGCCCGAGTACCGGGACAAGGCGCCGCGCGTGGTGCGGAACCCGGGGGACCGGGAAGGCGAGTTCTGGACGTTCGAGGAGCGGCCACTGTTGACGGCGGTGGAGGGGTTTTTCGCAGGGCCAAGCCGGGACAGCTACGACGAGATAGCGGAGCACCTGAGGACGGCGCGATACGAGGACCGGCTGCCGGGGTCTTATGACCCGGCGGCACGGTTGAAGGATATGGAGAAGGATGGCACATACGCGGAAGTGATGTACCCGACGTACCCGCTGGGGTTGTTCACGGTCAAGGACGGGGGGCTACAACGGGACCTGTTCCGAGTGTACAACGACTGGCTGGCGGAGTTTTGCGCATACGCGCCGGAGCAGCTGGTGGGACTGGGGCTGGTCTCTATCTGGGACGTGGAGGCGGCGGTGTTGGAGGTGCGGCGGTGCGCCAAGATTGGGCTGAAAGGGGTGGTGATAGTGGCTTATCCACCGGAGGAGCTGGGCTACAACCAGCGGATGTACGACCCGCTGTGGGCCGAGGCAGAAGCGAACGGAACGCCGATTAGCCTGCACGCGTTCACCGGGTTCGGAATTGAGGACTCGACGGAGCATCCACGTTACCGGCACGCGTGCCTGCACCATGCGGCGCAGCGGTCGTTGACGCAGATAATCTATTACGGGGTATTCGACCGATTTCCAGCGTTGAAGATAGTGCTGGCGGAATTCGACATTGGGTGGGTGCCGCACTACTTGTGGCTGGCGGACGACAAGTACCGGATGAGGCACGAGAACCCGGAGATTACACCCAAGAAGAAACCCAGCGAGTATTTTCGGGCAAACGTATTCGCCGATTTTATTGACGACCCCATAGGGCTGAAGAACACAGACATCATTGGCGAGGACAACTACATGTGGTCCAACGACTACCCGCACTGGGAGAGTAGCTGGCCGCGGTCTCAGGAGTATATAGAGCGTAACTTCCAGGGGGTGTCCGAGGAGATAAGACGGAAGATCACCAGGGACAATGCGGCGAAGCTTTACGGGCTGTCGGTGGGGTAAGAGGTGTGGAGGTATTGCGCGGTATGGGCTCGTCCTTCCCTTCGACTAGCTCAGGATAAACTTGCCTCAGAACTTGTGAACCAATTGAGCTGGGACAGCGCTAGTGGGCGTCAGGATTGGACACGTAGAGAGGGTTGCGAATCACAGGTTGGTGGTGCCCACCCACGACCACCCAGTGAGGTTTAATTTCTGAGGGACACCCTCAGACTCCCGGCAGAAGGGCTGCGCCCCTCTGCACTCCTCCTAGTTGGGCGCAGATAGACTAGAGACGGCGCTATTTACATTGGAATGACATGGCTTATGTGGAGGTTCAACGCGGGGAAATGAGACGCTGAAAAAGCCGACGAAGCCAAAAACTCACAGGGCCTCAGGATGAGCGGGTTGGTGGCGCAGAGGAGCGGGTATCGGACGGCGGTTCTCACGCCCTCTTAATCTCCCCCTATCGAGGGGGTGAGAATTTTCGTATCTTAAGGGGCATTAATTACAGAGAAGGATGAACGATGTCAGAGGAGAACAAGGCCCTTTTTCGCAGTTTCATAAACGACTGCATAAACAAAAAGGACGCGGCGGCGATTGACCGGCTGATTGCGCCGGACATGGTGGACCACAACCCGATGCCGGGACAAGAGCAGGGGGCGGAAGGAATGAAGGCGATGATGACCATGTTTTTCGCCGCGTTCCCGGACATGTCGGTGACGATTGATCAGATTGTTGGGGAGGGGGACCTGGTGGTGGGGCGAATGACGACCAGCGGGACGCACAAGGGCGAAATGATGGGGATTCCGGCCACGGGCAAAAAGGTGACGTTCACCGAGATGCATATGGTGCGGATAGTGAACGGCAAGGCAACGGAGCACTGGGGCAACGCCGATGACCTGGGGATGATGCAGCAGCTAGGGGTGATAGAGGGCTAGTAAGGGTAAGAATAGTTTCTGAGGGACTCCCTCAGCCTCCCGGCAGGGAACCCAGGTTCCCTGCACCCTCCTGTTTGGTGGCGTAGGTTTTCGAAATGGGTGAAGCTAAGCGCGGGCTTCTGCCTTTCGGAAGGCGGGGAGGACCTTCTCGCCCATGAGCTCTATGGAGCGCATCACCTTTTCGTGGGGGATGGTCTCGGTCTGCATGAGCATGATGAGCTGGTCGACGCCGATGTCCTCGTACTGCTTGATGGACTGGATGCAGCTTTCCGGGTTGCCGGCGACGATGACGGCGCGCTCCCAGAGGGTCTTGGCGTCCATCTGGGCGAAAGCGGCGCGGGCGGCACTGGGTCCTGAATCCAAGGTGATTCCCACCTCTTCGGCGCGCTCCTTGTGCTCCGCATCGGACTGACGGATCCAGCGAGCGAAGTCGGCCTGGAGGTGATCGGGGACGCCGCCCCAAGCGCCGAGGAGGTCTTCGTAGACGCCGATGCGGTCTCGGACGTAGGGCTTGTCCGGGCCGAAGAAGGTCTTCAGCGACAGGGCGGCGAGCTCCTTGGCGGCGGTGTCATCTTCGTCACAATAGGCGATGGTGTTGTTGGCCCACTGCTCGTTGACGAAGGCGCCCACTGGAGTGGCGTTGCGGATGTTCTGGTGATAGGTCTTGACGTGCTCAGCCAGGATGGATGGGGCGTTGGAGGAGGAGGAGAGAACGCCGAGGCCTTTTTCGGCGGCGAGGGCGTAGGTGGAGGCCTGCTGGCAGGCGAGCCACATAGGGGGATGGGGCTTCTGGACGGGCTTGGGCAACACCTTGCGCGGGGGGACGTTCCAGAACTTGCCCTCCCAGGAGAACTCGTCTGACTGCCATATTTGGGGGATCATGGAGATGGACTCCTGCCACAGGTCCCGGGTGTCACGGGGGTCCACGCCCATGCCGGTCTGCTCGTAGGCGCTGGAGCGTCCGGAGCCGAAGTCGACGCGGCCGTCGGTGAGCTGGTCGACCATGGCGACGCGCTCGGCGACACGGACGGGGTGGTGGTAGGGTAGGATGGAGACGCCGAAGCCGATGCGGATGCGTTTGGTGCGCTGGCTGAGGGCGCCCATGAGGACCTCGGGGCAAGGGGAGGCGGAGAAGCCAGTGAGGAAGTGGTGCTCGACGAACCAGAGGTAGTCGAACCCGACGCGGTCGGCCAGCTCGCACTGGTCCAGGGTCTCTTTGTAGAGGAGGTTTTCGTCGACGTGACCGTTGGTCATGGCGCGCTGGGTCTCATATAGCAGGCCAAATTTCATCTGTTTTCCTCCTTGGGCGAATGGGGGGCGCGGCGCTCAGTATAGTCTACCGGTTCCCGTCTAGGAAGAATGGTGGCACCGAGGGGCCAGCCGGCACGGTGCTGCTTTGGATATAATTGGGGTCTATCTACAGGGGTATGAAGTCTGCCAAATATGCCAGGCCCAGTGGCAGTCAGGTTTTGCGGTGGGTATGGGACGGGAGATTGACCCATTGCGAAGGGTATCGCAACCACAGGGGTCTCAAAATTGGAGGTTGGTGGTTCCCACCATCCCGCCCAGGAAGGTTTTTGAAATGTTTTTCTGAGGGACACCCTCAGACTCCCGGCAGCCACCACCCAGGTTCCCTGCACCTTCCTGTGTGGCGGGCAACAGAAGAAGAGTCGGTCCTATTTTCGAGAGGTTAAGACTATGAAGACACGGATCAGACTGGACATTGAGATAAGGGAGGCTTTCGCGGAGGGGGCCGGGTTCGGGGAGGCGGGACCGTACGAGAAGCTAGAGGGCTGGGTGCATTTCGCGGTGGACCCGGAGGCGGCGGAGAACGCGATGGTGGTGGACATTCAGAATGCGCCGCAGAACGGCGACGGGCTGGTGGAGTATTCGACGGAGTTCTGCATCCTGAAACCGGCGGTGCTGAGCAAGGGAAGCCGGCGGCTGGTATTCGACGTGTGCAACCGGGGGAATAAGCGGCTGCTGCAGTACTTCAACGACGCGCCGCAGGTGGACCGGCCCACCACGCTGGAAGATGCGGGCAACGGGTTCCTGATGCGCCGAGGGCACACGGTGGTGTGGTGCGGGTGGCAGGGTGACGTCCGGCCGGTGGAGGGCCGGATGACGATGAAGGTGCCCACGGCCACGGAGAACGGCAAGGAGATCACGGGCCCGGTGCGGATGGAGTACGTCCCTTCGGAGGAAGGAACTGTAAGCGTGCCGCTGAGCGGCAACGACCACACGGCGAGCTACGAGACAGTGTCGCTAGATACGTCGGGGGCGAGGCTCACGTACCGGCATTACCCATACGACCAGCGAATCGAGATACCGCCGGAGGAGTGGCGGTTCGCGGAGGTGGGGGACAGGGGCAAGCCCGAGCCGTCAAGCAGACATTGCTACTTGCCTTCGGGGTTCAGGCCGGGTTGGATTTACGAGCTAGTGTACACGGGGAAGAACCCCACGGTGTTGGGGCTGGGTTTCCTGGCGGTGCCGGACCTGGTCTCTTTTTTACGCCATGCGGCGGTGGACGACGAGGGCACGACCAATCCCCTGCGTGACGAGGGCATTCAAATGGAGAAGGCGTATGCGTGGGGGATATCGCAGAGCGGGCGCTACCTGAGAGAGTTTGTTTACCGGGGCTACAACCTGGACGCGGAGGGCAGCAAGGTGTTCGACGGGGTGTGGCCGCACGTGGCGGGGGCGGGGCGGGTTTGGCTGAACGGGCGGTTCGCGCAGCCGGGGCGGTACCCGTGCCAGCAGACCAACCACACGTATCCGTCGGACCAGTTCCCGTTCGCCTATTCGACGACGACGGACCATCACACCGGGAAGACGGACGGGATAATGAAGCGTCCGGAGAGCGACCCGTTGCTGTTCCACACGCAGACATCCGCGGAGTACTGGGAGCGCAGAGGGTCGCTGGCGCACACGGACACGCAGGGGAACGACGTGAAGGCGCCGGAGAATGTGCGGTTGTATCACTACACCGGGGCGCAGCACAGCAACCAACCGGGCGACCCGCCGGAGATTGGGCCGCACCGGTACCCGACGAACCCGCTGAACGTGACGCCGATACACCGGGCGTTGCTGGACGCGTTGGATGCCTGGGCGACCCACGGGACTGCGCCGCCGGAGAGCCGGATTCCTTCGCGCGCCGACGAGAGCCTGGTGCCGACGGAGGTGGCGGGGACGAGGTTCCCCGGCATACCGGGAGTGACCAGCCCGAATGAGGGGAGCCGGCTGTACGTGCAGGACCACGGTCTGGAATTCGAGAAGGGGATTGTATCCAAGGAGCCGACGGAGGAGGACCTGACGCGGGAGTACGTGGCGCTGGCGCCGCAGGTGGACGGGGACGGAAACGACGCGCCGGGGGTGAGGACGCCGGACGTTTCGGCGCCGCTGGCGACGTACACGGGGTGGAATTACCGGCCCAAGGAGTGGGCGGAGAATTCGCTGGACGACTTGAAGGGGAGCTACTTTCCGTTCGCGAAGAGCGAAGCGGAGCGGCGGCGTAGCGGGGACCCAAGGCTGTCTTTGGAGGAGCGGTACGGCACGCGAGGGCGGTATGTGAGGAATGTGGCAGCGGCGGCGGAACGGATGGTTGCGGAGCGGCTGCTGCTGGAGGAGGACGCGGACCGGTACGTAGAGCGGGCGATGAGGGAGGAGGGGCTGGGTTGAATATCAAGGTTGTGAACGGTATCTCCACCACGACGCCCTTGAATTCACAGGTTGGTGGTTCCCGCCATCCCGCCCCGGAAGGTTTATTTCTAAGGGACACCGTCAGACTCCCGCCAGAGAGATTGTGAATAAATTGACGTGGCACAAAGGTAGTGGGCGCAGGGGTTGGATGTGCTCTCCCGTCGCTACCAGATTCCTCAATCCTGACGCACGGACTCGGAATCCATCATGTTGGCCTCCAGCACCAGGGAGGATGACAAAAGAGTGGCGGCTATCATCCATGGTGACCGGTATAGCTACTACAAAGGATTGCAAATCACAGGCTGGTGGTTCCCACCGTCCCGCCCCGGAAGGTTTAAGAAACGAATTTCTGAGGGACACCCTCAGACTCCCGCCAGAGGGGGATGGCCCCCTCTGGACTCCCCCTTAGTAGGCGCAGGTTGAGTAGGGACGGTGCTATGTTCATAGGAATGACGTGTCTTGTGCGGACGTTCGGCGCCCGAACATGCAACGCTGGAAACATGGAAGAAGGCAAGAATTCACAAATTCAGAGGGAGTCTCGCCCTCTGCACTCCCCCGTTGGGGCTAACCTTGTTGGGGGGAGGACTATGAGCCGGGTTGTTTTTGAGGCGAGAGCGGCATAGATGGGGGAGAGTACATTTCGATACATATTGCACGCCGACCTGGACGCGTTCTATGCGTCGGTGGAGCAGCGGGACAACCCGGAACTGAAGGGGAGGCCAGTGGTGGTGGGCGGGGCACCGGAGTCGCGGGGCGTGGTGGCGGCGGCGAGCTACGAGGCGCGGGAGTACGGGGTGAGGTCGGCGATGCCGATGGCGACGGCGGTGCGGCTTTGCCCGGAGCTAATGCGGGTGTCGGCGCACTTCGACCGGTACCGAGAGGTGTCGCGCCAGATCATGGCGCTGTTCCGGGAGGTGACGCCGCTGGTGGAGCCATTGTCGCTGGACGAGGCGTACCTGGACATCAGCAACACGGTGGCACCGGAGGAGGTGGAGGAAACGGCCCGGGGGCTTAAGGAAAGTGTGCGCCGGGTGACGGAGCTGGCGGTGACGATCGGAGGGGGAACGTCCAAGAGTGTGGCGAAGATAGCGTCACAACTGGGGAAGCCGGACGGACTGTTGCTGGTGCCAGCAGGGGAGGAGCCGGGGTTCCTTTCGCCGCTGGAGGTCGGGATGCTGTGGGGGGTGGGGCCGAAGACCGCGGAGTCGCTGGAGCGGCACGGAATCCTGACCATTGGCGACGTGGCGGAGTGCGAGGAGGAATGGCTGCGGCAGAACTTCGGCAAGCGGGGCCCGGAGTTGAAGGATCGGGCGCTGGGTATAGACCCCAGCCCGGTGTCGCCGCACCGTGACACGAAGTCTGTGAGCTCGGAGACGACGATGGCGACGGACGTGGACGACGAGGCGGAGCTTCGAGGGATTGTGGAGGAGTTGTCGCGGGACGTGGCGGGGAGCCTGCAGCAGAAGGGGCTGAAGGGGAAGACGCTGTCAATAAAGCTGCGGCTCTCGGACTTCACCACGTTCACGCGGCAGACGAGGCTGGGGACGCCGACCAACGATTTCGGGGTGATGTACCGCGGGGCGTACGCGCTAATGAGGAAGGAGCTGACGCCGGGCCGGAGGTTCCGGCTGGTGGGGGTGGGGATGAGCAACTTCCGGGAGGAGTACCAGCTATCGTTGTTGGGGGAGGGGGATGGGATGGTGCAGTCGTAGGATGGCGACGCTAGTCACAGGCGGAGGCGGATTTGTTGGGGCGAATATTGTAAAGGCGCTGGCCGAGAACGGGCACTCGGTGCTGTCGGTGGACATCGAACCGGCGGGGGAGTTGGTGCGGACATATTTGGCGCCGTGGCGGGAGCGGGTCAGGTGGAAGCAGGAAGATGTTATGTCGCTGGACTTCTTGGAAAGCGTGGCCAAGGGGCAGTCCGTAGAGAAGATTGTGCACGCGGCAACTTACACCGTACACGACGACGCGCTGGAGAAGTCGGACAGCCGCCGCGTGGTGGAGACCAATATCATGGGTACGCTAAACGCGCTGGAGTTGGCGCGTCGGTTGAAGGTGAAGCGGTTCCTGTACGTGAGCACCGCCGGGGTGTACGAGGGAGTGAGGACAGAGAAAGAGTTTCTGAAGGAAGAGTTGCCGCTGGACTCCCGGGCGCTGTATCGGGCGACCAAGTACGCCGGGGAGCTGCTGACGCGGAGGTATGGGGAGCTGCACGGTTTCGAGACTGTGAGCGTCCGGTTTGGGAATTTGTATGGGCCGATGGAGAGGATGACGCCGTACCGGTCGTTGATGTCGGTGCCGTACCACTGGACGGGCAGCGTTGTGAGAGGCGAACCGATACGGGCACTGCCGGACCGGTATGGCTTCGACATGACCTACGTGCTGGACGTTGCTGAAGCGATTCGTTTGTTGCTGGACGCGCCGGTGCTGGAGCACCCGGTGTACAACGTTGCCGCGGGCCGGGTGTTACATCTGCGGGATATGGTGGAGGCGATACGCGAGGCGTTACCGGAGGTTAAGTTCCAGGAGCCGTTGCCGGAGGAGGAAGGGCAGTCGGTGTCCATTGCCAAGGCGTTGGACGGCAGCAGGATCAGGGACGAGCTGGGGTGGGAGCCCCGGTACGACGTTGTCGCCGGGCTGCGCGACTACCTGGAGTGGCGGCGGGGGTTTCCGGTGGGGCATTAGGTGTGGGTCGCCACTATTTTAATGGATAACAAATCGCAGGTTGGCGCTTTCCACCATCCCGCCCAGTAAGGTTGAAAAAACTAAGTTCTGAGGGACACCCTCAAACTCCCGCCAGAGAGTTTGTGAGTAAATTGAGCTGATACAGCGATAGTGGACGCTAAAGTTGGAGTTGCTTACCCTACCCAACCCAGATTCCTCGATCTTGACCCACGGACTCGGAATCGATCATGTTGGCGTCCAGCACCAAGGAGGGTGAAAAGAGAGTGGCGTGTGCAGCCCCTCTTAATCCCCCCCTCCATAGGGGGAGAGAATTTTGCTATTTTCATAGGATTGACGTGACTTGTTCGGCTCCTTGGACAACGACGACGGAGCGCCGAAACGGTTGGAGCAGGGCAAAGTTAACCGGCTAATAAGCGGGCAGACGTTAGTCCACGGGGGGGCGGCGGTAGCCGCCGATGCGGTCTTCCAGGGCTTTGGCGGCGCGGAGGACGGTTAGCTCATCAAAGTGGCGGCCGACGAGCTGGACGCCGATGGGGAGGCCATCAGAGCTCATGCCGAAGGGCACCGACATGGCGGGGGAGCCGGTGAGGTCCCAGGGCATGGTGGCACGGAGGGCGTGTCGGCTGGGCATCTCTTGCCCCTCGATGGAGAAGCTCCGCTGCTCGTGGGGGTAGGCGGGCATGGGGACTGTGGGGCAGAGGAAGAGGTCATAGCGGGTGAACCATTCGGCGACACCTTGCTTTAGGGCGTCCCATTTCAGGTTGGCCTCAAGGTAGTCGTTGAAGTCTTGGGGCGGGCTTTCTACGTAGCGGGTGCGGAGGAGGTTAGTGAGGTCCGCCTCGCGGCCCTGGACGATAGGCAGCAGGGCCTGCTTGCCCTCGGTGAGGTAGGTGACGGAGGAGATGAAGCTGGAATCGTTCTCCAGCATGGCAGGAATTTCAGTCTGCTCCACACTGAGGCCGGCGTCTTTCAGCGCCTGGGCGGCCTGGGCGACGGCCTGCTGAACCTCTGGGTCGGTGGGCAGGCCCATGGTGGGACTCCAGCCGACCTTGAGGCCGGAAAGCGAGACGTCCAGGTCCATATAGTCGGGGACTGGGACGGGGGGAGCGAAGGTATCGAGGCCGTCAGGGCCGGCGGTGATGGAAAGCTCCAGGGCGACGTCGGCGACGGTGCGGGCCATGGGGCCGACGTGGATGGCGCGGAGGATGGCCTGGGGGAGGATGTGGGTGTAGGGGACGCGTCCCAGGGTGGGCTTGAGGCCGGCGAGGCCGCAGAAGGAGGCGGGCTGCCGGATGGAGCCGCCCAGGTCAGTGCCGACGCCCAGGGGGGAGAGGCCGCAGGCGAGGGCGGAAGCCTCGCCGCCGCTTGAGCCGCCCGTGGTTCGAGCCGGGTCCCAGGGGTTGGGGGTGAGGCCCCAGAGGAGGTTATCGGTCTGCCACCAGAGGGCGAACTCAGGCATGTTGGTCTTGCCCAGGAGTATGCCGCCAGCGTTCTTAAGGCGGGTGTAGAGGGTAGCGTCGACGTCGGAGACGTACTCGTCGAAGAGCCTGGAGCCCAGGGTGGTGCGCATACCGGCCACCTGTACGCAGTCCTTCAGCGTGTAGGGGACACCATGGAGAGGGCCGAGGTTGTCGCCGCGCATAAGGGCGGCCTCGGCTTCTTTCGCCTGTGACAAAGGGTCTTCGGCGAAGATGACGATAGCGTTGAGCCTGGCGTTCAGGGCGTCAATGCGGTCGAGATGGGCCTGGACGACTTCGACAGGAGAGAGCTGTTTGGTTCGAATCTTTTGGGCCAGCTCAACGGCGGGGGTGTAGTGGATTTCCTGAGTCATGGTTGCTCCTTTGGGTTAGTGGAGGGCGGCGGAGGAAGCGGCGCCTTTTTCGTTGACGAGACGGGAGTCGTCGAAGCGGGTGATATCGAAGGGCTTGATGAGGTCAGGGGTCTTGCCGGTGTCTATAAGCTCGGCCATGGACTTGCCGGCGATGGGGCCGGACTTGAAGCCGTAGGTGCCCCAGCCGCAATTGAGGAGAAAGCCATCAATGCCGGGGACGGGCCCCATGATAGGGGCGTAGTCCGGGGTCATGTCACATAGGCCGGTCCAGTGTCGAAGGACGTTGACCTTAGAAAGGGAGGGGAACATCTTGAGGGCGTGGGAGACGAGATCTTCCAGCCGAGGGTGGGTAGACCTGACATTGTAGGCGGGGTAGTGGTCCACCGCGCCGCCGACCACCAGCTCGCCGCGGTCTGTCTGGTAGACGTAGACGTGGAGGTTGGTGGAGGAGACGCCGGTCTTCAAGAAGGGTTTGAGGGGCTCAGTGACGAACGCCTGGAGGGGGTGGGTGACGATGGGGAGCTGGATGTCCAGCATGGCGGCGATGGTAGATGACCAGGCGGCGGTGCAGTTGAGGACGACGCCGGCCTGAACATCGCCGCGGCTGGTGTGGACGCCGGTGACGCGGCCGTTGCTTCGGAGAAAGCCGGTGACCTCGGTGTGGGGGTGCACCTGGGCGCCCATTGCGTCGACGGCGCGGGCATAGCCCCAGACCACGGCGTCGTGGCGGATGACGCCGGCGGGGGGGTGGTAGAGGGCGGCCAGCACCGGGAGGTCCTGGCCCTCCCGCATGTCCAGCGGGGGGGCCATACGCTTGATTTCATCGGGGCCGATAATTCGGCTATCCACACCCATGGCGCGGTTGAACTCGGCGCGGATTCGGGCGGCGTAGATGGCGGACTCGGTGTGTGCCAGCTCCAGTCTGCCGAACTGGCTGAAAAGGAGGTTGTAGTCCAGCTCCTGGGCCAGGTCTTCGTAGAGCTTAAGACTCTCGTAGAAGAAGGGGATGCCCTGAGGAGTGACGTAGGTGGCGCGGAGGATGGCAGTGGAGCGGGCACTGGCGCCGCCGCCCAGGTAGCCCTTGTCCAGGAGGGCGACGTTGGTGATGCCGCGCTTGGCGAGGTAGAAGGCGGTGGCGAGGCCGTGGACGCCAGCGCCGATTATGAGAACGTCATAGTGACCTTTCAGGTCGTGGTGGCGCCACATTTTCTCTTTTCTAAATAGGCGGAACATGGGTTTATTGGGAGGGTCCTAACGGACCCTTTCGACCAATTCCTTCAAAATTCCGCCAAAGAGGGCTATGCCCTCTCCGGACTCTCCCGATTTGCTCAGACAATCTAGGTTCCATTTAGGTGGTTGATTGAATCCAGGCCGACGGGTCTGACGCCGTCCGGGGGGGCGGCGTGGAGGAGGGCATCCCAGAGGTACTCGCCGAAGTCGCGGGTCACGTATAGCTGGAAGGCAGGGAGGCCGCCCAGGTCGTTGCGGAAGATGAGTAGATGGACCTCGGCGGCCTTGCATTGGGCGCAAGCGCCGTTTGGGAAGACGGACGGGTCAAGGTCCAGCTCCACTAGCCGGGAAAGGAAGCGATGGGAGCGAGGGCCGGCGACGAGCAAACCGGCCAAGGAGGAGGTCTGGTCCACCAGGTGGGCGCAACCGTCCAACTGTGGCTGGAGCGCTTCCGTGGCGGCATGCACCTGGGTGGGGGGAGTAAGGAGCAGGGCTTCGTCGTAGGAGAGGCCGAGGGCGGTGAGGCCGTCGATGGCGGCACCGTCGCCGGTGGGGAGGACGGCGGGCTGGGATGAGCCAACGCGCAGCGGCGCGGGGAGGCTTAGGGTTGAGGTGAGCAGGCCAAGAGCGTGGTCACCCTGGAGATCAAGCTTCCCGTAGTGGCTGATGTCACAGATGCCGCCGGAATGTTGGAGCACTTCCAGGTCATCTTCCAGCGAGGCGTATGCGGAGGGGAGATGCCAGCCGTGGTGGTCAGCCAAGGTGGCGCCGGCGGCACGGTGGGCGTGATGCATGGCAGAGCGTTTAAGGGGTGGTGCTATGGGCATTTGTTGGCTCGCGGTATGGGTTCGTCCTTCGAGGGCCTCAGGATGAGCGGGTTGAAGCGGCGGTTGGGGAATAGGATTGCTCCAGATAATCGAGCGGGAGAGGGCAGGCTGGAGTGGAATGAACGACACGGGATGCCGGGGTGGGACTTGCTCTCCCCCCACACCCAGATTCTTCGAACCTCACGGACGGACTCAGAATGACATACAAACTGTCTGGAGCGTGGATATGGTGACGCGGGAAGGGTTAAGGGAGCCGTAGGGGATTTTATCGAGGCAATCGGCCATGGCGATGGGGATAGCCACGACGAAGGACTGCAAATCACAGGTTGGTGGTGCCCACCCACCCGCCCAGGGAGGTTTCTAAAAGTTTTTCTGAGGGACACCCTCAGACTCCCGGCAGCCACCACCCAGGTCCCCTGCACCCTCCTGTGCGGCGGTATGGATTGGAAGGGGACGGGGGTAATCATTGGGTTCATTCGCGGAGACGCTTCCCTTCGGGGTCGTAGGCGGGAGCGTCGCGGACGGTGGCGGGAGCGGTGCGGCCGTTGACCTGGATTTGCAGGGTGGTGCCATCTTCGGCCATATCGGCTGGCACCCAGGCCAGGCCGAATCCTTTGCCCAGGGTGGAGCTGAAGCGGGAACTGGTGACTTTGCCGACGGGTAGGCCATCTTTCATTATAGGAACGCCGTCGGCGGGGATTTCGCCGTTGTCCATGACGAAGCCTACCAGCTTGTCGCGCAGGCCGCGGTCCTGGACGGCCTTGAGGGCGCTGCGACCGATAAAGTCTTCCTTATCGAAGCGGACGGCCCAGGACATGTCGGCCTCGAGGGGGTTGGAGACGACGTCGGTGTCCTGGCCAGGGATGATGTGCTTCTTCTCGAGGCGGAGGACGCGCTGGGCCTCGACGCCGAAGGGCATGATGCCGAACTCGCCTCCGGCGTCCATGAGGGCGTCCCAGAGGTGTTCACCGTATTCCGAGGGGACGTGAATCTCCCAGCCGGTCTCGCCGACGAAGCCGATGCGCATCAGGATGGCAGGGACGCCGGCAACCTCCCCCGATGCGCTGCTCATGTAGCGGAAGGCGTCGGTGGTGAGGTCGACATCTGTGAGCTTGCGGAGGGTGTCCCGGGCGTTGGGGCCGGCGACGTTGATGGCGGCGAACCCCGGGGTGAGGTTGGTGACGTGGACGCACTTGCCGGTGCCCGCGCTCCACCAGCGGAACCACTGCTCCACCAAGTCTATGTTGCCGGTGCCGGTGGTGACGTAGTAGCGGTCCTCGGCCAGACGAGTGACGGTGCCATCGTCCAGGATGACGCCGGCGTCTGAGCAGATCATTCCGTAGCGGACCCTACCGACGCGCAGGTTAGAGAAGTGGTGGGTGTAGACCCGGTCCATGAGCCAGGGGGCGTCCTGTCCCTGGACGTCCAGCTTCCCCAAGGTGCTGACGTCAATGATGCCGACGCGCTCCCTAACGGCGCGGATTTCGTCTTCGGGAGGGCCGTAGGAGTGGGGGCGTTTCCACTCGCCGATCTCCACCATTTTGGCGCCCATCTCGACGTGGCGGTGATGGATTGCGGTGAAGCGGAAGGGGAGGTGACCAGGCCCGGCGATGACGCCCATGGGCACGGGCTGGGCCGGTGGCCGGGAGGTGGTGGCGCCGGTGTCCGCCATGGACCTGCCAGTATCCACGGCGCAGATGCCGGCGAAGGCCTTGAGGCACATTTTGCCCTGGCAAGGCCCCATGGAGGTGGTGCTGTAACGTTTGAGGGTCTGAACCTCGTCGAAACCCTCCTCGATGGCCCAGTGGAGGTCTTTTTCGGTGACGTCCTCACAGACGCAGACGAATTTTTTACCCTGGGACTCAGGGACAACGAGGTTGTGGCCAGCGGACAGGTTGGTGCGGTAGCTCCGCACCTTGTCAGATAGCTCGGCTTGTAAGGTGGCAAGCTCCTCGGCGGCGTGGCCGTCAGGGCCGTTTGCCAGGACAGAAAGGGCTTGGAGAGCTGCCAGCTTCCCCTGGCTGATGGCGATGTCAACGTTATGTATGCCGGTGACCTCTCCGGCGGCGTAAAGGCCGTCCTCCAAGAGGTGCGGAACGGACTCCCCAAGAAGGTCGTCATAGGCGAGGCGAGAGTCGCCCTGGGCGATGAGGGCGGTGGCGGGGTCGAAGCCGGCAGCGACGGCGATGAAATCGCAGCGGACGGTGGTCTGATCGCCAGTGAGCGCGCCGTCGTCGAGGCGAGCCAGAAGCGCCGCCGAAACACGCTTGACGCCGCGAGGCCGCCGGATGGTGTAGGGGGCGAGAACATCAACGCCGCGGGCGCGAAGGTCGTCTCGAAGCTGGGAGGGAACGTCGGGCGAACGGGAGTCGGCGACGGCGGAGACGGTGACACCGGCGTCGAGTAGCTCCAGGGCGGTTGCGAGACCCTGGTCATTGTTGGTGACGACGACGCCACGGCGACCGGGGGAGACGCCGTAGAGGTTGACCAACCTGAGGGCGGCGGAGCTGAGGATGATGCCCGGTATGTCGTTGTTGGGGAAGACCAACGGGACTTCCTGTGTGCCGGTGGCGACGACCAGGCTCTTGAAGCGGAGCTTGACCATCTCGGCGCCGCAGTTGACGCCCAGCAAGTTGCCTTCATAGAGGCCGTAGGCGGAGGCGTTGGAAAGGAGGGTGAGGTTGGGGAGGTCTTGCAACTGTTGGGCCAAGCGTCGGGCGATTTTATATCCCGGTTCGCCGCCGTGGTCACCAGCATCGGTGACGGGGCGGGTTAGGGCGAGGAGGTGACCGCCGATGGACGGCTGGTCGTCTATGAGGACGACGCGGAGGCCGCCGGTGGCGGCCTGGAGGGCGGCGGCGCAGCCGGCGGGGCCGCCGCCGACGACTGCTACGTCAGTGAAGAGGTTCCGGTTCTGGTACCCGGTCTCGTCCCGGGTGTCTGGACCAACTTTGCCGAGGCCGGCGAGACGGCGGATGACGGGCTCGGCCAGGCGCCAGAGGAATTTAGGCTTGATGAGGGTCTTGTAGTAGAAGCCAACGGGGAGGAAGCGGTCCATGCGGTCGAGGAACGAAAGGGCATCATGCTCCGGGGATGGCCAGGCGTTCTGGTGGTGAACCAGGGCGCCCTGTTCGGCGGTACGGGTACAGGTCCGGACGTTGGGCGTACCGTCCACGTTCATGAGGCAGTTGGGACATCGACCGGTGCAGCAGAGCGGCCCGCGGGGGCGGTGGTACTTGAAGCTTCGGCTGAGGATGTCTATACCGGAGGCGTACAGGGCGGAGGCGATGGTGTCGCCATGGAAGGCGGAAACAGACTTGCGGTTGTAGGAGAAGGTGACGACCTGGGAGCGGTCAATAGCCTGGGAAGGATGAGGGGGCAGCCGGTAGCCTGTCATTGTGCGGTCAGGCGTCCAGGCCCTGAGGCCAGAAGGTGCGGTCTATGCGGTTGGTGACGGAGTCTCGGTCCGCCATGAGCCAGCGGCGGCAGCCGTACTTGTGGTACCACCACTCGCACTGGACCGCAGCTTGGTTGGCGCGGTAGTAGAAGTATTTGGTCCAAGTATCCTCGGGAGCGTCAGGGGCAGGGCGGGTCTGGACCTCGCCGCCGAAGGTGAAGTCATAGGCGCTGCGTTCGCCGCAGTTGGGACAGGTGAGCAAGAAGGCCAG
Source organism: Dehalococcoidia bacterium (assembly GCA_965247585.1). Taxonomy (GTDB): domain Bacteria; phylum Chloroflexota; class Dehalococcoidia; order Lucifugimonadales; genus CBDFHC01. Next base: position 110,253 of record CBDFHC010000004.1, read on the forward strand.
GGGTTGTCTCCTGTGCCCTAAAAGAGGGTGAGGTAGCGGTCGATTTCCCAGGTGGAGACCTGGCGATGGTAGTCGCGCCACTCCTGCTCTTTCAAGGCGGCAAACTCGTCGTAGATGGGACCTAGGGCGCTCTGCACCACGGGGTCACCGCGCAGCTCCTGAAGCGACTCTTGGAGGCTCTGAGGGAGGAGCCGAATGCCGCGGCGCTGGATTTCGTCCAAGTCCAGGGCGTAGAGATTGCCCAGATTGGCCGCTCCGGGGTCCAGCTTGCGCTGAACGCCGTCCAGCCCGGCGGTGAGGTAGGCGGCGAAGGCGAGATAGGGGTTGCAGCCAGCGGAGATGGTGCGGTCTTCCAGGTGGCCGGGGCCGGCGGTACGGATCATCTGGGTGCGGTTGTTGTCGCCATAAGAGATGAAGGCTGGGGTCCAGAGGAAGCCGGAGCGAGAGCCCATGAGGGCAGGACCCACCTGGAGGCGTTTGTAGCAGTTTACAGTTGGGGAGTTGACGGCGCAGAGGGCAGGAGCGTGGTCCAGGATGCCGCCGATGAAGTGGTAGGCGGTCTGGGAAAGGCCCAAGCCCTGGGGATCGTTGTCGTCCAGGAATAGGTTGTCGCCGGTTTCAGCGTCGGCGACGTGGAAGTGGATGTGGCCGGCGCTGCCGGTGCGGTTGGCGAAGGGCTTGGGCATGTGGGTGGCGATGGCGCCGAATTTTCGCGCCACCTGGCTAGTCATCATTTTAAAGAAGGTGTAACGATCGGCGGTGACCAGGGCGTCAGCGTAGTGGAAATTGATCTCATACTGGCCATTGGCGTCCTCATGGTCCGACTGGTATACGCCCCAGCCCAGGCCATTAAGACCGTCCATCATCTCCCGGAGATAACCCATGACGCCGGAGATGCCTTTAAAGTCATAGCAGGGTTTTTCCAGGGAGTCGGTATCGGCGGGGTCCCAGACGGAGATACCGCCGTTGCCGTCCCGGGTGACGAGAAAATGCTCTGGCTCAATGCCTACGTTGAAGACGAAGCCCCGGGCACGCGCATCAGAAAGGACGCGCTTCAAGTTCTGGCGGGGGCAGTAGGGGTGTGGAGCGTCGTCCACGAAGAGGTCGCTGGCGAAGCGGGCCACCTGGGGGTCCCAGGGAAGAGGGGTGTAGGTGTTTAGGTCGACGCGGGCCACCATGTCATGGGAGTGGGGCCCCTGGCCCATGCCGTGGAGCGCGCCGCCGGCGAAACCGGCGCCGGAATCAATAACGTCATCGAAGTGGGCGACGGGAACGAGCTTGACCTTGGGTGCGCCGTGGATATCGACGAACTGGGTGAGGAGGTATTCGACGCCGTCGTCATTCATCTGACGTCGGAGTTCTTCTCTGGTGGGCATGGTAGTTAGGGTCCCTCCCTTCTGCCTAGGCTGAGGTTTGTTGATGAACCTTGGAGGTGAGCAAGGTGCTCTCGCACCTTATCGACCATCCCCCTAACCCTCTTCCTGTCCAGGAAGGGGGAAGAAAAACGAATTCTCTGAGGGACACCCTCAGACTCCCGGCAGGGAACCCAGGTTCCCTGCACCCTTCTAGATTATCAACGGGGTCAAGTTACTTTAGAATTGTCGCACTCTTAATCCTAGGTTTCGGCAAGGTGCTATCGCACCTTATCGACCATCCCCCTGACCCTCTTCCCGGCAGGGAACCCCTCTCTTAATCCTAGGTTTCGGCAAGGTGCTATCGCACCTTATCGACCATCCCCCTGACCCTCTTCCTGTCCAGGAAGGGGGAAGAAAAACGAATTCTCTGAGGGACACCCTCAGACTCCCAGCAGAAGGGCTCTGCCCCTCTGCACTCTCCGATTTGCTGCTCCACAGTACCTGAATAGTGCAATTCTCGAGGGGATTGGTCATGGTGCAGGGTATCGGAGGCACAGAGGACCGAAGACTTTCAAAGGGCTTATGCGGTTGATCATTGCTATCAATACAACAATAGTTACGGAGCGAAGCGAGGCTAGTCCCAGCCGAAGACTTTTTCGGTGCCGACGAGGGGAACGCGGGCCATGGCAGAGGCTTCCAGGGTGAGGGCAGCCAAGTCCTCGGGCTCCAGGCTGTGGACGTCGCTCTTGCCGAGGGAGCGGGTGATGAGGGCCAACTCCATGGTCATGGAGTTTAGGAAGTTGGCGACGCGCTGGGCACCTTCGTCCGGGTCCAGCCGTTTCTCAAGCTCCGGGTCCTGGGTGGTGATACCCACGGGGCACATGCCGGTCTGGCAGTGGTGGCAGGAACCGGCCTTGACGCCGACTTCCTTCTCATAGTCGGCCTCTGGGATGTCACGGTTGCAGTTGAGGGCGATGAGGGCGGCGATACCGATGGCTACAGCGTCGGCGCCCAAGGCGAGGGCTTTAGCGACGTCGGCGCCGCTACGGATGCCACCGGAGGCGATTAGGGTGACTTGGCCGCTGAGGCCAATCTCCCGGAGGGCCTGGCGGGCGAGGACGATGGCGGGAACGGTAGGGATGCCGCTGTGGTCCAGGAGCACTTCGGCGGAAGCGCCGGTGCCGGCGAGCATGCTATCGATGACGATGGCGTCGGCGCCGGCCTTGGCGGCGAGCTTGACGTCGTCCTTGACGCGGCATGCGCCCAGCTTGATTTGGATGGGGACGCGCCAATCAGTGGCCTCACGGAGCTGCTCGATCTTCATACCAAGGTCATCGGGGCCAAGCCAGTCGGGGTGGCGGGTGGGGCTGCGCTGGTCGATGCCGGAGGGCAGGTCGCGCATTTCAGCGATATGGTCGAGGACCTTGACGCCCATGAGCAGACCGCCGGTGCCGGGCTTGGCGCCCTGGCCAACGCAGATCTCTATGGCGTCAGCAGTGGCGAGGTGGTGTGGGTTGAGGCCGTAGCGGCTGGGGAGCACCTGGTAGATGAGCTTTTTGGAAGCCTCGCGCTCGGCCGGGAGCATTCCGCCGTCGCCGGTGCAGGTGGCGGTGCCGGCCATGGTGGCGGCCTTGCCCAGGGCCACCTTGGCGTTGCGAGAGAGGGCGCCGTAGCTCATGCCGGTTATATAAATGGGGGTGTCAATCTCCAAGGGCTGCTCGGCGTAGCGGTGGCCGATGACGGTGGCGGTGCTGCACTTTTCCTTGTAGCCTTCCAAGGGAAAGCGAGTGAGTCCGGTAGATAGGAAGGTAAGGTCATCAAAGTGGGTGACCTTCTGGAAGGTGCTGAGGCCGCGGATGCGGTAGCGGCCCAGGTCCGCTTTGGCATGGATGTCTTCGATGGTCCAGGGAGACCATATTTGGCTGCTGCCGGTCACCATGCGTCGACGCCTCCGGGGAAGTGGTTGTCTAAGATGGAATAGGCCACTAGATGACTCTCTTTTCGTGGCGCTCCAGGGAGTCGAAGTGATAGAGACGTTTTGCGGATACGATCTTCTTGAAGGACTTCCTTTCGGTGACGCCGTGGCGGTCGAGGGCGCTCCAAACGCAGAGAAGGTCGTCTTCGGTGGGGACCTCCAACTTGGCGTCGCTGCCGAGGGAGCCGATTTCGCCAGCGACGTAGATGACGCCCTCGTACATGGAGTCGCCGACGCCTTCGCCAACGTCGCCGCAGACGATTATGGTGCCTTTCTGCATCATGAAGCCGGTGACGAAGCCAGCGTTACCCTGGATGATGAGGGTGCCGCCTTTCATGGAGATACCGGCGCGAGCGCCGGCGTTGCCGCCGACGAAGACCTCACCGCCGCGGATGGTGGAGGCAACAGAAGCGCCGGCGCTGCCGGAGAGGGAGATCTTGCCGCTCATGAGGTTGTCGCCGAGGGCCCAGCCGGCGTTGCCGTGGATTTTGACGTCGCAGCCGTCCATAAGGCTGGCGCAGAAATAGCCGACGCTGCCCTCAAAGGTGATTTTAGATGGGTTCAGGATTCCGACGGCCAGGTTGTGGCGAGCCTGGGGGTTGAGCACCCGAATCTCTTCGTCCTTTTGTGCCAGCTCCTTGATACGGGTGTTGACCTGGCGAGTGGTGAGGGAGGAGGCGTCTAGATCGCCCAAGTCATGACCTTTGACTCCTGGGGATCGGTCCGTTCAATCTCGTCCGGGAAGATGCTGCGGAGGGCGACTTCCTCCGAGGCGAGGGCGATAACGTCATCGGTCTCCATGAGCACCAGGGGCTTGGCGGCCCACCGGTCCTTGGCGACGCCGAGGCCGTCTTTGGTGGAGACGAGGTAGGTGAAGGTGCCGTCCAGGTCTTTCTGGGAGTCTCCCAGGGACTCTTGGAGGGAGGCGCCACGGGACAGGCGGTCGGCCAGGTAAACGGCGATGAGCTCGGAGTCGTTTCCGGTCTGGAAGCGGTGACCCATGTCCATGTAGTCGCGCTTCATACGGTGGTAGTTGGTGAGCTGGCCGTTGTGGACGACGGTTATGTCAGGGAAGGGATAGGCCCAGAAGGGGTGGGCGTGGGTAATGTCAACGCGGCTCTCGGTGGCCATGCGTACGTGACCGATCCCGTGGGTGCCGGTCATGGCGGAGACGTGGTGCCTGCGCTCCAAGGCGGCGCCGGTGCCCACGTCTTTGACGACTTCGGAGCAGTGGCCGATGCTGTGGAGCTCGACGCCGTCGATGTCCATGAGGTGCTGGGCCAGTTCCCGAGTCTCGCCCTCGAAGTTGATGGCGAGGCGGAGGTACTCGTCCACGGCGCTACGGTGGGCAATGACACCGCCGCGGGCAGCGACCAGCTCATCCACGCGTCGGAAGCGGTCCTGATAGTCGCCGGAGGGATCAGACCAGATGCGAACGATGAGGTCAGCGTTGACGGCTTCGCCACAGACGGTGACGCCGGTGGAGTCCATGCCTCTGTGGGCCATGGCGTCCATCATTTTAACAAGCTGCGCGCCGACGGGCGCCAGGTGACCCGCGCCGGACTTTTTATAGAGGATTCCGCCGATACCGCACATGCTAGACTCCGGATTTGAGGTGCCCCGGTGAACGTCCAAGGGGTAGTCTAGCACAGCCCCGAATTGGGTGGTAGACGATGGGGAAGGAGAGCAGCGGTTGGCAGGGGAAGCGAGCTTGGATAAGATGGAGCAGGCGTGAAGCGGTTCCGTGAAACGGCTGCGCCAGAGATACTACTAAAAGGAAGCAGGCGATGGAGAGAGATTTTGTAGGGTACGGCCCGAATCCGCCGCGGACGGAGTGGCCAGACGGAGCGCGGATAGCAATCTCGCTGGCGCTGGCGTACGAGGAGGGGTCCGAGTATTCGCTGCTGGACGGGGACCCGCACCGGGAGCCGACGGGGGAGGTGACTTCGCCGGTGGCAACGAGCGAACGGGACCTGGTGAGCGAGTCGTTCTTCGAATATGGGAGCCGGGTAGGGGTGTGGAGGCTGTTGGACGTGCTGGAGGAGAACCAGGTGAAGGGGACGTGGTTCTGCACGGGGCTGGCGCTGGAGCGGAACCCGCAGGTGGGGAGGGAGATTGTACGGCGAGGCCACGATATTGTGGGACACGGGTACCGGTGGGTGGAGGTGTTCAAGATGGACCGGGACGCGGAGCGGGAGGACATGCGGAAGGCGGTGGAGGCGATTGAGCGAATTACCGGAGAGAGGCCGCTGGGGTGGCACAACCGGTACGCGCACAGCGTGAACACCCGGGAGCTGGTGGTGGAGGAGGGAGGGTTCCTGTACGACAGCAATGCGTATAACGACGACATACCCTATTTTGTGACGGTGTCCGGGAAGAAGTGGCTGATAGTGCCGTACTCGTTCGATACGAACGACGGCAAGACGTACCGGGGGTCGCTCGGGGTGGCGGAGTACTACAAATCGCTGGTGGATACGTTCGACCGGCTGTACGAAGAGGGGGCGACGCGGCCGAAGATGATGTCAGTGGGGATTCACCCAAGGGTGACAGGGCGGCCAGGGAAGGCAAAGGTACTGGGACAGTTCATCCAGTACGCGAAGAGCCACCCGAAGGTGTGGTTCGCGCGGAGGGGCGATATTGCCAAGTGGTGGTGGGCACAGTACGGGCAGGGCTAGAGGGAATCGCCCACGGCTGTTGAGACCGGCGCCACCAGGGACGAAAAACCAGGGTTACATTTCACCACCTGCTCATCTGGACCGATGGAAAGCGGTATGGGCTCGTCCTTCGAGAGCCTCAGGATGAACGGGTTGGATGTGTAGTCATGGTGAATTAGGACGGACTGGAAGCATATTTTCGGGAAAGTTCAAGGGAAGCGAGGGGTGAAAGCATGGCTCGAATGACCGGACGGCGAGCGCTGATGGAGATGCTCCGGGCGGAAGGCGTGGAGTACGTATTCGGGAACCCGGGCACATCAGAGAGCCCAATCATGGAGGCGCTGGAGCACTACCCCGAAATACGGTACGTGCTGGCGACGCAGGAGGGGGTGGCGATGGGGATGGCGGACGGGCTGGCCACGGCGACGGGGAAGCCGTCATTCGTCAATCTGCACATAGAGACGGGGCTGGCGAACGGAATCAGCCTGCTGCAACACGCCATGGACGGGGGGACGCCGCTGGTGCTGACGTCAGGGAATAAGGACATACGAGGGCTGGCGGAAGGGCGGACGGAGCTGCCCGAATTGACGAAGCTGTTCACCAAGTGGAGTGTGGAAGCGACGCACGCGGAGCAGGTGCCGGGGGTGCTGCGGCGGGCGTTCACGGAGGCGAAGACGCCACCGATGGGACCAGTGTTCGTGGGGTTCTCGGCGAACGCGCTGGACGACGAAGGGGAGATGGAGATTGTGGCGTCGGGCAAGAGCTATGGGCAGACGTCGCCGGACCCAAGCGCGGTGGAAGCGGCGGCGGAGATCTTGGCCAGCGCGTCCAACCCGTACATGGTAGTGGGGGACCGGCTGGCGCAGTCGGGAGGAGCGGAGGAGGCGGTGCGGCTGGCGGAGTTGGTGGGGGCGAAGGTGTACGCGGCGACGTACGGGCAGATGAATTTTCCCACGGGGCACCCGCAGTTCATGGGAAGGTTTAACCCGGGGATGCCGGGGTCGCGGGAGCTGCAGGCGCCTTCGGACGCGGTGGTGGCGGTGGGGGTGAACGTTTTCCCCGGGTTTTTCCACTTCACTGGGAGGTATTTGACCGCCGACACCAAGCTGATTCACGTGGACTCGGCGTTGCGGGAGATAGGGAAGAGCGAGCCGACGGACGTGGGGATTCACGGGGACCCGAGGGCGGCGCTGCGGGAAATGGCGGCGGCGGTGGAGGAGCGGATGCCGGGGCGGGCGAAGGACTTGACGAAGGCGCGGCGGGCGACCATTGGGGAGGAGAAGGCGACGCAGAAGGCGTCGCGGGAGAGCCGGGCGAGGGAGCGGTGGAAGCAGCGTCCGATGCCGCCAGAGCGGATGATGTACGAGCTAGCCCAGGCGATGCCGAAGGACGGCATTATAGTAGACGACTCGATCTCATCTAAGGACGCGCTGCACGGGGCGCTGGAGTTCAACGAGCCGGGCAGTATCTACGGCGAGCGGGGCGGGGCGCTAGGGTGGGGTATGGGAGGGGTGATGGGGGTTAAGCTGGCGAATCCCGGCAGGCCGGTGGTGGGGGTGCTGGGGGACGTCACGGCGATGATGACGGTGCAGGGGCTGTGGACGGCGGCGAACGAGGGAATTCCGGCGGTGTGGGCGATCTGCAACAACGCGTCGTACCGGATCCTGAAGCTGAACATGGACAGGTACCAGCGGCACATGCTGGGAGTGGAGGCGCCGCAGAGCAAATATATAGGGATGGACTTCCCAATGCCGTTGAACCTGGCGGGGATGGCGGAGGCGATGGGGGTGTACGGAAAGACGATTGATAACCCGGAGCAGATTGGCCCGGAGCTTAGGCGAGCGTTGGACTCGGGAAAGCCGGCGATGCTGGACGTAGTGATTGATGGGGCAGTGTAACATGAAGAGAATCACCCTTTCCGGCGGGTATGAGCACCGCAGAGGACTGCGAAGCACAGGTTGGTGTTTCCCACACACGACCACCCAGTGAGGTCGAATTTCTGAGGGACACCCTCAGACTCCCGGCAGAAGGGCTGTGCCCCTCTGCACTCCCCCTAGTTGGGCGCAGATGGTACAGGACAGGAACCTGAACGTGCACACTTACAACGAGGAGCTGGCGAACCAGCTATATGGCAGGTCGGCGGGGTAGGTCCCGGCGCTGCGGAGGCTTGTTGGGGAGTTGGAGGGCGACGAGGAGGGAGGAGAGCCGGTCTGAGTGAAACTACGGTCGGAACCAATTCTCCACGAGAAGCTCCGGCACACGGCTGAAGTGGCGGACGTTTCCCGTGACCACCGTAAGTCCGTGCGCCAGTGCGATGGCGGCGATGCGGATGTCAGAGTCACCGATGGGGGTGCCGGCGCGGGCCAGTCCGGCCCTAATCTCACCGTAGAGCTGAGCGGACGAGGTGTCGAAGGGGAGCACAGGAAGATTCGCCAGGACCTCGTTTTCTATCTTACTGATTGCCTCTGGGTCCCTGGCTTCCACTCGAAAGGCACCATAATAGAGCTCGCCCACAGTGATGGAAGAGGTAAACTGCAACTGGGCAGGCACGCTGACCAGCCTATTTCTAAGAATGGGAGAAGGCGAGCGGTGGGAGAGGTTAATAAGAATGTCGGTGTCGAGAAGGTACATTACTCCTCTAGGTTGACCGGTCTCCCAAGGTCCTCCTCACGGCTACGGTAGATATCCTCAACCAGTTCATCAAGCACATCGTCACCGACGTCGCGCCATAAGCCCACCAAGGCGAGGGCGCCCCGGGGCGGCCTGGGGTTAGCGCGGTAAAGCTCTAGGAATTGCAGGTCTTCCATGCTTACCAGAGCGGCCGTGGGCTTGCCTCGCTTCTCGATGACGATGCGCTCTTTGCCGTAGGCGGCTCGGGCTACGAGGTCAGATAGCTGGGCTTTGGCTTGGGCCGCAGGCACTTTGTTCAGATTCGTTATGACCCCGCTTATTGGTCGAATTGGCCAATTGGACCAAGTATATCATCACCGGGGAATCAGCTATAGCGATGGGTAGTGTCACCACGAAGGGCTGAAATTCGAAGGTTGGTGGTGCCCGCTCCCCTTCGAGGGCCTTCGGATGAGCGGGCATGGAGGGCTGAAGGTTTTATTTTTAGGCGAATTTCTTGAGCTGAACCGGCAGATGTGCGTACCGGCAGGGTATCCGGGGTATCGGGTGTTTGCTAAGATGTCCGCGCCCTATAGGGAACGGGCAGGGTTGAAAGACAGTAGAGGCCGGCGGCGGGGCCAGCACCCAAAGAGGTGCGGCGGAAGACTATGACGATGGCACCAGCTAAAAAGCCGGTCCGATGTTGGAGGTAGCCGAAGATGAACGGTGAGACGGCGGAGGTAGTTATTGTTGGGGGAGGGATTGTGGGGGTGAGCACGGCGTACCTGCTGGGGAAGGCGGGGGTGAAGGGCGTGGTGGTGGAGCGGGACTCGATTGGGAGCCATGCTTCGGGGTTTGCGTATGGGGGGATTGGGGGTAGCGGGGTGCCGGAGCCGATGGCCCCGATTGGCCGGGAGGGGTGGAAGCTGCATAACGAGTTCGCCAAGACGCTGCCGGAATCCACGGGGATAAATTTTGATTTCCGGTACAGGTCCTCTATGTACTTGGCGTTTAACCAAGCGGAGGTTGACGGGCTAAAGGCGTCGCTGCCGTGGCGGCTAGGGGAGCCGGGAGCCAAGATTCGGTGGCTCAGCGGCGATGAGGCGCGGAAATTGGAGCCACGGGTTTCGCCGGAGGCCATTGGGGCGCTGGTGGACGAGTTGCAGGCAGACCTGGAACCGTACCGGCTTAGCCTGGCATTGACGCAAGAGGCGGAGAAGCTGGGGGCCACGGTGCGGCACGGAAACGTGAAGGGTCTGAAGAGGCAAGGCCGGAAGGTGACGGCGGTGGTGCTGGAAAGCGGGGAGATAGCGTGCGACCGGGTGGTGCTGGCGATGGGGCCGTGGAGCGCGGAGGCGTCGGAGTGGCTGGGGGTGCCGATCGAGATTAGGCCGCTGAAGGGTCAGATACTGCGGCTACAGGCGCCGGGTGCGCCGGTGCAGTGCTCGGTTGGATGGTCGGGGAATTACGCGATCACCAAACCGGACGGGCTGCTGTGGGCGGGCACCACGGAGGAGGAAGTGGGGTTTGACGAGAACCCCAGCAGCGAGGCGCGGGACAATATCATGGCGTCGGTGATCAAGACGATGCCGTTCATGATAGACGCTCGGCTGGCGCAGCATACGGCGTGTCTGCGTCCGCTGGCGTCGGACGGCGTGCTAGTGCTTGGAGAGGCGCCGGGATGGGAGGGTGTTTACGTGGGAACAGGAGCGGGGCGGCAGGGCATCCGGTTGGGGCCCGGTATGGCGCGGGTGATTGTGGACTTGATTACAAAAGGGAGCACCGATCTGCCGATTAAGGCGTTTGACCCAGGGCGGTTTGCGACGTCCCCAATTGGCTAGTTGATCCGAAGGCCGCCGTCAGGGGCTAGCGGGCTATGGCGTAGCCTTCGCGACGGCTGTCAGCGCCGGCGCGGAGGATGCCACGGTCGTGGTCGACTTCTATGGCGGCGAGGTTGCCAGCCTTGACGGCCCAATCATCCCAGACTTCGACGCGGTGGCCACGGCGTTCAAGCTCGGCGACGACGGCAGGGTCGATGCGACCTTCCAAGGTGACGAGTCCGGGGCTGTAGGCGTGGGGCCAGAAGGAGCCCGGGTAGCTGGAGGTGGCAAAGCGGGGAGCTTCAATGGCCTGCTGGGGGTCCATGCCGAACTCGACGATGTTGATGAACATTTCGGCCATGGCCTGACATTGGATGTCGCCTCCGGGGGTGCCGAAGGGCATCCAGGGCCGGCCGTTCTTGAAGGCCAGGGCGGGGTTGGGGGTGAGGCGGGGCCGCTTACCGGGGGCCAGGGCGCTGGGATGGGAGGGGTCCAGCCAGGACTGGTTGCCGCGAGACGAGAGGATGAAGCCGAGGCCGGGAACGATAGGGGTGCCGCCGAAGCCATCACTGGGGGTGGCTGAGAAGGCGTTGCCCCAGCGATCGACGGCGCAGGTGTAGCTGGTGTCTTCGCCCAGGCCGCCGGGGGCGGCGGCGGGTTGGGGCATTGCACCTACGGATCGGGCACCAGGCTGGAAGGCCCAAGGGTCGCCGGGGGTGGGCATTTCGGGGCAGGCGCGGCGGGGGTCCACCGCGGCGCGTCTAGATTCGGCGAAGGCCTTGGATAGGAGGCCGGCCATGGGAACGTCGACGAACTCCGGGTCGCCGTAGTAGGCATGACGGTCGGCGAAGGCGAGCTTGAAGGCCTCCAGCAATGTGTGGATGTAGTCAGCGCTGAGGTAGCCCATGCTTCGAAGGTCAAAGCCCTCCAGCAGGTGGAGGAACTGGATGAGCAGGGGACCCTGGCACCAGGGGCCGCAGGTGGCGACGTCTATGCCCTTGTAGCTGCCCCACTGAGCGGGCTCCAGCTTGACGCGGAAGGAGGCCATGTCTTCCATGGTGAGGAGGCCGCCCTGCTCCCGGCAGAAGCGGACCATCTCCTGGGCCAGCTCACCTTTGTAGAAGAAGTCACGGACAGCACGGATGGCGGCCTCGCGGCCGCTAGAAGCGGCGGCGCGCTCGACATCTATCAAGCGGCGGAAGGTGTTGGCCAGGTCTTTCTGGACCAGGACGTCGCCGACCTGGGGGGCGACGCCGTTGGGCATGAAGACGTAACGGCTGGAGGGCCAGGGAAGTCCCCCGGCGATGTACTGGCTAAGGAGGTGCGGCACAGGGAAGCCATCTTCGGCGAGTTGAAGGGCGGGGGTAACGGCCTGCTCGAAGGACATGGTGCCGTAGAGCTCAAAGGCGGTGAGCCAGGCATCGGCGGCGGAGGGAGTGACGGTACGGAGGATGCCCTCGGGGAGGTCGCCGCCGTGGTGTCGCTGGAAGAATTCGATGGAGGCGGCGCGAGGCCAGCGACCCAAGCCGCTAATGGTAACGGTCTCGTTCTTTTCGGCGTGGTGGAGGATGATGGGGGCAACGCCGCCGAAGCTGGTCCACTGGGGAAAGACGACGTTGATGGCGATGCCGGATGCGACGCCGGCGTCGATGGCGTTACCGCCCTCTTCGAGGATGCGGAAGCCGGCGGTGGCGGCGTGGTAGTGACCAGCGGAAACGGCGTGGGTGACGCCCATAATAGCGGGTTTGAAGGATGTGAGGCCCAGGGCCATGGGGCACCTCCAACGGGTTTCTTAAGCGGGATGACAGCAGGCACAGCATACCGGGTTTCGCGCGATTGCTCTACCCGGTGGAGCGAAGGCGGAGGGTTCAGCGGGCTACCAGAACGATGACCACGACGACAACGGCGATGATGGCCAACATCATGACGAGGCAAGTGAGACGGAACATCATTTTCTGGATGGTTAGGGGGAGGAAGATGATGGTCATTGGGAGCTTCATCAAGCGTATGAGTAGCCCAACCAGAGAAAACACCCGCTCACCTCTCTTATTTTTGGTTGCCGAAGGGCGGGCCTTCGGCCGACCGGAGGGCAAACCTTAAACCCAGAGCGATACGGATGTCCAGGGTGGAGGGGGAGAAGAATTAGCAGCGGGGGATGGCGTTGCTACCACGAAGGACTGCGAATCACGGGATGGTGGTGCCCACCGTCCCACCCAGAAATGTTTTTAAAAGCGAATTTCTGAGGGACACCCTCAGACTTCCGGCAGGGAACCAGGGTTCCCTGCACCCTCCTGCAGGGCGCGTTATCGGAACCCTAGGCTAGGGAGGTTTCGTACCCGACGGCGGAGGCTAAGCGGTCCCGCCCCCTTTTACGATGCGGCCTCCCTGGATGACGATGGGGATTTTCTTTTCGTCCTGGAGGACGGTTATGTCTTCCAGAGGGTTGCCGTCGACGACAATGATGTCAGCCAGCTTGCCCTCTTCCAGGGTGCCGATTTCGTTGCCCATGCCGACGAGGTTGGCGTTGGTCTTGGTGGCGGAGATGATGGCCATGGCGGGGCCCATGATGGCGGCCTTGAGCTCCAGTTCCAGGGCCTTTCGGTTGGCATCGGGGCCGTAGACATCGGAGCCTGAGGCGACGTTGACGCCGACGGCGATGGCAATTTCGACGCTCTGGGGAGCGCGGCCCTTGGCGAGGTTGATCTTGTCAAGCGTGGTCTGAGGAGTGCCGCCTTCGACGGTGTGCTTCGACTTAAGCTCGTAGACGGAGAGGGTGGGCACCAGGTACATGTCAGCCTCTTTCATTAGGTAGGCGGACTCTTCATCCAGGAAGTTGCCGTGCTCAATGCTGAGGATGCCGGCCTGGACGCAGTTTTTGATGCCCTCTGGGACGTATACGTGGGCCATGACGGGCTTGCGGACGACGCGGGCCTCATAGACGATGGCGGCCAGCTCCTCGACGGTGTACTGGGGGGCGTCCAGTGGGTCCGTGGGGGAGGCGGCGCCACCACCTGCCATGACCTTTATCTGGTCGGCGCCGGTGCGGAGCTGCTCTCGGGCCGCCTGGCGGACCTGGGGAACGCCGTCCGCGATGGCGGGGGGCGGCATGAGGGGGTGCCAGCGGCCGCAGGGGTCCGAGCGGTCGTGTCGCTGCCGCATGTCGCCGTGGCCTCCGGTCTGGGAGATGAAGGCGTTGGCGACGAACATGCGGGGGCCGGGGATGAGGCCGCGCTCGACTGCGAGCTTGAAGCTCCAGTCGCAGCCACCGGCGTCGCGGACGGTGGTGTAGCCGTACATGAGGGTATCCTTGATCATCCGGGCGACGGAGTAGGCGTAGACGGCGCCGGGGTGTTTGTTCTCGGTATCGGCGGCGAGGTTCTCCTCGGGGAAGGCGACGTGGGCATGAGCGTCGATGAGGCCGGGGAGGATGGTCTTGCCGGTGGCGTCGATAACGGTGGCGCCGCGGGGCGCGGAGACCTGGGAGGCGGGGCCGACTGCCTTGATACGGTCGCCCTCGATAACGAGGGTGCCGGGGCCGTAGGGGTCACGTCCGGTGCTGTCAAATATGGTGGCGTTTTCTAGGACTAGGGTGTCGGCCATGGTGGACCTCCCGATGGGGTTGGGGTGGGTGGGTTCCAGTGCGGTTGGAGTATAGCAGGTGGGGGTGGGGTGGGGAGGGAAAGGGGGGCTTTGGTATCATCTAAGCTCATGAGGTTTTGGATGGTATAGCAAGCTGCGGAATCCTTTGGTGCCACTATATTAATGGCTTTTGGACATGGGCAAGACGGGGCGCTCCGACGATGTTGAAAAAATTCAGAATTCAGGATGACGGTAATTGTTGTCGTCGCTGTTGGAACGCTCATTTGCGGAGTATATTGTGACCCGCAGTTTGAGTCCGTTGAGTGGACTGTGGTGAACAATACAGCTATTCCGATTGGAGGGTTTCTAAACGGTGTAGCGAGCGGTCCGATTCTTCCACCTGGGGGAGATGGCGGATTCATCCGCGGCGCGCCGGACAAGGCTCAACAGGGCGAGACAAGATACATTTTCAGGGCTCTTGAGTTCGTTCTGGGCGAAGGCCTGCTAGCAGGTCCGGGCGGCACTGGGCATATGGGAAAGTTGGTGTTTTGCAGGGAATACACGTGGAATGAAATGGAGGCGATGGAGTTTAAGATAGTCGTAACGCAGAATATTCCTGGGGCGGTGCACTACGTCGAAGGGGAGCCGTGTCCGGTGGCGAACGAGCAGGGGTGACATTGCCCATTAAAGCTACGTGATCCGGACCTGTGGGCAACTTTGGCGCGGACAAGAAGTTCACCTGGCAGCGACTGGAGGGGAGGCTGGGGAGGTTGACGCGATTGTTGAACGTGGCGGCCTGCTGGACCTGGTTGAAATCAAGACTGGTAGTTTGGCCCATCTCCGCGGGGAACACCTCGAGCAGCAATTGAGTGTATTATCTGACTACGCAGAAGAGCACATTGACGAATTCACCGGCCAGAAGATACTTGTGATACACGGGTACCTGAAGCCGACGGTGAAACCACACGTCAAAAAATACACGGCCGACACAGGTTTCGAGGTGGTATATCTTCCATGAAGCCTATCTGGTACACCCGTACATTTCTGGAAAGCGACCGTATTTCTCGAATGGGCATGGAACGCTATATCGGCATTCTGTTGAATCGCGGCTGGCAGCCAGTTGTTGACTACGACACACCCTTCGGTACCGCAGAATTCTTAAAGCTAGATTCGGAGGTTCGGGGGTTAGAGACGGGCAGTCTAGATCAGGCAATTGAAGCGTCAGTTCAGCAGCAAGAAGCCTACATAGGGTTTGGGCGAAGCTTCCCCTTCGAAAGGGACGGCCAACAAAACGTATACCGAGTACTGTTGGATCTATTTGTAAAGCATTTTGATGCGCCCAAAGGGTTGGACAACGAAGAAGACTGTGAAACCGCCAAGCCATTTCTAGAGGTTGGATTTGATGTGGACCTCATCCAGTGGCAGGGTATACCGGGCGCCTATAAAGAGATTTACGAGTTGAGTTGCACGATGTTTGAGTCGTTAAACCCCCTCTACGGATTCGGAGATGGGTCTGATTTAGAGTACATGGGACTTGGGATGTGTGATGGGCCATCGTATCCCGAAATCCTAGGAGACACACGGCCACCTATATTCTGGCTCAACTACTTTACGAAAAAGCACTTGGAGATAATAGGTGAAAACCGGGTCCTTGAGTGTGCCGAGGTTGAGGTGAGGGAATATGAGACCGGGGGGACCTCTCTGTTCTTGGGCTATCCGTTGAGCTTCTATCCGATCAGTGGCTGGACTCCGAGTAAAGGCGAATGGGTCGGTGAGGAGGATTACGAGATAAGAATTATTGAAAGCCTTAATCTGAGAAGTTGGTGGGTGCCAGATAAGCATCCGTTGTTGATGAAACACCCGTACCTGTGATTTGGTGGCGACGCTGCGCTATTTCCATCAGGACCACTTGGAGAGTTCCAGCGTGGCGACGGACAGCACCGGAGCGTCGGTGGGGACGCAGACGTACAAGCCGTTTGGGGAGACTCGCACGTCCACGGGCAGCTTTGGCACTGACAAGAAGTTCACGGGGCAACGGCTGGACGGCACGGGGCTCTACTTTTACAACGCTCGGTACTATGACGCAACGCTGGGCAGGTTTGTGGGGGATAGCCCCCGCCGATTCCCCGAAAAGTGACGGCAGAGGGGCCAGCCCCTCTGCACTCCCCGGATTTTGGGGACGTATCAGAAACGGACGCTGCTTAGGCGTAGACCGAGCCGGAGGGCGGGATTTATAGTAGGATATACGGTGCCTGGGCTTCGAGTGTCTCTCGGGCCGGGCGTTACTTATTAGAGAGGTGTTTTGATGGCGGACTACGAGCCAAATGTGGTTCTTGCCACAAGGAAGTATGACGTTGTTGGTACTCGGCCCATCCGGCACGACGGCGCGGATAAGGTGACGGGGGCGGCGAAGTATGGCGCGGACTATAATCCCACGCTACTGCTGTATGGAGCAGTGCTCCGGAGTCCGCACGCCCACGCGAAAATAAAGTCGATCGACGTTAGCGCAGCGGAGGCGCTGCCCGGGGTTCACGCGGTGGTGACGCACCGGGATTTCCCGGGACGGCACCAGGACGCCATGGGCATCGCTTCCAGCGTGGTTGACAGGATCGGGGACCAGGTTAGGGCCAAGCTCGAAGTACCGTTGTCAGTGGAGGTTCGGAGCGAGACTTCCGTTGGCTTGCAACGGCAGCGGGACAATGTGCTGGCGAGCAGCAAGGCGCTGTATAAGGGCCAGCAGATCGCCGCGGTGGTGGCGGACAGCCTGCACACAGCCGAGGAGGCGGTGTCGCTGATAAAGGTGGGCTATGAGGTGCTTCCCTCGGTGCTGACAGCGCCGGAGGGAGCCAAGGACGGCGCACCGTTGCTCCATGACGACTTGAAGACCACGGAGCTGGGCGAGGAGACGGAGAAGCACAGCAACCTGGCGACGCATTTCAAGCACACGTTGGGTGACGTAGAGAAGGGGTTCGCGGAGGCGGATGTGGTAGTGGAGCACGAGTTTAACACGGCGACGGTACACCAGGGGTACATCGAACCGCACAACGCCACGGCGATGTGGAACAAGGACGGCCGGGTGAGCGTGTGGTGCAGCACGCAGGCGCCTTTCGAGGTTAGGGACTCGATGTCGGACCTGCTGGAGTTGCCTGTTTCGAAGATCAGGATCACGCCAATGGAGATAGGCGGCGGGTTCGGCGGGAAGATAAACGTGTACCTGGAGCCGTTGGCGGCGATGCTGTCTAAGAAGACCGGGAGACCTGTAAAACTGACGATGCCCCGAACGGCGATATTCGAAGGGACTGGTCCGACATCGGGGTCCTACGTTCGGGTGAAGATAGGGGCGAAGAAGGACGGGACGCTGACGGCGGGACAGGCGTACCTGGCCTACGAGGCGGGGGCGTATCCGGGGGCGCTGGTGGACGCCGGGGCGCTGTGCGTTTACGCGGCTTATGAGATACCGAACCAGGAGATAGACGGATACGACGTGGTGGTGAACAAGCCGAAGGTGGCGGCGTACCGGGCGCCGGGAGCGCCGAACGCGGCGTTCGCGACGGAGTCTGTGATGGACGATCTGGCGGAGAAGCTGGGAATGGACCCGCTGGAGTTTCGGCTGAAGAACGCAGCAAAAGAAGGGACGCGGCGCGCGGTGGGACCAACGCACCAGAAGATAGGGGTGGTGGAGGTGTTGGAGGCGATGAAGGACCACGACCATTGGAACTCGCCGCTGGAGGGCCCGAACCGGGGCCGGGGCGCGGCGGTTGGGTATTGGTTCAACATTGGGCTGCCTTCGAGCTGCACGATAAGCGTGGAGAAGGACGGAACGGTGTCGCTGGTGGAGGGGAACCCGGACATCGGCGGGACGAGGGCATCGCTGGCGATGCAGGCGGCGGAGGTGCTGGGAATTCGGGCGGAGGATGTGATGCCGACGGTGGTGGATACGGACCTGACGGGTTTCACGGCGCTGACGGCGGGAAGCCGTACGACGTTCGCGACGGGTTGGGCGGCGTACGAGGCGGCGCAGGGTGTAAAGGCGCAGATGATAGCCCGGGCGGCAACGATATGGGAAGTGGACGCCGACTCGGTGGAGCTGAAAAGCGGGACGTTCCAATCTAAGACGGACCCGGAGCTAAAGATGGGGTTCAAGGAGCTGGCGGGCCAGCTTCTGGAAACCGGAGGGCCGATTGTTGGCAGCGGCACGGTGAACCCATCGGGCGTGGGAGGCTCGGCCTCTGGGATGATAATTGACGTGGAGGTGGACCCGGAGACGGGGAAGGTGGAGGTGCTGCGGGTGACCGCGGTGCAGGACGCGGGGAAGGCGGTGCACCCCAGCTACGTGGAGGGTCAGATGCAGGGCGGCAGCGTGCAGGGAATAGGCTGGGCGCTGAACGAAGAGTATTACTACAACGACGCGGGCGAAATGGTCAACGGGTCGTTCCTGGACTACCGGATACCGACGTCGCTGGACCTGCCAATGATAGACACGGTGATAGTGGAGGTGCACAACCCCGGGCACCCATACGGGGTGCGTGGGGTGGGGGAGGCATCGATAGTGCCGCCGCTGGGAGCGGTGGCGAACGCGGTGAAGAACGCGATTGGAACTAGGATTACAGACCTGCCGATGAACCCGGGCGCGGTGCTGGAGGCGCTGTGGAAGAAGGAAGGGAAGTAAGGGCGTTAGCTTAAGGAAACGCGAGGGCCCGGTCCGCTGAGGCGGGCCGGGCCTTTTGTTTTTGGAGGGGGTCTCTGGGGGGCACCCTCGGAATTACTGCAGGGGATCCAGGTTTTCTGCACCGTCCTGCGCGGTGGTAATTGTTTGTAAGGTGAGCCGCAAAGGGTTGCGAATCGAAGGTTGGTGGTTCCCACCGTCCCGCCCCGGAAGGTTATTATGAATTACTGAGGGACACCCTCAGACTCCCGGCAGGGAACCTAGGTTCCCTGCACCCTCTTGTTTGACGGTTCTTCATAGACTGGTTGGGGCTATTGACGAAACGATCGTCCCCGGAGGGAGTGAGCGATGCCACGACGCGTGGAAATTCAGGATTGGAATCCCAAGCGGGCGCCGCGGTAGGACTTGCTCTCCCCCCGCACCCAGATTCTTCGATCCTCGCGGGCGGACTCGGAATGACATGGTGGGGTCGGAATGCGGTATGGGCTCGTCCTTCGAGGGCCTCAGGATGAGCGAGTTGGAGGCGTAGCAAGCTTATTTTCATAGGAATGACATGTCTTTTGCGAGCGTTGAACGCGGGCCAATGTGACGCTGAAAAGAACGAAGAAGTCAAAAACACAGGCTCTCAGGATGATCGGGAATGGGAGGCCGAAGGTAATTTTTCATAGCAAGGGCGGCTATAATGGACACGGTTGTGAGGTGGACTCAAGGCGAGGAAGCGGTCTTGCAGGAAGAGCCCGGTGAGAAAGGAAACAGTGATGAGCGAGAAGAAGATTGGGGTGGCGGCGATGGGAGGAGACGCGAAGAAGGTGCTGTCCCGGATTCAGGAGATGGAGCGTAGGGGGATTGAGGTGGCGTGGCTGACGACGGGGGGCGCGGGCGTGGACGGTATGTCGATATTCGCGGCGGCGGGGGCGACCACGGAGCAGATTTTGATGGGGACGTGTATTGTGCCCACGTTCCCGAGGCACCCGATTGTGACGGCGCAGCAGGTGCAGGTGATAGCCAGCCTGGCGCCAGGGCGGTTCCGGCTCGGGCTGGGGCCAAGTCACCGTCCGACGATGCAAGGGATGTTCGGTATTGATTTCCACACGCCGCTGACGAACCTGAGGGAGTACGTTCACATTGTTCGGACGCTGCTGAACGAAGGGTCAGTGGACTTTGACGGGAGCCACTACCACGCCCACGCGCGGATAGCGGCGCCGGTGCCTGACGTGCCGATAATGGCGTCGGCGCTGCGGACGGGGTCGTACGAGTTCTGCGGCGCGGAGGCGGACGGGGCGATAAGCTGGGTATCGCCGTACGAGTACTTACGGGACGAGGCGCTGCCGGCGATGCGCGCCGGGGCGGAGGCGCAGGGGAGAGAGACGCCGCCGCTGGTGGCCCACGTGCCGATCTGCGTGAGCACCAACGCGGAGGAGGTGCGGGCCGCGGCGCGGGAGCAGTTGGCCACTTACCCGCGACTGCCGTACTACGCGCGGATGTTCGCGGCGGCGGGGTTTCCCGAAGCGGTGGAGACGAACTCTTGGAGCGACGGGATGATTGACGCGGTGGTGCTGCACGGATCGGAAGGAGAGGTGGCAGAACGGTTGAAAGGTCTATTCGAGTACGGAATTGGGGAGATCATAGCGCACGTGGTCTCGGTGGGAGACGAGGAGGCGACGTGGGACAGGTCAGTAGGGCTGCTGGCGGAGGTTTCGAAGGGGATATAGCGGGGCAAGGTAACGCCAGGGCACAGTTCAGCGGAGGAGGGCGAAATGAAGCTGGCATCGTTTCAGGTGAGCACGCCGGTGGGGCGGTTTGGGCGCATTGGCGCGGTACAGGAGGACGGTACGGTGATAGACCTGACCTCGGCGTTCGCGGCGCTGAAGTCGCACGAAGGGGAGACGAACCCGTACCCGTTGACGGAGGCGCTGACGCCGCCGGACATGAGGCGATTCATAGAGGCGGGGCCGACGGCGCTGAGGGAGGCGGGAAGGGCGGTGGAGTTCGCGCTGGAGGAGGGCCGCAAGAAGCGGCTGGAGGGACCGCGTGGAGAGTCGCTGGTGTTTCGGATGGAGGAGGTGACGCTGCTGCCGCCGCTTTCGAACGCCAACTCGCTACGGGACTTCATCCTCTTCGAAGGGCATTTCCGGCGGGCGTACGATGCCATGGGGGTGGCGCCGCCGGAGGTGTGGTACCGGATGCCGATCTATTACAAGGGGAACGCGGCGTCAGTGATTGGGCACGGGCAGGATATGGCCTGGCCCCGATACACGGAGAAGTTGGACTACGAGCTGGAGATGGGGTGCGTTATTGGAAAGGTGGGGCGGGATGTGGGGCTGGAGGACGCGCCGGATTATATCTTCGGGTTCATGTGCCTGAACGATTTCAGCGCGCGGGATGTTCAGATGGACGAGATGAGCTGCCGGCTGGGGCCGGCGAAGGGGAAGGACTTCGGCACGGCGATAGGACCGTGGATTGTGACGAAGGACGAGATTGGCGATTACCACGCGCTGGAGATGATTGCGCGGATTAACGGGGAGGTGTGGTCGCAGGGGAACTGCCGTGACATGTACCACTCTTGGGAGCGGATGATTCAACACGTGTCGATGGAGGAGACAATTTACCCCACGGATATTCTAGGGTCCGGCACGGCGACGATGGGGTGCGGGCTGGAGCTGGACCGGTGGTTGCAGCCAGGGGACGAGGTGGAGTTCGAGATTGAGAAGGTGGGGGTGTTGAGGAACCGGGTGGTTAGAGGGTGAGGGGTTTCTGAGGGACACCCTCAGACTCCCGGCAGGGAACCCAGGTTCGCTGCACCTTCCTGTCCGGTTGACGGCGTAAGCACAGACTTTGCTCATTCATCCAAGGAATGAACAAAGAGACCAGCGGTTGTTACTAGGGCACCAGCTATGCGATAGGCCCGGGGCTACTTTTGGACGAGGAGGTCATAGGCGAGGGAGAGCATGATCTTGGTGCTGCTGAAGAGGCTCTTGATGTCTATGGACTCGTCTGTGCCGTGGTACTTGGTGAGGTTGAGGTCGTCCTCGGGGTGGAAGCCGTTGTAGCCGTACACCAGCATGCCTTTGGGGCGAAGGAGGCGTGAATCGGTGAAGCCGGTGCTGAGGGAGGGGACGAAGTTCAGGTCGTCACGGCCGAGGCTGACGCGGGTGGCCTCTTTCAGCGCTTCGGCGAACTCGTTCTCGTAGGGCGAGCTGTTGGAGACGGACATGTAATCAATCTCAACGTCCAAGCCCTCCACGCCGGAGAAGAGATCTTCGAGTTGCCCGCGGAGGTAAGCGTCGTCCTGGTGGGGGAGGGTTCGAACATCGCATACGAGCTCAATGGTCTCGGGGACGCTGTTGGATTTGATGCCGCCGTGGATGATGGTGGGGGTGAGGGTCATGCGAGAGAGGGAACGCAGGAAGGTGGCAACCTGGCGGTTTTTGGGCTCCACGTCCGCGATGATCTGGTCAATGTTCTCCGGGGTGGCCACGTCCTCGATGGCGAGGGTGGGCAGGTGCTGGAATAGAGACGCCGAGGTGTCCCGGGTGGCGTCGTATCCCTCGATGCGCTTGAGGACCTCAGCTAGGCGGTAGCTGGCGTTGATACCGAGCCAGGGTGTGGAGGCGTGGGCACTGGTGCCCGTGACGGTGACCTTAACTTCCAGACGCCCTTTCTCGCCCACGCCGACGATGTAGGTGGTGGTGCCGGCGATGTTGAAGAAGGTGCCGCCGCCCTCGTTGACGGCGTAAGGAGCCTGGATCTTCTCGAAGTGGTTGTCCGCCAGCCAGCCGAAGCCGTAGCGTCCGCCGTGCTCCTCGTCGGCGCCGGCGCAGAGGACCAAGTCGTCGGTGAAGGGGATGTTGTTCTGCTTAAGGATTCGGGTGGCCATCATCTGGGCGGTCATGAGGCCCTTGCAATCGGCGGCGCCGCGGCCGTAGATGCGGCCGCCGGAGATTTCCGCGCCGAAGGGCGGGTGGCTCCACTTGGTCTCGTCCTCGACAGGTACGACGTCGGTGTGGGACATGAAGAGGAGCTTGGCGGTGCCGGAGGCGCCGGCAATTCGGGCGATGAGGTTGCCGCGGTTGGGAGCGGACTCCAGGATCTCGGAGATGATGCCGTCCTGGGCCAGCCAGTCGCGTGCGTACTCGCAGACGGGGGTTTCGTCGCCGGTGGGCATGTAGCCGGTGTTGACGGAAGGGATGCGGACCAGGTCACGGTGAAGGGCAATAAGGTCCTCGCCCTGGGCGTCTACCTGGGCCAGAAGGTCGTCTAACTGAGCCATTTATGTTCGCCTTTCTGATGCGGAGAGTCGGGGGCTAGTATGCGTAAAGGGGGGAGGGTTGTCCAGGGAGGAAGGTGGGAGGTAGGGGGTGGGCAGCTTTCGATGAGGGTTGCGTTTCAGTGGAGGGTCAACGCACCCCCTCTCTGACTCTCCCCCTCGATAGGGGGAGAGGAAATTGTGGATTTTCGGGGTGATTGGCCATGAGGATGGGCATGGCCTCAACGAAGGATTGGAAATCGAAGCTTGGTGGTGCCCACCATCCCGCCCAGGAAGGTTTTAAACAACGATTCCTGAGGGGCACCCTCAGACTCCCGGCAGGGAACCCAGGTTCCCTGCATCCTCCTGAATGGCCTGACCACAAAAGCTGATCCACCACATTCCCCCGGGGATTAGACAGAACCGTGCCGGGCTGGTAGTTAGTCGCGGATTATGTGCTGGGCGGGGGTCAGTGTTTGTGTGGGGGGCCCTGGTCTCGATGGAGGAGGTTGAGGTTGTAGGAGGCTTTTTGGCCGGCTTCGAAGCCTTCGGCGGTGTTACTGAGCTGGCCAAGCTCCGCGGCGGCGCGGTAGGCGCGCTCCGCGCCCTCGAAGTCATCAGCGCGACTGAGGAGGAGGCCCAGGCCGAAGGCGGCTTTGGCGGCGGCCTCGCGGCCCGCGCCGGAGCCGCTGGCGGTACCGAGCTCGACGCCAAAACGGTAGGCCTGAGGAGCTTTGTCGGGTTGACCGGCGTCCTCCAACAGAAGGCCGAGGTTGAAAGCGGCGGAGGCGGCGGCCTCGCGGCCGACCTGGGTCTGGCTTTGGCGGCCCAGTTCCAGGGCGTCCAGGTAGGCCTGGATGATGGCGCTGGTGTCCCCGGCGTCGGCGGCCAGGGCGGCGAGGTTAAAGGCGGCCTGGGCGCCGACTTCCAACCCCTGGGGGGTGCGGCTGCGCCGCGCCAAATCTTGGGCGTTTCGATAGGAGGCGCGTTCGAACCCGGCTATGGGAGAGCCAGTTTGCATTAAAGCCAAGGCGAAGGCGGCCTTGGTGGCGGCCTCCAGCTCCAGGGGTTCGCCGCTGGAGCTGCCGAGCTCCACGGCGCGGCGGTAGGCGCGTTTCGCGGCGCCGTCGTCACCGGCTTCGTTGAGCCGAACCGCGGAATCGAAGGCGGCCTGGGCGGTGGGGTTGGGGTCTTGGAGGGATTCAGTCATTGCGATTGGTATGGCCTCCACAGGGGACTGAGAATCATAGGTTGGTGGTTCCCACCATCCCGCCCAGGAAGGTTTTAAAAAACGATTTCTGAGGGACACCCTCAGACTCCCGGCAGGGAACCCAGGTTCCCTGCACCCTCCCGCGCGGTCGTTACTGATCGCGCGCATAAGCGGCCCAGCTCAAGGGTCAGTCTACCGCCAACGTGGGACGGTAACAACGGTGACGTTTGAAAAGACGATGGGTTTCTCGACAAGGTCAGGGCCCGGTGATACGCTGCGCAGCGCTTCGAAAGGAAATTTTGGAGGGCTTGACGATGACAATGGAAGATATGGCCCGCAGGTTGCAGGCGTTGGAGGACGTGGAGGCGGTCAAGGGGTTGAAGGCGCGGTATTGCACCCTTTGCGACGCACCGTTCGACGCGGATGCGCTGGCGGAGCTGTTCACGGAGGACGCGGTGTGGGAGGCGGACGGCGTAGGGAGATTCGAGGGGAGAGAAGCGGTCCGTGGCTTCTTTAAGAACATCACGGAGCGGTTGACCTTCGCGGTGCATTACGTGATGAACCCGGTGATTGACGTGGAGGGGGACACGGCGCGGGGTTCATGGTACCTGTGGGAGCCGGGGACGGTGAGGGGGCAAAACGCCATCTGGATTTCAGGTAGCTACCAGGACGAGTACCAGAGGGTGGACGGACGGTGGCAGTTCAAGAACGTGCACCTGAGCTGGTTCTTCCGGGCGTCTATAGAGGATGGTTGGGCAAAGGAACGGATGGCGAATTTCGACTAGGGATTCGAAGTGGCATTTCTGAGGGACACCACCAGACTTCCAGCAGAGGGGCTCTGCCCCTCTGCATTCCCCGAGTGAAAAATGTTGGGTTAGGGGAGGGCGCCCTCGCGCTGGAAGACCTGGGCCAGCTTCTCCACACCCTCCCATATCTCACCCTCGCTGGGTAGGGCGAAGCAGAGGCGAAGGTAGTTGGAGGCGGCCTCGGGGTCGGCAGACCAGTCGGGGCCGGGGTTGAAGACGATGCCTTCCTTCATGGCGGGCTCGACGAGCTTTCGGGTGTCCACCTGGTCAGGGAACTTGACCCAGAGGAACATGCCGCCGCGGGGTTCCTCGAACTCCACGGAGGGGCCGAAGTGCTCACGGAGGGCGGCGGTGAGGGCGCCCAGCTTTCGACGCAGTCCGGCGCGGAGGTCATCCATGTGCTCTTCGTAGTGGTTGGTAAAGTAGTCGCCGACGATCATCTGCTCCATGGCGCCGGTGCCGCCGTCACCCTTACAGGCAAGCAGGCGGCTCATGACGTCCCAGTTGGCGACGACGTATCCGAGGCGGATGCCGGGGGCCAGGGACTTGGAGAAGGAGCCGATGTGGAGGACGCGGTTGGAGTCGTCCAACGAGCGGATGGCGTGCTCCCATTCGCCTTCGAAGATTAGGTCGGCGTAGCACTCGTCTTCGAAGATGGGGACGCCGTAGGCCTCGCTGAGGCGAAGCATTTCCCGGCGGCGGTCCATGCTCATGACGGTGCCGGTGGGGTTCTGGAGGGTGGGGATGGTGTAGATGTACTTGGGCCGGATGCCCTTACCCTTGAGGTCGTCCAGGGCGCGCTCCAACTGGTCCATGCGCATCCCATCGTGGTCGACGTCCAGGCCGACCATGTTGACGTTGAGCCGGCGCAGGCCGCTGAGAACGCCAGCGTAGCAGAAGTTCTCCAGGATGACGGTATCGCCTTCTTCGACCAGAACGTTGTTTATCAGATTGATGCCCTGACCGGAGCCGGAGGTGATTAGCACCTCGTCAGTGGTGACGTGGACGCCGCGATGGGTGGCCAGCTTGTCCACCAGGAAGCGGCGAATGGGGAGGCAGCCCTGGGGACCGCCGTCGTAGGTGTACATGGAGATGTTGCGGGGGTCGCCGCGGAACACGTTGGCGGCGGACTCGATGAACAGTTCCATGGGCTGAAGCTCGGGGTCGCTGTGGCCGCCGACGAAGTTGTACTTGGGGTGACCGCCCCAGCGTCCGGCGGGAGCTGGTATGTCTTTGGCGAAGAGAGTGGAATAGTCCAGGCCTGCACCGGCCATAGCTGATCCTCCGAAGGGATTTAGAGTGGTTTGCCGGCCGGAAACCACGGCGCAGCGGCGTTCAACATACTACCACCGTGGCAATGGAGTGTCGAACGAGGCGGGAACCTGTGGGTTCCAGGATGGAGGGTTCGAATCCCTTGTGGCGGGCCATCGCATACAGAAACGAGAAGTTTCGAATTCAGCTTGAGTTTGTGTGGGAGCCCTTGACAAGGTGGACCGAGTCGACTATTATACACCTATCAGGTGTATGGCTGGACATTGAGTTCGCAACGACTCGCTTAGCCACGGCAAGCCGGAGCCTATCAGAGGCCTCCCAGCTCTTCGGTGTCCCTATAGGGCGGAAATATATTCAACGGCTGGCAGTCTTCCGAGCAGCAGACAAATTTGCCGAACTCTATGGACACCGGGCTCTGCGCCTGCATCCCTTGAAAGGTAACCGTGCCGGGCAATATGCGATGACTCTTACTGGCAATTATCGGCTTATCATTGAAAGGACCAGCGAGGACGAAGTCCGAGTCCTGGTCGTGGAGGATTACCATGGCGACTAGGACGGATGCTTACCCTGACATTGCTATTCCCCCTGGCGAGTACCTCTTGGAGGAGATCAAGGCACGTGGCGTCTCGCAGAAGGAGTTGGCCGGGCGCATGCAACGGCCAGTGAACGCCATTAACGAGATCATCAACGGGAAAAAGGGGATTACCGCCGAGACTGCATTGCAGCTTGAGCTGGCGATGCCAGAGATCACAGCCCGGTTCTGGCTGAACCTGGAGACCGACTACCAGCTTACCAAGGCCTTGATAAAGCGCCGCGTTCAAGCCGAGTAGCAATCCTCTCTCCATCCCCGGCATATCTTTCAAAAACGGCTACAATGCTGGGCCAACCTGTACAGGAGCCAGGACTTTTGAACTCTCCCTACGGCTCTCTGCTTGGCTTGAGTCGGACTCGAACTCTCTGAAGCCCGGCCCGGTCCCAAACTGGAACCACCGAATGGATAGGGCCTTGTACAGGGTTATCGCAGAGGAGCAACAGGTGCTGGCATACCTGGTGGGCATCAGAAAGGAAGGCAGCCGGCGGGACGTATACGTCCTGGCAGAGCGGCTAGTGCGAAGAGGTCTGAAAATGAGCACATCGCAAGAGACAGAAGAGATGTGCATGGTCAACGCCCGGCGAGAGCTAACCAAGCTGCCTGAGAGACTGGCGGTCCAACCAGCCACGGTGGCTGTCACCCGCAGAGGAAAGCCGGTGCTAGCTATCATGACCTGGGAGGACTACGAGGCGGTCCTAGAAACGCTGGATATACTCAGCGACGAAGATGCCTCACAACAGCTAAGGCAGAGCATCCGGGAGGTCAAGGAAGGTATTACGATCCCCTGGGAGAAGGCCAAGGCGGGCCTGGGCGCCTAGCGAAGCGGGATAGGGGTGCACCGTCTGAAACTGGGACAACTTGCGGTCCGCCTGTGGACCGTCGTCCGAAGCGGCCTGCATAATCAGATGCAGGGCTGGAGTGGCGAGCCGTGGGCGGGACCCGGCGCGGCGGCGTCCAACATACTACCACCGTGGCAATGGAGTGTCGAACGAGGGGGGAGGGGGCGAGATTGGGGTTCTGATTGACGGGGTTGGAGGCCAAACGTACAATTCCGGCTAAGGAGTCCTGGACGGCCCAGGGGAAAGGGGCCTCCGGACTCGACTAAAGAGATTGAGGTAAGTCCTATGGCCGGCTACCGGATACTTTCTTCCGACTCGCACGTGGTGGAGCCGCCGACCCTGTGGGAGGAGCGGATAGACCCGGCGTTCAAGGAGCGCGCGCCGCGGGTGGTGCGCGAGGAGAAAACGGACCAGTGGTACGCTGACGTGGACACTAAGTTCGGGATAATGGGGCTGGCAGGGCAGGCGGGGCAGCGGTTCGAGGACCCGACCAAGCTATCACTGGACGGGCGGTTTGAGGACCTGCCGTTGGGGGGTTACGACCCGGACGCGCACGTGAAGGACATGGAACTGGACAGCGTGTACGGAGGGGTGGTGTACCCGACGCAGGCGTTTCTGGGCTACTCGATACCGCCCAGCGACCTGGTTTCGGCGATTTTCCGAGCGTATAACGACTGGCTGGCGGACTTCTGCGCGCCGTATCCGAACCGGTTGAAGGGGATAGCGGCGCTGAATGTGGACGAAGTGAACGATGGAGTAGCAGAGCTGGAGCGGTGCGCAAATATGGGGCTGGTGGGGGCGCTGATTCCGGTGCGGCCGCTGGAGCATGCATATGATCACCCGACGTTTTACGAGCCGTTGTGGGGGGCGGCGGAAAGGCTCCAGATGCCCCTGAGTCTCCACGTGGGCACGTTCCGGTCGAAGACGGGACAGACGGGACAGGTGGAGACGCAGCTAACCAACGTGGTGGACTTCAACAACAGGGACTCGTACATGCGAAACGCGGTGGCGGCGATGGTGCTGGGCGGGGTGTTCGACCGGTACCCGGGGTTGAAGGTTGTGGTGGCGGAGTACGAGATATCGTGGGCGCCGTATTTCATCCGCCGGATGGACGACACGTACACTGAGCGTCCGGTGGGGTTACAGGGCTACCGGTACAAGAGTGACATGCTGCCCAGCGACTTTTGGATGAACAATATGATGCTGAGCTTCCAATCGGACGACCTGGGGATACAGCTTCGGCACCTGGTGGGGGTGGAGAATTTGATGTGGGGCTCCGACTATCCTCACGCGGAGAGCACGTTTCCGAAGTCTCGGGAGATAGTGGAGCAGATACTCCAAGGGGTGCCCGAGGACGAGCAAGCGAAGATAGCGGGGACTAACTGCGCCCGCGTGTACCGGTTCAACTAGGGGACGAAGCATGGAGCAGCTCCGGTGGCCGACTGGTCCCCGTGGCGGTCTCTTCCAACCGCGCTTGATGTGTTGAGACGTGTAGGTGAGGCGAGGGGCTTGCCTTTGTAGGCAGGTAATATTTGACGCAGGTGCGCAGGGAGCGGCAGGTGGAGGGGCGGCGGTTGCCGGGCCAAAGCCCAGCAACGCGGGGTGGGGGATGTGGGGAAGGGAGGAGGAGGGGGAGGGGTGGCGCCGCCTCAGAGCTATTGAACAAATTGAGCTGGAACTGCGGAAACCGGGCGCGAAGGTTGGATATGCTCTCCCCTCCCTACCAAATTCCTCGATCTACACGCACAGACTCGGAATCTATCCTGCTGGCGGCCAGCACCAGGGAGGATGAAAAAAGAGTGGCGGCTATCATCTATGGTGACCGGTATAGCTACTCCAAAGGATTGCAAATCACAGGCTGGTGGTTCCCACCGTCCCGCCCCGGAAGGTTTAAGAAACGAATTTCTGAGGGACACCCTCAGACTCCCGCCTACCAGGGGCCATCCACCTCTGGACTCCCCCTTGGTAGGTGCAGGTAGAGTAGGGACGATGCTATATCCATAGGGATGACATGTAATATGCGGCCGCTTGACCTGCGAGATTGGTGGGATGAAGGTGAGGAAATAGTCAAAAATTTACAAGCTCCCGGGGATGCTCAGCTATGAGAAGCCTGGGCGGCGATTATGACGAACCGTGAGCGCTGATATACTGCTGCCCCGGTCCGATGTGCAACGGGACTCCACGAAGGAGGAGCCATGGCGGTAACCGCCGAGGCCGTGATTATAGGCGGCGGCGTGATGGGCGCCAGCATCCTGTACAACCTGGCGGCGCGGGGGTTGAAGGCGCCGGTACTGTTGGAACGGGAGACGCTGGGCGCCGGATCCACGGGCCGATCTTCCGGCGCCATCCGGATGCATTACTCCACCACGGTGAACGCGGCGCTGGCGTTCAATAGCCTGGAGATATTTCGCAACTTCGATGAGATGGTGGGCGGGGGCGACGCGGGGTTCGTGCAGACCGGCTACATGGTGTTCGTACCGAGTGAGGCGGTTGAAGGGTTCCGGATGAATATCCGGCTGCAACAGGAGGTGGGGATAGACACGCGGATAGTGTCGATGGAGGAGGCGAAAGAGCTGGCGCCGGCGTTCCACTACGGAGAGGGAGAGGAGTTCGCCTGGGAAGCGCAGTCGGGGCACGGCGACCCGTCGGGAACGGCGATGGCATACGCCGCCCGGGCGCGGGAGTTGGGGGCGCGGGTGGTGTTGGGGTCGCCGGCGGAGGGGGTTGAAGTGCGAAACGGACGGGTCTCGACGGTGACCACCGCAGAGGAGCGGTACGAGACGGATACGGCGGTGGTGGCCACGGGGCCGTGGTCTTCGAGGTTCATGGAGAGGCTGGGAATTGAGCTGCCGCTGTTGGCGACGCGACACGAGGTGTTCCTGCTTCGCCGCCGCATGGACCTGCTTCCGTTCCATCCTGGCGGCGGTGACATGACCAACCTGACGTATTTTCGACCGGAAGGAACAGACCTGACGCTGGTGGGCAACGGCAACCATGAAGAGGAAGCCGACCCGAACGACTATAACCCCCGGGTGAGCATGGATTATGTCCAGGATGTCTGGTCTCGGTTGGCTAACCGGCTGCCGGGTATTGCGGAGGCGGAGCTTTTCACCGGCTATGCGGGGCTCTACACTACGACCCCGGACCTGCACCCGGTGATAGACAGGGTGGACGGGATCGACGGGCTGTACATCTGCACAGGCTTCAGCGGACACGGCTTCAAGCTGGCGCCGGCGGTGGGAATTGTGATGGCGGAGTTGATGCTGGAGGGGAAGGCCACGACGGTGGACATTGGCAGGCTGCGCATGGGCCGATTTAAGGAGGGTGACCTGAACGCGACGCGGTACAGCTTCAAGGTGATAGCGTAGGAGCGTCCCGGTTGAGTTAGTATGTCTGACGAGCGCCCACAGAGGTCTTGAACAGATTGAGCTGGAGCAGCGATAGTGGGCGCCAGGGTTGGATGTGCTCTCTCACCACATCCAGATTCTTCGAAATTCACGGGCGGACTCAGAATGACATGGTTGGGGGCGAAATGCGGTATGGGCTCGTCCTTCGAGAGCCTCAGGATGAGCGGGTTGGAGGCGTAGGAGGCTTATTTTCATAGGAATGACATGACTTGTACGGACGCCCAACGTGCGACAAGTAACGCTAATGAGTCTGGAGAAGTCAAAGACGCACAGCCTCTCAGACTACCAGTGGATGGGAGCTCTTCTGCACCCCACTTTTGTTATCAGCACACTAACAGGCGGTCAAGGAGGTAACCATGAGGACGGCGATTACCAATTGCAACTTGATTGACGGCGTCTCCGATGAGGCGATAGCCGACGTGACGGTGGTGCTGGAGGGCCAGCGCATCGTGGGGGTTGAAGCGGGGTCCGGAGGCGGGACTTCGGCGGACCGGGTGATTGACTGCGGCGGCGGTTGGCTGCTGCCGGGGCTTTGGGACGTACACGCGCACATGGGGTTCCCCGGCCCGGTACCGGAGGAGATAAGGGATAGGGTGGTGTATTACGGACACAACGCGATGAAGGCGCTGCGAAGCTATGGTGTCACGGGGCTGCGGACGGTGGGGACGGACAACTGGATAGACGTGGCGTGGAGGGACGCGTTCGCCAAGGGGCAGTTCGTAGGGCCGAGGATCTTCGCCGGTGGCCATTTTCTCACCACCACCGGGGGCCACGGGCTGCGGTGGCCGTTCTCCAAGGAATGCGACGGCGCGGTGGGGTTCGCTCGGGCGATCCGGGAGGAGATAAAGCACGGCGTTGACCAGGTGAAGCTGAACCTTTCGGGCGGGGTGATGGGACCGGACTGGGACCGGCACTGGCACAGCTTCCTGTTACCGGAGGAGCTGGACGCGGCGTTCCGGCTGTGCCGGCAACGGGAGGTGAAGGTGGTGAGCCACGCGGCGAACGCGCAGTCGGTGAAGGACGCGCTGCGGCTGGGGACGTGGACGCTGGAGCACGGCTATATTATGGACGACGAGTGCATTCAGATGCTGCTGGAGAAGGACACGATTTACGTGCCGACGCTGGGAATAACGCACCTTTCGCCGAGCCAGGCGACGAACGACTGGGAGGGGCGATACGTGGAGTTTCGGAACATAGCACCGGAGTTCTTGTCGAGGGCGGACGCGGCGTCTCCGGAGCACAAGCATTGGTTTCAGACGGCGCTGAAGGCGGGGGTCCGGATGGCAGTGGGGTCCGACCTGGGGCCGTTGGGGGAGGGCACTCTGCTGGAGATGGGGCTGTGGGTAAGGGACGGGGCGACGCCGATGCAGGCGATAAAGGCGGCCACGAAGGGCGCGGCGGAGGCGTGCTGCCAGGGAGCAGTGCTGGGGACGGTGGAGGAGGGGAAGATAGCTGACCTGATTGTGGTGGGAGAGAACCCGCTGGAGGATATTAACAATCTGAGGGAGCTTCGGATGGTGTTCAAGGAGGGTAAGCTGGTGGAGGAGAAGTGAGTATTAGTCTGAGGGACACCCTCAGACTCCCGCCAAAGGAGGCTTCGCCCCCTCTGGACTCCCCTATATTGGAGAGCGAATGAAGTTTGGGTTGATGTATGAGTTGCAGATTCCGGAGCCTCACTACCCGGGAATAGAGTCAGACTTGTACAAGCAGGTGCTGGCTCAGGCGGAGTTGGCGGACGAGGTAGGGTTCGATTACTTCTGGACGGTGGAGCACCACTTTCTGTACGAGTTTTCGCACTGCTCGGCGCCGGAGGTGCTGTATGGAGCGGTGTCGCAGCGGACGAAGCGGATTCGGATTGGTCACGCGGTGGCGCTGCTGCCGGGGCAGTACAACCATCCCATCCGGGTGGCGGAGCGGGCGGCGGTGTTGGACATATTAAGCGACGGACGAATGGACCTGGGTACGGGGCGGTCGTCGACGCTTATAGAGATGGATGCTTTCGAGGTGGACCCGGAGGAGACGAGGCCGCAGTGGGAAGAGGCGATCCGGATGATCCCGCGGATGTGGACGGAGGACCCGTTCTCGCACCAGGGGACGTACTACAACGTGCCGCCGCGGTCGGTGATTCCGAAGCCGGTGCAGAAGCCGCATCCACCGTTGTGGGTGGCGTGCAGCCAGCCTTCTAGCTTCAAGCAGGCGGGGGAGATAGGGCTGGGGGTGCTGTGTTTCGGGTTGGGGGGATACGAGGTGCTGAGGGAGCGGGTGGCGGCGTACCGGGAGGGACTAAAGAACGCGACGCCGGTGGGCGCCTTCGTGAACGACCAGATCGCGGCGCTGTGCGTGACGCATTGCGCGGAGAGCGACGAGGAGGCGCAACGGACCGCGGGGCCGCAGGGCGCGTGGTTCGCGACGACGGCGGCGGAGGGAGTGTACAAGCCGTGGGACGGGAAGCACGTGCCGGAGTCGTACCGGTTCGCGGTGCAGGCGACGCAGGAGAGGGTGCAGGCGACGGTGGAGGACCACCTGAGGAGCGGGGCGTTCGCCATGGGGACGCCGGATACGGTGATCAAGGTGCTGAAGCGGTACCAGGAGGTGGGGGTGGACCAGGTGTTGTGTTTCATGCAGATGGGGAACCTGCCGCACCAGCGAATCATGGACTCGATAAGGCTGTTTGGGCGTTATGTAATTCCGTATTTCAAGTAGGGGTAGAACAGGGATGAAACGCTGGAAGGAAAAGGTGTAGGGCATGGCAAAGAGTCTGGACGTGGCGGTGGTGGGGGCCGGGGTAGTGGGGTGCGCGGTGGCGTATTACCTCTCGAAGGCGGGGGCCAAGGTGACGCTGTTCGAGAAGGAGGCGATAGGGAGCGGGGCGTCGGCGCACGCCACGGGGTCGATCAGCCTGCTAGGGATGGAGTTCAGCGAAGGGCCGTCGTTCGAGCTGGCGCTGGCGGGATACCGTGAGTTCGCGGGTCTGGTGCCGTCGCTGGAGGAGGAGACAGGGATAGACCTGCTGTGCCAGCGCAAACCGTCGCTTCGGCTGGCGTTGGACGAGGAGGAGGAGGCGCTGATCAAGGAGCTGATGCCGTGGCAGCAACGGCACGTAGCCATGCACTGGATAGACGGCGACGAGGTGCGGCGGATAGAGCCCCGGTTTTCGAAGAGTATCCGTGGGGCGGTGTACGAGGACGAGTCGACGCAGTTGGACAGTTACCGGCTGACGCTGGCGCTGGGGCAGGGGGCGGAGCGTTTCGGCGCGGAGATGCGGCTGAGGGAGGTGCGGGGGCTGGCGACGCAGGGCGGCCGTGTGACGGGGGTGCTGACGCCGGATGGGAAGCATGAGTGCGATTGGGTGGTGGTGGCGGCGGGGATGTGGAGCGATACGTTCGGCGAGTGGCTTGATTTCCCGGTGCCGGTGCGGCCGCTGAAGGGGGAGCGGTTGCTGCTGCGGTACGGGGGCGAGCCGCTGCCGGTGCTGATCAGTTCACCTAAACGGGGGCACATGATAAGCCGCCTTGACGGGATGTTGAGCGTAGGCAGCACCGGGGGCCGGGACTACGACAGGCATCAGTTGTTCCTGGGAGAGGAGTTCGACCGGCAGCCGACGGAGAGTGCCCGGGCGGAGCTGATGCAACGGGCGATAGATGTGCTGCCGGACCTGGAGAACGCGGAGCTGGTGCAGCAACTGGCTGGGTCAAGGCCGCTGAGTCCGGACCGGATGCCGATCATTGGCCCAGTGCCGGGTTGGGAGGGGGTGTTGCTGGCCACGGGGCACACGACGAAGGGGATTCACCTGGGACCGGTGACGGGTCGCATTATTACCGACTATATCAACAAGGGGGAGACAGAAGTGCCTGTGGATATGGAGAGGTTCCTGCCGGAGCGATTTGCATCGGTGGGGGAGGCGGACTTTCTGGAGAGCGGGCGGAAGGTGGATGAATAGGGTAATGGAACCCTCATCCACCTTGGTCCGCCTTCTCCCTTGGCCAGGGAGAAGGCGGAGAAGATTTGTTTCTGAGGGACACCTTCAGACTCCCGGCAGAAGGGATATTCCCCTCTGCACTCCCCGTTTTGGGGTCATGCATGTGGGAGAGAGGTTTCTACTTTCGAGGCACTCCGAAGGAAGGACATGGACATGGCGCGAGGAGTAAGAGCTAATAAGACGAAAGCCAAGGCGCAGTCGGGGCAAATGGCTCTGGGGGCGTTGCTGCAGTACAACTCGCCAGAGACGGTGGAGATACTGGGGGCTATGGGGTTCGAT
The DNA here is from genome assembly GCA_965247585.1 of Dehalococcoidia bacterium. Lineage (GTDB taxonomy): Bacteria > Chloroflexota > Dehalococcoidia > Lucifugimonadales > CBDFHC01. The sequence continues at coordinate 145,539 of CBDFHC010000004.1, forward strand.
TTCATCACGTTTGACCTGGAGCACGAGCCGTATGATGAGCTGGCGCTGGTGCAGAGCATCCGGGCGGCGGAGTCGTTCGACCTGACGCCGGTGGCGAGGGTGCCCAACGACCCGGACCTGATGCTGCGGCTGCTTGACGCCGGGGCGCAGGGGGTGCACGTGCCGCGGGTGAATACTGCGGATGACGCGCGGCTGGTAGTGGAGGCATGCAGGTTTCATCCGCAGGGGAAGCGGACGTTCTACGCGACGGGCCGGTCTGGGAATTACGGGATCGGGCTGTCGGAGGAGGAGTTCGCGGAGGCGTCGAACCGGGAGACGCTAGTGATTCTACAGGTGGAGGAAGAGGAGGGAGTTCGGAATATAGACGATATCTTATCGGTGCCCGGCGTTGACGCGATTCAGCTAGGGCCGAAGGACCTGTGGCAGTCCATGGGGATGCCGGAGCGGTCAGAGGTATGGAAGGTGGTCCACGACGTGCTGGCGAAGGTCCATCAGGCGGGGTTGTGGGGAAGCATGGTGGCGTGGCTGGACACTGACGTTGGGGAGCAGATGGCGGACTACGGTCGCAGGGGGGTGCGGCTGGTGACGGTTTCGCCCAGGGAGCTGCTGATTCACGGTGGTCGGTACGTGCTGGGGGAGATGGAGAAGGGGACTGGGGGTTAGAGTTCAGGCTGTGGCGTCAGGTTGTGCCGCAGGGTCTAAGCAGACCAAACGCTCCTCCTCGGCGGCCACGAGAATCTGCCGGTCAGCGCAAACAAAAACCGGGGAGTCGGGGGCAGCGGACGGCAGAACCAGACATCCTGCCAATTGCAATGCATCGTAGGCCCGCAAAGGATGACGAGCTACCAATCCACAGGCTAAATCGAGCACCGGATCGTTGACGCTTTGCCGTAAGAACCGAGTCCGCGAATGCGGGTCAAACGCTTGGAGGAGTTGCACGGCAGAAGAGGTATCAATGTCCACTTGGCGTTCACGTCGACGGACCGCAGATTGGAACTCCACCTGGGCAACGGCGAGAATGGCAAAGCGGTGAGCGGCGGGGGTAGACTCTAATCTGAGAAGCCGTTCGGTTCCGGGCCCCTGGACATACAGCTTGACGAGTGCGCTGGTCTCAAGGTAGTAAATGGCCAAAGCTCAGCGTCTGTCTTGGAGTACAGTCTCAGACAAGTATTCTCCCCGTATTTTAATAGGTCCAAAATTAGAAGGCGGCGTGTCGCCTTTATCTTGAACGGAGACAAGGGCGGCATGTTGCGGGTTGAGCCTAATGCGAATTTCACCCAAGGCGAGTTGCCAACTGTCCTGTGATGCGTCTCTACGTTTTTTACGCGAACCCTCGAAAATCTCTACATTTACGGAATAGTCGGCGGTTCGGGGCAGCACTTTGTGCAAAACGACGCCTAGTTCCTTTTCCAGGGCAACTTCCAAATCGCGTATAGTCACCATCATTGAGACCCTATCTAAAATAATCGTGTTGGTTTCTAATAGTATCGCGTAAAAGGCCTGTCATCTTGCTCGAGCCTTTCAAACATCCAGGGCAGGCCGTATAGGCGTTTGGAGAAGAAGCAAACTCTCCAGCTTTTATTCTCTTAACACCATAGGAGATTAATCGATATGCGGTTTGGATTTGCATTGCCCGGAGTTACCGACGGCAAATCGCTGTGCCGGTTCGCGCGGCGGGCGGACGAGCTGGGGGTGGAGTCGATCTGGGGGCCAGACCACATTGTGCTGCCCAGCGCGGGGACGAACCAGTACCCGTACTCCGAAAGCGGCCAGTTCACCCGGGCGATGGACGCGCCGTTCCTGGACGTGTTCACGCTGTTGGGCTACGTGGCGTCGCACACGGAGCGCGTGCGCATCGGCACGACGGTGGTGATATTGCCGTACCGGAACCCTATCTTGCAAGCGAAGATGTTCGCGTCGCTGGACGTGCTGACGAAGGGCAGGGTGATCTGCGGGGTTGGCGTTGGATGGCTGGAGAAGGAGTTCGAGGTAATGGGAGCGTCGTACGCGGACCGGGGCGCGGTGAGCGACGAGTGGCTGGAGATTTTCAGGACGCTGTGGACGGAGGAGAACCCCGTGTTCAGGGGGCAATTTTACAGCTTCGACGGGATACTGTTCAATCCGAAACCGGTGCAGAAGCCGCACATTCCGGTGTGGGTGGGAGGACACAGCCGCCGAGCGGTGCGGAGGGCGGTGTCACTTGGGGACGGGTGGCACCCCACGCGGATGACGCCGGAGTACGTGGCCGGAATGCTACCGTATTTGAGGGAGCGGGCGAAGGAGGCGGGGAGGGACCCGGCGGAGATCACGGTGTCGCTAAAGCGGAGCTTGCACTTCACGGACCAGGGTATGGCGGAAGGGCCGACGACGAGGTCCGGCGCGGCGGTGGTGGCTACGACGAGGGAGGTGGTTGACGACGTGCGGCGATGTGGGGAGCTTGGGATAGACGAGCTTACTTTCGATTTTCGGACGGCGGACGCGGGGGAGTGCGAGCGCATTATGGAGCACTTCATGGCGGAGGTGGCACCGGCGGTCTAGTGGGCGCGGAAGGTCAGGTGGAGGGATGGATGTGCGGCGGTGGAAGGCTGCCGGTTGCGGTGCGGCATAGAGGCAAAGGTCCGGGACTACGGTATTATCGCGCTAGGGGACCGAGAGCTGGTGGAACGAGATTGGTGAATCGCCGATACCGTTTGCTAGGGGCAAAACCGGAGATAAGTATCCAAGTTTGGTGATAAGGAGGGCACACGAGGGCGGGACATGCCCTCTCCACGCCCGACCCAGATTCCTCGTTCCTGAAGGACGGACTCGGAATCGATCATGTTGGCGTCCAGCACCAGGGAGGATGAAAAAGAGTGGCGGCTATCATCCATGGTGACCGGTATAACTACTGCAAAGGATTGCAAATCACAGGCTGGTGGTTCCCACCGTCCCGCCCCTGAAGGTTCAAGAAACGAATTTCTGAGGGACACCCTCAGACTCCCGCCAGAAGGGGCCGTCCCCTCTGGACTTCCCCTTGGTAGGCGCAAGTAGAGTAGGGACGGTGCTATTTCCATAGGAATGACATGCCATATAAGGATGCTCCGCCGTCGATGGAGGCGGGACGAGACTGTATATTGGGGGAATCGCCCATGCCGGTTGCGAGGGGCAGAACCGGGGATGAGTGTCCAAGGTTGGTGATAAGGAGTGGACGCGAAGGCGAGACATGTTATACAAGGATGCTCTATCGGCGATGGAGTAACGTGACCGTAGCAATGGAGGCGGGCCGAAGCTGTATTTTGGACAACAAAACTGAGGAGACGCGCGATGTTACAGATAGTAAGGGTCTACACAGGAGACGACGGGGAGTCGCATTTCGAGAGCTTGACGCCGGACCAGTTCGCGGAGATAGCCAACAACGTGGGTGAGGGGGATATAAATGTGTTGCGGCGGGAATCGCCGTCGTTTTCGGACTACCACAACGCGCCCCGGCGGCAGTATGTGGTGAACATGATGGGAACGGCGGAGTTCGAGGTGGCGGACGGCACGGTGGTCCGGATGCTGCCCGGGGACGTGCTGGTGGCGGAGGACCTGACGGGCCACGGCCACATAGCCCGGAGCGTTGGTGACGAGTCTCGGGTCTCGCTGGCCATTCCGCTGGCGGAGGGGTAGGGGCTGACGGTCAATGCGTTGTGGAGAACGGGCCGGGGTTTGGGTTAGCTCAAAGGATGGCCTGGTGCTCCGATGGGATGTCACCGATGAACATGTGACCTGGGTAGTGTGTGATCATCAGCTCCGGCTTGCTGGCCTGGGCGACCACCTGGGGGGTGACACCGCAGGCCCAGAACACCGGCGTTTCGCCGGGGAGGGGTAGGACGCCCCTCCCCCATTCCTGCTGAGAAAGGTCATCTATGCCGATGGCCGAAGGGTCGCCGACGTGGACCGGCGCGCCGTGGTGGGTGGGGAATCGGGAGGTGGCCTGGATGGCTTTGGGAACCTGGTGCGTGGGGATGGGACGCATGCTGACGACCATGGGACCGTGGAGGCGGCCGGCGGGGACTGTGGGGATGTTGGTGACGTAGACGCTGGAGCCGAGGCCCTCCTGCTCCCGCCAACGGGGATAGATGCCGGCGTTCTCCAGCACACCCTCGAAGGTGCCGCTGCAGCCGAAGAGGAAGGTGACCAGGTCGTCGCGCCAGTACTTGCTGATGTCGGCGGGCTCGTCCACCGGCTCACCGTGGACGAAGACGCGGTAGCGGGGGAGGTCGGTGCGTATGTCGGCGCCGTTGGCCAGGGATTTGACGATGGGGTCGCCGGGCTCCAGCACCTCCAGCACGGGACAGGGTTTAGGGTTGCGCTGGCAGAAGAGTAAGAAATCGAATGCCAGGTCTTTGGGGACGATGCAGAGGTTGGCGTTGACATAGCCAACGCAGATGCCGGCGGTGCGTTGGGTCCACAAGCCTTCCCGAAAGATGGCGCGGGCCTGGGCGGGGAGGGTGGGCATCTCCTGGCGGGTGAGTAACATATGGTCGCGCTCCTGGAGGGGATGGGGCAAGGATACAGGAACTGAAGCAAGTTTTGAGGGACACCCTCAAACTCCCGGCAGAAGGGCGCTACCCCTCTGCACTCGCCGTTTAACGGCTCACAAATTTTTTGCCGGTCCTTTTCTTAAGGTGATTAATAGTGACAGAGCCTACGCGGACTACGCGACACCATGGAAGTTTGGAAGGCCCGCTATAATGGGCGAGCTCGGTGTGAGCCATGGCAATATAATTCGAGGCGAGGAGCTTTCATGATAAAGCACTTCTCCGTGCTGTACGTGGGAACGATTGAATTGGACAACGTGGGTCGTGACGGCACGGCGCCGGAGCAACGGCGGTACGGCAACGACCGGCTGATAGAGGCGCTGGATACGGCAACGCAGGTGGCGAAGCTGATGGACGGTTTGGGGTACTACGCGCTGTGGACGGCGGAGCACCACTTCCAGGTGGAAGGGTACGAATGCATCCCGAACCTGATACTGCTGGGGACGCACCTGGCGGGCAAGACGGAAAGGCTGAAGTTTGGGTGCGCGTTCAACGTGGTGCCGGCGTGGCACCCGCTGCGGCTGGCGGAGGACTTCGCGATGGCGGACGTGCTGACGGGAGGGCGGATCATCTTCGGGGTGGGCAGAGGCTACCAGACGCGCGAGGTGGAGACCTTCGGGGCGCCAATATTAGACAACGACGCGAACCGGGAGCTGTTCCAGGAGCAGATGGAGATCATCTTCAAGGCGTTCCGGGAGGAGTCGTTTTCGCACGAGGGAAAGCACTACCGGATACCGGCGGACGTCCCGTTCAGGGGAGGGGAGGTGAAGGAGATTACGCTGGTGCCGCGGCCGGTGAGCCAGCCGGTAGAGATTTGGCAGCCGATCTCCAGCGGGCGGACGATTGACTTCATGGCGAAGCATGGGATCAAGAGCATGGTGGACCTGACGGGGGAGAAGCTGGTGGAGGTGCTGTTCCGACATTACCGGGAAGCAGCGTCGAAGTACGGCCGGGAACTGTTGCCGGGGGAGGACATGGCGCTGGGGGTGGGATTCTATATAGCGGAGACGCAGGAAGAGGCGATAGAGCGAGTGCGCCCGTACCACGACGAACGGTACAAGTGGTTCGCACCGTTTGGCTTTGTACGGTACGCGGACGAGGAGGGAAGGCCGTGGGGGACGCCGGGGGCACCGGCGAGGGAGCCGTTCATTGAAGACGGGGTGGCGCAGAAGGCGTGGATTTGCGGGCCGTCAGAGGGATTTGTGGAGTTTTTAAAGGAGACGGAGCGGCAATACCCTGGACTGGAGCATATTGTGTTGCACTGGGCGGAAGGGATGCCGAGGGAGGAGTTCATGGAGCAGCTAAGACGGTTCGCACGCGAGGTGATGCCAGAGTTTGCGGGGAGAGAGTGAGTGGGGGAGGAGCAGTCACGGCGACGGGTATCGCCGCCGCGGAGGGTTGCGTATCGCGGGTTGGCGGTTCCTACCATCCCGCCCAGGAAGGTTTTATGTTTACTACTGAGAGACACCCTCAGACTCCCGGCAGAGAGTTTGTGAATAAATTGACGTGGCACAGCCGTATCGGGCACAGGGGTTGGATGTGCTCTCCCCTCCCTACCAGAATCCTCGATCCTCCCGCACGGACTCGGAATGACATGACTTGTGCGGACGCTCAACATGCGACAACATGGCGCTGGAAATACTGACGAAGTCAAAAATTCACAACCTCAGAGGGGGTTGTCCCCCCAGAAAGTTTTTGAGTTGGAAAAACAGTGCTATTTTCTGTACAACCAAGCATGCCGGTTGGGACCGGTACCACCAGGGATGAAGATCAATGGCTGGTGATACAAGTTGGCGCGAGGGTGGAGCATGCTCTCCCACCGCACCCAGATTCTTCGATCTTCACGGGCCGACTCAGGATGACATGACATTTTAGTAAGGCCAAATAGCGATGTAGTAACGTGGATGGGGTGCAATTTTGGGGAGAATCCTGCCAGACGAAGATAAAACTTAGGGAGAAAGACATGGTAGCGTCCTTTGTGGAGTCTGTATTCACGGTGACTGAGTTTCAGCGGCGGCTGACAAATGTGCGGGCGGCGATGGCGGAGCGAGGGGTTGATGTGGCGCTGATCCACCAGCCGGAGCACATCTACTACCTGACGGGGTTCCCCGGTCCAGGGGCGGGCTACGGTATCAACCAGGTGTGCGTGGTGCCGATGGAAGGGGAGCCGATCACAGTGGTGCGGCGGATGGAGGAGGAGGCGTTTTTGAGGTCGTCGTGGACGAAGGAGCGGGCGAGTTGGAGGGACACGGAGAGCACGACGGATACGCTGAAGCGAGTGCTGGAGGAGCGGGGATTTGCGGCCAAGCGTCTGGGGGTGGAGTACGACGCGTGGGCGCTGACGCCAGCGCGGTTACACAAGATAGAAGCGGCACTTCCGGAGGCGGAGCTGGTGGACTTCTCCGACGTTCTACGTTTGCAGCGGCAGCGGAAGTCGGCGGAGGAGATAGGGTATATCCGACGGGCGTGCACCATAGCGGTGAAAGCGATACGAAACGGGATGGAAGCGGTGGCGCCGCGGCGAAAAGAAGTGGACGTGCAGAAGGCGATTGTGAACACGTTCCTGGACGAGGGGGCGGACCCGAGGGGATCATTGGCGATAGTGACCTCTGGAGGGAACGTGCGGTTCGTGCACGCATCGGCGTCGGCGCGGGTGCTGGAGGCGGGGGACCTGGTGCACATGGAGTTGGCGCCGTCAGTGCAGAACTATTCGGGGCGGGTGATGCGGGCCACGGCGGTAGGCAGGCCGACGGTTGAGCAGGAACGGATTGCGCTGGCGCTGGAGGAGGCGCAGTCTGAGGCGCTGGCGCTGATGAAACCCGGGGTGGCGGCGGGGGAGGTGGACCGGGCGCTTCGAGAGAAGGTGGAGAAGGCGGGGATCCGAGGGGACTGGGAGACGCCGTACGACAATATCACGGGCTACACGCTGGGGATAATCATGGCGCCGTGGTCGTCTGACTTCAGCCGGACGTTCCTGCCGGGGGACGAGTGGGTGTTGGAGGAGGGGATGGTGTTCCACATGTACACGTTCGCGCAGGGGATATCGTTCAGCGAGACGGTGCTGGTGACGGAGAAGGGACGCGAGCTGCTGACCAAGTTGGAGAGGAAGCTGTTTGTGAGGTAGGGGGAGGGAGAATCTGAGGGACACCCTCAGATTCCCGGCAGGGAACTCAGGTTCCCTGCACTCTCCGGATTGGCCGGAGGGCGGCGTCGTGGAGGTCGGTGCGAATTGACAGTGCTTTGGGGCGTGGCTATCTTGGGGGCGCCGGGCGGGGGGGGGGGGGGAAACCCGTCGCGGTAACGCTGCTAACCGGCGTACGCTTCGGGCGATCCGGGAGGAATGGATTGGATGGTGGGGAAGCGGGTTGGCTTAGCCGAAAGGTTAGAGAGGGATGCATGGTAGAACAGGGACGGATTGACCATTTGCTGCAGGAGTCCGGGGAGATAGAGCCGCCGCGGAGCCTGGTGGAGCAGGCTACGTTGCAGGACTACGAAGGGGTGTACCGGCGCTCTGTAGAAGAGCCAGAGGCGTTCTGGGAGGAGGTGGCATTGGAGCTGGAATGGTTCAGTCCCTGGGACCAGGTGTTCCAGTGGGACTACCCAAATTTCAAGTGGTTCCTGAACGGAAAGTGCAACATCACGTACAACGCGCTGGACCGGCACCTAAATGGGGTCCGAAAGAACAAGGCAGCGCTGATATGGCTGGGGGAGGACGGATCGGAGAGGGTGTTCACCTACGCACGGCTGGCGCAACAGGTGAACCGGCTGGCCAACGGGCTGAAGTCGTTGGGGGTGGGTAAAGGTGACCGGGTGGTGATTTATATGCCGCTGACGCCGGAGGGGGCGATGGCGATGCTGGCGTGCGCGCGCATCGGCGCAGTGCACAGCGTGGTGTACGCGGGGTTTAGCGTAGGGTCGCTGCGGAGCCGGATACTGGACGCACAGGCGAAGGTGTTAATCACCGCCGACGCAGGGTATAGAAGGGGGAAACGGATCGACCTGAAGGGGATTGCCGACGAGGCAGTGGCCGGGCTAGACGTGGTGGAGAAGGTGGTGGTGTGGCGCCGTGAGGATACGAAGCCACCTTTGGGCGAAAGAGAGGTGGACTTCGACGAGCTGGTGGAAGCCGGGGACATTAACTGCGAGGCGGAGGTGATGGACTCAGAGGACCCGCTTTACGTGCTGTACACGAGCGGGACGACTGGGAAGCCGAAAGGGGTGGTGCATGTCCACGGCGGCTATATGGTGGGTACGTATTACCACATGAAGAATTTCTGGGATGTGAAGGACACGGACGTGTTCTGGTGCATGTCAGATATAGGCTGGGTGGTGGGACACAGCTATATTGTTTACGCGCCGCTGGTGGCGGGGGCGACGACGGTGTTTCGCGAAGGGGCGGTGGACTACCCGGACCCCGGGGCGTTTTACGACGTGATAGAGAAGCAGGGCGTGAGCGTTATGTTCACGGCGCCCACGGCGGTTCGGATGCTGATGAGATATGGAGAGTCTTACGCCAAGGGACGGAACCTGCGCTCGCTGCGGTTTCTCACCTGCGCCGGGGAGCCGCTGAACCCGGAGGCGCTGCGTTGGGCCTACGAGCACATCTGCGGCAGCGGGGAGTGGGGGCACATGGTGGACGACTGGTGGCAGACGGAGACGGGCGGTCCGTGCCTGGGAACCACAGCGACGATGACGGTGCGACCGGGGAGGGTGGGGAAGCCAATGCCCGGGGCGGTGATGGATATAGTGGACCGAGAGGGCCAACCTATAGAGGAGCCGAACACCGGGGGTCTGCTGGTGATAAAGCGCCCGTTCCCCCATTTCTACCGGACGGTGTACGGGGACCCGGAGAGGTACGCCAAGGACTGGAACACGATACCGGGCTACTATTTCACCGGGGACGTGGCGCTGCGAGACGCGGACGGCTACTACATGGTGGTGGGCAGAGCGGACGACGTGTTGAACGTGGCGGGGCACCGTATAGGTTCGGCGGAGGTGGAGAGCGCGTTGGTGTCGCACGGGGCGGTGGCGGAAGCGGCGGTGATAGGGAAGCCTGACGCGATCCGAGGAGAATCGATCAAGGGATTCGTGACGCTGCGGGTGGGGGAGGAGCCGTCGGAGGCGATGGTGGAGGCGCTGAAGCTGCACGTGCGGCACGAACTGGGGCCGATAGCGGTGCCGTCGGAGATAGAGTTCAAGGCGGTGCTGCCGAAGACGCGGTCTGGGAAGATAATGCGGCGACTGCTGAAGGCGCAGGAGCTGGGGCTGGACCCGGGGGATATCACGACGCTGGAGGAGTAGGGGGGATAATGGCAAAGGGGCTGCGCCCTTCTGGGCTCCCTTTCCGGGGCCAAGCGAGTGGATTGAAGGTTCCTAATTTCGAGGCAATCACGCATGGCGATGGATGCAGCCGCTACAAAGGACTGATAATCACAGGTTGGTGGTTCCCACCCACCCGCCCCGGATGGTTTTTTATATAGAATTCTAGGGACGCCCTCAAACTCCCGGCAGTGAACCCAGGTTCCCTGCATCCTCCTGTATGGTTAGTGTTGATTGTGCGCCGGGGGCGCCTTTACGAAGGGAGGCGAGCAGCTATTTTTTGGAGAAGCCTGCTTTCCGGTTGCGACCGGCACAACCGGGGATGAAAAAGAGGATTAGAAGCGGTGATTAGATGACTGACCTGAATTTAGATGGCAACGAAACGGTGTGCTTCGTTGGGGGCACGCTTATAGACGGGACGGGACGAGACCCGGTGCCCAACGGCACGGTGGTGGTAGAAGCCGGGCGGGTGAAGGTGGCGGGGGCATCGGGGCAAGTAAACATACCGCGGGACGCAACGGTCATAGACTCCAGCGGGAAGACGGTGATGCCGGGGCTGATTGATTGCCACGTCCACTTGATCTACAACCGATATAGGACGCTGGAGGATATAGACCGGCCTTCGTTGGAGGCGGCGATGGTCCACGCAATAAAGAACGCGGAGGCGATTCTGGAGGGCGGGTTCACCACGGTGCGAGACTGCGGCACGCGAGGGTCGATAGCGGTGGCGGTGAGAGACGGCGTCAACACGGGGGCGCTTAGGGGGCCGAGGATAATGGCCAGCGGTCCGGCGCTGAGCACCACGGCGGGGCTGACGGACTCGCATCCGGCATGGATGCCCTGCACCATGAGCCTGGGGCACGTGGTGGACGGGCCGTGGGAGATGGTGAAGGCGGTGCGGCAGCAGATGAAGATGGGGGTAAACAACGTCAAGATAGGTGGGAGCGCGGCGGAGGTGAGCCCGTTCGCCGCCAGCAGGATGCCGACGATAACGGAGGAGGAGCTAGGGGCGGCGGTGAATATTGCCCACGACTACGAACGGCGGGTGGCGTTCCACTGCCAGGCGCTGAAGACGGCGAAGATTGCGCTTCGTGTCGGAGTGGACACGTTGGAGCACGGGACGCGATTGGACGAAGAGGCGGTCTCGATGTTCAAGGGTAGCAGGACCACGCTGGTGCCCACGTTGTGCACGCTATACAGCGTGCTGGAGCTGGCGGAATCGCTAAACCTTATGCCTAAGCAGGTGGAGGAGATGCGAGACCACGAGGGTACGTGGGTGAACAGCTTCCGGATGGCGCGGGAGGCCGGGGTGACGATGGCGCTGGGGAGCGACGCGGGGAACAGGTACCCGCAGGGGGCAGGAGCGCGGGAGCTGGAGTTCATGGTACGGCACGGGATGTCTGAGATGGAAGCGTTGGAGTGTGGGACGAGGACCGCCGCGGAGGCGATTGGGATGGGGGAGGAGGTGGGGACGCTGGAGCAGGGGAAGCGGGGGGACCTGCTGGTGGTGGACGGGGACCCGATTTCGGACATCAAGGTGTTGCAGGACCGGGCCAGGCTGTGGCTGATCGTAAAGGGGGGACGAGGTGTGGGGGGGCAAGGGTTGCCACGGACGGAGGAGCGGTGGCCCAGGACCGAAGCGGCACGGCGTTAGGATATGAAGGTAGGACTTACATTAGACGGGCGGGCGTCCGGCCAAAGCGGGGAGGCGGCACGGCGGTCGGAGGAGTTGGGGTACGACCAGGTGGTAAGCCACGAGACGGGGTACAACCCGTTCTTCCCGCTGGTGCTGGCCTCGGAGGCGACGGAGCGGGTGGAGCTGGTGACGGCGATAGCGGTGGCCTTTGCCCGGAGCCCGATGGACGTGGCGTACACGGCATGGGACTTGCAAGCGATGTCCGGTGGAAGGTTCGTTTTGGGGCTGGGGAGCCAGGTGCGGGGCCACATAGTGCGGCGGTACAGCATGCCGTGGTCGTCGCCGGCGAATCGGATGCGGGAGTACGTGCTGGCGCTGCGGGCGATCTGGGAATCGTGGCAGAAGGGCGGCAGGCTGGCCTTCGAAGGGGAGCACTATCAGATCAACCTGATGCCGCCGGTGTTCAACCCCGGGCCGATTGAGCATCCTCACGTCCCGGTACACATTGCGGCGGTGAACCCGAGGATGCTGCGGGTGGCGGGGGAGGTGTGCGACGGAGTGATGTTGCACACGTTTATATCGTTGAAATATACGAATGAGGTGGTGCTGCCGAACCTGGAGGCGGGGGCGAAGAAGGCGGGACGGTCACTGAAGGAGCTGGAGGTGAGCGGCGGAGGCTTCATTGTTACGGGGGCCAACGAGGAGGAGGTGGCCGCCAACCGGGAGGCGGTGCGGGCGCGGATCGCGTTCTACGCGTCGACGCGCAGCTACGCGCCGGTGATGGAGATACACGGTTGGGGAGAGACGGTAGCGAAGCTGTACCGGAAGTCGGTGGAAGGGAAATGGGCGGAGATGGCGGGGGAGATAACGGACGAGATGCTGGAGACGTTCGCGGTGATTGGGAGATACGATGAGATCATCGAGAAGGTTAAAGCCAGGTTTGGGGCGTTCGCCACGGCGGTGAACTTCTCGATACCGTTGCGGACGCCGGAGGACGAGGAGAGGCTGAAGGGGATGGTGGGGAGGCTAAAGGGCGGAGTAGGGGGCGGGGCCTAGGGCGCTCCGACGGCGGTGGCGAGGGGATGGGGAGGACCGGCGGCCAGCATTAGCGCACCGCCAGCGATGACCAGACCTCCCAGGATAGCGAAGGGGATGGTATAGGAGTCTAGCAGGTCGTATGACACGCCAGCCAAAAGCGGAATAAAAATCATGCCTATGTTCATGGGAAGCATGGAAAGCCCAAGGATAGTTCCGAAGGAGCGCCGTCCGAAGTAGTCGCCCCGGATGCTGGTAATAGCCGGAGCGCGGCCACCCCATCCAGCGCCGCCTACGATACCAAAGACCAGGGCCATGGGGAGACTTCCCACGGCAATCAGCACAAACATAGCCAGGCCCTGGACGACCATAAAACCGGCGATGACGAATCGCTTGTCCAGCCGGTCTGCCAACCAGCCACCGATAATCTGAAAGACCCCGGCGCTGGCGGTAAGGGTAAGTACTACTACGCCGGCGGTGGTCAGGGACAGCCCCTTGTCCGTCAGGTGGGCCGGCAGGTGGATCAACAGGGTAGATATGAGATACGCGGTGGTGGCATGGGCTATGGCAATGATCCAGAAGGTCCTAGTCCGCATGGCCTGGCGGGCGGTGAACTCGACGGGGGAACGGAGGGGGGATGAAGTCGATGCACCAGGTGCAGAGGTCGAGCGATGGGCAGTCTCGACGTCCGGCGGGTCGCCGTCGGGCAACAGACCGTAGCGCTCGGGGCGATCTCGCATTAAGAGGATAAGGGGAAGAGCGGAGGCAAGAAGGAATGCGCCGATGCCTCCGGCGACGATGCGCCAACCGTGGGCAACGATTCCCCAGGCAATGAGCGGGACGAGGGATCCCCCGATGTTGGCGCCAACCTGGGGCAAGGCCATGGCCAGGGAGCGACGCCGTAAAAACCAGTTGTTGATGGTGGTTAAGATGGGGATGTAGCCGGCCAAGCCGGAACCTCCGGCGATGAGAACGTAGGCCAAGTAGAACCTTAATGGGCTGTGGATGGTGGTGAAGAGGAAAAATCCGGCTACGCAGATGGCGAAGCCGATGAGCATGGTCCTGCGAGGCCCCAGGCGATCAGTGAGAAAGCCTTCGACGGGACCCATGACGGCGCCTTCGGCGCGGGAGATGGCGAAGGCGCCGGAGAGGACGGTGCGCTTCCAGCCAAACTCGTCTTCCAGGGCCACCAGGAAAAACCCGGTTGATTGCCAAACGCTGGCGCCGATGAGGGTCAACACCAAAGCGCCGGAGGCGACGACCCACCAACCGTAGAAGATACGGGGAGGCTTCACGGTGGAGAGAGATTCGCCTTTTGAATCTTGCATGGGTCAGCGAGGGCGCAACGGCGGGGTGGATTCAGGACCGCTGGCCATGGTTGCCGTCACCATAATAGCCGCTGTGGATGGGAACTGGCAGCGGACTAGTGAGAGCCAAGTTGGAAAGAGGTCATCTTGGCCGGGCCGGGGCGGGGACCGGGGGACGAGGGGGACGGACGACCAGCATGAGGGCGCCACCGGCGAAGACGGCCACGGCGAGGAAGACGAAAGGCAGATTGTAGTTGCCAACCCTGTCGTAGATGATGCCGGTGGCCAGGGGCACGATGATCATGCCGATGTTCATGGGGATCATGGAGAGGCCCATGATGGTGCCGAAGGAGCGTCTGCCGAAGTAGTCGCCGCGGATGCTGGTCATGGCGGGGGCGCGGCCGCCCTGACCGATGCCGGCGATGACGCCAAAGGCTAGGCCCAATAGAAAGCCGTCCACCAGCAGCAGGAAGAGGATTCCCACGGCCTGGACGGCCATGAACGCGGCGATGACGTAGCGCTTGTCGACGCGGTCGCCCAGCCAGCCGCCGACAAGCTGGAAAACACCGGTGGTGACGGTCAGCGTGAGGACGACGACAGCGGCCGTCGTCAGAGACATTCCCTGGTCCGTCAGGTGTGGAACGAGGTGGATAGCCATGGTGGTGAAGAGGATGGCGGTGCCGGCGTGGGCGATGGAGATGAGCCAAAAGGCGCGGGTCCTGATGGCTTGACGAGCGGTAAAGTCCGGCGGCGCGGCGCCAGAGGGCTGAGGCGGCGGGGTGGCACCGCGAGGGCTGGGAGCATCGGCGGGAGGAGGAGGATCGCCGTCGGGCCGGAGGCCGTAGGGCTCGGGGCGATTGCGAATCGCCATGACGATGGGCCCGGCGACGACGGCGAGGAAGAGGCCGCAGCCTCCGGCGGCCCAGCGCCAGCCGTGGGCGTCTATGCCCCAGGCCAAGAGGGGAATAAGGGCGCCGCCGAGGGAGGAGCCGATGAGAGGGCCGGACATGGCTATGGTACGGAGGCGATTAAACCAGAAGTTGATTATGGTGATGATGGGAATGTAGCCCGCCAACCCAGCGCCGGTGGAGACGATGACGTAAGCCAGGTAGAAGGTGACGGGGTTATGAACTGTGGAAAGGAGGAGGAATCCGAAGACGCAGACGACGAAGCCGATGAGCATGGTGCGCCGGCCGCCCAGCCTATCGGAAAGAATGCCCTCCATGGGCCCCATGACGGCGCCTTCGGCGCGGGCCATGGCGAAGGCGCCGGAGAGGAGGGTCCTGCTCCAGCCGAACTCGCGCTCCAAGGCGACGAAGAAGGTGCCGGCGGCCTGCCAGGTGGACGCGGCGATGAAGGTCATCGCCAGGGAGCCGGCGGCAACAACCCACCAACCGTAGAAGAACGGGCGATTGGACGGGGAGGACGACGGGCCGCCGGTAGAAGCGGTCACGCCTTACACGCTCCCGGAGGGCGGCGGTGGGACTATGTATCGAGTATTAACGGTAGGCGACTTTTAGGTAACGATGGACGGGCCACTCATTCTATCGTGAGGGCGAATGACTTCACAGGACAGAAAGGCCAGGCCTTGCCTAATTCGACGATCAGAAAGGGCGGGGTGGCTCTGGGAAGGGGCCGAAAGCTTCGTTGACAGGCCACAAGGGAGTTGGGATACTTCGCCCGGCTGGACGCAGCAGGGAAGGAGGATGAGAAGGTGAAGCTGGGAGCAGTCTTCCCCCAAACTGAGATAGGACCGGACCCAGGAGCGGTGAGGGAGTACGCTCAGGCGGCGGAAGCGCTGGGGTACGATGACATGCTGGCGTTCGAGCAGGTGATTGGTCCCAGCCAGGAACACTACCCGGCGCTTAGGGCCACTTACTGGCAGCACCACCTGTTCCATGAACCGCTGACGCTGTTCGGCTTTTTGGCGGGGGCGACGCGTCGGATTGAGCTGGCGACGGGGGTGATTGTGCTGCCGATGAGGCAGACGGCGCTGGTGGCGAAGCAGGCGGCGGAGGTGGATGTGTTGAGCGGCGGCCGTCTGAGGCTGGGGGTAGGTGTGGGGATAAAGCCGCCGGAGTTCGAGGCGCTGGGACAGGGGTACGGGGACCGGGGCCGTAGGTGCGAGGAGCAGGTGCGGCTTCTGAAAGAGCTGTGGCGCCAAGAGAGCGTGGAGTTCGAAGGGCGGTGGCACCGGGTGACGCACGCGGGGATAAATCCGCTGCCCATCCATCGTACGATTCCGATTTGGTTCGGGGGTACGAGTGAAGCGGCGATGCGGAGGACGGCGCGATTGGACGACGGCTGGATACCGCACGCTACGGCGCAGAGGCCGTTCGCGTTGGAAGACGGGTCCGGCGCGGCGGCCATTGAGCAGCTTCGACGATATGCATCGGAGGCGGGGCGGGACACCGGGGCGATAGGCGTGGAGGTGTGGACCAACGCGTCGCAGGGCACCGCGGCGGAGTGGGCGGAGAGGGCGCGGGACTGGGAGGCGGCGGGGGTGACGCACATGAGCATTAACACGATGGATGCGGGATTCAGGGATGTGGAGGAGCACGTTGAAGCGTTGCGCCGGTTCAAGGAGGCGATGGGGTGAGGTAAGGCGGAGGGATGAAAATCACCGGCTGGTGATTAAGACCGGCACTATCACGGGGGATACAAATATAAGCAGGTAGGTCGTAAGGAAACCATGTGAGCGTCTGTGCTGAGGCGTTATCATCAAATGCCATAGGCACCAATATTTGAACGGGTAGCAACTCACAGGTTGGTGGTTCCCATCCACCCGCCCAGGAAGGTTATTAAAAGTTTTTCTGAGGGACACCCTCAGACTCCCGGCAGGGAACCCAGGTTCCCTGCACTCTCCAGTGTGGTTGGTGCTATCTCCCAGGGAATCGCCCATGCCGATTACCATCGCCACCACCAGGGATGAATATCCAAGGTGAGGCTTCCATCTCTCCTTCGAGGGCCGCGGAGCTTGCGAAGGAATTAAGCTGGAACTACGAAAGTGAGCGCGACGGTTGGAGTTGCTTAGCCTACCCCACCCAGATTCCTCGATCTTCACGCACCGACTCGGAATGACATGACTTATGCGGACGCACAAGATCCGACAAGGTAACGCTGAAAATGCTGCAGAAGTCAAAAGCGCACGACCTCTCAGGATGAGCGGGGATGGGAGGCTGAGGACACTGCTTAAGAGAGAATGGGGCTGGACAGATTAGTCGCTACCGCATTGTTGGCGCGATAACCAGCGGTCTGGATGAATAAGGTCAGTAAAGGAGGAAAAGAGAATGACGGAACACAAGGTCCCTACGCGAGAGGAAGTGTTGGGGTATCTTTCGGAGCGGCGGAACTGGGGTAGGTGGGGGGATAAGGGGAGCGCCGGGGCGCCGAACCTGATCACGCCGGAGAAGCGTCGGACGGCGGCGGGGTTGGTGCGGAGCGGCCGTACGCTGTCGCTGAGCCGGCCGATACCCGTTGACCCCGGGGCGGAGAATCCCAGGCCTTCGAGCCACTACATGACGAGGGAGGAGAAGGATGGCTGGGGGAATTACCAGGACTATTACGGGGCGTTTTATCACGGCCCGGCCACGACTCACCTGGACGCTCTGTGCCATATGTGGGACGAAAACGGGATGTGGGACGGGAAGGACGCGGATAGGGACGTGTTCTTTGACGGAGCGAAGTATGGCGCGGTGGACGATTGGAAGGACGGGCTGACGACTCGAGGGGTGTTGCTGGATGTGCCCAAGCACCGGGGGAAGCCATATGTCACGGTGGACGAGCCGGTGCACGGCTGGGAGCTGGAGGAGATCGCCCGGGCGCAAGGGGTGGCGCTGGCGCCGGGGGACGCGGTGGCGATGTACAGCGGCCGGGAGGCGTATGCCCGGGACAACGGCGGGGTGTGGACGGGCGAGGTGCGGCCGGGTCTCCATGCCTCGTGTCTACCATTTTTCAGGGACCACGACGTATCGGTGATGGTGTGGGACATGCTGGACGCGCAGCCGAACGAATACGGGATACCGTGGACGGTGCACGGGGTTATATTCGCGTACGGGGTGGCGATAGTGGACAACGCGCTGCTGGAGCCGCTGGCGGCGGTGTGCGTGGAGGAGGGGCGGTACGAGTTCATGCTGACGCTGAACCCGCTGTTCCTGGTGGGAGGGACGGGGTGCCCGATTAACCCGGTGGCGATTTTTTAGGGGGGGTATAGATCTGAGGGACACCCTCAGACTCCCGCCAGAGGAGGCGTTCCCCCTCTGGACTCCCCTTTCTCATCAGCCTGTTGGGAGGCTTGTCATGGGTCAGATTGGCTGGAGAGAGGGCGCGGCCGGGGGATACGCGGAGAGGTACTCAAGCGTCCGCCAGGCAAGGAACCCCGAGAGTTAAGTTATGATTGACGGCCTCATATTAATAGGCGTTGACGATACCGACCTTCCAGGCACCCGAGGGACCGGAAGGCTGGCCCGTGACCTGGCTGACCACCTGGAATTGCAGGGCGCCGGCAAGATGCGCGGAGTCACGCGGCACCAGCTTCTAGTGCATCCAAGCATTCCTTACACCTCTCACAATAGCGCCGCATGTATAGGGCTAGAGTCGAACGAGGCCCCAGCCGCCATATTCGATACATGCAAAGCCTTCTTGAAGGCAAACGTGATCCCAGGGTCTGATCCGGGCGTATGCGTATCGCCTGGACCCTGTGTATCTGGTGAGGTAATAGAGTTTGGCAAAAAGGCCCAGGCCTTAGTCCTTGAGATTGAGCAAGCCAGGATGGTTGCAGCCGGCGAAGGTGTTCGCTTAGAGGCGCTTGGGCCAGTAGGCCAGGGGACGATTGGAGCGGTAGCCGCTGTGGGATTAAGGGGGTCAGGCAACGATGGCAGATTCATAGAGCTAAGGGGGATACGACAGGTCAGCGGGCTCCTTTCCGTGAGAGAGCTCAAAGAGAAGACCGATGTAGCTTGCGTGAGAAGCTCCGATATGGTGGAGTTAGCTGATGAGCATGTAATAGATACTCAGGACTGGCTTCGACCCCGGTTGATTGGTCACCAGGCCATCCTGGTTGTAGAGCGGCACCCTGAGCATTCGGGGGGTTGGATTTCCATTGACAGACGCAATAGCAAGCGCCCTAAAAGCTAATTCCGCCCGGGCCATAGTCACGCAGGCGGCCTTCGTCGTCATCGTCGGGGGGCTCATGGCCGTAGCGCGCAAAAACTTCGACCTTCATATAGGAGTTCCGGGGCACAGCGGCCTAGCCTGGATCTTCTTTCTGGTGTATGGCCGGGGCCTGATGGACCGAGCGGGAGCGGGGGTATTGATGGGGGCTAGCGCGGCGGTGTGGTTGGAGGTGTTAGGTGTGAAGCAGGCGCTTCCATACAATCTGCTGCTTTTCATCTCGGTGGGTTCCATCGTGGATGTGATGGCCGGGGTTGCCCGACTGCGGCTATCACATCCTTTGGGCGGCCTTCTGACAGGCGCCACCGCCCATGCAGGCAAGTACGGGTTTATCCTTGTTCATGCCAAGGCGCTGGCGCTGCCGAAAAAATTCTTGTTGGTAGGGGTGGTGGAATCGTTTGGCCTGCACCTGCTGTTTGGCGCGCTTGGCGGCCTGGCCGCAGGCGCAATTCTGTGGTGGGCCGTTCGCTCTGAACGCGGAGACAGAAATGCTTAAGGCTTTCTGGCTGAGCGGGAATGAGCGGGTTGGAGGCGCAGGTGCGGTTTTATTTTCGAGGCAATCTATCTTTGCGCTTGGATGGTGAAGTTATGAAGCGGTTGACGAGAGATAAGCACGTGTACCTGCTGGAGCCGGAAGCACAGCCGGCGGTAACGGTGTCGGATGGGGATGAGCTGTTGGTGGAGACGTGGGACGCGTTTGAGGGGGAGCGGGACGTTAAGGCGCTGGCATCTAGGCCACCGCAGGGGCCAGCCACGGGGCCGATTGCGGTTTCGGGGGCGCGGCCGGGGGATACGTTACGGGTGGATATTCTGGACATCAAGGTGGTGGGAGACGCGGTGCACTGGAGCAGCCCAGGGCGAGGCTTTCTGCCGCAGCAGTTCGACGAGCATTATGTCACCAGGTACCGGGTGGACGGGGATGACCTGGTGTCGGAGAAGGGGATAAGGGTGCCGCTGCGGCCATCGGTGGGGCTGATAGCGACGACGCCACGGAGGGCGCGGAGCACGGCCAGCGACAGCGGGCCGTACGGGGGGGACTTGGACCTGCCGGAGCTGACGGCGGGAAGCTCGATCTTCTTGCCGGTGCTGGTGCCGGGGGCGCTCCTGGCGCTGGGGGACTGCCACGCGGCGGTGGGGGACGGGGCGGTGGGAGGAACAGGGGCGGAGTGCGGCGCGGAGGTGCGGCTGCGGCTTTCGCTGGAGAAGGGGAAGAGGATACCGGGACCGCGGGCGCTAACGCCGGAGTATTTCGTGACGATTGCCCCGGGGGCGAACCTGGGGAGGGCGATGCGGCGGGCGGTGCGGGAGATGGTGGACTACCTGGTTGAGGAGAAGGGGATGGAGGCCTACGAGGCGTACGGGTTGCTGAGTGTGGCGGGGGACATCAGAGTATGCAGGACGTTCCGGCCCATCAGCCCGGTGAAGATGCTGCTTTCGCGGCGGGTGCTGGAGCAGTTGGGGTAGGACAAGTTGCGGGAGGGACTGGGATCGCGAAAGGTATCTCCATCACGAGGGATTCCAAATCACAGGTTGGTGGTTCCCACCCACCCGCCCAGGACGGTTTAAAAAAGTTTTTCTGAGGGACACTCTCAGACTCCCGCCAGAGAGGGTACGCCCTCTCTGGACTCTCCCTTGGTAGGCGCAGGTATAGTAGGGACGGTGCTATTTCCATAGGAATCCATCGTGTTGGCGTCCAGCACCAGGAAGGATGAAAAACCAGGATTGGAATCCGAAGCGGGGGCCGCGGTAGGACTTGCTCTCCCCCCGCACCCAGATTCTTCGATCCTCACGGGCGGACTCAGAATGACATGGTGGGGGGGCGGAATGCGGTATGGGCTCGTCCTTCGAGAGCCTCGGGATGAGCGGGTTGGATGCGGAGATAGGGTGTAATAGGCCCATGGCCAGAGCCTCCCAAGGTGAGCGATAAGGGAGGACGGCGGGTTTAGAGCAGCAGGTCAACGATAAGGGCAGCGTGGTCGCTGAGGGCGTCGCGGCGGGGGTTGGGGGCGGGGGTAGCGCCCCACTCATAGCGGACGGCCAGGAGGCGAGGGAGCAGGTCCCGGTTGACGAAGGCCTGGTCCAGACGGAAGCCGTTGTTGCCGTTGGGTGAATACCAGGTGTAGGCGCGACGGTCGCCGTGGAGGTGGCGAAAGGCGTCGGGCCAGCCATCCTCATCCATTGCGCGCATCCATCCGTCTTCCAACGCGTCGAAGGCGGGATTCTCTTCGTCAAGGCCGATGCGCCCGGAGTTGGTGTCGCCGACCAAGAGGGCGGGGCCGCGGCGCCACTCACCAGCCAGCACCCGGACCGACCGCAGGAAGTCGGACTTTCGGCCGGTGACACGATTGGGGACGTGCATGGCGCCGAGGTGGATGGGAAGGGGAGCTGCGACCCGGACCAGGAGCCAGCGGGCGGGCTCAGAAGGGCCTGGCAAGGACCAGATGCGTCGAAGGGGCCAACGGGATGCGAGGAGCAAAGCGTTGCGGGCGGGGAGGGCGGGGTCAGCGGTCGTGCGCTGGTGGCGGAACCCGGAACCGGCGAGGGCGTCCGCGAGCCAGCGGCTGGGCGGGGTGGCGCGGAACTCGCACAGGCCGACGACGTCGGGCCGCCAGCGCTGGAGCTGTTGGAAGATGGCTTCTATGCGACGGCCACCGCCGGCGCGTATGTTCCACCAGACGATGCGAAGGGTTTCTGCTGGAGGGGTGCTAGCGGGGCTCACGGCACGTTGCTATGGGCGCAATTCGGCGCTGGTGATTTTCGGGCAATCAGTCATGGCGATGAGTATAGCCACCACAGAGGACTGAGAATCTGAGGAAGGTGGCGCCTACACGCTTTCGTGGGCGGTTGGAAAGCGGTATGGGCTCGTCCTTCGAGAGCCTCAGGATGAGCGGGTTGCACGCGAAGATAGGCAGATCGCGCCCTCTGGACTCGCCCTTTTGGTAGCTAGAGGGAAGATTGGTCCGATTGTTGATAAGGGGCAAGGCCTATACCGCTAGGGGCGGGGGACGATGCCGGGGACGGAGGAGTCGGCGAGGAGGTGGTTGAAGGCTTCGAGTTCGTTGGCTTCTACCTGGCGCAACAGGTCCAACTGCAGTTCGATCTCGGCGGAGAGCTTTTCGAAGACCTCGTAGGACTGTTGGGTGGGCACGGCGTCGGCGCTGCGAACGACGCTGGGCAAGGCGGCGAGTTTGCTGTTCAGTTTGGAGGGGAAGTTGAGGGTGTCCCAGCGGGCGCCAATGGCCCTGGTCTGAATTAGCTCATCCTCGATGGAGGTGAGCTTGGCCTTTATGCCATCGCCGGCGCTTGCCACGGCTTCTTCGGAGCCCAGGCCGCGGGTGCGAGACAGCCACTCGTCCACCTGCTGCCGAATGCTGCGGAGGCGGTTGATGCTGGAATGGGTCTCCGACTGTCTGTCTCGTATCTTGATGAGGAAGGCGAGCTGGGCATCAAGGTCAGACTGGGTAGCGGGAACCCGGGGGTCGGCGAGGATTTCGACGGGCTGGGTGAGGGACCGGCCGTCCGCGTTTAGCCTTACGCTGTGGTGTCCCGGGGCGACGAGGGGCCCTTCGACGAGGCGCTCGGTGGTAGCGTCGCCGGGAACTTTGAGGGCGTCCTGGTACCGCATGTTCCAGAGGAAACTGTTCATGCCAGCTTCCGCGGGTACTCTAGGAGCGTCGGGAGACTCCTTGTTTTCCAGGCTGCTGAATGTGTTGATGACCTGTCCGGCGGCGTCCAGGAAATCCAGGGTCACTTCGCCCTGGGGCTGCTGGGCGAGGTGGTAGGTGACGACGAGGCCAGCGGGGGAGTCCTGGCCGGCGTCCAGGAACTGTCGGACGGTCTTGCCGTCGGGGGTTTTGACCTGTCGCCAGCCCAGCTCAAGGCCCATGCCGAGGCGGTAGTTTGTGCCCGGGGCCGGTGGGCCGCCACCACCAACCTGGGCCACGGAACGATGGGCGGACCGCGGACTGAAGAGGTGCATTGGCGATTGAAGCATGGCGTCGGCGAGCTGGTGAAGGGGAGTCAGGTCATCGAGAATCCAGAAAGAGCGGCCGTGGGTGGCGGCCACCAGATCCGTGTCTTTCACCTGGAGGTCATGAATTGGGACAACGGGCAGGTTGAGCCGGAGGGACTGCCAGGATGCGCCGTCATCCAAGGAGACATAGATGCCGACCTCCGTGCCGGCGTAGAGGAGGCCACGGCGGGACGGGTCTTCGCGGACGCACCGAAGAAACTCGTTGTCCGGGAGACCGGCGGAGATGCTGGTCCAGGAGCGGCCAAAGTCGTTGGTCTTGAAGAGGTAGGGAGCGTAGTCGTCCAGCTTGTACCGCCAGCCAGCGAGGTAGGCGGTAGCGGGGTCGTGGGGGGAGACCTCGATCATGGTGACGGTGGTCCATTCGGGAAACTGAGGGGGAGTCACGTTTTCCCAGTTCGCGCCGCCGTCCTGGGAAAGGTGGACGAGGCCGTCGTCAGAGCCGGCCCAGAAAACGCCGGGCTGGTGGGGCGATTCGACGAAGGAGAAGATGGTGCAGTAGTGCTCGGCGCCGGTGGTGTCATGAGTGATGGGACCGCCGGAGGGATCCTGCTTCGACTTGTCATCCCGGGTCAGGTCAGGGCTGATAGGCTCCCAACTAGTGCCCTCGTCAGTGCTTCGAAAAACGCGGTTGCCGGTGGCGTAGAGTACGTTTTGATTGTGGGGCGAGAGGACGATTGGGTAGGTCCACTGGAAGCGATACCTGGTGTCCTTTGGACCCCAGCCGGCGTAGACCTCTGGCCAGACGGTGATGATGCGGGTCTGTCCGGTGGCGCGGTCGTAGCGTAGGAGGGGACCGCCGCCGCCTGGGGCGCTGCCTATGGCGCCGGAGTAAACGATGTTTGGGTTGTCAGGCCGGACGGCGATGTAGCCACTCTCCGAGCTGCCTACGGGGTAGCACTCACGGTAGGGGATGGCGCCTTTATGGGTGCGGCTGGGGACGCTGATGGCGCTGTTGTCCTGCTGGGTGCCATAGACGCGATAGGGGAACTGGGTGTCCGTGGTGAGGTGGTAGAACTGGGCGGTGGGCTGATTGAGGACGGTGGACCAGGTCTCGCCGCCGTTAAAGGAGATGCAAGCGCCACCGTCGTTTCCCTCTATCATGCGCTGTGGGTCTCGGGGGTCGATCCAAAGGTCGTGGTTGTCACCGTGGGGGGTGCCAACCGCGGTGAAGTTACGGCCGCCGTCCACCGACTTGTGGGCGTCCAGATTGAGGACCCAAACGGTATCGGCGTCCTGGGAGTCGGCGAAGATGTGCATGTAGTACCAGGGGCGCTGCCGAAGGTTACGGTCATCAGAGACGAGATCCCAGGTATCGCCCCAGTCGTCGGAACGGAAGAGGCCGCCCTCTTTGGACTCCACCAAGGCGAAGACACGGTTGGGGCGGGCCGGGGAGACGGAGACCCCGATACGGCCCTTCAGCCCCTCAGGCAACCCGGGGTTGTTGCTGAGGTCCTGCCAAGTGTCGCCGCCGTCGTTGGAGCGGAAGATGCCGCTGTTGGGACCACCGCTGTCCAGGCCCCAAGGCGTCCGAATAACTTCCCAGAAAGCGGCGTAGAGGGTGCGCGGATTGGTTGTGTCCATGGACAGGTCAATGGCGCCGGCCTGCGGGTGGTGGTAGAGGACCTTGTCCCATGTCTTGCCGCCGTCTTTGGAGCGAAAGACGCCCCGCTCCTCGTTGGGGCCGAAAGCGTGGCCTAAGGCAGCGACGTAGACGAGGTCCGGGTCCTCAGGATGGACGCGGATGCGCGAGATATGGCGAGTGTCGTCAAGGCCGACGTGGGACCAGGTACGGCCAGCGTCGGTGGACTTGTAGACGCCGTCGCCATGGGAGACGTTACCGCGGATGCAGGCCTCGCCGGTGCCTGCGTATATGACGTTGGGGTCGCTATCGGAGACGGCGATGGCGCCTACGGCGGCGGAGTTGAAGAAGCCATCGGAGACGTTCTCCCAGTAAACGCCGGCGTCGGTGGTCTTCCAGACGCCACCAGTGCAGGCGCCGAAGTAGAAGGTGGTCATCTTGTGTGGGTCACCAGCGACGGCGACGACGCGGCCGCCACGGTGGGGCCCAATACAGCGCCACTCCAAGGTGCGAAGAAGGTCCGGGTCTCGGCTGACCTGGGCGTAGCTGGGAGATGAAGCGGTTGTCATTGGTTTATTGTCTCCTGGCGGTAGGTGGTTGGCGATTGATGGAGAGGGGAGTAGGTATATGGGGCTTTGGCCAGGTGGTGAGCAATCCTTTCGACCATCCCCCTGACCCACTTCCTGGCAGAAAGGGGGAAGGAAAATAAGTTAGACCTGAGGGACACCATCAGACTCCCGGCAGCCACCACCCAGGTTCCCTGCACCCTCCTTAGTAGGCAGTTAGCCAAGTCGGAGTGGGTCTCACCTCAGTTGCTTCATTGGCAACTACCACCCGCAGAGAATGGTGCTGGATGGAGGGCGGCAAAGAGGTTTATCTTCTGAAGGGAATGGAGCTTGGATAGCTTCAGCTAGACTTTCAAGAGGCCGCGGACGAGCTTAATGGCGCCGTTGATGACGTACCAGGTGCCCAGGAAGGCCAGAGCCTCAAGGGTGAAGCTGTGGAACTTGTAGAAGGCCTCGGCGATGAGCATGGAGCCGACGACGGCGGGGGCCTGCTCTATAAGGAGTTGTCTAAGAGTGAGGGACTGAACCAGGGAAAACATGAAACCTCCTAGGACTGCGCGGGAGAGGTGTCTGGTCCGGCGATGCGGCGGACCCCGGCGTCCGATCGGAGTGTAGTTTGGGGGGTTGGGGGTGTCAACAGAGGGGAGGCGTGGACTCTTCGGGGGATGGGCAGTTTATCGTGGTGAACGCGGGCATGGATCGTTGCCAGAGAGGATTTGCCCAGAAGCGTGGACCGGTGGACGGCGGAGGTGGGGCGTTGTAGGCTGCGGGTCCGGATAGTGTTCGAGAGCGAATCGGCCAAGGTGGTTGGGAACTGCGCCACCGCTATTAAAATCCGAGGGGGATCGCACCCCCTCTTAATCTCCCCCTCGATAGGGTGAGAGGATTTTCAAATTTTCGAGGCAAGTCCAACTGGAAAGGGAGTGAGTAACGAGATGGCGAAGCCAAAGATTGCGGTGTTCTCCGGGCAGACTGCGACGATTTCCAACTCGCCAACGTTGGTGACTGGCAATAAGGGGAGGGTGCCGGGGGAGAGGGTGCTGCCAGGGCGGTTCGACCACCTGGTGGGGCAGGAGCTTTACGAGCCGGTAACAGTGAGGATTAAGAAGTTCTCCGGCCATCCGCTGGAGGCGGACGCGAAGGAGGTGTACCACGACAACGGCCAGGAGTACTGGGAGGTGGAGCTGCGGCCGGAGGACGGGCCGTACCTGCTGCCATATGTGGCGCGGCGGGCCAACGGCACGCTCCAGGGAGCGCCGTTCGAGGAAGGGGACCTGATGGACGCGGCGATGCAGTACGGGGGCCGGCAGTTTTTCTATCCGGACGCGGAACGGATTTTCATAGATATAGACCGGACGATTTCTGGGCGGGACCATGACGGGGAAGCGAATGCGCTGGACCGGCAGGCGGACTACGATTTCATTCGGGTGCTGCCGCCGGGGGGTTACACGAAACGGGGGGAGGTGCACGGGAAGGACTTCTTTGGGTACAAGCCTTTTCCCGTGCGAAAGCTGGCGCCACCGGAGTCGCTGGCCAAGGTGATAAACATGGTGCAAGGCGCATTCGACAGCGGAGAGTACGCCGGGGGCGTCTGGCTGGAGGGAACGCCGTCGCTGGAGGAGACGCTGTACTGGCTGAACCTGCTGCTGGACTCGGAGCTTCCGCTGGCGGGAGTATCGTCTCAGCGGCCCCACGGACAGCTTTCCAACGACGGGGACCACAACATTTTGGACGCGGTTGGCTACGTGTTGTCCGGGCAGGGCGCGGGGTTGGGGGTGGTGGCGGTGCTGGACGAGCGGATATTCGCGTCAAGGGAGATGAAGAAGGGCGACGACCGGCCGGGGGGATACAAGGTGACGGGAGGACACGGAGGGCTGCTGGGGAGCCCCGGGCCGCCGGTGACGATCTGGTACAAGCCGGCGTACCGGCACACGAATAGCTCCGAGCTGAACCTATCCAGGCTGCCGGAGATCTTAGAGTTTCAGGACGTAACGGGTGGGTCCGAGAAGGTGAGGGTGCCGATAAAGGACTCCCAGGGGCTGCTAAGAGAGTCGGCCATCCCGAGGGTGGACATAGTCAAGTTTGGGCACTACTGGTCGGAGGACGGGACGAGGGGATGGGAGGAGGTGTCGGCAGCCAGCCCGGACCAGGAGGTCGACATCCTGGGGCGAGTAAAGCAAGGGTTGGAGCATCAAGCCAGCGCCGAGGCCGACGCGCCGAAGTTGCACGGCTTTGTGATGGAGGGGGCCAATCCGTACGGGTTCGGATCAGGGTCGCAGATGGCGGCGCTGGCGGTGGCGGCGTTCAGCGGCATGCCGGTGGTGATGGTGGGACGAAGCGACCTGGAGGGGCCGACGCCGCCCTACTGGCACGAGCTAACGATT
The DNA here is from genome assembly GCA_965247585.1 of Dehalococcoidia bacterium. GTDB lineage: Bacteria > Chloroflexota > Dehalococcoidia > Lucifugimonadales > CBDFHC01. The sequence continues at coordinate 173,132 of CBDFHC010000004.1, forward strand.
CTAGGCAGCAACCTGGACGCGAACAAGGCGCGGATACAGCTAATGGCGGCGATGCTAAAGCTGGGAAGGCTGCCGAAGGCGCGGGACCCCCGGAGGCCGACGACGCAGGAGCGGCAGGCCACGGAGGCGAAGATAGCGGAGTACCAGCGGATATTCGACACCCACTGAGGGGTTAAAGGTGGAGAGCTAGGGGAAGGTGGCATCCTGGAGGCGGCGGAGCTTGAGGGCGAAGCTGTCCTGAGGGAGGGCAACGTCGTCATAGGTAAGCAGGGCGTCCTCGGCGACAAGGCGCTGGAGCCGGGCGCCAGCGGCCAAGCCCATGGGCAGCAGACCACGGGCGGCGGCGTCAACGGCGGTATGGGCAAGACCGTAGACGGTGTAGCCGCCCTCGCCATCGACTAGCTCACCCGGGCTGAGGAGGCGCTTGGCGGCGGTGACGACCTCCGATACGGGGGCGCCCTCCGGGGCGCCGGTGGGCTCGCCACGAAGGGCCGCGGCGGCGATGCTGATGGGGGCCTCCATGCCGACGAAGTGGTAGGGACGGTACATGAGAGCGTACCTGCCGTTGCCCCCGGTGGCGATACCGTACTCGGCCATGGCGTTGCGGAGGTACTGGCTGTCGCTGGTGACGACGACGTAGACGCCCCATCGCAAGCCTTCGGGCACGGTTGCGCCGTCATAGTAGGTGCTGCTGATGGCCTCGACGACGCCGGTGCGAGAGAGAATTCCGCCGTCGTCTTTAGGGCAGAGGACGGAAGGTATATCCGGGACAGAGACGGGCGGGAAGTGCATGCCGGGAACGTCCGGAACGAGGCCTGTCATGTTAGAAACGGCGACCATCTCAATGGCGCTCTTGGTGCCGTCCAGGAATGAATTGTACATCTTGGGATTAAGGTCGCCGCGGAGGACTTCTTCCTCGGTGTGGCCGTAGAGCTCCCAGACGGTGTCCGGGGTGCTCTTCCGCAGGTCCGGGGTGTACTTGGTGCCCTTGCCGGCGGCGACGACCTGGAGCCCGAGGGCGGTGGCCCAGTCATAGAGTTCCTTGATGAGGGCAGGTTGGTCGCCGTAGGCCAGGGAGTAGGTGACGCCGACGCGGTCGGCGAGGGTCTTGAGGAAGGGGCCGAGCAGAACGTCGGTCTCGACGTTGACCATGACGACGTGCTTGCCGTTCATGATGGCGTGGTATGAGTGGAGGGCGCCGGGTTCGGTGAGGCCGGTGGCCTCCACCACGACGTCGACGGCGGAGCGGACGGCCAGCATGCCGTCCTGGGTGACGACCAGCCGGCCGGATGCGATGGCGTCATTGGCCTCGGTGAGGGAGTCAGTGCGGCAGATGGAGGCGCCTTCGAGGTCGGCGCGATGGAGGGCCTGGCAGGCGCGCTCTTCGGAGAGGTCGGCCACCAGGGAGACGCGGAGGCCTTTCATGCGAGCGATCTGGGCCATCATCATGGTGGTGAAGCGGCCGGCGCCGATGAAGGCGACTTTGATTGGAGTGGCCTGTTGTTCGAGGCGGGCGAGGTGGGGGTTAAGGTTTAGCAATGGTATTAGCCTGCGGCGCTGGTTTTTTGGTTGTCATTTGAGTCAGTTTTGGATCTCATTCTTACGGCTGTAGGGGCGCCGACGGTTTTCGACCATCCCCCTTACCCCCTTCCTGGCCAGGAAGGGGGAATAGGAAAATAAGATCTGAGGGACACCCTCAGCCTTCCGGCAGGGAACCCAGGTTCCCTGCACCTTCTTGGGGAGGCCGAGGCGCCAACTGTTAAGAGAGTCCTCATAGCGACGAGCTGAAACTCTGAACGGTCTACCAGGCGGTCCAGCCGCCGTCGACGATGAGGAGATGACCGGTGGTGGCGCCGGAGGAGGGGCTGGCAAGGTAGACGGCGGCGCCGACGAGCTCTTCGGGTTCCATGCGACGGCCCAAGGGGGAGCGGTTGTCCAGGTCAAGCTGAACGTCGTCCGAGGTGCGGTCGAAAACGGCCAGCATGCCGGGGGTGTTGGTGGGGCCGGGGCCGATGGCGTTGACGGTGATGCCGTATTCGATCCACTCGATGGCCAGGGAGCGGGTGAGGTTGGCGACGCCCCCCTTGCTGGCGCAGTATGGGGCGCGGTCTTTCATGGCAGTGATGGCGAGCTGGGAAGCGATGTTGATGATGCGGCCGGAATTCCGGACGAGCATGCGCTTGGCGGCGGCCTGGGCGCAGAAGAAGAGGCCCTTGAGGTTGGTGTCTATGGTGGTGTCCCAGTCCGCTTCGGTGACCTCCAGGGCGGCGCGGCGGATGCGGAGGCCGGCGTTGTTTACGAGGATGTCCAAGGCGCCGAAATCGGACTCGAACTGGTCAATGGTAGGCTGGATGGCGGGGATGTCGGTAACGTCTAGGGGGTAAGTCTCGCTTTTGCGGCCCAGGGCCTCGATCTGGTGCTGTACTTCCTTGGCCTCCTCGACCATGGAGGGAAGGTCGGAGACGGCGACGTTGGCGCCGGCCTGTGCGAGGCCGACGGCGAGGGCCTTGCCGATGCCGCGGGCGGAGCCGGTGACGAGGGCGGACTTGCCTTCCAGACTGAGGCCGGCGTAGGGCATGGGAGCGCCTCCTGGCGTGGAGATTTGGGGCAAGTATAGCAAAGGGTGATGGTGGTCAAACCTTTCGACCATCCCCCTGTCCCCCTTCCTGGCCAGGAAGGGGGTAATTTCGAAAAGAGATTTAGTCTGAGGGACACCCTCAGACTCCCGGCAGCACCACCCAGGGTTCCCTGCACTCTCCTGTGTGGTTGGAGCAGGATGAGAACGCCGCGTGGGGCGAGTGGATTTTGATGTGGCGATCCTGGCGGGGAAAGGCAGCGCCGACGATTCCGGTTGTCGTTGACCGTGCGAGAAGGGGGTACCTATAATCGGCGGGCCAAAGGGAAGGCAGGAGCGGAGCGATGACGGAGTACTATCCAAGGGACGCTTTAACCTCGCCGCGGTACACCGGGGTGCCTACGTTCATGCGGCTGCCGCAGGAGAGCGACCCTTCGAAGGTGGACGTAGCGATCTTCGGGGTGCCGTACGACTCGACGGTGACGTACCGCCCCGGGGCACGGTTCGCGCCGAGGGAGATACGGGTGCATTCCGCATTGATCCGGCCGTACAACCCGGCGCTGAAGGTGGACCCGTTTAAGGGGCTGAGGGTGGCGGACTTCGGCGACGTGGACACGAACCCGTTTTCGGTGGAGAAGACGGTGGACAACATCCAGGCGTTTGTGGGGGAGCTGCTTAGGAAGGAGGTGGTGCCGGTGGCGGTGGGAGGGGACCACACGATAACGTTGCCGATCTTGCGGGCGATGAAGGCCCAGCACGGCCCGGTGGCGGTGATACACTTCGACGCGCATACGGATACTTGGGACGAGTACTTCGGGATGCGGTACACGCACGGGACGTGGCTGCGGCGGGCGATTGAGGAGGGTCTGATCATTCCGGAGAAGACGTATCAGGTGGGTCTGCGGGGTCAGCTTTACGGCGAGGAAGACTTGGAGTTTGCGCTGGGCCACGGGCTGAAGCAGGTGACGTCCGAGGACCTGAGAGCGGAGGGTGTGGCCAAGATTGCGGAGGGGTTTCGGGAGCTTTTGGGAGAGAAGATGTACGTGTCTTTGGACATTGATTGGATAGACCCGGCGTTCGCGCCGGGGACGGGGGTGCCGCAGGTGGGAGGGCCGGACAGCTACGAAGCGATTCAGGCGGTGAGGGCGCTGCGGGGTTTGGACCTGGTTGGAGTGGACGTGGTGGAGGTGTGCCCGGCATACGACAGCGCGGATATAACGTCGATACTGGCGGCTAACCTGCTGCACGAGTTTCTGTGTGTGCTGCCTCAACGGAGGGGGTAGGCGGTATGACGGGCGCTGTTTTCAAGGCAATCAGCATTCCGGTTGTGACCGGCACCACAGAGGATTGTAAATCGGAGGTGGGTTCGCACCTCCTCTCCTTCGAGGGCCTCAGGATGAGCGAGAATGAGAGGGACGAATATCGATTTTCCAGGTAATGAGTCAATAAGATAGGCATCGCTACCACGAAGGGCTACAAATCGCAGGTTGGTGGTTCCCACCCACCCGCCCCGAAAGGTTTATAAAGAATATTTTGAGGGACACCCTCAAACTCCCGGCAGCCACCACCCAGGTTCCCTGCACTCTCCAGGGCGTTGGCGTTGATTCTACGAAGGAAGAGGAAATCAGATGACTGGAAGCAGCTACCCAACCTGGGAGGAGTTCATCAGGGACAGCTTCGCGGCGCGGAACCCGAAGCCGTTTCCGATGATAGCGCCGGATATGCCCAGCTTTCTGGCGGTGCCCTACGTGAGGTCCCCGGATGAGCTGAAGGGTGCGGACGTTGTGATTATCGGGGCGCCGTACGTGGCAAACCAGGGGGAGCTGTACGCCGGGGTGCACCGGGACCATTGGATAGCGGGTCCGAAACGGGTGAGGCAGCAATCGGTGCGGTACCCTTCGGGGTATATCCAAGAGTTCGACATAGATGTGTTCGAACACCTGACGGTGGTGGACTACGGTGACGCGGCGATACCCCCGGAGGCGGTGGAGGACAAGTCGCCGGAGATGATCCTGCGGGCGCAGGCGGCAGTGGAGGAGAAGGTGGGGGAGACGCTGGACGCCGGGGCGATACCGATTGTGATAGGGCAGAACTCGCCGTGCGGATCGTACGCGATAGCGAAGCCGATAGCGGAGCGTTGCGAGGGTCCGGTGGGGTGCATCAGCCTGGACACGCACTGGGACGCGCACCCGCTGGACCGGCTGACGCAGGACCCGCGGATTGCGGGGAGCGCGAGCTGGAAGCACAAGATGTACGAGTTCCTGGAGAACATGCACCCCAAGCACCTGGTGGAAATTGGCGAGCGGGGGATGCTGGAGGATAAGGAGGTGGTGCGCAGGTTTCTGCGCGACGGGGCGAGGTTCATCCCAGCGTGGGAGTTGCGGAGCGGGCTAGGGATTGAGGGGGCGGTGAAGGAGCTGGACCAGGCGTACCAGGGGACCGACGGGGTGTACGTACACTTCGACATGGACGTACTGGGTGGGGCGGGCCCGGCGCCAGGGGATATTCTGGGGGAGCTGGCGGAGCCGATTGGGTTGACGGATTACGAGGTGATTCGGATAGCGCACGAGATAGGGAGGCGAGGGCTTTCCGGGATGTCATTCATCTGCATTCCGCCGGGGAGCGCGGTGATCTACCGGGTGATTGTGTACGTGATCATGTATTTGATGGCGGGGTTGGCGATGAGGAAGGGAGCAAAGGGAGGCTGAGGGACACCCTCAGACTCCCGCTCCTGACTATCATCGGTCACAACTGACGGGAGTCTCCGGCTTGCGTCCCAGGATATCCAGGCACTATGTCCTGTTGTAAGGTGGTGAAACAGGGCTTTTGGTATTGCTGCCACAATGGAATGCAAATCACAGGTTGGTGGTGCCCGCCCGCGACCGCCTCGGAAGGTTTATAAAGAATATTTGAGGGACATCCTCAAACTCCCGGCAGGGAGAGTCGCTTAATATGCCAGGCCGGGTTATTTTCCAGGCAATGAAGTGTGTTTGTCCGGCTAAACGGCGACGGGAGGGCGGCGGTCCTTCCAGGGGCGGGCCTCTTCCAGTTGGGAGGCAAGGCGGAAGATAGTGGCTTCGTCACCGTAGCGGGCGGCCAGGTGGACGCCTATGGGAAGGCCCTGGCCGTTCCAGTAGAGCGGAATGGAGGCGGAGGGCTGGCCGGTGCCGTTGGTGATGAAGGTGAAGGGTGAGAACTCGGCCATACGACGGCGCATTTCGATGGGATCGTCACCGCTGTTGAAGGCGAAGTGGCCCAGGTCCACGGGAGGCTGACCTAGCGTAGGAGTGAGCCAGAGGTCGTACTGCTGGTGAAAGCGGGCGACGCTGCGGGTCATCTTCTGAAGGTCTTGGGTGATCATGAGGTATTCCGGCGCGCTGATCTCGCGGCCGCGCATGGTGTAGGCCCAAACGAAAGGCTCGAAATCGGCCTCGGTGGGGGTGCGACCGGTGCGGCGGGCCCAGTCGTCGACAACCCAGGCGAAGCCGGCAGCGCAGACTTTTACGAATCCCTGCCAGACTTCCTCACCATCGAAGTCAGGGGAGGCTTCGACCACTTCGTGGCCCAGCTCGGCGCAGAGGGTGACGGCGTCCTGGAGGGCGGCGGCACAGTCCGGGTCCAAGGGGGTGCCGAGGGTGGTCTGACCGGAGTATGCGATGCGGAGCCGGCCCGGGCTGGCGCCGACCTCTTCGAGGAAGGGACGGTCCGGGGGAGGGGTGGCGTAGGGGTCGCCGAGGTCCGGCCCGGAGGAGGCATCCAGGAAGGCGGCGCTTTCGCGGACGGAGCGGGTGAGGACGTGCTCGGAAACGAAGCCGCTGAAGATGTCACCGTACAGCGGGCCCAGGGGGTTGCGGCCGCGGGTGGGCTTGAGGCCGAAGACGCCGCAGCAGGAGGCGGGGATGCGGATAGAGCCACCGGCGTCGTTTCCGTGGGCGATGGAGACGATGCCGGAGGCGACAGAAGCCCCAGCGCCGCCGCTGGAGCCGCCGGTGGTGCGGTTGGTGTCCCAAGGGTTGTGGGCGGCGCCAAAGAGCTGGGGCTCGGTGGTGGGACCGCAGGCCAGCGCCGGGGTGTTGGTCTTGGCGACGGTGATGAGACCGGCGCGCTTGATTCGCTTGACCAGCTCGCTGTCCTCATCGGGGACGAAGTCACTTAAGAAGCGGCTTCCTTCGGTCATGCGGACGCCGGCGTATTCGGCCAAGAAGTCTTTGAGGAGGAAGGGAACGCCGGAGAGGGGGCCTTCGGGCAGGGGCTCCTGGGCGCGGCGGCGGGCCTCGTCATACATGGGGGTGACGACGGCGTTGAGGGTGGGGTTGAGGCGCTCGATGCGGGAGATGACGGCGTCCACGAGCTCGATGGGCTGGACCTGCTTTTGTCGGACTAAGGAGGCGAGATCCAAGGCGTCCATGTAGGCGAACTGATCTGGGCTGGGCATTGGCGTTCTCCTAGCGGCAGGTTAGCGTGTAAATTGGGCGGAGTCTAGGAAGCGCGGGCAGGGGTGTCAAGGAAAGGGAGTGGTCCGGCGCGGGCGTGTAAGGGAGCTAAGCAGCCGTTGGGTCTGGGTGTAGCCACCTGGAAGGATTGCAAAACCACTCAGGTGCTACGTGATGAAACCATGTGAATGGCAGTTCCGAAGCGTTATGTCCAAGAGCGGTGGGCGCCAGCATTTGAACGGGTAGCGAATCACAGGCTGGTGGTGCCCACCCTCGACCGCCCAGTAAGGTTTTAATTTCTGAGGGACACCCTCAGACTCCCGGCAGCCACCACCCAGGTTCCCTGCACCCTCCTGTAGGGCGAGTGATAGTTGTGCGGCGGCGCAGATTTTCTTGGGAAGAAGGGCGAAGTTGAACTGTTATGTAGACTCCCGAAGGCATTGGTCAAGGAGGTCTAGCGCGGCTTTGGCGAATACCCACATGTTGGCCTCACGGTCGTCGTTGGCGGTTTCCAGGGTGAGGGTGCGCTCGACGGGACCGGAGACGGCGAAGCAGGCGTGGCCGGCGGAGTCGCCGTAGGCGTTGCCGGTGGGGCCGCTGGCACCGGTTTCGCTGAGGGCCCAGGTGACGCCCAAGGCCTGTCGAACGGTGCGGGAATTGAGCAAGGCGTAGGGCTCGGAGCTGGCACGTATGCCTTCCATGGCGCTGTCAGGGATGTGAAGCAGGCCCTGCTGAGCGACGCGGGTGTAGATGACGGCGCCGCCACGGTAGAAGGCGGAGGCACCGGGGATGGCTACCAATGCGGCCGAGATGAGGCCGCCGCAGGAGGACTCGGTTACGGCGATGGTGTGCTGTTTTTCCTTAAGAAGGGCGCCGAGGGTGGCGGCCATGGAGGTCAGGTCAGGCATGGTGTCCCCTTTTTCAATGAACGATTTAGGCTGGGGTATTTTAGCGCATGGCGAGGGGTGGGAGGTGGGGTTGGGTTTGAATTGCGAGATGCCTCGCATTTGCGGGGAATCGAGAATCCGGGGTCGGTTCACACATCATCTTAATCTCCCCCCCTGTCGAGGGGGGGATTTCATCTATTTTCGGGAGGATTTGAGCGGGCTTAATCTTGGTTAAGGGCCGCAGGGTTGACCATCGAGGAGGGCGAGGTATTGGCCGCGCATGGCCTCATCGAAGTATTCGTAGGGGCAGACGGCGAATCGGTACTTTTCGACGTTGCCAGATAAGTTGTAGGTCACGTCCTGTGGGAGGGGGTTCCAGCGGCCGGTGTTGAGGACGCCAAAGTCCCAGTTGTAGTAGGCCGGGGAACCGCCGGTGTAGCCGATAAGGTCGCCGGCCCGGAAGAAGAGGGGCGGTTGGACCGTGGTGCCGTGGGTACCTTCGGCGGGTGCATCAGGGACGACGGCATCGATTCGATCCACCACGGCACGGAGGTGGTCGAAGTAGTAGGCCACCTCGCAGGAGACCTGGAATTTGAAGGTGTAGTGGGATTCTCCGGTGTATCCCCGGTAGTAGGCGAAGTCAATGAGGTAGGAGTCCACCGGGGCGTATACGGGAACTTCCTGTTCAGTGCGGACATTGTGGAGGAAGCCGTGGGGCTTGAGGTCGCCGGCCTGGACGGTGCCAGCGGGGGTGAGGTAGGAGATCAGGCCGAGGTCAGTGATGTGAGAGGAGAAGTGGGGAGCAGGGTCGCTTACACAGGCGTCGCGGAGACCGCCCGGAGCGAAGATGTTATAGGAAGAGGAAGACGGGCCGTTGTGGTCGGGAGTGGGCGTTGCAGTGGCCGGCGAGAAACGGGTGGCAGTTGGCCTGGGAGTGGGGGAAGGGGCCGATGAAGGCCCAGGCGAGGCAGTATTGGGTGGGTGCGGCTGGAGGGTGGGGGTTGGGAGGTGCGTGGCGGTGGGCTGGGGTGTGGCGGTGGGGCCCGGGGGCGGATTGGGGCCGGGGAAGAACTTGAAGTGGACGTTTTGCTGCTCGGCGGGTAGGTGGTAGCCGCCGCACTGGAAGGGGTAGGCGAGGACGCCGGGGGGGAAGACGGCATCGGGCGAGTAGCACATCCAGTAGAAGAAGGTGGCGGGCTGGACCCAGTGGAGGTTGGGGTCCCCGCGGCGGACGGTTGGGTTAACGGTGTGGTGCCGCACCTTGAAGCGAAAGGCGGCGTGTGGGTTGTCACCAACGCGGCCGGAGAATCCAATGAGGCCGCCGCGGGGGACTTAAGCGCCGAGGCGACCCTGGCAGGGCGTTGCATCCCTGGCGTTGGGGCTGGCAGAGCCGTCCGGGGCGTAAAAGGAGTCGTTGTCCTCGAAGTAGAGCCAGCCGGCGGCCTGGCCCGGGCCGAGGGGGTCCCAACGCTCCACGGCGGCGCACCGGGGGCTCTGGTTGTGGCCGAGCAGAAAGGGAGAAGTGGAGAGGTGGTAGACGCAGACGACCATGCCGGGCCAGTGTTGGCTGTCTGACCGAAAGCAGAGCTCCAGGTCGTCGAAGGGGCGCTGGACGTCTCCGTTATCGTCCCTGAACTCGGCATTGCGGTTGGCGAAACCGATGAAGGTCATATCGATGGGGGCCAGGACGGGGGTCAGGTCCGGCATCTTGATGTTCATGCTGTTCTTTAAAGGGTAGGAGTCATAGCCCGGTGGGCCGCCGGAGGTGGGGCCAAGGGTGATGGCGTTCGGATCAGCGTGGGTGCCGAATCGGATCTCGGTGTTCTCGTTAATGAGAGACGGGTGCATGGTGTTAACCGAGGTGTTGACAGGAGGAGAGGTGAGCGCCGAGGCGATGACGGGGGGCGTGACGGTGGGTATGTGCTGTTGGGTTGATTGAGACGAAGCTGTAACTGTGGTCGATTGGGTTGGGAGAGGGGTGGGGGTGACGCCTGCCGCGGCGGTGGAAGTCATGGCAGGGGTGAGCCCGGGTGACGCGGGGGCCTGGTTTGAGCTGCCGCAACCAGCGGCGAGCCACAGAAACAGCAGCAATCCAGCTAAACCGAATGTCTTGAAATGCATGGTCTCAATTATAAAGGCGTCCGGTCATAGTGATGCTAAATTGCGACCCTTTGCCGCGCCGGAGTGGCGTACCCGGCAGAAACACATTCTCGCTCCGGCCTGAATGGTCTGTTATTCGCCTTTGTTGACACGGTTTTGGCGGGTTGTCATTCTGGGAGCTCGGGAGGGGACTGGACCGTTGATACAAACGCTGGGAACAGTTTTTCCATTGGGCAGGATGCGAGGAGTTTTCTACGGCTGGTGGCTGGCAGCCGTAGGGGCGGCGGTGATGGCGTTGGGGACGGTGCCGCTGTTCCAGGGGCTGCCGGTGTGGAACCCGGTGCTGAGGAATTCGTTCGGTTGGACTGCCGGGCAGATGTCCTGGGCCTTCGGGGTGACGCGGATCGAAGGAGGCCTGCTGGGACCCCTGGAAGGGATGCTGATCGAGCGGGTGGGACCCCGGAGGATGGTGCTGATTGGATTGAGCATTTTGGGAACGGGGTTTCTGCTGTTCAGCCAAGTTACAGAGCTGTGGCACCTGTACGCATCGTTTTTTATCATGAGCCTGGGCGCGGCGTTGGGCACCTGGCTGCCGATGATGACGGTGATGAACGCCTGGTTCGTACGGCGGAAAGCCCGGGCGATGTCGCTGGTGATGGAGGGGTTCGCATTGGGCGGGATGGTGCTGCCGCTGGCGTTGGCCTGGGCTATAGGCGGAGTGGACCCGCAGGAAACAGAGCGGTACGGGTGGCGGGTAACGGCGGCGGGCGTGGGGGTGCTGATTCTGGTGCTGGCGTTCCCGCTTTCGCGGCTGATCCGCAACCGGCCGGAGGAGATGGGGCTACGACCCGACGGGGATGTGGCGGGACCAACGAAGGAACAGAGGCGGGGTGCCCGCGTTGGGCGAGGGCTGGATGAGGAGCCGAGCTTCACGTGGCAGCAGGCGATACGGACGCGAAACTTCTGGCTGATAAGCTTCGCGCACGCGTGCTCGTCCACTGTGTTTGTGTCGTTGACAGTACACCTGGGACTGATGCTGGACGACCGAGGATTTTCGCTGCAGACCATTGGGGTGATAGTGGCGACGTACACGGGGGTGAACGCCGTATTTCTACTGGTGGGGGGCTACGTAGGGGACCGGGTGCCGATACGGTTGGCAACCTTCGGGTTTTCGGCGATACAGACGCCGGCAGTGGTAGTGCTGGTGCTATGGGACAGCCTGCCGATGGCGTTCGTGTTCGCGGTGCTGTTGGGGATAGGGTTCGGGGGGAGGACGCCGCTGACTTCGGCGATACGGGGGGTGTATTTTGGGCGGAGGGCGTTCGCGGCCATCATGGGGATTTCCATGGTGCCGATGAATATGCTGCTGTTTGCGATGCCGCTGTTCGCGGGCTACATGCGGGACGCGACGGGGGACTACGACATTGCGTTTATGACGATTGCGTTTGTGTCATTGGCGGGGTCCAGCCTGTTCCTGCTGCTGGGGGAACCTGGGAAGTCGAGGGCCAGGGTGGGGTGAAGGGATGAAGAGGTTATTCTGAGGGACACCCTCAGACTCCCTCCAAAGGGGGTAATTCCCCCTTTGGAGTCCCCCTTGCTAGGTGTCCTTCAAGGGACGATGTATCTATTTTCGAGGCAGTTAAGGAAAGGAAGCACTAGATTTCAAGGGGGGCCGTTGACACCCGGCCAAGGGCGGAAATAAGATGCCCTGTGGCCGAAAGAAAACAGCGACGAGCCACGTTGGAGCAGTAAGTTGACGCGATTTCGGATTGGGGTTGATATAGGCGGGACGTTTACGGACGTGGTGTTTTTGGGGGACGACGGTACGGTGCTGGCCAGGAAGATAGCAAGCACGCAGGACGATTACAGCCGGGCGGTGCTGGAAGGGGTTGAAGGGGGGATATCACAGTTGGGGATTGAGCCCGGGGCGGTGTCTGAGGTGAGCCACGGGTTCACGGTGGCCACCAACGCGATCATAGAGCAGAAGGGCGCCCTGACGGCGCTGATAACGACGGAGGGGTTCCGGGACATTCTGGAGTTCCGCCGAAACCGGGTGCCGCGGTTGTACGACTTGTACTATGAGAAGCCGCCGCCGCTGGTGAAACGGCAGTTCCGGCTGGAGGTGAAGGAGCGTCTCAACTTCAAGGGGGAGGTGTTGAGGCCCCTGGATAGGGACGACGTGGAGCGGGCGGTGGACAGGATTCTTTCCAACGGGGCGGAGTCGGTGGCGGTGTGCCTGCTGCACTCGTACGCCAACCCGGAGCACGAGCAGTACATAGGTGAGGTGATCCGAAAGAGGGCGCCGAAGGTGGTGCTGACGCTGTCCAGCGAGCTGCTTCCGGAGATGAAGGAGTACGAGCGGACCAGCACCACGGTGATAAACTGCTACGTCAGGCCGGTGGTGGAGAGGTACCTGACGGCGCTGATTGATGGGCTGAAGGGGATGTCCATTAGCGTGCCGCTGACGGTGATGCAGTCCAACGGAGGGCTGGCAACGGCGGAGATAGCCCAGGAGAAGCCGGTGTACTGCATAGAGTCAGGGCCGGCGGCGGGGGTGGTGGGGGCGAACCACCTGGGCAGAAGGCTGGGGATTGAGAACCTGATGACGCTGGATATGGGAGGGACGACGGCTAAGGCGTCGATTATAGAGAATGGGGAGATGTTGCAAGCGCCGGAGTATGAGGTGGGGGGAGGGATAAGCGTGGGGCACCGGTTACTAAAGGGGGCGGGGCATATTCTGCGAGTGGCGGCGATTGACCTGGCGGAGGTGGGGGCCGGAGGGGGAAGCATAGCTTCAGTGGACCGGAGCGGGTCGCTGCGGGTGGGGCCGAACAGCGCGGGTGCGCAGCCGGGTCCGGCGTGCTATAACCACGGGGGGACGGAGGCCACGGTGACGGACGCCGATGTGCTGCTGGGCTACCTTAATCCCAGGTTCTTGCTGGGGGGCGATTTCCCAATTGAGGTGGCCCAGGCGAAGCAGGCAATCTCACGGAACGTGGCGGCGCCGCTGGGAATGACTGAGGTGGAGGCAGCGCATGGGGTACACCTGTTGGTGAACTCCAACATGAGCCGGGCGCTGAGGGCGGTGTCCAGCGAGCGGGGCAGAGACCCACGGAGATTCACGCTGATGGCCTTCGGCGGCGGGGGTCCGGTGCACGCGGCGGGGCTGGCGGAGATGCTGGGTATAAGCAAGGTGATTGTGCCGCCGTACCCAGGGGTGTTCAGCTCTTTCGGGCTGCTGTTCGCGGATGTGGAACACCATTTCATACAGACGTATTTCAAGACGTTCGACGAGATGAAGGTGGAGGAGCTTCGCAGTATCCTGGAGGGGATGGCGGAAGAGGGGAGGAAGCAGCTTCGGTCTGAAGGGTTTGATGACGCACACCATGAGACTTCGATTCAGGTAGATATGAAGTACGATGGTCAGGTGTCTGAGCTGACGGTGCCGATGCCGCCGGGTGAGGTGAACGAGGCCACGCTGGCGAAGCTGGTGGAGGCGTTTGAAGTGGAGCACGAGAATACGTACGGGTACCGAACTGAGGTGGGGTTCCAGATGGTGAACCTGCGGGTGATAGCGCGGGGGCTTTCAGAGGAGGCGCGGCTCCCGGAGCGGCTGGAAATGGCGTCGGCGACGACGCGGGGCGAGGCGCAGCGGCGGGTGTACTTCGGGCCGAGCATCGGGTGGCTGGACACGCCGGTGACGGACCGACAGGGGCTGGGAGAAGGGACGCAAGGGCCGGTGATAGTGGAGGAGTATGATTCGACCACGGTAGTCCCTCCGGGCTGGACAGCCTCGGTGGACCGGTGGCAGAACGTGATTTTGGAGCGGAACTGAGAAAGGGGGCCGAGGTGCAGAGGACGACAGATCCGGTGACCCGGGAGATTATTAAGAACTCGTTGATGAGCACGGCTGACACGATGGCGTTGACGGTGGTGCGGACGGCTCGGTCAGCGGTGATCAAACACGGGATGGACTTTTCGACGGCGCTGTTCACCGCGGAGGGGAAGCAGGTGGCGCAGGGGCTGACGTTGCCGGCGCACCTAGGTGCGATGGAGCCGGCGCTGAGAGGGGTGATGGATGCCTTCGGAGATGACGTGAAGCCGGAGGATATCTTCGCCAACAATGACCCATACGAAGGTGGGAGCCACTTACCGGACATCTTCCTTTTCAAGCCCGTCTTCGTAAATGACACGTTGGTAGGGTGGAGCTCCTGCATTGGGCACCAGACGGACATAGGCGGGAGGGTGGCCGGTGGGAACGCGTGCGACAACACGGAGATCTACCAGGAGGGGTTGCTGCTGCCGCCGCTGAAGCTGTTTGAGGAGGGGAGGCTGAACCAGGCGGTGTGGCGGATCCTGGAGAAGAACGTGCGAGTACCGGACAAGGTGCTGGGGGACGTGCAGGCGCTGATAGCGGCGGTGAGGTTCGGGGAGCGGGACCTGATGCGGCTGGTGAACGAGTACGGGCTGGAGGACTTGAAGATTTACATGGAGGATATCCTGGACACGACGGAGCTGCTGACACGGTCTGAGCTTTCGGCGCTGCCTCAGGGGGAGTGGGAGTTCACGGACTATATAGACAACGACGGAATTGACCCGCAGCCGATAGCGATTCACGTGAAGGCAAGGATAGAGGGCGACGAGATGTTTGTGGACTTCGAGGGGACGTCTCCACAAGCCAAAGGATCGATCAACCCGAACTTCGCGTACACGAAGTCGCAGGTGTACGCGGCGATGAAGTGCATGATAGACCCGGCGATTCAGTCTAACAACGGTTTTTTCCGGCCGTTCACGATAACGGCGCCGGAGGGGTGTTTTGTGAACCCGCAGCACCCGGCGCCGGTGGCGGCGCGGGGACTGGCGGGGTTCCGGATTTGCCACGTGATCTTTGGGGTGATGGCGCAGGCGCTGCCGGGCAAGGTGCCAGCGGCGTGGGGCGGGGGCGAGGTGGGGCTGAGCTTCGGCGGGTACCATCCGAACCGGAAGGCGTGGGTGTACCTGGAGTTCAATAACGACGGACCCCGTGGAGGCGGGCCTTACATTGACGGGGCGGATGGGCTGGCGGCGCCGATACACAATATGGCGAACACGCCGATTGAGAGTATTGAGGCGGACCAACCGCTGCTGATTGAGCGGTATGCCCTGGTGCCGGACAGCGGAGGCGCCGGGACGTACCGGGGCGGGCTGGGTATGGTGCGGGACTTTCGGCTGCTGGCGGAGGAAGCGGTGTTCCAGCTCAGATCGGACCGGCACGATTTCCTGCCGTGGGGAGTGGAGGGGGGCAAGCCGGGATCACCAACGCGGAATTACCTGAACCCGGACGAGGAGAACCGGGAGCTGCCGGGCAAGTACCTGATGACGCTGAAGAAGAACGACTTGTACCGGTGCTACCAGGCGGGGGGCGGAGGGTACGGCGACCCGCTGGAGCGAGATGTGGAAGCGGTGCTGGAGGATGTGCGGCAGGAGAAGCTTACGGCAGCGTCCGTGCGCCAGGAGTATGGAGTGGTGATAGACGAAGAGGCGCAAGAGTTGGACATGGAGGCGACGGTTTTGCTACGTGGGGAGATGAGGAAGGGTAGGGAGGAGGAGAAGGGGTAGGGGCGCGGTGGCAGGCGGTCTTTAAGAGCAGACCGGAGAGTGGTGATGGCGATGGGTATCGCCTCAAGAGAGGACTGCAAATCATAGGTTAGTGGTGCCCGCCCACCCGCCGCAGAGGGTTTTTAAAGTCTATTTCTGAGGGGCACCCTCATGCTCCCGGCATGGAATCCAGGTCCCCTGCACCTTCCTGTGTGGCCGGGAAGGGCCACCATTCGGGGTATTCACGGAGGGGGAGGTGGCGGAAGAGTTGGGGGTGAGCGTCGACGGCGAGGTGGAGGGCCTGATCCATGACTTTTCGGATGGAGAAGTGGGCCTGGGACTGGGTGCGGAGCTTGAAGAGGTGGTAGCACTCCCGCAGGTTGGCCTTGGTTATGAGGCGGCGAAGGTGGGCGTGGGTGACGAGGTAGGGGGCGACGGCAGGTATTGAAGCGCGGACCCGGTGGAAGGCCTCTTCGGCGCGGTTGACTTCGTCGGTGAAGCGGGGCTCCAAGCCGGCGTCGCGTAGGAGGGTGGGGACGAGGACGCCGTGGAAGACAGTCAGCGGCTGGGGGATATAGGTCTGGATGCGGTGCCGCTTGAACTCTCGATAGGCACCGTAGTCCATGACCAGCTCGAAGGTGTAGTCGACCAGCTCGAACTCACGGAGGGGGGCGTCGTGGGGGCCGAGGCGCTGGAGGCAGGCGGCGATCAGGTCCCAGCGCCCTTCGGGGGCCATGGCCAGGGCGCGGTCCCAGGCCTGCTGATAGGGCGCGTCAGAGTAGCGATAGGCCAGAGCGGCGGCGAGCTTTACATCCGCCTGAGGGTCGTGGTGGACGAGGCGGGCTGTGATGTGGGAGTCGGGGGAAGCGCCGTCAACGTCGGCAGTCTGTTGCGTTTGAGTTTCGCGGGCGGCGGCGAGGTAGGGGTTGGCGTCGGCGTATTTTATCAGGGTAGGTGTTATGCGACGGCCCTGGGCCTTGAGATCTTCGGCCAGCTCTCGTTCCTCGGCAAGGTCCGATGTGAGGAGCTTGCTAATGGCGTGCTCCATGGTACGAGCGTTCATGGTAACGCCGACGTTGGTAAGGGTGGCGGCGGGGAGGATGAAGCGGCAGCTATCAGTGGCCTCGCGGCGGAGCCTGAGGTTGTAGGCGGAGTCCCGCTCGCCGTCCCGTTGGGGGCGGACGGCGACGAGGTGGCGGAGGAGGCTGTCGACCAGGGTTTCGTAGGCGCTAAACAGGGCGTCGCAGGCCCCGGTGTAGAGGCGACGCAGCGCCGGGTCTTGATCCAGCTCCGGGGGGATGTAGTAGTAGCCGGAGGGCAGTAGCTGGTAGCGGGAGGACTTTTCGGTGTAGGAGGCAAGGCGGTTGTCTTCCAAGGTGTCACAGGCGAGGCGGGAGAGGTTTTCCACGGCCATGTGAATGACGGCGTGCTCGGCAACAGAGGCGTGGCCGTAGCCCAGGACCCAGCGCTCGTGGAAATCGGCGGCCTTTTCTTGGGTGACGCGCTGGGCGATTTCGTCAAAAGGCTCCGGACGCCGGGAGGTCATGGCGAAAGCGACGGCGAGCTGCTCCTCCGAGAGGTCACGGGGGGTGAGGGGGTAAATTCGGCGAGGGTAAGAAACGTCAGGGGCCATGAATTCTTACGCAAGTCATGGGAGTACGGTCATGGTACAACGGAGAAGTGGGTGTAACAACCGAGAGGACTCTAAGCGGCGTGTGCCGGGGAAGCGTATGCTGGTTATCAAGGTGCCACGATGAGCAATCAGATGAGTGATAGATACCGGAAGGTGGCGGAGGAGTTCGCCGAGAGGGTGGTGGCCGAGCTAGGCGACGAGGTGGAGGCGATAGTGCTGTACGGCTCGGTGGCGCGGGGGACGGCGGCGGAGGGGAGCGAGATTGACCTGTTGGTGGTGGAAGCGAACCCGATCGTCACCAGGGAAAAGGTAGATGAAATCTGTGACGACTACCTCTATAAGCGAGATTTCCATGAGCTGATAATATTGGTACAACGAAGCGAGAACGGACTAAAGAAGCTAGTGGACGTGAGGTCTCAGTATTTCGGCAAGGTTGTCAGGGAAGGTGTGGTGCTACATGACAATGGGGTCTTTGCCAGGGTACTACAACGCGCAGCTAGAGCTGGGGCAGGAAGCGACCAGTGACGCTGGGTATTTGATCGCTGACGGCCTGGCTGAGGGCGCGGCCACGTTGGCGAAGGGGTGATGGTTCCAGGAGTTACCGAGCAGGGAAAGGGTCCTAGCTGTATCCTAGATGATAACAGTGATACAAGGGACGCCGATGGTAAATCAGGTTAGCAATAAGTACCGGAAGGTGGCGGAGGAGTTCGCCAAGAAGGTCGTGGCCGAGTTGGGCGACGAGGTAGAGGCGGTAGTGCTGTACGGCTCAGTGGCACGGGGTACGGCGACGGAGGAGAGCGACATCGACCTATTGGTGGTGGAGAGGGAGCCTGACAAGATCCGAAAAACGCTCTACAAAATCTGCATCGACTATGAGTCCAAACGTGGATTCGACGTATTGATCTCCATGGCCCACTATGACTCAAACCATCTCAACTTACTGGTCCGGGTAAGGTCACCATTCCTTTCGGATGTTATCAGGGACGGTGTAGTGCTACATGACGACGGGACATTTTCAAGAGTATGTAGAGAAACGGTTACAGTCGGCCCGTGAGGCGCTGAGCGATGCGGAGTACCTGCTAGCCGACGGCAGGCTCAAGGCAGCCGCCAACCGGGCCTATTACGCAATGTTTTATGGGGCGCATGGAGCCCTCGCCATGGAGCGGGTGGAGGCACCGAGGACTCACGGCGGCACTATACAGCTTTTTAACAGGCACGTTGTGGGCACTGGCAAACTAGACGATTCTTTTAGCCGTTCGCTCCAAGACGCTTATGACCTTCGACGCCTTAGCGACTATGAGATTTTTGCCAACGTAGGCGAAGGTCAGGTGGAAGAGGTGGTCCGAGATGCAGGGGCATTTCTAGCCGCTATCGAGGAACTGCTGGCGAATTAGCCTTCAGCGTCTGGCTCAGCTCAGAGCAGGAGGAGGGCGGGGTGCTCCAAGAGGCGCTTGACTTCCTGAAGGAACCGGGCGCCTTCGGCGCCGTCGACGACGCGGTGGTCCACGGATATGGTGGCTTTCATGATCCTGCCAACTTCGAGGCGGCCGTCCCGGACGACGGGCTGCTCTTTCACGGCGCCGACGGCGAGGACCGCGGCGTTGGGGGGGAAGATGATGGCGGCGAAGCTATCGACGTCGTACATGCCCAGGTTGCTGATGGCGAAGGTGGCGCCGGTGTATTCCTCGGCGCGGAGGGCGCCGCTCTGCGCCCGGTTAATCAGGTCCGAGCTGGCGCGGGCGATGCCCGGGAGGTCCAGGGACTGCGTGTTGGGAATAGAGGCGACGATGAGGCCGGCCTCCAGGGCGATGGCGATGCCGATGTTGACCTGGGGATGGTGGACGAGGGCGTTGTCCTGAAATGAGGCGTTGAAGTTTGGGAAGTTTGCGATGGCCAGGGCGCAGGCGCGGATTATGAGGTCGTTGACGCTGAGGCGGAGGCCCTCCGGCGCCGCGTCGTTGATATCCTGGCGGAGGTCCATGGCCCTGCCCATGTCTATTTCTATGGTGACGTAGAAGTGGGGGGCGTCTCGCTTGCTCTGGACGGTGCGGGCAGCAATGACCTGCCGCATGCGGCTGAGGGGGACAGCTTCGGGTTGGGTGGGGGTGGCGGGAGCGGAAGGGGCCTCCCGATAGGCGTTGACGTCGGCCTCGGTGACGCGGCCGGAGGGTCCGGTGCCGGTGACCAGGTTCAGGTCTATCCCTTGCTCCCGAGCCAGTCGGCGGGCGATGGGGGTGGCGCGGACTTCGGTGGAGGGGGCTGACGCCGAGGCGGCGGCGGATGAAGCACGGTGGGCGTTGACGTCGGCCTCGGTGACGCGGCCGGAGGGCCCGGTGCCGGTGACCAGGGCCAGGTCTATGCCTTGCTCCCGGGCCAAGCGCCGGGCGATGGGCGTGGCGCGGACGTCGGTAGTTGGCGGCGCGGGAACGGCGGACGATGCGGGGGCACCGGTTTGGAGGGACTCCAGGGGAGGGATCTCCTCGTCCGCGGCGGCGATGACGGCGATGGGGGTACCGATGGGAACGACGCGGCCCTCTTCGACCAGGACTCTACGTAGGACCCCAACGGCGTAGCATTCGAGTTCAACGACGGCCTTCTCGGTCTCAATCTCGGCGATGATGTCGCCGCGAGAGACGGTATCGCCCACCTGTTTGCGCCACTTGACGACGGTGCCTTCCTGCATGTCAAACCCCATCTGGGGCATCTCAACGGTGCTGGCCACGAGGTCCTCCTATGGGGGCCTGATTCGACGGGCGACGGTGCTGCAAAAACTTGGGGACGATTCGATCTGTTAAATATGAATGGCCTCGCCCTTGGCGGCGAGGGCGGCTTCCTTGATGGCCTCGGAGAGGGTGGGATGGGAATGGACCATCCATCCTAGCTCGGTAACGGTGCCCTCGAGCATGCGGGCCATGGAGAGCTCGGCGAGGATTTCGGTAACATCGGCGCCGATGAGGTGGGCGCCCAGGAGCTCGCCGTACTGAGCTTCGGTGACCAGCTTCACCATGCCCTGGGCCTCTCCCATGGTCAGGGCCTTGCCGCTGGCCTGGAAGGGGAATTTACCGATTTTGACGTTGTGGCCCTGCTCCAGGGCCTGGGCCTCGGTGAGGCCGAAGCTGGTGACTTGAGGGCTGGAGTAGGTGGCCTTGGGCATGTTCAGATAGCTGAGGGGTTGGGGCTCCAGCCCGGCGATGAACTCGACGGCGTGAACGCCCTGGGCGGTGGCGGCGTGGGCCAGGAGGAGTTTTCCGGTGACGTCGCCGATGGCGTAGACGCCGGGGACGCTGGTGGCCATGTTGTCATCTATCTGTATGAAGCCTCGTTCGGTGGCGATGCCGACGTCCTCTAGGCCCAGGGTGTCGGCGTTGGCCTGGACGCCGACGGCCACCAGGACGCGCTGGCACTGAATCTCGGAGTCTGCGCCGCCACGGCGGACCTGGACGGCGGCGGTGTTGCCGTTGGAGGTCATACCGGTGACGGTGGCGCCGGTGATGAAGTTGATGCCCTGGCGGGAAAAGGAGCGTTCAAGCTGCTGGCTGATCTCCTGGTCCTCGTTGGGTAGGAGGTTGGGTAGGAGCTCGACGACGGTTACTTCGACGCCGTAGGCGTGATAGATGGAGGCAAACTCGACGCCGATGGCCCCGCCGCCGACGATGACGACGGAGGATGGGAGTTCCCTGCGCTCGATGGCCTGGCGGCTGGTGTCCACCAAGGGGTGCGCAAGGTCAATGGACGGGATGGAGCGTGGCCGGGCGCCGGTAGCTATGATGACGTTCTTAGCGTGGACCACGTCTTCGCTGGGGGAGACGGTGAGGGTATGGGGGTCACGGAAGCGGGCGTCGCCCTGGATGTGGTCGACGGAGTTCTTGCGGAGGAGGGCGGCGACGCCGCGGGTAAGCCGGGAAACGACAGAGCGGCTGCGGTCTATGGCCTTGGAGTAGTCTAATGTGAGGTTGTCAAAAGAGATGCCGAAATCACCGGCGCGTTTGACGAGGGAGACGACCTCGGCGTTGCGGAGTAGTGCCTTGCTGGGGATACAGCCCCAGTTGAGGCATACGCCGCCTAGCTGCTCCTCACGTTCGATGACGGCGGCCTTAAGGCCGAGCTGGGCGGCGCGGATGGCGGCGACGTAGCCGCCGGGCCCGGCGCCGATGACGGCGATGTCATATTCAGAGCGGGACGCCAAGGTGCAGCGGACCTCCGGGGGGATGAGGGATTAGGCCGAGGGCTAAGGGAATTGCCATTATACATGAAGGGGTGAGGGCTAACAGAGGAAGGGAGCGCTCTACA
Organism: Dehalococcoidia bacterium; assembly: GCA_965247585.1. GTDB lineage: Bacteria > Chloroflexota > Dehalococcoidia > Lucifugimonadales > CBDFHC01. The sequence goes on from CBDFHC010000004.1 coordinate 194,627, forward strand.
GATGAAGGGGTTTGAGCGACTGACCCGCTGCTTAACCAGCGGCTGGAAGAAGGGAAGTTCCGTAGCGGGGTTGGAGGGCACTGGCACCCCAGAGCAGGCTGGACGCGGGGTGCGGGTGGTGTTTCAAGATCTTTGACAATTCGGCCTTGAGCACATCGAAGGGAGTAGCCCCACCATCGCGGTAGGCGACTTGGCCCTGACGATCGATAATGCCGGTAGCGCCAAGAGTTAGCACTTGGAAACTTTTCACCGTCTGTTGGTCAGGAACGGATGCCCATATCACGTCATCAGCACCCAGCTATTGCCAAAGTTCCCGCCACTCGGCCAATGAGTGGAACTATAAGATATTGATCGCTACTACGTTCAAACCTTGATCAGCGAACTCGCGCCGGGTTCTTCCCAACGCTGGAGCCTCCAGCGCCCAGGTGGGTCAACCATGGAAAGAGAAGTAAAGGACCACCACCTCGCCGATATGCTCATCCAGAGAGAAAACGGCGCCGTCACCCGTGCTTACTACGAACGAAGGGGCATGCAGGGCTGAGTTTGACGGCACGGCTGCTGCGGGTTCAGGGTCTACGACGCCGACATGTGGCTCAGGCTGGGGTGGACTGCCGCCTGCGGCGGAAGGGATGCCGACCATGGCGAATATAACGGCAACCGCAAGGGGTCCCAAGGACAATAATCTCGTGTAGGTTGCTCCCTCGGTAGGGCTGAATTGGAGGCCATCCCTTAAAGCGCGGCATCGTCGTAGACGCCGCTTTTACGCTTGTTCTTTTTTCTTAAGCCTACGAATGCAGCTAGTACTCAGTCAACTCGGTTTTGGTAATTGTTTAAGAAAACATCTAAGGTTGCTACCCTTTTTTAGGAGTGTTGACGTAGGAGGGTGGCAGCCATGGGACGAGAACGGTATGTGGTCCGGTTGGAAAGGGAAGAACGAGACCAGTTGGAACGACTGATTCGCGGGGGAAAGAGCCCAGCGCGAAAGGTTGCCCGGGCCCGTATTCTGCTAAAGGCAGATACGGGCTGGGGGGTGATGCGCATCGTGGAGGCGCTGGACACGTCTGCGGGTACGGTGTGCCGTACCAAGCGGCGGTACCTGGAGGGAGGACTGAAGCGGGCCTTGGAGGAAGATCCTCGGCCAGGACATCCGACCAAACTGGATGAGCGGGGGGAAGCGCACCTGATTGCCCTGGCGTGCAGCGAGGCCCCTCCAGGCCATGACCACTGGACCCTGCGGCTCCTGGCAAACAAGGTGGTGGAGTTGGGGCTGGCGCCCTCCATGTCCCACGAGGGAATTCGCAAGCGGTTGAAAAAAACAGTCTCAAGCCGTGGCAGAAGAAGGAGTGGTGTATTCCCCAGGTGAGCGCCGAGTTTGTGGCGTGTATGGAGGATGTGCTGGACCTTTACGCGGAACCCTATGACCCAGAGCGCCCGGTGGTCTGTTTCGACGAGACCTCCAAGCAGTTGCTGGCGGAAAAGAGGTCTCCGATCCCGCCCAAGCCGGCACGACGGGAGCGATACGATTACGAGTACCAGCGCAATGGCACCCGAAACCTGTTCATGCTGTGCGAGCCCCTGGCGGGCTGGAGGCATGTGGCAGTGACCGAACGTCGTACCATGGTGGACTTCGCTCAGCAGATGCGGTGGCTGGCCGATGAAGCTTACCCAGCGTCCGAGAAGATCCGGGTGGTGCTGGACAACCTCAACACCCACAAACCAGCTTCCCTCTACGAAACCTTCGAGCCCAAGGAGGCTAGGCGAATACGCAAACGCTTGGAGTTTCACTACACTCCCAAGCACGGTAGTTGGCTCAACATGGCAGAGATCGAGTTCAGTGTCTTGGCCAGGCGAGTCCTGCGCCGGCGTATTGCCGATGAAGAGACTTTGAGTGGCGAGATCGCGGCCCTGGAGGCAGAACGAAACCAAGCCGGAGCAACCATTGACTGGAGATTCTCCACTGTGGACGCCCGAGTCAAGCTTCACCATCTCTATCCTGCCAACAATTAGGTTGACTGAGTACTAGACCCACGACGGCAGGCACTAACAAACAGCAGGCAATGGGGATTACGACGACCAGGAACCCCACGGTACGCCCCTTTCTAGGTGTGATGGCTGAGAGATAGCCAGCTTGTGGGTCTCGCTACCCGAACTTAAGACCTTTGGCATAGCTTGCTAGACCTAAAATGGCCTGGCTCCGAGCAGACCTGTGAATCTAAGACCCCATAGCACGAGCGCCAGAACGGTGGAACCCACCAAGGCAACACCGGCCCTGCGGCGCCCGGAAGAGCGCCAGCTCCCACGGTGGGATAGCTCCAGGTACCAACCTCTGGCAAGCATGACCAGGGTCAACGCGAGAAAGGGCCAAGTGAGCACCCGCAACGCGGGCGCAATGGCCAACCCGGCGGAGGAACCCCCCAAAAGGCCGAGCAAGCCCGGAACTACTCATCACCAGGGAAGAGGCAGCAGTCCACTCAGTGTGGCCACGAAGGGCTTTTCGATTGCCGCGAGCTTCAGGATGTTCTTGCTCATGCTGCGCTTTCCAATGTCTTTAGTTGCTCAGGCGGACAAGCAACGTCAGCGAAAGAGCAGAACACACAGCAGTCCCCTTGCTTCGGTTTCAAGACCGTCCTGCATTTCTTACACTGGTAGAAAAATTGGCAGGCATCTGCCGGCATATCCTCCTGCTCCGAATGCCCGCACTCCGGACAGGTGATGTTAGCCTGGGTTACTAATACCATTCCTACCTCCTGGTTTGGCACTTATTGCCTGGGCTTGAGACTCGGCGGCCAATCCCTGCTAATTTGCAGCCCTGCCATCTCGCTATCCTCGATGATCGAGCAAATGTAGCCGCCTTCCGATTTACAGTCGACCAGTGTGCCCGAACCATCCCGGAGAACGATTAGTTCTCTCCGAAAAGCCTGAAGATCCGCAACTGCGCTATCCAGTTGAGCTAGTTTCGAATCTAGAAGCGACCGCACGTGCACACACGTTGGTTCCTTGCAGTCGTGCAGTTGCAGGATGCCATTGATTTCTTCCAAGGAAAGGCCCAGCCGCTTGGCTTTAAGAATGAAGCTCAACCTTTCGGTGTCCGACTCGCCGTATATACGGTAGCCAGACGGGGTCCTTGAAGGGGCGGGCAGAAGTCCCTGCAGCTCATAGAAGCGGACGGCTTTTGTGGTCACTCCAACTTCTCTTGCCAGTTGTCCGATTTTCACTGGTACACTCCGAAGGAACGGTTAATAAATTGTAAACCTTCCAGTGAAGGGTAAAGTCAAGGACCTGTCCAAGTGGAGACTCAAGCAGACGAAGAATTGAACGGGCTTTGACATTAGGGGAGAGGTCCGAGGGACTGAGGTTAGCCGAGCAAACTAGGCAGGGCGCTGTAATTGCTGGGACGATGGCCCGCGAGATGCGGTTGAAGTTGGCTTGACAGGTGTGGGTGTGCTATCCTTTTGGTTACGGATTGACGCCTGGGATAGGATAAGATGGGTCTGTTGAGGATAGGCGGCCTTGGGTTCCCGGAGCTGGGGATTATCCTGGCGATTCTGCTGGTGCTGTTCGGCGCAGGGCGGCTGCCGCAGATTGGCGGATCGTTAGGTAAAGGGCTACGCTCGTTCAAGCGGGGGATTGAGGGGAGGTCGGACGAGGGGGAGTCGGCGGAGACGACGGAGAAGAGCTCGGTGACCCCGGAGGAGAAGTAGGACGAGAATAGTGAGACGGGCGGTTGATGGCCCCGGGAAGCCGGGGTCTTTTTTTATGGGCTCGAGGAGGCGGGGGTTGGGGGTTGCGCGGGATGGACTCTCTCTACGCATCAGCCATAGCGATGGCGTTTGTTAGCAAAACGGACAGCGAATCACTGGTTGGTGGTTCCCACCCACTCCCGATTCGCTCTCGCTCATCGGTACTTCGGGACTGCACCCCTCAGCCGCAATGAAAGATTATGTCTGAGGGGCACCCTCATCCGCCACAGGCGGACCGCCAGAAGGGGGTTTTCCCCCTTGGTGGGTATGTTCCAATAGGACGATGTTTCTGTTTTCTTGAGAAGACTCCATGATGGCTGCGAACAGCACTACCACGGTTGCAAATCAAGGTTGATGATAGAAGAGGACGCGAAGGGGGAACATGCTCTCCCCTCACACCCAGATTCCTCGATCCTTACGGGCGGACTCAGAATGACATGACATTTCAGTGCGGTCATTGACCGATGAAGTAACGTGACGGGAGTCGCTCCGGCATCCAAGGTGCTATTTCCGAGGGAATGGTGGCACGGTTCGTGGCGGTGGAGGCTTAGTTAGGCGGGCGGGGGCTGGGGGACGGGGGAGGCGGCGGGGGCGGGGCGGCGGCCACGGACGGCGAGCCTGGAGAGGAGGATGCCGACTTCATAGAGGATGATGAGGGGGACGGCCACAGCGGTCTGGAAGATGGGGTCGATGGTGGGGGTGATGATAGCGCCAAGGACGAAGGCGATGACAATCCAGTAGCGGCGCCAGCGGGCGAAGGCCGAGGGGGACGCGACGCCGAAGCGGGCCAGGATGTACATGACCAGAGGCGTCTCAAATACGACGCCCATCCAGAATAGCAGCCTTACCACTGTGTTTATTACGCTGCTGATCCGGATCGTGGGCAGGGCGAAGTCCGGGCCGAAGGTGACCAGGAAGTCTATGGCCGGAGGGATAAGGACAATGTAGCTGAAGGCGGCGCCGGCGACGAAGCAGAGGAGGATGCCGGGCACGAAGGTGAAGAGGTACTTTCGCTCCCGGGAGGTGAGGCCCGGAGAGGCGAACCGTACGATCTGGTAGACGACGATTGGGAGGGCCAGGACGAGGCCGGAGTAGAGAGAGACCTTCATCATGACGCCGAACATCTCGGTAACCTCGGTGAAGACGAGGCGTCCTGGCACGTCCGTTATGGCATCGGCGGGACCGAGGAGAAACTCGATGATCTGCTCGAAGAAGACGAAGGAGACTATGGTGGTTGCGAGGACGGCCAGGGCGGCGATGGTGAGGCGGCGGCGCAGCTCATCGAGGTGGCCGCGGAGGGACATGGTCCGGTCGCTCAAGGATGCTGTTCCCGGTCTTTTTGGTCATCGCGAGGGGGGTCTGGAGGCGGGCCTTGAGGGGGGTCCGGAGGCGGGTCATCCTCAAGCATGCGGCTGAACTGGCCGGTAGCATTTCGCAGCTCGCGCATGGTCTTGCCGAAGTTCCGGGCAACGTCGATAAGCCGGTTTGGGCCGAGGACGATGAAGGCGACCATGAGGATGATGAGGATTTCCAGGGGGCCGACGCCGAAGAGGTTCATGGGGATTTCTTTTCCTTCTCGACGGTGGGAAGGCAGCCCTCTGGAAGCTGAAGGGAGCGGGTGTCATAGCCAGCCTCACTAAGGAGGCCGAGGAGGGCGCAGAGGGGGAGGCCCACTACGTTGGTGTAGCAGCCTTCCACATGGGAGGCGGGGTGGAAGCCCTGGTGCTGAACGGCGTATGCGCCGGCCTTGTCTTCGGCGTCGCCGGAAGCTACGTAGGCATCAATCTCGGCATCGGAGTAGTCGCGCATGTGGACGGCGGTGCGGCAGAGGTGGGTCAGGGTGCGACCAGAGTGGGGGTCTACCAGGGCGACGCCGGTGACGACGGCATGCTCCCTGCCGCGGAGGCGGCGAAGCATCTCCCTAGCATTGTCGGGGGATGAGGGTTTGCCCAAGGAGACGCCGTCAAGAACGACGGTGGTGTCAGCGGCGACGACGGGGAGGTTGGGGTGGCGGGGGGAGACGGCGCGGGCCTTGTCCAGGGCCAGGACGGCGACCATGGCTTCGGGGTCTGTAGAGTCTATGTTTTCGTCGACGGACGGAGGGTCAGACTGGAAGGCGATGCCCAGGGATTCAAGGAGGGCGTGGCGGCGGGGTGAGGAGGAGGCGAGGACCAGGGTATCCAAGGGGCGGCGGCGGGCCAGGGTGGCGATGGATTCGACGTGATGGGTCTGAGGAAACATATCAATGGGCTGGACTTCTTCAAGATAGAATGCGCCGGCGCAGAGGAGCTTGAGGTCCCGCGCCAGGGTGGCTGGATCGCAGGAGACGTAAACGACGCGCTGGGGGGCGAGGCGCTCCACGGCGTTGAGGGCGGCAGGGTGACAGCCTTTGCGGGGCGGGTCCAGGATGAGGGCATCGGGGCTCTCGTCAAAGGCCGCGAGGGCGTCTTCGGTGCGTCCGAGTATGAATTCGACGTTGGTGACGGCCTGGGCGTTGGCGCGGGCGTCTTCCACGGCGGCGGGAGAGTCCTCGATGGCGATGATTTTACCGGCGTAGGGGGCGAGGAGCAGGGCAAAGGTGCCAACGCCGGCGTAGGCATCGACGATGGTCTCGGCGCCGGAGAGGTGGAGCCGCTCGCGGACGAGGTGGACGATGCGCTCTAGCTGGGCCAGGTTGACCTGGAAGAAGGAGGGGGAGGCGACGCGGAAGGAGACGCCCATGGTCTCTTCCCTGTAGTGGGTCTGGCCGGTGGGGAGGTCCGGGGCGAGGGCGGCAAGAGTAGGCTGGACCAGGTAGTCACCGGTGTTGACGCCGTAGCGGATGGAAAGCTGGGTGGTCTCCTGGCAGCGGCCCTGGAGCTTGGCGAGGATGTCATTAATGCCCTGGTGCATTAGCAAGCAGCGGTCCACCGGGACGAAGCGCCGGGCCTCGCGGTGGACGTACCCCAGGGTCCCGTTGGGGCCGATGGTGAAGCGGGCGTGGTTGCGGTAGCCAAGCTGGTCTGGCGACGGTATGACTTCCGAAACGTTGGGCTGGTGGAAACCGCCGACGCGCCGAAGGGCGTCGATGACCAGGTCCCGTTTTACGTCGAGCTGTCGAGAGTAGTCGACGTGCTGCCACTGGCAGCCGGTGCAGTCGCCGAAGTAGGGACACGGCGGTTCAACACGATTTGGCGAAGGGTCCAGGACCTGGACGACCCGGGCGGCGATGTAACCTCGCTTTTCGGCGATGACCTCGGCGACGACGTCTTCGCCGGGGATGCCGCCGAAGACGAAGATGGTCTTGCCATCGAAATGAGCCACGGCTTCGCCCAGGCGGCCCCAGTCTTCCAGCCGCACACGAAGTCGCTCACCAACCAGTGCTGTTTTCGCCATGTTGTTACCTAAAGCTACTATAAAGCAGCAGGAATGGAGTGCCAAGCGAGGAGGAATGCGGCGTTGACCCCCTAGAGGGCGGGGTATACACTGAATGCGATGCAACGAGGCGGGGCGGCGGAGTATCTAAGTTAGCAGGACCAAGAAAATGGAGGAGCGGAATGTCCAAACCCTTTGCAGTGACGGATGCAGATTTTCAGGAGAAGGTAGTGAACGCCGAGAAGCCGGTGCTAGTAGACTTCTGGGCCGACTGGTGCGTGCCGTGCAAGATGATAGCGCCAATAGTGGATGAACTGGCGGACGAGTTGGACGGACAGATGGAGTTTGCCAAGGTGGACGTGGACGCAAACCCGGAAACGGCGATATCGTACGGAATCCGGAGCATCCCGGCGCTGCTAGTGTTCAAGGGCGGGAAGCCGGTGGAGCAGATAATAGGCGCAATGCCGAAGGGCCAGCTTAGGCAGAAGCTGGACGCAGTACTGGAAGAGTAGGCTCCGAAGGTCAGGACGTTAACGGGAGTGGATGGGGCCCGGTGGCTCTCACGGACTTCAAATCCGCTGTATCTCGCCAAAACGGGGTAGGAGGGTTCGACTCCCTTGCGCTCCCGCCAAAGCTAAACCAGGCCAAAACGAGGCCTTAACTATAAGGGAACAGGGGTCCGATTGGACTCCTGTTTTGCGTAATTGCCGACATTTTGCCGACCAAAGTATTGAGCCTAAGCCTATGCCCTTCGCATCTCCCTGGCGAACGCAGACGCCGCCTCCTCCTGGAGGCCAGGCACCACATGCGAGTAGGTGTCCAGGGTGACGGAAATAACGGAATGGCCCAGCCTCTCTTGGACTACCTTCGGATGAATCCCGGCGCGGAATAGCATCGTAGCGTGGAAGTGACGCAGGTCATGGAGTCTCACTCCTGTCACCCTGGCGCGCCGGCAGAGTTGCCGCCAGGCTCCAGATATGACATCAGGGTTCATCAGTCGGCCCAGCTGATCAGGAAACACAAGGCCGTTCTCCTCGTAGATCTCTCCCAGCTCCACCTGGCGGATTAACTGGCTGCCCCTTTGAGCTCGAAGAACCTCCACGGTTTCGGGGTCTAGGGTAACGGAGCGCCTTCCCTTCTCCGACTTTGGCGGCGCCAACATAACCTCTTGGCCCTGTGCTTTGGTGGCCGCCTGGGTTATCGACACCAGCCCCTTCTCCAGATCCACGTCGCGCCACTTTAAGCCACAGGCTTCGCCCCTCCTGGTCCCTGAGTAGGCCAGGAAGTGGAAGATGGAATGAAAAGATGTTTCCTTGGCGCCGTCCAGCAGACGCAACACCGTCGGCACGTCTGGTACGGAGACTTCTTTGCTGGGCTTACGCGGGGGCTGGACGCTGTCACAGGGGTTCCTCCAGGTGATCCCATGGCGCACGGCGTGCTTGCAAGCCTCGCTGAGCACGCGGTGAACATGCTCTACGCTCCGCGGAGACAAGCCCTCAGAAAGCAAGGAGGATTCCATCTGCTGGACATCAGCAGGCACGAGCTTGGCAAGTGACTTGTGGCCAAGATGGGGAACCAGGTGACCCCGGATATCAGACCGGTACCGATCCGCCGTCCTGGGGCGGGTGTGCGCCCTCACGTAGTCTCGGTGCCAGTTTTCCAGGTAGTCCGCCACCGTCAGCTTGGGAGAGCTCACTGGAAGGCCTCGGTCCAATTGGGCTAGCAGCTCCCTCAACCGTCTATCAGCGGCCGCCCTGGAGCCTTTAACATGAACGAACTTCCTTACCCGCTTGCCCTGGGGATCCCTGCCGAGGTCGATTGTGAGCTCCCATGAGCCCTTCCCTCGTTTTCGGATGCTGCCTTGCATCGGTGGTCCTCCTGTTTAGGTTGAAAAGGCCCCGGGGCAGGCTCCCGGGGCCCGAATGGTCTCTATCCCTTCTTGCTCTCCCGCTCCTTGTGAGAGTTTTCGTGCCTCTCCCTAGCGGCCGCCATCGTCACGTCCTTACCGGAGTACTCAGGCAAGCCGTGGAAGGGAGCTCCTCCGAGCTGCTCCAGGGTGAACCGATCCACCGCGGCTTCGTCCGGGAAGCCAGCCTTGGCCAGCGTTTCGTCCATCAGCTCCTCAAGGGACTGGTGGCACCCCTGGGGCAGGTTCTCCACTACGCTGAGCACAATGCGGAATGTCATCTCCGTGAGGGCAGTGGCCCAGTCGTGATACGGGCGGTCGAATCGGGAGAACTCCTTCCAGTCCTCTCCGTTCAGCTTCTCTTTGGCCAGGGTCCTGGCTTTCTCCCCCAGCTCGTATCGCAACTGATGGAGCGGGTACGTGACTCTCTCGACCGCCTCCATCGCCAAGGAATAGGCGAGGGACTCATCTACCCTGAAGGTTTCGTATAAAGTCGTCGACACCGGAGGGTAAACCCCGGTGCGGTCTCCTGTTACCATGGAATCGGGGGGTTGGGATGCTTTGTTCATCGCTACCTCCAAGTCCCCTTGGGTGGGCCGGACTGGACGAAATCGAGAACCGAGGCCGATTCCTTAGTCACTCCATCCGACGGCATGGGTATGGTGTACGTCAGTGTGGCCTCGTCTCCAACCACCTCGATGCCCTCCACGAAGTTGCGGATGAGCGCCTTGCGCTCAGGGAACGTCCCTTCTTGCAAGAACTCCCGGAAGTCCGCCACGTACCCCTTGATCTCCTCGGTGGTGGGAAGTTCCACCCTCCGCTGCTCCAACTGAGTGGCGGCGTCGTCTCTCGCAGCCTCAAGCTGCTCCTCTCGGTGCCTCAGAGAGAAGATGCGAGGCGACAGGACCTCCAACGTCAGCTCGCTCGTCTCAAGGGCCTCGTAGAGCCTCTCAAGCCGCTTCCTCACGTCCCCCAGCTCGGCGTCGATGACCTCCAGCCTGCCGGCCAACTCACCGGCCATAGCGTCGATCTCCTCGGCCACCAACGTCACCAACTCAACGATGGTCTCCTCGGTCAGAATGCGCTCCCTTATCTTCTCTACCACAAAGTCCTCGACCCTGGGGGCGTTCAGGTAGCGGGCGGTGCACGTCCCTGCGCCTTCCCTGAACAGGGTGCCGCAGACGTAGTAGGCGAACTGGCCGCTCTTGGCCCCCTGGCCGGAGTAGGGCCTGCCGCACACTCCACACTTCAGCAGACCGCTCAGCAGGAACCTGCTCCCCACTCTCGCGGGTCTTCGCACCTTCGGTGCTCGGTCCCGCATTGCCTCCTGAACGGCGTCGAACAGCTCCCTAGACACCAGGGCGGGCCACGCTCCCTCGACCCGTACCGGCTCTGGATCCTTGTCGCCCTTCGACGTTTTGCCCCAGACGGAGGTTCCGGTGTAGGCTTCGTTGGTCAGCAGGTAGTGGAGTCCACCCTTGTACCAGCGTCTTCCCCTATTGGTGATGCCCCGGTCGTTCAGCTCCCTGCATATCTCCTTGAGGCCGTTGCTACGCAGGGAGCTCTCGAAGATTCCCTTCACTATAGGAGCGGCGGTAGGGTCCACCTCCAGAGTGGGACGCTCCTTGGCTCCGTCATTGACCTTGACCCGTTTGTAGCCAAAGGGAGCCTTAGAGCCGAGGAAGAAGCCCCGGGACGCCGCCTCACGCATCCCCCGGACGACCTCCTGCGCAAGGTTTTCCGAGTAGAATTCATCGATGCTCTCGATGATGGCCTCCATGAGCTTGCCCGTGGGAGAGTCGTCGGCGTGCTCGGTGATGGAGACCACCTTGACACCCTTTCTCCTCAGCATGGACCAGATGCAATCGACACAAAAACCTGCGGTACTCCTGGGCGGTTGATTTGGATGCAGCGAACGGAGACGGTCGCATATCCTAGCTGGTTTGGCGTCGCCAGCTCGTTGATCTGACGCCGAACGGCCTGATGACGGGTCCGAGTCTCAATACGTGGGCCTAAGTGGATAGTAGGTAGTACCATCTTCGAGCTGTGGCTGGGGAGACTCTAGGCTCCCCTGCGTCTGCTACCCCACGATTATGACAGGAGGGCATGAGTGGCGGCAACGCCGTCCATGCTCCAACTCTCAAGACGGAGAGCCATCACGGGCACGCGCGAACGGCGTGACTGGCAAGAGCGCAGCGCTACTGCGGGAGTACGTCGGGTTTATCCAGGGCGTGCCCCCCCCCCAGCACAGCGGGGAAGCTGCAGCCCGGAGGGGGCAAGACGACCCAGGCGGTCCGGCGCAGGCTCAACGCGGCGGCGGAAACGTTGGGCGTGAGCCTGAAGATCCGCCTATCGCCAACGCCGCTTACTTCTGGCCATCGGAGGGTCGGGGCCGCGGTAGGCCCCGCAAGCATCTTGACACTGACGACAATTATAGCTAGTCTGGTAGCTAGTCAGGATAATAGGAGTTGGGGTGAACCATGGGCAAGAGATGGCCAGTTCAAGATGCCAAGTCGCGGTTCAGTGAGCTCCTCGACACCGCCCTTGCCGAAGGGCCGCAGATTGTAACCAAGCGCGGTGTTGAGACCGCCGTGCTCCTCCCCATCGAGCAGTGGCGCAGGCTGGAGCGCATGACTAGGCCGGACCTGAAAGATCTGCTCCTCGCCTCGGAGGCGCGGACGGAAAATCTTACGCCGCCACGCCGACAGCATCGCCACCGAACACCCTTGGCGGTGGAGTAGGCTATGTATCTCCTCGATACCAACGTGGTCTCAGAGCTGCGTCGCCCTCGTCCGCATGGCGCTGTCCTAGATTGGATTGCCGACGTGCAGGCGGAGCAACTCTTCGTGTCCGCCGTTACGATCGGGGAGATACAGGCGGGGATCGAGATCACCCGCGAGCAGGATGAGGCCAAGGCGGAGGAGTTGGAAGCCTGGCTGGACAAGGTCTTGGCATCCTACGGCGTGTTGCCGATGGACGCGCCCGCTTTCCGGGAGTGGGCGAGGCTCATGCACGGGCGGTCGGAAACGATGAGCGAAGACGCTATGATCGCGGCGACAGCCGTCGTTCATAGGCTGACGGTGGTTACCAGGAATGTGAGTGACTTCGGTCAGCTTGGAGTCGACTTGCAGAACCCATTCGAAGGGGAAGCCCGGTGACCCCAGCTCGGCAAGGACAGCCAAAGACCAAAGCTCAATAATATCCATTGAGCAAGGGATATCGAGATTTATGCCAGTTGATGAACGCACCTTCGCCGCGGAAGTGGCCGGCTGGGTTACCGAGGTCCTCAACAGTAGGCCAGATTTGCCTTTCAGCCACGCGCTTGTCGAAGACCACGTAGGCAGCACTGCGCGGCGGCATGATTTCCGACTGTACAGACGTCACACCGGCCAACCCGTCCTAACCGGCGAGATCAAGATGCCGGATTCCGCTCAGGGCAATCATCCTCTAAACGCCGATCTGGTTGAGGACGCTCTGGACAAGGCGTTCCGTGCAGGGGTCCAATACTGCTTCACTTGGAACGTTCGCCAATTCGTCCTGTTCGACTCCCACATACAGGGCGTGCCGTTCGCGCAGCGACACATCGAGGGACCGACGAACGTGGTCGAGGCGTCAGTCAGCGACGACGTTCGCCCAGACGGGGCGCAGGACGCCATCAAGGGATTCTGGGAACGCTTCCTAGAACAATTCGCCGAGTTGATCAACGGAAGCCGCGCCTTTGAGCCATCTCCCCTGGATCAGCGCTTCATCGGTTGGCTTGAGGGAGCTCTCGAAGATCCTATCGTTCACACCGAAGACGCTCTCGCCTCGCTGTCGGGAACCGATTCCGAGCTCAATGACCGGCTGAATTTGTGGATGCTGTCTCAGGGCTGGGAACCGTCGTCCCAACCGGAGCAGCGCAAGCAGAACCTGGCACGCGCCTCGCGGCTGTCCTGCTACATACTTCTGACCCGCCTGGTCTTCTACCAAGTGATGCGACGACGGTTCAGGCAGATGCCACTGCTCTCTCTTGGGGGTGTAAAAGGCGGAGCTAAAGTGGACCACCTGGACGGATTGACCGCCTGACATTGTGGCGGTTGAAAAATGTACCGTCCTCTGCCATCCATAGGTTCGAAGTCGTGCTTATGGGTGGTGGGATGGATGTACCAGGTGGACGTGTATCTACGGATCCGACGGGCGGTGATGGTGGATGGGATGAGCATCCGGGAGGTCTCCCGGGTGTTCGGGTTGCACCGGGACACGGTGCGCAAGATTCTGGCCTACTCAGCGCCGCCGGGCTACCGGCGACAGACTCCGCCCCGGCGTCCTAAGCTGGAGCCCTTCACCGCCGTCATCGACCAAATCCTGGTAGACGACCTCAAGCGTCCCAGGAAGCAGCGCCACACAGCCCAGCGGATCTTCCAGCGGCTCAGGGACGAGCATGGGTTCGGCGGCCAGTACACCATAGTCAAGGACTACGTAAGGGAGCACCGCCGCCGGTCGCAGGAGATGTTCGTCCCTCTGTCTCATCCGCCGGGCCACGCCCAGTGCGACTTTGGCGAGGCCCTGGTGATCATTGGCGGGGTGGAACAGAAAGCCCACTGCTTCGTCCTGGACCTGCCCCATAGCGACGGATGCTTCGTCAAGGCTTACCCGGCCGAGACCACCGAGGCCTTCCTGGACGGCCATGTCTCGGCCTTCGCATTCCTGGGCGGAGTGCCGCAGAGCATCCTGTACGACAACACCAAGCTGGCGGTGGCCAGGATACTGGGGGATGGACGCCGTAAACGCACCCGGGCCTTCACGGAACTCCAGTCCCACTACCTGTTCTCGGACCGGTTCGGCCGTCCCGGCAAGGGCAACGACAAGGGGAAGGTCGAGGGGATGGTCGGCTATATGCGGCGCAACTTCCTGGTGCCGGTCCCGTCCTTCGAGAGCTTTGAGGCGCTGAACGCCCACCTGGAGCGTCGCTGCCTGGCGCGAATGGATGCCAGGTTGAGGGGCCACTCAGAGAGCATAGGCCAGCGGATGGAACGGGACCTGGAGGCCCTGCTGCCTCTGCCGGCGGTGGCCTACGACGCCTGCGAGAAGCAGGCAGGCCGGGTGAGTTCGCTGTCGCTGGTGAGGTACAGGACCAACGATTACTCGGCCCCGGTGGCCTACGGGCACCGGGACGTTCTGGTAAAAGGCTACGTGGACCGGGTGGTCATCAGTTGCGGGTCCGAGGTCATCGCCCGCCATCACCGCTCCTACCAGCGGGATGATTTTGTGTTCGACCCCGTCCACTACCTGCCCCTGCTGGAGCAGAAGACGGCGGCCCTGGACCAGGCCGCTCCCCTGCAGGGATGGGACCTTCCCGAGGAGTTTGCCACGCTGCGCCGGTTGCTGGAGTCCCGCATGGGACGAAGGGGCAAGCGGGAGTTCGTCCAGGTACTGCGGCTATTCGAGCATTTTTCGCCTGGGGAGGTCCACGCCGCGGTTCGGGATGCCATCCGGTTGGGGGCTTTGAGCTTCGACGCGGTGAAGCATCTGGTGCTCTGCCGGCTGGAGGGCCGGCCGCCCCGCCTCGACCTGGAACTCTATCCCTACTTGCCCCAGGTGCGGGTCAGTATCACTTCCGCCGGGGAGTACATGACATTGCTGTCGGGGAGGGCGGCATGAACAGCCGGTCCACGCTGCTGCTGGAACACCATCTGAAGGAACTGAAGCTGCCCAGCTTCTTCCGGGAATACGGGAAGATGGCGGCCCAGTGCGCCGCCGAGGGAGTGGACCACCCGGGGTACCTGCTCAGGCTCGCCGAACTGGAACTCATCGACCGCCACCAGCGCATGGTGGAGCGGCGGATCCGGTCCGCCCGCTTCCCTGCCGTCAAGACCTTCGACACCTTCGACTTTACGGCCATCCCGTCGGTGAACAAGGCGCTGGTGATGGAGTTGGCCCGCTGCGAATACGTCCAAAACCGGGAGAACGTCATCGCCGTCGGCAACAGCGGCACCGGCAAGACCCACGTGGCCCTGGGACTGGGCCTGGCCGCCTGCCAGAAAGGGATGTCCGTGGGCTTCACCACCGCCGCCGCCCTGGTCCACGAGTTGATGGAGGCCCGGGATGAAAGACGTCTGCTCAGCCTCCAGAGACAACTTTCCCGCCTCAGCCTGCTGATCATCGACGAACTGGGCTTCGTGCCCCTGTCACCCACCGGGGCGGAACTGCTCTTCGAGGTCTTCAGCCAGCGCTACGAGCGGGGCTCAATCCTGGTGACCACCAACCTTCCCTTCGACGAGTGGACCGAGGTCTTCGGGTCGGAGAGGCTCACCGGGGCCCTGCTGGACCGCCTCACCCACCACGTCCACATCCTGGAGATGAACGGCGAGAGCTACCGGCTCAAGCGTAGCAGAGAGGGAGTTGCCTCCCAAACTCAAGACAAGCCTCACGAAGAATAGGTAGCATCAAGACCTTCCTGCCTGTCCTCTGCTGACCCACCCGTAAGCAGGCCATTTCCCTCAACAAGTGGTGCGGACATTTATGCTGGCCAGTTAGCTCGGACTTTTTCGCTGAACATGAACACACCAGGTGGTACAGCTTTACTCCGCCCCAGTGGCCCAACATGCCTCCGCCATTGACATCCATCACCGAGCAGGCTGAGGACACCTCCACCGGCAGACTACTGGAAGGCATCATCGAGTCCGTTGACGAGTTCTACAGTGAGAATCTTGCCCAGGAAGTTCTCCGGGGTATGCGGGAGGCGGCCTCCAGAGGCTTCTGGGTCGCCAGCAGGACGCCCTACGGCTACAACCGGGTCATGGTGCAGGACGGTCCCAAGAAGCGCCCCACCCTGGAGCCCGACCCGACAACCACACCCATCCTCAAGCGCATCTTCGATATGGCCGAAGCAGGCAGGGGGATGACTGACATCACTCGCACCCTCAACGACGAGGGCATCGCCAGCCCCGCAGGAAAGCTCTGGGGCAAGACCAGCGTCCACGCCGTCCTCAAGAACGAGGTCTACACTGGCGCTCTGGTCTGGGGCGCGAAAGCAAAGGACAATGCCGAGCCGGTGCGCGTAGACAAAGCGTTCCCAGGCATCATCTCCAAGGCCCAGTTCCGCCGCGTCAACAAGCTGATGCGCTCCCGCGCACCCAAGGTCAGCCACCCCTGAAGGGTGGGAAGCTCCTACCTGCTCAGCGGACTGGTCAAGTGCAAGACCTGCAACAGGGCGCTCTCAGGCCAGGACTCCAAGAGCGGCCAGTTCTCCTACTACGTCTGCCAGTCGATCATGAAGCGCGGCAGCGGCGCCTGCGATTCCCCCAGGCTCAACGCCCGGAACTTCGAGGAGCTGGTCGTGGGGAAGATTCGCTCCAACATCCTCACCGAGAGCAGCATCCGCGCCCTGGTGAAGGTGGTGGACGAGGAGATGGATGGCGTGGCCAGCGAGCAGCGCAAGAGGCTTGAGACCATCGACTCGGAGCTTGCAGACGTAAGGCGCAGGTTGGACCGGCTCTACAACCTCGTCGAGACCACCGAGCTCGATATGGCCGACGTTACCCCGCGCATCCGCGACCACCGGGAGCGGCAGGGCCGCCTTGAGTCTTCGGCTCAGGAAGCGAGAGCAATCCTCTCCCAGCGCAGGGAGGTCCTGGACGACGTGCAGACCATCACGGCCTACGCCCAGGACATGAGCGAGTTCCTGAACGAGAGCGAGTTGACCGAGCGCAGGGCCTTCATCGAGAGCTTCGTCAAGGAGATCGTGGTCATGCCAGGCAACGCCCTTATGCGCTACACCATCCCCATTTCTCAATCGACACCAAAAACTGCGGTTCTCGCGGGGAGTAGACCTGGGCACAGCCTGAGATGATGAGGCTAGGCTTTCCCTTATGGAAGCGGAGTCGTCCTGAGTTCCCACGCCCCTCTTTCAGTGTGGGTTGGCCTCAAACACAGACGCTAAACCTTAAACTACCCACTGATAATCTGAGGGCGGGCCGAGCAATATCCCAAGGGGGACGCTGAATGGGCAACTAGTTATGAATAGACCAACACGAAGGGGGCCAGAAGCCTAGAACTCCCCACACTCATGTCCCCAGCCGGCTCTCCCTCGGCTTTGGGAGCCCTATGGTAGCCCACACTTCCGCCCCTTGCCCAAGTCGAAGATCAACCCTGTAGTGAGAGCCGGTCTGCTTATGTCCAGCGCGCTTGTTTAGCATCCCCGTCCGCCTATGGTTGCAATGAGCCTACACCGCCGCTCACCGACTCGGACTCTGGCCTTACAACAACGGCTGGATCGGAAATCGGAAATCGGGAAGCTGGCGCCTGAGTATGAGTTGACAACTGTCGATGGAGAGGTACTGACCCTGTCAGACCTTCTTGGCGACAGGCCCCTTCATCCCCTACTTCTTCGCAACCTGGTGACCACAATGCCGCGCCGAGCTACGGACGCTGCACGAGTTGGAGAGCCAAAGCGGTGACGTGGCCGTCGTCGCCGTTGGCCAGGTAGACCTCAGCTTAGAGACCTGGGCCGTCAGCTTCTCCAGCGTGGCGGCAATGTCCTCGTGCTCCTCCAGCCCCCGATGAAAGAGCTGCTCCAAGGCCGCTATCCGCTCTTCTATGGTCGTCATCGGTGTAGACTAATCTACGTGGTTCCCGTCACGGTCGTAGACATAGACCTTGAGATCGGTGTAGTCCACCACGTAGAAGTATGTCCCATCCCAGGTGATGCCAACGGGGTAGATGTTGCCGCTGGCAAGGTTGAAACCTCGGCCTGACACCAAGTGGGTACTAGCCGCAGGATCGTAGACCCTAACTTTATCGGACCCGTTGTCCGCCACATAGACATAGGTCCCATCCGAGGTTATGCCGTTGGGGCGACCGTCGACGGTGGCAAGGCCGACACGGCGGGAAGATTGTTCGTTGCCGTCAGCATTGTAGACGTAGACTTCTTCGTCGAAAAGGTCCACCACGTAGAAGTATGTTCCGTCCCAGGTTGGGCCATATGGGGTGTTGTTGCTTCTGATGAGGTTAAAATCGAGGTCTGATTGGTAGGTACCATTAGCACCGTAGACGTAGACCTTACGGCCCTGGTTGTCCGTCACGTAGAAGTAGCCGTTGACCCACGTCATGCCAGTAGGTTTTACGTTAGTGCTGTGGAGGTCCCAGTCGCAGGTAGGAAGATTGAAGTCGTCGAGGACGTGGTCCTCATGACCTTACTCCGAAGTTAGTATCATTGGCTAGTAGAGTCCAGCCATAGAGCCAGCAAACTCTTTGGGCGTTTTACCCTTCAGGGAACTGTGGGGCTTGACCTCGTTGTAGTCCTGCCGCCAGCTCTCTATGATCTCCCTGGCATGCCTTACACTCATGAACCAGTTGATGTTCAAGCATTCGTCGCGTAGTCGGCCGTTGAAGCTCTCAGCAAAGGCGTTCTCTACCGGCTTGCCAGGACGTATAAAGCTTAACTTGATGCCCCTCCGACAGGCCCACTCATCCATGGCCTTGCCTGCGAACTCCGGGCCGTTGTCCACAGTGATCACCTCAGGTAGTCCCCGTGTCTCTTCCAGTCTCTCCAGGACTCCCACCACTCTGGCGCCTCCCAGAGAGGTATCTACCTCGATGGCTGGGCACTCCCGTGAATAGTCGTCCAATATGGCCAATGCCCGGAAGCGCCGACCGGTCACAGTGCTATCAGAGACAAAATCCATGGACCACCTCTGATTAGGACGTACAGGAGATGGAATGGTCTCCCGGACCCCTGCCGCCCCTTTGCGCCTCCTCTTCTTCCTGAGCGTAAGCCCCTCTGTGGCGGGTGCGTGAGGAGGGCACCAAGCTGGCCCAGGCCAAGAGGAGGGAACGGATCATGGAGCTGGAGATCGCCATGATCGGGGAGTACAAGCTGACCCTGCCCCCGGCGACATCTCCCATTCACCCCTCGGAGCGGGAGGGCCACCTGAGATGGCGGAGAAGGGCGCTGGTGGACATCCAAAGGGAGCGGACCTGGCGGGAGCTGCTCAGGTGGGTCCGCCGCATCCTCACCCTGGGGCTGTGGCGAAAGTAGGGGGTTTCAAAGCGTCGCTTAGGGTTTTCATGAAATACAGTAAACACTTTGGGCAGTGGTGCGACTCCCCGAATCCAAGAAATGTCTGAAGGACGTCGACGGGCCACCGCCGGAGGCATACGGCCGCGTGACCAACTCGGTCAGCCTCAATTCCTAAGTTCCGTCGTTTGCTAAGCTAGGGACCGTGCTTCCTTCTGGAAGCAATCTGAATTCAACCACAGTGGTCTCTTCCAAGATAGTGCTTATTTCCTGGTCGTCAATTTCATAAACAGATTCCTTGAAAAATAGTGGAGCGTCTTCCACCAGTTCTATCCTTCTTAATATTGATGGCTGTGTACCGCCATCCGGGCTTCCCTGAGGTGTGGGTCGCCACTCGTATATTAGGCTCTCCCTTTGGCTAAGCGTCCCCCGCCCCTTGAAATCAACGCCCGAACTCTGGATCGTCAGTAGGCGATCCCAAACTTCGCTCACCGAACTCTCCAGACTATCCCAGTGGCCCACGTTGATATCAAATGTCATCCCTGTCGCGACATCAGTAAATTCCAAGGTTCCTTCGTTGAGCCGTGTGTACCCCAGCATCTCACCTTCAAGGTTGCGCATTGTGGCAACGCCTGTTTCAAGTGATCCATTTTCGCCTGCTCTCAGCCATGTCTCATCTATGACCCTATCAGGATAATCGCTGGGACCTAGCCTGTTCCTCTTGTATTTCTCCACTTTGAAATAGAGAGGCTGGCCTTCACTTATGCCGTCCAACAATGATTGTTTGTTCTCCTCTACGGAGGCTACGAGCTCAGCGGCGGTAGCTGGGCCGCTCCCAACCAACTGCGCGACTCCCATCCAGGCAACAGCACCAAGAGCGAGAATCAGAGTTCCGGCTACTGCCATTCGGGCGACTTTCATGATAAGGCCTCCTCTTGCCGCATCACTTGGTTACCAGCCATGCACGGCCATTCCAGCATCCACAGCTCTCTTCTGTGACCCGGAATCTCCTAATGGGGCATGGGTTTGGATGACCTTACCCCGAAGTTAGTATCATTGGCTAGTAGAGTCCAGCCATAGAGCCAGCAAACTCTTTGGGCGTTTTACCCTTCAGGGAACTGTGGGGCCTGACCTCGTTGTAGTCCTGCCGCCAGCTCTCTATGATCTCCCTGGCATGCCTTACACTCATGAACCAGTTGATGTTCAAGCATTCGTCGCGTAGTCGGCCGTTGAAGCTCTCAGCAAAGGCGTTCTCTACCGGCTTGCCAGGACGTATAAAGCTTAACTTGATGCCCCTCCGACAGGCCCACTCATCCATGGCCTTGCCTGCGAACTCCGGGCCGTTGTCCACAGTGATCACCTCAGGTAGTCCCCGTGTCTCTTCCAGTCTCTCCAGGACTCCCACCACTCTGGCGCCTCCCAGAGAGGTATCTACCTCGATGGCTGGGCACTCCCGTGAATAGTCGTCCAATATGGCCAATGCCCGGAAGCGCCGACCGGTCACAGTGCTATCAGAGACAAAATCCATGGACCACCTCTGATTAGGACGTACAGGAGATGGAATGGTCTCCCGGACCCCTGCCGCCCCTTTGCGCCTCCTCTTCTTCCTGAGCGCAAGCCCCTCTTCACTGTAGATGCGCTCTGTACGCTTGTGATTGATCACCAGGCCTTCTCTCTTCAGCATGATGTGCAACCTGGGACTGCCAAAGCGCTTCCTCTCCCATGCCAGCTCACGCATTCTGCGACGCAGGGCAGCATCATCACCCTGCTTCGACTTGTACCGATAGACCGAGGGTGAGATACTGACCTGCCCCCCAAGAACTGGTCCAGGTGTAATGTTAGACCTGGGCCTGAAAAGAAAGGGGGTAAAGATGGCCAGGAGGAAGCATACGACAGAGCAGGTGATCAACAAGCTCAGAGAGGCGGAGGTGGCTATATCGGCAGGTAGCACGATCGCTGAAGCCTCTCGTCAGATAGGGGTGACCCAGCAGACCTTCTACCGGTGGCGCACCGAGTACGGGGGACTGAGGATCGACCAAGCCAGACGGTTGAAGCGACTGGAGACGGAGAACGGCCGTCTGAGGAGGGCAGTATCTGATCTGACGTTGGACAATCAGATACTGCGAGAGGCAGCGGAGGGAAACTTCTAAGCCCTTCTCGTCGTCGCCAGTGTGTGGGGCACGTGAGGGAGGTGTTTGGAGTGTAAAAGGCGGAGCTAAAGTGGACCACCTGGACGGATTGACCGCCTGACATTGTGGCGGTTGAAAAATGTACCGTCCTCTGCCATCCATAGGTTCGAAGTCGTGCTTATGGGTGGTGGGATGGATGTACCAGGTGGACGTGTATCTACGGATCCGACGGGCGGTGATGGTGGATGGGATGAGCATCCGGGAGGTCTCCCGGGTGTTCGGGTTGCACCGGGACACGGTGCGCAAGATTCTGGCCTACTCAGCGCCGCCGGGCTACCGGCGACAGACTCCGCCCCGGCGTCCTAAGCTGGAGCCCTTCACCGCCGTCATCGACCAAATCCTGGTAGACGACCTCAAGCGTCCCAGGAAGCAGCGCCACACAGCCCAGCGGATCTTCCAGCGGCTCAGGGACGAGCATGGGTTCGGCGGCCAGTACACCATAGTCAAGGACTACGTAAGGGAGCACCGCCGCCGGTCGCAGGAGATGTTCGTCCCTCTGTCTCATCCGCCGGGCCACGCCCAGTGCGACTTTGGCGAGGCCCTGGTGATCATTGGCGGGGTGGAACAGAAAGCCCACTGCTTCGTCCTGGACCTGCCCCATAGCGACGGATGCTTCGTCAAGGCTTACCCGGCCGAGACCACCGAGGCCTTCCTGGACGGCCATGTCTCGGCCTTCGCATTCCTGGGCGGAGTGCCGCAGAGCATCCTGTACGACAACACCAAGCTGGCGGTGGCCAGGATACTGGGGGATGGACGCCGTAAACGCACCCGGGCCTTCACGGAACTCCAGTCCCACTACCTGTTCTCGGACCGGTTCGGCCGTCCCGGCAAGGGCAACGACAAGGGGAAGGTCGAGGGGATGGTCGGCTATATGCGGCGCAACTTCCTGGTGCCGGTCCCGTCCTTCGAGAGCTTTGAGGCGCTGAACGCCCACCTGGAGCGTCGCTGCCTGGCGCGAATGGATGCCAGGTTGAGGGGCCACTCAGAGAGCATAGGCCAGCGGATGGAACGGGACCTGGAGGCCCTGCTGCCTCTGCCGGCGGTGGCCTACGACGCCTGCGAGAAGCAGGCAGGCCGGGTGAGTTCGCTGTCGCTGGTGAGGTACAGGACCAACGATTACTCGGCCCCGGTGGCCTACGGGCACCGGGACGTTCTGGTAAAAGGCTACGTGGACCGGGTGGTCATCAGTTGCGGGTCCGAGGTCATCGCCCGCCATCACCGCTCCTACCAGCGGGATGATTTTGTGTTCGACCCCGTCCACTACCTGCCCCTGCTGGAGCAGAAGACGGCGGCCCTGGACCAGGCCGCTCCCCTGCAGGGATGGGACCTTCCCGAGGAGTTTGCCACGCTGCGCCGGTTGCTGGAGTCCCGCATGGGACGAAGGGGCAAGCGGGAGTTCGTCCAGGTACTGCGGCTATTCGAGCATTTTTCGCCTGGGGAGGTCCACGCCGCGGTTCGGGATGCCATCCGGTTGGGGGCTTTGAGCTTCGACGCGGTGAAGCATCTGGTGCTCTGCCGGCTGGAGGGCCGGCCGCCCCGCCTCGACCTGGAACTCTATCCCTACTTGCCCCAGGTGCGGGTCAGTATCACTTCCGCCGGGGAGTACATGACATTGCTGTCGGGGAGGGCGGCATGAACAGCCGGTCCACGCTGCTGCTGGAACACCATCTGAAGGAACTGAAGCTGCCCAGCTTCTTCCGGGAATACGGGAAGATGGCGGCCCAGTGCGCCGCCGAGGGAGTGGACCACCCGGGGTACCTGCTCAGGCTCGCCGAACTGGAACTCATCGACCGCCACCAGCGCATGGTGGAGCGGCGGATCCGGTCCGCCCGCTTCCCTGCCGTCAAGACCTTCGACACCTTCGACTTTACGGCCATCCCGTCGGTGAACAAGGCGCTGGTGATGGAGTTGGCCCGCTGCGAATACGTCCAAAACCGGGAGAACGTCATCGCCGTCGGCAACAGCGGCACCGGCAAGACCCACGTGGCCCTGGGACTGGGCCTGGCCGCCTGCCAGAAAGGGATGTCCGTGGGCTTCACCACCGCCGCCGCCCTGGTCCACGAGTTGATGGAGGCCCGGGATGAAAGACGTCTGCTCAGCCTCCAGAGACAACTTTCCCGCCTCAGCCTGCTGATCATCGACGAACTGGGCTTCGTGCCCCTGTCACCCACCGGGGCGGAACTGCTCTTCGAGGTCTTCAGCCAGCGCTACGAGCGGGGCTCAATCCTGGTGACCACCAACCTTCCCTTCGACGAGTGGACCGAGGTCTTCGGGTCGGAGAGGCTCACCGGGGCCCTGCTGGACCGCCTCACCCACCACGTCCACATCCTGGAGATGAACGGCGAGAGCTACCGGCTCAAGCGTAGCAGAGAGGGAGTTGCCTCCCAAACTCAAGACAAGCCTCACGAAGAATAGGTAGCATCAAGACCTTCCTGCCTGTCCTCTGCTGACCCACCCGTAAGCAGGCCATTTCCCTCAACAAGTGGTGCGGACATTTATGCTGGCCAGTTAGCTCGGACTTTTTCGCTGAACATGAACACACCAGGTGGTACAGCTTTACTCCGCCCCAGTGGCCCAACATGCCTCCGCCATTGACACAGATCGACGTAGACGATTGCTCCGCCTTTGCGCGCCTCGTGAGGGGAGCGATCCGTGACCTCCAAAAGTCGTGTCGACGCTACTGGAGCCGGAGCATTATCTGAGAATGTCCACGTATGCCCTGCGGTGTCTACTGCGTCCACATCCCCAAGGAGGGTTGTGGGCAGCGCGGCGCCGAGGGCGAATGCAACCGACAGATGCGCTCCTCCACTGACCCTTGCGTGCCTCGCACCCGCAATCTCCAGTAGGTGAGGGAGATCACCGAGGAATAGCCGAAGGTCTTCAAGGCCCTGCCGATGCGGGCGGCGATCATCAGGCATGGGAGGCCGCAAGCGCACGACCAAGTCTCCGTACGGGCCAATGGCCGACGGAATGATGCGAGTTTGCAGATTGATATCGATGACTTGTCCAGCCGACTCGATTCCCTCCCGGAGCGCCTCCATCCTTTGACGGCAGTGACTGCGCGCGATGTCGGCGATGTCCCTCGAAGTCAAGGCCGAGTCCTGGCGCAGTCCCTTTAATGTTGGCACAGTCCGAGACAGAAGGCGGTCGGGCGCGGAATAGTCCAGGCCTCCAGCTTCGGCCACGATGGTCGACGCAATCGACAGTGTGAACGCTCCATCTGCCTCCAGGCCGAGCAATTGTGGAAGTTCGATGTCCTTTACGACACTTGATGCTCCGATGTCAGGGGTCACGATCAGTACCGCGCCCGATAGCCCGGACTGCATTGCCTCTTCCAGCCGACGCTCCGTATCACCGGGAGGTAGATCACTCCGGTCGAGCCATACGGGAACCCCTGCAGACCTCAGTGCCCAAGCCAAGGCAATTGCGAGATCAGCGCCATCGCTGTGTCGGTATGACAGGAAGACCGGACCGCGCGGGGAAACGCGGCTGGAGCCGTTCTTCACATTCCTCGGAACCCCATTAATCATTTGTTCCTGCCCATAGAGCGCGACCGATCTCGCTCCGTGTCGCTATTGCACTAGTATATGTCTTCATAACTACAAAGTCAATGGCTGTACCAATCCTTTTCTTTTGCTCTCCTGTGTGCTAGTATAGAGGCAGCATGATTGGATGTGAACCGTAATGGCCATTGAAATCGCCGGTTTCGCCCAGGCGCTAGCTCGGTGTCAGGTTTTTGACTCCGTCGATGCTGGCGAGCTTGAGAGCGTGCTCTCCACAGACCAGGAACCACTGGAGATGCTATTTGTTGAGCCCTCGGCTGATGTAGCACTCATCCAGTCGGGAGAGCCGTTCACGCACCTGTACTTCGTTCAACATGGCATGATCGTGCCCTGGCAGTATCCCTACTCGGAGCTGTCGTCCCCCTTCCTCATAGGGGATCACGAGTTCATGATGGATGCGGAGCGTTGGGTGGCCTCCTATTCCGCCGCAACGCAGACGACCGTTGTGGCCATCCCCGTCGCCACGATGAGACTCGCCGTCGAAAGAATCCCTCAGATACACGCCAAAATGTATCTTGTGTTGCTGAGGCGTATGGCGCGCTACTACTGGATCTCTCTCGCTACCAACGGGAGTCCGGCACCGAGGGTTGCAGCCGCTCTGATCTCCCGGCTCGCCCTCGATGGAGAGGATCACGGTCGCGAGCGCGAGGTCACTTTGCGGCAGCGAGACATTGTCCGCCTTACAGTCATGTCGCGCTCGGCCGTCGCGGGCGGCATCTCAACACTCGCCGCCGAAGAACTCATCCGCATCGGGGACGACAACAGCGAAAGATTCTCAGGGGTGGTTCATGTCCCAGCCGTTGACCGACTAAAGGACTACGCGCTCAGGGAGGTTCGGGAGAAACAGGTCCGTCCATTACTCCCACCAAACTAGAGACTACTCCTGAATGCCCCAATTGAGGGAAATCCATCGGGGCGTGGCACTATGCCGCTAACGATTTCAATACCGCGTAGAATGGGCCGTCCATCTGGAGTTCTGTCTACCGCCCAAAGAGCTGGAATTAGCTATGAAATGGTGGACCGACGTGGTGGGCATCTTCCCCAACCGCCCTGCCATACTCAGGTTCCTCGGCGCCGTGTTGGCCGAGCAACACGACGAGTGGCAGGTCGGTCGGCGCTACCTCACTGCACCTGTATTGCCTGTGCAGGCCCCAGACCGCATGGAGGACCAGATGTTGCTGCCCGCAGGGGCAACCCCTGACCAATCCGCGAGGGTGACGCTCTTACACCACGCGACGTGACCGTTCCAGGGTTCTCCTACTTGATAGTACGCCTCAACCTATGAAAGCGCTCCATCAAGGCGTAGTCAGGGCCTATAAAGAAATGAATCAAGGTCCAACAGTAGCCGACGGCGACAACGGCGGAGGCGTAGAAGGCCAGATTGTGGAACCAGAGCCGACGATTCTTGCCGCCTCCAGACCCGTCTTCGGTAGAGGCGAGGCCCCGAGCTAGAGCGATGATCAGACAGGTGCCAACTGCTAGTACGCCGAGCAGAAGGAAGAACCACCCCAAAGAGTCACAGAACGCTGGTTGACCATTCCCCGGACACACCCACAACCACAGGTTGAACAGGACGGGATCACTTCCGGAAGTGTCAAGATCGCCGCGGAGGACTAGATCAAGTATCGGCTCTTGATATTCTCTCCTGCGGACGATTGAGAGGACCAAGTCTATGAACGCCAAACCTCCTACAAGAACTAAAGACTTTCCAAGTAGTCGTTTGGTGACGTTCATACTAGGTTGGATATCCTCCTTCCCAAACCCTCTTTGCTATTTTAGTGCTCGTTGCTCTCCTATGCTTAGCTCTAGCCCGCCACCAATGACTATAAAGGGCCTACGGTTGGGACTGCGCCGTTTGCCGCATGCCGTATTTGATTTAACAGGGTCGCCCTCTGTTTAGGTCAGCGGAGTGCCCTGCCGACGGCGAACGGAAGGTAGACGAAGAACAGCGGCCCCCCGACGAAGTAGACGAACAGAGGCATTAGACTATCGTACACCAAGTTGCTGAAGCAGCAGCCGCCGAACCACGGCGTCGAAAAGAAGATGAGCGTCCCGGTGACCTGTCCGACCAATGGGATGACGATCGCTACTAATGAGGGCGACAGGAGTCCTGTGCAGAAAGGGATGATCGCGATCAACACACAAGTCAGTGGTATCGCCGCCCAGCCAGGGTCCGGGAGGGCTGACAAGCCGACCCAAAGGGCCAGATATATCGCGGTTGTGGCGACGATGCCTACTAGAAACGTTATCGATGCGATCATGCCCGATGGCGGCTCGCGGTAGGGGTGCCACGGCACGTGGCGGCGGAAGAATTGCATCATATCACGCAGCGAATGTCCATATTGACCAATAGGACGGAGCCCATTCGACATCCGACGGCCAGGGTATGAACTCGACCGTTCGGCCGTTTTTGGCCGTGAACACGGCCAGATCATTTCTGACCAGCTCCATGACGCCCCGGTGTGAAGACCGGAAGGCTGTCTTGGCGGGTGCGGCAGGCGCGAGACCGATCCTGCACAGAAGTGAAGTACGATGGCCTCGGGGCGAGGCGCCGTAATACCTTCGGGTGATGACCGCCTCAGCGATGGCAGCGTTCTCCGGGGTGGCGCCGGTCACGAAGGCCGCTTTGATGTGGCAAGCACTCCGGTCTATGCCTGCGCACTGGTCTCTGAGAGTTCCATCCCGCAATTGCAGGTACAGGTTCGCGAATCCCTGCCGGAACGCTTCGTCGCCCAGGCTGAGGTACAGGTTCAGGAACATTCCCTCCCCCAATGTGTAGTTGCAAATGGAGGTTTCCTCCATTTCGTGGGGCAGTCTCACCAGTGTGTATCGTCAGCACATTTGGGACAGCTGATGGGGAATTGAGAAGCGACAATTAAGGCGATTGTCCTGGCTCAGGTAGGAGAGTAGATTCACGGAAGTGAAAGGAGCCAGGATGCAGGAAGTCAGTCGAAGCTACGATCAAGCCGACGAGAACGCGAGGCAGGTGGTCCGACGGACCAGAAACGTTACACGTCGCAAGTACACACCTGAGGATGACCTGCCCCCGATAGTTGTACCACAGGTTATGAGACACTGGTAGCCCCTGGAACTGAGAAGGTGGGCCTTGCGGCCTCGGGAGCAGGTGGTCGGTAGTTCAAGGCGCTGTGAGGGCGCACATGGTTGTATTCGTGTCGCCATTGCTCCGTGAGGACCTGCACCTCCCAGAGAGTATCGAAGACCTCCCGATCCAAGAGCTCATCCCGCAGCTTGCCATTGAAGCTCTCCACGTATCCGTTCTCCCACGGGCTCCCTGGTGTGATGAAGAGGGTCTGAACCCCCACTCTCTGTAGCCATGAACGGACAGCCCTGGCAGTGAACTCAGGGCCGTTATCTGAACGGAGATGCTCCGGCACACCGTGCTCCACCATGAGGTTTCCCAGGCACTCAATGATGTGGGGTGAGCGTAACGAACGCCCAACCTCGATGGCCAGACATTCCCTGGTATACTCATCCACCACCGTGAGGAGACGAACAGGTCTGCCATCACGGGTACGAAGAGCCACAAAGTCGTAGGCCCACACGTGGTTCTGTCGTTGTGGCCTGAGGCGCACACAGGAGCCGTCGGTAAACCAGAGCCGTCCCCGCTTGGGCTGCTTGGCCGGGACCTTGAGCCCTTCCAGCCGCCAGATCCGCTCCACCCGCTTGTGGTTCACTCGCCACCCATCACGTCGCAGCAGGGCACTCACCCGGCGGTACCCATAACGTCCGTACCGGCTGGCCAACTGCACCAACGCCCTCGTGAGGGCCTCCTCGTCATCGGCTATTGTTACAGAGTACCTCTGTGTAGCCCGGGGTTGCGAAAGCGCCCGGCAGGCGCGCCGTTCGGAGATGCCATACCACTCCTGTACCAATTCCACGCATCGCCTTCGGCGGGCCGGGCTCAGAAGTTTCCCCGTGCTGCCTCCTTCAGGATCTGGTTATCTACCGTCAGGTCGGCCACCGCACGCCTGAGACGGGCGTTCTCCCGTTCCATATCACGCAATCGCTTCGCCTGGTCCACTTTAAGTCCGCCGTACTCCCGCCGCCAACGATAAAACGTGTGGTCCGATACACCTATGCGCCGGCAAGCCTGACCTAATGTCTCCCCTTGCGCTAAGGCCACCTCCGCTTCCCGAAGCTTCCCTATGATCTCCTCAACACTGCGCTGTTTCCTTGGCATTCTCTGCCCCCTTTCTTGCCCAGTCTCTCATATCAACTGGACTATTCCTTGGGGGTCAGGTCATCGTTCCATTGTAGGAATTGAAATCCTACGACCGCTTGCGCCTTCGGCTTTGCCCACACGATTGCCTCCTTTTGTGCTCCTAAGACGGCCTAGACTTCTACGAGCCGTTATGCTCGGACTCCGCTGCCCTCCGCACTAGCTCCCGGGCCAGAAACTCTCCCCCAACCTTTGTTACTTATAAATTAGTATGGGGGACTCTTCCGGGCACCGGTCCTCTTCCCAGCCTCTTTCCCGGCTGGCCTTTCGTCGGTCCCAGGGTCGAATGAACACATTGGCAGAGATCTTCGGGGCACCCGCGACCTACCGGCCATGCCGGGGTTTTGTAGGAAGGCCGCGGTATATTCTTACTTCGCACCCACCAACCACGGCCATCAAACCGGCGTCCACAGACTTCGAGCCGGAACTCCTTCCACGGGCTGCGGGGCAGCGAACACGTGGGGCAGAACCGCGATCGCCACCTGCAGGAGACGCGCCACCTTCTACCGCCCTTGCCGGCATGCCAACCCTGAGCTTTTTCGAGCTTCGTCGGGCCGGGCAGAGGGCGGCTTCGTGAGGCTTCCCGCCACGGTCCCGAAGGCCGTCTCCAGATCCAGACGTTGCCTCCTTCGTCGACGTACTCTGTTTTGGGTCGGCCGCGCTTGCGCCGTCCCGTACCTCCAGAATTGAACGGGCTGCCGCCGGACAATGGCGACCGGGGCGCCTGTGAGCGTCCGGATCCGCCCATGGCTGCTCCGCCGCGGGGCATCTAACGTCCTCTCGCCAGGATGTAAACCATGTAGCAGCCGGCGAGCACCAAGGTTAAGCCTGCGACCATATTCCAAATCGTGTCCATCGGTCCCCTTTCGCTACCGTCAGTTGCTATCCGGATTGACTCATTAGTTGATTCTCGAAAGAGAAATCAATTTTTTAGTAGGGTTAACCTGCAACCTGCAACACTAGGCACGAGAAAACCAAGAATTAGCTTGTGGCAGGTGTGTTGCAGGTTGTTTTGCAACCCTTCACCTGTCACACACCCCGATGGGTTCGAATTGATCCCACCTGTCACACACCCTTCACACACTTGCCACCTCTATATCAGGCGTGGTGGCCCGATCGCTCAGGCGTGGATGGTGGCAGGTGGCAGGTGTGGCAGGTATTTCCGGGAAAAGATTATTTAGAATTATTTTTAACAACAGATTTCCTGTATTGGGTCTCTCTCTGCACCACAGGGGATGCACATCTCAGGCGTGAAATACCGGTTTATTTGACTCCTTTGACTCCTTGTCGGCCACGTGCTTTCGTGAGAATTGCCAAAGGCTCCCCTTCCGAGCACGTTTGTAACCAACCTCAAACTGCACCCCTAGGGCCTCTCGCATGCTGTCCAGGTTCTTGCCCAGGGCGATGGGGTTTTTGAAGTCCCATTTGTACCCATGTTGCTCCGCCATCACCTTTAGCTCGGAGTACAGAGCCTCGGTGCTTATCCAGCGCCCATCATTCGGTGTCGCTACATCCAATGAGCCGGCCCGGGAGGCCGCTTCAGTCCACGGAGCTAGCAGCATCACAAGGTCACTTTCCTCCGTCGCAAACTTCTTCTGGGAGGTTTGGAGCCCTTCTAGGATCCGAATGGTCTCATCCACCCTCCCCCAGCTGGCGCCGATGCGGAGGGCCACCTGGCCGAAGTCAGCCAGCCTAAGCCCCATATCCCACTTGGGCGTCTCCTTAACAGCTAACGCCTTATTGAGCAGATAGGCGTACTCCGACATGAGAAGGTTCCTCTTCTCCACCACTTCCTTCAGCAGATCATATTCGGGCCGCTTCGCGGTGAGCCTGTCCAGGCGGAACGGCAGCATCCGCTCCGACACGTCATCGCGCCGGAAGTGGGGGGTCCGTGCCGTTAGAGCGATAAAGGCCCGGGGCACAAAGCTGATCGCCTGGTTCGTGGTATAGAGCACCTTTTTGGTGATGCGCGTACCGGTGGCGGAAGTGGCCAGCGCGTCCTCCAACCAGGGCACGTACCGGTCTACATTATCGAAGGCTACGAAAGCGCTGTTGGTGGTGGCGACAAAGAAGTCGTCCTCCCCGTCCTTCCGGATCCCCTCCACCTCAAAAGATGGGCCGTAGAGCATCCGGCCTATGCGCCGAAACATTGAGCTCTTCCCGGAGCCGGCCGGCCCCAGGGCAAGGGCCAAAGGTTTGGTCGGTTGCATCGTTTCAAAGGCTATGGAGAGCATCCAAATTAGGAGGAGCATTTGCTGTTCCTCAGGGGTGTGTGGAGAGGTGGGATCGCTGGTGAAGGGCATGGGCCGCATCAGCATGCCACCAATGAGCCGTATATTGGGGTCCGGCACGAACGTCCAGGCCTCCTGGTGGCTTTGGGTAAAGAGGACACCCTCGCTGCCGTTGTCCACCACCTGGATCTCTCGGCCGTCCAGCCGCAGCATGGAGCCCTGGCTCAGGCTCAGGTAAAGCAGGTCCTCATCCGGGGCGTAGTGGGCGAAGGATGATACCCGAACCGCCCGGCCTCGCGTGTACGCCTCCACTTTCATGTCCGATAGGAGGAATTTATAGAATGTCTCGGTGTCATTGAGCTGATAGGTCTCATTTAGCAGGACCTTCATGTCAAAGCTGTCCAGCTCACAAACAGCCTTAGTGGCATCGTGGAAATAGTAGAGCCGGCCTTCGGCGGAGATGAAGTAGCCGTTGCGCAGCAGTCCTTCCTGGATGAACTTCCGGGAGACCGGCCGGTACTTACTCTCCAGCCAGATTATCTGGGTGGCTTCCAGCTCTTCGAGGGTGCCGGCCCCGTTGCTGCCGGCGGGCGAGTAAGGCGTATCAGGTGTGTGGAGTGGCTGGGCTGCGGCCAGGTCGTGCAGCTGCTCCAGCGTCCCGCCGGCGTCCAGCCAATCGCTGACGTCGCCCTTGGAGGGCAGCCCGGGCAGCTCCAGCACCTTCACGCTGGCGGCGAAGGGGTAGACGCTCTTGGCCACCAGCATGGCGTGTTTCTGACCTTTGTAATGCTCTGTCGGCTTCTTCAGGCTGGGCGGGTCGTTGTCCGGGATGATCACCACATGGCGGTCGCGGAGCATCTCTGAGTATTCCCCCCGCCATTTGAGCGCGCCCTGGGGGTTGGTGGTGGCCACCGCTCCCAGGGTACAGAGCCGATTTGCGTCCTTCTCTCCTTCCACCACCCAGATGGTCTCTTCCAACGGCGCCTCCACCAGCTCAGGAAGGCGGTAGAGGACACGGCGCACGTTGCTTAGTCGCCAAATCCAGCCGCCCTGGCCATCCGGCCGACGCTGACTGAAGCTCTTGCCTCCGTCCGGGAGCCGCAACCGCAGCGCTTGGAAGAGGAGGGTTCCGTTTTCGTCCTGGTAGTCGTACACCGCCTCCACCTCCCCACGAGGGGCCTTGGCGGCCTTTGGCGCAGGTGCGTCAGGCCAGGGATCATGGCGGGTCCCGCATTTACAGGACCCGGTGAGGTGGTGGGCGTAAGTCTCGGAGCTGGGGTTGACCGGTAACGTGCCGGCGGCGTCGGTGCTCGTGCAGTTTGCCCACTCTCCATCCTCTGACAGGAAGCCGTAGCAGCGGACCCCGCGGCCTCGGGGCGCTTTATCGTAGCCCTGGCAGATGGGGCAGGGCCGGTCTGGGGTGAAGCGTTGGGCAGGCGTTACGGACTGTTGACGTATATGGCCAGGCTGTCTATCATTTGTCATTAAGAAGTCTCCACGTCTTCTACCTTTGGCATCGGCCCGCCGTTCATCGCGGCGGGCATTCTTGTTTACTGGGGTGTTTTCAGCTGCCCCACTGCCCTGGCAGCCCTTGTTGTCTCAAAGCCTGAAAAGCCTCAGGGCGTGCGCGAACCTCCTAGGACCGTAAGGTGATTCCAGACGTCCGCGATGCAGGACCAGGGCACACCAATCCGGTCTACCGACTCTCCCCGCCTTCTCTCTTCGTTCTGCTTTATCCTGCCGCCTCGGCAGGGGGCTGGTTCCCCTCCTCCAGCATGCGTTGAAGGGCGGCGCGCGGCACCAAAATACGTTTTCCAAGCCTGATGGCTGGCATCTCCCCGCGCCGGATCGCCTCATACACAGTGACGCGACCCACTCCCAAAAGAGTTGCGGCCTCCTCGACCGTTAGCGTAGCGGCGGTGTCTCCTGGTGTCGTCGCTGTCGTCATATGCTCCTCCTTTGCTCTTCCTTGACTTCTGGTCTATCTCTATACTATTGTGGGCTAAATATATATATACGCAACCCTATTCTGGTCTATGGATAGGCGTGAGTTTCCGCATATTAAGAATGTTTCTATATATATATTCGGATAAACCGATAAACGGAAAGGACAGGTAGATGGGTCGAAAGCCAACTGGCCCTCTCATAGTTAAACGGATCGAAGAAATCTGGGCGGGAGAGTTTCGCAAATCCATAAACGCACCCTTGGTCCGCAAATTTGCGAAACTGGAGTTTGGTGACCGGACGCCGGGTGTGAGCAAAGTTTGGAAGATAATCGCCGACCTGAAGAAGCGGGGTGGCCTCAAGTGTGTTCCGCCCGACCCGCCATTAGAGCCGTGGGGCAAGGGCTGGCCAACAGCCCCTGAGGACATCGCCTACCTTTTCCAGACGCTTGCCGTTGCTAGGAAATTTTACTTCGGATTTTCGGCCCTGAAGACGAAGGAGGTCGAGTGGGTTCTTAAGCTGCGGTCTGTATTTTGGGCAGCTGCAGCAGAGAACGACAAAGAGCAAGCAGCGAAAGTCGCGGCGGAGCAGAAAGAGAAAGCGTTATTGAATTGTCTCGTTTGGGCAAGTGCTTACGCCCAACGAAACCGCCTTGCTGAGGTCCTGGGACATCCCCAACCATACACCGCCGACTTGGATGCTATCTTGGAATTTCGTGTCTGGGAAGGTAAGGAAAGTTTCGAGCGGTACCGGGAGGCGGTGAAACAAGGGGAGGTCCCGGAGATGTCCATAGAGCGCCAACATGACCTCGCCGAGCTGGAACGGCCGGGTTTCCGCCATGGGCGTCTTCTATGGCATCTACAAACACTGGACCAGTTGAACAACTCTGCCCAGGATGGTACGAAGCTCCCTGCAGATAGGGAAACTGCGGCCTCCAGGTTCCAAGACGAAGTTGAGTCGTTCAGCATCCAACTTGCCAGGGATCCAAAGTTGGACATGCAACTCGCCAGGGATCCAAAGCTGAAGGCCGTCTGGGAAACACTTCGCGCCAAGGAAGCGAAGGACCAAAAAATGCCGACCAAATTGCCGACATAATCGCCGACATTGAGGACAACTAGGGGCTATGGGAGCGCATCGGGAGCCGCCACTTTAGGCACGGAATGGGCCTACAGAGCACCAAAGGACACGGGAGAATACGGCGTTTGCCGGACTTCAAATCCGCTGTATCTCGCCAAAACGGGGTAGGAGGGTTCGACTCCCTTGCGCTCCCGCCAAAACTAAACCAGGCCAAAACGAGGCCTTAACTATAGGGAAACAGGGGTCCGATTGGACCCCTGTTTTGCGTAATTGCCGGAAAGGCGCTGACCAATTTTATCAATCCCCTCGATTAAACCCGAATGCCCGTTGAGTCTCTATGTCCTGTCTAACGGCGGCTCGGGCAAGCCTAACGTAGGGTTTTAACAACACCGAGACGAGTCATATGGGAGGTTAGGCAATTGGCGGGATGGGGAAGGCGCCGCAACGGACTTGGGGAGTTCAACATTTATTTTACAGCCGCGCTGCCGTGGAATGCAGCCAGGGCACTTGTGGTAAGTCCCTTGGCAATCCCCCTTAGTCTTTTCGGTCAAAATGGGCGGGATAAAGCCAGAAACTTGTTGCCGCGGTCGTGGCAGGACCTGTTTAGCGGCCGCACCACATTGAAGACAAACGTCGAAAGGATGTGGTTCGACGAAGTCGAAGATGAACGTGGAAACAAGACAAAGACCAAATACTATTTTTCCGCTGCCGACGAAGTCTTCACGGTGTTCGATACCACATGGATGGCAGTACACACTGGCGACGTAGTGCAGATTAGTTTTTGGCCGAATAGCAGGAACCTGGCGTGGATCGAGTGTTTATCCTGTCGGGAATACGACACTTCCTAAGTTGAAGTCCGTTTCCGCAAATCGGCATTCGCTTTTCCAACTTGGGACGTGCCACCAGCATTGCATCGCTGTCACCGCCGTAGTAGCGGGGCGCCACCAACCTTATGGCCGTGTCCCAACCCACAACGAAAGCAACTCCGGGTAACAGCGCCGCCTTCTTGTGGAACGTCTCAGCCCGCGTCAGCACCAGCGTGCCCTTCCCCCGGAGCTGGCGGGTTCTACGTTCTATTTCCTCCCTGGCCAATGGGGGTTTGTCCACGTTCAAGACCGCAAGCTCATAGCAGACCTCGGCGCCCAGGGTCTCACTGGCAACGCGGGCCAGCTCCTCATGGCCTCGGTGAAAGGGGTTGAACGAGCCTGGCAGCAGCGCGGCGCAAGGGGCGCCGTCCGGTTCCAGCCGGCCGTCGGCATGGACTGTCACGCTGCCCACGTCGCCCGATAGCAGCCGGGATATAGGGTCCTCATGTTGCTGGCTATAGAACACTAACTCGTCCTCGGGCGTCAGCCCCAGCGGTACTTCCTCCTCAATGCCGCACACCTCGGCCAGGGCCTGCAGCAGAAGCCAGCTGACCACCTCTTCCTCTCCGGCCCGGTCGCGGCGGCCTTTGTCGAACCGCAAGTTATAAGAGGCGAATCCTGTCTCGCTCCAAGTCGCTATGCAGCAACGGTGGTCGCCCCTCTTGGGCCGGTCGGTGGCGATAGTAGCGGTGCAGCCTAGACCCAGGACCGGCGCCGGACCTTCGCGAAGCCGCAGCGCCCGATTATAGGCCGCCCGGGCCATCTCCCGTGCCGTCTCCGGGGATACGTACTGGGTTGGCTCGTGCCCTAGAAATTCAATCATGGACTTGGATCCGTAAGGCACCAACACCTCTAGCAAGGTGCGCGACGCCCCGGACACTCCCAACAGCCAGGCAACCCCCTGGCTGCCGGCGCCGGACACCGCTAACACCCCTTGCGGCGGCGCGTCGTGGATTCTCTGAATCAAGGCCTGGGGACCGGTGGACATGGCCATAGCTAGAAAACACTCCGGTTTCGGGATATAGCAGGCTTCAATCCCGGCGGCCCTTCCAAGGCGCGTAATCGATGTGCTGCATGCGCTGGATCGAACGCTGGATCTCTTGGCCTATCTTCCGGTCCCACTCTTCATTCCACTCTGGGGGAATCTCCCGGCGGGCCTCGCGCCACCACATCGGGGCGCCCTCGCCCAAGGTGCCGCCTTCCAGCACCTCGCCCAAGAAGCAGGTCATATCCCCGGCGTCCATGGCGTTGACCACCCGGCAATCCAGGAAGCCCCAGCAGTCGGTCAACAACGGGCTACCGGAGGCGCGGCGCTCGTAGACGACGCCAGCCAGCTTGTCGCAGTCGCGGCCGGAAACAAGCCCGAAGTCTTTGATAAAGTGAAGCTGTTCTTTGCGAGGAAAGTTGAGGGCAAAGCCCTGGCTCTGATAGATAAGATCGTGGCTGAAGTTCCCTTTGTAAATCTGCACCAACACCCGGGGCATGTGGGGAACAATCGAAGCTGCTCCGATGGCCACCGCAATCTGTACGTTGGCCTTGCCTTTCCAGTAGCTGGTAACCGCGGCGATGGGAGACCATAGGCGGCCCATTATAGGAGCAATTTTCGAGTCATCCATCCTTACCTCTCAGTAAGGGAAAGTGGCTCACCTAATGAAGTCGATCGCCGCGTCAGACGCCCGAGAGATGGCTATCAGATGGTGAACATGGCATGTGAATTATACCCAAGTAACGACGGAGGGAAGGTCGAGGTCCCGAGGATCCGCCTGCGCAGTGTCTCCCAGCCGAGTTGGTAATCTGATAAGCCGCACATGGGGCACCGAGAGCCAATCATGGTGAACCGCTGCTTCAAGCCGTTCTTGGGTAGTGGCTTCTTGGAGTAAATGGCCATGGAGGGCGGATCACCTGGATGTTGGTGGCATGCATGTGGGGTTTCTTCTTGCCACTGCGGCAAGCCAATAGGGGAGAAGGTGTTGATGACCCTCCGGCCGAACAACATTATCTGATAGAACGGTATCCGGACCCCACCAATAATCTACTCGAACGGAGCCGGCCCGGTAACCGAATCACCTGGTCGGCTAGGGTCTCCCGCACCTCGTGCTTCATCCTGGGGTGCAGCCAGAGGGCTGGGAAGTGCTCTAGGAGCTTAGCGGCTAGGCAAGTGTGTCCCCGTTTGGGTCCAATGAAGCGACCGTCAGGATATACTATATTATCTCTAGAAGGAGATTATTACATGGCTGTTGGAATAGTAGTGCCCTTGCCCGCATACACCTTGGACCCGGCGTTTATAGCCCGGAATGCCGAAGATTTGGGGTTCGAATCCATCTGGTACCACGAGCATCCGATCTTGCCGGTGCAGAGCGAAAGCCCCTTCCCTTCCACCGGCGGTGAAATCCCGTGGACTTATCGTCACTTCTCAGAGCCCTATATCTCCTTGGCCATGGCCGCTGCTGTCACCAGCAAGATTAAGCTTTGCACAGGCATCACCCTAGTCCCTGAACGTAATCCCCTAATCCTGGCCAAAGAGATCTCGGTTCTGGACCTTCACAGCAACGGTAGGTTCATATTCGGAGTCGGCGCCGGTTGGAACCGCGAAGAGACTACCATGATGGGGGGGTGACTTCGACCACCGATGGACCCAGACACGAGAAGCGGTGGAGGCGTTGAAAGAGCTGTGGACCAAGGATGAGGCGGAGTTCCACGGCCGCTACTACGATTTCCCACCGGTGTATTGTTATCCTAAGCCGGCGCAAAAACCCCATCCGCCGGTCCTGCTGGGCGGCAACTCCAAGAACGTGCTCCAGCGCGTGGCCAGGTGGGGTGATGGGTGGCTTCCAAACAGGGCAACTCCCGGCCAAATCGAGGACAGCCGAATAATTCTAGATACTCTGGCTGCCGAACGTGGCCGGGACCCGTCGTCGCTATCCATATCAGTGTTCGGTCAACCCTCGGATATCACCAGGCAGCAGGTGGATGACTTTTTGAACGCCGGAGCAGTCCGGGTGTCTGTATGGCCCACCCACTGCGAAACTGAAAAAGAGATGGGTGAGGAGCTGAAGCGGATAGCCGATGCGCTGGTACGGTAATGTCCGCCAAGCCTGCCTCCTAGGGTCTCCGGGTTAGAAAGAGATGCGACATTTTCGGCGCACCCGTTGAGAGGAAGCCCCGACGGCGGTTGGTGATGCTCCGTTCGCGGTTTGCCAACGAGTCTATCGCAATGGAGTCAAACGAGGGGCGGGTTCGAGCTTGAGGCCGGTAGCTTCCAGTCGAGCCACTGGCATACTGCCCGGCCCATTACCAGCTCTTTGTCGCTTTCCGACAGCCAGGGAAGCTCCTCAGTAAAGAGGGAAATACACTGGTGCCAGGGGCAGGGCATACGGGTAATGTCGGTGCCCCAGAACGTCCGGTTGGGCCCGAAGGCGCTAAAAATCCGGTAGACGTAGTCATGGATGTCGTCGTAGGGATAGGGGGCGCTGGAGTAGCTGGGAGCGCCAGTGGCTTTGACCGCCACGTTGGGATACTTGGCCAGGGCTAGCAGGTCTGGCAAGGAGTCCCAGGTCCTCGCATCCGGAGGGCCGCTAGGGCGGCCCATATGGTCTACGATGAGCTTTAGCCCCGGGTGGCGTTCGGCCACCTGCACCACAGCGGGCAGGAAGTTGGAGGCCATCAAGGCCACGGGTAGTCCGGCTTTTTCGGCGGCCGGCCAGAGCCAGTCCATGGTGCCATCGGTGGGCCAGGTAGCCTGGCCTGGCTGAAGGAAGGTGAGTCGCAGGCCCAACATTCCCGGCTGCTTCCGCCAGCCGGGAAGCAATGCGGCGCTCCCGGGATCATTTAAGGGCACTTTTCCTAAAATCGAGAGGCGGTCCGGGTGCAGGCGCGCGGCTTCCAGGGCCAATTCGCCGGAGTTGGGGTCCCAACTTGGCGGGTGTATGATCGCGGCGTCCACACCCCCCTCGTCCATCTCCTTCAACAGATCGTCTACAGAGTAGGAGCATATTTGTCTGTGATGCGCCAAGGGTGTGCCGCTGCCCCAGAGATGGACCTGAGCGTCGACGATCAGCATGGAGACCTCCGTTATCCTTTGGTTTGGAAATCTGGAGCCGGGTTATGCGGGAAATTATACGCAACCGAAGGAACCCAAAACAGTCACCAACTTGCGGTGCCCGCAGGGGAGACATGCCCACTTAGACCAGGGCAGGGCACCAAGGGACGGGAGAATCTACTAAACGCCTTTGCGGGAGGTGGGTGTGGCACCGGAAGGCAGCTTAACACGTGTCAAGTTAGTACAGGTATTTGGGCTGTTTGCGTGGACCTGATCAGCGGTTCTTAGGCAGCAAGGCGGCTACGGACCAGTGAAGCTCGCGCCAGGTCCATTGTCAGTGAGACGATTGGGGTGGCGACGAAAAGCGCGAACGGGAACGATAAAAATAAACATGGCAGAAAGACGCTTAACCTGGTTATGGTCCCGCTACCAACGTTCCACCGAACCGCCTCTAGGCGCGGAGTTTTTAACTCCGGTTGTCAGGTGGTTTCCGCTATGAATACGGGGATCACACGGTCGGTTTTTTCCTGGTAGTCCTGATAGGGAGGGTATGCTTTGACGGCGATATCCCAGAGCCGTTGTTTCTCGGCTGAATCCTGTACCTCTCGAACCCGCATCGAAAAGACTTCGGCCCCGTCGCGAATTTCAACATCCGGATCTGCCTTTAAATTGTAATACCAAACTGGATGTGTTGGCGCTCCACCCCGAGACGCCACCAGGACATAGCTACTTCCATCCACAACTCTCATCAATGGAGTTTTGCGGGCCGCACCTGTCTTACACCCTCGATTAGTCACAATTATGACTGGCATACCCTGCATTGTTGTACCGTCGGTGCCGCCGCTCCCTTCGTATAGTTCGACTTGCTCTGCGACCCATTGAGTAGTACTCGGGATATATTCTTTCATGCTCATCTCTTCGTCTCGCTTTTAGTCAACTGGAAACACGCGGGTTGGAGTTTCTAGGCATATTACGTCAAATATTAACTGAGTGCCTTATCCCCTGGGGGACTGCAAGCTGTTAGGTTCCAGTGGGTTGGAATGGTTTGCAGCAGCGACAAGAATTGTGATAAGGCCATTTCAGAATTATATCAGCTAATATAAACCGACTCCCCTTCCGGTGAGGCGGTGGCGCAGAGGGTGGCGCCCGAGGGAGGGACGGTGGAGATAGGGGTTGGGTATTCGGGGGATTGGAATTGAGGGGATAGATGCTGACCTTCCCCAATCCAGCCCTAGGCATTAGAATCCTACCGCCGGTCGCGCCCCCGGGGCGCGGGGGGAAGTGATGAAAACGTCCCCAGCGCCAGAGAACCGTATCCCCGGCGACCCATCTTTCGGAGGTCTTATTGGCTCGTTACAGCCTGGGCGTAGACGTCGGCGGCACCTTCACCGACTTCGTCCTATTCGACCAGGAGAGCCAGAAGACCTGGCAGCACA
This sequence comes from Dehalococcoidia bacterium, assembly GCA_965247585.1. Classification (GTDB taxonomy): domain Bacteria; phylum Chloroflexota; class Dehalococcoidia; order Lucifugimonadales; genus CBDFHC01. The sequence continues at coordinate 235,209 of CBDFHC010000004.1, forward strand.
AGGTCGCCACCGTTCCTCACGACCAAGCCCAGGGCATCGCCGACGGTCTTTCGGACATGCTGGGTCAGCTAAATGTGGCACCCGAAGACCTGGTTTACCTTGCCCAGGGGAGCACCATTGCAATCAACGCTATGTTGGAGGGACGGACCGCCCCGGTGGGCCTGATCACAAGCGAAGGCTTCCGTGACTTGCTGGAGCTGCGCCGCCAGCGACGCCCCTCTCTCTATGACCTGTTCTTCCAAATGCCTGCCCCCTTGGTCCCCAGGAATCTCCGCCTGGCGGTGCCGGAGCGCGTCAACTTCGCCGGAAAGGTGCTGGTCCCGCTGGACGAAGACAAGGTCCTGCAGGCGCTGCGAGAGCTGGTCAGCGCCGGCGTGGGTTCCGTGGCGGTCTGCTTCCTCTTCAGCTTCCTCAATCCCCGTCACGAGCTGCGGGTGGAGGAGCTAGCAAAGGAGCTGGCCCCGGACTGCTCAGTATGGCTCTCCCACCGAGTGCTGCCAGAGTTCCGGGAATTTGAGCGTCTTAGCACCACGGTCTGCAACGCCGCCCTGGGCCCAATAATGGAAAGGTATCTGGGCAACCTTAGCCGGCGCCTGACTAAAATTGGCGCCCAGCCACCCCCTTACATCATGCAGTCCAACGGAGGTGTTACCTCTCCCCAAGCCGCCCTGATGCGGCCGGCCAACACTCTGTTCTCCGGACCCAGCGCCGGGGTCATAGGCGGCCTGCACACGGCGCGGATGACCGGCACCGAAAACGCGATCACGTTCGACATGGGGGGCACCAGCACCGACGTCTGTTTGGTTGACCGGGGCGCAGTCTCCATGGTGTACGAGAAGGAGATCGCCGGGACCCCGGTACGCAGCGCGATGGTGGACGTTAACTCGGTGGGCGCCGGAGGCGGCAGCGTGGCGTGGATTGACGCCGGAGGAAGGCTGAAGGTGGGTCCCAACAGCGCGGGGGCCAGCCCGGGCCCCGCCGCCTACGGGCAGGGTGGAGAGGAGCCCACCGTCACCGATGCCAACCTGCTGTTGGGGCGCCTCAGCCGCCGCGGCCTTCTTGAGGGCCGAATGCCCCTCTACCCTGAGCTTTCACGCCGGGCCATCCAGCAACGAGTTGCCCAACCCCTGGGAATGGACGCCGTGGAAGCGGCCTGGGGCATAGTCCAGATAGTCAACACCAACACCGTGCTGGCAATACGCGCCGTGTCAGTCCAGCGGGGTTACGATCCGAGGGCTTTCACGCTGGTGGCCTTCGGCGGCGCCGGTCCGCTGCACGCCACCGCGGTGGCGCGGCTGCTGGGCATCTCCCAGGTGGTTGTCCCCCGAGTCCCCGGCACGCTCTGCGCCCAGGGGCTGCTGGCCACGGACCTCCGCACAGACTACGTCCGGACCTTCATTGCGCCGCTGCTGGACGCGGATATCTCTTACGTTAACAGCCTTCTCTGTGACCTGGACGCCGCCGCCCGGGATTGGCTTGCCACCGAAGGAACGGCGGAAGGCGAGCGGACCGTAAGCTTCTCGGCAGACCTGAGGTACGCCGGCCAGAACTATGAGCTGCCGGTCCCGGTCCCCCCGCCACCGTGGAACGTGGAGTCTTTATCAGGGTTGTGTGAAAGCTTCCATTCGGCGCACAATCGGGCCTACGGCTACCGTTCAGAGCAGGCCATTGTCCAGCTTGTGACCCTGAGGGCCACCGCGCTGGCGCGAATGCCCAGGCATGAGCCCCGCCACGAACCGGATGGCCCGGCCAACAACGTGACCCCGTTTGAGCACCGTGAAGTGTGGTGGGACGAGGGCTTCGTTTCCACCCCGGTGTACCGGCGCATCGACCTTGGGTCCGGCACCATCGTGGCAGGCCCGGCGGTGGTTGAACAGATGGACTCCACCATCCTCATCGGCCCCAATGAATCTGGGAAAGTGGACGGGTACGGAAACCTGGCCCTCTCCCTCTGAGGTTGTATCGTGACGGCACCAACGCCCGCCCATGACGCCCACCTGCCGGACCCTATAACCACGGAGGTTGTGGGCTGCTCACTCCTGGCCCTGACGGAGGAGATGGGCGAAATCCTGGTCCAAGCGTCCTATTCCACCAACATTAAGGAGCGAAGAGACTGCTCCGCCGCCCTGCTGGACATCCAGGGCGGCACAATTGCCCAGGCTTCCCACATCCCCTTGCATATAGGCTCCATGCTGGGGCTGGCGCAGGCCATCTTACAACGCTATCCCCAGTCTGAAATTCGCCCCGGCGACGTCTTCGTCACCAACGATCCCTATTCCGGGGGCGGGACCCATCTTCCGGATATATCCGTGGCGGCGCCGTTTTTTGCTGATGGGAGTCTGGTCGCGTTCGCGGCAAATACAGCGCATCACGCCGAGGTGGGCGGTAGTCCCTCCAACACGTTTGACATCTACACCGAGGGCGTGCGTATTCCCCTGGTCCGGCTTCACCAGCAGGGCCGCATTTGCCAGGACATTGTGGACTTCATCTTGCTTAACTGCCGACTTCCCGACGAAAGGCTGGCGGACCTGCGCGCCCAGACCGCCTCGTTGGAAACCGGCCTTCAACGTCTAGGGGAGCTGGTGGACAGGTATGGTAAGGACACCTTTCTCGCCTGCCTGGCGCGTCTTGAGGAGCAGGCGGCGGACCAAGCCAAGGCTGGGATTCAGTCCATCCCTCAAGGCACACACCGCTTCACGGACTATATGGACGGCGACGGCGTCGACTCGGCGCCGATACCAATATCTATTGCGCTGACCGTTTCGGAGGACGAAATAAGCTGCGATTTTGGCGGCTCTTCGCCACAGGTGCGCGGCCCCATAAACCTGCCTTATTACGCCACCCTGGCCTCGGTCTACTACACCCTCAAGGCGGTGCTGGACCCCACCCTGCCCGCGAACTCCGGTTTCTACGGCAGGGTACGGGTGGCGGCCCCCACCGGCACCATAGTCAACAGCCTGCCACCGGCGCCTTGCCTCTTTCGTTCGGATACCACGCAGCGGGTGGTTGAGGTGGTGCTGGGGGCACTGGCGCAGGCGGTCCCGGAACGAGTCGCCGCCGCCAGCAACGGGGCCGTCAGCGGCGTTTACTTCCTGGGTTACAAAGAGGACGGCGGCTACTTCGCCTACATCGAGACGCTGGGCGGCGGCATGGGCGCCAGCACCCACGGCGACGGCGCCGACGGGGTGCAGGTGCACACCACTAACACGTCCAACCTGCCGGTGGAGGCCCTGGAGCTGGAGTATCCCATGCTGGTGGAACGGTATGAGTTGGTGCCCGATTCCGGAGGCCCGGGCAAGCACCGCGGCGGCATGGGCATTGTCCGACGGTACCGCATGATGACCGACGATACCCGCATTCGTACCAAGGGTGACAGGAGCGTGACCGCCCCGTGGGGCCTGGAGGGAGGGATGGGCGGCGGACGCAGCCGGGTGGTGCTCAACGCCGGCACTGATGAAGAGCAGGAACTTAATACCAAGGAGTACAACATCCTGCTGAAGTCCGGGGAGACCCTGAGCATATTCACCCCCGGCGCCGGGGGCTACGGCGCTCCCCACTTGCGGCTTCCGGAGGCCTTACGCCGCGACGTGCTGGCGGGGAAGGTAACCCCGGAGGCGGTGGCGCAGCGCTATCAGATGCCACCACAGACGCCGCCTGCCTCGGACTCTCCACCTGCGCCCCCGCCAGACGGATAAAAGCCCGCCTCGCATCACCACACCCCCACCTGATGGCCCCCATCGCGCCCTCCGCTTCAGGCCACCATCACCCCAGTCTGCATCGGCTACCCGGCGGTAATGACCCCAGCGCTCACAGGCGTTCTGCGGACCCATTACAGCGCACTCAGCCCTGGTGGGGGTGCCAGCACAAGGTACAGGTCGCTTCCGGCGCGGCCATACATGAGGGTGCACGGGGACAAGGTGGCTTTCTTTTTCTGCGTGAAGGGGCGGTGAGGGGGAGGAGGTGCAGGGGGGTGGGTCCAGGCTCAGGTGTGACTTACACGGAGCGTGCTATACTCTCGCTCCCTTGGACGATCACTAATAATGGAATTGGGAGGTATCAAGGAATGGCGGTATTGATCTTGCTGGAACTCAAAGCGGGCGCCGGACATGCGGGGGATTTGAGGGATTTCTTTAAAGAGGAACTAAAACATACGCGCGGGTTCGATGGTTGCAACGATATAACGGTGCACAGCAACCAGGAAGACCCGGACAACTTGGTAATAGTGGAAACGTGGGACTCTCGCGAGCAGTACGAGAAGTATCTGACCTGGCGAACGGAGCGGGGCGACATGGAGAAGTTGGGGGGTTGGGTGGCCGGGGCGCCCAGCATCCGGTATTTCAACAACCTGGGGGTGTAGGGCGGGGTTGAGGGTCCAATTTGGTTAGCCGCTTATGGCGGAGGGTTGGAGATGTATAGCAAGAGTGCGTTAGGCCAGGAGCAGTGTCAGGCGGCGATTGCCGCGGTGACGGCGGAGTTCAGAAAGAATCCCGATAGCCCGCCGTGGACAATGGCGATTGTGGATGATGCGGGAAACATGCTGGCGTTCACCCGGTCGGACGGGGCGGGGCCGACACTGGGCAGGAATTGCATCAAGAAGGCGTACACATCGGCGATGACGGGTGCCAGCACCAAGGTGTTTGGGGAGAGGCGGCCGGGAGAGACGGACTACGCGGCTGGGTTGGAGGAGCACGGTTGGAGCCTGCCGGAAATGGGGGACCCGATGCTGATGGTGATTTCGGGGGGAATCTGCGTTCGCGACCCATTGAATAACGCCGTGCTAGGGGGCATCGGCGTCTCGGGGCTGCCGTACGGCCCGGGGGACCACGACATGGCGCTGGTAGGGTTGGAGGCGATGGGGCTGGAGGGGGGATAAGGAGTTTTATTAGAAGGTTTTGAGGGACACCCTCAGACTGCCGCCAGAAAGGGCCATTCTCCTCTGGACTACACCTTGGTAGTCGAACGTAGAGTAGAGACGGTGTTATTTCCATAGGAATGACATGCAGGGGAGTTGGCTTGAGATAGAGTATGGTGGGAACGGCAAAAGCAGGAAACGGAGGAGAAGCGAGTTGAGCAAGGCCAGGGTTGTATCCTCAGACTCCCACGTGCTGGAGCCGGCCAGCCTATGGCTGGACCGGATGGACCCGAAGTGGGGGGACAGCATACCGAAGGTGGTGGCCGGGGAGCAGAGCGATAACTGGTACGTGGAGGGGCTGAAGCTGGGGATAGTGGGGACCTTCGGAGCGTCGGCGGGGATGCGATTCGAAAATCCCGGTGACATAGTGCGGGACGGCCGGATGGCGGACGTACACCCAGGGGGATACGACCCGGTATCTAGGATGCGGGACCTGGATATGGACGGGGTGGACGTGGATATGTTGTACCCGTCGTTCGCGTTCGAGATGTTCGCGGTGCCGAACCAGGCGCTGGTGCGGGCAATCTTCGCGACGTACAACGATTGGGTGGTGGAGTTCAGCAGCGCGTACCCGGAGCGTATGAAGGCGATAGCGATGATACTGCTGGACGACGGTATTGAAGAGGGGATAGCGGAGCTGCGCAGGGCGGCGGGGTTGGGGATGGTGGGGGCGATGATAAGCGTGGTGCCGCGGGAGGGTGAGGGCTACGACGAGCCGATGTACGAGCCGTTTTGGACGGCGGCGGAAGAGCTGGAAATGCCGCTGAGCCTGCACGTATCCACGGGGAGGCCGAGGGGGTCGGGCGGCCCGGCGCGGTTGCTTTCGCTGGGGGGTCCCTCGATGGCCAACGTGGACTACTGGGTGAGGATGTGCATTTGTCAGATGGTGTACTCGGGGGTGTTCGAACGGCACCCCGGGTTGCAGGTGGTGAGCGTGGAGCAGGACGTGGCCTGGGCGCCGTACTTGCTCGGCCGGATGGACCTGATCTACACGGAGCGAGCGGCACAAACGCCGTACCGGTTTGAGGGTGGCAAGCTGCCCAGCGACTTCATGCGAGGGAACGTGAACTACAGCTTCCAGGAGGATATCCTAGGCATTCGGGACCGGGAGATGATAGGGATGGACCGGCTGATGTGGGGGTCTGACTATCCGCACGCGGAGTCGACGTTTCCGAAGTCGCGGGAGATACTGGAAAGCATACTGGACGGGGTGCCGGAGGACGAGCGGGAGATGATTGTGGGGGGCAACTGTGCGAGGTTGTATAAGCTGTAGTATCCGGAGAGATGGGCGGTATCTTGCGAGACCCGGGCCGTGGTGGTCTGGGTCTTTTGGGGTTTTCTGGAGAATCAGCCATGGGGTTGGGTATCACCACCGGGGATGAAAATCTTAATCAGGTTGTTCCTTAAGGAACCTTGCTAGTTGCCGTTGTGGGGGTTAGTAGTAAGGGCGGTGGGTAGCGACATTTGAACGGATAACAAATCACAGGCTGGTGGTTCCCATAGTCCCGCCCGGGAAGGTTTAAGAAACGAATTTCTGAAGGACACCCTCAGACTCCCGCCTACCAGGGGCCATCCCCATCTGGACTCCCCCTTGGTAAGCGCAGGTAGAGTAGGGACGGTGCTATTTTCATAGGAATGACTTGAGTTGTGCGGACGCTCAACATGCGACAAGGTGGCGCTGAAAATACTGACGACGGCAATAATTCACAACCTCAGAGGGGAACGACTCCCTCTGGACTCCCCTTTGACGTGGCGTCAAGGGGGGACGGGGAGGAACGGAGGGGAATCAAACCACGGCAAAGGAAATGCTGACGGGCTGGTAGGGGGTCCACAGGCGTGCGAACTGGGTTATGATGAGTGGCCGCATGCGGTATTGACACCGGAGATGCGGGGGCGGGGCATCACTTTGGCTGGAGAGCGATTAGTATGTTTGTGAAGCAGATACGAATTGAGAGCGTAGGGAATTCGTCATACCTGGTGGGTTCGGAGGAGACGAAGGAGTGCGTAGTGGTGGACCCGGTGCGGGACGTGGACCTGTATATGGCGGAGGCGGAGCGGCAGGGGATGACGATCCGGTACTCGGTGGAGACGCACGTACACAACGATTTCATTTCGGGAAGCCGGGAGCTGGCGGCTCGGACGGGGGCTACGGTGTGCGCCAGCGCGGTGGGGGGGCTGTCATTCGACCACCGTTCGTTGAGGGCGGGTGAGACGATTGAGGTTGGGGAGGTGAAGCTGACTGTTATGGCGACGCCAGGGCATACGCCGGAGCACGTCTCGTATCTGGCGTCGGACGGATCGGAGGGAGGGGGGCCACAGGCGCTGTTCAGCGGCGGCGCATTGCTGGTGGGCGGGGTTGCCCGGAGCGACATGTTGGGGAAGCAGCTAGCGCCGTTCCTGGGGCGGTGGTTCCACCGGACTATTAACCGGGAGCTGAAGCCGCTGGACGACGGAGTGACGGTGTACCCGATGCACGGAGGCGGGTCTTTCTGCATGGCGACGGCGCCGGGGTTCGCGGCGACGACCACAACGATTGGGCAGGAGAGGACGTCGAACCCGTTTTTTCAGGCGAGGACGGAGTTCGATTTTCTGGACCTGGCGCTGGGAGAGTTGCAGTCGTATCCCTCGTATTTCAAGCGGATGGCGACGATAAACCGGCAGGGTGCAAGGATTCTGGGGCAAGTGCCGCAGCTCTTCCCGCTTTCGCCGCGGGAGGTGTGGCAGAGGGTGCAGGGAGATGGGATCGCGATTGACTCGCGGGCGCCGAAGGAGTTCGCCGCAGGGCATGTGCCGCGGTCTTACGCAGTGGCCGCAGGGGACGCGTTTGCCACGTGGGTGGGATGGCTGGTGGAGCCGGGGAGGCCGCTGGTGCTGGTGCTGGACGAGGGCGCGGACACGGAGCAGTTCGTGAGGCAGCTAATTCGTATAGGGTGCGACTCGCCGGACGGGTATTTGGAGGGAGGGATGGAGGCGTGGGAGAGGGCGCGGCTGCCGATTTCGAGGACGAAGATGGTGACGGCGGAGGAGTTGCACGGGTTGATGGAAGGTGGAGAGGGGCCGCAGCCGTTAGACGTGCGGTTCAGACACGAGTGGAAGGCGGGACACCTGCCGGGGCGCTGGCGGTGGAGCTGGGGAGCCTGCCGGAGCACGTGGACTCGCTGCCGCGGGATATATCGTACGCAACGATTTGCGCGGCAGGGTTCCGGGCGGCGACGGCGGCCAGCTTACTGGAGCGGGAGGGGTTCGAGGAGGTGGTGCTAGTGGAAGGGGGGACGGGCAAGTGGTCGGAGGCAGGGTACCCGTTGGAGAAGGGGGAGTAGGAGCGGAAGGACACCGTCAGACTCCCGGCAAAGGGGCACTGCCCCTCTGCACTCCCGTTTCTCTCTGCTCCGCGTAGATGGAGAGGGCGTAGGGTCCGTCCAAGCCACCGGCGCCGGCGAATATAGCGATGGTCCCCCTTGCCGCTCCTGGCTGCGCTCTGCTAGGCTGGATGCCATTCTGAGATTGGATGGCGCTGGTGACTGAGGGCAGACCGGTAAAAGCGTCGCTGTTTGTGACGTGTCTGGTGGACCAGCTTTACCCGGAGGTGGGGGAGGCAGTCGTGCGGGTGCTGCGTCGGCAGGGCGTAACGGTGGAGTTTCCGCCGGGGCAGACGTGCTGCGGGCAGCCGCTGTTGAACTCAGGGTATCGCAAGGACGCCACGGAGCTGGCGCGCCGGGTGGTGCGGGAGTTCGGGGGGGCGGAATACGTGGTTGTGCCGTCGGGGTCGTGCGCGGCGATGATGAAGGTCTACTACCCGGAGCTGCTAGCAGAGGACGAGGAGTTGGGGCCGCAAGCCCGGGCGATGAGCGAGCGGGTTTTCGAGTTCTCGGAGTTCCTGGTGAAGGTGCTGGGGGTGAGGGACGTGGGGTCCGGGTTTCGGGGGAAGGTGGCGTACCATCTTTCGTGTCACCTGCTGAGGGAGCTGGGGGTGGAGGAGGAGCCGGTAGCGCTGTTACGGGGGGTGCCCGGAGCCGAGCTGGTGGAGCTGCCGGACGCGAGGACGTGCTGCGGCTTTGGAGGGACGTTTTCGGTGAAGTACCCCGGGATTTCGGAGGCGATGCTAGAGGATAAGCTGGCGTGCGTGGGGCGCAGCGGCGCGGAGGTGTTGACGGCGTGCGACGCGAGCTGCCTGATGCACATGGGAGGCGGGTTGTCGCGGCAGGGCAGCGATGTGAGGACGATGCATTTGGCGGAAGTGCTGGCCGTGGAGGGAGAGGGATGAGGGATATGCAGAGGCGGCACACGGCCATCTAAGGGAAGACATTTCTATTTTCGAGGCAATCCGTAATGGCGATGGGTATCGCCACCACAGAGGACTGAAAATCACAGGTTGGTGGTACCCACCCACCCGCCCAGGAAGGTTTATAAAGTTAAAGTCTGAGGGACGCCCTCAGACTCCCGTCAGAGAACCCAGGTTCCCTGCACCCTCCTGTGGGGCCGGTTCTGGAGGTAACCGGGGCTTTATTTTCGGGAGAACGGGTTGGAAAAAGGCACAGCTGGCGAGCTGATGCTGGTTCAGGAGAGCAGGCGAGTGGTCAACAATGCAGTGATGGCTGGGGAGGGAATAGATGGCTGAGGTGAAGACGGGGGAGTTCCGGCGGGCGTCGGCGAAGGTGCTGGCGGACGAGCGGTTGCAGTCGCACCTGGGGCGGTCCATGGGGGTGTTCGATGGGGCCAGGCAGGAGGCGATTGAGGAGCTTTCGGTGGAGCGGTGGGAGGAGCTTCGGGAGGAGGGGAGGCGGATCAAGGCGCACACGATGGACAACCTGGACTACTACCTGGAGCTGCTGACGGACCGGGTTATTGCCAACGGCGGGGAGGTGCACTTCGCGAGAGACTCGGAGGAGGCGCGGGCGATAGTGGGAGAGATTGCGAAGTCTCGGGGGCTGAAGCGGGCGATCAAAAGCAAGTCCATGGTGTCTGAGGAGATGGGGCTGAACGAGTACCTGGAAGGGATAGGCGTTGAGCCGGTGGAAACGGACCTGGGTGAGTACATTATCCAGCTGGCGGGGGAGACGCCGTTCCACTTAATCGCCCCAGCGATGCACAAGACGAAAGAGGAAGTGTCTGCGCTGTTTGAGGAGAAGATACAGCGGCCGAACCTGACGGAGATAGAGGATATGGCGGGGGCGGCGCGGGAGGTGCTGCGGGAGAAGCTGGTATCAGCGGACATGGGGATCACGGGGGCGAACTTCCTGGTGGCGGAGACGGGGACACTGGTGTTGGTGACGAACGAGGGTAACGGGCGGTTCTGCACTTCGATGCCAAGGGTGCACGTGGCGATAGCGGGGATGGAGAAGCTGGTGCCTTCGTTGGAGGACCTTGGGGTGTTCATGCGTCTGCTGCCCAGGGCGGCGACGGGGCAGCGGATAAGCAGCTACGTAACGCACGTTTCGGGGCCACGGAGGAGGGAGGACGAGGACGGGCCGGAGGAGTTTCACCTGGTTATTGTGGACAACGGCCGGACCAAGTTGCTGAGGGACCCGGAGTTGCGGGAGGCGCTGTATTGTATCCGGTGCGGGGCGTGTCTGAACACGTGCCCGGTATATAAAAAGGTTGGTGGCCACGCGTACGGTTGGGTGTACCCAGGGCCCATCGGCGCGGTGGTGTCGCCGGTGATGGTGGGGCTGGGGAAGGCTAAAGACCTGCCGTTCGCGTCCAGCCTATGCGGGGCGTGCCGGGAGGTGTGCCCCATCAAGATCAACATCCCGCACATGCTATTGAAACTCAGAAACGATCTCACGGAAGGGGAGGTGAAGGCGCCGGTCAGCGAGCGGTTGTTAGCGCGGATGTACCGGCGGCTGATGAGCAGTCCGGGAAGGCTTCCGTTGGCGCACCGAATCGGACGTTGGTTGCAGAGGCCGCTGGTGCGGAACGGGGTGATCAAAAAGGTACCATTTCCGCCGTTCTCGAAGTGGACGCGAAAGAGGGACCTGCGGTCGATGCCGCCAAAGAGCTTCCGGCAGACCTGGCGGGAAAGGCTGTCTAAGGAGGGGTGATGTCGGGAGGATTGGGAACGTCTCGAGGTGATTTTATAGAGTCGGTGCGGGAGGCACTGGGGAGGCGGGGGGGCGAGCCGGAGGAGGCGTACGCGCCGCTAAAGGAGGAGATGGCCTCGTTGGAGGCGCGGGTGAAGGAGACGTTGGAACGGCTGGAAACTCGCCGTGGGGCGCTGCTGACGGAGCTGGCGCGGGTATCTGAGCTGCGGGGGTGGAAGGTGCATCGGGCCGCCGGGGCGGAGGAAGCGCTGGACTACGTTCGCACGGTGGCAGAAGGGCTGAAGGCGCAGAGGGTGGTAAGGTCCGACGAGGAGGTTTTCCACAGCGTGCCGGTGGACGGGGTACTGGAGGGAATGGGGGCGCAGGTGATGGTGATGGCACGGGACCAGGAGAAGGCCGAGGGGTTCGAACCAGCGACGGCGGAGCTGGGCGTGACGGGGGTGGACTACGCGGTGGCGGAGACGGGCACGGCGGTAGTGCTCCCGCGCCGAGGGGTGAGCCGAGTGGTCTCGCTGCTGCCGCCGGTACACCTGGCGTTGGTCAGACCGGGCGAGGTGCTGGAGAGCTTGGACGACTTGTACCTGCTTCGCAGATGGGCGTATTACCAGGGCGGCGGCGACATGGGGAGCTATCTGAGTTTCATAACGGGGCCGAGCCGGACGGCGGATATTGAACAGACGCTGGTGATTGGGGCGCACGGGCCGAGGGAGACGCACATGGTGATTCTGGAGGAGGAGTAGATGCCGGTACGAGTGGGTTTTGTGCCGCACCGGATGCGGCTGCTGCAAGAGGAGTTGGAGAAGATTGTGGAGCTTCTGCCCAGCCTGGGGATCAAGAAGTGCATACTGTTGAACCCGCTATACCCGGGGGCGGTGAAGCCGGACACGAGCCTGAGGCTGGTGATGGTGATGGACGACGACCGGCCGTTTGTGAGGAGGCCGGACTTTTTCTATAGCCACCTTTCGCCGTCTGTGGCGGCGGACTTCTATCCGTACACGCCGGAGGAGATGGAAGCGATGGAGGCGGGGGACTCGGCGTTGAGCCGCGCGATAAGTAAAGGCGAGGTGGTGTATGACGGGTGACCGCATGGCGGAGGGAAGCCGCTGGATGAGGCAGAGCGAACAGGACCTTTCGGACGCGCAGCTTTCGAAGGAGCATGAGAGGTACAACCTCGCGTGCTTTATGGCCCAGCAGTGCGGAGAAAAGGCGGTGAAGGGGTACTTGTACGCCAGGGGTGCGGAGGACGTTTGGGGGAACTCGCTGGCGGACTTGTGCGAGGACGCGAAGTACTTCGAGATGCTGTTCGACGTGTTGAAGTCGCGGGCGATATTTCTGGACAAGTATTACGAGCTGACGCGGTATCCGAATTTTCTGCCGGGCGGGATACCCTCTGAGGTGTTCGACGTGCTGGAGGCGGAGAGGGCGATTGAGCTGGCGGAGGAGGTGGTGAGGTTTGTGAAGGAGCGGATGGGGGAGATAGAGGGGTAGGTATAGAGATAATTTCTGAGGGACACCCTCAGACTCCCGCCAGCGGGGGAAATCCCCCTCTGGATTCCCCTTTAGGGCACTCCAGGAGAATTGCCGGGGCTAATTTTGGGGCACCACTCGGGTTGAGGGCATCTATCGGATGACGGTGAGCAGAAGGAAGGCGTGGGAGTATGCGGAGGAGCTGCTTTCGGTGCCACGGAGCAGGTTGAAGGTAAGGCTGCGGCACGGGAAGACGGGGGTGGCGCTGGTGCATCAGGGCCGGGTGCTGACGCGGTGCTACGAGTCCGAGGTGGGAAAGGCGGGGGCGCACTTCATGGCGAGGGCGCTGGGTGTGGAGACGCCGGGGCCGGGGGAATCGGTGGAGGCATTGGTGAGCACAGGGGTGCTGTTCCGGGCGATATCCATAGCGTCGCTGGACCTGAGGAGGGCGGCGACGCACGCGATACTGGCGAGGATGCTGGATGAGGCGGAGTTGCAGCGGGGCGGCGGAGAGGCGACCTAGCTGGCGTTTTTGGCGACGAAGCCGGAGAGGCGTTCCAGGGCCTTTTTGATGTTTTCCTGGGAGTTGGCGTAGGAGAGGCGAAGGTAGCCTTCGCCGAACTCGCCGAAGGCGGTGCCGGCCAGGGAGGCTACACCGGCTTCGTTCAGGGCACCTTCCTGGAAATCGTGGCTGGAGATGCCGGTGCCCTTGATGCTGGGGAAGACGTAGAAGGCGCCTTCTGGCTCAGGGCATGTGATGCCGGGGATCTGGCGAAGGCCGTGGACGATGAGGTCTCGGCGGCGGCGGAATTCGGCCACCATGTCCTTGACGGGCTGCTGGGGACCCTCCAGGGCCTGGATGGCGGCGCGCTGGGAGAAGGAGGCGGCGCAGGAGACGCTGTTGGTGGAGAGCTTAGATATGTGTTCCACCAGGTGGAGCGGGAAGGTGCCGTAGCCGAGGCGCCAGCCGGTCATGGCGTAGGACTTGGAGAAGCCGTCCAGGATGATGGTGCGGCCTTCCATGTGGGGTATCTGGGCGATGCTGAAGTGCTCGCCGTGGTAGATGATGTCCTTGTAGATCTCATCAGAAAGGACATAGACGTCTTCGCGGTCCTGGAGAAGGCCGGCCATGGTCTCGGTCTCGGCGCGGGAGGTAACGCACCCGGCGGGGTTCTGGGGGGAGTTGAGGATGACCAGCTTGGTGCGCGGGGAGAGCTTGGAGGCGAAGTCGTTCAGGTCCAGGTGATAGCCTTCGTCTTCCAAGAGGCGCACGGGCACCGGGGTGGCGCCGCAGAAGCGAATCATGGACTCGTAGATGGGGAAGCTGGGGTTAGGGTAGAGGACCTCATCACCTTCTTGGGCGAGGGCGAGGATGGAGAAGAACATGATGGGCTTGGCGCCGGGGGTGACGACGACGCGGTCCGGGGTCATTTCGATGCCGCGTGTCTGGGAGATGTTGCGGGCAATGGACTGGCGAAGCTCGGGGAGACCGGCGTTGGGGCCGTAGTGGGTGTAGCCGTCGCGGAGGGCCTGCACGCCAGCATCGACGATGTGGGCCGGGGTATCGAAGTCGGGCTCGCCGATCTCAAGGTGGACGATGTCGCGGCCCTGGGCCTCCAGGGCACGGGCCCTGGCCAACACCTCGAAGGCGGTCTCGGTGCCGAGGTTGTTCATGCGGTCGGCGACGGTCATGTATGTCCTCACGTTTTAAGGTGGGACAGTTGTACCAGAGGAAAGTGACGGGGGCAAGGGAGGGAGGTGGCAGGGGCTAGTCCGGGGAGGCGTTCAAGCAGTGAGTGCCGAGTAAATGGTGCCGTGGCGTGGAGTGGGACCAAGTACCCCAACACCCGCTAGACTTTTGGGAAATCTAGAAATGAGCTTGAATATGCGGAACCAGCGCAGGTCACCCATTATCCAGTTTTGCCGACCTTTCAGGATCCTGATTGCCAGCTGACGGAGACGCACTTGTAATTATTGGCAACAGCGTATGAATCGCAAGTCCAAATCACCGGGCCATCACCCATTCAATAATCTTTCTAGCCGTAGCTATGGCCTGTTCCGGAGTGTATCCTCCCGGAATTCTCTCTACCTTCGCTCGATGGGCAATGTCGTTGCGAGCAGTAATCAACTTGGAGAACGCCGCATGAAGGCCCTTGTGCTCCTTAAGGGAGGGTTGTGCAACCATCCTAAGCCCTAGATCATAAAGAACATGTATTGACGCTGCACTGTCTGGATTCCGAGCTGAATTCAGCCATGTCTGCATAGCCAAGGAACCGGCGGCGCGTTCCTGTAAGAAGCTTTGTATGAAAACCTCACATGCAAGTGCCGAGAACAGTATTCCTACTCGTGGGTCGGTTTCTTGGCTAACCTCAGCATCTAACAACAGTGACTCGTATAGTGCAGGGCTAGTATCAATTGAGACATTTTTTGAAGACATTTCAGACCACGTCGATCGGTCTATATAGGGCAAAGGCTTGTCTGTAATTTGTCTGAACCAGGTGTGAAAACGCGTCGTTTCAGCTGGCAAAAAGGTCTCATCAATCACCGACGCGACGCTGCCAATCTGCAAATCCTGGAGTCCTCTGAGTCTTAGTTGAGCTTGTTGAGTCTGAGTTCTTAGCAACTCAATCAAATTGCTCCCCTCCTCTAATACCAGCCTTAGAATGGTTGCGAAATACTTATCAGAATCCAACCATTCACCAGTTACCAAAATAGGGATTTGGGCATCCGTAACTGTATCTACAGTTCCCTCAACTGGATGGGTCCCATTCCTAAGGGGCAGTGGCTTCTCTAAGTGGAGCCGGAACTGGCTTTCATCCTTGAGTGCGGATATGGATATGTTTGGCCAGTTGCGCGAACGTGGCGGAATGTGAACTAGTCCGGTAAGAAAGGCAAACGTGACTTTCATCGGATCCTCCCGTTACGTACGATGCAATACCTGCGGGTATTGTCCGAGCCTCCAACTACCCTGCCGGAAAAGTTCTATGGATATGCAGGATACATCTTTTCGGTAACGAACGAACTGATCATAAAGAGCTCGCCTTACCGTTTGGAGTATCGGCGATCATCGCGGCAATCAGCAAATCGCCTTGGTTTTGCTGGACTTGACGGCTACCCCAATGTGAAGAGGCCCAGGTTCCAATTAGTCCGGGGAGGCGGGGGCCAGTTCCTCGCGGACGGGTTCGACGCGGAGGTCCGGGAGCCAGCGGAGGAAGGGGGGGAAATACCAGTTCCAGTCGCCAAGGAGCCGCATGCTGGCGGGGACCAGGACCATGCGGACGATGGTGGCGTCCAAGAGGATGGCAATGCCCATGCCGAAGCCCATCTGCTGCAAGCCCACCAGGTCACCAGCGGCGAAGGACCAGAAGACGGCGACCATGATAAGGGCGGCGCCGGTGATGAGCCTACCAGTTGAGCGGATACCGAAGGCCACGGAGCCGGTGTTGTCGCCGGTCTGGTCGTAGCGCTCGCGGATGCGGCTGAGGAGGAAGACGTGGTAGTCCATGGAGAGGCCGAAAAGGATAGCGAATAGGAACAACGGGATCCACGCCTCTACGATGGGAGACTCCTGGAAGCCCAGGGCACCGGCGGCCCAGCCCTTCTGGAAGACGAGGACGAGGAGGCCGTAGGTGGCGCCCACGGAGAGGAGGTTCATGATGAGGGCCTTGATGGGCACCACCACGGAGCGAAAGACCACCATCAAGAGGAGGAAACTAATCCCCAGGACGAAGGGGAAGACGACCCAGACCCTACTTCTGATGGTGTCGAAGAAGTCCATGTTGTAGGCGGTTTCGCCGGTGACGTACACGTTGGCAGGGCCGCCGGCGAAGGCGGAGGGAACGTAAAGCTGACGGAGGCGGGCGACGGCATCCTCCGCCTCCTTTGAGGCAGAGTCTCCGGCCACGGGAACGGCCAGGGAGGCCAAGTTACCGTCCGGGCCGACTTCCAAGGGATCCGGGGTGCCGAAGGCCGGGTCTCCCGCCAACGCCTCTCTTAGCAGGTCGAGCCGTTGCCGGACGTCGGGTGAGTCCACCGGGCCCTGGATGACAACCTCCGCGGGGGTGACATTCCCGGCGGAGAACTCCCGGTCCAAGACGAGGAAGCCTTCTTTGGCGCGGATACCGTCTGGCATGGTGCTGACGCCGGCGACGCCGAGATTGAGATCAAAGAAGGGTATGGCGGCGGCGATGAGGATGCCACCGGCGAGGAGGATGCTGAGGATGGGCTGGCGCATGACGCCCTGGGATATGCGGTCCCAGAAACCGCCGGGCCGGGATTCATCAAAGCGGGCCTGGGCGCGTCCAACCAGAGGAATGGGGAGAAATTTTATCCGGTCACCCAGGAGGCTGAGGACCGCTGGGAGCAAGGTGAGGGCAGCCAGAACGGAGGCGAGCACCACGAAGATGGCGCCCAGCCCCAACCCAATGAATACGTTGAAGGGAACGAGCAGCATGCCGGTAAGGGAGAGGACGACGGTCATTCCGCTGAACACCACGGCGCGGGTAGCGGTGCCTCCCGCCCGCTCAATGGCCTGAAGTTTGTCCAGCCCGCGGGAGCGCTCTTCGCGGTAACGGGCAACTATAAAGAGAGAATAGTCGATGCCAACGGCGAGGCCGATCATGAAAATGATGCTCTCGACGAGGAAGGAGAGGGCAAAGGCCTGACCTACCAAGGAGGCGACGCCGAAGGCGACGACGATGCCGCCGATGGCCAGGACTATGGGGACGAGAGCGGCGACCAATGCGCCTAAGACCAACACCAAGATCAAGAGGGCGATAGGAATACCGAAGATCTCGCCCTTTTCCAGGTCTGCCTCGGAGATCTCTTGAAAGTCCTTCCCCACGGTGGCCTGGCCGGTGATCAAGAGGTCAAACCCTTCGCGCCCCTGGGCGCCTTCAACTACCTCAATTACCTGGTCGATATTGTCGCTGGCGTCGTCGAAGTCGCCGGCCATGGTGAAGGGGATGATGGTGGTATGGCGGTCCTGAGATACCAAGGGCTCGGCGCCGGTGCGGAAGTAGCTGGCCAATGTCCCCTCCCGGATTACATCGGGGCCCAAGGCATCTAACTGGGCGGTAACTTCTTCGGCGGTCTGGAGGAACTCAGGGTCGTCCACGGTGTAATTGTCGGACCGGATGATGACCACCTCGTTGGTGCTGAGGGGCTGGCCACGCAACTCTTCCAGCAGGTCCACGCCGCGTTGGGCTTCAGGGGTGTTAGTGAAGGTGAAGGCGGTAGTGATGACATCGCTGAAAAGAGTGGCGGTGAGGAGGCCGGCCACCACGATGAGGGCTGCCCATATTAATACAGTGGTCCACGGCCTCTGGGCACTCCTTCGGGCGAGGGCCTGGGTGGCGAGAAGTCTTAGCAAGGGGATCCCTCCGGCGTCTTTTTCAGCGCTGGGTAATGACCCGGGGCGAGGCTGCGCTGAGTGTTATGTAATACCGGTGTCATAGGGGCAGTGAGGTCTGAAGTAGCTACTGAAGGGTGAACAGTTGCACTCATATTATTAAGGGGTGGCTTCTTCAGAGAGCAGCCTTTGTGAAATAAAACACAAAAAGCGCGGAAAGCAGTGTAGCTGGCATTTCCGAGCCATGTCAATTGACTATTGGAACCGGAGCGGCACCGCCAGCCGGGGCCAGCCGGAAGCCGTGGCAGACTTCAGCAGGGTGGAGATGTAGCGAGGCGCAAGGCGGCAGAAACGGTGAGGCTCGGGACGGAGAGGAACCGTCAAACCAGCAACCAGGGGCAAACTGGAATTTAGGCTGACTGCTAGCTAAGATTGGTGACTGTTGGCAGGGCGTGGTAAAGAGGCCCGCGGCGGCCCAGGCACGATAAGAGGGTTGGAGGCAAACAGGATGGCATCGAAGAGTACGGAGACGAACCTGGAGCAGGGGGACATCATCCTTCCGAAGACGGGACGGCCGGTGATCTACGGGACGGAGGGGGTAATCTCCAGCGGCCACTACCTGACGTCCATGGCGGGAATGCAGATGCTTTTGAGCGGGGGCAACGCCTTCGATGCGCTGGTGGCGGCGGGGTTCGCGGCGGCGGTGGTGGAGCCGATAGCGTCGTACTCGCTGGCGGCGGAAGGGGTGTTCATGCTGTACGACGCGGAAAGCGGGGACCTGCTATCGCTGAGCGGGCAGGGGGTGGCGCCGCAAGAAGCGACGCTGGAGTTCTACCGGTCGCAGGGGGTTGAACGGATACCGACGGGTCCGGGGAAGCAGGCCCACCTATCGTTCACGGTGCCGGGGATTGTGGACGCGTTTCTTTCGATGCTGGAGAGGTACGGGACGAAGCCGGTATCGGAGGTGCTGGGTCCGGCGATCCGGTACGCCGAGGAGGGGATACCGAACTACGAGTATATGCTGGAGCGGTTGAAGTCACCGGACACCCGGGAGCAGTTCGGCAACTACCCGCCAGGCGGCATGGATGTGTTCTTCGACAACGGAGAGATTCCGAGGCCGGGGATCCTGTTGTTGCAGAAGGCGCTGGGCGGGACGTTGAGGAAGATGGTGACGGAGGGCGGCGACCGGATTGAGGGGATACGGCGCGCGCGGGAGGTCTTCTACGAGGGGGATGTGGCGCGGACGATTGTGGAGTGCGCGCAGCGGGTGGGCGGGGTGCTGAGCCTAGAGGACCTTTCTGAGTACCGGGCAAAGTTCGAGACGCCACCTGGCGTGAGCTTCAAGGGTTACGAGGTGCTGGGGCAGAGCACCTGGACGCAGGGGCCGGTGCTGTTGCAGACGCTGAAAGTGCTGGAGGGTTACGACTTGAGGGGGATGGGGCACAACTCGGCGGCGTACATCCACACGGTGGCGGAGGCGCTGAAGCTGGCGTTCGGTGACCGGGAGGCGTACTACGGCGACCCGGATTTCACAAAGGTGCCGATTGAAGGCCTGCTTTCGGGCAGGTACGCGGAGGAGCGGCGAGCGTTGATAGACCGGGGCAGGGCGCTGCCGGAGCAGGCCACCCCCGGCGACCCGTGGCGGCATACGTCGCGGCGTGGCGAGGCGGTGGCATCTCCCGCGCCGGTGGCCAGCGCGCGGGGCGGTTCGGACGGCGCCGACGCGGGCACGACCCACGTGGCGGCGGCGGATAAGCAGGGGAACCTGGTGTGCGGGACGATCAGCGGGGGGGCGTTCAACAAGTCGGTGTTCTTTCCGAAGCTGGGGTGCTGTCTGAGCACACGGATCGAGATGTTCAACAACCAGGAAGGGCATCCCAACGTGGTGGCGCCCCGGAAGCGGCCCAGAACGACGCTGGTGAACTATATTGCGCGGCAGGATGGCAAGCCTACGATGACGTTCGGGTGCCCCGGGGGGGACAATCAGGCGCAGGCGAATTTGCAACTGATGCTGAACGTGATGGTGTTTGGGATGAACCCGCAGGAGGCGGTGGAGGCGCCACGGTTCTCCAGCCAGAACGTGGTGAACTCTTTCTACCCGCACGTTTACGAACCGGGGCGGCTGGACCTGGAGGAGGGGATATCGGATTCTACGGCGAAGGAGCTGGCGTCGCTGGGGCACAGGATTGAAAGGGTGGCGAACTGCGGACTGGGGGCGACGGTGAACCGAAGGGACCCGGAGACGGGGGTGCTGAGCAGCAGCGGGGACCCGCGGCGGGCGTGCTACGCGCTGGGGTGGTAGGGGGGATGCGTCCCAGGGCGCAGACGGGTTGCGACGAAGGAAGAGCGCTGGGGGCAGGTCATCGGCTCACTATACAGACTCCCGGTGTCCAGCGTTGTAGGAGTGCAAGACGCGCACTGGAATCACTCCGCATGCCTGTCCGCCGTAACATCATCTTATTTTCCGACTAGGAACAAATAGTCATCAAAGGCATCGCCTTTAAACTGTAGCTGCCATGCCTTCAAGATGCTTTTCCGAACAATTTCGCGAAGAGCCTCCACGTCGTTCCATTCGGCTTGACTCTGGCCCTTGCCATGAGCAATTTTGCTCCTCTTTCCGTACCAAGAATTGATGGTACGGTTCAGTTTTCTTCGCTCAGGTCCTTGGCCCTCAAGCAAACACGAAGCGCGTAACGCTACTTTGTACCCAACTGCTCCTGGGCTGCCGAAGATATTATCCAGTGAGAGCATCAAATCCATGAAAGCATCATCCGGCGCGAATCCTTCATTGAATATGTCCCGAGTGTAGCTGTGCATGTATCTAGCCATAGGTAGTTGGATAAGCTGCCAATCCTTTTGCCAGAGTTCTTTGTAGTGTTGTCTAAGTGCGTCTAGGTTGTCCTTGGATATGAAGTGGATCTCCAGTTCATTGGGATCTCTACCGATATCCTTTGGGAATGAAATCACATCTTCTTGCGTGAAGTCCGACTGAGAGCTGGGTCTAATGGCGTGGATACGGCCGCCAACAGGTACTGACGAGAATAACTGTAAAACTACCAACAATTTGCCCAACAACTCATTTGCACTTAACTCACCTTGCCACTCGTCAGGCAGATGTGGATCTTTGGCCATTGACAATCGAAATTCGACATAGTTGTGCCATATCGGATACCTGGAGTCCCATTCAGCTTCATCCTCGCCTTGGCCAAGGTGATACTCGACGGCTCTTTCATCAGGGTACTTGTGGAATGTGAATGCCCCGAGTTGAATGGGAAAGTCCAATCAAGTTGTTAGAACGTTGTAGATCACCCCACGCGATACAAATTCCTGATTGACTCTGTCCATTCGATGCTTACCTCGACATCTTTTGGTGCGCTACGTACCAGTAACGTCCCCAACCCACTTCAGCCAAAAGTTCAACTAGTCGGTCTCATAATAGCAAAGCGTGAACATAGCAAGGCCGGGACACTCCAACAGATCTCGGGTTCCCACCCCCGAACAGAGAATGAGCAAAACTCGACGGCTTCTCAGGACTGGGGATTCCCCCACTCACCTTATCAGCGTTTTCAAACTCACTATGATTTGGTGTCTGTGCAGAAGACTCTTCGGACGACGGCGAGCATATGAAGAGGATGTTCAGCCAACTTGCTGCTCACGGACGGGGGCCACAGGGAGCTCGAGAACAGCTATCGCGATCGTTCACCAAGGAACGGATTTTGTGGTAAGTTTGGCGCCTGTTGGGCTGGGATTGATTTGAGATGGAGGATTGATGACGGAAGGGGCTAAAGGGCAAGGGTATGCGCTGAGCGTGGACATAGGCGGGACGTTCACGGACTTCTCGCTGCTGAATTTGTCCACGGGCGAAGTATCGGTCAATAAGGTGCTGACGGACCCGGAGCGGCCGGCGGAGGCGCTGATGGGTGGCGCGGGGGAGCTGCTGGAGAGGATGTCGCTGGGGTTTGGGGAGCTGCAGGTGGTGGTGCACAGCACCACGCTGGCGACCAACGCGATCATAGAGCGGAAGGGGGCCAAGACGGCGCTGCTGACGACGAAGGGGTTTCGGGACGTGCTGGAGATGGGGCGGGAGCAGATCTACGACCTGTACAAGCTACAGGCACAGTTGCCGGACCCTCTGGTGCCAAGGTACTTGAGACAGGAAGTGGCGGAGCGGATAAGCCGGGACGGCGAGGTGCTTCAGAAGCTGGACCAGGACGCGGCGCTGGAGGTGGTAGAGTCGCTGCAACGGGACGGGGTGGAAGCAGTGGCGGTGTCGCTGCTACACGCGTACAAGAACGCGGAGCACGAGACGGCACTGAAGACGGCGTTGGCGTCCAGATTTCCGGGGTTGACGGTTTCGGTGTCTTCGGAAGTGGCGCCGGTGATAAACGAGTACGAACGGACGTCCACCACGGTGGCGGACTGCTACATTAAGCCGAGGGTTTCGGCGTACCTGCGAGACATTGAAGAGCGGTTGAAGGGAGCAGGGTACGGCGGGCGTCTGCTGGTGATGCATTCGGCGGGAGGGGTGCTGGAGGCAGAGCGGGCTTCGGAGCGGCCGATTCGATTATTGGAGTCGGGACCGGCGGCGGGGGCGCTGGCGGCCAGTTTTTATAGCGAGCTGTTGGAGAAGCCGGACCTGATTTCGTTGGACATGGGAGGGACGACGGCGAAGACGTGCGTGATTGAGGGAGGCGAGCCGGCGGTGACCAACAACATTGAGGTCGCCCGGATGGACCGGTTCAAGACGGGGAGCGGGCTGCCGATGGTGATTCCGGTGCTGGACCTGATTGAGATTGGGTCAGGTGGCGGCAGCGTGGCGTGGGTGGACAACCTGGGGCTGATGAAGGTGGGGCCCCACAGCGCCGGGGCAAGGCCAGGGCCAGCGTGCTATGGACAGGGAGGGACGGAGCCGACGGTGACGGACGCCAATCTGCTATTGGGTTATCTGAACCCGGAGTATTTCCTGGGCGGTAGGATGAAGCTGGACGTGGCCGCGGCGAAGGGGTCGTTGACGGGGCTGGCGGGTTCGCTAGGAATCAGTGAAACGGAGGCCACGTGGGGGATTTACAGCGTGGTGACGGAGAACATGGCGGCAGCGGCGCGGATACATATAATCAGCCGGAACAAAGACCCGAGGAAGTACGCGATAATCGCGTTTGGTGGGGCGGGGCCGCTGCACGCGTGCGAGGTGGCGCGGGTGCTTGGTGTGAGGCAAGTGATAGCGCCGCTGGCGGCGGGGGTGACCTCAGCGCTAGGGTGCCTGACTGCGCCGCTTTCGTTTGAGGAGGTGCGGTCGCTACCGGGTCTGCTGACCAATGCCACGAACTGGGAGTTGGTGAACCGTCTATTCGGCGAACTGGAGGAGTGGGGGAGGGAGATGATGCGGAACGCGGGAGTAGCGGCGGAAGAGGTGAAGTTCGTGCGCTCGTCCGACATGCGATTGGTGGGGCAGATACACGAGATCAACGTACCGATTCCCGACGGGAAGCTGGGCGCGGAGTCAGTGGATGAGATCGAATCGGCGTTCCACGAGATTTACCAGAAGCTGTACAGCCGGAGGAACTTGAATATTCCGGTGCAGGTGCAGAACTGGAGAATGCTGGTGCAGGGGCCGCAGCCGCAGGTGGAGCTGAAGTATGAGGCGGAGGCGGCAGGGGCGGACGCGACGGCGGCGTTGAAGGGAACGCGGGAGGCGTATTTTCCGGCGGCGGGAGGGTACGTACAGTGCCCCGTGTACGATAGGTACGGGCTGAGATCCGGTACGACGATAGAGGGGCCGGCGATAATTGAAGAACAGGAGTCTACGGCAATTGTAGGGCCGAGGGACCGGGTGAGGGTGGACCCGTGGCTGAATCTGATAATAGATGTGGGGTAAAGAGTTGCTGAGGGACACCCTCAGACTCCCGGCAGGGAACACAGCTTCCCTGCACCCTCCTGGGCGACAGCAAATACGTACGGGAGCGTTTTAGATGCAACAGTTTGATCCAGTGTCGTTGGAGATCATGTGGAGCCGGTTGCTGAATATCACCGAGGAGATGTGGACGACAGTGCTGCGGACGGCGGTATCGACGATCATAGCGTCGGCGAACGACTTCGGGTGTGAGATCATGGACTCGGAGGGCCGCTCGATAGCGCACGCGTACCGGAGCATGCCGGTATTCAACATGACGATGCCCAACGTGACGAAGGAGATACTGAAGCGACATTCGCTGGACGATTTGAAGCCCGGGGACGTGTTTCTGACCAACGACCCGTGGATGTGCGCAGGGCACCTACCGGACATAGCGGTGGTGAGCCCGGTGTTCTTCCAGGGTAGGTGCGTGGGGTTCGTGGCGAGCATCGCAAACACGTCGGACATTGGAGGGTCGCTGGACGAGAAGAACGTTCGGGACTCGTACGAGGAGGGGATATTCTTCCCGCTGTGCAAGCTGTATGAGGCGGGGAAGCCGAACGATCTGGTGTTCGAGATGTTCCGGTGGAACGTCCGGGCGCCAGAGATGGTGTTGACGGACATAGAGGCGCAGGTGGCGGCGAACGAAGTGGGGGCGCGGCGAGTGGCGGACTTGTTGGACGAGTACCAGTTGGAGGACCTGGCGTCGCTTTCGCAGGCGATACGGGGAAGGTCCGAGGGGGCGATGCGACAGGCGATTGGGCAGCTAATGGATGGGACGTACTCAGCCAGCGTCCAGACGGACGGGACTGGAACGCCGCTGACTATTGCGGTGACGGTGACGGTGGACGGAGAGGAGATTCGGGTAGACTTTGGGGGCTCGTCGCCGCAAGTGGATTGGGGCGGGATCAACTGCACGATGATTTACAGCCAAGGGCACACGTACTACCCGCTGGCGTGCCTGCTGACGCCGGGAGCGCCGATAAACGAGGGGTGCTTCGCGCCGATCAAGGTGACGGCGCCGAAGGATAGCATTATCAACTGCACGTTCCCAGCATCGGTGGGGTCACGGGTGAACACAGGGTGGTACATCCACGCGGCGATCTTTGGGGCGCTGGCGGAGGTGCTGCCGGAGCAGATACAGGCGGGAAACGGGCTAATGTCGTCGCTGCGCACTTATGGGACGGAGGCGGACGGCCGGGTGTTCAACGCCCACCTGTTCTGCGGAGGCGGACGGGGAGCGACCAGCGCGGGAGACGGGATGGGACAGAACATGTTCCCCAGCAGCGCGTCGAACGTGCCGGTGGAGGTGTTCGAGCAGAACTCACCGGGGCTGGTGATTGCCAAGGAGTATATGACGGACTCGGCGGGGGCTGGGAAGCACCGCGGCGCGCCGGGGCAACGGTTGGTGATGTCTAAACTGCCCAGCCATCCGCATGCGTTGAACTTGTATTTTCATCCGAACCGGCTGTCGTTCGCGCCGGAGGGGATCTTCGGGGGAGGGGAGGGGACGAAGACCAGGGTGGTGGTGAACGGCGACGCGCTAAGCGACGACCCGAAGTCGATGCGACAGGGTTACGTAACGATTGAGGATGCCAAGGACCGGCTGGTGGTGGAGTTTCCCAGCGGCGCGGGGGCGTATCCGGCGGGGGAGCGGGACCGGGAGGAGGTGAGGCAGGACGTGCGGGACGGGTTGGTTTCGGCGGAGGTGGCCCGGGAGGAGTATGGGGTGGAGGGGTAGGGGGGCGGAAACGGGGTGGAGGGCGGTATGAGCTCGTCCTTCGAGAGCCTCAGGATGAGCGGGTTGGCACGTTAGGGTGGTGTTAGCCCGGCGTTTGGCTTAGTCGGGAACGCTAGAGGAGAGGGTAGCCAAGAAGGCGCGGATGGAATCTCCAGCCTCCCGCCGTTGCCATGAGCGGACTTCGGAACTGGCAAACTCCTCGTCCAGGCGGTCCGGATATCTTGCAAGGCGCTGAAGGCTGACGGCAGGCCAAATGAGCGCTGCGTCGAGCCCCAACCGGTCGCCCATGCCGGTGCGCCAAGCCTTAAGGTGACGGAGCCGTTGGTCGACAGTTCGTCTCTCTGCCGGACCGAGTCTTTCGCTGTTGTTTGACTGGGGCCGAGGGCGTTTCAAAGGAGGGGTATCGATTCCGGCACGCAGGGCGGCGCGGAGCCTGTGCACACCAGGGGGATAACTGAAGCGCCCAAGGCCCCGGGTAGTGGAGAGATCTGAGTTTGGATTGGCGGCCAGGCTGAGCAGTAAGCCGTCCGGCAGGACTTTGAAGGGCGGACGGTCGCTCCGGATGGCCTCCTGAATACGGAACTGGTGGAGGGAGTAGAGCACCGCCAATCCTTGACCGTCCAGGTCCCGGCTACCTTTGATGGATGCGAAGGCCCACTGAGGGTCGGGCGGATTAAACGTAACCTTTGAGAGGCGCAGACATTCTTCCGCAACCCATTCCAGTCTGGACAGTTTGCTGAGTTCGTCCGTAAACAAGTCCCGGACTCGGACCAAGTGAGCGACATCCGCGGCGGCGTATTCCCGGAGCTCAAGGGTAAGGGGGCGAATTGTCCAGTCGGCGCGCTGGAGCCGCTTTGATTTGTCCAAGTCAATGCCCAGGTATTCCTGGAGCACCGTCGCCAGGCCGAGCCGGGACGCGCCCAGGAAAGCGGCGGCGATGGAAGTATCAAACAGGGCGTTAATGCGGAAGCCCCACTCCCGATCAAGGCTGCGGACGTCATAGTCTCCGGAGTGAAGGATGATTTCCACGCCGGGGTCAGCCAGAAGTTTGCCTAACGGACCAGGGTCTGAAATCGCCAGGGGGTCGATCAGATAAGAGGCGCCGGGCAAGGCGAGTTGGATGAGACAGATGCGCTCGGGATAGCGGTGAAACCCGTTAGCTTCGAGGTCGAAGGCAACCCGGGGGAGGCGGGCGGCGGATTGGACGACCTCGGCCAGCCGATGATTCGAGTCGACTAACTCAACGGCGCTGTGGGGGTCTTGGATAGTCGAATCAGACAATAGACAAGTGGACGGTTTCTGAGACGTGGCGGACGATCTCGGTTGTGTGCTCAGGGCGTTGAGGACAGTAACCGTGAGGACCGACGCGTCTATTGTAACCGGTGACGCAGCCCCGCATCCATTGCGGCGATTGGAGAGGGGTATCACCACCACGAAGGACTGCAATTCACAGGCTGGTGGTAGAAGTGAATGAGGGGGTGGAATCTCCTTTCTACCCCCACACCCAGATTCTTCGATCCTCACGGAACGTCTGAGAATGACATGAAGGAAGGATAAAGAAGCTCAGGTGGATGCTGTTGGGCGGTGAAGGAGGGGGTCAGGCGCGGGAGTAGGCCAGGCCGCCGCCGCCGCGGGGGTCTGAGCCGCCATCGAAGCGGCCGTTGTCCAGGAGGCGGGCGATCTGGGGTCGGGAGAAGTGGGGGGCGTAGCTCTGGACCAGATGCTCCACCTGGTGGCCCTTTTGCCTTAGGGCATGGCAGGTATCTTCGCGGACGCGGTGCTCCACGTAGACGGGTCCGCCTTCGGTGTGGATGCGAGGGGCGGAAACGGCCTCGGTGGCGGTCATGCCGAAGTCAAGTACGTTGATGACGCTCTGAAGCACAGCGCTCATGATGACGCTGCCCCCGGGCGCGCCGGCCACGAGCACCGGGCGTTCGCCGTTGAAGACGATGGTGGGGCACATACCGGTGGTGCGGGCTTTACCAGGGGCAATGGAGTTGGCGCCGCCGGGCACAGGGTCGGCCAGCTTCATGGAGTTGTTATACATGAAGCCCAGGCCGGGGGTGACGACGCCGGATGAGGTGCCCAGGGTGTGGGTGACACTGACCACGTTGCCTTCGGCGTCGGCGATGGAGAGATGGGTGGTCTCGCTAGCGGGCGAGGCAGCAACGACGGCGCGAGAGGGTTGGCGGGCAACAATAGACTGGCGGAGCGCCTCGGCGTGATCTTTGGACAGGAATACGGTTTCCAAGGGGACATCCACGAAGTCCGGGTCGCCGAGATAAGAGTCCCGATCAGCGTGGGCCAGCTTCATCGCGGAGGCGAGGGCGTGGAGGTGGTCTGGGCCGTTGTGCTCCATATCAGCCAACGGGAAACCTTCCAGGATATTGAGCGCTTCCAGAAGCCAGGGCCCGCCGCCGGGGGGCGGGTTTGTATAGATGGTGTAGCCCCGGTAGGTGGTTGTGACGGGGGTGCTGGGACGTGTGCGGTACCCTGCCAGGTCTTCCCGGGTAACGAAGGTGCCGTTGGCGTCGAGGTCTTTAGCGATGGTCTCGCCAAGGTGGCCAGAGTAGAAAGACTGAGGGCCTTCGCGGGACAAGGTCTCGAAGACGGCGGCCATATCGGGGTTGCGGAGGAGGTCACCCTCTTGGAGAACCGCGCCGCCGGGACGGAGGTAGATTTTGGAGCAGGCGGCGGTGGTGGAGATGCGCCGATGCCCGTCGGGGACGCCGGGCTGCTGGCTTCGGTGGAGGAAGTCCACCAGGTAGGTGGGAGCGCAAATACCTTCCTGGGCGGCGGCAATGGCGGGCGCGAGGAGGTCAGCCCAAGGAAGGGTAGCGAAGCGCTGGTGAAGCTCGGCAAACCCGGCGACGGTGCCGGGGGTCATGATGGAGGTGTAGCCCAGCTCGCTGCGGAAGTCGTCGAAGAGGGTATAGCGAGAGATGGGGGTGCGGCCTTTGATATCTGCGGTCCACATATCGGGGGTGACGAGGGCGCCGGCGCGGCTATGGAAATCTATGATGTGGTGTTGGCCGGTGGCGACGACGTAAAGCTGGGCGGTGCCCATGCCTCCGACACCGCACATGAAAGGATCGGTGACCATCTGCATGAAGGCGGCGGCCACGGCGGCATCGAAGGCGGTACCGCCGCGCTCCAGGACGCGGGCGCCGGCCTCAGCGGCGCGGGGTTGGGGAGCGACAACGACACCTTTCATAGCGCACCTCCGGTTGGTGGTGGGGATCATTGTAGCATTGGGGATGGAATTTCTGAGGGACACCCTCAGACTCCCAGCAGTGAACCCAGGTTCCCAGCACCCTCCTAAGTGGTTGGTCTTGATGGTACATAATGGGCGGCCCTCAAGAGGCAAGCCTGCCCTGCTATTGAGGCCAGGCTTCCAGCACCAAGATGCAGCTTTGACCAAGAGGAAAGGGCGGCCTAAACTGGCCAGGCAAGATGCAGACCGTGGAGGGCACCGTGACGAATCCCCGGGCGGATTATGTACCGATAGTAGACCGACCGCCGTTGAAGCTGCCTTCCGGGGCGCGGATGGCGATACATATGGTGGTGAACGTGGAGGAGTGGGATATCAACGGGCCGATGCCCAGGACGGTGATACCGATGCCGCAAGGGGTAACGGTGATTCCGGACGTGCCGAACTATAGCTGGTTTGAATACGGGATGCGGAGCGGTTTCTGGAGGCTGAAGGAGGTGCTGGACCGCCATGGCGTCAGGGCGACGCTGAGCCTCAACGCGTCCATCTGCGACAGCTATCCACGGATTGTGGAGGAGAGCCTGAAGAGCGGGTGGGAGGTAATGGGGCACGGGTTCGTCCAGAGGGCGATCAACCTGGAGGAGGACGAGCGAGGGGTGATCCGGCGGACGATAGAGAAGATACGGGAGAAGACGGGCCGGGCACCGCGGGGGTGGATGGGTCCGGGGCTGGCGGAAACGTTCGAGACGCCGGACATCCTGGCGGAGGAGGGGATTGAGTATGTTTGCGATTGGGTGAACGACGACCTGCCTTACGATATGAAGGTGCGCTCGGGGTCGCTGGTGTCGGTGCCGTACACGATGGAGCTGAACGACATACCGATCTACCTGATCCAGCACCACCGTTCGCCGGAGATATACGAGCGGTCAAGGGAGCAGTTCGACAGGCTGTACGAAGAGGCGGAGGGCGGTGCGCGGATAATGGCGATAGCGACGCACCCGTACATCACCGGGGTGCCACATCGCATCGGCTACCTGGACAAGGCGATCGCGTATATTAAGGGACGGCCAGACGTTTTGTTCATGACGGGAAGCGAGATATTGGACTGGTACCGGTCGACGCAGTCCTGAGGCCGGCAGAAGCGGCGCCGGGCCGGGAGACAAGTTGCGGCTTCGACAGGAATATGCTTATGATTCCGGCGTACCGGGACTCAGCGATGGCGAAAGGGAGGGAACAGTAATGGCGAAGATAAAGCACATAGCGATTGCCACGCAGGACGAAGAGAAGGTGGCCAAGTTCTACAAAGAGGTGTTTGGGCTGAAAGAGGTGGGAAAGATTGACGGGGCGAACGCGTCCGGTTACTACCTGACGGACGGCAACGTGAACCTGGCGATACTGAACTTCAAGAACGACCAGGTGACGGGACCGGAGTACGGAAAGGGGTACAGCGGGATTCACCACATAGGGTTTCAGGTGGAGAGCCTGGAAGAGATAAACAAGAAGCTTTCGGCGGCCGGGTCCGAAGCCCGAGACGACATCAACCAGGCGCTGGGGGTAGGGATGGGGAATGCGGCCCACGCCAACGTGGAAGCGAAGTACGGCGCACCGGAAGGCGTGATTATAGACGTGTCGGAAACGGGCTGGGTAGGCACCTCGGGGACGGAGTAGAGGAGATGACGACAGGGCCGATAAATCTGTTTGAGTTCGAGCCGCTGGCGAAGGAGGGGCTTTCCAAGGGGGAGTACGACTTCATAGCCGGGGGCGCGACGGACGAGATAACACTGCGGCGCACCCGGGCGGCCTACGACGCCATAATGCTGCGGCCCAGGGTGCTGACGGACGTGGGCAATCGGGACCTTTCGACGACGGTTCAGGGCCGCAAGATAAACCTGCCGGTGATGATGGACCCAGCAGGTGACCACGGGAGGGCGCACCCGGACGCGGAGATGGCGACAGCGCGGGCGGCAGGAGCGGCGGGGACGGTGATGGCGCTGAGCAGCGGTTCCACGTTCACGCTGGAGCAGGTGGCGCGGGAGGCCACAGGGCCGATCTGGTTTCAGTCATACTTTTTCCGCGACAGGGAGCTGACGCTGGAGTTCGCCAACCGGGCGGAGGAAGCAGGTTATTCGGCGCTGGTGGTAACGGTGGACTCGAAGGTGCAGCCGAAGCGAGAGCGGAACATCCGGAATCAGTACGTGGGACGGCCTTCGGCGAACTACGCGCACCTGGACCTGGGTCCACAGACCTGGACCTTCAGCGCGGATGCGCCCACCGGATTGAACGACTTAAGAGACCCCTCGGCCACGTGGGAGGACCTGGAGTGGCTGGCGGCCAACACCAAGCTGCCGCTGGTGATGAAGGGTGTGATGACCGGAGAGGACGGGAGGTTGTGCGCGGAGCACGGTGCGAAGGGGATGATAGTTTCCAACCACGGGGCGCGGAACCTGGACTCGACGTTCTCGACGATTGAGGTGCTGCCGGAGGTGGCGGATGCAGTGGACGGGCGGATAGAGGTGTATTTAGATGGGGGAATCCGGCGGGGAGCGGACGTGTTCAAGGCGCTGGCGCTGGGGGCCAGGGCGGTGCTAATAGGCCGGCCGATCTTCTGGGGGCTGGCGGTGGACGGTGAGGCAGGGGTGAGCAAGGTGTTGGGGATTCTGCGGGACGAACTGGATATGGTTATGGCCCTGTGCGGCACGGCGGACACAGCCAGCATTGACCGGAGCTATCTGGGGGTGTCATCGCCGTTGCTTTCGGCGCTGCCGCCGTCGGGGGGGTTGGGGGCGGGTGGGCTGTAGCGCGCCGGGTGACCCTTTAGACAGTGGGCCAACATGGCGGAACGGTAAAGCGGTATTGGCGCGTCCTTCCCTTCAGCAGGCTCAAGGTCTGCGAAGAATTAGAGGTTGAACAGTTAATCGAGGAGCAAGGGTGGGACATCCTCTCCCCCAACACCCGGATTCTTCGAACTTCACGGACTGACTCAGAATCGATCATGTTGGCGTCCGGCACCAGGAAGGATGAAACACCAGGATTGGAATCCGAAGCGTGCGCCAAGGCAGGACTTGCTCTCCCACCACACCCAGATTCTTCGATCCTCACGAACGGACTCAGAATGACATGGTGGGGGGCGGAATGCGGTATGGGCTCGTCCTTCCCTTCGACAAGCTCAGGATGAGCGGGTTGGAGGCGTAGGAGGCTTATTTTCATAGGGATGACATGACTTGTGCGGACGCTGAACATGCGGCAGGGCACCGCTGAAAGTGCGGAAGAAGTCAACACCTAATGGCCTCTGAGACTTCCGGCAGCACCACCCAGGTTCCCTGAACTCTCCTTTGTGACTGGTGTTGATTGTGCGCAGGAGACGCCCTTTTGAATGCCGGACAGCTAGACCACGGGCCAGCGGGGCGGGAAGGAAGTTTTGGTGCGGGCCATAAGGTCCTCTCCCAACGCCTGAACTTTTTGGATCAGCTCATGTTCGTTGACGAAGGTGGGCTGGTGGTCCTCCACGACGATGTGACCATCCACGATGACGGTGTGGACGCTACGGCCATCGGCACTGTAGACGAGGCTGTTGACGGGGTTTAATATGGTGCGCCACTCGGGGCGCTGGGTGTCATATAGGACGAGGTCGGCCTTCTTGCCGGGTTCGATGGCGCCTATATCGTCGCCGAGCCCAAGGGCGCGGGCGCCGTTGACGGTAGCCATCTCCAGAGCGGTTTCGGCGGGAACCATGCCGACGTCGTTGCGGGCGTCCTTGTAGAGGACGGCGGCGAGGTACATGGAGCGGTGCGTCTCGATGAGGTTGGAGTTGTTGCCGGCGTCGGTGCCAAGGCCGACGGTGAGGCCCTTGTCCAGCATTTCGGGCAGAGCGCCGATGCGGTCCATGCCCAGGGCCATTTTCAGCGCAGCGGTGGGGCACATGACGAGTTTGGTATCGGTATCGGCAAGGATGTTCAGGTCTTCTTCTTCCATGCCGAGGACGTGGGCAAGGAGGACGTTGGGACCCAGGGCGCCCAACTGACGAAGGTACTCGGTGGGACGGTGGCCGGTGTCGTGCCGGAACGCCTCCGTGGACTGGGGGTTGAAGTTGTGGTGCAGGGTGAGGCCGGTGTTGTATTTGTCCGCCAGGGCTTTGGCGGCTTTGAGCAGCTCCGGGGAGGCCATGTTGGTTCCGAAAGGCATGGCCCAGGCGGAGAGGCGGCCATCCAACTGCCCGTCCAGCTTCCGGATGGCGCTTTCCATGTTGGCGACGGCTTCCTCGGTGGAGGTGATGGGGATGTCCAGGGGGTTGGGAACGTCGTTGACGGAGGCGCCGACGACGACGCGGGCACCGGAGTCGCGGTAGGCCTGGAGGCAGGCGTCAAGAAACTTGGTGCTGCCGGGGTCCAGCATTGTGGTGGTGCCGTACTTGAGGAGCTCGGTGATGGCCAGCAGGGTGACCAGGTACTCCTCTTCCTCGGTGAGCGCTTTCTGGAGCTTGAAGACGCTGGGGAGGTAACGCTCTCCAAGGTCGTCGGGAAAGATGCCGCGGTTGGCGTGGGCGTAGCTGAGGTGGATGTGGCCGTTGCACATGCCCGGGGAGACGACCATCTCGGTGGCGTCGATGACACGGTCGGCGGTGACCCCGGAGAGATCCTGGGTCTTGCCGACCCTGGCGATGCGCTGGCCTTCGATGAGGATAGCGCCGTCGCGGATTATCCTTCGGCCGCCGTCCAAGGTAAGGACGAAGCGGGCGCCTTCTATTTTGACGGTAGTAGCTGGCATTTGTGGGAGGCCTCCAGCGCGAAAGTAGCCACGGCGATGGAGTGCGGCGGGGCTGATTGTATCATTGTGGGGTTGCGGGATTACTGTGGGACCACCTGTGGTGTGTTATGTTAACGGCAATCAGGCTTAGCGATGGGGGTGGGCGCCGCGGAGGGTTAAGAATCATTGGGCGGTGGTTCCCACCCACTCCCGATTCACAAACGCTCATGTGGACCTTGGGGCTGCGTCCCTAGGCCGCGATGAAGTTTATTTCTGAGGGACGCCCTCATCCGCCAAAGGCGGACCGGCATGGGACCCATCCGCCTCGGGCGGACTGCAATCTCCTGAGTGGTTGGGGATAGAAGTAAAGTGCGTCCTATGGTTAAGGCAAGGAAAAGAATTGAAAGGAGCAAGATGTCTACACGAACGAAACCGCATTACCTGGAGCTGTTGAACACGATTGCGATTCAGGAGAGGGGCGCGGGGGTGTTTCTTAAGGCGTGGGCTGAAAAGACGCCGGACGAGGGACTGAGGGCGGACCTGGAACTGGTGGCCCGGAGGGAGACGTCACATTACGACGTGTTTGCGCGGCGCATTGAGGAGCTGGGCTTCTCGTTGGAGGATCGGGAGATGCCGGAGGCGGAGGAGCGGCGGAGGGTGTTGGGGTCCGACATGAGCGACATGGAGAAGATAGCTTGGCGGAAGGCGCAGATGGCGGGGCAGAAGGGTCCCAGCATCCGGGAGCGGTACGTGGCGGCGGCGGCGGACGAGACGGTGGACGCGCTGACGCAATCGTTCCTGCGGTGGTTCGCGGACGTGGAGGCGGACTCCGGAGCACTGCTGGAGCAGGCTTACAAAAGAATCGAGGCGCAGGGCGGGTGAGGGCAAAGGGAACGCGGGACGCAGGGGCCGCCGTGTTTTCAAGCCCAGTCCAGGCGGATTGAAAAGGCGATCACCGGTTTGGGAGCATAATTACGGTTTCATGCATAATATGCGCATAACGCGCCGACACATATATGCTACATCCCGTCATTGATAGCCAACTAGAGGAATTTTAACGTGTTATCTACAGTTAACCTAACTTCAATTCTGCAAGGAGGGTCTGGAATATGCCCGGTGAGACGGACATAGCGCTAATGGCCCACCTCATGCGGCGTGCGGGCTTCGGCGCCGTCCGTGAGGAAGTGGAAAGAAGAGCCGAAGGGGTACGAAGCCACGGTGGAGGAGTAGCTGAACCCGGAGGGGCAGCCTCCGTTTGACGAGGACCTGGCCCAGCGCCACCTGATAGGAGGAAAGCTGGGAAACGGGGTGATGGAGAGCCAGGGGCTGTGGATGCACCGGATGATCACTACTCAGCGGCCGCTGGAGGAGAAGATGACGCTCTTCTGGCACTCGATATTGTGCACCGGTGATGCCAAGGTGGACCCTGGCCGGACGACGGACACGCATATCAGCCTGCTACGAGAGCATGCCCTGGGTGATATCAGGGATATGCTGCTTGCGCTGTCCAGGGACCCGGCGATGGTGATCTACCTGGACAACAGGTATTTCCACAAGGACGCGCCCAACGAGAACTACGGCCGAGAGCTGTTAGAGCTGTTTTCAATGGGGTGGGAAACTATACGGAGCAGGACGTGAAGATGGCAGCCCGGGCGTTCACGGGCTGGACGACCAGAGGGGTCTGGACGAACCTGCGTTACCAGCGACACCCCTACGAGTTTGTTTACGTTCCGGACGACCACGATGACAGCGAGGAGGTGTTCCTGGGGCAGCGGGGAAGGTTCAACGGTGAGGACATAATAGACATCATAGTGAGACAGCCGGCGACGGCGCGGTTCATAGGCAGGCACCTGTACAACTACTTTGTGGTGGATGAGCCGCAGGTGCCGGCGTGGCCGATCATGGCGCCACGGGACGGAGCGGCGGTGAACATATTGGCGGACGCCTACCTACAGTCGAGGCACAATATGCGAGAAGTCTTACGGGTGCTGTTCAACTCCGACTTCCTCAAGGACGAGAGCGTAAGGTTCGCCAGGATTAAGAGCCCGGTGGAGGTGGTGGTGGGTACGATGAAGCTGGTATGGGACCACCAGGTGCCGCATCCGGACGTGGAGGCGCTGGTTCTCCAGGCATCGTACATGGGCCAGATCATCATGAATCCACCCAGTGTGGAATGGTGGCACAGCGGGAAAGAGTGGATTAACACCGGTTCGCTAGTAAACCGGATAAACCTTGTGGCCAACCGCATCGGCAACACCAGCCTTCCGGGGGTCCGTTCGATCAATGACCGGCTGAGCGCGCAGAGCGGGGAGCTGTCTGCGGGGGACTTCGTGGACGGCTGCCTGGAATTGATGGGGTCTCAGAAGAGACGCGGAAGACGCTGGTGGGCCACGCGGAGCGGGGCGGGGAGTTCAAGCGCGGCAGTGAGGAAGAGCGCATCGCCTTCGGAAACAGGGTGGCGCAAATGCTGCACCTGATGGCAGCGTCTAGAGAGTACCAGTTCGCGTAAATCAACCAGGAGGTATAAATGACGACGACAATAAAAGACCCGGTGCTGGTGGTGATCCAACTTTCCGGTGGCAACGACTACATGAACACGGTGATCCCGTACAGCGACGGACTGTACTACGACTTCCGACCGGTGTTAGGGATACCGGCGGAGGACGTGCTGCCTGGAGTGAACTTTGGGCAAGGGCTGCCCAGGGCATTGGCGGCGACGGGGAGCTGAACTATCCGTGGAGAATAACGTCTGACGGCGAAGGGAATATCTTCGTGGCGGACTGGTGTAACGACCGAATACAGAAGTTCAGCACCGACGGAAAGTTCTTGATGAAGTTCGGGTCGTCCGGCAGCGGGGAAGGACAGTTCAACCGGCCGTCGGGTATGGCAGTGGACAAGGACGGGGACATCTATGTGACGGACTGGCTAAACAACCTGGTGCAGGTGTTCGACGGCGATGGCAACTTCGTGACGGTATGGACGGGGGACGCGACGCTGTCAAAGTGGGCGGAGCTACAGCTTGCGGGGAGCCCGGACGCGATAGAGGAGCTGGACAAGGACTTCTTCCAGCCGATAACGGTAGACGTGGCGGAGGACGGGAGAATACTGGTGCTGAACTGCCGGCGGGACCGGATACA
The DNA here is from genome assembly GCA_965247585.1 of Dehalococcoidia bacterium. Classification (GTDB taxonomy): domain Bacteria; phylum Chloroflexota; class Dehalococcoidia; order Lucifugimonadales; genus CBDFHC01. The sequence continues at coordinate 271,701 of CBDFHC010000004.1, forward strand.
GGTGTACAAGAAGGGCGGTTGAAGTTTTTAAAGCTGATTTCTAAGGGACACCCTCAGACTCCCGGCAGCCACCACTCAGGTTCCCTGCAGCTTCCTGGATGGTTGGCATTAATCATGCGCTGAGGGTGTCCTTTCGAAGGTTGGCGCTAGATCCAGCGCCGGAGCCAGTGCTTCTCGTAGAGGAGCTTGCCCCAGTGCCAGCGGAGACCGGGTCCCTTCATACGAACGTCCGGGGCGGGTGTGGCACAGAAGTTGCCCGACACATAGGCGGCGCGACCGCCGCCCACCTCCAGAAATCAAGAGCCTTCCCCGCCAAAGTGGCCGGGCTGAGACAGTGCGGCTCACAGCCTCGGCCTGGCCGTGGGCAAAGGCCCCCGCCTTGGGCAGATGGAGGCCGGAGGCGACGGGTATCAGGTTGATGTCCTCGATGGAGAAGACGCCGGTAAAGGGGGTCTCCATGGTATGCGAGTCTACGTCACTGATCCAACCAGAGCTGCCGGCCCGTGGCGATTGGGCCACGACCGCAGCGGGGAGGTGGAGCGGAATGTATAGAAGAGGTCTGTGTTGTGGGACGCACCGCCATCGAAGTGGAGCTAAGGAGGCGAACCGTGGACTTCGGTGAGGCGGCTGCCAGGGTGGTAGGTGATGTTGGCGGCCAGGAGCATCTCCACGACGGCTTGTCCTGCGGCAGGACCAGCCACGGGTAACGGCTGTTGCTCCGGGGCGAACATGTGGACCTCGCAGCGGCTGCGAATACCGAGGCGGCGCAGGTGGCCGTCTACCAGCAGAGCGGTCTCGTAGGGCGCGGCGGGGCACTTGTAGCGGGCGCCGCCGATGACGACGCTGACAACCCCGCCTTCAAAGTTACGCAGAGCGTCCCGGGCAGCGGCGGCACCATCCAGTGTGTAGACGTTGAAGCCAGCGGAGACGAGCCCGGGAACCGATTGTAGCGCCAGGTCGGCGCCCAAGGAGACCACCAAATGATCGAAGTCCAGGACGGAAACACCTACACGGACGCGCCGCTATTCAGGGTCTATGGAGGTGACGGAGTCGTTAAGCCACTCCACACCACGGCGTTGGAGGCGCTCCAAACCCTTAGAAATCTTTTCTGGGCGGCGCTGACCGGTCATGACCCAGAGCAACGATGGCGAGAAGGTGTGTCTCGGCTCGCGGTCCACCAGGACAATTCGGTGGCGGCGGCCCAAGCGGCGGCGCAGACGGACGGCGGTGACAAAGCCACCAACGCCACTGCCTAGAACGACTGTAGTTGTAAGGTGCGGGTCTCTCATGGGTAGCTCCCCCTGAGGGGACGCTGATGCTAACCATCCATGTGGATGAACTCCCGAGCGGCGGCTATTAGCTCAGCGGGCTTGTCGATATGCACATCGTGACCGGTGCCGGGAATGTCAACGTTGCGAAGGCCCGGGTTTGCGCTTTTCATCCGCTGGACCAACTGGTCGGAGACGAAGAGGCTCTCGGTACCGCGGACGTGGAGGATGGGACAGGTGATGGTCTCAAGGCTCCGCCAGTAGCGGGCGGTAAGCTCAGGGGTCAAGGGAGCGGTGCCGAACAGTTGAGGATCGGCCTTCCAGACCCATTTGCCGTCGGAGCGCTGCGTGGTCTTGTCAGCGGCGTCCTTGCGCATGGCGACGTCAGGGGCCCAGGGGTTGCGGAGGCGGAGGAAGGCAACCACGTCGTCCAAGCTGTCAAGCTGGTGCGGCGTGGCGGGGCGGGCGGCCACCTCTCGCGCACTCTCGGGGCTGCGCTCCGGGGCGATGTCCACCATGATTATGCTGGCGACCTTGTCCTGGTGCCTGGGGGTGTAGAGCATGGAGTGCCAGCCGCCCATGGAGTGTCCTACGGGGGCCACCTTGTCCAAGGAGAGGACGTCAATGAAGGCGGCGAGGTCTTCGACGTACCGGTCGCGATCATAGCCGTCGGCGGCCCACTGGGTGCCACCGTGGCCCCGTTGGTCGATGGCGTAGACGTGGAAATCAGATGAAAAGGCCCGGGCGAATTGGTCCCAGACGTGGGCCTGGCCGGTGTGGCCGTGAATACAAACCATGGGAGGCTTGCCCTCAGTACCCCAGTCCAGGTAGCGGAAGCGGAGGTTGTTGATCTGGACAGATTTCTCAGTGGCGCTGGCGGTGGTCACAAAAGACTCCAGAGGTGAAGGGTTGGAGTAGGGGCATTGTAGCAGCGGCAGTATTGGCTGGCGAATGGGTATAGGCAGTTTATCGACAAGGGAGAGCCGGTTAGCAGACCAGGCTTCGAGAGTTTGGCGGGTAGTTGGTCGAAGATACGGGATGATATAGTGTTGGCGCCGAGGGACGGGAACGACCAACTGGGAGGGCCGTAGTGATAATTCGAACGGAGCCTAAAGAGTTCCTCATGTACTCGGTGTACCTGATATTCGACCGGGAGAACCCGGACGCGGAAGACCAGGCGGTGCGAGAGTACCTAGAGCGGAACATGCTGGAGCCGAAGCGCCAAGGGCCGACGACACACGAGGACCGCGAGTGCGAGATGATGTACTTTGGCGGGTGCTACGTAGGGCGGCACCTGGACGCGCTGGTGCACATTCAAACGATGGCGGTGCAGCGGGAGATGGTGGAGGCGGAGGTGCGTGAGCCGGTGGCGGAGGTGATGGGTGCGTCCCACCCCGGGATAGGGGAGGTGATAGACCGGCTGACGGAGAAGCTGCTAGAGGACTCCGGGTTCGAGACGACGAAGGAGGGGCAGCTACTGTTCACGGTGGACCGGGACGCGGTACACCGGCAGGCGCTGGAGATGGCGGCGTCGGTGAAGGGGGAGGGCGGCGGGGAGTAGGGGGTGGATAGCAGTATGGGCTCGTACTTCGAGGGCCTCAGTATGAGCGGGTTGGACACGAAGACAGGGTCAAGGCAGCGACGTTACGCAACGCCGTTAGCAAACCAGAGTCCGCAACAAGAGCAAGGAGGGTTTCGTCATGGCGCATCAGCCGCGGCTCAACAGGATAATCGACCGGCTGGTCAATAACCAACCGGCCGTAGGGTCGTTTGTGACCAACGGCAACCTGGACGACCTGACGTATATCACGGAGGCGGGCTATGACTTCGCGGTGATTGAGAACGAGCACGTGGGGATGGACTTCGCCAGCCTGCGCGTGTCGTTGCAGTTTCTGCTGAGCCGGGAGAGGCTGGCGAAGCAGGGGAATTTGCAGGCGAACCCGACACCGCTGGTGAGGGTGGCGCCCAACTCGGGCGAGGTGGGGGTGAACCAGTGGGTGCTTAAGCAGACGCTGGACCACGGGGTGTACGGGATGATCCTGCCTCGGATGGAGAGCGTGGAGGCGGCCCGGGCGGCGGTGGCGGCGTGCCGTTACGTGCAACGGCCGGGGGTGGCGGACGAGTTGCCGAAGGGTGAACGAGGCTGGAGCCCCCGAGTGGCGTCGCGGTACTGGGGGCTGTCGGTGCCGGAGTACTTCGACGCGTGTGACGTGTGGCCACTGGATCCGGACGGGGAGATGCTGCTGATTGCGATCTGCGAGACGACGGAGGGGGTTGCCGCCCTGCCGGATATCCTGCGCGAGGTAAAGGGTATAGGGGTTGTATGGGCGGGACCGGGAGACCTATCGGTATCTATGGGGACGGGCGGGAACCCCGACGCGCCGGAGGTGCAAGAGGCGCTGTTGGATATATTGAAAAGTTGCCAGGAATACGGCGTGGCGTGCGCGGCGGGGGCGAATAGCCCGGAGGAATTGGACCGCCGGCTGGAGCAAGGGTTCCAGGTGATCTTCGCCGCGCCGGAGCGCTCGACGCCGGTGCTGGACCATGCGCGGGCCAGGGGTGGGTAGGGGCTAGGTAAGGCAGTGCTGGAGGCAATCCCCAGACCCCCTACCCGGCAAAGCGGGTTCTCCGCACCCCCCTTGTTAACCAGGAGCAATAGTACGACCGGTGCGATTTTCGAGGCATTCAATCATGATGATAGGTATCGCTACTACAAAGGATTGAAAGTCGAAGGTTGGTGCTTCGCACCATCCCGCCCAGGAAGGTTTTTTTGGTTCTGAGGGACACCCTCAGACTCCCGGCAGACACCACCCAGGTTCCCTGCACCCTCCTGTCTGGATGGCGAGATAAGAATGGGGCTGGTGCTGTTTTAGGGGAACCTGAGAACTGGAATTCGATGGATTGGGAGAGCAGTGGATGTTTGAGCTAGGGTTGGAGACGCACACGTTCACGTCGATAGGAAGGTGTCCGAGGACTGGGAGGCTGGGGATTGCGGTGACCACCAGCGAGATAGCCACCGGGGGCAGGGTGCCGAGCATCAAGCCGAACGTGGGGGCGGTGGCGACGCAGGCTTTTACGGACCCGCGGCTGGGGCCGCTGGGGATACAACTGCTGGACCTGGGCTACCCGGCGCAGCGGGTGTTGTCTGAGCTAAAGGCCAGCGACCCTTACGTGGGATGGCGGCAGACAGGTGTAGTAGACCGGTGGGGGCATACGGCGGTGCACACGGGAGAGGCAAACAGCGAGTGGGCGGGGCACCGGACGGGGGAGGGCTACGTGGTGATGGGAAATGCACTGGTGGGCGAGGGCGTGGTGGCAGCCATGGCGGAGGCGATGGAGACGTCTGCGGAGGAAGATTTGGGGGAGAGGCTGGTACGAGCGATAGAGGCAGGGACGGATGCGGGCGGCCAGCCGAACGGGCAGCGTTCGGCGGCGGTGCTGGTGTATGAAAACGAGGGGTACTCGATTATCAATCTGCGGGTGGACGACAGCGATACGCCGATGGCGGAGTTGCGGCGTTTGTTCGACCGGCTGCAACCGCTTCTGCCGTATTACAAGGAGCGGCCAGACAACCCGACGATAGGCCGTGTGTCTGACTGGGCCAAAGAACGGGGGATAGAGGAGTGAGGGGAATGTCCGCGGCTTAAGGATAAGGAGAGCAGATGACGGAAAAGGGAAGGGTGCAGACGGTGCTGGGCCCAATAGCGCCGGAGGCCTTGGGGGTGACGATGGCGCACGAGCACCTGCTGATAGACGGAAGGGTGCTGCACGTGGAGCCTTCGGCGGCGGGAGACAGGGGAGCGTCCAGCGCACCAGTAAGCATGGGGAACCAGAACTGGATCCGGTACCACTTTGGGCAGCACCGGGGGAACCCACTGTTAGCGGACGTGGAGTCGGCCATAGAGGAGGCGATGCTGTACAAGCGGTCCGGGGGGGACTCGATTATCGACGTGACCACCTACGGACTGGCGCCAGACCCCCGGGGGCTGGCACGGATAGCCAGGGCCACGGGGCTGAACGTTGTGGCGGCCACGGGGTACTACACGGCGGTGTCCCATCCTTCGGATATGGACCATCGCTCCGAGGAGGAGTTGACGGAGCGGATGGTAGGCGACCTGACGGAGGGGATTGGGGAGACGGGGATTAAGGCGGGGGTGATGGGTGAGCTGGGGTGCAGCTGGCCATTGCACCCGAACGAGGCGAAGGTACTGCGGGCGTCGGCCAGGGCGCAGCGGCGGACGGGAGCGCCGATTACCATTCACCCGGGGATTAGCGAGGACGCCCCGGCGGAGATCATGCACATCCTGACGCAGGCGGGGGCTAATCCTGCCCGTGTTATCATGGGGCATGTCGACCGGACGGTGTCCGACCGCACAAAGCTGAAGAGGCTGGCGGAGCAGGGTTGTTTTATTGAGTACGATCTGTTCGGGCAGGAGCTTTCTTATTTTCCGGGGACGCCGCGATTCGCGCGGCCAGGGGACGCGCACCGGCTGGACGAGATAGGGTGGCTGATGTCAGAGGGGCACGGGGACCAGGTGCTACTGTCGCACGACATTGGCCGGAAGACGTTTTGGGTGCGGTACGGCGGGTTTGGATACGGGCACATATTGGATGTGGTGGTCCCGTGGATGCGGCAGCGGGGGATGGGGGAAGAGGAGATACGGAGGCTTTTGGTGGGCAACCCGGCGCGGGCGTTTACGATAGGGTGAAGGCCGTGCTCACGGCGGTTGCCAGCCACACCACCACCGATGCAGATTTCAGCGGTAGGCTTGGTGGAGAGCAGATCAATTATTGTTCTTGAGGGTGATCAGGAAATGCGGTGGTCCTTGGCTTTGATCCGATAGCAACCCCAAGGTTGGTGCTACCCACCCACCCCGGACGGTTTATCAAGCAAATTTAAGGGACACCCTCAAGCTCCCGGCAGGGAATTCCAGCTTGGATGCCAGACTAGTCCATTTTCGAAGCCATGGCATTTACGAACGACTGCCAGAGGAGGGCGTTAAGGGGCGGGGTGGGGGCCGAAATGGCGTTGCAGTGTCTCTTGGAAATGCTCCGCGGACATGCTGTATTGCTGGGTGCCCTGCTGTTGGACGGCGTAGTGGGCGCATGCGGTGCCCATTTCGGCGGCGCGGCGGACGGGTAGTCCTAGGACCAAGCCTTTGATGAGGCCGCCGCGGAAGGCATCACCGGCACCCGTGGGATCGACGACGTTGTCAGTAGGGATGGCAGGGACCCGCACAGAGTTCTCCTTAGTCGAGACCTGGCAGCCCTGAGCGCCCAAGGTAACGATGACGGTGTCCACCATACCCAACAGTTCGTCAGGTTTGAGGCCGGTCTTACTGGCGATCAAGCTCTGCTCGTAGTCGTTGCAGACCAACATCTGCGAGCCGTTGATGCACTGAGATAGCGCGCTGCCGTCCCAGAGGGGTAGCGATTGACCAGGGTCGAATATAGTGAATATATCCTGGTCCTTATACTGCCTGGAAAGCTGCTGCATGTCTTCCAGGTTTCCGGGGGCAACGATGGCGATGGAGTCGGAAGGGTCGAGGCCGATGATGTCGGCGCCGGAGGGGAATTTCATGGCGCCGGGATTGAAGCCGGTAATCTGGTTATCGGCCTCATCAGTGGTGATGTAGGCGGAGGCAGTGGACTCTTCGGGCACGATGCGGATGTGTTTCTGAGTGAGCCCGTGTTGATCCAACCGTTGGAAGTAGCGGTGGTAATCGTGACCTATGGAGGAGATGATGCTAGGGCTTTCGCCCAGGAGGGCGAGGGCGTAGGCGATGTTGCCGGCGGTGCCGCCGAAGTTCTCGGCGAGACCGTTGACGGTAAAGCTGACGTTGATGTTGTGGATCTTGTCCGGCATGATGTGGTCTGAAAAGAGGCCAGGGAAGTCCATTATCCTATCGTAGGCCAGGGAGCCAGAGACGAGAATTTCCATATGGTAAGACCTCGAGGTTTTGGGGTATAGAGGCGCGCGGACTTAGGCTCCTACTGTAGCCCAGGTGATGGTGGCTGAGCAAATTCCAGCGCCAGATGGGACTTCTGAGGCGGCGATAAGAGGTAAGAGCGATCAGTGATGGTGGCGGGTATCAGTTACACGAAGGACTACAAATCACAGGCTGGTGGTGCACACCCTGCCGCTCCCCTAGCCGGGGGGAAGGGCGAATGCGCTCGTCCTTCGAGGGCCTCAGGATGAGCGGGATCATGGGTGCCGAAGGTCTAATTTTGGGACGATGAAAGAGGGGCCAGAAAGGGACGGCAGATTTCATGGATATGACGGTGGATATTCGGGTGCCGGTAGGGCTGCCGGTGAAGGAGACGGCGGAGTTCATTGCGCAGTGCGAGGAGGCGGGGTTTGACGGTGTAGGGGTGCACGACCACCAGCACAGCAGCCGGGACGTTTACGTTACGCTGGCACTGGCGGCGGAGCGGACGTCGCGGTTGAAGCTATACCCGGTGACGTCGAACCCGATAACGCGGCACCCGGCGGTACTGGCGTCGCTGGCGCACACGCTGGAGGAGGTGGCGCCAGGGCGGGTGCGGCTGACGGTGGGACCAGGGTTCCTTTCGGTAGGGAACATTGGGCATCCCAGGGCGACTGTTGAGGAAATGAGGCAGGCGTTTGTGACGATTAAGGGGCTGCTGAGCGGGGAGACGATGCCGATGGGGAGCACGCGCTCTCGGATGCGTAATACGTCGGAGAGGCCGACGCCGGTGTACATGACGGCGGCGGGGCCGCGGATGATAGAGCTGGCTGGGGAGGTGGCGGACGGGGTGATGTTGCGGATTGGGCTGCATCCAAAGGCGGTGTCTGCGGCGCGCCGGTTGCTGGAGGCCGGGGCGGAGAAGGCGGGGCGAGGGCTGGATGGTTTCCCGGTGATATTCATTACTGATATGTCGGTGGACGAGGATGGAGGGGAGGCGCGGAGGTGGCCGCAGCGTTGGATGTCGCCAACGTTGCCTTGGCTACACTATCCGAGCAAGGCCAATTTCCGGTGGTTCAAGGAGGCGGGAATAGATCTGCCAAGGGACACGCTGCCGGAACAGGTTTCGGACGAGGTGTCAGAGCGGATATGCGACGCGTTCGGACTGTTCGGGACGGCGGAGCAGTGCGCCGAGGCGCTGGTCCGGGCGCGGGACGAGGCGGGGGTGGAGCACGTGTTCGTCTTCCCGGTGCACACGGTGGAGGGGGGATACGATATGCCCGAGGCGGAGATTGACGCTTTTCGAAGGGTGATCTTCCCGCGATTGGGACGCTGAGCTTCGAACCGGCGGTAAGGTTGAAAGGCGCCGGTGGAGGGTGTATGTTACCGCCGTCCCCAGGGCGATTAATAATTGGAAAAGGAGCCGCTAGAATGGAGTACAACATCATCTCGGGAGACGGGCATATAGACCTGGCCTGGCTGCCGCACGACCTGTTCACTTCCAACGCGCCACCGGAGTTCAGGGACCGGATGCCGACGGTGGTGGACACCGAGGCAGGACCACGCTGGATGGTGGAAGGGGTGGATGTGGGGAAGATTCCGGGTGGGGGGCTGGCCAGCCTTCAACCGCCGGCGAGGGGAACGTCGCCGCAGATAGACCGGATGTATGAGGCGGGGTTCTATGATGGGCGGCCGCACCCGGCCACGCCGGAGCTTCGTTTGGCGGACCTGGAGATGGATGGAGTGGACGCCGACGTTATATACGGCATTTTAGGCATGGGAAGTTTCATGCCGGACCGGCAGGCGCTGCACTGGGTATACCGGATCTACAACGACTGGCTGGTGGACTTTTGCGCCACGTATCCAGGCAGGTTTGTAGGGCTAGCGTGCATACCGAACGATAGCCCGGGTGTGGCGGCGGAGGAGGTGCGGCGGGCGGCGTCGATGGGGCTGAAGGGGGCAGACTTCGGGGTGTCCAACCTGCCGAGGCCCATCTGGCACAGGGACTGGGACCCACTGTGGCAGGCTTCGGCGGAGTGCGGAGTGCCGCTTTCGTTTCACACGGTGGGATTGACGCTGCAAGGGAATCCGACCGACGAGGAGATGGCGAAGGAGTACGACTTAGCCTACACGGCGACACGCATAACGCTGTTTCAACTGGCAGGGGCCGAGTATCTCACCAGCCTGATATTCTCCCAGGCGCTGGAGCGTTTCCCGGAGTTCAGGTTTGTGCTGGGGGAGTGCGGCGTGAGTTGGGTGCCCTACGTGTTGCAACGGGCGGACGAGGAGAGCGAAGACCAGATGCATGCGGTGGGGCTGGAGATGAAGCCCAGCGAGTTTTGGAAGAGGCAGGGGTTCACCACGTTCCAGCAGGAGTCCACGGCGGCAGATTTTGTACACCTGGTGGGAGAGGACAACGTCATCTGGGGGTCGGACTATCCGCACCCCGACGGCGTGTGGCCCAACTCGAAGAAGGTGATCCAAGATGACATGGGGAGGCTGGACGAGACGGTGCGGCGGAAGCTGACGCGGGACAACACGGGGAAGCTGTACAGGATGTTTGATTAGGGGGAACGGTCCTAATTCTGAGGGACGCCATCAGACTCTCGCCAGGGAGACTTCACTTCTTACCTAGTGTCCTATCGAGTCAGCAGAATCGACAGGAAGGGCTACCACAAAGGACTGCAACTCTAAGGTTGGTGGTACCCACCCGCCCGCCCTGGAGGGTTTTAAAGGATTTTTGAGGGGCAGTCTCAAGCTCCCGCCAAAGGGGCTGCGCCCCTCTGTACTCCCTCTTTTGGGAATGCACGTGTATTGGCAGTGTCTATCTTGGGAAGAACGCAGGCAGGAGGAAGTGATGCCGATTGAGAAGCTAGCGCCGGAGCTGGACCGGATTGTGGACTCGGGCCAGGAGGTGGAGGAACTGGGAACCGGTTACGGGGGAGATGAGGGCCCGGCGGAGGGGCCGGTGTGGTGGAAGGAAGGGGGCTATCTCCTGTTCAGCGACATAGGCAACAATCGGCGGATGAAGTGGAAGGACGGGGAGGGTGTGACGCTGGTGCAGGAGCCGACGGACTTCGCCAACGGAATGACACGGGACCGGCAGGGCCGGCTGATAGCGTGTGAGCATGGGAGCCGCCGGGTGACGCGGCAGGAGCCGGACGGGAGCTTGACGGTGGTGGCGAACCGTTACCACGACCGTAAGCTGAACAGGCCCAACGACGTGGTGGTGAAATCTGACGGGAGTATTTACTTCACGGACCCAGGGATGGAGCGGGTGGAGTCTGAGCTGGACTTTGCCGGGGTGTACCGGGTCTCGGCCGACCTGGGAACGATCAACTGCCTGGCGCGGGACTTTGTGGTGCCGAACGGGCTGGCATTTTCGACGGACGAGAGCATTCTGTACATCAACGATTCGCGGCGAATGCACATACGGGCGTTCGACGTGGCGGCGAACGGGACTCTGGCGATGCACACGGAGCGAATCTTCAGCCACCAGTCCGGCGATTTGGTGGGGGTGCCCGATGGGATGAAGGTGGACGTGGAGGACAACGTCTATTGCACCGGACCCGGCGGGATTTGGATTACGGACCGGACCGGAAAACACCTGGGGACTGTTCTCACAGGGGGGCAGACGACGAACCTGGCATGGGGCGGAGACGATTGGAAAACGCTCTATTACACGAACTTTCACACGCTGGGCCGCGTCCAGATGAAGATCCCCGGGGTGCCGGTGCCGGTAGGCTAGCGGAAGGGGGAACGGTGAAATACGACGTTATCATTATAGGCTCTGGGTCGTCGGGGTCGGTACTAGCGACGAGGCTTTCGGAGGACAGCGGGCGGAAGGTACTGCTGCTGGAGGCGGGGCCGGACTTCGCCACCTTCGACGAGCTGCCGGAGGAGCTTAAGTACAGCTACACGCATTACGCTTTCCGAAAGGGCGCTACGTATGATTGGGGATACACGGGGGTTGCCACGCCGGAACAGAAAGAGCCGATGCCGGTGCCACGGGCCAGGGTGATAGGGGGGTGCAGCTCACACAACGGGCCGGGCCCGATGTTCTGGCGCGGCGCGCCGGAGGACTATGACGGTTGGGCGGCGCTGGGGAACGATGAATGGTCCTACGCCAAGGTGCTGCCGTACTTCCGGAAGCTGGAGACGGACGCAGATATTCAGGACGAGTACCACGGTAGCGACGGTCCGATTCCGGTGCGCCGGCACAAACGAGGGGACTGGCTGCCGTTCCAGGCGGCCTCTTACCAGGCGCTGGTGGACGCGGGCTTTCCGGAGCACCCGGACGTAAACCACCCGGAGTACACCGGGGTGGCGCCGCGGGTGGAAAACAACGTTGACGGGCGGCGGATGAGCGTTTCGACGTGCTATCTGAACCCGAACCGTGGCCGTCCGAATCTGACCATCCAAGGAGAGTCCTTTGTAAGGCGGGTGCTGTTTTCAGGGAAGCAGGCTGTTGGGGTGGAGGTAGAGAGCAATGGGGAGACGAACACGATAGAAGGGGGCGAGATTATCGTCAGCGCCGGGGCGGTAGCGTCGCCGCAACTGCTGATGGTGTCGGGCGTTGGACCGGGGGAGCAGCTAAGGAGTCTCGGGGTCCCGGTGGTGCAAGAGCTGCCCGGCGTAGGACAGAACCTTCGAGACCACATCACGGTGGTGGTAGAGCTGGAGGCGAAGGCAGGTTTCGCGTTCGACGCGAACGCGCCACGGCACCAGGTGAGCATGGCGTACACGGCGGAGGGATCCGATGTAAGGAACGATATGGTCATTGGGCCGACGTCTTTTGCCACCTCGGTGAAGCGTGGCGGGGATACGATGACGCCGGTGGGGGTAGGGATCTCGGCGGGGCTGTACCTGGCGAAGAGCGTGGGAGAGTTGACGCTAACATCGGCGGACCCGCACGCGCTACCGCACATGGAGTTCCGGTACCTGGAGGACGAGTTCGACGTGCGCCGGCTGCGGGAGGGGGTGCGGCTGATCCAACGGTTGCTGGAGCACAAGGCGTACCGAGGGATGGTGGGTGGTTACATTACTCCCACGGTAGATGAGCTTTCCAGCGATGCGTCGCTGGACGGATGGCTGCAGCGGACGGGCGGCACTTCGTACCACCAATCAGGCACTTGCAAGATGGGACCGGCTTCGGATGGGCTGGCGGTGGTGGACCAGCACGGGCGAGTACACGGGCTGGAGAACCTGCGGGTGGTGGATGCTTCGATAATGCCGGATGTGATACGGGCGAACACGAACGCGACGTCGATCATGATAGGGGAGCGGGCGGCGGATTTGATTAAGGGGCAGCTCCGATAGCTAAGGATCGAAGGTGACGGATTTCGGCTTCTCGGAGACTTACGACCCAGAGTGGGTGGTTGAGGGCGTGATCGCCCGAGCCCACCGGCCCGGGTACCCCGTCAACCGGCCATCGCCGGAGCGCGTTGAAGAGTGGGCCGCGGCTGTTCTCGAGTTGGGGATTCGCAGCGTGCTTTGCATCGTTGACTCGCCTCAACTCGGCTACTACGAGGAGATTGGCCTCCAAGGAGGCGGTCTGCTGCCCTACTACCGGAGCCTGGGCTTGGCTGTAGAGCACATCCCCGCGGAAGACTACAAAACGCCGGCCTTGTCTCCCGATGAACTGAGGCGGGTCTGGGACGCCTTCGAGCGACTGGAGAAACCTCTGTTGGTGCATTGCAGCGCCGGCCGGGACCGCACCGGCGCCGCGCTGGAACACATCCTGTCGCGACTGCGGAGCACAGGGTAGGGTAGCCGTATACGGTTACCTCCACCAAGCGGCTCCGGCGCAGCGGGGACAGCACACCCGTCTGCATCAACATGCTAGGTGTCGTCGGTCCAGGCCAAGGTGCGGGTGGGGGTGATGGTGATCAGGAGGAAGCGCAAGGTCTTCTGGATTCGGTCGACGTAAGTCGTGCCAAGCTCAGGGCCCTTGTAACGGAGGGCCATCTTCCTCAGGGCTTCTTCGGCACCGGCGATGGATAGCTGGGCGCGGCCGTTGAACTGGACGTAGCGGTAAGGCTCGACTGCCGTGGCGATGGAAACCGAGACGCGCGATTCGCGTTTGATGCAGCGTACTTTCAGTGCAGTTGGCTCGGCGACCATCAGCAGGTTCTCGCCATCGTAGTGGTACCAGACAGGAGAAACGTGGGGAGAGCCGTCGCGACGGACGACGGATATGTGGGCAATGCGCGGCTCGGCCAAAAATGCTTCGATTTCCTGGGGCGTCATATGCAATCACCACCCTGCACTAAGGCCAGATGCGCGGTGACGTACCTGGAAGCTGCGGTGGGGCGGAATCTTCGGGACGGCATCAGCCGCCCTCGAAGTATCGACGGGGGTTTTCTACGGTCATGGTGTGGATTACGGCGTCAGGTGTGCCAGCTTCCTTGAGTCGGGGGATGAGGTGGTTGATGTTCCATATGTAGCCGTCCGGGTTCTGCTCCCGAGTGGGGAATCCGGGGCTGGTGACGCGGGAGAGGACGACGTTCCAGTCCTGGGAGATCATGATCCGGCCGGCGTAGCCATCGTCTAACAGGGTTTTCAGGTAGTCGGTGCGGTGCTGCCAGGGAGGTAGCTGTGGGCGGCCTATAGAGTTGTTGATGTCCCAGCCCAGGTAGGCGCCCTTCTGCATCATGGCGACGTGATAGTCGCGGTCTATGGTGTTGTTGACGTGGCCGATGTAGACGTTTTTCATGTCCACGCCCTCTTCCTCCAGGATGCGAATCTGCTCCAGGCCAACGCTAGTAACGGGCGGGGTGTGGGTGGTGATGGGGACGCCGGTACGGTGGTGAGTGCGGGCGGCGGCGCGGAGCATCAGCTCCTCGTGCGCCGAAATTGGGTCTTCCGTGGCGACTTTGATAACCCCGGCCTTGATGTCCGTGCCTTCGATGCCTTGTTCGATCTCGCGGGACCAGAGGTTGGCGATGAAGTCCGGGGTGCGGCCCCAGAAGCTTCGGGGGATGTCCAGCCAAGCGCCGGTGGCGCAGATGAACTGCATGCCGGTGCGCTCCGAAACCTGCCGCATGAGCTTGACGTCGCGGCCAAGGTCAAGGGTGGAGACTTCGACGATGGTGTCTATGCCGGCGGCCTTGGCGCGGGAGAGGTCCCCGATGGCGTGCTCCAGAGTCTGCTCGCGGTCGGCAAGCTCAGGGTAGGTATCGGAGATGCCCGCGCCGGCGTCGACGAGGTGCTCATGGGGGAGGGTGAAGCCCAGCTTCGCGGTGTCCAAGGGGCCGGTCACGGTGTTGATGTTGGGCATGTAACTTACTCCTTTTGCATTGAGACCTAGGTTACCTGCACCCTACAGTATGGTGGGAAGCAATAGTGGTTTGTAGGGATACTATTGACGAAGCAATCAGTCATGGCGACGGGTATGGCCACTACGAAGGAATGGAAATCGAGGGTTGGTGGTTCCCACCCACCCGCCCTGGAGGGTTTTTAAAGTTAAATTCTGAGGGACACCCTCAGACTCCCGGCAGTCCCCACCCAGGTTTCCTGCATCCTCCCGAGAGTTTGGATCGTTCAAAAAACCTGAACCAGTACAGGAGTTCGGAGACACCGTTAGTAGTGGATCGCACGGCCGACGCCGCCCCCGGCGACGATGGCGTCCCCGGTGATGGCGCCGGACTTAGGGGAGGCGAGGAAGGCGACGATGTAGGCGATTTCTCGGGCGTCTATGAAGCGCTGAACGGAGTTGGCCTGGGTCATCTGGCGCTCCAACTCTTCTGGGGAAGTGCCCTGAGCCTGGGAGCGCCAGGCCAAGACGTCGGGGGTTTTCTCGGTGCGTGTGAGGCCCGGGTGGACGACGGTGACGTTGATTCCGTGGGGTCCGAGTTCGTCGGCCAGGTTCTTGGTCAAGGCGGCCACGGAGACGTTGCGCATGCTACCGATGGTGGAGCCGGACTGGCGAGCGGCCAAACCGCTGACGTTGATGATCCTACCCCAGCCCTGCTGTTTCATGAGTGGGGCCACCTCACGGGCGCAGCGGATGTAGCCCATGACCTTGACGTTCATGTCTTCCCAGAAGGCTTCGTTGGTGATCTCTTCCAAGGAGGGAACGGGGGCCTGGCCCCCGGGCGCGGCGGCGTTGTTGACGAGGATGTCAATGTGGCCAAACTCATCCACGGAGAGGCGGACCATCCGTCGCACGGCCTCGTCGTCGGAAGTGTCCACCTGGATGGGGATGACGCGACGCCCGGTCTCCTCGGCAATCTCGGTGGCGGCGGCGCGCAAGGCATCCACTCCTCGGGCGGCGATGGCGACGTCGACGCCCTCCAGGGCGAATTCCCGGGCGATGGCTTTGCCGATGCCCATGCTGCCGCCGGTGACGATGGCGGTCTTATCCTTTAGTTGTAGGTCCAAGGGGCTCCTCCTATATAAGTGATGGGGGTGCTATTAGGGTGGCGGCGAAATGGCAAGGAACTCAGTCATGGCGAAGGATTTAGCCGCTCCGGCAGATTGCAACTTCCAGCACGGTTGGCGCCTATCTTTACGTTGGGAAATTGACGGCGGGTAGGCATTGTTGTCAGCCGGCGCCGCCGAATTGGTCCGGAACCAGGGCGCGGCTGTGGGTGCCATCACCGATTTTTTTGGAGTCGCAGTGCGCCTCGACGGCGAAGTAGACCTTTCTACCGTCCACTCGGGTGACCCTGGCGGTGGCGCACACGATGGCGCCTAGGGGGGCGGGTCCCAGGTGACGAATGTTGACCTCGTATCCGACGCTGGTGAAGCCCTCGGGAAGGTGGCCGCTGAGGGCCGCGGCGCTGGCGCCTTCGAAGAGGCTGACCAGGGACGGCGTGCTGAACACGGGGACGTGGGGGGCACGGTTGGCGTTCGACACGGTGACGGAGGATTCGCCCGTCAGGCCGGGAGTGATGTTGGTGGTCGAAGGTGAAGGTTTGTTGGTCATTGATCTGGGGATGGGCAGCTAGTCTTCGACGGGCCTGGTTATGACGGGGAGGACGACGTGGGAGGGGTGGTCTTTATCATGATAGACGGCCTGATGAGCGACGTGGGACTCCGAAGAGGACCAGAGGGGAGCGCCGGTGTTGGGGTTGACGTCATAGTGAGGGAAATTGCTGGATGAGATTTCCAGGCGGATGCGGTGCCCCTTCTGGAACAGGTTCCCGGTGCCCTGAAGGTCAATCCGGAAGCTGTAAGCCTTACCACGCTCCATAAGCTCGGCTTTCTCGCGGCTGTTGCGGTAGCGGGCGCGGATAATGCCGTCGCAGAGGTTCATAGCAAAGCCTTCGGGGTAGTCCGGGTTAGGTGGATAGACGTCAACCAGCTTGGCAGTGAAGTCGGTGTCCGGGGCGGAGGACGCGGCCCAGAGTACAACCTCCACGGGGCCGGTGACCTCGGCGTTTTCCTCCAAGGGCAAGGTCTCGAAGACCAGCACGTCCGGCCGAAGGGCAAGGGGCATGGTGTCCTTGCAGACGGCCAGGTCAGGGCGACCCCGCTGGTCGTAGGCACCGATGGCGATGAAGTTGCTGGAGATGCGAGGGGGCTGGACGCCGCCGCCGATGGTGGGCACCGGGTCGCGGGGATCAAAGGTGAAGCGGCTGGGCGGGACGCCGGGCTCCGGCTCCCGAGGGGCGAGGGTCCCACCGCCGTGCAAGTAGTAGTTGGTGAAGCGAGTGCCGTCCAGGGGCCAGCGGTACTCGTGGCGCCAGAAGCCGCCGTGGACCATGTGCCCGGCGGCGTTGCGCCGCCCGCTGCCACCGCCCATGACAAAGATGCTGATGGGCGGACCGTCCAACACGTCGGTGTGCATCCCCTTGAGGTGCTGGTCAAACCACTTGAGGCGGAGGTCGTTCAGGTTGTCCAGCATGGCGTCCATGCCAAACTCCACCTCGCCGGTCCAGGTGTCGGTGAGGCCGGTGAGGCTATGGAGCCAGGTACCGATGATGAGGCGAATGGGGGAACGGATACGCTGGTGGAGGTCGTTGAACCGGGTGGTGCTGGCCCAAAGGTGGTGACCGTACCAGGTGGTGGTGCTCATGACGGGAACGTCTGGATAATCGTCGACGTGCTCCTGAAGGTTGGTGACGGGGTCCTTCCAAAGGTCGTCGTAGTCGGCGTGGGTTGCCAAGGTAAAAAGCATGTCTTCGTAGGTGGGGGCCAGGGCCAGGGCGGTGCCGCCGCGCTTGACGGGGAGGAACTTCAGGTATTCGGTGAGATTGGCGGCGGCGAGCTGGAGGGCCTGCCGCACCACGGGGTCCTGCTGGGCCTCTTTGCCTCCGAGCGCCATTCGGAAGGCGTAGGGAAAGAGCACGCCGAGAATGAACGCGCCCCCGCTTCGAATGGTATGGGTATGGTAGTTGTAGCCGCTGTCCATGACGAATTGGGCCTTGAGGCCGGGCGGACGCCGAACGGCGAGGGCGTGCTGGGTGCTGCCGGTGTATGAGAGGCCAATGGTGCCGATTTGGCTGTCAGACCAAGGTTGGCTGAGAATCCAGGCGCAGGTATCGAAGCCATCATCAGCCTCGTTGGTGGAGAGGACGAGGCCCTTCCAGTGGCCGTCGGACTCGCCGCGGCCGCGGACGTCCTGAAGCAGGCAAACGTAGCCGCGCTTGGCGAAGTAGCGGCCCGTGGCGGTGAGGTCCGGGTTACCGTTGTCGTAGGGGGTGCGCTCCAAGATGGCGGGGAAGGCGCCTGGGGCGGGGTTGCCCTGGATGGCGGGCAGATAGATGTCCGTGGCGAGGCGAGCGCCATCACGCATAGGCATCATCACATTTTTGCGCTCGACGACGCCGTACTGGACCTGGGAACCCTCGTAGTTACCGCAACTCATTGAGCTTCTCCCTTGTGCCGTGACCGCGGTGTGCGATGTGTAATTTAACAGGCGAGGGCGAAAATTCAAACCGATTTCCGGACGAGACCCATTTTGTCCCGGAATTTGCCGGCGGGCTATACTGTGGCGCAGGGGCCGTGACTTCGGTTTAAGAGCCCGGTGGGAAGAAGAGGGTGGTACGGGCAGGCGGACACGGCCTGGAGAATGGAGAGGTACTTCGATGGAAAAGTTGCTGCCTACAACGGTGGTTGGAAGCTACGTTCAGCCCGACTGGTTGGTGGACCGGAAGAGCCTGAAGGAAAGGACTCCGCCGCGGGTCCGCGCCCGAGAGATATGGAGGGTGCCCGAGGAGTTTCTGGGCCAGGCGCAGGATGATGCGACGATTCTGGCGATCAGGGACCAGGAGCGGGCCGGGATAGACATCATTACGGACGGAGAAATCCGTAGAGAAAGCTACTCAAACCGGGTGGCCACGGCGCTGGGCGGGATAGATGTAGATAAGCTCGGCTTTGCGCTAACACGCAGCGGGTCGCCGGATGTTGTGCCACTGGTGGTAGGGAGGATAGTCAGGGAACGGCCGATTGAGGTTGACGATGTCAGGTTCCTCCGTGCCAACACGGACCGGATGATAAAGATTACGCTTCCCGGCCCCTTCACGATGACGCAGCAGGCGCAAGACGATT
The DNA here is from genome assembly GCA_965247585.1 of Dehalococcoidia bacterium. Classification (GTDB taxonomy): domain Bacteria; phylum Chloroflexota; class Dehalococcoidia; order Lucifugimonadales; genus CBDFHC01. The sequence goes on from CBDFHC010000004.1 coordinate 290,392, forward strand.
TCTACGGGGACGAGGAGGCGCTGGCTTTCGACTACGCCAAGGCGGTGAATGAAGAGATCAAAGAGCTGTTTGAGGCCGGGGCGGACGTGGTGCAGTTGGATGAGCCGTATATGCAGGCCAGGGCGGACAAGGCGGACAGGTTCGCGGTGGAGGCGATCAACAGGGCACTGGCGGGGGTGGTGGGGACGACCGCGGTGCACATGTGCTTCGGTTACGCCCACGTCTATGTGGCACGAGGCGTGGAAAAGGAGACGTCTTATGCCTTTTTGGAACAGCTAAACGGATGCAACGCGGACCAGATTTCGATAGAGGCGGCGCAACCGAAGATAGGGCTGGAGATTCTAGGGAAGTTACCGGACAAGACGATCATCCTGGGGGTGATTGACAACAGCGACCCAAGCATCGAGTCTCCGGAGACGGTGGCCGGGCGGATTGAGGAGGCGCTGAAGCACGTGAGCCCGGAGCGGTTGGTTCTGGCGCCGGACTGCGGGATGAAATACATGGACCGGGCCGTAGCCTTTGGGAAGCTGAAGGCATTGGCGGAGGGAGCAAGGATCGTTCGAGAGAGGCTGGGCGGGGAACCCAGCGTGTAGAGAGGCAGCGGGCGGCATGGTTTCCCCGTAGATTAAGGTATGGGGCAGGAAAGAGGACCAGGTAACCGAGGGCGGGTTCAGGTGATTACCTAATAACTATGGGCGTCGCCACCACGAAGGATTGAAAGTCGAAGGTTAGTGCCATTTTTGAGGCAATATCGAGGGCAAGGGAGAGCCCGCCAGGGCTAATCAGTTGCGGAGGAATGGCCTTCCAGGAACTGCCTGACCCGGTGGGTGAGTGGGGCGGAATCGTAAGCGTTGTTGAGAAGGACGGCGTTGCGCTGGGCGTCGCCTTGAAAGAAGCGCTCGTAGAGGACTTGCCTTCCGGCGAAGGCGCTGCAGGCGGTGTCCCAGGCCAGGCGAAAGATGCGGACGCGATCTTCGGCGGAGGCGGTATCGGTGGCGAGGTAGCGATGGATGTCCGGCGCCAAGGGACCGTGGAAGTCGGCCTCGGTGGGTAGGGCCATCAGGCTGCTGGAGCCGAGGAGCTGCAGGACCTCCACCATGCGAGGGTACATGCGCATGAATAGGTTTCGGGCCACCCGGATGGGAATCTCGGCGGGACACATGACGCCCCAGCGGTCGAATTCAGCGTCGGCTTCGGCGGAACGGAGGCAGGCGCGCATGACCTCCAGATTCTCGGTGAGCTCGGCGAGCATGAGTTGAACGTGGGGGAGCTGTTTGCTGCCGAGGGTCTCGACCATGAGGGTGGCAAGGCCCAGCACCATTTCGGCCTTGGACACGTTCTTGGTAACCACCTGGTGTCCGGAGTGGACGAACTGCCTGGTAGTGCGGGACATTTCGTTACAGAGAGTAACATCGCCCAGGAGGAAGACGCGGTCCCAGGGGACCAGGACGTGATCGAAGAAAACGATGGCGTCCATTTCTTCGAACCGAGATCCAAGGGGGTGGTCAAAGTTTGATCGGCCCAGGTCCAAGGTCTCACGGCAGAGGAACTTGAGGCCGGGGGCGCCGCAGGGTATGGCGAAGGCAAAGGCGTAGCGGCCCGGGTTCCCGGCGGCGAGTTGGTGGGTGCCGGCGGGGTAGACGACGATCTCGTCTGCGATGGGACCGAGGGTAGCCAGGATTCTGGCGCCGTGGATGATGATGCCGTCGCCGGTCTCTTCGGCCACGGAGAGGGCAACATCGGTCTTGTCGTCCAGCAGTCTGGGCTGGGGAGCACGGCTGCGCTGAAGGTTAACCAGGGTATGGGTGAGGGCCAGGTCGTTCTCCCGGACGAACTCGTAGTAGCGACGGATGTTTTCGGCGAACTGGGGGCGGCTCTCGGCGAAGTAGTCAGAGGCGGCGGCCATGGCCATGATGCTGACGTTAAGGAAGTCCGGTGTGCGGCCCATCATGCCGAAGCTGGCACGGGCCCAGTGCATCATCATCTGTCGACGCCGGACCAGGTCGTCTATGCTGCCTGGGCGGATGAAGGAGAGGCCCACGGGCTGTCCGCTGGAGGGGGAGGTGAAGGTCATTTCCGGGCCCAGGTTGGGGTCTACCTGCATATCATAGAGGGCCGCCAGAGAGCGAGCGCCGTTGGCGAGGCCGGGCTCCTGGGTTACGTCTTCAACGCGCCGACCGCCGATATAGACCTCTCGGGGCTGGGCGGAGAGGCCTTGGATGTACTGTTCTCCGGACCTGGCTGGCATGGCTCCCTCCCGGCAGGTGTGGGGCTTTGGGACGAGGTGGCAGGCTAACGCTTTATCCTACCAGAATAGGACTGGTGGGTAGGGTGTATTTCTCCTCATGACTGGGGAGTGGCCGCAGCATCTTGGAGACCCCCGTAAGTCCTAAGGGGGCTTTCAGGTTGGCTGCTGACAACGGTGGCTAGGAGGCGGGGTCGGAACGCTTTTGCGCGCCACGCGCCAGGGCATCCAGGACGACGCCGACGCGCGACCTGAAGGGCCGGACCCTGTTTCTGTTGGAGGGGACGCCTATAGCGATGACGAACATGCAGCTCTTTCCAGCGGCGTGAGGGGAGAAGAAGCCGGTGACGTCATCGTCGTAGAAGGTGGTACCGCTGGCGCCGAGGCCAAGGCTGTCGGCGCAGAGGTATAGCCTGCCGCCCACGATGCCCGCCTGAAGCTGAGCGGCCCGGTAGCCTCGATTGCCGAAACGAGCCAAGAGGCGGTCCAGGTCAGCCATAAGAAATACTACGGCGGCGGCGTCCGCTCCCAACGCCTGCTCAAAGCAGAGGTGCCCGGCCTCCTGGCGGAAGTCGCCAGCCTTCAGCAGCTCTGGTTTCGAGCGCGGAGGCGGGGGGAAGTGGTATGCGCCAGAAGATAGGCCTTCCACGTTGTTCAGAACCAGGTACGTTTCCAGCAGGCTGTGGAAGCCGGGACCTAAGAAGTCGGCGGAGATGGCGCTGATGGAGGCGTCCAATATGGCAGTTAAGTGGCCGCTTGAAACCGGTTGTTGATCAAAGCGGCGTGTGGAGCCGCGACGCCGGATGACATCGCCCAGGCCGGCCGAAGGGCGGGCGGGTGTGGGGCCGGGGAGAGGGGCGGGGGGGGTTGGGGGAGGAGGCTGGGCGGGGGAGGCGCGCCATAGTTGCACCCGGTCCGGGGAATGGAGGAACGATTCGGTGTGGAGGCGGCGCACTTCGGGATAAGTGATCTCATCGGTGGCGATGCCGGATGCTTCCGGCATGGAGGGTCCCAAACCGGTCGGCGGGCCGGTGGCAGGTCCGGGGTCCGGGAGACCGGCGGCCACCAGACATATGGCGCTTTCCCGAACGCCGTCAACGCCGATCAGCCGGTTAACAGCGGCGTCGACGAAGCCAGTGAGCAATCGAGCAGGAATGCCGACGGCGGAGGAGGTGGCCAGGAAGTTGGAAAGGATGGCGCCGCAGTCCCAAAAACAGTACCGGTATCCCCTGGCGCGGTACTTCCAGGCGCTACGCCAGAAAACGGTGGTGAGGACGAGGATGGCGGGGGGCAATTGAGCCTGGGAGTCCATGGCGGCGGCCCGGGCCAGCAGGGCTCTGAAGTCGCCACGACGCAGCAGGTGCAAGCGGAATTTGTCCGGCGCGAAGTGGTAGACGCCGGCCCGCAGGCCGGGGAGGTCTCGGCACACCAAGTAGACCTCGGTAGGGTAGAGGGCGCCGGCGGAGGAGGCGGCGCGGTAGTGGACTTGGCCGGCGGTCGGAAGGTCTCGCTTTCTAATGACGCCGGCGGAGTAGTAGAGAAGCTGTGCCAGGTGCGCAAGGTCCAGGGACTGGGATACCGGGGAACCGCCGTGGACGGCGGAAAGGGCCGGCGAGTCCGGAGAGGGGAATTCGCTTGGAAGGGATACAGCCTCGGCGCCGGAGTAGTCTTTGAAGAGGGGCGGCTTAGTGGCCAGGTTGATATAGGAGAGCCTGGTAGCGCTGTGAAAGTCTTTCGCCGCGCCGGTGTTGTGGCTGCTCAAAGGAGTTAGCCCTGCGTCAGAGGATGGGAATACGTCTGCGGGCCGACGCCAAGCATCTGACTCAGATTTCCTGGGTGTAGGGTGCGCCGAACTTTTCGCTGTGAGCGATCTCTCGTAGCGGTTTGCGGTCCTTTCGGGCACCCTTGATTTCGGGCGGGCGGTAGCCAAAGGGCAAGACGGTGATAAGCTCCATGTGGGGCGGGATATCCAGGAGCTCTTTGATCTTTCGATTTTGGTCCACGTCCTTAAGGCCGACAAAGCAAGTGCCCAGGCCGAGGTCCCAAGCTGCCAACTCCATCTGCTGAATGGCCCGACCAGCATCCACCCCCGGCCGCTCGGCCTTGTCCATTACCACGGCTATGGCCAGGGGCGCACCGGAGATGAATCGACCGCTGGTGGCGATCTGACCTATCTGCTGGAGAATGGAGCGTTCCCTGACGACGACAAAGTGCCACGGCTGAAGGTTGCGGGAGCTGGGCGCCCAACGGGCCGCCTGAAGGAGGTCTGTTACCACGGCATTGGGCACCGGGTCGGGCAGAAAGGTCCTTACGGTAAGCCGAGTCCGCAAGCAGGTCATGACATCCATAGAATTCCCTCTTGCCGAGGAGTAGAAGCGGTGGCCGGAATGATGCCTAGTCTGGGGCACCATAGTAACCGGGGGCCTGGAGAGCCGCAACACTCAGAAGCCCAGGGCCCAGGGCGCGGGAGACGGGAAAGGCCCAGGGTATTAGAATTGGGGCGTGCTGAAGCCGGTCTCGGGGCGAGGCCAGGCTAGTTCAGGGCGTCCACGGGCCGTGGCGCAGCCAAAGTGAGGAGGCAAGAATGGTCAAGAAAAATCGCAGCATCATTGCCAACGTGGAACGGCTGCACCAGCTGATGGACAGGGACGGCTATGAAGGGCTGGTGCTCCGGTCCGGAAAGAACTTTACCTATCTGGCGGGGTTCGCTTACCCGGGCACATTGGCGAGGCACCTGGATTTCCCGGACTCGCCAAGGGAGGTGCTGCTGGTCTACCCGCGGACCGGGGAGCCGGTGATGGTGCTAAACGAGTTTTCAGCGCCGCTAGCCCGAAGGGACTCGTGGCTGGAGCGGATTGAGGTGTACGACGGCTACGCGGAATCGCCTCTAGCCAAGACGGCGGGCGTGCTGAAGGCCATGGGGCTTGAGTGTTCGAGGCTTGGATTCGAAAAGTCTTACGTGAGCGCGGAGAGATGGGAGGAGATTGGCAGGCTGCTGCCGAATGCGGACGTTCGGGATTGTACACTATTGATGGACGAGACGCGGTGGGTAAAGACCGCAGGCGAGGTGGAGCTTCTGGTTGAGGCGGCGGCCCTGCTGGACGAGGCGTACCTGGAGGTGTTCTCGGGGGTGCGGGAAGGGGACACGGAGCGTGAGGTGCATGGCCGCATTTTGGAGAGCTGCATACGGCGAAAGGCGGGGTGGGCCCATGGAATTTTAAACTCCAGCCGCAATCCGGTGGCGTACGGGGGCGAAGGCGACATGGTGTTCCAGAAGGGGGACATCATCCGAAACGATTACGTTGCGTATCTGCACGGGTACCCGGGGCACCAATCACGCACGGTGGTGCTGGGCGAACCCACGTCTGAGCAGAGGGCGACCTACGATACGGTGCGCGACATTTACCGGGGCACCATTGAGCAGTGTCAGCCGGGGGCACGGGCGTCCGATGTCTACCAGTTCGCGGCGAAGGCGTTCCAGAGCCACGGGTTTCACAGCCCACTTTCGCTGGTGGGGCACGGGGTGGGGGCATGGTGGCATCAGCAGGAGCCGTACATTGTGGCGTCCAGCGACCGGGTGCTGGAGGAGGGGATGGTGCTGGCGCTGGAGCCCCACGTGGGTTACTGGCACCTGCAGGACATGGTCTTGGTGAAAGCGGGTGGGCCGAGGCTGCTTTCCACGCGGTTCAACACGGACGAGATGTTTGTAGCGGGATAATATGTGATGTTTCCATGGGCATAGAGGCCCCACCTGGGATGGAATATCCGGGCTGGTAGTACCCGCCGGCCCGGCTAATTGACCACCTCGGCGCCAACCAGCTAAGGAGAAGCGTTAGCCGCTCCTAAGGGTTGCAAATCGAATGTTGGTGGATCCCACCCACCCGCCCCAGAGGGTTTTTGAACGTTTTTCTGAGGGACACCCTCAGACTCCCGCCAGAGAGGGTGCGTCCTCTCTGGACTCTCCCTTGCAGGGCGTCTTTCAAAGGCGATGTTTCTATTTTCGAGGCAATCGCCCGTTCCAACTACCCAGCCAGATCGCAGACCGAGGCCAGGTCCAGTCCCCAAAATGCCCACGATCCCGGCGGGGCAAGTCCGGGAGCAGCAACCGGTGACCTTCCTACCTGCTTAATCTGAAGCGGCGCCCGGTTAGCTGCAAGGCCGGAGACTCAATACCCTCACGCTCACGCGCCGACGAGTTCTGGCGATTGTGAGAGGTGCGAGTATCAATACTATTAAGTGCCACGCTAGGGCAAGTAGGATTAGTGCACATTCTTACGTTAGTGAAACGTTTCACATATATAGTATTCCATTTCACAAATGTAACTCGTAAGTCTAGGGTTGACACTGAGCAGGACGTATGCTAGCGTCTCGCCATTCCCAGGGGCCGCAGGCAACCAGGTTAGTAGGTGCTGCAATAAGGACGGCACTTATAGAAATGCCATGATCGCCCAGTTGCCGGTGGTTTTGATTACGCCGACCCGATGTGACTGACCCGGGAGGCTCGCCGGGCCTAAAGATAGATACGGTAGCCCTAAGTCAGATTGGAGGAGGCGGGACCATGAAGCGAATTCTGCCCCGATGGCGAACGATAGGGCTCTTGGCCGCGGCCATCACGTTCATGTTGGTGATAGTGGCGTGCGGCGATGAAGTGACGCCGACGCCCACGGCAACAACAGCGGCGGCGGCACCGGCGGCCACCACGGCGCCGGCTGCCACAGCAACGGCGACGAAGGCCGCAGCAGCGGCAGCGGGGGCCAGGGCCACCCCCACCCCAACGTCGGCGGCGCGATTAGGCGCCAGTGCGGGAGCGACGCCGACCCCGACGCCGACTCTGGCAGTGAGCAAAAAGCCGGTGGAGGCGATACTAAAGGTGGCAATGGTGCCGCCGGGACAGCAGACGACGGTGCACTACAGGACGTTCCAGAGCTCCGGCGGCCTGCTCCGCAACGTGTATGACTACCTCATAGGGGTGGACCGGTTTACGGGCGCCTACATACCCGCTTTGGCGACGGAGTGGTCCGTGACCAACAATGCCAAGGACTGGAACTTCAAGCTACGGGACGACGCGGTGTTCCACGACGGGACCCCCTTCCAGGCTAAGGACGTCCGAGGCAGCTGGATAATCGACAACGAGGTAGCGACGCAAAGTCAGTCGGCGGCGATTTACTCGAACAAGGTTGGGTCGGCCGACAACATTGAGCTTGTGAATGATAACGAGGTCACCTTCCACCTGGTGGAGCCTTGGCTGGCCCTAGACTTCTACTACTCGTATGAGTACACGGCGACGATGTACAACTGGGACTACTGGCAAGAGGCAGGAGAGGAGGAGTACATCAGCAAACCTGTGGGTACGGGTCCTTTCACCTTTGTTCAGCTACGGGCGAACGAATTCATCGAATTCGAGCGGTTTGACGACCATTGGGGCCATAAGGCGGAATTCGAGGGAGTGAAGATCTTCTTCGTCCCGGAGGACGCAACCCGGGCGGCGATGTTGCTGACGGATGAGGCGTATATGGCGGATGTGCCGGAGTTGCTGATGTCGACTTTGGAGCAAGGGGGAATGAGCCGGGCCGTGAGCACGCTGCCAGGATTCAGCGTGTTCTACATCACGGGAGGGCAGTACTATCCGGATACGGAGCACTACGATCCCAACGACCCGCTGGCCAAACTGAACGTGCGTGCCGCCATAAACCACGCGATAAACCGGGAGCAATTGCTGAACACCTACTTCCCCGGCCGGGGTTTCCTGCAAACCACGCACGGTCTGAGGCCCTGGATAGACCCATACGATGAAAATTACTTTAAACCTTACGAGTACGATCCTGACAAGTCGCGCCAGTTGCTGGCGGACGAAGGGTACACACCTGGGTCGATGCCTGACATAAAGATCCTCATTAGCCTGAACATGTCCGGGGTGCCGGAGCTGCCGGACATATCGGAGGCGGTGGGGTCGATGCTGCAACAGGTCGGGATAAACGTAAGCTTCCAGACGGCGGAGTACGGGGCGACCCAAAAGATGCTGTGGGCATACGACCTGCACGGGACATTGATGGCGATGCGCTACTCTGCCACACCGCCCGACCTGATCTGGGAGTCCGGAATGGAGGAAGGACGGTGGATGATCCGCCTAGACCGGGCCCTACAGGCCAAAATGTTGGAATGGACAGTAGAAACGGACCCAGCGAAAAAGAGTGAACTGGAACTGTTCTGGGGTAAGCACACGTACGACGAATACGCCATTGTCCCGCTGTTCTGGCTGCAGCCGTTTTCTGCAATAAACCCGAACGTGATAGCGGACTACACGGCGCACACGCTGCACATGGGGCCGGTAAGGTACCTGGAGTTCGCGGTGCCGGTGTACGAATAGGCAACAATAAGATGGTAAGCTAATGGAGGAGCCCCGGCCGGCCGGGGCTCCTCTCTTTTTATGTGTTGGGGGTGGGGAATAAGGTTTATTGGAGTTCATTTTCTGAGGGGCATTCCTTCGAATCCGCCATGCTGACGAGTATCGCCACTACGAAGGACTGAAAGTCCCAGATTGGTGACGGGTAACTACTGGCGCTGGGCGATCCAGATTCCCTGGTCGTCTATGGGGCCGCTGCCGAAGTACATGAGCCAGGGTCCGCCGGGACGGGGAAGGACGGTGGGATCGCCGGGGTTGACGCGGAAGGGGGTGCTGCCGGTGGGGAAGACCTGCTCCAGCTGCTGGAAGGCGAGACCGTCGTTTGAGGTGACGAGGCAAACACCGTCGCACACGGAAACGCCCCAGAAGTAGAGTGTAACGGCACCGTCATCGGTCAGGAGCGCTTCGGGGCCGTCGAGGAAGCGGGTGGTGTCCGGGGCGCCTGGGCTGACGAAATCAGCGGGGTCTAGCCTGACGCCGTCCTCCGGGCGCCAGGTAAGGCCGTCGGTGGAAACGGCGGAGAGAATGACGGTGCTAATCCGGTTGAAAAAGGTTTCGTCTTCTTGGCCGCCGCGATAATACATGCGAAAGCCGACCTGGGGCAGCGCGACGGTGGTGGGCGCGCCGACCTGGGAGGCGTCCAAGTCACCATGCCAGCCCGGCGCGACACGTGCCCCGGGTTCTTGGGTAAAGGTGAAGCCGCCATCTGACGAGATGGCGCTGTTTATTACGCCAGCGCCCTGGTAGCAGAGGCGGACACGCCCGTCCGGCAGGAGAACGGCGTCCGGGAAGGCGCCGTTGGATAGACGGACGCCCTCTTCGCGCCGCCAGGTGAGGCCGTCGTCAGAGCGGAAGCTGATGATGGCGTGGGTTGACATCTCGCTGGTGTAAAGGCGGTAGCCACCGGAGGGGAGGAGAAGGAGCTCGGCGTCAGCGATGCCGCCAGTGGCGACGGCCTGGAACTCGCCGCCGATTTGGAGAAACTGCCAGGTCTCGGAGGCCCGGACAGGGGCGTGACATTGGCGTTGAAGCTGGGCATAGAAGGTTGTGTACGCCCTTGCGGTGCGGGACGGATAGCAGGAACGGTCTGGTTGAAGCCGGGCGTTGGAGGCTGTGCAGCCCCTTGTGGTGCGGAACCGACAGCAGGGGCGGTCTTGTAGTACATGGTCCACCCCCCCATTGGTGGAAACCAAAGAGGGATCGGCCAATATGCCGCCGTCCCGGGAGGAGAGGCGAGTACCGGGCTCTTCGGTCCAGGTGACGCCATTGTCGTCAGAGATTAGGCTCTTGATGCCCATAGCGCTGACGTAGGGTCGGACTCGGCCGCCGGGGAGCAGGGCCATCTCAGGAACACCACCCAGCTCAATGGCGTCTCCGCGGAGCTGGAATATGTTGCCGTCCTGGCTATGGGCTAGGTGGGTTTGGGGGCCCTGGGAGAGGGCCATGAGCCAGGCGCCGGAGGGTAGGCGGACGAGGGAAGGGTCAGTTACGCCCTTCACCACAAGGAGCCGGGATTCCACTGAGAAATTGATGACGTCCCATTCGCCGCCGGGAGACTGGGTGGCGACCCAGATGCCGTGCTGTCCAGGGAGGCCGTTGACGAAGTAGAGCAGGGTAGAGCCATTAGGCATCATGACGGCGTCTGGCACGGAGGCGTGGTCCAGGACTAGCTGGTTATCTGGGGCGAATTCCAGGCCGTCGGCGCTAGCGGCGCGGTAGACCTGATGGAAGTAAGGGCTGCCGGGAGCGGGTTCCTGGCTGGCGCCGCCGGAGTCGCAAGTGGCAGGGGCGGCGGTCGAGGGCGGTGTTGCGGTAGGGGCTGAAGGGGCAGTGGGAGTGGGGGTTGGTGGTGGCGGGGTCTGGCGGGGTTGGTGGTGGCGGGGTCTGGCGGGGTTGGTGGTGGCGGGGTCTGGCGGGGTTGGTGGTGGCGGGGTCTGGCGGGGTTGGTGGTGGCGGGGAGGGAGGGGGCAGGGGTGGGTTGAGGGGGCGACGGTGCTCCCACCGCAGGCGGTCAGAAACAGGACGGCGAGGGTCAGGATGTATATAGAAGGGAATCGCATAAACGGGCTATTAATGACACATCGTGTGGCCCAATGGGATTAACCCTATGGTGGCCGCGGTGAAACCAGGGGGAGGGGTAGGTGGGCGATTCGGGAGTAGCGGGATTAGTGGGTCGACCGTTTCCCCTCGGTGCATCGGGAGAAGGCCGTTCAAGATGGGGTTCCTTCGGATGAGCGGGAATAGGAGAGCCTGGGATTTAGTCTCGCACCAATCAACCATGGCGATCGGTATCACCACCACGGTGGGATACAACTGACAGGTTGGTTGCTGGTGGCGGGGTTAACGTTTGCGGACGCGGGAGCGCAGGGCGGCCATGGCCAGGGACATGCTGAGGATGCCGACGGCAAGGACGGAGACGAAGCAGTTGAGTAGTGAAGTTCCGTCCCAACCATCGGTGATAAGGAATCGAAGGGCCTCGAGCAGATAGGTGACGGGGTTGTATGTGGCGATGGAGGCGAGCCAGCCGGTCAAGGCCTCTTTGGGCAAGAATGCGGTGGTGAGGAAGGCGAAGGGGAAGAAGAGTAGCCAGGAGGTGTTGACGGCGGCGGGGTTGCCGGTCTTGAGGGCGATAGCGTAGGGAAAGCCGGTGTAGACGATCCCCCAGAAGCCGGAGATGAGGACGAATACGATGATTCCAAGGGGTCCGCTTTCGAACCGGACGCCGACGGCGAAGCCGAGGATTATTACCGGAACGGTGAGGGCGATGACAAGGACGAAGTCAGCCACCATGTGACCGAGAAGCAGCGCCAGCCTGTTGACGGGGGTGAGGGACAGACGGTCAAAGTAGCCGGTCTGAATATCTGTGACTAGGGTGACGGCGCGGGATATTCCGGTGACAGCGAAGATGATAGCGACGGGAAGCTGGAAGGCTTTGTAGTTGACGCCGGGTATGGTCTCCGCCAGGTCCTGGACAGCGCCGACGATGACGATGAAGAAGAAGACCGGGGTTATCAGGGCGGGGACGACGGCCTCAGGGTCACGGAGGATGGAGCGAAGGGCCCTGCCGGAGACGACGAAGATCTCGTTGAGGAACCCAGAGCGGCGGGCGCGGATGACGGGCGGGGTTGCGACTGCTGTGGTCATAGGACCTCGGCTTGGAGGGGCGTGTCGCTGGACATACGGGCGCCGGTGACCTGGAGAAAGACATCGTCCAGGGTGGGCGTACGCATGGTGAGATCCCGGACGGCGACGCCGGAGCGGCTGAAGGTGAGGGCGACGTCGCTGATGGAGGCGGCGCCGTTGCTGACGACGATGGTAATCTCGGCGCCGTGGGCCTCCACCTGCTCCACCTGCGGGAGGGCCTGAAGGGCTTGAATTGCGGCGTTGGGGTCGCCCTCGACCTGGGCGATGATGAGGTCTGTGCCAATGGTGCGCTTAAGCTCCGCCGGGGTACCTTCGACGACGAGCTTGCCATGGTTGATGATGCCGACGCGATGGGCCAGGGCGTCTGCTTCTTCCAGGTATTGGGTGGTAAGGAAGGTAGTGACGTTGGAGTCGGCGCTGATGCGCCGGACCTCGTCCCAAACGCGAGCCCGGCTGACGGGGTCCAGGCCGGCGGTGGGCTCGTCCAGGAAGAGGACCTGCGGGTTGTGGATGAGGGCGGAGGCGAGATCCAGGCGACGTTTCATGCCGCCGGAATAGGTGGCGATACGCCGGTCCATGGCGTCACCAATGTCCACCAGGGAAGATAGTTCATTGATTCGCTGGTCCGCCTCCCGACGGGAGAGGCCGTAAAGCCGGCCCTGGAGGCGAAGGAGCTCCCGGCCGTTCTGTTTGTTGTCCAAGGCAGCGTCCTGGAGGACGGCGCCGATGCGGAGGCGCACCTGTTGCGCGTCATGGACAACGTCCAGGCCGGTGATGAAGGCGCGGCCATGGGTGGGAAGAAGAAGGGTGGCGAGCATGCGGACGACGGTGGTCTTACCGGCGCCGTTGGGGCCAAGGAAACCGTATATCTCTCCAGTGGAAACGCGGAGGTCCAGGTTGTCCACGGCGCGAAGCTGTCCGAAGTTGCGGACCAGACCTTCAGTGACGATGGCGTAGGTGATCATGGAGTACCTCCTGACGAGGTTAATTTAGAGATGGATCTTCCCTTGAGCAAGGTGCGCTGCGAAAAGGTGGAAGCACAGTAGGGCGGAAGTGAGAAGCCCGGGGCGACGTTTTCGTAGGAATCAGCCACGACGATGGGTGGCGCCATCAAGCATGACAATCGAGGCTGGGAGATTCCAACTGTAAGCAGGATGAACTATTTTGGTTCCGTTCAGCCAAGGTGGAGGTTGGGCGCTCCTCAGGGCTACAAATCGAAGGTTGGTGGTTCCCACCCACCCGCCCCGAATGGTTTTAAAAAGTTTTTCTGAGGGACACCCTCAGACTATTGGCAGGGAACCCAGGTGCTCCGGATCCACTGACGTTCATCAGGAGCTTCGGCCAGCACTCTTCTGTGTGGTTGGTATTGATTGTGCGCTGGAGGCATCTTTTCAAAGGCCGAGCTGAGCTATTTGCGAGGCCAGGACGCGAGTACACAGATTGTCCAAGTTGGACAACGGGGCACTGACAATGCCAAACAGGTCACAAGCGACGGGCTCTCAGGGCGACCGAACCAGGGGCATTGTATGAAAGGCTTTCGGGAGACCAAGACGCCGGGCTCAATGGCCCGGCGTCTTGTGCGCGGTTTAACGGGAATTAGGGGTTAGAGGTTGAACTGGGGCTCTACCCAGTTTTCTTCCTTCTGATAGATTTGGACGCGACCGCGTTGCCCGTCGCCTACCAGGATGCGGCTCTGGTCATCCACAATGATGCCGGTGGGCCGGGTGAAGCGCCATTCCGGCTCCAGGGAATTGACCCTGAGACGCGCCTTAATCATGTCCGGGTTGGCGTTCAAACTCTCATTGGCCCACTTGGAGAGTATTTCCGAGTCACCAATGAAGGTGGTGATGCTCTGGCCGTCCGGATCAAACACCTCAACGGTGGAGTTCCACCAGTTGGTGACGTAGACGTCACCATCTTTGTCTACGGCGACGCCAGCGGGGAAACGGAGCTGCCCGTGCTCATCACCTGGGGTACCGATGGTGAGGAGGTGTTTGCCGTCCGGGGAGAACTTCTGGACCCGGTGGTTGTGCCAATCTGCGACGTAGACGTCGCCGTTGCCGTCAATGGTGATTCCCCAGGGCTGGTCGAACTCCCCAGGGCCGGTGCCAGTCCCGCCCCAAGTGGCGAGGAACTTACCGTCTTTGGTGAATTTCTGGACCCGGTTGTTACGGTTTTCGGTTATGTAAAGGTTCTCATCTTTATCGAAGATGATGCCTGCGGGTCCGTCGAGTTGGCCCTCGCCGGGTCCGGCTTCGCCCCACTTGGAGAGGAAGTTGCCGTCATGGTCAAAGACGGTGATGCGGTTGAGCCACTCGTCGGCGACGTAGGCGTTATCGGCCTTGTCGATGGCAATGGAGGTGGGCCACAAGAACTGGCCGTCGCCGTAGCCGGCGCCGTTGGCGATCTCCCGGACGAACTCTTCTTCCAGTGTGGTGACGGTGACGCGCTGAGCAGGCTGAAACTCGTCGCCCTTGCAGACGACGTAGAGGTTCTGGTCATGGTCAAGAGCCAGGCCCTGGACCCAGCTAAAGCCGTTGCCACCAGCGCCCTGGCGGCCGATGGTGTAAGCGTAGTTGTATGTGCGACCCCGCACGTGAACTGTCTGCATTTTTCTCCTTTTTCGCCCCTGGCCGAAGTTGTGACGCCCAGCGTAAGCCGAATACCACAAGCCACGGCCAGTTTAATAGTTTGATCTCTTTCCAGTTGGCTGTTTTAGCTAATTAGCCGAATTGGTACTCCCTGGTGGAAGCGATGAGTTGGAGGACCTCACCAACACGGCGAGCGAAGGTGGCGCGCTCCTCTTCCGTGGAGCCGCGGACGGCGTCGCCGCTGGTGGCGGAATGGGCGATGAGCTCCTTGCGGGTATCTTCGTTGATACGGGCGGGTCCCATGAGGTCTATACAGCTATCAACAAGCTCCTCCGGGGTCAGCTTCTCTTTGGTGCCGACGCGCTCAATGATGGACTGTATGCCGGGCAAGCTGGTATTGCTGACCCAGTCTGCGACGAAGTTGATGCGGCGGACGAGGGAGCCGGTGTCGATCCACTCCTGCCCGGTGTGCCAACCTTCCACGCTGGGGGGATCTAGGATGGACTGTCCCTGGTAGCCGGCCTCCTGGACGATGGGGTCCATGTCAGGCCGGGGCAACTGGAGGTACTTGACGAGGCGCATGGTGCCGGCGACAACCTCGGCGGGGCTCTTGACCTTGGCGTACCAAGCGGACTCGTCCTTGAAGAAGTCCGAGTTGAAGATGGTGCGCATGGTGGTCTTGAGATCGAAGTTAGAGTTTACGAGGGTATCGGTGATGATCTTGATAGCCTCTGGGTCCCGGGGGGCGACGTCCAGCCAGCTAGGCACTTGGACCTCGTCGGCGACGAAGAAGTTGTAGAGGTGCCGAGCGATGAAGCGAGGGGTGGCGGGCCTGCTGACGACGATGTCAATGATGTCCTCGCCACCAAACCGGCCGTGCTCACCCAGGAAGACTTTCTCGCTGTCGTCATGGTCCTCCGGGCGGTACTCGAAAAGCCAGGGGAAGCGGCCGTAGGGAGCCCGGGGCAGCTTGGGCGAGATAGTCCAACCGGTGAAGGCGCGGGCGGCGACTTTAACGTCGTCCTCGGAGTAGTTGCCCTGGCCCATGGCGAAGAGTTCCAAGAGCTCACGGCCCCAGTTCTCGTTGGGGGCGTCGGCGTGGTTCTCGTTGTTATCCAGCCAGTAGATCATGGCGGGGTTCTTGGACAGCTCGAGCAGGAGCTCACGATAGTTGCCGAGGGCGTTCTTTCGAAGCATTTCTATCTGGATGAGCATGATGTCAGTGTTATCGATCTTGGAGGCCCCGGTGGCGAAGACGTGGTGCCAGAAGAGGGTCATCTTCTCCTGAAGAGGCCGGGGCGAGTTGATCATGCGGTAGAGCCAGTTGGCCTGGCCGAGGTTGACGTTGGCGCCGCCGGGCCGCTCCCAGCCGGGCTGGTGGCGGAACATGACGGCTTCGTCAATGGCGGGGATGCCGCAGGCAGCCGGATCCACCAGTTCCTCTACGGTGGCCTCGTAGCCTTTGGCAGCGCGAGCCTCCAGCTCTTCGCGGGCGGCGCCAAAGCCGGCGCGGCGCATCAGATGCGCCATAAGGGCAATGTCTTTAGTAGCCATTTACGCTTCTCCTTTGGTATTTGTGTTCAGGTCTGTGTCCGTATCTGGTTCCGGGTCCCGAAGGGCCTGGAAATGGGGGTATCGCTAGGATTGGCGCGACGTCGAAACACACATTGGGGGTAATTGTTACGCTGCTCATAATAGCCAGGGGCTGGAATTGGTGTCAAGCGAGCGGCAAAGGGCGGGACCAGGGGCTAGGGCAACACCCAACGGTGTGGCGAACCGGCCAGCCTGCCGAAGCCCAAGCCGGCGCAGAAGGCGCGGAATTGCTCTTGGGGAACGCCGCGCCACTCCAGGTCAGGCAGGGATTCCAAGATAGGGGCGTCTGTGGAGAGGGTGGTGAGCCTTCGGTAGAAGAGGGCGTCGGCGCGTCGGGCTTCCAGGCTGGCGGACATGGCGGCGGCGCCGCGGGGTCTGACGGTCCAGGCAGCGGGGTCCGAAGGGATGTTCTCGATGTGAATGTAGGCGCTGAGCATGGCGGCGGCGCTCTTGGCGCCCCAGCGAGGGATGCCGGGGATACCGTCCGCGGAGTCACCTACCAGCGCCAGGTAGTCCGGAATGGACAGCGGCGGGACGCCGAATTTCTGTTGAACGGCGGTCTGGTCAATGACGGCGTCACGGCGGCGGTCAAGGCAGACAATTTTGTTGCCCACGACTAGCTGGGTGAGGTCTTTATCCGGGGAGCAGATGACGATCTGGTCCAGAGATGGGTGGTCTTGGAAGCGGACTACGGCGGTGGCGATAGCGTCGTCGGCCTCGTATTCGACCATGGGCCAGACGACGAGTCCAAGAGCAGCGGCGGCCTGCTCGGCGAGGCCGAACTGGGCCAGCAGCTCCTCCGGCGTGCCAGCGCCGGTCTTATAGCCGTCGAAAAGCTCATTGCGGAAGGAGGTGATGACGTGGTCGAAGGCGATGCCGAGGTGGGTAACACTGTCCTGCCGCAAGAGGGCGAGGAGGGTTTGCACGAGCCCACGGACCGCGGCGACGGGGCGGCCGTCCGGTGCGATGGAGGGGGGCATGGCGAAGTGGGCGCGGAATAGCTCGTAGGTGCCGTCAATGAGGTGGAGTTTCATTGGTCAAGGCTCCAGTGGGTTCTCGGTGGCTCTGAGATGGATTCTACCGACGATGTTGTGCGGACGCCAGGGTGGGAAGGGGAATCAGCGATGGGGTAATGCAGGCGCCAGGGTTGGCGGGGGAATCAGCCATGGCGTTGAGTGCAGGCACCACAAAGGATTGCGAATTATAGGTTGGACGCACCCCCTCTCGATTTCTCCCTCGATAGCGGGAGAGAATTATTGTCTGAGGGTGCCCCTCAGACTCCCGCCAGAGGGGGTACACCCCCTCTGGACTCTCCCTTGCAGGGTGTCTTTCAAAGCCGATGTTTCTATTGAGGAGGGTGGGAATCGGTCAGGGGATGAGGAGCACTTTGCCGGAGGTGAGGCGGCCTTGGAGCTGACGGTGCGCCTGGGCGGCGTCTTTCAAGGGAAATGTGCCGTGGATGTGGAGCCGCAGTTTGCCGGAGGCGAGCCAGTCCAAAAGACGCCCGGCACGATGTAGCAACTCCTCCCGGGTGGCGGTGTAGTCTGGGACGCCGGCGCGGGTGAAGGAGAGGGATTTATAAAGGAAGGCGGAGGCAGGAATGGACTGGACGGGGCCGCTGGCATTGCCGTACATGACCATGCAGCCGCGGGTCGCCAAGGATGCTACGCCCTGGTCAAAGGTGTCGACGCCGACGGCGTCGTAGACCACCTGGACGCCGGCGCCGTTGGTGAGCCGCATAACCTCTTTTTGGAAATCATCGCGGGTGTAGATGATAACGTGGTCGGCGCCGAACTCGGTGGCGAGGCGGGCCTTGGCGTCGGATGACACGGTGCCGATGACCCGGGCGCCGCACCACTTGGCCATCTGGGTAAGAAGGAGGCCGACACCGCCAGCGGCGGAGTGGACCAGGGCGGTGTCGCCGGGGCGGAGGGGGTAGGTAGTGTAGGCGAGGAACTCGGCGGTGAGGCCCTGGAGCATGATGGCGGCGCCGTATTCAAATGAGAGGTCCTGGGGCAGGTTGACCAAGCGCCAGGCGGGGACAACGGCCTTTTCGGCGTAGGCGCGGGAGTCATTCGCGTGGAAGGCGACGCGGTCGCCCACCTGCACCTCGGCGACGCCGGGACCGACGGCGGAGACGATGCCGGCGCCCTCGGACCCGGTGACGTAGGGCAGCGGGTGAGTGGGCTTGCCGGTGAACTCGCTGGGGAACTCGCCGGCGCGGGAGGTGACGTCGCGGTAGTTAACGCCGATGGCCCGAAGGTCAACCAATGCCTCGCCGGGGCCAGGTTGCGGCGCTGGGACGTCGACGTACTGGAGAAGCTCGGGGCCGCCGAAGCTGGAGATCTGGGCCGCTTTCATGGGGGTTGCCTCCTTTGGATCTGGACGGTTTTACTTTAGCAGGTCTGGGAAGGGGGCTAACCCAGGTCTTTGACCCGTGAGTGAGTTGGGTGTTGGGAGCAGGGCTTGCCCTCTCCGCCAGCCGATTCTCCGCTCCGCTCCAGACAGACAGTGACTTAGGGAGGCAGAAGAGTTGGTCTGGTGGGATTTGTAGAGGTAAATTGGATTGACAGTAGCCGTCAATAAGCTACGATTGTAGACCGTCAGCGATAATGGGACACGTGAGAGGGGTAGAAAACCCGAGAGTCTGAGAGTGGTGAGAGCTCCTGAAGTGAGGGTAGAGTACCTCATGAAAGGAGCAGCGATGTCCCAGTCAGACGCCAGCAAGGCCGAGGCCGCCGATCAACGGTCGGAGCAGACTAGGTCCTTCGTTCGACGAGTTAGAGCGGCTACCCGGCGCAAATACACCCCGGAAGAGAAGATCCGTATCGTGCTGGAGGGCTTCCGCCGCGAGGTCACCGTGAACGACCTGTGCCGGCGGGAGGGTATCAAGCCCCACTCCTACTACTCGTGGACCAAGGAGTTCATGGAGGCGGGCAGGGAGCGGCTGTCCCGTGACACGGTGCGCGATGCCACCCGGCAGGAGATCCAGGATCTCAAGCGGGAGAACGGCGAGTTCAAGCAGCTGGTAGCCGAGCTATCCCTCGAGGTCTACCGTCTGAAAAAAACGGCCATACCAATGCCCCAGAACGGCGTCGGTACCAGCGGATGAGCGCCGTTGAGAAGGCGACGGTCCTGGCCAGTGTAGCCGCATCACCGCTGGCCAAGCGTCGGGTGCTCAGAGACCTGGGTGTTCCCAAGAGCACCTACTATCGGTGGTTGATGCGACAACAACATCAACAAGGTCTCGAGGACCGACCTGGAGCCAGCGCTCCACCGTGGAACCGCCTTAGACCTCAGGAGGAACGGTCGATCCTGGAAGCGGCCAGGGAGATGCCGGAGCTAAGTAGCCGCCAGTTGGCAGCGTGGTCTACAGACAACCTGGCCTTCGCTGTATCCGAGTCCACTGTGTATCGCATCCTGTGCAGAGAAGGTCTTGTGAAGTCACCCGAGATGCAGCTCAAGGCCGGCAAAGAGTACCATCGCAAGACCAGCGGCCCTCACCAGATGTGGGCTACCGACGCCTCCTACTTCAAGGTGATCGGTTGGGGCTACTACTACCTGGTCACCGTGATGGACGACTACTCCCGCTTCATACTGGCCCACAAGCTCCAGCAGGACATGACCACCGACTCTCTCATCGAGGTGGTCCAAGAGGCCGTGGACAAGACCGGCATGACTGAGGTCCCAGTGGCCGACCGGACCAGCCTGCTGAGCGATAACGGCTCAGGTTATGTGTCCCGTGGCTTGAGAGACTACCTGCACCTGGTGGGAATCAAGCACATTCTGGCCGCGCCGTTCCACCCTCAGACCAATGGCAAGCTCGAGCGCTATCACCAGAGTATCAAGCGGGACGTCAAACAGGTCCCCTACGAGATGCCTTCTGCCCTGGAAGCAGCAATCGCCGCCTTCGTGGCCTACTACAACTACCGACGCTATCACAAGGCGCTGGGCAACGTGACGCCCGCAGACATGCTCAACGGAAGGCGGGAGCAGATCCTCCAACGGAGAAAGGAGGTGCAGGTCCAGACGTTAGAACGGCGAAGACGCTACAACAAGACCCTCAGGGAGCTCCCACGCAGCTCTTCATAATAATAACCTTCTCGGGTCCTAATCTGTCCCACTTGTGCTGATTGCCAACACTTAGCTATTCTGAGAGTGCGGCATTGTACCATCCGCCTCCCAAACCCGCCAAGCCATCACTATCCTGGCTACCCGCTGGCGGATGCCCGCTTCAACGTCGCCTTCAAGATAGCCTTAAGGCTTGCTATGGGGCGTTCGACTTGAGGCGGTTAGTTGATGGGTCTTTCCTAACCTTGCGTCCACCCGATAATCCTGAGGGGGCGTCGGTTTTTGGCGTCACCCGAATCAATTCCACCTTCGGCAAATGGCAGACTCCAAGGTCTATGCTCCGAGAAACGACAGTCTGTTAACTAGGCCCTAACATTCGGTTAACATTTATTAACAATGACTAAACAATGGATTAACGTCCGGTTGCCAATACCTTAGCGTCAGGCTCGTTTTTGTTGAACCAGAGTAAATCTTTTCTCAAAATTGTCTAAAAACATTTCACCCGGGAATCACCGCCGTCGCCTCCACCTCTACCTTCAGGTCCGGGTCCGCCAACCCCAGCACGAACACCAGCGTGCTGGCAGGCGGCTCCCCCGTCAGGTGCTTGCTCCGCACCTCTCGAAACCCCTCCATGTCCGTCTTATCCGTCAGGTACACCGTGGTCTTCGTCACGTCCTCGAACCCCGCTCCCACCGACGTCAACGCCGACCGCAGGTTCTGGAAAACCTGCTCCGTCTGGCTCCGTATGTCAGCCCCCGCCGACGTACCGTCCCCTTTCCTCCCCACCTGCCCCGAAATGTGCGCCACGTTCCCGGACCTCACCACGTGCACAATCCCCGCCGGCTCCGCCATTCCTGAAGGGTTAATCCGTTCCACCGCCATCACTCACCTCCTCGTTTGATTCCGTCCCGCCGCTATCCCTGTTCCAGCGCCATCACAGGGTACCGCTTGCCTCCGCTCCAATCAATCCACCGTGCCAGTTGATCGCGTACCGTACCCCGGGGCGGCGGCCCCCGCCCCCACCACCGCCCCACCCCACCCCACCCACCCCGCGTTGGCGGACCGGAGGTCCGCCAACCGCCGCCCCCCACCAACCGCCGCCCCCTCCTCCCTACCCCTCGTTGACGCCTCACCGCCCACCTCACTACACTCCCGCCAACCCTTTTCGCGCTCATCCCTGGGACCGCCCATCCCAGTTCATCACACGGACTGATCGAGACCCAGACACTCCATGGGAACGCGGGAAACAGAATAAGGAACCTACCGTGCCTCTCCGTAGCTTCTGGGCCTGGGGCCTCCAGTCCGAAGAGCCCACCGGCGCCGAAATGCGTCGGCAGGCCGAAGCCCTATCTCAAAGGTTCAACCTCCCCGTCACGCCCCGCCCAATTCCCACCTCCGCCGGCCTCCGCCTCCCACCTCCCCGCATCACCCCGCCCTCCAACCTGGCCGAAATATGCTCCGCCGAACCTCACGACCGCGCTTTCCACTCCTACGGACGTAGCTATCCTGACCGGGTCAACGCCTTCAACCTCCGCTTCCCCAACCCGCCCGACGTCGTTGCCCGGCCCCGTAACGAAGACGACATCGAGGCCCTCCTGGACTGGTGCTCCCGGCGCCGCTACGCCGTCGTCCCCTTCGGCGGTGGCTCCTCCGTCGTCGGTGGTGTCCAGCCTCCCACCGGCTACGACGCCACCGTCACCGTTGACCTGGAGCGCATGGGCCGCGTCCTTGCCGTAGACCCTACCTCCCGCTCCGCCCTGATTCAAGCCGGTGCCCTGGGCCCCGCCCTGGAGGCCCAGCTTCGCCCTCACGGCCTAACCCTGCGGCACTTCCCCCAGAGCTTCCAGTTCTCCGCCCTCGGCGGCTGGATCGCCACCCGCTCCGGCGGCCACTACGCCACCAACCACACCCATATAGATGACTTCGTCCAGTCCGTCCGCGCCCTCTCACCCTCCGGCGTCTGGGAATCGCGGCGCTTGCCCGGCAGCGGCGCCGGACCCAGCCCTGACAGGCTCCTCCTCGGCAGCGAAGGTGCCCTCGGCATAATCACCCAGGCATGGATGCGCCTCCAGGCACGCCCTCGCTTCCGCGCATCCGCCGGCGTCGTCTTTCCCTCCTTCCACTCCGGCTATCTTGCCGCTCGAAGCATCGCCCAGGCCAAGCTGTGGCCCGCCAACCTGCGCATCCTGGACACCGGCGAAGCTAGGGACGCCGCCGGCATGGACGGAGAACATGCCCTCCTCGTCATCGGCTTCGAGTCCGCCGAAGTCCCCCAGGGTCCCAACATGCGCCAGGCCATCGAAATCGCCCGGAGCTGCGGGGGCGTCATCCCTGACGGCGAAATCCTCGTCGCCGATGGTCCCGACGGAGAATCCGGACGCCAGGGTCCCGTCGGGCGCTGGCGGGACTCCTTCGTCAGCGCCCCCTACAGAGACAACACCCTCATTGCCCTCGGCCTCCTCCACGACACCTTCGAGACCTCCATCACCTGGGACCGGTGGCCCGCCCTGGACGCCTCGGTCCGTGCCGCCGTTCAGGACGCCCTGGACCGCGTCTGCGGCGGTGGAGAGATCACCTGCCGCTTCTCCCACGTCTACCCGGACGGTCCTGCCCCCTACTATACCTTCACCGCCATGGCTCGCCCCGGCGTCGAAATCGAGATGTGGCGCGAGGTCAAGACCGCTGCTTCCAACGCCGTCATCAAGGCGGGAGGCGCCATCACCCACCACCACGCCGTCGGTCGCATGCACCGGCCCTGGTATGACCAGCAGCGCCCCAACCCCTTCGCGCAGGCCCTCCGTGCCGCCAAGCGTTCCCTGGACCCCAATTGGGTCCTCAACCCCGGCATCCTCATTGACCCCTAACCCCCTCTTACATCCAATCTCTCTTTGAGCATCGCCCGAATGGGGGAGTCCAGAGGGGGCGAAGCCCTTTCTGGCGGGAGTTTGAGGGTGTCCCTCAAAATATATCTATAAGACCATCCAGGACGGGATGGTGGGAACCACCAACCTGTGATTCGCATCCCTTTGCAGCCAGAATACCTCTGTACCTAAAGCTGTGCATCCGCTGCCGACCGATGGGAAGGTTCATGGGACTTGGCCTCCCGGCATGGGATCCTGGGGGAACCCTCCAGACTAGGAACAACCATACAAAAATGGTACCTTTATACGCCAACCAGCCCTGGGAGGAACTTCATGACCTCTTCTGGCGCCAACCTATCGTTCATCTGGCGGCTCCACAACCTCACCTGCCTCTTCTGGCTCCTCAATATCGGACCTATGCGAAAAATGGAGCCCGGCTGTCGCGCCGTCACCAAGCTCATTGACCAAGACCACGGCTAGCCGCTCCTCCCCATTCGCGCTACACCCAGTAAACAGTTCCGGCAACCTGGCGCCTGGCCAGCGGCCACTTTCGCTCTCGCCCATCCACCCTCGCAATTAACCCACCGCTTCGGCTGGCGGCCACACCCTTCCGTCCACTCCCGCTAGGAGGCAACCCCTTGGAGCAAAACGTCAGCTTTCAAAGTGACGGAATAAAGATAGCCTGCACCCTCTTCCAGCCGGAGCACGTCCCTCCCTCAGGATGCCCCGGCATCGTCATGTGTCAGGGAATGGCCGGCGTTAAGGAGTACTTCTGGTTTCCCCACATCGGTCGACGCCTCGCCCAGTTGGGCTTTGTCGCCCTTATCTGGGATTACCGCGGCGTTGGCGAAAGCGAAGGCGAGCCCGGCCGCCTTTTCCCCGACGAGCAGGCGGACGACATGCGCAACGCCTGTTGGCAATCAGCACAAGTGGGACAGATTAGGACCCGAGAAGGTTATTATTATGAAGAGCTGCGTGGGAGCTCCCTGAGGGTCTTGTTGTAGCGTCTTCGCCGTTCTAACGTCTGGACCTGCACCTCCTTTCTCCGTTGGAGGATCTGCTCCCGCCTTCCGTTGAGCATGTCTGCGGGCGTCACGTTGCCCAGCGCCTTGTGATAGCGTCGGTAGTTGTAGTAGGCCACGAAGGCGGCGATTGCTGCTTCCAGGGCAGAAGGCATCTCGTAGGGGACCTGTTTGACGTCCCGCTTGATACTCTGGTGATAGCGCTCGAGCTTGCCATTGGTCTGAGGGTGGAACGGCGCGGCCAGAATGTGCTTGATTCCCACCAGGTGCAGGTAGTCTCTCAAGCCACGGGACACATAACCTGAGCCGTTATCGCTCAGCAGGCTGGTCCGGTCGGCCACTGGGACCTCAGTCATGCCGGTCTTGTCCACGGCCTCTTGGACCACCTCGATGAGAGAGTCGGTGGTCATGTCCCGCTGGAGCTTGTGGGCCAGTATGAAGCGGGAGTAGTCGTCCATCACGGTGACCAGGTAGTAGTAGCCCCAACCGATCACCTTGAAGTAGGAGGCGTCGGTAGCCCACATCTGGTGAGGGCCGCTGGTCTTGCGATGGTACTCTTTGCCGGCCTTGAGCTGCATCTCGGGTGACTTCACAAGACCTTCTCTGCACAGGATGCGATACACAGTGGACTCGGATACAGCGAAGGCCAGGTTGTCTGTAGACCACGCTGCCAACTGGCGGCTACTTAGCTCCGGCATCTCCCCGGCCGCTTCCAGGATCGACCGTTCCTCCTGAGGTCTAAGGCGGTTCCACGGTGGAGCGCTGGCTCCAGGTCGGTCCTCGAGACCTTGTTGATGTTGTTGTCGCATCAACCACCGATAGTAGGTGCTCTTGGGAACACCCAGGTCTCTGAGCACCCGACGCTTGGCCAGCGGTGATGCGGCTACACTGGCCAGGACCGTCGCCTTCTCAACGGCGCTCATCCGCTGGTACCGACGCCGTTCTGGGGCATTGGTATGGCCGTTTTTTTCAGACGGTAGACCTCGAGGGATAGCTCGGCTACCAGCTGCTTGAGCTCGCCGTTCTCCCGCTTGAGATCCTGGATCTCCTGCCGGGTGGCATCGCGCACCGTGTCACGGGACAGCCGCTCCCTGCCCGCCTCCATGAACTCCTTGGTCCACGAGTAGTAGGAGTGGGGCTTGATACCCTCCCGCCGGCACAGGTCGTTCACGGTGACCTCGCGGCGGAAGCCCTCCAGCACGATACGGATCTTCTCTTCCGGGGTGTATTTGCGCCGGGTAGCCGCTCTAACTCGTCGAACGAAGGACCTAGTCTGCTCCGACCGTTGATCGGCGGCCTCGGCCTTGCTGGCGTCTGACTGGGACATCGCTGCTCCTTTCATGAGGTACTCTACCCTCACTTCAGGAGCTCTCACCACTCTCAGACTCTCGGGTTTTCTACCCCTCTCACGTGTCCCATTATCGCTGACGGTCTACAATCGTTAAGTAAGGAAGGAACACTTCAATGACACAGCAGATGCCCAACCCGATAGAGCTGTACGAAACGGCGGCGGCAGGGTTCCGGAAGGCGATGTCCGGTGTGAAGGCAGAGCAGTTGAGCCTAGCAACACCATGCACCGAATGGAGCGTACAAGGGCTGATGAACCATAACATCAAGGTGACGGGGTTTGCCCATGGGGTGTTCACCGGAAGCATTCAGGTGGACCCGTTCTCGGTGGACGAGCCGCTACCTTCGGAGGGTGCGCTGACGGCGTTCGACCGAGGGGTGGCCCAGGTGCTGGAGGAGGCGCGGAAGCCCGGAGTCCTAGAGAAGACGCACGAGACGCCTTTCGGGCCGATGCTGGGAGCGCATTTCATGATGGCGCCGATTGGGGACCTGCTAATCCACCGATGGGACCTGGCGAAGGGGACGTCGCAGGACAAGGCGCTGGACCAGGGACTAGTGGAGGTCTGCCACGCGGCGTACGCGGAGCAGTGGGAAGGGATGAGGGAGATGGGGTTCTTCCAGGCGGCGGTGGCGGTGCCGGAGAACGCCAGCCTGCAGGACAGGCTGCTGGGGGCTTCCGGCAGACAGCCGTAGATAGTTTTAGCAGGGTGCTGACAATTCTTTTCGACCATCCCCCTGACCCCCTTCCTGTCCAGGAAGGGGGAAGAAAAAATGTGAGTCTGAGGGACACCCTCAGACTCCTGCCAGAGGGGAGAATATCCCCTCTGAACTCCCCTTTCTCATCAGCCTGTTGAAGTGGGTTTGATGGTTCTGGGGAAGTAGAAGGGGCGCGATGAGCGTGAGTTTGGACGGAGCGGACGTGGCCGGGCGGCACGTCCGCTCCTGGTTTTTAGGTATCACTCAGTGCCCCAGGCCGGTAGCCCAGGTTTCCCACGTTCTACTACGTAGCCGTACCAGCAGCGTGCCAGGGGAAGGGATTTGCGAACCGATAAGCAGTGGCGAAGGGTATCGCAACGACAAAGGGTTGAGAATCTAAGGTTGGTGGTACCCACCCACCCGCCCAGTAAGGTTTTAATATCTGAGGGACACCCTCAGACACCCGCCAGAGGGGAGAATATCCCCTCTGAACTCCCCTTTCTCATCAGCCTGTTGGAGTCCGAATGAGGTTTCTTGAGAGGTGGAAGGGGCGCGATGAGCATGAGTTTGGACGGAGCGGACGTAGCCGGGTGGCACGTCCGCTCCTGGTTTTTAGGGTATCGCCCAGTGCCCCAGGCCGGTAGCCCAGGTTTCCCACGCTCCGCTAGGTATCCGTACCAGCAGCGTGCCAGGGGAAGGACTTTGCGGACCAATAAGCCGTGGCGAAGGGTATCGCAACGACAAAGGGTTGAGAATCTAAGGTTGGTGGTACCCACCCACCCGCCCAGTAAGGTTTTAATATCTGAGGGACACCCTCAGACACCCGCCAGAGGGGAGAATATCCCCTCTGAACTCCCCTTTCTCATCAGCCTGTTGGAGTCCGAATGAGGTTTCTTGAGAGGTGAAAGGGGCGCGATGAGCATGAGTTTGGACGGAGTGGACGTAGCCGGGTGGCACGTCCGCTCCTGGTTTTTAGGGTATCGCCCAGTGCCCCAGGTTGAGCGGGAAAGGAAGGTTTTAATTTCTGAGGGGCACCCTCAAACTCCCGGCAGAGGGAGGACCTTTTGGACACTCCTTGACAGGCATCGTTCAAGTAGCTCGTGAATAAATCAACCTGGCACAGCGATAGTAGGCGCCAGGGTTGGAGTTGCTCTCCCCCCACACCCAGATTCTTCGATCCTCACGGGCGGACTCAGAATGACATGGTGGAGGGCGGAATGCGGTATGGGCTCGTCCTTCCCTTCGACAGGCTCAGGATAAACTTGGCCTCAGGATGAGCGGGTTGGAGGCGTAGGAGGCTTATTTTCATAGGAATGACATGGCTTTTGCGGACGCTTCAATTGTGAGAGTGAAAGGCCGTAAATGAGGGAGGAGTCAAAAACTCACAGGCTCTCAGGATGAGCGGGAAAGGAAGGTTTTGATTTCTGAGGGACACCTTCAGACTCCCGGCAGCCACCACCTAGTACTCAGTCAACTCGGTTTTGGTAATTGTTTAAGAAAACATCTAAGGTTGCTACCCTTTTTTAGGAGTGTTGACGTAGGAGGGTGGCAGCCATGGGACGAGAACGGTATGTGGTCCGGTTGGAAAGGGAAGAACGAGACCAGTTGGAACGACTGATTCGCGGGGGAAAGAGCCCAGCGCGAAAGGTTGCCCGGGCCCGTATTCTGCTAAAGGCAGATACGGGCTGGGGGGTGATGCGCATCGTGGAGGCGCTGGACACGTCTGCGGGTACGGTGTGCCGTACCAAGCGGCGGTACCTGGAGGGAGGACTGAAGCGGGCCTTGGAGGAAGATCCTCGGCCAGGACATCCGACCAAACTGGATGAGCGGGGGGAAGCGCACCTGATTGCCCTGGCGTGCAGCGAGGCCCCTCCAGGCCATGACCACTGGACCCTGCGGCTCCTGGCAAACAAGGTGGTGGAGTTGGGGCTGGCGCCCTCCATGTCCCACGAGGGAATTCGCAAGCGGTTGAAAAAACAGTCTCAAGCCGTGGCAGAAGAAGGAGTGGTGTATTCCCCAGGTGAGCGCCGAGTTTGTGGCGTGTATGGAGGATGTGCTGGACCTTTACGCGGAACCCTATGACCCAGAGCGCCCGGTGGTCTGTTTCGACGAGACCTCCAAGCAGTTGCTGGCGGAAAAGAGGTCTCCGATCCCGCCCAAGCCGGCACGACGGGAGCGATACGATTACGAGTACCAGCGCAATGGCACCCGAAACCTGTTCATGCTGTGCGAGCCCCTGGCGGGCTGGAGGCATGTGGCAGTGACCGAACGTCGTACCATGGTGGACTTCGCTCAGCAGATGCGGTGGCTGGCCGATGAAGCTTACCCAGCGTCCGAGAAGATCCGGGTGGTGCTGGACAACCTCAACACCCACAAACCAGCTTCCCTCTACGAAACCTTCGAGCCCAAGGAGGCTAGGCGAATACGCAAACGCTTGGAGTTTCACTACACTCCCAAGCACGGTAGGTGGCTCAACATGGCAGAGATCGAGTTCAGTGTCTTGGCCAGGCGAGTCCTGCGCCGGCGTATTGCCGATGAAGAGACTTTGAGTGGCGAGATCGCGGCCCTGGAGGCAGAACGAAACCAAGCCGGAGCAACCATTGACTGGAGATTCTCCACTGTGGACGCCCGAGTCAAGCTTCACCATCTCTATCCTGCCAACAATTAGGTTGACTGAGTACTAGGACCCCTGCACTCTCCTGTGCGATCGTCATTAGAAGCAACCGGGGCTCTATCGCGGGAGGGATTGAGGTTATTGGGCGGTGATGCCGCCGTCTATGACCAACTCGGCGCCGGTGACGTAGGTAGACTCGTCCGAGGCGAGGTAGAGGGCGCCGTAGGCGACGTCTTCGGAGACGCCGATGCGGCCCAGGGGGACCTGTTGGTTCCATTGGTCCTGGGTGGCAGGATCGTCGAAGCGGCCTTCGGTCATGGGGGTGAGGATGGGGCCTGGGTGGATGGAGTTGACGCGGATACCCTCTTTTGCGTAGGCCAAGGCGGCGTTCTTGGTGAGGATTCGGACGGCGGCCTTGGATGCGCCGTAGGCGCCGCTACGCTGCCAGGCGCCGACCAGGCCGGCGATGGAGGAGATGTTAACGATAGAGCCTCCCCCGGCACGGCGGAGTTCCGGGACGGCATGTTTCATGCCCAGAAACACGCCCTTGGCGTTGACGTCCATAACCCGGTCCCAGAACTCGACGTCCATGGACTCCAAGTCAGCAAACCCGCCGCTGATGCCGGCGTTGTTGACGAGGATGTCCAGCCTGCCGTAGCGGGCCACGGTATCAGAGACGGCGCGGCGCCAGTGGTCCTCGCTGGTGACGTCCAGGTTGGCGTAGAAGGCCTGGCCGCCGGCCTCGGCGATGCGGGACTCGGTGCGGCGGCCTTCGTCGTCAAGGACGTCGGTGATGGCAACGCGGGCGCCTTCCCGGACGAAGAGCTCGGCTTCGACGGCGCCCATGCCTCGGGCGGCGCCGGTGATTAGGGCTACTTTGCCTTGTAGTCGCATGGTGGTCCTCCTATCGTGTGAATTTACTGCGAGTCGTTCTCGACCATCCCCCTGACCCCCTTCCTGGACAGGAAGGGGGAAGAACAAATTAGATTCTGAGGGACACCCTCAGACTCCCCTGTCCGGATTGGAATCGGGGTCTCGGGACCAAGATCCCTTGACCCGGGGGGCTGTGCCCCTCTGGACTCCCCCTCTGGGAGGCTTTATGAGCGGATTGTGGGTGCTATTTCGGGAGAATCGCCCATGGCGATGGGTTTCGCACCACAGAGGGTTGGAAATAAAAGGTTTGCGTAGAAGGCCTGGCCGCCGGCCTCGGCGATGCGGGGTATGCCTGCCGTCTAGATTGCCGAGGTGGAAGGGGCCGTCGCCGCCGAACTCTATGTGGCCGGGGGCCTGGTAGTCGGCGCCCCAATTGACGAGGCAACCGATGGTCCGGTGAGGACCTATGAGGGAGGAGATCAGCTCCTCGTTGATGCCGTTCTGGAGGGATACTACGGTGGAGTCCGGGCCGAGGTGGGGCAGGATGGCGTCCATGGCCGCGGCGGTGTGGTGGGACTTGACGGCGAGTAGGACGAGGTCCAGGGGTCCCTGGAGCTGGTGGGGCTCCAGGGCGGGGGTGTGGACGGTGAAGTCGCCGCGGAGGCCGGAGATTCGGAGGCCGTGCTGGTTGATGGAGCGAACGTGGTCTGGGACGATGTCGACGAAGGAGACGTCATCGCCAGCCTGGGCGGCGAAGGCGCCGGTGACGCCGCCGATGGCCCCGGCACCGTAGACGGTGATTTTCACGGGAGGCCTCGCATGGGGGGATGATAGGGTGGGGATGGCGGGGGGTCAAACAAATGGGAAGACGACCCCCTCTTGTGGTCTCCTCCCCGAGAGGTGGAGAAGGGCGTGGGGCGGGATGGGGGGATGGGGGGATGGGGGGCGGCGGTTGTGCCGGGTCGTTAGACCGGCACAACCGCGGGGTGGGGGGGTGGGGCGGGGAGGCGGTGGGGGTGGGGTGCGCCGCCCCAAAGCGGTTCGTGAAAAGAGACGGGATGAGTCTGGTGTTGTCCTGGGAGACGGTTGGGATGACAGGGGAACGGGCGGGGGGTAGTATTCGACGAAAGTCGGTTGGCAAGCAGGTCAGGAGGATGGAGATATGGCAACGGTTGGTTCAGGGAAGTACACGTACGAGCTGGTGGAAGGGTGGGCGAAGATGCCTCCGGGGGATAGCATAGGATGGGCCAGCATGGTAGCCACGGACTCGCAGGACCGGGTGTACGTGTGTCAGCGGAACAAGGAGCCCTCGATACTGGTGTTCGACCGGGAGGGAAACTACGTCAACGGGTGGGGGATAGGGACGTTCGCCGGACCGCACGGGATATATATCGATAACGACGTGGTGTACACCACGGACCGGGACGACTCGGTGGTGCTGACGTTCACGCTGGAGGGGAGGCCGCTGCGGGTGATTGGGGAGCGAGGAAAGCATTCGGACACGGGGGCGGGGCCGGACTTCGACGATGAGAATGACGTGGTGCCCAGGGCGGCGGGGCCGTTCCACTTTCCCAGCAAGATGATGCCGGGGCCTTCGGGGGACCTGTACGTTTCGGACGGGTACCGGAACGCCCGGGTGCACCGGTTTACCTCGGACGGGCACCTGGCGCAGTCGTGGGGGGAGCCCGGGAATGGGGGGCCGTACCAGTTCCAACTGGTGCACAGCCTGCTGGTGGCGAAGGACGGGCGGGTGTTCGTCTCGGACCGGGAGAACCATAGGATCCAGGTGTTCAGCGCGGACGGGCAGTTCCTGACGATGTGGACCAACGTACACCGGCCGATAGATTTCGCGGTGGACGCGGAGGGGACGTTCTTCGTCAGCGAGGTGTTTTTGGAGCTGGAGGACGTGGGGAAGAACCCCTCGGGGACGAGCCAGGTGAGCGTGCGGGACGGGGAGGGTCAGGTGATAACGAAGTGGGAGACGCCGGCGAGCCACGGGATATGGGTGGACCGGCACGGGGATATCTACCTGGCGCAATGGAGGGGGTAACGCCCCCCTCTTTCATTCTCCCCCTTGCGACACCAAGGCTGATTAGTCGACCCTAGCAGGGCGGTGCGAGAGCTTTTCGACCATCCCCCTGACCCCCTTCCTGGACAGGAAGGGGGAAGAAAAAATTAGAATCTGAGGGACACTCTCAGACTCCCGGCAGGGAACCTGGGTTCCCTGCACTCTCCTGTGCGGTCGGTGATGCGCACGCACCCACCCCGGACGGTTTATAAACATATTTTGAGGGACACCCTCATCCGCCACAGGCGGACCGGCAGGGAGGCTCTGCCCCTCTGCACTCCCCGTAAGGTTTCCTTTGACCAGGCCTTGACAAGATAGTACGGGAGTTCTATTATGCATGACCTAGCTCATCTGTTCGTGCAGGAGTGGCCCGTTGCAAGTTGGATGTGTTCTTATACCCCACTTCGCGGTGAAGGCGGAGGGGCTGCGTCGACCGGAGACGGCGGGGCAGCCGTTGCTGGTGGTGCGGTCTGAGGGGTCGCGCCGGACGGTGTGGGACCACTCTCCGGGGCTGACGGGGGTTCGGAGGGGGATGGGGTTGCAGGAGGCGGTGAGCTTCGCCAAGGGGGCGCGGCTGCTGGACCTGGACCTGCCGTACCTGGAGGGACAGTTCGGCGAGGTGCAGGACGCCTTGGAGCAGGTGAGCCCGGTGGTGGAGGCCTCGGAGCTGGGGTGCTCTTACGTGGGGCTGGACGGGCTGGAGCGGCTGTACGGCGACAACGCGCGGGTGGCGCAGGCGGTGCAGCGGGCGCCGTGGGAGGGGTGGGGGGCGCAGGTGGGGATTGGAGGGGGGAAGTTCACCGCTTATATGTCGGCGCTGATGTCGGAGCCGGGGCGTCCGTTCAAGGCGCCGGAGGACGGGGCGTTCCTCAGGGAGCTTTCGGTGGACTATCTGCCGGTGGGGTACAGGACCCGGGCGCGGCTGCATGATTTCGGGCTGCACCGGCTGGGGGAGCTGGCGCTGCTGGAGGTGGGGCCGCTGCAAGCGCAGTTCGGGCGGGAGGGGCGGCTGATGTGGGAGCTTTCCAGGGGGGTGGACGTTCGCCGGGTGGTGGCGAGGAGGGCGAGGGAGGAGGTGACGGAGCGGCTGAGTTTTCCGGAGCCGGTGACGACGCTGGAGGGGGTGCTGCTGGGGACGGAGGTGCTGGTGGAGAGGGCGCTGCTGCACCCGGAGCTTCGGGGCAGGCAGGCGAGGCTGGCGGTGCTGCAAGGGTACGTGTACCAAGGGACGCCGTGGGTGAGGCGGCTTTCGTTCAAGGAGTCGTTTGACCGCCGGAGGGTTATGTCAAGGATCAAGGCCTCGCTGGAGGGAGGAGGCGTTTCGGGGCCGGTGGAGGAGCTGTGGCTGACGCTTTCTGAGCTGGCAGGAGAGCAAGGGAGGCAGGAGAGTATTTTCGACGAGGTGCGGGACCGGGAGCGGCTGAAGGAGGCGGTGGGAAGGTTGCAGACGCTGCTGGGTAAGCCGGCGCCGTTATTCCATGTTAGAGAGGTGGAGCCATGGTCACGGATACCGGAACGGAGACACGCGTTGGTGCAATACGTGCCCTGAACCCGCTGAGGCCGGTGCGGGTGGTGGAGGGGTCCGACGGGGGGCCGCGGGAGGTGGGGGCGCGTCCGCCGCTGAGGGTGGAGATGGTGGAGGAGCGGTGGCGGATTGACGACGAGTGGTGGAGGGAGGCGCCGATCTCCCGGATGTATTACGACTGCCGGTTGGAGGACGGTAGGAGGGTGACGGTGGCGCGGGACCTGGTGACGGGGGCGTGGTACGGGCAGCAGGGGTAGGGGGTAGGGAGTAGCTGAGGGACACCCTCAGACTCCCGGCAGTACCACCCAGGTTCTCTGCACTCTCCTGTGTGGTGCAGGCAGAAGAGGACTTAGGGGCAGCCCCAGGGGAAATGGGGATGGATGAATAGACCAAGGACTCAGAAGTCGGACTTTCTTTTCACATCCCTTCCAGTTTCCTGGTTCCTCACGAGCGGACCCGGAAGACTTAGAAATAGATGCAGTCTCGGATTAACTGCGAATGGTGAAGGTAAGAGCCAATCTACAGATGTACTATAAATGTATCTTAAAGAAGGAAGTATGGTAACTGTATTTCGGGAACTCTCAACGGGGAGACGGTATAGACAAGGTGATTGAGTCTATTTGTTGGGATCAGAGTTGGGGAGGAGCCACGAAATTTAGAAGTGCCTTTCTGAGGGGCGATAAAGAACGTCCTCTCCGGCTGACGCTCCACAACGAACACTTGAGAAATCTCCCGCAAAAGGAGCAGGAGGCTTTACAAGTGCTCCTTGAACTTGGACATCTACCCGATATTGAGATGTTTCAAACGGCGCCGGAAGTCTTCCCCAACATCGTAATAGGAAGCACCCCAGCTAAAAATCGGTTTACGCCTGTATCAGTCTATTCCGATGGTGAGATCAGACTTTCCACTGGCATATCTTTTCAACAATGGCCTGACATTGCCGCGGAGTTGGCCGGACAGCCCGATTCTAACCATCCTGACTCTAAGGAAATGTACAAAGATCTCTTAATCGCAAAAGCCCACCTTGCTATTCACGGCGACATCCTAGTCACGTTTTCTCCTTTACTCCTGCATCACCGGAGAAACAGATGGGTGAACGACACAAATCCCCGTACCCCTCTAGAGGCCGCCCAAATAGTTGGGTTATTTCTACGGTCCCGTGACGACTACAACTATGCCGCATCACAAAAGGCAAGATTGGGATTTGATAGAGGGTCGTTTTATTGGGTTTTGGCGCGCCACAGGCTGCCCAATATGTGGCGCTACTTTAGTGCATGTGTCCGTATCCAAAATTTTCTTGGAGAAGATGTGCATGGCCTTGGCGAGAGTATATTGCTTAGATGTGTACGTGCTCTTCAGGCACGTGATGCGATTGGAATTCAGTTTTACCTACCGCAAAACAACGAGACAAGAGATCAGATGCTGTACCACTTCGATTACTTGACATTGATCCTTGCTGGTGCCTTGGATGCTGAGGCTCGAATAGCCAGACATGCTTATGGAATTAATCTTCAAGAACGTTTTACAAGCTTCCGAAACCGAAAGTTTCTTAAGGAGCTTAAACGAGCCGGGGCAGAGCGACTATATGAAGTCGCATCGGACCACAACTTCAAAAACCTGTTGACTCTTGTTCATGAGCCTAGAAATACAATCCACGGGGCTGCTTTCCGGGGCATTGCATATCAGGCGCAACAGGAATCAGAAGAATCATATATCACCGTCCCCCAAGCTCTAGCAGCCAAACTTTGGCAAGCGGCCGACAACCTGGGGGGAGCTTCCAGATGGGGTCTTATTAAGCCTTATAAAACCAGAGTTTTGCTTGAGCCATACTCCTTTACCACAGCACTAGCCGCAGAAGGCCTGAGCACAATAGATTCAATTGCTGGTGCAACCGATGTACTACGATTGTTCCCTGGTGGGCAGCCCTCTCGCGAGTTGTTGGAAGAAGCTCCACAAGATGGCATCTTTGATAGAGGTCCAAGACTTGAATTGCTGGGATGATAGCGTCTGAGTCAACAGCTATTACCTGTCACAATTCCAGAAAGAAGCGGTGTCAGTTACGGAGCCGAACTGCCACGGCCACTAAATGTAGAGTTGATGGCGGGACGATGAATCTAGACGGCGCGTGGTGAAGGGAAGGGCACCAACGACAGCATCCAGTGGCCGAGGAACGAGAAGCCATCACACAACCACTTGGGAAGGACCAAACTCGTGAACCTTGTACAACCAGTCAGCGCTAAAGAATCAATTCACGCTGCCCTAGAAGGATTCATCATTGCATTGAAAGTCTCCGATGCCGTTGATCAAGAGAGATGGAATGCCGATGAGCTAAAAAAACATATGCAGTTTAGAGGCCAAGGCGAACCACTCTGGATTGCCATTCATCATCATAAGGTGTCGCAAGAAGAGTTAAGACTATGGGCAGACAACATGGTGTACTACACAGCGGCCAAGCTGGCCATATCTACTGATAGCGCCCTGGACGAGGTTTTTGGTCCCGATAGGCCGAAAGATCCCGATCCTGAACGCCGAGCCGCCATATGCATTATTTATATGATCCGTTGCTCTAGCGCGCACAACTCGATCCGCCCAACTTGGCAGTGCAACCCACCATATAACCAGTCTTTCGAGGTTCTATCTGTGGGCGTTAAGCTGGATTGCGCATCTCTTCACGGTAAGCCAGTGAAGGCATCGCACTACGCCGGATGGGTTAAGTTTAAGCTTCTCGTTGATTACTGCTTAGGCCTAGTGGAGCAACAAAGCTCCACTAACCCGTCAACTGTATCGTAACCCTCTGTCGATCCAGATAAGGGTTATGGATAAAGGGTATGCGGAGCTGCACTGCCACAGCCACTTTTCGTTTAAGGAGGGGGCGTCGTCGGTGGAGGCGTTGGTGGGGAGAGCGGCGGAGTTGGGGTACGCCGGGCTGGCGCTGACGGACCACGACAATTTAAGCGGGGCGATGCAGTTCGCGCAGGCGTGCCAGTCGGCTGGAGTGCACGGGATTATCGGCGCCGAGGTGACGCTGAAGGGGGGAGACCACCTGACGCTGCTGGCGGAGTCTGCGGAGGGGTATTCCAACCTGTGCCGGCTGCTTTCGTTCAGCCACGTGCTTTCGGAGGAGCGGAGGGCGCCGGAGTTGGACCCGCGGCTGCTTTCGGAGCATGCAGAGGGGTTGATAGCGCTTTCGGGGTGCCGCCGGGGGGAGGCGCCGCGGCTGGTGGAGGAGGGGCGTTGGGAGGAGGCGCGGCAGGCGGCGCGGCGGTACGCGGAGTGGTTTGGCTCGGATAGCTTCTTTATTGAGATGCAGCAGAACCTGGTGAAGGGGGACGTGCGCCGCAATCGAGGGCTGGCGTCGGTGGCGGGGGAGGTGGGGCTGGGGGTGGTGGCGTCTAATAACGCGCACTACCACGTGCGGGAGTACCACCAGTTGCACGACTGTTTTGTGGCGATACGGGAGCGCAAGTCGCTGGAGGAGTCGCACCGGGAGCGTAGGGCCAACAGCGAGTTTTTTCTGAAGCCGCCGCAGGAGATGTCGGAGCTGTTCCGGGAGTGGCCGGAGGCGATCAGCAACACGGTGCGGATAGCGGAGCGGTGCGGCTTCGATCTGATGCGGGACCTGAAGTACCGGTTTCCGGAGTACGAGCCGCCGGAGGGGTACACGCCGCAGGGCTATCTGGAGAAGCTGTGCTATGAGGCGGCGCAGCGGCGGTACGGGTCTGTGACGGGGAAGGTGAAGGCGCGTTTGGAGGAGGAGTTCCGGCTGGTAGGGAAGCACGGCCTGGCGGGGTTCCTATTGCACTATTACGACATTGTGCAACTGGCGCGGAGGGTGATGATAGGGCTGGGACTTTCGGACGCGGAGATACCGCTGGAGGAGCGGCCGCCAGGGAGGGGGAGGGGGTCTTCAGTGGCGATGCTGGTGGGATATCTGATAGGGCTTTCGCACATTGACCCGCTGGAGTACGAGCTTTCACTGGAGCGGTTCCTGCCGGAGGACCTGATGGCGATAGCGCTGGATATAGACCTGGACTTTCCCCGGAACATTCGGGAGGAGCTGATTCTGGCGGTGCACCGGGAGTGGGGGTGGGACCGGGCGGCGCTGACGGGGATGCGAAGCACGTACAAGATCAAGGGCGCCATTCGAGACCTGGGGAAGGCGCTGGGGCTGCCGCTGGAGCAGGTGGACCGGCTGGCGAAGCGGGTGGATAACACGCACGCGACGCAGCTTGGCGCCGAGATGTGGGGGTTGCCGGAGTTTCGAGACAAGCTGGAGAAGCCAGGGTGGCGGGACCTGGTGTGGCTGGCGCCGCAGATGGACGGGGCACCGAGGTACGTGGCGCAGCACCCAGGGGGGATGGTGATAAGCTCCCGGCCGCTGACGGATATGGTGCCGGTGCAGCGGGGAGCGATTGACGGCCGGTATATTTGCCAGTGGGACAAGGATGACATAGACGCGGCTGCGTTTGTGAAGATAGATTTCCTGGCGCTGGGGGCGCTGTCACAGTTGCAGGAGGCGCTGCTGTTGATAGAGGAGGGGAGCGGGGAGGTGGTGGATATTTCGCGCATAGACTTCGCGGACGAGGCGGTGTACGACATGCTGTGCGCCGGGGACACGATAGGGGTGTTCCAGGTGGAGAGCGCGGCGCAGATGCAGACGATATCCCGAATTCGGCCGCGGAACCTGATGGATATGGCGCACGAGGTGGGGTGCGTGCGGCCCGGTGTGGGGGTGCACGACGGGATTCGGAAGTATATATTGCGCCGGTCCGGTAGGGCGCCGGTGGAGTTTGACCACCCGCTGGAGCGGAGGGCGTTGGAGCGGACGCTGGGGATTGTGCTGTTCCAGGACCAGATGAATCAACTGGCGATGGACGTGGGAGGGTTCAGCCCGTTTGAGGCGGACCGGATGCGCCGCGCCTTCGCCAAGAAGTACGACAATACGGAGACGCTGAAGGGGTACTGGCGCCGGTTCCGGGAGGGAGCGGCGGAGAGGGGGGTGGACGAGGCGTCAGCGCGGCGGGTTTTTCGAAAGTTCAACGGGCATTACATGTTCCCGGAGGCGCACGCGGTGGCGTTTGGGGTGACGGCGTACCAGCTATCCTGGTTGAAGTTGTACCACCCGCTGGAGTTCACGACGGCGCTGTTCAACCAGCAGCCGATGGGGTTCTGGGGGCTGGAGACGCTTAAGGAGGACGCGAAGAAGCACGGGATCACTATCCTGAACCCGGACGCGAATCTGAGCCAGGAACGGTGTGTTATTGAGGACGGCGCGATACGTTTGGGGCTGCTGAAGGTGGCGGGGGTGGGGGAGGCGAACGCATTGCTGATGGCGGGGGAGCGTAGGAGTGGGGGGCCGTACCAGTCTCTGGGGGGGTTCATGCGCCGGACGGGGGTGAAGCGGGAGGTGGTGGAACGTCTGGTGGAAGCCGGGGCGTTCGATTCGTTGGAGGGGGATAGGAGGTCGGCGCTGTGGGAGACGGGGTTGCGGTACAGACCGGCCTCGGCGCAGCTTTCGTTGGGGCTGCCGGTGGAGCAGGACATGGCAAAGCTTCCTTCGATGGACGATTGGGAGCGGATGGCGGGGGAGTACCGGACGCTGGACATGTATCCCGGCGGGCATTTGCTGGAGCGGTTGAGGCCGCACTTGCCCCCGGATGTTCTCAGCAGCGCGGGGCTGCGGCAGCGCGGCGAGAGGGAGTGGGTGAGGGTGGCGGGGCTGGTGGCCCGGCCGTTGCAGCACCCGCTTTCCGAGGCGTATTTCATCACCCTGGAGGATGAGCACGGGATGATACCGTTGATTATCTGGCCGGGGGTGTACGAGCGGTTCAAGCGGGAGCTTCGGGAGCCGCTGCTGATGGTGCGGGGGACGGTGTCGCGGAGGGAGGGGACGTTGAACGTGGTGGTGCAGGAGGTGGTGTTGCCGGGATCGATGGGGTTGGAGGGGTACCCGGAGGAGCGGTTCCGGGCGGCGCTGCGGCTGCCGAGGCCGATGTTCAGGTAAGGGGGTGGGGGATTCCTCCAGGCCCCCTTGCAGGGAGGGGGTGCCCTCTCTGCACTCTCCCGTTGGCAGGTGTCCCTTAAAAGGTGATGCCTGTACATTCGAGGCGGTCAGCCATAGCGATGGGTTTCGCCACCACACAGGACTCAAAATCACAGGTTGGTGGTTCCCTCCATCCCGCCCAAGATGGTTCTAAAAAGCTTTTCTTGAGGGACACCCTCAAACTCCCGGCAGGGAGCTTATGAACAAATTGACGTGGCACAGCGATAGTGGGCACAGGGGTTGGATGTGCTCTCCCCAGGGGGCCATCCCGATTAGCATCGGGATCTCCGGATTAGGTCTATTGAGATTCCTCGATCCTCACGAACGGACTCGGAATCCATCATGTTGGCGTCCAGCACCAGGGCGGATGAAAAGAAAGGATTGGAATCCGAAGCGGGCGCCGCGGTAGGACTTGCTCTCCCCCCGCACCCAGATTCTTCGATCCTCACGGTCGGACTCAGA
The DNA here is from genome assembly GCA_965247585.1 of Dehalococcoidia bacterium. GTDB lineage: Bacteria > Chloroflexota > Dehalococcoidia > Lucifugimonadales > CBDFHC01. Next base: position 329,950 of record CBDFHC010000004.1, read on the forward strand.
ATGACATGGTGGGAGGCGGAATGCGGTATGGGCTCGTCCTTCGAGAGCCTCAGGATGAGCGGGTTGGAGGCGTAGGAGGCTCATTTTCATAGGAATAACATGACTTATGCGGACGCTCAACATGCCACAAGGTGGTGCTGAAAATACTGACCACGGCAACAATTCACAACCTCAGCGAGGGATGGCCTCTCTGCACTCTCACCCTTGGTTGGTGTCCCTTAAAAGGTGATGGCTCTACGTTCGAGGCGGTCTGCCATAGCGATGGGAATGGCCACCACAGAGGGTTGCGAATCACAGGTTGGTGGTTCACACCATCCCGCCCAGGATGGTTCTTAAAGTAGTTTCTGAGGGACACCCTCAGACTCCCGGCAGGGAGGAAGTGCCCTCTCTGCACTCTCCCTTTGTCAGATGTCCCTTAAAAGGTGATGGCTCTACGTTCGAGGCGGTCAGCCATAGCGATGGGTTTCGCCACCACACAGGGTTGCGAATCACAGGTTGGTGGTTCACACCATCCCGCCCAGGATGGTTTTAAAGTAGTTTCTGAGGGACACCCTCAGACTCCCGGCAGGGAGGGGGTGCCATCTCTGCACTCTCCCCTTATCAGGTGTCCCTTAAAAGTTGATGCCTCTACGTTCGAGGCGGTCAGCCATAGCGATGGGAATGGCCACCACAGAGGGTTGCGAATCACAGGTTGGTGGTTCCCACCATCCCGCCCAGGATGGTTTTAGAACGTTTTTCTGAGGGACACTTTCAGACTCCCAGCAGGGAGTTCATGAACAAATTGACGTGGCACAGCGGTAGTGGGCACAGGTGTTGGATGTGCTCTCCCCTCCCTGCCAGATTCTTTGATCATCACGAACCGACTCAGAATCCATCATGTTGGCGTCCAGCACCAGGGAGGATGCAAATCAGGATTGGAATCCGAAGCGGACGCCAAGGTAGAACTTGCTCTCCCCCCGCACCCAGATTCTTCGATCCTCACGGTCGGACTCAGAATGACATGGTGGGGGGCGGAATGCGGTATGGGCTCGTCCTTCAAGAGCCTCAGGATGAGCGGGTTGGAGGCGTAGGACCAGTTTTATTTTCGATGCAATCGCGCATGGGAGTTGGCGGCAGCAGGCTGCGGCGTTGAATGGAGCGCCCACAACAGATAGGATGGCGAACGGTGGTTTTTGGTTAGTGCGATTGTTGATGGGATTGAACGTTAGCGCATGGTGAAGCTGCGGGGGCTGGGGAAGCTCTCGGTGAAGATGGGGCCGGCGGGGCTGACGATGGGGGGCCGTTCGATTCACTACGGGTGGGTGGTGATGGGGGTGGGGGCGGTGATGTGGACGATCAGCTCTTCGATGCGGTTTTCGGCGACGGTGCTGGTGCCGCACCTGCAGGACCCGAACGGGTTTGGGTGGAGCTACGGGGCGATAGCGTTCGCCTTCGCGCTACAGTGGTTTCTGGCGGGTCTGATGGGCCCGGTGATGGGTTGGCTGGGGGACCGGCACGGGGCGCGGCGGGCCATGATGTTGGGGTCGGCGCTGTTCATCGCAGGGATGCTGCTGACGGGGACGATGAGCCACCTGTGGCAGTTTTACCTGTACTTCGGCATCTTGATGGGCGGTGCGATGGCGGTGTTCCAGGTGCCGCTGGTGTCCGGGGTGACGGTGTGGTTCCGGAGGCACCTGGGGGTGGCGATGGGGAGCATGCAGGCGGTGCAAGGACTGGGCACGGCGGCGCTGATACCACTGGTGGCGTTCCTGTTCACGCACTTCGGGCTGAAGTGGACTTTCTGGGTCCCGGGGATCGGGGGCGGGGCGCTGCTGGTACTACTGTTGCGGTACTTTCGTGACGACCCGGCGGAGATGGGGATGAGGCCGGTGGGGTCGTCTGAGGACGAGCCGATTCGGCGGATAACTCGGGACGCGGCGCACAAGATGCGGGCCAGCGTTTTTCTTCGGCAAGCGCAACGCACGGGGACGTTCTGGAACCTGATTGGGATTCACTTCTGGGGGTGCATGGGGCACAACATATTCGTTGTGTTCCTGGTGGCGATGGCGATGGACGGCGGGCTGTCGCGGAGGGAGGCGGTGGGGGTGTACATCCTGCTGATAGTTGTCAGCATGATCACCCGGTTTGTGGTGCCGATTCTGGCGGACCGGATGGGGAGCAAGGGTGTGCTAACGGTGTGTTTTTCGTTGCAGGTGCTGCCGCCGCTGCTGCTGCTGGCGACGCAGGACGCCTGGGCTTTCTACGCGTTCGCGGCGTTGTTTGGGATAGGCCTCGGCGGCGAGGTGCCGGCGTTTCCGATTATCAACCGTCAGTACTTCGGCAACGCGCCGATTGGCACGGTGTACGGCTGGCAGATGTTGGGGAACGGAGTAGGCATGGCGTTGGGCCCGCTGGCGGGCGGTTTCTTGTGGGACCTGACCGGGGACTTCGTGGCGGCGGTATGGCTGTCGATAGCGCTGAGCGCGGTTGGCCTGGTGTCGGTGGTGCTGCTGCCAACGACGTCGCGGGAGTTGACACCGGACTGGGAGAAGGAGCTGCCGCCGGGGGTGAGGGGCTCGGGGTAGGGAGGTTGGGGGGGTTCCACTGTTGGTCCTATAATTCTAACCCCTGTCATTTTGCGCTGGTAATGAATCTAAGGCGAATTGAGTACCGCCTCTCACCATGGCTTGGTCAAGTGCGGTTATTACAGTTTTTCCGTCGGGGAAAGTAGTCGTATGGTCTAAGTACCAATTAAATATGTACCTAAGGATTTCCTCAGCACGCGGCACCATTTCCTGCAGTTCTAGCAACTGGGCTGTGCCGTGGACGACCTTACTTCTTAAGCTGTAAAGGTCGCGCATCATGGCCATCCTTTGAGATTCTGTCCCAAAGGATGCAGGCAGCAGCGCTGCCCCCCGGAGTTGAAATCGGTATGTGGTTTCCAATGCAGGAGAATCGCTTGCCAACAGCCGCTCTAACGCGATTACGTAATCGACTAGCTGATCCTCATTTTCTTGCCGTGATGATGCTGCCCTAAGGCGATTGAAGGGCAGTCTTAAGAACCGCAACCGTTCATTGCCCAGGATGCCAGTTACACCGGCATAGCATTTCTTGAACGCATCTACGCCAGCTTGGTCCATAACAATGTTGCCACTTGATCTCCTGGTGCGCGTTGGTGTACCTCCACCTATCACGCCCAAACCGAAGTAAGGGCTCTTGCACCTGCTCTCTAGTAACTTAAAGGTCGCCGAACCTTTTGCAGCAAGATTCAATGATCCTGCGATTTCTTCTATGGCATCGTGGTGACGGTTGACAGCCGCGAAACTGGTTTTGGCACTGGTCGTTTCAATGCGGCAAATCCAGTCTCTTGTATTGAGCCTGGTTTCCGGCAGCAGCCTGGCAATACTAGAGAGCGCACCTATAGGTTCGATGTTTCCTTCTGGGAGTGCCTCACCAATTTCCCAGCCGATATTTGGCATTCGTCCAAACCTATCGATGTCGGCATCCGTAATGGGACTAAATTTCACATTCGGGGCCAAACGGAAAGTGGCAGAAGCGGATAAGTTTTCTACTTGAAACAGCGACTCGACAGTATAGGTATCAGAGGTGGTCTCGTTTGTCTGAACAGCGCTGCCCGGTTTGATAAGTGGAATCGCACTGCCGTGCGTTAGGCCGCCGCGGACTCGGCAGGCGCTCTGTCAAAGAACTGGTCCGGCGTCATTCCCCCAAGGCTCGAATGGGGCCGTCCGGCATTGTAAAACTCGAAGTACCGCCCGAGTCCAGTTCTGGCTTCCGGGACCGATTCGTAGGCTCTCAGGTACACCTCCTCGTATTTGACGCTCTTCCACAGTCGTTCGACGAACACATTATCCTTCCAGCTCCCCTTCCCGTCCATACTGATCTGGATCTCACTGGCTTTCAGCAGGCCGGTGAAGGCATCACTTGTGAACTGGCTTCCCTGATCTGTGTTGAATATCTCCGGCCCGCCGTGGCGTCCCAGGGATTCTTCGAGCGCCTCCACGCAGAAGTCTGTGTCCATTGTGACCGATACCCGCCAGGCCAGCACCTTGCGGCTATGCCAGTCCATCACTGCGGCTAGGTACACGAACCCCCTGGCCATCGGAATGTACGTGATATCCATTGCCCACACCTGGTTGGGCCTGCTCACCTCAAGCCCGCGCAGCAGGTACGGATACACCGTATGGCCGGGCCGTCGCCGGCTGGTGTTGGGCTTGCGGTACAGCGCCTCGATGCCCATCCGCCGCATCAGTGTGGCGATGTGTCTACGCCCGGAGGAGAGTCCCTCCTGGCGGAGCAGGACTCGCATCATCCTACTGCCTGCAAACGGATACTCAAGGTGCAGCTCATCGATGCGGCGCATCAGTCCGAGACCGGCTTCGCCCACCGACCGTGGCCGGTAGTAGATGCTCCCGCGGCTGATGCCCACTGCCTTTGCCTGGCGGGCGAGAGGCAGCTTGTGATCGCGGTCGATCATCGCCTTGCGCCCGGCAATCCCGCCTTCGTGAGCGCGGACTCTAAAAAATCGTTCTCCAACGCAAGCTCACCGATCTTAGCGTGAAGGACCTTCATGTCTACCGGCTTTTCAGCCTGCCCTGTCCCGGCCCCAAATAACTGCGCCGCCCGATCCAGCAACTGGGTCTTCCATTGCGTGATCTGGTTCGGGTGCACATCGAACTGGCTTGCCAGCTCCGAAAGTGTCCGGTCGCCGCGCACTGCGGCAAGAGCCACCTTCGCCTTGAACTCTGCCGAGTGGTTACGGCGGGGTCGTCTGCTCATCTCTCGCTCCTGTCTCCGAGAGCACTATCATGCCCTCAATCAGGCAGCGATTCCACTTATCCCCCTGTTCAGATTTCCGGAGCCACTTCTATCCGCACTAATCTCATTAACCGACAGGCGAATGGTGGACAAAACCTCTTCTGGATTGTTTACGAGTTCTCGTATGACAGCGAAATACCGATGTAAGGCAATGTTTGCGACCCCTTCCGATTCAGGCTTGAACCATCCAACAACAAACTTCCCATATTCTTCAACAAAACGCTTTACTTCGGCCTGAAACTGCTTATAGCGGGAATCAGATGCCAGCTGGGGCACAAGCCAGGAAAACAGGGCAGGTATATCTAGCTCGGTGCGGCTGGCCGTTTTGCCACTGGAATGGGTCTCATCCTCTGGCTCGTACCAAAACACTGAATACTTCCTGCGGGGTAGCGCTGATTCCACCCTCAGCCGAGTGGCCGTTTCGATCACCGCGTCGACGGCTTGGGACATACGGGTTCCAAGGAGTTAAACTGCGCTATCCATGCTGCGCTGGAAACTACTCATGACTCGTAACCATAAGAGGAGGCCAGGATTTCCGGGGTGTCGTTCTTCACTGAGTTGACGAGGGAGGAGACCTGGTAGGTTTCCATGAGCTCCGGCGGGGCGGGGGTGAGGAGGTGGGTGAGGGCGGACGGGTCCTCGGTGAGGGGGTCTAGCCAGAGGGCCTCGGACTCTTGAGTTAGGATGACGGGCATTCGGTTGTGGATAGGGGCGATGATATCGTTGGGTCCGGTGGTGATGATGGTGCAGGAGCGGACGGTGTCGCCTTCGGGGGATTTCCAGGTCTCCCAAAGGCCGGCCAACGCGAAGGGTTCGTTGGACTTCAGGTGGATGAACATGGGAATGCGGGCTTTGCCCTCTTTTCGCCACTCGTAGAAGCCGTCGGCGAGGACGAGGCAGCGCCGCTTTCGGAAGGCGGCGCGGAAGGCGGGACGCTGGGCGAGGGTCTCGGACTTGGCGTTGATCATGCGGTAGCCGACCTTGAGGTCTTTGGCCCAGAAGGGGACGAGGCCCCAGCGCATTAGCTGGCCGCGCCGTTCGCCGTTGTTGGTGACAGTGAGGACTTGCTGGGTGGGCGCAATGTTGTAGCGGGGACGATGCTCCAGCTCGGCGTCAAGGAATTTGAAGCGCTGCTGGAGGAAGCTGAGGTCAGACTGGAGGACGTAGCGTCCGCACATTATTCGTCACCTATCGATGGGTGGTGGGTCCAGTTTTATTGTGCGGGAGGGATTTGGGTTGTCAAGCGCAGGGGGCCGGTTGGGTGGACGGGAGGGAGCAAGGTTGGTAGATTCCGGGGGAGATTGTCCATGGTGGTTGGCGTATCGCAACTATTACGGACTAAACATGGGAGGTTGGGGATTTCCGCCCGCCTTCGAGAGCCTTAGGATGAGCGGGACAGGGGGAGTTGAAGGTCTGTTTTTCTAGGGAGTCAGCCATGGCGATGGGTCTCGCTACTACAGAGGGTTGCGAATCACAGGTTGGTGGTGCCCACCGTCCCGCCCAGGAAGGTTTATAAAACGGATTTCTGAGGGACACCCTCAGACTCCCGGCAGAAGGGCTCCGCCCCTCTGCACTCCCCTTTCAGGGCTTTTTAGGCAGATGTACAGTGGGTTATGTGAAGGGTCAATCATGGCGATGGTGTGGCCGCCGCAACAGAATGCGAATTACAGGCTGGTGGTTCCCACCGTCCCGCCCAGGAAGGTTTATAAAACGGATTTCTGAGGGACAACCTCAGACTCCCTCCAGAGGGGCCAACCCCCTGTGGACTCCCCCTTGGTAGGCGCAGGTAGAGTAGGGACGGTGCTATTTTCATAGGAATCCATCATGTTGGCGGCCAGCACCAGGGAGGATGAAAAGAGAGTGGTGGCTATCATCCATTGTGACCGGTATAGCTACTACAAAGGATTGCAAATCACAGGCTGGTGGTTCCCACCGTCCCCCCCCCCCGGAAGGTTTAAGAAACGGATTTCTGAGGGACAACCTCAGACTCCCTCCAGAGGGGGCCAACCCCCTCTGGACTCCCCGTTGGTAAACGCAGATAGAGTAGGGACGGTGCTATTTTCATAGGAATCCATCGTGTTGGCGTCCAGCTCAAGGGAGGATGAAAAGTGTGTGGCGTGCGCACCCCCTCTTAATCTCCCCCTCGATAGGGGGAGAGAATTCTGTTATTTTCACAGGAATGACATCGCTTTTGCGGACGCTCTGTTTGCGACAAAGTCACGCTGGAAGTGCGGAGGAAGTCGAAAACTCACAGCCTCTCAGGATGAGCGGGAATGGGGGAGTCAGCCATGGCGATGGTCGCTGCACCGAAGGGCTACAAATCACAGGTTGGTGGTTCTCACCCATCCGCCCCGGAAGGTTTTTAAAATATTTTCTGAGGGACACCCTGAGACTCCCGGCAGAAGGGCTCCGCCCTTCTGCACTCCCCGTTTGACGGCTCTTCGACGCATGGTTGGTGCTATTTTCGGGGGGATCTTAAGATAAGGAAGCGAGATATGAAGGCGGTACAGTTTTCGGAGACGGGCGGGCCAGAGGTGCTGCGGTACGTGGATGTGGAGGCGCCTTCGCCGGGGGCGGGGGAGGTTTTGGTGGAGGTGCGTTCGATAGGGGTGAATTACACGGACGTGATGACGCGGTCTGGAAGGAACCATCCGATTAACATGCCGCCGCTGCCGGCGATTCCAGGCGTCGAAGCGTCCGGGGTGGTGGCGGAGGTAGGGGGCGGCGTGACGGAGGTTTCGGTAGGGGAGCGGGTAGCGTACTACGCGAACAACTCGGCATCGTATGCGGAGCTGGCAGTGTTGCCTTCGTGGAGGGCGGTGAAGCTACCGGATGGGGTTGACTTCGACAGCGCGGCGGCGGTGCTGCTGCAGGGGATGACGGCGCAGCATTTGTGTCACACGACGCGCCGGGTCCAGGCGGGGGAGACGGTGCTGATACACGCAGCAGCGGGTGGGGTGGGTCTGCTGCTGACGCAGATGGTGAAGGAGCTGGGCGCCCGAGTGATTGGGACGGTTTCGACGGCGGAGAAGGCGGGCGCGGCGCGGCGGGCGGGAGCGGACGAGGTGGTGCTGTACTCGGAGCAGGACTTCCTGGCGGAGGTGATGCGGTTGACGGGGGGAGCAGGGGTGGAGGTGGTGTACGACTCGGTGGGAGTTTCGACGTTCGAAGGGAGCATCAAAAGCCTGGCGCGAAAGGGGCACATGGTGATTTACGGGCAGGCCAGCGGCCCGGTGCCGCCGGTGCCGCTTACGACGCTTTACGACAGGTCATTGACCCAATCCAGGACGAATTTGCAGGACTACACGGCGTCGCGGGGGGAGCTGCTGGAGCGGGCCGAGGATGTATTCGAGCGGGTGAGGTCGGGCCGCTTGAAGGTGCACGTACATGGTAAGTGGCCGTTGAGGGAGGCGGCGGAGGCGCACCGGCGGTTGGAGGGTAGGGAGACGGTGGGGAAGGTGCTGCTGGCGCCGGAAGGGGGTTAGGGTCCGTTCCGGGCTATCCACCGGGTTGGGACTAGGGATGGGCGTGGAGGGAGGGGCTGAAGTTTTGCGTTCGCTGAAGTCCGAGATGGCGATGGGTGTGACCGTGCCGAGGAGTTGCAAATCGGGGGTTGGTGGCGCCCACCCACCCGCCCAGTAGGGTTTACAAAACGTATGTCTGAGGGACACCCTCAGACTCCCGGCAGAAGGGCTGTGCCCCTCTGCACTCCTCCTTTAGTTGGTTTCTTTGACAGGGAGCCGGTCCGGTTTTGAGAGGAATCAGCGTTGGCGACGGGTGTGACCGCTACAAGGTATTGCATATCGGGGGTTGGTGGCGCCCACCCCCCCGCCCAGTGGGGTTTATAAAACGTATTTCTGAGGGACACCCTCAGACTCCCGCCAGAGGGGGCCAACCCCCTCTGCACTCCTCCATTAGTTGGTTTCTTTGACAGGGAGCCGGTCCGGTTTTGAGAGGAATCAGGGTTGGCGATGGGTATCACCACTGCGAAGGGCTATATATCACGGGTTGGTGGCGCCCACCGCCCCGCCCAGTAGGGTTTATAAAACGTATTTCTGAGGGACACCCTCAGACTCCCGGCAAAAGGGGCATAGCCCCTCTGCACTACCCTTTTCAGCGGCCTGCCTAGAGGAAGTCGCGGGGGTCTGTGATGTAGCCGGTGACGGCGTTAGCGGCCTCGACGGTGGGGGGCGGGGCCATGTGGTCTTCCACGGCGTAGATACTAACGGGGTCGAAGAGCCGTTGGACACCGAGAGCCTCCAATCGCTTGAGGATGGGTGAGTGGCCCAGGATGGCGGTGCCGTCGACGTTAGCCCAGACGTATTCGCCGGGAGCCACGGTGGCTTTGCCAGAATGGGAGGCAAGGATTTTCTGAGCGATGCTCATCCCTACAGTGGTTGGGAGGCCCACGAAGGTTAGGGGCGCTGGCGGGGGTTGGAGTTGGTTGCGAGTGTACGGGGGTGGGGGACGTGGGGCAAGGGGACGGGGCTGGAGGGGAGTTGACGAGGGTTGAATGGGGCCGTAAGCTAGTACTCAGTCAACTCGGTTTTGGTAATTGTTTAAGAAAACGTCTAAGGTTGATACCCTTTTTTAGGAGTGTTGACGTAGGAGGGTGGCAGCCATGGGACGAGAACGGTATGTGGTCCGGTTGGAAAGGGAAGAACGAGACCAGTTGGAACGACTGATTCGCGGGGGAAAGAGCCCAGCGCGAAAGGTTGCCCGGGCCCGTATTCTGCTAAAGGCAGATACGGGCTGGGGGGTGATGCGCATCGTGGAGGCGCTGGACACGTCTGCGGGTACGGTGTGCCGTACCAAGCGGCGGTACCTGGAGGGAGGACTGAAGCGGGCCTTGGAGGAAGATCCTCGGCCAGGACATCCGACCAAACTGGATGAGCGGGGGGAAGCGCACCTGATTGCCCTGGCGTGCAGCGAGGCCCCTCCAGGCCATGACCACTGGACCCTGCGGCTCCTGGCAAACAAGGTGGTGGAGTTGGGGCTGGCGCCCTCCATGTCCCACGAGGGAATTCGCAAGCGGTTGAAAAAAACAGTCTCAAGCCATGGCAGAAGAAGGAGTGGTGTATTCCCCAGGTGAGCGCCGAGTTTGTGGCGTGTATGGAGGATGTGCTGGACCTTTACGCGGAACCCTATGACCCAGAGCGCCCGGTGGTCTGTTTCGACGAGACCTCCAAGCAGTTGCTGGCGGAAAAGAGGTCTCCGATCCCGCCCAAGCCGGCACGACGGGAGCGATACGATTACGAGTACCAGCGCAATGGCACCCGAAACCTGTTCATGCTGTGCGAGCCCCTGGCGGGCTGGAGGCATGTGGCAGTGACCGAACGTCGCACCATGGTGGACTTCGCTCAGCAGATGCGGTGGCTGGCCGATGAAGCTTACCCAGCGTCCGAGAAGATCCGGGTGGTGCTGGACAACCTCAACACCCACAAACCAGCTTCCCTCTACGAAACCTTCGAGCCCAAGGAGGCTAGGCGAATACGCAAACGCTTGGAGTTTCACTACACTCCCAAGCACGGTAGTTGGCTCAACATGGCAGAGATCGAGTTCAGTGTCTTGGCCAGGCGAGTCCTGCGCCGGCGTATTGCCGATGAAGAGACTTTGAGTGGCGAGATCGCGGCCCTGGAGGCAGAACGAAACCAAGCCGGAGCAACCATTGACTGGAGATTCTCCACTGTGGACGCCCGAGTCAAGCTTCACCATCTCTATCCTGCCAACAATTAGGTTGACTGAGTACTAGGCGGGTCATAGGCTCCTTAAAAAATCGATAGCGCTTCTTGGGTACCCAGAGGGGTTTAATAGGGAAGGCGGTTAGAAGCCGCCGCGGTCGCGCCACTGTAAACGGAGAGCGAACCGGCAAGATGCCACTGTCCACATTATTCGGATGGGAAGGCGCCGGAGAGCGATGATCCGTGAGCCAGGAGATCTGCCCAGGTAGACTCGAGTTCTATTCTGCGCTGGACAGAAGTAGCTCACCAACGAACGCCGTGTAGCAAGCATTTCCGGGTTCCTGGCCGTTGGGACAAACGATAACCCTGGCACGAATAGAGCCAGGGTTTTTTGTTGTCTGTGAACAGGGATAGACGGAGGTGATTGTCTTGAAGTCAGCCGCATTGTTGATTGTTCTGCTTCTAATAGCCGTGGTGGGTTGCCGGTCAGTGGAGCCAGCGAAGATCACGGTGGTGGATGATACGTGGCGGGCGATTTACTTCGAGGAGGTGCCGGAGAGGGTTGTATCGCTGAGCCCTGCGGCGACGGAGATCCTCTATTCGCTGGGACTGGAGGACAAGATAGTTGGGGTAACGGAGGCGGACGACTATCCGGAAGAGGCCAAGGATAAGCCGAAGGTTGGCGGGTATTCTACTACCAGCGTGGAGGCGGTGGTGGAGAAGAACCCGGACCTGGTGTTGACGAATAGCGATGACGAGGTGGCGCGCCGGCTTATGGAGCTGGGGGTCCCGGTGATTGTGCTTCAGCCCCGGGACATTTACGGGGTTTTTCGGAACATCCAGGTGACGGGCCAGGTGATGGGGAAAACGGACGAAGCAGACATCCTGGTGTCCGAACTACGGGGACGGCTGGATGCGGTAACAGGGGTGATTGCGCGCTCACCGAGCAGGCCGACGATTTTCTACGAGCTTGACGGCAGCGACCCAGAAGCGCCGTGGACGACGGGGCCGGGGACATTCGTTAACGACCTGATATCGCTGGCGGGAGGGTCGAATGTGGCGTCCACCGGACCGCAGTGGGCGCAGCTCAGCATGGAGGTGCTGCTGGAGCTGGACCCGGACATCATCATCCTGGGGGACTATCCCTGGGTGACGCCGGAGGACGTGCAGAACCGCGGCTCGGTGTGGAAGAAGCTGAAGGCGGTGGAGACGGGTAGGGTCCGCCCGCTAAGCGACTCGGCGCTGACGAGCCGGCCAGGGCCTCGCATCATTGACGGGTTGGAAGAGCTGGCACGGCACATTCACCCGGAGCTGTTTCCGGACGCAGGCGGAGACCCGAGATGAGTCTCCTGGACAGAGTTGTAGCATCGATTGGGCCGCTGGATGAAGCTGCGATGGCGCAGGCGAGAGACAGGCAGTCACAGTTGACCAAGCCGCGGGGAAGCCTGGGGCGGTTGGAAGAGCTATCGGTCCAGATTGCCGGGATTACGGGGAAGGTGACACCTTCGCTGGCCGGGAAGGCGATCATCACGATGGCCGGGGACCACGGGGTAACGGCGGAAGGTGTGAGCGCCTACCCGCCGGAAGTGACCGCGCAGATGGTGCAAAACTTTTTGCGCGGGGGCGCCGGGATCAGTGTGCTGGGGGGTCTGGTGGGCGCCAGGGTGGTGGTGGTGGACATGGGGGTAGCGACGGACCTGGAACCACATCCTGACCTTGTTTCGAAGCGGGTCGGGCCGGGAACCAATAACATGGCCAAGGGGCCGGCGATGGGCCGGTCGCAGGCGTTGCGCTCGGTGGAGGCGGGGGTTGAAGTTATAGAAAGCGCGGCGGCTCAGGGGTTGGACATTGTGGGGACGGGCGACATAGGCATAGGCAACACGACGGCGTCGAGCGCCATATGCTCGGCGTTGACAGGGGACCCGGTGGAATTGGTTACGGGAAGAGGCACGGGGTTGGAAGATGCCCAGCTTGCGCAAAAGGTCCAGGTAATTCGACGGGTACTGGAGGTGAACAAGCCGGACCCCGGGGACGCGATGGACGTGCTGAGCAAGGTGGGAGGGTTTGAGATTGGAGGGTTGGCAGGGGTGATGCTGGGGGCCGCGGCGCGGCGGACGCCGGTGGTGATTGACGGGTTCATTTCGGGCGCGGCGGCGATGATTGCCATTGGACTTTGCCCGAGGGTAAAGGACTACCTGATCGCCGCCCACGTTTCAGCGGAGCCGGGACATCAGCTTATGCTGAAGTGGATGGGCCTCTCGCCGCTGCTGGACCTGGGGATGCGGTTGGGGGAGGGCACCGGCGTGGCATTGGGGATATTCCTGGCCGAAGCGGCGACGAGGACGCTGTCGGATATGGCCACGTTCGCCGAGGCGGGCGTCTCCGACAAGGAGGCTTGATTCCAGATGGGGCTGCTGGCGGCGCTGGGTTTCCTCACCATGCTTCCGCTGCCACGGAGGCGGGGTGGAAGAGTTGCGGGGGGTTCCGGTGCGCTGGGTTTCTTTCCCGCGGTGGGACTGCTGCTGGGGCTAGCGCTGGTGGGGCTGGATGAAGGGCTATCGGCCGGCCTGCCGCCTTCGATTGTTAGCGGGTTGCTGGTGGTCGGGCTGGTGGTGATGACGGGGGCGATTCACGTCGACGGTCTCATAGACACCTGCGACGGGCTGGCCGGAGGGAGGACGGCGGAGCAGAGGTGGGAGATCATGAGGGACAGCAGGGTGGGGGCATACGGCGTGGTGGGAGGTGTCAGTATCCTGCTGGTGAAATATCTCTGCGTGGCGGGGTTGCCGTCAGCCCTGCGGTGGGAGGCGTTGCTACTGGCCCCGGCGCTGGGACGGTGGGGGGTGACGTGGTGCGTTCTTTTGTTTCGGTACGCGAGGCCGGAAGGATTGGGGAGAGCTTTCAAGGAGTCGGCGAGCTGGGTGGGGGTGACGCTGGGGACGGGGCTGACTTTGGCGGCGGCGCTGGTTTTTCTGGAGCCTATGGGGCTGGTGGTTATGTTCGGCACGGGGGCGGTGGCGGTGGGCACCGCGGCGCTGTTGCAAAGCCGCTTCGCGGGACTGACAGGGGACAACTACGGCGCGATCATCGAGGTGGGGGAAATTGCGGCGCTGCTCCTGATAATAGCGCTGCCAGGGTGGGGCTGGTGAGATTGTGAGGCTTCTGTTGGTACGCCACGGTGAGGCGGAGGGCGCCGGTGGGGGCAGGTACATGGGGCACACGAACGCGGGTCTCAGCCCCGAGGGGTTGCTGCAGGCGCGCAAGCTCCACGAGCGCCTTGCCAGGGAGAGGATTGACGCAATCTACTCAAGCGACCTGGCGCGGGCGATGGATACCGCCAGCGTTGTGGCCTCCGGCCACCGGGCGCCAGTGGTGGCTTGCACCGAGCTGCGGGAGGTTGAATTTGGAAGGTGCGAGGGGATGACGTTTGAGGAGGTGAGCAACGGGTTTCCTCGAGTCGCAGAGATGTGGCGGGCGGGTGACTCCGGGTTAGCGTTTCCCGATGGGGAGAGTCTGGCAGACCTGTTTACGAGGGTAGGAGGGTTCATTGAGGCATTACGGGAGGACGGACCCGATGATGTGATACTGGTGGTGGGCCATGGAGGGTCGGTGCGAACGCTGATTTGCCTGTTGCTAAAGATGGACCTTTCGCGTTGGTGGGGCCTGGAAATTGGACTAGCCTCGCTGACCATTTTAGAGGTAGGTTCGGAAGAATCTACGATTCGGCTACTGAACGATAGGTCGCATCTGGAGATGGGCCCAGGAGATAACAGATGAAGAAATGCACGTTGATTTTGGGCGGCGCGCGGAGCGGGAAAAGCCGGTTTGCCCAGCAGTTGGCGACGCAACACGGCGGGAAGGTGTTATTCGTGGCCACAGGGCAGGCGCTGGATGAGGAGATGGCGACGAGGATAGCGGCGCACCGGAGGGAAAGGCCTTCGGGTTGGCGAACGGTGGAGGCGCCGGTGGGGGTGGGCGCGGCGATCAACGAGGCGGCGCGCGGCGAAGAGGTGGTGGTAGTGGACTGCATTACGCTGCTGGTGTCGAACGTAATGGCGCAGTATGGCGAAGAAGGGGAGGAAGTGGACGCGGAGTTGGTAGGGAAGAAGGTTACACAGGAAGTTGCAGGGCTAGTGCAGTGCGTTCAAGGGTCGCCAGCGGACTTTGTACTGGTTAGCAACGAAGTGGGCACAGGGCTGGTGCCCGCCAATCGGCTGGCCCGGGTCTACCGGGACGTACTGGGCAGGGCCAACCAGGAGCTAGCCCGCCAAGCCGACGAGGTGCTGCTGATGGTGGCGGGGATTCCGATGACGGTAAAAGGGGGATGAGGGTTGGAGGTGGGGCACAGACCCCCTTCCAGAGAGGGAGTCCCGTCTCTGGACTCTCCCCTAGTAGGCCATGTTTTAGAGGCAGGATATTTTCGAGGCAATTAGACAAGGCGGTAGGTATCACCACCAAGAAGGGTTGAGAATCACAGGTTGGTGGTTCTCAACCTCCCCCACCCCGGAAGGTTTTTTAAATGTTTTTCTGAGGGACACCCTCGGACTCCCGGCAGAGGGGGCCAACCCCCTCTGCACTCCTCCTAGTTGGGCGCAGATAGGGTAGGGACGGTGCTATTTTCATAGGAATCGATCGTGTTGGCGTCCAGCACCAGGGAGGATGAAAGTCAGGATTGGAATCCAAAGCGGGCGCCAAGGTAGGAGTTGCTCTCCCTCCGCACCCAGATTCTTCGATCCTCACGGGGGGACTCAGAATGCCATGGTGGGTGGCGGAATGCGGTATGTGCTCTTCCTTCGAGAGCCTCAGGATGAGCGGGTTGGAGGCGTAGGTCCGATTTTATTTTCGAGGCGGTCAGATAGGGCGACGAGTATTGCCACCACGGAGGACTGAACATCGAAGGTTGGTGGTGCCCGCCATCCCTCCCAGGAAGGTTTTTAAAAGTTTTTCTGAGGGGCACCCTCAGACCCCCGGCAGAGGGGGAATACCCCCTCTGGACTCCCCTTTTCAGGCGTCCTTCAAGGGGCGAAGTTCTATTGACGCGGCAAATTAGATATGGGTAGGGTCGGACGGAAGTAAGGCGCCAGGATGGAGTGTGAGTCAGGTGTATAGAGGTGTGGTAGTATCCTCGGGCTAGGGGTAGGGGGCGGGAGTTTTGAAAGCAGGCGAGGAGGCGCGAAATGGCGGTGACGTTTGGATGCTCGGTGCCGAGCCGGGGGCCGATGGCCAGCCCGGAGTCGCTGAGGGGGCTGTCGCAGAAGGCGGAGGCCGCGGGGTACGACTCGGTATGGGTGAGCGACCATCTTATTCTGCCGAGGTCAGTGGGCTCGTTCTATCCGTACGCCTCGGACGGGGTGGCGACGTTTCAGCCGGACGAGGACTACTACGAGCCGCTGGCGGCGCTGAATTTTCTGGCAGGGTGCACCAGCCGGGTGCGGCTGGGGACGCACGTGCTGATACTGCCGTACCGGAACCCGGTGCTGACGGCGAAGCTGCTTTCGACGCTGGACGTGCTGTCCGGGGGTAGGGTGATCCTGGGCGCCGGGGTAGGGTGGATGGAGGAGGAGTTCCAGGCGCTGGGGCTGGACACGTATGAGCAGCGCGGCGCGGTGACGGACGAGTACATTGAGCTGTTCAAGGAGTTGTGGACGAAGGAAAGGCCGGAGTTTCACGGCAAGCATTACCAGTTGTCCGGGGTGGGATTCGCGCCGAAGCCGGTGCAGAAGCCGCATCCGCCCATCTGGATAGGGGGCCACACAGGGCCGGCGATCCGCAGGGCGGCGAAGTTGGGGGACGGCTGGCTGCCCATAGGCCAGAGGCCGCCGGCGATCCTGGAGCCGGAGGAGTTCGCGTCCAAGGTGTCGCGGCTGCGGAGGCTGACGCGGGAGGCGGGCCGGGAGGAGGACGCGGTTTCGCTGTGCTTCAGCACCACGATAGGGTTCACCAGCGGTGGAGCGTCGCGGCAGAAGATGCAGGGGAGCGCGGCGGAGATTGCGGCGGACCTGCGCCCGTATCGGGATCTGGGGGTGGAGAATTTCGTGATTGGGTTCGAGGCAGGGAGCGTGAGCGAGATGGGGGAGGCGATTGAGCGGTTCGCGTCGGAGGTTGTGCCTTTGGTGGTGGGGTGATTCGGGGCTGCCCGGGACCCGATTGCCGGGAACCTGGGTTTCCGGGATGTTCTTGTGTGCTTGGACTTATTTGTACGCAGGATGAACTATTTCAGTGCTGCTCAGCCAGGGAGAAGGTTGGCTGCCCCTAAGGGCCACAAATCACAGGTTGGTGGTTCCCACCGTCCCGTCCCGGAAGGTTTAAGAAACGAATTTCTGAGGGACACCCTCAGACTCCCGGCAGAAGGGCTGTGCCCCTCTGCACTCCTCCTTTTCTTCAGCCCGTTAGAGGCACTCAGTCGCTGGAATGGGTAGCGACAGCACGGAGGAGTGGCATCTTAGGGCTAGGAGATTCCGACCGCTCCTGATTTACGCGATAGTGGGCGCGAGGGTTGGATGTGCTCTCCCCTCCCTATCAGATTCCTCGATCCTCACGAACGGACCCGGAATAGATCATGTTGGCGTCCAGCACCAGGGAGGATGAAAAAGGAGTGACGGCTATCATCCATGGTGACCGGTATAGCTGCTCCTAAGGGCCACATATCACAGGTTGGTGGTTCCAGCCGTCCCGCCCCGGAAGGTTTAAGAAACGAATTTCTGAGGGACACCCTCAGACTCCCGGCAGAAGGGCTGTGCCCCTCTGCACTCCCCCTTTGTAGGCGCAGGTAGAGTAGGGACGGTGCTATTTTCATAGGAATGACATGGATTGTGCGGACGCTTCATGTGCGAGAGTGCTAGGCCGCAAGTGTGGGAGAGGTGAGAAGCTTACTGCCTCTCAGACTCCGGGCAGAGGGGCGTGTCCCTCTGCACTCCCCATTTTCTTCAGCCCGTTAGAGGCAATCAGTCACTAGGCAGGAGGATGTTGCGGGCTACGGGGAGATGGGCGGGAGGGCAGCCTCGCGGCGGGCGTCGTTGATGTGTTCCAGGACGCGGAGGCGAAGGGGCGGGAGCTCGTAGCCGATGTCTTGCAGCATTCGGGTGTTGTCTACCAGGTAGACGTGGGGAACGGAGCTTTCGCCGGTGGTTATTTCGGCGGCGGGCATGAATTCGCGGACGAGTGCGGCGATTTCGGCGATGGTGGCCACGGAACCGCCGCTGTTGTAGATGGGGTGCCGCAGGTCGTCTGACAGGGCGGCGCGGACGAAGATTTCGGCGGCGTCTTCGGCGTGAATCATCGAAGATGCTTCGTTGGGATGGAAGGGCAGGTTGACGGGTTTGCCGACGGCGGGGAGGGAGGTGAGGAGGCCGCCGATCATGCCGGTCATGCCGGTGACGCGGCCGTGGCCGAAGACGGTGCTGATGCGGATGCCGCGGAGGTCAAGACCGTAGCGTTTGGTGTAGATGGCGGCAGCGAAGTCGTTGGCGGCCTTGGTCATGCCGTAGTTGTTTATTGGGCTGACCGGGTCGTCCTCGGTGAAGGCGTGGCCGGGAAGCTGATCGCCGTAGGCGGCGATGGAGCTGGCGTAGACGACGCGCTGGACGCCGGCCCAGCGGGCCACCTCGAAGACGTTGTTGGCGCCCTGGATGTTGACCAGCATGCCGAAGTGAGGACGATCTTCGGAAGCTGGCGGGAGGAGGGCGGCGAGGTGGATGATGCGGTGGACATGGTGGGTCTGGACGGCCTCCAGGAGGTGGGGAATCTGGGTGACATCGCCCCGATAGGTGTTGATGCTATCTAGGAGGGGTTGGAGGCTGGGACCGGGTGGAGCGAGGTCAAAGCAGACCACGTCCTGGCCTCGCTGGACGAGCTTTCGGATGACGCGGGGCCCGATGAAGCCAGCGCCGCCGGTGACCATTATGGACATAGGAAGGCTCCGTTGGTGGTGGTGATGGGGTGTTGGGATTGGTGCGAGCCCATGATAAAGGGTTGGTGAGGAGGGGACAACGGAGGGACAGCGGCGAGTGGTGTAGAATCTGGGCAACTTGAAAACGGGAGGGAATGATGGAGGTAACCGAACTGGCGGAGCTGATGGTATCGAAGGGGAGGACGGTGTCGGCGGCGGAGGCGTGCACGTGCGGGCTTGTGGGGTACATGCTGAGCACAGTGGCGGGGAGCAGCCGGTATTTCCCCGGTGGGGTGATAGCGTATGTGGGCGGTTTGAAGCAGAGCGTGTTGGGGGTGCCGGACGAGATGTACGAAACGAAGGGGAGCGTGAGCCCGGAGGTGGCGATAGCCATGGCGAAGGGCGTGCGGGAGCTGACCGGGACGGATTATGCGATTTCCACCACGGGGGTAACGGGACCGACGGTGGGGAAGTCAGGGCTGCCGATAGGGTCATTCTATATTGGGCTGGCAGGACCGGACGGCTTAGAAATGGCGGAGCGTATTCAGACGGACGCCGGGGAGCGGGACGGGAATAAGAGGCAGGCGGCCCAGGCGGTGCTAGACCTTTTGGGGCGGCAGGTGGGAAAGGGTTAAGGGGTGGGCGGCGGTTGTGCCGGCCTTTGGCCGGCACAACGCGGGGTGGGCGGCGGTGGGGAGGGGTGCGGTGGGGGTGGGTCATCGCCGCCCCAGAGGTTGTCAACAAATTCAGCTGGAACAGCAAAGCAGGAAGCGAAGGTTGGACCTGCTTACCCCCACACCACCCAGATTCCTCGATCTTTACGCACGAACTCGGAATCCATCATGTTGGCGTCCAACACCAGGCAGGATGAAAATCAGGATTGGAATCCGAAGCGAGCGCCTCGGTGGGATTTGCTCTCCCCCCGCACCCAGATTCTTCGATCCTCACGGGCGGACTCAGAATGACATGGTGGGGGGCGGAATGCGGTATGGGCTCGTCCTTCGAGAGCCGCAGGATGAGCGGATTGGAGGCGTAGGAGGCTTATTTTCATAGGAATGACATGACTTATGCGGATGCTCAACGTGCGACAGGGCGACGTTGAAAATGCCGAGGAAGTCAATAACTCGCAGCCTCCCATGCGGGTTTGTGGAAGAAGGCGAGGTGAGAAGGGATAACGAGTTTCCCGTCTCCTCACGTGTGGACTTGGCGGCAGTAGCGGAATACTCCGCATGAAATCGCGCACGGCGGAAAGTTGGAGGGGTTAGGGGAGGCGAAGCTGGGGGATGACGTCCCGATGGAGGGTTTCGAGGTGATGCATCTGGTCGAAGGCGGGGTTGAGCATGGGCATGCGAGCGCCGGCGTCGACGACCTGGGAGAGGCCCTCAACGACGCGGGAGACGCTGCCCCAGACGGAGACGCTGGAGCCGAGGTCGGCGTTGCCGTAGTGGCGTCCGAACCAGTCGCGGAGGCGTTGCTCGGCGCGGACTTCGTCGTCATCGATGGCGACGTAGACGCGTTTGGAGATGGGGAAGAGGGCAGGGTCTTTGCCGTTGGCCTCCAGGGCCTGCTGGACGATGGGGACGTGCTCCCGGAACTGCGCGGTGGTGGTGGAGCCGGCGCCCATCCAGCCGTCGCCGTAGCGGGCGGCGCGTATTAGGGCGTCAGGGTGTCGGCCGCCGAACCAAACGGGCGGGTGGGGCTTCTGGACGGGGCGGGGCATCATCTCCTCGCCTTCGAGCTTCCAGAAGCGGCCGTTGTAGTCGACGCGGGGCCGGGTCCAGAGAGCTTTCATGACTTCCAGGGATTCGACGAAGTGTCCGACTCGGTGCTCAGTGGGAGCGTCAAGGAGGTGGTACTGGTTGGGGCGCCCGCCGAGGGCAAGGCCGACGGTGAGGCGTCCGCGGCTGACGTGGTCCAAGGTGCTGACCTGCTTGGCCATGAGGATGGGATTTCGAGTGGTAATTACGATGACGGAGGTGCCCAGGCGGACGGTGTTGGTGATGCCGGCGACGTAGCTGAGGAGCATGAAGGGTTCCAGGGCGTTGGTTCCGCCGATGATTCGCTCCTGGACCCAAAGGCTATCGTAGCCCAGGGCCTCGGCGGTGGTGGCAAAGGTGTTAACGAGGTCCAAGTTGACGGGCTCGTTGACGAATATTTGAGGGAGTGCGATGCCGCAGGGAACGGCGTTGGGATTAGTCATGATGTGGCGCCCCTTTTTGTGGGAGTGTGCGAATCAAGATGTAGCAGAGGAGAGGGGTTGTCAAGTGGGGGGTCCGGGGGGTTCCCCCAGACACCTTGCAGAGAGGGCGCGCCCCTTATTGAACTGTCTCCCACGGATTCCGAAGGCGGTATCCCGCGGCAGGTTGTTCTGAGCGATCAGCGATGGCGATTGGTATGGTTACTACGAAGGATTCAGAATCACAGGTTGGTGGTGCCCACCCACCCGCCCCGAAAGGTTTTTAAAAGATTTTCTGAGGGACACCCTCAGACTCCCGGATTGCGATTGGAATCGAGGTCTCGGGATGAGGTCCCTCGACCCGGGGGGGCTTGGCCCCTCTGGACTCCCCTTTTTCATCAACCTGCCAGGGCGCCAAAAAGACTCACGCGAGGGCGCCTTGGAGGTAGCGTCGGAAGGCGTGCGAGTGGTGGATGAGGGTTAGCTACCGTAGGTGGTGGACCAGGCGGACTCGTAGCCGGTCTCCCTAGCGCCGCGGGACGCGAAGGTGAAGGTGATGCCCCTGCTCTCAAGGTCTTGCATCATATCAGCGAGCTCCCGGCCACCCAGGACCCAGAGGGCGCCGCCGCGGGGGCGGTAGTCTATGTACTCCAGCCCCTGCCGGGAGAGGAAGGCCAGGAGGTCAAAGGCCTGGGCGGCTTCTTGCTCAGCCTCTACTTCGAAGGCGCCGAGGTCACAAGCAGGACCCTGGGGGCGTGAGACGCCTCGCTGGTCATCCGATACCGAGGCGCCGTTAAGGTCGCTGCAATCGAGGGCGGCGTCTATGGCGGGGCCGCCGGGGAGGAGGGCCAGAGTGGGGGTGGGGCCGCCGTTGTCCTGGAGCGGTCCCAAGAGGGGATCCGACGTGATGGTGAAGCCAGGGCAGGAGCCGTCAGAGTCCAGGTTGACACCCGATGCGGTGAACGAGCCGCCGGAACTCTCAGAAAAGGGTGAGGAGACGTCGCAATCGTCGCCACCCAGGTTGCCAGCGATAATAGAGTTCTTGACCGTGATGATGCCAATGGAATTGTTAAACAGGCCCGCGCCTTCAGTCGCGGAGTTGCCCCATAGGGTCACATTGGACAGAGTTAATTCTCCAGAGCTAGATATCCCGCCGCCATAGGTGCTGCCGTTAATTACGTAAGGCGACATAGTGTTGCCGGAAATAGTCGTGCTCACCAGCGTGGCGGTTCCCAGGTTGTCTATTGCGCCGCCGTCTGTTTTGCCCAGGTTGCCAGCAAGGGTGCTGTTTCGCACTTCTAACGTTCCGCCAGAGGCGTTGTAGATTGCGCCTCCCCAGATGGCAAAGTTGTCTGAGAGCGTGGAATTGAAGATAGTTGCCGTACCTCCCCAGTTGAAGAGAGCAGCACCCTTATCTATCTGATTCAGTTGCAAGGCCCGTCCACCACTCAAATTCACACTGTCCAAATTCAGCTGTCCTTCGCCAGTAACCGCAAGAAGGCGCAAGCCCCCTATTTCGTTAGGGTCCCGTTGGATGGTTGCGTTGTTGCCGATAAGGCTAATCGGTGAGGAGACGGCCGGGAGGCCCGCCATAAAAGTAAAGTCGGCAGTAAACTTAAGGCTATAGGTGCAGCCGGCTGCCAGCTTGATTATATCCAGATCGGCGCTCTCGTTGGCGGCATTGAAAGCGGCTGTTAGGGCAGAGGTTTCGCCGCAGGGGACATCGGTATGGTTGATGGTGGGGCTGGCGCCGATGCCGGCGGCGTAGGCCATTAGGCCGAGCACGGCTAACAATGGAAGGAGGGTCCCTGTCCACATGGCCGGGGCTTTCCAGCGCTGTAACGGCGCGGGGATCATGGCATACCGCCTGCCGCCGCTGTCATAGCGGTGGCCGTTGGGACTATTGTACCAGCGATGGTTAGTTTGGGGAGTTAACGATACTTACCGGTAGTTACATGGATGGAGGAGTGTTCTGAGGAACGCCCTCAGACTTGGCTCCCGATTGACATCGGGATCTCGGGATTGCGTCCCTGGACCGGGGGGTTATCCCCCTCTGGACTCCCCCTTGCTTGGTGTCTATTGAGGAGAGACGGTCCTATTTTCGAGGCAATCCGGCACGGCGATTGTTGAGGAGTCTATGGGAAAGGGGTTAGGTGAGGGCGCCCTGGAGGTAGCGTCGGAAGGCGTCCGGGTGGTGGATGAGGGATTGGAGCTCCATTGAGGGTAGACGGTAGGGATCGCTGTCCTTGGTGATGTAGCGAACGGCGAAGGGGGGACCGCCGTCGTCTTCGTCTGGGCCGGGGTCGCGCATGAGCTCGGCGACGCGCATGGGGTTGCCATCGACCTGGTACTCGGCGCCGACGAACCAGAGGCGGCCGAAGCGATAGCGGATCTTGACCTCGACCTCAGCCTGGCTGCTCCAACTGGTGCCGGTGAAGGCGAAGTCGGTGGGCTGGAAGCCGAGGTTCTCCTTGATGACGGCGTTGCAGCGGTCCAGCTCCTCGCGGAGGATATCGCCCGAGGGGTCCTCAGCGCTGAGCTCCGACAGGTTGGGGTGGCTGATGGTGTGGGCGCCGATGTGCCAGCCGGCGTCGCGGAGCTCGCGGACCTGGTCCCAAGTCATGTGGTCCGAAGAGGCCACGACCAGGGGCCGTGAGTAGGTCTGGTCATAGGGCGAGGTGTAGATGAAGAGGTTGCCTTTGAAGCCGTAGCGCTCCAAGGTATCGAAGACCTGGCCCCGCATGGAGGGAACGGGGTGGTCGAAATCGATCATGATGGGCCGCTCTGGAAGTGCGCCCGTGCCGCTTCGCCAAGCGGCGAGCTGGTCATAGTTGATGGACTGGAAGCCCATTTCGGCGGCGATACCCATGAGTAGGTCAAAGTGGTCCGCAGGGAGGGGATGGGGCAGGGAGGAGCTGGTGGAGGTGCGGATACCGTGGCACATGGTGATGGGGATTCGCATGAGGTGACTCCTGTTTAGGGTTGTGCGGTTGGGGGGTGGGGGGCAGAGGGATAGTATGGTGGAAACGAGGGAGGGAGTCTATTTTCGGAGGGACACCCTCAGACTCCCGGCAGGGAACCCAGGTTCCCTGCACTCTCCTGCACGGTTGGTGCTGATTGTACGCTGGGAGCCGGTTTTTCGTAGGCCGGGCTGGGCTATTTTCGTAGGAATGACATGGCTTGTGCGGACGCTCGACGCGCGACAAGGAGACGTTGAAAATACTGACTGAGTAAAAACTCACAACCTCAGAGGGGTCTCCCCTTCTGCACTCCCCTGAGCGACGTGAGCTTGACAGTGGCGCCGCTGGCAGGGGAAGATGCGCCGCCATGAGTAGAGGGCAGCGCGTTTTCTTGATCCGAGCGACGGCGGCCGTAGGGACAAAAGGTGCGTTGGGCGGGGTGGACAGCGCTCCGGCGAGGAAAGCGAGGCTTCGGTGAGCGGGCGCGGCGGGGAGCAAAGGGGCAGGTGGGGGCTGCCACGGCTACATACAATGGACGCGTGGCTGAGGTACCGGGACTACCGGCTGCTCTGGTCCAGTAATTTCTGCGCCAACGGGGCGATATGGCTCCAGCTATTGACCATTGGCTGGCTGGTGAAGGACCTGACGGAGGGCTCGGGGTCGTCTTCGCTGCACGTGGTGACGGTGGGAGGTCTGAGCGTGCTGCCGGTGCTGTTGGTGGGGCCGTGGGGAGGGGTGCTAGGCGACCGGTGGGACCGGCGGAGGCTGGTGCTGGCTACGTACGCGCTGATGGCGGTGGGGGCGGGGGTATTCTCGATACTGGTGGCGCTGGACCGGGAGACGCTGTGGCACGCGTACGTTTATGTCCTTTACCAAGGATCGCTGACATGGGTATCGTTCAACGTTCGGTTGGCGCTGATAGCGAACACGGTGGAGCGGGAGGACATTTCGAACGCGTACGCCACGGTGGTGATAACGGTACCTGGCACCCGGCTGATAATGCCGTTCTTCGGCGGTCTGCTGATAGCGCATCTAGGGTTTACGTCGAACTTCATTATCGAGACGGGGCTGTACGTAGGGGCGATGCTGACGCTGTTTCCGATGAAGGCGAAGTTGGGGGAGAGGCCGAAGCCGGCGGTGGGGTCTGCGGTTTCGGACATGATGGAAGCGGTGCGGTACATGTGGCGGAGCGAGCGGATGATATTCACGTTGATTGTTCTGAGCATCATACCGAACGTGCTGTTGCACCCGGTACTGTTCATTCTGCCGGTGTTCACGTCAGAGGTGTTGGAGAGCGGGGCCGACGTGGGCGGGTACCTGCTGGCGGCGACTGGGCTGGGCGGGGTGGTGGGTGCGCTGGTGGTGGCGTCAGTGGGGTTCGGATTCAAGAAGGGACCGCTGTGCCTGGTTACCGTGCTGTTGAGCGCGCTGCTTATTGTGGCGTTCGCCTATTCGCAGTGGCTGTCGCTGGCGATTATTGTGATAGGCGTATTTTCGTTAAGCCAGACGGTGTTCAGGACGACCAGCGGTGTGCTAATTCAGCTTCTTTCGCCGGACGGGCTGAGGAGCCGGATTACCAGCTTTCACAGCTCGATTAACGGCTACGTACTGGTGACGGGGGTGCTGCTGGGATACCTGGCCACGGTGATGGACGTGCAGTTGGCGATCCTGCTGGTGGGGGTAGTGGGGGTGGCAGCGACGGGATACTTCCTGGTGATGGTCCCAACGCTCAGGAGGCTGGAGTAGGGGAAGGCGGGGGGGGTTGGCGGCGGCGGGGGGTAGGTGGCGGCGGCGGGGGGTGGGTGGCGGCGGCGGCGGGGGGTGGGTGGCGGCGGCGGCGGGGGGTGGGCGGCGGCGGCGGGGGGTGGGTGGCGGCGGCGGGGGGTGGGTGGCGGCGGCGGCGGGGGGTGGGTGGCGGCGGCGGCGGGGGGTGGGCGGCGGCGGCGGGGGGTGGGCGGCGGTCAGAGCTTGTGAGGATGTTGTGCTGGTAGATTCCAAGTTTAAGCAAGATTGACTATTGCAGTGTCGTTCAGCGAGAACGAAGGTTGGGCGCTGCTAAGGGCTGCAAATCGAAGGTTGCTGGGAACCACCCGCTCCCGATTCACTAGCTTTCATCGGGACCTGAGGCCCGCGGTCCTCGACCGCAAGGAGAGTTTTTCTGAGGGGCACATTCTGAGCTTGCGAATAAATTGGGCTGCGACAGGGCGTCAGGGCGGGACACGCTCAACCCTGCTCGACCCAGATTCCTCGATCTACCCGGGCCGACTCGGAATGACATGGATTTTGCGTACGCTCACCGTGCGAGAGTGCAAGGCCGCGAGTGTGGGAGAGGTGAGAATGACCTGCCTCTGGCTCCCACGAATGGGGGAATTCTCCTCTGCGCTCCCCCTTGGTAGGCATCCTATTATTGAGGGTCTGATTATGAGGATGTGGATGGAGGGGTAGAAGGATTGGGGAGAGGCGAGAGATTTCCCTAATGGGGCTGGTGGGCTATCACCCTAGGGCGAACCGCTGGTCGAACGTAGACTCAAATCAGGGTACGCCGGGGGCCTGGTCAACAACAGAGGCGGGGCCGGCAGGAAGCGGACGACACCTCCGGTCCGCAAGCCAGGGGTCTTTGGCGCCCATCTGACCAGGCCAATAGACCCTGATGGCCCCGCCTTTGGACAATCCGTGTTCCGGAGTTAATAGCACTATGGAGAGAATCAGTTAAGGCGATGGGTAGGGATGCCGCAGAGAATTGCGAATCACAGGTTGTTGGTTCCCAGCCGGGATAGATTCACTTTGTTCTTCGGGACCTCGGGCCTGGGGCCCTCGGCCGCAAGGAGATTATTCCTGAGGGATACGCCCGGACTCCCGCAAGAGAGTTTCTGAATAAATTGGCGTGGCACAGCGGTAGTGGGCACAGGGGTTGGATGTGCTCTCCCCCCGTACCCAGATTCTTTGATCTTCACGCACGGACTCGGAATCCATCATGTTGGCGTTCAGCACCAGGGAATATGAAAAAAGAGTCGCGGCTATCATCCATGGTGACCGGTATCACTACCACAAAGGTTTCCAAATCGCAGGCTGGTGCAGCCCACCCCCCCCCCCCCGGAAGGTTTTAAAAACTAATTTCTGAGGGACACCATCAGAGTCCCGCCAGAGGGGCCATCCTCCTCTGGAATCCCCCTTGTTAGGCGCTGGGGAAAGTAGCGACAGTGCCATTTTCATAGGAATGACATGACTTATGTGGACGCATCAACTGCGGGAGTGCAAGGCCGAAAGGGCCGAAGGTCTAATTTACAGGCGATGGGCAGTCGAAACGTAGTTTCCGATAAGTGGATTGAGGAAGAGTGCTACTTGCCAACCTATTTTAACGAAACGATTATCAAAACTTAACGCGATACTAATTGAATCGTAACCGCTCTAGAGATAGGTTCTGAATCAGGGAGACAGAACAGAAAGGAAGCGGCCAATCAACCTATTGGGCCAATCAGACAGATGAGAGCAAGGATGGTATTCAAGGTTTTGGTCTTCCTGTCGGTACTGACCGCGCTACTAGTTTCGAGCTGGGCGTCGGTGGCGGGGGCGGCGACGGAGCGCCCGCACCGGGAGGGGGTTGGCGTAGCGGGCGACGGCGCGGGAGCGGCGAAGGTGCTGCCGTCCCCCGGCAAGGACGACGAAGGACAAGGCCGGGACGAAGGCGCCGAGCAGCGGGTACATGAGTTGGACGAGGAGCTGAGGCTGGGGCAGGAAGAGGGGGACTGGCTGCGAACAGAATTCGATAGGGGGGAGCAGGAGTTCCAGGCGGCACAGCGGCACATGGAGCGGGAGCAGCAGTCGGAGAGGGACCTGGACTCGGAGCGCGAGTTCGAGTATCAGCAGCGGTGGCAGGAGGTGGACAAGGAGCTGTTCAATGTGCGCGACTTTCGGTACGAGCTGGACCAAGGGTACGAGGGGGAACGGCAGGAGATGGAGTGGCGGCAGCAAGAGGAGCGGGACGGGCTGGAGGATGACTTCCAGCACAAGTTCGACGAGCTGGAAACGGAACGTTGGGGTAACTCCGACGCGCAGAGCGAGGTGGACCGCCAGTTTGAGCAGGATCTAAACGATCTGGAGCATCAGCGGCGAGAGGAGCAAGACCTGGACCAGGAGCGAGAGTGGGAGTACCAAAGGGCGAGGAACCGGCTAGAGGAGGGGCGGCAGGCGGAAAGGGACGAGACGCAGGAGCGGCAGTGGGAGTATGAACGGTTGGACCGGGAGGGGCTGCTTCACGAACAGGACTACCGGGAGTGGGACCTGCTGTGGAAGGAAGACGACCAGAGGGAGAGGGGGTTCCAGAAGGGGCAGAAACGGTTGGATAAGGACCGTAACGAAGAGAGGGGCCTGGAGCAAGAGAGGCAGTTTGAGTACGAGCGACAGGTGAAGCTGATAAACAGGGAATGGGAGCAGTCGCAGAGCGAGGGCCACGGCCAAGGGAACGGATTCGATAGGAATTGTCAGCGGCTGGAGCGCGAAAAGCAGGGCGCGTGGGACGCGTTGGACCGGGGCTTTCAGGAGGAGTGGAACGATTTAGAGCAGCGGTGGCAGGTGAAGTGGGAGGAACAGGACACCACGGAACGAGACCTAGAGCAACAGATGAGGGACCTAGAGCGCCAGAGGGAGGACGAACGGGAGCCGGCGAATCAGAGGCAGTGGAAGTTTCAGCAGGAGATGGACCGGCTGGACCGGGAGCGGCAGCAGGAGAGGGATATGGCGATGGAGCAGGAGATGCGGTGGGAAGAACGCCGATGGGAGTTGGAGCAGGAAATGGGGCGGCTGACGTTCGAGCAAGGGTGGACGGAATCATCGAGACCGGCTTCGTTCCAGAGGAGCGGGTTCGCGGCACCGGGTCCGGTGGGGATTGGGGAGGAGGAAGCTTCGAACGGAAGCCATAGGGGATTCTTCCTCAACTCCAGCAGCGGGATGGAAGCGGGCGCGATGGGCGATCTGGTGGACCCGACGATGTTGGCGGTGATTGGAATACTGATGACGCTATTTGCCACTGGAGTGCAGATGGCGAGGGGGAAGTAGGCCATGACTCGGTTACGTATTTATGGGACTGGAGCGGCGTGGAGGTATGCGCGCCAGCTGACGGTGAGCGCGATTGTGGGGGCACCGTTCTTGATGGGAGGGGTGTACGGGATAACGGTTGGGGGTTTTGAGCCGTGGACGTCCGGGGCGTTACTGCTGATTGGCGCGCTTCTGATGATAGTGGGCTTCTGGGTGAGCGTGAGGGCGGTTTTTCCGACGCCAACACTGGTCGATGGGGAGACGGAGCTTTCAAAGCGTCACCCGACGATGAAACCGGCATACGCCAGGATGATGCTGAGCATTCCGTTCTTCATGGGCACCGTGTTCGCGTTCGCGTTCACGGAACTGCCTTATGTTTACCCGTTCGCGCTGCTATTAATATCGCTCTTCCTGTTTTTCAAGGGGGCGACGCGGTACCTGAGGAACCTGCACATCACGTACACGGTGACGGACCGCCGGGTGATACACATGTACCGGTTCATGTGGCTGTATACCACGGAGATACCAGTGTCGCGGATCATCTCGATTTCGGAGTCGAGGAGCTTCTTCGAGATACTGACGGGGCGAGGGTCTGTGGTGGTGGCCAGCGGGATTGGGAAGGGACAGACGATACGGATTGAGGAGATAGACGACCCGGGGCCGGTGGCTTCGACGCTGCGGGAGTTGCTGCCGACGTAGGGGAGGTGGGTAAGTGAGGAAGGGGTAATTGCTCCTTGGATTGAGGGGGTAGCACTCCACTGTTAATGGACGTTGACGGGTAGCGTCAGGGCCGGTGTTTCCAGGCTCTAGCCCGGGGCCGGCATGGCTTGCCGCTCTTGAGGATTTCACCTCCAATCCGAGAGCCGGATCCGAAAGGACCTGCCGGGCTAGACCAACGGGTGTGGTGGGGTAGAAGGGGAGTGGCGGCGGTGGATATGAACGCTCCAGCGGTGGGGCGTTTTTTGTTTGTGGACGGGAGGGGAACGAATGATAGATGGGAGCGGGAGGCCTGGGCAGCCTGGATTTTGCCATGTGGTAGCACGAACAGTGGTCTTGGTGTAGTCTCCGGGGCGATGAGGAATGGGGATGGGGTGGGGACCCCAGTAGGGTCTGAAATTCACAGGTTGGTGGTGCCCACCATCCCACCCGGGAAGATTTTAAAACGAATTTCTGAGGGACACCCTCGGACTCCCGGCAGCCACCACCCAGGTCCCCTGCACCTTCCTGTGTGGTTGGGAACCAAAGTAAGGCCGATACGAATTGGGGCGAGGATCAGCCATGGCGATGGGTTTGGCTGTCACAGAAGGTTGCGGATCACAGGTCGGTGGTGCCCACTATCCCGCCCAGAAAGGTTTTAAATCGAATTTCTAAGGGACATCCTCAGACTCCCGGCAGAAGGGACCAACCCCCCTCTGCACTCCTCCTTGGCAGGCGCAGGTAGGGTAGGGACGGTGCTATTTTCATAGGGATCCATCATGTTGGCGTCCAGCACCAGGGAGGATGAAAACCAGGATTGGATTCCGAAGCGGGCGCCAAGGTAGGACTTGCTTTCCCCCGGCACCCGGATTCTTCGATCCTTACGGGCGGACTCAGATTGACATGGCGAGGGGCGGAATGCGGTATGGGCTCGTCCTTCGAGAGCCTCAGGATGAGCGGGAATAGAAGAGCCCAAGGTCTAATTTTTGGGGGGAATGATGGACAAGGCGGGAATTGTGTATCTGAGCGCGGCGGAGCTGGGCAGGTTGATTCGGTCCAAGGAGGTGTCGCCGGTGGAGGCGACGGAGGCGTATCTGGAGCGGATTGGCGCACTGGACTTCAAGTTCAACGCGTATTTGACGCTGTGCGGAGAGGCGGCGCTGGAGGAAGCCAAGGCAGCGGAGCAGGAGATAGCTTCGGGCCGGTACCGTGGGCCGCTGCACGGGGTACCCGTGTCGGTGAAGGACCAGCTATGGACGAAGGGGCTGCGGACAACGGTGGGGTCCCGAATTCTGGAGGAGTTCCATCCTTCGGAGGATGCAACGGCGGTGGCGAGGCTAAAGGACGCCGGAGCGATACTCCTGGGGAAGACGAACCAGCCAGAGTTCGCGCTGATAGGGTCGGTGCACCGGTACAGCCCGCCGAGGAACCCGTGGGACCTGGACATGAGCGCCGGGGGATCCAGCTCCGGGGCGGGGGCGGCGGTGGCGTCGTTTTTGTGCGCGACATCGCTGGGGGAGGACACCGGAGGGTCCATCCGCCGTCCGGCGTCGTTTTGCGGCGTAGTGGGGCTGCGGCCTTCGTGGGGGCTGGTGTCGCGCCACGGACTGGCGCAAGGGTCGTGGTCTATGGACACGGTGGGGCCGATATCTCGGACGGTGGAGGACGCGGCGCTGACGCTTAGCGCCATAGCGGGACACGACCCGAGGGACCGGTACTCTTGGAAAGGGCCGGTGCAGGACTATTTGGGGGCGCTGGAGCAAGGCGTGAAGGGGATGCGGGTGGGGGTGGTGAAGGAGTTGCTTTACAGCGATGTGGCGGAGGCGGAGGTGAGGCGGGCGGTGGAGAAGGCGTTGGAGGTGTTGAAGGGGCTGGGCACGACGGTGGAGGAGGTTTCGATACCGCTGACGGCGGTGGGCAGCGGGATATCGGCAACGCTGCTAGCAATAGAGTCGGCGGCCACGAATAGCAGGTGGATAAGGGAGCGAGGAGATGAGTACGGCCACAGTCTTCGGATAGGGATAATGGCCGGCAGCCTGGCGCCAGCGTCGGCGTACTACAAGGCGCAGCGGGTGAGGAGCATGGTACGCCAGGAGGTGTTGGGAGCGCTGGAGCGGTACGACGTGCTGGCGTCGCCGACGATGGGGATTGCAGGGGAGAGGATACAGGATTACGGGCCGGTGACGAGCAAGGAGGCGGCGTCGCGGCTCCCGTACTCGCTGGCGGGCGCGTTCAGCCTGGCGGGCGGGCCGGCGATGTCAGTGCCCTGCGGATTCAGCGGTCAGGGGCTGCCGATTGGGCTGCAACTGGCGGGGCGGCCGGGGGGAGAGGCGGAGGTGTTGAGGGTGGGGCATGCTTACGAGCAAGCGACGGAGTGGCACGGGATGAGGCCGCCGCACGCGTGAGCGGGGTGGGGGCGGGGAAGGATGGGGGGTTGGTTTTTCCTTTAGCGAACCGCCATGTAAACGCTGTAGTCAAGGTGGAGAGCGGTATGGGCTCGTCAATTGAGGGCGTCAGGGCTTGCGAGTAAATTGAGCTGGGAGATTGAAGCTGAGTACGACGGTTGGACCTGATTACCCTAAGGCCCATCCCGATTAGCATCGGGAACTCGGGGCTATGTCCCTCGAGATTCCTCGATCTTCACGGACCGACTCGGAATGACGTGTTAGCATCCAGCACCAGGAAGGATGAAAAACCAGGATTAGAATCCGAAGCGGGCGCCAAGGCAGGACTTGCTCTCCCACCACACCCAGATTCTTCGATCCTCACGAACGGACTCAGAATGACATTGTGGGGGGGGGGGGCGAAATGCGGTATGAGCTCGTCCTTCGAGAGGCTCAGGATGAGCGGGGTGGAGGCGTAGGTGGCTCATTCTCATAGGAATGCCATGGCTTTTGCGGACGCTTAACCTGAGACTAGGTGACGCTTAAAGCACAAAAGAAGTCATCAACTCACAGCCGCTCAGGGCTTGCGAGTAAATTGAGCTGGGACAGCGATAGTAGGCGCAAGGGTTGGATGTGCTCTCCCCTCCCCACCAGACTTCTCGATCCTCACGGGCCGACTCGGAATGACATGTCTTATGCGGACGTTTCACGTGCGAGAGTGCAGGGCCGAAAATGGGGGAGAGTG
The DNA here is from genome assembly GCA_965247585.1 of Dehalococcoidia bacterium. Classification (GTDB taxonomy): domain Bacteria; phylum Chloroflexota; class Dehalococcoidia; order Lucifugimonadales; genus CBDFHC01. The sequence goes on from CBDFHC010000004.1 coordinate 362,329, forward strand.
AGAAGCTCACTGCCTCTGTCTCCCACCAAGCAAGGGGGAATCCCCCTCTGGACCCCACCTTGCTTGGTGTCCTTCAAGGGACGATGTATTTATTTCCGAGGCGATGAACAGTAGAAGGCGACCGGTCAGGTTCATGGCGTGATTGTAAAGACATGGGTGGAAGGACTGTGTAGCGGAGAGAGATTTCCCCAGTGGGGTCGGTGGGCTACCACACTAGGGCAAGCCGCCGGGCGAAGGTAGAGTCAAATCAGGGTCTGCAGGCGGCCTGGTCAAAAACAGAGGCGGGGCCGGCACAAAGCGGACGACACCTCCGGTCCGCGAGCCAAGGGTCTTTGGCGGCCATCTGACCAGAGGCCAATAGACCCTGATGGCCCCGCCTTTGGACAATCCGTGTTCCGGGATTCATCGCACTTTGGTCTAAGGGATACCCTCAGGCTCCCGCCAGAGGGTTTGTGAATAAATCCTCCCAGGGGACAGGCAGATTTGTAAAATGAAGCGTCCCTGATGGCCGAGGTGTGACGTGGAGCAAGCTGGTGAAATGGTGGCCGGTGCCCGGTCCAGTGGAGGGGCAGTTCGAGTGAGACGCCCGGTGCGAAACCAGATGCAGTTTGTGACGCAAAAGCTGGACGCGGTGCTACCCGTGGAGCACCAGGCCCGGGCGGTACACAATTGAGTATGTTAAGCATCATTCCTGAAGTCAATCTGGGTGATGGCATGGGTGGAGAAAAAGACTTGCCAAACGCCATCGGTAGTTGTGGGGCGCAAACCGCAGGATGCCAATAACATGTGAGGCAGGGAATTGCGGCGCTGATAGGATGGAGGCATGATAGTAGGACGCGACGCATAATGGCCGCTGGAAGCGAGGTCTAAGTTGGCATGACGCAGCAGAAGGTAGGGAAGGGCAGCCCGTTTACGGAGAAGGATACGCCGAAGTACCTTTGGCGGACCGGGGAATTGGTGGAGTGGGAGAAGGCCACGGTACACATATCCAAGGTGGGATGGACGGCGGTCTCGGCGGTGTTCGAGGGGATCCGGGCGTACTGGAACGAGGAGCGAGGGGAGCTGTTCCTGTTCTAGTTGGAGCCGCACCTGAAGCGGCTGTACCAGTCGATGAAGATCATGCGGATGACGCCGCCGTTCTCGAACGAGGAGCTAGGGAAGGCGATCGGGGAGCTGCTTCGGGCCAACGAGTACCGGTGCGACACGTACGTGCAGCCGCTGGCGTTTTTCGCTGAGGAGATACCGGGCTACCTGGGGGTGCTGGAGGCGCTAGGCGAGGTGGTGATCACGACGCGGGAGGCGCCTTCGGGTCTGGGAGAGGAGAAGTCGGCGCACTGCAATGTGAGTAGCTGGAGCCGAATTTCGGACAACTCGATGCCGCCAAGGGCCAAGGCGATAACGAACTACCAGAACAGCCGGTATGTGTCGACGGAGTCGCGGCTGAACGGGTATGACTTCGGGATAATTTTGAACCAGGACGGGAAGGTGGCGGAGGCGGGGTACGCGTGCGTGTTCATAGTGCGGGACGGGGTGGCGATAACGCCGCCGGTGACGGCAGGGATACTGGAGAGCGTGACGCGGGAGGTGGTGAAGGAGCTGTTGCAGGAGGATCTGGGGACGGCGGTGTTGGAGCGGGAAGTGGACCGGACGGAGCTGTACGTGGCGGACGAGGTTTTTCTGTGCGGGACGGCGGTGGAGGTGTATCCGGTGGCCAGCGTGGACCGGTACCCGATGGGGAACGGGGAGGTGGGTCCGGTGGTGTCTCGGTTGAGGGAGCTGTTTCACCAGGTGGTGCGCGGGAAGGAGGAGCGGTACCGGGATTGGAGGACGCCAGTGTACGGGGGGAAGTGAGCGGCTGAGGGGATTTCCAGGAGACCCGTGCGGAGCGGTTATACCATGCCAGGTTCTTCCTCAAGTGGGCGTGCATTCATTAAGGTGAGGAAGCCCTATTCTGGAACGCTGCCGTGGATTGTGATTGGTATGGCCACTACGAAGGACTGGGAATCGTAGGTTGGCAATAGCCACCGTTCGGCCCAGGAAGGTTGATAAAGCAGTTTCTGAGGGACACCGTCAGACTCCCGGCAGTACCACCCAGGTTCCCTGCACTCTCCTATAGGCTGGGAAGCGGAAGCGGCCGCCGGTCTGTTTCCGAGCCGAACAGTCATGGCGATAGGTATCGCCGCCACAAAGGACTGAAAATCTAAGGTTGGTGGTTCCCACCGTCCCGCCAAGGAAGGTTTTTAAAGTTGTTTCTGAGGGACACCGTCAGACTCCCGGCAGTACCACCCAGGTTCCCTGCACTCTCCTATGGGCTGGGAACCGGAAGAGGCCGCCGGTCTGTTTCCGAGCCGAACAGTCATGGCGGTTGGTATCGCCGCCACTAAGGACTGAAAATCTAAGGTTGGTGGTTCCCACCGTCCCGCCAAGGAAGGTTTTTAAAGTTGTTTCTGAGGGACACCCTCAGTCTCCCGGCAGGGAGGGAAGACTCCCTCTGCACTCCTCCTTGTCAGGTCTCCTACCAGGGGCAAAGTTTTGGTTTCCCAGGGGGTCAGCCATGGCGATGGGTATGGCTGCCACAAAGGGTTGCCAGCGTGTTTGAAGGGACTAAAATGGGCCAAAGGTTTTGGTGCTGGATGTTGGGCGGTGAGGCAAACGAGGTGAAAGGATGACGCAGGAGCTGGGGAAGATGGAACGGCCCCCGGCGGAGGGGTTTCGCGATAAGCGGAAGCTGCTGCTGGTGCCACTGCTTATGCAGCCGCCGGACTCGGAGGCGGATGGGAAGGAGTTGCTGGACAGCTATTGGAGGGAGGCGAGAGCGCAGGTGGAGTCGCTGGAGGGGAGGTTGGGGGGAGCGAAGCATGTTTACCACGAGACGCTTTCGGTGGGAGGCGACGAAGGTGTGAAGGCGTTGTCGGGGGAGGGGCAGAGCCAAGGGTTGGTGCAGGCGAAGTGCCAGAACGGGGCGGCGCTGGAGGCGACGGAGGACGGGGAGACGATGTTGGAGTTGCTGGACTTGCAACGGTGCTCGATGCTGCCGTTCAGCAGTCCGAAGGTGGCGGGCCGGTTGCAAGAGTGGTTTGTTGAGTGTTTGCACCGGAGGAACGAGCACATTTCGAAGCGGATAGACGAGACGCTGGGGGAGGGGGAGGTGGGGCTGCTGCTGATAAGCGAGAGGCACCAGGTACAGTTCCCCGGCGATATTGAGGTGTTCTACGTAGCGCCGCCATCACTGGACCGGTACCGGCGATGGATGGAGGGTTGGGCGGCGCGGCAGCGCGAGGCGTTTGAAGCACAGGGGGAAGAGGCGGAGGCGGAAGGAGGCGGAGGGGAGGACGGGCCGGGGTAGGGAGGACGGCGGCGGGGCAGGTGGGGCGGGCGGGGCAGGCGGCGGGGCGGGCGGCGGCGGGCCGAGATTTAATTGCTAGGCAAGTAGCTATGGCGATGGCTATTGCCGTCACGAAGGGTTGCGAATCGAAGGTTGGTGATTCCCGCTCTCATTCGAGGGCCTCAGAGTTTGTGAGTAAATCAAGCTGGGACAGCGATGGTGGGCGCCAGGGTTGGATGTGCTCTCCCACCACACCCAGATTCTTCGATCTTCACGGGCGGGCTCAGAATGACATGACTCTTTCCGATGCTCAACGTGGGAGAGTGCAAGCCCAAACGTACGGAAGAAGTCAAAAACTCGCAGGCCCTTAGGGAGGCGTCGATTGCCGGAGGGTGAATGTGGGGCTATATTCTGGTGGGCAGTGCGGCAGGTAGAGCGAAGTTAGGGAGGGATGTTTATGGCTGGGACGTTGGACTGGGGCGAGCGGATGCGTCGCACGTTGCAGTTTGTGGGCTTCGGCGAGGCGGAGTTGGAGCTGGTTAGGAGCACGGGGCCGCTGTTGCTGGCCCGGGCGGAGGAGCTGACGACGGCGGTGTACGACCATTTCCTGAAGTTTCCAGAGACGCGGAGGTATTTTGTGACGGAGTCCGGGGAGGTGGACGAGGAGCGGTTGGAGCGCCGGAAGCACTCGCTGGGGCGTTGGCTGGTGAACACGGTGGAGGCGGAGGGGGACCTGGCGCTGTATCTGCTGGCGATAGCGGTGGTACACAGCCACCCACCAACGAACAGGGCGCACCTGGGCTCTGTGCCGAGCCGGTTCATGATAGGGACGATTTCTTTAGCGCAGACGGCGGTGGCGGAGGCGCTGCGACAAGAGATGGACGACCCGGAGGAGGCGTCCAGAGCGGCGGTGGCGTGGAGCAAGCTGCTGATGGCGCAACTAGATATACTGCTGGCGGGGTATGTGACGGAGACGCCGGTGGCGCCGGCGGAGGGAGGGGAAGGAAACGATGGCAAATAGCGCCGGACGGGGCCATAATGGCGCCGACCGATGAATCGGCGGGCGATTCATTCGACTGAAAAATTAAGCAACCAGGAGGAGAGATGACTACGGCAAGAAGCGCGATGCAAGAAGTGGCGCCCCAACTTGCGGAGTACAGCGCCAACGTGCTGTTTGGCGACGTGTGGGAGAGGCCGGGGCTTTCTAAGCGAGACCGGAGCCTGATTACGGTGGCAACGCTGACGGCGCTGTACCGAACGAACCAGCTTCGATCACATATTCAGAGGGCATTGGACAACGGGGTGACGAAGGAGGAGATTGGCGAGGTGATAACGCACATGGCGTTCTACGCGGGATGGCCGACGGCGGCGAACGCGGCGATGATGGCGAAAGAGGTGTATGACGCGGGTTAGGCTTCTGGGAATGGAGCAATGGATCATGGCGATGGGCATAGCCACCATGGAGGGTTGAAAGCAAAAGATGTTGGCGCCGACTGGCAAGAATGCGGTATGGGCTCGTCTTTCGAGAGCGTCAGGGATTGTGAACCAATCAATCTGGGACGGTGATAGTGGGCGCGAGGGTTGGACACGTAGAGAGGGTTGCGAATCACAGGTTTGTGGCGCCCACCCACGACCACCCAGTGAGGTTTAATTTCTGAGGGACACCGTCAGACTCCCAGCAGAAGGTCTGTGCCCCCCTGCACTCCTCCTAGTTGGGCGCAGATAGAGTAGGGACGGTGCAATTTTCGTAGGAATGACGTGTCTTGTGCGGACAGATGACCTGTGAGATTGGTGCGATGAAAGTGAGGAAGCAGTCAAAATCTCACAGGCACTCGGGATGAGCGGGTTGGAATGGCAGGACGGAAGCTATTTTCGGGAGAATAATTTTCAAGAGAGGCGGAGACGATATGTACAACAAACCGATGTTGAGCCTGGAGCAGTGCCGGAAGGCGATTGAGGCGATGGTAGCCGATTTCAACAAGGACCCCAAGCGCCGGGCGGTGGACATGGCGATAGTGGACGACGCGGGGAATTTGCTGGCGTACGCGCGGATGGACGGCTGCCTGAGGCCGACGTTCGCGACGAGGAAGGCGTATACGTCGGCGATACGGCGGATGGACACGGTGGACTTCGCGGAGCAGATAAAGACGTCCGGGAGGGCGCTGGCGGAGTTTGGGGACCCGCAGTTGGTGACGCTGCAAGGCGGGGTGGTGGTGACGAACCCCAGCGACGGGGCGCTGCTGGGGGCGATTGGTGTGGGCGGTCTGCCCTCGGGCAAGGACGACGAGGACATATCGAAGGCTGGGCTGAAGGCGCTGGGTCTGTAGCCGGCTAACTTAACGTACAAGGTGGGAAGCCCTCGGCGCGCTTTGACATGCGGCGAGGGCTTCTTTCTGTTCCGACGGTGATGGGTGACCGGCTGGTGTCGCCGTGTAGTGATGCTGGTAGGAAGCGGATACGGAATTGGTCTGCGCAAATTGGGTTAACGGTGGCCGGGGTTGGAGATGGGTTGGGGTAGGGCGTCGGCGGGTTGGGGGGATGGCCGGGTCTTGATTAGCAATAGGACAATGGCCAGGACCTGAAGGCCGCCCATAGCCAGGAAGGCGTTTCGCATGCCGGCGGTGAAGCCCAGGGCCTGGGCGGTAGTGACGGCCTCGGAGGCGACATCCAGGGTAGGCTCCAGTCCCCGGGCGTCCATGGTACCGGCAACGATGACGGTTACCAGGGAGATGCCGGTGACGACGAAGACGTTTCGGAGGAGCTGGAGGAAGGCTCCGATGACGCCGTGGTGCTCCCGAAGGACGGCGTTGAAGATTGATGTGCTGTTGGGGACGTTGAATAGGGCGTAGGAGGAGCTGTGCATTACCAGCGGGAGGACCAGCAACCAGAGGGGTGTTGAGGTGGTGATGCCGGCGAGGAGGAAAAGGGCGGCGGCGGCCAGGGCGGACCCGCCCAGGACGAAGGGCCTGGGGCCGAAGCGGTCAGATAGCCGGCCGACGAAGGGGGCCACGGCGGCGGTGGCGACGACCATGACGGTCATGATGAGCCCTGCGTCGCGTGGCGAGTAGCCGGCCACCCCCTGAAGGTAGAAGGGCATTAGGAAGAGGGGCGTGGCCCAGGCGATCATGTTGAGGGAACGGGTGACGACGCCGATGGAGAAGAGGGAGGACCGGAAGAGGGCTGGGTTGAGCAATGGGAACGGGTTCCGCTTCTCCCACCAAAGGAGGGCGGCGATGAGGGCGGCCCAGGCGGCGAGAGGAGCAAGGATGTAGGGTGAGGTCCAGCCGAGCCTGGGGCCGTTGGTCATGGCGAGGAGGAAGGCGAGGAGGGCCAGGGCGGAGATGGCGGCGCCAGGCCAATCAAAACGGTGGCCGCGGGAGCGGAGGGTCTCCTGACGGAGCTGTTTGTCGTTGAGGACCCAGAGGGCGGGGAGGAGGGAGAGGAGGCCCAAGGGAGCGTATATAAGGAAGACGGCGCGCCAGCCGAGGGTATCGGCAAGGAGGCCGCCCAGGGAAGGACCAATCATGAGTCCGACGCCGACCATGGTCATGTGCAGGCCCACCGCGCGGCCCCGTTGGCTGGGTGGAAAGACGGAGGTGAGGATGGCCATCTGGTTGCCGATGGTCATGGCGGGGCCGATGCCCTGGAATGCGCGGAAGAGGATGAGAAGCAAGAGGCTGTTGGCGGCGCCGGCCATCAGCGCACCTACGGAGAAGATGGCCAGGCCGCCGACGTAAACCTTTTTTCGGCCGATGAGGTCCGAGAGGCGGCCCATGGGGAGTAGGAAGGCGCTGATGACGAGCATGTGGCCGACGATGAGCCACTGAACGGTGGGAAGTCCGGCACCGAAGCTGTGGCCGACGTAGGGTTGAATTACGGCGACGGCGCCGAAGTGGGAGGCGTCCACGAGGGTGCCGACGGAGATGGCGAGGGCGGCCCACCATTTGTAACGGGGGCTCTGCTGGATGCGTTGGGTAAGGTTGAGCACGGGTGTCAGGATGGGAAGGGTAAGGCGCCGAAAGGGAGACGGTTTCGAGGGTGTGGCAAGTTTAGCACAGGGGTTGGGAGGGGGAGGTGGAGGGGGGGAGGAGGGGGCGGCGGTTGGTGGGCCAGAGGCCCGCCAACGCGGGGTGGGGGAAGGGGGTGGGAGGGGGGTAAGGGGGCGCCGCCCCCGGGAAGTTTTGACGGTGTTGCGAGCCGTGTTGTTTTCTAAGGAGTTGTCGCTGGGGTGGGACCTGGTGTCCCCTCCCTACCAGGTCTTAGGTCGTCTGGAAGGGATGTGGATTCCGCCGGGATGAGCGGGTTGGATGGGGCTATGGTGTGGTTGCAGTATGGGCTCGTCTTTCCCTTCGCAAAGCTCAGGATAAACTTGGCCTCGGGATGAGCGGGTTGGAGGCGTAGAGGGGTATGGGATCATCTATCTAGTGCGCACGGTGAGGCAGCGCGGCGACGGTTGTATGTGGACTCCGCCGGGGTGGACCGGCGAGGGCGAAACGGGAAAGAGGCGGGTTAGCTGGCAGCGGGCCGGGGTTAACGGATGGGCCAGGAATTGCAGGGCGTTTGGTTGTCGGACAGTGGTGTGTGTGTTAACTTTTGGGCATAGCCAGAAGTCGCATCGGGAGGTGAAACGTGACCTATAAGCCGAAGTATTTGGCCCACGTGAACATAGCGGTAAGAGACGTGGAACTCTCTTCGAAGTGGTACGCGGAGGTGCTGGGGCTGCACACGTACGAATACAGACCGGGTCGGGCAGCATTTATGGCGGCGGACCTGGAGCTGTCGCACGAGGTGGCGCTGATGCAGGTGGGAGAAGGCGCGATGGGGCCGCAGAAGGGTCAGGTGGGGCTGAACCACATGGCCTGGATGATGGAAAGCGTGGCGGACCTGAAGGAGCTTTACCTGAGGCTGAAGGAGAAGGGTGTGGAGGTGGACCGAATCGTGGACCACGGGATATCGCTGGGCATTTACCTGCGGGACCCGGACGGCAACGGCATTGAGGTGACGTACGAGCTGCCGCGGAGCGAGTGGGAGAGACAGGACCAGGTGTTCGAGGGAGAAGGGATAAAGAAGGGACTGTTCCCAGGGCCGTGGGACGAGGATATGGCGAAGTCCAAGGCCGCCGCGAGGTAGGCGGAGGGCGGACACTAGGATTTCGGCGCGAGAGCGCCGATGTATATGGCGAAGGAGACTGGGAACTAAACAACCGGAGAGACGGAGGAGGGTGAAATGGAACTAGGCGAGAGCAGAATAGCGGCGGGAAACATCAGCTTCGCGCTGTCCTACAGAATGCTGGACGGCGGCGCGCCGCACACCACGGGAGCGGGGAGCCGCGGGGGCAACAACGCGGACCAGGGTGTGTGCATACAGGTGTCGGCGGAGATAGAGGGCAAAGAGTCAGAGTTGCTGCGGTTCGACTGCTTCGACCTGGCGCCGCACTACCACTACGGTCCAGAGAAGGAGAACATTCGGATAAATCTGGACACGACCACCTCCGGAAACTCGATAGGGTGGACGGTGAAACAGCTTCGAGCGAGGCTGCCGGAGATGCTGGAGAGGGCGGGCTACGAGAGCGTGGCGAAGGGACTGGACGCGAAGTTAGTGGCCCAAAAGGTGGACGAGGTGGAGACGTCGGCGCGGGAGATGGCGGTAAAGGAGCACAACACCGTGACCCACAACCGGGGGACGGACATCTTTGAGGCGGGAGCGGTGCGGTTTGGGCTGGAGATGCGGGACCTAGGTTTCGACGGCGGGCTGGCGATTCACGTGCTGGGCGACGTGGCGGGACAGGAGATAGAGCTGTTGGCTTTTGATTGCTTCCGAGGGTTCCCTCACTACCACTACGGCCCGCGGAACGAAAACGAGCGAATTTACTGGGACAAGACGACGGTGCCGGACACGCTGGCGTGGACGCTGGAGCAGTTCAAGACGGGTAAGCTGCCGAAGATGCTGGACCGGGCGGGATACCCGACGATAGCGGCGTCACTGGACGAGGGCCTGCTTTCTCAGACGGTGCAGAAGGTGGAGGCGCGGGCCACGGAAATGGTGGCGGCGGCCTCTTAGCGGCTATGAAAATAAGTTGAATGTTCAATCCCCCTGGACCCGCCTAGGGACGGGGGGATTGGACGGGGTCTGACGGCACCAACGGCCGCCTGCCGGAGCGCCGATGCTTCGGAGGGCGAGGGCGCATTTAGTAGAGACGCCGCTTAGGCCGGGGGTTGAGGGTCGTTGGACAGGTAGTAATTCGCCGGTCCAGACTTTGGGCAAGGAGTCCGGTTATGGTGAAACCGGTGCAGCTTGGGCACGTGAATATAAGGGTGAGGGACCTAAAAAGGGCGGAGAGGTTTTACACGGAGGTGTTGGGGCTGGAGGTGACGCACCGGAGGGGTGGTATCGTTTTCCTGAGCGGGACGGAGCTTTCGCACTAGATAGCCTTCAATCCGCTGGGGGACGACGCGGCAGGGCCGGACGAGAGCCGAATAGGGCTCAATCACATGGCCTGGCAGATGGGGTCCTTTGAAGATTTGCAGGCGATGTGTCGGCACCTGGGGAAGCAGGGAGTGGAGGTGTTGCGGGTGAGGGCGAACACGTTTCCCATGGGGATATTCTTCACGGGCCCGGACGGGAGCGGGATAGAGGTCTACTACGAGGCGCCGGGGATGCCGTGGCGAAATGCCTGGGAGGGAACGTATCCGCGGGAGCTGGAGGAGGCCGCCGCGTCCGAGGAAGATGGATAGGGAGATGCGGACGGACTGGATGTTCAACAAGAAGAGAGCGGGTCCGCCAGTGGCCGAGCCAGGCCTTGACGTAGCAGGGAAATGCACATTGGACTGATGATGGAGTGCGACTACCGGGAGGGGCAGACGGAGCGAGAGGCGTTCTCGGATGCGTTCCGGGTGGCGGAGGAGGCGGAGTCGCTGGGGTTCGACGGGGTGTGGCTGGCGGAGCGTCACTTTGTTCCACCGGGGAGCGTAGGAATTTCTTCGGTGGTGTCGGCACCACTGATAATGGCAACGGCGATAGCAGGACGCACCAGCCGAATGCGCATAGGAATTGGGGTGTTGGTGCTGCCGCTGGGCCACCCGGTGCGGCTGGCGGAGGAGGCGGACAGCAGCCCGAAGGCGGTGCTGGAGAAGTCTGGTACGTACGCGGTGAATGTGCTGTCGACTGAGCAGAAGCAGGTGGCGGAGCCGTTTTTTAGCACGGCGAAGGTGTAAGGGAAGACGGTGAATGGCTACGGCTACACGCCGGGGAGCACCGGGTCGCCGGTGCTGGACGACGCGTACAGCTATTTCGAATCGCGCGTTAAGGGCAAGGTGGAGGAAGGGGACCACACGGTGTATGTGGCGGAGGTGGTGGACGCGGGACACCGCCGGGACGATAAGGCGCTGGTGATGTGGGATACAGGGTGGTTTTACGGCGGGTAGGGGGATACGAGAGGCGGCGGTTGCCGGCCCTTCGGCGGGCAACGCGGGGTGGGGGTGGCGGGGAGGAAGGGAGTGGGCGGCGGGCATCGCCGCCTCTTGGAGGTTTGTGCAATGTGAAGCGACGGTGAGTGTGAAAAAGCCAAGGATGGTTGGTTGCGGGAAACCGAGCCCCGTTGTAGTGTAGCCGGAGAGTTGACTGGTGCGCGTGATGCAGGACATACGGGCGGATCTGCCGTGGCGATGGGTATCGCCACGACGGAGGACTCAAATGACAGGTTGGAGTTCCCGGTCTCCTTCGAGGGCCTCAAAAATTGTGACCAAATTAAGCTGGAACAGCGAGACAGGACGTCAGGGCGGGAGACGCTCAACCCTGCCCCACCCAGATTCCTCGATTTTTACGCAGGGACTCGGAATCGATCAAGTTGGTGACCACACCAGGGAGGATGAATCACCAGGATTGGAATCCGAAGCGGGCGCCGCGGTAGGACTTGCTCTCCCCCCGCACCCAGATTCTTCGATCCTCACGCACGGACTCAGAATGACATGGTGGGGGGCGGAATGCGGTATGGGCTCGTCCTTCGAGAGCCTCAGGATGAGCGGGTTGGAGGAGCAGGTCCGGTTTTATTTCGGAGGGAATCAGCTATGGAGATGGGTATCGATTCCGCGAAGGACTACAAATCGCAGGTTGGTCTTTCCGCTCTCCTTCGAGGGCCTCAGGATGAGCGGGAATAGAAGGGCCGATGTGTCTATTGCCCAGGTAAAAGGAATGAATAAGAGGAGGGAAGGAAGATGAAGGCGGGACTGTTTTTAATGCCATCACATCCACCGGAGCGGGACCCTTTCGAGGCGCAGCAGTATGACCTGGACGTGCTGAGCCTGGCGGATGAGCTGGGCTATATTGAGGCGTGGATTGGGGAGCATTTCACGGCGGTGTGGGAGCCGGTGCCGGCGCCGGACCTGCTGATTGCTCAGGCGCTGCTTCGGACGAAGAATATCAAGCTGGGCACCGGGGGTCACCTGCTGCCGTTCCACCATCCGGTGGAGTTGGCGCACCGGGTGGCGTACCTGGACCACCTGGCGCAGGGACGGTTCCAGTTCGGCATTGCGGCGGGGGGTCTGCCCACGGACCACCAGATGTTCGGGGTGGATATGAACGCCGGGGAGCACCGTGACAGGACAAGGGAAGCGCTGGAGATTATCTTGCACACCTGGAGGGGGGAGCCGCTGTCCGAGTTCCAGGGGAAGTACTGGAGCGTGAAGATACCGGACCCGAAGGAGATGGAGTTTGCATCGCTGAAGCACTTTCGGACGCCGTACCAGAAGCCGCACCCGCCGATAGGGGTGGCGTCAGCGAGCCCTGGGTCGGAGACGCTGAAGATAGCCGGGGAGAAGGGTTACATACCGATGAGCCTGGGGCTGGGGCCGGCGTACCTGGCGAGCCACTGGGACTCGGTGCTGGAGGGAGCGGCGCGAGGAGGCAGGGAGGCGCCGCCACGGAGCGACTGGCGGATCGTTCGGGACGTGTGGATAGCGGACACGGACGAGGAAGCGGTGCGGGGGGCCAGGGAGGGGATGCTGTACCGGGCGTGGCAGGATTACCTGTACCCGCTGTTCGCGTTCGGGCCGTACCCGTTCACGGCTTCGATGAAGCACGACGAGAGTATGGCGACGGAAGACGTAACGATAGATTACATGGCGGAGCATTTATGGCTGGTGGGGTCGCCGGAGACGGTGGCGCAGAAGATACGGCACCTGTACGAGATCTCCGGCGGGTTTGGGGTGCTACTGGCGATGGTGCTGGACCACTCGGAGGACCCGGAAGGGTGGCGGAAGTCGATGCGTTTGCTGACGGAGGAGGTGCTGCCGAGGGTGGCGGACCTGACGGGTGAGAAGGCGCAGGTGGCGGCGGACGGGGAGTAGGGGGTAGGAAAGTTCTGAGGGACACCCTCAGACTCCCGGCAGTGAACCCAGGTTCCCTGCACTCTCCTGTCCGGTTGTGCAAGTGGGGGTAGAGGTCGCTTCAGCCGGCTAGAAGAGGGATCGGGACTGGCCGCCGTCGATGTTGATGCAGGCACCGCTGATGAGGTCGGCGCGGTCGGAGGCGAGGAAGGCGACCATTTCGCCGATGGGCTCGGGCCAGCCGAAGCGTCCGGCGGGCAGGTTGCGAGAGATGAAGTCGGCGACGACCTTGGGGGAATTGTTCTGCTGGAACCGGTCCCAGGAGCTGCCGGGGAAATCTATGGAGCCGGGGGCGATGCAGTTGACCAGGACGTTCTCCGAGACGAGTTGCAGGGCGATGTGTTTGGAGAAGGCGATGAGTCCGGCTTTGGCGGTCATGTAGTCAGAGGAGCCGCCGTATTCGCGACCAAATACGGATGAGATGTTGATGACGCGGCCCCAGCGGTTTTCGCGCATGTGGGGCAGGACGAGGGTGGTGAGGCGGACGGCGCTGATGAGGTTGAAGTGGAGCCCTTCCATGAAGGTCTCCATGGTGGTCTCTTCGATTTTAACGGAGCCGCGGCGGCCGCCCACGTTGTTGACCAGGATGTCCGGGTGACCAAGGTTGGAGACGGTGTCGTTATAGAAGCGGTGGGCGTCGTCCTCGCTGGTGACGTCGGCGATGGTGGCGAGGACGTTGACGCCATGGGTCTCAAGCTCCGAGGCGGCGGCGTCCAGGCGCTCCTGGCCCCGGGCGCAGATGGAGACATGGCAGCCCTCACGGGCGAGGGCGTAGGCGGCCTGTTTGCCGAGGCCGTTGCTGCCGCCGGTGATCATTGCGACCTTGCCTTGCAGACCCAGGTCCATGTGAGCCTCCGATGTGATGGGGATTGAGAAGCAGGGTGGATTATGGTGCAGGGGTTGGAGGTTAGCAATGTGGGGGATGGGTATCGCCAACACTGAGTATTGAAAATCACAGGTTGGTGGTGCCCACCCACCAGCCCAGGAAGGTTCAATAAAGTTTTTCTGAGGGACACCCTCAGACTCCCGGCAGCCACCATCCAGGTTCCCTGCACCCTCCTATACGGTTGGATTTTTGAACGGGAGGATTGATTGCGGGGCGGCGCCAGGATAGGCTTTGAGCGGGAGTACCGGAGAGGTGATGGCGCGTTGCTTACGGTGTTTGGCTCGATTGCGGTGGCGAGTATGTTGATTTCCTACGGATTGGAGAACCGGTCGGCGTGGTTCGTGCTGACCTTCGCGGTGGCTTCGGCGGCGACGGCGGTGTACAGCGGGTTGGAGGAGGTGTGGCCGATCACGGTGATAGAAGCGCTATGGAGTATGGTGGCGCTACAGCGGTTCGCGGTGCGGTGGCGGGTTGAGGGCAGGTTGACCCCTTTCGGGAAGCGCACCTAGAATGGCGTGGAGGGAGTTCTATAGAGCCTTTCCGTCAACTAACGGCCGTGGAAGTAAGGTGTAGAGCGGTACGGGCTCGTCCTACGAGAGCTTCAGAGCTTGTGAGTAAATTGAGCGGGTACAACGATAGAGGGCGGGACACGCTCCACCCTCCTCCACCCAGATTCCTCGATCTTAAAGGACGGACTCGGAAACGATCATGTTGGCGTCCAGCACCAGGGAGGATGAAAACCCAGGAATCGGATCCGAATCGGGCGCCGCGGTAGGACTTGCTCTCCCCCCACACCCAGATTCTTCGATCCTCACGGGCGGACTCAGAATGACATGGTGGGGGTGGAATGCGGTATGGGCTCGTCCTTCGAGAGCCTCAGGATGAGTGGGTTTGATGGGGCAGGGAGGCTTATTTTTATAGGAATGACATGTGTCATTTGGACGCTCGACATTCGATGAAGTGACGATGAAAGTGTGGAAGAAGTCAAAAGCTCACAGCCCCCCAGGATGAGGGGGTTGGACGGATAGAAAGCTACGGGTTGCGCTGTAACAATCACGTTAAGGCGCAAGTGGACGGCGAATATAGGCAGGAGTGGAGAGATGATAACGAAGTTTAGCAGCCTGTACGCGGGCTCGGTGGACATGGAGAACCTGGGCTTTGAGGGGACGCCAGTTAACGAGCGGAGGTATTCGAACGAACATCTGGTGACGGCGCTGTATAAGGCGAGGGAGATGGCGCAGTTTCTGGACGATTTGGGGTTCCACAGCTTCTGGATGGCGGAGCACCATTTTCAGCCGGAAGGGTACGAGTGCATCCCGAATATATTGCAGCTTAGCGTTGACCTGGCGCACTACACGAAGCAGATCAAGTTCGGGTGCGGGTTCAATATCGGGCCGATGTGGCACCCGCTGCGGCTGGCGGAGGACTACGCCTCGGCGGACGTGCTGACGGGCGGGCGGGTGATCTTCGGGTTGGGCAGGGGGTACCACTCGCGGGAGGTGGAAAGCTTCGGGGCGCCGGTGATTGACCAGGACGCGAACCGGGAGCTATTCGAGGAGCAGGTGGAGATCATTTTTAAGGCGTTCAACGAGGAGTCGTTTTCGCATCACGGGAAGCACTACAACATCCCGCCAAAGGTGCCGTACCGGGGGTACGAGTTGGAGGAGATCTCGCTGGTGCCGAGGCCGCTTAACCTGCCGGTGGAGTGCTGGCAGCCGATTGTCAGCGGGAGCCAGAGGGCGCTGGCTTTTATGGCGAAGTACCATATCAACGGGGTCATCGGCGGAGGCGCGGCGTCGGGGGGCGCGGCGATGAAGGTGGTGGAGGCCTGGAGGGAAACGCTAGCGCGGCACGGGAGGGAGACGGAGCTGGGGCAGGACCTGAGTGTAGGGGTCTCGATACACCTGGCGGACACGGAGGCGAAGGCGATCAAGGAGGCGAAGAAGTACCTGGAGGAGTACCAGAAGATGTTTGGACCTTTCGGGTTTGTGCGGGGGCTGACGGAGGAGCAGATCGTGGCGCTGGGGGACCCCCGGACGGCAGGGTCGGCGGGGCTGCCGACGGTGGAGGATAGTATCAAGGAGGGGTCGTGGATTTGTGGGCCGCCGGAACTGGTGACGGAGCGGCTGATGGAGATGGGGGAGAAGTTCCCAGGGCTGGAGCAGGTTTCGGTGGGACATGCCACAGTGGGGACGCCGTTGAAGGACTGGAAGGGGCAGATGGAGTGGTTTGGGAAAGAGGTGATGCCGGCGTTTACGGGCAGGGTGGGTGCAGGGGCGGTGGGGGAGTCGCAGTCTATCTAAATCCTGCCGTATTGGGGTCTGGCGGAGCTTGCCAGTGCTTTGAAGCCGCCGTCCAAGAATGCTAAGTTGCCGACAGTGAAGCGCAGGACGTTTAGTAGTGTATAGTCCAACACAACTCCAGCGGAGAACCAAGGGATGATAACAGATCTCGACCACCCGGCCTCGCTCCCCTACCTGAAAAGGTGATGGCAAGCATGATAAAGGTGAAGTGAAACTTGTGAGGGGTATGAAAGTCTCTGCAATTCACGATACACGGGCAGTATTTGGGGATGGAGGGCATCCAGACCTGGAAAAACTGGTTCCGTTTCGCGCGCTCGCCTTGGCCCAGACAAATCACCAGAAAGCGATCCCGGCTCTGGCCAAGGACACCGACTCAACCGATGAGATAGAGCAGCGTGTTCATGAATCTAGCACCCGTCATGAACTTGTGTTGGGCGATAGCCGCAAGTTAGATGAAGTTACGAATGAGAGTGTCCACCTTGTGGTGACATCACCGCCTTACTGGACACTGAAACACTATCCTCAGCAAGAGGGACAGTTAGGGCTTGTAGAACACTATGAGGAGTTCCTAGACGAACTCGACAAAGTTTGGCGCCAAGTCCTCCGTGTGCTCGTCCCAGGTGGCCGACTTGTCGTCGTCGTGGGAGATGTTTGCTTACCACGGCGGCAGTTTGGGCGCCATATCGTGTTCCCTCTCCACGCCAGCATACAAGAGCGGTGCCGGGCCATTGGCTTCGACAATTTGACGCCGATCATCTGGTACAAGATCTCTAACGCGCACTACGAAGTAGAAAATGGATCCAGGTTTTTAGGAAAGCCTTACGAGCCAAACGCAATCATTAAAAATGATGCAGAGTTCATACTGTTCCAGAGAAAATCTGGAGCCTACAGACAACCTTCCCTGGCAGCCCGTATCCTGTCAGTAATCCCTGAAGACCGGCATCGAGAGTGGTTCCGACAAGTGTGGTCTCTTGGCGGCGCTTCGACACGACACCATCCGTCTCCGTTCCCTCTGGAACTCGCAGAGAGGGTCATCCGGATGTTCTCGTTTGTGGGAGATACAGTTCTTGACCCATTCTCAGGCACAGGAACAACCAACGTTGCAGCTCTTCATTGGGGTCGCCATAGCCTAGGCTTTGAAATAGAGCCTAAATACTTTGCATTAGCATCCAACCGTCTGAGTAACGCTATGGCCCGCCAGCCAAAGCTTTTGTAAACGAGCATCGTAGAGCGATCAGGCGTCATATGAGGGTTGAGAGGTTTGTATTCTCTAAAGCATCCGGCATTTCTGGTTGACGCGCGGACGACAGGCCTTCGAACAGCAGGGACGAGGACGAGTCGACCACGGGGGGCGAAGCGCCGTTACTGGCGGCCAGCACATGGATGGGTTTCTTGACAAGCTGACGACATTAATGGTGAGTGTTGGCGTTAGTGAATCAGATATTTTCACTCGCAGAAGAAAAACAGAAATTCCCGGATTCTATCGTCCCACAAAAGGCTGGGATATGGTCGTAGTAACCGATCAGAAACTTGTTGCGGCAATCGAACTAAAATCACAAGTAGGGCCGTCGTTTGGCAATAATTTCAACAATCGCACTGAGGAAGCGATGGGAACGGCTCTAGACACTTGGACCGCATTTAGGGAAAGACGATTTGGGATGTCTTCAGCACCATGGTTAGGGTACCTTTTTCTGCTGGAAGACTGTGAGGCATCCCGCAGATCAGTGGCAGTAACAGAACCTCACTTCCGGGTATCTGAAGAATTTAGGGGTGCCTCATACGCAAAACGATATGAGCTTTTCTGCCGTCGTTTGGTTCTTGAGCGCCAGTTTACGGCTGCATCTCTGCTCGTGGCCGATCGAAGCTATGCGAGCCGCAATAGAAACTATGTTGAGCCAGCGGAAAATCTGTCGGCCTGCCAATTCGTTACTTCGCTGTTGCGACACGTTCGGCCGGGTTAGAGGTGGTAGAGGCGGGCGGCGTTGTCATGGAGGATTTTGCGGCGGTGGTCTTCGGGGACGCCTTCGAAGATGGCATCTACGATTTGCTGGGACTTGGGGAAGGTGGACTCGGGGTGGGGGTAGTCGGAGCCCCACATTAGATTATCCACACCGATTATCTCGCGGAACATCATGCCGAAGGTGTCTTCCTGGAAGCTGAGGAAGATGTTGCGGTGGAAGAAGTCGCTGGGCATCATGCCGTTTTCGAAGCGGGGTAGCTGCTGCCCGCGGGGGCGCTGGCTGTAGACGAGGTCCATGCGCTCGATGAAGG
Organism: Dehalococcoidia bacterium; assembly: GCA_965247585.1. Lineage (GTDB taxonomy): Bacteria > Chloroflexota > Dehalococcoidia > Lucifugimonadales > CBDFHC01. Next base: position 380,497 of record CBDFHC010000004.1, read on the forward strand.
CGGGGGCCCAGGCCAGCTCGTGCTCCACGCTGATGACTTTCAGGTCCGGGAATCGTTGGAAGACGCCGCCGAACAGCATGTTGCCCAGGGAGACGCGGACGTAGTAGTCGAGGCAGGCGAACTCGGCGGGGCTTTGATCCAGGAAGCCGAAGGGGGCGTCCGGCGTGGCGCGGTTGGTGGCGACGTGGAGGCTGACTGGCATGTCCAGCTCCTGGGCGGCGGCCCAGAAAGGGTCGTATAGAGGGTTGTCGTAGCCGCGGGAGCGGGGAGGGAAGACGGTGATCATGGCGCCGACCATGCCGATGTTTCGGGCGCGGCGGAGCTCCTGGACGGCGGTGGTTATGTCGTCCAGGTTGATCATGGCGATGCCCTTGAGGTGGGAGGGGTAGGCGGAGCAGAACTCGGCGGACCAGTCGTTGTAGGCAGAGAAGAGGGCATCCAGGAGGCGGCCATCCGGGATATCGAACAGGACGAGGCCCTCTGAAGGATAGATGATTGAGGCCTCGACGCCGTCGACTTCGCTGTCCTTGATAAACTCGCCGGGGATGTAGCCGCCGGGGCGGACGTTTGCCCAGCGGTCCATGAGTTTCAGGGACTGGGGGTTGTCGAAGCGATCACCGGCCTGGGAGCCGGCGTGGAAGGACATGGAACGGATGCCGTCGACGTACCAGTAATCGGCGTCGTCTTCCTGGACGACGCGGGGGGCGCGGTGTCGGAAGGCGGGGTCGACGCGATCCGTCCAGAGGTCCGGGGGCTCTACGACGTGGGAGTCGGAGGAGATCATTTTGTAGGATGGCATTTGGGCCTGCCTTTTTGGTGGGCGTGTCTGTGAGTGGGGATGGAGCTGATGGAGGGATTATTTCCGGCGCGCCGGGGGGTGTCAAGGAGGGTTGCCTGGGGAATCCCCCGAACCCCCTTCCAGAGAGGGAGCTGCCTCTCTGGACTCTCCCCAAGAAGGTGTGATTAAGGGACGCGGATAGCAAATTGTAGGGGTTTATTGTGAGGCAGGTCGTTTTCCGGGCAATCAGCCATTGCGATGGGTATAGCCACCGCGAAGTACTGCGAATCGCAGGTTGGCGGTTCCCACCCACCCGCCCTAAAAGATTATTAAAAGTCTTTCTTAAGGACACCTTCAGACCCCTGGCAAGGAACCAAGGTTCCCTGCACTCTCCTGCGCGGTTGGCCGAGGAAGATGGAGCGGTATGGGATCGTCCTTCGAGAGCCTCAGGATGATCGGGTTGGAATGGAAAGCCAGATTCTAGTTGAGAGAACATGCAGAGCGGCGTTGTTTACAGTGTGAGAAGGGGATTCTAGAATGGGCGGCGAGGGGCCCAGAAATAGACGAAGGCCCAACTGAGGGGCCGAGGAGGTAGCGCAGGATGGTGACGGTAGGGACGGGAAAGCACACGTACCGGCTGGAGCAGGACTGGGGGGACTTGCCGGCGGGGCAGCAGTACGGCGCGGTGAGCGCCATGGCGACGGATTCTGAGGACCGAGTGTATATTTTTCAGCGCACGGAACCGCCGGTGTTGGTGTTCGACCAAGGAGGGGCGTATCTGGGGAGCTGGGGCGACAAGGCGATTAGGGAGTCGCACGGTTTTTATATCAGCGACGACGTGGCGTACATTACAGACCGGGACGATTCGGTGGCGCTGAAGTACACGCTGGAGGGCAAGCCGTTGCAGATTCTAGGCCAGCGAGGGGTGCACTCGGATACGGGGTGCGAGAAGCCAGGGGACCTGGTGCCGCGGGCGGCAGGGCCGTTCAACTACCCGACGGAGATGGCGCCATCGCCCTCGGGGGACCTGTACGTATCGGATGGGTACCGGAACGCGCGGGTACACCGGTTCTCCGGGGACGGACAGTTGATTGCGTCGTGGGGGGAGCCAGGAAAGTCGGAGCCGGGGCAGTTCCACCTACCCCACAGCCTGCTGGTGGACGGCGACGGCAAGGTCTATGTGTGCGACCGGGAGAACAGCCGCATTCAGGTGTTCGACGGGGAGGGGAACTATCTTTCGATGTGGACGGACGTGCACCGGCCCACGGACATCTCGCTGGACGGCGACGGGGTGTTCTACGTCAGCGAGTTGGATGTGGAGGGTTCGGGGCCGCGAGTGAGCGTGCTGGACGGCGAGGGGAGGGTGCTGGCGCGGTGGGACTCGCGCTCGGCGCACGGACTGTGGGTGGACTCCAGGGGAGACATATACCTGGCGCTGGTGGGAGACCGGAGCGTGGACAAGTATGTGCGGCAGGGGTAGGGGTTGTTTCTAAGGGAGTGAAACCACCTCTGGGCTTTCCCTTGCTGGGTGTCATTCAAAGGACGATTTACCTAAATGCGAGGCGAACAGCGATTGCGATGGGTATCGCCACTACGAAGGGCAGCAAATCACAGGTTGGTGGTTCCCACCCACCCGCCCCGAAAGGTTTAAAAAACGAATTTCTGAGGGACACCCTCAGACTCCCGCCAGAAGGGGCCATCCCCCTCTGGACTCCCACTTGCTGGGTGTCATTCAATAGACGATTTACCTAAATGCGAGGCGAACAGCGATGGCAACTGAGGCCGGCACCACAGAGGGTTGAAAACCCAAGTGGCGGTGCCGACTAGCAAGAATGCGGTATGGGCTCGTCCTTCGAGAGCCTCAGAGATTTTGCGTAAATTGAGCTGGGATAGCGGTAGTGGGCGCCAAGGTTGGATGTGCTCTCCCGCCGCACCCAGATTCTTCGATCCTCACGAACGGACTCAGAATGACATGGTGGGGGGCGGAATGCGGTATGGGCTCGTCCTTCGAGAACCTCAGGATGAGCGGGGTTGGAGGCGTAGGACGCTTATTTTCATAGGAATCCATCATGTTGGCGTCCAGCACCAAGGAGGATGAAAGACCAGGATCGGAATCCGAAGCGGGCGCCAGGGTAGGACTTGCTCTCCCACCACACCCAGATTCTTCGATCCTCACGAACGGACTCAGAATGACATGGTGGGGGGCGGAATGCGGTATGGGCTCGTCCTTCGAGAACCTCAGGATGAGCGGGTTGGAGGCGTAGGACGCTTATTTTCATAGGAATCCATCATGTTGGCGTCCAGCACCAAGGAGGATGAAAGACCAGGATCGGAATCCGAAGTGGGCGCCAAGATTGGATGTGCTCTCCCACCGCACCCAGATTCTTCGATCCTCACGGGCGGACTCAGAATGACATGGTGGGGGGCGGAATGCGGTATGGGCTCGTCCTTCGAGAGCCTCAGGATGAGCGGGTTGGAGGTGTAGCAAGCTTATTTTCATAGGAATCCATCATCTTGGCGTCCAGCACCAGGGAGGATGAAAAAAGAGTGGCGGATATCATCCATGGTGACCGGTATAGCTACTACAAAGGATTTCAGATCACAGGCTGGTGGTTCCCACCCTGCCGCCCCGAAAGGTCTAAAAAACGAATTTCTGAGGGTGTCCCTCAGACTCCCCCCAGAGGGGGCCATCCCCCTCTGGACTCCCCCTTGGTAGGCGTAGGTAGAGTAGCGACGGTGCTATTTTCATAGGAATGACATGACATATGTGGAGACTTAACGCGGGACAATGAGACGCTGAAAAAGCCGACGAAGCTAAAAACTTACAGGGCCCCAGGATGAGCGGGTTAGAATGGCAGTAAGGAATGAATTATCGAGGGGTTGACGTGAATCGAAGGCGGGAGGATATACGGTCGCGATGGGGCTCCAGACGGAGCCGCGATAGGCGTCCGTTTGGCGGCGCGGACGATGTGGATGTTGAAGAGGTATCTTCCGAGGAATCGGTAGAGGAGGGAGACGGGGTTGAGGAGGGGGCTGGGTTAGCATCGGCCTCGATTGACATCGGCGACTCGCGGTCTGGGGAGTCTGGCGCTCGACAGGATGCGGATGGGCCGGCTGAGGAGCGGGGAGAGGTGGCGCCGGTGGAGGAGGAGTACCGAACGATTGAGGAAGCGGTGGAGGCGGACGCGACCGCCAGGGCACTGGAAGGGGCGGGCCGGCTGGCGCTAGCGTACGCGGCCAGAAGGCCCACGATATATGGTCCCGTTTATGCTGGAGCGGAGCTAACCAGGCGGATTATCGCGTCACGAGAGATAGACGGGAGCTACTACTTTCGGGTGGCGTACCAACCGTCAGAGGGGTTCACCGGAGAGCCGGGAATCGAAGAGATCTTTGTTGAAAAGTCTGGGGCGATTTCGCTGAGGCAGATCGTCCGGGCGCCGATGCCGAGGTGGGGGCCGGCGGCGGCGCCGATGGAAGCGCCGAGGCCGCTTCGACCCGAAAGGGCGGCCAGGCCTGAGCCCGTTGCTGAAGCGCCAAGGGCCGAGGCGCCGCCGGCGGCGCCGTTGGGCAACCGGCCGGAGCTTCGACAAATAAACACGGCAATAGAGTACCGGAGCCCGTGGCAGGTGGGGCTCTTCACTCTTCTGTTTTCGTACTTGAACGTGGTGATTTGGTTTGGTGTGACGTGGTCAGAGATAAAGCGCGAGGGCGGGGGAAGACGAATGAGTTCGGTGTGGCACGGGCTGGCGACGCTGGTGCCGCTGTATGGTTGGAACCGTGGCTGGTCGCATTACGCGGCGATCAACAGTTTGATGGAGCGGGCACGTCGGCCGGGCCGGATCAGGCCGGGGATAGCGTTAGCCGGGATGGCCTCGGCGCAGGCGGTGGCATGGAGCATGTTCTTCTTACCGTGGACGTGGCAGTCAGGGTTGGTGGTGTGGGTTACGGTCGCGTCGCTGAACGGGTTGGTGATGATACTGGCACAGGGGGCGCTGAATGATTACAGGGAGGGACGGTGATTCCTGGGGGGAATCAGGGATGGGGATTGGGGTTGCTGGCACAAAGGGTTGCGAATCACGGGTTGGTGGTGTTCGTGCGCTGGGAATGGATGTACGGAGAAGCAGTATAGGCTCGTCCTTCGAGAGCCTCAGGATGAGCAGGTTGGTACCGAAGAAGGGGCGGGCTACATCGGCTGAAATCTGCCATGCCGATGGGTATCGCTACCACAATGGGCTCCAAATCACAGGTTGGTGGTTCCCACCCACCCGCCCCGGAAGGTTTTATAAGTATTTTCTGAGGGACTCCCTCAGACTCCCGGCAGCACCACCCAGGTTCCCTGCACTTTTCCGTGTGGTTAGTGGTGATGGTGCGCTGGGAATGGATGTACGGAGAAGCGGTATGGGCTCGCCCTTCGAAAGCCTCAGGATGAGCAGGTTGGTACCGAAGAAGGGGCGGGCTACATCGGCTGAAATCTGCCATGCCGATGGGTATCGCTACCACAATGGGCTCCAAATCACAGGTTGGTGGTTCCCACCCACCCGCCCCGGAAGGTTTTATAAGTATTTTCTGAGGGACTCCCTCAGACTCCCGGCAGCACCACCCAGGTTCCCTGCACTTTTCCGTGTGGTTAGTGGTGATGGTGCGCTGGGAATGGATGTACGGAGAAGCGGTATGGGCTCGTCCTTCGAAAGCCTCAGGATGAGCGGGTTGGTACCGAAGAAGGGGTGGGCTACATTGGATGAAATCTGCCATGCCGATGGGTATCGCTACCTCAAAGGGCTCCAAATCACAGGTTGGTGGTTCCCACCCGCCCGCCCAGTTAGGTCTTTAAAAAGTTTTTCTGAGGGACTCCCTCAGACCCCCGGCAGCACCACCCAGGTTCCCTGCACTTTTCCGTGTGGTTAGTGGTGATGGTGCGCTGGGAATGGATGTACGGAGAAGCGGTATGGGCTCGTCCTTCGAGGGCCTCAGGATGAGCGGGTTGGTACCGAAGAAGGGGCGGGCTACATTGGATGAAATCTGCCATGCCGATGGGTATCGCTACCTCAAAGGGCTCCAAATCACAGGTTGGTGGTTCCCACCCGCCCGCCCAGTAAGGTCTTTAAAAAGTTTTTCTGAGGGACACCCTCAGACTCTCGGCAAGGAACCCAGGTTCCCTGCACTTTCCTGATTTGGATTCTATTTTCGAGGCGATGAGCTAGGAGGAGCGGAATGGTAACGGGAAGCGAGCTGTTGGCGAGGGCGTTGAAGCTGGAGGGGGTGGAGAAGGTGTTCACGCTGGCGGGGGACCATATCTTGCCGGCAATGGACCTGATGGCGGATGAGGGGTTCCACTTTGTGGATGTGCGGCACGAGCAGGCCGCAGTACACATGGCGGACGCGTGGGGACGGATCACGCGGCAGCCCGGGGTGTGTATGTATACCACGCCAGGGTTCGCCAACGCGGTGCCGGGGCTGGCGCACGCGCTGCACAGCGAGAGCCCGGTGATTTCGATCAGCGGTTCGGCGCAGGCATCGCAGCTAGGCAAGGGGGCGATGCAGGAGATTGAGCAGGTGGCGATGGCCCGTCCGGTGACGAAGGGTTCCTGGATGGTGACCGACGCGCGCCGGATCCCGGAGTTCGTGGCGAAGGCGATGAGGACGGCGTTTAGCGGCAGGTGGGGACCGGTGCACCTGACGATACCGGTGGATGTACAGGAGCAGGAGGTCTCGGAGGGGGAGGTGGCGAGCTTCGAGCCGTCTGAGTACCGCGGCGCCGAGGGAGGGCTGGCGCCGGAGGAGATGGTGCGCCGAGCTATTGATCTATTGCGTCCGGCGGAGCGTCCGGTGGTGATCGCCGGGGGGCCGGCGGCGTACCGGGAGTCGGGCGATTATCTGCGAGAGTTCGTGGAGACTACTCGGGTGCCGCTGTTCACGGAGGACCAGGCCCGGGGGATGGTGGCGGACGAGCACCCGTACTGCTTCGGGTTCTTCGAGCAGGGGCTGAACCGAGCGGCGCGGTTGCTTTCGGAGGCGGATGTGGTGCTGCTGCTGGGCCGGAAGCAGGACCATAGTATTCGGTTCGCGGCGCCTCCGACGATCTCGGCGGAAGCGCGAATTATTCAGGTGGACCCTTCGTTTGCGGAGGTGGGACGGAACCGGGGGGTGGACGTGGGGATTGTGGGGGACGTGGCGTGGGTGGTGGAGCAACTCACACAGGAGGCGAGGAAGCATACGTGGAGGGAGCGGCCCTGGCTGAACCGGCTTCGGGGAGAGCGAGAGGCGCAGGCGGAGTGGCTGGAGGGGCTTTCGACGCCAAAAACGCCGATGCACGCGATGTATGTGCACAAGGAGGTGGCGCGGCTGCTGGGGCCGGAGGACTTTCTGGTGTTTGACGGTGGCGACTATTGCCATTTCGGCCGGGCGTACCACGGGGCGAACCGGGGCGGGGGGTGGATGTATATTCCCACGCTGGGGATGCTGGGGTCGTCGCTGCCGACGGCGATGGCGGCGCAACTGGCGTTCCCGGACGCGCGGGTGGTGAATTTCACGGGGGATGGAGCGTTCGGGTTCCAGGGAATGGAGCTGGATACGGCGGTGCGGCACGGGCTGCCGGTGAAGGTGGTGCTGGGGAACGACGCGGCGTGGGGGATAGACCGGCAGATTCAGCTAGGGTTGTACGGAAGGACGGTGGCGACGGACCTTCTGCCGTCGCGGTACGACCTGGTGGCGCAGGGGCTGGGGGCGCACGGGGAGTTTGTTGAGCGTCCGGAGGAGTTGGGGCCGGCGTTGGAGCGGGCGTTGGCGTATGAGGGGCCGGCGCTGGTGAATGTGACGGTGGAGCGGGCGATCAGCCCGAGGGCGGAGGCGGCGATAGCGCGCCGGATGACGTAGGAGGGATGGGGGTATCCCCCAAGCCCCCTTCCTGGGGAACGCCCTCTCTGGACTCTCCCCTGAGGTGCCAGTGGTGGCAACGGGTGGTGACATTGCCAAGGAGGGCGAATCACAGGTTGGTGGTGCCCACCCACCCGCCCCGGAAGGTTTTTTGTTTTGAGGGACACCTTCAAACTCCCGGCAGGGAACCTAGGTTCCCTGCACCCTCCTGTGGGGTTGGCGGTGGCTGTGCGCTGGAAACGACCTTTCATGGACGGGAGAGTATTACTTTGAAGGCAATCAATCGTGGCGATGGGTGTTACCGTCATCAAGGGCTGCGAATCACAGGTTGGTGGTGATTGTGCGCAGGGAATAGATGTACGGAGAAGCGGTATGGGCTCGTCCTTCGAGGGCCTCAGGATGAGCGGGTTGGTACGGAAGAAGGGGTGGGACGGCAATCCTGGCCGCGGGGGTTGGATGTGCTCTCCCACCACACCCAGATTCTTCGATCCTCACGGACGGACTCAGAATGGCAAGAAGGGAGGATGGAGTCGCCTGGGAAGGGCTATGGGAGAAGTGTGGGCTCGCATTTTCGGGGCAAGCACACATGGCGATGGGTGTCGCTATCGCGAAGGGCAGCGCATCACAGGTTGGTGGTTCCCACCCACCCGCCCCGGAAGGTTTTATAAGTATTTTCTGAGGGACTCCTTCAGACTCCCGGCAGCACCCCCCAGGTTCCCTGCACCTTCCTGTGGGGTTGCGGTGATTGTGCGCAGGGAATAGATGTACGGAGAAGCGGTATAGGCTCGTCCTTCGAGGGCCTCAGGATGAGCGGGTTGGTACGGAAGAAGGGGTGGGACGGCAATCCTGGCCGCGGGGGTTGGATGTGCTCTCCCACCACACCCAGATTCTTCGATCCTCACGGACGGACTCAGAATGACATGGTGGGAGGATGGAGTCGCCTGGGAAAGGCTATGGAGGAAGTGTGGGCTCGTATTTTCGGGGCAAGCACGCATGGCGATGGGTGACGCTATTGCGAAGGGCAGCGAATCACAGGTTGGTACGGAAGAAGGGGTGGGACGGCAATCCTGGCCTCGGGGGTTGGATGTGCTCTCCCACCACACCCAGATTCTTCGATCCTCACGGACGGACTCAGAATGACATGGTGGGAGGATGGAGTCGCCTGGGAAGGGCTATGGAGGAAGTGTAGGCTCGAATTTTCGGGGCAAGCACGCATGGCGATGGGTGTCGCTACCGCGAAGGGCTGCGAATCACAGGTTGGTGGTGCCCACCCACCCGCCCCGGAAGGTTTTTTGTTTTGAGGGACACCCTCAAACTCCCGGCAGAGAGGGAGCGCCCTCTCTGGACTCTCCCCGGAAAGGTGTATTTGAAAGATGGGGTTGGTGGCGCGTTAAAAAAGAAGAAGGCCCCCGATTGGGGGCCTTCTTCATGGGAGGTAAGGGAGGGGGCTACTTCACCATGTCATAGCTACGTAGGAGTTTGCCGGGGGTAGCGTCTGTGCAGACGCTGTCCTCGAAGGTGATGGTGCCGTTGACGATGGTGAAGAGGAGGCCCTTGGCCTTCTGGATGATGCGCCGCTCGCCGCCAGGGAAGTCGTCGAGGTAAACGGGGCTATCGTACTGGAGGCCGAGCTTCTCCTGGTCGTAGACGATGATGTCTGCGGCCATGCCTTCGCGGATGACGCCGCGATCGGTAAAGCCGGCGATCCAGGCGGGAAGGCCGCTGATCTTGTAGTGGGCCTTCTCCAGGGTGAGGGCGCCGCTGTCCCGCGTCCACTTGGTCAAGAGGTTGACGGGCCAGGTGCCCACGGTGAGGTAACGAACGTGGGCGCCACCGTCAGAGACCGCCGGATGGGTGTAGGGATGGTTGAGGATCTCGGCGACGGCCTCGGGTTTGGTGCCGGTGGTGGGATCAGTGGAGAACTCGGTGCGAAGGTCCTCGTCCAAGGCCAGGTCCAGCATGGCGTCCATGGGATGCTTGCCGGTAGCTTCGGAAAGCTCGGCGATGGTCATCCCCTCGTACTTGAGGTTGGAGTCTTTCCGGACCTCAACGATACGCATCTTGGACCAGTTGGAGGCAATATCGGCGGTGCCACCGGTGCCGGTCCAAGCGCCGACGTCCTGCTTCATCTTGTCTCGAACGCCGGGGGTGTTGAGCTTGACTATGCGCTCCTCCGGGGTGCCGACGAAGGGGTCTATCCAGTTGGGCATGGCGTCGAAGCCATTGTACTCGGCCAACTCGAAGACCGGGGCCACGGCCACGCCGTTGGTCTGGGCAAACATCATTGCGCCCTCAGACCAGGCGCGTTCCAGGAAGGCGAGCTGCTCTTTGTAGCGCTCCGGGTCCATTTCGCTGTAGGAGATGGCGCCCCACTGGAAAGGCCGACCGGAGGCTTTGGTCATTTCAATGAGGAAGTTGTCGCGGCCCTCGCCGCGGACGTCACCTTCCACGGGGTCGAACTGGAGACCCGTAGCGGGTGCGGACATTCCGGCTTCCGGCTCAATGCCGCTGCCGCCCATCAGGTCCGGCTCACCGGGAGGAAGGGGCCGCTCAGCCTGACCACGGGTCCAGCCGATGGACCCGATGCCGAAGTCGGCCATTGCCTCGGCCATGGCGAGGTACTCCTTGTTGGAGGCGACCTGGCTGGGGATAAAGCGGCCGTCGTCTGGCCGGTTAAGGAGGGTCTTCATGGAAGACCAGCCGAAGGCGCCGGCTTTCATGGAGTCGTGGATGATAGTCTGCATCTGGCTGATCTCATCGTCGGTGGCGTTGACCCTCTCCCTGGAGTCCTCCACTCCCATGACGAAGAGGCGCAGGGGGTTGAAGGGCACCAAAGCGCCGACGTTGAGTCCCAGGGGAAGCCGGTCCAAGGCGTCCATCCACTGCGGGAAGGTCTCCCAGTCCCACTTAAGGCCCAGCTCCATGGTGCGGAGCGGGATGGCCTCAATCCTGGTGAGCAAGCGCATGGTGGCTTCTCGATCATCGGGCTTGCAGGGGGCGAAACCGAAGCCGCACTGCCCGATGGCGATGGAGGTGACACCGTGCCAACCTGACATGGTGGCGTAGGGGTCCCAACTGAGCTGAAGGTCATAATGGTTGTGGAGGTCAATAGCGCCGGGAGCGACGATGCATCCGGTGGCGTCCAACTCCCTGTCCGCAGTGGCGCGGATGTGGCCACTGATCATGGCGATCTTGGAGTCTTTGATGGCGACGTCCGCCCGGTATGCGGGCATTCCGCCGGTGCCGTCAACCACGGTGCCGTTACGAATAATTAGATCATATTCTGCCATGCCCATTCCTCCTCATTGGTTTTTCTCTGGCTAGTTGTTGCGAAGTTGGTGTCTTGTATCCCCCTTTACGATGAGACTTGGAATGATTTTTAGTATCGGCGTAATGTGGGCCGGAAGTCTCGAATCTCAGCCTGTTGCCAGTGTATTGCGGCGGGACTCGTAGGTCAATGGGGCAAAGGTGGAGGTTGGGGGTTTGTCTATTGACGGTGGTCAGGCGGGGTGGATAGGATGGAGTTTTCCGGGGGTCTTTTGCACTGAACGGATGGAAAGCGGTATGGGCTCGTCCTTTTAGGGCCTCAGGATGAGGGGGTTGAGGGCGCAGGGAGGCTGAATTGGCAGCGGGCCGCCTACCTTGGGGGAATTAGCCGTGGCGATGGGCATGGTCACCACGAAGGACTGGAAATCACAAGTTAGTGGTTCCCGCTCTCCTTCGAGAGCCTCAGGATGAGCGGGAGCGGGAGGTTTGGGGGTCTATTCCGAGGCAGTCAGCCAGGGCGATGGTTGGCTATTTCTAATGGGCTCCAAATTGAAGGTTGGTGGTGCCCACCATCCCGCCCAGGAAGGTTTTTAAAGGTTTTTCTGAGGGACACCCTCAGGCTCCCGGCAGAAGGGCTCTGCCCCTCTGCACTTCCCGTCTTGAGGCTACTTAACGCACAGTTGGTACTATTATCGAGGCAATGACAGTCGCAATTTGCAGGGATGAGGACAGGAGGGAACTGGGTGACAATCTTGAGGCAATCAGCCAGGGCGATGGTTGGCTACTTCTAATGGGCTACGAATTGAAGGTTGGTGGTGCCCACCGTCCCTCCCAGGAAGGTTTTTAAAGGTTTTTCTGAGGACACCCTCAGGCTCCCGGCAGCACCACCCAGGTTCCCTGCACTCTCCTAAGGGAAACCAAGGTACCCCACAAGCCCCTACTGAGTTAGAGCGAGGTTTAGAGATGGACAGGAGTGAACTGGCGTTTCTTTCGGCGGCGGAACTGGGCGGCCTGATTGAGCGGCGGGAGGTATCGCCGGTGGAGGTGACGGAGGCGTATCTTCGGCGGATTGACGACCTGGACTTCAAGCTGAACGCGTTCATCACGGTGTTTCGGGCCGGAGCGATGCGGGAGGCGCGGGAGGCGGAGGAGGCGATTGGGAGGGGGGAGTACCGGGGGCCGCTGCACGGGGTGCCGGTGGCGATAAAGGACCAGTTCTGGACGAAGGGGGTGCGGACGACGGGAGGGTCCCGGATTCTGGAGGACTTCGTGCCGGAGGAGGACGCCACGGTGGTGACCCGGCTGCGGGAGGCGGGAGCGGTGATAGTGGGGAAGACGAATCTGACGGAGTTCGCCATCACGGGGTTTTCGCACAGGTACAGCACTCCGAGGAACCCGTGGGACCTGGACAGGTACACGGGCGGGTCCAGCGGGGGTTCAGGGGCAGCGACGGCGGCGTTCCTGTGCGCGACGTCGCTGGGGGAGGACACGGGGGGATCGATACGGTTCCCGGCGTCGTGGTGCGGGCTGGCGGGAATACGTCCGACCTGGGGCCGGGTAAGCCGGTACGGGGTGATGCGAGGGCTATGGTCGATGGACACGGTGGGACCGCTGTCGCGGTCGGTAGAGGACGCGGCGATAACGCTGGGGGCGATAGCGGGAAGCGACCCGAAGGACGGTTACACGTCTAAGAAGCCGGTGGCGGACTACCGGGCGGGACTGTCAGGCGGCGTACAGGGGATGCGGATAGGGCTGATCACGGACGGGCTGGACGACGCAGGGGTGGACGCCGAGGTGAGGGACGCGGTGCTGAAGGCGGCGGAGGTGATGAGGGAGCTGGGAGCGGAGGTGGAGGAGGTTTCACTGCCGCTGGTGAAGGACGCGGCGGCGGTCTCTTCGGTGCTGATGGCGGTGGAGACGGCGGCGAACCACTCGCAGTGGATAAGGGAACGGGCGCAGGACTACGGGCACGACAACCGGATAGCACTACAAGCGGGGAGTCTGGTACCGGCGCAGGCGTACTACAAGGCGCAGCGGCTACGTTCGATGGTAAGGGAGGAGACGCTGGAGGCGTTGGAAAGGTATTCGGTGCTGCTGACGCCGACGACGGGGACGCCGGCGCAGGTGATCAAGGAGGACCAGCCGATTGGGAGCAAGGAGGAGGCGGGCGCCCAGGGGTACTTACTTCGACGGATATGGAATCTGACCAGCGCGCCGGCGCTATCGGTGCCGTGCGGATTCAGCGCCAAGGGGTTGCCGATGGGGCTGCAGATTGGCGGGAGGCCGTTTGACGAGGCGACGGTGCTGCGGGTGGGGCATGCGTACGAGCAGGCGACGAGGTGGAACCAGCGGAGGCCGCCGCACGCATGAGGATGTGGGGTAATCCCGACCTCGATGAGGAGTCGGCCTTTGACGGTGAAAGAGGAAGCTATCAGCCATGGCGATGGGTTGCGCCAGCACAGTGGACTGCGAATCACGGGTTGGTGGTGCCCGCCATCCCGCCCGGGAAGGTTTTTAAAGGTATTTTCTGAGGGACACCCTCAGACTCCCGGCAGAGAGGGAAGACCCCCTCTGCACTCCTCCTTGTTTCGTGCCTGATAAGGGGCGAAGCTTTGATTTCCGAGGGGGTCAGCCATGGCGATGGGTTGCGCCAGCACAGTGGACTGCGAATCACGGGTTGGTGGTTCCCTCCATGCTGCCCAGGAAGGTTTTTAAAGGTATTTTCTGAGGGACACCCTCAGACTCCCGGCAGAGAGGGAAGACCCCCTCTGCACTCCTCCTTGATTTGTGCCTGATAAGGGGCGAAGCTTTGATTTCCGAGGGGGTCAGCCATGGCGATGGGTTGCGCCAACACAGTGGTCTGCGAATCACGGGTTGGTGGTTCCCTCCATCCCGCCCAGGAAGGTTTATAAAGGTAATTTCTGAGGGACACCCTCAGACTCCCGGCAGAGAGGGAAGACCCCCTCTGCACTCCTCCTTAATAGGTGTCTTATAAGGGGCGAAGTTTTGATTTTCGAGGGGGTCAGCCATGGCGATGGGTTGCGCCAGCACAGTGGACTGCGAATCACGGGTTGGTGATGCCCACCATCCCGCCCAGGAAGGTTTTTAAAGGTATTTTCTGAGGGACACCCTCAGACTCCCGGCAGAGAGGGAAAACCCCCTCTGCACTCCTCCTTGATAGGTGTCTTACAAGGGGCGAAGTTTTGATTTCCGAGGGAATGACGGCGGAAGGGGGTAAGTGTTGACAAAGGAAAGCGGAAAGAAAGGGGTTGGGCTGGTGGGGTGCGGCTCGATAGGGGGCGATATTGCGCGGGCGGTCCAGGCGGGGGAGGTGGGCGGAGCAAGGTTGGTGGCGCTTTTCGACCAGGACGAGGAGCGGGGCCGGGTGCTGGCGGCGGAGCTGGGTGGGAAGGCGCCGTACTATTCGGACCTGGGCTCGTTTTTGGGGGCGGAGGGGCTGGAGCTGGTTGTGGAATGTGCGTCGGCGGCGGCGGTGCGAGGGTGCGCGGAGGCGGTGGTGGCGTCTGGGAAGGACCTGGTGGTGATGAGCACCGGAGCGCTGCTGGATGAGGGGTTGCTGGAACGGCTGGAGGGGGTAGCCCGGGAGAAGGGTCGGCTTCTTTTAATGCCGTCCGGGGCGATTGGAGGGCTGGACGCGATCCGGGCGTCGGCGCACTCGTTGGAGGAGGTGACACTGACGAGCACTAAGCCGCCGCGGGGGCTATCGGGGTCGCCGGGATTCAAGGAGTGGGAGGGAGTGGAGATCACGGCGCCGACGGTTATTTTCGAGGGCCCGGCGCTGGAGGCGGTGAAGCTGTTTCCGGCGAACGTGAATGTGGCAGCGTCGCTGAAGCCTGGCGGGACTGGGGCCGCACAGGACGCAGGTGAAGGTGGTGGCGGACCCCAGCGCGCCGGGGAACGTACACGAGATAACGGCGAAGGGCGGGTTCGGGACGATGCAGCTGAGGTTTGAGAACCAGCCGCACCCGGACAACCCGCGGACGAGCTATCTGGCGGTGCTTTCAGCGATTGAGTTGCTGAGGCAGGCATGCGGGCGGGGCACCAGGGTAGGGAGCTAGGGGGGGTCAGGCCTTCCCGAGGATTTTGAACATGCCGGTGCCGCAGGTAGGGCAGGTGCCTTTGAGGGCTTTGCGACCGTTCTTCATGGTTACCTCGGATGCGTCCCGGCCCTGGATCTCTTTCTTAGCCTTGCACTTGACGCAGTAGCCCTCGGCGAGGACGCGGTCCTCAAATATCTCTGGGGAGCGAACGGAAAGGTAGCTGTCTCTGACGTCTATCTTGCGGACGACCCGGGAGGTGCCCGAGATGAAGATGGAGGCCCCGTCGCTGCCTGACAGGTCGCCATGGACCACGGAGTCGCCGGTGATGACCACGGTGCCGCCCTGCACGTCGATGTCACCGGCGACGTTACCGCCCTGGATGATTATCACCTGGCCGGGTTGGACCTGAACGTCGCCGGCGATGGGGCCGGTTAGAAGTTCGCCCGTAGCAATTAAGGCGAGGTTTACGGCAGTGCCCTCTCTGGACAAGTCGAAGCTGACCAAGTCGCCGACGCTGAGCCTGGTGGGCTGGTTAAATGGCACGACGTCGCCGGGGGCGATGATACCGCTGCCGCCGTTATCGGTGACGACGATGGTGCCGGTGGTCCCATAGCCGTAGGAGATGGTCTGGATGACTCCTGTGGCGCCGCCGGCCGCGATGGACTGAACGCCGAGGATGGTCACGGCCGCGATGAGCAGGGCGAGAAAGGCGACGGTGCGGGTGATGCGCGGCATGTTGGTGGCCTCCGGGTAGAATTGGTTGGGCCGACCCTGGATGGGGCCGAGATACCAGATTATCACATATTTCGATTTAGATGGCTGTTGGCGCTGGCCATCATTAGTGGAACGAGGGCGAAGACGGGTATGGACATTGAGCGCCATACCGGGACGGCGCTTATGGAGCAATTAAGCCGGGACAGCGAAACCAGGCGGTGGGCCGCTGGAGGAGTTACTTCGCCAAGAGGATGAGGGTAGAATCTGGGTGGTCCAGGTAAGTTTTCGATCAGGAGGAGCAGATGAGCCCAGCTATGGTGATGAATGAGGAGGAGGCGATGGAGCTGCTGGCGTTTCTGGTGACGGCGGCGCGGATACAGGTGGACGAGCCGCCGGACTACGCGCCGATGCGGCTTCTGACGGCGGCGGAGAGGTTAAAGGGGTTCGTGCTGGAGCGGGTTTCGCCGGAGGGGCGGGCGTTCTTGGAAGGGTTCCTGAACCCGGCGCCGCGTCCGCTACGGCGAGCCGGTTTCGAACAGTATGTATCGAGCCTGGACGATCTGTGCCGCGAGATGGCGAAGCATTTGGTGGAGCAGTCCGGGATTGAAGGGAGGGCGGCATGAGTAACCAGGTGATGGAGGTTATTAAGAGCCGGAGGGTGATGCGGGGGCTCTCGGATGCGCCGATTGAGAGAGCGGTGATGGCGCAGGTGCTGGAGGCGGGAAGGTGGGCGCCCAGCGCGGGGAACCGTCGACCGCACCGGTTTGTGGCGGTGCAGGACCCGCTGACGCTGCGGCTGATGCGGATGGTCTCGCCGGGGATGTTTCAACGTCCGACGGCGGTGATCATTGTGTGCCGGGACCTGGAGGAAATTGCCAGGCACCGGATACCTTCGCATGAAAATACGACGTATATAGATGTAGGGACGGCGGCGGAGAATATGATCCTGGCGGCGCACTCGCTGGGACTGGGGACGGGGCCGGTGACGTCGTTCAGCAAGGCGGCGATCCGGGAGGTGCTGAATATGCCGGAGCGGTTGAGCCCGGAGATGATGCTGTGCCTGGGTTGGCCCATTGCAGGGGCGCAGCGGTCGTCGGGGCAGTGGAGGAGGGTGAGGTGGGAGGACTTGACGTTTTGGGAGCGGTTTGAGTAGGGGGATCAGAGGTTGAGGAGGCGGGAGGCGTTGCCGCCGGAGTGTATACTGAGCGCCTAGTTCGTCAGGGGTAAGAGAGACTGTATGAGCAAGAAGATTTTGATCGCGCTGCTGGTTGGGCTGGTGGTCCTGGTGTCGATGGCGCCGGCGACGGCGCTGGCGGCCCCAGCGAAGGGGATTATCAAATCGGACAGCGGATACGACGGCGCTGGAACTATTGTTGTCACAGAGGGTGGGGGACCGGGTGAGGAGGGAATTAGCCCCGGCGGCGCGGTTAGCTTCACGGAGCCGCTGCCTCGAGATACGGTCGTGGGAGACCTGGTGACCTTTACGGTGGCGCTGGACTCAAGGTCGAGAAGCGCAGTGGCGAAAAACATCGTCAAGATAGCGGATGGCACGGTAATTGAGGCCGATGCTTCCGGCGACCTGGTGGTGGGGCCGGGGGAGACGCTGACGATTCGCAATGGGGCGACGGTGACTGACAACGTTAGTGTCGGCGGCGGGAACCTCCTCATAACAGGGAGCAGTACGATTAACGGTGTATTAACAGTAGAGAGCGGCTCCTTTTTGTTGGTGGAGGAGGGGTCTGAGATTAACGGGGGCCTAATTATTCGCTCTACTCATATAACAACGGTGTACGCGGAGCTACGGAACAGCACGCTAAACGGAGACCTGGACGTGTTCCCGGAGTTCGGAAGGATAGACATCCTGGTGAACAATGCGGGCATATCCGGGAACGTACGGACCGAAATCTTGAGCATGGACTTGAGCAGCCGCAAGGTGCAGACCGAGATGTTGAGCATGGACCTGAGCGGCTCACGGGTGGGCGGGAGCTGGCAGACGGAAATACTGAGCATGGACTTGAGCGGCACCAGGATTGACACGGAGATGCTCAGCATGGACCTGAGCGGGTCGCGGGTGAGCGGGAACGTGGAGACGGAAATTCTGAGCATGGATTTGAGCGGCGCGACGATTGAGACCGAAATCCTCAGCATGGACCTGAGCGACACGCGGGTGAGCGGGAACGTGGAGACGGAAATTCTGAGCATGGACTTGAGCAGCGCGACGATTGAGACGGAGATACTCAGCATGGACCTGAGTAGGGCGCAGGTGGGCGGGAACTGGCAGACGGAAATTCTGAGCATGGACTTGAAGAGCGCCACGATTGACACGGAGATACTCAGCATGGATCTGAGCGGCGCGCGCGTCAGTGGAAACTGGCATACGGAAATGTTGAGCATGGACCTGAAGGGCGCCACTATCGACAAGAAGATACTCAGCATGGATCTGAGTAGGGCGCAGGTGGGCGGAAACTGGCATACGGAAATTGTGAGCATGGACCTGAGCAGCGCGACGATTGACACGGAGATACTCAGCATGGACCTGAGTGGCTCACGCGTCGGCGGAGACTGGCATACGGAAATTGTGAGCATGGACTTGAGCAGAGCGACGATTGACACGGAGATACTCAGCATGGACCTGAGTGGCTCACGCGTCGGCGGAGACTGGCATACGGAAATTGTGAGCATGGACTTGAGCAGCGCGACGATTGACACGGAGATACTCAGTATGGACCTGAGTGGCTCACGCGTCAGCGGAGACTGGCAGACGGAAATTCTGAGCATGGACCTGAAAGGCGCGGTGTTTGACACGGAGATACTCAGCATGGACCTGAGTGGCTCACGCGTCGGCGGCAACTGGCAGACGGAAATTCTGAGCATGGACTTAAAGGGCGCGGTGTTTGACACGGAGATACTCAGCATGGACCTGAGCGGCTCACGCGTGGGCGGCAACTGGCAGACGGAAATTCTGAGCATGGACCTGAAAGGCGCGGTGTTTGACACGGAGATACTCAGCATGGACCTGACGAGCAGCCAGGTTGACGGAAACGTGACTGGGACCGGTCCAAAGGCGAAAGAGTTGGGGCCGAAAACCAGTCCTCACATCCGGATTGATGATAGCGAAGTAGGGGGGAGCATAAAGATAGAGCTGATCAGCATGTCGCTGAGGTCCAGCACAACAGGTGGCGGGGTGAAGGCGGAAGGGGCGCCGCAACTACTGGTGACGGGTGGCAGTCAGATTGGGGGAGACGTTAAGGGCAAGAACAGCGGCACGGTGAAAATTGGACCAGGTAGCACGATTAACGGTGACGTGAAACTCGAAGAGAGCCAGACCATAGCTATTACCGGTAATACGATAACCGGTGACGTGAAAATAAATGACTCGAAGAGCGCGACGGTGACGGACAACACGATTGGCGGGGACCTGAAGATCTCAGGGGTGAGGAAACCGGTGGTGTCCGGGAACACAGTCTCCGGAGAGACGGAGATCGAGTAGCCAGCAGCCTGTTCAGAGGTTGAAGAGGCGGGAGGCGTTGCCGCCGTAGATGAGTTCCCGCTGGGCGTCGGAGAGGTGGGGTAGGGAGGCGATGGTGTTGACGGGGTGGTAGTCGCCCATGTCGAAGGGGTAGTCGGTGCCGAGCATTACGCGCTCAGCACCGGCGGTCTCGGCGAGGTAGTTGAGGGCGGGGCCGGAGTGGGTGAGGGTATCGAAGTAGAGGAGCTTGAAGTATTCGCTGGGAGGGCGCTGGATGTGGAGCTTGGCCTCCGGGCGGGCCTTCCAGCCGTGGTCCCAGCGGCCCCGGACGAAGGCGCAGCTACCGCCGCCGTGGGCCAGGTAAAACTTGAGGCGAGGAAATTCTTTTAGGACGCCGCCGAAGATTAGGCTGGCGACGGCGACAGCGGTATCGGTGGGATTACCCAATAGGTTACGAAGGTAGTAGCCGCCGAGGCGGTCCAGGCCGAGGACGTTTACGGGGTGGATGAAGACGGGGAAGTCTAGCTCCTGGAGCTTGGCGTAGAAGGGGGCCAGGGACGGATCGTCGAGGTTCGTGCCATCGATGTTGCTGCCGATTTCGACGCCACGGAGGCCGAGGGTTTTGACGGCACGCTCCAGCTCCGCGGCAGCCTGGGGCGGGGTATGGAGGGGCACGGCGGCGAGGCCGTGGAACCGGCCGGGGTGAGACTGAACGGTCTGGGCCATGGCGTTGTTGTGGCGGACGGCGGTGGGGAGGTCCCGGCTAAGGAAGCCGAGCCAGGGCGACATTATCTGGATATCGACGCCCATGGCATCCATGTCGGCGAGTCGCTTATCCAAGTTGGTTATGTCACCAACGAGGGAGGCGGGCTCCGGACCGTCGCCTTGCAGGTCGAGGCAGGCTTCGGGGATGTAGTGGGCGTGGACGTCTATTTTCATCTTGTTCACCCCTTCGAGTGGTTGCCTCAGGGTCCGGAGGACGCCGGAGATGGAGGGTAGTGTAGCGCAGGGGAGGGGTTTGGGGGGAGGTGGCGGATAGGGAGGGGAAATGGGCGGCGGTTGGTGGGGAACGGGCGGCGGTTGGTGGGGAACGGGCGGCGGTTGGTGGGGAACGGGCGGCGGTTGGCGGGCCTTTGGCCCGCCAACGCGGGGTGGGGGAGGAGGGGTGGGGGAGAGGGGGTGCGGGGCATCGCCGCCCGGTAAAAGGGTACGATATGCTGGCCACACTGTCATCCGCTGGTAGCGCGCCACGGAGACATGGCAACCAATTTTGGGACGGTGATAGTGGGCGCGACGGTTGGACACGTAGAGAGGGTTGCGAATCACAGGTTGGTGATGCCCACCCACGACCACCCAGTGAGGTTTAATTTCTGAGGGACACCCTCAGACTCCGTCAGGGACCCCAGATTCCCTGCACTCTCCTATGTGGTTGGTATTGATATTGCGGTGGGAGCGCTATTACAGAGGGAGGCGAGCAGTTTTATTCGAGGCAATCAGCCGTGGCGGTTGAGACCGGCATCGCACAGGGCTGAATATCCAGGGTTGGATCTCCCGCTCTCCTTCGAGCGCCTCAGGATGAGCGGGACAATGAAGGCCGAAGGTTTAATTCGAGGGCATGCCAGGATGAAGGGGCCGAAGCTGGGGCGCGTGGTGGGATAACGTGGTAGGTTATTGGCGGAAAGCCGGTTGGGCAGTCGTGTGAAGTCTAGCGGAGCAAGCAGTTATGACAGGGATGCAAGGGAAGGTATGCATGGTTACGGGCGCTACGTCCGGCATTGGGAAGGAGACGGCCCGGGAGTTGGCGCGCCTTGGGGCAACTGTGGTGGTGGCGGGGCGCAGCCGGGAGCGGGCCACGGCCACGGTGGAGGAGATACGGCGCGAGACGGGAAACGAGTCAGTGGAGTTTATGCTGGCGGACTTGTCGTCGCAGGCGGAAGTGAGGCGGCTAGCAGAGGAGTTCAAGGAGAGGCACCAGCGGTTGGACGTGTTGGTGAACAACGCGGGAGGGATATTCGCATCGAGGAGGGCGAGCGCGGACGGGATAGAGATGACTTTCACGTTGAACCACCTGAGCTATTTCCTGCTAACGTCGTTGCTGCTGGACAGGCTGCGTTCCAGCGTGCCGGCGCGGATTGCCAACGTATCGTCTAAGGCGCACGAGAATACCGCGATGGACTTTGGGGACCTGGAGTGCCGTAAGCGGTACCGTTTCGGGTCGAGGGCGTACCGGTTGTCCAAGCTGGGGAACGTGCTGTTCACGTATGAGCTGGCGCGCCGCCTAGAGGGGACCGGAGTGACGGTGAACGCGCTGCATCCCGGTCTGGTTTCGACGAATCTATTTTCGAACAACGGGGTGTTGGGGAAGGCGGTGACGTCTCTGGTGAGGTGGAGGGGGATGAGCCCGCCGGAAGGGGCGAAGACGTGCGTGTACCTGGCGGCGTCGCCGGAGGTGGAGGGGAAGACGGGGGGATACTACGACGACTGTAAGGCGGTGGCATCGTCGGCGGCGTCTCGCGACGGTGCGGCGGCGGCGCAGCTGTGGGAGGTGAGCGCCGAGATGACAGGGTTGGCTGAGAGGAGTGAAGGGATATGAAGGCTGGGGGTGATTTTTCCGACGACGGCGGTAGGGGGCGGTGCGTGAGTCAGCGGGGGAGACGCACGTGAGCTTGAATACGATGCGATGCGGGTTTGGGTCGGCAGGAGAGCACCTGTAAACGGTCCGCCGTTTAAAGGAGGCGCTGGGGTAGAGGTCAGGCGGCTGATAAGGGCGAGGCTGGAAAACCCTTTCGACGATCCCCTCCGACTTTGCCGCGAGTCTTCGGCCTGGCCGCCTTACTATCCAGGAAGGGGTCAGAATTAATATCTGAGGGTGTCCTTCATCTGCCACAGGCGGACCGGCAAAGGGGCTTCGCCCCTGTGCACTCCCGAATTTCATCAGCCAGTTGAGGGCGGGTCTGGATTCGGCAGCTTAGCGGTGTTGAGCGGGCGGTGCGAGGGCAGGTTGGTAGTAGAAGCAGAGGCGAGGGCCGGGCACGCTCGTCACCGCGCCACACAGATTCCTCGATCCGCACGCACGGACTCGGAATGGCATGGTTTATGCGGACGCTTCAGGTGCGAGATCCGAGGCCGACAATGCGGAAGATGACCGAAATCCACAGCCTCTCTGGATGAGCGGGCAGGAGGCCTGGGAAGCTATTTTCATAGGAATCCATCATGTTGGCGTCCAGCACCAGGAAGGATGAAAAAAGAGTGGCGGCTATCATCCATGGCGTCCGGTAAAGCTACTACAAAATGATTGCAAATCACAGGTTGGTGGTTCCCACCGTCCCGCCCCGGAAGGTTTAAGAAACGAATTTCTGAGGGACACCCTCAGACTCCCGCCAGAGGGGCTGTGCCCCTCTGCACTCCCCCTGACCAGACGCACTTCTAGGAACGAGAGGTGCGTTTTCCGGGGAGACTGGCCATTGTGGAGGGTAGCGGCTCTAGGAAGGGTTGCGAATCACAGGTTGGTGGCGCCCACCCACGACCACCCAGTGAGGTTTAATTTCTGAGGGACATCCTCAGACTCCCGGCAGAAGGGCTGTGCCCCTCTGCACTCCCCCTTGGTAGGCGCAGGCAGAGTAGGGACGGTGCTATTTTCATAGGAATGACATTACTTATGCAGGCGCTCAGTGGGCGACAAAGTGATGCTGAAAGTGCGACAGAATTCAAAAACTCCCAGCGTCGCAGGATGACGGGGTGGTGGGCGAAGGGGTGAGGTAGGGCGGTGGCCCTGGGGAAAACCCTGGGGTGGGGTAAGGTCAGGCGCCAATGGAAGCAAAGGGAATCCTCGCTACGTATACCTTCGAGGTCGCCCCTAGAATCAGTGGATGAAGTCCGCGCAGTTGACTGGGAAACAAGCCGGAGCGGCAGCGATGAGCGACGCTCAGAGGGTGCTGGTGGTGGATGACGACCGGGGAATGCGGGAGACGCTGTCCGCCATCCTGGAGGAAGAGGGGTACCAGGTCTTCAAGTGCCGGGACGGCACCACGGCCTTGGAGCTGCTGGAGGAGACTTCGATTGACGTGGTGGTCTCGGACCTGAAGCTGCCGGACACCAGCGGGCTGGAGATACTATCGGCGCTGAAAAAGAGAAGCTCAGACACGGCGTTCATCCTGATGACGGGCTATGCCTCTGTGGAGACGGCCATTCAATCGGTGAACCGTGGGGCGTTCGCCTACCACGTGAAGTCGCTGGACATGAGGGCGCTGTTCGGGAGCGTTAGAAACGCGCTGGCGCAGCGGCGTCTGCTGGTGGAGAACCGCAAGCTGCTGGTGGAGCTGCAACGCTCCAATGAGGAGCTTGGGGAGAAAAACCGAGAGCTGGAAGAGACTTCGGTGGCCAAGAATCAGATCCTGTCCACGGTGTCGCATGAGCTAAAGACGCCGCTTACCAGCGTGATGGGCTACATAGAGAGGCTGTTGCAACAGGAGGCGGTGGGGCCGCTGAACGACCGGCAGCAAAGGTACTTGGAAACGGCGAAGAGGAACTCCCACAGGTTGAAGCTGCTGATTGATGACCTGCTGGACATCTCCAGGATAGAGGCGGGCACGATGGAGCTGGAGATTGGGGAGCTGGACGTTAAGGAGGCAGTTGCCGAGGTATTAGATTCGATGAAGGTGCGGCTAGAGGGGAAAGGTAGCCGGGTAGAGGTGAGCATACCGGCGGGTCTAGGGAAGGTCAAGGCGGACCGGCTGCGGTTCTGCCAGATATTGGGCAACCTACTAAGCAACGCCTGCAAGTACTCGGGGGCGGAAGCGACGGTGAAAGTCAGGGCCAAACGGAAGAGGGGCGTTGTGCAAGTAGAGGTCTCGGACACGGGGATTGGGATATCGAAAGGTGACCAGACGATGCTGTTCAAGAAGTTCTTCCGGGTGAACAATAGTTGGACCAGGGAAGAATCGGGCACCGGGCTGGGGCTTTTCATCACGAGGCATCTGGTTGAAGCGCACGGGGGGAGGATGTGGGTGAGCAGCGAGGAGGGGGAAGGCAGCACGTTCGGGTTCATCCTGCCTGCGGCGGACTCGCCGGGCCAATCGAACGGAATGGTTTGAGCCGGGGAGAGGGTGTAGCCGGGAACGGCGGTGTTACCTTCGAGGGGACCCCACATGCCGGTTGCGGCGGGTACGATCAGGAATGAACATTTTAGGCTAGGGGCTTCCAACTGTAAGCAGGACGAATTATTTCGGCGCCGCTCGGCTAGAGCGAAGGTTGGACGCTCCTAAGGGCTACGAATCGAAGGTCGGTGGCTCCCACCCACCCGCCCAGGATGGTTATTAAAGTATTTCTGAGGGACACCCTCAGACTCCCGCCAGAGAGGGTGCGCCCTCTCTGGACTCTCCCTGGCAGGGTGTCTTTCAAAGGCGCTGTTTCTATTTACGAGGGGATGAAGGCAGGTTGGTATGACCAAGGTGCTGGTTGTGGAAGACGAGGCAGATATTCGGGACTTGCTGGTGGACACGCTGGTGGACGGTGGATTTGACGTGGTAAGCGCGGAGGACGGAGGACGGGGGCTGGAGATGGTGACGAGGGAACGCCCGGACGTGGTGCCGCTGGACGTTTGGATGCCGGTGATGGACGGCTTCCATGTGCTGGAGAGGCTGAGGGAGGATGCCGCGACGCGGGATGTGCCAGTGATTCTGCTGACGGCGATGCCGGCGTGGCAGGGGGAGGCGGCGGGAAACCGGCTAGGGGTTAAGCACTACCTTTCGAAGCGGTTCGACCCGGGGCTGATCGTCCCGGCGGTTAACGTGGCGCTGCGGGAGGCAAAGGTGAGGGGCGGAGAACAGGGTAAGGCAGGCACTGAGCAGGGGAGGGGCTCCAGCGATGCGAAACCTGAGAAGCGTGGGCAGCCCGGGGGACTGATTGGCACCAAAGAGATGCGGCTTGACCTGGGCCAGCAGTTCCGGGGCGGGGTCCCGCTGGGCACGGTGACGTTTGTAGAGGGTGGGGGATAAGCGGTGGGGAGCGTGTTGTGCCAGCACATGGCGTTTGGGGGGCTGGCGTTGGGCCACGGGGTGGCGTATTTCACTTCCCACGGAACGGTAAAGGAGCTGACCGTGGGAATGGGGGCGCTGGGGATGGGGGTGTCCAACTTTCTGGGGTTGGAGAAGCTAAGGGTTGTTCCGCTGGAACCGTGGCGGGTGGAGTTGGGCGCGGAGCAATACCGAGAGTTTCTGACGGGGCAGATTGAAAAGCTGCCGGAAGGGTTCGAGGTGGTGGTGGTGGACGGGGTTATGGGGCTGCTGGCTGCTGGGCGGTCAGATGATGGGTTGCGATTCTTATCGCTGTACCGGGAGCTGTGCGATGCCGGCCGAACGGTGGTGCTTTCGGCGGACGGCGAGGGAATTGAAGCTCCGGTGCTGGACCAGTTGGGTGACCGGTGCGATATGCACGTCAGCCTTAAGAGGGTTGGTCAGGGGTCAAACCTGGCGGGAACGATTCAGGTGCTGAAGGCGGGGGAGGAGCAATCGGCGTCCAATGGTACGGCGCGTTTTGAGGTGAAGCCTGGGGCTGGGATGAGGGTGGTGGGGGTGGGGTAAAGGAGCACCAGGGCAACGATACGCAGGACAGTTGAACAGGAGGGTTGGTGTCCGCATAGGGATGGGAAGGTGAACGGGCGGTGCGGGCTCTAGGCGAGGCGCCGACGGGCTCTATGTGCTCGACGGCTTTGGACGACACAGTAACGTGGTTGCCGTTGCCGAGCACCATGCAGGTATCCGCGCCATTTGCGGGAACTGTGGAGAGCGCCCAGAGGGGGAGCAGGGACGGAAGAGGGGAGCGAGACGGGTTGCGGCGAGGTTGCGCATCGGGCTAGACCGGGCCGGGTGGCTATCGCCATACTGGGCCGGTGATCATACCTGCAACCAACGAGGGAAAGGTCGAGAATCCGACCGGACGCAACCCGTGGCAGTAGATGCGCTGATAGCCAGACAGGTGCAACGGTATAGGGACGTGTTTTACGGCTGGAAGCTGGTGGGTCTGACGCTGTTGCTGATGAGTCTGGCCAGCGGGACTATCTGGTACGGCACCGGCTTGTGGGTCAAAACGCTGGAGGTGCAATTTGGCTGGAGCCGCACGCAGCTTACGGGCGCCTTTTCGCTGGCACAGCTTGAGGGGAGTCTGCTTGGCCCGCTAATTGGGATGTTCATTGACCGGCTGGGCGCCAACCGGATGGTGCTCATTGGTCTCATCGTCATTGGCCTGGGTTTCATCTTATTCAGCCGGACGACGAATCTCCCGATTTTCTATATCTCCTTCGCGATGATCATGCTGGGATCGGCGGCGGGGGTGTGGCTGCCGATGATGGCAGCGATTAATAACTGGTTTGTGGCGGACCGGGTTAAGGCGATGGCGATTGCCGGGGAAGGGCAGTTCGTGGGGGGTCTGCTGCTGGCCCCAGTGCTGGCCTGGGCGCTGACCCCCGGTCACCTGGAATGGAGGGCTACGGCGCTGGGGATTGGGGTGGTTTTTCTGGCCGTGGCGTTGCCTTCTTACGCGTTCATCCGCAACAGACCAGGTCAGGGCGGTCAGGCGTCAGGTGGGAAGACTTCCGGCGACGCTTCGTCTGGAGCCGCCGCACCGGGTCGCCGGGGCCGCGGCAGGGCCGCCATGGCGTACCAGCCAAGTTTCACCGTTAAGCAGGCGATGCGCACTCGGGCTTTCTGGTTGATCGCGTTCGGCCACGCCCTCTCCTCGATGCTGATTGGGACCTTGATTGTTCATTTCGTCCCGATGCTCACCGACCAGGGTCTGTCGCTGCAGACGGCGGCCTACCTCTGGTCAGTGGTGATGGCGGTGGCCGCGGTGTTTCTGCTGGTAGGAGGGTACGTGGGCGACCGCATTCCGAAGAACGCAGGACTATTTATCTTCTGTAGTATCCAGGCGGTGGGATTTATCACCGGGGCGTTCGCGAACAACGTAGCGATGGCGCTCATATTCGCGGTGCTATTTGGCATTGGGTTCGGTGGGCGGGTGGCAATAACGACGGCGATTCGTGGCGATTACTTCGGGCAACGGGCCTTCGCGACGATCACAGGGATTTCGATGGTGCCACTATACGGGGCGATGGTGCTGGCGCCTCTGATGGCGGCCCGCATGTTTGATACACGAGGCAGCTACACGCTGTCGTTCATAATTCTGGGTAGCCTGGGGGCGCTTAGCGGGGCGCTGTTTCTGTTCGCGAAGAAGCCGGTGTTGCCGGAGGCAGCGGCGCAGGGTCCCAGGGCCCCGGTGCGGGCGTAGCCAGTAAGCTTCCACGGGGAACAGCGCTACATGCGGACGAGGCGCCAGGACGCCAAGGGTTTATGGCGCGGTGTGGGTGTCAGCGGGGGAGGCGGGCGTCCAGGACTCGGCTGACCGCGAATGCGACGGAAAAGAAAGAGGACCCGGGTTTCACCGGGTCCTCTTTATGACTTTACCTGTTAGATATTTGCTATTTGGTGGGGCAGAAAGCGCCGGAGTGTTCGAATTCAGACGCAGGGTTCAAGTTGGGTATGACCTGAACGTGGCCAAACCCGAGGTTCCCGCCATGGCTACCAGCAGCCCGCTGCAGGGTGGCCGTGCCCTTGAGCCCCGGCAGGGCGTTGACGTCAGCCGTGCCGGCCAGGGAGACGCCGGTACCTACGATGGCGAATATGGCGATGACGCCAAGTACGAGTCCGATTGTGAGATTCTTACGCAAGACCAGTTACCTTCCCACGCGATGCGGTCACCATGAATTTCAACTATAATTCTGCGGAGTCGTAGTTGTCAAGCCAATGACAGTACCGCAGGTGGATGACGCGGTGGCGATTTGGGCGGACGTTGGGTGTCGTGAGAACAGTGGCGGATGATGCCCGTTGGAGTGAGCGTTACGAGGCCGTCCAGACGAAATCAGCGTTGCTTTTTTGCTTCCTCAACTAACGTTTCAAGCTGAATTCGGTCAACTCCCAGCTTCACCGCCTGCTCAATGTCTCGCTGGGCCTCCACGTCCATACGCAGGACAGTGTGGGCGATGGCGCGATTAGCGTAGGCGACTCCATCCTGGGGGTCCAGCCGGATGGCCTCGCCATAGTCCTGAATGGCGCTTTGGGGTTGGCCCAGGTTGCCGTAGACCACGCCACGGTTGAAGAACGCCGGGGCGTATTGGGGGTCCAGCCGGATGGCTTCGTCATAGTCGGCTATGGCCTGCTGGTATTCGGCCAAGTTGGCGTAGACGACACCGCGATTGAAGAATGCCAGGGCAAAGAGCGGGTCCATCCGGACGGACTGGTTGTAGTCCTCGATGGCCCGCTGGGTCTGGCCCAGGTTGCCATAGGCGGCGCCACGGTTGTTGTAGGCCTGGGCGTAGCCAGGGTCCAGCCGAATGGCTTCGTCATAGTCCTCGGTGGCCCGCTGGTATTGGCCCAGGTTGCCATAGGCGACGCCTCGGTTGTAGTAGGCTGGAGGGAACTGAGGGCCTAGCCGGATGGCTTCGTCCAGGCCCTCGACGGCGCGCTGGTATTGGCCCAGGTTGCTGTAGGAGTTGCCTCGGTTGATGTAGCTCTGGGCAAGCTGGGGGTCCAGCCGGATGGCCTCGTCCTGGTCCTGGATGGCCCGTTGGTGTTGGCCCAAATTGTCATAGGCGACGCCACGGTTGGAGAAAGCCGGGACGTACTGGGGGTCCAGCCGAGTGGCCTCGTCATAGTCTTCAATGGCCCGCTGATACTGGCCCAAATTGTCATAGGCGACGCCTCGGTTGTAGTAAGCCAAGGGGACCTGGGGGTCCAGCCGGATGGCCTCGCCGTAGTCCTCTATGGCCCGCTGCGATTGGCCCAGGGTGTCATAGACATTGCCTCGATTGATGTAGGCGAGGGCGAACCGGGGGTCCAGGAGGATGGCCTGGTCATAGTGAGCGAGGGCATCCTCGATCAAGCCGGCGTCTTCCAGGGCTACACCCAACTCTAGCAGTTCCTCTGGGCTGGCTGTTGCGGAGACGGTGGAAACAGGCGCCGGGGTGAAAGCCGGGGTAGGCTGGAGCGTGGGGGTGGGAGTTGGCGTAGAAGTAGGGGCGTCAGTTGGCTCAGACGGTGGCGTGGAGGTCTGCAATGGACCGGAATTCGAGGCGGCGCAGGCCAGGCCAAGAAGCAGGAAGACCGCCGTCGCGGCGAGCAGGATGCCAGGCTTAAATGCGTTTGTGCTAACCAGCCGAAACCGCTCACCGGAGAATTTACTTGGACAGGTCCAGAGTAGTGACGTAGCGGAGCGTTATCAAGGGCGGTTGGTAACGCCCATTCGTTACTTTGGTCGGACGGGATGCGGTATGGGCTCGTCCTTCGAGGGCCTCAGGATGAGCGGGTTGGAAGCTCAGTTAGGGTGATTGGCACTGGTTGGAAATATACTTTCGTTGACATTGCCGTGCCCGGACACACATCCTGTAGTATCAGGGCTGTATCTCTGAGTCGCCTGCCATCCTAGATTCAACCCCGAACTTATGCCGGATGATCTGTCTATAACGCCGGTAAGTGTCTCCGTGCAGGAACCTAAGTTGGCGGTAGGTGAAAGCAGAACAGGGAAATATCTGGCGACCCGGAGGGGATTTGAACCCCTGATCTTCGGCTTGACAGGCCGACATGTTAACCACTACACCACCGGGCCGCGGTGGGTCCTAGTTTCGATACTAGGTGGGTTAGGTTACGGTGTCAATGGGCACAAAACGCCTATGATCCGAGGTTTAGGGTGCGAGGGTTGGAGTGGCTGAGAGTTCGATGGGTTGGATCGGGCCGACGGCCCGAGGCTAAAAGCTTCAACCGATGCCGTTGAAGCCGATGGTGACTTCGTCCCCGATAACGATGACCGGAGTTATGCGCTCGCCGCCGGCGAGCCGCTCCAGCTCAGGGATGGCCTCAGGATGGATGGAGATATCGATCTCCTTGAACTCGATGCCCTGGTTCGCGTAGTCGATCTTGACGGCGGTGGAGTAGGAGCAATCGGGGTGAGTGTAGACGATGATTTCTGGTAGATCGATCTGGGTCAAGGGGAATTGCCTCCGGGGGTATGTGGCTAATAGCCTGTATTTATTGTAGACGTTAGTGAAAAAGGTTTCAAACCAGGTGGGTTTGTGGAAATCCCGCGTGGGGGTTGGGGTGGGTGCTGTTGAGGGGTGAAAAGGGAGTGGCGTGCGCAGCCCCTTTTAATCTCCCGTTAGATAGGGGGAGAGAGATTTGTTATTTTCATAGGAATCCCGCATGCCGGTTGCCAGAGGCACCACCTGGGATGGAAATTGAGGATTGGAATCCGAAGCGGGCGCCAGGGTTGGATATGCTCTCCCACCACACCCAGATTCTTCGATCTTCACGGGCGGACTCAGAATGACATGGTGGGGGGCGGAATGCGGTATGGGATCGTCCTTCGAGAGCCTCAGGATGAGCGGGTTGGAATGG
Source organism: Dehalococcoidia bacterium (assembly GCA_965247585.1). GTDB lineage: Bacteria > Chloroflexota > Dehalococcoidia > Lucifugimonadales > CBDFHC01. The sequence goes on from CBDFHC010000004.1 coordinate 411,100, forward strand.
TAGGACGGAAGTTGTTTTCGGGGGGAATCACGGGGAGGCGGAGGGGCGGGTCAGGGGGATGGGAGGTATTGTTCTGGGGACTCTTCGAAGGTGCGCTTGCAGCCTGGGGCGCAGAAGTAGTAGGTGACGCCCTGGTAGTCCGACCGGCCGCCGGGGGGGTTGGAGATATCCACCTCCATTTTGCAGATGGGGTCTATGGCGATGGCGCCTCCACCGCCGGAACCGAATAGGTTTCCGATTCGCTTGAGGATCATTAGGTAAGCTTTAGCCTCCTTAGTCTGAGGGAGTTGGATACGACGCTGACGGAGCTGAAGGCCATGGCCAGGGCGGCCAGGACGGGATTGAGGAAGCCCTGCTCACCGAAGAAGAACTCCAGGCCCCCGGGGACGCCGCCGGTGTGGCTGAAGAGGGGGTAGAAGACGCCAGCGGCGATGGGCACCAAAGCTACATTATAGAAGAAGGCCCAGAAGAGGTTCTGCTTGATAACCTTGATGGTGGCGCGGCTGAGGGTGAAGATGGCGGAGATGCGGTGAAGGTCGCCGCGCATGAGGACGACGTCGGCGGAATCCATGGCGATGTCGGCGCCGGTGCCCATGGCGATTCCAACGTCGGCCTGGGTGAGGGCGGGAGCGTCGTTGATCCCGTCGCCGGCCATGGCGACGCGTTTGCCCTCCCGCTGAAGGGAGGCGACGGTGGCGGCCTTGTCCTGAGGGAGGACCTCGGCGAATACGCGGTGGACGCCGAGCTGTTCGGCCACGGCGTTGGCGACTTGCCGGTTGTCACCGGTGAGGATGATGACTTCCAGGCCCAGGTCCTTTAGTTGTTGGACGGCCTCGACGGCGCCGGGCTTGAGGGTATCTGCCAGGGCGATGACGCCGGCCAGGCGTCCGGAGGCGGCGACGAACATGGGGGTCTTGCCCTGGGCGGCCAGCTCCTGGGCGCGGCGGGCCATGCCGTTGAGGTGGATGCCGTGGGTCTGCATGAAGGCGAGGTTGCCCAGGAGCAGCGGGTTGCCGTCCACCAGGGCGGTGACGCCCTGCCCGGGCACGGCCTGAAAGTCACTGGCCTGGGACAGGGTGACGCCGTCTTCTTGAGCTTTGCGGACGATGGCCTCGCCGAGGGGGTGCTCGGAGCCGGCCTCGGCGGAGGCGGCGAGGCGGAGGAGGGCCTGGGAGTCTAGCTCCAGCGGCAGGAGGTCTGTAACGGCGGGTTGCCCCCTGGTAAGGGTGCCGGTCTTATCCAGGACTATGCTATCGACCTTATGGGCCTTCTCCAGGGCCTCGGCGTTGCGGATGAGGACGCCCATTTCTGCGCCCTTGCCGGTGCCGACCATCACGGCGGTGGGGGTGGCCAGACCCAGGGCGCAGGGGCAGGCGATAATAAGGACGGCGACGAAGGTGAGGAGGGCGTAAGTGAGGGCGGGGGAGGGGCCGACGGCGAGCCACAAGAGGAAGGCGCCGAGGGCCACGGCGATGATAGACGGGACGAAATAGGCGGCGATCAGGTCAGCGAGGCGCTGGATGGGGACCTTGGAGCCCTGGGCTTCTTCGACAAGACGGATGATCTGGGCAAGGGTGGTGTCGTTGCCCACGCGGGTGGCCTGGAATTTGAGGAGGCCGGTCTGGTTGATGGTGGCGCCGTAAAGGGTTGAACCTTCGGTCATTTCGGCGGGCATGCTTTCGCCGGTGATCATAGACTGGTCAACGGAGGAGTAGCCCTCGACGACCAGGCCGTCGACGGGGACGCGTTCGCCGGGGCGGACAAGGAGCAGGTCGCCGGGGGCCACCTGGTCAACGGGAACGACTGTCTCTACACCGTCGCGGAAGAGGCGGGCGGTATCGGGGCGGAGCTCCATGAGGCGCCGTATGGCGGCGGAGGTCTGGCTTCGAGCACGGGCCTCCAGGTATCGGCCAAGGAGGACGAGGGCGATGATGATGGCGGAGGTATCGAAGTAGACGGCCCTTTCGACACCGGGAACGGTGAGGGCGTCAGAGCCGACGGTGCGGATGAGGACGATGGCGACGCTGAAGAGGTAGGCGGTGGAGGTGCCGAGGGCGATGAGGGTGTGCATGTTGGCGGTGCGGTGGCGGAGGGCGCCCAGGCCGGAGCGGTAGAAGATTGAGCCGGCCCAGAACTGGACGGGGGTAGCCAATGCCCAGAGGACGAATAGGTAGTAGGTACGGTCCATGAGGTTGCCCACCCATGGGAAGCCGTCAAAGCTGCCGAGGAAGAGGAGGACGCCTCCCAGGGCGGCGAAGGTAAATTTACGTTTAAGGAGGTCCAGCTCCCGGGTGCGGGAGAGCCGCTCGATCTCCTGGGCGTTGGAGGCGTCAGAGTGGAGGCGGGCGGTGTAGCCGGCGCTCTCCACGGAGCGGACGAGCTGGTCTGGGGAGACGACGCCGGGAATGTGCTCCACGACGGCACGCTCGGTGGCGAGGTTGACCTGGGCGGAGAGGACGCCGGAGGGTTGGGAGAGGGCCTTCTCCACGGTGCCAACGCAGGCGGCGCAGGTCATGCCGCCAATGTCCAGGGTGGTTTTCTGGCCGGATACGTTGTAGCCGGACTGGCGGACGGCTGTGACCAAGGGTCCGAGGGCGGGGGTGACGCCGGGATCTAGCTCCACGGTGGCGCGCTCGGTGGCGAGGTTGACCACGGCGGCGGCAACGCCGGGGGCGCTACGGAGGGCCTTCTCCACGGTCCCAACGCAGGCGGCGCAGGTCATGCCGGAGATGGGGAGGAGGAGTTTTACCGGTTTGCCGGAGGGTTGGTTGTCCATGGTGCTGTGGTCTCTATATAAAGGTAGGAAGGGGGCAGGTTAATGCAGCGGGCGCGGGGTTAGCGGTTGGATAGGGTGTAGAGTTGGAGCAACTCGCCTAGAACCTCCTTGTCGCGGCCTTCTCTAACGCCATCCACGACGCAGGTCTGGAGGTGGCCCTCCAAGAGGAGGGTCTCTACTTTTTCAATAGAACGGCGGATGGCGAAGGTCTGTTTGAGGATATCGACGCAGTATTTGTCGTCGTCCAGCATACGTTTGACGCCGGAGAGGTGGCCTTCGATGTAGTTGAGGCGTTTAAGGGCCTCTGATTTAGTGTTGGGCAGCATGGTTGATCCTCCGTAGTGACCCATACCCCCTGGGAGGGGGTTAAAGTTATGGTAACGCCGTTGGGGTAAGGGAGTCAAGGGGAGGAGGCCGGGCGGGCGCGGTGGGGAGGAGGCCGGGCGGGCGCGGTGGGGAGGTGGCCGGGCGGGCGCGGTGGGGAGGTGGCCGGGCGGGCGCGGTGGGGAGGTGGCCGGGCGGGCGCGGTGGGGAGGTGGCCGGGCGGGCGCGGTGGGGAGGTGGCCGGGCGGGCGCGGTGGGGAGGTGGCCGGGCGGGCGCGGTGGGGAGGTGGGGCGGGCGCGGTGGGGAGGTGGCCGGGCGGGCGCGGTGGGGAGGGGGAGGTGGCCGGGCGGGCGCGGGGGAGGTGGCCGGGCGGGCGCGGTGGGGAGGTGGCCGGGCGGGCGCGGTGGGGAGGTGGCCGGGCGGGCGCGGTGGGGAGGTGGCCGGGCGGGCGCGGTGGGGAGGTGGCCGGGCGGGCGCGGTGGGGAGGTGGCCGGGCGGGCGCGGTGGGGAGGTGGCCGGGCGGGCGCGGTGGGGAGGTGGCGCGGTGGGGAGGTGGCCGGGCGCGGTGGATGGCGTAGTCCCGATTCGCCGTATAGAGTGGCCGGATTCTCGGGATTAGGTCCCTGGAGAAGGCGTTCTTTCGGGTGAATCGGTGGGGGCGTGGTCAGCGTTTAAGAAGAGGGGTTGGAGGCGCCAACAATAGGGGCTACAGTGGAAGAGGGTCAAAACCGGTTAGAAATGGCTTGAAATTGACGGGACGCACCTATTGACAAAGGTGTGTTTTTTGGTATGATGTAACTTGCTCATTTTGCCTCTGCCAACTCATACCGCTCGAGCACGCTTCAGAAATCCCCGCCCTGGTTCCGCTTGTCTTTCGTTTCCCGGCGCTTAGCACAATGTAGGAGGAGATATGCCGTCCCTCGCAACTTCAAATGGGTCCCACGTAGCCACGCAGAAGACTTATGCCCGTATTCCCAGGGTACTGGATATACCCAACCTAATTCAAGTACAGCTTGACTCATTTGAGCAGTTTAAGGAGGAGGGGATAGGCGAGGTTTTCCGTGAGATCTCTCCGATACAGGACTTCACGGCGAACAAGTTCGAGCTTTATTTCGAAGGGCATTCGTTCCGGGAGCCGAAGTACTCGCCGGAGGAGTGCAAAGAGAAGGAGATAACGTTCGCGGCGTCGCTGTGGGTGAAGGCGAAGCTGATCACCAAGGAGACGGGGGTGATCAAGGAGCAGGAGATCTTCATGGGGGACATCCCCATGATGACGGAGAACGGGACGTTCATAATCAACGGCGCAGAGCGGGTGGTGGTGAGCCAGCTAGTGAGGTCGCCGGGGGCGTACTTCGTGCTGGACCGGGACACGGCCAACGACCGGCAGCTTTGCTCAGCGAAGCTGATACCCTACCGCGGAGCGTGGTTGGAGTTGGAGACCAGCACTAAGAACATTCTATCTGTAAAGGTGGACCGGAAGCGGAAAGTGTCCATAACGACGTTCCTGCGGGCGTTGGGGTTGGCGGACGAAGAGGAAGTATTGTCGCTGTTCGCCGAAGTGGACACGGACGCGGCGCACCCCTTTATCCAGTCAACGCTGGATAAGGACGTATACACGGACGAGCGGGACAGCTATTTCAAGAAGGAAGACCTGAGGAACGTTTGGGACTGGCTGCACCCGGAAGAGGAATATGACCAAGAGCGGGCGCGGCGGATAGCCAGCGCACAGCTGGAGTTTTACCGAAGGCTCAGGCCGGGGGAGCCTCCTAGCGTTGAGAACGCGTACACGCTGCTGCGGAACCTGCTGTTTGAGCGGCGCCGGTATGACCTGGGCCGGGTGGGCCGGTACAAGCTGAACAGCCGGTTGGCGCTGGACAAGGACCCGGAGAAGAGGGTGTTGGACCGGGAAGACATCATTGCAATGATCCGGATAATGATCCAGCTAAACAATGGGGTGGGCAAGCCGGACGATATTGACCACCTGGGTAACCGGCGGGTAAGGGCGGTAGGGGAGCTGGTGCAAAACCAGATGCGGGTGGGGCTGCTGAGGATGGAGCGGATGGTGAAGGAGAGGATGACGCTGATAGACCCGGACCAGGCGACGCCGCAGGCGCTGGTGAACATCCGGCCGGTGGTGGCATCGGTGCGGGAGTTCTTCGGGGGGTCTCAGCTGTCGCAGTTCATGGACCAGACGAACCCGCTGGCGGAGCTAACGCATAAGCGGCGGCTATCGGCGCTGGGGCCCGGCGGGCTGTCCAGGGAAAGGGCGGGTTTTGACGTTCGGGACGTCCACTTTTCTCATTACGGGCGGATCTGTCCGATAGAGACGCCGGAGGGGCCGAATATTGGGCTTTTGAGCTCGCTGGCGAGCTATGCGCGGATCAACGCGTTCGGGTTCATAGAGTCGCCGTACCGTAAGGTGCTGCGGGAGTTGCCGAACGATTCGCCGGACCTGGAGGGCCGGACATCGACTGACGCGGTGGTGGGGGAGGACGGGAAGACGATTGTCCGGGCGGGGTCTACGATCATCAAGAGGGCGCTTTCGAAGATAGCGGCGCTGAAGAAGTGCCAGGTGGCGGTGAAGCCCTTCGTATCATCGAAGGAAGAGGACATTATCTACCTCTCGGCGGACCGGGAGGAGCCGTACATCATAGCCCAGGCGAACGTAGAGCTGGACGGGAAGAACCAGTTGGTGAGGGACAGGGTGGAGGTGAGGATAGCAGACGATTACGCGGAGGAGTCGCCGGAGCGGGTGGACTTCATGGATGTGTCGCCGATGCAGATCATGAGCATATCGGCGTCATTGATACCGTTCCTGGAGCACGACGACGCGAACCGGGCGCTAATGGGCTCCAACATGCAACGGCAGGCAGTGCCGCTACTGAGGCCGGAGGCGCCGCTGATTGGAACGGGGATTGAGGGCCGTGTGGCAAAGGACAGCGGGCAGGTGGTGATGTCCCGGGTTGTGGGGGACGTGGTGGCGAGCAGCGGCAACGAGATAATGGTGCGTGACCAGGATGGCACGGAGCACGCCCACCGGTTGATCAAGTTCTCCCGGACGAATCAGGGGACGTGTTTCAATCAGCGCTCGGTAGTGCAGATTGGACAACGGGTGAAGGTGGGCGATGTGCTGGCGGACAGCTCGTCCACGGAGCGGGGCGACCTGGCGTTGGGACAGAACGTGCTGGTGGCGTTCATGAGCTGGGAGGGCTACAACTACGAGGACGCCATCATCTTGAGCGAAAGCCTGGTAAAGAATGACTTTTTCACGTCCATACATATAGAGAAGCACGAGATGGAGGCGCGGGAGACGAAGCTGGGACCGGAGGAGATCACCCAGGATATCCCCAACGTGGGGGAGGAGAGCCTGAGGGACCTGGATGAGAGGGGGATTATCAGGGTTGGGGCAGAGGTAGGGCCAGGAGATATCCTGGTGGGGAAGGTGACGCCCAAGGGTGAAACGGAGCTGACGGCGGAAGAGAAGCTCCTGAGGGCGATCTTTGGAGAGAAGTCCCGGGATGTTAAGGACACGTCTCTGCGGGTGCCCCACGGGGAGCAGGGAAAGATAATTGACGTTAAGGTGCTGTCCCGGCTCAACAAGGACGAGCTGCCGGCGTCTGTGAACGAGGCTGTGCGAGTGTGGGTGGCGCAGACGCGCAAGATTTCGGTAGGAGACAAGATGGCGGGGCGGCACGGGAATAAGGGGGTGGTGGCGCGGATTCTGCCGACGGAGGACATGCCGTACCTGCCGGACGGGACGCCGGTGGACATCATCCTAAACCCGATTGGAGTGCCATCCCGCATGAACCTGGGGCAGGTGATGGAGACGCACTTAGGTTGGGTGGCCCGGCTGCTGGGGTTCCGTGCGTCGACGCCGATCTTCGATGGGGCCAAGGACCTGGCGATTGAGGACGGCCTGGCTAGGGTGTGGTTCGTACAAAAGGCAGGGGCGCTGGATATGGCGCCGGACCAGACGACGCCGACGGTGGACCGGCCGAAGGTGGACGCCTGGCTGAAGGAGCGCGGATACGACGGTGATCGACTTTGGGATGACAGCGTTTCTGATGAGGCGTGGCAGGCAGCGCTCAGAATCTGGCTGAAAGAGGACAGGGGGATTGACTCGGAGAAGCTGACGTTTGAGGAGATGCGTGTCAAGGCGCTGGAGCTGCACCGGGACCAGAAACTGGCGCCACCAACGTTTGGGAAGACGACGCTGATGGATGGGAAGACGGGGGAGGCGTTCAGCCAGCCGGTAACGGTGGGACACATTTACATGATGAAGCTTGTCCACCTGGTGGAGGACAAGATCCATGCGAGGTCAACGGGGCCGTATTCGTTGATAACGCAGCAGCCGCTGGGAGGAAAGGCCCAGTTCGGCGGGCAGCGGTTCGGCGAGATGGAGGTGTGGGCGCTGGAAGCGTACAGCGCGGCGCACAATCTTCAGGAGGTGTTGACTGTAAAGTCGGATGATGTTTCTGGACGGGTGAAGACGTACGAAGCGATAGTGAAAGGTGAGGACATTGTCCAGCCGGGGATACCGGAGTCTTTCAACGTGCTGGTGAAGGAACTGCAGAGCCTGGGGCTGTCAGTGGAGTTGCTGAATGAAGAGCAGCCTGCGCCAATGCCCAGCGAGTTCCCGGAGCCAATAGAAATAGAAGGAGACTAATTTCCCCCAACGGCGGTTGTTTCCGTCCTGAGGGCACAAGCCCGGGAGGGGCAGGAGCCAGGACGACAGCCGTAGGGGTCCCGATAGGGATAGGGGTGTGGTCCCTCCAGACAGCAGGGTTCGGTCCCTCTACTTTAGGCGATAGGGAGAAGGCAGAGAGATATGGTAAGCATTGCGGATAGAGGCGAGATACATTCGGCCAGCTTCAGCGCGATCCGGATTTCAATAGCGTCACCGGAGCAGATACGGAGTTGGTCGCACGGGCTGATAACGAAGCCTGAGACGATAAACTATCGAACGCTGCGTCCGGAGAAGGACGGGCTGTTTTGTGAGCGTATCTTTGGGCCGACGAAGGACTGGGAGTGCTTCTGCGGGAAGTATAAGAGGATCCGGTACCGGGGGGTTATTTGCGACCGGTGCGGGGTAGAGGTGACCCGGTCACGGGTACGGCGGGAGCGGATGGCACACATAGAGTTGGCGGCGCCGGTGGCGCATATCTGGTTTAGCAAGGGGACGCCGAGCCGGCTGGGGCTGCTGCTGGACCTATCGCCAAGGAACCTGGAGCGTGTGCTCTACTTTGCGCAGCACGTGATTATCTCTGTGGATGAGGATGCGCGGAACGAGGCGATTACGCAGGAGAAGGAGAAGTTTGACAAGGAAGTGGAGATGCGGCGGCTGGCGGCGGCGGAAGCTATTAGCCAGTTGACGGGACGGCCGGTGGAGGAGATCCCGTTGAAGGAAGGTGAGCCCACGCTGGTGGAAGGGATGTCAGAGGAGGTTGTGGGAGAGGTGGCCACGATTGAGGAGAAGCTGGAGGAGGAGTGCAGCCAGCTAGAGGTTGAATATGAGGCCAGGGTGGACGAGTTGGAGGACCTGCGCGCGCTGAAGCTGGTGACGGAGAGCCGGTTCCGGGAGCTGAAGGGGCGATACGCTCAGGTGTTCCAGGCGAGCATGGGGGCCGAGGGTGTGCTTGAGATACTGCGGAAGATGGACCTGGAGGAGATGCGGGAACAGCTAATGGAGGAGATGCAGTCGACCTCGGGCCAGAGGAGGAAGAAGGCGATCAAGCGGCTGCGAGTGGTGGAGGCGTTCCGGAAGAGTGGAAATAAGCCGGAGTGGATGGTGCTGAAGGTGCTGCCGGTGCTGCCACCGGAGCTGAGGCCCATGGTGCAGTTGGACGGCGGCCGGTTTGCCACCAGCGATTTGAATGATCTGTATCGCCGGGTTATCAACCGGAATAACCGGCTGAAGCGGCTGATAGATCTGGGGGCGCCGGAGATAATTGTCCGGAACGAAAAGCGGATGTTGCAGGAAGCGGTGGACGCGCTGATAGACAACGGCCGACGTGGGAGGCCCATCCAGGGGAGCCACAACCACAAGTTGAAGTCGCTGTCCGACCTGCTTCGAGGGAAGCAGGGGCGGTTCCGGCAGAACCTGCTGGGGAAGCGGGTGGACTATTCCGGCCGTTCGGTAATTGTGGCCGGGCCGGAGTTGGAGTTGCACCAGTGCGGGCTGCCGAAGCGGATGGCGCTGGAGTTGTTCAAGCCGTTCGTGATGCACCGGCTGGTGCTGCTGGGAGTAGCGCCGAACATAAAGAGCGCGAAGCGGATGGTGGAGCGTGCCCGGGGAGAGGTGTGGGACATATTGGAGGATGTGATCAAGGAGCGGCCGGTGCTGCTGAACCGAGCGCCGACGCTGCACCGTCTGGGGATCCAGGCGTTTATGCCGGTGCTGATAGAGGGAAGCGCGATACAGATTCACCCGCTGGTGTGCCCGGCGTTCAACGCGGACTTCGATGGGGACCAGATGGCAGTGCATGTACCGCTGTCGCGGATGGCGGTGATTGAAGCCAAGGAGACGATGATAAGCACGCACAACATGCTATCGCCGGCATCCGGTGAGCCGCTGGTGGCGCCGACGCTGGACATGGTATTGGGGTGCTACTACCTGACGGACATGACGTCTAACGCGGAGGGTTCCGGGAAGCAGTTTCTGAGCTTTGAAGAAGCGCGGATGGCGTACGACTCAGAATATGTAAACCTCCAGGCGGAGATCAAGATTTGGAGTCCGAAGGACGCAGAGGGGTGGCTGACCACCTCGGTGGGGCGAATTATCATGAACGAGGTGCTGCCGCCGGAAATAGGGTACAAGAACCAGATAATGGACAAGGGGGCGTTGAAGGACCTGACCAGCGAGTGCTATAGGTTGCTGGGGAACGATGCGACAGCCAAGGTGCTGGATAAGATAAAGACGCTGGGGTTCCAGTACGCCACAAAGTCAGGGATCACGATTGCAATTAACGACATTCAGGTGTCGCCGAAAAAGAAGCAGATTCTGGAAGTCGCCAACAAACAAGTGGAGGAGTACGAAAGCGACTACATGCTGGGCCTGATGACCGAGGACGAGAGGTACACGCACACGGTGAACACGTGGACGCAGGCCAGCGACGCAATGGAAGAGATAGTGAAGGCGGACCTGGGGAGCTACGGAGGGATCGCGGTGATGGCGGTCTCCGGGGCGAAGGGAAATATTGCGCAGATCAAGCAGATGGCCGGCATGAGGGGGTTGATGAGCAACCCGAAGGGCCGGATTATCGACCTGCCCATCAAGTCCAGTTTCCGGGAGGGTCTGACGGCGCTGGAGTATTTCATCTCCACGCACGGGGCCCGGAAGGGGCTGGCGGACACGGCGCTGAGGACGGCGGACTCCGGTTACTTGACGCGCCGGCTGACGGACGTGTGTCAGGACGTGATCATACTGCACGAGGACTGTGGAACTTTCGAAGGGACATGGCTGGCCTCCGAGGGAGACGACCCGCTGGTAGCATCAATGTCGGAGCGGGCGCTAGGGCGGATGGCGGCAAGTCCGTTGGCGCACCCGGAGACGGGTGAGGTGATTGTTGGGCGGAACGAGGAGATAACAGAAACGGCGCTGCTGACGATAGAGGCGGCAGGGATTAAGGAGATACACGCCCGGTCACCGCTGGAGTGCCTGGCGCACCGGGGATTGTGCCAGATGTGCTACGGGCGCAGCCCGGCGACGGGTGAACTGGTGAAGATGGGTGAGGCGGTGGGCATCATTGCGGCGCAGAGCATAGGGGAGCCGGGAACGCAGTTGACGATGAGGACGTTCCACACGGGCGGAGTTGCGGGATTAGACATCACCAGCGGACTGCCCAGGGTGGAGGAGCTTTTCGAGGCCCGGATTCCGAAGGGCGCGGCGATACTGTCCGATATCGACGGTCTGGCGGAGTTGGAAGATGGCGGGGACGGGCGGCGGCTTCGGATTGTTAGCAAGGAGGAGTACCAGGAGGACTACCCGCTGCCCAAGGGCGCGGAGTTGCTGGTTACCGAGGGGCAGGACGTGGAAGCGGGGACGCAGCTAGCGATTGTGGGTGAGGCGCCAAAACCAAAGGGCAGGAAGAAGGCCAAAGCCGCGGAGGCGGCGGAAGCGGAAGCGGAGGTGGCGAAGCCTCCGGCGGTAGAGATTGTGGCCAGCGTGGGGGGTAGGGTGGTAGTGGGACCGGACAGTGTTTCGATTGTGTGGGCTGACGTGGATGACAGGGAGCACGTTGTGCCGGCTTCGGCGATGCTGCTGGTAAAGAACGAAGACGATGTAAAGGCGGGCGATGCGTTGACGGCGGGACCGCTGAACCCACACGACATCCTTCGAGTGAAGGGTAAGGATGAGGTGCAGAGGTACCTTTCAGAGGAGGTGCAGCGGGTGTACCGGTCCCAGGGCGTGCGGATTCATGACCGGCACGTAGAGGTGGTGATACGACAGATGTCTAGGCGGGTGCAGGTTGATTCGGCGGGGGACGCGCAGTATATCCCCGGGCAGTCAGTGGATGTGTTTGATTTCCAGGATAAGAACGCGCAGGTGCTGGCGGAGGGTGGGGAGCCGGCGACGGCGAAGCCGGTATTGCTGGGGATCACCCGGTCGTCACTGCTGACGGACAGCTTTTTGGCGGCGGCGTCGTTCCAAGAGACGACGCGGGTGCTAACGGAGGCGGCGGCCAGCGGCGCGGAGGACCACCTGCTAGGGCTGAAGGAGAACGTTATAATCGGGCGGCTTATCCCGGCGCGGGTGCACCTGGACTTGCCACCGGTTGAAGATGCGTACACGTTGGGCGAGGAGATGATGCTGGCCGGGCTTGAAGGGGAAGGGCTAATGGGAACGACGATAGATGACCTGGCAGAATCCTTTAACAACGGCCACGAAGAGATGGAAAACGGACAGGGCGAGGGGAAGGCCGGGACGATTGAGGGGCTGCTGGACGCAGAGCTGGACGAGGAGGACGAGGACGATGAGGCCGGCGAGGAGGCCGGGTCCAACGGTGTCTCAGAGGCGGGGATAGCGGAAGGGTCAGAAGAGATGCAGAGGGAGCAGGTGTCCGACGATGATTAAGGGCATTTGTTGACCGAGGCATCGGGCAAGGCTAGACTTAACGCTGATGGGCGGTTAGCTCAGTTGGTTAGAGCACTGCGTTGACATCGCAGAGGTCACTGGTTCGAGCCCAGTATCGCCCACCATAACGCACAGAAGACAGAACTCCCAGGGTGTCTCCAACCACATTCCCCGCATGAGGCAGAACCTCGGCCGGGATTGGCAGCGAGTACCGGATCACCGCATCCGACTGCCCTACCTCAATCTCTTTCACAAACGACCGTATGAAGCCCTTCCTCTCGGTCAGGCTGCTCTCATCCAGCAACCCTTTCAAGTCCTCCACATAGGGTAGAACCTCGTCGAGGCTCACATTCCGCTGTTGTTCATCGGCCATCTGGCCATCCAGGTCGTGTTTCGCTGCCTGCAACTGGTCCTGGCGATGCCGGAAGTGCTGAATCCTGGGCGCCAAGTCGTCGAGGTCAAGCTTCCCGGTTTCCAGCGCGTCATAGAGTCTTTCTAGCCGGCGGCGCACCTCTCCAAGCTCCGCCTCGATTACGTCAAGACGTTCGCGAAATTGCGCTGAGGCGCCCACTAGCTCCTCATTTACCAGGGCGACGAGGTTCCGCAAGTTCTCTTCCGTTATTACCTGTTCCCGGAGCCGAGCTAGTACCGTCGCCTCAAAACGCGCGGCATTCAAGTAGGGCGCGGAACAGGAGCCCTTACCGCTCCGGAGGAGCGTCCCACATACATAGTAGGCAAATTGGCCGCTTTTGGCCACCTGGCCGCTAAGGCTTTTCCCACACGAGCGGCATTTGGCGATGCCGCTAAGCAGGTAGGAACTGGATGTCCTCCGCGGGTGCATTTGCGAGGGCGCCCGGTCCCGCATCAGGCGCTGGACCTTGTCGAAAGTCTCCCGGTCCACCAGGGCAGGCCAGGCGTTCTCCACCCGCACCGGCTCCAGCGCATGCCCACTTTAGGACCTGGTGCCCCACACCAGGGTGCCGGTATATACCTCGTTTGTGAGCATGACGTGGAGGGTCGATTTGGTCCAAGGCTTGCCCCTGGGACCGAAAATGCCTTCGCGGTTCAGCATCTGACACACTTCCTTCAGCCCGGTGCCTTCCGCCATAGTCTGGAAGATCCTGGATACGACCGGAGCGCGACCAGGATCCGGTGCCAACTTGGGACGTTCCTTCTTACCGTCCAGAACTGACCTGACCCCCAAGGAATAGTCCAGTTGATATGAGAGACTGGGCAAGAAAGGGGGCAGAGAATGCCAAGGAAACAGCGCAGTGTTGAGGAGATCATAGGGAAGCTTCGGGAAGCGGAGGTGGCCTTAGCGCAAGGGGAGACATTAGGTCAGGCTTGCCGGCGCATAGGTGTATCGGACCACACGTTTTATCGTTGGCGGCGGGAGTACGGCGGACTTAAAGTGGACCAGGCGAAGCGATTGCGTGATATGGAACGGGAGAACGCCCGTCTCAGGCGTGCGGTGGCCGACCTGACGGTAGATAACCAGATCCTGAAGGAGGCAGCACGGGGAAACTTCTGAGCCCGGCCCGCCGAAGGCGATGCGTGGAATTGGTACAGGAGTGGTATGGCATCTCCGAACGGCGCGCCTGCCGGGCGCTTTCGCAACCCCGGGCTACACAGAGGTACTCTGTAACAATAGCCGATGACGAGGAGGCCCTCACGAGGGCGTTGGTGCAGTTGGCCAGCCGGTACGGACGTTATGGGTACCGCCGGGTGAGTGCCCTGCTGCGACGTGATGGGTGGCGAGTGAACCACAAGCGGGTGGAGCGGATCTGGCGGCTGGAAGGGCTCAAGGTCCCGGCCAAGCAGCCCAAGCGGGGACGGCTCTGGTTTACCGACGGCTCCTGTGTGCGCCTCAGGCCACAACGACAGAACCACGTGTGGGCCTACGACTTTGTGGCTCTTCGTACCCGTGATGGCAGACCTGTTCGTCTCCTCACGGTGGTGGATGAGTATACCAGGGAATGTCTGGCCATCGAGGTTGGGCGTTCGTTACGCTCACCCCACATCATTGAGTGCCTGGGAAACCTCATGGTGGAGCACGGTGTGCCGGAGCATCTCCGTTCAGATAACGGCCCTGAGTTCACTGCCAGGGCTGTCCGTTCATGGCTACAGAGAGTGGGGGTTCAGACCCTCTTCATCACACCAGGGAGCCCGTGGGAGAACGGATACGTGGAGAGCTTCAATGGCAAGCTGCGGGATGAGCTCTTGGATCGGGAGGTCTTCGATACTCTCTGGGAGGTGCAGGTCCTCACGGAGCAATGGCGACACGAATACAACCATGTGCGCCCTCACAGCGCCTTGAACTACCGACCACCTGCTCCCGAGGCCGCAAGGCCCACCTTCTCAGTTCCAGGGGCTACCAGTGTCTCATAACCTGTGGTACAACTATCGGGGGCAGGTCATTCCGGTTCCTTAACCAGAACGGGGACAACTTTTACGAGACCGCGCTGACCGATCCGCGTCACCCGGGCCTAACTGACGGGACGTGGTTGCCGGTCCAGAGCGACAAGCCGGTGGGCCCGGTCGGCTCAGTTCCAACGAACACTCCACCAGACGCTGAATACCAGTTCTGGCCGGGCAACCTGCACACGGCTTTGACGGAGGCATCCAACTGGCTGGAGATGGACACTGCAGCCCTGGAGCCGGCCTGCGACTTCGGCTCTCTGAGTGAAAACGACCCCGCCACTGGGGATCCATATGAGTTTGACCTATCCGGGGACAGCGCCGATGGGACGTACTGCAGCGATGGCGGACTTATTAAGCTGTCCGCGCAGAACGTTGGCGATACCGCTTCCCCGAAGCGGTTCACATTGCTGGCCAATGACGGCCTCATCACCATCAGCGGACAGAGCGCGGTAATAGAGCCGGACCCTCTAGGGGTCCTGGCGATGACGGACCTGCCCTCAAGCGCCGACCAGTTCCCGATCAAGATCGCCGGCTCAGACTTTTTTGTCCAGCGTCAGTCCATCGTATTCGCGCCCAGAGCAGGGGTGGACGTATCCGGATCCGACGGCTCTTTGTGTTGGCAATCAGCACAAGTGGGACAGATTAGGACCCGAGAAGGTTATTATTATGAAGAGCTGCGTGGGAGCTCCCTGAGGGTCTTGTTGTAGCGTCTTCGCCGTTCTAACGTCTGGACCTGCACCTCCTTTCTCCGTTGGAGGATCTGCTCCCGCCTTCCGTTGAGCATGTCTGCGGGCGTCACGTTGCCCAGCGCCTTGTGATAGCGTCGGTAGTTGTAGTAGGCCACGAAGGCGGCGATTGCTGCTTCCAGGGCAGAAGGCATCTCGTAGGGGACCTGTTTGACGTCCCGCTTGATACTCTGGTGATAGCGCTCGAGCTTGCCATTGGTCTGAGGGTGGAACGGCGCGGCCAGAATGTGCTTGATTCCCACCAGGTGCAGGTAGTCTCTGAAGCCACGGGACACATAACCTGAGCCGTTATCGCTCAGCAGGCTGGTCCGGTCGGCCACTGGGACCTCAGTCATGCCGGTCTTGTCCACGGCCTCTTGGACCACCTCGATGAGAGAGTCGGTGGTCATGTCCCGCTGGAGCTTGTGGGCCAGTATGAAGCGGGAGTAGTCGTCCATCACGGTGACCAGGTAGTAGTAGCCCCAACCGATCACCTTGAAGTAGGAGGCGTCGGTAGCCCACATCTGGTGAGGGCCGCTGGTCTTGCGATGGTACTCTTTGCCGGCCGAGAGCTGCATCTCGGGTGACTTCACAAGACCTTCTCTGCACAGGATGCGATACACAGTGGACTCGGATACAGCGAAGGCCAGGTTGTCTGTAGACCACGCTGCCAACTGGCGGCTACTTAGCTCCGGCATCTCCCCGGCCGCTTCCAGGATCGACCGTTCCTCCTGAGGTCTAAGGCGGTTCCACGGTGGAGCGCTGGCTCCAGGTCGGTCCTCGAGACCTTGTTGATGTTGTTGTCGCATCAACCACCGATAGTAGGTGCTCTTGGGAACACCCAGGTCTCTGAGCACCCGACGCTTGGCCAGCGGTGATGCGGCTACACTGGCCAGGACCGTCGCCTTCTCAACGGCGCTCATCCGCTGGTACCGACGCCGTTCTGGGGCATTGGTATGGCCGTTTTTTCAGACGGTAGACCTCGAGGGATAGCTCGGCTACCAGCTGCTTGAGCTCGCTGTTCTCCCGCTTGAGATCCTGGATCTCCTGCCGGGTGGCATCGCGCACCGTGTCACGGGACAGCCGCTCCCTGCCCGCCTCCATGAACTCCTTGGTCCACGAGTAGTAGGAGTGGGGCTTGATACCCTCCCGCCGGCACAGGTCGTTCACGGTGACCTCGCGGCGGAAGCCCTCCAGCACGATACGGATCTTCTCTTCCGGGGTGTATTTGCGCCGGGTAGCCGCTCTAACTCGTCGAACGAAGGACCTAGTCTGCTCCGACCGTTGATCGGCGGCCTCGGCCTTGCTGGCGTCTGACTGGGACATCGCTGCTCCTTTCATGAGGTACTCTACCCTCACTTCAGGAGCTCTCACCACTCTCAGACTCTCGGGTTTTCTACCCCTCTCACGTGTCCCATTATCGCTGACGGTCTACAATTATGGCTGTATTATCCGCCTGACGTTTTACTTTTTTCATCGCGCACTGCCAATTTTTACACAGAGAAGTGCTTACGAATAAGAGGCCGCCGGGTACTCACAACCGGCGGCCTCTTCTACTTCGTGTCGTAGGATCGTAACGCCTTATTTGGGAGAGGGCATGACCTGGGGTATCACCAATGGGGGGTGCTCCTGGGTCTCCCCTGCTCCACCGTCCTCAAGATCGTAGACAATTGTACACCCAACTTCACCATCAGAGCTGCGGTAGAAAGTCCCCCCAGACAAACCGCAGTCTTGTTCCACAGCTTTCTCATAGGACTGGACTTCGTACCGAGGCTCGCCGTCCACAAACAGGGGCTCGGGATCGCCCTCTACTTCGGTATCAGGATCAACTATCCAAGATATCGCTGCTAGGTTTCCCATCTCTTCTAACTCCTCTCCGCTGCAGGCGGTGATATTGTGGACGAGGTTGCACACATTGGGATCGATGTCGTCGATGCTGGTGACGACAACCTGGCCCACGACGGGCTCCGTGGTGCCGTGAGTTTCAACCGAGGCGATGTCGGTGAACGCCTTGAAGACCTCCTCAGGGGTACAAGCATCGAGGTTGTGTACCACGTTACACACATTGGGGTCTATGTCATCGAGGCGCGGCATAGGCATATTGACCTGCTGCCCCGCCTCGTACCTCGTCATGGACTCGACACCCGCATCGGATTGGTTGAACTCCACGGCTATCCCGTCAACGGCGCGGAAGGCCCACTTGCCCCCCTCGTCCGGCGGGTAGAGCTCGAAAACCATCTGCCCCGGTACGTCAATCGCGAGCCGGTTGTTCTGAATGACGACCTTCACGTCAACGTCCTCGGAGTGGTAGCTGCCCAGGTACTTCTGCAGCTCGTCCAGGGGAATCTCAACCGGGACCTCCGCGCCGACGCGCGGAAGGTCGAATGTGAGGCCGGACTTATATTGCTTCATCATGGTGACATCGCCTGCATCGTTGCGCTCGAAGGACACGGCAATCGCGTCTGAGACCGCGAAGTACCATGTACCTTCCTCGTCGGGGTTCTTGAACTCGTAAACTGTCTGTCCCGGCACGTCAATGGCCAGGTGGTTGTTCTGTACCAGCACGGTGATCTTCGCATCCTTGAACGGTCCGAAGTTCGCGACGTACTTACTGAGATACGGACTGTAGTCAATGGCGTCGCTGTCAGCGTCGAGTTCGCCGAGCAGCGCATCCCAGACCATATTGATCGACTCCTCCTGTAAGGGCGTGCCCCGCATATTGGTTAGCAGGACGAAGCCGAGGTTGGACTCAGGCCAGAGCGCCATCTGAGACCTGAAGCCGTCCACGCGGCCACCATGTTGGATGACTGGCTGCCCATGCCATTCGCGCAGGTACCAGCCAAGGCCATAGTAGGCTCCTCCGCCGATTTCGATCTGGCTTGTCCAGGTCTCTCTGTGCTGCGTCTCGCTGAGCAGGCGGTCGCCGTTGTATGCGCCGTGGCCTAGCTGGAAACGTAACCATTGCGCCATGTCAAGCACGTTGGAGTTGATGGCCGCGGCCGGGCCGACGTGATCTACAACCCGCATCGGCTGATGTGTGTTGACCTTCAGGTCCTTATCCCATATGTAGCCGAGAGACAGGCGCGGATCGGTCTGCGACTCGCTGACAGAGGTGTTGGAACTGCTCATGCCCAGTGGCTCGAATATCCGCTCCGCCACGAGCGCATCCCAATCTGTGCCTACGGCGTTGCCCGCCGCGACCCCGGCAGCGACGTACATCACGTTGTTGTAGTAGTATTTCTCCCCCAGCCCCGCCAAGGGCTCCGCCTTTGTGGCGGCCAGCAGCACCTCCTCGCGGGGAACGGTGCCGTTGAGGTTGTGGGTCAATGCTCCCATCCGGGTGAAGCCGGTGCGGTGAGACAGCATGTCGCGGATGGTGACCTGGGCGTTTTCATCTTCGCTGTCGACGTTCAGGGTGAAATAAGGGATGTGCTCCGTCACCGGGTCGTCCCAACCCATCTCGCCTTCGTCAACGAGCATGCCGACGAGCGTGGCAGTGAAAGATTTGGTAATTGAGCCGATGGCGAAAATGGTCTCGGGCGTGACGGGCGTTTCATTCTTCAGGTCCGCCAAGCCAGAACCACGAACAAGGATGACCTCATCGTCTTTCACGACGGCGATCGCCATGCCGGGGATGTGTAGATCCTTACGCCGCTGCTCGAGCTGCTCGGCCAGGCGATTAATCCGCTGCTCAAGCGACGCTGCCGCTGGTGCCGCGGTCTTTATCACCGTCGCGGTGGGAGTTAGCGAGAGCGCGGGCGTGGCATCTGGCGTTTGAGGCACCGGTGCTGGCGGCATTGGCGTCGGTGTGGGTGTTGGAGCGACTGATGTTGTCGGCATCGGCGTTGGCAGCACCGACTTAGCGGATGGTGTGGCCGTCAACGTGGGGGCAGTCATGGCGAATGCCGTAGCACTCAGTGGCATGGTCGGAGTTGGAGTTGGCTCGCCACCGTCTCCGGTCAGCGCGAAGGCTGTAGCCGCTACAGCCATGCCCACGACGAAGGTCAGGGTAACCGCCGAGATAAGCCACTTCTTGATCTTCATTTCTTTTTCCTCCTGCTGGTAAATTTCAAGCGTGTTACGAATTAGGACGCAGGCGGGTTACAAAAAAGTTCCCGTCGCTTCCATGGACCGCCTATCAAGCTCTCCGGCTCCGCACGCCAGACCGACGACAAACAGAGTCGCGACTCCAGGTCCTAGTACTCAGTCAACTCGGTTTTGGTAATTGTTTAAGAAAACGTCTAAGGTTGCTACCCTTTTTTAGGAGTGTTGACGTAGGAGGGTGGCAGCCATGGGACGAGAACGGTATGTGGTCCGGTTGGAAAGGGAAGAACGAGACCAGTTGGAACGACTGATTCGCGGGGGAAAGAGCCCAGCGCGAAAGGTTGCCCGGGCCCGTATTCTGCTAAAGGCAGATACGGGCTGGGGGGTGATGCGCATCGTGGAGGCGCTGGACACGTCTGCGGGTACGGTGTGCCGTACCAAGCGGCGGTACCTGGAGGGAGGACTGAAGCGGGCCTTGGAGGAAGATCCTCGGCCAGGACATCCGACCAAACTGGATGAGCGGGGGGAAGCGCACCTGATTGCCCTGGCGTGCAGCGAGGCCCCTCCAGGCCATGACCACTGGACCCTGCGGCTCCTGGCAAACAAGGTGGTGGAGTTGGGGCTGGCGCCCTCCATGTCCCACGAGGGAATTCGCAAGCGGTTGAAAAAAACAGTCTCAAGCCGTGGCAGAAGAAGGAGTGGTGTATTCCCCAGGTGAGCGCCGAGTTTGTGGCGTGTATGGAGGATGTGCTGGACCTTTACGCGGAACCCTATGACCCAGAGCGCCCGGTGGTCTGTTTCGACGAGACCTCCAAGCAGTTGCTGGCGGAAAAGAGGTCTCCGATCCCGCCCAAGCCGGCACGACGGGAGCGATACGATTACGAGTACCAGCGCAATGGCACCCGAAACCTGTTCATGCTGTGCGAGCCCCTGGCGGGCTGGAGGCATGTGGCAGTGACCGAACGTCGTACCATGGTGGACTTCGCTCAGCAGATGCGGTGGCTGGCCGATGAAGCTTACCCAGCGTCCGAGAAGATCCGGGTGGTGCTGGACAACCTCAACACCCACAAACCAGCTTCCCTCTACGAAACCTTCGAGCCCAAGGAGGCTAGGCGAATACGCAAACGCTTGGAGTTTCACTACACTCCCAAGCACGGTAGTTGGCTCAACATGGCAGAGATCGAGTTCAGTGTCTTGGCCAGGCGAGTCCTGCGCCGGCGTATTGCCGATGAAGAGACTTTGAGTGGCGAGATCGCGGCCCTGGAGGCAGAACGAAACCAAGCCGGAGCAACCATTGACTGGAGATTCTCCACTGTGGACGCCCGAGTCAAGCTTCACCATCTCTATCCTGCCAACAATTAGGTTGACTGAGTACTAGTGCCAGACCTTTTTCCATGTTCATCTCGCGTTCTTCTGGATTCCCGTACTCATGGCGCAGAAGACATTGATTGGCCCCCAGGTTGCCACTAAATCTGTTCGCGTCATCTCTTGCTTCTCTACGCTGCTGGCTTCAGTAACAGCCATTGTCGTTAGAAGCCCGTCTTTCCACATCGGCGTAAGGGGCGATATTGCCTCGGCCGACAGCCCTAAAGGAAAGTCGTTCCTTCGCATGACAGACCGTATAGCCCATTCGTACGAGTTTCCTCCCCCGGTGTAATTACAGCTGTTGGCCTCACACTTCCCGGGGGTCTCCAGGATGCGGCTTAGCTTTGGTGGAGTCCGAAGAGGAGGACGGATGCTCTCGACCAGGTGCGGGTGATCGCCTCACAGCTGGAGGAATACGTGGTTTTCTTCGCGGCACTGGACGACGAGCGCAGGGACCAGCTGCTAGCCATATTTGGCGGGCAAATCAGCGCGACAGCAGAGAAGGCTGCCGGGCTGGCGGCGGCGGCCAATGAGGCCACCGGCGACGACTCGATCGCGGTGGCGTTGCAGCGCACGCCGGCATTTGTCATCGGAGGCACCATCACGGAAGGGCACGGGGCTGCTGGTCCCACACCTTCCGCTTTGCTTTTTACCGGGGAGGCTTTCAGGGCACTGCTTGCAATAGAGGATGTCTATGACGGGCTGCTGGATCCCTCGGAACGCCTAGACACCGAACTCAGAGATTTCAAAGAGATGGCGGAGCGAATAGAGCCGGCGCAGGTGGAGAAAATAGATAGCTGGTACGGGCTGACCCTCGAAGCGGCCGATGGCACCAAAGGGATGACCTTCTCAGTGATAGATTTCGACTCGGAATCCGCTGCGCTGGACCATTATGGAACGATGACGTCTGAGCCAGGGTTGCAGGGAATGGCTTCACCTATTGGAGAGGCCTCCGCCCAAGTCGAGGTGAATGCCAACGGCATAGACAGCATGCTTGTCTTCCTGAAGGGGGACAAGGTTGTCTCGCTACACACTGCGCAGCCGGAGGGCCAGGAGCCACTGCTCTCCCTGGAGAGTCTGGAAGAGCTGGCCGAGCTAGTGGCGAGTAGGCTATGAAAAAGTAGGTGATCGCCCCTGCAGGGTTGCAGGACCGAGGTAGACGAACTATTTAGGAGAGCGGAGCCAGCCAAAGGAATGAACCTGACTCTAGTACAAACGAGGGACGAAATACCGGTGATACAGCCGATGCCCAGGGCCGAATCAGAGAGTAGGGTTAAGCCATCGCCCTCTCGCCGCCGAGGGGGAGAGCCGGAGGAGGAGGAAGACCAATGTTTACCCCGTTGACGAATCCCGACTTGTCATATGACTTGTTCAAGCTGAGAGAGCGCGAGCTGCTGCATGAGGCGGAAATCAGGCGGTTGGCCATCCGACAGCGGGCTGCTGGACCCCGTCCTAAGTATCCCCTCATCGTAAAGGCCGGTAACCTTCTCGTATCCATTGGCACACGATTCCGGAAGGGATCGGACTCCCCTGTCCCGGAAGGTGGCTACCCAAGCAACCTTGGCGCCGCGGGATTCTAGCTGCAGCTCAAAGCGCCGCTTTTCCTGCCGGTACTGCTCTTCGCCGTAGAGCCCGTCCATGTAGGCTTTACCCAGCCGGTAGAGCTTCTCCTGAACCAGCTTCCGTTGGTGCTTCACGTCCTCGACATGGTCCTTGAGGGCAACGATGGACATCACCTCCTCCATCCAGCGAGGACCCAGCTCAATGGCGGTGACCAGTCGGGACCCCTGGTCATCGGCCACCTCGCAGGGGATGGATCCGGAGATGACGGGGCAGGGGCGGAGGAAGCAACCAGTCCAAAGGACTCGGGCTCTGGCAAGGAAGTAATCAAGCCAGACTGTAGGCCAAAGTAGAAGTGCACCCAGACGTCTTAGACATGGATGGTATCCTCGGATTTTCTGCCACCAGGACCGCCAGGCCGTGTATCAGGTGGAGGTCAACTCTACTCAGTCTCCCCGTCTAAACAAAACCTGCGATCTACCTCTCAACAGGAGGTGGCGTCATCTAGGCAGCGAAACAGTGATTTCAAAAGTTCTGTCTATTGTCCGTTTAGGCCCACCATAACGCACAGATTACAGAGAGTTAACGCATTCCGAGTCTCCGCAAAAAAGAAGCGGGCGGGCACAAAGGTGAGCGCGTCTGGACGGGTTGTGGCGGGGAAAGTGGGTCACCGCTTTCTAACGTTCCAAGATTGCCTCCTTGGTTGGGATATGACGGACTGATCGGCGTTGCCAGTTACCGCGTGTTCCTCTTTGGGCAGCGCGACGATATTAGGCGCCTTGCCCTGGAACCCGAGCATGCCCGCTTCCGGCTCTTTGACTCCATCACGTCCTTCCTCAAACGCTGTGTCAGGTGCGAGAAGAGAACAAAAAGCTGTTCAGTTCCGTGACGGGGATTTCGGACAATAATATTGTGATGGGCCTCAACAACCCCGCCGCCCTTACCCTCCTTGTCGCATTTAGTGGCCGTACCGTCGAATAGTGAGGCGGTGTTGACCGGAAGAATGGTGTGCTCTGGAAGCCGAAAATGGGCGAAACCCAAGGACTCGGTCTTTTGGGTGGCCAGCGCCGCGTCCTCCGAATTGCTGGATAGGAACATGTGGACGCCTGTCTCCACGAAGCTTTTCCTCCCAGCGGCAATTGGGCGGATCATAGCATCAGCCGGACGCCGCATTATTCGGACCGCCAGCAACCGCGCTCATGCGTTCGAACCTTGCCAGGGCCCGGCCGTGGCCAATGAGGACAAGGGTGTACTGTCTAAAGGTTGGGATTCACCTCAGTTAGCTGCGGTAATAATCAGGCAAGAAATTGCGAGGCGAAACCCTGTTCTTTGCTGCTGCCAAAGCCGTGGCAATGCCAGCGACGGTGATGGGAGATCTCTCAGGGTTACTTGGCCCCTGGTCTTTGGCCAGTAGTACAATGTGTTGCCAAAGGGCCAAGGGTTGTGGGGCAAAGCTACGGAACCCCAGTGGAGGAGCAATGCGGTTCGGACACTTTTTCTACCCGATGAAATTCGACGATACCCGAGACGGGCAGGAGATTCAGGACTGCTTGTACGAGGCGCAGCTCATAGAAGAATTGGGCATGGATGCCATCTGGTTCGCCGAGCACCATTTCACCGGAGAGTGTGTTTACGGGGACCCTCTTGTGTTCGCCAGCGCGGTGGCGGTGAAGACGAAGAGGGTGCTGCTGGGGTTCGGCATACTGGAGCTCCCGCTGCACAACCCGGTGCGGGTGGCGATCCAAACGGCATTGCTGGACAATTTGAGCAAGGGACGCCTGGTGGTTGGGACCGCCAAGGGATCCAACTATAACGCCTACGAGTACGTGGGGTTCGGGACCACTCCAGGCCTGGGGGCCGAGCAGATGGAGGAGGCTGAGGAGTTGCTGGTCAAGGCGTGGACGACAGACAACGTAGACTTCAGGGGGAAGTACTGGCAGGTGTCGTTCCCTTCGGTCAGACCGAGGCCCTACCAGAAGCCGCATCCACCCCTGGCCAGGGCCTGCATCCAAGACGAGTCGATAGTGGAGATGGCCAAGATCGGCCGGCCCATCCTGCTGCGAGGCAGCTCAATCAGCTCGGTGGGCGAGAAGATAGAGCTGTACCGGGACACCATGGCCTCGGCCGGGTTCGACGAGGAAGCCGTGGAAAAGAACCTGGACCAGATTTGGGTGTGGCGGGAGATGCATTTGGCCGAGACCGACGACGAGGCGTTCGGCGAGTTTCTGCCAGCCCACTACAAGGCTTACTCCAACATGGAAGAGCTCCGTCAGCGATGGAACCCCAGCCACCTCCCCGTGTCTATGCAGAGTCCGCCGATGGAGCGCTCGGGCTACGGTGATGCCCCTGATCCTCACGCCGCGGAGAGCCTGGTTGGAGGGCCGAAGAGGGTGGCCGAGCAGGTGGCCCAGATAAAGGACGCGGGAATTCGCAACCTGATGCTGACCAACCGGGGCCTTATGTCTCTAGCGAAGACTACCGCCTCCTTGAAGCTCCTCAGCGAAAAAGTGATGCCCTTATTCCGCGAAAACTGAGACCGGAACTCGTCCTTAGCTATCGCGGGTGCTATGGAGGGGCGACTAGCTCTCGAACGCCAGCGCTCCGGCGGGAGCAGCCAAGGCGGATTTGGGCTCCAGTGAACACTAGCTGGGGACTTTTCTTTTGTGGCGCACTTACCGTTGCCGACGACGCGAGGGGTTATGTGGCAACGGAGACCGGCGGTGGCTGCGCGCACCTGACCCAGACCCAGGTGTCGCGGGGGCTGGACCAAGACGCCCCCCGTAGCGCGGCGCGGTGGCGAGAAATTCGTTAGGGGCACTGGATATTGGGACTTCATTATTTTCGACCAGTGGCAGCAAGCGTTGGATGTGGTATAAGAGGGGCCGGACACAAACGAGAAGGGCGCGGCGTTTAATTCGGCGCGACCCTCGAGGCGGAGGTTTTTTGGATGAATGTAAACCAAGCGGTGGCGCGGATATTGAAGATAGAGAACGTGGAATGGGCATCTTGCTTTCCAAATAACCAACTGATTGAGGATGTGGCGAAGGAAGGGATCCGGACGCTGATGTTCCGGCAGGAACGTGGGGCGCTGATGGCCGCCGACGGATATAGCCGGATGAACGACCGGAACAAGTTCGGGGTGACGATAACGCAGGGCGGTCCGGGGTCAGAGAACTCGATGGGAGGGATAGCGCAGGCGTTCAGTGACAACGTGCCGATTCTCTACCTACCGGGGGGTCCGGCGCTGGGGCAGTACGCGGTGAGGCCCAACTTTTCTTCGGTGCGAACGTTCGAGACGGTGTCCAAGACCGGGGAAGTGATAATCAAGCCGGACCAGGTTTCGAGCGTGATGCGGCGGGCGTTCCATGCGCTTCGCAACGGGCGGCCGGGTCCAGTGATTGTGGAGATTCCGGCGGACGTGGCGAATCAAGAGGTACCAGAGGCCGCGCTAGAGTACCAACCGCCGAAGAGGTCTCGGCAGAGCCCGGAGGCGGGGGACGTGACGGAAGCGGTGACGTTGCTGCTGAAGGCGAAGAAGCCGTTGATATGGTCTGGGATGGGAGTGCTGCTGTCCGGGGCCACGGAGGAGCTGCGAGAGCTAGCGGAGCTGACGGGGATACCGGTGTACTGCACGATGCCGGGGAAGTCGTCGTTCGATGAGCGGCACCCGCTGGCGCTGGGGGCTGGGAGCAGCGCGACGACGCTGCCAGCGCGCCGTTGGATCCAGGAGTCGGACGTGCTGTTCGCGGTGGGGTCAAGCATGACGAGGACGGGCTACGGGCAGCCGATTCCCAACGGAAAGGTGATTATCCATAGCACAGAGAGCATTGAGGATATCAACAAGGACTTCGCGGTGGACGTGGGGCTGCCGGGAGACGCGAAGCTGACGCTGCGGGCGATGATTGAGGAAGCCAGGTCGCAGTTGGATGGGAACGGCGGTAGCGCCAGAACCAAGGTGGCGGAGGAGATAGCCGCGCTTCGAGAAGAATGGATGTCTGAATGGACACCGCTGTTGAACTCGGAGGATGAGCCGATCAACGCGTACCGGGTGATTGGGGAGTTGGAGCGGAACCTGGATAAGGAGAACAGTATTGTGACGCACGACGCGGGTGCGCCGCGAGACACGATCATGCCGTTTTACAGGGCCACGGTGCCGCACAGCTATGTTGGCTGGGGGAAGACGACGCACCTGGGGTACGGGATACCGTTGATGATAGGCGCGAAGCTGGCGAATCCGGATAAGTTCTGCCTGAACTTTATGGGGGACGGGGCGTTTGGGATGTCTGGACTGGACATTGAGACGTCGGTCAGGGGCGGGGCGCCGATCACGACGGTGGTGCTGAATAACGGCGGAATGGCGACGTATCCGGGGGGCTATCCGACGGCGGCGGAGCTGTTCGGGACGACGCATATGACCGGGGATTACGCCAAGATAGCGGAAGGGATGGGCGCGGTGGGGATCACGGTGACGCGGCCGTCAGAGGTGGGACCGGCGCTGAAGAGGGCGCAGCAGCTTAACGCAGAGGGAAAGACGGTGCTGTTGGACATTCATACGAATCTGGAGGCGCGAAGGTCCAATTTCGCTTAGCGGGTGGAGGGAGGTTGGGGGAGAGGCTCAGACTCCCGGCAGCCACCACCCAGGTTCCCTGTACTCTCCTGTGGGGGAAGAAAGCGGTATGGGCTTCGTCCTTCGAGGGCCTCAGAATGAGCGGGTTGGAGGCGAAGGCAGGCCGAAGGTTGGGCGCTCTCAGGGGCTGCAAATCACAGGTTGGTGGTGCCCACCCACGACCACCCAGTGAGGTTTAAGAAACGAATTCCTGAGGGACACACTCAGACTCCCGGCAGAAGGGCTGTGCCCCTCTGCACTCCTCCTGGTTGGGCGCAGATAGAGTAGGGACGGTGCTATTTTCATAGGAATCCATCATGTTGGCGTCCAGCGCCAGGGAGGATGAAAAACCAGGATTGGAATCCGAAGCGGGCACCGCGGTAGGACTTGCTCTCTCACCACACCCAGATTCTTCGATCCTCACGAGCGGACTCAGAATGACATGATGAAGGGCGGAATGCGGTATGGGCTCGTCCTTCGAGGGCCTCAGGGCTTGTGCAGTAATTTAAACTGGCACAGCGATAGTGGGCGCGAGGGTTGGACACGTAGAGAGGGTTGCGAATCACAGGTTGGTGGTGCCCACCCACGACCACCCAGTGAGGTTTAAGAAACGAATTCCTGAGGGACACACTCAGACTCCCGGCAGAAGGGCTGTGCCCCTCTGCACTCCTCCTGGTTGGGCGCAGATAGAGTAGGGACGGTGCTATTTTCATAGGAATCGATCATGGTGGCGTCCAGCACCAGGGAGGATGAAAAAACAGGATTGGAATCCGAAGCGGGCGCCGCGGTAGGACTTGCTCTCCCACCACACCCAGATTCTTCGATCTTCACGGGCGGACTCAGAATGACATGGTGACGGGCGGAATGCGGTATGGGCTTCGTCCTTCGAGGGCCTCGGGATGAGCGGGTTGGAGGCGAAGGCAGGCCGAAGGTTGGGCGCTCTCAGGGGCTGCAAATCACAGGTTGGTGGTGCCCACCCACGACCACCCAGTGAGGTTTAATAAACGAATTTCTGAGGGACACCCTCAGACTCCCGGCAGAAGGGCTGTGCCCCTCTGCACTCCTCCTGGTTGGGCGCAGATAGGGTAGGGACGGTGCTAATGCCATAGGAATGGCATGGCTTTTGCGGACGCTTCACGTGCGAGATGCAAGGCTGACAATACGGGAGATGTCAAAGACTCACAGCCTCTCAGGATGAGCGGGTTGGAGGAGCAGAGAGAGGGCAGGGAGGGTTAGACGCCCTGCCAGTAGCGGCGTGAAGGGCCGCGGAGGAAGCGGCCGAAGCCCGGGTCTGGGTAGTGGCCGGCGGAGACGAGGATGCCCTCTTTCTCCAGCATATCAAGCACTGTGTGGCGGGTGCGGCGGGATAGCTCCTGGTCGACGTCGTAGATGGGGCTCCAGTCGGTGTAGTGGGCCTGTGCGGTGGAGTGGGCTACGTCGCCGAGGATGTAACCTCGCTCGCCCTGGGAAGCGATGGCGATGGATATGTGGCCGGGGGTGTGACCCGGGGTCGCCACGGTGGTGAGCTCGCCGGTTATGTTGTAGCCGTCGTCGATTATGTCCATCAGCTTCATCTCTTCCAAGGGGATGACCTGGCTGCGGATGTAACCGGCGCCCTTCATGACGGAGGGTTGGGTCCAGTAGTCCCAGTCGGCCTTAGGAACGAGGTAACGGGCGTTGGGGAAGTTGGGCTTTCCGTTGGTGAGGTTCCAGCCGACGTGGTCCGGGTGGAGGTGGGTGAAGATGACGATGTCTATGGAGTTGCGGTCGACGCCCTTGCGGGCCAGGTCATCAAGAAGGGTGCCGTCAACGGCCTGCATGCCGGTATCGACGAGGATGACCTTGCCGCTGGAGCGGATGACCACGGAGCCGTACCTGCTACGGACCTGATTGTTTTCGTTGAGGAGACCCGGGAACTCCTGCCACTGGCCGATTTCGGTGTCCGGGAAAGAGTCCAGAGGGGACGAGAAGGGAAAACCGTCGCTGACGGAGACGAGTTCGACGTTGCCCACGGAGATGGTGTGGTCCGGCATGGCTGTATCTCCTATTAAATGAAATGTTGTGGGGTTTTGCGCCCCTTATCCTAGCTTTCCGTGGGGAAGGATTCAATGGCAAGACGGCGCCGGGGAGAGGTTGGCGGGGGCAGGATGATGGTGGCGGGGGCTTACCCCCTGGGAAAATCACCTAACAAGCTGCCGGTGCGCCGACGGCAGGAGATAGACCTGGACCGGTGGGTGGAGGCGGGGAAGCTGCGGTTCGCCTGGGTGATAGGCATCACCTGGATACAGGCCATGGCGGCGTCCGACGATTTCTACCGCCGGTTCCTGGAGCTGACGGTGGAGAACCCGAACCGGGTGGGCTCCACGAACGTGGAGGAGGCGTCCCAAGCGCTGATAGCCAGGGCGGAGAGCGGGGGGATGGTGCTGGTAGACCAGGACATTTACCTGCGGAGCCCAATAGGCAGCGAACTATCGGACCTAGTGTTGCCCACGGCGACGTGGGGCGAGGCGGATTTCAGCCGGTGCAACGGTGAACGCCGTCTACGGCTGTACTCCTGGTTTTACGACCCGCCGGGGGAGTCCAAGCCGGACTGGTGGATAATCGCCGGGTTCGCCAAGAAGATGGGGTTCCAGGGGTACTACTGGAAAGAGCCGAACGACGTGTTCGAGGAGGCGGCGAGGTCGAGCCGCAAAGGGATGCTGAACTATCAGCCACTGGTGGCGGTGGCCAAGAGTCAGGGGAAGAAGGGGCATGAGTTGCTCAGGGAAATGGGCACTACGGGGATCCAGACTCCTATCAGGCTGGTGGACGGCGAGCTGGTGGGGACCCAACGGCTGCACGACTCGACGCTGGAGCTGGGCCCGCCGCAGGGACCGACGGTGCACCCGAAGTGGCTGACTCGATTTCGTTCGCACAGCGGCGAAGCAGTGCTGAATAAGAGCCCGTGGGAGTGGATCAGCGACTTTTACGAACGGATTAAGCCGAAGAGCGACGAGCTCTGGGTAACTAACAGCCGGGTGAATGAGGTATGGCAGTCAGCGTTCGACGACGTGGGCAAGCCGTACATTTCGCAGCGGTGGCCGGAAAGCTTCGTTGAGATTCATCCCAACGTCGCGGCGGCACGGGGGATAGAGAGCGGGGACGAGGTGGTGATGGAGAGCAACGATATTCTGGTGCAAAAGGGCGGGTTCAGCCTGGTGAAGGGGGACGAGTTCCTGTTCAGCAAGCTGGAGGAAAATGGGCTGATCAGGAGGGGGAATGGGGCCATGGAGGCGGTGGCGATGGTGACGGACGCGGTGCGCCCCGGGGTGGTGTTCGCGGCGTTCCTGTGGCCGCGGTGGCCGGGAGCGGCGGCGAACAGCCCGGTACACCGGGTGCCGAACCCGATCACCAACCGGTACCGGTTCAAGCTGGGGAAGGGCAAGCTGCGAAAGACGGGAGAGTCGCCGTACAAACGGTCGTTGGAGCGGATGAGTTTCAAGCCGAGGACGATTATCTGAACCGGGGATGAGGGAGAGGGTGCTAGAGGACGGTATTGCCCACTACCACCAGGGCGGTGCCGCCGACCACTAGGAGGGCGCCGAGGACCAGGGGCAGGCTGATTCGCTCCAGGCGCTCCAGGAAGATTCGGACGAGGACCAGGGTAATTAGCGGACTTACGGCGACGATGGGGGAGACTACGGTAACTTCGCCCTTCTCAAGACCGAAGGAGAGGGCGATGATGGCAAAGGCGGAGCTGAGGCCGGCCAAAATGAACATGACGATGGAACGCCGGGAGGAGACGAAGGCGCGAGGAACGGAGTAGACCAGGACGGGGGAGAACATTATGGTGCCGAAGAAGAAGGCGATGGCGGCGAAGAGGATGGGCGGGATGGTGTAGTTGTCCAGGGTGGACTTGGCGACAACGGTCCAGGCGCCGTAGCAGATGCCTGCCATGAGGCCAAAGGCGTAGCCGAAGGCAGCGGGATAGCGGGTGCCGGCCAAGGCGCCGCCAATGAAGGCCACGGCACGTGATGTCTTGTCACTCGACAGCAGGGCCACTACTCCGACCTTCGTTGATAATGAAGATGATGCCGACGAAGATGGTTAAGGTGCCGGCGACTACGAGGACGTTGGGGCGCTCGCCAAGGAAGGCGATGGCGAGGATGGTGGCCCAGAGGGGGGAAGATGAGAAGAGGGGGGCGCCTCTGGCGGCGCCGATGCGCCGGATAGAGGCGTAGTTGAAGGTCTGGCCAAGGGGGTAGGTGATGAAGGCGAGGAGGACGATCCAGAGGAAGCCGACGATGGGGATTTCGGCCAGGACCGGCAGGTCCAGCAGGAGGGCCGGAATGACGGCCAAGGAGAGGCTGGCAACGACGGAGGTGGCGGTGCCGGTGACCACGGAGACCCGCCGGCCGGCGAGACGGACGAATATGGCGTTCATGGCGAAGCCGGTGGCGGCGATGAGGGCCATCAGGACGGGAAACATCAGGGGTTGGCGCCGTAGCCCAAGGTCTGGGGCGAAAGGATGCCCGCGGCCGGGCTAATGGGACGAGGGGCGGGACTCATGCGAAACATGATAGCGGTTGAGGGGGCAGCGCACCACGCGAGGCGGCGGGTGGACGCCGGGGGCTTTGGGGGGCAGGACGCCAGCGAGGTTGGCCCGACTATAGGGGCTGACCGAGGTCCGGCGAGGTGCGGATGAAGTCATCCAGCTCTCTTTCCAGCCGCTTCCAGCCGGGGCGCAGGACTATGCTGGCGACGTAGCTGCCGACGAGGATGTTGAGGATCATGGACGCGGAGAAGGGCTGAAGTACAATAGAGGTGCGGCCCGGCTCCTGCTTCAAGGCAACGCCGATGGTGGCACGTTTATTCTTTTCCACCACAAAATCCCGGCCAAGCCGTCTGGTCTCGTAGACCTGATAGGTGTTGCCGAACCGGCCCTGGAACAGCCGGAACAGGGCCTGTACAGTGAGGCCCGGACTATAGTTAAGAACGATTTCTGCCACAATTCGCTCCTGGGCAAGGGCGCAGTATGAGGAGAGGTTGCTACAATTATAGCGGCCCAGAGGGTGGATGAGGTCCGAGCTGTTGATACAATGGCCGGCAATGGGGCAGTTCAGGGCGCGACGTGTATATTGTGAAGGGTCTGACACGTGAGTAGCGTGGATGGAATGTGATGGAGCGAAGAGAGTCAGAGAGGGTAGAGGCGGAACGGCGGCTGTTGGAGCTGCTGGGGGCGCATCCCGACCATATATTCAGGATGCAGACTGGCGACCTCGATGCGATCCGGCGATGGCTGGCCACGCCGATGGCAAACGAGCCGCCGGTCTCGTACCTGGAATCGCAGACGTATTCGCGGGGTGTGATCAGTGATGCGCTGAGGGCGCTGATCGATAGGGGCGAGATAGGGTCCGCTGTGTTGAACCGCCGAATGTATTATGGGTTGCCTGCGTCGATGAGTAATGTGGAGGACTTAGTTGGGCGGATTGTGGAGATAACCAGCTCTGAGCCTGAGCCGAAGCCGAAGCCGAATAACAGGCTGAACGCGACGCAGGGGAATTAAGAAAGGCTATTTTCTGGGGGGGCACCGTCTTAGGCGGCATGTTTCAGGAATGCAGAGCTTCATTGCCGATCCTGTCAGCCATGGAGATGGGCATGATTACCACAGAGGGTTGAGAATCCAAGGTTGGTGCTTCCCACCAGCCCGCCCAGAAAGGCCTTAAAAGTTTCTCTAAGGGACACCCTCAGACTCCCGGCAAGGATCCCAGGTTCCCTGCACTCTCCTGCCTGGTGGGCAGCAAAAGCCAGCTTGGAGGCATTCAGTCATGGCGATGGGTATCGCCGCCACGAAGGGTTGCAAATCGCCGGTTGGTGGCGCCCAGCACCAGGGGGGATGAAAAATCAGGATTGGAATCCGAAGCGGGGGCCGCGGTAGGACTTGCTCTCCCCCCGCACCCAGATTCTTCGATCCTCACGGGCGGACTCAGAATGGCATGATGGGGGGCGGAATGCGGTATGGGCTCGTCCTTCGAGAGCCTCAGGATGAGCGGGTTGGAGGCGTAGGAGGCTTATTTTCATAGGAATGACATGGCTTGTGCGGACGCTTAGTTAGGAACAAGGTGAAGCTGAGGATACCGGGTAAGCCAAAATTCACAGGCGGCATTTCCTCTCTGGACGCTCCCCCTTTGGACATGCTGGAGGAATGATGGTCCTGTTTTCGAGGGGATGAGATTGCTGGTTGGGTGGCGTAATCGTAGGTGCGCGAAGGGTTGGGCTGGCAGGGTTTTGTCAGGAGGGGTAAAATCGGCGGCGTCCCGGAGGATGTGGCCAGAGTCATAACCAGAGTCCTTCGGAGATAGGAGGGGAAAGCATCATGGCGGACGTGGCGCTGCACTACAAGACGATTACGGAGCTGGCGGGACTGCTTCGAACGCGGAAAATCTCGCCGGTGGAGGTGGCGGAGGCGATACTTCGACGGATAGAGGAGCTGGACTCTCGCTACAAGAGCTACGCCACGGTGATGGCGGACCACGCGATGAAGGCGGCCAAGAGGGCGGAGGAGGAGATAAGCGGGGGTCATTACAAGGGGCCGCTGCACGGGGTGCCCATAGCGGTGAAGGACCTGTGCTTCACGGCGGGGGTGAGGACGATGGGGGGCTGTAAGGTGTTGGCGGACCACGTGCCGAGTTTCGATGCCACGGTGGTGACGAGGCTGGACGCGGCGGGGGGCGTGCTGCTGGGGAAGCTGAACCTCACCGAAGGTGCGATGGGCGGTTACAACCCTGAGTTCGACGTACCGCTGAATCCGTGGAACGTGGACCGGTGGGCCGGAGCGTCGTCCAGCGGGTCCGGGGTGTCTACGGCGCTGGGGCTGTGCTACGGCTCGCTGGGGAGCGACACCGGGGGCTCCATTCGATTTCCGGCGGCGTCTTGCGGGACGGTGGGGCTGAAGCCGACGTGGGGAAGGGTGAGCCGCTACGGGGTGCTGGCGCTGGGGGAGTCGTTGGACCACGTAGGGCCGCTGACGCGCAGCTCGGGGGACGCGGGGATTGTGCTGCAGGCGATGGCGGGGCTGGACCCGAATGACGCAACGACGCTTCCGGCCCCGGTGCCGGATATGCTGGCGGGTATCGAAGGGGGCGTCCGGGGAACCCGGATTGGACTAGACGAGGGTTATGTCACGCAAGGGGTTGACCCGGAGCTTTCCCGAGCAGTGCTGGACGGGGTGAAGGTGCTGGAGGGTCTGGGCGCGGAGATTGTGGAGGTGAAGATGCCGGACGTGGACCGGTACCTGCCGTTCTGGCCGTCGCTGTGTGCGGCGGAGGCGGTGGCGGCGCACCGAGCGTTCTACCCTTCGCGCCGGGATGAGTACGGGCCGTACTTCCAGGGGTGGCTGGACCTGGGGGCGAAGGTGAGCGGAGCGGACTACGCGGAGGCGAATAACCAACGAAACGAGTGCAATGGGCTGCTGCGGCTGGCGTTCCAAGGGATAGACGCGCTGGCGTGCCCGTCAACCATAGGGCCGGCGCACCCGATAACGCTGGAGCAGATGTACGGCCCCAGGGCTGAGGACCGGGGCACGGCGTTCCAGCGGTTTTCGGTGCCGTATGACTACAACGGCGCGCCGACGCTTTCGGTGCCGTGCGGGCTGAGCAGTGACGGTATGCCGTTGAGCCTACAGTTCGTTGGGCAGCCGCTTTCGGAGGCGCTGTTGTGCAAGATCGGGCACGCGTATGAGCAGGCAACGGAGTGGCAAGGGTTGAGGCCGCCGGTGGCGTGAATAGGGGCAGGGGGGCAGTGGGGTCCTGAGGGACACCCTCAGACTCCCGGCAGGGAGGGCAAGCCCCCTCTGGACTCCCCTAGTCGGACGTTTTGAAGGGATCGCAATCGCTATTTGCGAGGTAATCAGCTATGGCGATGGGAATCGTTACCACGAAGGACTGAGAATCGGAGGTTGGCGGTTCCCACCCACCCGCCCCGGAAGGTTTAAAAAGTTAAATTCTGAGGGACACCCTCAGACTCCCGGCAGCACCACCCAGGTCCCGGGCAGTCTCCTGTCTCGTGGGCGCTGATTGCGCGCGACGGGCGTCCTCAGGCTCCCAACATGGAGCCCAGGTTGCGGCACTCCCCGTTGTGGTTTAGCTAAGGGAAGAAACGGCCCTAGTTTAGAGCCGGCGACAATGGACGGGGCTCAGCGGGACCAGGAGGGGCTGCCTTCGATGTCTGGGGAATTGGTGAAGGCAGTCGGTCCAGTGCCGTCGGCGTTCATGATGTAGATCTCCCAGGCTTGAAGCCTGTTGGACATGAAGGCGATCTGTCGGCCATTGGGAGACCAGGTTGGGTCGTTGTCAATGGATAAATTATTGGTGAGACGGGTTGGGTCAGTACCGTCTGCCTTCATCACGTAGATTTCCCAATTGCCGTCACGATTAGTGCCGAAGGCGATTTTTTGCCGTCGGGGGACCACTCGGGCCAGCCGTCCTCACTATCGTTATCGGTGAGGCGGGTGCGTCCGGTGCCGTCGGCGTTGATGACGTAGATTTCACGGCCGGTAGGGCCCGCCTCAAAATATGCGATCTTGTCGCCATCGGGAGACCAGGCCGGCGAGACGTTGAACGTAGAGCTTTCGGTGAGGCGGGTCTGGTTACCGCCGTCAGCGTCCATGACGAAGATGTCCGAGCTTTGCCGTTCCAGCGACCGGCTGAAGGCGATCTTTTTGCCGTCAGGGGACCAGGCGGCGGTGAAGTCCTCAACGTCGTTGTTGGTGATGCGAGCGAGGCCGGTGCCGTCGGCGTTGACGACGTAGATCTCGAAGTTGCCGTCGCGGGTGCTCTCGAAGGCTATCTTGCCGACGCTGGAGAGAACGGGGTTCAGGTTTGAGTGATCCCCCTGGGTGACCTGAGTGTGAGAGGAACCGTCAGAGTTCACGACGAATATCTGGCTGGGCGACTCATTTGTGGAACGGCTGATGAAGGCAATGCGGCCCGGTGACGAGGCACTGGACCCGCAGGAGGCGAGGAGGGCAAGGGCGAGTAGGAGGATTATGGCGAGGAGTGGTAGGAATAGGGCTTGGTGGGGTTATTTCAAGTTTGGTCAACAAGCCAGGGCGGGATGGATGAGGAGATGGCTGCGGCGGCAGCGAGGGGTGGTGGGGCAGGCTCTCACCTGGGAGCCCGAGGGAGAGGGCAAGCGAGGCTGCATTTGTGAGGCGATCAGCCCTGGCGATAGGTATCGCTACCACAGAGGACTGAAAATCACAAGTTGGTGGTACCCACCCACCCGCCCAGTAAGGTTTTTAAAAGATTTTCTGAGGGACACCCTCAGACTCCCGCCAGAAGGGGTCATCCCCCTCTGGATTCCCCCTTTCTAGGCGCAGGTAGAGTAGGGACGGTGCTATTTTCATAGGAATGCCATGGCTTTTGCAGGACGCTCCACCTGCGAGAGTGCAAAGGGAGCGATATTGGCGGTAGGTGGAGGCTATTGGGGATGCCGAGGGGTTAGGGGGACTCGCCGAGGACGATGGCATTTCGGGCGGCTTTGCGGCGCAGGGCAACGGTCCTGATGAGGAAGAAGAGGCCTCCCAGGAGGATGATACTAACGTAGCTGATGGCGCGGTCCAGGACCACGACGGAGCCGGCGGCGCTTTTGACCAGGGTGCGGGTGAGGAGCGCTGCGACGCTGAATTCGGTGATGCCGAGGCCGCCCAAGGGGAGGAGGGTGAGGAGGGTGTTGGCCAAGGTGGCGAAGATAGCTAGCGGGAGTCCAATGGGGAACCCCAGGGCCTCGGCGACGAAGAACAGGCGGGCAACCTCGGCGAACCAACCGAGGGCGCCGAGGAGCAGGAAGAAGGGGAGGTTGCCGTAGCTCCTCAAGGCGCCCTGGTGAAACTGGAGATAGGCCTGGCCGAAGGGTCCGGGCAGGCGTTGAAGGAGACGGGAGCGAACGAACACCATGACCCCCAGGGCGGCCAACAAGAGGATGGGAATGATGGCGGCCAGGGCGACGAGGTACCAGGGGGTGTCGATGCCGGTGGCGAGGAGGAGAAGGGCGGCGACCATGAGCATGGTGAAGAGAATGAAAACGTCAGTGATGCGCTCGGCGAGGACGGTGCCGAAGACCTGGGACAAGGGGCGGGGGGACTCACGGCTGAAGGTGAAGGCGCGGTAGGCATCACCGAGGCGCATGAACGTTACAGAGTTGACGAACCAGCTAATAAGGATGAGACCGGCAAAGTACTGAACGCTGCCGGGGTCTTTCTTGTCCTGGTCGACGTTGCGAAGGAGGAGACGCCATCGCGCGCCGCGAAAGGCGAAGGTGGAGTAGTGGAGGAAAAAGGCGAGGACAAATAGCCAGGGATTGCTGGCTTTCAGGTTGTGCCATATCTCGGCGGGAGCAACGTCGAATCGGACCACCAAGAAGAATAGGAAGGCGCCGGAGACAGCCAGGAAAAGGACGGTGGGAAGGGAGACCAAGCGGCTCCGGAAGAATAGGCGGGGACTAAAGCCCTGTTTATAGAATTGCATGAGCCGTAAGAATAATGCGGAAAAGCGCAGTTACAGACGGGGATTATAACAGCTACGAATTGGCGTCCACGGCGGTTTTGGGCGGCTAAAGGGGGCGTTTGCGGGGGATGCCGGGGCGGCGGGGGTAGGTGGGCGGGGTGGGCTGGACCTTGGAATAGACCACCAAGCAACGGTTGTCGCGGAGGCCGGGGAGGTCCACCGTCCGCTGCTCCAGGAGGCGGCCGCCCAGGGTTTCCGCAGCGCGAAGGGAGGCGTCCACTTCCTGGTCAACGTCTCCCTTCTTGTAGGCGATGACGAGGC
Source organism: Dehalococcoidia bacterium (assembly GCA_965247585.1). GTDB lineage: Bacteria > Chloroflexota > Dehalococcoidia > Lucifugimonadales > CBDFHC01. The sequence continues at coordinate 448,800 of CBDFHC010000004.1, forward strand.
CGCCGGTCTTGCAGAATGGGAGGGTGAGCTCAGCCACGGCGGCCAAGGGTCCCAGGGCGCGGGCCAAGGCGACGTCAAAGGTGTGGCGGAGGGATGGATCATGAGCCAGGGTTTCGGCGCGGCCGGTAAGGACATGGAGGTCCGAGAGGTCCAACGCATCGGCCAGGTGTTGGAGGAAGGCGGCCTTCTTTCGAACGGATTCAACGAGGACGACGGTGAGGCCGGGGAGGGCGATCTTAAGGGGGATACCTGGGAAACCGGCCCCGGCGCCGACGTCTATAAGGCGGGCGCGGTTTTGCAGCTCAGGGGGCAGGGCCAGACAGGCGGTGAGGGAGTCCAGGAAGTGTCGTAGCTGAACTAGGTCAGGGTCCACGATGGCGGTGAGGTTGATTCGTTGGTTCCAATCAGCAAGCTCCTGCGCATAGCGCTGGAACTGGGCGATCTGCTGATTGGATAGGTGGAGACCGAGATGTGGGAGGCCCTGCTGAAGGAGGCGCATAGGCGGGTTGCTGAAGCGATTATAGCATTGAGGGACGGGCTGGCAATGGGCTGGTCGGGCGGGCTAAGGCGGTGAAAACGAGGCCGAGTTAGGTTTGACACCCGGATGAGGCTGCTCGTAGAATTGGGACTGCGCTCCGGCCAGGGCGTCCTTTCGAAGAAGTGCGGCAGGGAGAACCCCGGGACCGCGGATTAGGGGATGAGCCGTGACGACAAAAGCGTTTATATTGATAGAAACGGCGGTAGGGAAGACGCGGGAGGTGGCGGGGGCGCTGCGGCAGGTAGACGGGATGCTGTCTGTGGACGTAGTGACGGGTCCCTACGACATTATTGCGCTGCTAGAAGCGAAGGACATAACCTCGATAGGGGACCTGGTGACGGACAGGGTGCACTTCAGTGGGGTGGTGCGGACGGTGACATGCATATCGGTGGGCGGGAACTAGGGGACTAAATAGTTTGAGGGACACCCTCAAACTCACGGTCCCGAATAGCATTTATCTCGATTGGCCTCGGTCCCGGTTGGCTTCGGGGCCTGGGGGTTTAGTAACTTGCGATGTCGTTCCACCACTCACTCAGAGGCCCTATCAGGCCTTGAATAACCGGACTCCAGCCGAGGTGATCAACGGAGGCTCGGTGCAATCACATAAACAGTCAGATGAGAGGGGATTGTCACCAAGCAGACGATTGGTGGACTACGCGGGACTGCCGGAACCCACGAAAAGACCCACTTCAACTGATGTTACGCCGCATTGACCCGTCAACGATCAAATCCTCAAAAAAGGAAGATATAACCTTAAGCGACTTTCAAACAACTCGGGAGATTTCCATCAACTCCCCGCCTGAAACGGTGTTCGGGATTATCAGTGATTTCACACGACACAAGGAACTAGCCGGACTAGGCGAATTAGTGAATGTACAGACGCTGACGGAAGGACCTATCGGCCTGGGCTCAATAATTGAGGCTGACGAGTCCGTGCAAATGGGCGATAACACCATCAAATTAAGCACAAAGTCGGTGGTGGTTGGCTACAACTCTCCGAACCTTCTCTCGTGGATAGTGGTGCCTCCTTTCCCCCTTCGTCGCGTGCAATGGTGGTTTCGTTTAACCCAACAGGGTGAAAGCACCACGCTGGTGCACGAAGTCGAGGTTGACTTGGGCGAGGCAGCTGAACAGTTTGGAGGAGTGGAAGCCTTCATAGCCGGTAGGGGCGCGGCCCTGGCAACCGGCATGCAGAAAACGCTGGAGAATGTGAAACAAGCTGCAGGGAAGTAGCCCTGTTATATCCAACCAGTCTGCTTCCTCACGGAACGGCGGCGGCTCGGAACGCCGGCCGAGGTGCTTAATGTCGCATCGTTGCCCTCGGCAGAACAGACAACAAAGAGAAGGTAGAGATCAGCGGAGACTTGGCGCAAACCAAAGAATACCGGACAGACAGAAGGTGCTCACCAAGCAGGGCATTGGCATACCCTGGGAATACGGGGGGACTCTCACTTAATGTTGCCCCAATGCTGTCCAACTGATGGGTTCCACCTTACATTTCCGATGTTGGGAAAGTGACCGGCGATTTATCCCCGCGGTTTACCGGCCAGGACCAGAGATTGACCATGGGAGCGTTGATGGTGTCGCTATCACCAAGCCTTAGGGCTCAGGAGTAGAAAGCAGATGGACTTCCGGTTTTCGCAGGAGGAAGAGGAGTTTCGGCAGGAGCTGCGGGAGTTTTTCGCGAAGGAGTTGCCGGCGGACTCCCGGGGCGTGGGCAGGGCCACGGAGGGGGGTAACTGGGAGCTGACGCTGAATATGAGGAAGAAGCTGGCGGCGCGGGGCTGGCTGACGATGCACTGGCCGGAGGAGTATGGAGGGGAGGCGGCGTCGCCGTTGAGGAGCCTGGTGTTCAGCGAGGAGATGTCTTACCACGGCGTGCCTGGCCGCGATATTTTCGGGACGCGGATGCTGGGTCCGACGCTGATGATCTACGGGACAGAGGAGCAGAAGAGGCGGTTCCTTCCGCCGGTGGCGCGGGGCGAGGTGCAGTGGTGCCAAGGGTACAGCGAGCCTGAGGCGGGATCAGACCTGGCCTCTTTGACCACTCGGGCGGAGGACAAGGGTGACTATTTTCTGGTGAACGGCAGCAAGATATGGACATCTCTGGCGCACCGGGCGGACTGGATGATGTTGCTAGCGAGGACGAACACGGACGCGCCGAAGCACCGGGGGATAAGCTTTCTGCTGGTGGACATGAAGTCTCCGGGGGTGGAGATACGGCCGATTGTGAACATGGCGGGAGACCACGAGTTCAACCAGGTGTTCTTCGACGACGTGCAGGTGCCCAGGGACCAGTTGGTGGGGGAGGAGGACCGGGGGTGGTATGTGGCGGTAACGCTGCTGGACTTTGAGCGGTCCGGAATTGACTACGCGGCGTCCTCGCTGCGGCTTTTGGACGACCTGACGACGTACGTGGATGAGTCGCAGAGGTGTGGATACGGCCGGACGAATGAGGGGTGGGTGAGGGAGCTGCTGGCGGAGCGGTATACGGAAGTGGAAGTAGCGCGGCTAATTGCGTACAAGGTGGCGTGGATGCAGAGCCAAGGGATGGTGCCGAATAAAGAGGCGTCAATGAGTAAGGTGTTCGGGAGCGAGACGCTGCAGCGGGTGGCGGACTCCGGGATGAAGATACTGGGCGCGTTTGGGCAGCTAATGGACGGGGACGACTGGGCGCCGCTGCAGGGGCGGGTGCAGGAGGCGTGGAGGTACAGCTTTTCGAGCACGATAGCGGCGGGGACTTCTGAGATACAACGGAACATCATTGCCGGGCGCGGACTGGGGTTGCCCCGGGGATAGCGCGCCGGACGGCGGCAGCGCCTTGATTCGAATTTTATTTGGCGGGGGAACGGATGGACTTAGGACTTAACGAGACCCAGCAAATGCTGAAGAACAGCGCGCGGGAGATGCTGACGGAGCAGTGCCCGTTGAGCCTGGTGAGGGAGATGGAGGAGGACGAGCGGGGCTACTCGGAGGAGCTGTGGCGGCAGATGGTGGAGTTGGGCTGGCTAGGACTGGCGTTCCCGGAGGAGTACGGCGGGGCGGGCGGGGACTTTGTGGACCTGGCTGTGCTGCTGGAGGAGATGGGGAGGGCGCTGACGCCGGGGCCGTTTTTCTCGACGGTGGTGCTGGCGGGGTTGACGATCTTGGACGGCGGCGATGAGGCGAAGAAGGCGGAGTTGCTGCCGGGGATTGCCGAGGGGCGGACGATGATGACGCTGGCGCTGACGGAGGCGTCAGGGAGCTTCGGGGCGGAAGGGATTCAGGCGGCGGCGCGGGCGGACGGCGAGGAGTGGGTGATAGACGGGACGAAGTTGTTTGTGCCGGACGCGCGGGCGGCGGACCAGATGCTGGTGGCGGCGCGAACGTCCAAGGGGGAGGACCCCAGAGACGGGATCACGCTGCTGGTGACGCCCCAGAACGCCGATGGTTTGAGCATCCAGGAGCATATGTCGTTGGGGCTGGACAAGCAGTACGAGGTGAAACTGGAGGGAGTAAGGGTGCCGATTTCGGCGGTGGTGGGGGAGGTGGGAGAGGGGTGGCCGCTGCTGGAACGGACGCTGCAAAGGGCCGCGGCGGCGAAGTGCGCGGAGATGGTGGGAGGGGCGGACGCGGTGCTGGAAATGACGCTGGAGTATTTGAAACGGAGGGTGCAGTTTGGGCGGCCGGTGGCGACGTTCCAAGGGGTGCAGCACCACTGCGCGAATATGGCAACGGACGCGGAGGGGTGCCGGAACGTGGCTTATCAGGCGGTGTGGAAGCTGGCGCAGGGGCAGCCGTCGGAGCGGGAGGTTTCACTGGCGAAGGCGTGGATTAGCGACGCGTACCTTCGGATATGCTCGCTGGCGCACCAGTGCCACGGAGCGATAGGGTTCACGAAGGAGCATGACCTGCAACTGTATACGCGCAGGGCCCGGGTGCAGGAGCAGGAGTACGGGGACGCCCGATATCACCGGGGCCTGATGGCCCAGTCGCTGTCACGATAGGCGCCGGTCGACAGCCGAGATGAGCAGCGAAGAGTGCATTTTCTGCGGGATGGCCGCCGGGACTGTGGACACGGAGGTCCTGTTCCGGGACGAGGAGCTTTTTGTGGTGCGCGACATCTATCCTAAGGCGCCGATTCACCTGCTGATAATTCCGTTGGTTCACGTGGCCAGCCTGAGGACGGACGGGGGGGACACACCTGAGACGCTGGGGCGGATGTTTGGGGTGGCGGAGGAGATGGCGCGGTGGGAAGGGGTGGAGGAGAGCGGCTACCGGCTGGTGGTGAACCAAGGGACCGACGCGGGACAGGCGATAGAGCACCTGCACATGCACTTGCTGGGGGGCAAGGCGCTGGGGGACTTGGGGTAGGGGGTTTTAATAGCCCTGATCCGCTGCAACTTTGTTGCGAGTCTGGGACCTTGATCCCTTTCTCGGTTGGCAAGGGAGGATCGGCCATGGCGGGGGTTTCGTCACCACTAAGGGCTACAAATCGAAGGTTGGTGGTTCCCACCCACCCGCCCAGGAAGGTTTTTAAAGGTTTTTCTGAGGGACACCCTCAGACTCCCGGCAGGGAACCTGGGTTCCCTGCACTTTCCTACATCGTTTTTCGCCGATGACAGCAACCTGACTACGATAGCCTCACCGGGTCATAACGCGATGCCTTCCGATATATTAGAGGTGGTGGCGGCATGGTTGGAGGGGCTGCCGCGCGGATTGCGGGAGCATGTGGAACGTGTGGTGAAGATATCTGACGGGCTGGCGGTAGCGCACCAAGTGGAGCGGGACCGGGCGGAGTTGTGCGCCCGGTCGCACGACTTGTGTCGAGCGATGACGGGAAAGGAGCTGCTGAGCAGGGCCCGGGAGCTAGGGTTGCCGGTGCATCCTGTGGAGGAGCGGTTGCCGTTGCTGTTGCACGGCCCGGTGGCGGCGGAGCTGCTGCGGCAGGAAGGGCTGGAGGACAAGGAGGTGTACCAGGGCATCTATTACCACAGCACGGGCTGCGCGGGAATGTCGCCGGTAGCCAAGGTGGTGTTTCTAGCGGACAAGCTGGACCCGCACAAGCAGCGGAGGTACCCGTACCTGGAGGAGTTGAGCGTCACGGCGCGGGGGAGCCTGGACGCGGCGGTGCTGATGTTTTTAGACCGGGAGATGGTCCGGTTTGTGGAGGGAGGGCAGCTTATTCACCCTGCTTCGGTGGAGGCGCGGAATGAGTTGTTGGGGAGGGGTTAGCCGTGGAGCTCTATAACGTCGCCGTCGTGGAGGGGGTAGTCGCGGCCGACGCGTTGGCCGTCGAATTTGGAGGAGCCCCAGAGAAGGGCGTATTTCAGCTTTTCGCGCCAGTCTTTATGTAAACGTTCGGCGGCGTCTGCCACGGTGCTACCGTTGAGCATGATGATGGGCTGCTGGAAGTCAGGCTCGCTGGAGGGACTTTTGGTGTAGACGCGCAGCTTGTCCAGGCCGATGAAGACCAGCGACGAAAGGTCTTCCAGGCCAGAGCCGTCCATGCAGGAGACCTTGACCGCGGGATAGAGGTGGCCGTAGCGGGCCAGAAGGGCCTGGTAGCGGGCACCGGCGCCGGGGAGGTCTGCCTTGTTGGCGACGAGGATGGCGGACTTTTGGAGTCGAGCCGCTTCGGGGTCCGGGGTCTGGTCCCGCGGCAGGAGGGCGTAGCCCCACTGGTCCAAGAGGGCGACGATCTCTTCGAATTCGGAAAAGGGCTCGACGGAGAGGTCCAGGGCGATGAGTAGGAGATCGGCGTTGCGGAGGAGGCCGAAGAGCCGGGTCTGGACGTCGCGGTCGTTGAGGGATGGGGTGTCGATGAGCTGAACGAGAATGTTTTCGTGGGGGAGCATGCCCACCTGGGGAATCTGGGTGGTGAAGGGGTAGCCTCCCACCTTGGTGGGGGCGCCGGTGAGGGCGTTGAGGAGCTCTGACTTGCCGGAGTTGGGGAGGCCGATGATGAGGGCCTGACCGGCGCCTTCCTTACGAATGCTGAAGGGCTGGGGACCGCCGCCGCTGGTGGCCTTGGGCTTTTCGAGGTCGGCCAGGTGGCGGGACATGCGGGCGCGGAGATCGGCGCGGAGGTGGTCTGTCCCCTTGTGCTTGGGGACGACGGCCATCATTTCCTGGAGGGCGGCGATCCTGGCCGGTAGACCGGAGGCCTGCCGGTACCGCTTCTCCGCGTCCTTGTACTGCGGGGTAAGATTCGCCGGCATTTTTCTTCCGTTTTGCGGTGTCTCGGAGTGGGCAGTGCCTAAGACCGCTATTCGACGCCGGGACCGAGAGGTACGCAGCGGCCTCCTGGTTAACAACAATTATGCCCCAGGACCGGAGTTGAAGCCAGGGGGGAGGCGGTGCCAGTAGAGTGTTGCCGAAGCAGAACATATATTCTATAGTGAAGGGGCGCCAGAAGAATGAATGCGAGGGATTGAGTGAATGAGCAGGCGAAAAACCGGGGCCTCGACCCTAAGCAGGTCCGAGGAGTACATCTACCGAGACGACGGTTGTGAGATTTCGCGATCATGCCTAAGCTGCCCGTTGCCGCAGTGCAAATACGACGACCCACGGTGGTATATGGAGGAGCGCCGCAAGGAGCGAGACCGCCGGGTGCTGGAGACGAAGGAGAGGGAGAATCTATCCGTATCGGAGGTGGCGCGGCGCTTTGAGCTGAGCCCCAGGACGGTGTTCCGGATACTGCGCCGAGGGTCAGCGGGGGAGCTGATGGCGGAGGTGGGGGCCGGTTAGGCAGCGGGGCAGGGTGGAGGGGGAAGGGCGGCGGGGAGGGTGGAGGGGTAGAGTGGAGGGCGGAGGGGCAGGGCGGCGGGGCAGGGCGGCGGGGTAGGGCGGCAGGGGAAGGGCGAAGGGCAGGGTGGAGGGGGAAGGGTGAGGGGCAGGGTGGCGGGGCAGGGCGGCGGGGAAGGGTGGCAGGGTGGCAGGGTGGCGGGGGAAGGGCAGGGTGGCGGGGCGGAGGGGCAGGGGCAGGGTGGCGGGGTGGAGGGGCAGGGGCAGGGTGGCGGGGTGGAGGGGCAGGGGCAGGGTGGCGGGGTGGAGGGGCAGGGGCAGGGTGGCGGGGTGGAGGGGCAGGGGCAGGGTGGCGGGGCGGAGGGGCAGGGGCAGGGTGGCGGGGCGGAGGGGCAGGGGCAGGGTGGCGGGGCGGAGGGGCAGGGGCAGGGTGGCGGGGCGGAGGGGCAGGGGCAGGGTGGCGGGGCGGAGGGGCAGGGGCAGGGTGGCGGGGCGGAGGGGCAGGGGCAGGGTGGCGGGGCGGAGGGGCAGGGGCAGGGTGGCGGGGCAGGGCGGCGGGGGAAGGGCGAAGGGCAGGGTGGTAAGATGGATGGCGAGACGAGGCGCTGACCCTGGCGCCAAGGCCGCCATCTAAGGAGTTGCCCGATGAAGTCTCAACAATCTTTGCGAGGCTACGCGTTCCTGACGCACCAGCGCGACAATTTCGTATGCGTCTATTGCGGTCTGGATGGCAAGATATGGCCTAAATGGCTGTACCTGTCCTGGGACCATCTGCTGCCGAAGGGTGATCCCAAACGGGACGAGCCTGAATATATCGTTACGGCCTGCACATTCTGTAATGGGCTGCACAACCGGACGCGATTCGACGTGAAAGGGAAGACGCCAAAAGAGCTAGTATCGCAAAAGAAGGCAAAGGTGCTGGAACGGCGGAGTGAATACAAGGAGTTTTGAGAGGAGAACGTGAGGGGAGAGGGCTGGAGGTAGAGGGAACCAGGGTGGGACAGACGTGCGTGGACTGTGGCCGGGAGTTGAGGGCGGGGTGGTCGTTTGCGCTGAGGACGCCGCAGGGGCTGGCACACAAGTGTTTGAAAGACGCGGTGTTGCACGGGCCGATGCTGTTGCGGTCGTTGAAGGTGGCGGTGGTGGTGGGGACAATCCTGACGCTGCTGAACCAGGGAGATACGTTGTTCACGGGGGAGTGGAAGTCGGCCTTTTACTGGAAGGTGCCGCTGACGTATTTGACGCCGTTTTTGGTGGCGACGGTGGGGGCGCTGCTGAATAGCAGGAGCTAGGGATAGATAACATTCTGAGGGACACCCTCAGACTCCCACCAGCCACCACCCAGGTTCCCCGCACCTTCCTGTGTGGTAGGTGTTGTTTGTGCGCAGAAGGCACCCTTCCAAAGGACGGGCTGGGCTGTTTTCGGGACGATGGAAAGGGTGACATGACCGCCACGACGGTGTGCCTCGACCGGGGGAGAGGGTTGGGCTATAGTACGGTGGCTTCGAGGAGGCGTGGGTGAGGGGATGACGGTGGATTCAATGGAAAGGGGGAACGAGAGATGGCGGAGAGGCAGATGCCGACGCGGGAGGAGGTGATCTCGTACCTGAAGGAGCGGCGGAACTGGGGAAGGTGGAAGGAGAACGGGTCCGCGGGGGCGATGAATTTGATTACGGCGGAGAAGCGGCTGGCGGCGCTCCGGTTGCCGACGAAGGGCCGTACGATTTCGCTGAGCCGCCCTTGGAACGTGGAGCCATCGCTGGAGAACCAGAGGCCGGCGCACCAGTATATGACGCGGACGGAGCGGGCGCCCGGCGGCGGGGTGGCGATGGACTATTACGGTATCTATTACCACGGGCAGGCGACGACGCACATTGATGCGCTGTGCCACATGTGGGACGAGGACGGGATGTGGGACGGGAAGGACCCGGCGGAGATGGTGGACTACTCTGGGGCGAAGTATGGGTCTGTGGAGGCGTGGCGTGAGGGGATCATCACCCGAGGGGTGCTGCTGGACGTTCCGAAGCTTCGGGGGAAGCCGTACGTGACCCGGGATGAACCGGTGCACGGGTGGGAGCTGGAGGACGCGGCGAAGGAGGCGGGAGTGACGTTGGAGCCGGGGGACGCGGTGTTGGTGTACAGCGGCCGGGAGGCGTACGCCCGAGACCACGGCGGGATGTGGATGGAGAGCGACGGCCGAGCGGGGCTGCACGCATCTTGCCTGCCGTTCATCCGGGATAACGACGTTTCGATGATGGTGTGGGACATGATGGACGCGGCGCCGAACGAGTACAACTTGCCGTTTACGATGCACGCGGTGCTGTACTGTTACGGGGTGGCGCTGGTGGACAATGGGCTGCTGGAGCCGCTGTCGCGGGTGTGCGCGGAGGAAGGGCGCTATGACTTTATGTTGAGCATCAACCCACTGGTGGTGGTAGGTGGAACGGGGTCACCGGTGAACCCGATAGCGGTGTTTTAGGTCAAGGGAGTCAAGTATGGCGATGGGTATCGCCACGACAGAGGGTTGAGAATTGAAGGTTGGGGGTTCCCACCCTCCCGCCCAGGAAGGTTCTTAAAGTTTTTCTGAGGGTGCCCCTCAGACTCCCGGCAGCCACCACCCGGGTCCCCTGCACTCTCCTGCGTGGTTGGTGTTGATTGCGCGGAGGCGGCTCGCTTTCAAAGGCTGGGCCATTTCCGAGGGAATCAAGCAAACCTATGGGTACGTCCACCGCGAAGGACTACGAGTCGGAGGTTGGGGGGTCCCACCCACCCCCGAGTCCTCCTTGGAGGATTTTGGAGTGGCTGGCGGGTACTATTTTCGAGGCGATCCCGATTCCTTCGTCTACGCTGCCGGGCTTCCACCGCAGTGTCCCCCTCTCCTTTTCCAAAGGAGAGGGGGATTATTCTAGCCAAGGTTCATGACGGTGGCGATGGTGGCAGGGATAGTCCTGGCCAAGGTCAAGACTGCCCCGCGATCTGGCTTGATCTCGATGGAGAATTCGTCCGTCTTGGCCAGAGCGAAACCGCTGACGTCGACCGAAAATTCGAACATCTCTCCGCTCTCCAGGAGATTATCGGTATCCGCATTGCCCAAGGGGGTAATGATGAAATTGGTGATGTTGGTGTCGATGCTGTCCGTATCGGTGTAACCCATGACGGTGCGCCCAGGGGTCATGTCCATGGGTTGGCCGCCGGCGGCGTTGGCCAGGGTGAATTTGATGGTGTTGACTGTGTAGGACTTGTAGGTGGCGTCTATCCTGATGTTGTTCGCCGGGGCGACGGTGAATGTAATGACCCCTGTCACGTAGTTAACGTCGAAGTCTGTCCCCATGACCTCGGCGGTGCCGTCAGCGTACACCGAGACGCTGCCAGAAATGACGGGCTTGTTGGCGAGGGTGAAGGTGAGGGCGGCACCATCTCCGGTGCCTACGGCCTCGTTTCCGTGCTGGTAATCGGCGGTGACGGCGACACCGCCGCCCGGTGCGGCGACGAAGGTTACGGCGCCGGTGGAGAAGTTTATGGTGTAGTCAGTGACCCGGGTCTTGGCCACGGCGTCCAGATAGACGGTCTCCGAGTTTGTGAGGACCGGCGAGTTTGCGAAGGTGAAGAGCGTAACAGCGCCGTCACCTGTTCCCACCGCCTCGGCGGTAACGGTTGACAGCGACTTGGTGACGATGACGGCGTTGGCTTTCAGACCGCCCCTGGGTTCCAGGGTCCCCCTGGCCTGCGCTAGGCCGGATTGGATTGTGTCTTTGGCCTTGTCACTGGAAAAGAGCCCCGTAGAGAGGGCGGCGAAGGCGAAAACGGAGGAGACGACGACGAAGGCGATGAGGACGATGGCAGTCTCCAGGCCGGTTATGCCCGATTGCCGACCAGCCAGTCTGGAAATAGTCGCGTTGGCCCTAAGCAAATTACACCTCCACATGGAGCAGATAGGTCCTCTTACAGGATTATGTAGCAGGGATGAAAAGCGGGGTATGGGGGCAACACTCGACTTGTTAGAGGGTTACCCCCGATGGCACCGGGGCGCCGCCGGGGATGGATATTTTGGGAAGGGTTTCCCGTTCGCATTCGAGTGCCAATCAGCCAGGGCGGTGGTTGGCTGCTGCTAAGGGTTACAAATCGGAGGTTGGTGGTCCCCACTGTCCCGCCCAGGAAGGTTCTTAAAGTTTTTCTGAGGGACACCCTCAGACTCCCGACAGAGAGGCGGGGCCCCGCTGGACTCCACCTTGTTGGGTGTGTTTAAGGGGACGACGTGTCTATTGATGAGGGGCTCAGAGCTGGCGGGTAAATTGAGCTGGAACAGCGAAAGCGGACGCCAAGGTTGGATGTGCTCTCCCACCACACCCAGATTCTTCGATCCTCACGAACGGACTCAGAATGACATGGTGGGGGGCGGAATGCGGTATGGGCTCGTCCTTCGAGAGCCTCACGATGAGCGGGTTGGGAGCGAAGATAGGGTGTATTAAACCCATCACCGGAGCGCCTCGGGGGGTGCGGGGATGGGAGCGCGGAAGGTCTGTTTCCGAGGGGATCAAGCAAAGCGATGGGTATATCCACCACGATGGATTGCTAGTCGGAGGTTGGTGGTGCCCACCGTCCCGCCCAGGAAGGTTTTTAAAAGTTTTTCTGAGGGACACCCTCAGACTCCGGCAGGGAGGCTGCGCCCCTTTGCACTCCCCCTTGTTGGGTGTGGTTAAGGGGACGACGTGTCTATTGATGAGGGGATCAGAGCTTGCGGGTAAATTGAGCTGGAACAGCGAAAGTGGGCGCCAAGGTTGGATGTGCTCTCCCACCACACCCAGATTCTTCGATCCTCACGGACGGACTCAGAATGACATGGTGGGGGCGGAATGCGGTATGGGCTCGTCTTTCGAGAGCCTCAGGACAACGTGCACGCAATTGAACCCCGTCATCCCCGGTTGGAATCCCGCTTTCGATCACTACCCTGCCCTTGTCCACCGTGATCCGCTCCACCACCAGCCTTAGGAGCTGTTGCCGGTCCTCAAACGTCAGGTTGTCGAGCCCCTGCCCGACCGTCTGACAAAACCGATCCGGGTTTTCAATGGCCCTTCTTGACTCCTCTTCGGTCCGCTTCCTTCTCTCCGTCTCCTTGACCGATCTTCCCATCTCCAGCTTTCTGGCCCTTAGCTTCTCCATCTCAGCTTTGTATCGAACCAGGTCCATGGCCTCGTTGACGTAGGCGTCGGTCACCCGGTCCTCTTGGCTCTTTGCGCGCTTCAGTGCCCCCTCCAATTGCTTCCTCTCGGGGTCCAGCGCATCACCGGAGCCTTCGCTGGCTAGCCGTCTCGCATATTCCCCCCCTCAGTAGCTTCGGTTGCCGCAGGGCTGAACTGAGTGCTCCCCATACCTCGTGTTCCAGAAGGTCGGCGGAGATAGACCCTGGATTGCATCGTTTGCCGGTGGAGCTTATTCCCGAATCGGTGTTGGTGCAACGATACCATTGGATACCATAGGGGTGTTAAGTCTACTCTAGGGTAGCCTACGAATGACTCTTCTAAGGGTGCTTATTCTGTTCCTAGATAGTCGATTTTCTCTAGACGCCCTAGGCGGACGCTCTAAGATATCAACTGTCCTCCTGTACGCCATATACCGGTAACATAGTCTGCGTGCCTGCCTAGACAGGCTGCCTACTTGTCCTGCCAGCCAACCTGCAAACCTACCCTGCGTGCCAGCGCTGAGGATGGGCGGCGGGTGGGTCGGTCTGACGGTCTAAAGGGGCCGCTAGGCAGTCCGTGCATCGGTCCGACGGACGGCCATGAAGAGTTTGCCAAGGTGTGTCCGAGTGTCCGTCCTACCGACGGACGGTCCGATGGGCGGAGGGCCAAAAAAGGGAACCCTTTATTACCACGATGCCAGACGGTGAGACGGGGGAGAGAGCCTGTCTCAAAAGCTTGCAGATATATGGAATTTGGCCGATCTTACTGGCGAGTGGGAAACATGTGACATCGGAGATTAGGTAGACGGCCGCTGGGGTGCGCTACTCAGTTGCTACCCGTTCATGGCATTGTGTAATTAGATAGTGGCGTTAGTATCGAGGACGAACCTGGCGCCTGCCAGGAACCCCAGATCCGCCACAGAGTCCGCAGGTTGAAGGCCGTGGCCAGCAGCGCGAACTCGGCTCGTACATTGGCCAGGCCTGTCAGCAGGAACCTCCGTGCGCCAAGCTGTTCTTTCAGAATCCCAAAGACCGGCTCGATCAACCCCTTACGCCTGGCGTACCACTGCTTAGCCATATCCGTGCCCATCCACTGCCGGTGCTTCCGGAGTAAGGCGTCGGCCGGCCCAATCCACAACGCACGTCCAGAATGCACGTCTTTGGTACAAACCCCGTATGCGGGGCAAGCGTGACACACGCTCCTTGAGGCACGATAGACTCGGAATGGTCCCGGAACTTTACCGTTGTTCCTGCGGAGACCCCGGAAGGGAAGGCGTTGACCTTGCGGGCAGATGTAGCTGTCAGTGGTCTCATCGTAAATAAACCGGTCCTTGAAGTAGGGACCTTGCAACTCCTCGCGGTACCGCTCGGGCATCACCAAAGGTTGGCTTCTGCGCTCACCAACTTCAAGGTTCGCCGCGGTATGATGGCCTCCGTCCGCTAGGGTCACCGGAGCACGCTCCCCCGTCGTTTCCTCTGCTTGTTGCAGAATGGGCACCAGTTGGCCAGAATCGGCGGCAGTATTCACCACATCGGCAGATGTAATCACCATACTTTTCCCGGCCGTTGTGGCGGTGGGCGACACCACCGCTTGAGCGTTGTAGCCCTGCGGCGTCATAGGTTCGATCTCCCGCGGAGTTGGCTGCCACCTTGGTACCGTCCACTGCCTGCACCGCCAGGTCAACCAGCCCCATTTCCACCGATATGGCCACCGTATATTGAAGCAGCCGACGCAAAGGTATCCTGTGCGACTGATAGAATCGCCACAGGGTGTTGTGGTCCGGGCGCTGCCAGCCCGTCAGCCAGAGGAAAGAGACCTGGTCTCGGCAGGCGGCCTCCGGCTTGCGGCAGGAGCGCACCCCGGTCATAAACCCGTGCATCCAGATACTGAGCAAGACCTTTGGGTGGTAGGCGAGGGCACCCAAGGACTCCCCTTCGACGTCGATCTCCATCTCCACCCAGATCCTCCGATCTAGTCCGTCCACGACCTCAGCCACAAATCGGGCGGGATGATCTCGCGGGAGTAATTCGTCAAGGCTAGGTGGAAGCAACCAACTTTGTTCACGATTTAAAGGGCGAAGCGGCATGGGCATCAGCTTCAACATGAGATGCCTCAGTTTTACGCGGCTCTTCCCTACTAACACCTCTTATTGAGACAGACTCGAGAGTTCGACTCCACCTGAAACACGAGCTGGTAGTGGTGGTGGCGGCCTGCGCCTGGAGCCAGCGTTGGAATTGGTGTAAGCGTGCTGGCAGTAGTGGGCGCCCTTGTTGGTAGTGTACTGTTTGAAGAGATTGGCGCCTGGGTCTTCGTTTTGATTGCATCGGGAGGCGCGCTAGTGGCCGGCGTATGGGTTGTAGTTGGCCTAAGCTCAGTGGGGGGCTCTCCCACGCGGGAAGCTGTAACGGTAGCAGTCACAGGGATGGATGTAGCCGTGGCAGAGGGCTTCGGCTCCTGTCTTGAGCACCCGGTCGCCAATACAGTAAGCAAAACCAACGGGATGAATAGGCTCCAGGCCATAGGTCCTGAAAGAGGAGGGGGCCTGTTTATCATCACAGCACCTCTCACCGATTTTGCCTTACCTGCGTAGGAAGGCCTCCGGAGCTACCGACTCCAGAGGCCTTCTCTCAGAAGCTAGCGCACGGGAACAGAAGATTGTACCGTATGTCTGTCAACCAAAAGGCGAAGGGAATCATGCGCTTTGGTGGAAGTATGAGCCTCCTGTGGGTCGTGTTGATTTTACCTGTTGGACTGGCCTCTATACTCGCCTGTAGTACAAGCGATGCTCCGTCGAAGGATGGCGACGCGACGCCAGAGGTCAGGGCGACGGCCGAGCCACCAGAACAAACGCCTCCAATCGTCGATTCCACCGACCTTCCAGCCACGCCAACCAAGTCCCCGACCGCGATTACGATCGATCCGCCTTCGCAACAGGCGGAGCCGGCTAGATTCGATGCGGGACCGCTGTTGCGCGCCCTAGATGAGGGGCAAATCACTGAGGCGGAGAACTGGTTATTCCAGACTTACGCGCTGTTCGGCATTACCGACCTGATTCCAGAAGAGTTCAGAACCGGTGCGTCACCCGGTATGCAAAGAGTTCCACCTTCCCACGACGCGCCTACTATGGTACTCAAGAACTGGGGCAAGCTGCCTCCAGAGGCACAAGACCGGTTGCAACCGCTGTTGGAATGGCCATACCTGGAAAATTCGGGGGCCAGCCGGACTACGCAGTCCCGGGGAGGGTTTGGCCTGTTAGCCGCACCCCTTCCTGGGCCATCAGCGGACAGCATGACGGTTGAGGAGATAATGGACGCGCCTCAATTTTGTATGGGGCCGTCATATCCGTTAGGGCCGTCATCTCCGGTTGTCACTTTGTGCTACGGCCCGCCCTCGGGAGACCTTGCCCCGAGTGTGAGCGAGATATTCGCTGGCATCGAAGTTTTGGCGGCGGCGGCGCTGGCCATTCCCAAGTTTATCGAGCTGTTGGATCTGGGCGGTTATTTCGCCAACAACCATCCTCGGATATTGGTTCAAATGTCCGTTGAAAGCGCGGCCCTGGGTGGTGAGGAAGGGCTATACGTAGGCGGCGTCACTCCTGCCACCACCGAAATACCAGACTGGGCTCCCTACGCCATCGGGCCGCCCACCTGCGCCATCTGGTTGTTTGCCCCCGTTCCCCCTGTCCCTATTAAAGTGACTTTTGTACATGAGCTAGTCCATTGCATGCAAAACTTTAAAGAAGTTCCCATTGGGGTTCGCTGGCTTCGGGAGGGCTCGGCGACGTGGTCGGAGTACATGATTTATAGAGATGACAATTACGAGTTGCCCGGCCTGGAAGGATGGGTGGCATTCCCGGAATGCCCATTTAAAATGCGCTCATACAGCGCGGGCTACGCTTTCATGTACGCCAATCTTTATGGCTCGGCTAATCCCCAAGCCGGTGAGGTCCAGGTTGGCGCCATGCTTCGGGCTACCGCGGTCCCAGGCGTCGATCCCATAGACCAACTCAACGTGCTGATGCCGGCCGATTTTGAGGACAAGTGGCACCAGGTTTCCGTAATGGCCTTCAACCAGGACCCACCGGTGACGGTGATGAATTATGGTCGCGAAGTAGATGGGTTGCCTGCTGAGCCGAATTTGATTCAGCTCATGGAAAACCAGAACGCAACGATCACTAGTGAAATGTCAGACTATAGCCATTTGCTCCAAAGCATGGAGTTTGCAACCCAAGCCACCCCGGAGTTCAGCCGCCTGGCCTTGGACCTGTCTCAGATCAACCCAAGCGAATTCCTCGTCACCGCCCTGGTCCAGCTTGAAAACGGCCAGTGGGAAGAGCCTGAGCAGCTCACCGGACCGAAAAAGGTCTACTGCAGGATGTGGCTGGGCCCCTGCAAACAGGAAGTAGCCGAAACCGACGTCAAAGACTTTAAGAGAATTTCCCTGGTGATAACCAACATCACCACCGATTCCAAAACCCTAGTACTCAGTCAACTCGGTTTTGGTAATTGTTTAAGAAAACGTCTAAGGTTGCTACCCTTTTTTAGGAGTGTTGACGTAGGAGGGTGGCAGCCATGGGACGAGAACGGTATGTGGTCCGGTTGGAAAGGGAAGAACGAGACCAGTTGGAACGACTGATTCGCGGGGGAAAGAGCCCAGCGCGAAAGGTTGCCCGGGCCCGTATTCTGCTAAAGGCAGATACGGGCTGGGGGGTGATGCGCATCGTGGAGGCGCTGGACACGTCTGCGGGTACGGTGTGCCGTACCAAGCGGCGGTACCTGGAGGGAGGACTGAAGCGGGCCTTGGAGGAAGATCCTCGGCCAGGACATCCGACCAAACTGGATGAGCGGGGGGAAGCGCACCTGATTGCCCTGGCGTGCAGCGAGGCCCCTCCAGGCCATGACCACTGGACCCTGCGGCTCCTGGCAAACAAGGTGGTGGAGTTGGGGCTGGCGCCCTCCATGTCCCACGAGGGAATTCGCAAGCGGTTGAAAAAAACAGTCTCAAGCCGTGGCAGAAGAAGGAGTGGTGTATTCCCCAGGTGAGCGCCGAGTTTGTGGCGTGTATGGAGGATGTGCTGGACCTTTACGCGGAACCCTATGACCCAGAGCGCCCGGTGGTCTGTTTCGACGAGACCTCCAAGCAGTTGCTGGCGGAAAAGAGGTCTCCGATCCCGCCCAAGCCGGCACGACGGGAGCGATACGATTACGAGTACCAGCGCAATGGCACCCGAAACCTGTTCATGCTGTGCGAGCCCCTGGCGGGCTGGAGGCATGTGGCAGTGACCGAACGTCGTACCATGGTGGACTTCGCTCAGCAGATGCGGTGGCTGGCCGATGAAGCTTACCCAGCGTCCGAGAAGATCCGGGTGGTGCTGGACAACCTCAACACCCACAAACCAGCTTCCCTCTACGAAACCTTCGAGCCCAAGGAGGCTAGGCGAATACGCAAACGCTTGGAGTTTCACTACACTCCCAAGCACGGTAGTTGGCTCAACATGGCAGAGATCGAGTTCAGTGTCTTGGCCAGGCGAGTCCTGCGCCGGCGTATTGCCGATGAAGAGACTTTGAGTGGCGAGATCGCGGCCCTGGAGGCAGAACGAAACCAAGCCGGAGCAACCATTGACTGGAGATTCTCCACTGTGGACGCCCGAGTCAAGCTTCACCATCTCTATCCTGCCAACAATTAGGTTGACTGAGTACTAGTGATTCCCTGGAGCACCAATAATCCGAGGCTACACGGCAGATGGAAGAGGACCGCGGATTTGACCGTCTTCCCGGGCCGACAGTTCTCCGTCCTCGCCACCGAGCTCATGTTCGACGAAGAGCAGAATCCAACCTCGATGATCGAGGACACGGCTACATATGAGGTCACTGGAGATTTGAACGGCGTGATCTCGACTTCCGTGGGATCAGTGGGGTGGGAATTTAAATGCAACGACGAGGCGGCAGGAGGCTACCTAGCGGGGGAGTACCAGGCTCCGGTCTCACCAGATTATGATCTTGGATCCATTGACCGCCTCAACGTTTCCGGGGTCATCGGGTATGATGTAACAAGTGGCGGGGAAATCGTTGAGTGGCACGCCAAATGTCTCTATGTAACTGAGGGTGCCGTGGGAGCAAACGAGACCTTAGCGGCGGTCCCCCACACCCCTGTTTTGGCGTCACCCACGCTGCGGGTGGGATTCGAAATTGTGGATGATGACACTCTCATCATCCAAATTCCCGATGTCTCCATAAGCGGGATACAGCGCGTGTACGTATACGACAGAATTCAATAGTCCATGGCCTTTTCTAATGGCGCCAACGTGGGGACCAAGACGCTAGAGCCTGTTTTGTTCAAGGCGGCAATGTAATGGGTTAGCCGGCAGGCTGGACCGCCGTTGCGACTCATGAATAACGGTAGAAAGGGCAAGTACGGGTCAAAGTTAAAGGAGAAAGCCGCGGGCTAGTTGTGGGCGAGCTTCAGGCTCTTGTTCATGGCGTCATAGTAGGCGATGTACACCGAGCCGGAATCGTGCACCTGTATGCTGCTGTACTGTCCCACGTCTTCACCAACGAGACCATCAACAACTTGGGGATACCATGTCCAGCTACCGCCTCCGGAGTCCTCCTCGCCTAACGCGTATTTGAGGGCGTTGTTGGTATTGGTGGAGAGGTAGTAAGAAACGTGGATGTTGTTGTCCCCGTCTATGTCCATACTGGTGTGTCCCCCAGATGGCCCCAGGTAGTCGACCTGTTCCGTTTCCCAATCCCATTGATCGGCGGCGGCATCCCAAGTTGCCCAGGCGTGTTCCCAGAAATTACCGCGTGTATAAACAATATGGGGGTTTCCATCGGAATCCAGGGCCAGGGAGGAGTACTTGCCCGCGGAACTCCCGGAGCGAATTTCAACAATCGCCCACTGCCATACAGCATTCGCCGCATCCCAGGTCCCCCAGGCGTGCTTCAGTTTACCGAGGCCGCTTGGACTATAGTAGGAGATGTGCAGTGAGCCATCCGAAGCCACCGCGATGCTGGTGTACTGCCCTGTGTTGCCTTCCGAGTCCACTACCTCATCGGCCCAGGTCCATTGAGAGCCAGTCAGTGTCCCCCAGGCGTGCTTCAGGTGATTGTTGGTTGCGTCATAGTAGGCGATATGGGGCACGCCATCTTTCCCTACAGCGATGCTGGAGAACTGACCAACGGTGTCAACCCCATCTGGAACGGATAATGTCCATCCTCCTCCGCTAGGAGGCTCCCAGGCGTGGCCCAAGTCGGAGCCTGGCAGTTGGTATGAAATGTGCTTATGGTCGAGGGGCGAGAGAGCTATATCCATATTCGCCGCATTGCTGGATGGCGTCACCAGTTCTGTGAGTCCAGGGCCAGTGGTGGAATAGAGTCTATATAACAGATCGTTGTCCGTGTCGTCGAAGTAGGAAATATGGAACTCCTCGCCGCCGTTGTAGGCCATGCTGGCAAACTTCCCCACATCGTTGGCACTGTTATCAATCGTCTCAACGGTCCACGACGAGGCGAATCCGGTATCGGCAGCATTCCAACCGATTGCGGTGCCGTAGGTCGCAATAACGCCATACTCGTACAGCGTATTTTGTACAGTTGAAGTGTCGTCGTAGGTAGAAGTTTGGAAGTATCCAGAGCTCTGGACCGTGCCAATGACGGCAAAGGGAAGACCTGTTCCAACGCCGTCCACCGTGTCTCTGCGGTAGACTGTGAAGGCTACGTCTGGGGCCAAGAATGCGTGATTTAGAGATGTTCCCGACAGGTCATTGTAGATCACTTGGGGCAGTTGGTTCGCGTCAATAGCAAGGCTGGTCCATTGGCCGGTGGTGCCCGTGAAGTCTAGAATATCGGTGTTCCATTCGCCTGTGGT
This sequence comes from Dehalococcoidia bacterium, assembly GCA_965247585.1. Lineage (GTDB taxonomy): Bacteria > Chloroflexota > Dehalococcoidia > Lucifugimonadales > CBDFHC01. Next base: position 469,113 of record CBDFHC010000004.1, read on the forward strand.
GAAGTTTTTCCAAGCAAACTTGAGAGCCGCGGTGTCCACATCGTAGTAGGAGATTTGTACCGTGTGGCTGGTCGGAAAGGCTCCAACTGCGACGCTGGAGAACCATTCCACGTTTGCGCTTTCGTCGACCACCTCCACGTTCCAACTCCCTGAAGTGGATGACGCCTGCTTCCATGCGTGCATCAGGCGCTGATTGCCCCAGTCATGGTATGAGACGTGCAACATGAAACCGAAAGTTGCGCTCTTGAATGCGACGCTCACGTTGGAGCCAACCTGGCCGGAATCGATGACTTCAAGTTGCCAGGAACCGTTCTGAGGCTTCCAAGCGTGAGTCAGTCCTCCGGTAGACGCGGTTTCAAACACCGCATGCACGGTGTTGTTAGCACCCAGGGCCGCGGCGACGAATTGATGCATTGGGGCAACCGTCTCCAATTGCCACGTGCTGGAGGACGAGGCCTTCCAGGCATGTCTAAGACCGCTGGCCCCAGGATAGAGGATGTGAACTACGCCGCTTGCTTCCACGCTGAGACTAGTCGACTGGAGGGAGCTCTTAGGGTCCGAGGAAACCACTTCGGTATTCCAGGTCCCTGATGGGGATTTCCATGCGTATTTGATCTGGTTGGCGGCACTATCAAAGTAGGACGCGTGCAACGTGTCGTCGGCATCGATGGCCAGATCGGTGAACATTCCCACGTTTTCCTCGCCGTCGGCGACCTCTGATTCCCAGCATCCGCCGGGGGACTTCCAGCCATGCATCAATTGCCCGCCTCCAGGCAATTGGCGGCGATACACGGCGTGAAGGGTGTCGTCGTTGGCAATTGCAAGGGATCCAAAGGCGCCGTCCGACCCTCCGGATTGGTTGATAGCGGTCTGCCATGCAAATGGCCCGATCCACGACAAGGAAACCCTATCCATGAATGTCCCGTCGCTAGCCTGAAAGTTGCGCGGGGCCCCAACCGACACGGGTCCGCAGTCGATGGGTGGGGTCACACCAGCGACAGCAAAGGACTGCGGACCCTGGGGCAGGTTGCCGGGATTTGCCGATACCTGAACCGTCCACGTGCCGGCCATTGGATTGAGCACAGAAACCTGCTCTACGTTATTCACATCGTCGTTGCCACCGTCCCGCACCGCCGGCAGACCCGGATTGGCCATGCCCCCCAGAATCCATGGCGTGAACTGGGTTGCATTGGGAGCAATCAAACGGAGGTCCAAGTCATTTACCAGAGTCTGAGTGGCCGCCCAGAGCGCCGGTGGAGGATCGTCCCATGCCAGCGTCAGGTGTATCTCAGTCTGCCCCGCCGGGACATAAATGGTTTGGGTCCACGCATTGATCACCCCGGTCGCGCCCAGCTCGTTCTGGACCAGGCCGCCCTGCTGCAGCAGCTCCACGGCGGCCTGGGCGTCGACAATGCCCCAGCCGGTGGCGTAATCCGGACCCTCTGTTGATTGGTCAATGCCTTCCACGTCTTGGGCCGTTTGAATAAGCAAAGCCTTCATTGCCGCCGGTGACACGGCGATGTCTAGCGTATTCGCTTCCTGGAGCACCAGCGCAGCCACGCCGGAAACCACCGGCGCCGCCATGGACGTGCCGTTCTTAGTGGTGGTGTCAGTATTATTGCTGGAGGCCAAGGAGAAGACACCAACACCATGGGCCATAAGGTCTGGTTTGATCCTGCCATCGTTGGTTGGCCCGTAGCTGGAAAAGCTGCCAATCTCGGTGGCGCCGTCCATGGCACCTACGGTGATGACGTTTTTCGCCGACCCCTTTGGGCCGATGCAGTCGGCGGCAATTGCCAGGCCGCCCTGAAGACAATCTCCCGGCTGAAGGGGCACGGTATTGGCAGGAACGTCGTTGCGGTGGTTGCCAGCGGACTTTACGACGATGAGGCCGGTGTCAACGACGATATTATCGTAATTCAATGAGGTGGCATTGTATTGGCCGAAGTCGTCCTGGTTGTCTGTGAACTCATCTGCTTCACCGTTCCATCCGATGCCGATGCCATAGGAATGGTTAGAAATCTGAATCGGCGTTGGTTCGTCCACACCGCCGGTGGAAGTTGCAGCATTGGACATTTCATTAACGTCGCCTAGTGAATCCCAGCTGGCCATGGTCACCTGGGGCGCCATGCCCTCCGCGAGGGGCACGTTAGCACCACTAGCGCCGATGGTGCCGGCAACGTGTGTCGCATGATCGCCGAACGACGTTGTCTGGCCGGTCTCCAAGATTACCCGCCCCTGTAGATCGAGGTGGGCTGCGTAGACCACAGCGCCAGCCTCCCAGACCCCGACGGTGACGCCCGAGCCGTCAAGGTTAAAGGGTGAAAGCTGTGCTACATCTACATTGGACAGAGTCTGGGCGAAAGAATTGTGGTCTTCATCCGGGGGAGGCGCCGGCTCAATCCAGGAGACAATGTCTAGTTCAGACAGCGTCTGGAGCCCATCTTTGGGCACGTTTACTGTCAGGGCGCGCACTATCCCTAAACTGTTCGCATCAAAGTTCTCGAATATCACGTCCATGCGTTGTCCCAACCCTTGGACTTCATCCGCGGTAACATCCCTATGGAACAGGACCGAGTACGCGATGCGGTCTGAGGGGCGCAGTTGGTAGGGGAAGGGCTCCGCGCCCGTGCGCAGTCGCTCGGCCAGCTTATCCCCGGGCTCGACGAAGTCTACCCGGAGCACACCGTCAAGAGCCCGTACGATTTCGATGTCGGCGGTCGCTACGGACGCGTACCAAAGCCGCTTCTCCAAGGGCTCCAGCAGATTTAACCCTCGGGCGGCGAAACGCTCCTTTTCAGCGGGCTCCGTGGCGTTGCGAAGCTCCACCAAAAGGTGCGTACGGGCCTGTGTCTCTTCTGGGAGAACAGTGGCATCGTCTAATCCCCCCACATCCTCGGCATCTTTCAGAGGTTGGTCTCCTCGTCTGGTCAGCATTTTGATGTAAAAGGCGGAGCTAAAGTGGACCACCTGGACGGATTGACCGCCTGACATTGTGGCGGTTGAAAAATGTACCGTCCTCTGCCATCCATAGGTTCGAAGTCGTGCTTATGGGTGGTGGGATGGATGTACCAGGTGGACGTGTATCTACGGATCCGACGGGCGGTGATGGTGGATGGGATGAGCATCCGGGAGGTCTCCCGGGTGTTCGGGTTGCACCGGGACACGGTGCGCAAGATTCTGGCCTACTCAGCGCCGCCGGGCTACCGGCGACAGACTCCGCCCCGGCGTCCTAAGCTGGAGCCCTTCACCGCCGTCATCGACCAAATCCTGGTAGACGACCTCAAGCGTCCCAGGAAGCAGCGCCACACAGCCCAGCGGATCTTCCAGCGGCTCAGGGACGAGCATGGGTTCGGCGGCCAGTACACCATAGTCAAGGACTACGTAAGGGAGCACCGCCGCCGGTCGCAGGAGATGTTCGTCCCTCTGTCTCATCCGCCGGGCCACGCCCAGTGCGACTTTGGCGAGGCCCTGGTGATCATTGGCGGGGTGGAACAGAAAGCCCACTGCTTCGTCCTGGACCTGCCCCATAGCGACGGATGCTTCGTCAAGGCTTACCCGGCCGAGACCACCGAGGCCTTCCTGGACGGCCATGTCTCGGCCTTCGCATTCCTGGGCGGAGTGCCGCAGAGCATCCTGTACGACAACACCAAGCTGGCGGTGGCCAGGATACTGGGGGATGGACGCCGTAAACGCACCCGGGCCTTCACGGAACTCCAGTCCCACTACCTGTTCTCGGACCGGTTCGGCCGTCCCGGCAAGGGCAACGACAAGGGGAAGGTCGAGGGGATGGTCGGCTATATGCGGCGCAACTTCCTGGTGCCGGTCCCGTCCTTCGAGAGCTTTGAGGCGCTGAACGCCCACCTGGAGCGTCGCTGCCTGGCGCGAATGGATGCCAGGTTGAGGGGCCACTCAGAGAGCATAGGCCAGCGGATGGAACGGGACCTGGAGGCCCTGCTGCCTCTGCCGGCGGTGGCCTACGACGCCTGCGAGAAGCAGGCAGGCCGGGTGAGTTCGCTGTCGCTGGTGAGGTACAGGACCAACGATTACTCGGCCCCGGTGGCCTACGGGCACCGGGACGTTCTGGTAAAAGGCTACGTGGACCGGGTGGTCATCAGTTGCGGGTCCGAGGTCATCGCCCGCCATCACCGCTCCTACCAGCGGGATGATTTTGTGTTCGACCCCGTCCACTACCTGCCCCTGCTGGAGCAGAAGACGGCGGCCCTGGACCAGGCCGCTCCCCTGCAGGGATGGGACCTTCCCGAGGAGTTTGCCACGCTGCGCCGGTTGCTGGAGTCCCGCATGGGACGAAGGGGCAAGCGGGAGTTCGTCCAGGTACTGCGGCTATTCGAGCATTTTTCGCCTGGGGAGGTCCACGCCGCGGTTCGGGATGCCATCCGGTTGGGGGCTTTGAGCTTCGACGCGGTGAAGCATCTGGTGCTCTGCCGGCTGGAGGGCCGGCCGCCCCGCCTCGACCTGGAACTCTATCCCTACTTGCCCCAGGTGCGGGTCAGTATCACTTCCGCCGGGGAGTACATGACATTGCTGTCGGGGAGGGCGGCATGAACAGCCGGTCCACGCTGCTGCTGGAACACCATCTGAAGGAACTGAAGCTGCCCAGCTTCTTCCGGGAATACGGGAAGATGGCGGCCCAGTGCGCCGCCGAGGGAGTGGACCACCCGGGGTACCTGCTCAGGCTCGCCGAACTGGAACTCATCGACCGCCACCAGCGCATGGTGGAGCGGCGGATCCGGTCCGCCCGCTTCCCTGCCGTCAAGACCTTCGACACCTTCGACTTTACGGCCATCCCGTCGGTGAACAAGGCGCTGGTGATGGAGTTGGCCCGCTGCGAATACGTCCAAAACCGGGAGAACGTCATCGCCGTCGGCAACAGCGGCACCGGCAAGACCCACGTGGCCCTGGGACTGGGCCTGGCCGCCTGCCAGAAAGGGATGTCCGTGGGCTTCACCACCGCCGCCGCCCTGGTCCACGAGTTGATGGAGGCCCGGGATGAAAGACGTCTGCTCAGCCTCCAGAGACAACTTTCCCGCCTCAGCCTGCTGATCATCGACGAACTGGGCTTCGTGCCCCTGTCACCCACCGGGGCGGAACTGCTCTTCGAGGTCTTCAGCCAGCGCTACGAGCGGGGCTCAATCCTGGTGACCACCAACCTTCCCTTCGACGAGTGGACCGAGGTCTTCGGGTCGGAGAGGCTCACCGGGGCCCTGCTGGACCGCCTCACCCACCACGTCCACATCCTGGAGATGAACGGCGAGAGCTACCGGCTCAAGCGTAGCAGAGAGGGAGTTGCCTCCCAAACTCAAGACAAGCCTCACGAAGAATAGGTAGCATCAAGACCTTCCTGCCTGTCCTCTGCTGACCCACCCGTGAGCAGGCCATTTCCCTCAACAAGTGGTGCGGACATTTATGCTGGCCAGTTAGCTCGGACTTTTTCGCTGAACACGAACACACCAGGTGGTACAGCTTTACTCCGCCCCAGTGGCCCAACATGCCTCCGCCATTGACACTCGGGCGGCGAAACGCTCCTTGTCAGCGGGCTCCGTGGCGTTGCGAAGCTCCACCAAAAGGTGCGTACGGGCCTGTGTCTCTTCTGGGAGAACAGTGGCATCGTCTAATCCCCCCACATCCTCGGCATCTTTCAGAGGTTGGTCTCCTCGTCTGGTCAGCATTTTGATGACGGGCTTGATCAATACGTTTCTTTTGCCTGCGATGACGACAGACTTTTCAGCGTCGAAATCCAGGGTAACTATGGTTGTCCCGCCAGCGTCCAGAGAAAATCCGCCGACAATCTTCAGTCTGCCGCTGGGGACCCGCGCATCCAGGGTTTGGCCCTGTACAGTGACTTGGGCTTTGTCAATCGAAAGTCGAACCTGGCCATATTGACCAGGGTCTAGCAAGGCTTCTCCGAGGGTCTCTTCAACGCCCTGTAGTTTAACGAGGTCGAATTCGACAGGACCCGGCACAACTACCTGCCACGAATCTCCGTCAGCCTTCTGAACCTCAATATTGCTTGCGGTGATCAGGATCTCGGTCACACCATCAGGTGGTGCGTCCATGGCCCTAATCTGAAGCTTAGCTTGGTCAGGCACAGCGACGAACCGGGTTCCGGCCGGAGGAGTTACTGTCCGCTCCGGCAGAGGCGTCGGCTCCGGAGTGGTCCTAGGCGTTGGGATAGCCAATGGGGTAGAAGTGGGCTGCATTGCAGGAGCTGGCAGGTCTGAACTCGTTGCCACTCCACCTGGCGTGGGTGAAGAAGTGGGTGGCAATTCTCCTTCGCACGCCGCTGCTAGCAACAAGGTGCCTAAAGCGATGCAAATTAGCCATCGGGTCAGCGTTCCCACGATACGCATTATGCCGCATTAGTCTTACCATACGCAGCAGCAGCTGCCGGTCTCAGACTCGCAAAGTGTGAAATAGGCCCTATATGGGTGATGCCTGACGTTCTAAAGATGTTTGACGACTGCGCGAAGAAACTTCGCAAGCCGAGTGGACCTCAATTTTAGACAGGTAGTTAAGAACTGGTCCTGTTCCTTTTACCTAGGAACCGGCAGGAGGAAGGCGACGGAACTGGAGTCGAATTATGGGGCCACCAGGACCGCCAGGCCGCGTTTCAGGGATCGATCAACACGGCCAAATCTCCCCGTCTAAAAGCCGGCAAAAAGGGTTTCCTTGTTTGTGTTCTGTTAATGGTAGGATTTCGTTCCTGAGATGACAGATGATTTGTCACCCCCTTTATTTGGTAGGTTCTTGATGCGCTTCTTGAGGATGTATGGGCCGGTTGCGATGAGAACGAGGCCCATGGCCACGAGTAACATCTCCAGGGTGCCCATGTTCACCTACTTCTCAGTCTGGTAGAGCGTATTCAAGAAGAATATGATGGCCGCTTACAGTGGGCGCGGCATAAAAAGGGGCTAAGAGAATGGCAGGACGGCAAACTGGTCAAGGTCAACACGAACACTCAGCCGAGACCCAGACCGGGCACGAGTGCCTGAGCTGCGGGGCGATTTACGGCCCAGGCGAGAACACCCAGGGTTGCCTGGATCAAGGACTCGAGCTTGAGCCCTTTGAGGCGGAGTGCTGGTTACCGGTGGAACCATCCAAGGCGTAGGATACTCTAAAGGATTGGTTGCCCACGGCTTCATTAACAACCAAGGAGTCTAGCGGTGAACCGCATCCCCCGAGTCGAAATCCTTTTGCTTCCCTTGCAAGGACTGTTGCCCATGCCCTGGTGATGAGTAATACCGGGTCTGCTTGGTCTTATTAGCGCGTCTGGGACCGGGCTGGCTCTGGCACCGGCGTTGCGGGTGCTTACCTGGCCGTTCTTAGCTCTAACGGTGCTAATGCTCGCTAGGGGCTGGCACTTGAACCTGTCTCACGGAAGTAGCTTAAGTTCGCAGTGGGCAAAGCGTTCACGTCTAACCCTGATTTTGGCGACCGCGTTGGCTTTGTCGCTATGGGGACTCCGAGTCTTTGGGGTGCTGGGAGTACCCCCATTCTAATTCGTCGCAGGCATACGGCATGAAGGTGATGGATGGTCACCCCCCCAGACTTGAAGTTGAGTTCGGGTATAGAAGAGTCAAGGACTAGAAAGTTTAGGCTGATTCAAGAGGTCGGCGATGGAGCGAGGATTTACGATTGGCCATTTGTCAGCGCTGGCAGGTGCACCAGCTGGTTGCCAAGATAGGAGAACTCCGGCCTCAGCAATGGTACGGGCTTGGTGGTAGCTAGGCCACCATAGGGTTAGAGCAAAATAGACCTACAGGCGAGCCACCAGCCATCCCAAAGCCAAAAGCGACACTGAGAGCCCCAGTAGCCGTAGGGTCATCTCCGGTAAAGCCAGTAGATAGGGGATTGTGATTCGCTCAAGATGCCCGTCTTGAAACTCGATGTGGCCGGCAGCCACTAGAGCGTTCCTGCGCAGCGCCCTGGCTTGCTTGCTTAATGTTCGATGGGCCAGGGTTAGCGCGAAGCACCCCGCGGCTACCAAGAAGGCCTGGACATCGAGCTGTTGGGCGTTGGCCCAATAGCCCGTCAGAGCCGGGAATGCTCCCCACGCGAGGCCAAACCATAGGTCCGAATGGAACCAGCCTCCCAGCAACTCCAGATTATAGGCCGGGACAATAAACCCTCCGAAGAGGATAAAGGGGATCGCCCAAAGGCTGATGGTCAGTGAAGCGAGACCCCCAATGGCCAGGGCCCCAGCTAGAGAAAAAGCAGCGATAGCCAAGAGCCAACCGTTGGGAATACGGGTGCGTAGGGGCCTGCTTTGGAACTCGTCCAGGGCATGCGCCCCCAAGCCCACGGCCAGGAAAAAAGCCAGCACCAATCCTCCCACCCTGTCAAGGTGCAGCGCCGGCGCAGCAGATGCGCCGATCACTACATAGCTGAGGTGCCATATAGTGTATGGGAAATGAAGCAAAGTCACGTAATCATTCCAAACGCCCTTTGGAAGAGCGTAAAAGGCGGGTCTCAAGTTAGTTTCCACCGTTGACCTCCTTTTGGCCCCAGATGACGACGGCTCCACCCAGAGAAAGCACTTTAGTTTGGACGTTGCCAAGTCCCGCTCGCACCCAGATTTGCTTGAGATCTTCCAGTGTGTATTGTCGGTAGAATTGCGAAATGCTGGGACCGAGGAATGAGCCTACCTCCCTCCAGCCCGGGGAAATAATTCTGGTGCCCATTGGGAGCACCAGACGGGTATGAAGAAGCCATAATTTATACAAAATCGGGTTCTTGGGAATGAAGAACTCGAGGGAAGCAATTTGGCCTCCCGGTCGCAACACCCTTGTTAACTCACCGAGAGTATCCTGAGGGTCATCTATGTATCGGTAGAGGAAGGTGAACGTAACAGCGTCGAAGGAGTTTCCGGCAAAGGGCAGGCTTTCTGCACAGCCTTTGAGCAGAGAGACCCTGGGAGCCAGTCCGTGGGCCTCAACATCGCGCTGAGCCTGGCCGATCATGTGGTCGGACAGATCCAGACCCACCACACGACATCCTATTCCCTTCGCAATGTCTCTGGCGACGAGTCCAGTGCCAGTGGCCACATCGAGGACCAAGTCTTGGGGACTGAGTCTTAATCGAGAGACCAAAAATCGGTGCCAACGGCGGTACTGGAAAAGAGAGAATATCTGGGCTGGAACTTCATAGCCATGGGCGATCCCGTCAAAGAGACGACGAGCTAGGTTGTTCTTGTAGGGAGAATCTAACATTAAACTCAGAGTAACCCTACCGAGTCCCCCCATAATGCCTGCGCAGCTCGGAGGCATAATTGGCGCCGATGACCTGGGAGTTCTGCTCTAGGCAGTGACTTAGGTTTGTGTGCCCCGTAGGTGGGCCATCAGAGACCAGAAGACCCGCCATCAAGCCGTCCATCTCGTCTCGTGTGAGGGTAACGTCTCTAACGATGTAGCCCGTCAACCTCGACAGAAAAAGGACCAGGCGCGGGGGAACGTGAATGACCCTGGCCCTGCTGCGGACCCTATCGGCGATTAGTCGGACCAAGGCAGTGAACGCGTAGGTCTCGGGACCGCCCGCATCTAGAAGCATGTTGGTGTCTTCCCGACCAGTGTTTACCGCTAGGTCAGCCATGTCTTCTACGTATATCGGCTGGATCATGTAGCTGCCTGACCCGCTAATGGGAAACAAGGGAAACTTGCGGAGAAACCAGGCAATGTTGTTCAGCAGGATATCCTCGTTTCCAAAAATCAAAGTGGGCCGAAGGATGACGTAGGAAAGGTTCGACCACATCACAAGCTCCTCCACCCGTCCTTTAGCTCTAAAGTAGGGGAGGGGAGAATCTTTGGAGGCGTTCGTAATGCTGACATGAACAAACCTCTGAACTCCTGCCTCCACGGCTGCCTCCAGCAGTGTCTTCGTGTTTTCCACGGCCTTGTCGAACGTTATGTTTCCGTACGAGAACCGAATCCAGTAGGTGTTGTACATCGTCGTCACGCCTAGGAGACTGCGCGTTAATTCTCTAGGGCTGTCGAAATTGAAAGGAAAAGCCTGCACCTGGTTACCAAAAGGACTTTGACGGTCGGGATGTCCAGTGAGGGTCTTGACCGTTTTTCCTATGGAAAGAAGTCGACGGGTGATGTACTTGCCGGTATAGCCGAATGCTCCTGTCACCAAATTTACTTCGGCGCGTTTAGTGCGCACTCAGCGTCCTCTTTTCTGTTTGAGATTTTGGCGCGGATAGTAAGGCCATCCTACCTATATTAGGATTCAGTCGGCAAGGCAGGTTACCGTCCATCCGGCAAAGCACACCAGGCGGCCGTACCTCTCACTATGTAGCAGTACCGTTGGCCTGGGCGACCAGGGGACGGGAGTACCGAGGGAGCGATTTCGCTAAAGTGCTAGCGTCTCCGGACTCCCGGTCCATTGCGCGAATTTCCCAAATGGCCAGAATGGGATTGGTGCTCTGAACAGGAACCAAAGAGGCCAGAGAGATTACGCGAGAACCGGCGGTGCGATTGTAGCTCTAGCCGAGTTCGTCGACACAAACACCGCCAGGCCGTGGTTCAGGTGGGGTTCAACTCTCCCCCGTCCCCACCTTGATTATTCGTCATCCTCCAACGAAAACTGTTGCATTCTGCGGTCGTACGCCAACTCCCCGTTTTGTCCATCTTTGGTCTGTAGATCAAAATGGCTACCGCACCCTCGCGCACTAAGCGGAGATTGCGAAAGGAACGATATTTTCGGCAGGCGACTGCCCGAAGTTGAAGCCCTTAAAAGCTCGGCTTGGTCGGGAATGGAGTCAATTGGAGCTCGTGAGTCCAACAGGATTTGTCTTGGGTGTGCAGATAATAGAAGGCCTCGGCGATCTTAACTGGATTTATTATCGACTCAGGGTGCTGCTGGGCCCTCGGCAGAGCTCGGGTGCCGGGAGAGTCAATGGTACCGTCTATTACGACGTTGGCTACGTGCACGCCATACTCGGAATATTCCTCCGTCAGCACCTGTGCCAGCGCGCGCATCATCACTCTCGGATAGTACAGCGACTGTCCGGTGTATCGCTTGCGTCCGCGCAAGGACGAGGGGTTATTGGAGATAAGGAAAGAGCCAAGGCCGCGCTCTCGCATGGCGGGCAACACCTCCTTGGCGACCAAAAACGGTCCGCGGCTGGCGATGTGATGCGCGGTGTCGAACATTTCCACCGGGATGTGTTCAAGCAATTCTTTCTCTGGCGGAAGGTCACGCCCCTCGAGGTAGCCCGCGTTGTAGACCAAAACTTCCGGGTCACCGGCTTGATCTCGAATCTGGGCGAAGGCCTCTGATATGGAGTCTTGGGACACCAAGTCCAGCTCTACAATCATGGTTTCGCAGCCTTGCTCCCGGATTGCCGACTCCAATGCCGATGCGTTGGAGGCATTGCGGGTCGTCAGCACGACGAAGAAGCCCTCGTTGGCAAACTTTTGGGCTATGGCTCCCCCTACCCCCCAGCGCACGCCGACGGGTAGGTCGCTGTCGTCGAGCTCCCTGCCATGGGCCAGTTTGGTATTGCGGCCATTTGCCTGCCATTTGGATGTCGCCCCAACCACTACGGCGACTGGTTTACGATTTGAGTTCATCTGAGATTCCTTTCCTCTCGATGTCGGCTGCTAACGATGGCCGAAAGTAAAGCTCACTAGAATGACCATGCCATTCAAGGAAAAACAGCAACTTTCACAATGGCAAGCAGAATCATCAGTGCAAGGACTGTAGTGGGATAAATTTCTGTTTTACTGATAATTTTTTAAGGTCAATACATTTTAACCGTAATCTTCCAAGACTTTCCGGCACATTATTCTTGGCTTAAATTTGGAGAGAAGTGTTGGCAACCAGCGAAAGTGGGACACTTTGAGACCCGAGAGATTAGAGATCGGGAGAGGGCTTGGTGAGCTCCCTGAGGGTCTTGTTGTAGCGCCTTCGCCGTTCGATTGTGTGAGCCTGCACCTCCTTCCTGCGCTGCAGTATCCGTTCCCGCCTCCCGTGGAGCACATCTGCAGGTGTCACATTGCCCAGCGCCTTGTGATAGCGCCTGTAGTTGTAGTAGGCCACGAAGGCGGCAAGGGCAGCCTCCAGATCGGAAGCCATCTCGTAGGGGACCTGCTTGACGTCTCTCTTGATAGTCTGGTGATAGCGCTCCAGCTTGCCGTTGGTCTGAGGGTGGAAGGGTGCAGCCCGGATGTGCTTGATTCCCACCAGGCGCAGGTAGTCTCTGAAGCCACGGGACACATATCCTGAGCCGTTGTCCGAGAGCAAGCTGGTCCGGTCGGCCACCGGGACCTCGGTCATGCCAGTCTTGTCTACAGCCTCCTGGACCACCTCGATGAGAGAGTCGGTAGTCATGTCCCGCTGCAGCTTCCAGGAGAGTATGAAGCGGGAATAGTCGTCCATCACAGTGACCAGGTAGTAGTAGCCCCATCCGATGACCTTGAAGTAGGAGGCATCGGTAGCCCACATCTGGTGAGGGCCAGTGGTCTTGCGGTGGTACTCTTGAGAGGCCTTCAACTGCATCTCGGGTGACTTCACCAGACCCTCCCTGCGCAGGATGCGATACACAGTGGACTCGGATACAGCGAAGCCCAGGTTGTCCGTGGTCCACGCTGCCAACTGGCGGCTACTTAGCTCCGGCATCTCCCTGGCCGCTTCCAGGATCGACCGTTCCTCCTGAGACCTAAGGCGGTTCCACGGTGGGGTGCTGACTCCAGGTCGATCCTCGAGGTCTTGGTGATGTTGTTGTAGTCTCAACCACCGATAGTAGGTGCTCTTGGGAACACCCAGGTCTCTGAGCATCCGACGCTTGGCCAGTGGTGATGTGGCTACACTGGCCAGGATCGTCGCCTTCTTAAGGGCACTCATCCTGCGGTACCTGCGCCGTCTACCAGCGTCGGGATGGCCGTTTTTTTCAGACGGGACACCTGGAGTGAGAGCTCGCCAACGAGCTGTTTCAGCTCGCCGTTCTCCCGCCTGAACTCCACGATCTCCTGCCGCGTGGCATCTCGCACGGTGTCGCGGGACAACCTCTCCTTACCTGCCTCCATGAACTCCTTGGTCCATGCATAGTAGGAGTGGGGCTTGATACCCTCCCGCCGGCACAGGTCGTTCACGGTCACCTCGCGACGGAAACCCTCCAAGACAATGCGGATCTTCTCTTCAGGGGTGTACTTGCGCCGCGTTGCCGCTCTCACCTGGCGGACGAATGAACGAGTCTCCTCGCTCCGCCGGTCTGCGACCCTGGCTTTGTCTGTATCTGGCTGGGACACTTCTGCTCCTTTCCTGAGGTACTCTACCCCCACTACAGGAGCTCACACCACTCTCAGACTCTCGGGTTTTCCACCTCCCATATGTGTCCCATTATCGCTGACGTTCTACAGACGTTGACATTGCTGTGGGACACCTTTTGCCGTAAACCTCACGGCTCCGCCAGCACGAAGATGTCGGCTCCCTGGAGAAGGACTTGGACTGCGTAGCTGGTGCTTTGTCCAGAGGAGTTGTTGCCGGTGACGGCCAACGTGACAACAACGGTATCCCCAGGAGCCAGGTCCAGGTTAGCAAACGACTGGTTTAGGGTGGCCAGATCGTAGGTGTAGGTGAAGCTTCCAGTACCTGACGCAAGTGAACCGCTTTCCAGCACGGTGCCGGTGAGGTTGACGGTATGGTGCGCTACCACGCCGGTAAGAGCGGAGGGGATCTGACTGGTTATGGTCAGTGGGTTTCCGGCTATTAGCCTGGCGCCTGTCCGTGCCACATCAATGGTGAGGTAGCTGTCCGACCCTTTCGGCACGACGTAGAAGGTGTAGGTCCCGCCGGCGGCGCCTAGAACGCCACCGGTAGGGAATGGCGCTTGAACCGGGCCAGCGGAGGTCATGCCGTCATGGGTAACCTTGACGTTGACGGTATAGATTCCGGGCTCTGTGACCGCGAAATCGTCATCAGGGCTGTAGAAGTAACCGATCTTGTTTGCCCTGCCGGTAGCGCTAACGGTCTCTCCGGAGGGGGTGGTGACGGTGATCTCGGTCAAAGACGCCAGGGTGGGCCACATGGCCCCGCTAAAAGCAAATGTATCGCCTGTCTCCAGAACGCTGCCGGGCATGACGCCGACGGGAGTGAAGAAGATGTCTATATCCTCTCCTTTCAAGGTGAGGAGCGGACCGCCGCTGGGGCCACCGGCAGCGCCTTGGAAGGGAGGAAACACGCGCTGGCCCAGATCCGTACCCTTGGCAATCATGGCGGCCATGGAGGCGTAAATGGCGTACTCGTTGGTACCGGAGGGGGCGTCACGATAAACGATGCCGCCGTACTGAAGCTTGACGTCGCCGGGCAGGTCGCCCAAACCGCCGTTTCCCGGCTGAAGGTTGTAAGCGTCGCCGAACTGCCAGTAGGCCCGCTGGACCTCTCCGGTGCCGACGAAACTCCGAACCGTAACGCCGGGTCGCTGGACACTGGTGTAGTAGTAGGCCCAAGTGTCAATCAGCTCCGGGTATTGGACCGCCGGAAGATTCATGGAGGTGATCTCTGGGAATTCAACGTCCATCTCGCCAATGACATCCTTGCCATTATTGCGTGGAAGCAGGTGGAGATTGGTGACCTTTTCAGGGTCATGGAGGGTAAGGATAGGGAAGATGCCGCTGGCGGTGTCGTCGGCGGCCCACTGGACGTCCCCGGCGGTGTAGGGGTAGAAGACCTGGGGCACAGTGCCTTCCTCTTCGCCGGAGAGACCAGGGGGATCAATGTTCTTCATGAAAAACCATTGCGGGGTTGAACCGGGCTGACCGCCAACGGCGGTAATACCGCGTTTTCCGCGGGCAATCAACGTGGTATCAGGCGTCTCCACCAGCGAGGCGCCCTTTACAGCCCCCATCCACAGGACGCCATCCTGATCCGTATAACTGGCGGTGACATCAACGGCATATTCGCCCGGGGCGGAAAGGACCAACTGCTCGGCGTCGCCGCCGGGATGGAAATAGCCGTAACGGTTCGCGCGGCCGGAGACGGTCTTGGCTATGACCTTGGCAGGGTCGGAATTTGGAAAGAGCTTAAAGTCCACGGTGACGTCCGCCGGAACACCGGGCCGGGTGTGCACCACGGGAGACATGACGTCACCCACCTCAAAGGGGGTGTTAAGGAATGTGCCCAGGTCCCAGTCCAACGGTTCCGCCACGTACAGGTCATAGCTGCCACCCCCGGAATAGGTTATCCCCGTGGCGTCCTGGACCCATCCCCGCATGTTCACAACGTAGTGTCCGTAATCTTGAAACTGGTATTCAAAAGCCGGGTCAAATGTAGTCAACTCGTAGAAGGCGTGGACGGAGGTTGACCCGAATTTACGGGTGGGGTTCCCGGGCGATTTGGCTCTGCCAGAGCGGAATGGGGCGCGGCCCAAGTCCTTAACGGTACCGTCAGGCGCGGTGACGCTGACTTGAAGCTCGCCGGAGGGCAATAGAAACGAGACCAGAGGGGGAATGGGGCGGTTGGGCCCGCCCATGTGATAACCGATGGTGGGAAGGAAGGGCTCCAGGCGGTAGGTAATGGGACCACCGGTCTCGGGATCGTTTTTAGGGACGATAAGCCTATCGGCGTTGTAGCTGATCTTATTCCCCAGGGCGAATGCTCCTTTGTCTTCCCTGGCCACTGCCCCGCGGGAACCGTTGCTCAGGGTGTTGGCCAAAAGCATCCAGGGGAGCCTAGGCTGTGTGGCGGGCCCTATGCGCAAAGCTGGCAATAATGCCTGACCGGTGGAGGTACGTAGCAACAACCCCTCCTCGGCGCCAGTGGGAGGGCTTGCGGGCTGATTGTCCGGCCAGATAAATCTAGGCTGCCAGTCTATTCTGCCGACGTAGTGTCCAGAGGGCAGCCACGCAGGTATTTCCTGCGTGAATTCCATTGTAATGTTCAAGGTGTTGCCCGAAATCTCGACGCTTTGGAGGGTGGATGCGAAGGGCTGGGCGTGGTGCTCATAGCCGCCTCTGGAGAATATTGGCTCTCCCGTTGCGGTCATGAGCACAGGGATGAAGGTGGCCTGTAAGACGCCACCCTGGGCGTCGCTGATGCGGGAAAGGTTCAGAGATGGATAGAGTCTGCGAATGCGAAGCTGGTCAAGGTCAACGTCTGCCGAGATGTTGGGGGAGACGTAGGAGAATTCTATGGTGTAGCGGATGGTCTCGCCCTGGAGAAAGCTCCAGCCATGCTGGACGCCATCGGCCCGCCAGTGACCGGTGCCCGCGGAGTCCGGCCCAGCGGCGGTGAAGGGGACTTCTGAAGGAGAGGTTGGCTTTTCCAGGCCAACGGCGATTTCCAGCGCAGGACTACCCTGCATCCAGTCGCCGGCGTTAGCATCGCCGTAGTTAACTACGATAGTAGAACCCCGGGTGGCCGGCACACTGGCTTCAAAGCTGCCATCGTTTTGGGAAGTGGTCTTAATACTGGCGCCGGTCTGCAGGCTTTGGACGAATACGGTGTAACTTCCTGGCACGGCTCCCGGCTGACCGGTGACGGTAAGGTTGCCATCAGCTCCTACGTCAGAAAATGAGAGCTTGTTCAGGTCCGGCGGGGTTACCAAGGGTTCGCCGGTGGGAGGCTGGAGCGAGGCAGCGGTAATGGACAGCGATTCCGGCGGCTGAGGAAGAGGAGGGGGAGTTGGCTTGGGCGTTGGGGTGGGCAGGGGCGTGGGCGCCGGCTGCGGCGTAGCGGTTGGGGTCGGTCCAGGCATGGGGGTGGGCGGCGGCGTGGGGGCAGGGACGGGCGCGGGCTTGCCGGCAGGGACCGGGGCCGGCGTTCGGTGGACCTCAGGCGTGGGGGCGGCGGTGGGGAGGGGTGTTGGTGTTGAAGCCGGCGCTGGCCGGGTAGCGACGCCGGAGGGTGTTGGGGTTGGCGCCGGGTCCGGTGCGGCTGTGGGCGTTGATGTGGCCGGGGCCGACGAGGTGGGAGTTGGCGGTGGGGGAGGCGCATCTCCTCCTCCACCGCAGGCTGCAAACAGCGCCAGGCTAAGGACCACTGTGATGAGCAGTATGGAGGTGCCGCGCACGGCGGGATTATAACAAGAAAGGTCTATCCGAGTGGCGTCTCGCCGTAAAGGGGAGGGAGGTAGAGGAAAGTTGGGGCGGGAGGTTGTAACGCTGATGGGCCGTGGGTATTATTGCGGTGACTGGGAGGTTTGGTTGACGCCAGGCCAAGCAGGGAAACTGAATAGCGGCGATGAGGAGGGGAGACCATGGCGTACGATTTACTGATCAAGAACGGCAAGGTGGTGGACGGCTCGGGGGAGCCCTCGTTTATGGCGGACGTGGCGGTGAAGCAGGGAAAGATTGTGGGAGTTGGAAAGTTTAACGAGTCGGCCAAGCGGACGATAGACGCCGAGGGCCGGGTGGTGGCGCCGGGGTTTATAGACCACCACACGCACTACGACCCGCAGGCGATGTGGGACCCGCTCTGCGGGTCGACGGCGCACAACGGCAATACATCGGTGATCGTGGGGCAGTGCGGCCTAGTGCTGGCGCCGGTGCGGCCCGGGGACGAGGAATGGTACCTGGACATGTTCGCCACGATGGAGGACATACCCAGAAGCGCGCTGACCAACGGGGTAAAGTTCGGTTGGGAGAGCGTGGGCGATTACCTGAACGCGCTGGGCCAGAACCGCGGGGTGAACGCCGGGGCGCTAATAGGGCACTCCGGGGTGCGCCGGTACGTGATGGGGGAGGCGGCGCAGGAGCGGGTGGCGACGCCGGAAGAGATTGAGGCGATGCGGGACGCGGTGAGGAAGGGGATGCAGGCGGGTGCGCTGGGGTTCAGCATAGGGGATTTCGCGGACCTGGGGGAATCGCTGTTCGGGGTGAAGGTGCCGTCATCGGTGGCCACCGATGAGGAGAGGTTGGCGGTGGCGGACGTGCTGGGTGAGGTGGGCACGGGGGTGTTCCAAGTGAACGGAGGCTCCCCGGGCGGGATGGTAGGGCAGGCGCAAACGGCGCGAGAGCTGGCGCGTAGAACGGGCCGGCCAGCCATCTACAACATTCTATTCCAAGAAGTAAGCAGGCCGGACCACTGGAAGGAGCACCTACAAATCCTGGAGGAGTCTTTCCGGGCGGGAACCAGGGCGTACGCGTCCTGTGTCTCGGTGACGTTCGGCCCGGTGTTCAATCTTCGGCACGGGCTGGACACGGTGGAGGACGAGGACCTGATCAGCCCGCAGATAGTTTTCCGTGGGATGCCGAAGTGGGACGAGGTGATGGCGCAACCGGTGGCCGAGCGGATACGTTCGTTCCGCGACCCGGCGATTCGCAGCGCGCTGAGCGCCGAGGCGGTGGAGGGGAGCGGCTTCGAGGGGAGCTACCGGATGGCGGGGAACCAGATGAACTTCAACCGGCGATGGGACCTGGTGGAGGTGTTTATGACCTTCCAGGAGAAGAACCGGAAATTCGCCGGGATGAGCGTGGCGGAGCTGGCGAAAGCGCAGGGGAAGGGAATCATGGACGCGTTTTTGGACCTATCGCTGGACGAGGACTTGGAGACGAGCTTCCAGGTGGTGCAAGGGAATGTGGACGACGAGTCGCAGCGGGAGATCCTGGGGTCGCCGTACACGGTGATCGGGACGACGGACGGCGGGGCACGGCCCTCGAAGCAGGACCGGTACGAATACAGCACCAATCTGCTGGCGCACTGGGTGAGGGAGAAGGGGATCATGTCGCTGGAGGAGGCGGTGTACCGGATGACGGGTAAGACGGCGCTGATGTTTGACCTGCATGACCGGGGGTTCATTGCGCCGGGGAAGGCGGCGGACATCACGATCTTCGACCCGGACACGATAGCATCCAAGGCGCGGATACCCGCGAACAACCTGCCGGGAGGCGGGCTACAGGTGACGCGGGACGCGGTGGGGATAGATTACGTGATTGTGAACGGAGAAGCGCTGCTGGAGGGAGGGGAGCATACGGGGGCGCTGCCGGGACAGGCGCTGAGGGGACCGCTGGCTTAAAGGGGTCTGAGGGGCAACCTCGGCACCAGTCAGCTATGACGATGGGTGTTGCTACCACAGAGGATTGCAAATCACAGGTTGGTGGTTCCCACCCGCCCGCCCCGGAAGGTTTTTAAAAGTGTTTCTGAGGGACACCCTCAGACTCCCGGCAGGGAACCTAGGTTCCCTGCATTCTCCTAAGTAGCCGGAAGGGCGAAGAATATAGATCTGAGGGACACTCCTTCCGCCACAGAGCTTGCGAAGGAATTGAACTGGAACAGCGGTAGTTGGCACTGAGGTTGGATGTGCTCTCCCACCACACCCAGATTCTTCGATCCTCACGGGCGGACTCAGAATGACATGGTGGGGGGCGGGATGCGGTATGGGCTCGTCCTTCGAGAGCCTCAGGATGAGCGGGTTGGAGGCGAGGATAGGGTGTATTAGGCCTATTGGCAGAACGTTTCAGGACGGTCTTATTTTAGGTTCTGAGGGATACCCTCAGTCTCCGGGCAGCCACCACCCGGGTTCCCCGCACTTTCCTGTGACGTTGGTGTTGGGCACGCGCAGGAGGCCCGCTTCCAGACGATGCCAGGATGTCCTATTTCCAGGGCGATCAGCCAGGGCGAAGGGTATGTCCACCATCAGGGACTGCGAGTCGAAGGTTGGTGGTTCCCACCCACCCGCCCAGAAAGGTTTTTAAAAGTGTTTCTGAGGGACACCCTCAGACTCCCGGCAGAGAGGCTGCGGCCCTCTGCACTCCCCCTTTCTGAATGTCTTTAAAGGAACGACATGTCTGTTGATGAGGGGCTCAGAGTTTGTGAGCAAATCAAGCTGGAACAGCGGAAGTGGGCATAGGGGTTGGATGTGCTCTCCCACCACACCCAGATTCTTCGATCCTCACGGGCGGACTCAGAATGACATGGTGGGGGGCGGGATGCGGGATGGGCTCGTCCTTCGAGGGCCTCAGGATGAGCGGGTTGGAGGCGAGGATAGGGTGTATTAGGCCTATTGGCAGAACGTTTCAGGACGGTCTTATTTTAGGTTCTGAGGGATACCCTCAGTCTCCGGGCAGCCACCACCCGGGTTCCCCGCACTTTCCTGTGACGTTGGTGTTGGGCACGCGCAGGAGGCCCGCTTCCAGACGATGCCAGGATGTCCTATTTCCAGGGCGATCAGCCAGGGCGAAGGGTATGTCCACCACGAAGGACTGCGAGTCGAAGGTTGGTGGTTCCCAGCCATCCGCCCAGAAAGGTTTTTAAAAGTGTTTCTGAGGGACACCCTCAGACTCCCGGCAGAGAGGCTGCGCCCCTCTGCACTCCCCCTTTCTGAGTGTCTTTAAAGGAACGACATGTCTGTTGATGGGGGGCTCAGAGTTTGTGGGTTGGCGGCGTAGGAGGCTCATTGTCATAGGAATGACATGTCTTGTGCGGACGCTCAACATGCGACAAGGTGGCGCTGAAAATACTGACGAAGTCAAGAATTCGCAACCTCAGAGGGAGCTGTCCCCGTCCGAACTCTCCCCAGGAGGCTATTTGAGCGGATGATGGGTGCTATTTGGGGGGGGGGATGACAGGCGGAGGGCTAGGAGGCGGGGTTTTCTGGGGAGTGGGGTTGGGTGGCCGTGGTGAGGAGTTGGTAGAGCGCCTTCGCTTCCTTGTCGTTTTGTGGGTGGAAGCGTAGCCGAAGTCGTATGGAAGTGCCGGCAAGGCCGAGGGCGTCGATCTGTCTCCCTTCGGGGAGGTCCACACGGCTAAGCGCCACGTTGAGGGCGCCCCGGGGTAAAAGCCGGAACCAGCGTGGGACCAGCTCTTCCAGCTCTAGCGTCGACCCCCGCAGCCGGGCGATGCCTTTGCGCTGGTAGGCCAGAGAGACGGCCATCAAGAGGACGGCGGCAGCAAGGGCCACGGCGGCCACGGTGACCAGGGAGATGGTGACCTCGGAGGCGATGCCGTTGCCGGTGAACTCCAGCGCGGCGTAGCCCCCTATCGCGCCGGCGGACAGGCCAAGGAGCATGGCCGGCGCCCGGACAAGGGTTCGAAGGGCGGGCTTGTAGGTGACCGGGATGTCTTTCACGATGCGTTGTATAGCAGAGTGCTGAAAAACCCTTTCGCCCATCCCCCCGGCCCGCTTCCTGTCCGGGAAGTGGGAAGGATTATCAGCGGCAAGGGGGCTTGGCCCCTCTGCACTCCCCTTTTTCAACAGCTTGACAGGCGTGGCCCCTGGACGGGCCGGGCCTTTCGACTGTAATGATAGGAAGTTGATGGCGGGATGTAGTGTGAGCAAGGTTTGAGAACTGGGTGCGTTGGAATGCCTGGGCCACAAGGATATTTGCGATGCTTCAGGGCAAGGGCGCTTCAAGGTGGGACGCAATTGGGGTGTGGTATTCTACTGCCATCCGCGGGAGGTGAAGATAAAGTGAAGGTTGGAATAGGGCTGCCGGGACAGATTCCAGGGACCAACGGGGAACTAATCGTAGCGTGGGCGAGGAAGGCGGAAGAGGGACCGTTTTCCAGCTTCGCTACGGTGGACCGGCTGGTGTTTCCGAACCTGGAGCCGCTGATGTGCCTGGGAGTGGCGGCGGCGGTGACGAGCCGGATGCGGCTGATGACCACGGTGTTGCTGGGGCCGCTGCGGAATGCCGGCGTGCTGGCGAAACAGGCGGCGACGCTGGACGTGCTCTCGGGGGGACGGTTGACGCTGGGGCTGGGGGTTGGAGGAAGGGAGGACGACTTCCTGGCGGCGCCGGCGCGGTTCGGCGGGCGGGGGAGGCGGTTCGAGGGGATGCTGGAGCTGATGAAGCGGGCATGGTCCGGGGAGAGTCTTTCAGACGAGGTGGGGCCGATGGGGCCGGCGCCGGTGCAGTCCGGCGGACCGGAGATTCTGATAGGCGGGAACACGCCGGCGGCGCTTTCGCGGGCGGGGCGGCTGGGGGACGGGTTCGTGGCGGGGGGCGGCGGCGGACCGGCGGGTGCGGAGGCAGGGTATCGGATGGTGGAGGAGGCGTGGAGGGAGAGCGGCAGGAGCGGGAAGCCTCGATTTGTGGGGATAGGCTACTTCGCGCTGGGTCCGGGAGGGTTGGAGAAGGGGTCCGAGGTGATTCGCAGCTATTACGGAGCGCGGGCGGAGTCGGTGTTAAACAACACGGCCAGCACCCCGGAGCAGGTGAAGAGCACTATACAGTCGTTTGCAGACGTTGGGTTGGACGAGTATGTGTTCATGCCGTCTATACCGGAGCTGGAGCAGGTGGGGCGGCTGGCAGATGCGGTGGGGTAGAGGAGAAAGAGACCCTCACCCCCTCAGTCCCCCTCTCCCTTTGATTTAGAAGGGAGAGGGGGAAGAAAAATAACGATGTTTTGAGGGACTCCCTCAATCTCCCGGCAGGGAACCCAGGTTCCCTGCACTCTCCCGAGTAGCCGGAAGGGGGAAGTATATAAATCTAAGGGAGACCTTCAATCTCCCGGCAGGGAACCCAGGTTCCCTGCACTCTCCCGAGTAGCCGGAAGGGGGAAGTATTTAGATCTGAGGGACTCCCTCAGACTCCCGGCGGGGAACCCAGGTTCCCTGCGCTCTCCCGAGTAGCCGGAAGGGGGAAGTATTTAGATCTGAGGGACTCCCTCAATCTCCCGGCAGGGAACCCAGGTTCCCTGCACTCTCCTGAGTAGCCGGAAGGGGGAAGTATTTAGATCTAAGGGACTCCCTCAGACTCCCGGCAGAAGGGCTGTGCCCCTCTGCACTCCTCTTAGTTGGGCGCAGATAGACTAGGGACGGTGCTATTTTCATAGGAATGACATGGCTCACACGGACGCCTAACGTGGCATCATGTGACGTTGAACAAGCAGACGAACCCAAAACTCACAACCTCACAGGCGGACTGTACTCAACTGCGAAGTGAGAGAGTGAGTTTCAGTTGAGGTTTTGAGTATGAGTCTTCCTTCTTATATACACGGGGCGTCGGAGCGAGCGCTGATGGGGGAGACGATTGGGGGGTGCTTCGACAGGATTTCGGCGGAGCACGGCGAGAACAAGGCGGTGGTGTCGCTGCACCAGGGGGTGCGGTACAGCTACGCGGAGCTGCACCGGGAGGTGGAGAGGGTGGCGCGAGGACTGATGGCGCTGGGGGTGGAGAAGGGGGACCGGGTGGGCGTCTGGAGCCCGAATAACGTGGAATGGATGATGGTGCAGTACGCCACGGCGAAGATGGGCGCCATTCTGGTGAATATCAACCCGGCGTACCGCACGCATGAACTGAGGTATGTGCTGGAGCAGTCCGGGGTTTCGGTGTTGATAACGGCGCCGCGGTTCCGCCGGACGAACTATGTTTCGATGGTCGAGGAGGTGAGGCCGCAGCTTTCGGGGTTGAGGGAGGTGGTGGTGCTGGGGGGCGCGGCGGCGCCGGGGATGATGGGGTGGGAGGGGCTGCTGCAGCGGGGAGGGGAGGTTGAGGAGTGGGAGCTGCGGCGCCGCGCCCAGAAGCTCCAGTTTGATGACGCGATAAATATTCAGTACACGTCCGGCACGACGGGGTTTCCGAAGGGGGCGACGCTTTCGCACCACAATATTCTGAACAACGGCTACCTTATTGGGGAGCGGATGAGGCTTTCGCCGCGGGACCGGGTGTGCCTGCCGGTGCCATTCTATCACTGCTTCGGGATGGTGCTGGGGAACCTGGCGTTCATGACGCACGGGGCCACGGTGGTGATTCCGGGCGAGTCGTTTGACGCGGAGGCGTGTCTTTCGGCGGTGGAGGAAGAGAAGTGCACGGCGCTGTACGGGGTGCCGACGATGTTCATAGCAATGCTGGAGCAGCCTAACTTCGACAAGTACCGGTTGGACTCGCTGAGGACGGGGATTATGGCGGGCGCGCCGTGCCCGGTAGAGGTGATGCGGAAGGTGATTGGGCAGATGCACATGGGGGAGGTGACGATCTGCTACGGGATGACTGAGACGTCACCGGTGTCGTTCCAGTCCGAGGTTTCGGACGACATGGAGCGGCGGGTCTCGACGGTGGGGTCGGTACACCCGCACGTGGAGTGCAAGGTGACGGACCCGGAATCTGGCGAGGTGGTGGCGAGGGGCACGGCGGGGGAGCTGTGCGTTCGAGGATACCTGGTGATGCTGGGGTACTGGGAGAACGCGGAGGCGACGCGGCAGGCCATTGACGAGGCGCGGTGGATGCACACGGGGGACCTGGCGGTGATGCGGGAGGACGGATACGCCAGTATTGTGGGCCGCATCAAGGACATGATTATTCGAGGGGGAGAGAATATATATCCCAGGGAGATTGAGGAGTTTTTGTACGCGCACCCGAAGATTGCGGAGGTGCAGGTGATAGGGGTGCCGGACGCACGGTACGGGGAGCAGGTGTGCGCCTGGGTGCAGTTGAAGGAGGGGGAGGAGGCGACGGAGGAGGAGGTGCAGGAGTTCTGCCGGGGGAAGATAGCGACGTTCAAGATACCCAGGTACGTGCGGTTCACCGAGGAGTTCCCGATGACGGTGACGGGGAAGATACAGAAGTTCAAGATGCGGGAGGTGTCCACCGCGGAGCTGGGGCTGGGGGAGGCGGAGGAGATACGGACGGCGTAGAGGGGCTAAGGATAGAGACGGTGAGACCGAAGTTTCCAGCGATACGAAGGAAAGGGCGCCCCGGGTTGAACCGGGGCGTCCTTTTTGTTGAATCACGCCAGATGGCCCACCGCTGGAGTGACAGGTGGGTAAGAGCGCCAACCTTGGGATACGGCGAGGAGGGGGGGCTAGGGGACGCCCCACCGGGGGGGCCTCACCCGCCAGTCCCCTTTTGCCTTGGTCCAGAAGGGAGAGGGGGATTGAGAGAAAACGATGGGAGGGTGATTTTCAGCTTAGGTATTGTTCGCTTGGCGCTAGAACGACTGTGTGGAAGAAAGGTTGGCGGAACGGGCTGAATTCGAAAGAGTGAGGTAGCGTGAAGTTACGGTTGGATAGCGGCAGGCGCGGGTTTTTCACGGGGGAGGTGCTGTGAAGTGGCGGCAATTGTCACGGCGGAGGCGTTGGGTTATCTTGAAATCACGTTAGTTTTATAACTATGGAGCAGAATATGCCAACCAGCTCATGTCTGGTCGAATTGAACGACCTTGTGGACCACGTGCTAGGCGCGCCAGTGACGGATGCCAAGGAGATTCAAGGCCACATAGAACAGCAGTGCGGGCACTGCATTACCCGGCTGGTTGAGTTAAGGGCGGTGCTTGATTCCGGGGTGTTGGTGATGGATATAAGCCTTAATTGAGCCAGTTCCGCCGGGGTTGGTCTCGGCGTAACTATAGACAGGCCAGGGGCCTCCGCGGTGTCGCGGAGGCTTTTATGTTTAAAAGTTCTCACGCCTTGATGAGATGGGGCCCTGGTGGGAATAGAACGTTTGAAAGGATATTATCGAGGTAATCAGCCATGGTGATGGGTGTAGACACTCCAAAAGGTTGCAAATCACGGGTTGGTGGTTCCCAGCGTCCTGCCCCAGATGGTTTTTGTAGGTTTATTTCTGAGGGACACCCTTAGACTCCCGCCAGAAGGGTTGTGCCCCTCTGCACTCCTCCTAGTTGGGCGCAGATAAGGTAGGGACGGTGCTATTTTCATAGGAATCGCACATGCCGGTTGCGACCGGCACCACCAGGGATGAAAATGTGGCCTGGGAGTGGCTAGCAAGCTGCTGGATAGGTCCTCTGAAGCCGATCAGCGAGGGCGAGGGTAGGACCCTCCTAAGGACTACAAATCAGAGGATGGTGGTTCCCACCCACCCGCCCTGGAAGGTTTTTAGAAAGTTTCTCTGAGGGACACCCTCAGACTCCCGGCAGGGAACTCAGGTTCCCTGCACTCTCCTGTATCGGCGGGCTGGACTATGCTCGAGGCAATAGCAACAAGATGTTGATTCTTGGCGCATAGCTACAGGTCCGGGTTTCCTTGACACCAGATTTGGAGGCTGTCTACGATTCGGTGAGCCTGGGACAGGGAAAGGGGTTGCGAGATGACGGCAGCACCGTTGGACACGGCGAAGAGGTCAGTAATTCGGAGTCACCTGGACATTTCTGGCGAGGCGTATCTTGCCAACCGTGAGCACCAGCTTGGCCTGGTGCGGGAGTTGTCTGAGCGGACGGAACGGGTACAGCGCGGCGGGCCGGAGGCCTCGGTGGAGCGGCACCGTGGTCGGGGGAAGCTGACGGCGCGGGAGAGGATACAACGGCTGATTGACCGGGAGAGCCCTTTTCTGGAGCTGAGCCCGCTGGCGGGGTGGGGGATGTACGACGACGAGGCGCCTTCGGCGGGGGTGGTGACGGGAATTGGGCCGGTGAACGGGCGGGAGTGCGTGATTATAGCCAACGACGCCACGGTGAAGGCGGGGACGTACTACCCGATGACGGTGAAGAAGCACCTGAGGGCGCAGGAGGTGGCGCAGCAGAACCGGCTACCGTGCATTTACCTGGTGGACTCGGGCGGGGCGTTCCTGCCACTGCAGGCGGAGGTGTTCCCGGACCGGGAGCACTTTGGGCGGATATTCCGGAACCAGGCGGTGATGTCGGCGGAGGGGATACCACAGATAGCGGTGGTGATGGGGTCTTGCACGGCGGGAGGGGCGTACGTTCCGGCGATGTCCGACGAAACGGTGATGGTGGCGGGGACGGGGACGATTTTCATAGGCGGTCCGCCGCTGGTGAAGGCGGCGACGGGGGAGGATGTGACGGCGGAGGAGCTGGGCGGGGCGGACGTGCATTGCCGGATATCCGGGGTGTCGGACCACTACGCGTCGAGTGACGAGGAGGCGCTGGAGATTACGCGGGGCGTGGTGGGGGGGCTGCACCGGAGGCAGGAGTTGCCGTGGGAGGTGACGGAACCCAAGCCGCCGTTGTACGACCCGGAGGAGCTGTACGGGCTGCTGCCGCGGGACCTTCGGACGCCGATAGACGCACGGGAGATCATTGCCCGGCTAGTGGACGGCTCGGATTTCCAGGAGTTCAAGGCGCTGTTCGGGGAGACGTTGCTGTGCGGGTTCGCCCGGATAATGGGCTTGCCGGTGGGAATTCTGGCGAACAACGGGATACTGTTCTCGGAATCGGCGCTGAAGGGGGCACACTTCGTGGAGCTGTGCTGCCAGAGGAAGGTGCCGCTGGTATTCCTGCAGAACATCACGGGGTTTATGGTGGGGAAGGAGTACGAGAACCGGGGGCTGGCGAAGGACGGGGCGAAGATGGTGATGGCGGTGGCGAACGCGCAGGTGCCGAAGTTTACGGTGGTGGTGGGAGGCTCGTTTGGCGCAGGGAATTACGCGATGTGCGGCAGGGCGTATGACCCACGGTTTTTGTGGATGTGGCCGCATGCCCGCATATCGGTGATGGGGGCGAGGGAGGCGGCCAATGTGCTGCTGACTGTGCGGCTGGACAACCTTCAGGCCCGAGGGCGGGAGATGAGCGACGAGGAGCAGGAGGAGTTCCTACGGCCTATCCGGGAGCAGTATGAGTCCGAGGGCAGCCCGTATTACAGTACGGCGCGGCTGTGGGACGACGGGATTCTAGACCCGGTGGACACGCGGATGGCGCTGGGACTGGGGATAGGGGCGTCTTTGAACGCGCCGATTGCGGAGACGCGGTTTGGGGTGTTCAGGATGTGAGGGGGAGGGAACCCTCCTGGCTCCCGCCTCTTACTCGGCTAGTACTCAGTCAACTCGGTTTTGGTAATTGTTTAAGAAAACGTCTAAGGTTGCTACCCTTTTTTAGGAGTGTTGACGTAGGAGGGTGGCAGCCATGGGACGAGAACGGTATGTGGTCCGGTTGGAAAGGGAAGAACGAGACCAGTTGGAACGACTGATTCGCGGGGGAAAGAGCCCAGCGCGAAAGGTTGCCCGGGCCCGTATTCTGCTAAAGGCAGATACGGGCTGGGGGGTGATGCGCATCGTGGAGGCGCTGGACACGTCTGCGGGTACGGTGTGCCGTACCAAGCGGCGGTACCTGGAGGGAGGACTGAAGCGGGCCTTGGAGGAAGATCCTCGGCCAGGACATCCGACCAAACTGGATGAGCGGGGGGAAGCGCACCTGATTGCCCTGGCGTGCAGCGAGGCCCCTCCAGGCCATGACCACTGGACCCTGCGGCTCCTGGCAAACAAGGTGGTGGAGTTGGGGCTGGCGCCCTCCATGTCCCACGAGGGAATTCGCAAGCGGTTGAAAAAAACAGTCTCAAGCCGTGGCAGAAGAAGGAGTGGTGTATTCCCCAGGTGAGCGCCGAGTTTGTGGCGTGTATGGAGGATGTGCTGGACCTTTACGCGGAACCCTATGACCCAGAGCGCCCGGTGGTCTGTTTCGACGAGACCTCCAAGCAGTTGCTGGCGGAAAAGAGGTCTCCGATCCCGCCCAAGCCGGCACGACGGGAGCGATACGATTACGAGTACCAGCGCAATGGCACCCGAAACCTGTTCATGCTGTGCGAGCCCCTGGCGGGCTGGAGGCATGTGGCAGTGACCGAACGTCGTACCATGGTGGACTTCGCTCAGCAGATGCGGTGGCTGGCCGATGAAGCTTACCCAGCGTCCGAGAAGATCCGGGTGGTGCTGGACAACCTCAACACCCACAAACCAGCTTCCCTCTACGAAACCTTCGAGCCCAAGGAGGCTAGGCGAATACGCAAACGCTTGGAGTTTCACTACACTCCCAAGCACGGTAGTTGGCTCAACATGGCAGAGATCGAGTTCAGTGTCTTGGCCAGGCGAGTCCTGCGCCGGCGTATTGCCGATGAAGAGACTTTGAGTGGCGAGATCGCGGCCCTGGAGGCAGAACGAAACCAAGCCGGAGCAACCATTGACTGGAGATTCTCCACTGTGGACGCCCGAGTCAAGCTTCACCATCTCTATCCTGCCAACAATTAGGTTGACTGAGTACTAGCGGCGGTCCGCCGCAGTTGCTCAATGGGCATATGTAGTTAACGATTGGTATAGTCCGTGCAAAGGATTGCAAGCCGAAGGCCGGTGCTTTCCAGCTACCCACCCAGAAAGGTTTTGAATCTGAGGGACATCCTCAAACCTTGTGAGTAAATTGAGCTGGGAAATCGCTAGCGGGCGCCAAGGCAGGACTTGCTCTCCCACCACACCCAGATTCTTCGATCCTCACGGGCGGACTCAGAATGACATTGTGGGGGCGGAATGCGGTATGGGCTCGTCCTTCGAGGGCCTCAGGATGAGCGGGTTGGAGGCGTAGGAGGCTCATTTTCATAGGAATGACATGACTTGTGCGGACGCTCAACATGCGACAAGGTGGCGCTGAAAATCCTGACGAAGGCAAAAATTCACTACCTCAGAGTGGGAGTTCCCCCTCTGCACTCCCCCCTGAGAGGCTTGATTGGAGGACCGCAGCTGCCAGGCCAACGGGTTATGAGTGGTCGAATTAGAATTTTGCGACAGAACCCCGTGAAAAGTTAGACCGGACAATGTTCAAGAAGCTGTTGATAGCCAACCGCGGGGAGATTGCGGTGCGGATTGGGCAGACGTGCCGGGAGATGGGTATCTGCACGGTGGCGGTGTATTCGGAGGCGGACCGGGAGGCGCTGCACGTCCGGACACTGGATGAGGCGGTATGCATCGGGCCGGGGCAGGCCAGGGAAAGCTATCTAAGCATTGAGCGGATTATCCAGGCGGCGGTGAGCAGCGGGGCGGAAGCGGTGCATCCGGGGTACGGGTTCCTTTCGGAGAGCGCGGAGTTCGCGAAGGCGTGCCGGGACGCAGGGTTGGCGTTTGTGGGGCCGAAGCCGGAAACGCTGCGGTTGGTGGGCGACAAATCGGCGGCGCGAAGGCTGGCAACCTCGGTGGGGGTGGCGGTGGTGCCAGGGTACGACGGCGAGGCGCAGGACGACGAGTCGCTGCTGGCAGCGGCGCGGGGGGTGGGGTACCCGTTGCTGGTGAAGGCGACCGGGGGCGGCGGCGGGAGGGGAATCAGGCCGGTGCATCGAAAAGAAGAGTTCGCAGAGGCGGTGGCATCGGCACGGCGGGAAGCAATATCGGCCTTCGGCCGGGGAGAGCTGCTGCTGGAGCGATACCTGGAGAGGCCGCGGCACGTGGAGGTGCAGGTGGTTGGGGACGAGCAGGGCGCGCTGTTGCAGCTTGGGGAGCGGGAGTGCTCGGTGCAGCGACGGTACCAGAAGGTGGTGGAGGAGGCGCCTTCGCCGGGGGTGGACGGGGAGCTGAGGAGGCGGTTGGCGGAGGCGGCACTTCGAATAGCATCGGCGGCGGGGTACACCAACGCGGGGACGGTGGAGTTCCTGTTGGACGCGGACGGAGAGTTCTATTTCCTGGAGGTGAACCCGCGGATCCAGGTGGAGCACCCGGTGACGGAGTGGGTGACGGGGCTGGACCTGGTGCGATGGCAGATCATGGTGACGGCGGGGGAGCGGCTGCCGGTCTCGCAGGGGGAGGTGGAGACGAGGGGGCACGCGATTGAGGCGCGGATCTTCGCGGAGGACCCATCGGAGGGGTATCTGCCCGGCGGCGGGGCGTTGGAGCGGTTCGAGCCGCCGTTGGGGCCGTGGATTCGGAACGACGTGGGGGTTTACGCGGGGTACGAGGTGCCGACGTTCTACGACGCGATGCTGGCCAAGGTGACGGTGTTCGGGCGTGACCGGGCCGAGGCAGTACTCCGGTTGGCGCTGGCGCTGGGGCGGTACGAGGTGTCCGGGGTGGCGACAAATCTGGCGATGCTGCGATTGGTAGCGGAGGACGCGGAGTTCGCCGAGGGGCGCACGGACACGCAGTTCCTGGAGCGGCGGATTGAGCCGTTGCTGCGTAGGGATGAGTCGTTGCCGTGGGAGGTGCTGGTATCAGCAGTGGCGTACAAACTGGCGTCGTCGGGGCTCGCGGGGGGGAGCTCGGGGGTGGGGTTGGGAGCGGGGGGGGACGCGGGGACGGGGTTGGGAGCGGGGCGGGGGACGTGGAGGGGAGGGCCGTGGCGGCTGGGGCGCGCCGGTATGGAGTTCCGGTTCAGGTACGGAGAAAAGGAGCTACGGTGCGAAGCGTCTTACCGTCCGTGGACAGGGCGATGGGCGATAGACGCCGGCGAAGGGGTGTTTGACGTGGGCGTGGAGATGAGCGCCGGGGGTGGGGTGGCCGTGAAGGTTGGTCCAGAGCGGTGGTCGGTGGAAGCCAACGAGTCGGACGGCGGGCTGAATGTGACGTGGCGGGGACGGGTCTACCGGCTGGAGGAGGGTTTCGCGCCGTCGGTGCGGCGGGCTGCGGGAGAGCTTGGAGGGCTGGAGGGATCCAGGGCGATGGAGGCGCCGATGCCTGGGACTATCGCACGGGTGGAGGTAAAGGAGGGTGAGGGGGTGACGGAGCACCAGACGTTGCTGGTGCTGGAGGCGATGAAGATGGAGCACCTGATTGTGGCGCCGCGAGCCGGGGTGGTGAAGCGGGTGCTGGTGAAGGAGCGTCAGCAGGTGTCAAAGGGGGAGGCGCTGGTGGAGGTGGAGGGGAGAAATCAATCTGGGGGAATCCCCCAGACCCCCTTGCTGGGCGCCTAAGTCCGCTACACTTTGCTGTTCAACGGTTGCTGGAATAACAATGACAGGTGTTGTAGGGTCCAGCAGTCATGTTGATAGGTATAGCCACTACAGCCGATTAAGAATCACAGGTTGGTGGTGCCCACCAACCCGCCCTGGAAGGTTTATAGATGATTATTTTCTGAGGGACACCCTCAGACTCCCGGCAGGAAACCCAGGTTCCCTGCACTCTCCTATTTTGTAGGCAGTAAGGGTCCACCAATAACTGGCTTTCAAGCCAGTGGCTAGAGACCAAACAGGTTTAATGGCCAGAGCGGACCCGGCATGGCGTTTGACACGGAATAGCGGGGTTTTTATGATGCCGCACAGAGGATACCGGCACGGAAGCCGGCAAAGGAGGTGACGCCATCGGTTGGTTGGACGGTAAGGTTGCGCTGGTTACAGGGGGCTGCTCAGGAATCGGCCGGGGGGTGGTGGAGCGATACGTTGAAGAAGGCGCCCGGGTGGGGGTGCTGGACCGGAACGCAGAGAGGGTGGAGGAGTTGAAGACGGAGCTGGGTGACGCCGTGGTGGGGATCCCTGGCGACGTTACCAGCCTGGCGGACAATAAGCGGGCAGTGTCGGAGACGGTGAGGGCGTTTGGCAAGTTGGACATCTTCGTGAGCAACGCAGGGGTGTTCGACAGTATGGCACGGCTGGAGGACTTCCCGGAGGAGAAGCTGGGTGACGCCTTCGACGAGCTGTTCGGGATTAACGTGAAGGGGTGCCTGCTGGGAGCGAAGGCATCACTGCCCGAACTGCTAAAGACGGACGGATGCATGATTTTCACGGCGTCAGTGGCGGGATACAACTCAGCGGGAGGAGGGGCGATTTACACGGCGTCGAAGCACGCGGTGGTGGGACTTATCCGGGAGCTGGCGGCAGAGTTGGCGCCCCGGGTGCGGGTTACGGGGGTGGCGCCGGGCGGGGTGGTGACTGACCTGCGCGGGCTGGCGTCGATGGGACAAAGCGAGGTGGGGCAGTTCTGGGCGCCGGATATTGAAGAGCGTCTCAGCGCGCGAACGCCGATGGGGTTCGCCATGCGGCCCAAGGACATGGCGGGAGCGTTCGTGCTGCTGGCGACGAAGGAGTACGCGCAAGGGATCACCGGGTCGGTTATCACGGTGGACGGGGGCTCGTTGCTACGGGTGCCGCGGCCGCCGGGTGCGTAGGAGGATGGTATTTAGGAACACCCTCAGACTTCCCGAAGCCACCACCCAGGTTCCCTGCTCTCTCCTGTTTTGAGGCGAAATATGAGGGCAGAGGAATAGAAACATGACGACGGACGTAAGCGGCCTGGTGGACGCCGAGAAGGGGCTGGTGAGCCGGCGCATCTTTGTGGAGGAGGAGATATACCGGCAGGAGCTGGAGAATATCTTCGCGCGGTGCTGGCTGTTCCTCTGCCACGAGTCGCAGATCCCGTTGCCGGGGGACTTCTTCTCGACGTACATGGGCGAGGACCCGGTGCTGGTGACTAGGGACCGGGAGGGGAAGGTACACGCGTTCCTGAATGTGTGCCGGCACCGGGGGAACCGGGTCTGCCGCGCAGACACCGGCAACGCGGCGTCGTTCACCTGCGCCTACCATGGCTGGGCGTACTCGATAGACGGTCGGCTGGTGGCGGTCCCCAACATGGAGGACGCGTACCACGGGGAGCTGGACCGGACAAAGCGGGGTCTGATACCGGTGGCGCAGCTAGACAGCTACAAGGGGCTGATCTTCGCCACGTTTGACGCCGAAGCGCCTTCGCTGTCGGACTACCTGGGGGAGGCCAAGTGGTACCTGGACGGGATGTTCGACCGGCGGGAGGGGGGAATTGAGGTGGTGGGCGGGATGCACAAGTGGGTGGTGCCGTGCAACTGGAAATTCCCGGCGGAGAACTTCGCGGGGGACGGGTACCACGTGGGGTGGACGCACGCCTCGGCGATGGCCACGGGGTATACGGCGGACACGGCGGCAAGGAAGTCGTGGCGGGGGCACCTGATCTCGCCGGGGAACGGGCACGGCATTTCGCTGGTGGGGCCAGAGGACGTGACCAACTGGCCGGTGGCGGGGATATCAGAGTACGAAGCGGAGATTCTGCCGGAGATGAAGCAGCGGCTGGGGCCGAGACGGGAGCAAGTGTCGCCGATTGTGGCGACGATATTCCCCAACTTTTCGATACTACATTCCAACGCGCGGACGATGCGGTTGTGGCAGCCCAAGGGGCCGGGACAGATTGAGATTTGGGCGTGGACCTACGTGGACAGGGCGGCGCCGGAGGAGATAAAGGACGCGTTCCGGCTGGCTACGATACGGAACTTCAGCCCGGCGGGGTCCTTCGAGCAGGACGATATGGACAACTGGCAGGAGTGCACGCAAACGAGCCGTGGCGTGGTGGCACGGAGGTACCCCACCAACATTCAGATGGGCCTGGGCCACGAAGGGTACGACGAGGAGTTGAAGGCGTGGTCCAGCGATTTCAGGATGAGCGAGTCCAACCACCGGCGGTTTTACGACCGGTGGGCGAAGATGATGGCGGGAGGGGGTTGGGCGGAGCTTTAGGAGGCCGGCGCCAGATGGCAGGCGTGGTTGACCGGTACAGGGGTGTATGCTATACAGCGGCTTAGGGTAGCCAGCGGGTTTCCAGCATGATGGGGACGGAGGCACGGGATGACAACGGATGTTAGCGGCCTGGTTGACGCCGAGAAGGGGCTGGTGAGCCGGCGCATCTTTGTGGAGGAGGAGATATACCAGCAGGAACTGGAGAATATTTTTGCGCGGTGCTGGCTGTTCCTCTGCCACGAATCGCAGATCCCCTCGCCGGGGGACTTCCTATCGACGTATATGGGCGAGGACCCGGTGCTGGTGACCCGGGACAGGCAGGGGAAGGTGAACGCGTTCCTGAATGTGTGCCGGCACCGCGGGAACCGGATCTGCCGAGCGGACACCGGCAACGCGGCGTCGTTCACCTGCGCCTACCACGGCTGGGCGTACTCGATAGACGGACGATTGGTGGCGGTCCCCAACCTGGAGGACGCGTACCACGGGGAGCTGGACCGGACAAAGTGGGGTCTGATACCGGTGGCGCAGATCGACAGCTACAAGGGGCTGGTATTCGCCACGTTTGACCCGGAAGCCCCGCCGCTGGACGAGTACCTGGGGGATGTGAAGTGGTACCTGGACGTGTTCTTCGACCGGCGCGAGGGAGGGGTGGAGGTGCTGGGAGGGATGCACAAGTGGGTGGTGCCGTGCAACTGGAAGCTGCCTGCGGAGAACTTTGCGGGGGACTCGTACCACGCGGGTTGGAGCCACAGGTCGGCGGTGGACGTTGGGTTTAGCAACGCCACGGGGGCGCGGAAGGATGCGGCAGGGGGGTTGCTTTCGCCGGGCAACGGCCATTGCATGATTACCACGGGACCCAATATATTCCCGGACCCGCTGGTCCCGGCTATATTGGACTACGAGAAGGAGATACGGCCGGAGGTGGTGAAGCGGTTGGGCCCCCGGATAGAGCAGGTGACGCCACAGGTGGGGACGATATTTCCCAACTTCTCGATACTGCGGGGAACGTCGCGGTCGTTGCGCGTGTGGCAACCCCGGGGACCGGACCAGATAGAGATTTGGGCGGCAATATTTGTGGACACCGCCGCACCGCCGGAGGTGAAGGCGGCGTTCCGCGTCTGGGGACTGCGGAGCTTCGGGCCGGCGGGGACGCTGGAGCAGGACGATATAGACAACTGGCAGGAGTGCACCGGCACGGGGCGCGGGGTGGTGGCGCGGAAGTACCCGCTAAATTTACAGATGGGGCTGGGGCACGATAGCTACGACGAGGATTTGAACGCCTGGTCGAGCAACGCCCGCTTCGGGGAGAGCAACCACCGCCGGTTCTACGGTAGATGGGCGGAGCTGATGAGCGGCAAGAGTTGGGCGGAGCTAGAGAAGAGCGGCGCCGGTAATGGGAAGGTCCGATGACGAACGGGCCACTGATTCGAGAAATGGAGCAGTTCCTCTTCAAGGAGGCGCGGCTGCTGGACAACAGACGGTTCCGGGAGTGGGTGGCGCTGTTCACGGAGGATGCGCGGTACTGGATGCCGGTAAGGTCTAACAGGTACCCGAAGAACAGCAAGGCGATCTCGATTCTGGACGGCAGCCGATACGAGGAGGATGAGATGGCGAAGGATGGGGACCTGGCGATCCTGGATGAGACCAAGGAGACGCTGACGATGCGGATTGCGCGACTGGAGACGGGAATGGCCTGGGCGGAGGACCCGCCATCCAGGACGCGCCATATGGTGTCCAACGTGGAGATAGAGGAAGGGGAGGGCGGCGAGGAGCTGAAGGTGTATTCGAATTTCCTGGTGTATCGGAACCGGGGAGAGAGGGAGCAGGACTTTTTTGTGGGCGCCAGAGAGGATGTGATGCGGAGGGAGGAAGGTAACTGGAGGATCGCCTACCGAAAGGTGGTGCTGGACCAGAATGTTCTGCTGGCCAAGAATGTGAGCATATTTTTCTGAGGCCGACGGAGTCCATCCACGGAGTAGGGGGACTTTAGCGACCCTTCCCTGAGGGAAGGGTCTTTTTGGCGGGGTGGTTGGGGGAGACATTTCACTTGAATGAAGGATAGTGAGAGATGGCGGACAAGAAGGGCAAAGCGATTAATCTAGTCTGGTTCGATATGCCGAAAGAGAAGGAAGAGGACTTCAACCGGTGGTACAACGAGGAGCACCTGGCGGAGTTGCTGGCCATCCCAGGGGTGCTGAGCGCGGCGCGTTATGAGGCGGTGAGCGGGAGCCCGAAGTATCTGGCAGCCTACGAGTTGGAGAGCCCGGAGGTTAGGGATACGCCGGAGTACAAAGAGCATCTTATCAAGCCCACGGAGTGGTCTCAGAGGATAAACCTGAGCGCCAACGCGACGCGTCGCGTACAGAACAATTACCGTCAGATCTTCCCGTTGGAGGTGTCGCGGGAGGTGGCGGAGAGCGACATGGCGCCGGTTCTGCAGATAGGCCGGATGAGCATACCGGAGGAGCAGGAAGAGGAGTTCAACCAATACTACAACACGGTGTACGCGCCCAATTACGCGGAGGTGCCAGGGTGCATCAGGTTCCGGCGGTACGCGCTACACGAGGGACCCGGGCCGAAGTACTCGGTGGTGTACGAGTTCGAGAACGAAAAGGTGTCGCAGACGCCGGAGTGGTTCGCGGCGCGGGCAAAGTCCGGCGGAGCGCTGGGGGATACGTACCCGAGGTTGGCGCACGACGATGGATCGCCGGGGATTTACAAGAAAATTTTCCAGCTATAGGGGCGGGTTACGCCTGGAACGGCGCCGGTGCGCCTGGGCGGTGGAAGTGGGGCTGGGGCGGGTATAGAATCAAGTACTGGCCGAAGTGGCGGAATGGTAGACGCGCCGGTCTCAAAAACCGGTGGGGGCAACCCCGTGTCGGTTCGAATCCGACCTTCGGCACCAGGGTGTCTATTTGCTCCATTGGGGGGCTAGAACCTTACTCTGGCTGCCGGTCAACCACTAATTTATTGAATGGGCGCCGAATCGCGGGGCAGGCGCTGCGTTTTTCAGGATGGGAGGTGGTGGTGGTGGGCGATGGGTGCAGAGTTATAGATTGAAAAGCACGTGCATGATCTCTCCATCGTTGAGAACGTAGTCTCGACCCTCTTGCCGCAGGACGCCACGCTTTTTTGCCTCGACAAGCCCGCCGCATTGGACGAGGTCCTCGTAGGGGATGACTTCGGCACGTATGAAGCCCCGTTCCAGATCGCTGTGAATTGTCCCCGCAGCTTGTTGAGCGATGGTGCTCCTGGGAATCTCCCAGGCCCTGACCTCGTCCTCGCCGACGGTGAAGAAGGAGATCTGATCGACGACGTCGTAAGAGAGCCGGACAATTCGACTCAGGCTGGATTCGCCAGCCCCGAGGTCTTGTCGAAACTCGCGCTCTTCTTCCGGGTCCATCTGGGCAAGCTCCATCTCAAGTTGGGCGCAGATCACCGCTGTTCGGACGTGCTGGCCCGAGACGGCGCCGACGAGTTGTTTTTCCAAGGCGTCCTTTTGCGCCAATTGCCCTTCCCCAATGTTCATTACGACGATAAGGGGCTTCATAGACAGGAAGCCGAAGCCGGAGATACGTTTCGCTTCATCGGGTGATAGCTCTTGATCTTTCAGAGCGATGCCTGCATCGAGTTGTTCCTTGATCCTCTGCAGGAGCTGTTTCTCTTGCGTCAAAGAATCGCGCTCTTGGGGTTTGGCGCCCTTGAAGCCTTCTTCGATCTTGTCGAGTCTGCGGGCGAGGATTTCGAGGTCTGAAAAAACCAGCTCCATCAACATGTTCTCGGTATCACGGAGAGGATCTATCGTCTCGTCGACGTGCGCGACCGAAGGGTCGTCAAACGCCCGGGCCACAACGAGTAGGGCGTCAGTAGACTGTAGAGCGTTCAGGTACTCCCCACCTATCCCACGGGTCTTTCCAAAGCCCTCGGGAGGCGGGGGTACGTCGGTGTAGGTTACCTGGGCCGGTACGACCCGTCTCGGCTTGTACATTTCCGCTAAGGTGTCCAGCCTTTCGTCCGGCACTTTAGCAACGCCGACGTTGGGCTTGTCAGAATAACCGGCAACGGCCAGGTTGCCCTTTGTGACGGCGTTAAATATGGTTGTCTTGCCTGACCTAGGCAGGCCGATGATCCCTATTTCCATAAGCCTCACGATGTCGGCTAACGCTTCACCCCAAGTTGTGAAGCGTTAGCAGCAATGATGGAGTAAGTACTACCAGGAATCCGAGTATAACGCTTATCTGGACGCCCCGGTTGTGCTAATTGCCGGTGGGAGTTGTATTTCGAGGCGATCAACTATGGTGATAGGTACGGCCACCACAGGGGATGGAAATTAAGGCTGGCTCATCAGGTCCTTTGGACGGACGGAATGCGGTATGACGGGGTGGTGGGAGTTGAGTGGAGGGTACGCCACCCCCTCTGTAAGTCTCGCCCTCGATAGAGGGAGACGAGTTTGTGCGGATGGTAGGAATTTGAGAGCAGACAGCAAGCTGGTGGCGGCGAGAGCCAGAGAGCTACTGCCTTCCGGGGGTCTGTAGGTGGCTCAATGAGCCGTATAGTTCAACAATCCTCACGAACTCCTGCGCGTTGTAGAAAGAGCATTCGCCGCGGCCGAAGGCCTTGGCAACCTCAATGCAGAAGCGAGCAGCCTCGTCCAGGTCCGTGGGCTGGTTTGCACCGGTGGCGACGCCCGGCACGGCCACGGCCGCCGTTGTGGCTACTCCCATCACGGGCGACTTTGTCATGGTGGAAGGCATCATTATGCTGTTGATGTGACGTAGCTCTCCCGACCCGGCGAAATCCTGGGTGGCCAGCGGAATAACCTGGGGCATCCTGCCGGTAACGTTCTGCATTATGTCCAGCATATTGTCAGTAGGGGGCAGCAGGTACCCTTCTTTGACGGTGGGAGTTATGGCGAACCCGCGCTGGTTGAGCAAACGGTTCCCCTTGGTGGCATCGATAGATAGGATGGCCACCATCTCCGGGTGCACCTCCCGTTTAAGGAGCTCGTCCCGCTCCACGGGCGACCC
Source organism: Dehalococcoidia bacterium (assembly GCA_965247585.1). Lineage (GTDB taxonomy): Bacteria > Chloroflexota > Dehalococcoidia > Lucifugimonadales > CBDFHC01. The sequence continues at coordinate 508,170 of CBDFHC010000004.1, forward strand.
CATCATCCGGACCGGTCCCCGGTGCTCTTCGCTGGCGGAGGGGGCCACCGGGCTGATATGCGTGGTAATTATGACGTCACCCTCGAGTGGATCGCCCTGGCCCCGCATCTCTATCAATCTAAGCGCGACAGCCATGGCTACTATGGCGCCGTCCGCATCGGAGACCATGCCTGAAATCTCGGGCCTGGCGCCGATTCCCCCCAGCCGGCCGACGATTCCCAGGGTTGGAGCGCTTCCCCCTCCCTGAAGTCCCTGGGCGCCAGGAAGGGTTACGGTCATGAAGTCGGTTTTCCCTTGAGGGCCGGTGATGGTCTCCACCTGCCACCGGTCCCATCCCCTGGCTAAAAACGCGTCGCCTATTTGTTGGCCCGTAACCTTGGCGCTGTCCAGAAGATTGATCATCTCCATGACTTGCTGTAATGGCATCACCCGGACTCCGTTCCTAGGTTGTTCCAGCTGAATTGTAGCTATGCTCCACGGGGTGTCAATATTCGAAAATCACACCCCTAGTACTCAGTCAACTCGGTTTTGGTAATTGTTTAAGAAAACGTCTAAGGTTGCTACCCTTTTTTAGGAGTGTTGACGTAGGAGGGTGGCAGCCATGGGACGAGAACGGTATGTGGTCCGGTTGGAAAGGGAAGAACGAGACCAGTTGGAACGACTGATTCGCGGGGGAAAGAGCCCAGCGCGAAAGGTTGCCCGGGCCCGTATTCTGCTAAAGGCAGATACGGGCTGGGGGGTGATGCGCATCGTGGAGGCGCTGGACACGTCTGCGGGTACGGTGTGCCGTACCAAGCGGCGGTACCTGGAGGGAGGACTGAAGCGGGCCTTGGAGGAAGATCCTCGGCCAGGACATCCGACCAAACTGGATGAGCGGGGGGAAGCGCACCTGATTGCCCTGGCGTGCAGCGAGGCCCCTCCAGGCCATGACCACTGGACCCTGCGGCTCCTGGCAAACAAGGTGGTGGAGTTGGGGCTGGCGCCCTCCATGTCCCACGAGGGAATTCGCAAGCGGTTGAAAAAAACAGTCTCAAGCCGTGGCAGAAGAAGGAGTGGTGTATTCCCCAGGTGAGCGCCGAGTTTGTGGCGTGTATGGAGGATGTGCTGGACCTTTACGCGGAACCCTATGACCCAGAGCGCCCGGTGGTCTGTTTCGACGAGACCTCCAAGCAGTTGCTGGCGGAAAAGAGGTCTCCGATCCCGCCCAAGCCGGCACGACGGGAGCGATACGATTACGAGTACCAGCGCAATGGCACCCGAAACCTGTTCATGCTGTGCGAGCCCCTGGCGGGCTGGAGGCATGTGGCAGTGACCGAACGTCGTACCATGGTGGACTTCGCTCAGCAGATGCGGTGGCTGGCCGATGAAGCTTACCCAGCGTCCGAGAAGATCCGGGTGGTGCTGGACAACCTCAACACCCACAAACCAGCTTCCCTCTACGAAACCTTCGAGCCCAAGGAGGCTAGGCGAATACGCAAACGCTTGGAGTTTCACTACACTCCCAAGCACGGTAGTTGGCTCAACATGGCAGAGATCGAGTTCAGTGTCTTGGCCAGGCGAGTCCTGCGCCGGCGTATTGCCGATGAAGAGACTTTGAGTGGCGAGATCGCGGCCCTGGAGGCAGAACGAAACCAAGCCGGAGCAACCATTGACTGGAGATTCTCCACTGTGGACGCCCGAGTCAAGCTTCACCATCTCTATCCTGCCAACAATTAGGTTGACTGAGTACTAGCCGTTGGATTTGACGGGCAAATACGGCGGGTTTAGTATCCGAACCGTGTGTCACTGGACTTTTAATCAGGTCAAGGTGAGGAGATAGGGAAGATGAAATACGACTACGTTGTCCTAGGCGCGGGCTCGGCGGGTTCCATCATGGCGGCAAGACTCAGCGAGGACCCCGGCAAATCGGTGTTGCTGATTGAAGCGGGGCCGGACTATCCGGACTTCGAGGAGCTGCCGGAGGAGGTGAAGTTCGGGTTCGCCACGGGAACGGACATTATGACCAGCGACCACAACTGGCAGTTCATGGGGAAGGCCACCGATACAGCGCCGCCGATGATGGTGCCCAGGGGGAAGGTTACCGGGGGGTCCAGCGCCATAAACGGACAGATTTTTCTCAGGGGTGTGCCGGAGGATTACGACTCCTGGGCAGCCAAGGGCAACGACGAGTGGGGCTTTCAGGACTGTCTTCAATACCTTCGGATGCTGGAAACCGACATGGATTTCGGGGGCGGGGACTTCCACGGCGCCGAGGGGCCGATAATCGCGCGGCGATACAAGGCCGCGGAGATGTTGCCGGACCAGAACGCGTTCTATGCGGCTTGCCGTGCGGAAGGATTCGCCGACAGCCCGGACCACAACGCGCCGGACGCCTCTGGGGTTGGAGCGTGCCCGGTAAACAACCCCAACGGCATCCGCTGGAGCACGGCGCTGGGGTACCTCAACCCTGCCCGACACCGGTTGAACCTGACGATAAGGCCAAACTGCACGGTGCAACGGCTGCTGATTGAGGGCAAACGAGTGACGGGGGTGGAGGTGGAGAGCGGGGGCGAGCCGTTTGTTGCGGAGGCGGAAGAGTACATTCTCAGCCTGGGCGCCGTAGGCTCGCCACAGATACTAATGCTGTCCGGAGTGGGTCCGGCGGAGCACCTTCGCAGCCTGGGGATTCCGGTGGTGCTGGACGCCCCCGGAGTGGGCCAGAACCTTCGGGACCATCCGATGGTCTACACGACGTACCGTACGAAGCCGGACCATCCGCTGGACGGACTCGCGCCCAGGATGCAGATGGCGCTGCGGTACACGGCGCAAGGGTCAGACCTGCGGAATGACATGCAGCTACTGATGCAGTCGTATGCCACGGAGCGGGTGGACCGGGGCGGGGAGCGGATGGCGCCGCTGGGTATCCGAATTCTGGCGATACTGAACTTGGCCACCAGCTCCGGCGAGCTCCGGCTTAACTCGACCGACCCGAACGAGCAACCGTTTCTGGACTACGGGTACATGAAGGCGGAGGTTGACCGGGGGCGGATGCGGGAAGCCGTTCGGCTGTGCGTCCGGCTGCTGGAGCACGACGGGTTCACCCACATAGTTGAAGAACGTATTGAGCCCACGGACGAGGAGCTGGCGTCGGACGAGGCGCTGAACGCGTATATCGCACGGGAGGCGACCACGGGGCAGCACATTTCGTGCACCTGCAAGATGGGCCCGGAGTCAGACCCCATGGCGGTGGTGGACCAGTACGGGCGAGTACGGGGACTTTCGGGGCTGCGGATAGCGGACGCGTCTATAATGCCGGACGTGATACGGGCCAATACGAATGTGACCACGATGATGATTGGGGAGCGCATTGCGGATTTTGTACTGAAGGGAAAGTGATGCGCCGGAGGGGAGCGGGAGAGACCGGGAGGCGGGGGTATTAGCGGACACCGACGGCGAACGCACAAGAGGTAGAGGAGGTTGACATGCCGGTGCCAGGAACGACGATGAGGAGCTATTGGCCGCAGGTGCAGGGAGTGAACGGCGTGGTGGTATCGAGTCACCCCAGCGCGTCGATGGCGGGGCTGGACATTCTGAAGCGAGGCGGCAACGCGGTCGACAGCGAGGCGGCAACGCGGTCGACGCCGGGGTGGCGGTGGGGTTGGCGCTGAACATTGTCCACGCGGACGATTGCGGGTTCCTGGGAGTAGCGCCCACCATCATGTACCTGGCAGACCGGAAAGAGGTGACGACGGTTGACGGGCTGGGGGTGTGGCCCAAGGCGGCGTCGGTGGAGTATTTCCGTCGGAACCACGGAGGGCGCATACCCATGGGGATTCCACGAGCGTTGACGCCCGGGGCGGCCGACGCGTGGTTCACGGCGCTGTCGCAGTACGGGACGATGAGCTTTGGCGAGGTGGTGGGGCCGGCCATAGCGCTGGCGGAGCAGGGATTTCCGATGTACCGGTATCTTTCGGACCGGCTCCGTGATGCGTTCGATCTGTACAACGCGTGGCCGAGTAACGCGGAGATCTTCCTGCCGGGCGGCCGCGCGCCGGCGGTGGGGGAGATGTTCTACCAGAGGGACGCGGCGGAAACGTTGTCACAGATTGTGGCGGTAGAGGACGCCAACCGTGGGCAAGAGAGAGAGGGGGCGCTGACCGCGGCCAGGGACTTTGTATATAAAGGAGAGCTGGCGCAAAAGATCGTGTCGTTTTACCAGGCCCAAGGCGGGTTGCTAACCATGGACGACCTTTCAGCGTACAGGGCGCGGGTGGAGCCGCCGGTGAAGGTGAACTACCGGGGCTACGAGCTGTACTGCTGCGGGCCGTGGTGCCAGGGGCCGGTGCTGCCGCAGGCGGCGAAGATCCTGGAAGGATTCGATTTGAAGGCGATGGGCCACAACTCGGCAGAGTATATTCACGCGACGACGCAGGCGCTGAACCTGGCGTTCGTGGACGTGCCGATGGAGGAGATGCTTTCGGAGGCGTACCTGAGGGAGCGGCGGATGCTGATAGACCCTGAGCGGGCATGGCCTGGAATGCCGCCGGCGGGCGACCCACAACGGGGCCACAGGACGGTGGAGGGAGCGCCGCAGTCGCCGTCGGAGGCGGCGGCGGAGGTGGCGACGACGGGGGATGCGGGGGGAGGGACATCATACTTTGGGGTTATAGACAGGGATGGAAACATGTTCTCCAGCACGCCAAGCGAGGGGATGAAGGGCGGCGGGCCGGTAATCCCGGGGACGGGGATGTACGTGTCGCAGCGCGGGAGCCAGTCCAAGGTGGACGACAGCCATCCATCGTCAATAGCGCCGGGGAAGAGGCCACGGCTGACGCCGGCGCCGGCGTTGGCGCTGCGGGACGGGGCGCCGGTGATGGCGCTGGGAGCGCACGGGGGGGACCACATTCCGCAGGGGACGTTGCAGATTTTTCTGAACGTGGTGGAGTTTGGCATGGACCCGCAGGAGGCGGTGGAGGCGGCGCGGTTCTACAGCTACAGCTTCCCTTCGTCCAACTTCCCCTCGGACTACCGGCCGGGGCTGGTGCGGGCGGAAGGGCGGATTCCGCAGGAGGTTATCGAAGGGCTGGAGAAGCGGGGGCACACAGTGGAAAGGTACCCGGATTGGTGGGAGGGCTCGGCGCTGTACGGGATGATTTGCCGGGACCCAGGCACCGGGGTGTTGCAGGGCGGCGCGGACCCGAGGAGCGAGGCGTACGGGGTAGGGTATTAGGGGGTATAAACAATTCTGAGGGACACTCCTTGCGCCACAGAGGTTGTGAAGATATCAAGCTGGAACTGCGAAACTGTGCGCGACGGTTGAAGTTGGAGAGTAAGTGAGGAATCCCGAATGCCGGTTGCCACCGGCACCACCAGGCATGACAATTGGGGCTGGAATTGGCAAGCAAGCCGCGGGACAAGTCCTCTGGGCCGATTAGCGAGGGCGAAGGTTGGGCTTGCCTAAGGGCTACAAATCGAAGGTTGGTGGTGCCCACCCACGACCGCCCAGTAAGGTTTTTAAAAAGATTTTCTGAGGGACACCCTCAGACACCCGGCAGGGAACCCGGGTTCCCTACACCCTCCCGTTGACATGGCGGAGGGGTTCTTGGGAAGCTTGGGGCGGCGGCGGATAGGCGTTCAATGAGAGAGGAGCAGCAATTGGCTGACAAAGAGCAAGACTGGGAATTTGGGGTCCGGACGGAAGGGCACACGGCGGTGGGCGAGGCCAGAGGCCCGGTGGTACTGGGAGAGAACGGTTTCAGATACAGTGTGTCTGGAGAGGACTGGGGGAAGCTACCCGCCGGATGGACGTATAAAGAAGGCACGGCGGTGGACGTGGACTCGAAGGACCAGGTGTACGTGTTCAACCGTGGCACCTGCCCGATGATAGTATTCGATTCGGAAGGGAACGTGGTCAGGACGTGGGGAGAGGGTGTGTTCAAGAACCCGCACGGTGTGACTATATCGCCGGACGGGACGGTGTATTGCGTGGATAACGGGGACAGCACCATCAGGCAGTTTACGCCGGAGGGGAAGCTGCTTATGACGCTGGGGACGCCCAATCAGCCGAGCGCGAAGATGAGCGGCGAGCCCTTCGCGTTGCCGGCGCACGTGGCCTTCGACAAGCGGACGGGGGAATTTTACGTGGCGGACGGCTATTCGAACGCGAGGGTGCACAAGTACTCGCCGGACGGAAAGCTGCTGCATTCGTGGGGAGAATCAGGCACCGGCGACGGGCAGTTCAATATTGTGCATTACCTGGCGGTGGACAAGAATGGCTGGGTGTACGTGGCGGACCGGGAGAACCACCGGATTCAGGTGTTCAGCGCGGAGGGGAAGTATGAGGCGCAGTGGGGCAACCTGTCCCGGGCGGCGACGATCTGCATTGACGACCGCGGCGGCGAGGAGTTGGTGTACGTTGGGGAGTACTTCTGCGGGATTGCCACCAATGACATTGGCACGGACCTGGGTCCGCGGATAACGATCATGAACACCAAGGGGAAGGTGCTGGCGAGGGTAGGGCGAGAGAGCTACGGCGCGCAGGTGGGCCGGTTCTATTCCCCGCACGGGATAGCGGTGGACTCCAAGGGTGACGTGTACGTGGCGGAGGTGTCCTGGAGCGACTACGGGAGCCAGATGGACCCGCCCCAGGAGCTGCGGTCCATGCAGAAGCTGGTGAAGGTACGGGAATAGGGACCCGGAGGGCTAGAAGCCGGGAATAGGCTCTTTGAGGCCGAAGCCGGTGAGGGGCAGCAGGACCGGCTCTCCGGGCCGAATGCGGCCGTCCGCGATGAGCATTTCAGCGGCGCTCAGGACGACGGCCGAGGTGGGCTCGAGGATGATGCCCTCCAGGGCAGCCAGGTGGCGCTGCCAGCTCAGGATTTTCTCCTCGGACACGGCGACGGCGCTGCCGCCGCTCTCGCGGGCAGCCTGGACCAGGGCCTGGGGCCTGGGGGGATTGGGGACGCTGACGCCACCGGCCGCACTTTTCGGCGGGCCGGAGGGGGGAGTCCACTCCCTGCCCTCAAAGGCGGCGACGAAGGGCTGGGTCTCCTGGGTCTGAACGCCGTGGAGTTTGGGCATGCGGCTGACTCGACCGTCCGCCACCATCTCTTGAAAGCCCTTGAACAGGCCATGGTAGATGGAACCGTTGCCAACGGGGACGATTATGTGGTCCGGCAGGGGGTCCATCTGCTCGGCGATCTCGTAGGCCATAGTCTTTAGGCCTTCCACGAAGTAGATGTTGGTGCCGTAGTCCATGAGCAGGATGCCCTTGTCCTCGGCGAAGTTGCGGGCGCCTTCCACCTGAGCCGTTCGGCCGGGGCCAACCCAGTGCATCTCGACGCCGTGCAACTCGATGGCGTGGACCTTGCGGCTTTCGCGCTTGGCGACGTCGGCGAAGCCGTAGAGCTTGATGCCGGCACGGGCGCAGTAGGCGGCGAAAGAGTGGCCGGCGTTGCCGCCGATAGGGTCGGCGACTTCCGTTACGCCGGTGTCCTTGAGGACGGAGACCTGGACGGTGTTGCCGCGGTCCTTGAAGGAGCCGGTGGGGCTGAAGTACTCCATCTTGCCATAGAGGGAATGGAGGCCCAGCATTTTGCCGACGGCCGGCAGCGGGACAACGGGGGTGTTGCCCTCGCCCATGGTGACGAGGTTGCTTGGGTCGCGGATGGGGAGCATGGGCAGGAAACGCGCGGTGCCGAGGGCTTCGGGGACTATGCGGGCTTCCGCGGTGGCGGGGGCGTCGTAGGTGACGTCCAACAGGCCATGGCATTGGTCACAGTAGAGCCGGTAGGCGGAGTTATCGTGCTGATGACCGCAGTCGACGCAAAACAGGTGGAAGGACATGAGTCTCCTTTTGAGCGGTGGAAGTGGGGAGGGCGCCGGGTCTGGGTTACGCGGCAGCCCATGGGCTAACGGCGGGAGGGCCGATGCCCGCTACGCTACGGATTATAGGGGTTGGTCTCGGTGGAGACCACCGGGGTGGGCCGGGGGCAGGGGGCGGTGGGCGGTGGGCGGGGATGGGGTTTGGGCTTTGGGGGCATTTGGGGGAGTGTGGAGCATGGCGGTTGAGGCCGGAACCACCAGGAATGACTATTTTGGGCTGGCCCAACAGGTCCTTTCGACGGGCGGAATGCGGTATGGGCTCGTCCTTCGATAGCCTCAGGATGAGCTGGTCGGAGTTGAGATAAGGTGTAATAGGCCAATTGGCCAGAGCATCTTAGGACGAGCGGGGACGGGAGACCGGAGGTCTATGCTCGAGGGAATGAGGCGAATTTGGCTAGGACGGGGCGGGCTTGGCGTGGCGGGCCTGGGGGAGGAACCAGTTTAGGAGGCCGGCCAGCGCCAGGAGGAAAACCGCGGGAAATATGACCCAGTAGTAGCTTTCGGTAGTGTCGAAGACCCATCCGGAATAGAAGGGCGCACCGAAGGAGGTGATGTTGACGACCATGAGCATGCCGCCGCGAAGGGCGCCGTAATGCCGGAGGCCAAAACGGTCCGCCAAGATGGAGAAGTTGAGGGCCCAGGAGCCCTCGTTACTAGCCCAGAGGGCCAGCAAAACGGCCATCTGCCAGGCTTCTACCCGGTCCATGAAGAGCAGTATCAGCATGGACCCGGCGCCAAGGAATGCCGGGGTGGCGGCGACGCGGGTCTTGGACCAGCGGTCCCCGGCCCAGCCCATAACGGGGGTGGCGACCAACCAAACGAAGCCGAAGACGCCGATGAGGACGCCGGCGGTGGCCTCATCTATGCCTTTCCAGATCATGACGGCGACCATGTGCAGTCCAATGGACATGAAGACAGCGGCACGTAAGCCGCAACTAAAGGAGAGCATCCAGTAGGCAGGGTTTCTAAAAGCGGCGCGGCGGGAGAAATCCGTGAGAGCGGACGGCGGCACGGTGCCGGGCTCCCGGGGAGAGGTGCCGGCGCCGGGGTCCGGGCCGTCGGGTTGGAGGCCCCTGGACTCGGGAGAGGAATAGAGCCGGGTGGACAAGGGCAGGGCGACGGACCAAACGACGATGGCGACGATGAAGGCCGCGGTACGCCAACCATAGGTACTTATCACCAAGGCAAGGACGGGAACGACCACGGCGCTGCCGAAGGCGAAGCCGGTGTAGGAAAGGGACATGGCCTTGCCCCTCTTTTTGGTAAACCACCTGCTGGTGGAGACCGTGGTAGCGGCGTCGAAAGGCACCATGCCCAGGCTGATGACGCAGAGGAACACGACCAGGAACATGGCGTAGCTGTTAACCTGGCTAAGAAGGAGGAAACCAAGTCCCGCCAGGGCGGCGCAGAAAAAGAGGACTCTGGCCGGGCTAAACCGGTCTACCAACAGGCCAACGATTATGCTCTGGAAGATGCCCACGGCGCCGCGGAGGGTGAAGGGAAGGGAGGCGGCGGCGCGGCTGATGCCGAGGTCCCGGCTGATGGGAAGGAAAAAGACGGAGAAGCCGCCCCAGTAGAGTCCGAAGGCCATGGAGTTGACCACAAAAGAGATGGCAACGATCCACCAGCCATGGAATATGTTCCTGAACGGGGAGACCAAGTTTTGGCGCCGACCCTACGATGAGATGGTGGACTGGAGTGTACTCCTTAGGGCGGCGGGACAAAAAGGCATGGGTGTGAGAATCAGGCTGAGGGACACCCTCCGAGCTTGTGAGTAAACGGAATTGGGATAGCGATAGTGGGCGCGAGGGTTGGACTATCCCCCCCTGCCCTACTCAGATTCCTCAATCTTTACGCACCGATTCGGAATCCATCATGTTGGTGTCCAGCACCAGGAAGGATGAAAAAAGAGTGGCGGCTATCATCCATGGTGACCGGTATAGCTACTACGAAGGACAGCAAATCACAGGTTGGTGGTGCCCACCATCCCGCCCCGTAAGGTTTAATTTCTGAGGGACACCCTCAGACTCCCGGCAGAAGGGCTGTGCCCCTCTGCACTCCTCCTTGGTAGGCGTAGGTAGAGTAGTGACGGTGCTATTTTCATAGGAATGCCATTACTTTTGGGGACGCTCACCGCACGACAAGGTGAAGCTCAGGCAGGGGGATGGCTGGGAGTTACGAAGGACAGCAAATCACAGGTTGGTGGTGCCCACCATCCCGCCCCGTAAGGTTTTTAAAAAGTTTTTCTGAGGGACACCCTCAGACTCCCGGCAGAAGGGGCTTTACCCCTCTGCACTCCCCACTTTCCAGGTGTCCTTACAGGAGCGACGGAGCTGGCCAGGGCCGGGAAGCCAGATTAGAAGCGAGGTCCTGGGATAGGTAGATGCCGGGTTTCCGCGATATAATGCCAGGCAAATAGGCAAGGCCTTCAGCAAAGGGGGTAGCTATGTCTGGCAACGGAACGAACACGCTGGTGATTAGGAACGGGACTCTGATTGACGGCAGCGGCGGGGCTCCGGTGGCGAACGAGGCGATAGTGGTTGATGGGAACCGGATCCGGAGCACGGGCGGGCTACCACCGGACTTGAATTTAGAGGACCGGAGCAACGTACGGGTGATAGACGCCAGCGGGCAGTGGATTATGCCGGGGCTGATAGACGGGCACTGCCATCTTTCGTTTGGGTTTCCGAATATGCCGAGGTCGCCGCTGGCGAAGGGGACCATATCGGCGGAGTTCAGCACGCTGAGGGCGGCGCGAAACCTTCGAAAGGTGCTGAGGTCCGGGGTGACCAGCGTGGCGGCGCCGGGGGGCACCTGGTTCATAGACGTGGCGCTGCGGGACGCGGTGAAGGCGGGGCTGATAGAGGGGCCGCGCATCCATTGCGCGGGACGGTTTATTGTGACCTACGGCGGCATAACGGACAACGAACCTTCCTGGGTGGGCACGCCGGAGCACACGGTGGGGAAGCTGTGCAATAACGTGACGGATATGATTACCGAGGTGAGGCGGCAGTGCAAGCACGGGGTGGACTTTATTAAGCTGGCGGACAGCCGCTTCGGTGAGACGCAGACGATATCCAGGGAGGAGCTTTCGGCGGTGGTGGATGAGGCTCACCGCCGCAACGCGCGGGTGACGATACATTCGCGGGGGTCAGGGTCGACGAAGGCGGCGGCGGAAGCGGGGGTGGACTGGATTCTTCACGCGGACCTGGCCAGCGAAAGGGACCTGGACGCGGTGGCGGAATCCGGGTCGCGGCTGATGCCCACGGCGACGTTCTTGTTCCAAGCGGTGGAGCTGGGAGAGAAGATGGGAAGGGAACCCGGCCAGGTGGACCAGATCAAACGGCACAGGGACAGCGTGTCGCACGTTCTGGAGCGGTGCCGGGCCCTGGGGATCAAGGTGCTAAGCGGGACGGACTCGGGAAACAGCCCACCAATGGCTTACGGGGAGCTGCACGCCAATGAGGCGGAACTGCTGGTGCGGCACGGGGGCTACACGCCGCTGGAGGCGATATCGGTGTGCACGCGGGACAACGCCTGGGTGGTGGGGCTGGAGGGGGAGGCGGGAGAGGTGAAGGAGGGGAAGCTGGCTGACATCATCATGCTGGACGCGGACCCGGTGGCGGACATCCGGGTGCTACAGGGAGGGCGCCGCGTTACCACGGTGATTAAGGACGGGTTGTTGGTGGACCTGGGGGACGGGGAAGAGGATAAGGAGTATTTGTTCTAAGGGACATCTTCATCCACCACAGAGCTTGTGAACAAATAGAGCTGGGGCGGCGAAACTGGGCACAGGGGTTGGAGTTTTTTGCCCTACCCCACCCATATTCCTCGATCTAGGCGCACGGACTCGGAATCCATCATGTTGGCGTCCAGCACCGGGAAGGATGAAAAAAGAGTGGCCTCTATCATCCATGATGACCGGTATAGCTATTACAAAGGGTTGCGAATCACAGGTTGGTGGTGCCCACCCACGACCACCCAGTGAGGTTTAATTTCTGAGGGACACCCTCAGACTCCCGGCAGAAGGGCTGTGCCCCTCTGCACTCCTCCTAGTTGGGCGCAGATAGACTAGGGACGGTGCTATTTTTATAGGAATCCATCATGTTGGCGCACAGTACCGGGAAGGATGAGAAAAGAGTGGCGGCTATCATCCATGATGACCGGTATAGCTATTACAAAGGGTTGCAGATCACAGGCTGGTGGTGCCCACCCACGACCACCCAGTGAGGTTTAATTTCTGAGGGACACCCTCAGACTCCCGGCAGAAGGGCTGTGCCCCTCTGCACTCCCCCTTGGTAGACGCAGGTAGAGTAGGGACGGTGCTATTTTTATAGGAATCCATCACGTTGGCGTCCAGCACCGGGAAGGATGAGAAGATAGTGCCGGCTATCATCCATGATGACCGGTATAGCTATTACAAAGGGTTGCGAATCACAGGTTGGTGGTGCCCACCCACGACCACCCAGTGAGGTTTAATTTCTGGGGGACACCCTCAGACTCCCGGCAGAAGGGCTGTGCCCCTCTGCACTCCTCCTAGTTGGTCGCAGGTAGAGTCGGGACGGTGCTATTTTTATAGGAATCCATCATTTTGGCGTACAGTACCGGGAGGATGAAAAGAGAGTGGCGGCTACCATACATGATGACCGGTATAGCTATTACAAAGGGTTGCGAATCACAGGTTGGTGGTGCCCACCCACGACCACCCAGTGAGGTTTAATTTCTGAGGGACACCCTCAGACTCCCGGCAGAAGGGCTGTGCCCCTCTGCACTCCCCCTTGGTAGACGCAGGTAGAGTAGGGACGGTGCTATTTTTATAGGAATGACATGACTTGTACGGGCGCTCAACGTGCGACAAGGTGACGGTAAATATTCACAGCCTCTCGGACGGACCGCCCTCTCCTGTGTGGGTGGCGCTATACAAGGTTCCAACGGGGTTGCTCCGCGGCTTCCCCGGTTAGCCTGTCAACGATCCACTCTTTAATCTCTGGTGAGATGTAGAAGACGGGGCGGACCAAGTCGGCCTCATCGGAGATGAGCCCTTCGCTAAGGGCCTGGGGGACGAGGGGAGAGCCGGGGCGAAGGCGCTGGCCGACTCTGAGGTTGGCGATGGCAGGTGTAATCTGACGGAGAAACTCCAGCTTTTGCTCAACGGTCTCAGCGGTATCCCCCGGTTCGCCGAAGACCTGCGAGACCATATAGTGGACTCCTGCCTTTTCACAGCGGTGGCAGATGTCTCTTAAGCCATCGAGACGGCGGGCCAATTCAGCGCCACCGTTGTCGGCGACATCAAAGCTGTTCATGATCATGAGGGCGCAACCGGCGCGAGTCATGAGGTGGAGCAGCTCTTCATGACAGGCCTGGTCGACGGGGGCCAGGTAGCTGTTCCAGCGGACGCCCAGATCGGCGTCAATGAGCGCGCGGCAGAGGGCCTCGGCGTGGACGGGCGGGAGGTTGAAGGCAGAATCTATGAAGAACACTTTGCGGACCTGGAAGGCCTGTTTTAGCTCCTTGACCTCTTGGACCACGTCTTCGACGGGCCTTATGACTCGCCACGACTCCGGGTTACCGGCGGACTCCATAGAGTTGGCAAAGCTGTCGTCCAGCTTGGTGACGACGCCGATGCCGAATCCGGCCCGATTGTAGCTGGGCATGTCCAGCTCCTCCAGCCGAGGGGAAGCGGAGAATGAGGAGTAGGCGAGCCCATTGGAGACGATATGGCCGTCCTGGTGGTTGTAGACGAGGCCAGGGAGGTTATGGTACTGCTCGCCAGCCTCCAGGCTGTCGGCCAGCCGGGCGAAGGACTCGCCACCGTCGCCGGCGATTCCCAGGTCCGGCTCCAGGTAACGGAAGCATTCTTTAGGAAAAAGGCTGAAGGCCGGACCGCCGCATACCACCGGGGCCTTGGAGCATTGGCGGACGGTCTGTATGACCTCCCTGGTGATGGGAAGAGCCCACTGAGGGTCAATGTAGCTGCTGTTGTCCAGGTTGCGAAGGGAAATACCAACCAGGTCCGGACGGAAGTCCTGAACGGCCTGCCGGACATCTGCCAGATAGTCTTCGGAGAACATCAGGTCAAGGAGTTTCACCGGGTGGCGTTGGGGGTCCAAGTAGCCTGCGACGTAGGCCAGGCCAATGGGCACGGGTCTGGCGACCATGCGGCTGAGGAGCTGCTGATGCCGGTTGGTGGCGATTAGAAGTACCCTCACGGGGATTCACCTCTACAGAGATTGGGAAGAAGGGTTGGCGCGATCTACGGTTAGCCATGAGGATAGCAGATGGAACGGGCGAAGGGGTTGTGGGCAACATCTTCGAGGCGAAGGGTCAAACCTTTTGGTCAGGGAGGTTCCACCTGTCCCCGAGATGAACTATTTCGGTGCCGCTGAGCCAGCGCGAAGGTTGGTGGTTGCTCAGGGTTACAAATCACAGGTTGGTGGCGCCCACCCACCCCGGAAGGTTTTTAAAGGTTTTCTGTGGGACACCCTCAGACTCCCGCCAGAGGGCTTGTGAACAAATTGACGTGGCACAGGGGTAGAGGGCGCGAGGGTTGGATGTGCTCTCCCCTCCCTACCAAATTCCTCGATCTTAAAGGACGGACTCAGATTCGATCATGTTGGCGTCCAGCACCAGGGAGGATGAACATCAGGATTGGAATCTGAAGCGGGCGCCGCGGTAGGACTTGCTCTCCCCCCGCACCCAGATTCTTCGATCCTCACGGGCGGACTCAGGATGACATGGTGGGGGGCGTAATGCGGTATGGGCTCGTCCTTCGAGAGCCTCAGGATGAGCGGGTTGGAGGCGCAGGAGGCTCATTTTCATAGGAATGACATGACTCATTCGGATGCTCATGGTGCCACAAGGTGACGCTAAACGTCCGAAAGAAGTCAAAAACTCATACCCTCTCACACTTCCGGCAGGGAACCCATCCACACCGAAAGGCTTTCTGAGAGCGACCTTTATCCGCCACAGGCGGACCGCCAGAGGGGGTTGTCCCCCTCTGAACTCGCCAACGCTAGGCGTCACATTTGGGACCCTAGTTTGATTTTTGAGGGAATGACACTAGTTGGGCGTGAGCTAGGCGCGGCAGACGTACATTGCCCAGCCCAGCTCCTGGTTATCCACGGCCTCGGCCGTTTTGAGATAGGCATGGGAAAGGAACTCGATTCTTTCAGGGTTGTCGCTGTTCCCAGCCGACGCCATAGTGGAGAGGCACTCGTAGCTCAGCTTAAGATGATCGGAGAGGTCATGGGCCTCCATCACCTTGAATCCGGTGGCGGCGAGGGTCTCCTGGTAGGAGAGGAAGCTGAAGTCAGTATCGTAGAGAAGCCGGTCATACACGAATTCTTGTGCATCAGAGCTTATATCCGGCTTGGGCTTGACCAGGTCGTCAAAGACGAGGGTGCCACCGGGGGCCAGGACACGGCGGACTTCCTTCAGAACTTTGAGCTTGTCCGGGACGTGATAGAAGGTGGCCTGGCTCCAGACGTGAGAAAACGAGCCGTCTTCGAAGGGCAGGTCCGTGGCGGAGGCCTTTTCGAAGGAGGTCCGGCGGCGGACGGTGTCACCGCGGCGGTCGAGGGCCGCCTGGGCGTTTTCGACGCGCACGCCGCTGAGGTCTACGCCGACCACCTGACTGCCAAAGTCTTCGGAGAGCCACAGGGAGGTGTTGCCGTTGCCGCAGCCGATATCCAGTACCTTGGAATCTTCATTGATGCGGGCTTTGCCGGCCATGATGCGGTTGAGGTTAGCGCAGGCGGTAAGGAAGTCTTCGCCGGTAGTCTCATCAAAGAAACCCCAGTGAACGCTGCCATTTTCGTCCCAAACAGAGCGATAAATGGAGTCCTCTTCGTCATAGTATTGCTCGGTCTCCTGTTCAGTGAATCGAGATTTCATGTTTGGAATCCTCCTGGTATTCGACGGTCCGATTGAATTAGTCCATCAGGACCATCTTGGGTCTCAGAGGCTGGTTTGTGACTTCGAAAGCCAGGATTACCAGCATGTTGCCATTGTCTTAAGAAACCGCATCGGCGCTCTGAAGGGGAAGTGAAAGACCGGACGGGAGAATTTCGGATGGACCGGGTCAGTGAGCTTCTAAAACATCCCGGCGGTCGACGAAAGTCCCGTTCTCTTCCAGGGACACGGGTAAACGGACAAGAAGCAAGGCCGAGGGGAACGTGGAAGAGCCGGGGCGTATAAACTGTAGTGAAACGCTAAGGGTCGAAGGGGAGGACGCGCCGAGGTGAGTGCCAGAATGGGTCGGCGGCCCATACGCGGAAGCGATCGGACGCCGGAGGGCCGGAGCGATTTTTGTTGATCTTACAGCCATACGCCTTATTGGAAGGGTCCTGGAAGCGCAGTGCGGGCGCCAAGCTATAGACGGGGTGCGCAGTTGGTTTTGGGATTCTAGCATCTTACGTAAGCCAGGGTTTGATGTCAAACGAAGGAGCTGGCGCAGGTGGCGGGACTAGGCCGCGCAGAGACCGCGTCATTTCTTGCGGGCAAAAAGAAGGCAATGCTCTACTCTCTTTGGGTCTGTGAAGAACAAGAATCCGCCGAGCTCCTCGGGGGACTCAGCTTCAACCAGGACCAACCCTTGCCCTTCGAGCAGCTTCATTACATTGTTATGATCATAGAGTTGGAATGTGCGATCGACGCCGTAATCTTTATCGAACACCGTGGTGAAACCGGAGCCGTTCTTAAACATCAACTGAAGCACACCCTCTGGACGGAGAACCCGGGCCAGCTCAGGCAGGACAATTTCTTGCACGGTTTCTGGCGGGATGTGTTGGATTACGGCGTTGCATGCCACGAAGTCAAAGGACGCGGCTTCGAAGGGAATGGGTTGTTGGAGGTCTGCGACAAAAACGCGGTCAGCGATTTCCGGATGAAGGCGCCGAGCTTCGGTTATGTTCTCTTCAACGGCGTCCAGCCCAACAATGTCGTAGTTGTCCGACCAGAGCAAGAACACGTCACGGGCGCCGCTGCCACAGCCCGCATCTAGTCCTCGTTTGCCCGGGGCAAGTTGCTTCAGCAGGTCCCAGGCGTCCTGGTCACTGCGGAGACGAGGGTGGGACGATTTAATGTATACGGACTGGAGCCAATTGTGCTGGACGTGGGCATACCGCTTGGAATGCCGTTTGTAGAATTCATCTGAGTAGGCGCTAGAAGTCATGAGCTTGGCGGTGTGCTAGCTTGGCGGCAATAGCCAATCGTCAGTTGGCCGCGCGTACCTTCGGAGGGCGGAACGAGCCTTCGACCGAAGGCGCCACGCCTTGATCTCTGTGTGAGGCGAACAAGCTCATTCTTACGCGACAATTGCCAAGGGCCTGCTAATTGTAAAATCCCGAATCGATTATTCTGCGAACGATCTCGGATGTGGAGATGCCAGTAGTATAAGCAACGGTGCGGAAAATACCCATCTCGATGGGCACCTTGTAATAGTAGTCAAGCTGTTCCTGAGTGAAGTCGTCTCCGTGCACTACGAAGTTGATGTCATGTTTCTGGATCCACGCGGCATCAACAACTAACGGAGCATTAAGGAGCACCTCATCTGCGTACCGGCATCCTGCAACCGAAGCGGCACGCTCATGCATGCTTAGGATGGGCTTGCGTTTGTAGGATTCCGCCCCTTCATCCGAACATATTCCTACAAGTAGATAGTCTCCCAGAGCACGGGCCTTTTTCAGGAATTCCATGTGGCCGTAGTGAAAGAGATCGGCTACGGGGTCAGCATAGACTCTAATCATGGGCGACCCCAATTAGGCGCATACGCGGTGCAGCCAAAGGCCGAAAGTGCGGGAGGCCGGAGCCACCGCTCCTCGGTGGCGGGCCGGACATTGAGAGTTAGCACCCCACAGCGCGGCTTGAATTGGGGGCGAGTGCGTCTAGAGCAGAGTGGCATCAACGGAAAAGTCCAGTGGCAGGCCACCAAGGTCAATCTCGGTTGTGGTGGTGTCAGGACTCCCTTTTTGAATGAGCAATATAGCCATGCAGACTTCCGAAGAAGGCGTGCTGGCGCTGGATGAGACGGCATGAAAATAACCAGTCCCTCGTAGCGCGCTGGGCCTAGGCTTAAAAGAGAGGATAAGCTTCACCACCTCGTCGGCGTCCGCGATGACGTAGGGTACCGTAGTCCCTTGGAACTCTCCCTCGAACTCTATTCGGAATTGAGACTGGGCAGCGTCGATTCGGTCTCCGATGCCGGTGAGGAGGCGAATGTCTGCCAGGACGAACCGGTTGGAGACACGGTACATTTCACTCAGAATCTCCCGGTACCGAGGCTCAATTACGAAAACGCTAGTGCAGTGTACAAGGTCGAACTCGCCCTGGTCGAAGGGAAGGTGGGGGCCATCGGTCACAAGAAACTTGGCCTCTGGATAGGTCTGGCGCGCTATCTCAACAGACGGTTCGGCGATGTCAGTTCCGGTGTAATCGACAGTTGGCTCCAGGGTTCTCATGATGTTGTAGAACCCACCAGAGGCACAGCCAACGTCTAAGACCTTTATTCCAGGAAACAGGACCCGCGGCAAATATACCTTTTCAGATGGATAGAGATCCGAGACCTCATGGCGGTGCTGAGCATAATAATCAACTGCCACCTGCTGTGACCATGCGTCAGCATTATCAGTCATGGGATAGGATTCCTTTCTGCAGGTGAATTTTGCGGGTGCAGGTCATGCTGGGAGGCGCCGCAAAGCGAGTCATTGCTCTCTCAAGGGTGATTTTACACCCGCCGCGATGGCCGAGACGGCCTTCGACCCAGATACCCTGCGGAACAATCTTTCAGCTTCATGAAGGTCTTCAATCGTATCAATTTCTATCCACTGCCGCGGTCCAGTGAAATGGACGGCGAGTTGCAATTGACCCCGGCGAATGAGTTGTGCGAAAACAGCCTCATAGAACTGATCATTTTGCCCGCTGGCAACGAACTCGTCGAGACTCGGCAGGACTTGGGTCCTGATGGTGTGCCGGCAGAGCTTATAAATGTTCACTGTCTTGAGGGCATCCTGGTATCTGAATTCTGCTGATTGATCAGCCTTCAGGAGCATAGAGGCAGTTAGGTTGCCCTTAGCCAGTATGGCAGTCCCATTCATGAAATCTTGGAATTTGTCCACCACGGCCACGTCCGGGTGGGAGGTCCCCCGAAGGTCTGCCAGGAGTTCCTCCTCAAATAACAGGTCACCCTCAAGCAACAAGACATCGGCGTCTAGATGCTCACGCGCCAGCCAAAGAGAATAGAGGTTGTTGGTCTCCTGAAATCGCTCATTTATGACATAAGAGAGCTGTACGTTGCCAAATTTGTGACCAAATTGGCGCTGGACTTGCTCTGACAGATATCCGACCACCAAGACGCAGTGGCGGACCCCAGCCCGGTCCAGCGCCTCCAGCTCGTATTGCAGTAGAGGTTTTCCTTGCACCTCAACGAGACACTTGGGCGTGTTGTCGGTTAGGGGTTGTAGCCTTGTACCGGCGCCAGCCGCCAGAATTACCGCTTTCATCTCGCCTCCCAATTATCGGGATACCCGTTCGAGTGTCGAGGAGGCAGGGGCAAGCCTTTGGAAGGCTTTCAGAAGTTCCGAGTTCTCCTCCATTGTTCTGGAGGCTACCCTGACAAACCGGTCATCCAGGCCTCTTTTGGTGGTGCAGTCGTTTATAAGAACTCCAAAGTCATCAAACAGGCGCGCAGTCAGCTCGGCGGCGGTGAAGCCGTAGAGGATGCGACACAGTACGAAGTTCCCATGCGTTGGGTATGAGTAGAGATAGGGTACTGATTGCAGCCCTCGGGACAAAAGCGCTGTTGCCCGTTTTACGTCTTCGCACGATTGGGCAAACTGTTGTTGGTAGGCCCCAACCTCCTCCAAAAAGAACTGTGAGAGGGAATTGATGCTCCAGATTGGAATAGCGTCGCGTAGAGCGGCAATCATTTTCCGGTCTCCAGAGGCGGCGTAGCCAAGGCGTAACCCCGGGATGCCATATACCTTGGAAAGGCTTTTCAAGATGATCATATTAGGAAACTCAAAGAGCATGTCAACGGCGGATGGAGACTCCTCCTGGCTGACGAAGTCAATGAAGGACTCATCAACGATGATGACGTCCAGGTGGCGCAGAGACTCCAGGAGGTTTCGGAGAGTCTGCTTTGAGAGATGATTGCCGGTGGGATTGTTTGGTCTGATAAACAGGGCACTGTTGGCTTGATTATCCAATGCATGTTGTATGAAGCCGCCAGCGTCCAGGTCAAAGTCCCCATCTAGCTGATAGAGGCTAACACGCTTGCCTTGATTCACGACTCGATTAGGGAACTCGTCAAAAGTAGGGACAGGGACCGCCAGATTCTCAACAAACAGGCTGGAGATGGCGCTGATGAGCTCGCTTCCCCCATTGGCAATTACCACATGCTCGTGGGAAAGCCCCAAGGGCTCAGCTACCAGGGAGGAAATGCGCCAATTGGTAGAAGGATAGGACTTGACCAACTCTTTCAGCCGCGATTGTAAGTTCTCCATGAACTCGTCTGGCGGGAAGTAGGGGTTGGTCATGTACCGGAAGTCTTTGATGTCGAAGTTCCAGAAACCTCCGTGTAGCGAAGAGACGTATTGCAGGTCTCGCTGTTCCATATACAGACTTCTCCAATCCGATAAGCTCCTTGCCCGGGCGGGCGAAGCAGGGAGTCGGGATATGCCACCATGGCCGGTTACCGAAGGGCCTAAGCCAAGGGCTATCTAAAGCCATCCCGGCGGTCAACGAAAGTCCCGTTCTCTTCCAGGAACACGGGTAACCAGACAGGGAACGAAGCTCAAGGGAATGTGGAAGAGCCGGGGCGAATAAACTGTGGTGAAACGCTAAGGGTCGAAGGGGAGGACGCGCCGAGGTGAGTGCCAGAATGGGTCAGCGGCCAATACGCGGAAACGATCGGACGCCGGGGGGTTGGTGTCACTTTTTGTTGATCTTACAGCCATATGCGTTAGTGGGAGGGTCCCGGAAGCGCTGCGCGGGCGCCAAGCTATAGACAGGGTCCAATGTAGGTTTTAGGACTTAGGCATCTTACGTAAACCAGGGTTTGATGTCAAACGAAGGAGCTGAAGCTAGTAGCGGGACAGCGACGGCCAGGCTTAGAATCAGCGAGAATGGCGGACGGAGCAAAGGGAGAAGCTCTAGCCATAGAGCCGGGAGGCCATCAGCCTAGCGCCGGATTTTCCAGTGGCGGAGCGAAGTGTGAAGGAGGTGGCGGGGAGTTGGTACCGCGCAACTGGACCCGGACGGCAGGGGAGGCGCCGAAGAGGCCAAACTGGGCGTGCCGCCGGTCAATTTAGGGTTGAATAGCATCAGAGAGGAGCGAAATTGGCTAGGAGAGCGGACCTGGCGGAACGGGACCGGAGATATCAGCGGATTCGGGAGGCGATGGAGAGGGAGGGGATGGGAGCGCTGGTGGTGGCGGGACACGGCAGCCATTTTCAACGCGGCTACATCCGGTACGTGGCGGACACGCACATATGGGCGGGCGATTCTTTGGTGCTGCTGCCGTTGGAGGGGGAACCGGTGCAGGTGCAGGTGACGTACGCTTCGGCATCCAGGCCGGATGAGGTCTGGATTTCAGACTACCGGGAGGCGCCAGCGCCGCAGAGCGAGATAGTTAAGGCGATGAAGGAGAAGGGGCTGACCACGGGGAAGGCGGGGGTGGCCGGGCTGGAGCGGGTGATCACGGTGGGGGCGTACGAGGAACTGAAGGCCTTGCTGCCCGGGGTTGAGTTTGTGAGTGCGGACATGTTGATGGACCGCATCCGAGCGGTGAAGAGCGTGCTGGAGATATCGCAGAACCGGGAGCTATGGAAGATGTCCATGGAGGCAATGGAGCGGTTCGTGGCAGCGGTGGGCCCCGGGGTGTCGCAGCGGGAGGCGGCTGCGGAAGCGGGAAGGGTGATCAGGGCGGGGGGGTCATTCGACGATCTGACGCTGATACGGGACGGCGGCTTCAAGGGGCTGCCGCGGGACGTGGCGTTGAAGTGCGAGGATATAGTGGAACTGCACCTGGAAACCTGTGGAGAGAGCGGCCACTGGTCTGAGCTGAACGTGACGTGTGTGTTTCAGGAACCTACGGCCCAGGAGCAGAATCTGGTGGAGAGCGAGCTGCGGGCCTACGAGGAATTCCGGCGGAGGGCAAGGCCGGGGGCGACGCTGACCGACCTGGGCAAGGCGTTCCACCGGATGATTGAAGAGGACGGCTGGAAACTGGGAGAGCCAGCGTGGCACTACTACTACCACGGTGGAGGGATGGACTCTGTGGAGTGGCCATACTACTCGCCGATGGGAGAGGGGAACCGGGACGCGGAGCTGGAGGCGGGGATGGTGCTTTCGTACCACCCGCACGGGGCTCCAGTGCCTCCGCTGGGGCTAACGCCGCGCATCTTCGACGACCTGGTAATCACGGAGAGCGGCGCGGCGCGGATGAATGAGGAGTGGGACCTGCGCTGGCGAATGAAGGTTTAGAGGGGATTTCGGATGGGTTAGGGTGCAGGGCGGTGGGCGGGCGGGGGTTGCTCCGATTCTCAGGCCAACGTATGATTCCTGTTACGAATTCGACTGCCGTGGACGAGAAGAGCGGCACAAATTGTTGGGAGGGATGTCCGGATGGCGTATGCGGAGATGGCAAGCGTTGAGGCGGGTCTGAAGTTCAAGGCGCCCAGCGGAATAATTGTTGAGACGACGGGAGTGTCGCAGGTGATTGAGGCGAACGGGATACACGTTCACGAAGTGGTGATAGTGGAGGGGGCAGGGCAAGGGTACAAGTTCCTGCACAATCTGGACGCGTCCGAGGCGTTGTAGAAGATTAGGTCCTCATCTTCCTGGGCCCCGCTTCTCCAATAGGACGGAGGGGATGAAACAATCCTAGGAGATGGGAGGTTCCACCTGTCCGCAGCAGGATGAACCATTTCGGCGCCGAACAGCCACGGCGATGGTTGGCTGTTGCTAAGGGCTACAAATCACAGCTTGGTGGTTCCCACCCACCCGCCCCGAAAGGTTTTTGAAAGTTTTTCTCAGGGACACCCTCAACCTCCCGCCAGAAGGGGTTGTCCCTCTCTGGACTCCCCCTTACTGGGTGTCTTTCAAATGCACTTTTTCTGTTTTCGAGCGAATCGGGCGGGCCGCGACGGCAGGGTGACACCGCCCGGTTGTAGAAGCCAAGGTTGGCGAGGAAAAGGCAGGCCCGCTCACCCCGGCGTGGGAGGAGCGGGCCTCTGGTTCAACGGAAGAATGTTGTCGAAGGGTTAGACGGCGTCGGCGCCAGCGCGGGCGCAGTCTTCGTCCTCCTGGCCGGTGCCGCCACCACAGCCGATGGCGCCAATGACCGCGCCGTTTCGGATGATGGGCACGGCGCCCTGGCTGGGAATCATGTGCCCGCCCTCAGCGGCCGCAATGCCCTGGACGATGGGGGCTCCGGCGCGCTCCTGCATTAGCCCGCTGTCACGGCCAAAGGCCACGGAGGTGACGGCCTTGCCCTGAGAGCCGTAAACGCCTCCCCAGATGGCGCCGTCCATTCGCTTAAATGATACGAGCCGAGCGCCGGCGTCCATCACGGCGATGTTCATCTTGGTGCCCTGATCGTTGGCCTTGGAGATGGCGGCGCTGATAGCCCGGTCGGCCTGTTCCAGAGTGAGTGACATGTGGGTAGCCTCCTTGGTTAATGTTGATGCGGAAGCCGAGTTCGCCTCGGAATAACGGCCAGTTATGTTATGCTGGGCTTCGGCATTCAGCAGTCTATAACCCCACCTGAACGGCGTCAAGAAGAGCCGAAAGGGGGAAGCAAAGGAGAAGGAATGAGTGAGCAGAAACCGTTGCTGTTTACGGTGTTTGTAGAGGTGCAGCCGGACCGCACGAAGGAGTTTAACGAGTGGTACAACGGGGTGCACGTGCCGGAGGTGGTGGTATGCCCCGGGTTTTTGAGCTCAGTGAGGTACGAGGAGGTGGGCGCCGAAGGGAAGTTCATGGCGATGTATGAGCTCACGGGGCTGGAGGCGTTGGAGTCTGAGGGGTTTGGCAAGGCGCGGGGGTGGAAGGAGATGCAGCCGGTGGTGAAGGGGTCCAGTAGTGCGGTGTGGCGGCACATATACACTGCGCCGCCGGGGAAGGGGGCGAAGGGCGGGAACAAGGCGACGCTGCTCCGGTTCAACCGTTCGAGCGCGCAGGCGGAGCACGACGCGGAATTCAACAAGTGGTACAACGAGGAGCATTTGACGGAGCTGTTGGAGTGCCCGGGGTGGCTAAACGCGTCGCGGTACGAAGCGCTGCGGGGGGACTTCCAGTACCTGGCGACATACGATCTGGCTGGGGAGTCAGCAATGCAGTCGCCGGAGTACTTCAAGGCGCGAGGGTTCAAGTCAGTGGAGCCGTACGTGACGGGGGCGTCGATTCTGGCGTACCGGGAGATTTTCAGGTGGGAGGGGTAGGGGGTTCTGAGGGACTGCCTCAGAGCTTATGAGTGATTTGAGCTAGAACAGCGATAGCGAACGTCACGGTTGGATGTGCTCTCCTCCCTATGAGATTCCTCGATCTTCACGAAACGACTCGGAATCGATCCTGTTGACGTCCAGCACCAGGGAGGATGAAAAGGGTGTGGCGTGCGCACCCCCTCTTAACCTCCCCCTCGATAGGGGGAGAGAATTTTGCTATTTTCATAGGAATGACATGGTTTGTGCGGACGCTTGGTTAGGGACAAGGTGAAGCTGAGGATGCCGGGTAAGCCAAGACTCACTGCAATCATCCGCCACAGGCGAACCGCCAGATAGGCATTCCTTGTCCACACTAGCCCTTTCCAGACGTCCTTTAGGGGGCGATGTTTCTGTTAAGGATCAGGGTTGGGAGGCGAGGGTTGGGGTGACTATGCGGTAGATGGCGGTATGGCCGTTGTCGTAGGCGAGCTGGAGCTGGCCGCGGCGCACCATGGCCGGGAATTTGACCAGCCCCACCTGCGGATAGTAGACGCGCTCCAGGTCGCCGAGGACGACGTAAGTAACGTCGTATTGGTGGAGGATGTCCAAGGTCCGCTGGCGGTCCAGGGTGGAGTAGGCCTCGCGGACGTCATCGGCGCGGCGGCGGACGGCAAAGGCGTTGTCGCCGCGTTGCTGTATCTGGTGCCAGGGCCAGCCTATGACGGTGGGCAGGCCGGTGTAGATGGCGAAGCGGCCGCCCCAGTGGTACTGATCCAGGTGGGATTCCAGAACCACGGGTGACCCCAGGGCGTCGGCGCGGAGCCAGCGGATGGCCTCATAGTCCCACTTTAGCTCAATCTCCTGCTCACGCTCACGGTGGACGGCGCGGGCCAGGAAGCTCTCTCCATTGAGTGTGGTTTCCGAGGTATCGAACCGGTCTGACAGCCGTGCACGGGTGCCCAGGGCGGTGTATATGAAAGAGGAGAAGAGGAGGATGGCCAGCAGCGTGAGAAGCAGGGCCTTGGGGTAACGCCACCGGGTGAGCAGGACGTAGCCGCGGGTGCTGTAGAAGAGGGCCATGCCAACGAGCAAGGCGCCCAGCACGGCGATGGCGAGGACTGAGTATCCCTGGAGGGTGTCCAGGCGCGGGAACTGGCCCAAGGAGCGCGTCCCGTCGACGCGGACGCCGGTCCAGAAGGCCAGACCAGCCATCGCCAGGGCGGTGAGGGCCACGGTGGCGGCCAGGACGAGGTAGTTGAAGCGGGCCAGGCGTCCCAGGTCAAAGAAGCCTCTGTGGGCCAGGTACCAGAGGCCGACGGCGGCGGCCACGGCCATGAGGACCCATGCCTCCAGGTAGAACTTGAAGAGGGTGTTCATGCGGCCGATGTCGTCGCCCACGCGAACGAAGTCGACTCCCAAGACGACAAGGAAGGCGAAACCGGCGAGGATGACGGGAAAGAGGATGAAGCCGGAGCCTGAGTCCGGCCGGGCGAACTCCTCGCGGATAGCCATGGCGGCGAGGCCGATGAAGAGCATCATCAGAACGGCGGTCCAGTAGCCGGCGGCGGCCAAGTAGATGATGATGGCCAAGACCAAGGGGGTGACGACGGCCTCCCAGGAGGGTTTCAATGAGAGGGGGGAGTCCGGGGTGGCGGTCCGCCTTAAGACCGCGAGACGGTGAAGGAGGAAACTGAGAGCGGACTTCAAGGGTCTCCTATTCAGGTAGAGGAGGAAGGCGCCGATGATGACCAGAAAAAGGCCGTGGATTCCCAGGAAGTTATGTATCGGCGTCTGCCATTTGGTGGTGCTGAGGAGGGCGCCGAAGGTCTCATAGCGAATGTGGAAGGGGAGGAAGACGATGATGCTGAGGACGATAGACGACACGGCGATGCCGATGAAGGTCCACACCCGCCGGCTATGGTCTGCCTTGCCCGCCATGAGGTGAGCGCCCACGGTGAGGACGGCCAGCATGAGGAGGATGTAGGAGGGATAGTCCCAGGTGTTGATGACCCATAGCGCGCCCAGGGCTAAGGCGAGGAAGGGGACCGTAGCCAGGACCCAGCCCAGGGTGGCGGATTTTAGCCCCACGAGGAAGGAGAGTGCAAAGCCCAGTACGAGCAGGCCGAAGGGGATGACGATCAGGTGGGCGTGCAGGTCAGCGAAGAGGAAGGTGAAGAAGGGGAACTCGGTGATGTGGGGAGAGACGTCAGGGCAGGTGTTGTCCGGGCGGAGGCCTTGACCGCAGAAGGCATCGTCAGGGAAGACCATGCGGTCGTCCAGCCAAAAGGTGAGCGGCGAAGGGTCCTGGTCGGCCAACTCGGGGAGCATGCGGCTGCTGCGCCAGAAATCGAAGTTGCCGAAGGACTCGCCGCGGACGACGCTGGTCCAACTGGACTCGACGATCTGTACTGCGCCGTCCAGATTGGCGATTACGCCGACGAATAGGGCGGCGAGGAGCCCGGCGGCCAATGGGGCTCTGAACCAGCGGACGACGGTGGCCCGAATGCCGCGGAGCGCCGGCACGGCGTGCGGAATTCTGCCGGCCCTCCGAAGGCCTTCGGCTACGTTGAAGGCCAGTGAGTAGGCGGCGGTGACGGTGAGGGCGAAGAAGAGGGGAACGGCGAGGTTATAGGCCACGGCGGGGAGCATGCCGAGGGCTTTGGTGAGGTTGGCAACGATGAAGAGGCCCCAGTAGTAGTAGTTGATGTAGCCGCCGGAGAACCAAGGGTCGAAGGGGGGCATGTAAGTGGAGCGGAGGATGGCGTTGAGATAGGCGAAGTCCATGGGCTTTTCGCCGCCGCGGAAGGGGTGCCACAGGTCGGGGTTGGCCATTCGAATGGCGACGAAGGCGAGAAAGGCAACGAGAAAGAGCGCCTCGCCGACGGCCAGCAGACGCCAGTGGCTTCGAAGAAAAGTGATGATGTCGCGACGCTTGAAAACGAGGACCAGGGAGGAGAGGCCGGCGAGGATGAGGATGGCGACCAGCATGGAGGCGCGGGAGAAGCTGAGCCAGTGGAGGCTGGCCAGGAGCCAGACGATGTAGCTGGCCGAGAGGATGCCGAGGATGCGGGCAAGGATGATGCCACGGTCCGGAAGGGGACGGAAGATGAAGAAGGCCAGGGGGAGGGTTACGAGGTAGATTAGCTCCACAAGGAGGATCCAGGCGAGGACTGGGACATCGTTTGTCCAACTGTTCTCCTTGACGATGTCGCTCCACGTGCCGCCTTCGCGCTGGGCACGGAGATCCTCCTGGGAGAGCATGAGGCCGGGCTGCCGGGATTCGTCGCCAGCGGAGATTATGATGTCATAGATGCGGCGCTGGGGGAGTTTACCCTCGTTGCGGAAAAGCAGGACGGCGGGATGGTCATAATTGGTGGCGTTCTCATCGGCGTAGCCGAGGTGGAGGGTCAGGGTGGCGGGGGAGGACGCGGCCAGAGCCTGCGGTTCCGGGAGGGTGGCGCGGCCGAAGGTGTCATTCTGCCAGGCGACGCCGAGGAGGCCGGGGTAGGAGGTGAAAGCGCGGTCGAATTCGTAGCCCAACTCGCCGGAGAAGAGCTTTCGATAGTAGCCGGCGCTCAGGGGGTATCGGTCGGGGACGCGGGTGATGCTACCGTAGGTGCGGTTGCTGTAGAAGACCAGGTATTCGGCGCGGGAGAGATCCTGGCTGATGCTTTGCATCTTGGAAATGGTGTCGCCTTCGTAGATAGGGATCTGGCGAACGTCGTAGCTGTAGAGCTCAGGAATGCCCTCGTCCCAGTGGTTGTCGGTAATGATGGTTGCGCTGCGGGGGACGTTCTGGTTGATCCAGTCCGAGGCGGCGAGGGCCGGGTGAGGGCGGGAGTAGATGCCCATGAAGCCGAGGGTGTAGAGAGCGGTGGCAGCGACGACAATGACAGTTAGGCCCAGGGCGAGGGCAGGCGAGTGGCGGCCGACGAAGCGCCAGAGGGATTGGGGGACATCGGCGTCTCGAAGGGAGGCGGAGAGGGTGTTAGCGGCGTCTGACAGGGCGAAGAGGGCCCGTGCGGCGAAGAGGATGAGGAAGGGGATGATGGGGAATATGTAACGGAGGAATTTGACCTCGAAGAAGCCGCCGACGAGGAGGAAGTTGGGCACCACCCAGGCCAGGAGGAGCAGCTCTGCTTTCCAGCCGGCTTTCCTGCCGATGGTGCGGTAGACCGCGTAGAGGAGGCCAGCCCAGGCCGCAATGCCCAGGGGCAATCCCAGCGCCCATAGGGTGCTCTGCCGTAGCTCGTAGATGAAGGGCGAGGAGCCGATGTACTGGATGGTGTAGGGCATCTTGCCAGCCACCCGGGCGATGCCGGCCTCCCAGGTGGTGTCTGAAATGAATTCCGTCATGTCAATGATGGCGTAAGGGTTGAGAACGACGAAGACGGCGAAGGCCACAGCGGCGCCCAGGGCGGCGTGCCGCATGGTGAGGTAGAGCTGGGAGGCGGTGGGAATGGCAGGGGCGCCGCCGGAGGTGGTGAAGAGGCGGAAGCCGTAGACCAGGAGGAGGGGAAGGAACAGGGGGAGGACGCTGACTTTGGTGGCGAAGGTGAGGCCGACAAAGAGGCCGAGGAGGAGCCAGTCCCGCTGGCGGTGGCGCGCCATGATGTTGAGCATGAACCAGAAGGAGGCGAGGAGGAAGAGGACGATGAAGGTCTCCGGCCGGTAGAAGTGGCTGGTCTGGATGTGGATAACGGCGATGGCCATGAGGAGGGCGGCCAGGAGGCCTACCCTGGGGCTGAAGAGCCTTCGGCCCAGGAGGAAGAGGAGGTAAATGGAGGCGACGTCGGCCAAGGCGGAGAGGGTGCGGCCCGCGAAGCGCATATCGAAACCGGAGAAATCGCCGAATGGCTCGATGACGGACCGAATGAGCACTATGAGGTAGATCATGATGCCGCCCAGGGGGAACCAGTGGGGGTTCAGGGGGCTACGATCGGCGTCAAAGAAGGCGCCAGGAGCGGGGATGCCGGGCTCCATGTCAGGGTATTCGGCCAGATTAGGGCAGTCCAGGTAGCCAGGCCCGTGGGTAAGGGTGCGAAACATGCAGTCCGACTGCATGTAGATGGAACGCTCGTCCGGATGAAAGCCGTAGCCCTGGTCCCAATCAATGCCGTAGAGGCGAAGTCCCAGGGCCAGTAGAAGGACTGCCGCCAGAGCAACGGTGGTGCGGCGGGACTTAAGGAATTGGATAAGGGGCGATTGGACCATTTGGTGGAATGGGTGGGGCATGGGGCGCTATTTTACCAAGGAGGGTACGGCAGATATACGAAAAGGGGCCACCCTTCGGATGGCCCGTTTCGCGTACTGCTGGATTTCAGTCAGTAGGGAATGAGAGCTATAAGATCAACGTAAGATTAGCGAGCGCCCGGTTGTCCGTCTGACCGCCCGGGCCGGAAGGACTCGTTTAGCACTTCGACCATGGGAGCGAAGCAGTTGGCGGGACGTCTTGTACGATAGGCAGAACCCAGCCCACGTTTGACTCGCTTCTGACAAAGCCGGCGAACCTATAAAACCAGCTCTCGAAGACGATCCCGCAGGAGCCGCTCCGCCTGACCACAAATATCCTCAAGAACTTCGCTGACCGGGCGAATCGAGCTTACGCTGGCAGCAGACTGCCCCATGTATACCGAGGCTACCTCAGGATCATGTTTTGCCCAGGCCTCAGCCGCATCCGAGGCAAGCTCCTCTCGCAGATTCTGAATCTCGGCGTCGCGCCCGTCCCACATCTGAACAAAGCGGTTGTTATACACCCGAGCGGCGATTCCCTGGGGCCAGGGGGTGTCTCCGATGAAGTCATACAGACGGGTGAAAGCAGTATCATGACCATTGCTCTGGACGATGCGCTCCTTGAAGCTGTCAGGCACCTCCACGGCCTCAGGGGTGGCCAGGAGCGCGGTGCCCATCCAGGCACCTTCGGCGCCAGCGGCTAACACGGCAGCAAGGGTGCGCCCGCTGGAGATGCCCCCGGAGGCCATGACCGGGACCTGAGGGTACTGTTCCAGGACGCGACCAAGGAACGGCAGCAGGTTCATTGTGCCCGTATGCCCTCCTGCCGCGTTTCCTTGGACCACAAGGACGTCAGTACCCGCAGCCACTGCCTCAGCTGCACCCTCCAGGCTCTGCACCTGGCAAACGGTGATGGCCCCGGCCTCCTTGGCTCTGGTCAACCACGGCTGGGGGTCGGCGAAAGAGAAGGCAATAACGGGCGCCTTCTCGTCCAACGCTGCCTCGAAGGACTGGAGCGAGTCAGGGATGAACTGAGTTATGAACCCGACGGCAAAGGGCTTATCTGTCTGCGACCGAATATATCTGACCTGCTCCCGGACCCAGTCAGGACCGGCGGGATTGATACCGCCGAAGCTTCCCAGACCACCCGCCAGGGATACACCAGCGGCGAGCCGCCCACCGCTGTGATTGGTCATTGGGGAGGACATTATAGGATAGGAGACCTTAAATAAATCGGTTATCTTGGTCCGCAGAATCTCTTCACCTCTAGTAAGGCCCGACACCAGTTAATTAACCGGTATTTCCCATATTAAATTGATTTCCCTGAGCATGTGCCCTTTTGGATGGCTCGAACTTTAATGCGCCTCCCTGAGCGCGTCAACTGCCCACCGATTCACTCAATTGACCCACTCTGATAGGGTAACTACCCCACCTGACGAGCGTAAAAGTCCAGAATTGCCTGCTCTTGCCCAAGCGTCTCCCCCGGGACAGACTATTTACCATTGACGACCCCGTAACACGGTCACATATACCGTCACTCCTAGAGTGGACTATCCCCTGGCGCCAGGCGAAGCTGATAGATCCGTTCCAATATCCGGGTCAGCATGTCCCTGGTCACCAGCACCTCGGCAAGCTGAATCACCAGCCTTCTCATGAGGCTGCCCAGGTTGTAAGCCAGAACGAACAGCCAAAGCCTCACCTGATTAGCCACGAACTTGTGGCAGGAAAGCCGGGTCCAGTTCAGGACGTACTTCCCTTCCTTGATTCACTGCTCCGCCGTGCCCCGGCCATTGTAGAGGCGGACTATGCCTTTGGGTGGATAGCTCAGGTTGGCCGCGGTGAAATCAACGCTGGGGAACAGCTCCCCCCGACGCCACTCTACTTTAGCCAGCACTCGCCGGGGCAAGGGACTTGTCGCCGTCACCCATCAGGCGCCTATCAAGATGTTACGCTATCTGAAGAGACATACTAAGGTCATGAGCGTATTCTAGCTGATACCCTGCTAAATCATTCACGAAACAACTCCACAAATGAGAGCGTTGCCGATTTAGCCGCATGATACTTTTAACCTAAATGGGAAATACGGGATGAATTATGCGGACGCTCTACGCGGGACAATGTGAAGCCGAAGCCGCCAACGGAGTCAAAAACTCACAGGCTCTGCGGCGGATTGCACTCTCCTGAGTTGAGCCGGCTAGATGCCTTTATCAGCGATGAAGGCGCTAAGGTCAGCGGTACGGCAGGCGTAGCCCCATTCGTTGTCATACCAGCCGAGGATTTTGACCATTTCGCCTTCCATGACGATGGTGGAGATGGAGTCGAATATGCAGCTATGAGGGTTGCCCTTGAAGTCGCTGCTGACCAGGGGTTGGTCACAGTATTCGACAATGCCGTTGAGCGGTCCGGATGCGGCGGATTTGAAGGCGGCGTTGACATCATCCACGGAGACTTTCCGCTCCAGGACGGCGGTGAAGTCCGTGGCGGAGACGGTGCTGGTGGGGACGCGGAAGGCGACGCCGTGGAGCTTGCCCTGGAGCTCCGGGATGACGAGGCCCACGGCGCGGGCGGCCCCAGTGCTGGTGGGGATGATGTTCATGGCGGCGGCGCGGGAGCGTCGAAGGTCGCCATGAACCTGGTCCAGGATCTTCTGGTCGTTGGTGTAGGCGTGGATGGTGGACATGAGGCCGTAACGGATGCCAAAGGCCTCGTTCAGCACTTTGACCATGGGGGCGAAGCAGTTGGTGGTGCAGGAGGCGTTGGAGATGATCTTGTGGTTGGAAGGGTCGTAGCTGGAGTCGTTGACGCCCAGCACCACGGTGAGGTCCTCACCCTTGGCCGGGGCGGATATGATGACCTTCTTGGCGCCCGCCTGGATATGAGCGGACGCCTTATCAGCGTCGGTGAATATACCGGTGGACTCGATTACGAGATCAACACCCACCTCGGCCCAGGGGATTTTGGCCGGGTCGCGCTCGGAGAAGACGGTGACATCGTTGCCGTTGATGACCAGGCCGCCGTTGCGGGCCTCCACGTCGCCGGGGAAGGTGCCATAGTTTGTGTCGTACTTGAACAGGTAGGCGTTGGTCTCGGCGTCGGTGAGGTCATTGACGGCGGCGACCTGGAGCTTTTCAGACTGGCGCTCCAGGGTGGCGCGGACGACCTGGCGACCGATGCGGCCGAAGCCGTTGATGCCGATGCGGGTTGCCATGGTTTACCTCCTAGGACTCGTCGAGTATACGGGTCACCTCAGATAAGATCCGCTGTGCGATACCGATAGCCTCTTCTGCCTGGTCTTCGTTAAACTCTTCATATGGGGCATTGTCAGGAAGGGCATCGGGATAACGAGTTGCCATGTAATACTGGTCCAGGATACCGGCCTCTTTCTCGAAGGACGTTAGTGAAGGGAAGGTGACCTCAATGGCCTGTATGAGTCCGGAAGCGCCAGTGACCTGATGGATTCTTGCGGCCCTGCCTCGGGCGAGAATATGGAGCGCCTTAAGGGCTTTCTCAGCGGCCTGTTGAGCAAAGAAGCATGCGTGGGAGTAGAAACCATCCCGAACAACGGTGCGGCCAACCAACAGGTCATATTCACTCTGACGAAGCCACCTTTGAGCATCTAGTTTCTGGCTGGGCCTCATAAATGAGTACGCCCTCCGTTATGGCGGCCATTATAAAGGGGTTCTCGCGCTGCCGCATCCGCTCAAACTCCTCTGGAGAGTAGACCAAGACGTCCAGCGGTTTCACCGGAGATACGGACCACATGTCCAGAAAGTCTTTGAAGCGCTCGAGGAAGACACGCTTGCTCCTGGCAACGATCATCAGGTCCAGATCGCTGTACTCGTCGGGGTCGCCGCGGGCGTAGGAACCGAAGACGATGGCTTTGAGGGCGCCGCCACGCCGGAGGACGGGTATGAGGGCGTCACGGATGTCATCCAGGGTCTGAACCCGGGGCGTTGTCACCTCAAGCCCCCAGTCCGATGCGGCGGTAGGGCTCCAAGCCGGCGAAGGTGGCGTTGGGACCCAGCTCCTCCTCTATGCGCAGGAGGCGATTGTACTTGGCGACGCGTTCGGAGCGGCAGGGTGCGCCGGCCTTGATCTGCCCAGCGCCGAGGGCCACGGCGAGGTCGGCAATGGTGGTGTCCTCGGTCTCGCCGGAGCGGTGACTGATTACGGTGCCCCAGCCGGCATCGCGGGCGAGATGGAAGCTCTCCAAGGTCTCGGTAAGGGTGCCGATCTGGTTGACCTTCAACAGGACTGAGTTGCTGACGCCCAGGTCCAGGCCCCGGCGGAGGCGGTCCGGGTTTGTGACATATAGGTCGTCGCCCACAAGCTGGACTTTATGGCCCAATCGTTCGGTGAGCGCGCGCCAGCCGTCCCAATCGTCTTCGCCCAGACCATCCTCGATGCTGATTACGCCGAAGTCGTTGACCCAACCCTGGTAGAAGTCGATGAGGCTTTCGGACTCCAGGTCGGCACCGTCGCGGGCCAGGATGTAGCGGCCGTCGTGCATCAACTCGGTGGCGGCGACGTCTATGCCGATGAAGCAA
Organism: Dehalococcoidia bacterium; assembly: GCA_965247585.1. Taxonomy (GTDB): domain Bacteria; phylum Chloroflexota; class Dehalococcoidia; order Lucifugimonadales; genus CBDFHC01. The sequence goes on from CBDFHC010000004.1 coordinate 542,233, forward strand.
TCCTCGCCGGGGCGGTATCCGGCGCGCTGGATGGCTTCGGCGACCATTTCCAGGGCGGTACGGTTATTAAGGCCGGGGGGAGCGAAGCCGCCTTCGTCCCCAACGTTGGCGCTGTAATTGAGGCGATGGATAATATCGCGCAGGGCGCGGTAAATTTCGGCCCCGGCGCGGAGGGCTTCGCTGTAGGTGGGGAGGCCAGCGGGAATGACCATAAACTCCTGGACGTCTGTGGAGTTCTCAGCGTGGACGCCACCGTTGAGGATGTTGAACATGGGCACGGGCAAGGTAAAGTCCGACTCGCAACCGAGGTAGCGGTAGAGGGGACAGCCCCTGGAAGAGGCGGCGGCCCGAGCGACGGCCAGGGACACGGCGAGAATGGCGTTGGCGCCGAGGCAGGCCTTGTTGGGGGTACCGTCCAACGCTATGAGGGCGGAGTCAATGCGCTCCTGGTGGAAGGGGGAGAGGCCGGTGATGGCGGGAGCGATGATGTGATGAATGTTGTCCACAGCCTTGAGGACGCCGCGGCCGCCGAAGCGGCGGGGGTCCCCGTCGCGGAGCTCCAGGGCTTCGTGGCTGCCGGCGCTGGCGCCGGAGGGTACGGCGGCGATGGCCCAGGCGCCGTCAGAGAGGGTGACCTGGGCTTCAACTGTGGGGGAGGCGCGGGAGTCGAGTATCTCCCGGGCGTGGACCCCGGAAATGAAGGTCACCCGATTTTCCGAGGGACTATGGGGTTCCGCTCCCTCTCCTCGGCGGCGGCAATGGCTTTTTCGACGGCATCCACGGGGTCAGAAGCGCGGATCACGGCGCTGTCCTGGCCGCCGTTGATGCTGAAGTTCCAGGTGTTTAGCCCGATGACGGGGATCTGTTCCGACAGGGCGTGAGCGATTTCAGACATGGTGCCATAGGACCCGTCAATGGCGATGGCGGCCCTTCCGGTCTTTACGACAAGGATGTTCCGAGCGTAGCTGAGGCCGGTGCAGATGGGGATGTCCACGTAGGAGTTGGCGTAGTGGGGCTCATCCCCGGGGAGGATGCCGATGGTGACGCCGCCGGCCTCTTTGGCCCCTTTGCAGACGGCTTCCATGACGCCGGTAAGGCCACCGCACACGACGGCGACGCCGCGTTTGGCCAGCTCCCGGCCGACGTTAAGGGCGTCTTCGTAGGCTTCCGGCGGAGGGAATCCGCCGCCAATGACGGCGATAATGAGGGGTCTTTTGTCAAACGGCATATTCGAGTCCTAGCTGGGTTGGGAAGGGGCAATTATACCAGAACCAGAATTGCGGCCCAGGTCTGAGGGCGGGGCGCCTGCTGCCCAGGCTCGTGACCGCTTCATCTGGGAATGGAAGGGGCCACCCCATTTAAAGCGGGGAGCAATTTTTTGCAGCATGCATCAGCGCGAGTAGTACGGTTGTACCTGCCCCGGCCGGCAGATGAGCTAGCCGGGGGTTGTGGCGCAGGGCGGTTGGCCGCGGTCCAGGTAGAGGGTCTGCCGTCCTGACGGGGAGTCAATGATAAGGGCCACGGGCTCTTTGACGCCGTAGGACCAGACGCGATGCGGCGTGACGGTGGTCTGCTGCCGGACTTCCACCACGGGGGTGATTGTCAAATCGCCGACGTGGATGGGTGGCTCATGGCGTTGAGAGATCATTTCTTTCTAGTCCTCCATAACGACCATAGGGCGCCAAGGACAGCGGGGTTGAGGGCGAAGAAGAGGATGGGAGGAAGCAAGCGGAGGGGTACGATACGCAAGCTGGCGCTCCCTTGGCCGGCGAACCGCGGGCCGGAGAAGTCCGGCTCCAGGGCGACGGCGCCAGGGCGACGGAAATCGGCGTAGGCCACGACCGGGGCAACGGCGCCCCAAAGCAAGCCGGTCTCGGCGGGGTCGTCCAGGCCAACGTGGAGCTGGAGGTGAAGCCGGCGCACCTTGACGGTGCCCAAGATACGCCGGGCCAGCCGCAGAAAGTCGTTGAGGATTCCGCCACGGACCGCGGAGGCGAGGAGGCGGAGGTTGCCACCACGCTTTTTCGGCTTTGCCGGACTGCTCGGGCGAGGGGACTTCGCTTCCTTGTGCTGCTTAGTCCCCCCGCCGATGTTTTTGCCAACCCGACCGAATAGCCAACCAATTCGAGCGCGTGCCCTGAACTGTTGCTCCCTCTGGAAGGAGAAGGCCAGGTCGAGTGGGATGGACAGCAACAGGAGCGTCAGTCCTGCCATGCCCGCCAGGGATACGAGGAGCCAGAACCACATGGTTGCTAATGGTCCTGATGCTTATCGCCGTGCTTATCGCCATGCTTATCGCTACGTTTGCTTAAGGCGGCACCGATGGCGGCGCCCAGCTTCTCCAGCCCGGAGGGAGGACCCTGGATGGGATCTATCTTGACGCCGTCCGGTCCGATGATGAGGGCAGCCACGGGCTTGACACCACCGCCGCCCCCAGTCCCACCGCCGTATCCCTCGCCGCCCTGGTCCTCTTTGCCCTTGCCGGTGCCTCCGCCGGCGCCGAAGCCGAAGCCGACGCTGAGTAGGGGCACAACGGTGTAGCCGTTGACGTTGATGGGCTCGCCCACCACGCTCTTGGAGCTGAGTAGGCGCTCCATCTCCTCAGTTGAACTCTTGAGTAACCTGTCTACGTGTTCCATGGCAGTCTCCTTTTGTTTAATGGGCTGCTTTCGCATTCCGCTAACAGAAGGGTATTACGGCGCGGCGTTGAGGAGTACCACCAAAAGGACCATCCTGGGGCGTCGTTGGGGGGAGTGGAGGGTCATCCGTTGGGGGGAGGGGAGTGATTTGGAGGCTATGACCAAGGCAATCCGGCATGGCGGTTGCCACGGGCACCTCAGAGGGTATTGATAGTGAGCTGTTGGGAGAACGGAGGGGATAGCGGCATGGGCTCGTCCTTCGAGAGCCTCAGGATGAGCGGGTTGGAGAGGCAGGTTGGGGACGGGTCAGTGTGACGACGGTTACTGGAGGCGGAAAGTAGCGGTGGTTAGGCGAGGAGGGCGCGGGTGGCGGCTTTGACGGCGTCCATGATGGGGAAGGGGTAGACGCCGACGAATATGACGCCCAGGACCAGGACGGCCAGTAGACCGGTGATGAGGCGGGACGGAGCGGCGAAGGAGGGCCCGGTGGGTTCGCCTTCCCGCGGCTCAGGAACGGCGGCAAGAGGGGCACCGGATTCCGGGGAGGTGGCTTCGGCGGAGGTAGCCTCGGGGGCGGCCCAGGCGGGGGCGGGCTCGATGTACATCTGCCGGACGACCATGAGGTAGTAGTAGAGGGAGATGAGGCTGTTGAATATGGCGAGGCCGGCCAGCCAGAGGAGACCCTCCACCCCAACGGCGGCGAAGAGGTAGAACTTGATGGTGAAGCCGGCGAAGAAGGGGAGGCCGGAGAGGGAGAAGAGGCCGACGGCGATGGCGGCGGCCAGGAAGGGGTGGCTATCAGCCAGACCGCCCAGGTCAGAGATTTCGTCCCGGCCGGTGATGTTGTAGAAGGCGATGAGGCCGACGAAGACGGTCAAGGAGGTGATGGCGTAGCCGATAAGGTAAAGGAGGAGGGCCTCGACGCCGATGGTTGAGAGGGCCGCGATGCCCAGGAGCATAAAGCCGACGTGGCCGATGCTGGAGTAGGCAAGGAGGCGCTTGAAGTTGTGCTGGGCGATGGCGACGACGTTGCCGACGGTCATGGTGACGGCGGCGAGGACGGCCACCAGGATCTGCCACTGGTCTATAGCAGGGAGGAAGGCCTGGCCAAAGAGGCGGAGAATGAGGGCGAAGGCGGCCACCTTGGAGCCGACGGACAGGAAGGCGGTGACGGGCAGGGGAGCGCCTTCGTAGGTGTCCGGGGCCCACATGTGGAAGGGGACGGCGGCCACCTTGAATCCGAGACCGACGAGGATAAGCCCCAGGCCGACCCATAGGGTGGGGGAGACGTCCCCAGCGTTGGCCACGGCGAGGGCCAGCTCGGACTCAATGTCGACGAAGCGGGTGGCACCGATGGCGCCGTAGAGGAGGCTGATGCCGTAAAGAAGGATGGCGGAGGAGAAGGCGCCGATGAGGATGTACTTGACGCCGGCCTCGTTGGACTTTCGGTTTTCACGAGAGTAGGCGACGAGGATGTAGAAGCAGAAGCTCATGAGCTCCAGGCCGATGTAAGCGGTAAGGAGCTCCACAGATTCGGCCATGACCACCATGGCCAGAATAGCGAAGATGATAACGGCATAGAACTCGCCGGGACTGCGGAGGTACTTTTTAACGTAGTCGCTGGACGCGAGGATGATCACGATACCCAGGACTAAGAAGAAGACTTTGAAGAAGAGGGAGTAGTTATCGGCGCTGACGAGGCCACCGTAGAGGGGGACCTGTTCGCCCCAGAGGAGGGCCAAGGAGAAGGCCAGCAGGCCGCCGAGGCCGGCGACGGAGAGCCAGGGAAGGACGGACTTGAAGCGCTCCGGAATGTACAGGTCCACGGCCAGGATGAGGATGGCCAGGGAGGCGAGGAGGAACTCTGGGAGGAGGAGGTGCAGGTTCTCGGTCATGCGCCCGGGAACCTGAGGAGAAACTCTTCAACGCCGACGTTGATGACGTTCATCAAGGGCAGCGGCCAGATGCCGACGAAGACCAGCGCCAGGACCAGCATGGAGGTGGCGCCGATTTCCACGGGGGTGGCGTCAGTGACGTGCTCCCAACTGGGGTCTAAGGGGCCGAAGAAGGCGCGGGCCAGGAGGCGGAGGATGTAGACCGCGGTGATGGCGGCGCCAACGACGGCCAGGACGCCCAGGGGCATGTACTCTTTGAAGACGCCGACGAATACGAGCAGCTCGGCGATGAAACCACTAAGGCCCGGAAGGCCCAGGGAGGCGAGGCCGGCCACGGCGAAGAAGGTGACGGTGATGCCCATGCGCTTGGAAAGGCCGCCCAGCACGGTGATGTCCCGGGTGTGGGTGCGGTCATATATGACGCCGACGACGGCGAAGAAGAGGGCGGTCATTATGCCGTGGGAGAACATCTGGAGGACCGCCCCGCTGACTCCGAAGGTCTGGAGCGTGGCGAGGCCCATGAGAACCAGGCCCATGTGGCTGACGCTGGAGTAGCCGACGACGTATTTAAGGTCTCGCTGGGACATGGCGGAGATGGCGCCGTAGAGGACGTTGACGGTGCCCAGGCCGATGAGCACGGGCATCCAGTCCTCGGCGCCCTGGGGGAGTAGGGTCATGCCAACGCGGATGATGCCGTAGGCGCCCAGTTTCATGAGGACGCCGGCGTGTACCATGCTGACGGCGGTGGGGGCCGCCACGTGGCCGTCCGGTGACCAGGTGTGGAAGGGCCAGAGGCCGGCCAGAATGCCGAAGCCCAACATGAAGAAAGGGAAGAAGAGGAGCTGGAAATCTTTGCTGAAAGCGCCCTGGTCCGATATCTGGCTCAGGACCTCCAATGAGAAGGTGGGCACCCCGAAGTCAGTGGCGGCGACGTAGACGGCGATGATGGCGACCCAGACCAGGACGCTGCCAGCGACCAGGTAGAGGGTGAGTTTCATAGCGGCGTACTCTTTGGGGCGGAGGAAGCTTCCGAAATCGCTGCTGCTACCCCAGATGCCGATGAGGGGGAACATGGGGAGAACGGCCAGCTCATAGAAGAAGAAGAGGAAGAAAAGGTCTCGGACGACGAAGACGCCGAAGACGCCGGCGACGAGGAAGAAGAAGAGGACGAAAAAGTCCTTGGGACGGCGCTGGACGCTCCAGGAGACGAGGACGCCCGCCAGGAGGACGATGCCGGTGAGGAGGACCATGGGGGCGGAGATGCCGTCTATCCCAAGGCTGAAGTTTATGTTGAGGGGCTCCTCCATCCAGCGCCAGGAGTTGATGAACTGGTAGCCGCCATCGCCGTAGTTGTATAAGGAGAAGATCAGGATGGAGAGGGCCATGGTAAGGGCTGCGCCAAGGATGGCGACGAGCTTGATGGCGGTAACCTGGGAGCGGGGGAAGAAGATCAGCAGACCGCCGGTTCCGGCGGGAATGAGGATGATGAGGAAGAGGGCGATGCTCTTGAAATCGTCCATGGTCTAGTCGTGCACGGCCACGGCCCACCAGGCGACGGCGAGGCCGATGGCGCCGATGACCATGGCCAAGGCGTAATTTTGCAACCGGCCGGTGATGTGGTAGCGGAGATTGAAGGCGGAGCGCTTGATGGAATCGGCGGGACCGTTGACACCGACGTCGTTTATGACGACGCGGTCGAAGAAGCCGATGAAGGCGGCGAAGACCAGAACCACATGGTCAATGGTCCACTGATAAATGTCGTCCAGGTAGTATTTGCGCTCAACTACGGTCAGGAGAGGGGCAAAGCGCCGCTTGAAGGGGTCCAGGGAGATAACACCGGCGCGATAGGCCAACCAGGCGAAGACGAATGCGCCGACGGCGATAACGATGGAGCCGACACCCAAGGCGACGTTGAACTCGAAGCCGTGGGGCTTATCGAAGAAGAGGAATGAACCGATGCCGGTGAATTCGTTGGTCCACTCCAGGGCCATGAAGCCGAAGGTGACCGCCAGGACGCCCAGAAGGACCATGGGGAGGGCCATGGAGAAGGAGGCTTCGTGGGCGTGCCGGTTTTCGTCTTTCAGCGGGCCGAGGAAGGCGACGAAGAAGGCGCGGGCCATGTAGAGGGCGCTGAGGAAGACGGCGACCAGCAGCAGGGCGATGAAGATGGGGTGGCGGTGGTCCAGGACGGAAAGGAGGATCTCATCCTTGCTCCAGAAGCCGGCGAAGATGGGGACGCCACCGAGGGAGAGGGCGCCGATGCCGAAGAGGATGGCGGTGAGGGGCATGACCTTGATGAGGCCGCCCATGTTTCGGATGTCTGTCTGGTTAGCGCCGTGCATGACGCTGCCGGCGCCGAGGAAGAGGAGGGCTTTGGAGAAGCCGTGGGCCAAAAGATGGAAGATGGCGGCGGTGTAACCGAAGGCCCCCAGAGATAGCATCATGAGGCCCAGGTGGCTGATGGTGGAGTAGGCGAGGATGCGCTTGAGGTCTGTGACCACCAGTGCCATGGTGGCGGCGATGAGGGTGGTGACGAGGCCGACGACGGCGACGGCGAGGAGGGCGTTGGGGGCGGCTTCGAACAGGGGAAAGGTGCGGGCCACCAGGAAAACGCCGGCGACGACCATGGTGGCGGCGTGGATGAGGGCGCTGACGGGGGTGGGACCCTCCATGGCATCTGGCAGCCAGACGTGGAAGGGGAATTGGGCGGACTTGCCCATGGCGCCAACGAAGAGGAGGAGGGCGGAAGCGGTGGCGGTGGCGCTGGAGAGGGCGCTGGGCTCCCCGGCCATGAGGAGCTCAGCCTGGTGGAAGGTCTCCTGCATGCTGAAGGTGCCCACTTCCTTAAAGAGGAGGAGGATGCCGATAAGAAGTGCAACATCGGCTATGCGGGTGGTGATGAATGCCTTCTTGGCGGCCTCGGTGGCGGATCGCAATTCGTACCAGAAGCCGATGAGAAGGTAAGAGCAGAGACCCACCAGCTCCCAGGCGATGTAGAGGAGGAGGAAGTTGTCAGCCAGGATGACGGTGAGCATGGAGGCGGCGAAGAGGCTGTGGATGGCGAAGTACCAGCCGAAGCGGGAGTCGCCCTTCATGTAGCCGAGGGAGTAGACCTGGACCATGAGGGCGACGAAGGTGACGAGGCCCAGCATGACGATGGTGAGGGGGTCTACGATGATGCCCCAGGTGAGGTCCACGGAGCCGACATTGAACCATTGGTGGGAGAAGAAGTCTATGCCGGTGGCGCCCTGGTCAATGCGGTCTATGGCGACGAACCAGAAGACGACGAAGCCGCCTAGGATGGCAAGGATGGCGATGAAGGCGCTGCCGGTGGGGATGAGGTTTCGGAGGAGGACGATGACGGGGAAGGCGGCGAAACTAAAGGCAGGGATCAGCCATGCCCATTCCATATCCAGCATGGCTTAGAGCTCTACCATTTCATCAAGTCTATTTCGTCAACGTTGACGGAGCCACGGTTGCGGAAGAGGCGCAAGACGATGGCCAGGGCGAGGCCAACCTCCGCGGCGGCGACGGTGATTACGAAGATGGCGATGATGAGACCGGAAAAGATGGAGGACTCCGTGTAGGAGGCCACGGCGATGAGGTTGAGGTTGACGGCGTTGAGCATAAGCTCAATGGACATGAGGATGAGGACGGCGCTGCGGCGGGCCAGAACACCGTAGAGGCCGACGGCGAAGAGGGCGCCGCTGACGATCTGGAAATCTACCAGGGTGATCATCCTCTACGACCAGTCTCTCTGGCGATGACGATGGCGCCCACCAAGGCTACCAAGAGGATGATGGAGGCGACCTCAAAGGGGAGGGCCCAGTCAGTGAAGAGGGAGTGGCCCAGGTCCGTAAAGGCGACGCGGTGGCGCTCCTCGGCGAAGGGGGCGTTGATGAGGAAGGCGGCAACCAGCATGCCGAAGAAGAGGAGTGCGGCAATACCGGCCAGGGGCCACTGGCGGTTGTCAGAGATGAAGGGGTACTCCCGAGAGCGGGTGAGCATGATGGCGAAGAGGAGGACGATGATGATGGCGCCGCCGTAGATGAAGACCTGCACCAGGGCCAGGAACTCAGATGCGAGGAGGACGTAGAGGCCGGCGACGCCAAGGAGGGAGAGGAGGAGGAAAAGAGCGGCGTGTACCACGTTCCTGGTAGCCACCACCCCCAACCCGCCCCCGACCGTGAAGACGGAAAGCAGGATGAAGAAGAACCAGGTCATACTAGGCGGCCGCCTTCTCCTCCGAGGGCTGCTCCGGCTCCGGTTTCTTACTCTTTGATGGGGGAATCCAGCCGGTGTCAGTCTGGAAGCGTTTGCCCATCTCCAGCAAGGGAATCAGGTCGACGCGGTCGCCGTTGCGTTCGTAGACGCTGAGCTCGTGCTCGTGGCTCATGACGATGGCATCGAAGTTGCAGACTTCGACGCAGATGCCGCAGAGGATGCAGCGGTTGAGGTTGATTTCAAAGGTGTCAACGATCTTTCGGCGGGGGCTCTTCCCTTCCTTCTGTAGCGGGTTGTCTATCATGGTGGCGGACATGCACTGGGTGGGGCAGTTCCGGATGCAGACCATGCAGGAGGTGCAGAAAGGCTCACCGACGTCAGAGTCCCAGGTGAGTGCGGGAAAGCCCATGTAGCGGGGTTGAATTTCCCGGGGCTTGTTAGGGTACTGCTCCGTGACGGGCCTCCGGAAGGTGGAGACCAGCGTAATGAACATACCCTTGATGCTACCTAACATGAGCGGGCCTCCCGGGCTGTCGGCCGTACCTTTTGGCCAGCCGGATAACGGGCTGGGTGAAGCGGCGATAGAGCCAGTATCCTACCACAGCGAGAACGGCCAGAGACATGAGGGTCAGGCTCCAGTCAGGCAAGTCATAGAACCGGTAAACGCTGACTAAGACGACGCCGGCGAAGGAGAGCGGAATCATGGCTTTCCAACCGAACGCCATGAGCTGGTCTATGCGGAGGCGGGGGAAGGTACCCCTGATCCAGAAGATGACCAGGACGATGAGATAGGTCTTGAGGAGGAACCAGACCCATGCGGGGAGGAAGGGGCCGTACCAGCCGCTGAGGAAGAGGAGAGCGGCGAGGGCGCCGACGACGAAGGTGTTGATGTACTCAGCGAGGAAGAAGACGGACCAGTGGGCGCCGCTATATTCAACGAAGGGGCCGCCGACGATTTCAGACTCGGCGAAATAGATATCGAAGGGGGTGCGGCCAACCTCCGCCAGACCGGCGAGAAGGAAGAGGACGAGGCCCAAGGGGAAGATGAGGATGAAGGGTAGACCGATGTGGTTGAAGGTGGCGCCGGCGGCCTCGGCTTCGAGCAAGACGGGCTGGGCGGTATCCAGGGGGACCTGACTGGCGGCTATGATCTTGAGGTCCAGGGACTCGGCGAGGATTGCCACGGAGACGATCACCATGACCAGAGGGACCTCATAGCTGATCAACTGGGCGGCGGCGCGAAGGCCCCCCAGCGCGCCGTACTTGTTGGCGGAGCCCCAGCCGGCGAGGACGATGCCGAGGATGGAGAGGACCAGCAAGGCAACGATGACGAAGAGGCCCAGGTCCAGGTTACGAAGGACCAAGCCGCTGGAGGCGGGGATGGTGACCCAGATCATGAAGGAAGGAACGATGACCAGGAGGGGCGCTACCCAGAAGATGGCCTTGTCCGCCCAGGAGGGGACCAGGTCTTCTTTTAGGATCAGCTTTACGGCGTCGGCGATGGGCTGGATCAGGCCGAAGGGCCCGGTGCGGGTGGGACCAAGGCGCCGCTGGAGGCGGCCCAGGAACTTACGTTCGATCCAAACCAGGGAGAGGACGACGACGGAGAGGGCGGTGAAGAGTATGAACAGTCCGAGGACGACCAGGAGGATGTCTGAGATGCTCACCGGTCCACCTCGCCGAGGACGATGTCCAAGGAGCCGAGGATAACCACAGCATCGGCGATGTAGGTGTCGCGGACGAGGTGGCGGAGGGCGCTGAGGTTACAGAAGGAAGGGGGCCGGACTTTGACGCGATAGGGCTTGTCCGTACCGTCGCTGACCAGGTAGACGCCAATTTCGCCGCGAGGGTTCTCGGCGCGGACGTAGACATCACCGCGAGGGGGTCGAAGGAGACGGCGTCCCAGGCCCATGACCGGTCCGGAGGGGAGGTCTTTGAAGGCCTGCTCGACGATGGATAGGGACTCGTACATCTCCAGGACGCGGACGTAGTAGCGGTCCCAGCAATCGCCGTCTTGACCCACGGGGATTTCGAAGTCAAAGCGGTCGTAGATGGAATAGGGCTCGGCTCGGCGCACGTCGTACTGCAAACCGCAGGCGCGGAGGCCGGGGCCGGTCCAACCGAAGTCCAGGGCGGTCTCCAAGTCTATGGGGCCGACGTCCTTGGCGCGGGCCACAAAGACCTCATTGAAGCTGAGCAGCCGATCGCACTCTTCGACGTCGGAGCGAATGTCAGAGAGGAGGCGAGCCAAGAGCTGGGGGAACTCGTCCGGGACGTCCTCCTTGACGCCGCCGATGTGGAAATAGTTGTGCATCATGCGGGCGCCGCTGACGGCCTCGAAGAAGCCCTGGATGCGCTCACGGCCCCGGAAGGCAAACATGACGGGGGTCATGGCGCCAACGTCCAGACCAAAGGTGCCGAGGAATAGGAGATGGCTGGCGATGCGGTTGAGCTCTCCAAGGATGACGCGGATATATTCGGCGCGTTCCGGAATCTCCACGCCCATCAGCTCCTCGACGGCGCGGCAGTAGACCCACTCGTTGTTGAAGTTGGAGATGTAGTCCAGCCGGTCAAAGAGGGTGATTACCTGGCTATACTGCTCGTCTTCGCAGAGCTTCTCAGAGCCCCGGTGGAGGTAACCGATGTGGGGCTCGGCGTCCACGATGACCTCGCCATCAACGCGGAGCAGCATACGGAAGACGCCGTGGGTAGAGGGGTGCTGAGGCCCCATGTTCATGAGGATGTCCAGGGGCTGGGTGTTTTCCAATCCGGTCTGGTCCTGCACGGCGGTCAGCCTTCCTCGTCGTCAGAGAAGATGAGGTGAATCTCAGTCTCGTCGTCCACGCCGGCGTAGCCAACGTCTTCCAGCTCTTGCTCCAGGTTGCCCTTCTCCTCGCAGGCCTGGACCCAGTTGCGGAAGTCGTGCACGAGCCGGTTTTCGGCCTCCAGCGGTGTGTCGCCGCGAGAAAACAGGGGCAGCTTCTCCACGGTGGCCATAAAGGCGTCGCCCATCTGAGAGATCTGGCCTCTAAGCACCAGGGTCTTCACGTTAAAACTCGTCGTACTCGTGGAATGGGAAATCCTTACGGCCGGGAAAGCCCTCGAACCCTTCGTAAAGGAGGAGGGGGGAGAGGTCCGGGTGACCTTCGAAGTTGACGCCGAAGAGGTCGTGAGCCTCCCGCTCATACCAGTCGGCGGCGGCCCAGACGGTGGTAACCGAGGCGATGGTGGGGTCCTTATAGTCCAGGTCCGTCTTGATAGCAAGGGTCTGCTCATGCTCCACGGACAGGAGGATGTATAGGAGCTGAATGGACTCCTTGTAGTCAACGGCGGCGAGGCAAAGAAGGGTCTTGAAGGAGGTCCTAGGGTCCTGCTTCAAGACGCGGCATATCTCCGAAATACGCTGGGACTCAACGGTGATTTGGGGGCGGTCCGCCAGGACGTCAGGCGTAACGTTGAGGCCGCCCAGCACGTTGAGAACGGTGTTGAGGAACTGCTGCCTGCGTTCAGGTAGCGTAGAAGTGGGGGAGTCAGACTTGGGTTTAGGCGCCTGGGTTGCCACGGCGGCCATCTCTCATGATCTTTTCCTGAAGCCTGAGGACGCCTTGCATGAGGGCCTCGGGCCGAGGCGGGCATCCGGGGACGTAGACGTCCACGGGGACGATGTGGTCAACGCCCATGACGACGGAGTAGGAGCGGTAGTAGGGGCCGCCGTTAGTGGCGCAGCTACCCATGGCAATGACCCACTTGGGCTCCGGCATCTGCTCGTAGAGGAGACGGATGGGCTCTGCCATCTTCTTGACGACGGTGCCGGCGACGATCATGACGTCCGACTGGCGGGGAGAGGGCCAGGTGACAACGCCGAAGCGGTCGAAGTCATGGTGGGCCATGTAGGTGGACATCATTTCGATGGCGCAGCAAGCCAGGCCGAAGGTGAGGGTCCAGAGGGATGACTTTCGCGCCATGGCGAAGAGCTCCTCCGTTTTGGTGGTGACCACGCCCGGAAGGGCAGACTTGAGGTAGCTACCGGCGGGGATGTTTCCCGCGGAGAAGGTTATTTCCTCCATTCGAGCACTCCTTTTTTCCAGCCGTACACAATGGCGAAGGAGAGGACGGCCAGGAAGATAAGCATAGCGTAAAAGGCGACGTTGTTATCTTTGAAGACGACAGCCCAGGGGAAGAGGAAAACGGCTTCGACGTCAAAGATAAGGAAGAGGATGGCGAATATGTAGTAACGGATGCTGATCTGGGAGAAGGCGTAGGGCGCGGGCGGGATGCCGCACTCGTAGGGCATGGACTTTTCAGCGGTGGGACGCCTGGAGGAGATAAGGAAAGAGGCGCCAAACATGAGGCCGATGGCCACTAAGGCGATGAGACCCGCGAGGACTAACGCGGTCCAGTTACGAACAAGTTCTTCGGGCATGCGCCTCCGGCGCCGATGAGTAGATGTTGGTGAGAGCCAGAGCATCGGACGCAGAGGGCGCGCCGAAGCGGGCTTTACTGGTTAAAGGCGGGTAAAATGTATCACCGCCGGATGGGGAGCGTCAACGAAAGGGTACGGCTGTAAAGAAGGGCAAGCTGTGACGAATCCACGTGGCAAATTGTGAATCCATGCACGGCATCCGTCCGTATTGGTGACGGGGAGCGGTGGTAAGTACGAATCCGAGGAGGGCGGCCGTGTATCGTACCATTTGTCTGATAACCCTATTGGCGGCAAGTGTTGTGCTGTTGGCGGCCTGCGGGTCCGGCGCGACGGAGACGCCTACTTCGGCGGCGGCGGCGCCAACGGCTACAACTGGGGCGCAGGCGCCTACGGCGACCACGGCGCCCGGGGATGTAGCGGCGCCCACCAATACACCCGGCGGGGGCGCCGCAACACCGACGGCGACCCCAACCGCGGCGGCCACGGAAGCGGCGGCCACGGCGACACCAGTACCCACGCCCACGGAGGCGATGACCGCGATGACGCCTGAGCCCACGGCGACGCTTGTTTCGCCGCCAGCGGCCACGGCGACGCCTGCCCCGGCACCGACGGCCACGGCGACACCAACCCCGGCGCCGACGGCCACGGTGGCGATGGAGGCGCCTACGGGCGAGACAGCGACGGTTACGCTGACTCCCAGCAAGGACAACACGCTATACGAGAGCGGCGGGGGGACGCTCAGCAACGGCGCTGGAGATCACCTGTTTGCAGGGAAGACTAACGGGGGACAGATCCGGAGGGCGCTGTTGGCGTTTGACGTGGCAGGAAGTGTTCCGGCGGGGGCCAGGATTACGGGGGTGGTGCTGAGTTTGAACCTCTCAAGGACGACCCCCGGCGCGCAGACTGTGAGCCTGCACCGATTGCTGGCGGACTGGGGAGAGGCGAACTCCAACGCATCTGGCCAGGAGGGTGGCGGTGCGAAGGCAGAGCCGGGAGACGCGACGTGGGTGCACCGGTTCTCCGATTCAGATAGGTGGAGCCGGCCAGGGGGCGACTACGATGGAGCAGAGAGCGGAAGCGCCATAGTATCAGGGCAAGCGGGCTACGAATTTGGCTCGTCGGCGCAGATGGTAGCGGACGTGCAGGGGTGGGTGGACGATTCAGGGAGCAACTTTGGGTGGATACTGGTGGGGGAAGAGGCGCAGAACCGGACGACAAAGCGGTTTGACTCTCGGGAGAGCGGCGCTTCGGTGGGGCCGAAGCTGGAGGTTAGTTGCGTAGCGCTGTAGAGGGTTGAGGGTATTCCCCAGAGCGCCTTCCAGAGAGGCGCCGGTCAGCCAGGGCGAAGGTTGGGCGCTCCCCGGGGTTGCGAATCACAGGTTGGTGGTTCCCGCTCTCCTTCGAGAGCCTCAGGATGAGCGGGAACGGAAGGTTTTAAAATGTTTTTCTGAGGGACACCCTCAGACTCCCGCCAGAGAGCTTGTGAACAAATTAACGTGGAACAACGATAGTGGGCGCCAGGGTTGGATGTGCTCTCCCACCACACCCAGATTCTTCGATCCTCACGCACGGACTCAAAATGACATGAATCATTCGGATGCTTAACGTGCGGCGACGTAGCGTTGAAAATACTGCCGAAGAGGTCAAGAACTCACCGCCTCTCAGACTCCCGGCAGGGAACCCGTCCGCCTCAGAGCTTATGACAAATTAACGTGGCACAGCGGTAGTGAGCACAGGGGCTGGATGTGCTCTCCACTCCCTACCAGATTCCTCGATCCTCACGCACGGACTCGGAATGACATGACTCATTCGGATGCTTAACGTGCGGCGACGTAGCGTTGAAAACGCCGGTCAAGTCAAAAACTCACAGCCTCTCCAGCGGGCTGCACTTTCCTGCATGCGTGAGTAGGGCGGTGAAAAGGGGCGAGGGCTAGGTTTCCAGGGGGGTGTCCTCGCGGTTGGCCCATTCGCCCCACGAGGCGTCGTAGTTGGAAGCGTTGGGGTAGCCCAGGAGCTTGAGAACGAAGGTGCCGTGCGCCGCACGGATTCCGGCCTGTCAATGGACGTGAATGCGTTTGTCCGGGGTGATGCCGTTGTCCTCCAGGATGCGGCGGACCTCGGCGGCGGGCTTGAGCAGATGGGTACGGTCGTCGATTAGCTCCAGCCACTCGAGGTGGACGGCGCCGGGGGCGTGCCCGCCACGCTTATTACCCCGCTTGTTTTCGCCGGTGTACTCATCGCGGCCCCGGACGTCCCAGACAACGACGCCGGACTTGTTGTAGTCCTCTTTTAGCTGGTCCGTGGTGACGATGAGAGAGGGGTTGACGTTGGGGGTGAAGGTCACGGCGGTGTCAGCCTTGGCGCTGACGGTGGAAGCGGAGCGGCCCTCTGAGAGCCATTTGCGCCAGCCACCGTTGAGGACCCTGGCGTTGGTGTGGCCGTAGTAGTTGAGGGCCCACCAGAGGCGGGCGGCGTAGAGACCACAGGAGTTGTCATAGGAGACGACCAAGGTGTCATCGCCGATGCCCAGGGACTGGGCCATTTGGGCGAAGGCATCCGGCCCCAGAATGTGGACCCGGTTGGTGTCAGGGTCTTTCTCATAGTTGTCCGGGACCATGACGGCGCCGGAGATGTGGGCGCGGCGGTACTGGTCGGCGACGTCGGTATCTACGACGCGGACATTGGGGTCGTCAAGGTGGTCCGCGAGCCAGCCGGTGTCGGCCAGGTATTCAGGGTGGGCGTATTCCTGGGCGCCTGCCATGGCATCCTCCAGAGAACGAGGTTGAGGTGAACGGGAGGAATTGTAGTGGGTGGCTAAGGAGGGGTCAACGAAACCTGACACGCTGGAGCGGTAAGGTATACTACCTGTCCCCAACGCGAGGAGAGTGTAGATTGATATTGCGCGGCATCTGGAGCAAGCAACGAGGGGACGCCACGGCGGTGATAATTGCACCGCTGGCGGCTATTGTGCTGGTGGTGGTGGCGGTGGTGGTGGCACTGTACCTGGGGGGATTTCGGCACGCCAACGAGGAGACCGCCAAATACGTGCCGGAAGATACCCTGGCGTATTTCTCGGTGAACCTGCTGCCCGGGGTGGACCAGCTCAAGAAGCTGCGGCAGATGATTGAGCGGTACGAGGAGAGCCCGGGATTTCAGGAGAAGCTGGACGAGTGGCTAGACGAGGTGGAGGAGGAGTCCGGCATTAACGTTATCGAGGAGGTAATCCCCTGGCTGGGCCCGGAGCTTTCGATAGCGCTGGTGAGGCTGAACGGCCTTGAGGACGTACCGGAGGCGGTGGCGTTCGTGGGGACGCGGGACGCACCGGCGACGGAGGGGATATTACGACGTTCGCTGGAGCAGCAGTCCGAAGAGGAAGGGCTGGAGTTTGAAGAGAGGAGCTACAAGGGTTTCCCTGTTTTTTTCGACCTTGACGAAGAGGCAGGCCACGTTGCAATCACGGAGAGCTACCTAGTCTTCGCGACGTCGGGAGAGCTGCTGCGAGCGACGATAGACCAGATGGAGGCGCCTGCAGGGTCGCTGGCGGAGAGCGGTCGGTTCAAGGAGGCGCAGGCCGATGTGCCGGAGGAGCGGTTCTCGTTCCTTTACGTGGACGTTGAGGGGTTGCTGGACCAGGCTAAGGCCAGCGGCGACCCAGAGGTTGCGGAGGGGTTGGAAACATACAGGGGCCTACTGCCGGGGACTGTGGCAGCCTCGGCGGCGTACATAGACAGGGGGATGCGGGTGGACGTGACGTACCCGACGCCCGAAGGGATGGAAGTTACCGAGACATCGGCCGGGTTGGGGTCCGCTGCGATGCTGCCAGCTGACACGTTCGCACTGTTCTCCGTCTCGGGAATTGGCGATGCGATAAAGAGGCTGACGGGCGGCGCGGCGGGGATAGTGGCGGGCAGCGAAGGACCGGGGCATTCCACGGAGGAGCTGTTCGAGGCGATTGAACGGGAGACGGGGATTGACCTGCAGGAGGACTTGTTCGACTGGATGACCGGGGAGGTGGCGGTGGCGCTGCTGGCATCGTCGTTTGTCACAGAGCCGGGGGAGGACATACCGCTGATTCACGTAGTGGGGCTGCTTCAGTTTAATGTTCTGGCAGACGCCCAGGCGGGGGTGGAGACGATTGTGGGGCTGATTGAGGCAGAGGGGATTGAGCTGGAAGCAAGGGATGTTGGCGGGAAGGCAGCCAGGGTGCTGAACTTAAGCGGGACCGAGGCGGCGGGCTACACGCCGGGGTACCTGTTCGTTGGGGAGTACGTGGTGGTGGGGAGCACCGAACAGGCGTTGGAGTCGGTGGTTCAGACCGGGGCCGGGAGCGAAGCGTCACTGGCGCAGGAAGCGGAGTTCCGCCGGCTGATGGAGCTGACCCCGGGAGAGAGTGACAGCCTGATTTACGTTAACGTGAGGGGGCTGATGGACGCGGCGGTGGCAGCGTTTCCGGAAGAGGACACCGAGGAGTATCGGTCGGACGTATTGCCGTTTGTAGGGCCTTTGCGGGCGTTCCTGCTCACCGGGCGGTCAGACGAAGAGAGGACTTCGGTCACGATGATTCTGACGATTGATTAGGGATTTCGCAGAAGTGCGGGCCGGAGGGATTTGAAGACGGAGGCGCGTTGATGACTGAGAAGACCCCGGAAGAAGCGCGACGGCAGATTGTGAGCATGGTGCGGGAGTTCGTGCGCCGGGACGTGCTGCCGGTGGCGCAGGAGTACGAGGCGGCGGACCGGTACCCGTCCGAGCTGCTGGAGCAGATGGTGGGGATGGGGCTGTTCGGGATAACGATTCCAGAAGAGTACGGCGGCATGGGGCTGGACTACGTTACATTCGCGTCGATCTTCGAAGAGCTGTCGAAGGGGTGGATGAGCCTGACGGGGCCGTTAGGGACGCACCACATAGTGGCGTACATATTGGGGGCGTACGGGACGAAGGAGCAGAAGGAGAGGTTCCTGCCCTCCATGACCCGGGGAGAACGGCGCGGCGGGTTGGGGCTGACTGAGCCGAACGCGGGGAGCGACGTGCAGGCGTTGCAGACGGTGGCGCAAAAGGACGGCGAGGAGTATGTGATAAACGGCAACAAGATGTTCATCACCAACGGGAGGAACGGGAACATCTTCGCGGTGCTGGCAAAGACGGACAGCCAGGCTTCGCCGGCGTACCGGGGGATAAGCTGTTTCATTGTGGAGAAGGGGTCGGCGGGGTTCGAGGTGGGACGGGACCTGGACAAGCTAGGGTACCGCGGAATTGACACGTGCGAGCTGACGTTTCGGGACGTGAGGGTGCCGGTGGAGAACATGGTGGGGACGGAAGAGGGGAAGGGGTTCGGGATGGTGATGAGCGCGCTGGAGGGCGGGCGGATAAACGTGGCGGCCAGGGCGGTGGGGGTGGCCACGGCGGCGCTGGAGGCGTCGTTGCGGTACGCGCAGCAGCGGGAGACGTTCGGGAAGCCGATTTCGCAGCACCAGGCGATCCAGCTAATGCTGGCGGACATGGCGACGAAGGTGCAGGCGGCGCGGCTGCTGACGTACGACGCGGCGAGGAAGAAGGACTCGGGGGAACGGGTGGACCTGGAGGCGGGGATGGCGAAGCTGTTCGCCAGCGAGGTGTGCGGGGAGGTGACCATGGACGCGCTGCGGATTCACGGCGGGTACGGGTACATAAAGGACTTTCCGGTGGAGCGGTACTACCGGGACGCGCCGCTGATGATAATAGGGGAGGGGACGAACGAGATACAGCGGCTGGTGATAGCGCGGGAGCTGTTGAAGCGATACCCGGCGTAGGGGGGGAGAGCAGGTGTGGCGAGGGGATGAGGCGGGGCGAGGACGCGGTCCCACGCCAGAGACGCTGCTTAGATAGGGTGGCGCCGGACGAAACTAAGGATGATCTGCGCCAGCTCCGCGGTCTTGAACTCGGCGGCGTTATCGTCAGAACCATCCAGTACAACGTTTTCGCCGCCGGGGATGAGTTCCGCCACCCGGGCGCCACGGCGACAGAAGTAGTTCTCATAAGGGCTATCGGGCTCGATATGGAGGGTAGGGGTGCGAATAGCTTGGAGGACGGGACCAAAGTCATAGCCGAAAAGAGAAGTGGTGACCAGCTTGACCTGGTCCCTGGTCTGCATGAAATCCAGCAACCATCTATCTAGGAACCGGAGGTGGTGGTCTGACATGAAGGTGTGAGCGGCCTGGAGCGGGTGAGGCCAAAGGGTGTCCGAAGGGGCGCCAGCAGTGTGGAGCCACAAACGTACGATTTCGCTGTAGGCACGCATCCACAGGGCCGTCATGTGAGAGCCATCGGGTGAGACTGATATGGGGAGGGAGGAATTGTGATAAGTGGCGAAGTAGGCGTCGCGCTCCGATGGGTCCTCAATAAGGGGGAAGCCGAAGAGCATTAGAGAGCGGAACCGTGCGGGCCATTCGGCGGCGGCCTTGGCGGCGACACCGGCGCCGGTGTGAAGCCAAAACAGATGGCACCGGTCTATCCCCAAAGAGTCCAGAACATGGACTACGTTCCGGGCCAAGTCCAGCATGTCTGTATCCGGGGGTGGGGGGTCGGAACTGCCGTAGCCAAGCAAGTCCATGGCGACGACCCTGTGTTGTCGCGCCAGGAGAGGGATAAGGTCCAGGTACATGCGAGACGAACGAGGGGTCTGATGAAGGAGCAGGATGGGCTCTCCCTTGCCCTGGGCAAGGTAATGCACCTGGCCCTCGGCGGTGTCGACATATCCTCGCATAATCACGACAAGCACCGTTGTAGGATGCCAAAGGGAAGCATGGGCGCGTCCTTTCGAAGGAGGGGTGCGGAGGCACCGTTCGCGACTCGAGCGGGGAGGCATCGTGTCATTGACCTTGACCCCGAGCGGTGGCGCCAGGGTAGCGTATGGGGTGGGGAAGCGCCAGGTAGGACGGTGACCAGCCAAGGGGAGCAAGGCATTTCATAGAGGCATTGACATCGGGAGCTAATCAGGCTAGTTTGTAAGTAGAAGCTAACGTTAGTGCATCGTGCAATAAGGTTGTGATGCTGGACGCAGCGTTGAGGGCGATCTCGGAGCCGAGGCGGCGGGAGATACTGGAGCTGGTCAAGAACCAGGAGCGGTCGGCGGGGGAGATAGCGTCGCGGTTCAATGTAACGCGGCCCGCTGTATCGCAGCACCTGGGGGTGCTGGTTTCGGCGGGGCTGCTGACGCTACGCCGGGAGGGTACGCGAAGGCTGTACCGGGCCCGGCGAGAAGGGTTGGAGGAGCTGAGGGCGTATCTGAACGAGTTCTGGGATGAGCGACTGGAATTGCTGGCCCGAGAGGCGGAGGCCGAAGAGGAACGGAGGATAAGAGATGACGCAGACGGAGCAAGGTGACGCGGTTGTTAAGGAGGTGCGGATCAAGGCGAGGCCGGAGACGGTGTTCGAGTTCTTCGTAGACCCGGAGAAGATGAAGCGGTGGAAGAGGGTAGACGTGACGCTGGACCCCACGCCGGGGGGGACGTACCGGGTGGATATGAACGGCCGCAACGTGGCTCGGGGGGAGTATGTGGAGATTGTGCCGCACAATAGGATTGTGTTCACCTGGGGCTGGGAGGGGGAGGGGCAACCGCTGCCGCCAGGGTCGAGCACGGTGGAGGTGACGCTGGCGCCGGACGGCGACGGGACGATTCTTCGGCTGCGGCATTCGGGTTTGGACCCGGAGATGGCGAAGGCGCACGGCGAGGGGTGGGACCACTACGTGGAGAGGCTGGTTGTGGCCGCAGAGGGGCGGGACCCCTGGGCGCAGGGGGAAGACGAAGGCTGATTCGCGGCGCACGGAAGATCGGTTCAGGGCAGCGAATAGTATGGTAAGGAGAGAGAGAAATGCCAAACCCAGTGGTGCACTTTGAGATTCAGGCGCAGGACGGTAAGGCGGCGCAGGAGTTTTACGCCAAGCTGTTCGATTGGCACGTGGACAGCAGCAATCCGATGAATTACGGGCTGGTGGACACGCATACGGGGGAGGGAATAGGCGGGGGGATCACCGGCACCGAAGGACCGAACCAGGTGACGGTGTACGTGCAGGTGGACGACTTGCAAGCCTACCTGGACAAGGTTGGAGAGTATGGGAGGAAAGACGGTGTTGCCGCCGACGGTTATTCCGGGGATGGTGACGATGGCCCAGTTCACGGACCCGCAGGGGAACCTGGTGGGGATGGTGGCGGCGGAGACGCCTCCGGCGTAACAGGCAAAAGCCCAGTTGGTGCGGCGCTGGGATAGGGCGCCGACGAAGAAGCTCCCGAGGCGAGGCGTCCCGGGGGCTTTTGGGTTGGGGGGCGTAAGGTGTCCATGTGTTGCTAACGCACCGCAAGACATTGTCTCAGGCCCGCAGCGTGGCGGCGGTGAAGAGAACTTGGTCCTGTACGTATATCAGGTGGGGACAAGGGAGAGGTTGGATACATAGGTGAGGAAACCTATTATGCTTTCGGTGTTTTAGGCACGGTTGTTTTAGGTTCCGTGCCGGTAAAATAGGGTAGGCAGCAATACCGATGAAGGCGAGTGTAAACTACTGCCTGAAGAGGTAAGCTGGAAACAATGCGATCACCCAGCAGCCAGTCTGGTTCTAATTCGTGCCTTTATTGGGACTGTGATATTCCGATACGGCCGGACCATGTGTTGTGCTATGAGCATTACCAGGACCATCAAGAAGGTCTGATAGACGAGTGTCCGGACTGCGGTCGAGCGAAAGACGTGAGATATCCGGAATGTCTGGAATGCTATAGGGGGCAGAGTCCAGGTAAGCCCGGAACGAGAGGACGCGGTCAGACAGGTGAGGCGGGCAAGTATCGCCGGGAGTATTCACCGGCTTGGGACGAGGGCGACGCGGAGGCCTCTGTATTTTATGTTTACATTTTAAAACTAGAAGGGGGGAATTATTACCCTGGTCAGACCAGAGAGCTGAGGGAGCGCCTATCTGAGCACCGTGACGGGAAGGTGAAATCAACCAAGGGGAAGAATCCAAAGTTAGTGTGGTTCGGAGGTGTGCCTACTAGAGAAGACGCGACATCGATCGAAGTGGTGTTGAAGAGGCTGGTCGACAGAAATCCCAGGGCGATTCGGCGGATGGTGATAGGGTTTAAGGACTTTGTGAACGAGTTGGACTACAGCTAAGGGAGGGAGCGGGAAAGAATGGAGCGGAAGATGGGATTCGAACCCACGACCCTCTCCTTGGCAAGGAGATGCTCTACCGCTGAGCCACTTCCGCTGGGGGCCGGCCTACCGGGTGGTGCCGAGGGTCGGGATTGAACCAACGACACGTGGATTTTCAGTCCACTGCTCTACCACTGAGCTACCTCGGCGGGCACCTTTTATAGTAAGTCGACGCCGGATTAGGTGTCAACCAGCGCCGGTGTGAGAAAGGGGCCTGTATGCTAGAATACGGCCTCTCCTGGCGGGTTGAACAACCGGGGAGCTCCAGCACAATCATCCGGTAATTACCCCCTCTCTGACTCTCCCCGTTGAAGTGGGAGAGAATATTGGCTCCCGTCGGCTGTATGGGAGAAATAAATGGGGGTAGAGGGTCCGAGTAGCGAGCGATGAGCATACTTTATGTAACGTCGGACCGGGATGGGGCGGGGAAGACCGCGCTGGCGACGGCTTTGCTGTCCAAGCTGCGGGAGGAGGGGAAGAGCGTTGGATACGCCAAGCTGTTCTCGCGGGACCCGGCTTCGGACGGGGACGTGGCGTTCGCGCGGGGGTTGCTGGGCGGGGGAGCGGCGGAGGGTCCGGCGCCACAGGAGATGAGCGCGCTTTCGGGAGGCGGGGCGGCGGAGGGGGTGACGAGTGCGGTGGCAACCTGGGCCTCGGGGCTGGACGGGGCGGTGGTGGAGGGTCCCAGCGCTGAAGTGGCTGATGAGAATCGAAGCGAGGTATCGGCACAGCTAGCCGAAGCTTTGGATGCGCGGGTGGTGGTGGTGCTGGGGTACGATGCGCGGCTGACCGGGGAGCGGATATCTTCGTTGGTGGCGCCGTTTGGACATCGCGCCGCCGGGGTGGTGGTGAACGGGGCGCCGCGGTACCGGCGGCGGGAGGCGCGGCAGGCACTGGAGTCGGCGGTTTCGGGCTCGGAAATCAGGTTGAAGGGCGTGGTGCCGGAGGACCGGTGGATGCTGACGGTGACGCTGGGCCAGGTGGCGGAGCACCTGGGCGGGCGGTGGATTATGGGCGAGGAGAAGGCGGACTGCCTGGTGGAGAGCTTCCTGATAGGCGGCAATATCATGGATTCCGGCGAGACGTATTTCGGGCGGAGCGAGACGAAGGCGGTGATCACTCGAGGGGACCGACCGGATATTCAACTGGCGGCGTTGGCGTCGGCTTCGGCGGGGTTGGTGCTGACGGGGGGCCACGAGCCGGTGGAGTACGTATACCACGAGGTGGAACAGCAAGAGGTGCCGCTGATGGTGGTGCCCAAGGGAACGAAGGAGACGTCCGAAGCGCTGGGCAGCGTACTGGAGCGCTCGACGGCGCATCATTCGGATAAAGTGGCGCGATTCAGGGCGCTGTTAGAGGAGCATTGCGGGCTGGGAAGCGCCTGGGCGCTCTTCGAATAGACACAGGGGAAGTGCGGCCGGAGCGGCGAGGGGTTGTGCGTAGGCGGACAAGGAATTAGAATCTGACATTGCGTCCAATTTTCCGACGGGGGGGCAGGTGATTGAATGTACTAGGCAAGCATTTGCTATTGGAACTGAAGGGTTGTAACCCGGATTTACTAAACGATTTAGAGTATGTACGAAACGCGATGGTTGGCGCGGCGGAAGCGGTAGGGGCGACCATAGTGGGCGAGACGTTCCACCGGTTCAAACCCCAGGGAGTGACTGGAGTGCTGGCTATTGCGGAATCCCACCTAAGCGTCCACACGTGGCCAGAACACGGGTATGCGGCAGCGGACATCTTTACTTGTGGAGAGTCAATAGACCCGCAAGTTGCCGCACAAGTGCTGATAGACAGGCTAGAGTCTAGTAGCCCGTCAATGTCTTTGATACGGCGGGGACCGGAAGCTCTGGCGCCCGTTGGCCGACCGTAACTACCAGGCGTCCCCGCTGGACTTCACGGGGAAGTGGTTCTTTGAGCTGATCACCCCCGACCTGGTGATGATGTACCGGATCCAGCGCTCCTTACATTCGGGCCGTACCAGCTATCAGGACGTGGAGATCCTGGATACCGAGAGCCTGGGAAGGTCGCTCATTCTTGACGGCAAGACGCAGTCCACCAGCTTTGACGAGCACGTTTACCATGAAGCACTGGTGCATCCGGGGCTGTTGTTGCATTCGAGCCCGAGGACGGTGTTCATTGGAGGGGGCGGCGAGGGTGCCACGCTGCGAGAGGTGCTGGCGCACCGGAGCGTGGAGCGGGCAGTGATGGTGGACCTGGACGGGGAGGTGGTGGAGTTGTGCAGGAGGCATATCCCTGACCGGGGCCGGGGCGCGTTTGAGGATGCCAGGACTGAGCTGCGGCACGAGGACGCCCGGGCGTACCTGGCGGACACCAACGAACGGTTTGACGCCATTATCCTGGACCTGGTGGACCCGCTGGAGGAGGGGACGGCGTACAAGTTGTACACCCGGGAGTTTTACGAGATAGCACGTTCCCGGCTGAATCCGGGCGGGCTGCTGGTAACGCAGTCGGGACCGGCCGGGCTATTGAATTACACAGAGTGCTTCACGGCGGTGATGCACACGTTGTCCGGGCTGTTTCCCTCGGTGCAGGCGTACTCGGTGTACGTGCCGAGTTTCGTGTCGCCGTGGGGGTTTTCCATAGCGTCGACGGATGCGGGGATGGGGGAGCTGAGCGCGGAGGAGGTGGACCGCCGGATTGGGAAGCGGCTGGCCGCGGCGCCGCGGTTCTACGATGGAGAGACCCACCGGCACATGTTCTCGCTGATGTCCTACCTTCGGCGGGGCATCACGGAGGAGCAGCGCACGGTGACGGACGACAACCCGGTTTTTATGGTGTGAGGGTAGGGGGTGGGGGTTATTCCTCTTCCTCGTACTGTACTTTGAGGGCTTCGACGACGGCGGGGTCGGCGAGGGTGGTGGTGTCTCCGAGGACGCGGCCTTCGGCGACGTCACGCAAGAGTCGCCGCATGATCTTGCCGCTGCGGGTCTTGGGGAGGTCCCCGGTGAAGAAGATTTCGTCTGGGCGGGCGATGGCGCCGATTTTGGTGGTAACGTGTTGCTTAAGGATGGCCACCATGTCTTTCGAGGTATCGGCGGACTCCTTGAGGGTAACGAAGGCGACGACGGCCTGACCTTTTAGCGCGTCGCTGCGTCCTATGGAAGCAGCCTCAGCGACGTCGTGATGGTCCACCAGGGCGCTCTCCACCTCCATGGTGCTGATGCGGTGTCCGGCGACGTTGATGACGTCATCCACGCGGCCCAGGATCCAGAAGTTGCCATTTTCGTCAACCTTGGCGCCGTCGCCGGTGAAGTAGATGTTGGGGTAGCGAGTCCAATACTGCTCGACGTAGCGGTCCGGGTCGCCGTAGATGGTGCGGAGCATGGCGGGCCACGGGCGCTTCAGCACCAAGTAGCCGCCCTGTCCGGGACCCACCGAGTTCCCTTGTTCATCCACCACATCGGCCTCTACCCCCGGGAAGGGATGCGTGGCCGTGCCGGGCGTCAGAGTCGTCATCCCGGGCAAAGGGGTGATGAGGATCATGCCGGTCTCGGTCTGCCACCAGGTGTCGACTACCGGACAGCGGCCGCCGCCGATGTTCTGCCAGTACCAGATCCAAGCCTCCGGGTTAATGGGCTCACCCACGCTGCCCAGGAGCCGGATGGTGGAGAGGTCGTGCTTTTTGGGGTGCTCCTCGCCCCAGCGCATGCAGGCGCGGATGGCGGTGGGCGCAGTGTAGACAATAGTGCAACCGAACTTTTCGACGAGGGCCCAGAAGCGGTCGCGCTCCGGGAAATCTGGCGCGCCCTCGTACATGACGGTGGTGGCGCCGTTGGCCAGGGGGCCGTAGACGATGTAGCTGTGGCCGGTGACCCAGCCGATGTCCGCGGTACACCAGTAGACGTCGGCTTCTTTTATATCGAAGACCCACTTGGTGGTGGCGTAGACGCCGGTGAGGTAGCCGCCGGTGGTGTGGACAACGCCCTTGGGCTTGCCGGTGGTGCCGCTGGTATAGAGGATGTAGAGCATGTCCTCGCTGTCCATGGGCTCGGCGTCACACTTGTAAGACTGGCCTTCGACGATGTCGTGCCACCAAACGTCACGTCCCGGGGTCATGGAGGCGCCGCTCTCTTCGCCGACGCGCTGGACGACGACGACCTTCTCGACGCAGTGAGTGCCTTTCACCGCCTCGTCGGTGCTGGCTTTGAGGGGGACGACGCGGCCGCGGCGCCAACCGCCGTCAGCGGTGACGACGACCTTGGCCTGGCAATCGTTGATGCGGCCCATAAGCGACTCGGGGCTGAAGCCACCGAAGACTATGCTGTGGGGCGCGCCGATGCGGGCGCAGGCCAGCATGGCGATGGCCAGCTCCGGAATCATGGGCATATAGAGGGTGACGCGATCTCCCTTGTTGACGCCCAGGCTTTTCAGGGCGTTGGCAAAGCGGCACACCTCACGGTGGAGGTCCCAGTAAGTATAGACCTTCCAGTCGCCGGGCTCACCTTCCCAAACCAAGGCGGCCTTGTTTCGACGAGAACCGGTAAGGTGACGGTCCAGGCAGTTGTAGGCAACGTTGGTCTTGCCGCCGACGAACCACTGGGCGAAGGGAGGGTCCCACTTCAGCACCTGGTCCCACTTCTTGAACCAGTGAAGCTGCTCAGCCCAGCGGGACCAGAAGCCCTCATAGTCGTCATTGGCCTCCTGGTAGACGGCGGGATCGTGGATGTTGGCGTTGGCGGCGAACACAGCGGGAGGGGGAAAGGTGCGGTCTTCCTGGAGAAGGGCTTCAATGCTGGGGGTATTGTCTACCATGGACGGGAACCTCCGGCGGGGAATAGGTGATGGGAGGTTTTGTAACACAAAGGGGTGGGGGAGTAAACCGAGGAATTAAGAGGGAGCGCGGGAAAGACGCGCAGGGATGAAGCGGAAGGTCTGCGCGTGTGGGTATAATCCGAGGCGGAGAAGGGATTCACTTGGGAGCAACAGGAAATACAAAGGTAGCGGAACGGGTGGTTGCCCGGGCGCAGGGTGACGAAGAGGTGCTGGCGGTGATGCTGTTCGGCAGCGCGGCAAGGGGAGAAGCGGAGGAGGGCTCGGACGTGGATATCTGCCTGGTTCTACCACCGGGCCGGTACACCAAGAGGTATCTGATGGAGAAGCGGCTGGAGTATCTGTCCGAGTTTGACGCAGACATCCAAGTGTTCCAGGGACTGCCTATCTACATTCGCAGCCGGGTGTTGAAGGAGGGGCGGGTGCTGTTCTGCCGGGACGAGCCGGCGTTGTACGATGTGGCCCTAAGGACAATTAAGGAGTTCGAGGACTTCAAACCACTGTACCGGATGTACCTGGAGGAGGTGGTAAAGGGTGGACCGTGAGCGAGTGGTGGCACGGGTAGACCGGCTACTCGGGTATATTCAGGAGCTGAGGAATACGGTCCCAGGAACCTTGGAGGAGTACCAGAGCGGTGTAGAACGGAGGGCGTGCGAGCGGTTGCTGCAACTGGCGATTGAAGCGTCGACGGATATATGCGGGATGCTGGTTGCGGGGCTACATCTAGGGCTGCCCGAGGACGAGGATGACGTATACGGAAGACTACAGCGAGCAGGCGTGCTGCAGGGTGAGACGGTACAGGTGTTAAGACGAATGCGGGGTTTCAGAAACATTCTGGTGCACGAGAATGTGGACATAGATGACGCAATTGTGTTTGAAGCGGCGTCGGAGCGGTTGGGGGACCTGGACGGTTTCGTTGGAGAGGTAAAGCGGTGCTTGCGGGAGCATTGGCCAGCGAACTAGGCAAAGGAAGTATTTGGTTGGATGGAAAAGGATGAGGTCAGGCGCAAGTATGATGGGTTCGCTTCCAAGTACGACCGGACCGAACGCCCACTGGAATTCCTGGGACTTCGGCGTCTGAGGCGAAGGCTCCTGGCGCGAGCATCGGGCAAGGTGCTGGAAACGGCTGTCGGCACCGGGATGAACATACCTTTCTATCCACCTTCGTGTGAGGTTACCGCCGTGGACGTGAGCTCCGGAATGGTGGAAAGGGCACGGAGAAAGGCCGCAAAGCACGGGCTGCCGGTAGACTTCCGGTTGATGGACGCCGAGACGCTGGAGTTCGACGGCGAAACCTTTGACACCATAGTCAACAGTATGAGCACCTGCACGTTCGCCGACCCAGTGAAAGCGCTTCAGGAGATGGGGAGGGTCTGCAAGAAGGACGGAAGGATTCTCTTACTGGAACACGGCAGAAGCGACGGGAGGATTTTGGGAAGGCTTCAAGACTGGAGGGCGGACAGCTATGCCAAGAAGCTGGGCTGCGTGTGGAACCGGGAGCCCGCGGAGATGGTGCGTAGGGCGGGACTGGAAGTAATAGAGAGCCGAAGGAGCTTTCTAGGTATTTTTTATTCGATTATGGCGAGGCCGCAGTAAGGGGGCTCCCGGCAGGGAATTAACGGAAGCGGGGGACGACGCCGTCGCAGAAGAGTTTCATGGAGGCGATGGTCTGTTCCGGGGGCATGCGGCCGCCGCAGTTCACGTCCATGACCAGGCCGGAGATGCCGAGGTCTTCACGAAGCTGCTCGATCTTTTCGGCCACCATCCCGGGGGTGCCGTAGGCGACGTCGTTGGCGACCACCTGGTCGTATGTCATTCCCGCGAGGACGCGGCTCCTTTCGGCCCGGGCGCGGAGGGCCTCCTCGCTTAGGCCCTCCAGCGGATCGGCGATGAGGGCAGAGTCGCGCTTGTAGTAGATCATGGTGCTGTACTCGGCGTCCGAAAATGCCTTCTCCTTGGTCTCGGCCACGTAGACAGCCAGCCGGAGGAAGACTTTTTCCGGACCGGTGTGGCCGGCCTCGGCGCGGGCTTCCCGGTAGGCGCGCAGGTTGTCACGGACCTGGGCCTGACGGCCGCGAGCCTCTACGAGGATGGAATGACCCAGACGGCCAGCCAGGGCGAAGGAGTCCGGGCTGCTGGCGGCAACGAAGATGGGGGGATGGGGCGTCTGGTACGGCGCTGGCATGACCATAACGTTGTCATAGTGATAGTAGTCGCCGTGGAAGGTGAAGCGCTCCTGGGTCCAAGCCCGGGTGATGATTTCCAGGGTCTCCAGGAAGCGGCCGCGGCTTTCAGTGTAGGGCTGCTTGTGGGTGCGGTAGGGGAGGGCGACGCCGCTGCGGCCGACGCCGAACTCCAACCTGCCGCCGCTGATCTGGTCCACGGTGCCGGCCTGCTCCAGCAGGCTCAGGGGGTTGGCGATGGGCAAGACGGAAACCGCGGTGCCGATACGGATGCGCCGAGTACTGGCAGCGAGGGCGCAGGCGATGGTGAGAGGAGCGGAGCAGAGGCTGTATTCGGTGGAGAAGTGGCTCTCTCCCAGCCAGATGGTATCCAGGCCCAGATCTTCGGCCGCGTGGAAGACCTGGAAGGCGCTGTCAAAGGCCTGAGGCTGGGTGATCTTAGTGTGCATGGGTATTTCGTTGAAGATTCCGAAGTTCACCGCAGACCTTCTTTCACAGCTCTTGAGCCCGTTGTTAGCAAGCACCGGCACCGGGCAAATGATATATAGTAGGCGCCCAGACGCGGGCCGTGGGTTAGTGTAAGTCTGGCCCCTGAGGGGTGTCAAAAGATAGGGTGAAGCGATGAACGAGCTGGTGAGGCTTAGCGCGAGGGAAGCGGTGGAACGGCTAAGGAAGGGTGAGATTTCGCCGCTGGAGATGGTTGACGCGGCGGTGGAGCGGATTGGGGAGGTGGATGGGGTGCTGAACGCGCTGCCGACGCTGTGCGTGGAGCGGGCGCGTCAACATGCTAAAGAGCTCATGTCCCGCCCGAAGGACGAGGCGCCGCCGGGGTATCTGTACGGGCTGCCGGTGGCGATCAAGGACCTTTATGAGGTTGCGGGGGTGCGGTCGACTTTTGGCTCGCCGATCTACGCCAACAACGTGCCGGAGCGGTCTGATTACCTGGTGGAGACGATTGAAGGCAAGGGCGGAGTTGTGCTGGCGAAGTCGAACACACCCGAGTTCGGCGCGGGTGGGAACACGTTCAACGAGGTGTTCGGGAAGACGCGCAACCCGTGGAACACGGAGATGACATGCGGCGGGTCGTCGGGCGGTTCGGCGGTGGCGCTGGCGACGGGGCAGGTGTGGTTGGCCACGGGCAGCGACCTGGGAGGAAGCCTTCGATTGCCGGCCAGCTTCTGCTCCGTGGTGGGACTGCGGCCGTCGCCGGGCCGGGTAGCCACCGGGCCGAAGGGACTGCCTTTCTCGTCGCTTTCGGTGGAGGGACCCATGGGCCGCAACGTTGGGGACGTGGCGCTTTTCCTGGATACGCAGGCGGGCCGGCACCCGGGGGACCCGATCAGCCTGGAGGCGCCAAGCAGGCCGTTCGTTGAGGCAGTGGACCATGCTTCGGCGCCAAAGAGGGTGGCGTTCACGCGGGACCTGGGGATAGCGCCGGTGGACCCGGAGGTGCAGGAGGTGTGCGCCGAGGCGGCCAGGGCCTTTGCAGGGCTGGGGGCCACTGTGGAGGAGGCGACGATAGATTTTCGTGACGCGGAGGAGACGTTTCAGACGCTTCGGGCGGCGCACTTCGTGGCGACGTACGCGCCCATGCTGGAGACGCACCGGGACCAGCTCAAGCCAGAGGTTATCTGGAACATAGAGAAGGGGTTGAAGCTGACGGCGGATGAGATCTCCCGGGCGGAGCGGGCCCGAGGGGAGCTGTACCACCGGACGGCGGAGTTTTTTGAGCGGTACGACCTGCTGCTGTGCCCGGCGGCGTCGGTGCCGCCCTTCGACGTGGACGTGCGGTATCCGACGCACATAGGAGGCGTGGAGCTGGACAACTACATAGCGTGGGCGCTGATAACGTTCGCGGTGACGCTGACGGCCAGCCCAGCGATATCGGTGCCGTGCGGGTTTACCAGCGACGGGCTGCCGGTGGGGTTGCAAATGGTGGGGCCGTGGGCGAGGGAGGATCTTCTGCTGTCCGCGGCGGCGGCGTTCGAGGGGGCTATGGGGCTGGCGGACAAGCTGCCGATGGACCCGGTGGCGGGGTAGGGAGAGGGGGGGCACATATCAAGGTTGGATTGTCCCTGCCAAATCTAGAGCCCAATCCCTGTCAGCGGGTTAAGTTGCGCTACTAACATGGAGATAGCACCTCGCCCGCGATCATGGTCCCAGGAGCGGGAGCGACGGCGAGCCGCAAACCTAGCGGAGGAGAATCCGGGCCGTTGAGAGCTCCGTTGATAGTAGGGTTGGCAGTGATCCTGGCCACCGCGTGGATTGCGGGGTGTGGTGGTGATGGGGCGGAGCGCGAATCGGCGCCGGTGAGCGATTCGGTTGACGTGGCGGAGTCAACAACTGGCGGGGGCTCTCCCAGCGACCTCGTTGAGAAGACGCCAACGGCGGAGGTGACGGAGGGCGAGGGTGGGGGCGAGGCGGAGGATGACTCGGTGAGCGATGCGTTGGCACCCGGCACGGTGCAGTTGTTCTACAGGGTCAGCTTTGGGACAGACACACAGCGACTCCCAACTACGAGCGGCGACATCACCTGGGAGACGAGCGGAAAAGGGATTGTACGTTACGTGCCAAAGTTGGAAAGGGAGGAGCTAGTCAAATCTATAAGCTCGCCCAGCTATGCCAAGAGCGGGATTCAGCCAATCACCTCAGACGGAAGGCTGTTCACAATTCGCGACTGGGGCGCGGACTGGACGGCGAAGGACACGCACTTCAGCATTGAGCAGCTTGATCCAGATACGGGCCGGCGGATTTCGGAGACGGACATTAACGCGGAGTGGTTTACGATCTTCGAGGACATGATCTATTTCAAGAGCGAGGTGAAGACGGACCTGTTTGGGAAGGTGACCGGTGGAGGCCGGTTGATGGTGAAGGAGCTGGGGGCTGGGGTGGCGGTGCTGCTGCTGAACACGACGCCGAAGCTACGAGCGGTGGGAGGGAAGCTGGTCTCGATTGAGGGGTCCGAACTGAGGGAGCATGACCCGCAGACGGGGGAGGTGAGGAGCAGCCGGTCTGTGCCGAGGTTAGATTTGGAAGCGACGTGGCCCTGGCCCGGCAGCCTGTATTACGGTGACGACGCGATCTACTGGGCCGAGCCAGGTGGCCGGGAGATTGAGCTGGAGATTCTGAGGATGGCGCCGGACGGCGCCACGGAGACGTTGTTCACGGCGCCGAAGGGGCCGGACGTGAGTTCGGTGGTGATTGACCAATCGGGCAGAATGGTGGTGGTGGGGATGGCGGGCTCGTCGCCGCCCCGGGGCTTAGGGATCAAGCGAATACTGCTTTACGACATGCAGAGCGGACTAGTGGAGACGCTGGAGGTAGAGGGACACATTCCGCTGGGCCAGTCAGAGGCGGGAGGCGGGTTGCAGGTACTGGTGACGCCGTAAGGGTATGTGCGGGCTCCTGGCCACCAGCCCTTTGAGCGGTTCGGGGCATGCGGGTTTTTAGGAAGGGAATCCCGCATGGCGGTTGCGACCGGAACCATGGGGGATGACATTGCTTATGCGGGCGTTCAATGCGGGATGCGGTGAAGCAGCAAATGCCGGAGAGATCAAGAGCTCACAAATTCGGAGCTTGGGAACGAATTAAGTTGGAACGGCGAGGCAGGGCGCCAAGGTTGGATGTGCTCTCCCACCACACCCAGATTCTTCGAGCCTCACGGAAGGGCTCAGAATGACATGGTGGAGGGCGGTATGCCGTATGGGTTCGTCCTTCGAGAACCTCAGGGTGAGAGGGTTGGAGGCGTAGGAGGCTTATTTTCATAAGAATCCCGCATGCCGGTTGCCACCGGCACCACCGCGCATGAAAATTGGGGCTGGAAGTGGCAAGCAAGCCGCCGGACAGGTCCTCTGGGGCCGATTAGCGGGGGGCGAAGGTTGGGCGTCCCTAAGGGCTACAAATCGAAGGTTGGTGGTGCCCACCCACGACCGCCCAGTAAAGTTTTTAAAAAGATTTTCTGAGGGACACCCTCAGACTCCCGGCAGGGAACCCGGGTTCCCTGCACTCTCCTGTACGGTTGGTGCTGATTGGGGGTAGGAACCACTTTTTCAAAGGCCGGGCTGGGCTATTTTCGAGGCAATGCCATGACTCTCTTGGCCGCTCAACTTTCGGAAGGATCCCATCTTCCGGCTTAGACGGGCAGCGCCGGGAATTAACAATTCCGGGTTGGCTCGCTGCTCTCTTTCGAGAGCCCCAGGATGAGCGGGAATAGGAGCGGTATAGGTCTAATTTGGGGGCGACGAGGCGGGTTGGGCGTCCGGTTGTTCGTCGGAGGTGGGGTGGGCCGGAGCAGAGGGGTTGAGGTCCCAGAGCCATTCAATGGCCTCGCCACTGAGTATCTTCATGGTCTGGCGGCTTTTGAGGACGTGGCCAACGAACTCGATGGTGTCTTCGGCGCACTGGGGGCAGTAGCCGTAGGAGTTGACGAGGCGATTGTAGACGGCGCTACGGCGGCGCATCCACTCCACCCGGTTGCGCTGGGAGCGAGGCGCCGTAAGGGTGCTGTCCAGCCTACGCCGGTCAGGGAAGAGGCGGGCCTCTATGGCGGCTTTGATGCGGGGCTCCACGGTGTAGTCAAACCTTACGTTCCGGCCCTTCAGGTTGGAGAAGAACTGGTGGACTTCCAGGCGGAACTTGGCGCGGTCTTTGTCCGAGATGCGCAGATGCTTCTCCATCTCCCGCATGTCGCGCTCGTTGCCGAACCGTGCGGCGGCGGCGGCGCTGAACCGGGTGGGCTGACTGTTGCAGTAGGCGTTAATGTCTTGCAAGTAATTAGCCAGGAGGTCAGTTGCGGTCTGCTCGAAGCCCTCTTCGTAGGCCTTTTGGACCTGCTGAACGGCGCGCTCCTTGTACTCTTCCACGGCGTCCCTGACAAAGCCGACGTACTTGGCCCGATCTTCCGTCTCCAGGCTGATGTTCTCGCCCAGTCCCCGCCAGAGGCTGTCCAGGGCGTTGAGGGGCGAGACGCAATTCACGTCTGGCGAGGTGGCCACGGTGCTGAGGCGGTTCATAACGTAGCGAGGGGAGATGCCGTTCATCCCCTCTTCCGGGTGCTTTCGCCGAATAGCGGCGACGTCGTCCAGGGAGAAGTGGGGAACGGGCTGATCGTCATAGAGGCGGAGCTTGTCCAGCTCTCGCATACCCTGCCTGGGAGGAGGGGACAGGCGGGTGAGGACGGCAAAGATGCTCATGGAGGGCAGGGTGAGGGGCGCCAGGTGGACGTCTTCCAAGCCGCTGCTGGCCAGCATCTTCTGGTAGATCTTGACTTCGTCGCTAACGCGGAGGTTGTAGGGGATACGGACCTCAATGATACGGTCCTTGAGGGCCTCGGAGTGAGTCTCTGACTTGAACTCTTCGAAGTCGCCCTCGTTGGAGTGGCCGATGACGACCTCGTCGGCATAGACGGAGCCGAAGCGCTCCAGCTTAATAAGCTGCTCCTGGGCCAAGCCCAGAAGGGTGGTGAGGAGGTGGCGGTCCGCCTTGAAGATCTCAACCAGCTCCATGACGCCGCGGTTGGCGACGTTGAACTCTCCGTCCAGGCGAAAGGCCCTGCCGGCAACCTCGGGGCGCTGGCCAGCCAACTGGCTGGTGTCCACGCTACCCACCAGCAGCGAGGCGTCAGCGGGATGGGGGTTGGTGGCGACGTAATAGCCGATGCCGACGGCCTCATGCTCAGAGAAAACGACGCGCTCTACGCGCATCTCCGATATTTTACCTTTGTG
Source organism: Dehalococcoidia bacterium (assembly GCA_965247585.1). Classification (GTDB taxonomy): domain Bacteria; phylum Chloroflexota; class Dehalococcoidia; order Lucifugimonadales; genus CBDFHC01. Next base: position 577,291 of record CBDFHC010000004.1, read on the forward strand.
TTGCGTTCGAAGGACGTAGCGACACCTGGGACAGAGCTCGCCCTCCACGTAGATACCGTAGTCTTCCATGAGCTGAGGCCGTAGCCGGTGTGGGAGGAGGTGGAGGGGCTCCTCTTGCATAGGACAGCCCTTGATGGCGTAAACGGCGCCGGGCTCGGTGCGGGTGTAACGTTCCAGCGCCTGTTTTATGAGGGCGACGACGGAGGACTTACCGCTGGCCGGGGGACCGAGAAGCAGGAGGATGCGCTTGCGAATTTCCAGACGGTTGGCGGAGGATGAGAAGTAGCGAACGATGTTAGCCAAGGCTTCATCAAGGCCAAAAATCTGATCGCTAAAGAGTTTGTACACGGGCTGGCCGGAGGGTGACTCCTCCTGGCCGGGATCGATGATGGCATCGTAGACCAGCTTGTGGGCCACCCTGGGCAGCGCGGGTTTCTGGATGACCATGCGGAGGTAGTCCGCAAAGGTGCCGTCCCATTCGAAGCGACCGACTTCGCGCTCGGCTTCGGAAAGAAGAGCATCAACCGCCGGATTGCTAGTCATACCTTCCCCCCGCGAATAAGAGAGAGCGAGCTATTAACGCATAGCTCTTTGGAGCCACGCCAATCCGAGAGCGGATTGACGAACAGGTTGACGGCGCGGCTAATCAACCTCAATGAGAGTGGTGGCGATGGCAAGCCCGATGGCCACGACGGCGGAAGAGCCGAATAGGAGGAACCAGCCGGCAACCAGTCTTAAGATGGCGAAGGGAACCGCCAGGTAGAAGAAGATGATGGCGGCCAGGCCGGCAAGGATCAAGGTGACCACGGAGAAGGCAGCGCCAATGCCGTCACCGTAAGCATCGTAAAGCTTAACGCTGAAGTAGACGAGGGAGATGGCAGAGACGGCGGTGAGGAAGGCGCCGTAGAAACCGATGGCCCGGTCATCAAAGTCCCACAGGCCGTGAGCGGCGACGCCGATGGCGTAGCCAGCCCAAGCAAGGATGAGGATCTTCATGACCCCAATCTCCGCTACCGGGTTGGCGTTCACGTTACCGCCGACAAAAACCAGGGGGTCCACGGTGAGGGCGATGAGGAGCGCCAGTCCCAAGACACCGACAAAGAGGCCCACCGTGCGGCCATCCGAGTAGAGTCCCAGAAGGTGCCAAGACTGAGAGAAAAGGACGCCACCAATAAGGATAAAGGCAAGTCCCTCCATGTTCCCCTCCTCAAATTCTTGCTCGCCGGGCCGGTGCGTCCGAGAACAGCAGACGTAATTGAGTGCCGCGGTTCCCGGGGCTTATCCAACCCTCGGCGGGTTGGGAGGGGTGTAAACAGGGGCATGTGCGGTGTCAACGGAAGTATTTGAGTCAGTGTTGCCAAGGAAGGGGCGCGTTGCGCCGCACAATGGCCATTGCTACACTCGGCTTCTTCCCGAAGGCGGGGAGGTTGGAGGAGGGAAGATGTCGATTGATTACAGCGCCGGGGTGCTGCCCGGCACGCCGAAGCAAGAGCTGGAGACGCCGGCATTTCTGGTGGACTTGGATGCGATGGAACGGAACATATCCAAGATGGCGGACTATTTATCTGGCCGACCGGCGTTTCTGAGGCCGCACATGAAGCACCACAAGACGCCAGCCATAGCGCACCGGCAACTGGCCGCGGGAGCGATAGGAGTGTGCTGCCAAAAGCTGGGCGAGGCGGAGGTGATGGTGGACGCGGGGATAGGGGACGTTCTGGTTACGTACGAGATTGTTGGTGCGTCGAAGATTCGCCGGTTGATGAGCCTGCGGCGGCGGGCGGACGTTAAGGTGACGGTGGACGACGGTTCGAACGTTAGGGAGCTGTCGGAGGCTGCGACGGAGTGGAGGGTGAAGCTGGGGGTGCTGGTGGACGTGAACGTGGGGCAGAACCGCTGCGGGGTGGCGCCGGGGGAGGCTTCGGTGGAGCTGGCGAAGGCGGTGGCCAGGGCGCCGGGGCTGGAGCTACGGGGCCTGAGCGGGTACGAAGGGCATCTTCAGAGCGTGGCGGACCTGGAGGAGCGGACGACACGGGCCCGGGAGGCGATGGGGTGGCTGATGAAGACGGCGGAGGCGATACGCCGGGAGGGTCTGCCGGTGGATATAGTTTCGGCGGGGGGCACCGCGACGTATAACGTGACAGGCGATTACGAAGGGATAACGGAGGTGCAGGCGGGGTCCTATGTGTTCATGGACGCGGCGTACCGCAAGGTGACGCAGGACTTTGAGAACGCGGGCACGGTGCTGGCGTCCGTGGTGAGCCGGCCAACGGAGGAGCGGGCGATACTGGACTCCGGGATGAAGGCGATTTCGACGGACCAGTGGCCGCCGCTGGTGTTGGGGCTGCCTGGGGTTGAGGTGGGGGGAACGTCCGACGAGCACTTGACGGTGCGGTTGACGGACGCCGACAGCCGACAGCTTAGGCCAGGGGACAAGGTGGAACTGGTGCCGGGGCACAACGACACGACGGTGAATTTGCACTCGCACCTTTTCGCGGTGCGAAACGGGATGTTGGAGACGGTGTGGGAGGTAGGGGCGAGGGGCCGGATCCGGTAGGGGATTAGTCCGCGGCGGGGGCAGGATGGAGCCGAGCGTCACGGAGGGCGTGCTGCTCATCGCGTAGGACGGGAGCCGCCAGCGGGAGTTTGGCGGAAACTTTCCAGAAGCGGGAGATTTCATGCTCCCAGCGGCCCAAGATCTCCTGGGCGCGAGGGCTCTCAGTAAGTTCCACGTGGCGCTCCAAGAGGGCGCGGAGAAGCTGAAGGTCATCGTGGTCCTGGGCGCGGCGGAGTTCCACCATTTCGCGGTTGAGCCTCTCGGGGAAGTTACCGTGCTGGTCCCAAACGTAGGCGATGCCGCCGGACATACCGGCGGCGAAGTTGTAGCCGGTCTCGCCGAGAACAACTACCACGCCGCCAGTCATGTACTCGCAGCAATGGTGTCCTGCGCCTTCGACGACAGCCCAGGCGCCGGAGTTTCGAACGGCAAAGCGCTCGCCGGCCTTTCCGGCGGCGAAGAGCCGCCCGCCGGTGGCGCCGTATAGGGCGGTGTTGCCAAGGATGACGGCGTCGTGGGGAGCGAAGGCAGCGTCGGGTGGGGGCCTGAGGACCAGCTCTCCACCGCGAACGCCTTTGCCCACGTAATCGTTGGCCTCGCCCACCAGGGTCAGGCGAACGCCTGGGACGAGGAAGCTACCAAAGCTCTGGCCGGCGGCGCCGCGGAGGTGAAAGTCAATGGAATCATCGGGCAACCCCTGGTCCCCGATACGGAAGGCGATCTCGCCGGAGAGGCGGGCGCCGACGGCGCGGTCCTGGTTGTGAATGTCAGCGTGATGCCTCAGTGGAGGGCCGCCGCCAATGAGAAGGGAGAGTTTGTCAATCAGCGGCTGCTCCAATGCATCTGCCGCCGGGGTCTTGGGCTGTTTGTTCCACCGAATTTCTGTCAGGCCGGTGAGACCGGCCCGGCCGATGATGGGGGAGAGGTCCAGGTAGCCGGCCTTGGGGTGATCCGGAACGTCAACCTGCTCCAGCAGTTCAGATCTGCCGATAAGGTCATCCATTGAGCGTGCGCCCAAGGAGGCCATGAGCCGGCGCAGGTCCTCAGCGACAAAGAAGAAGTATCGGATGAGGTGTTCCGGCTTGCCGGTGAATTTGGCGCGGAGAACGGGGTCCTGTGAGGCGATGCCCACGGGGCAGGTGTTGAGGTGGCACTGCCGGGCCATCTGGCAGCCGATGGCCACCAGGGCAGAGGTGCCGAAGGAGTACTCCTCGGCGCCGAGAAGGGCGGCGACCATGACGTCTTTGGCGTGACGCATACCGCCGTCGTTACGGAGGATGACGCGGTCCCGCAGACCGTTGAGCACCAGGGTCTGCTGGGTCTCGGCGAGACCGAGCTCCCAGGGCATGCCGGCGTTTTTGATGGAGGAGAATGGGGATGCGCCGGTGCCACCGTCGTGGCCGCTGAGGTGGACAACGTCAGCGCCGGCCTTGACGACCCCGGCGGCGATGGTGCCGACGCCAAAGCCGGCCACCAGCTTGACGGAGACCCGAGCCCTGGGATTGACGGCCTTGAGGTCAAATATGAGCTGGGCCAGGTCCTCAATGGAATAGATGTCATGGTGGGGTGGCGGCGAGATGAGGGTGACGCCGGGCTGGGTGTAGCGGATGGCGGCGATGTGCTCCACCACCTTGTGGCCAGGAAGTTGCCCACCCTCGCCGGGCTTGGAGCCCTGGGCCATCTTGATCTCCAGCTCGTCCGCCATGGCGATATATTCCGGCGTGACGCCGAAGCGGCCGGAGGCCACCTGTTTGCTGCGGGAGTTGGCGGAATCGCCATCGCCGATAACCTGGCGGTAGCGCCGTGGATCCTCACCACCTTCGCCGGTGTTGGAGCGGGCGCCGATGCGGTTGACGGCGATGGCCAAGGCCTCGTGGGCCTCCGGGGAGAGAGCGCCGAGGGACATGGAGGCGCTGGCGAAGCGACGTACTATCAGGGTGGCGGGATCCACCTCGTCCAACGGCACGGGGTCTGCCAGGGGCGTCATTCGCAAAAGGTCACGGATGTTGACGGGAGGCTGACCCTGCACCAATTCCTTGAAAACGAGATACTGGTCCGTGTCATCGCTATCCACGGCGTGGTGGAGGGCGCGGACCATCTGGGGGTTGTAGGTATGGGTCTCACCGTCACGGCGGTAGCGGTAGTATCCCCAGTCGTCCAGCCGCTTGACCTCGGTAAAGAAACCGCGCTGGTGCCGAGCCAGCGTCTCGCTAGCAATGCCGTCATAGCCGACGCCGTCCAGGTGGGAAACGGTCCCTTCGAAGCAGGTCTTGACCACATCCCGATCAACGCCGACGACGTCAAATAGCTGAGCGCCCATGTATCCGCTGAGGGTAGAGATGCCCATTTTGGACATCACTTTGAGGATCTGCTTTTCCAAGGACTTTTTGTAGGAGGCGACGGCCTCAGCGGGAGAGAGGGGGTCAGCGGGAGGTTGGTGGGCCAGGTCCGCGGCGACGGCAAAGGCGAGGTAAGGGTTCACCGCGGCAGCGCCGTACCCGATGAGACAAGCCAAGTGGTGGGTGTCACGGGCTTCGGCGGTCTCACAGACCAGGGAGCACCGCATGCGCTTGCCTTCGCGGAGGAGGCGGTGGTGCACGGCGCCCAAGGCCATGAGCATGGGAATGCCGGCGTTGTTGGCGTCAACGCCGCGGTCCGAGAGGACCAGGACATCGCAGCCCTGGTCGACGGCGTCGACGGCCTGGTCGCAGAGGTGTTCGACGGCGGGCCTAAGTGCCTGGGGTCCTATGGTCGCGGGAAAGAGGCAGGATAGAACACAAGAGGTGAAGCCGACGCCTGTTAGGTGCTTGACGGCCTCCATGTCATCATTGGTAAGTACGGGGGATTTAAGGTGGAGCAGGCGAGAGCGATCAGGCGATTCTTCGAGCATGTTTCCCCGGGCTCCCAGATAGGTGTCCAGGGACATGACGAGCTGCTCCCGGAGGGAGTCTATGGGGGGGTTGGTGACCTGGGCAAAGCGCTGTTTGAAATAGGAGTAGAGGGGCCGGGCCTGGGTGGAAAGGATGGCCAAGGGGGTATCGTCACCCATGGAGCCGGTGGGCTCCGTGCCTTTGGCCATGGGGGCCAGCATGATGCTGAGATCTTCAGTGGTGAAGCCGAATGCCCGAAGAAGGCGTTGATCAGGCGATGGTACCGGGACGTCAACGGGCGCAACGGCAGGAGCGGGCAGGGAGACCAGGTTGGAGTCAAGCCATTCACGATAAGGTCGGCGGCGCACCAGGGTGTTCTTTATGCTCCGGTCCTTGAGGATTCGCCCTCTGGCGGTGTCCACTACGATCATTTGCCCGGGACCGAGCCGCCCTTTCTCCACGACGCGTGAGTCCGCCAGCGGAACGGCGCCGACTTCTGAGGCGAGGACGACGATGCCGTCCGAGGTGATCTTGTAGCGGGAGGGGCGTAGGCCGTTGCGGTCCAGGGTGGCGCCCACCATGACGCCGTCTGAAAAAGCGATGGCGGCGGGGCCGTCCCAAGGTTCGGTTATGCCGGCCTGGTACTGGTAGAAGGCCCGAAGGCGAGGGCTGATGTTGGGCATGTTCTCCCAACCCTCTGGGATGAGCATGGCCACGGAGTGGGGGAGGGAACGGCCGCCGTGCACCAGGGCCTCCAGCACGTTGTCCAGGGCGGAGCTGTCCGAGCCGTTGGGCTGGCAGAGGGGTGACAGTTCCTCAGCGGAATCCGGCCTGTCAGGAAGGCTAAGCTGGGGCTCACGGGCGCGGGACCAGTTGAGGTTTCCCCGCAGGGTGTTGATTTCACCGTTGTGGGCCAAGAAGCGAAATGGCTGGGCCAGGTGCCAAGTGGGGAAGGTGTTAGTGGAGTAGCGTTGGTGGAAGAGGGCGAGGGCGGTGAGGTACTCCGGAGACCGCAGGTCCAGGAAGAAGCTATCCAACTGGGAAGCGGCCATCATGCCCTTGTAGACGACGCTGCGGTCTGACAGGGAGGTGACGTAGAAGTCTTCCAATTGCTCAGCGGCGGCGCGAGCCTCCATTTGCTTGCGAGCGAGGAATAGGGCCAAGCGGAAGCGGCGGCGGTCCATGGAGGAGGGCCGGGCGACCATGAGATGGGAGATGAAGGGCATGGACTGGCGGGCCTGGTCGCCCAAGGCGGAGGGGTCTACAGGGACGGTGCGCCAGCCCAGGAGGGTGAGGCCGTTTTCCTGTACGGCGCGTTCAGCCAGTAGCTGGGCGTTGCGGCGCGATTGCAGGTCACTGGAAGGAAGGAAGAGGACGCCAAGGGCCAGGTCCTGGTGGCGTTTCGGGAAGGGGATGCCGTGCTCAGACGCCGCCCGCTCAAGGAGGTGGTAGGGAAGCTGGGTGAGGACGCCGGCGCCATCGCCGGTCTTGCCGTCGGCGCTGATGGCGCCACGGTGGGTCAGGTTGGATACACCTTCCAGGGCCATGCGAAGAATATCGTGCCCCGGCACGCCGGAGACGCGGGCCACGAAGCCGACGCCACAGCTATCGTGCTCGAATTCGCGGCGGTAGAGGCCAACGTCCTGGGGAAGGGTCACAGTCCTCCAACGCGGGTCCGGCTATGGTGGCGGGCAGGGAGGGACGGCGTAATGGCCCAAGGGGAAAATTCGCCCGCAACCGATGAAGCTGAGACGAGGGTCCGAAGGATGCCCCGGTGCCGTCGAATACAGGCTATATATAGGTTACTCAAGTACGGAATCCATAACAACCAATGTATTGTGTCCTATGGAAGGGTGAAACATCTGGGTGTTAAAGATGCCTACCGTTGGTTTTTGAAAGTTACAACATTGTGAAATTTTTGTCAATCGGTTGGCGTCTGGACAATTGCGCCGGTCCGCCGGGGCAATTTGGGGTGGTTTACGGCGGTTGACAGGCTGGACCGGCGGGCCTAGGGTGACGCTGACGGCGGCGGCGCCGCACTGAGGCGAAGCGGCGCAAGAAACCGCCCTACAATAGGGGGTAAGTGCCGACATTGGGCTACGAGATCTCATCCCTCCAAAGGCTCAGATATGTCGACTCCATCCTATTTATGCACCACTTGAGGGCTGAGACAAGCCCAGATGGGAAATTCCCGTTGATATGGGAGAGGGCGGATGAGACGGTTTAATAGAAGCATTGAAGTCCAGGCCCCACCCGACAGGGTGTTTAGCTACCTGGCGGACCCCGCGGTTTTCCAGGAATGGAGCGGGTTGGATCATTACAATCAGGTGGATGTTAGAACTGACGACCACACAGCCTTTGCAGGCCTATCACTCGAATTTGAGTGGCGCCGTAAAAGGCCCGGTATCACCGCACGCATGTTGGCACATGTCACCTTAAAAGAGGTAAAACCGAATGAGTTTCTAGCATTCGAGGTTAAGAGCTTTGTCAAAACGCGTGGACTAATCAGCCCGTCCGTCTCGGCCGATTCCGATGTATCTACAGAGATTACACTCGAACCTGTTGATGGCATCACCCGGATTACCCTGGCCCAAGAGACAATAAGAATGGCCGTGTCGGCGTGGCTCCGTATCTACTTGGTACTAATGTCACCCATACTCAGGATGATGATGTCGTGGGGGACTGATCGCACGTTACGACGAATAAAGGCCCGGGTCGAGCAACTCAACTAGTCGACTCGGAAATCCTCATTGCGTACACTCGGTTCACCAAATAGGTCTGGGAATATCAAAAGAGAAAGTATAGGAGGTAAGAAGAATGTTTCGCGTGAATCATATTCACCTGAGGAGCCCGGAGCCGCACAAGGCGGCGCAGTGGTATGTGGACCACCTGGAGGCGAAGATCCTGAGCGAGGGGAAGGGGCTGGGGGACTCGGTGGCGATCAGGATGGAGCTGGGGGGAGCCACGGTGAACATGAGCGGGTCGCCCACGGGGCAGCCGTTGCCAGTGGGGTCTTCAGAGTACCACTGGGGACTGGAGCATTTCGGGCTAGACACGGACGATATTAAAGGTGCGTTGGAGCGGTTGAGCAGCCGCGGTGTGGAGGTGCTGCTGCCGGTGACGCAGATGGCCAGCGGTGCGCTGATTGCGTATGTGAAGGGGCCGGACGATGTGATGATTGAGTTGGTGCAGCCGGGGGGCTAGACGGAGACAGTGGCCTGGCAGAAGTCCAGGATGGCCAGGGCCAGACCTTCCGGGTTTTCGACCTCCAGGGTGTAGTCGCCGTCCACTTCCATGACCCGGGCGTCGTTCCAGAAGGCGGCCAGGCGGTGGGCTTCCTCCTGGGTGAGGTGGGTGCTGCCGCCGCCGCGGATGATGGCCACGGGACAACGGACTCTGGAGGCGTAGACGGCTAGGTCGTCGGCCATGTGCGCCAAACCCTGGGCGACGCGGACGTTATCGTAGCTGGTTTCGAGGCCGCCATTGGGCAGCGTGCGGCAGTTGTAACGGATGCGATGCCGCAAGGCGTGGTCTGAATCGGTGGGGCGGTACGCCTTGAAGTAGGCGAGAGCCTCGTCCTCGGAGGCAAAGTGGGTCTGTGAGGCCCGCATACGTTCCGCGCCCTGGAGAACGGCGTCGGCGCGGTGGCGCTCCTGGAAGAAGTTGCTGTAGTGGGGACCGCCCACCAGGATAATGGACTGGGTCTGCTCCGGGTGCTCCGCGGCGAAGACCTGGGCGACCCGGCCGCCCAGCGAATGGCCGGCGACAATGGCCTTATCCAATCCCAACTGGGTGATGAAAAGGTGCAGGTCCTGGGCGTACTCCTCTGCGGTGTATGAGCCATCGGGGCGGCCGGTATCGCCGTGGCCGCGCTGGTCCAGGGCGAACACCTGCATCCGGCCGCTGAGATGGGGGGCCGTCTGGTCCCACATGCGGCCGTAGCCGGAGGAAGGGTGGAGGAATATCAGGTTGGGTCCTTCGCCGGGCCACTGGTAGTAGCGCATGTTGAGACCGTTGGAAAGTGTTACGTCTTTGGAAAGGGGCTCCTGTGGTGAGGCGGACATGGGGCAGACCTCCGGGCAATGGTTGGCGAGCCGCGGTTAGCGCCTCACCACATTGCCGAGCAGCAGCGGTTATGTCAAGGGTTGGGAGGTTATTTCCCAAGGCAACCATGTCCCGGCCTAGGCGCGCAATTGGGACCCCAAGGAGAGGTCCAGCAGGTGTTTCATGTCCCTCAACCTGCCAACGCACCGAGGGCAGTGTTGAGAGATGTGGCGCCAGACTTGGTCCGCCTGGGGCAGCGGGTCTCCCAGCAGGTACTCCACCAAGGTCCCCAGTTCCAGGTCGCAGGCTGTGGTTGTGGCTGTAGTTATCATTTGGACTCCTCGCTTTCGGTTGTCTTGGGCCGGCCGGTTTGGGACTATTAAGTCGATGAGATGGGTGTGGTCACCACGAAGGATTGAAAATCACAGGTTGGTGGTTCCCACCCACCCGCCCCGAAGGGTTGTTAGAAGTTTTTCTGAGGGACACCCTCAGACTCCCGCCAGGGGGGTGTCCCCCTCTGGACTCCTCCTTGATGAGTTTCCTTCAAGGGATGATCTATCTGTTTTGGAGGCAATGGTTTAGAACTGGGCCATGTCTAAGGCGATGCGGTAGAAGCCGGGGAGGACCTGGGGACCGACGCCGATTTTGATTCGGAGCTCATCATCAAGGGGCTGGTCAGAGTTGTCGTTGGTGAGGACGCCATCGGCGTTGGTGCCGGTATCGACGCGGATCAGGAAGGTGGCGGCCTGCTCCTGGGATACGGAGATGGCCTCGCCGCCATCCACGTCGAAGGTAAAGCCTTCGGGGGCGTCGATGGTCATTCGCTGGATGACGTCGGCGTTGGACATGTTGCTGAGAAGGAGCTTGATGGCATAGGAGTCGCCGGGATAGGTCTCCGCCGCGCCGGCGAAACTGGTGTCGTTGTTAAAGATGACCAGGTCGGTGGAGGTTCCATCGTAGAGAACGAGCCTGGCGCCGCCGGTTTCGGGAGAAATGGTCAGGGGTTCCTGGACAACCGCAGGGTTGTCACCGGTGACCGCCGATCCCGAGAGCAGCGCCGCCAGACCGGCGGCGCCCAAAACGAGAGGGAGGGCCGCTCCCCACGTGGGGAGACGCGTCAGCGTGTGAAAGAGCGACATGCCTCCTCTTCAACGCCCACCCTGGGGCGGGCGGCGCCCGGCGCAGGGTCACCCACGCCAGCCGTAGGGTCTAGCCGCCATCCTGCCGGGCACGAGCCCAAGGGACCACGGCCACCGGTTAATAAGAGTGTAGGCAATGGCCGGGAGGGCCAGAAGGGGGCTACCCCTGGAGTGGGCCTGGGGCTGCCCAACAGTTGGTTCAGGGTTTCCCCAACGGCCGCGGCACGTGAGGGCGACGGAGGGAACCAGGCCAAGCGGACGGGTGCGGCGGCGCTATGGCGTCGAGGGGATCAGTTACCGTTAATTAACGGAACCTACATTAATGGTGAAGCCGTGGGTGTATAGAGCGGCCAACGGATTGAGTTAAGGGAATGGATATGGTAGGTTGTCAGGAGACAGTATTTTTCGCTGGCGTACAGATTAGCCAACAACGGAGGCAAGATTGCGACTAAAGAAAGTAGCGATGATAGTTGGGACGGTGGTAGTTGGGAACGTTTTGCTGGCGTCCACGGCGCTGGCGGCACAGGGCGTGATTACGGAAGTTAACCCTTCGGGGCACCACGCCAGCCCGGGCAACGGTCAGGAGTCTCGACCGGCCCAGGGAACGATTACTGAGGTAAACCCCAGCGGAGTGGCGGGCCGAGCCATTGGAGTCCGCGTGGTTACCGATCGCGATGGCCCGAAGGCCACAGTGGTGAACCCCGCGCACCCAGACGAGCACAAAGATGCAGGGGGCCTGGCTGATTAGCACCCCAAGCTGACAATCCGCAACTTCTGAGGTGGGGCGCTTGGGCGCCCCACCTCTTTTTTGTTAGCGATGGTGGCGATCGGTCTCGCCGCCATGAAAGAGTGGAAGCCACAGGGTGGTAGCGCCCAACCACCTGCCCAGTGCGGTAGGACTTGCTCTCCCCCCGCACCCAGATTCTTCGATCCTCACGGGCGGACTCAGAATGACATGGTGGGAGGCGGAATGCGGTATGGGCTCGTCCTTCGAGGGCCTCAGGATGAGCGGGTTGGAGGCGTGGGAGGCTCATTGTCACAGGAATGACGTGACTTAAGCGGACGCTTAACGTAGGGCAATGGGACGCTGCCAATCCGAAAGAAGTGAAAAACTCACGGCTTCTCTCAGAATCCCGGCAGGGGACCTATCCTTCCTGTGCAGGAAGGACTGCGCTCTCCTGGGTAGTTGCTGTTGACAGTGGGCGCGGGTGGCGGGGCTAGGAAAGAAAGCCGTAGAGGTGACCGGCATTGTCCCGGGTGACCATGCGGCGCTGCTGGGGGGTCATGCCGGCGAGGTCGTTGTCCAGGGTGGCCTGGGAGTCTGGCCAGACGCCGTCGCCGTGGGGATAGTCGGAGCCCCAGAGGACGTTGCCTTCGCCCAAGAGGGGGAGCATGTGGGCGACGTTGAGCTCGTGTTGGAAGGTAGTGTAGCCCTGGCGGCGCCAGTAGTCGCTGGGCTTCATTGTCAGTTCCAACTTGCTGTAATCTTCGTCCAGGTCTTCGTCCATGCGGTTGATGATGAAGGGGACCCAGCCCACACCGGACTCGCCGAGTACGAACTTGAAGTTGGGGAAGCGCTCACAGATCCCGGACCAGATGGTGGTGGCGAGGAATTCGGCGCCGGCGATTTGGAAAACGGTGTTGTAGGACTTGGTGTAGGCGGGCATGTAATCAGCGGGTATGGCCTCCAGGGCCTCTTTGGTGATGGACCAGCCGGGGTAGCCGGTGGTGTGGAAGGAGATGGGCATGTTGCACTCGTCAGCGGCGGCCCAGAGAACGTCCCACTCGCGGTACCAGTTGGGGGTTGAGGCGGCCTTGACGGCGAAGTCGGCGCCCTTTAGGCCCAGGCTGGCGGCCCTCCGCAGCTCATCGGCGGCGGCCTGGGGACTGTGGTTGGGGACGCAGGCCAAGGGGGCCCAGCGGCCGGGGTTGCTGTTGGAGAACCCGGCCACCCAGGAGTTATAGGTCTCGTATACGAACTGGGTGAGCTGCGGGTTCTTGAAGAGAAAACCGACGGCGAGGATACCGTAAACCACTTCGGCGTCGATGCCGTCCAACTGCATGTCCTTGAGGCGAAGCTCCGGGGTGGTGGGGTGGGGACCGCCCTGATAGAAGCCGGCATCGTGCATGCGATCGACGCGGGTGGACATGCCACGCTTGGGGGCGAGGTTGAATCCGAAGCCGACGCCGCCGAAGACGCCCAGCTCGTTGCCCTCGGCGAACCAGCGTGGGCCGTCGGTGGTGTCGACGACACGGGGCACGGAGTCCTTTAGGTCCGGTGGCGCCTGGTCTAGCCAGAGGTTTCCGGGCATCCAGGTCATATCGATATGGGAATCTGCGGAGATGATGTTGTAGTCCATGGGGCAACTCCTTGCCAGATAGGTTTGAGTGGGTTTTATCACAAAGGCGTAGGGGGGTCAATTGGGAAGCAGCGGAGTTGGGGCGCGGGTTGCCGCGCCGCCGTGGAGGGGTCGAACGAAGGGGAAAGTGAACGTATAATGGTGTCTCGAATGGACTGAGCGGCGAGGGCCGCCGGACGTATAACTAACCGATCAAGAGGTGCGGGAATGGCTGAGTATGACCTGGTAGTTCGCGGCGGGACGGTGGTGGACGGCACCGGCGTTCCCCGGTTCAAGGCGGACGTGGCGGTGAAGGACGGAAGGATTGTGCAAATTAGCGGCAGGATTCCTGCCGGCGGGGCGAAGGAGATAGACGCCTCTGGCTGTATTGTGGGCACGGGGGCCATTGACCTGCACACCCACTACGACGCGCAGCTCAACTGGGACCCGTACGCCTCGCTTTCAGGATGGTTCGGGGTGACGTCGCTGACGATTGGGGAGTGCGGGTTTGGGTTCGCGCCCACCAGGCCGGCGGACCGGGACCTGAACATGCGGATGATGAACCGCATTGAGGCGATACCTCTGGAGTCGATGCGTCAGGGGCTACGGTGGGACTGGGAGACGTTCCCGGAGTATATGGACAGCCTGGAGCGGCAGGGGCTGGGGCTGAACGTGGGGCCGATGTTCCCGTTTTCGCCGATGCGGGGCTATGTGATGGGGATGATGGAAGCGCGGGAGCGGACGTCGGCCACGGAGGCGGAGCTGAACCAGATGAGGCAGCTCTTCGACGAGGCGATGAAGGCGGGGGCGTTTGGATTTTCGCTGGACAAGAACATGGAGGACCGGCCGGAGGATGGAAGCTTTCTGCCGAGCCACGTGGCGTCCAGGGAGGAGTTTGTGGCGCTGGCGGAGGTGATGAGCGGGTACGGGGTTGGACACATGGGGCTAACCATGGGCTATGGGCTGAGCGCAGATGAACAGCGGGAAATACTAGGGACTATGACGGGGATGATGCGGGCCAGCGGGCGGACGCTGTCCGCGCTGGTGATGGACCCCGCGGGAACGGGGGAGCTGGCGAAGTGGAAGGAAGAGAGCTGGGGCGAGGGGCTGCCGTTGGTGTTGCAGGACCTGTGCACGCCGCCGGTGGTGGGATTCCAGTTCAAGCTGTCAGAGTTCAACCTTTACGATTTCATGCCCAACTGGGTGCAGCCATTCATAGGCACGCCGGAGGAGCGGGCGGAGAAGCTCCGGGACGCGGATAACCGAGAGCTGATGAGGCAAGACGTGGTGGACTGGCCGCACCATCGCACCAACTGGGACCGGCTGCGGGTGCTGGAAACGGTGCACGAGCGGAACGGACAGTACGAGGGAATGACGGTGTCCGAGATAGCGAAGGTGGTAGGGAAGACGCCGCTGGACGCGTTCCTGGACCTGGCGCTGGACGAGGGGTTGGAAACGGAGTTCGCGCTGCCGCTGGTGGTGACGGAGGAGGAGCACAAGGGGCTGGAGCAGCGGCTGCTGGACCCGAACACGCATATCTCGGTATCGGACGGCGGGGCGCACACGCGGTTCTCAACCACCAGCGTTTGGCCGGTGTTCTGGCTTTACTACTGGATCAGGGACCGGGAGATCATGAGCCTGGAGCAGGCGCACTACAAGATGAGCGCGCTGCCGGCGTGGGTGGCGGACTTCAAGGACCGCGGCACGCTGCGGGTGGGTAGTTGGGCAGACATGATTGTTTACGACATGGACAAGTTGGGGCTGCTGTACGAAAACCCGGTGTATGCGAACGACTTCCCCGGTGGGGAGAAGCGGCTAATACAGAAGCCCACGGGGCTGCGGTATACGATAGTAAACGGGACGGTGACGTTCGAGGGGAACGACTGCACCGAGGCGCTGCCGGGCAAGCTGTTGCGGAGCTACGATATGGTGGGGTAGGGGGAGATTCTGAGGGACACTCCTTCAGCTTTGAGAAGGACAGGCTCTCAGACTCCCGGCAGACGCCACGCAGGTTCCCGGCACTCTCCTGTGTGCCAGCATCGGCAGGGCGGTAAGGCGAGATGGTGAGCATTCCATCGACAAGACCTTTAACGAAGATGGATAGAGGGGAGACCGCAGGGCTATGTCCGGGTCTCCCCTCCTGGATTTGAGAGAGGTATAGGGATGACGGTAGACGTGCTGATCAGCGGGGGGCTGGTGGTGACGGGAAGCAGCGTCCTGGAGGCGGACCTGGCGATTGAGGGCGGCCGAGTGGCGGGGGTAGTGCAGCGGGGCCTGATCTCCGAGGCGCGGCGGAGGATTGACGCCACGGGGAAGCTGGTGCTGCCCGGGGCGGTGGACTCGCACTTCCACTGCAAGAACCGGACGCCGGTGTCCATTGTGGACGACGTGAGAACAGGGACGAGGTCGGCGGCGCACGGTGGAGTGACAACGGTAATCGCGTACGTGTGGGGCCCGCCGGGAGAGACCTTCGTGGACGCCATCAGGGCGTTTCGGGAGGACGCGGAGCGGATGGCGGTAACGGACTTCGCCATCCACTGCGGCCTGAGGCCGGACATGGAGCTGCTACGGGGGATTCCGGAGGTGCTGGGGCTGGGGGTGCGGTCGTTCAAGTTTATGCTGGACTACCGGCGCACGGGGGCGGGGAGGATGTTTGACCCTGACCACCTGATTGCGGGGATGGACATTATCAGCAAGGCCGGGGGGCAGGCGATTGTGCACCCGGAGGACGGTTTCCTGATCGACTACCTGGAGGAGCGGGCGATTGAGCGGGGCGATACGCAGCCGGGGGACTTCCTGCCGACGCGTCCGTCGCTGGCGGAGGCCACTTCGGCGCGGCAGGTAATTCGTCTAAGTAAGGTGCTGAATTGCCCGCTTTACTTAGTGCACCTGACGTGCCGGGAGTCGCTGGCGGAGCTGGCGGAGGGGCAGAAGCAGGACCCGCGTCTGAGCGCGGAAACGCAGATCCAGTACCTGCTGCTGACGGACGAGGTGATGCACACGCGGGGGCCGCTGGGAAAGATTGGGCCGCCGCTGCGGGCGGACGGGGAGCACGACGCGCTGTGGCGGGCGGTGTCCGACGGGGTCATCGAGACGATCTCCAGCGACCACGCGCCGTACCTGGAGGCGACGAAGCACGAGGACGAGAATATATTTGACGTGCCGTTCGGGATGCCCTCGGTGGAGACGCTGCTGCCGCTGACCTATTCGGAAGGGGTGGCCAAGGGCCGGATATCGCTGCCGCGGATGGTGAAGGCGCTGAGCGAGAACCCGGCCCGGCGGTTCGGGCTGTACCCCCGGAAGGGGAGCCTGGAGCAGGGCGCCGACGCGGACGTGGTGATCCTGGACCCGGAGGCGCGGTGGACGGTGAGGGCGGCGGAACTGCACACGGAGGCGGACTTCACGCCGTACGAGGGTTGGACGCTACAGGGCAAGATAGAGACGGTGCTGCTGCGGGGCGAGGTGCTGGTGGAGGGCGGGGAGCTGCGGCAGGAAGCGGGGTACGGGGGGTTCGTGGCGCAGGGGGGGTAGGGGGAATCTTGGGATGCGGGCGAAAGGGTTGGAATTGCGCTCCCCCCCGCCCACAGATTCTTCGATGCTCACGGACGAATTCAGAGCTTGTGAGTAAATTGAGCTGGGAAATAGCAGTGGGCGCCAAGGTTGGATGTGCTCTCCCACCACACCCGGATACTTCGATCCTCACGAAAGGGCTCTGAATGACATTTGTTAGTGTGGGTGCTATTTTTTGTAAATGACGGGTGAAGGAGGAGAACATGGCAGGTGAACCAAAGTTTGGGCTGATGCTACAGGGGACGAACGTGCGGCGGGACGTGGAGATGGCGAAGTACGCCGACCGGCACGGGGCGGACTCGGTGTGGGTGTTGGAGACACGGCTGGTGGCGGACGCCATAGGGCCGATGGCGGTGTACGCCGCGGCGACGGAGCGGGTGAGGGTAGGATCGGCGGTGCTGCCGCTGTGGACGCGGAACCCGGCGCTGCTGGCGTCCACGTTCGCGACGCTGGACCTGCTGGCGCCGGGGCGTATGGTGATGGGGCTGGGGGCATGGTGGGAGCCGCTGGCCACCCGGGTGGGGGTGAAGCGGCAACGGTCTGTCAGGGCGATGCGGGAGGTTATCGAATCCGTACGGATGCTGCTATCCATGAAGGAGGAAGTGGACTACGACGGTGACTACGTGCACATGGAGAAGCTGTACCTGGACCACGGTGGGACGCGGCCGCACGACGTGAAAGCGTACATAGGCGCGGTGGGAGATCAGATGCTACGGCTGACGGGCCGCGTGGCCGACGGGGCGGTACTGAATAGTAACCACACGTCAGGGGCGGTGCGCCGCGCCGTGGACAAGATCAAAGCGGGCGCCGACGCGGCGGGACGGTCGCTGGACGAGATAGACCGGATGAAGATTCTGCCGGTGAAGGTTTCGCGGGACAAGAAGGCGTTGCTGGAGGCGGTGAAGCCGCGGCTGGCGCTGTACCTGGCGCAGCAGCCGCACATAGAGGGTCCCAGCGAGGCGGACCCGGAGCTGGTGCAGCGGATCAAGCAGGTTATCCGGTGGCCGGCCACGGAGGCGCAAGCGCTGGAAGGGGCGAAGCTGATTCCGGACGCGCTGGCGGAGAGCCTGGGGTGCTACGGGGACGAGGACGAGGTGCGGGCCAGGCTAAAGGAGTACCGGGAGGCGGGGATGACGGGGCCGATTGTACCGGAGGCGACGACGGAGACGGTGGACTTCCTGGCGAAGGGTGGATGGTAATGGTCGGAGCCATCACGGCGAGGCGGAGGTAAACGCTCCGGCGCGGTCGCCGGAGAGAAGACGCACCAACTCGTCCGTGGTTAGGGTGGCGCCAAGAATCAGGTCCACGATGCGCAGGGTAGGGTCTTGCAAATCCGGCGCCCAGGACGCTACGCCGTCCGAGGGCACGACGACGTCGAAGTCGCGGACGTAGGCGTCGAAGATGGTGTGTAGAACGCAGGCGTAAGTGATGGTGCCGGCAATGACGAGGCAGCGGATACCGCGGCGGCGCAGCACCAATTCCAGGTCCGTCTGGTAGAAAGCGGAGAAGGCGCGCTTAACCACGGTGTACTCGCCGGGGAGGGGGGCGAGGTCGCGGTGGGTGTCGGCGCCCCAGGAGCCCGGGACCAAGGGCGGCTGCCCCGGGGCGTCCTTATATGCGTCAGAGGTGCGCGGCATAACCTGGTGTAGCGTCTGAACGGTGTTGAATGCGTCTGGGTCACGGATTATCTGGGTGTGGATCACGAATAATCCGGCGGCGCGGGCGGCGGCCAGCAGCTCCTTCATAGGTGAAAGCGCACCGGAAACCAGGCTGGGTTGAAGGCCGATGGAACCCATTCGGTCGCCGTTTCTGGCGTAGAAGCCCTCCGGATGGCAAAAGTCGTTTTGCATGTCCACCATGACCAGGGCGGTCTGCTCCGGGTTCAAGGTGACACGGCGGGTAGGGGTGGTGTTCATCTGCTTACTCCGGCTAATTGAGACTTTGTACCTGTGAGCACATGATAACAATCATCTTGTCGGCGAACCCAGTCTTCGGGAAGGGCCGCGTTGACTGAGGCGATTCCCCTGCCTAGAATCAACCATAAACTCGGGTTTGAATTGGAGAGGTGAGAAGATGGGTAAAGAGTACTCGATACTGGTGGGAACGATAGGGGCGGGGCTGTGGCGTAGCTCTGACGGAGGGGCAAGCTTCTCCAAGGTGCGGCGGGAGATGGAGGGAGATAGCCAGGTGTTCACGGTGGCGGCGGACCCGTCTGAGAACCGGGTGGTTTACGCCGGCACGGGGGACGGGATATTCCGCAGCGAGGACCGGGGGGCGACGTTCCGGCGGCTGGACTCTGAACTAAACGAGTACGCGGTGTGGTCCATAGCGGTGGACCCCTCGGACGGCGGGACGGTGTTCGCGGGCACGCGGCCGGGGGCGCTGTTCCGTTCGAGGGACGGCGGGGAGAGGTGGGAGAAGCTGCCGGTGGAGATGGCGGAGACGTGCCCTAACGTGCGGATTCCCAGGGTGACGACGGTGGCGGTGGACCCGACGGACCGGCGGGTGGTGTGGGCAGGGGTGGAGGTGGACGGGCTGCGCCGCAGTCTGGACGGCGGCGATACGTGGAGCGTGGTGGGGGCCACGGCGGAGCGGAAAGCCGCCGAAGGAGAGCCCGGGGACCCGGATATCCACGGGCTGGCGGTGAGCAGCGGCGCGCCAGGTACGGTGCTGGTCAACACGCCCATGGAAATGTTCGTCAGCTCAGACGTGGGGGAGAGCTGGAAGGGGCTGAACGTGAAGGCGTCGTTCCCCATGGTGTACGGCCGCGGGCTGGCGGTGAAGGCGGACGACCCCAACGTGATCTTTGTGGGAAACGGCGACGGGCCGTCTGGCATGCAGGGGAATGTGCAGAGGTCCAAGGACCGTGGCCAGACGTGGGAGGCGATTTCGATGCCGGTGGCGCCGAACTCGCCCATCTGGTGCGTGGCGGCCAACGCGGCGGACCCGGAGCTGCTGGTGTGCTGCAGCCACTTCGGCCAGGTGTTCAACAGCGATAACGGCGGCGACACGTGGGAGAAGCTGCCTCGGGAGTTCAGCGAGATAAGGGGGCTAGCCTGGCTGCCGAATTAGGGCGGGATGTCACAGGATGCGACGATCAGCGAGGTCCGGACAGGGCCGAAGCAAAGGAGCGCTAGATGATAAAGGGCGTGTACTTTTTCAACGAGATGGCCTACTCGGCGTACCCCCAGGAGGAGGCGGCGCGGCTAGGGTACACGTCGTTCCGGTTCCCGAACAGCCACTTCGACGCAGACACGGCGCACCTGCTATACGGGATGTACCTGGACGAGTTGGTTTACGCGACGGAGGTGGGGTTCGACGGGGTGGTGATTAACGAGCACCACAACAATCCGCTGAACATGATGCCGGGGATAAACCTGATAGGCGCCATCCTGGCGCGAAGCACTACGAAGGGGAAGATAGTGCTGCTGGGGAACGTGCTGCCGATCCACGAGAACCCGGTGCGCGTGGCGGAGGAGGTGGCGATGATGGATACCATCTCCGGCGGGCGGGTGATCTGTGGGTTCGTTCGGGGGAACGGGATGGAAAGTCTGGCGGCGAACGTGAACCCGGCGTTCAACCGGGAGCGGTTTAATGAGGCGCACGACATCATAATCAAGGCGTGGACGACGCCGGGGCCGTTTCGATGGGAGGGAAACCATTTTCACTATAGGACGATCAACCCCTGGGTGCTGCCGGTGCAGAAGCCTCACCCGCCCATCTGGGTGCCGGGGATAACCAGCCCGGAGACGATCATCTGGGCGGCACGGCATAGATACACGTACATAGCGCAGAATACGTCGCTGGAGGGGACGCCCCACATCTGGAAGCTGTACGAGGACACGGCGGCGGAAGAGGGGTACACGCCCACGCGGGACAACTTCGGATACCTGCAACGGATATTCGTGGCGGACACGGACGAGAAGGCGTACGAGGAGGGGCGGCATTTCTACTGGCAGCTAGGGCGCACCTTCGGGAGGTCGCCGGCGCAATGGAGGACTCCACCGGGATACCGGAGCAAGGCGGCGGAGATGAGCAAGGCTTCGATCACGGAGGCGGCGTACGGCAGTATTGGGTACGAGGACGCGCAGCAGATTGGCCAGGTTATCACGGGGTCTCCGGACACGGTGACCAGGAAGCTGAAGACGATGCTGGACGTGGTGGACCCGTCCTGGCTGGTGCTGTGGGCGCGGGAGGGGCCGATGGGGCACGGACCGGCGATGCGGTGCCTGGAGCTGCTGGGGCAAGAGGTGATCCCGGCGATAAAGGAGCACGTTTCGGCCAGGGCGGGGTAAAGGGGAGGCAGGGAGGTGTGAGGGGTAGGGAGACGTGCTAAGAGGGGCTTTGAATTGCGGAGGCCCGGTTCCCCGGAGCGGGAGAGCCGGGTCTTTTTCATTGAGAGATAATGCTGGTCTTCAGGGGAAATCAATGGATTTCGTATTCGTGAAAGAATTCACGTAATCATGGTGGATTCGGAAGCAATCCAAGGCGAAACAATGTAGGTTCTGTTAAGAAACGTTGAGTTAGGGATGGTTGCATTAACTTAAGTTAGGTGATAGATTTCGGGCACAGCGCCGTATTGGGCGAACTGTTGTCTTTTCCGAGGGCAGGCAGAAATAGGAGGCCGGTGATGAAGAGGTTGACTGTTTTGGGATTACTGTTTTTGACCCTTGCGCTAAGCGCGACGCTGGCCTTGGGCCTTGCAAGCTCCAGCGCAAGCGCAGCGGTGTTTGACTGTTTTGGAGCGGCTGACGGAAATCACGTCCTGGCCGTGAACACCACCATCACCTCCGACATCACTTGTAACAACCTGACCATTCCCGCGGGCGTAACCCTAACCGTGGACAACAGAGGAGGCGGAAAACTACACGCCACCTTAGATAACAAGATCTACATCAATGCGGCCAACCTTACTGTGGAGGGAAGCATCTCGGCCGTTGGCAGAGGATATCTGGGCGTCGCCAGCGGCACGGGAGGTGGCCCAGGCGGAGGTATCGGAAACTGTGGGAGCGCTAGTGGGGCGGGCCACGGCGGGCAGGGTTCGGTGGGCTACTATGGCAGACACTCGTTTGTGCCGCCAGGCAGCAGATACGACTCGTCACTGGTGCCCAGCATCTCTGGTTCGGGCGGCGGTGCAAGCACTTGCAGTCCGTATCAAAGGAGAGGAAACGGCGGAGGCGCCATCGGGATTCTCGTCTCGAATCTATTCCAGCTGAATGGCGTTGTAACAGCGAACGGGACTAATGGTGGCACCATTGTCGGCAACGACGACTCCAGCGGTGGCAGCGGCGGAGCCATCTACGTCGATACAGACGGCCTTACGGGAACAGGCTCATTCACGGCGAATGCGGGTAATTCCTCCGGCGGCCTGTATAAAGCCGGGTCAAGCTCAGGCGGGCGGATATTAGTCAGATACAACACCGCCTCCATTCCTTTCGCTTCATCGACGGCGGCGAAAGGGGCCGGGCGAAATTATGGGGTCTCGGAAAACGGAACGGTGGCGTTCCATGACAAAGACGACGACGTTTTGACCATCATTGACAGGTTCGATTTTCAGGCGTCGGACGGGCCTAACTTCAACTTCACAACCGTTAACGCTAATTCGGTGGTTGATACTTTTGGTACGGTAGCGATAAACGCAACCACCGCAAATCTGAACAACGACAGCATCACCGTCAGGAGCGGGGACGCAACTCTAAACGCGACTACCCTAACTATGACAAATAACTCGGTCACCGCCACGGCGGGCAGGCTGACGCTTAAGTCCAAGAATTTCAACGATGCGGGAACGACTTACGCGGCCAACTCGAAGATCACGCTGGCCCAAACGGGATCAGACATCGGTCAGATAGCCTGGGGCGCCATTGGAAGCGGCGTCCAGAGCCTTAGCGCTCATACCAGCATTACCCAGAATAAGATTTACGTGGACAGCGCCGGCGCTCCCGGGCTGAATAGAGCCGCGGACTTGACCCTCTACAACCTGACATTCGGGAACCCGGAACCCACCGTGGACCTGGATGACGACGGCACGTTCGAACCTTGCCCTACCTCCCGCTGCACAGTGGTGAGCTATGTGGGCGGCGCCTTCACCTATCGCGTAACCGGGTTTACCACCTACAGCTCTCAGGGCCAAGCAGCCGATGCAGATGGTGACGGGGTCCTTGACGGGGTGGACAACTGCCCTAATACGCCTAACCCTAATCAGACCGACACTGACGCCGACGGGCTAGGTAACGCCTGCGATCCCGATGATGACAACGACGGCGTCAGCGACGCCGCCGAGCTGGCGGCGGGCTCCGACCCGCTGAACGCCGCGTCCACTCCCGAGGTGTGCGACGGGCAGGACAATGACCTGGCCGGCCAGGTTGACGAGGGCTTCGCGGACACGGACGGCGACGGCATCGCCGATTGCGTTGACCCGGACGATGATAACGACGGCGTCAGCGACGCTGCCGAGTTGGCGGCGGGCTCCGACCCGCTGAACGCCGCCTCCACTCCCGAGGTGTGCGACGGGCAGGACAATGACCTGGACGGCCAGGTTGACGAGGGCTTCGCGGACACGGACGGCGACGGCATCGCCGATTGCGTTGACCCGGACGATGACGGGGACGGAGCCAGCGACGCCGCCGAGCTGGCGGCGGGCTCCGACCCGTTGAACGCCGCGTCCACCCCAGAGGTTTGCGACGGGCTGGACAACGACCTGGACGGCCTGGTTGACGAAGGGTTCGCGGATACCGACGGTGACGGCATCGCAGATTGCGTGGACCCGACGCCGCTGGGTGACGTGATCCCCGGGTTGGACCTGCTGGAGACGGACCCGGCGAACACGTTCTACGATTTCTCGATCAGCCCGATACCGGCGGACTTCTTTGGACCGGGATCGGCGCCGTTGGGTGGGATTATCCAACTCAAAGGGTTGCCGTTGGACCCGGCCAACCAGGGCACGACGGATACGATTGTGCGGCGGAAGGACCCGGCGAACCTGCCGGGCAATGGCAGCTCAGACACCATTGCGATTGAGATGGTGGAGCTGTCGTTGACGAGTGCGCAGCCGGTAACGGTGACCTTTCCCGATGGTCCGGAGCTATGGGACCTCAAGGTTGACCTTTCCCCGGTCCAACCGTCGCAAGGGACCATGACAATAACCAAGACGGACGAAAACGGCGGGACGTTCACTTCGGAGTTGAACGTGCAGCCGAAGTTCATATTCGCCCGCCAAGGCGACGGTGAATTACGGGTGCTGGACACAGGGGCGCTGGGGCTGCCGCCCACGCAACTGATGTCTCCGGACACGTCCTGGGATTACGACTGCCAGCCGCCGCAGCTAATAGCGCCAGGGGATTTCTGCCCCGGAAGCACGGAGCACCAAGGGGCCGGGGCCACCCACACCGTAGTCTCGGCGGAGGCGGACAGCGACCAGGATACGGTGGGGGACAGCCGGGACAATTGCCCTAACACGGCCAATCCTGACCAGACGGACACGGACGGGGACGGGCTGGGAGACGCCTGCGACCTGGACGATGACAACGACGGGTTCCTGGACGGGGTGGACTTGTGCCCGCTGGTGGCGGGCACGGTGAACGGCTGTCCTGACAGCGACGGTGACGGTGTGGAAGACCTGAACGACAACTGCGTCAACACTCCCGACCCCGACCAGACGGACACCGACGGAGATGGGTTTGGCAACCCTTGCGACCGCGACGATGACAACGACGGCAGTCCAGATACTCGGGATGCTTTCCCGCTAGACCCCACTGAATTTGCAGATGCTGACGGGGACGGGATAGGCAACAACGCCGACCCGGACGATGACAACGACGGTGTGGCCGACACCAACGACCGGTTCCCGTTCGACCCGACCGAATGGGCAGACAACGATAGAGACCACGTGGGCGACAACGCCGATCCCGATGACGACAACGACGGAATATACGATTCGGTGGATACAAATCCGCTGGTGCGCTCACTCCAATTCACCGACGGCAATACATTCGGCCTGGTTGACTATTCGTCCAACACAGCTTTCTTCCAAAGAATCAGATGCAATCAGAGACCAAATACTTGCGTGCGTGTGGAGGATGCCCCGAACCCTGGAGTCGGGGTAAGAGTGAAAACTCTGATTTCCCAGGCCTCGGTCAACAAGGTCCTATTCACCCACTGTGCGGGGCAGACAAAAACGAGCCTCTTCACGAGGAGCCCTTTGGTAACAGGAACCATCGCGGACATCACCTGCGTTGGTAGCTCGTCCAGGGTCCATGCGGTAAAAGGTCCGCTAAGCGTCGCAAAACGCCAGCTCGGGTTCCGTAGGTTGTGCAGGCCCTCCTGCATTCTCGTGCCCAGGTATACCTGGTCTTTCCGCACAACCCTGGAAACCAGCCAAACGGTCACCATGAGCGCCATCACCGCCGATCCTGGGAACATCGAAAGCATCACCGTAGAGATCTACCTTTCCGAGTTGGACGAATCAGGGGAGGAGTTGCCCGGCGAGGAGCTACGCGCTACCGTTGTTCTAGGTCCAGGGCAGGCGATGGACGTCTCAGAACCAGGAGATGGATCCGGAGGAGTGGTCCTGACCAACTTAGGTCCTGGTCCGGTGACCCTAACGGTTGACGGTGAGGAGTTGGAGTTGGCGGTAGGCGACACTCACGTGTTTAGCCCTAACCTGCCGCCGGTTGCGGATGCGGGAGACGACCAGGTAATAGAATGGACGGCGGGGGGGACCACGGTGACGCTGGATGGCGGCGGCTCCAGCGACCCCGACGATGACACCCTGACTTACGCGTGGTCCGGTGATCTGGAAACAGCTAGCGGGGTTTCGCCCACGCTGGCGGTACCGGGCCTGGGGACGTACATAGTGACGCTGGTGGTCAACGACGGTACGGTGGACAGCGACCCGGTTACGGTGTCTATCACGGTGGAGGACACCACGGCGCCTGACATCAACGGCGCGTCGGCGGACCCGTCAGTCTTATGGGCGCCGAACCACAAGATGCGGGCGGTTACGGTGAGCGTCGATGTCTCAGACGCCTGCGACGCCAATCCCACCTGCCGGATTGTGTCCATCATCAGCGACGAGGACGAAAACGGCAGCGGCGACGGCAACACGGCGCCTGACTACGAGATCAAAGGCGCCCTCACGGCAGACCTTCGGGCGGAGCGATCAGGGAATGGTGATGGCCGGGTCGACACCATCACCATTGAGTGCACGGACGCGTCGGGGAACACATCCAGCTCGGAGGTCGAGGTAAGCGTGCCCCACGACCAAGGCAACGGTGGCGGCGGTGGACCCGTGGCCAGCAGCGCCGGTGGCAATGGCAAGGGGAAGAAGTAAGCCTTAGCCAGCAAGAATGGGAGCAACAAAAAGACGCCCCGGTGAAATCCGGGGCGTCTTTTTCTCTTGACGGGCCAGGATTGTCCGGCGGTGGATGGTGGTTGCAGAGACGCCGTCCTGGCAGGCAATCTGTTTCGAGCGCCGTGGAAAAACGGGATCGTGGGAAATGCGTTACGAGATGAGGCCGGCATCGGCGAAGATTACACCGGCGGCGCCGATGATGCCGCCATCGTCGCCCAACTCCCCCTGGACGATGGGGGCGGGGGGACGGATGCGGATGAGCTCCGCCAGCCGCTGCCGGGCGGGCTCCAGGATAAGGTCTCCCGCCAGGGCCACCTGCCCGCTGATAACGACCAATTTGGGGTCCAGGATCGGGAGGAGGGCGGCCAGCGCCTGACCGATGTAACGGCCGGTGTCGCGGAAGGTCTCGATGGCCAAGGCGTCACATTGCTGGGCGGCCTGGAATATCATCAGTGACGTGAGGCTGTCCAAGTCACCGCGTACGGTACCGCCAAGGCTGGAGGGGCGGCCGCTTTCGATGGCCTCCCGGGCGCGGCGGACGATGTTGGGACCGGAGGCGAAGGCCTCCAAACAGCCGCGGGCGCCGCAGCCGCAAAGGGGGCCGTCAGGGTCCAGGATGAAGTGGCCGATGTGCCCGGCGGAGCCGGACTCGCCATGGTAGATGCGGCCGTTGAAGATGACGCCGCCGCCCACACCGGTGCCCAGGGTGAGGAGGGCCAAGTGGTCGGCGCCGCGGCCCGCCCCCATCCAGCGTTCGCCGAAGGCGGTCATCTGGCTGTCGTTGTCCAGGGTGATAGCCAAACCCAGCGCGTCTTCCAGCGTTCGCTTCAATGGGACGTTGTACCATTTCAAATTAGGGCTGTTGATTATTATTCCGGCCTGGGGGTCCAAGGGTCCGGGTGCGGCGATGCCGACGCCAACCACCGGCGACGGCGCTTGGGAAAGGGTCTCTTTGATTAGGGCGACCATGTCCCGAATTACGGCGTCGCTACCGCGGGGGGAGTTGGTGGGGCGGGAGTGCCGGACGCGTACCTCGCCTTCCCGGGAGACGAGGGCAGCGCGGATGTTGGTGCCGCCCAGGTCAAACCCGACGGCCCAGTTAGTATGACTGGTAGACATTCGGCCTCCGGATCCTGATTAACAACGGTCTCGATTCGTTGTGCCGATCAGCTGGTGCGATGGTTATCTACTCCTAAGGGCTACAAATCGTAGGTTGGTGGTTCTCACCCACCCGCCCAGGAAGGTTTTTAAAACGATTTTCTGAGGGACACCCTCAGACTCCCGCCAGGGGGGTTATCCCCCCCTGGACTCCCCCTTGCTGGGTGTCCTTCAAGGAACGATGTACCCATATTCTCGGCGATCAGCCATTGCGATGGGTATGGCTAACGCAGAGGGTTGATGTTGCCCACTCGAAAGCTCCTGATTGCTGGAGGGGAAGCAGTATGGGCTCGTCCGTGGAGAGCCTCAGGATGAGCGGGTTGGAGGCGTAGATCTATATTTCAGGCGATGGCATTGACACGAAAGGGTGGGGCTAGCTGGCCTGGGCGGAGACCTACTTCAGGGCCGCGGCGACGGCCTCAAGTTGGACGGCGAGGCTGCGGAAGTGGTCGAAGTTCAGGGCTTGAGCGGCGTCGCACATAGCGACCGCAGGGTTCGGGTGGACGTCTACGATGACGCCGTGGGCGCCGGCGGCAATGCCCGCCAGGGCCATGGGGACCACCAGGTCGCGGCTGCCGGTGCCGTGGCTGGGATCAACGATTATGGGCAGATGGCTGAGCTTCTTGATGACGGGCACGGCGGCCAAATCCATTGTAAAGCGGGTGAACTGCTCAAAGGTGCGGATGCCCCGCTCGCAGAGGACGACCTGGGAGTTGCCGCCGGAGAGGATGTATTCGGCGGCCAGGAGCCACTCCTCATAGGAAGAAGAGAAGCCTCGCTTGAGAAGGACGGGTTTATCCGTTTTGCCGACGGCGTCCAGCAGGTTGAAGTTCTGGGCGTTGCGGGTGCCGATTTGGAGCATATCGGCGTAGGAAGCGACCATGCCAACATCCTCGGTGGCCATGACCTCGGTGACGATGGGGAGACCATACTTTTCCCGGGCATCGGCGAGTATCTTGAGGCCCTGTACGCCCATGCCGCGGAAGCTGTAGGGAGAGGTGCGGGGTTTGAATGCGCCGCCGCGAAGGATCTGGCCGCCGCGCGCCTTGACCTCGGCGGCAGTCGCCATCACCTGCTCTTCGCTCTCAACGGCGCAGGGACCGGCGAGGAGCACCGGGTCCGGTCCGCCGATGACGGCGTCACCAACTTTGACCAAGGTGTCGTCTTCCTTGAACTCCCGGGTGGCCAGCTTGAAGGGTTTCGAGATCCGGACGACTTCGGCCACGCCTGGAAAGAGCTCCAACTCCGGCTGGAGATCTGTGGTGATCTGGCCCACCACACCGATAACGGTGCGCTCTTCGCCCTGGGAGAGATGGCCCTTAAGCCCCCGGCTTTCGATACGCTTTCGAACTTCATCGATCTGCTGCTGGGTGCTGCCGGCTTTCATTACGACTATCAAGGGATACGTACCGTCCTTCCTAGATAAGGGGAGGTTAAGAGTCCAGGCCCTGAGACCTCAAGTCCTTGGCGTCTTTAAGATAAACATATTGTAACTCTTGGGGCGTCTTATCAGTATTGACCATCAAGAGGACGCGAATGCAGCGGGGAAGGGCGTTGGGGACGGCCATCTCATGGGCGCACATCAGGGCCACGTTCATCCATCCCATCTGCCGGGCCACCTGGGCAGGGAATACGGCGTTGAGGTCCGGGGTGGTGGTGAACCATGCGGCGGCCACCTGGGACTCTTCAATCTGGTTGACGCTGACCATCTCCTGTAGAAGCTCTTGAGTGGCGGAGAGGATCTCCTCCCGGGTGTTAGCGTTGGCGGTGGTAGCGCCGCGGATGCCCCAGCAGGCGGTCATTAGTGGACGTCCTCGATGGCCGCGGGGGCCGTTCCGAGGAGCTCTCGGACGAAGCAGACGGCGCTGGAGACTATGCGGTCAGGTGGAGCGTCCTGGACGGCGCGGATGAGGGCGCTGCCGACGATGGCGGCATCGGCGACGGTGGCGAGGGTGTCCATGTGTTCGCGGCGGGAGACGCCGAAGCCCACGGCCACGGGGAGTTGGGTGTGGCGGCGCACCCTGGCCACCAGGTCACTGACCTGGGAGGGGAGGGCTTCGCGGGCGCCGGTGACGCCGGTGACGCTGACGCAGTAGATAAAACCGGAGGCGTCCCGGCAGGATTTGGCTATACGAGCGTCAGAGCTGGTGGGGGCGAGCAGTGGAATGAGGTCCAGACCCAAGGGGCGGCACAGTTTCAGCAGAGGGTCAGACTCCTCGGCTGGAAGGTCGGGGACGATGAGGCCGTCCAGCCCGGCATCGGCGGCGGCGTGGCAGAAGGGCTGGAGGCCGAAGGAGTAGATGGGGTTGTAATAGCCCATGAGTACCAGCGGGGTGTCCGGGATTTTGGGCCGCAGGCGGGCGACCAAGTCCACGCAGTCTTTGAGGGTGACTCCCTGGCGAAGGGCGTGAAAGCTGGACGCCTGGATGGTGGCGCCATCGGCCAAGGGATCGCTGAAGGGGACGCCGATCTCGATGCCGTCAGCGCCGGCTTCGACCAAGGCGGGAATAAGCTGCTCGGTGGCTTCCAGGTCCGGGAACCCGGCGGTGAGGAAGAGGAAAAGGCCGGTCCTTTGCTGGGCTTTTATCTGAGCGAATTTATGCTGGATGCGGTTGGAGGCCATGCCTAGAGCAGCGGTTGGAATGGGGGCAAGTATAGCACAGGGATGCGCGGCGCCGGACGAGGCTAACTAGCCACGGTGACGATGAAAACCAGGGCGTTGTGGGCCCCGTGGACCAGGAAGCAGGGAAGGATGGAGCGGGTGCGAACGAAGAGGAAGGCCAGCAGGAGACCTATGAGGAAGGTGGGAAGAATCAGATTGACGTGAAGGGCGCCAAAGAGGAGGGAGCTTCCGATGACGCCTCCGGTGACGCCGAAGCGCCGCGCCAGGCCCTGTAAGGCGAAACCGCGGAAGAAGACCTCTTCCGCCAAAGGTCCCACGCCGGCAAAGAGAACGCCGCTAACCAGGCCGGTAGCAATGGTAAATTCTGGAAGCTCCGGTGGCTCCAGGGCTTCGGCGGAGAAGTAGTCTACCAGGACACTGTAGACGCCGTTGAGCAGCAGGGATAGGAAGAGGACGCCCAAAGGGAGGAGCCAGAGGGCGGCGGGGGAAGAGCGCGGGGCGCGAAAGCCCAAGAGGGAGACGGGGGAGCGGTGCTTTAGAGGGCCGAAGAGCCAGGAGACGCCAAAGAGGATGAGGCTGACACCGGCGACGCCGACGATTATTGAGGCAGGGGAAAGGACGCCTGTGTCTTCGGTCACGGCGGCGAGGACGGCGGCCAAACCGATACTGGCGACGATTACCGCCGCGAGGGCGGCGGCAACATCCAGGGATTTCCAGGGGACATATAGGGGAGGGGGCTTATCCACGTCAGACATTTCGGAGGGTTAAAAGCTAACACGGCGGAGCGTGTGGGCGCCAGCGGCGTTGACCGGCGAAGCGCAGTTAGTTAGGCTTGGAGCGTTCGGTCTGGACAATTAAGGGAGGTAGCCAAATGCCACAGGTGAACACGGTGTTGGGGCCGGTGGACGCGTCTGAATTGGGGTTTATGCTGACGCACGAACATATCACCTGCTCCTCTGCGGGGGTGCTGGAAACGTACCCGGAGATGCTGGACAAGAAGGCGCTGATTGAGGTGGCGGTGGAGGACCTGTCGAAAGCCCGGGCCGCCGGGGTGGAGTCGTTCGTGGACATCACCACTATGGACCTGGGGCGGGACGTCAGGCTCCAAGCGGAGGTGTCGCGGCGCACCGGAGTGAAGATCATCTGCGCCACGGGGACGTGGCTGGACTCGCCGCGGAGCTTCTGGGACAAAACGCCGGACACCATTGCATCACTGTGGGCGCGGGAGATTGAGGAAGGGATTGAGGGCACGGGGATAAAAGCCGGGGTTATAAAGGTGGCCACCAATGAGACGATATCTGATGTTGAGGAGCTGATGCTGAGGGCGGCGGCGAAGACGCAGCAGCGCACCGGGGCGCCGGTGTCGACTCACACGCCGCCGCTGTCGCGGGTAGGTGCGGAGCAGCTTCGAATTTTGAAAGAGGAAGGCGCTGACCCCCGGCGGGTGTACATAGGCCACGTGAACAGCACGCTGGAGAAGGACTACCTGACGGGGATGATGGACCAAGGAGCATCGTTGGGGATGGACCACTTCTTTCCGGGCGGACCGCCGGGGACGCCGGACTGGGAGGAGCGTGCCCGAGTGATCAAGGAGCTGATGGCCGAGGGCTACGGTGACAGGTTGATGCTATCGCACGACTGGAACGTGGGGGCCACGTCGACGCCGTGCTGGTACCTGTCCAGGGAAGACAATCCGGACGGCTGGACACTGATCAGCCGGAAGGTGCTGCCTCGGCTAAAGGAGTTGGGCGCCACGGAGGGGGATATCCAGCAGTTGATGGTGGACAACCCGCGGCGATTCTTCGGAGGGTAGGGGGACACCGGCCGCGGTATCGCGGCGGGGCCGGAGGACGATAGTTGGGAACGATGGACCTGTTCGAGGAGCGGAGGCAGAGGCGAGAGCGGGAGCAAGCGCCGCTGGCGGCGCGGATGCGGCCGAGGAACTTCGACGAGTTCCTGGGGCAGGAGCACGTGGTTGGGCCAGGGAAGGTGCTGCGCCAGGCCATTGAGTCGGACAACACGCCCTCGCTGGTATTCTGGGGACCGCCGGGCAGCGGCAAGACAACGCTGGCGAACCTGATTGCCAGCACCACCAGCAGCCACTTCGCACCGGTGAGCGCGGTGAGCTCCGGAGTGGCGGAGCTGCGGAAGGTGGTGGAGGCGGCCAAGGAGCGGCTGGCGCTGCACGGGCAGCGGACAATCCTGTTCATTGACGAGATCCATCGGTTCAACAAGGCGCAGCAGGACGTGATCCTGCCGCACGTGGAGAACGGCACGGTGACGCTGATTGGGGCGACGACGGAGAACCCGTCGTTTGAGGTGATCGCGCCGCTGCTGTCCCGGAGCCGGGTATTTACGTTGGAGCAGCTCACGGCAGAGCAGATGGAAAGCATTGTCCGTCAGTCTTTGGAGGACTCGGAGCGAGGGTTGGGGGAGATGGGGGTGGCGCTGGAGGAGGCGGCGTTGGGGTTCCTGGTGAACATGTCCAACGGCGACGCGCGGGTGGCGCTGAACACGCTGGAGATGGCGGCGCAGGCCACGGCGGCGGACGAGGAGGGAATCCGCCGGGTTTCGCTGGACACGGTGGAGCAGGCGCTGCAGCGCCGAGCGGTGCTATATGACAAGGGGGGAGACCAGCACTACGCCACGATCTCGGCGTTCATTAAGTCGGTGAGAGGGTCGGACCCGGACGGGTCGCTCTACTGGCTGGGACGGATGATTGAGGCAGGGGAGGACCCGCTGTTTATTGCGCGTCGGCTGGTGATACTGGCGGCGGAGGACATTGGGCTGGCGGAACCCTCGGCGCTTTCGATGGCGGTGGCGGCGCAGCAGGCGGTTCACTTTGTGGGGATGCCGGAGGGAAGGATACCGCTGGCGGAGGCGACGGTGTACCTGGCCACGTGTCCCAAGAGCAATTCGGCGTACGCGGCGCTGAATAAGGTGATGGAGGACGTGAAGGCGACGCAGCACGAGCCGGTGCCGCTGCACCTTCGGAACGCGACGACGGGCCTGATGCGGGACCTGGGCTACGGGAAGGAATACAAATACTCCCACAATTACGAGGGTCACTTTTCAGAGCAGGAGTACCTGCCGCCTTCGTTGAAGGGACGGCGGTATTACGAGCCGACGGATGAAGGGGCAGAGCGCGAAGCGGCGGAGCGGTGGCGGCGCTGGTGGAGGGAGCGGAGGGAAGGGCAAGAGGGTGGGAGGCCGGGGTAGGGGATGGCGGGGCGCGGCCTAGGGGCCGGCTTCCAGGGCTGGAAGGAGGGATGTGATGGTGACCTCTGAGATGGCAAAGCCGTAGCGTTGTAATTCGGGCTGGGCTACACCGGTGAGCGGCAGGGTGTTGATTCCCAGCAGCGCACCGTCACGGGAAAGCAGCGGCCCGCCGGTACCGCCCGGTGAAATTGACGCGTCAGTCTGGATGAGCCAGCGGCCCTCTTCCGGTTGGAAGCGGATGGCGGAGACGATTCCACGGGATACGACGGGCCCTGCCTGGGCGTCCTCCGAGTAGCCGATGGCGATAACGCCAGCGCCGGGCTGGAGGGTCAGGGCGTCGCCCAGGTGTACGGAGTTAAAGCCAGGGTCGCAGCAGATGCGGAGCACGGCCACATCTCGCTGGCGGTCGGTCCCCAGCAGTTCGGCGGCGTATTCCTGGGCGCCGTTTGCCACAACGGTGATGCCCGTTGCGTCCCGGAGCGGCAGCTCGTTGGTGAGCAGCAAGGCACTGCCGTTGGAAGGGTTAACCCGGTAAATAACGGCGGAGGCCAGGACGTCGGCGTCCGTCGTTTCGACCTGGAGGCGGACGACGGCAGGTGTGACTCGGCGGACGACGGTCTGAAGTGTAGGGGTGGGAGTGGGCGTAGGCGCCGGGGTGGGAGTAGGGGTGGAAGTGGGCGCCGGGGTTGCCGTTGGAGTTGCGGTTGGCGTTCGCGTGGCAGTGGGCCGCGGTGTGGCGGTGGGCGTGGGCATGGCGGCGATGGTGGCCAAGACCTGTTCGGCAACCTGGGAGACGACGTCAGTGGTGGGGCTGAGGGTCCCCGGGGGAAAGGCGGTGGAGAGGACGGACCTGACGATGGCGGGCACGTCAGGGGTGGAGGCGGGCTGGGGGGTGGAGGATGCGCCGCCACAGGAGACGAGAAAGAGAAGGGCCACGGCGGGCACGAAGAGTTTCATAAATCGAGTATACCGGCTAGGGAGGGGTCTTGACGGCCACCCTCAGGAAGATGTCATCGGCCAGGGATTTGATGTTGGCCCAGTTGTCCTGGAAGTCGTCCACGAAGACCCAAAGGGCGTTGTCGCCGATGAGGGTGATGAGGACAGCGCCACGGAGGGTGACCCCCAGTTCCGCGTCTGGAAGCGAGTAGTCGATGCGGAAGCTCTGGATGGGGCGGCGAGGGAAGACGAGGTTTTTGGAGATGACCCGGGCGCCGCCGACGTTATGGTCAATGCCATAGAACAGAACGCTGTCGTAGCCGTCACGAGGCAGCACCTGAACGTAGACCCGCGGGACATCGACCGGCGAATCGTCTACCCAGTAGTCGTAACCTTCCAGGGCCGTAGTGGCCCAATCTATTGGGTGGCCCAGGGAGTAGGCCAGGGTGGAATCTGTATACGCAGCGGGCTGGAAAGAGTCCATGGTCTGCTCCAGGGCGGCCTTAACGGCGGCGTATTGCTCCTCTTGCCAGACGGTGAGGGGGGCATCGGCGTCCACCTGCACCAGGTAACGGCCGAGGAGATACCAATGGGTAACGCCCTGAAAGTCGTCATTGTGGCGCCGGTATTGGACGACGAATTCGTAGGCGTCGACGGGATGGGTCTGGCGGATGGTCCGCTTGGAGAGGATGCGAAAGTTGGCGATGGCCCCGGAGGGGGCGGGCTGAAATCTGGCGACGTAGCTTTCCAAGGTGGGATAGGCATCCAGGTCCAGCTCATCGACGGTGACCCAGAGGGTGGCGCCGGAGCGAAGGTCCCAGACCACCACGGCATCGTCGTTGCTGAGGTCCTGCCGCCAGGTGACGGGCATTTCAATTGTGTACCAGTGTTTGCCGCTAACGTAGAGGCCGTTAGAGGAACCGGGTGGAACGGCCGATTCCGGCGCGGCGGAGGAGGCGCCCGCCTTGAGGTTGGGCAGGACCTGGCTGATGGTCCTCTCTGATATGGCAAAGCCGATGCCTTCGACGGGGATCCCGTCATTTGTCTCGATCACCTTGAATGTGTTAATGCCCAGGATTTCGCCGGAGAGGGAGAGGAGGGGGCCGCCGCTGTTCCCGGGATTGATGGAGGCATCAGTCTGGAGCACCCAACTGTTGAACTCGTCGTCGAAGTTCTTGGCGGACACGATGCCCTTGGTAACGGAGGCGATGGACGCGCCGAGGGGGTAACCCATGGCGACGACTTCGCTGCCGGGAGTAACGGAGTCATCACTGGCGAAGGTCAGGCTAGGGAAGGAGGAGTTGCAGCATATCTTGACGACGGCCAGGTCCCGAGCAGTGTCGATGCCCTGGACGGTGCCCCGAAAGTTGAGGGAGTCGTTGAAGAAGATGGTGGGCGTAGAGTCCCCCTGAATAACGTGGTAGTTGGTCAGGATGTAGGCGCTATTGTCGGAGCGATCGAGCTCAAAGATCACGCCGGAACCGGTGCCGAAGCCGGTCTGAATTTTTACCACGGAGGAGCGGACCCGCTCTATGACCGCAGAGAGGGTGGGTGAAGGTGTGGGCGGCGCTTCGGTAGGGAGCGGCGTGGGAGTGGATGTGGGGGCAAGGACAGGAGAAGGCGTAGGGGTGGGCAGCGGTGCCGGGGCCGGCGTAGGGGTGGGCAGCGGTGCCGGGGCCGACGTAGGAGTGGGGGTAGCCATGGCGGCGATGGCGGCGAGCACCTCTTCTACTATGGCGGGAATGATGTTGGGTGTTGGGGTTGGACTGGGTGTGGGGTTAAGCCGCGGGAGCGGGGTGGGAGTGGGCGTTGGCAGGACCGCCCGAGCGGAGCGGGGTGCGGGGTCAGCGCGCACCTGGAACACTCGACCGGCAACGGTCTCCAGGATTACGGAGCTGCCGCAAGGGACGACGATCTGTTCGGCTTCCTCCTCCACGCGGGTTGGAGCAATGGCGTCGCCGTCGTATTCGGGCAGTGCGAGTACGTCTATTAGCCGGCCGTCGGAGGTCCGCAGGCCCACGGAGGCGCCGCAGGGAACGGAGATGGTGTCTTGGAGTTGACCGTCCGGGATTGATGCCGAAGAGGGGGTGGGAAGGGCGGTGCGGAGCGCGGCGTCAATGGTGGGCAGGAAGTCCGGCGTGGGTTTTTCCAGGGGGCGGCAGGCGGCAAGGAGGAGCGCCGCCAGGAGGAGGATGACGAGGAGGAGCGGTTTCACCGGGCGTAAGAACGCCGGACCAAGTTATGTGGTGCATATGTTGTGGGTGGCAAAGAGCTGCTCATCTGATTCATTGTAATGGATTCATGAAGGCAGTTTGTTTCGGAATTTCCCCGAACACGGTTCCATCGCAATTCGTGCTGATTCGCCGGAATGGCGTCTCCCCGTCTATTACGGCTTTTGGAGAGGGGCAGTTCTTTTTTTGAGGCGATCAGTCATGGAGATGGGCAAAGATACCACCGAGTACTGCAATTCGCAGGCTGGTGGTGCCCACCCGCCCAGGAAGGTTTTTAAAAGTTATTCTGAGGGACACCATCAGAGCTTGTGAGTAAATTAAGCTGGAACAGCGATAGTGGGCGCCAGGGTTGGATCTGCTCTCCCACCACACCCAGATTCTTCGATCTTCACGGGCGGACTCAGAATGACATGACTCATTCAGGCGCACGGCGTGCGACAAGAGGAAGCTGAAAACGCCGAAGAGGTCAAAAACTCACAAGCTCTCAGACCCCCGGCAGGGAACCCAGGTTCCCTCCATCTTCCTGTGCTGTTGAGGTTTAGCGGGAGGATTTCATCTGGCCGACCACGGCGGAGACGGCGGAGAGGACGGTATCAACATCTGCGGGGGTGATGTGGTGGTGGGTGACCATTCGGATGCGGCCGTAGGTCTGGTTGACCTTGACGCCTTCGGCGGCCAGACGCTGGACGAAGTCTGAGGCGCTACCCACGGATGGATCGATTTCAAAGAATATGATGTTGGTTTGAACGACGGATGGGTCATGTATGACGCCAGGGGTTTGGGCCAGACCCTGGGAGATTTGGCGGGCGTTGGAGTGGTCTTCGGCGAGGCGGTCTACCATGGACTCCAGGGAGACGATGCCAGCGGCGGCGATGATGCCGGCCTGCCGCATACCGCCACCCACCATCTTGCGCCAGCGGCGGGCCTCGTCAATGAATTCACGGCTGCCGCAAAGAACTGAGCCCACGGGGGCGCCGAGGCCCTTGGAGAGGCAGAAGGTGACATCATCAACGTCTTTGACCAACTCCCGAACGGGGGTCTCCAGGTAGACGGAGGCGTTGAAGATGCGGGCGCCGTCCAGGTGGACGGGGATGCCGTGGGCGTGGGCCACGTCACAAACGGCCTTGGTGTCGTCAACGGTGAGGACGCCGCCGTTGCAACGGTTCTGGGTGTTCTCCAGGCAGACCAGGGCGGTGGGGGGGTAGTGGGAGTTGCCCTTTGGGCGGATGGCGTGCTCCACGTCGGCTGGGTCCAGGGCGCCGCCGGGCCGGTTGGGAACGAGTTGGGTCTGGATGCCACCCAAGGCGGAGACGCCGGCGGACTCGTTCCAGAAGATGTGGGCGTTATCGCCCATGACGATCTCGTCACCGTTGCGGCAGTTGGCCAAGACGCCGATGAGGTTGCCCTGGGTGCCGCTGGCGACCAGCATGGCGGCCTCTTTGCCCAGGGTTTCGGCGGCCAGGGCCTCCAGCCGGTTGACGGTGGGGTCCTCGCCCAGGACGTCGTCGCCAAGCTCAGCTTCGTACATGGCTTTGCGCATGGCTTCGGTGGGTAGGGTGACGGTGTCGCTGCGAAGGTCTAAGGCTGGCATAGGGACCCCTCCAGGCGTGAAGTAGGGCGATATTCTAGCAGTCCGCCTTGTCAAAGGCCAAGGCACGACCATAAGATGAGAGTGAGATGGAGTATCCGCGCCATGCATCGGTTTCAATTCGGAGCGGGAAGTTGGACCTGGAGGGGATGGTGACCGCGCCGATGGATGCCCCCAGCCGAAGCGCCGCGGTGGTGGTGTGCCACCCGCACCCGCAGTACGGCGGTGATATGAATAATGGCGTGGTAGCGGCAATTTGCGGCGCCTTGGAGCAAGAGGGAATCGTTTCGCTGCGGTTTAACTTTAGAGGAGTGGGCGCGAGCGAAGGGGCCTACGACGAGGGAAAGGGCGAGGTGGACGACCTTAAGGCGGCCCTAGGTTTCCTGGGCAACTGGCCGGGAGTGGACAAGGGGCGGGTGGGGGTGGCGGGCTACTCCTTCGGAGCGATGGTGACGCTGGCCGGGGCGAAGGGGCTGAAGGGGGCGAAGGCGC
Source organism: Dehalococcoidia bacterium (assembly GCA_965247585.1). Taxonomy (GTDB): domain Bacteria; phylum Chloroflexota; class Dehalococcoidia; order Lucifugimonadales; genus CBDFHC01. The sequence goes on from CBDFHC010000004.1 coordinate 615,406, forward strand.
TGGCGCTGGTATCGCCGCCGGGACATGCGCTGGAGGGCCAGGTGAAGCCCCGGAGCGGGGTGCCGCTGCTGTTTGTGGTTGGGTCTGAGGACGCCACGGTGAGGGCGCAGACGCTGGAGGAACGGATGAGCAACGTGGCGGGCGAGGCACGGCTGGAGGTGGTGCCGGGGGCGAATCATTTCTGGCGCGGGCAGGAAACGGAGGCGGCGGAATTGGTCGCCCGGTTCTTCGGAGAGGCGCTGAGCTAGGGCGTGGCGATGGAGCAGCAAACGAAAGGCGCGGGCGCGTTGCCCTGGTTCCTGGACTGGGCGCTGGTACCGATAATCGGCATCGTGTACCTGCTGGACCAGATGACGAAGTACTGGGTGGAGTCTTCGCTCTGTCCATTCCGCACTTTCCCCGACGAAGGGCCATTCAGGCTGATCTGCTCCTACAACACGGGGTCCGCCTTCGGGCTGTTCCCGGACCAGACGATCATGCTGATCCTGGCGTCGTTCATCGGGATTGGGGTGCTGTTATGGCTGTACTGGAACCACCCAGTGCCGGGACCCTGGCTTCGGATAAGCCTGGGGCTGCAACTGGGCGGGGCGATTGGAAACCTGACGGACCGGTTGCGGTTTGGGCAGGTGACGGACTTTATACAATTGGGTTTCTGGCCGGTGTTCAACGTGGCGGACTCCAGCATTGTGATAGGGGTGATAATCCTGATAGCGGTGTTCATGTTCCCCGGCAGGCTGGGGGGAGGAGAGAAAAAGGAGACGGCGGCGGTAGGGATAGCAAGGGAGGACCTGCCAGGAGAGATGGCGGGCGAGGGCGTGCAGGTGATACCGCCACCGGCAACGGTGCTGCCAACGGAGGGGGGCGATGACTTTGAAGGGCCGCCGGAGAGGGATGGAAGCTAGAGAGTTGCGGGCGGACAGGGAGGCGCGCCGGTTGGACCAGTTCGTGGCGGCGGCGGCGGTGGGGCTGAGCCGGGCGGAGGTGCAACGGCTCATACGTGAGGGTATGGTGACGCTGAACGGGCAGTTTCCGAAGGCCAGCGAGCGGGTTGCCATAGGTGACGTGGTAACGGTCACCGTGCCGCCGCCGGTGACCTCGGAGCTGACGCCGGAGCCGATGGCGCTGAATATTCTCTACGAGGACGGCGATCTGTTGGTGGTGGAGAAGCCGGCGGGGCTGACGGTCCACCCGGCGCCGGGGCACGCAAGGCACACGCTGGTGAACGGGCTGCTTTACCTGTACCCGGACCTGCCGGGAATTGGCGGTGAGAAGCGGCCGGGAATAGTACACCGGTTGGACAAGGACACCTCGGGGCTGATGGTGGTGGCGAAGACGGCCCAGGCGCACCGGTGGCTTTCCGGTCAGATGAAGGAGCGCAAAGTGTCGAAGGGCTACGTGGCGCTGGTGGAGGGAAGGGTGGTGCAGGAGAGCGGAGAGATTGACGCGCCCATTGCCAGGGACCCGCGGCACCGGAAGCGCATGGCGGTGGTGGATGGGGGGCGGGAGGCGGTGACCCGGTACCAGGTAACGCGGCGCTGGCCAGGGTACACGCTGGTGGACGTGTCGCCGAAAACGGGCCGAACCCATCAGATCCGAGTCCACTTAGCATCGGTGGGGCACCCGCTGGTGGGCGACGCAGTATATGGCAAGAAGAGCGATCTGGTGGGCCGCCATTTTCTGCACGCCAACCGGCTGGGGTTTTTGCATCCGGTGACGGAGGAGTGGCTGGAGGTGCGGTCGGAGCTGCCGCCGGAGCTGGATGGCGCGCTTTCGGCGCTGGACTGCCGGGAGGCCGAGAGGGGCGTGGTAGAATCCCGCGCGAGAGGTGGCGCCCGATGACCGAAGAGGTGAGGGTAAGGTACGCGCCCAGCCCCACAGGGCAGCCGCACATTGGGAACATTCGCACGGCGTTGTTCAACTGGCTGTTCGCGCGGAGGCACGGCGGCAGGTTCATTGTCCGGGTGGAGGACACGGACCAGACCCGGGAGGTCCCCGGCGCGGTGGACAAAATCCTGGAGTCGCTGCGATGGCTGGGGATAGACTGGGACGAAGGCCCGGAGGTGGGGGGGCCGTTCGGCCCGTATTTCCAGTCGGAACGGCTGCCGGTGTACCAGGAAGCGGCGGACTATTTGACGGAACAGGGGCACGGCTACCGGTGCTACTGCTCGCCGGAGCGGCTGGCGGAGATGCGGAAGGAGCAGCAGCTAAAGAAGGAAACGCCGGGGTACGACGGCCAATGCCTGGGGCTGACGGGCGAGGAACGGCGTCAACTGGAGGGCGCGGGCGGACCTTCAGTGGTGCGGTTCAGGATGCCGGAGGACGAGGAGATCCAGATCCAGGACATTATCAGAGGCGAGGTGACGTGGCAAAGCGGACTGCTGGACGATTTCGTGATCCTGAAGTCGGACGGGTTTCCCACGTACCACCTGGCCAACGTGGTGGACGACCACCGGATGAAGATATCCCACGTGCTGCGAGCGGAGGAGTGGCTGTCCAGCACGCCGAGGCACTTGATGCTGTACCGGGCGCTGGAGCTGACGCCACCGCAGCTCGGGCACTTGCCAATGATACTGGGTCCGGACCGGTCCAAGCTCTCGAAGCGGCACGGGGCCACCTCGGCGTTGGAGTACCGCGAGGAGGGCTATCTGCCGGAGGCGCTGACCAATTTCATGGCGCTGCTGGGCTGGGCGTTGGATGATAAGACGGAGCTTATGAGCCGGGAAACGCTGGTGGAGAACTTCTCGCTGGAGCGGGTGGTTAAATCGGGGGCGATATTCAACCGGGAGAAGCTGGACTGGATGAACGGGATGTACATCCGGGAGCTGGGCGCTGAAGAGCTGGCGAAGCGGCTAACGGACTATTGGGAGATGTTCCCGCCGGAGGGGCAGCCGGAAAAAGTGGACGGGGGGTATTTGCTGCGTATTGTTCCGCTGATTCAGGAGCGAATGAAGACGCTGACGGAGGCGTCCGGGAAGGTGGGTTTCTTCTTCGACGAGGAGTTGCGCTACGACGCTGCGGAGCTGGTGCAGAAGGGGATGGACGAGGCTGGGTCCAGGGAGGCGCTACGCCGGGCGGCGGAGGCGCTGAGGGTGGAGGCGGAGTTCGACGCGGAGGCAATGGAGGGGAGGCTGCGGGGGTTGGGGGAGGAGCTAGGGCTCTCCGCCCGGCAGTTCTTCGGGCTGCTGCGGGTGGCTACGACGGGAAGCCAGGTCTCGCCGCCGCTGTTTGAGACGATGGAGGTGCTGGGGAGGGAGCGGTGCCTGGCGCGGATAGGCGCGGCGGCGGCGGCGCTGGGGGGATAGGGGTTGCGGGGGTCCAATTCCACCGGTCGAGAACGCCTTAGTTTGAGCGGGATCGAGCTCCCAGCGGGGACCTAGGTGAAGCGGGCGACCCAGAGGGGCTCTTCACCGCTCCAAACGCGCATCATGTTGTCATAGGGTTTTTTGGCGCGCTTGGCGAAGGACTCGTAGGTGGGGCCGGCTTGGTGGGGTGTGATGACGGCGTTTTCCAACCGTAGGATGGGGTCGTTGGGGTCCGGGGGCTCGGTTTCGAGGACGTCCAACCCGGCGCCGGCGATGGTACCGTTGGTCAGCGCGGCGTAGAGGGCGGCCTGGTCTATCACACCACCACGGCTGGTGTTGATTATGATGGCGGTGGGCTTCATGGCGTTCAGCTCCGCCACGCCGATCAGGTGCCGGGTGTCCCGGGAGAGCGGCGTGTGGACGGAGACGACATCAGAGCGGGCCAGCAGGTCTGGCAAGGAGGCGGGGGCGGCGCCCAGCTCCCGGGCCTGGGGGTTTGATTCGGGGACGAAGGGATCGTGGTAGAGGAGGGTGACGCCGAAGGGCTGTAGCCGCCGGGCCACCTGTCGCCCGATGGCGCCGAAGCCAACGACGCCGACGGTCTTGCCCTCCAGCTCGTAGGTGTCCGGGAGGAGGTTGCCGGTGCGGGGCCAGCCGCCGGCGCGGACGGCGGGGAGGTAGACGCCCAGGCGGCGGTATGTGGCCAAGATGAGGAGGATGGTGTGCTCTGCCACGGCGATGGAGTTGGCGCCGCCGTTGTTGGCCACGGGGATACCGAGCTCCCGGGCGAGCGTCAGGTCAATACGGTCGTAGCCGGCGGTGAGGCTCTGCACCAAGCGCACGTTCGTGCCCTGACGCAGCACGTCGCCGGAGAGGACGCCGGGGAAGAGGAGGATGAAATTGGCGTTCCGGACGAGGGCGGCCTTCTGTTCGTCGGGCGTGGCGGTGGGCAGGGTGTCGACGCGCCAGCCCTGGGGCGCGAAGGAGTTGACCAGGGCGACCATCTCGGGGCCGAGGGAGGTGAAGAAGGCTACGGTGGGATGGGGCATGGACGCCCTCCTATCATTGGCCAAAGGGTGTGCCGGGTCATTCTAGCCCGAAAGGGTGGGTGGGGGTGAGGGTGATGAAGGGCGGCAATGATGCTTGACCAAACGTGAAGGCGAAGCAATCATTAGTACGGGTTAAAAGAGCATCTTTCTAGATAAATACAAGATTTCTAGACAAAGAAGTGGTTGGAAACTAAACTTGGGATAGATACTACAAATTGGATGGGAAGGGCAGAGCCAGAAATGCGAAAAAAGATAGGGACCATACTGGATGATGAGCTGGTCCGTAGGGCGAAGCTGGCGGCAGCTTCTGATGGGATACCCGTGAGCCGGATAATGGAAACGGCGCTAAGGGAATACCTGGACAAGCGGAAAGGACCGAAGCTGGGAAGCGTTGCGGAGTCTATGTTCGGTGCCATTCCCGCAGACATTTCACTGGTTAAAGCCATCATGGAGGAACCCAGTGCCATTGACGTTGGGTGACGTCCAAACAGGGCAGGTTCTGTTTATCGACGCCAACATTTTTATCCACCAAATTACCGGCCAATCGAGGGCTTGCGTGTCGTTCCTTAGGCGCTGCGAAAGTGGGGAGGTACGAGGAGTTACTGGCACCCACATACTGATGGAGGTGCTACACCGTCTAATGGCCTTCGAGGCAGTACAAAAAGGACTGGTGAGTCCGGGCAACGTTACCCGGAAGCTTAGGGACAGGCCGGAAATGGTTAGAGGTCTCAGCAGCTATGCTCGTCAAGTCGCAAGGATTGAAGCCATAGGCATACAGGTACGCCCAGTGGGAATTGAGGAGATACGAGCGAGCTATGAGGTCCGGACGCGGACGGGACTGCTGGTCTACGATTCAGTGAGCGTGGCGATGATGGAGCAGATGAGGGTGGCGGCAATTGCCACGGAGGACCGAGACTTTGGGGTGCTACCGGAGCTACAAGTGTACACTGCCGGGGACATTTCGTGACGGATATTAGGAGGGTGCATTGAATTACCTGCGGATTTTCACTGGCGCCGACGGCCAGTCCCACTTTGAAGATGTGGAGATGGACCTAACGGGAGCCGAGTTTATCCCCGGGGAACCGCCTGTCTGGTCGTCTGCAACGTTCTGGCGGGGAAATGCCGCGCCGGTGAGGGTGCCGAAGGGATGGGACGGAGGGCAGCACGTAGCGCCCGCGAGGGTGCTGGTGGTGATCACGAAAGGGGAAGTTGAATTCGAGGCGGGGGGCGAAAAGCGCAGGCTGGGAGCGGGAGCGGTGGTTTTGGCTGAGGATACCACCGGCAGCGGACATTACGCTCGAGTGGTGGGTGATGAGGACTGGGAGTCTCTGGTGATGGCCTTAGAGGAATGAGGCAACCGCGGTTGTAAAGGCGGTAGGGGCGTCCATATAATGGGCCAACTGGGGCGCGAGGAGAGAACAAGGATGGTTGATCAGCAACAGGAAGCGGTACTGCACCCGCAAGCGATAATTTCGGAGCTGAAGAAAAACCGGATCACCCACGTGGTGTGGCTGCCGGACAGCGAGACAAATTTCATGTACGAACAGCTTCTGGCGGAGCCCTCCGTGGACCTGGTGCCTGTGGCCCGCGAGGGAGAGACGATGGCCATCGCCGCGGGGCTGTGGGTGGGGGGCAAGCGTCCGGTGGCGCTAATACAGAACACAGGGATCTTCGAGTCGGGGGACTCGATCAGGGGGCTGGGTCTGGACGTGGGCCAACCGCTGGTTATGCTGGTTGGCTACAGGGGTTGGGACCGGCACGGGGTCTCCCCGGACTCCGCGGCCAAATTCATTGAGCACATCCTGCACGCGTGGGGGATCAACTACTACCTGGTGGAGACGGACGACGACGCGTGGAGAATCTCGCTGGCGATGGAGGAAGCGGAGCGGGAGTCTAGGCCGGTGGCGGTGCTGGTGGGGACCGAATTCGGCGCGTAGGGCCAGGAGAGGAGCTGGGGATGATTAAGAACATTGACGCCTGCCGAGCGATAGAGGAGCACCGCGGCGACGCGCTAGTGGTGACCACTATGGGGGCGGGGAACGCCCAGTTCGGGTGGCCGCAGGTGACCAACAACCAGGCGGAGGACATCCCGGTGGGGGGCGCCATGGGGAAGGCATCGTCCTTTGCGCTGGGGCTGGCGCTGGCCCAGCCGGGGAAGCGCGTTATCATCATGGACGGCGACGGCAGCCTGGTGATGAACCTGGGAACGATGACCACCATCAGCGAGACGGCGTCGCCCAACCTGTACCACTTCGTTTTCGAGAACGGGGTGTACGCGGTGACCGGGGGACAGCCCATCCCTGCCAAAGGGAAGATCAACTTCAAGGAGATGGCGCAGGGGGCCGGCTACGCGGCGGCGTATGACTTCGACAACCTAGAGGATCTGGCCACCAACCTGGATGGGATTTTCCAACAGAAGGGGCCGGTACTGGTGAACCTGAGGATCATACCCGAGATTGAGAACACGCCGATCCATCTCCGGCAGCGGGCGAAGCGAAACACGGTGATGGCGGTGGAAGAGGTCAGACAGGCACTGTCTGCAGGGTAGCAGGGGCGGTCTCAGTTTGGTGAAGCGGATTGCGGAAGGGGCGTTCAGCTCTTTGCTGGGAATTGGCGCGCTGCTGGGAGGGTTCTATCTGCTGTACCTGGGTTTCTTGAACTCCAATGTACTGCGCGGGGTGGGTGGAGGGGCGGCAATCCTGCTGGGCATGTGGTTGATCACCCGGGCGCGCAGGGCCAACGCGGGACCGGGCCGGTGATTCCCGCCCGGGAAGCGGCGCGGACCATCAGCCGGTGGAGGGGTGAAGCGGTGGTGGTGGCGGCGTCCAGCGCGCTACGGGAGTGGGTACAGGTCTCGGAGCGGCGTGAGCTGGACGTAGACTTGCACGATTGCCCGGACAAGGTGGCGGCGGTGGGGTTGGGAATTGGGCTGGCGCGGCCGGACGTGAAGGTGCTGGTGCTGGACAACGACGCAGCGCTGCGGATGAACCCATCAGCCATGGCAACGGTGGGGAGTCTAGGCCCGGAAAACCTAGTACACATCGTTTTTGAGGACGAGTCTTACAGTTCTACCGGGGGCCTGGCCATACCGGGGTTGGGCGGGCTGGATTATGTGAAGCTGGCTAAGGACTACGGGTATAGGCGGGCGTTCCGATTCGATGAGTTGGAGGAGTTGGCGCTATCGCTGGACGAGTTGTTAGGGCAGCCAGGCCCAATCCTGGTCTCGGTGAAGGTGTTCCACGGCGATGACCTGCCGCCGGGCCCGGAGGGGACGACGGCGCAATCCATGGACCGGGTGAAAGGGGCGCTAGGCGGCGGGTGAGGCGACCTCGACCTGAATAGGGTCGCCCAGCTTGAGGGCCCCTCCCTGAAGAACGCGGGTGAGCATGCCGCGCTGCATGTCCAGGCTTTCCCTCAGACCTGGGCGTATCTCATCCATACGGCCGCAGGGCTCGCAGTGACCGGTGATCTCCAGGATAACGTCCGATCCGATACGCAGACGCTGGCCGTTCGAAAGCTGATGGATGGCCAGTCCGGAGACGGTGACGTTCTCTCGAACCATGCCTGGCTTGAGGTCAAAGGAATCCAGCACCTCGCTGTCCATGAGGAGGATTTGCCGGTGGTTATCCGCCTGGGCGTGGCGGTCACCCTCCAGCCCAACGCCAGTGACGGCGGTGGCCTGTTCCCTAAAGTCCATAGGCTCTCGATGCCCTACGCAGAGCTGGAGAGAAACGATTTTTCCGCTGACCATAGTGTCCTCCGTTGTCTGGGTCATGCCAAGTGTCCGCTATTATACCGTGAGGTAGGCTGGGCGGGAAACGGGGCGGAGGTGGTGGCAAGGCCGGTCAGCCGGAGACGGGGGACTTTGCCGACGCGCCGGAAAGGACTTCCTCCAACGGAGTGCCTTCGTGCTCCGGGGCGGGAGCGCAGAGCTCTATCTCAATGCCGTCCGGGTCCAGGATGCACAGGCCCTTGGTGTCACCGTGGTCGCCGTACCCGGCGATACGGATGCCCTTCTCGTTAACCAGGCGGTACGCCTCAATGAGGTCGTCAATGGAGTCGAACTCGTAGGCGAGGTGGTACATGCCAACGCGGGTGGGCTCGGGGCCGGGAGCGTCGCCGGCGATCTTGGCGATGGCCAGGTCGTGGTCCACGTCCTGGTTGCTTCTGAAGAAGACCATGGAATCGCCGGCGCGGCCCTTGACCTCCAGCCCCAGGAATCCGGTGTAGAACTCTTCAGACCTCTCCAGGTCTCGGACTCTAAGGACAACGTGCCCCAATCGCTTCGGCTTTATCATGGTTGGATTTTCCCTCCGAACGTTCTTTTGTGCGAATGGTTATTATAGCCGGTCCAGGCTGGAGTAGGGCACGGGGCGAGTTTGATTCTGAGGGACACGCGTTCCCAAGCGGGAAGGACGAGCGCTCAGAGCATGTGAGTAAGTTGAGCCAGCACAGCGATAGTGGGCGCGAGGGTTGGATGTGCTCTTCCTTACCTGCCAGATTCCTCATTCTTCGCGCACGGACTCGGAATCCATCATGTTGGCGTCCAGCACCGGGGAGGATGAAAATCAGGATTGGTATCCGAAGCGGGCGCCGCGGTAGGACTTGCTCTCCCTCCGCACCCAGATTCTTCGATCCTCACGGGCGGACTCAGAATGACATGGTGGGGGGCGGAATGCGGTATGGGCTCGTCCTTCGAGAGCCTCAGGATGAGCGGGTTGGAGGGGTAGGAGGCTTATTTTCATGGGAATAGATCATGTTGGCGTCCAGCACCGGGGAGGATGCAACGAGAGTGGCGGCTATCATCCATGGTGACCGGTATAGCTACTACAAAGGATTGCGAATCACAAGATTTCGGGATGAGCGGGAATGGGGGGCCGGAAGCTCTATTTCCACGTATGTGCTAGAAGAGTGGGGTTGGGGCGGAAAAGAAAGCCGCTGTCCCGATGAAATCAGGACGGCGGCTTCAAGTATCAGGCTGGTGGAATTAGAGGGTTAGACCTTGGCTTCTTCCTTGGCCTTCTGGGCCTCGTCGGCGAGCTTCTGGCCGACGACGGGCGGGACGGCCTCATAGTGGCTGAACTCCATGGTGTAGCTGGCGCGGCCCTGGGTGAGGGAACGCAGGTCAGTAGAGTAGCGGAGCACCTCGGCCTGGGGAACGTCGGCTTCTATGATGGTGGCGCCGTCTCCCGGGACCATGCCGACGATGCGCCCCCGTTTGCCGTTCAGGTCACCAATGACGTCACCGGTAAAGTTGTCCGGCGCCTTGACGGCCAGCTTGACGATGGGCTCCAGGACGATGGGCTTGCCCTCGGCCATGCCGCGGCGGAAGGCGCCAGAGCCAGCGATCTCGAAGGCTATGCCGGATGAGTCGACGTCGTGGTAGCTGCCGTCGTAGAGGACCACCTTAATGTCCACCACGGGATAGCCGGCCAATGAGCCTTCGCCCAGGGCCTTAACGATGCCTTTTTCCACGGCGGGGATGTACTCCCTGGGGATGGAGCCGCCGACGACCTTTTGGCTGAACTCGAAGCCGGAGTTGCGCTCGCCGGGCTCCAGGCGGAGCAGGACATGGCCGTACTGACCGTGGCCACCGGTCTGCTTCTTGTGCTTGTACTCGGCGTTGGTAACCACGGAGATGGTCTCGCGGTAGGGAACCTTGGGGAGTTGAAGGGTCAGCTCAGCGCCAAACTTCCGCTTGACCTTGTCGATGGCGTTCTCCAGATGGACGTCTCCCTGACCTGACAAGACGCTCTCGTTGGTGGACGGGTCCCTGGTGAGTTTGAGGCTGGGGTCCTCTTCCACGATGCGAGTGAGGGAGGTGGACATCTTGTCCAGGTCTGCGCTGGATTTGGGGTAGACGGCCAAGGAGTAGAAGCCGGCGGGAAAGACCACGGGGTCCAGAGTGATGGGATTGTCCCGTTGGCAATGGGTGTCTCCGGTGACGGTGGCGGCCAGCTTGGAGACGGCACCCATGTCCCCGGGACCAATTTCCTGGGTGGGCTCCTGGTTCTTGCCTTGAATGGCAAAGAGCTGGCCTATGCGTTCAGACTGCTCCTTGTTGGCGTTCCAAACCTCAGAGTTGGCGGTGTAGGCGCCGCCGTAAACCCGGAAGAAGGAGAGCTTGCCAACGAAGGGGTCTGCGGTGGTCTTGAAGACCAGGGCGACGAGGGGAGAGGAGGGCTCGGTTAAGACGCCTTCCACGGACGGGGCCTGCAAGGGAGAGGGGAGGTAGGAGATAACGGCGGCCTGTAGCTGCTCTACGCCGATGTTCTGGGTAGCGGAACCGATAAGCACGGGGACGATATCGCCGGATTCGACGGCATTTTGCAGACCCCGGGCAAGCTCATCCGCAGTGAGCTCATCACCCTCCAGGTATTTGGTTGCCAGGTGGTCGTCGCTTTCAGCCACGGCCTCAATGAGGCGCTCGCGGGCGGCCTCAACCTCATCGGCCATATCCGGAGGGGCGCCGGAGGGGTCCAGCAGGCTGACGACGCCTTTGAAGTCCGGAGCGGCGCCGATGGGTAGCTGCACGGGAACGCAGTTGCGTCCGAAGGCGGCCTGCACGCTATCCAGGGAGCGCTGGAACTCGGCGTTGTCCCGGTCCAGCTTGTTGATGAAGATGATGCGGGGTATGTTCCGCTCGCGGCAGTTTTCCCAGGACTGCTCTGTACCCACTTCGACGCCGGCCACGCCGCTGACGACGATGACGGCGCCCTCAACTACCCGAAGGGCGGATATCACTTCGCCGCGGAAGTCATCGTAGCCCGGAGTATCCAAGAAGTTGACTTTGTAGCCGTCAGAGGAGCAGGGAATCACGCTGGTCTGGGTACTGGAGCCGCGCTTGTGTTCCTCCGGCTCATAGTCGGAGGTGGTGCTGCCAGCCTCCACGCTGCCCAGGCGGTTGATGGCGCCGGTGTTAAAAAGAAGCGCCTCAACCAGACTGGTGGTCCCTGCGCCGCTGTGAGATAGGAGGACGACGTTCCGAATTCGGCCGGTCTCGGTTAGAGCCATCAAATGCCTCCTAGTAGTGGCCAGACTGGTGCCTACCGGTCATTTTAGCCAAAAGGGGTTGTGCCCGCAACGGAAGGCAGTCCATCCGGAACGACGCCGCGGGCGTACGAGATAGAATATGCGTCCAGGGTGGAGCAGCCGCGGCACGAATAGGCGCCGCGGCGGGGCCAAACCCCGGTGGGGTAAGCTAGCTAAGCTGTAATGCGTGTGCAAAGAGGGATTGTTGTAGTCCTGCTGGGGCTGCTGGTGCTGGCCGCGGGTAGGGGAGACCCATCGGTTTCGGAGCTGGACGCCAAGGTGGCGCAGTACCGGTGGGGGGTGGCGGGGTGGGAGGTGAAGAATTTCCTGGACAAGTGGAGGTATAGAATCCGGGAGGCGCTGCCGTGGCACCGGGCGCCGGCGGAGGACGCCAAGGTCCTGGAAGAGCTTTTTCATGGGAGCCAGCGCATCACGGAGCTGGAGCGGCGTTTGGTGACGGGGGATGGAGGGGAAGGGGTGTTTGAGCAGACCCGGATGGAAATTGCAGACCAACTGGATGAGCTGAGAGGGCGGCAGACCAGGATCCGGTCGCAGGCGGAGGAGCGGCTGGAGGGGCAGGTGAGCGCGGTGCTGGACGAGGAAGGGTTCCAGTCCAGGATAGGGCTGATCTGGCCGCCGGTGGACGTTTCGCTGGTGAACCCGCCCAAGGCGCTGGTGATCTCTCCCCGGGACGTGATTGAGCGGCGGCGGACGATTAATCTGCGGCCAAACCTGATGCTAGAAGAGATAGAGTCGCTGGAGGAGGAGATCTTTCGGGAGCTAGGACTGTCGGCGCTGGTGGTAAACATTGGGGGGATAGCGACCTACCCCAGCATAGTTCCGCCCCGGCTGGGGATGCGGGGCACGTTGGAGGTGACGGCGCACGAGTGGCTGCACCAGTACTGGTTCTTCCGGCCGCTAGGACGCAACTACTGGAGTGACGGGGACACGATGACGCTGAACGAGACGGCGGCGTCCATGGCGGGGAAGGAGTTGGGGGCGCGGGCGTACGAGCTGGTGACGGGGGAGGCGCTGCCCGAACCAATGGCGGTCCCGGCCCCGGCGCAGGTGGCCGCCGAGAGCGCGTTTGATTTCCAGGAGGAGATGCGGGAGACGCGGCTGGAGGCGGACCGGCTGCTGGCACAAGGGCTGGTGGAGGAGGCGGAGCAGTACATGGAGGAGCGGAGGAAGCTGTTTGTGGCGAACGGCTTTTTCATCCGGAAGCTGAACCAGGCATACTTCGCGTTCTTCGGGACGTATGCGGCCAACCCGGCGTCGGTCAGCCCGATTCAGGGCGAGCTGGAGCGGTTCAGGGCGACGGTGGACGGCACGGGGGAGTTCATTCGGGCGATGTCCGGGTTCTCCAGCTACGGCGAATTCAAACGGGCGCTGGAGGAGTTGGTGGAGTGAGTCCGGCCGAGGGATGAAGGGCTTGCGGAAAGCAGCGCACAGACCTCGGTTTATTCGCCAAGAAGGTCATAGATCTTTCCCAGGAGCTCCCGCGGGCTGAACGGCTTGACAATGTAGTCCTCGGCGCCAGCGGAGCGAGCCACCTCCTCAAACTGGGAATCGCCGTAGCCGGTGAGAATCCAGACGGGGATGTGTTTGGTTTGCCGGCCGTCTTTCAGGAGTCCGCATACCGAAATCCCATCCAAGCCGCCGGGCAGTTCCAGGTCCAGAATAACCAGGTGAGGGTCCCTGGTTCGGGCCAGTTTCAATGCATCCGTTCCCCGATCGGCCTTTATTATCTCGAAGTCATCCATGAGGGTGACGACGATGATGTCACGTAAAGCTTTGTTGTCTTCAACCAGAAGGATTCTTCGCGGATTGGGCACAGAACGTGTCCGATGGAGAGTTGAGGGGGATATAGGCTGTTATAGCACGCCGGGGGACGCCTGTAGTGAGCATCAGGTGTGCGATGAGTGTGACCGGAGTTTGAGGATTGTGGGCCTGTAGGGAGGCGAGCTAGGCCCGGCTGGTGGCCACCACCGGGTCGTCTATCCAACGGTCGGCCCAACGCTGAACGGCCTCAACGACCTGTCGAAGGGCCTGACCCTTGTCCGTAAGGGAATACTCAACTACTACGGGGCGTGACGAGTAAACCTGCCGCAGAATAATATCCTCGCCCTCCAGCTCTTGGAGCCGCTGAGAAAGGAGCCGGTCGCTAATGCCGTGCACATAAGTGGAGATGTCAGTGAACCGGCGGGAACCCTCAATAAAGGAGCGCAAGATCTGGCCGGTCCACTTCTTGCCAAGGATGGTCATTGCCTTGTGGAAGTAGGGGCACATCTGGTCGAACTCGGTCACGGGGTTACCTCCCAAACCTTAAAATATTGCCTATTCTAACGAAACATTAGGCCATTGACTATAGATTAGCTCCATGATAATATTCCAACTATACTAATCATTAGTTAGGATAGATATAAACAGAAGGAGATCATGACCACGAGAACAGCACTACGGTACGAGGAACGCACGGAAGTCCTACGGGCGCAAGACGCGGCACCCCGGCATGAGGAGAAGCGAGCAAACCTATTGCAAAGGGTAGGCGATGCCCTCTGGGGGGCCAGCTACGAATTCGGGCTCATTACGCCGAAGGAGCTGACGAATAAGACGGCTGTGAAGCCTGCCCTCTATGACGTCTATCTGGCAAGATGGTTCTAAGAGTTTCCTCCAGACCGTCTCTCCGGATACCAATCCGTCCGGGGCAGTACCACAACATCCAGCGCAAAGGGGCCAGAAATGGCCCCTCTGCTTTTTAAGGAGGTCTCGCGCTGGTGACAGGCATCGGCGCGATTAGGACGGAAGATGGAAGGTGGGGGCTGCCCGAGTCGTTCAACATTTATCTTATCCACGTTGAGGGTGGCCAAAAGATGGTGCTAAGATGAAGGGCAGATTCAGACTGCCAGCTAAGGAGAGACCAAAAGGATGCTTCCCAGCCATAGCAACGTGGCCCTGAAAGAGTGGGCCGTTACCGTGGAGGCCCTGGAGAGGGGCGCGCAGATAGTGCTGCTCCGCAAAGGGGGAATCCAGGAGGAGGGGAAGGAGTTCCGGGCCGTTTATCCACAGTTTCTCCTGTACCCCACGTACGAGCACCAGAGGGCGGACTTGATGAAGCCCGCCTTCGCCAAGGAGCTGAGGGAGTTGCTGGAGCGGAGGACGGACTGGGAACGGGTGACGTTCACGCACTGGGCGCGGTTGGAGGAGGCGCTGGAGCTGACGGACGCGGCGGCGCTGGGCCGCCTTTCGCCGTTCCACATATGGTCTGACGATTACGCCGAGAGCCGGTTGCGGTGGAAGCCGCGGAAGCCCCTGACGGCGATGCTGCTGCGAGTGTACCGGTTGGCGGAAGCGCAACAAATCCCGTATATTCCGGCATTCGGCGGCTGCCGCTCCTGGGTGACGCTGGACTCTGACGTGGCGTTGGGAGAGCTGACGCCGGTGATGACCGAGGACCAGTTCCAGACGGCCGCGGCGGCCATTAGGAACGCGCTGACGCCATCGGCGGTATAAAGGCGTCGAGAGTTGTCACCAGCCGCTTATCAACGCTAGCGGGTTCAAGAGGATTCGAATTCAATGACGGCGGGGCCCGACGCAGGGACGCTGTCGCCAAGGAGTACGGCGGATGAAGTACCGGGACCTGCCCAGAACGGGGCTAACGCTTTCCGAGGTGGGGTTCGGCGCGTGGACGGTGTCCACCGGCTGGTGGGGGAAGATAGAGGAGTCAGACGCCATTCGCCTGTTGCAGAAGGCGATTGACCTGGGGATCAACTTCTTCGATACGGCGGACACGTACGGACAAGGGTACGGGGAGGAGATTCTGGCCAAGGCGCTGCGTCCCCAGCGGCACGATCTCATCCTGGCGACGAAGTTTGGATACGACTTTTATGGCACGCCGGTCCGTACGGGCCACCAGGAGAGGCCGCAGAATTTCGACCGGGAGTTCATTCGGATGGCCTGCGAGCAATCGCTGCGGAGGCTGAAGACGGACTACATAGACATCTATCAGCTACACAACCCCCGGCTGGATGTGATGGAGCGGGACGAGGTTTTTGAAACGCTGGAGGAGCTGGTAGAGGAGGGGAAGATACGATACTACGCGGCGGCGCTGGGCCCGGATATAGGCTGGTTTGAAGAGGGCGAGGCGTCAATGAGGCACCGGGACGTGGCATCTGTGCAGATCATCTACAGCATCCTGGAGCAGGAGCCGGCGCGGCGGTTCTTTCCCATTGCGGAGGAGGAGGAGGTGGGGTTGCTGTCCCGGGTGCCGCACGCCTCAGAGGTGCTGACGGACAAGTACCGGGAGCCGCCGGAATTCGACGAATCAGACCACCGGGCGCACAGGAAACGGGAGTGGCTGGAGACGGCGATCAAGAAGGCGGACCAGGTGCGTTTTCTGGAGGAAGGGACCGGGCGAACGCTGGCGCAAGGGGCGATAAAGTTCTGCCTGGCGCAGCGAAGTCTGGTGTGTGTCCTGCCGAACATCACAACGGAGGCGGAGCTGGACGAATATGCGGCGGCGCCGGAGACGCCGGACCTGGCGCCTGAGGAGGAGAAGAGGCTGGACGAGCTGTGGCAAGAGGGCTTCTACCTGGAAGAAGCAGCGGCGGTAAATGAAGGGGAGGGGTGACGGCCAAAGGGCGCGGCAAACGGTACGGAAAGGGCCATTAACCAGGCTTTAAATAGCGTGAATTCCATTGACAATGCGTTTTTGGCTATGCTACGATTCACCGGCTTTCCAGGGCGCTAGCCCCTATTTGGATATAATTCGGCAAAAGATGTCCATAGATTAGCTAGCAACCAAACACCGAATGGTAGAAAATAACAAGAAATAGTCCCTGGGGCAAAGAAACAAGCAATAATCCAGAGACCTGGAATCAACCCGGAGGAGGTTAGATGAGTCACTTCCTGAAATTCAAGTTTCCCATAGTTGTCCTACTCTTATCCATTACTGGGCTGTTGGTGGGGGCCTCGGTGGCCCTGGGGTCCGGCTCCGGCCAAGCCGAAGGATCAGACATCACATCCATAGTGGTGGCCCCGATATTCAGTGTGGTTGAAGGATGCGAAGGAACGGCGGAGTTCGACGTTTACGGCGCTGGCTGGGACGACAACGAAGCAGTACTACTAACGCTGACGCGCCCCACGGGTCCGGCGTTCGTTGGGGCCGGTTTTGGCAACCCGAACGGCGGTTTTAAGGGAACGGTAAAGGCCCCGGTAACCGAATGCGGCGTCTGGACCGTAAGGGCCAAGGGCGCCGGCGGACGGGTTGTAGCCGCGCCGGTAGTCATCGTCGCAAGCAAGTAGCAAACAGATAGACATCTGACGGCCCTTCCAGACGGGTGGGCCTAGCAGAACAGGAGAACACTGCTATCACCTCCACAATATGTGGAGGTGATAGTTTTTGTGTGGGAGGGGTAACATACCGGGAGGCGCCAAGTTTCATGCGGAGGAGAGGCCGGTGTTAAGAAGTCTGAACGGCAAGAGCCCTAAGGTGCACCCCAGCGCGTACGTGAGCGAGGCGGCGTACGTGGTTGGAGACGTGGAGATAGGGGAAAACTCCAGCGTCTGGCCCGGGGCGGTTATACGTGGCGACTACGGCAGCATAAAGGTGGGGAAGGGGACGAATATTCAGGACAACGCGGTGCTGCACGCCGACGATTACCTGGTAGTGGGGGACGACGTGACGGTGACCCACGGCGCGGTGGTGCACTGCCACCGAGTGGGGAACAACGTGATGATTGGGGTCAACGCTACGCTGTTGGAGAACGCTGAGATTGGCAACAACTGTATGGTGGGAGCAGGGTCCGTGGTGCTGGCAGACACGGTGGTGCCGGACAACTCGGTGGTGGTGGGGGTGCCGGGGAAGGTGAGGCCACTGAAGGCTGAGCTGGTGGCCAGGGTGCGCCAGGCGGCGGCCACCTACCGTCGCAACGCGGAGCGGCACAAGGCGGCGGGACTGGGCGTCAGCCTGGCAGAGGAAGAAGGGTAAGCGGCGCTAGAGCCCGGAGGCTTTGGCCGCTTTGGCAAAGCCGTCCAATGCGCCTTCCAGCACCCGGTCTTCCAAGCAGTAGGATATGCGGAAGTAGCCGGGCGAACCGAAGCCCAGGCCCGGCACGGTGAGGACGTTGTGCTGCTGGAGCCGGGCAACGAACTCCACGTCGTCTTCAATGGGGGAACGGGGGAAGAGGTAGAAGGCGCCCTGGGGCTTGACGATTTGGTACCCCATTCCGGTGAGCTGAGCGTAGAGGAAGTCTCGCTTTCGCTGGTATTCGGCGACGTCCACGGTGACGCCCTGGAGGACGCGGACCAGGTGCTGCATGATGGCGGGGGCGTTGACGTATCCCAGGCTGCGGTTCCAGAAGATGACGCCGTCCAAGAGCTGAGCACGGCCCTGGTAGCCGGGATTTACCGCCAGGTAGCCGATGCGCTCACCGGGCACGGCCAGGTCTTTGGAGTGGGAGTGTATTGCGATGGCGGCGTGGTGGTGACGGAAGATGTGGGGGAAGGTGAGACCGTCAAAGATGATGCGCCGGTAAGGCTCGTCGCTGAGGAGGAATATCTCGGTGCCGAACTGCCGCTCCTTTCGACCGATGAGGTCTCCCAAGGCGGCTATGGTACCCTCCGGGTAGAGGGCGCCGGAGGGGTTGTTGGGGGAGTTAATCAGGAGGGCCCGGGTCCGAGAAGTTATGAGGGGTTCCAGTGCGTCCAGGTCCGGCTGGAAGCGATCATTGGTGGGGGCTATGACTGGCCGGCCCTGGTGGTTCTCGATGTAGAAGGTGAACTCGCCGAAGAAGGGGGCGAAGATGACGACCTCGTCGCCGGGGTTGAGGATGGCCTCCAGGACGGAGTTGAGTGCGCCGGCGGCACCGCAGCTCATGACGATTTCGGCGGCGGTAAAGGGGAGGCCGGTCTCCCGCCCAAGCATGTCCGCCACGGCGGCCCGGGTCTCCTGGTAGCCGGCGTTGGGCATGTAGCGGTGTTGTCCGGGCGCGGTAGATGCGGCAACGCGGCGCAGCTCGTCCAGTAGCTCCGGCGGGGGTTCCATGATTGGGTTGCCCAAGGAAAGGTCGAAGACGTTGTCGTCGCCGAAGCGCTGCCTAAGCTCGATGCCAACCTCAAACATGCGGCGGATCCAGCCGCCTTCTTCCATGGCTTTGAGGGTCCTGGTGGAAACCGCCATGAGACCTCCGGTGTGCGGGTGAGGGGTGAAAGTACGAAGCTAAATATACTTTATCAGAATGATATTGGCGAAGGATGGTGTATTCCCGGGAAGATCTGCCATGGAGATGGTTGGCTGCTCCTAAGGGCTACAAATCACAGGTTGGTGGTTCCCACCCGCCCGCCCCGGAAGGATTTTGAAAGTTTTTCCGAGGGATACCCTCAGACTCCCGGCAGAAGGGCTGTGCCCCTCTGCACTCCTCCTAGTTGGGCGCAGATAGAGCAGGGACGGTGCTATTTTCATAGGAATGACATGACTTGTGCGGACGCTCAGCGTGCGACAAGATGGCACTGAAAATACTGACGAAGTCAAAAACTCGCAGGCTTTCAGACTCCCGCTAGAGGGGCCCATCCCCCTATGGACTCCCGCTTGGCAGCGGTGGTCCAGGGGCAGCATGGGATGGCTGCCCCGCAATGGAAGCGCCAATCTAAAGGGCAGCGAGCTAATCCGATATACTGGCGCCGGAGCAGGGGCTGCCGACGAAGGGTTGCACAAGGGGGATAGATGCTGTTGAAGGGCCAAGTGGCGCTGGTCACCGGGGCGGGCCGGGGCATCGGCCGGGCGATATCGCTTTGCTTCGCGCGGGAGGGGGCGAAGGTGGCGGTGACGGGCCGGACCAGGGAGCGCCGAGACCGGGTGGCGGCGGAGATCGTGTCGGCGGGGGGAGAGGCGAAGGGGTTCGCGTTGGATGTGCTTCGAGACAAGCAGGTGATAGAGGCGGTGCGGAAGGTGCTGGCCACCTGGGGGCAGATAGACATCCTGGTGAACAACGCGGGGATAATCCAGTACAACAGGCCGGTGTGGGACACCACGGTGGAGGAGTGGGACGAAACGATGGGGGTGAATTGCCGCGGCACGTTCCTCTGCTGCCGGGCGGTGACGCCGCACATGATGGAGCGGGGGCGAGGGGTGATTATCAACATCTGCTCTTCGTCAGCGCGGATAGCTGATGATGACTACGGCCCGTATGCCGCGACCAAATGGGCGCAGGCAGGGTACACCACATCGCTGGCGCGGTCGGTGCGGCCTTACGGGATACGGGTGAACGGAATAAACCCGGGCTGGGTTGATACGGACATGGCCCGGGAGGCGACGCCGGGAGGGGATGAGGCGTGGAGCGCCCCGGAGGAGCTGGCGGAGGCGGCGCTTTTCCTGGCGGCCAAGGCGCCGCGGGACATGACGGGCCAATTCCTGGACATATACGGCAGCTAGAAGCCGCGTCCGCAAGATAAAAGATCAAAGGGCAGAACCGAATGAGAACGGAGGCGTAAATGGAGAGCGAAAGCAAGGTGCAGTGGGTTTACTCGTCAGAGAACAATGACGAGCTTGGGGAGCGGTACGACGAGTGGGCGGCGGAGTACGACGTTGACCTGGAGGAGGACTTCGCGTGGGAGGCACCGCAGCGAGCGGTGGAATACGTGGCGAAGCACGTACCAACGTTGGCTTCTGTGCTGGACGCGGGAGCGGGCACGGGGCTGGTGGGAGAGCTGCTTTCGAAGCGCGGTTACAAGATTCTGACGGCGATGGACCTGTCGCAGGGGATGCTGGACGTGGCGGCGAAGAAGGGTGTCTACCAGGAGCTGCGCCAGATGGCGATGGGGGAGCCGCTGGACCTGCCGACAGACGGGTATGACGCGGTGGTATGCGTTGGGGTACTGACGGTGGGCCATGCGCCGGCGCACTCGCTGGACGAGTTGGTGCGGGTAACCAAGCCAGGGGGGCACATAGTCTTCTCTATGCGGCCGGACGTGTACGAGAACGATGGTTTCAAGGAGAAGCAATCGGCGCTGGAGGCGGCGAAGGCGTGGGAGTTGGTGGAGGTGAGCGACAGCTTTTTCGGGTTGTCCAAGGGGGAGCCAGACGTTTTAATGCAGATTTGGGTGTACCGTGTTACGACTTAGCATAATTATTGGCCAAGATAAGTTGTGTTTATGTAAGTTAGGACGATCTTGCGGTCGTATAGTGTAGTGAGCGAGCTTGACACTCACGCCCCCTCTGACTAAGGTTTAGCCAAAGGCGGGGGCCGCCTCTTTTTATTCAATAAGACCACGGTTGTGCCAGGCCTCCCCAGGAGGGGGCGCCGGAGCCGGAGCCTGGGATTCTCGCCGCAGCCACTATTGCCAACCTGCGGCGGATCGCACCCAACCGCGCGCACCATGGGCTCTATCTACGCAAGCCGATTCCAAAAATGGACGGCGCCAAGGAGAGGAGACCCGCAATGACCCTGGAAACATCCTCAAACGCACGCATTTCCGTGCGCAACTTGTGGAAGGTGTTCGGGAGGGGCGAGTCCACCATTCCGCAAGAGGAGTGGGCCCGGGAAGCTTCCAAGACGGAGCTACAGGAGAAGAGGGGTAACGTGCTGGCCATTCGGGACGTGTCGTTCGACGTGACCGAGGGCGAGATATTCGTGGTGATGGGGCTGTCCGGCTCCGGCAAGTCGACCCTAATACGCTGCCTGATTCGGCTGGTGGAGCCGACGATGGGAGAGATCTTTGTGGACGGGGAAGACATTTGTCAGTACGACAATAAGCGGCTGATTGAACTGCGGCGTAAGAAGCTGGGGATGGTATTCCAACACTATGGGCTGCTGCCGCACCGCAGGGTGCTGGACAACGTGGCCTACGGTCTGGAGGTGCAGGGGATTTCCAGGACGGCGCGGTACGAGAAGGCGGCGGAGACGCTGGAGACGGTGGGGCTGACGGGCTGGGAGAACGCGTACCCGGACGAATTGAGCGGGGGAATGCAGCAGCGAGTGGGGATTGCGCGGGCGCTGGCACTGGACCCGGAGATACTGCTGATGGACGAGCCTTTTAGCGGGCTGGACCCGTTGATAAGGCGGGAGATGCAGGACGAGTTGTTAAGCATTCAGGCGAAGGTGCGGAAGACGATTGTGTTTATAACGCACGACCTGAACGAGGCGATGAAGCTGGGAGAGAACATAGCGATCTTAAGGGACGGGGTGATTATCCAGCGAGGTACGTCAGAGGAGTTGGTAAGCTCGCCAGCGGACGATTATGTAAGCGAGTTTATCCGTGACGTGGCGCAATCCAAAGTGCTGGGCGCAAAGACGATCATGGAGCCGGCGGAGAGCGTGGCCTATGGCTGGCAGGCGCCGGCGGAAGCGGTGAGGATAATGCAACGGGTAGACTCCAAGTTCCTGTTCGTGCAGGACGGAGAGGGAAAGCTGCTGGGATACCTGACTTTGGGAATGGCGGCGGAGTCATCTGGGAATGGGACGGATTCGGTGTCCGCATGTTGCGAGGCGGACTGTCCCAAGGCGGACCCGGACACGGTGATAGATGACCTGGTGCCCCTGGCCGCGGAATACGAGTGCCCCATAGCGGTGGTGGGAGGGGATGGACGGCTGTTGGGAAAGGTGGACCAAAACGCGGTGCTAAAAAGCGTGGCCCGAAGTATGAGCCGTAGGGAAGAGACCAGCGATCTTCAGGCGCCGGCGCGGTCGTTCTTGTAGGGTGCTGGCGCCACGTCGGGTGGACCCAGGGAAGGGATGAGGGAGGAGAGCGATGATAGGCAGCAAACAGGTTGAAGCGGTGGTTGGCAGCGAAAGGATAGATAGCTTTCGCGCCCTGACCGGATACGGCTTTTTGAACCGGTGGCGGTGGCCACTATTCGCGGCGGTGGTGCTGGGCGCGGGGTTGGGGCTTGCGTTTACCGGCGCGGCGCACGAGTTTCCAGAGTCAGTGTCCTACTCGCCGGAGAGGAAGATAGACGACGGGGTGGAGTGGGCGGTGCTACACTGGCGGAGCTTCTTCAGGACCATTACCGGCTACATGCTGGAGGTTTTGGTGCCCCTGGAGAACCTGCTGCTGTGGGTGCCGTGGTGGCTGTTCATGGCCGCCGTGGGGCTCCTGGCGTGGAGGGTAAGCGGACGAACGGTAGCCCTGGTCTCCATGGGTGGGCTGCTCTTCCTGGGGGCAATTGGGGTTTGGGACCAAGCGATGCGGACAGTGGCGGTGGTGGGCTCCGCAACAATCCTCGCTGTCTCAATTGCCCTGCCGGTGGGAATCGCCATGGCGAAGAACGACAAGATGGAGACGATTTTCCGGCCGATACTGGACATGATGCAGACGATGCCCAGCTTTGTGTACTTGATCCCGGCGATCTACTTTCTGGGGCTGGGGAAGGTGCCGGCGGTGCTGGCGACGCTGGTGTACGCGGTGCCGCCGGCGATACGGCTAACCAACCTGGGAATACGCCTGGTATCGCCGGAGCTGAAGGAGGCGGCGCGGGCGTTCGGTACCACGGGATGGCAGATGCTGGTGAAGATAGAGCTGCCCCTGGCGCGGCCCACGATAATGGCGGGGGTGAACCAGACGATAATGATGGCACTGGCCATGGTGGTGGTTGCCTCCATGGTGGGGGCGCCGGGACTGGGGGCGGACGTTCTAGCTGGAGTTGTACAGCTTGAGTTCGGCCGGGGGCTGATGGCGGGGTTAGGGATCGTAGTGATGGCGGTGATAATAGACCGGATTGCCCAAGGCATGGCCAAAGACGCGCGCGGCGGCACGGGGCAATAAAAGGGCGTGTACGGACCGGGGACATAGTTCACACATGTACCGAGAAATGGTGGACACCATAATTGGCCTGACAAATTAAGCTGGAACAGTAAGACAGGGCGCGTCGGCTGGAGTTATTTGCCCTGAGCCCATCCTGATTAGCATTTGGCCCCGACTGAAGCCGGAGTGTCGTTCCTCCAGAACTCGGGACTATGTCTCTGGAGATTCCTCAAGCTTTACGCACGGACTCGGAATGACATGTTGGCGTCCAGCACCAGGGAGGATGAAAATCGGGATTGGAATCCGAAGCGGGCGCCGCGGTTGGACTTGCTCTCCCACCACACCCAGAACCTTCGATCCTCACGGGCGGACTCAGAATGAAATGGTGGGGCACGGAATGTGGTATGGGCCCGTCCTTCGAGAGCGTCAGGGCTTGTGAACCAATCAATCTGGGACGGTAATAGTGGGCGCGAGGATTGGACACGTAGAGAGGGTTGCGAATCACAGGTTGGTGGTGCCCACCCACGACTACCCAGTGAGGTCTAATTTCTGAGGGACACCCTCAGACTCCCGGCAGAAGGGCTGTGCCCCTCCGCACTCCTCCTAATTGGGCGCAGATAGAGTAGGGACGGTCCTACTTTCATAGGAATGACATGTCCTATGCGGGCGCTCAACGCGGGACAATGTGACGCTGCAAAAGCGGACTAAACCAAAAACTCACAGCCTCTCCGACTCCCGATTTTCATCAGCCTGCTAGTAGTAGCCGTCATCCAGCACGAAGGATTGAAACAGTAAGGGGGGAGGCATTAGAGCCTCCCCCCTTAGTCTTCTTGAATCCTAACTATCCGGGTGAGAAGTGTGCTTACGAAGCGTTAGGCTTCGTCTTCCAGGGCCTCTCTCACCTTTTTGGCAACGTTGGAGGGGACCCATTCGGTCCATATGTCCTCGTTGTTCTGCAGGTAGTTGATGCCGGCTTCCCGCCAATCCTTATCGTTCTCGTCTTTCCAGGTTTCAATTTCGCCCAAGGGACGCGCACCGATGAACATGTTGGCGAGGAACTCGGTTACCTCTGGCGCCCGGTCCACCAGACTCTTGTGTACGGTCACGTGCACGTCGCCAAAGGGGTAACCGCACCCAACGGTGGACTCGTAGGGGGTTTCCTCCACGCCGGCGTCAAGGATTGCCTGGCACTCGGCGGTCCAGGCCGGCTCTTCCAGCCGGGTCATATCCAACCTGTTGAGCAAAGAGGTGGGCTCCCAGTAGTAGGTGAGGAATGGTTCGCTGGCCTGATAAGCTCCCTCTATGGCCGCGTCCAGGGCCGGGCCGGTACCGGGCTCAATCACGTTGTAGTCGTCGTTAAGGCCGTAGGCGGCCCACTTTGCCCGATTGATCTTGTGGCACTCCCAGCCGGTGATGCAGTTGAACAACAGTCCTTTGCTGGAGGCCTCCGGGTCTGGGAACAGGTTCTTATAGTCGGGAAGGTCAGACACGGACTTGAGGCCGGGGTTAGCTTCAGCTACGTAGGTGGGTATGTAGAATCCCTGTCCACCGCTGGCCAAAATCTGTCCTTTGCTCTTGAGGGGCAGATTGTCGCCCGTCCCTGCCAGGTCGATCACGTCGCCCTTCTGGACCACAAACTCGTCATACCAGTCCGGTATGTTCATCCTCCACGGCTCCATGCTTACGTCCAGGTCGCCCTGAGGGAGGGCCACCTTCATGGTGCCGGTGGTACCCTGGATCTCTTCTACGGGGTAGCCGTAGCCGTTCTCGACAATGTACATGGCAATGGCGTTATGCGCCCACAAAGTGGCCCACTGGCCGTCATGGAACCTGACTACGGCCTTCTCTTCGTCCTCAGAGCAGGCCACGAGGAGAAGGGGCATGATAATCAAGGCCATGAGCATTACGGGTATTCGCCACCGAGAAATTCGTCCAAGCATGTAAAACCTCCTGAAATTGCGCGGCGCACCGCGCTGAATGGGCTAGAAAGAAAAGGGGCTCCGGTTGAGACCGCTTGCTTTCCAGTGGGTGAGGCCGGTTGGCCTGCGTACAGCGGCCGGGGCCTGCGTTGGAGAGGGGTCCTAACGGCGCGCCGGGTGATTTAGTTCCAGGCGCCGGGATTCCGAAGGGTCTGATTGAAGGCTGGCGATACATCAATCCAGGTTGCCAGCCAAGGGGCAATGATGCCGGACCAGGGGAAGGTTGGGTCTAATTAGGAAGGTAGCAATCGAAGTTGGGGCCGAGGTGTAACGACTCTACGGCAGGCCGCTGAATTGTAAGTCCTCCCGGCTTATCGAATTGAGATCACCCCAACAATGGCTTCCTCCCTGGGGCGGCAAGTATATTCAAGCGCTCAGACGGTGTCAACACATCGAATTCCGTCATGGTAGAGGCCTGTGAAAATGAAAACTAACAGCCAATAGCGGAAAGGGACCAATATGCCGGGTTGCTGCCGCCAGGGAAACGGCCCGCTAAACGTTGACCAGCATGGAGGCGAGGAGGGCGGTGCGCTGGGGAAGGGAGTCAACAAAGACGTACTCGTCAACGCCGTGGGGCCACTCGCCAACGCCGCCAAGGCCGTCCAGAACGGGTACGTTCACAGCAGCGGCGAACTGGCCGTCTGATCCGCCACCGACAGAGGCTTCCTGAAGCTCCGTGCCCATTTCCAGAGCCAAGTTGCTGGCGGCATCGTACAGGCGGGCGGTGTCCCGGGTGCGCTCCATGGCGGGGCGGTTCATGCCGCCGGTGACGACCACCTGAGCCTCCGGATGGACGGGCGTGAGTCCCAGGATGGCCCGGGAGAGGCGCTCGCCATCTTTGTTGTTGGCGACGCGCAGGTCAACCATGGCTTCGGCGTGGTCGGCGATTTGGTTTCGCACGGTGCCGCCGTGGATGGCGCCAACGTTGACGGTGGTGCCGGAGGAGAAGTCTGTCATCTGGTGAAGGCGCAGCACCTGGTGCGCCAGCTCTTCCACGGCGCTGATGCCGTGCTCAGGATCGTTGCCAGCGTGGGCGGCGCGGCCGGTGACTTGGATATCGAATATGCCGACGCCTTTGCGGGCGGTCTTGAGCGCGCCGGCGGTGCCGAAGGAGGGCTCCAGGCAGAGGACGTGGCGGCTCTTGCGGGCCTCGTCCTCGATCAGGGCGCGGGAGGTGGGGCTGCCCACCTCTTCGTCGGAATTAAAGAGCATCCGGACCTTGCTCTTGGGGGCGAGGCCCAGGTCATGCAGGGCCTGTAAGGCGTGGATGGTCACGGCGATGCCAGCTTTCATGTCCAGGATGCCGGGTCCCACGGCGCGGCCTCCCTCGACGCGGAAGGGGCGCTCGGCGGCGTTTCCCTGGGGCCAGACGGTGTCAAAGTGGCAGAGGATGAGGACCTGGCCGCCACCGTCTCCCCAGGTGGCGAGGTAGTGGTCACCTTTTTCGGTTTGAGGGACGGTCTCCACCTGCGCGCCGAGAGCTTGCAGGCGGCCTTTGATGTAAGCGCCCAGCTTGTCGACATTGGCCTTTTCGGCGGTGAAGGACTCACGGTTGACCAGGTCAGCCAGGGTCTGGACGATTTCCGCGGCGTGGTTGTTGGCGTAGTCCAATAGGGGTTTCATTTCTGCTCCAGCTTGAGGTTCTCGGCGAAGATGCGGCGTTTATAGAAGGTCGTCAAACTCCAGCATGTTGTCGTCCCGCTGGGGGCGCGCGCCGGACTCCACTTCCTTGACCAAGGATAGCAGGCGCTGGTTCAGGGGTGTGGGCAGGCCCAGCTCGTTGCCTTTCTGGACGATGACGCCGGTGAGATAATCCACCTCGGTGGGGCGGTGCCGCACGGCGATGTCCCGCCAGGGGCCGGAGTGGGACTTTTCGTGAACGCGGCGGAATTCTACCCAGTCATCGAAAAGCCGGTATGCCTGCTCCGGCGTGGCGTTCTGGAGGGCGAAGGGATCGAAGCCGGGGAACTGCTCCAGCTTGATACCGGCGGCCTGGGCCACGGCGATGGCTTCCAGGATCAGGGCGAGGTAGGCGGGTTGGTAGCGAGGGACGGCCAGCATATCGGCCAGGCCGGAAACGCCCAGGGCGTTGCACATGAGGATGGGGCCGGAGACCTCTTTGGACCAGAGGTAGCCGTAGACGTTGTTGGTCACGTAGGCGGTGCAGGTGTTGCTGAGGACCTTCTGAATCCGTATGGCGCGGCGGCTAATGGCGCCGTCTATTTCACCAATGTAGCAGTGGCCTGCGCCCTTGTACTCAACGAGGCCGGGCGCCTCGTAGTCTGCGGCCCAGTTGACGAAGCAACCGACGGTGCGCTGAGCGCCAATCTTCCCGGCGATAAGGGGCTCGTTGATGCCGTTCTGAAGGGAGACGACGGTGGTTTCCGGTCCGACGTGGGGCGCCAAGACCTCAAGAGCGTCCTCGGTGTCCTGGGACTTGACGGCCAGGAAGACCGTCTCCAGGTAGCCTTCGAGTTGCTCCGGTTGGATGGCGTGGACGTTGGCGGTCATTTCGCCGCGAACCCCGGTGATGCGGAGTCCCTCCTCGTTCATGGCGATGACGTGCTCAGCGACCTTGTCTACCATGGTGACGTTTTCGCCGGCCAAGGAGGCGAAGGCCCCGGCGGTGCCGCCGATGGCCCCGGCGCCGTAGACGGTAATGTTCATAGGTCTGCTCCTGGAAGGGCTTGGGAGGGGAGTGTACCTCTCGGTGGGTTGGCTTTCAAACGGTGAGGGGGTCAGGGGTCTTGGGCGTCCCCCACACCCCATTCCATGCCGATTCATCAGGATGGAGTTTTTGCTTGATGGGCATTGTTAAAGCGGCAGGGTATTTTCTAGGCGATCAGCCACGGCGCTGGGGAGGGCCTTCACAAAGGACTGCGAATCACAGGTTGGTAGTTCCCACCATCCCGCCCCGGAGGGTTATTAAAAGTATTTCTGAGGGACACCCTCAGACTCCCGGCAGGGAACCAGGATTCCCTGC
The DNA here is from genome assembly GCA_965247585.1 of Dehalococcoidia bacterium. Taxonomy (GTDB): domain Bacteria; phylum Chloroflexota; class Dehalococcoidia; order Lucifugimonadales; genus CBDFHC01. The sequence continues at coordinate 643,490 of CBDFHC010000004.1, forward strand.
ACCCTCCTGTGGGGTTGGTGATGGTTGGGCGTATGAACCGCTTTCCCAAAGGCCGGGCTGGGCTATTTTCTAGGCAATCAGAAATGGCCGTGGGGAGGGCCTTCACAAAGGACCGCGAATCACAGGTTGGTGGTGATTGGGGTAGGACTCCATATAGCAACGCAGGCCCCTGCTCTGAAGAGCAGGGGCCTGCGTTGCGCCCGCGGGTGAGACTAGGAGGTTAGCCGTCACCCTGGGCAGGGTTGACCTGGACGTCCGTTGAGTCAATGTAGGAAGGCGAGACGGGAGCGGGGGCGGCAGCTGGCTCGGCCTCCGGGGTGACCTTTGGCAGCCATTCCAGCCAGCTGGGAAGGTACCAGTTTGAGTCGCCCAGGAGCTTCATGATGGCGGGCAGCAAGATCACGCGGATGATGGTGGCGTCCAGGAGGACGGCGACGCCGAGGCCGACGCCGAACTGCTGCATCCCCACCTCACTGCCGAGGGCGAAGGCGCCGAAGACGCCCACCATGATGGCGGCGGCGCTGGTGATGGTGCCGGCGGTGGCGCGGATTCCTGAGGAGACGGACTCCTCATTGCTGGCGCCCCGGTCATAGGCCTCCTTGATCCGGTTGAGGAGGAGCATGTGGTAGTCCATGGAGAGGCCGAAGAGGATGGCGAAGAGGAAGAGTGGGAGCCAGGCACCGATGACGCCAGTGGACTGGAAGCCGGTGATGCTCTGGCCCACGCCGTCCTGAAACACCAGGACCACCACGCCGTAGGCGGCGCTGACCGAGAGGAGGTTGAGGATGATGGCCTTGGCGGGTATGACCACGGAGCGGAACATGGCCAAGAGGATGAGGAAGGCCAGCCCCAGAACAAAGGCGAAGACGATGGGGGTGGCGCTAATCATCTGCTCGGTGAAGTCCATGCTGCCGGCGGTCTGGCCGGAGACGTATACCTGGGCTGAGGAGCCCTCAAAGGCGGCGGGTATGATGTCGTCCCGAAGATGGGTGATCGCGTCTTTGGAGACGTCGTCGTCTATGGCGCCGGCGATGGGCACCTCGATGTAGAGCAGGTCGCCCTGGGGGTTGACGTTGGTGACGAAGGGGGCGAAGTAGGCAACGTCCCGGTTGACCTGGTCCAAGAGGTTGGCGACGGAAGCCTGGACCTCAGGGGAGTTGACGTTGGAGTGGTCCACCACCACGTAGGCGGGGCTGGCGAGGCCGGCCGTAAAGTTCTCCTCCAAGATCTCCAGGGCGCGCTTGCCCTCCACGGCGTCGTCGTAGGCGTCGGCGCCGGCGTTGAAGCCAAGGTTGAGGGACAGCATCGGTATGGAGAGGGCCACCAGGGCGCCGGCGGTGACGGCGGCGAAGACGGCGGGACGGGCCAGTACGCGGTCCGAGATGGCGCCCCAGAATCCCGCGCCACCTTTACTCTCGCGCCCGATGATGGGAACTCGCAGCCGGTTAATGTTATCGCCGAGGACGGAGAGGACTGCGGGCAGGAGGGTGAGGGAACCGATGACGGTGAACAACACTACGATGATGGCGCCCAGGGCAAGGGAGATGAAGATGGGGTTCTGGGTGAGCATCAGACCGGCCAATGAGAGCATGACTGTAATGCCGGCGTAGAAGACGGCGCGCCCGGTGGTGTTGCTGGCGACGGTGATGGCATCCAACTTGGCCCTGCCGGCCTTCCGCTCAAAGCGGTACCGGCTGATTATGAAGAGGGAGTAGTCTATGCCGACGGCCAGGCCCATGAGGAAGACCATGTCGATATAGACCTCGGAGAGGGGGTAGGCCTGACTGACCAGGGTGGCGATGCCGACGGCGGCGATGATGGCGCCCACGGCCAGGACCAGGGGGATGACCGCGGCGACCAGGGCGCGAAAGGCAATCAGCAGAATGACCAGTCCGAGAACGATGGTGATCATGAGGACTCGGGCCATGTCATCCTTACTGATGTCCTGCGTTTGCTTTTCCAGGGAGGTGATCCCGGCCACGGTGATCTCAAAGCCGGAGTTGGCCGCGGCGGCGGCGCGCACGGTGGAGGTGATGGCGTCCACCTTTTTATGGGCGTCATCTTCGTGACCGGCGATCACTACCTGGGCCAGCACCACGTTACGGCCGGCGGAGACCATAGCCGGATCGCCGTTATCGTAGTAGCTGGTAACGGACTCGACCTCAGGGAGGGTCCTGAGGTTGGAGACTACGTTTTCCACGGTGGAGCGGTAAACCGGGTCGTCCACGGTGAGGGTCTCGCTAAGGAAGACCAGCTGCTCGCTGGGGGCGCTATTAAACTCAAACCGGTCGTTTACGAGATCCGCGCCGACGGCAGCTTCGCCTTCGCCGGCATTGCCTTCATCCAGCAACTGGGTGGTGAAGGTGGTGCTGGCGAACACGGCCAGCACCAGGACCAATACGGAAGCGCCGAGGACCCACCAACGGTGGGCGGCGCTCCAGCGGGCCAGCCGAGCGGTGGGGGTGAGGCCGTTCCCGTTGCCGGGTGTGTCTTGAGACTTGGAGAAGATCATGTCAACCTCCTGACGTGATGTGTTGGATGAACTGTACGAGCAACGGGGACACGCACCATCGTCCGGAGGCTTGATTCTGGAACGGGAGTTGACCCAGTGGGAGGTCAGCCTTAGTGACTAGAAGGATCTAGTACTTTGGTGGGTGGGAGAGTCCCAAGGGATACGCTCAGACTCCCGGCAGCACCGCCCAGGCACCCTGTACTTTCCTGTATTTTCGGGAGAATCCCACATGCCCGTTGCGACCGGCTCCACCAGGGATGAAAATTTGGGGCTTGGAGATTTCAACTGTACGCAGGATGGACTATTTCGGTGCACCTCAGCTAGGACGAAGGTTGGGCACTCCTAAAGGGCACCAAATCGAAGGTTGGTGGTTCCCACCATCCCACCCAGGAAGGTTTTTGAGAGTTTTTCTGAGGGACACCCTCAGACTCCCGGCATGGAACCCAGGTTCCTTGCACCCTCCTGTGTGGGCGGTTGATGGCGGAGCGAGAGGTTGGAAAGGGGCCGGGGTTAGAGCTTGATGATGCCGCGCTGCATGGCCTCGGTGACGGCCTGGGTGCGGTCGCCGACGCCGAGCTTGTTGAATATATTGGCAACGTGGGTCTTGACGGTGCTTTCGCTGATGAAAAGCTGGGAACCGATCTCCTTGTTGGCAGAGCCTTTGGCCATGAGGCGCAGAACCTCCAGCTCTCGCTCAGAGAGGAGGTCGGCGGGCGGGCCATGGCGGGAGAGCTGGGTGAGGCGCTCCAGGACCTTGGCGGTGACGCCAGGGTTTATCAGCGAGTCGCCGCGATGGACGGCGCGGACGGCGGCGAACAGGTCTTCGCGGGAGGCGTCCTTGAGCAGGTAGCCCTTGGCCCCGGCCTCAATGGCGTCGAAGATGAACTCATCGGTATCGAAGGTGGTGATGACGATGAAGCGGGCATCGGGGTCGTCTTCGCGGATGCGGCGCATGGCCTCCACACCGTCCATTTCGGGCATGCGCAGGTCCATAAGGATAACGTCCGGCCGCAGCTCGCGGGCGCTTTCCACCGCCAGCTTGCCGTTGGCCGCTTCGCCAACGACGGCGAAGTCCTGTTGCCGGGCCAGCATGGAAGAGAGTCCGTCCCGCACCACGGTGTGGTCGTCAACAATAAGGATCTTTATGGCGTCCATGGTTTCACTAGTCCTTCACAAAGTAAGGCAGCAGGCCATCTAGGCCACGGGGATGTTGACCTCCACCAGGGTGCCGGCGCCCGGGTTGCTCTTCACGGCGAGCACACCGTTAAGACCGCGGGCGCGCTGCTCCATCCCGGAGAGGCCAAACCCACTCGAGACGCCAGGGGGCTTGCTTTTGATCCGGATGAAGCCCCGGCCGTTGTCCCGGACGGTGAGGGAAACCTGCTGGGGCTGGTATGAGAGCCCAACGGCCACCTCTGAAGCTGAGGCGTGCTTCCCCACGTTGGTGAGGGACTCCTGGCAGATTCGCAAAAGAGCGGTTTGAATTTCCGGCGAGAGTGTTCTTGTCTGGCCGGACGGGGTGAAGGTAGCCCGGGCCTGAGTGTTGGAGGAGAAGTTATCAACCTCTTTTTTCAAGGCGGCCTCCAGGGACTGGTCCTCCAGGCTGTGGGGGAGGAGGTTCCAGACGGAGCGGCGCGCCTCCTGAAGGCACTCCCTGGCCAGGGACTTGGCGCGGTCCAAGTGCTCCGCGGCGGAGCCGGCGTTGTTGCCAATCACTTCCTCGGCGGCCTCCAACTGAAGGACAACGCCGGTGAAGCCCTGGGCCATGGTGTCATGGATTTCACGGGCCATGCGGTTACGCTTCTCAAGAACGGCCATCTCGCGGGTCTGCTGGAGCAGCTCCTGCTCGGCGCGTTTACGGGCGGTGACGTCGCGGACCAGGCCCTGGATATCGCCGGTGGGATCGTCATCGCCTTCGACGGTTTGCCGGCGAATGGCGGTAAGGAGGCAGTCCATCTCGGTGCCGTCTTTCTTAAGCAAGCGCAGCTCAAAATCCCGAACGAAGCCCCTTTCGTCGATGGCGTCCCGGAACCGCCCTCGGTCCGCCGGGTCGGCGTAGCGGTCGCCAACGTCAGAGCCGACGGCCTCTTCCCGGGTGATGCCGAAGAGCTCCAGGGCGGCGGAGTTGGCGTCAATCACAATGCCCTCGGAGCTGATGAAGATGGGGTCCCGGGACTGCTCGAATAGGGCGCGGTAGCGCTCTTCGCTGTAGCGCCCAGCATCCTCGGCGCGACGGCGCTCGGTGATGTCCGTGGCGATGCCGATAACCCCGGTGATGTGTCCGTCAGAATTCCGCAACGGCGAGTAGTGCGTTTCAAAGGTAATGCCACGTACGTCCACCGAATTTGTGAATTCTTCTCCGGCGAGAGACCGCTGATACCTCTCGCCCATTTCGGGGACCTCGCGGAAGGCATCATAGACCGACTGGCCCACCAGAGAGCCCGGGAGGAGTCCCAGCGCTGCCAGGCCGGTGCATTCCGACACGGTGAAGATGCCGTTGCGGTCCAGGGCGAAGAGGATCACTGGGGCGCCGGTAACCACGGTGCGGAGCCGTTCCTCGCTTTGGGCCAGCTCCATGGTGCGGTCTGCCACACGCTGCTCAAGCTGCTCATAGGAGGCCTTGAGCTGGGATGCCATGGAGTTGAACTCGGTGGCTAGCTCGCCAACTTCGTCGCTGGAGGCAGGTACGATGGTCTGGCTAAAGTTGCCCTGGGCCACCTGCCTGGCGGCGGCGATGAGGCCATCTATGGGCCGCATGATACGCCGGCTGCCGAAGGCGACGATGAGGGCGGGAACGGCGACGCCCAGGGCGAGGAGCAAGAGGAGATAGCGCTGGAAGTCGCGGCCTTCGCTGGTAAGGGCGCTCCAGCTCTCCTCGGTGACCAGGCCCCAGGGGGTGCCGGGAATAGGGGAGAAGCCGGCGACGATGTCCGTCCCATCAATGTCCTTGGTGCGGAAGGCGCCGGAGCGGCCGTTGGACAGGAGACCCACCACCTGCTGGGCAGAATAATCGGCGCCGATGCGGGCCGAGTCAGGGTGGTAGATAACATGCCCATTGCCGTCCACCAGGTAGGTGCGCCCCTCCTCTGCGATGCGGAGTTTGACGATGCCGCCATAAAAGGCGCTGAAGGCGCTGGGCTCAAGGTTAAAGACACCGACGACGGCGCCGAGAAACTGGCCCTGGTCCCCGGTAACTGGGACGGCCAGGGCCACGGCGTCCCGCTGAATGGAGGGCGAAGGGATTACGTTGGAAAAGAGGGGTTTTGGGGAGCGGACTACCTGCCGGAAGTAGTCTTGGTTAGACCAGTCCCTACCCACCAGGTGCGTGGACCTGGAACCGGCGACGACGGTACCGAAGTGGTCTAATATAAAGACGCCGCCGTCAAAGACCACCAACTGGGGGGTAGCGCGGTCCAGCATGCGCTGCAAGGCAGGGGGGTCAGCCGAAGCATCAATGGATCGGCCCAGGTCAGCCAGAGCGTTGGTGTATTGTGCCAGCTCCGTGGCGAGTTGGCCGGCGGAGAGGCGGGTCAGGTCCTGGTCTCGCTCAATGACCAGCTCCTCAGTAACCTCCTGGTAGGCGTAGAAATTGACCAACGCCACGGCTATTAAGATAAGCGCGGTGGGAACAAAAACAGCGGCAATGATTTTGGCGCGTAGACTGCGACTGAAGGGCCTTAGCAGGCGGGCCAACAGCGAACCCTCGCTTCGGCGTTGATCCATAGCAGGCGCCTACTGCGCCGCCTGGATCTGGTCGCAGACGTCCTGAATCTGTTCCACCGGCATCCGGCCGAGGGTAAGGATCTGGTCCCAGGCCTGATAGGCCAGGGGAGTTGCCTCCGCCATATTGGAGAAGACCTCCGCGGTGACGGAGTAGCCCTGGATATGTCCTTCGGCGAAGGCGGTGATGTCTACGTCCCGGGCCTTCTCAGGAAACTCCTCTCGAATAATATCCGCCCACTCTTGAACCAGGGAAGCACGAGCGGGCTGGAGGAAGTTGGCACTGGCCATGGCGCGGCCGTAGTCCTGGCTTATTAGAAACTTTACCAGCTCCCAAGCGGCGTCAGGGTGCTTGGTGCCGGAGTAGATGCCGTAACCATCAGTTGTGGCCAAGGTGACGCGGCGGGCGGGGCCGGCGGGGAAGGGGGCCAAACCAACTTTAAAGTCGCTGCCGGCCAGGATATCTTTAAGCGCCCAGGACCCGTCTTCAACCATGGCCAACTTTCCGGCGATGAAGGCGTCCCGGGTGCCGAGGCTCTGAACGTCCAGGAAGGTAGCCATGACCTTATCGTCCCACATGCGGGCCCGGAGCCATTCCAGGGCGGCCATGGCCTTGGGCTCTCCCATGCGGCAGACTGCGGGGTCGTCAGGGTCCACCAGATGGCCTCCCCAGCCGTTGACGTGCATTTGAATGCGGTCCCATGACACATCAACCATGCTGCCCCAAAGGTCCGTCTGACCATCGCCGTCACGGTCGTGGGTGAGGAGCTTCATAGCGGCCAAGTAGTCATCATGGTCCCAGCCGGCGTGGGGGTAGGCGACGCCGTACCGGTCGAACAGGTCCTTGTTGTAGTAGAGGGCCAGGGCCCCGTGGTACTTGGGAAGGCCGAATTGCCGCCCATCGCTGGTGAAGAAGGACTCGTCCTGCGCAGGGTCCCAATCTTCGATGAGGGCCTGGTTCAGATCAGCTTCCACGTAGGGGCGCAGGTCAAGGGTGAAGCCTTCCTGTGCCCAGGCGGGGAAGTAGTGGCAGCAACCCTGGAAAACGTCCGGGGCGGTGCCGGCCCGCATTTCGGCCGGCATATCGTCCTGAAGGTCCTCCGGGTCAGGAGTGTAGAAGACGCGAATGTTGGGATGCTCCTGGTGAAAGCGCGCCAACATCTCCTGGGCCATGGGGGGAAACCAGTCGGTGCGCCAGTCCTGATATACGAGCTGTACGATTTCGCTCCGGCCGGTATCAGAACCGTTGCCGCAGGCTGCCAGCAGCGCGGAAGCGGCCAACACGGCGAATAGGGCCAGGAAGCCCAGTCGGGTCCGGGAAGACGACCGGTGACGAGTGGTGTGGTTAACGGGCATCAGTGTCTCCAAACGCCGAGCCTTGATGTAGCCGAGCCTTGATGTAGTGGGAGGAAATGCCTGCGTGGCCGGATTCGCCGGCGATCTACATCTGCGGCTTGGAAAGCAGATTAGTTCCACCGTCATAAGTGCAAGCGTCTTTTCCAAAGTGGCATGAGCTTCGGCAACTGCTGAGATTTCATTAGCTGATGTTTCAGTTTAGGTTCCGTAAAAAGTGGGGTCAAGCCAAGACCGACCTTGGTAGCTGGTGCTTCCGGGGGATACGGGCATCCTCCATCAGGTTGACGGGCGCTAGTACTCAGTCAACCTAATTGTTGGCAGGATAGAGATGGTGAAGCTTGACTCGGGCGTCCACAGTGGAGAATCTCCAGTCAATGGTTGCTCCGGCTTGGTTTCGTTCTGCCTCCAGGGCCGCGATCTCGCCACTCAAAGTCTCTTCATCGGCAATACGCCGGCGCAGGACTCGCCTGGCCAAGACACTGAACTCGATCTCTGCCATGTTGAGCCAACTACCGTGCTTGGGAGTGTAGTGAAACTCCAAGCGTTTGCGTATTCGCCTAGCCTCCTTGGGCTCGAAGGTTTCGTAGAGGGAAGCTGGTTTGTGGGTGTTGAGGTTGTCCAGCACCACCCGGATCTTCTCGGACGCTGGGTAAGCTTCATCGGCCAGCCACCGCATCTGCTGAGCGAAGTCCACCATGGTACGACGTTCGGTCACTGCCACATGCCTCCAGCCCGCCAGGGGCTCGCACAGCATGAACAGGTTTCGGGTGCCATTGCGCTGGTACTCGTAATCGTATCGCTCCCGTCGTGCCGGCTTGGGCGGGATCGGAGACCTCTTTTCCGCCAGCAACTGCTTGGAGGTCTCGTCGAAACAGACCACCGGGCGCTCTGGGTCATAGGGTTCCGCGTAAAGGTCCAGCACATCCTCCATACACGCCACAAACTCGGCGCTCACCTGGGGAATACACCACTCCTTCTTCTGCCACGGCTTGAGACTGTTTTTTTCAACCGCTTGCGAATTCCCTCGTGGGACATGGAGGGCGCCAGCCCCAACTCCACCACCTTGTTTGCCAGGAGCCGCAGGGTCCAGTGGTCATGGCCTGGAGGGGCCTCGCTGCACGCCAGGGCAATCAGGTGCGCTTCCCCCCGCTCATCCAGTTTGGTCGGATGTCCTGGCCGAGGATCTTCCTCCAAGGCCCGCTTCAGTCCTCCCTCCAGGTACCGCCGCTTGGTACGGCACACCGTACCCGCAGACGTGTCCAGCGCCTCCACGATGCGCATCACCCCCCAGCCCGTATCTGCCTTTAGCAGAATACGGGCCCGGGCAACCTTTCGCGCTGGGCTCTTTCCCCCGCGAATCAGTCGTTCCAACTGGTCTCGTTCTTCCCTTTCCAACCGGACCACATACCGTTCTCGTCCCATGGCTGCCACCCTCCTACGTCAACACTCCTAAAAAAGGGTAGCAACCTTAGACGTTTTCTTAAACAATTACCAAAACCGAGTTGACTGAGTACTAGACCTATTAGCGGCCCGGAAGTCCGACCTTCTGGCGATGCCGAGCACAGAGCGGGAGTGTGTAATGGCGTCCAGGCGAATCCGCCGAGCCGCTTAAAGCCGGGAGAAGAGAAGTTGGTCACATTAACAGAAACGATCAGGCATCACGGTGGGGTGAGTGGTAGAACGCTGCTCTGGACCGGCGCGGTCGCGGCGCTGGCGATCCCCCTGGCACTGCTGACGGTGGCTATAAAGCAGGACCCGTTCCCGGCGCAGGACGCAGCGGTGCTGGCGTGGATGACCAGGCTGGACCAACCCGTTCTGGGAAGCCTGCTCCGCGGCATCTCTTTGATAACGAGTATCTGGCCCGGGTTGGTACTGGGCCTGGTTGGCATGGCGTTCCTCTGGATACGAGGGCTGAGGCGAGAGGCGCTGGCCTTCGGCGTAGTTGGCGCGATGGTAGGGCTGGTGGCGTTCGTCGGAGACTACACTCTGGGCGAGTACGTGGGCCGGACGCGCCCGGAAGGAGCGTTGTCCAGCCAAGTCAGTTATCCCAGCGGCCATGTCTTCGGTAGCACGGTGCTCTTCGGCTTCTGGATATTCATGGCCTTCCATTACCGGCTGAGGTGGCGGCTTCAGGTCCCCGTGGCGGCGGCGCTGGGCCTAATGATTTTGGCGGTAGGGCCCGCCCGAATGTACGAGCAGGCCCACTGGCCCAGTGACGTGGCGGCAGGGTATCTGTTTGCCGGCATCTGGCTGCTGGCGCTAATACCGCTGTTCCTTCGCCTGCGGCGGGCCGGTGTTGGCGCGGTAGATGCCGGTGGCGAAGCGGTGGTGAGCCCAGCCACCGGGAACGTGAGGATTGTGGGCTCTATTGCGAGCCGGGTGGTGCTGGACTACGACCGCGGCACGGCGACCAAGAGCTATATACCGCCGGCGCCAGTCCGCTGGCTCTATTGGTTAGCCTTCCAGGCAAAGTTCCCGTATGAAGACAATGCGGCGGCCCTTGAGACGGCGGCGCACCGGCGCAAGATTGCCGGGTACTTGACGGCGCACCGGTTCGGGAAGGACATGGTTTCGCCGGTGGTGGAGATCGGATGCGAGGATGGCAAGGCCACCTTCGTGACGGAGCTGGTGCGGGGCGAGGAGGCCGAGGCAAGCCCGGCGGTACGGGAGGTCCTACGGCAGATCGCGGATACCTTCGCCGAGGCCGGCCTCCCGGTGTGGCAGATGAATCCCAGAAATCCCCACGCCCATACCAATCTGATACGCACTCCGGAAGGGGAGCTGAAGATAATAGACCTGGAATCCGCCATTGTGACGCCGTTCCCAGCCAAGGGGCAATGGCGAAGCGCGATCAAGAGCGGAAGCTATCCGATATTCGACGACATAGATTTCGAGCGGCTCAGGGCCTTTGTGGAGCGCAACGATGCGTCTCTGCGGGACAGCCTGGGTGAGGCCGGGATGCAGCAATTCCAGGAGTCCATAGAGCGTTGCGAGCTGGCGACGCGAGCCTGGAAGGATTCAGAGCCACGGTTGCCGGGTAAGGCGCTGAGATTGGCCTACCGGCTGCTGAACTGGCGAGGGGCCGCGGAGAAGGCCACCGTGTGGGTGGATCGGGGCGAAACGGTAGCCCAGAGCTGGCTGGAGAATGGCGTGGCCCGATGGGAGGCCGAAGGCCGCGTTACGCCCGAGGCAGCGGCGTCGCTGCGGGCCAAGCTGGCTTCCGACGCCGGGAGTAACACGCTGCGGCACTTGGGCGCTCACCTGTTGCTGACGGCCACGCTGCGGTTTCCCTTTGGCAGTATAGCGAGGCCCGCCTGGACGCTGGCCTTCTGGATGGCTTCCTATCTGCCAAGGCGGAGGTCCGAAGACCCCGGGGCGGAGGCGAATATCCGCGGGGTACACGGCCCGGTGGTGATGGCGTTGTCTCTGGTGCCAGGCTTGGGCGGATTCGCCTACCTGGCAGCCAAGCCACTTCGGAGCAAGCTTCTTGTACGGCTAATGCTCGACCAGAGTGCGTCCAAGCTACCCTATGGGTTGTACAGTCGGCTGGGCTTGGCGCGATTGCTCCCGCCGCCGTGCCACGTGGCTGGGAAAGAATACAAGTACCGGGCTGGAGACGCCCCATGGGGCAGGCCGGTGCCGAGCTACCACCCTGCAGCGGCGCTGGTGCTTCGGAGGGATACGGGCATTCTCCACCAGGTTGACGGGCGCTAGACCTATTAGCGGCCCGGAAGTCCGACCGAATGTGGATGTTGAGCAGCGAGCCAGGATGTCTAATTGCCCAAGTAGGACAGCCACCATTCTAGAAGGGAAGAGGTCAAGAAGATGAGCCAAAGCGCGACGGTTGAGGTAAAACAGGCAGCATTGAAGAGGGGAAGCAGCACGGTGTTGAGGTTTCGGCTGAGGGCCTGTGCCCGATGCCGTGGTGACGCCTATCTGGATACCATGGATTTTCCAGAGTGGCGCTGCATCCAGTGCGGCCGGTCTGTGCCGGAGGCCGCGGGCGCTCCCAGTCTGGGAGCAGGGAGCCTCTGGTCGATGAAAGCCAGCGCCAACTAGCGAGCAAAAAGGGGGTGGGACCTACCGTGGCCGGACCGATAGAATAGGCGAACAATCCCCCTTTCCCTTTGGCACGTATAGTTGATGTGAACCGGCGATTATTTGGACTGACCATTGGCTCCGCGTTGCTAGCCCTGGCGCTGGTGGCGTGCGGGGCCGCAGCGGCCACGCCTACGCGGCAGTCGCCTACCGCCACAACAGCGGCGGTGACGGAGGAAGCGCAGGGTGAGGAGTTGCAAGCGATCCCGGCCACTACGGTGCTGCGGCCGGGGAGTCAGCGGGTAGCGTTCCTTCTGGTGAGCTCGCAGGCGCTGGTGACGGCGCCACAGGTCTCGGTGACTTCTTTCTTCCAAGGTGAGAGCGGCGAGTTGGGCGAGGCTCGGGAGTCCCGGACGGCGCTGTTCAACGAGTGGCCGTACGGCACGCGGGGGAGCTACTCCACGGAGTTGGCGTTTGACCGGGAGGGCTCCTGGGTGCTGGACATCCGGGTGGGGGAAGGGGATTTCAAGGGGCACGCCCGGCTGCCGGTGGAGGTGCTGGACGGGTACGGGGTGATCGACGTGGGGCAGGCGGCGCCGGCGAGCATGAACAGGACCACGGCGGAGGTGGACGACCTGGCGCAGCTAACCTCGGCGTATGAGCCTGTGCCAACGCTATACGAAACCACCATTGCAGAGGCGATTAGCAGCGGCAAACCGACGTTGGTGGTGTTCGCCACGCCGGCGTTCTGCACCAGCGCCACGTGCGGACCCCAGGTGGAAACGGTGGGGGAGCTGAGCGACGACTACGCGGGGCGGGCGAACTTTATCCACGTTGAGGTGTACGACAATCCGCATGAGGTGCAAGGAGACTTGAGCAGAGGGCGGGTGTCGCCGGTGGTGGTGGAGTGGGGTCTGACCACGGTGCCGCACTGGAGCAACGAGTCCTGGGTGTTCCTGGTGGGAAAGGACGGGTTGGTGAAGTCACGGTTTGAGGCGTACACCTCAATTACGGAGCTGGAAGAGGCGCTGCTAGGGGAGATGGAGTAGGGACGGTCTCTGGCTAAACGACGTCCAAGGGCTACTGGTCCCCGAGCCAACTGGGATTTAACTGGGAAAAGTTGTGGTCGTTTGAGTTGGCTGGTTCCACTCCGATCATGCCGGTCAGAAGTGTCATCTCGTCGCCGGCAACGGTCATCCGGAAAATAGCCACACCGTAGGTCCCGTTGCGTTCCACGGCGCCGTCAAACACGATGTGGGAACCATCAGGTGAGAAATCGGCGTCCAACGGGAAAGCGCCCCGGCCCGCCTGTCCGGGAAACCTGGTGTCCGGTTCATAACCAAGACTGTTAAGCCCTGCCAATACCTTGGTCCTTAAATCGGAAACGAGACTCCCGGTGGCCGCGTCATAGAGACGGACAAGCTGGGGGTTGAATATCATGCTGCCGTCCGGAGAGATAGCCAGATGTATTGCGCCCTCTTCGAAGGAGAGCATCTCCCGACCGGCGTCAAGATCATAGACGTGAATGTTGAGTCCATCACTTGGTGAAAAGGATGAATAGGCTATTTTGTTCTGGCCCGGGAACCATTCCGGGCTCTCCTCGTTGACGGTGAGAAAGCTGATTCTTTCTGCGTCTCCGGTATCTAGGTTGATAACGTAAATGTTTAGATCGCTTCCGGACGACCCCAAGGCCTGAACGGCTACCTTCTTGCCATCGGGCGAGAAGGAAGGCCGGGCAATCTGACTAAGTCCCGGGACCCGCAACTTGCGCTTTTCACCGCTCCGCTGCACTAGAATTATGTTTTCAAAGTCGGCGAACACCACCGCATCAGGCCTCATATCGAATCCCACGCCGCTCCAGCGAATATCGGTCTTCAGGGTCTCGTCCAGATACGCCAAGTTGGTAACAAAAGGTACTTCAGACGGCTGCCCATAGTAGACGCCCGGTGAAAATCCTCGCTTTGCCGAGGCGTCAATGGCCGTGGAGACAGGCGCGCGAGTGGCTCCTGATAAAGGCGTGGCGGTCGGCGTAGAAGTGCGGATTATAGGGGATGTTGGAGTCGGAGAAACCGTGGCCTGTTCCTCCTCTCCTCTGCCGCAACTGCTGGCCATCAGGGCAACCAGCGCGACTGTCAGCATCCAGGCCAGTCCACTTCGCATAGAGCGAATTATAGCCGTGGTGCCCAGATCAGCATACTTAACGGGTGATTGCGGGACCGTACCCCACATCATCGTTGGCTGGCCGCCCGAACATCCCGTGGACAAGAATTTGACGCCTCGATTCCCAAAGGTACGGCGGCACAAGCGGAAGCCTACCTGTGCCGGCCCGCGAGGAGGATCATCGACGCCGCCTCGAGAAAGGAGAGGGAGAGCAGCCTCAAACCAGGCCCCGGCTTTTTCGTGGCGTCCTCCCCGTCGCTGAAGTGGATATCATAGTTCCCAATGGCCCTCCGAAAGGGCGCCGTGTTGACGCCGCCGCTGGATTGGCCCTTTCGATTGCGGCGCGGGTAGGCGTACCCTAGAATGGGCGCTGCAGCCCATACCGAGGACCACCCAGGGCTTGAAGTAGGACGGAAAGCAAGTGGATTTAGAGCATCTGGTAGCGGTGGGAGCGGACCACGGGGGCTTCCCATTGAAGGAGGAGTTGGTGGCGTGGCTGGGCGCGGAGGGGTTCAAGGTGCTGGACCTGGGAGCGCACCAGATGGACCCGGATGACGATTTTCCGGACTTCGCGGAGGCGGTGGCCCGGGCGGTGGCGACGGGGAAGGCGCGGCGGGGGCTGGTGGTGTGCGGCAGCGGCGTGGGAGCCAGCGTTGCGGCCAACAAGGTGCCGGGGGTGAGGGCGTCTATCTGCCACGACACATACTCGGCCCGCCAGGGGGTGGAGCACGATGACATGAATGTGCTGTGCCTGGGAGGCCGAATCATTGGGATTGAGCTGGCGCGAGAGCTGGTGACCGCGTTCTTGAAGGCCGAGTACCTGGCGCTGGAGCGGTACCAGCGGCGGCTGGATAAGGTGCTGGAGATAGAGCAGTCCTTCCTGAAGTCGCCGCCAGACGCGGGGTAGCCCCGGGGCGTCCGCTAGAGCCCGCTTTCCTTAAACAGTTTGGCGCCTTCGGCGAGACTTTCGGCGGTGTGTTCCATCCGCTCTATCTGCGCCGGCGTGACCTGCCGTTTGACGGCGCCGGGTACCCCGGTGACGAAGGAGCGGTCCGGAACGTGGTGGCCTGAGAGGACCACGGAGTTGGCGGCCACCAGGCACTGAGCGCCGATAGTGACGCCGTTCAAGACGGTGCTGTTGTTGCCCAGCAACGACCCCCGGCCGACCCGGTCACAGTGGACGACGACGCAGTGTCCAATGGATACGTTGTCCTCCACGTACATGCCGCTGCCGTGGACCACGGACCCCTCCTGGATGTTAACGTAGTTTCCAATGACCACCCCTTCTTCGCCGTCGCCGCGGATGGTGACGCCGGGCCAAACACTGGAGTGGTCACCGATTTGGACGTCGCCGACGACGTAGGCGTCCTCGCTGACCCAGGCAGTAGGGGAGATTTTTGGGGTCCTGTTGCCAAGGCTTCTTATCAACGCTTTGCTCCTAGACGTGTTAGAAGTGCACCGGCGTACCGGGGAAGGGAAACGCCGCGGCGCGCCGGGCCGAAGGTTAGTTTAGCCGCTGACGGACGCGGGTCAAGGGCGGGGGACAAAGTCCCGAGGTCCCGATGAGCGAGGGCGGCGGCGACCCGCCGGGGGGACGGGAGGAGTTCGTGTACAATAGGCAACCGGCATACGAGACCTAAAACGGAGATGCGGATGATGCCAAGCGAGACTGTTAAGGCGTTCTGCAGGGAGAACCACATGGCGGTGGTTACAACGTTCCGGCGAAGCGGCGGCGCTCAGATGAGCATTGTTACCGCCGGGCCGTTCAGGAACGGTGTCGCGTTCTCCACTACCGGCGACAGGGCCAAGCTGGCGAACCTGAAGCGAAATCCGAAGTGCTCATTGATGGTGTCGCAGGACGACTGGCGAGGATACGTGGTGCTGGAGGGCACGGCGGAGCTACTCTCTCCGGGGATAACGGAGGCGGAGGAGCTCCGGCAGGCGCTGCGAGAGGTGTTCCGGTCCGCCAGTGGCGGTGAGCACCCAGACTGGGAAGAGTTTGACCGGGCAATGGTGAAGGACGAACGGTCCGTGGTTGTGGTGGTGCCGGAGCACGTATATGGCACCAAGGGGTAAGGCGTCCCAATATTCTGGCGTTGAACAATATCCCGGCCTTGAGGCCGGGATAACCATTTTAAGGAGGTTCCCGTGAGCTACGTTGGGTGGTCTCTGATAGCGCTGGTGGCTTATGGAATCACGACAATCCTGCTGAAGGCAGCGCTCAGGAGCATTCCACCGGAGGCGGCGGCAGCGATCACCAACACGATGCTGGTAGGATCTGCCGTCCTGTACGCCATATTTCGCGGGGTCAGCATCCCCCAACAATTGACGCTGAGCATGCCCACCTTTTACCTTCTAATGGCCGGGGCAACGCTGTCCGTGGGCATTATAAGTTTTTACGTGGCGCTAAGCCGGGGGCCGGCATCAGTGGTGGCGCCGATATTCGGGATGAACCTGGCGCTGGTGAGCGTGCTGGGGTTCACGGTGCTGGGTGAGCCGGTGAGCGCGACCAGGGTTGCGGGAGTAGTGCTGGCCGCGGTGGCGGTGATCCTGCTGACCAGGTAGCGACACGGCGGCGGGCGAAGCATACTAGCGTTGACGAATTGGAGGAATAATGATTGGCGTACTAACCCACCATTGGGCGAAAGAGGAGAAATTGGAGGAGGGGCGCAGGCTGTTGGACGGGAACGGCCGGGCGCAAAGCCGCGCGCCTGGTTTTGGTACCAGGCAAACGCTGTACTCTTTAAGCGACCTGACCAAGATCACCACGCTGGTCACGTGGGAGAGCAACGAGATTTACGACGCCTGGCGGGCCAGCCCGGAGCGGGCGGAAGCGATGAAGGGCGCCGGGGAACTGTGGTCCCAGCCAGCGGAATCAGAGCGGTTTGAGGTTGTGGACTGAAGGCTCGGTTGACGGGCGACACGGTACCACCGGGAGGCCAAGGGGACGGGAGCGCGGATGGCCGGGCAAGCTAGGTTTGCAGTAGGGTGGTTGCGGGCTGCGGCGCTGACGGCACCGGTGCTAGCGCTATTGGCGGGCTGCGGTCCCGGCGCCACCGCCACCCCAACGGCTACGCACACTCCCCAAGCGACGGCTACTCCTAGCCCAACCGCCCAGCGGCAACCCACCACGGTGGCGGGGATCCCCGCTGCTGAGCTTGTTCCCCGGGTGTCGTTGCCCAGGGACGAAGCGTCGCACACCAGCCTGTGGGAGTGGTGGTACTTCAATGGACACCTGGAGGCGGAAGACGGGAACAGGTACGCATACCACTTCGTGTTCTTCGAGGTTTTCATCGAGGGGCTGGATACCTACGTGCTGGCCGGGCACGCGGCGGTGACCGACGAGGAGGACGGGTCGTTCGAGTTCGCGCAACGGCTGGGGAGCCGAGCCACCGCGCCGGGTGAGGGGCTGGAGGTGGACGTGGGTGGGTGGAGGATGTCAGGGAGCGGCGGAGACTTTAGGCTGAGCGCCGCGACGGGGGAGCTCGGGTTTGAGTTGGAGCTGGAGGCGGTGAAACCGGCGGCTCTCCACGGCGGGGACGGGTTCGTGGAGTATGGCGATGCGGGAGGCTCGTACTACTATTCGTACCCTCGCATCATGACGGCGGGTACGGTACTGGACCGGGGCGTGGAGAAGCGGGTGAATGGGACCTCCTGGATGGACCACCAGTGGGGAGACGCGGTGCTGGGTGAGGTGGAGTGGGACTGGTTCAGCCTGCAACTGGACGATGGGACCGAGGTGATGTACTACCAACTACGGGACCTTGACGGCGAGAAGTTGCAGGAGTTCGGAAGCGCAATTGATGCGGATGGAATGGTGACTCCGCTGGGACCGGAGGATGTGGAGGTGAGGGCGATGGGGACGTGGGAGAGCGCCGCCAGCGGCGGTGTTTATCCCCAGGGGTGGAGCGTTGATATTAGTAAGAATGTTTCGCTGATATTGGCGCCTGTGACAGAGGACGCCGAGTTTCATGTATCGGGTTCAGTGCTACCCATCTACTGGGAGGGCCAGGTGTTGGTGACGGGCCAAGGGGAGAACGGACCTATCAGCGGATATGGGTTCGTGGAGCTGGTGGGATACGCATCGCCGTGAATGCCGGGGTCCCCCAAAGCCGGGGCCGGAGGGGCATCAGACGGTTATGGCCCGGGGATGCATGGTTTAAACTGCTTCGGCCGCGGGGGGGCGGGGCGGGTGCGTCGCCGCGGTGATTCTTAAGAGAGGCTAGCTGAATTTTGGACCTTCCCGGTGCCCTAGGGTTATTTTTCGGATCGTCGATTGTGGTGGTGGTGGCCGCCGTTGGACTGGCGGCGTCCGGCGATGCGCTGGCGTCGCGAACGGGGTGGGGTAGGGTGTGGGTGGGGACGCTGCTACTGGCGGGAGCCACCTCGCTGCCAGAGCTGGTTACCACGTCCACGGCGGCCTGGCTGAACGCGGCGGACCTGGCGGCGGGGAACGTGTTCGGATCGAATATGTTGAACATCGTCATTCTGACGGTGGTACTTGGCATATTCGGCACCGCCAGCGTGTTCCGGAACCTGTCGCGTGACCAGGTGTTTGTGGCGTTGCTGGCGATAGGGTTAACCGGACTGGCCACGCTGATGGGGGCGCTGGATTTCGGGACCAAGTGGGCGGTGTTCAGCCCGGCGGCGCTAATCATACTGGCGGTCTATGTGGCGGGGTCGCAGCGAGTCTTCAAACGAGGGGTGGAGCCAATTCGACCCACGGTTAGGCCGGGGTCCTGGTCGCTGCGAAAGGGATGGACAGTGTTCCTGCTGTCGTCGGCGGGGATCCTGGCAGCGGCGCCGTTCTTGGCCTCCAGCGCCCGGGACATAGCTCAGACCACGGGCATATCAGAGAGCTTCATTGGGGTGCTGGCGGTGGCCTTCGTATCATCGCTGCCGGAGATAGTCACAACGGTGGCGGCGCTGCGCATGGGCGCGCCGGACCTGGCGGTAGCCAACATATACGGCACCAACGCGTTCAACATGTTGTCACTGGGGTTGGCGGACTTTTTCTATAGCGACGGGTCTCTGTTCGGACAGATGGACAACAGCGTGCTGCTGGCGGGTCTGGCTGCGATACTACTGATGATCATGGGGACGTCCCAGCTAATACGGCGACGCCCCTCACGCTGGGTATCCTTTACGGAGCCCAGCTCCCTGAGCATATTGTTGCTGTACGGGCTGGGCGTGGCGCTGGTGTTTTACACCGGATGACGGCAAGGACAGCGTAGACGCACGCCCAAATGGGTCTACGAGCCGCCGTCCAGGGAGCGCCGGGCCGAGGGCTGGAGGAGTGGGACCGGTTGGCACTCAAACAGGGGGCTAATCGGCAGGGGCAGGGGTAACAATCGGCCCTTCAGCATTGGCCCCGGCAAGACGAGACTGTAGTAGGCAAATCCACTGAGAAATATCTCAGCCTGCACAGGAGCGTCTGGATGGAAACGTTGCCAAAAGCGTGTCCCAAGTGTGTTGGCAACCAGCGAAAGTGGGACACTTTGAGACCCGAGAGATTAGAGATCGGGAGAGGGCTTGGTGAGCTCCCTGAGGGTCTTGTTGTAGCGCCTTCGCCGTTCGATTGTGTGAGCCTGCACCTCCTTCCTGCGCTGCAGTATCCGTTCCCGCCTCCCGTGGAGCACATCTGCAGGTGTCACATTGCCCAGCGCCTTGTGATAGCGCCTGTAGTTGTAGTAGGCCACGAAGGCGGCAAGGGCAGCCTCCAGATCGGAAGCCATCTCGTAGGGGACCTGCTTGACGTCTCTCTTGATAGTCTGGTGATAGCGCTCCAGCTTGCCGTTGGTCTGAGGGTGGAAGGGTGCAGCCCGGATGTGCTTGATTCCCACCAGGCGCAGGTAGTCTCTGAAGCCACGGGACACATATCCTGAGCCGTTGTCCGAGAGCAAGCTGGTCCGGTCGGCCACCGGGACCTCGGTCATGCCAGTCTTGTCTACAGCCTCCTGGACCACCTCGATGAGAGAGTCGGTAGTCATGTCCCGCTGCAGCTTCCAGGAGAGTATGAAGCGGGAATAGTCGTCCATCACAGTGACCAGGTAGTAGTAGCCCCATCCGATGACCTTGAAGTAGGAGGCATCGGTAGCCCACATCTGGTGAGGGCCAGTGGTCTTGCGGTGGTACTCTTGAGAGGCCTTCAACTGCATCTCGGGTGACTTCACCAGACCCTCCCTGCGCAGGATGCGATACACAGTGGACTCGGATACAGCGAAGCCCAGGTTGTCCGTGGTCCACGCTGCCAACTGGCGGCTACTTAGCTCCGGCATCTCCCTGGCCGCTTCCAGGATCGACCGTTCCTCCTGAGACCTAAGGCGGTTCCACGGTGGGGTGCTGACTCCAGGTCGATCCTCGAGGTCTTGGTGATGTTGTTGTAGTCTCAACCACCGATAGTAGGTGCTCTTGGGAACACCCAGGTCTCTGAGCATCCGACGCTTGGCCAGTGGTGATGTGGCTACACTGGCCAGGATCGTCGCCTTCTTAAGGGCACTCATCCTGCGGTACCTGCGCCGTCTACCAGCGTCGGGATGGCCGTTTTTTTCAGACGGGACACCTGGAGTGAGAGCTCGCCAACGAGCTGTTTCAGCTCGCCGTTCTCCCGCCTGAACTCCACGATCTCCTGCCGCGTGGCATCTCGCACGGTGTCGCGGGACAACCTCTCCTTACCTGCCTCCATGAACTCCTTGGTCCATGCATAGTAGGAGTGGGGCTTGATACCCTCCCGCCGGCACAGGTCGTTCACGGTCACCTCGCGACGGAAACCCTCCAAGACAATGCGGATCTTCTCTTCAGGGGTGTACTTGAGCCGCGTTGCCGCTCTCACCTGGCGGACGAATGAACGAGTCTCCTCGCTCCGCCGGTCTGCGACCCTGGCTTTGTCTGTATCTGGCTGGGACACTTCTGCTCCTTTCCTGAGGTACTCTACCCTCACTACAGGAGCTCACACCACTCTCAGACTCTCGGGTTTTCCACCTCCCATATGTGTCCCATTATCGCTGACGTTCTACAGTCCCAAGTGCGCCAAGGGAGACCTGTTCCTAAATAAAGACATGTACGGCGCGTACGTACAGTATTTGCAGTGCGGGTACTTGAAAGAGATAAACGTCAAACGGCCGGTAAAGAACGGGTCCGCGCCTCCGCGCCTGGCAACTAGAAAAGCGGTGCCGGCGGGAAGATGGGGCCAGAGGCGCCGGGCAATGGCGCGGGCCGTTGGAGGACGGAATGGAGCAAGCGACTTTAGGCAGAAGAAAGCGTCTCCACAGCTTAACGTCTGAGGGAGACCCCGTAGAGATCAGGCCGATAACCGGGGAGGACTATGAAAGGCTGGCGCGATTCTTCGAAAGGCTTCCAACGGCGGAGCTGACCGGCCCGGGCGGGTCCTTTGCCGGAGTGAGGAGTTCCTACCGCTGCTTCGGGGAACCCACCACGGAGCAAGTGGAGTACCGGATAGCGGTAGAGAATGGGGAGGTGGTGCTCCTGGCCCGGGTGCTGGAGAGCATAGCCAAGCTGTAATCCAGGGAAGATAAGCCAGGGCGGTCCCACCGCCGGGCGTCCTGCAACTGCGCCCTGGAGACGGTGGCGGCGGGGTGCAAGGTCTGGAAGAATGCATCCTGGAGCGGCGGAGGTTCGTAGAATCTAGAGTTAGGCCGGAATCCGACTGAGCGGTAAGACGGCAGGGACAGACTAAGGACAGATGACCCAACATTTACTATTATTAGATGAGGCGCGGCGGAGCGTAACATGCTGGGAACTTTAGTCCAGAGGGCAGAACCAGTACGGGGCTACGTGATCCCCTTTTTGCTGGGAGGGGCGGTAGTAACGCTGGCGATTGTAGGCGCCGTACTGACCTCGCAGGAGAATATAACCGGGGGCGTCAACGGCTTTATAGAGGGGCTTTCCGGGAGGTCCAGCGGCAAGCTAGGGAACATAGGCATACTGGCGCCGCTGGGGTTCTCTTTCGCGGCGGGAATGGTGTCCACGGTGAACCCGTGCGGGTTCGCCATGCTGCCGGCTTACCTGGGGCTTTACCTGGGGTCCAACGACGCCCAGACCGCGTCGACAGGGGTGCTATCGCGGTTGGCCCGGGCGCTGATAGTGGGTCAAACGGTGACGGCGGGCTTCGTTCTGCTGTTTGGGGTGACGGGGATAATAATTGGGGTTGGGGCGCAATCCGTCCGGGACTTTATACCTTGGCTGGGGTTAAGCATTGGGTTCTTGCTGACGTTCGGTGGGTCGTGGCTGTTGGGAGGGGGCAAGCTGTACAGCGGCTTCGCCATGAGGGCGGCGGCCCACATTGGCAATCCTAGCCAGGTGAGCATGAAAGGGTATTTCCTGTTTGGGGTCAGCTACGGCACCGCATCTCTTAGCTGCACGCTGCCCATATTCCTTACGGTGGTGGCGTCAACGCTGGCGGTGTCCGGGGTGGTGGCGGCCACGGCGCAGTTCCTGCTCTACGCGCTGGGGATGGGGATGGTGATTATCGCGTTGACCGTGGGGATGGCGCTGTTCAAGGAGACGATGGTAGGCTGGTTGCGACGGGCGTTGCCATACATTCAGCCGGCGAGCGCGGTGATGATGATCCTGGCGGGGGCGTACATAATCTTCTACTGGCTGACGATTGGCGACCTGTTCTAGGGTCCGGGAGGCGTGGCGGGGGTTAGCGAGGGCTCGCGGCTGTACGGGGCCAGGTAGCCGGGGCGGTACTCCGCGTCTTTCCAGCCTTCGCCCGCTTCGTTCCAGCGGTAGGGGAGGGTGACGATGGCACCGGGTTCTTCCATGGATTCAAGAGCGTTGAAGGCGTCCACCAGGATGTTTTGCTGAAGCTCCGGCTGTAGGGCCTTTCCGGTCTGGTGGCCCAAGGGGAAGTCAAGAAATACGGACCGCGGCGGCTTGACGGCCTGGGTGATGTCCAGGGCGGAGGTCATGGAGAGGGTTGGAATTCCGGCCTCCTAGACGGCCCGGGCCATCAGTCCCACGGACTGATGGCAGACGGGTCAAGCAGGGACGAGGAAAACCAGGTCTACGGGAGCATCGGCGAATATCTGCGCGAAGCGAGAGGCCAGCTTCTCGCGGGCGCGGCGGGCGGAGTAGACGCCGCCCATGAAGGTATAGCAAGGGTCCGCCAACTCCCCGATGAATCCCCGGGCTTCCAGCTCCCGGAGCCGCTCCATGGGGAACACGCAGTTGGGGTCTTTCTTAGCGTCTTCGGTGCGGTAGCCGAAGTGGGAGATGCGGAGGTCCTCCGCTTTGGCGCCCCTGGGTATTTCCCGGATTGAGGTGTCTGTAGACCGTCAGCGATAATGGGACACGTGAGAGGGGTAGAAAACCCGAGAGTCTGAGAGTGGTGAGAGCTCCTGAAGTGAGGGTAGAGTACCTCATGAAAGGAGCAGCGATGTCCCAGTCAGACGCCAGCAAGGCCGAGGCCGCCGATCAACGGTCGGAGCAGACTAGGTCCTTCGTTCGACGAGTTAGAGCGGCTACCCGGCGCAAATACACCCCGGAAGAGAAGATCCGTATCGTGCTGGAGGGCTTCCGCCGCGAGGTCACCGTGAACGACCTGTGCCGGCGGGAGGGTATCAAGCCCCACTCCTACTACTCGTGGACCAAGGAGTTCATGGAGGCGGGCAGGGAGCGGCTGTCCCGTGACACGGTGCGCGATGCCACCCGGCAGGAGATCCAGGATCTCAAGCGGGAGAACGGCGAGCTCAAGCAGCTGGTAGCCGAGCTATCCCTCGAGGTCTACCGTCTGAAAAAAACGGCCATACCAATGCCCCAGAACGGCGTCGGTACCAGCGGATGAGCGCCGTTGAGAAGGCGACGGTCCTGGCCAGTGTAGCCGCATCACCGCTGGCCAAGCGTCGGGTGCTCAGAGACCTGGGTGTTCCCAAGAGCACCTACTATCGGTGGTTGATGCGACAACAACATCAACAAGGTCTCGAGGACCGACCTGGAGCCAGCGCTCCACCGTGGAACCGCCTTAGACCTCAGGAGGAACGGTCGATCCTGGAAGCGGCCAGGGAGATGCCGGAGCTAAGTAGCCGCCAGTTGGCAGCGTGGTCTACAGACAACCTGGCCTTCGCTGTATCCGAGTCCACTGTGTATCGCATCCTGTGCAGAGAAGGTCTTGTGAAGTCACCCGAGATGCAGCTCAAGGCCGGCAAAGAGTACCATCGCAAGACCAGCGGCCCTCACCAGATGTGGGCTACCGACGCCTCCTACTTCAAGGTGATCGGTTGGGGCTACTACTACCTGGTCACCGTGATGGACGACTACTCCCGCTTCATACTGGCCCACAAGCTCCAGCAGGACATGACCACCGACTCTCTCATCGAGGTGGTCCAAGAGGCCGTGGACAAGACCGGCATGACTGAGGTCCCAGTGGCCGACCGGACCAGCCTGCTGAGCGATAACGGCTCAGGTTATGTGTCCCGTGGCTTCAGAGACTACCTGCACCTGGTGGGAATCAAGCACATTCTGGCCGCGCCGTTCCACCCTCAGACCAATGGCAAGCTCGAGCGCTATCACCAGAGTATCAAGCGGGACGTCAAACAGGTCCCCTACGAGATGCCTTCTGCCCTGGAAGCAGCAATCGCCGCCTTCGTGGCCTACTACAACTACCGGCGCTATCACAAGGCGCTGGGCAACGTGACGCCCGCAGACATGCTCAACGGAAGGCGGGAGCAGATCCTCCAACGGAGAAAGGAGGTGCAGGTCCAGACGTTAGAACGGCGAAGACGCTACAACAAGACCCTCAGGGAGCTCCCACGCAGCTCTTCATAATAATAACCTTCTCGGGTCCTAATCTGTCCCACTTGTGCTGATTGCCAACAGTGAGTGGCGCAAGGCGCTGGGGCTGCCCGAAGAACCCCAACGGAACCCCGGCGAGGAGAGGAATTGGGAGCGGGTAATAAAGAGTGCCCGTAATTTGGGGTGGCGGTGTCAAGCAGGAGAAACGTACCGGATCGTAAATTGCCGGATCGCCGAGCTAGTCCAGGGCGGGATCGTAACGGCGGTATACAAGCTGCCACCTGAACCTACTGGGCGACACATCCTGAACACTGTCGGCAAGAACCTGAAGGTAGCAGCCGTCCGTCCCGAAGCCCGCCTGCTATTTTTGATGGCTCTATTGAATTGCCCATCGGATGCCGGGAAGCCGGACCCCATCTTTCCGGAGAAATTTTGGTATCCGGGAGATCCAGACGCGGTAAAACAATGGATACCTATTTGGCCGGAGTACACTGTCGGCAACATCTCGGCATATCTCGCGGAGTTGGAGGGCCAGCGGTTAATTGAGAGGCGAACGTTTGCAAGCTCTAATGGTCCAAGCGAGTACCTTTCGTTTCCGTTTGGGCACCTTTATCCACAGTCGAACCAGTTCCGGCCACGGCTAAGGCTACGAGCAACCTGTCCAAACGCTAAGTGCGGCGCAAAGCTTATCTGGGGTGAAAGGCGGCAAGTCAGGCTCAATTCCCAGAAGGGCGTTGTCCCATGCGACCGCATCATAGAAGACAAAAACGCCTGTCCTCTGTGCGGTTCTGTGGTGTTCAGTCTAGAGGAAGCGAGACAGCGGTTACTAAACACGATCCTGAGCGTAGAGGCCCAGATAGCTGATACGAGTCTGTTTTAGATGGGGAAGCTACTGGACGCCGCACTCACCTACTACGGACTCGGCTACATCCCAATACCAGTATGCGACCCCGAACACAAGTGGGTTTCTAGCGCGCACAAAGACCAATGCCGCGCCCCCGGAAAAGGGCCAATTCGACGCTGGAAAGACCTACAAGACGCCCGCCCCCCGCTAAGTTCCGTTGGTGCGTGGTTTGAAGACGCTGACGAACACCAACCAATAGCCCTTGTTATGGGGCGCGGGACCGTTGCCATTGACGTTGACAAACAAAATGGCGGGCTGGAAACCATCGCTCGCCTTGCCGCCACGGGAAAGGCGCTACCAGAGGGGCCGCGCGCTACAACCCCACGCGGCGGCTTTCACGTTATCTGCAGGGTGGACCCCGCCAAAGGGATCGCGGTGGGTTCCCCCATCAACCTTTACCCCGGCATTGATCTGCGCGGGGCCGGGTCGATCCTTGTAGCGCCGCCGTGGGCCGGGCGAGAATGGCAGCGCGAACTAACGATACCTGGGCTTCTCCCAGAGTTACCTTCCTGGATGGTGGCCGACGCGGAGAGTCGCCGCCCGTCTTCAGGGGCAGCGCTTTCCGAAGATGCGCTAGCCGACTTGATGTTTACGCGCGTCGCTAAAGGCGAGCGCCGCGATACGCTGAAGCGGCTCGTGGGGCACCTACGAAACGTCTACTACGAAGATAGGGCGCGGGCGATGGTGATCCGGTGGGCAGCGGAAATGTGCGATCCCTCGCTAGACAACGAAGACCCCGACGTACCCGAACTGGTTAAAAAATGGTTCGGCGAAAAGGCATTCGTAAATTCCGCTCCAGTGCCGGAAATTTTAACTGCGCTCTTTCGCGCGGGCTGGACGCAAGTTACGCTGGCGACCGAGTTGGGCACGGCGGAGCGTTCCGTACGACGATGGCAGAACGGGGAAGTAGCGTTGCGGTCCAACCAGACGCGCCGAAAGCTTGAACGGATATGGAACGCGCTAACCGGACAAACCGGACACGCCGGACAGTCAGCGCCTAAACCAGTCGAGGATGATGGGACCGGACATACCGGACATCCGCCTACTAATAATAGTACGCAAGTGAGTGTCCGGGTAGGCGCGCCCCCCCTTAACAACCCCCCCGGCGCGGAAAGCGCCGAAGAGGGAGACGCCGGAAGTTTCTTTTAATGCGCGTGGGCGCTAAGTCCTTCATCCCCCTATTTCATCGGCAAAGAACAACGTGAATGCGGAGACGAGCAAATGGCACAAGACGACGCGATACTAAACATACTGATCCGCGCGAAGGATCAGGCGTCCCAAACCCTATCACGGGTCCGGGGCGGGATGCGCAATATGGCCCCCTCCGCCAACGTCGCCAAGCTAGCAATGGCCGGAGTAGGCGGCGCACTTGGTAGCGTAACGCTAATCGGCGCGCGCTTGGCTAACGAAATGGAAGAGAACCAAGCCCGATTCCGCGCCGCGACGGGGCGTCGGAAGAGGATACCGAACGCTTCAGCAAAACGCTGAAGACACTGTACAAGAACAATACCGATAGCGTTGAAAAGCTTACGAGCGCGTCCATTGCGCTACAGAACCAATTCAACCTAAGCGGCGCCGAGTTGGACACCCACATTCAGCGCTTTCTCGATTTCGCTAAGGTGACGGGGCAAGACGTAGCGACTGCCACGAATACGGTAGCGCTAACGCTGAAGGCGTTCGGGCGGAATGCCGGGGACGCCGAAATAATAATGGACCGGCTGTTAAGGACGCAACAAGACTTCGGCGTTGACACCGGCAACCTTACGCGGATACTTAGCGAAAACGCGGGCACCTTCTCCGCACTCGGCTTAGACCTGGAAGACTCCATAGCGTTGATGGCGGCAATGTCGAACGAAGGCATCAACGTGTCCCGCGCCGCGATGGGGTTGCGGGGGGCCATCGACGACTTTGAAAGCCCGGAAGACTTCAAGACGGCAATGACGGACTTGGCGGGCATCACGGACAACACAGAGCGCGCCAAGAGAGCGATGGAGATATTCGGTTCCTTCGGCGGACCCGGACTGGCGAAGCTAATGGGCCAAGGTTCGGATGCGCTGGAAAAGTTTAAGCTAGCCGAAGACGATGTACGCGGAGCGACGGAACGGGCGGCGGCGGAGTTTGACGGCAACATGAACGTCAAGATGGAGCTAATGAAACGCAAAGTTATCTCGGCTACGGCGAGCTTTGCGAGCTTTGCGCCGGGGATCACGGCGGTAGCTGCGGTTTCACGGGAGATGGCCCCAGCCCTCGGCCTACTGAGTGGCGCGTTGGGGACTCTGGCGATTAAGGGGGCTCCTTCGGCTATTAAGGCAATGGGGCTAATGTCACTGGCGATGGGGCCGGGCAGTCTTATCATTCTCGCCATCGCTGGGTTGGTGGCGGCGGGCATCCTGATATCGAAAAACTGGGATAAGATAGCGGGCTTTGCCAAGACGATATGGGACCGGACAGGGGGCATCTTAACGGAAAAGCTGGGGTTCATAGCCGGACTATTTAGCGTCCCGGCGCTGTTAGGGGAGGGGATCGTGGCTGGGTGGGAGACCGTTAGCGCCGGAGCTATTCGGGTTTGGGACGCCATCAACACCGTTCTGGACACCAAGATAGGCCGGGTAATTCTACTCTTAAGCGGACCCATCGGCGTCGGAATACTGCTGATAAAGAACTGGGAGAAGGTGCGGGATACGGGGCGCGCTGTTTGGTACGGCGTAAAGAACGCGCTTAAAAATCCGGTAAGCCTTGTCTTGGCGGTACTGCGCGGTCCGCTTTTGGCGGGAGAAACCTTGCTGCGGGGGTGGGAGACGATACGCGAAAAGGCGCGGGGTATGGGGGAATACGTACTAGCGCAGATGCGCACTATGAGAGACGGCGCGGGGGTGGTATGGCGGGCAATGAAAGGAACCGCCACCACCATCTTTCACGCGATGCTTACGCCGTTGCTGGCCCCTTGGCGCGGGTTGCTGGAGTTTATGGAGACGATGATAAACCGGATGCCGGGGTGGTTGCGCGGGAAGATACCGGGCGTTAACGACATTCTTAACTTGATCCGCGAAGGCCAGAATCGTATCAATCAACTTACCCTCTTTGCGAAGGGCGGCGTTATTAACGAGCCGACGTTGCTAACCAGTATGCGGACGGGTCGGACGTTCGGAATGATGGGCGAAGCGGGACCGGAGCGCATCGTACCGGGTGGGGGCGGAGGGGCGCAGCATATACACGTCTACCTTGACGGCGTAGAGATAGAGAATTTCGTTTTGGACCGGCTGGGGCTGAGGGCGCGACTACAGTTTGGGGCGGCTTAGTGAGTGCGTTTTTCCGCTTCAGGCCAGGATATCGACCAAACTATTGACATCTCGGTGCTTTGGTTGTTATATGTCGAAGGGGTCTTTCGCCAACTGACCCAAAAGGGCACCTCCCCGTTGGTGGGGCGGTGCTCTACTTCTTTATTGTATTACCCATAACAGCATTTGTAACTGGTTTCGCATTCACCCTGGGGGCGAGGCTGGCAAACGGTATTGCAGACCCCTCTGGAAAGTTCGCTTTACGACAGAGACGGCGTCTGCGCGTTCGCACCAACCACTCCAGGAAAGGGGACAGGCACTCGAAACTGTGCAAAGGATGTTCTCGGCGAGTAAGTTAGGGGGGCACTCCCTGGGGAAGAAGAGTGGCGTTACTAGCGCGATGGATGGCCAGAGGCAGGACAGCAACGCTCTAAGTCCCCTTGCATCTAGCCCAGGTTCAAAGCCAGACAGCGTTGGCAAATGCGGCAGGCGCTAGACGGGTACGACGCCAAATTAGCCCACACCAAAGCGCTGCTGGGAGAGTCTATCAAGGCGCGGGGAACCCCCGACTACTAGAGTGGGCGGCAAAGCTTGTGTCCGCCCATCCTACGCGCCCTTCCGTGGAGAGACAGGGCACGTTTCGACTTAGGCGCGGCTCCGACAAGGGCCAGCACCCACTTAAGGCAAAGTGGAGGGTGTTAGGACTATGGTTGAACGGGTCAAGAGGCGCGCTGGAAACGACCCTACAGTTAGAATGCGCCTCTTGAAGATGTTCCAGGAAATGGATCGGCTGGAGACTTGGGTCGAAATATCGGCTCGCCCAGGTTACCACGGGGTCTCAGCGGGGTATGGGCGAATAGGCTTCCTAGCCGACCGCATTCTCAACGTTCTCGGAGCAATACCGGACCCTAAGACTATGGATGGTTAGTAGTAAAGGTCCGTTAAATACCAGGGAGGGGGCCGTTTCCAGAACAAGCCGCCGTCTAAGGAGTTACGGTTCGCACCCAGAAACCTCCCCTGGGCGCACCCCTCCTCTTGGTTTGCGTCCTTAGCGCCAAGGCCCGCAACAGATAACCGCGCATATATGCCAGTTGACCGCGCATCAAGCGAAGCATAGGAGGACGGTCAATGGGCTAGAGAAAGGGCGAGATCCCCGCCACAAGCCCGACCCTATTATACGTGGAGAAACCGTCCCCACTTCGAACCCATAACCGTGAAGTTCCCGGTCTGAACCAAGGAAACTAGGCACAACCGGGAGTACACAACCTGTTTTTTAATAGGCGGGTCCGATAGGGCCATGATACGCCGAAAACATACACACAGAGTTTTGAATAGTTTGGGTCTCGCGGTTCACCGTGAGGCTCTTCAGAAGGGGAAAGCGGATCAGCTACGAAGCAGTTCCTCGCGGCCTTTCGTCCGCTGAGGAAATACAAATACCGCAACTTGCCGAGCGGCCCCGGTTTTTCGAAAGAGGAATTCTGCCAACATCGGTCCTTCCTGGACTTGGCTCGCTCCTCTCCTTGGGGAAAGGGTCAGCCGAACTCTTTCCATACCCGCCACCGCCCCACTGTGAATTACATCCTTTGACGTTTGGTGCCACGCGCCATCTGATGCGGCTTTGAACTCGACCCAACTGGCTCCAAATGGCTTGCTTCTCACCGGCTTGGCCCTATTTTCTAGCTCTCCATCCGGGTGGAATGCCAAGTTCGCCAAGACACACGGTTCGGGGGCCACCTCAATGAACCTTCGGGATATCGCGTCAAATGAAACTCCGAATTCACGGGAGAGTGGACCGAGCCCAAGAGCGCTCCATTCTGTGCCTTTGAACTCCTCTCGAAAGACTCGGTGGGGCATCAATATGGCTGCCGCCATCTGGTTGCAAAGGTGCTCTACCTTGTTGGCTGCAGGGTCTTGGAATTCATCTTGGTAACCCCTGTGTTGAATTTCTCCTCCGGTAAATGGGCGCAATAATACGTGGGCAATTTCATGTGCCAATGAAAACCTTTGCCGGACTACCGCGACTCCTCGTTGCAAGAAAACCGTATAGCGTTGGTCAGGGCGGGCCACCAGCATCCCGTCAGAGGGAATGTCGTGCTCCTCTATTCGGTCGATACCTAGGGACTCTGCCAGCTGAAACAAGTTAGCACGAAGACCGTATTGCCGCTCTGTTCGGCATCCTACGGTCTCTGCCTCAGCTATCGCTGCGGTTCTAATTGTCTGCCAGGTAGAATTAACCTTCGGGGCCATACATCAACCCGCACTTACTGCACTTGAGGGTCGTTGAGTATATCAGAGCCCCACACCGAGGACATTCCCCAATGGCCGAGCTGCGTTGCTTCGGCCTCAGTCCTTCTAACGCCCAGGAAACCCCCTCTTTTTGCTTATGGCGAGGTAAGTTGCGGGCGCCAAAGTCTCGCTTGACCACCTCCCACGCCTCAGCACGGGATACGCTGATATCTTTAAAACCGGGCCACTGACGCTCAAACTCGCGCCAGAGTGCCGCCACCATCGGGTCCGGTTCCCCCAATAGCTCGTTGGGGAGAATGCTCAAGACCTTAGCCAATTCCTCAACGTCTTCATCGAAAGGGGGATGGGTGCCGTCGCATAGGCCAGCGAGGTACTTGTCAGACCTGGAGACATTGATATCCCACAGCTTATCGGCCAGTTGTTGGAGGGTCCAATGCCGACGCCCCAGCTCATCCATTAGCCGACGACCGAAACTATCTGGGGAATTGTTATCCATATATTGTATGCCCCGACCCATCACATACTAAACTTGGTGCTCAGTTGCCGTCAAGTATGGTGATGGGCTACCCGCTTGTGGTAGTTCGGAGCCGAAATTGACATCCGGTATGACAAGTATTACCCTCTGTCCGTGATGGAGTCAGGTAGACGGTGGCCGGTCCGCAGCATACGCATCAACCCAGACGCGGTGCGAAGGGCGAGGATAGAGGCGTTACAGGCGAGAAAGACGCTGGGTGAATGGCTGGAAGAGGCTATCAGAGAGAAGGCCGAGCGAGGCGCCGAGGATACCGATGAGGAGGCGAAGCCTATGCCGAATAAGCCCCACGTAGCCGACATACCAAACCATTGGAGGAACGAATGCCAACGCAAATAGAATGCCCGCCGGAGGCCGTCAACCAACCCAGCGGGCACCCGCAACCCAAGCCGGAGCCTGTTATTGCCAAACTTCCTGGTGACCCGCCTGGGACTCGAACCCAGAACCTATTGATTAAGAGTCAATTGCTCTGCCAAATTGAGCTAGCGGGCCTCGGGGCAAGATTATAGCATAGGCCCTCTTGTACGCTTAGCGCCCGTGACTCAATCGGTCCGCCAGATACTGCGGCAGAC
The DNA here is from genome assembly GCA_965247585.1 of Dehalococcoidia bacterium. Lineage (GTDB taxonomy): Bacteria > Chloroflexota > Dehalococcoidia > Lucifugimonadales > CBDFHC01. Next base: position 675,564 of record CBDFHC010000004.1, read on the forward strand.
CGGCTCGGCGCATCTTCTCCTGGGTAGTCTCAATTTCGTAAGTTACCCTGAATCTGGTCAAGGTCCCGGCGTCTAAATCGCCCAGGACGTAGCTCGGCCTGGGATCGCCGTCCCGCGGCTGACCGACGCCTCCCGGGTTGACGATCAAGCGTTGAGCTCCCAACGACAACGGCTTCCCCTCCTCGAAGGGACTGAAAGCCGCCGTGTCGCCGCTTTCGCCGCAGATGAACGGGATGTGGGAGTGGCCTACCAGGCAATACCGCGTATCCATTCTGGCAAAGGTGTTCAGCGCGACGTAGGAGTTCACCACGTACTCCCACAGGGGCTCTCTCAGCGAACCGTGCACCAGCGTAAATTCGCCCTGCCGTAGTGAGAGCGGCAGCCCCGCCAGAAAGCCGGTGTGCGGCTGCTCAAGCTGCGTTCCGGTCCACAGGGCCGCATCGGCGGCGTAGCTGTTGAACTCCTCCACTCCTAACTTTCCAATGGCGGCATGGTCATGGTTTCCCGCCACGCACTGAAGGTCGTATTGCCGAAGGAGGTCAATGCATGGTCCCGGGTCCGGGCCGTAGCCCACCAGGTCTCCCAGGCACCAGACGCTATCGAACCCGCCGCGGCGCTGGGCGTCCTGCAGCACCGCTTGAAGGGCTTCCAAATTCGAGTGGACGTCCGAAATAATCAGTGCTCGCACGGGCCTCCTCAGCGTCTAGCTGCGGCTATTATAGCCTCCGTTGAGAGGCGACAACCCTTGAGAGGATTCATGGGAGGCGAATATAATCACCTCCCATGAAGGTCAAGGAGCTAGGGGAATTCGGCGTTATCGACCGGCTGGCGTCGCTCATCCAGCGGCGAGGTGCAGGCCATACCGACGCGTTCGGCTATAAGCTGGTGGTGGACGTAGGGGACGACACGGCGGCCTGGCGTCCCGGCGCCGCCACGGAGCTGGCCACCACGGACACCATGGTAGAAGGGGTCCACTTCTCCCAGGCCGGCACCCCCTGGTACGATCTGGGGTGGAAGGTGATGGCCGCCAACGTTAGCGACATCGCCGCCATGGGGGGACTGCCTTTGTACGCACTGGTCACGCTGGGTCTGCCTCCCGAAACGGACGTCGCTCGCCTCGACGAGCTGTACGGCGGAATGCTGGACCTGGCGGCCGAGTACCGTTTTCGGATCGTGGGTGGTGACATGGTGCGCTCCGAAGCCGTCTTCGTCACCGTGTCGCTCACCGGGGCTACGGACCTGGCGCCAATGCTGCGCTCCAGCGCCCGGGCGGGAGACCAGGTGGCGGTGACCGGATTTCTAGGCTTGTCGGCAGCGGGGTTGAAAGTGTTGCAGGAATCGTTGGATGTGGGCGGGGCGGAAGAGCTACTCACGGCGGCGCACAGGACACCACGCCCCTTGGTTGACCAGGGACGAGTCCTGGCGCAAGAAAGTGTCATGGCTGCCATGGACGTTAGCGACGGCCTGGTGGACGATCTGGGCAAGCTGTGCCGGGCCAGCGGCGTTTCGGCCCGGATCAAGGCCGCCCAGGTGCCCCTGGAGGCGGAACTGGTGAAGGCGTTCCCGGATGAGTGCCTGGAGATGGCGCTGTACGGAGGAGAGGACTACGCGCTGGTTTTTTGCGCTCCGCCGCCGGTAATGGTGCGCGCTCTGGCCAAACTGCCTGGGGAAAGCGCCGTGATAGGGGAGATTTTGGACGGCCCGCCCGGCACAGTTTCGGTGATCGACTCCGGCGGAAACGAGCTGACCCCAAGCCGCCGGGGATGGGACCACTACCGCTAGATGGAAGCGACTCTGGAGCTAACCAGCCGCGGTCCCGAGGAGACCCAGCGAATCGGCCGCCTCCTGGGGGAGGCCGCGCAACCGGGCGACGCGTTCCTTCTGGTGGGAACGCTGGGCGCGGGCAAGACCTGTTTGATTCAGGGAATCGCCTGGGGGCTGGGGGTGATAGAGTACGCTAGGAGTCCCACCTTCGTGCTAATCACCAGATACCGAGGCCGGCTGGACATCCACCACGTGGACCTATATAGGATAGAAGACCCTATGGAGGCGGAGGACCTGGCGCTGGAGGAGTATCTCGCTGGCCCTGGTGTATGCGTCGTGGAGTGGGCCGACCGGGCGCCCCATCTCTTCCCCGATTCGTCGCTGTGGATCGAGCTGGCGTACGGCCAGGGGGAGCTGGACCGAACGCTGAAGATGACCGCCGCGCCGGGGAGGGGCACGCAGCTATTGGATGCCTTGAGCGCCCTGCGGACTTAGCGCGCATGCTGCTGGCAATTGATACGTCGACCCGGTACGCCGGGGTGCTGCTTTGGGACCAAGGAACCCCGCTAGCCTCCCAGTCATGGCGCTCCGGCCGCAATCATACCGTAGAACTGACACCGGCAATTCAGCACGTGCTGAAAGTTGCCGGTGTAACGCTGCAAGAGCTGGAGGGAATCGCCGTGGCCCTGGGACCCGGGGGGTTTAGCGCGTTACGCGTGGGATTGAGCGCCGCCAAGGGTTTTGCGCTGGCGTTGGACCTGCCGTTGTTTGGAGTCACCACTCTAGAAGCGGAGGCGTTTCCCTACGGGTCTCTGCGCAGACCCGTCTGTCCCCTACTAGGCGTCGGAAGGGGCGAAGTAGCCTGGGCGGTCTTTGAGACACTCGCGGACGGCTGGCAGATGGTTAAGCAACCCGAAATCATTTTGCCGGAGGAGCTTCCGGGATTGGCCCGGCCGAACGCCGTATTTTGCGGTGAGGGGATGGCGGAGAACCGGGAGAGCCTGCCGGATATGTTGGCTGAAGGCCAGGTGGCGGCGGCTTATGCGGGGCCATCGCTACGGCTATGGGCGCTGGCCGCCCTGGGAGCGGAGAGGTTGGCAACGAGGGACGCGGATGATGCCGCCACGTTGCAGCCGTTTTATCTGAGGCGCCCTAGCATCTCCACTCCCAACCCACCTCGGAAGGTGAAGATATGAGCAACGGCGAATAGGAGGAAACTTGAGCGACGCTACGCAGAGGACCCTGGTGCTAATCAAGCCGGACGGCGTGCAGCGAGGGTTGGTGGGCACCATCATTTCCCGGCTGGAGGCCCGTGGCCTGAAAATAGTCGCCATGAAGCTGATGCAAGTTGACCGGGCGCTGGCGGAGCGGCATTACGGCGTCCACCGAGAGCGGCCGTTTTTCCCCGGGCTTGTGGAGTTCATCACTTCCAGCCCCATAGTCGCCATGGTACTGGAAGGTCCCAACTCGGTTGAGCTGGCTCGCCGCGCCATGGGGACCACCAACCCGGCCGAAGCCAGCCCGGGCACAATTAGGGGCGATCTAGCGGTGGACATTGGCCGGAACCTGATTCATGGGTCAGACTCGCCGGAAACGGCGAAGAGCGAGGTGGCGCTCTTTTTTGAGCCGGGAGAGATTTGCGGCTACGACAGGGACGTAGAGCCGTGGGTCATAGAACCCTAACCACCTGCGGCGCCCGGGACCAGAGATCCTCCAGCCGGTAGAACGCCCGGTCCTCCTGCCCAAAGATGTGGACGATAACGTCACCAAAGTCCAGCAGTTGCCAGCCGGAACCGGACCCGCCTTCTTCATGACCCACGGCCACGCCGATGTCCTTGAGCCGCTTGATCATATCATCCCGCAACGCGCGGGCCTGTCGCGGCGTGGTGGTGCTGAGGATAACAAAGTAGTCCGCGAAGGACGCCAGCTCCCTTATGTCAAGCAGGACTATGTCCTCGGCCAGTAGGTCGGAAGCTATGTCCACCAATCTGTGCGCTTTTTCGGTAGGAGTCAGCAAGCGGCCCCTTTCTAATTAGCTAAATTATAGTTTTCCAGACAGGCGGCCACAATGCCAGCGGTGATACCGGCCGGTTCTCGACAAATAGCCCCGACGAAGTAGGCGTCTCTATTGTCTGGCGAACGTGGTAAAGGTACCATCCTGGAAGGATTGTCACATTTCTAATTTTATAAACATGCAAGACAAACCGGCGCAGCCGCTGGACCCGGCAGCTGACGCCGAAATGCAGACGATGTTGGACCGGTATCTACCCCATCGGCGGCCTGTGTCCGTGGACGACTACGCCTGGGAGCAGGTCCGGCCAGAGACGCTGGAGCCTGAGTTCTTGGAAGCGTTGGGTTTCGTCACCCTGGTGGAGTCGAACCCATCAGCCCCGGGGCAGCAGATCCTGGACGCGGCGGATAGAAGCCAGGCCCGTTGGCTCCGGCGATTCGTCTCCCAGACCTGGTTGCCGGAAGAGGGGATGCACCACGCGCCTTTCAAGGAGTACCTAATTCGCGTGGGGGCGTACCAGGAACAATTCCTAGATGCGGAAATCGACAAGGTGGTCCAGCGCGGATTCCCCCACGGAGAGGGCTACTCAGACGTGCAGGCGGCCACCTACGGCTGGATGCAGGAGCTGATCACCTGGAAATTCTACGACATGCTTCGCAGCCACCTGCTATCCCGCCAGACGACGTCCCAGCCCGCCGACCCGGTGATGGTGCAGATTCTGGCCGATGTTGCCAAGCAGGAGAATTTCCACCGCCACATCTATCTGACCGGCGTGAAAACCGCGCTGAAACACTCACCCGAGCGACGCGAAGAGGTGGTGTCCGCCGTCGCCGAGTTCGTAATGCCGGGACACCTTATGGCGCCGGACTGGCAGCCCAAGGCACCGGTGTGGGCGGAGAAGTTCAAATTCCCACTCCGAGGACTGGCACACGATATCGTTCACGGTCTGGTAGAGCTGACGGGCCATGCCGGCCTGGGGCAGGCCAGCTTGCAGTACGGCGGAAGAAACAAGGTGCACTGGGCACTGCGGTTGCCTACCTCGCTGGCAGCGCCGTTATCGCGCTTTTACAACTCGCCCGCCAACCACATTGCGGGCAGATTTCTCGCTCGGATGCTGTAGACCGCGGTCCTGGCACGTAAATCATTCCTTGGAAAGCCTAGCCCCATCGCTGCCACTCATTGCCGCCTGGGAAAGGCTTATGTTAGCCTGAGACCACTATGCTAAAGCCTTCCGGAGACAAGGTAGTGGTGGCCATGAGCGGTGGGGTGGACTCATCGGTGGCGGCGCTGCTGCTGCACCGCGCCGGCTACCAGGTTATCGGGGTAACCCTCCGCCTTTACAACCTTGACCAGGCGCAGCTGCCCGCCTACTACAAAGGCTGCTGCACCTTGGACGACGTCGAGGACGCGCGTCGGGTGTGCGGGATTCTTCAGGTACCCCACTACGTACTCAACATGCAGAGAGAGTTCCAGTCCTACGTTATTGACTACTTCGTGGAAGAGTACCGCAGAGGCAACACCCCCCATCCCTGCATCGCCTGCAATGACAAGATAAAGTTCGCTTTTCTTTCGCAGCGTGCCCGGTTCCTGGGAGCGAAATACGTGGCCACCGGGCATTACGCCCGCATCGAAATTAGGGGGCAGGGCCTGCACCTTTTGAAGGGGCTGGACGGCGGAAAAGACCAGTCTTACGTGCTTTACGGCATGGGCCAGGAAGAGCTAGGCCACACCCTCATGCCGGTGGGATGGCACGGCAAGGAAGAGATCCGAAGGCTGGCGGCGGAGGCGGGATTCCCCAACGCTGATAAGCCGGACAGCCAGGACATCTGCTTCATACCCATGGGAGACTACCGCAAGTTTCTCCAGGAGCGAGTCACGCCACGGCCGGGCCGGCTGGTGACCGGCAACGGCACCGAGATGGGCCTGCACCAGGGTATCGAGATGTTCACCGTGGGCCAGCGCCGGGGACTGGGCATAACCTCTGCCGCGCCGCTGTACGTTACCGCCATTGACCCGGCCAGCGGCGACGTAACCCTGGGGCCGGAGGAGGAGCTATACCAGGCTACTCTGTGGGCGTCGCCGGTGAGCTACGTGGGCGGCACACCACCGGAAGATGGCTGCCCGGTGACCGTCAAAATCCGCTACAAGTCGCCTGAGGTACCGGCCACCCTCCACCCCCGGGACGCTGGCGCGCTGCTACGATTTGAAACCCCACAACGGGCGGTCACCCCTGGGCAAGCGGCGGTATTCTACCGCGAAGACGAGGTGCTGGGCGGCGGCCGTATATCCCGGATGCCGCGGGAGCCACAGGTGGTGAGCCGCGCGGCACCCCACGGAACACATGCCCAACCTTGACATGGAACTGGACCTCCACCACCGTGGCTACGGGCTAGTGGCGGGCGTCGATGAGGTGGGCCGGGGCCCGCTGGCGGGTCCGGTGCTGGCCGGGGCGGTGATATTGCCCCCGGACACGGACCCCTCGGAACCTTGGCTGGACCTGCTGGACGACAGCAAGAAGCTAACGCCGCTCCAACGGGAGCGGGCAAACGAGGCGATTCTGAATCGGGCCTTGGCGGTGTCCCTGGGCGGGGCTGAGCCCGCCGAAGTTGACGCGCTCGGAATAGCCAAAGCGTGCCGGCTGGCCATGACGCGGGCGGTGGAAAACCTCAACGTAACGCCCGGCCATCTCCTCATAGACTACGTGCCGCTTGCGGAAGCGGGGATGGCCTATACCGCCGTCACCGGCGGCGACGGCCGGTGCCACTCCATAGCAGCCGCGTCAATAGTGGCCAAGGTGGCCCGCGACCGCATGATGGTGGAGGCCAACACGGCCTATCCGGGCTACTATTTCCACCGGCACAAGGGTTATGGTACCGCCCGCCACATGGAGATGCTTCAGCGGCTTGGTCCCTGCCGGATCCACCGCCGCTCCTTTGCCCCGGTTCGCCTGGCCCTGGAAGCCATCCGGGGACGGTAGCTATGCCATCCGACCGCAGCCTCCTGGGCAGTCGTGGGGAGCAGATTGCGGCGAAGTTCCTGACGGACAAAGGGTATCTCCTGCTGGAGGCCAACTATCGTTGCCGCTAGGGTGAAGTAGACCTGATCGCGCGGGATGGTGAAAGCACCGTCTTCGTTGAGGTGCGCACCCGCCGGACAGCCACCTTCGGCGGCCCGGAAGAGTCCATAACGAAACGAAAGGCGCAGCGGTTGGTGACAACCGCCCAGACCTACCTGAGCTAGCACGGGTCTAAGGATGTCAATTGGCGAATAGACCTGGTCTCGATTAAACTTGATCAGCGCGGCAAACTGCAGCCGGTCGAGCACGTCATGAGCGCCGTGGACGAGAATCTCTTGGTCTGATTTGCGTCCAGACACTCCGGGCGGTGCGTGGTAGCGGGGCAATTTGTGATAAAGTTCACATACATCAAGCGCTGCCTCTGAGTACGCCTCGTGCCTTTGTTTGAATATCGTTGCCCGGCATGCCGCAAACGGACCACCGTGCTGGTCAGGACCGTGGGAGTGTCAGACGCGCCGGTATGCGAGCACTGCGGTGGCGGCAGCCTAACAAGGTTGGTCTCCCGGTTTGCCCTGCACCGTTCGTCCGGTGGCGCCCTTGACTGGGATTCCGGAGAGGATGGCCTAGCGGGCGCGGACACACAGGACCCCCAGGCCATGGCCGGCTGGATGCGCAGGATGCACCGGGATATGGGAGAGGAGTCCACCCCTGAGTTTGAGCAAATGGTGGAGGAGCTAGAGTCCGGAAGCGCATTTGACAATGATGAGGCTGTTGACGCCGATGACTTCTGATCCGGACGCTATTCCAGGTATCAGAAAGGCCAATCCAAATGGCGGACCGCCCGCTCCAGGCTGACTAACTGTTCTCAGGGCACCCACATGGAACCACCAACCCTCTATCAACGACACCTGGACACGCTGCGCCAAAGCTGCGCCATGCTCAGCAGCGTGTCCGGCGATATGCTCGGTGACGAGACAACGGCGCGTAGTTTGATGGACCTGGCCTCCCGGTTGCCCGGCCCGCCGCTGGTGGCTGAGGCGCGGGGTCCCGACTGGTCCGCGGAAGGCGTCGCGTTGCTGGTCTCCAGCGCCCGAGAGTCGCTGGCGCTCCTGTCCCAGAGAGGGCAATTCAGCGAGCTAGGTGAGCGCATAGCTGCGGGACTGCTATCCACGCTGGACTCTTTGGAAGAGGCGCTGGGCCGGCAAATGCGCGGGAAAGTGCGGGACCGGGTGTACGGCCTGTATGTTATTATTGACCCCCTTGTCACCGGCGGCAGAGACCCATTGAGGATCGCCGCGGAGTCCTTGGAAGGCGGCGCCAGGGTCCTTCAGTTGAGGGACAAAGCGCGGGACAAGGGGCAGAGCCTGGACTTGGCTAAGGGCATCAAAAAATTGTGCGAAGACGCGGGCGCCTTACTCATCATCAACGACCATGCGGACCTGGCCGCTGCGGTTGACGCCCACGGGGTCCACGTGGGGCTTGACGATTTGCCGGTCTCCCAGGCTCGAAAGATATTGCGATTGCATCAGATCGTCGGCAGGTCCAACCATCTCGCCGAAGAGGCGCTGGAGGCCCAACAGGAAGGGGCGGACTACATCGCCGTGGGCGCCATGTACCCCACCGGCTCTAAGGAGCAACCCATCGTCGGCGGGCCTGAGCTGCTGCGGCGCGTGAAAGCCAATGTCTCACCGCCTGTGGTGGCCATTGGCGGAATAACCGCCGAGCGTATTGCGGAAGTGGTGGAGGCCGGCGCGGACGCGGTCTGCGTAATAAGCGCCGTGGGCCTGGCAGAGAGCCCCGTGGACGCGGCTCGGAACCTGGTGGACCACATCGCCCGGGCGGGCGGGCGGGCCTGATGCCCTCGCCTCATGCCGGCCACTTCGCTGACCTCTCGGCCAAGGCGCTGGACGCGTTCTCCAATAAGCACGCTGCCAGAGAACGAGGCCTTCAAATATCGCGCCTGGTGATCCGCCTCTCGGCCAACGCCGTACGGGCCGTCCATCGCGGCGAGTACCAGAAGGCAGAAGAGCTCATCGCCGAGGCACGCACATCTTTACAGGACACGGGGACGATTCTTCGAGACAATCCTGACATCTACTTTGCTGGCTACTTGGCGGACGCGCGTAAGGAGTTCAGCGAGGCCAACCTGACGCTGGCCCTAATCTCCGGCGGCCGGATGCCCCCGCCCGAGGAGCTAGGGGTGGACGTGGCCGCGTTCCTAAAGGGTCTGGGAGATGCCGCCGGCGAGATCCGAAGGTATATTCTGGACTCCCTTCGAAAAGACGATTGGGGACGCTGCGAGGAGCTTATGGAGGTGATGGACGAGCTGTACGGCCTGCTTGTGACCATGGACTTCCCGGAGGGGGTCACCGGCGGCCTGCGGCACACCACGGACATGGTGCGGGGTACCCTGGAACGCACCCGCGGCGATTTCACCATGGCCCTGCGGCAGCGGGAACTGGAAAAAAAGCTGGCATCTTGGGAGAATACCCTCCGCGACGGCAACTTTGGCGGGCTGAACCCCCAGAGCTAATAGGTACACGCACGAAAAGGAGTCTTTCTAAACAACCATGCCAACATTTCTAATCGCCTGCCTGGCGGGAGCGGGAGCGCTCTCCTTCGCCGGTGGCTTGGCCTACCGGGTGCTCCAGGCCGACCAGGGAAACCAGAGGATGCGGGACATTGGTGACGCCATTAGAGAAGGCTCCATGGCCTTTCTGCGCCGCGAATACTTGGTGCTGGTGCCCTTCGTCCTGGCGGTGACCGCAGTGCTTTGGGTGGTCATAGACGTCATCCAGTTCGACAACACGGTTCCAAAGACAGCCATCGCCTATTTGGCGGGGACCATTACCTCGGCCTTCGCCGGGTTCCTGGGCATGAACATGGCCATCAGAGCCAATACGCGCACCGCGGCCATGGCTATGCGGGGTCTAAACCCCGCGTTGCGCGTCGCCTTCTCTTCAGGCGCCGTCATGGGCCTGATCGTGGTGGGGCTCGGCATAATCGGCGTCTCCATCCTCTATCTCATTTTTGAGGACATCACCTACGTCGCGGGCTTCGGCCTGGGCGCCTCGTCCATTGCGCTGTTCGCCAGAGTGGGCGGCGGGATCTTTACCAAAGCCGCCGACGTGGGGGCGGACCTGGTGGGCAAGGTGGAGCAAGGTATCCCGGAGGACGACCCGCGCAACCCCGCCGTCATCGCCGACAACGTTGGCGATAACGTGGGTGACGTGGCCGGCATGGGAGCAGACCTGTTCGAGTCCTACGTCAGCTCCATAATCGCCGCCATAGCCCTGGCCGGAGCGGCGGTGACCGTCGCCTTCGCCGGGGACTCGGAACCCTTCAAATTTGATGACGACCGGGCCATGTTGCCGCTGCTGATCGCCACCGCCGGAATCGTGGCATCCATCCTGGGAACGTTCTTGGTGCGCAGCGGGGAGCGGGCCAAATTCAGCGACCTGCTATGGGCCCTCAGGCGTGGAATCTTCGCCGCCGCGGGGCTGGTGGTCCTCTTCTCGCTTGTAGTAGTCCTTTGGCTTGACATTGATTTTAATGCCTTCTGGGCCATCTTCGCCGGGCTCGCCGCCGGGGTAATCATCGGCGTCACTACCGAGTACTACACCTCTTACGATTACTCCCCCACCAAGCAGGTCGCCGAATCCAGCCTAACCGGGGACGCCACCACCATCATCAGCGGCTTAGCCACCGGGATGCAGAGCACAATCATACCTGTGCTGGTAATTGGAGGCTCCATCGTAGCCGCCTATGAGCTGTTCAGCTTCTACGGAGTGGCCCTGGCGGGTGTGGGAATGCTCTCCACCCTGGGCATCACGCTGGCCACAGACGCCTACGGCCCGGTGGCGGACAACGCCGGAGGCATTGCGGAGCAGGCCCATCTGCCCGAGGACGTGCGGCAGCGCACTGACGCCCTGGACGCGCTAGGCAACACCACGGCGGCCACCGGCAAGGGGTTTGCCATCGGCTCCGCGGCGCTGACGTCACTGGCCTTGATGGCCGCCTACGCCGCCGCGGTCGGCCTCTTCTCCGCAGAAGATGATTCCACCCTCGTCTTAAATCTCCTCAACCACCAGACCCTGGTGGGCCTGCTAATCGGGGCCATGCTGCCCTACGTGTTCTCGGCGCTTACCATGAAGGCAGTGGGCCGGGCCGCTTTCTCCATAGTCAACGAGGTTAGACGCCAGTTCCGTGAAATACCGGGGCTAATGGAAGGCACTGGTAAGCCGGACTACGTGCGCTGCGTGGATATCAGCACCCGGGGCGCCCTGCGTGAAATGATTATCCCCGGGGTTATGGCAGTGGCGGCGCCCATTGCGGTGGGCTTTATCCTGGGTAAAGAGGGGCTTGGAGGTATGCTCGTGGGCTCCGTGGCGGCGGGATTCCTGCTGGCCATTACCATGGCCAACGCCGGCGGGGCGTGGGATAACGCTAAAAAGTACATCGAGATGGGAAACCACGGCGGCAAGGGGTCTGACGCTCACAAGGCCGCAGTAACCGGTGACACCGTAGGAGACCCCTTCAAGGACACCTCGGGACCATCCCTGAACATCCTTCTGAAGCTGATGGCCATTGTAGCGCTGGTATTTGCCCCGGTGTTCAAAGACGTAACACCTCTGATCGGCGGCTAGCGCCCCGTACTAAACGGGCGGGCGTAGCTCAATGGTAGAGCTCCAGCCTTCCAAGCTGGTCATGTGGGTTCGATTCCCATCGCCCGCTCCACACACCCTTCCGCCGCCGCCCCGGCGCCCGGCTCTGTTCATCCGCTGAGCAAGAAATACAAAGGAACCGTTCTTGATTTCCAGGTACGCTTTCCTGGTGGGGATCACTCTGATGACTCTGCTGTTTCTGACGGCGCTGCTAACCTGCCGCGCCAGGGGCGCACCCTTCTAGCCGGTATCAACTCTCCTCGCCCTCTGGACCACTGGCCTGGGCAGAACCAGATAACATCGGAAAGGTAGAGCGCATGATGATAGACCTGACGGGCAAGATAGCCTTGGTCACCGGAGGTGGCCGGGGAATCGGCCGCGGCATCGCCCTCGTCCTGGCACGGCAGGGCGCGGACGTGGCAGTGTCAGACATTAGAGGCGACAACGCCAAGGCAGTGGCCGACGAGGTGAAGGGTATGGGGCGGCGCGCACTGGGACTGGAGATAGATGTGTCCAACGCGGCCGCCGTATCCGCCGCGGTGGCCGCCGTACAGTCCGGGCTGGGTCAGATAGACATCCTGGCCAACAATGCGGGGACCGTGGGCGCGCCGGACTGGGACGGGACCAGCCGAGAACCGGACTGGGACGCCACCTTCGCGGTGAATGTGAAGGGGACCTTCCTTTGCGCCCAGGCGGTGATGCCTTCAATGAAGGAGCGGGCATACGGCAAGATCGTGAACACCGCCTCGGTAGCGGGACGGGTACCCCGGCCCCAGTTCCCGCACTATGGGGCATCCAAGGCGGCGGTGATCAACTATACGCGGTCGCTGGCCATGGAGCTGGCGCCCTACAACATCAACGTTAACGCCGTATGCCCGGGACCCTTGGATACGGCCATGTTTCGTCAGATCGGAGAGACAAGGCGCCGCATCAATCCGGACGAGACGGGATTGGACGACCGGGCGCTTTATCAGAGAGATGTAGCCAACCGGTGCCCGTTGGACAGGGAAATTTTGCCCGAAGATATCGCCAACATGGTGGCCTTCTTGGCGTCTGAGGACGCCCGCAGCATCACCGGCCAGTCCATACACGTGGACGGCGGGCTGATGATGGTGTAGTCGAAACATCTCGCGCCCGGGTCCAATCGTTTCCAGCGGAATTTCTTAGATACGTCTAACCAACTGAAAAGAGGATGGTGCTAGGTGGCAGAAATCGTTCCTCAAGAATGTACTACCCAAGCTAACGGGATTGAGCTGCACTACCGGGACTGGGGAGGCACAGGGGAAGCGGTGGTGCTCTTGCACGGCCTGGCGTCCCATTGCGGCATCTGGGACCTGGTGGCGCCGGTGCTGGCGCAGCGAAACCGGGTGGTGGCCCTGGACCTTCGGGGACACGGTGCCAGCGGCAAACCCGCCGACGGATACGATTTCGCTACGGTAGCATCGGATGTGGATCAGATGTGCCGGAGCCTGAATTTCCTGCGTCCGGTGGTGGTCGGCCACTCTTGGGGCGGCAACGTGGCGCTTCAATGCGCCGTCGCACGTCCGGACGCCGTGTCCGGAATCGTCATGGTGGACGGGGGCTTCATCGAACCATCGGCCAGGAAGGACTGGACCTGGGAGCGGGCCGAGGAGGAGATGGCGCCTCCCCTCTTCGGCGAGATTACCTTGGACTCCATGAGAGAGCGCATCCGTAGTGGGAATTTGGCTGCTCACTGGAGCCCTGACGTGGAGCGAATCATCCTTGAGAATTTCTACGTCAACCAAGAGGGGTACGCCAGGCCGCATTTGACCCGTGAGAACCATATGAAGATCGTTCGGGCGCTATGGGAGCACCAACCCTCTAGGCTATTCCCCACCCTGGAGTGCCCCTCACTGTTGCTGGCCGCCCGGGGGTCCGTCACCGGGAACCCCATGGAGAAGATGAGGGAGGAGATGGTGGAGCGGGCCAGGGGGCTGTTGCCCAATGGAGAGGTTGTGTGGATGGAGGATACTATTCATGATATCCCCCTGCAGAGGCCGCAAAAGCTGGCCGAAATGATCGCTGAATTCGCCTCCGGCCTGGCCCGGTGACGGTGCCGCAGAGGCGCACTTTCACCAAGATTTCTAGATGTTTCGTGCGTAAATGGAGGCTATTTGGTTTGACAAGGCCATGGGCCGCTGCTATATTTGACCTTCGTGCTTCAGTGTATACGTAGCAATTGTTTTATGGCCTTTTCATACAGTCCTACGGTGTTGGCACTACTTCTTTCTGTTTCTCACAGCGCTGAACTTTGGCTAAAAAGGCTTACACAGCCCAATAACCAGGGCCGCTATCACACTTAGCACATATCCGCAGAGCCGTCGCCAGCGCGACGGCGTTTTTATGGTACCGAGAGACCCACAGGGGACCGGAGAGTAGACAGTTGGAAAAACGAGACCTGGTGGTTCGGTTCGCCGGTGAAGGCGGCCAGGGGGTGGTGACCTCAGCCGAGGGGTTGGCCCAAGCCGCGTCACAAGTGGGGTACCACGTCCTTACTTACGCCACGTTCCCTTCCCAAATCCTGGGAGGTCCCACCTGGACTCAGACGCGGGTGGCCACCACGCCGGTCTTGAGCGCCGGCGATGAGTTGGACCTCCTGGTGGCCTTCAACCAGGAAGCCTACGACACCCATGTCGGAGAAGTAGGCCCTGAGGGAGTGGTGATATACAACTCCGGCGAGTTCGACCTGGAAGAAGGCGAGCACAGCTTCGGTATCCCATTTGACGAGTTGGCCAAGTCCACCGGCAACACCAGGGCCGCCAACATGGTAGTCATTGGCGCCATAGCTCACCTGGTGGACTTTCCTCAAAGGCACCTGGAGGAGTTTGTGACGTCCCGTTTTTCGCGGGGCCGCGCCAACGACCAGCAGATAATCGAGTCAAACATAAAAGCCCTCACACTGGGCCGGGCCCACGCGGAAGAAAGTGGATTCAGCCTGGGTGCCTTGGCCGACCCGGACCCTTCAGAGAATAAGCAGATTCTGGTGAAAGGAAACGACGCCATCTCGCTGGGGGCCGCCGCGGCGGATATAGATTGCTACATGGGATACCCAATCTCTCCGGCCACCACAATCCTGGTCTGGATGGAGCAAAACCTGGTGGCGGAAGGGAAATTCGTATACCAGGTGAGCTCGGAGATAGAAGCCATAGCATCGATTCTTGGAGCAGGATTCGCGGGCAAGAAAGTGATGACCGCCACGGCCGGACCGGGAATCAGCCTTATGAGCGAGGGGCTGGGACTGGCCTGGATGGCGGAGATACCTGTGGTGGTGGTGGACGTGCAGCGGGGCGGACCGGCCACGGGCCTTCCCACAAAGACGGAGCAGTCTGACCTGTTCGCCTGTATGCACCCCGCCCACGGGGATGTCAAGTTGCCGGTGATAGCCCCGGGCTCCGTCGAAGAGTGCTTCTACGCCACGGTAAAAGCATTCAACTGGTCGGAGCGCTATCAGGGACCCGTGATTCTGATGAGCGAAATGGCCATGGCGGAACGGGCGCAGAACATTCCCAAGCCAGACCTCTCAAAGGTCCAAGTGGAAGAGCGCTCTGTCTACGGGGGTGAAAACGGCTACCAGCGGTATGAGGGAAGCACCCTTTCGCCTATGCCACTGCCCGGTGGCCCCGGCGCTTACATAGCCAACGGCAGCGAACACGACGGCATGGGCGACACTACCCACCTGGGGCAACGGCACGTGCAGATGACGGAGCGGCGCTTCAATAAGCTTAAGCTCTTGGAAGATGGCACCTTCGAAAGCGAGAATTCCGCCGAGCCCGTTGCCCTGATGCCGTGGGGCGGAACTAAGGGACCGGCGCGAGAGGCGTTCAACCAGCTATCCGCGGAGGGCGTTCCAATTGGATGGTGTTACACCATGTTCCTCAACCCGCTGCCGCCGGCGCTATTGAAGGAGCTCCTTAGTAAGGAATTGGTGTTGGTGCCGGAGCTGAACTACCAGGGGCAGTGGGCATCACTGCTGCGATCCTACGGAGTCAAGGCGGAGGCGATCACCCAGTACACCGGGCTCCCGTTCAAAGTGCGAGATCTGGCAAAGCGAGTTAAAGAGCGCGTGGACGCCCATCAGAGAAGGATGGTCCAGGTATGACTGCGAAGAACCATGAGTACGATTTCAAGTGGTGCCCCGGTTGCGGCGACTTCGGGGTACGCCGTGCGCTGGAGCTAGCCATGGCGGACAGGGTCAGGGTCCAGGAAATACCGGCGGAAGGCAATGTGGTCATTGCTGGAATCGGTTGCTCCGGCAACCTGCTGCACCTCCTTGAGGGGCAGCAGCCCTTCGGGTTCCACGGCATCCACGGGCGGACCCTGCCCATTTCACTGGGCGTCAAAATGGCCAGGCCGGAGTTGAACGTGGTGGTGGTGGCCGGGGACGGTGATTTCCTGAGCATTGGGATGGAGCACATTGCACCTCAGGCAGCCCGAAACCTGGACGTCACCGCTGTGATCATGGACAACGGCGTATACGGCCTCACCAAGGGGCAGAGCTCCCCCACCACGGAGTTCGGCGAAACCACCAGCTCTACACCCTACGGGAAGATGGAGCAGCCGCTTCATCCTCTAGATATGTACATGAGTTTCGGTGTCTCTTTCATAGCCTCTGGATTCTCTGGGAAGCCTCGGGACCTGGCCAAGCTGATTACCGCGGGGATGGAACACCCTGGGTTCTCTATTGTTCACGTGCAGTCACCCTGCACCACCTACAACGACACCTTTGAAATGCTGAAGGGGAACGTCAAAAAGGGCGCGCAGCCCCTGCTCTGGGACGTACCAGAGGAGCACGATGCTTCGGACCGCAGCGCCGCACAGCACGTGATCAACTCCGGCGGCTGGCCGGTGGGAATTATCTATCAGGACTCGGACCGGCCTTCGCTGCACCAGAAGGCCCAGGAGATAAAAAGGAAGGTAAAGGTGCGCAGCCCGCAACAGTTGTTGGACTCTTACGAAATCTAGGGCTGCAGCGGGCTTAGGATAGAAAGCCAGCCCGGCCGGTGGTCACCGGCCGGGTTTTGTTTTACCGGCTCTTTTGGGCTACGTAGTCCTCCAGATAGCCACGAAGCAACACCCTGCCGCGGTGGAGTTTGGCCTTGAAGGAGGAAACCGTAGAATCGGTGGCCAGGGCGGCTTCGTCGTTGGAGAGGCCCTGAACGTCGCGGAGGACGACGGCGGCGCGCAGGTGCGGTGGTCGAGTGGCCAAGCCCTCTTGCAGCTTATCCTTCAGCTCCGAGTTGATGGCCGACCGTTCCGGTCCAATGGAGAGGTCAGGCAGGGTTACCTCCTCCACCCCGCTGTCAGTGTTCGTGCGGTGACGCTTTTCTTTCCTCAGCTTCATCAGGCAAGCGTTCACCGTAATCCGGTAGAGCCAGGTGCTCATGCTGGAATCACCGCGGAAGCGATGCAAGTTTCGATGCGCAGAGAGAAAGGCGTCCTGAGATGCATCCTCGGCGTCCGCCGCGTTCCCCATCATTCGATAGGCCAGGTTATATACCATGTCGCCATGGCCCTCGACTATGGCCTCCATGTCGGGCTGCGCAGAGCTACCCACTACATCACCCTGGCATCCAGTTTGGGTACTCTTTCAGCGAAACGCGCATCAAACATAACAGGCGGTAGAAGCCATGATACAAGACGGGCATGTGCTTGTCCTGTGCCGCCCTACTGAATAGAATTGGCTACTGAAGGCACTGCGTCTATGTTGAAACGGTTACTGGGTCTGCTTCGCCGGCCCTCCGAGCACGAGGAGGTGAGGCGGCTCTCCTCTGACTACCTGGACGGCGATCTCCCCAATACGCTGATGGAGAAGGTGCGGCTTCATTTGGACAAGTGCGGCCCTTGTGCTTCCTTCTTCAAAAGCTTGTCATCTACTATACGTCTGCTATCGGAAATGGGTCGTCAGGAAGCTCCGGCCAATCTGAAGTCCTCCATTCTGGAGCGGGTGCGCCGGGACGGGGAGCGAAAGGCCTAACCGCAGCGCGGCGGCCCTGGCCGCCTCATTTTGTCGCATCCAATGGCCAACCCGCATCACCTCCCTAACTAACCGCGGCGCCGCACCGCCAGGTCTGGGAAGCCATCCGCTGGCCAGTCTATCGTCGGCAGCCAACCAGGACCAAGCCCTCCCCCAATACTGGACCCTGTTGTCGGCGAACTGGGGGACAGCTTCAGATGATTATGCAAATCATTCGGTGGGGCTCTGCTTCAACCGTGTGGCTGCGAGGCGACGCGGGCTGGAGCCGTGGCGGAGAGGTAGCGTTCCAGCGGGGCTTTCGTGTAAGTCAGACCGGGGTCAGAGCCCCTCGCCGCTGGACGTGGCCGGGACGCTAGCTTCTTCCAGCGCCTGGTACTTGGTCGGACAGAGCACGCTGACCGTTACGGCGTGGAAAACCTCGCCGTCCTCGTAGCTGCCCAGCAGGATTATGTCCGAGTGTTCGTTAAAGAAGAGGTCCGGGACGACGCCGTCATAGGAGGCCTGCAGCGTTTCGCTACCGGAGGCCAGGGCAAAAGATGCCTTGGTTGTTTCCGCCTCGCGCTGGAAAGAATCGGGCACCAGGCTCCCCTTTACCCGGAAGCTGCGTTCAGCCAGTTCGCCCTCAAAGGCGGCCATCTCCGCCACGGTGAAGTAGTAGCTGGTGCTTCCCGGGAAGGCAGCATATATGAGATATGCAATGGCTAAGGCCAGCACGAGGCCGACTAGAATCAGCCGTCCTTTGCCCCCGAAGGGCCTCCGCTCCGAAGCGGGAATTTGGAGTGGCGCCTGGTCCAACGTTTTCTCTCCTACCTCAACTCCATGTTATCTTGCGCCTGCCTGTTTGACAACAGGGCGGCACGTCGCCGCTCGGCGCGGTGTTACACTAGCCGTCATTTCCACCGTCACCGGCGTTTCTACCGTCTAACTTTTCCCTCAGCTCCCTGACCTCTCTCTCTAGCTCACTCTGGCGTCGTGACGTAAAAAAAAGGTAGCCGAAAAACACCGCCCAGGTAATGGCGTAAGCGGCGAAAAGGTACGGAATGTTGTTCGCCGGGGTAGTCAGCAGAGCAAACATATTCACCTCCCGGACTCGCGGCCTGAGACAAGCGAGCGGTGGTACCGGACCTCCCTGAGCCCTCGCTCCAATCGCTTCATCGACACCCTCTGCCACATCAGGTAACCGAACAGGACCAGGAAGGTGAACAGGGAGAAGTAGAGGACTACCCTCATGTCTGAGTTCACTTCAAACCTATCAAAGCTTACGACCAAACGCTGGTGCTGGGTCTCCCACCAGTCGACGGCGCGGTAGACGATGATCACGTCCACAAATCCAATTACGCCCAGCACTGCGGAATAGACGGCGGCCTGGGCGCGGTTGCTGCTGTAAGACCGCAGCATCAGGTAGGCCACGTAGATGAGCCAGAGCACCAAGGTTGTAGTCAGCCGGGCGTCCCAGGTCCACCAGATGCCCCAGATCGGTTTGGCCCAGATGGGACCGGTGATTAGGACGAGGGTGGTGAACACCACGCCTATCTCGGCGGCGGAGCTGGCTACGTCGTCCCAGCCAGGACTGCGTTGCCATATACCCCACCGCTGAGCCCACGCGGGCGGTCTTCGGATGGGAAGATAGAAGAGGCTGGCCAGGAAGACCAGAAAAAAGGACAGAAAGGCAATCCAGGCCATGGGTACGTGGATATAGAAGATGCGCTGTACGTGTCCCATTACCGATTCCGTTGGGGCCCACATGAAAATAAGGTACATGTCGGCCACCATAAGCGCCAGCGCGCCGCCTAGCAGCGCGATGCGCAGTGGCCCGCCCAGGGACTTGGCCCGCGCCTTGGCGTTTGGTAAAGGCT
Source organism: Dehalococcoidia bacterium (assembly GCA_965247585.1). Classification (GTDB taxonomy): domain Bacteria; phylum Chloroflexota; class Dehalococcoidia; order Lucifugimonadales; genus CBDFHC01. The sequence continues at coordinate 694,870 of CBDFHC010000004.1, forward strand.
GCCCTTCCCTGATGCCTTCCAATGCTCCCTATTCCTCCATTACCAGCCCGAAGGCCCAGGGGCAGAGCACCAGGAACACGGCGTCGAAGACCGCTATGAGTTGCAGCCAGCGCCCCTCACCAATAATCATCGCATTGCTGCCTATGGCGCTATTGGTAGTCTCGACGGCGCCTATGATCACCGGCGCCACCACCGGGAAGAAAAGGATGGGCAGCATGATTTCCCGCGACCGGGTGTTCACCGCCATTGACGAAAAGAGGGCGCCCAGCGCGGCAAATCCCAGGGTTGCCAGCAGAATAACCCCAACGAGGGTGAAAGAGAAAGTCGAAAAATCAAAAAGGACAGCAAAAATCGGCAGCAGTACCGCCTCCACCACAATCATGAAGAGAAAGAGGGCCAGCATCTTGCCAAAATAAAGGGTGTCCCGGCTGACGGGACAAAGGAGCAATGCGTCCAGTGTGCCCCGGTCTTTCTCCACAATGAAGGAGCGGCTCATGGCCAACACGCCGGCAAAGACGAAGGAGACCCAGAGAATGCCTGGGGCCAGGATGTCCACAGTCTCCGGGGTTACGTTTAGCGCGAAGTTGAACAGCACCATCACCAGCACGGCGAAGACCAGGGAGGCCAGGACCACCTCTCTGCTCCGTAGCTCCAGGAGTACGTCCTTCCAGGCCACCAGCAGCGCGGGCCGGATGAATTCCTTCACGTTACGATTTCCATTCGACTGAGGTGGGTGAAGCGGAACCGGCTTTCGTCCAGCACGTCACGGTCCCCCTGGTAGCTGATAGCCCCATCAGAAAGCACGGCCACCTCATCGGCCAGGGCCATGCCCACGTCCACGTTATGGGTAGTCATCAACACGGTCCGTCCTTGCCGGACGCGGTCCACCAACATTGTGCGGACCCGCTCCAAGGAATCCTGGTCCAGGCCGGACTCCGGCTCGTCCATCAGCAGTATGGGCGGGTCGTGAAGAAGGGCCCGGGCTATGGCGATACGTTTCTGCATGCCGTGGGACAGGGTTCCCGTCCTTCGGTGTCGCAAAGATTGTATCCCCAACTGCCCCAGCACCTCTTCGATGCGTTGCTTGGGTTCCGGGATGCGGTACATCCTGCCGAAGAAGAGGAGGTTCTCCTGGCAAGTCATGTCCTGATAGAGCATGGGTTGGTGGGCAACAACGCCGATGACGCGCCGAATCGCCACCGGGTCCCGGCTGCGGGGGATGCCGGCCACCCAGATCTCGCCCCGGTCCGGGCGGTACTGGGTGGACAGGAGCCTAAGGAGGGTGGTCTTACCGGACCCGTTGGCGCCGAACACCACAACCAGGCGGCCCCAGCCCACGGAAAATTCCAAATCTCTCAGAACGGGGTAGTCCCCAAAGTCCTTGTGGAGACCCTCTATCCTAATGGCTGACGCCCCTGCTCCATCGTTCATATCCGGTCCACGGGGTAAGATAAACTGGCTGGCAGAAGCTATTATACTTGAGCGCCGGGGCGAACTATGGTGATTTGGCCTAGGGAAGCCACAACATCGAGGCCATCCTAGCCAAATGTGAAACTTTTCGCAAGCGAGGCCAGTCTGGCCGAGTGCTGTAATTGACACCTGCCGACGGCTCCCGATACGATTGTTTTTCGCCACACCAAAGGAGGTTGCCAACCCTTGTTATTCAAAAGACCAGGCCAGGTTAAGAAAGCCCCAACCACGGAGCAGGTGCCGCCGGGGCAATTCGTCACCCAGCGTTTTCCGGTGCTAACCTACGGCCCATCGCCGAAGATCGACCTGGCACAGTGGCAACTTCGAGTCTTCGGGTTGGTGGAGAATCAGTTGGAGCTGGACTGGGGACAGTTCGCTGGGTTGCCCTGGTCAACCGTAGAGGCGCCGTTCCACTGTGTCACCCAGTGGAGCAAGCTGGAGAATAGCTGGGAAGGGCTATTGTTCACCCACCTAGCGGATATGGTCCGGCCCAAGCCGGAGGCCAGGTTCGTGATCGCACATTGTTACGGCGGGTACACCACCAACCTGCCTCTAGAGACGCTTATGGACGGCCAGAGCCTGCTGGCGCATAAGCACGACGGCGAGCCGTTGGACCGGGACCACGGCGGCCCCCTGCGGCTGGTGGCGCCCGCGCGCTACGGCTGGAAAAGCGCCAAGTGGCTCAACGGGGTGGAGTTCGCCGCCGAGGACCGGCCCGGTTTCTGGGAGGTGCGAGGCTACCACAACGAAGGCGACCCGTGGAAAGAGGAGCGCTTCTGGCCGGAGCTAGGGTGACGCTGCCCTCCAACCCGCGCCGTCAGCGGGACCTGGAGTGGCTTGCCAGACTGGGGAAAGATCGGCTAGACGCCTTCCCCGAACCCCCACAACCTCCCGAGTTGAAAAAAGCAATTAATGAGTTCAACGGCGGCGAATACTTCCGGTGCCACGAAACCCTGGAGGCGCTGTGGCTTGCGGAGGGTTACCCGGCGCGGCTTTTCTACCAGGGTATTCTCAAGATAGCCGTAGGTTTGCTACACCGGGAGCGGGAGAACCAGCGCGGCGCAAAGGCCAAGCTGCGGGAGGGATTGGAGACGCTGGAGCCGTTTCAGCCGCGGTACATGGGGGTGGACGTGACAGCATTACGACGGGACACGGTGGCCTTCACACGGCCACAGATTGCCGCGAACAAGGACCCCTCATAAACTTGGCCTACGGGTAATCTGCCCAATTTGGCCCTGGCATTGGCTCCTTAGGGCGCTCTAAACGTCAGCGGCCGGCGCGCCGGTGGTCCGCCCGTCCAGCCTTTTACCGTGGAAGAGATACTGCTGGGCGTAGCCAGCGTGGCGCCCGAAGTAGCCATGCGCCCACCGCACCATCTCCTCATACTTCAGCTTTTCGCCGTTCAGGTACCACTCCTGCATAGCCCGGTTGACCCAGCGGTCTATGGGAAAGGCCTCCAGCTTGTCCAGCGAGAAGGCCAGGACGCAGTCGGCTATCTTGGCGCCCACCCCAGGCAACTCCATCAAACGGGCCTTGGCGTCCCAGTACGGCGTGCGGCGGAGCTCTTCCAGGTCCAGGTCACCCCGGGCGACTTCCATAGCGGCGTGGGCCAGGTACTTGGCCCTGAACCCCAGCCCCAGCCGCCGCAGGAGGGCCTCGCCACCTTCGGCGACCAGGCCGGCGGATGGGAAGGTGCACCTTGTGACGCCCTGGAGGGTTACCGGGCGGCCCATCGCGTCCGCCATTGACTCCATGTTGGCGGCAATCCGCGGGATATTGGAGATGGCGGAGCAGATGAACGCGGCAAGACACTCCCAGGGCTCCTGGCGCAGCAGCCGCATCCCGGCGTACCGCTGGATCATCTCTGACATTCGAGCATCCCTTTCGATCTCGCGGTAGATGGAAGGCAAGTCATCTTCCAGCCGAAAATAGTCGGCCAGCAGGGGGACAAGCGCCTCCCGGGCCTGCGACGCGGCGTAGACCTCCAGGCTGTCGCCGTTCTGGCGCAGCTTCAGCAGATTGCCGTACACCACACCGGAGTACCAGCCTTCGCGCCGCTGCCAGCGGTGGGCCTGGCCGCTCTCCAGGGTGGCGGTCAGGTCGAACGGAAGCGGGACAGGGAGATTCAGCGGTCCCGGGCCAGCCATCTTGAGACCTCTCGGGTAACGGTCCACATGGGGCCTTGGATAAAATTACACTCGGGAAGGGAGTCCAGGAACGCACGGCCATAGGCTTTCGACGTCGCGCGGCGGTCCATAACCACCACTGCGCCATAGTCCTGTCCACTGCGGATCAGCCGCCCGAAGCCCTGCCTAAAGCGCAACACCGCCTGAGGCACGGCGTACTGGTTGAAGGCGTCCTCGTAGTCTTCTGACCGGGCGGCGAAGGTGGGTTCCGTCGGCACGTTGAATGGGAGCCGGGCCAGCACCAGAAGCTTTAGCACCCCGCTGGGCAGGTCCAATCCTTCCCACAGGCTGCTAGTGCCCAGCAGCACGCTGTTCGGCTGTTCGCTGAAACTGTTCACCACCCGCGCGGCGGAGCCGTCCACACCCTGGGCTATAACCTTTATCCCCTCGGGCTCCACGGTCTCTATCAGCGTCTGCCGGGCGCTGCGGATGGAGGCGTGGGAGGTGAAAAGCACCAGTGTATGCCCTCCGGCGGCCTTTACCAACTCGGAGAGCCCCTTTTCCAGAGCCTCGCGGTATCCTCGGGCCGAGGGCTCGGGTATGTCATCCGGGGCGGCTAAAAGCGCGGCCTGCTTGTAGTTGAAGGGAGACCCCACCGCCAGCTCTTCGGCGTCTTCCATCCCCAGCCGCTGCCGGATGAAATCAAAGCTGCCCTGAGTACGCAGCGTGGCGCTGGTGAGGACCACGGTGTCCTTCCCATCGAAAAGCTCCGCTTTTAGGGTAGGCCCCACATCCTTGGGCGCGGAGTGGACTACCAGGCTTGAATCTATCGCCTGGTCAATCCAGTCAATGCGGTCCCCTTGCCCCGGCACACCCATCAGAGACTCGAACCGGCCTCGCAGCTCTTCTACGTTGTCCAGCCACGACTCCAGACTGGACAGCAGCGTGGCCCACTCATGGCCCATGTTTTCGGACAGTGCTTCCAAATACGTTAGCAGCCGCCTCACGCGGCTCTCGCTCTCCTTTAGCGCCACGTCCCAGTTATCCAAGACTATCTCCATGTCCGACCAGGCGGGCTGGGTCCGGGTGCCTGAAGTAATGCGTAGCTGGACACGGTCCGAGCCGCCCTGCTGCCGGTCCACCGCCATACCTTCAAGAATGCCCCAGAGGCGGGTCCATGCGCCGGAAACGGCGGGAAGGGATCCTTCTACGTTCCGGGCCAGCTCCTGCCCTTGCTTCCGCTGAACATCGGTCTGAGAGATGGCACGGAGCAAGACCTGAGACTGGAAAAGCCACCGGTTCAGCTCATCGGTCTGCTCCTGTAACCAGTTCTGGGAGACCTGGAAGCCCAACTGCTGGGTGGCCTCGTCCTCCAGGTGGTGGGCCTCGTCTATGACCAGGTGCTGAAACTCCGGAATGAGGGTGCCGCCCCGGACGAGATTCGAGAGGAGCAGGGCGTGGTTCACAACGATGATGTGAGCAGCCTCGGCGCGCTCCCTGGCGGCGCGGAGGAAGCACGTGCCCTCCAGGAGGCCGGGGCAGCGGCCACGGTCACCAGCGGAGACACGGTTCCAAAGGGCCGCGTCCTTTCCCGCCAGGTTGAGCTCGCTGCGATCGCCGGTTTGAGTGTCCTGGGCCCACACCAGGCATTTGCTGAGCAGCAGGGCGTCGTCCACGGATAGGGAATCGCCACGGGCCAAATTGCTCCAGCGGCGCAGGCAGAGATAGTTGGCGCGGCCCTTGAGACTGACGGCCTTCAGTTGTCCGGATTCAAGCAGACCACCTTCCTCCAGGGCCTTGACCAGCGCCGGTATGTCCTTCTTCAGCACCTGCTCCTGGAGGTTAATAGTGTTTGTCGAGACCACCACACGGAAACCGTTCCGCACCGCGAACAGGATGGCAGGCAACAGGTAAGCCACGGACTTTCCAACCCCCGTACCACCCTCCACCACCAAGTTTTCGCTGTTGTTTAACGCGCCCACCACTGAGCGGAGCATTTCCACCTGCTGGGGACGGTGCTCAAAACCAGGAAAGGCGCCGGCCAAGAGCCCGCCGGGCGATATCAGGTCCTCTGCATCGTCTGGGTCCAGCGGCTCCGGCTCCAAGGTGCGCCGTGGCGGCGAATGAGCCCGGTTAAGCCGCTGTTTCAGCGCGGGCGCGTCCAGACCGCCCAGACCCACCGCTGAGGCGGCGCCGTTGGATACCGTGAAGAGGTCCCGCAGGCCCCAGCGCGCCCGGGCGGACAGGGCGCCGATGTACTCCACCACCCCGGGGTCCAGCTCCTCAATTCGTTCAAGCAGCGCCAGGAACACCCGGCGCGTTATGCCGGCGTCATCCAGGGCCCTGTGGGGCCGGTCGTGGCTGATACCCAGGTGTTTGGCCAAAAGAGGGAGCGAATACTGGGCGCCACCGGGGAGGAGCACCTTAGCTAGCTCCAGCGTATCGTAAGTAGGGTTGGCCAACGGCAGGCCATGCTTGGAAAGGAACCCAAGGTCAAATGACACGTTGTGGCCCACCAGCGGCAGGGAGCCCACGAAGCGCTCGATTTCGCCCGCCACCACCGTGAAGGGCGGCGCGTTCTCAAGGTCCGCAGGATTGATCCCGGTGAGACGCTGAACGAACTGGGGTATCGGGACGTACGGGTTGACGTAGGATTCTAAGGTGTCAATCACCTCGGCGCCCTGGAATTTTACGGCCCCAACCTCAATAATGTGGTCCCGTGCGGCTTCCAACCCGGTGGTTTCCAGGTCGATAGCCACATAGGACCTGCTCCGGGGCGGCTCTTGGGAATTCAGCGAGGCCACACTACCCACCCGAAAATTTTTATCAGCCGCTGAAGGGCTGGAGTTGACCGGCCCTCAGGCCAAAGGCGGAGTAGAATCGACCGGCCTTGAGGGCTTGGATGAACTCCTCCTCCGAGGTTATCTCGTCCTGAAAAACGGTGGTGCAGCGGCCCAAACCGTGGACTGAATGCGCGTCACTGCCGCCGGTGCACTTGGCACCCAGGTGCCGGGCCACCTCCCACGCGAACCCGTTCTCTCCATCAACCGTGCCGCCGTTTGCCACTTCTATGGCGTCCACCTGTCCGAATACCGGGTGGCTGGCCCCTTCTTCAACGGTAGTGGGCAGGGGGCCGCCGTTCCGGTATATCATGGGCCGGCTGTTCCCGCTGGGGTTATGAATTCCTCGGAACGGATGGGCGGATACCATAAACCCGCCAATCTCCCCCACCACACGGCGCAGTTCCCCTATCTGGTTGATCCCTGATACGTAAGTGTCCAGTCCGAAGACCAGGACATGGCCCATGTCGGTATCCACTTCCACCGCCCGGATGAGCAGCATGTCATGCTTATAAGCGAAGTCGGCGAATTTGTGCCGGTCCCAGGGAGCGTTGTGCTCAGTAATACAGATGCCGGGAAGACCAAGCCGCTTCGCCTCAAGGACCATATCTTCCGGGGAAAGGCTACTGTCGCTGCTGCCGTGCGTGGTGTGGACGTGAAGGTCTATAACCGTGATCATGGGGAGTGTCATTTTATTCCGTCACCGTAACCACGTCAATCCGCTCAAACCCGCACCAATTACCGCAATGGGTGAAAGATACCCTGTGCTAGAATGCTCGCGATAAGCTAATAGCACGAGGACTGCTATGCATGAGCCCATTAATTCGTTTCTACACCATCTAGTGGTGGAACGCGGCTTTTCTCACAATACCTTGGACGCATACCGCAACGATCTGTACCAGCTTGTGGACTACGTAAAAGGGAAGCTGCCCTCCGTAAATGGCGCTTCCACGTGGAACGATATCGGGATAGACCTGCTGACGGACTACGTCTTCTCCCTGCGCGGGGAAAAGAGCTATCGCGACAGCACGACGGCTCGAAAAGTTGCGGCTATCAAGTCGTTCTTCAGCTTCCTGGTCCAGGAAGGTCAACTGGACAAGGACCCCTCAGAGTCTCTCAGCGGGCCCAGACCGGGTCGAAGCCTACCCAAATTCCTGACCGAAGACGAGGTGGACAAGCTGCTGGAGGCGACGAAAACCCAGCACACGCCGGAGGGTTGCCGGGACTGGGCGATTCTTGAGCTGCTCTACGCCACCGGCCTCCGGGTGACGGAGCTGGTCTCCCTGAACGTGGAGGACGCCAACCTGGCGGATGGCTACGTACGGCCCCTTGGGAAAGGGGGCAAGGAGCGGCTTACCTATCTGCACCAGCGGGCCATTGACGCCATGGAGAGCTATCTGGACACCGCAAGGCCTAAGCTGGCGCGAAACAACGGTGCCGACAAGGCCCTGTTTCTCAACCGCCGAGGCGAGAGGCTCACGCGCCAATGGGTTTGGGCAATCTTGAAAGCCAGCGCAAAGCGGGCTAATATTAACAAACCTATTGCGCCCCACATATTGAGGCACAGCTTCGCTACGCACATGCTGAGGGGTGGTGCCCCACTAAGGCACGTCCAAGAGTTGCTGGGACACGCCAGCATCACAACAACCCAGATCTACACCCATCTAACCACCGACCATGTTCGGGAGGAATACGAAAAAAGCCATCCCCGGTCCTGAACCCGGGATCAAATAGCCCCGGACCCTAGGACGCCAGGACCACCCGCCGGGATGGCGCAACTGGCTCGACCAAGGCCCCAGCTAAGGCAGGTGCTCGCCAGAATAGGTTAGATTGCCGGTTCGCTGGAGGTCCGCATCAGGTTAGCGTTGGTAGCCGCGGGTTCACCGCTATAGATCTTCCACCTGGAATTACAAGCTCCTCCGGGAGGTGAGTCATGCCGGTAGTGACCCTAAATGGACCCATAGGCTCCGGCGGACCGGAAGTTGGCATTGAGGTTTCCCATAAGCTCAATGTGGACTACGTGGACCGTCTCATACTTGCTGAAGCCGCCAAGCGAATTGGCGCCACCGTACAGGCCGTGGCCGGCAAGGAGCAAGAGGTGCCAAGGCGGCGGGACCGGCTGGGCCGGTTTGTCCAGAACCTGTTGGAACGCTCGGCCATGTCTGGCGCGGGAGGCGAGCCCTACTTTGGGCCAGGCATTGAGGTGCTGCTGTCGCGGGACTACTATTCGGAAGGCACAGAAGAGCCCATTACTCAGACCAGTGATCTGGACGACCAGCGGTACATCGAGGTAACCAGCGCGGTGATTACGGACCTGGCCAATGGCGGCAACGTGGTAATTGTGGGCCGCGGTGGCAACTTGATCCTGAAGGATATCCCCGGAATTCTGCACGTGGGCATAGTTGCGCCCATAGAGGCCCGCGTGCGTACTATAATGGACAGAGAGCATCTGGATGATGACGCATCGCTCCGGTTTGTAGAAGAACACGAAACAGCCCGGATAGGATTTTATGAGCGGTTTTTTAAGGTACACCCCCAAGACCCTCACAACTACCACATGATGATAAACATGGCGGACCTGCGGGTGGAGACAGCGGCGCAGATCGTGTCGCACGCCGCGCAGGACCTGACCCTCGAATCAGAATAGGAGAGCGCCACCGCTAATGCCCAACAGTAGAGGAAGGCGCATTGCGTCCAACCAGTCAAAGGTTAGCCAGAGGCGAAGACGCGGAAGAGGTCCGTCAGGAACTCCCGCAACGCCGTCCGCACCACCGCAGCAGCTTGGCGGGGAGGAGCGTGAGGTTGGGGTCCCGGCCGCCGCGGTAGCGGCCTCCGCGCCTGGGCCCGCCGCCATAGCGCCGGTCCGCCGGACGGAACCGCGGTCCAGGCCCACCGTCTACCAGTATATTAAGCCTGAGATCCAGCGTATCCTGATTTTGAGCGGCGCCATCATTGCCGTCTTGGTGGTCCTCAGCTTCGTGCTGGACTAGGACCTTCTTGTGACCGCCAAGGTCTCTGCTTTTTCTGAACGGCTGGCGGTAACGCCCAACAAACCGGGCGTTTACATCATGAAGGACTCCCGGGACAATGTCCTTTACGTTGGTAAGGCTGCCGGTCTCAAAAACCGGCTAAGAACGTATTTCGGCTCACCTTCCGGACAGGTGCCGAAAATTCGGCGTCTTATGTCACGGATGGCCGATTTCGAGTACATCGTGACAGACTCCCCTGGCGAGGCGCTGATCCTGGAGAACACCCTGATCAAGCGCCACAAGCCGCCTTTCAACGCTCGGCTCAAAGACGATAAGACCTATCCCTATATCAAGATCGACCGGAAGGAAGACTTCCCACAGATCTATATCACTCGAAAGGTAGGCAGGGACGGAGCGGCCTATTTTGGCCCCTTCGCCACTGCGGGCAGCATTCGCAAGACGCTAAATTTGCTGAAGAAGCTGTTTCCCTACCGTTCCTGCACTAAGGTGATAACGGGGAAGGACCCCCGGCCATGCCTGGAGTATTTCATCAACCGCTGTGCGGCCCCCTGCATCGGCGCCATCTCCAAGGATGAATACCACAAGATAATTAACCAGGTGGTTCTCTTCATGGAGGGAAACACCGAGCCGGTGGTGGCCGCCCTCCGAAACGATATGCGTGAGCGGTCCGATAATCTGGAATTCGAGCGGGCCGCTGTGCTCCGGGACCAGGTCCGGGCCATCGAGCGAGTGGCGGAGGAGCAGCGAATCAAGACGGGCTCTACCGGCACCCACGACCTGGACGCCATTGGGATGGCCACTATAAATGACCAGGCCTGCCTGGAGGTGTTTTTCATCCGTCACGGCAAACTGGTAGGCCGGGACACCTTCGTAATGGACGGCGCCCAGGACGAGCCTCCGGAGCGGATTGTGGCAGGATTCGTCAAGCAGTTCTACCAGTCGGCGCCCTATCTCCCCCGGCGTATCCTGTTGCAGCATGCGCCGGAGGACGGAGATGAGATTGAGGAGTGGCTGCGGGGCCAGCGCGGCGGCGCGGTGACCCTGTCGGTGCCTCAGCGCGGTGAGAACCGGCGCATGGTGGAGTTGGCCGCGGAGAACGCCTCTCAGTACCTGGCGCAAATGCGAGTGAAATGGTGGAGCAACGCGGATGCGCTGCAAGAGGCTATGACGGAGCTGCAAGAGGAGCTGAGCCTTCCCGCTCTGCCCAGGCGTATCGAGTGCTACGACATCTCCAACATCCAGGGATCCAATCCAGTAGGGAGCATGGTCACCTTTGAGGACGGCGCGCCCAAGCCGGCCCATTACCGCCGCTTCAAGATCAAACGGGTTACCGGCATTGACGACTATTCCATGATGCAGGAAATGCTGCGGCGCCGATTCCGCCGGCTGGCGGAAAGCCGCGTCAAGGAGTCCGTAGACGGGACCCTGTTTGAGGTAGAGAAGAAGGAGCAGAGCTGGGGTGAAGTGCCGGACCTGGTGCTCATTGACGGCGGGAAAGGCCACCTTTCGGCGGCGCTGGAAGTGTTCCTGGAGCTAGGCATAGACTACGTTCCGCTGTCTTCCATAGCCAAAGAGAACGAATGGATCTTTGTGCCGCAGACACCGGAGCCAATAGTCTTGGCACGCAACTCGCAGGCCCTACACATGCTGCAAAGGGTTAGGGACGAAGCGCACCGGTTCGCCATAACTTTCCACCGGAACCTGCGCAGCAGGTCCAGCGTGGCCTCCGCCATGGACCTGGTCACCGGCATAGGGCCTAAGCGGAAGAAGATGCTGATCCGTAGGTTCGGGTCCGTGAAGGGTATTAAGCAAGCCAGCGTGGACGAAATCGCTGCGGTGCCGGGGATGACTCGCTCGCTGGCGGCACGTCTGAAGCAGACTCTCTAGCCCCGCCGGAGCATTCCCTCAGCAGACTAACGGCCGGAAGTGGGCTTGACCTCTCCACGCGGCGCCGTGTATTTTCCTGACTGGGGGGAGGGACCCGAGGCATGCTGAAGATAACGTTCCAACTGGGCGACGGGACTGTGGTCACCTTGGAGTGCACCGAGCCCGAGCGCTATTCAGAGATCATAGCTTCCGCCCAGAAGTACCTGGCCGCGCCCGCAATAAGCAGCCCTGTTTGGTATGACGCAGGCCCGGAAGAGGCATTGGAAAAGGACGCGCCAGCGCAGGAGGTGCCGCAAAGTGGAGCGACTAACGGCGCCAACCGGCGGCTATTCGAGTTTCAGGAGTTCTGTCGGTGCTTGGACCCGTTGCCTGACATGCGCCGCGTGGTGGTGGCGGCGGAGGGTGCACGACGCTACCTAGGCACCGGCCAAGTATCGCCGGTGGAGTTGGCAAAGCTTTTCAACTGGCTGCAGTGGGCAGAGCCCCCCAGCTTTCTACAGACGTTACGCAACGCGGGCAGGCGCAACTACCGCTGGATGGAGAGCGTCCCCGGTGGCTCCGGCTACTATGTGGTCACAGAAAGAGGGCGCCGCGCCGTAGTCCGGTCCGACACCGAGCCGGACTGATCTCGCCTAGCATGTCCATTTGACTCACCTGTGGCCCCATGCTACGGTTGCATCTGGCCTAATTATGAAAGTCGTAATTCGAAACCCGCAGCGAAAAGTGCTGGAATTGGCCGGCAAACGTAAGGTCAGACAGTTGCTGTCAGAACTGAACTTAAACGCGGAATCTCACATCGTCATCCGCCAGCGTGAGCTGCTCACCGGCGATGTCCTGCTGTATGACGAAGATGAGGTGGAGGTGGTTTCGGCCATCTCCGGAGGGTAGCCCGTGCGCTGCAAGAAGTGCCACGCCACGGCCAACGTAGAGCTACGGCGCCACCACTCCGCGTACTGCGGTCCCCACTATGTGGACTTTTTCCGCCACCAGGTTGCCCGGAATATCAGGCGTCACCGGATGTTCGGACACACGGACCGGGTCTTGGTGGCTATTTCCGGCGGCAAAGACAGTCTCGCCCTGTGGGAAGTGCTGCTAGAGGCCGGCTACCAGGCCACGGGGTTCCATATCCATTTGGGGATAGGGGACTACTCACAACGTTCGGCGGTAAAGAGCCGGGAGTTTGCCGCCGCGCGGGGGGTTGAGCTTCTGGAGTCAGACGTGGAGAAGGAGTTTGGGCTGGGTATACCGGGGCTGTCCAGCGCGTTGCGGCGCGTTCCTTGCTCCGGATGTGGCATGAACAAGCGTTACCTCTTCAACAAAGCGGCACTGGACCGGGGCTTTGATGTAGTGGTCACGGGCCACAACCTGGATGACGAAGCGGCCACTCTCCTGGGTAACGTCCTCCACTGGGAACAAGACGCCTTGCGCCGCCAGTCACCTCTGCTGGAGAGCACTCACCCAAAGTTGGTGAGAAAGGCCAAGCCGCTGTACACGCTGACCGAGCGGGACACTGCCAGCTACTGCCTAATTCGCGGGATAGACTACGTTGAAGAGGAATGCCCCAACGCCGCAGGGGCCCACTCCCTCATTTACAAGGACGCACTCAACCGGATAGAGACGGAGTCACCGGGCAGCAAGCAGCAGTTTTTTCAGGGTTTTTTGGAGCGGATGCAGCCGGAGCTGCGAAAAGACGGCGGCGTTGTTTTGCTAGAGTGCCAGCGATGCGGTCAGGCCACCACAGGAGAGGTCTGCTCATTCTGCCGCATTTGGGAAAGGGCGCTAGAGCGCAGCAAGCCCGTTACAACCACACCTAGCCCCTGACCACCGCCCCAGATAACGTCGGGCTACAGAAACAGAAGGGCCACCAGCAGGGCTAGCGGGACCGCTATCAGCACGTAGCCCAGCATCCGCGCGTCGTCCTCCAACCGTCCCAGCGATGCGGGCGGGCCTTCAAATTCACCCCGGCCCAACAGATAACCGGCCCAAGTAGGCAGAGGCCTCCGGTGCAGTGGGGAAACTGGCGAGTAGAGGAGGCTGGCGGCAAACCTGAGGACCTGTCTAGGTCTGAACACCAGGTAAAAGCAGAGAACCAGGATAAGGGCTAAGAGTATAACGAGCCGCCACATGGCGCCCTAATCTAAGTAGGATATCCGGCGCCGAGGTCGGGTGCCTTCCGGAACTCATGCTGACCGGTGCTGAGGCCTATATGGCCGCGTTTTTTGCCGTCGGATTTAGGCAGCGTTACGCCGAGCCTAGTCCCCTTCGCGGGTGGGTTCCGAATCGCCCTCCGGCGCGGCGGGACGCGCCTGGGCTTCGGGTTCCGGCGTATCATCCATGCCGCTATCGGCGGAGGCCAACGCAGCGGGAGCCTGAGTAGTGCCCGCGATAACTCCCGCCATGCCGGTAGCCCCGTTGGTGCCTCCGGTATACAGATGGCAGGAAACCTGGTGATTGGGGCCGGCCGTCAGAAGCTGTGGCTCCTCGCTCCGGCACCGCTTCATCAGTTCCGGGTCCGCCAATGCGACGGGGCATCGAGGATGGAAGTGGCACCCGGAGGGCGGGTTAATGGGTGAAGGCACCTCGCCCGGGAGGATAATCTCCTCGCGAACTATGTCCGGGTGAGATGGCAGCGCCGCGGAGAAGAGCGCCTGAGTATAGGGATGCAGCGGATGCTCAAATAGCTCTTCGGTCTCGCTATGCTCAACAATCTTGCCCAAGTACATAACCGCGGTGTTGTGAGCCATGTAGCGCACCGTCGCCAAGTTATGCGCCACCAGAAGATACGCCACGTTAGTCTGCTCCTGGAGGTCCTTCAGGAGGTTCATAATCTGCGCCCGGATAGATACGTCCAGGGCGGACACAGGCTCGTCCAAAAGAATCAATTTGGGGTATGATGCCAGACCGCTGGCCACGGCGATGCGTTGGCGTTGTCCTCCGCTAAACTCGTGGGGGAATAAGGTGCCCTGATAGGCGTGAAGGCCCACCTGCTCCAGCAGTTCGTCCACCCGCTCTTTCACTTCCTGGCGGGTGACGCGGCGGTTTACCACCAGCGATTCAGAGATGATGTCCTTGACCCGCATTCTGGGGCTCAAGGAGGACCAGGGGTCCTGAAAGACTGCCTGCACCAGAGTGCGGTACTCCTTCAGGTCGTCACCCTTCAGATCGTGCACATTCCTGCCGTAAAGCTGCACGCTGCCATCCGTGGGTTCTTCCAGCCGCAGGATCGTCTTAGTGGTGGTGGTCTTGCCGCAGCCGGACTCGCCCACCAAGCCCAGGGTCTCACCTTCCTGAATAGTGAAGCTCACACCGTCCACGGCTTTCACCTGGCCGACAGTCTTCATGAACAAGAGACCTTCTGTAACCGGGAAGTGTTTCTTAAGGTTTTCTAGGGTTAAGAGGACGGAGCTGTCTCCCATGACGGATCAAGCCTCCAGCATGCTGCCCGATGATTGTCATTGATATCATAATTGGGCGGATATTCTTCTTCGCACCTTGGCTGCACCTGGGGACAGCGGTTGGCGAAGCGGCAGCCCACCGGCAGATCGTAAAGCTGCGGGGGCTGTCCTTCTATCTGGTACAGCCTTTCGACTTTCTTTTCCAGCTTGGGCACCGAGCCAATTAGGGCCTCAGTGTATGGGTGCGCCGGCGCGTTGAAGATGTCTCGCACGGGCCCGTCTTCAATGATGCGCCCGGCATACATCACCGCCACCCGGTCACACATCCGCGCAACTATGCCGAAATCATGGGTGATAAATATAATCGCCATACCCGTCTCGGCCTGGATGTCTTTAAGTAGTTTCAGATACTGCATCTGAATGGTCACGTCCAAAGCCGTTGTGGGCTCGTCCGCAATGATGACCACTGGGTCGCAGGCCATGGCTATGGCCCCCACCACCCGTTGCTTCATCCCGCCGCTCATCTGATGGGGGAAGTCATTCAACCGGCGTTCCGGCGCGGCCACCTTCACGTTTCGCAGCGCCTGCTCCGCCTCTGCTTTCAGGTTACCGTGCATCTCTTTTCGATGCACCAAGGCCTCAACCAATTGGTTCCCCACGGTGTACACCGGGTTCAACGAGGTCTGAGGGTCCTGAAGGATCATTGAGATCTTGCGGCCCCTGATCTCCCGCATCTCCCGGTCAGACCGGTTAAGGATATTTTCACCTTCCAAAATGATCTCACCGTCTATTATTCGAGAAGCGGGCCTGGGGTTCAGCCTCAAAAGTGAAAGCGAGGTTATAGTCTTGCCGCAGCCCGACTCTCCAACGATGCCCAGCGTCTCGCCTCGGTGAAGGGTGAAGCTTATTCCGTCCACCGCCTTCACCGTTCCCCAGCGGTTAAAGAAGTAGGTCCGGAGGTCTTTTACCTCCAGGACTACTTCATTACTGTTCTCGGTACTCGTAGTCATATTTAAGTCAACTGCCTCGTCCTTGGATCCAACTTGTCCCTCACCCAGTCACCCAAAAGGTTCAGAGAAAGTACGGCCACCAGAATGGCCAGGCCTGGGAAGAATGACACCCAGTAGTTTGCCACCAGGATGTCCCTCCCATCAGCCACCATTACTCCCCACGCCGGGGTGGGCCTGGGAATACCGGCGCCAAGGAAGCTGAGTGACGCCTCAAAGATTATAGCCGTTCCAAGCTGGAGTGTCGCCACCACCAACAGGGTGTTCAGCACGTTGGGGAAAATGTGTTTGTAGAGGATACGGAAGTGGGACGCTCCCGAAACTTTGGCCCTCTGAATGAAGTCACGGTTCTTGATGCTGAGGACTTCACCCCTGGCCTGGCGCGCATAATACGCCCAGAAAACCATCGCTATTACAACCACAACCGTCCAGAAGCCCGGCCCTCTAACCGCTACGAAAACCAATGCCAGCAATATGGACGGAATGGCCAGCATTATGTCCACAAGGCGCATGATGAGGGCATCTATCAAGCCCCCGAAGGGCAGGACGCCTGGCGCGTACCCGGAAACGAGGCCAAGGCTGGTGCCAATGATGCCGGCAAATACGATGGCCACCAGGGAGACCATTAGCGAGACCCTGGCGCCGTGGATAATACGGTTCAATAGGTCCCTGCCTAGTTTGTCAGTACCCAGCCAAAAACGGCCTTCTCCGCCTCTGGTCAACTGCCTGTAGTTTCCTTCCGCGGCCAGGATTTCGGCTTTGCTACCGTCCCTGGGAACCCTATCCAGCGCCGCTACTCCCGCTACGGCAGTGACCACGTTGCCAGCCGCGTCGCGTACTTCCAGCGCCTCCGCCACTGGCATCGACACGAAGGTGGACTTGAATTGGACTTCTTCGCCTATGACATCCACCTGGTCAATCAACACCAGGCCCTTTTCGTACTCAACCCCTTTCGCATACACTCCGCCGCCGGAGAAGGAAACTGGGTTATCCACTTGGACGGCGATCTGGTTTAAAGACGTAATCGAGCTTTCCAAGCCGTTGGGATAGATGATGGCGGGCGCTAGCTTTACGTTCTTTCCCTGGTCTTTGAAGACTATCTGAGGGGCAGGGATTAACTGGCCATTATTTGTTACCCGCCCCAGGTTGCTAATGGTGGCATCGGGCAGTGAGACTTTGCCCTTTACAATCTCCAATGCGCTAAAGTCCACGCCACCCTTCAGCGCCTCAACTTCAGCCTCAACCCAGAAAGGAGGAATAAGACGGTCCTCCAGAACGCCGATCTCGGCGTCAAATCCACGGATAGAGCTCCACACATCAGCCAAAGCGGCGGGGCCTACTAGAAGAAACATAACTAGGAAGATGGAAAGCAGAGGCAACCGTCGCGCCTCTTTTAAGAAATGGGCAACTCTTGGCGGTGAATACCAAGGCTTGGTCGTGGGGATTGCAACGGCCATATCTGTTTACTCTCCGGCCAGTCTAGTTGTACCGAATCCGGGGATCCAGGTATGCGTAAAGTATGTCTACTATTAGGTTGGCGATGATGAAGATGCCAGCTATGAATACCACCACCGCCTGGACCACCATGTAGTCCCGCGCCTGGACGGCCTGGACTGCCAAGAGCCCAATGCCAGGCCAGGAGAAGACGGTTTCGGTAATCACCGATCCCGCCATCAGGTAGCCGGCGATAACCCCAAAGTACGTCAAGGGAGCTATGGCGGCGTTTCTAAGGCAGTGTTTCCAGATAACCTTCCACTCCGGCAACCCCTTGATGCGCGCCAATTTTACGTATTCACTGTCCAGCACTTCCAGCATCGCTGAGCGCGTAAGGCGCATCAACGCCGCTACGTTGAACCATCCCAGCGTCACCGCGGGCATGATCATGTGCTTGATACCACCATTCCCCGATGTGGGTAGCCATCCTAACACCACGGCAAATATCCACATGAGCACGATGCCCGTCCAGAAAGTGGGCAGGGATTGCCCAAGCAAGGCGACCACCTTGCCAATAACATCAAATGGCGTGTCCTTTTTTGTGGACACAAGTACACCAAGGCCTATTCCCATAACAGTGCTAATTAACAGCGTGAACCCTGCCAGCTTGACCGTGTTGGGGAACTTCTCCAACAGTATGTCCAGCGCCCCGGTGCTCCACTGCCAAGAAGGCCCCCAGTCCCCATGGAATATGTTGTTCACCCAGGTGGTGTACTGAATGTATATGGGTTTGTCCAGGCCCCAGTCTTCACGCACCCGCTCAAAGTCTTCGGGCGTGGCCTCCGGGGGCATCATCAGGTCCAGCACGTCACCGCTCATCCGCGTGAGGCCAAATACGAGGATGCTCACGCCAACCAGGGCGATCACAGACTGAAACATGCGTATTATGATGTACCTTTGCATCCTAGCACTCTCTCATTTTGGAACCTGAGTAGGGGTGCGGGGGCGGCCTCGGCTTATCTAGCCGACTTGTTTGGTTGTCTTACTTGCTGCTAACCGGCTGGCGCAAGTAGTGAATTGGTGGACCCGAAAGCTGTGCGCGATTGTAGCATCGCCTGTACACCTTTACAATAATGGGCGTCTCTTGTCAATACATAGCGCTCTGAGCGGTAGTCTTAGTCGTTCCCAGTTTGCTTTAGTACGATTTCGGTTCCCGACTGGATGTCCGTCAGCACGGTGGGATCGCCCACTATTCTGCCCAGTACGGTCACCGCGCTGGCCGCGCGCGCCTCGTCTCCCCGGCTGGCTGGAGTGGGACCAAAGAACAGGCACAAGGCCCTGCCAGGCGGCCAGTACGCCACGTCCCCCAGCTCCACCACCTCCTGACCGTTCTCGTTCTCCATGTCTACGGGAATGGCGAAATAGATCTCTTCTCCCCACCGGTTACAATGCGCCGAGATAGGAAGGGCCTCCCAGACTGCCTGTGCGACTCCGGTCTCGTTAAGTTCCGCCTCCAGTTCCAGGCCCCCGGCCTCTAAGCGTAGCTTCTTCGGCATGTGGCCAGACCTCCGCTAAAGCTGGGGCCGCAGCTTGTGCCAGCCAGTAGCCTGCTCATAAGCGAACGCCAGCCGGAGAAGCATGGATTCCGAGAGGACAGGCCCCATTAGCTGCATGCCCACCGGCAGGCCATCAGACAGCCCGCAGGGCAGCGAGATGGCCGGTATGCCGGCCATGTTGACAGGGATCGTGCAGATATCGCTCAGATACATCTGGACCGGATCCTGGGTCTTGTCCCCCAGGCGGAAGGCAACGGTAGGTGAGGTGGGCGTGACCAAGGCGTCAAACCGGGTGAACGCCTCCTCCAGCTCTCTTCGAATCAGGGTGCGCACCTTCTGGGCCTTGAGATAGTAAGCGTCATAGTAGCCGGAGGATAGAGCGTACGTGCCCAGCATTATGCGGCGCTTCACCTCTGGTCCGAAGCCTTCCTGGCGGGTTAGCTCCATGGCCTTCCACATGTTGTCAGTATCCAGATGGGAGTGGCCGTACTTGACGCCGTCGTATCGCGCCAGGTTGGCCGAGCATTCCGATGGCGCGATAATATAATAGCAGGCCAGCGCGTATTTCGTGGTGGGCAGTGACACCTCCTCAAGGTGCGCTCCCAGGTCTTCCAGCACCGCCATGGCTTTTTCCATAGCGTCCCTGACGCCTGGCTGCGTCCCTTCGCCAAAATACTCCTTGGGCACCCCCAGTTTCATACCCTTGATATCCCCTGTCAGAGCGGCGCCATAATCCGGCACTTCAGCCTTGATAGAGGTGGAGTCTCGGTGGTCATAGCCGGCGATTGCCCGCAGCACCAGCGCGGCGTCCGTGACGTCCTTAGTCATAGGGCCGATCTGGTCCAGCGAGGAGGCGAAGGCCACCAGCCCATAGCGGCTAACCAGACCGTAGGTGGGTTTCAGCGCGACGATGCCGCACAGCGCCGCCGGCTGCCGGATGCTGCCTCCGGTGTCGGAGCCCAGGGCGTAAACCACCTCTCCGGCGGCCGTGGCCGCGGCTCCACCGCCACTGCTCCCCCCTGGCACCGTGTCTGTGTTCCAGGGGTTGCGCGTGGGAAAGAACGCCGAGTTCTCGTTAGAGGAGCCCATGGCGAACTCGTCCATGTTCCCCTTACCCATCAGAACAGCGTCATTCGCGTAAAGCTGCTCCGTTACCATGGCGTTATACGGAGGAACAAACCCCTCCAGCATTCGAGAGGCGCAGGTGGTGGGAATCCCTTGCGTGCAAATCAGGTCTTTGATCTGCACGGATACGCCGGCCATGGGGGAACCCCGGGCATAGTCGTGCTCCCTGTCCAGGCGGCGGGCCTGCTCCAATGCCACGTCCTCGGTGACGGTGACGAAGGCCTTCAAGCGGGGCTCTACGTCGTGTATCCGTTGGATGCACGCCCGGGTTAATTCCTCTGAGGAGATCTCACGGTTTCGAAGCATCTGATGAGCCTGATGGATGGTGAGGTCATGCAGCGGCGGCATTCTAATCTTCCAGCACCACGTTCACTTTGAAGTAGTCTCCCTCCCGCTGGGGAGCATTCGCCAACACATCCTCTTTGTCCAGGCAGGGGAGCACATCATCCTCCCGCATGACGCTCTGAAGCTCCACCGAATGACTGTTTACTTCAACGCCGGTAGTGTCAACCTCTTCCAGTACCTGGAACTGTTCCAGGATGTGGGAGAGCTGTTCGCTGAGCTCCCCGGTTTCTTCCGGCGTGAGCTCAATCCGGCACAGCACGGCGATATGTTCGATCTCTTCCTTGGATATGGCCACGGAGCACATCTCCTTTCCTGGATAGCGCCCAGTTTAGCAGAGGCCCCAAAGCGGCTCAACGAAGCCATGGTCGAATCGGCCCGCCAGGGTCCCGCTGTCGGTTCTGGGCTAGTTGTACCTGCTCATGGCGGCGTCAATGCCTTCCTGGAGGAAGCACTCCACCGCATCGGCCGCTCGGGCGACGGCCTCTCGCACCACTGGTTTCTCCTCTTCGGTGAACGGAGAGAGGAGGAAGGGGATGGGGTCAACGCAGAACTCCGGTCCGCCGATGCCGATGCGCAATCGGGCGAAGTCCGGGGTGCCCAGCGTCGTGATAATGGACGCCGCGCCCTTCTGCCCGGCGGAGCCACCGCTGGGCCGCAGCCGAATGGCCCCCAGGGGCAGGTCCATGTCATCATAGATTACCAGCAACTCCCCAATACTCCCGTCGAACCTGGTGAGCAGGTAACTGACTCCTTCACCGCTATTGTTCATGAAGGTGCGGGGCTTGGCCAGCACTAGCCGGATGTCCTGGAACGTGCCCTGACCCAGTACGACTTGTCTTCGCCTCTCAGAAAGGGCTACTTCCCACCGGCGGCTCAATTCGTCGACGCACATGAAGCCCAGGTTGTGCCGGGTGGAAGCGTACTGGGGGCCGGGGTTTCCCAGCCCAACAACCAGCCTCACCGGGAAGTCACCAGCCGCCTTATGAACCGCGCCATATCTCCGTCCAGCGTGTTCGCCAGCGCGGAAAGATCACTGGCCTGGACCATCTTGAGGAAGTCATCCAAGCGGCGGCCCGCCCGGCCTTCCAGGATGCGGCCCGTCAGCTCCCGGCTGAGTGCCTGGCCCTTCGCCAGCAGGGCGCGCTCCAGGCGGCGAAGAAGCAGGTCTGCTTCCGTTTCCGGCAGCGGCTGGCCCAACCGAATCAGGCAAGTTGGGCACCTGGCTTCCAAGTCCAGCGGTAGCTGCTCCGGTGATTGGCCGCAGGGTTTGAGGGTCGCTGTCAGCTCGGCAAACTGGGGCTCAAAGCCGCCTGCCTCCGGCGCGCCCAGCTCCGAAATCGAGTCCAGATGGGCCAGCGCTGAGAGCTTGAACTGGGCGTCTTCCAACCGCAGCGCCAGGGACGGCAGGCCGCGGTGGTAGTCACGGTGGTGCGCCCTGTATGCCCTGCTGTAATCTTCGCGGTATCTGTCGAACTGGGCCAAAAAGGATGTTGCCGCCGCGCCGCTGCCCACCAGGTTAGGCAGGGTGAGTTGGGCCAACAGGCCGATGCGATACAGGGAAAGCTGATCAAAACCTGGGGCGCCCTCGGAGGCGTCCAGGTAGACCGCCGCCAGGTTAAGATCGTCCAGAAACGCCCTCAGGCCCTCTATGTTGTCCAGCATTTCCAGGCGATGGGTGAGCCGCCCGGGACTACCGAAGTCACGGCGGGCGCGCTGGTAGACCTCCGCAGCGGCGCCGCTTCCGCACAGCTCCCTCAGGCGGCTGAGGCTCGCCACCACCTCTTCAGCTTTGGGATTGGTGAGGAAGCTCCCTAACTCCCGGAGGGTCTCCTCACAGGCCTCCAACCGTTCTGATAGCCTGGTCAGGGCGCGCCGCAGCAGTTCCTCCCGCTCGGAGGGGTCCTGGTCCTGGATCCGCTCCAGCTCCGGGGCGATTAGGAAGATGTAGGGAAAGGTGCCCAACCAGGAAATCGCCGTCGGAGCGCCCAACCCTTGCACCCTCCCGGCCAGCTCCTCCGGCCAGTCCACAAGGGGGGCTACTTCTCGGACAACACGGTCGGACACAAAGTTTTGCCCAGACACCAAGCGCAGCCTATGCGAAGGGTGGAGCAGCAACTCCACCTCGGGCCCACCTCTGAAAAGGAAGGAGATAAGAAACATCTGCGCCAAGGGCCGGGTGAGCCCGTAGGCGTGCGACAGAGACCCCAGGACCGATTCCCAAGACACGGCGCCTCCGCCCGCTTCCAGCAAACCTTCAATTACGCGGAAAACAGGACAGCCCGCCGGGTCCAACGTCCTTGGTGACGCCTGTGTGGAAAGTCCAAGGCCGGGCCCCAGCTCCTCAATGATGGCGCCGAAGGCCCCGTTCTCTCCTAGGACCGCCCGTAAAACCGCCGGACCATCGGTCGACAGGACGGGCCTAGGCAGCAAGTCCGGCAAGATTGGGAGAGTGGGATATGCGAAGGCCAGGAGGCCGCAGGCCAAGGAGCGGCACCACGCTTCAAGCTCCGCCCCTTGAAAGACCTTCAGAGGGTCAATAAATTCCGCGGCGGTCTGGGAGAGGACCCTCCCTTGGCGATATTGCCGGGCCGCAAGGGCGGTCCACTGGTTTCTTAGCTCCTCTTCGCGCTGCTCCAAGACGCGGTCCACTGCGATGCGCTGACGGTTATACGGCGGGCCGTAGCGCGCCAAGCCATCGCGGACGCTACGGGTCTCGCGGCCCATCTCCTCAAGGCTCCTTCTCAAATTGCTGTCCGGAGAGCAGACGGCGATCCGGGCGTCCTTTACCTCGTCAAGGCTGACCGACTGACGGGCCTGTAGGAGGACCAACCTGAAGGATTCCCTTCCTTCCAGCGGGCTCCCCCACTCCCGGTCCCACCGGTCGGCGACGATCACCTCACCGGAGTAGACAAGGCGCAGATGCGTGCACCAGAAGGGTTGGGCTACATCCTTCAGCGTCAGGCTGAGGACGGGGGGTTGCTCCTGGTCCAGCGTCATTGGACTAATCCCAGCGCTGTAACAGCGCCAGGAACTGCCGCTCGTCCAGCACCTCCGTGCCCAGGCTTTGGGCACTGGCGAGCTTGGACCCGGCGTCCGCGCCCGCTATCAAATATGCGGTCTTGCGGGTGACGCTGGATGAGGTGGACCCGCCCAGGGCCTTGATACGGGCTTCCGCCTGAGACCTGGGCATGGAATCCAGGGTGCCGGTGAGACAGAAGCTCTGGCCGTGAAACGGGAGGTCTTCGGCGGACGCCACGGGGGCATCTTCCTCCAGCCGGACCTCGGCGCTCCGGAGCTTTTTAATTACCGCCAGGTTTGCTGCGACGCCAAAGTAGGCCGCCACACTCTCGGCAATCTTCGGCCCGATGCCGGGGACCTCGACAAGTTGCTCCTGGGTAGCTTCGGCCAACCTCTCGACGCTATGGTAGTGCTGGGTAAGGAGTTCCGCCATTTCGGAGCCTATGTGAAGGATTCCCAGAGCAAAGATTATCCGTGCCAAGGGCCTGGTCTTGCTCTTTTCGACGTTGTCTAGGATCCTGCCGGCCAGCTTTTCCCCCATTCGGTCCAGGAGGAGTAGTTGCTCCTTTTTGAGGGCGTAGAGGTCCGCCACGTCCCCGACCAACCCCTGGTCTATGAGAATGCGGCACCATCGCTCGCCCAGCCCGTCAATATCCATGGCGCCCTTGCTGACGAAGTGCTTCAGCAGCTCGAAGAACTGTGCCGGGCATGCGGTGTTGGGGCAGCGGTGCATGGCCTCTTCCGGGCTCTTTACCACCTGCGTGTCACAGATGGGGCAGCGCTCCGGCATGGCGAATATCCGCTCCTCACCCGTGCGACGGGCCACCACCGGTCCCACCACCTGAGGGATGACCTCTCCGGCGCGTTCCACGGTGACCCAGTCACCGATTCGGATATCTTTGCGGTGAATGTCCTCCTCGTTGTGCAGCGTGGCCATCTTCACCGTGGCGCCGCCCACAACCACCGGCGCCAACTGGGCGTAGGGGTTCAGGCTGCCGGTACGCCCAACGTTGATCCCAATGTCCAGGAGCCGGGTGACCACCTGCTCCGCGGGGAACTTGTAGGCCACGGCCCAGCGGGGTTCCCGGCCCACCACACCCAACTGGTCCTGGTACTCCAGGGAATTCACCTTCACCACCACGCCGTCGGCCTGAAACGGCAGATCGTGTCGCTGCTCTAGCCAGCCCCGGTAGTAGTCGTCCACTTCCTCCAGGGAGGTGCAGATCCTGTTGTGCGGGCTGATCCTAAACCCCATCTGCTGGAGGCGTTCCAGGGTGTCCCAATGGTTCTCTGCCAGGCCGTTACCTTCCGCATACCCCAGGGCGTAAACAAAGATCTCCAGGTTTCTAGTGGCGGTGATGCGGGAGTCCAACTGTCGCACCGTGCCAGCGGCGGTGTTGCGCGGGTTGGCGTAAAGGGGCTCGCCCCGCTCCTCCCGGTCCCGGTTCAGCCGCTTAAAGGCATCGTTGGGCATATACACCTCGCCACGGACCTCAAAGACGGCGGGGCCCTTATCCAGCAGCACTAAGGGGATCGTCTTCACGGTACGGAGGTTCTGGGTAACGTCTTCTCCGCGGTAGCCATCCCCCCGCGTGGCGCCCTGGGCCAGCCGTCCATCTCGATAGGTTAGCGCCACGGCCAACCCGTCGATTTTGAGCTCGCACACCATAGCGAAGGGCCGGTCCTCCAAAAGGTTGGAGACCCGCCGGTGCCAGGCCCGCAGCTCCTCTCCGTCAAAGGCGTTCGCCAGGCTCAACATGGGCCGGGGATGCTGCACCTCAACAAAACCCTCAGCGGGCGGCGCGCCCACCCGTCGAGTGGGAGAATCCGCGGTGGCCAGCTCCGGGTATTCGCGCTCCAGGGCTTGGAGCTCTCGCATCAGCCTATCGTACTGGTCGTCGCTGATTATCGGGGAGTCCAGCACATAGTAGCGGTGGTTTTGGAGGTTGATCTCCTTTTGAAGCGATTCAACCCTCTGTCTAACATCACCGGTTATCATGAATAGATCCCTAAAACCCTCTCTGGCCAGACAGTATGATAACATTCCAGGTCAGGATTCGGAGGAAAGCGCCGCTACATGGCAGACGTAAGACCGTTTAGGGGAGTACTGTTCAATCCCCAGGTGGCAGGTCAAATGGAGGACGTGATCTGTCCCCCGTACGACGTGATTTCGCCCCAGATGCAGATCGAGCTTTACGGGCGCAGCCCCTTCAACGCCGTTCGGTTGGAAGAGGGTGAGGTGAAGGCTTCCGACGGCCCCAACGACAATCGGTACACCCGGGCCGCCGAACAGCTTCGGCGTTGGATGCGGGAGGCGGCTCTGGTCCGGGACGACGCCCCGGCCTACTACCTGGTGCGTCACGGCTTCCCTTCGGATGGTGCCCTACGGCACCGGCTCGGCCTTCTCGCCGCAGTGCGGCTGGAGGACTACGAGCAAGGCAGCGTGATCCCGCATGAATACACGCAACGCGGCCCCAAGGAAGACCGCCTGGCCCTGATGGAGCGCTGCCACGGCAATATCAGCCACATCATGCTGCTCTACCGAGATGGGCAGCGGACGGTGTTGGAGATTGCGCGGGAAGCAACCAGGGAGAGGCCGGTGTTCAGCTTCAGCGATGCCGATGGCCACACCTACGAGATGTGGCGCTTGGACGACGGTCTCCGGGTCAATGCGATTGGTGAGATGCTGGCGAAGAGGCCACTGTACATTGCGGACGGGCACCATCGCTACGAGACGTCGCTGGCGTACCGTGACCTCCACCCAGGCTCTAGTGGTGGCCGGAATACCGACCAGGACTTTGTAATGTCCTACCTGGTGGAGTTCGATGACCCAGGGTTGGTGGTGCTGCCGTACCACCGCGTCATTCGGGACATGGACGCAGAAGCATCTCGGCGGCTACGCGAGGTCCTCCACCGGTGCTTCACCGAGTCGCCGTTGGGACGGGTACCAGATGACCCGCCCGAGGCGCTGCTGACGAAGCTGGAGCAGCAGGCAAGGGGGAAACGGGCTTTCGGCATGGTTTCCGCCGAGAGCGGTACAGCCAGCATTCTGACGCTTCGTGAGGAGTGCGCGCCGGAGGGCGCCGGGGCCGCCGCCAAATTTGAGGCGTGGGTCCTGGAGGAAATGGTCCTTAAGCCGGTGTTTGGAGACACATTAGAACGGCATGTTGACTGGATTCACAACCCCCAGGAGGCGCTGGAGCTCTTGAGAAACGGGACCCACCAGGCGGCTTTCCTTCTCAACGCACTGCCCATGGAGATGCTGGAGGAGATTGTGGGCAGCGGTCAACGGCTTCCCCGCAAATCAACCTTCTTCCACCCCAAGCTGCCCACGGGTCTGGCCATTAACCTGTTTGAGGACGCGCTTTAACGTTCCTCCCTGACCCGGCTCATGGTAATGATGGCCCGTTCCGCCTGTTTACTGTACTGGGTAATGTAATCTTCCAGTTGGCGAATTTCACTGGTGGTACCGTCGTCCGGATTTCCATTCTGGAATTCTTGAGACTTTAGCTGCAACAGCCGTCCTTTTGCCTCTTCCACGCGTTGCACCACCTCCAAGGCCTCCAGCTCTTGTTGCGCACGCGCCTTAATGCTAAGCAGGTGCCGGCGAGAGGTCTTGGCGCTTTCCAGCCTCTCCTCAATTTCGGCCATAGCGCTGAGGGACATGTCCAGGGATAACCTACCGTAAATGGCCTGGCGTGGCAGCCGGTTTAGCTGGTTCTGAAACTGCCTCACAAGGTCGTTCAGGTTGGCCTCTCGAACCTCCATGTCCGCAAAGCTAAGCCTGAGGTTCGCTACTACCTGTCGCATTTGTACCATGAGCAGACCTCCAGTACATTCGTTGACCGGGAGCGGCGGCTCCCAAGGCGGTCAGCAAAGCGGAATAGCTTCTAGGGGTGGCAAACAGTTTAACTCAGCTAACGTTATGTCTTATTGCCGCTGCCGTGCAACTTGAGGCGAGTTTCCTCGCACCGCTTAGGCCGGTACTGCGAACCCCACTTTGGGCAGCGACGCTCTGAGGGCATCCATCAGCCCGGTCACCTCTTCCTCCTCCACAATGCCCATGTGTCCAATACGGAGGATTTTGCCCTGTAGTTTCACCAGTCCGCCGGCGACTACAACGTTGTGTTCGGTGCGAAGAAGGGAGATCAGCGCCTGCGCATCAACGCCTTCCGGCACCCGGACTGCGGTTACGGTGTTGGAGACGCACGAGTCATCGGCCAAAAGCTGCAAGCCCAGCCCCTTGAGCCCTTGCCTGGTCAGATTGGCAATATAGGCGTGGTTGGAGAAGATCTCCTCCATTCCACGGTCCAAAAGGATGTCCAAAGCCCGGTCAAGGCCGAAGAATAGCGATTCGACGGGGGTGTAGGGCGTTTGGCCTCGCTCAAAGTACCGCTGAGCGGCGGCGACGTCAAAGTAGTACCGGGGCATGGTGGCGGTCTTCTGGGCCTCCCATGCCAGCGGGCTGAAGGTGATGAATGACAGACCCGGCGGGACCAGCAACCCCTTCTGGGAGCCGGCGGCCACCACGTCACAGCCCCACCGGTCCGCCGGAAGGGGTATGCATCCCAGGCTGCTGATGGCGTCCACCAACAGCAGCCTGTCCGGGCGCGCTTTTACCTTTTTAGAGATGGCCTCCAGGTCATTGGTAACTCCGGTGGAGGTCTCGTTGTGGGTCACCAATACGGCATTTGTTTCCGGTTCGGCGTCCAGCGCCGCGGCCACGGACTCCGGATCCGCGGCGGTGCCCCACTCCACCTCCAGCCGGTTGACCTCCGCCCCAAAGGCTTCCGCCATGTCGGCGTAGCGCTGGCCGAAGGAGCCGGTTATCACCGCCAGCACCTTGTCGCCGGGCGACAGGGTGTTGGTCAGTGACGCCTCCAGCGCTCCAGTGCCGGAGGACGTGAATATGTACAGGTCGTGTTCTGTCATGAACACCTTTTTCAGACGCTCAGTAATGCTCAACAGCAGCTCTTGGAACTCCGGTCCCCGGTGATTAATCATCGGGTAGGTCAGGGCGTCCATCACCTCCGGCGGGCAGGGAATGGGACCGGGAATCCGCAGGTTCTGCCTGGGAATCTTCACGTTCGCTCCTTTTTTCGGTCGATATCCGGGGTAGGGCTTCGAATAGCTGGTCAGCGGTTGGAGGCCCTTTGGGCTTCTACTACTTCTTGTCCAGGTCCACAAGCCGGGCGAAGCGCCGCCGCCCCACCTTGATGACGGTGCCGTCCTTTATGGCAACAGAAGGAGACGACAACTTGTGCTGGTCAACCTCCACGGCGCCTTGGGACAGGAGCCGCTTCGCCTCGTTGCGCGAGGAGACCAGACCGGCGCCGTAGATCAATTCCACGGCGCTCAGGGTCCCAAGCTCTCTGTCCACAGCGGCGGCCTCTCGCGCACTACCGCCATCCACCGGCTGAAACCGGTATTGCTGCTGCCCGTTTACCAGGCTAAACGCCACCTCCGGAATATCGTCAGGGGTGCCGCGCTGCTGGAACGCCGACTGGAAGTATCCCTCCGCCTGCCGTGCCGGCTCGCTGCCGTGGAACTGACGGGTTATCTCCAAGGCCAGCCGTTTCTTCAGCTCCATTGGATTCACCGTGCCCTCCACCAAAGCGCGGCGCATCTCCGCTAGCTCGGCCTCTGGCACGTCAGTCAAATAGTCAAAGTAGTCCGCCACAGGATATATAGGTTTCACATTTACACGCGGGCGGCTCTCCGGCCCACTTGGTACTGAGACCTTATCAAGCACAGCCTGCGCATCAAAAGGGAAGCTCTGGTCCGGCAGGGACATGATCTTGCCGTACATCTCATTGGGGGAATCGTCCACCGCCACGTAGTTGTCCAGGCTCTTGCTCATCTTTTCAACGCCTGCGGTTCCCACCAACATGGGCATGAGGAAGCACTGCTGGGGCCGCTGCCCCATCATGCCCTGAAGCTGTCGCCCCACCAGGAGATTGAACGTCTGGTCGGTGCCACCGAACTCAACGTCGGAGCGGATGGCCACGGAGTCGTAGGCCTGTAGCAGCGGATATAGAAACTCCGTCAGAGCGATGGGCCGGTTGGCCTTGAACCGTCGGGCGAAGTCGTCCCGCTCCAGAAACTGGGCCAGGGTGAAGCGGCGGGTGAGGTCTATGACGGTGGCCAGGGTGAACTTGCCGAACCATTCGCTCTGCAAGACTGTCTCGGTGCGGTCCTTGTCCACAACCTTGAAGAACTGGCTCAGGTAGGACTCGGCGTTGGCCATCACCTGGTCATGGGTGAGCATGGGACGCATGATGGACTGTCCGCTGGGATCGCCGATCTGGGCGGTCCAATCACCCACTATGAGGATGACCTTGTGCCCCAGCTCCTGTAGCTGACGCAGCTTTCGCAGACCCACTACGTGGCCCAGGTGGATGTCCGGACGGCTGGGGTCAAAGCCCATCTTCAGCCGCAGAGGCGTCCCCTCCTGCAGGAGCCGGACGAACTCCTCTTCCACGATGATCTCCGATACACCGCGGCGGAGGACCTGATGGAGGGTCTGCTCGTCCAGCACCGGACTATGTGGCATTTCCACTAAGGATGTGCCGCGCCTGCTCCACGTCCCGGTTCATCTGCTCCACCAGGGCGTCCGCGCTGGGAAAGGCCATCTCCTCCCTGAGGCGGCTGACGAACTCCAGGGTGATTGATTCGCCGTAAACGTCGGCGTCAAAGTCCATGATGAAGGTCTCAACGGAGCGGGGGCCCGGCTCAAAAGTGGGCCGCACGCCGATGCTGGTGGCCGACTGAAACCGTTGCCCTTTTACAATCGTCCACGTCGCATAAATACCGTCGCCGGGCACCAGAACGTCCTGCTCGGTGGCCAGGTTCGCCGTGGGAAACCCCAGCTCGCGCCCCCTGCGGTTTCCCTCCACCACCACGCCGGTCAGGGTTGGGCAGCGCCCCAGCATCTCCGCGGCGAAGGTAACGTCGCCCTCGGAGATCAGGCGGCGCAAGGCACGGCTACTGACGGGACGGTCCCCCAGCAGGGCGGGCTCCACCACGGAGACCTCAAAGCCCATCTCCTCACCCAATGCTTTGAGGAAAGTGACATCACCCTCCCTGCGGTGGCCCAGGGCGAAGTCCGGACCGGCCACCAGCAACTTCATCCTCAGGTCGCGTACTAGATAAGTAACGAAGTCGCGGGCCTTTAGTTGGGATAT
The DNA here is from genome assembly GCA_965247585.1 of Dehalococcoidia bacterium. Lineage (GTDB taxonomy): Bacteria > Chloroflexota > Dehalococcoidia > Lucifugimonadales > CBDFHC01. The sequence continues at coordinate 725,247 of CBDFHC010000004.1, forward strand.
CTCCAAGGTGAAGTCCAACGGCACTACGGCGCCCACGCCCTGCGAGCGAATACACCGTTCCCGCTCAGCCCAGGGCATGATGTTCTCAACCTTGGATTGGGGGGCCAGAACGGTCCTTGGGTGGTTGCGGAAGGTTACCACGGTGGCGGTGAGCCCCTGCCTTTGCGCCGTTTTCAGCAGCAGTTGGAAGAGGCGTTGGTGGCCCTTGTGGACGCCATCAAACGTACCTATAGCTAAAGCGGTGTCGGATTCAGGGCGTACCCCTTCTAACTGTTGTTTGATGGACATGGGGTTACGAAAAGCGCAACTTTTTGACCGCTACTACGCTGTGGTGGGCGCTTTTCCGGATGGTAGCACGGCGCTATGGGGGGGTCAATGGGAATACAACTCGTTGTTGGGCCTCTCCAGCGCCACCGATTTACGGCCGCACCTGCGCCAGAAATCGCCGCGCCGCTTCATAGTCCCTAAGGCCGCCCCTCAGGATAGGCGCCATCAAGTATATCCCTCCTGCACCGGCGTCCAACAGCCGTCCCCACATCTCCAGGGCAATCTCCACCCCGTCCATGCCCTGCTCCAGGTCCCGCTGCACCCCTTCAGGGACGGAACTGAAAATAACGCCGCCCTGGACCAGAAGTTGGAGACCCCAGAGCACCGGCACGGACAGTGGCTGGGCGGCAATACCCTGGTACGCCTCCTGGAACCGTGCGACCTCTTCCGCTTGGAATATGGGTTGGGTAACCAGGAATTGCGCCCCGGCCTGGACCTTCCGGTGGGCCAGCCGGGCCTCGGCGTGGATTCCCTTGCCCAGGTCCACCGCGGCGCCTACGCAAATGTCGGTGGAAGCAGCCAGCTTTCGGCCCCGAAAGTCCATTCCCTGGTTCATCTGGGCCACCGCCTGAATCAGCGCGGTGGAGGTGAAGTTCCCCACCGGTGTGACCAGCTCCAGGTCCCGAGGGCTAAACGGGTCCCCGGCCACCACCAGGACGTTTTCCAGGCCCAGCACGGCGGCTCCCAGCAGGTGGCTCTCCAGTGCCACCGGGTTCATATCCCTGGGCGACAGATTAAAGATCACGTCGCGCGGGGTTTCCCGCTTGATGGCGGCGGCCAGCATGGCGGAGTCCACCCGCACCGCCCTACCGGGGTTGTACGCAACGCAGATGAAATCCACGTCGAGCATTCGAGCGTCGTCCAGGAACTCCATTCCGGCGCCCCGCGGCGGGGAGAAGTCGGACAGCACCAGGGTACGGCCTCCCCGGGCCCGGTACGCCTCGGTTAGCTTCGCCATTTTCACACCTCGCGATTGCTTCCCTGGCCATCGAGGCACGGAGGGAGTGGGCATGGTAGCACATTTGGATTGAAGGTTCAGGGTGTATAATCCGCCCTCCATCAAGCCCGAAAGGAAGCTCATGCCCGTACTGCGAGTGGGTCATAGCCCGGACGCCGATGATGCCTTCATGTTCTATCCGCTGGCCAAGGAGATCATCACCGTCCAGGGGTACCAAATAGAGCATGTGCTGGAGGAGATTCAGGCGCTAAACCAGCGCGCGCGCACTGGAGAACTGGAGGTGACTGCCATCTCCGCCGCGGTCTATCCCCAGGTGGCGCAGCACTACCGGATCATGCCTTGCGGCGCGTCGGTGGGGCGCAACTACGGCCCGGCGTTGGTTTCCCGGCGGCCAATGGAGGCCGCCGAACTGCCGGCAAAGCGCATCGCCTTGCCGGGGGAGTTCACCACCGCCTACATGTTGCTTCGAATCTACGTGACCGAGCCGTTCGACCCGGTGTTCCTGCCCTTTGACGCGGTGACGGCGGCTGTCCAAGAGGGCACGGTGGACGCCGGGGTGCTAATACACGAGGGGCAGATCCTCTCGAAAGAGCTGGGCTTGCACCGGGTGCTGGACCTGGGCGAGACCTGGTTTCAGGACACCGGGCTCCCCATACCCCTGGGACTGGACATGGTGCACCGGCGGCTGGGCGACGAGCTGGGGAAGAACGTGGCCAGGGCGCTCCGTGACGCGATCATCTACTCCCGCGACAACGAGGATGCCGCGCTGGACTACGCGCTGGACTTCGGCCGGGGAGTAGACCGCGAGACGGGACGCCGCTTCGTGCGGATGTACGTGAACGAGGACACCGTAGACTTCGGCGACGACGGACGCCGCGCCCTGGAGACGCTGTACCGCCGCGCCGCGGAGCGGGGCATCATCCCGGAGGTGCCGCCGTTGGACATCGTAGAGCTGTAGGGGTTGTCCGGCGGCGAACTAAGAGACCCAGTCCGCCACCCGCTCGCCAATTAGCACGGCGGTGGCGTTGGTATTGGCGCGGGGGACCTGCGGTATAACCGAGGAGTCGGCCACCCAGACGTTCTTGACCCCTTTGACGCAGCAATGCTGGTCCACCACCGCCAAGGGATCGGTGTCGGGACCCATCTTGCAGGTTCCGGAGACGTGCCTGGCCGTGCTCACCTTTCGGCGTATCCACAGGTCCAGGGCATCGTCGGCCGCCAGGTCCGCATCGGTAGGGTCAATACACCCTTCAGAGATGCTCTCATAGGCGCTGCACTCCAGCAGCTTTAAGCATAACCGCACGCCCTCGCGGGTGCGGCGAATATCGTCGGGGTGCTGGAAGTAGCGGTAGTCAAAGGACGGCTGTATAGCGGGGTCCGGGGAGGCCAGCCGGAGGGAACCATTTCCATGGGGCAGCTCCAGCGCAATCCCAATTCGCGCCACCTGGTCAGGCAGCACCTCGCCCGTGTAAGGGCTGAAGACAGAGCTGGTGGTGAGCATCATGTCGCTAGCATCGGTGGAGCCATCAGCGGTGTAGCGCAGAGAGAATCGCACCCCAGCCGCGTCTGGAACAAGGGTGACGCCGTCCTTCACCTTGAATGAAACAGGCAGGTTGGGGTGATTCCACAGGTTTTGGCCAACGCCAGGCGAGTCCACCAGCACCGCAATGCCGTGATTCTGGAGCTGGTCCCTGGGGCCGATGCCGGAAAGCATGAGCAAGTGGGGTGACTTCAGAGCGCCGGCGCTCAGCACTACCCTGTCAGCCTCTATGTTGAAGACCTGGCCGCCGCTCTCAGCCTCCACCCCGGCCACCGCCTGCTCTCTAAACAGCAAGCGCCTGACGAACACGTCGCCCCGGACGGTAAGGTTCAGACGGTGGCGCGCCGGACCCAGGTGCGTGATGGCGGTGCTCATCCGCACGCCATCCATGTTGTTCATGGGGGTAGCGCCCAGCCCGCTGTGGTTGGGGCCGTTCATATCCTCCGTGGCGCCGAATCCCGCCTGCAAACAGGCCTCACGAAAGGCCTTCTGGATGGCAGGCCAGGGCTCCGATTCCCGCCGCCGTATGGGAATCGGTCCGTCCGTCCCGTGGAAGTCGTCCCGAATATCCAGGTCCCGCTCCATCTTGCGAAAGTACGGCAGGACCTTGACGTAAGACCAATCGTCGTTGCCCCAGGTCGCCCAGTTGTCAAAGTCCTCCGGTAGTCCCCTGAGGAACACCTGTCCATTGATGGAGCCAGAGCCGCCCATCACCTTGCCCTGGGCTACGTGTATCTCACCCTGCTCCTCGGTGATCGTGCCCCGCAACGCCCAGTTGTGCTTCGAGTCTATCGCCTCGGCGTCCCTGGTCATACCGAACTTGATCTCGTCAGGCATACGGTCCAAGTCCGGGTAGTCTGTCCCGGCCTCCAGCAGCAGGACGGATACGTCAGGGTTCTCAGAGACCCGGCCCGCCAGGGCGCATCCCGCCGTGCCAGCGCCTACAACAACCACGTCGTATTTCATTTCAGCCTTCCTCGTTTACGGTCGGAGCCGGGTCAGTTATTCGTAGGGCTGCAATTGGATTTCGTGCAGCGCCGGAACCACCTCTTTGCCCAACAGCTCAATGGAGCGCATCACGGCCTTGTGCGGCAGGTTGCCGTCACTGCCAATAAGGATGAAGTAGCCCAGGTTCAGCCGCTCAATGGTGGCCGCCAGCTTGCGGGTCACGGTGTCAGGGCTTCCAACGATAATCGAGTTCAACTCCTGAAGTTCCTCGTAGGTCGTCACCCTCTGAGAACCGCCCCCGCCGACGCGCCGCGCCATCATGGTGCTGGCCACTCGGGACTGGTACCCCGGCGGGTCGTTGTGCTCCCTGGGGCCTCGCATGCGGTGGTCCGCGGCCCACAGGAAGTTTCGCCCTATCTCTTGGGCCTCTTCGTCCGTATCCGCCACCAGTGCGCGGATCTGATAGCCGAAGTGCTCCGGCCCGGGCGTGAAGCCGACCTCATGCGCCGTGTCTATATATATCTGCTTCAGCTCCATGGTCAGGTCTATGAAGGCGCCTAAATTAATGTACGAATAGCCACGCCGGGCTGCCCATATGACGCTTTCTGGACTGCTGCCGCCGGGGAACCAGATGGGCGGATGGGGCTTCTGCATGGGCAGCACCCACGGGTTCACCACCCGGTAATGGTAGTATTTGCCCTCGTGGCGAAACGGCCCAGGGGTGGTCCAGCACTTGATGATCAAGTCGTGGGCTTCCTCGAAGCGCTCCCGGTTCTCCGTGGGATCTATCCCCGCCATCAGCGTCTCGGTGGCCCCGCCCCGAACGAATCCCGAGATAAGCCGGCCGCCGGAGTAGCAGTCCACCATGGCGATCTCTTCGGCCATCCGGACCGGGTCACTGATGGGGATGATGTTCCCCAGGATGGCGATCTTGGCCTTGCTGGTGACCTTGGCAATGACCGCGGCATCCAGGTTGGCCGAGGGCTTCATGTTCCAGTAAGAGGCGTGGTGCTCGTTGGTCATGATCCCATCGATTCCCACCTCATCGGCGAAGGCGTACATCTCGTGGTACTGGTTGTAGAGATGGTGGGCTTTCTGCGGATCGAAATAGCTGTTGGGGAAGTCTATCCGGCCCGAATCGTATTTTGACAGGTCCTCTTCCCTCAGATGGACGTAGGGCTGCTGAGAATGGAAAAAGATTTCAACCTGGTCCTTCATTACGTACCCCCGCCGATTGACTGTTTGCCGCCGGGCGGCACTCCCGCCCAATGTTCGGGAGTGTATGCAGCGCTCCAACGGTTGTCAAAGCGCTGGTTGGCCACCAGAGTGGAGGCCTACCGCGCCGTACAGACCAACAGCCAGCCGGGGCCTTCGTCGTCGTATACCGGGTATTCCAACGCCTCCACGTCAAAGCCCGCGTCCGCCAGCCAGTCCTGCCAGTCGACAATGGAGTAGAGGCCCGTAACGTGGCGGTCGTGTTCCATTCGAACATGGCCGCCCTGGTTGATCAGAAAGAAGAAGCGGGTCTCAATAGTGCTGTCCGTGGGGTCCGGGTCGCACACATATTTGATGAAGGTCAGCTCCATGTCACCCTGGTGAAGGGTGCGGTGCGACGCGGTGGTCTCCCTAAAGGTCTCGCGGAACCAGTCCGGCACGGTGATAAAGACGCCGCCGGGGTCCAAGTGCGCCCGCGCCGTGGCGAAAGCGGCCTGCAGATCTTCCTCCGTCAGCATATACGAGATGGCGTCATGGGCCAACACAGCCTTGAATTTGCGGTCCAGCCGGACCGTCCGCATGTCCGCCGCCAGGTGTTCCGCCATGGGGTTAAGGCGGCGGGAGTTGGCCAGCATCTCCTCCGAGATGTCCAGCGCGGTGGCTTGAAACTCGGCGACCAGGTGAGACAGCAAATGGCCTCCGCCCACTCCCAATTCCAAGATGTGGTGGCGGCCGGCCCCCAGCTTTTCGCGCAGCGCATCGCGCCAAATCGACGCCTCAAACGCATAGTCCTCGGGAGGGTCGGCCAGCGGCCAGAGATAGGCCAGGTCGTGATAGAGGCGCGGTCGCTGGGGCTGCTGACGGGGCACGGAAGGCCGGCCTAAGCCGGCGCGGGCTCGGCGGCCTCGTCGTAGCGGCGCAGGTGCTCGTACAGCGTGGTGCGTTGCACCGGGGTGAAGCCTGACTCTTGTATGAGGGTCAGCACCTCCTCCAGCGTCGTGCGGTTGTAGAAACCGGCCTCGTTCATCACGTTCTCGTCAAACAGAGTACCGCCAAAGTCGTCGCCACCGAAATGGAGCGCCACCTGGCCCGTCTTCTTGCCCTCGGAGAACCAGGACGCCTGTATATGGGGCATGTTATCCAGGTAAAGCCGCGCCACGGCGATCATCCGCAGGTAGCGGTTGGCCCCTTGCTCATGACTCACCCGCTTGTCCAGGGCGGTGTTGGACTTCTTGAAGCTCCAGGGAATGAACGCGGTGAAGCCACCGGTCTCGTCCTGGAGGGCTCGGACGTGCTCCAGGTGCTCTATGATGTCCTCGTCCTGCTCCAGGTGTCCGTACATCATGGTGGCGGTGGTCCGGAAGCCCAGGCGGTGGGCTTCCTGGTGTACCACGGTCCAGTCTTCCACCCTGCCCTTGGGCCAGAGCCGGCTGATGCGGTGCTTGACCCGCTCGGAGAGTATCTCCGAGCCGCCGCCTGGGATGCTGTCCTGCCCCGCCTCCTTGAGCGCCTCCAGCACTTCTCGCACCGAGAGCCCGGAGACCTGGCTCATTTTCATGACCTCAGGCGCCGAGTAGAAGTGGGGCTGCACCTGGGGGTACTCCGCGCGGCAGCGGCGCACCAGCTCCGTGTAGTACTCCAAAGGCAGCTTGGAGTTGAGACCGCCCTGCATGAGCACCGTGGTTACGCCCTTCTCCGCGGCGGCGCCAATCATCTCCATGACCTCGTCGGTCGAGTGGGTGTATGCGTCGGCATCCTTGTCAGTGCGATAAAAGGCGCAGAAGGTGCAGTAAGCATCACAGACATTGGTGTAGTTGAGATTGGTGTCAATGACGAAGGTCACCGCTTGATCGGGGTTGTGCCGGTACCTCACCTCCATGGCCAGGGGGGCCAGGTCCAACAGATTGGCGCCTTGCAACAGGTACAGGCCCTCTTCTGCGTTGAGGCGCTCACCGGCCAAGACTTTGCCGCGAATCCCGTCAATCATTCGATAGCTCCTATCCTCGCTTGCCTGGAGAGGTGGAAGGCGAAACGGCCTCTTCCTCCTTCAGTAACCCTCTGAACTTCTCTATGGACTCCAGCTCCGGCGCGCCCAGCCGGTAATGAAAGCTGCGGACGTACTCCATGACCTCGTCCGGTGACATGCCAAGGTCACGGCGCTCCGCGGCGATCTGTTCCACCTGGGCCAGGTTCCGGTCAATGTTCTGGTCCAGCGCCGCCTCTATCCACGCCGCCAACTTTCGGTCCAGGTCGCGGCGCGCCACCCAGCGGGCGAAAACAAATGGGAGGCCGGTCCACTGGTGCCACACCTCCCCCAGGTCGTACTGGTATGGATGGCCCGCTACCCCCTGGCGGTTCCGCAGCGCCTCGTCGCCGATGAGCAGAAAAGCGTCGTTGGAATCGCTAATCGCGTCGAAGCTGCGGGGCCTCACGGCGAAGCGGTGGTTCAGCAGCGCCTTGAGCAGCCGAACGGAGGTGGAGGTCTCCCCGGTGACGCCCACCGCGGCGCCATCGAGCTGCTCGATGGGCGTCCGGGAGTAGAACAGGATACTGCGGGCCCGTTCCACTGTGGCGATGCAGAAGCTCCCCAGGGGCTCAAATCGGTCTTCCAGCTCAAAGCAAGTGACCAATGGGACCGGCCCAGCGTCCACCCGCCCGTCCTCCGCCGCGCCGGACAGTGCCCTGGGCACCAGCGGGGCCAGCTCCACCACCGAGGGGTCCATCCCGCGGTAGAAGACCTCAGAGTTAAGGTAGGGTATCTGCCCGATTCTAATCGTCATAGACTTTCAGCTCGTTGTACAGGGCGTCCCGCTCCACCGGGACCTTGCCGGCGTCCCGGATCAGCCGGACCATCCGGTCCCGGGTCAGCCCCACGGGGCTGGCCGCTTTGGCGGCGTGGGAAATGCGCTCCCGGCCGATGGTGCCATCGGAGTCGTCCGCCCCGAAATGCAACGCTATGGACGCCGTCTCTTCGTAGATGGTTATCCAGTAGGCCTTGATGTGAGGGAAGTTGTCCAGCATCAGCCGCGCCGCCGCAATGGTCTTAAGGTCATCGAAGGGGGAAGCCTGACGGGCGACAAGCTGCGTGTCGCCGGTCTGGTATTCAATGGGTATAAACGCCAGGAAGCCGCCGGTATCGTCCTGTAGCTCCCGCAGCAGCTCAAGATGATGGACCCGCTCCTCAACGGTCTCCACGTGGCCGTAGAGGAGGGTCGCGTTAGAGGGGATACCCAACTGGTGCGCCGTGCGGTGTATCTCCAGCCAGCGCTGGGGCGAGGCCTTGCCGGGGTACAGCATCCGGTGCATACGGTCGGAAAACACCTCGGCGCCGCCGCCGGGCATGGACCGCAGGCCCGCGGCCTTCAACCGCGCCAGCGACTCCTCCGGGGGTATTTTCCACCGTCGCCAGAAGTAGTCTATCTCGGACGCGGTGAATGCTTTCACCTGGCAGTTGGGATAGCGCCCGTGGATTGCCCCAACCAGCTCCTCGTAGTATTCGAAGGGCCAGTCCGGGTGGTGGCCGCCAACCATGTGGGCCTCCCGAGTGTCCTCGTCCAGCAACCCCAACACGTCCTCTACGCTCATCTCGTAGGCGTCCGCATCACCCGGCTTCTTCGCGAAATCGCAGAAGCTGCAGGAGAGCACGCATACGTTGGTGGGGTTGATGTGGCGGTTCAGAACGAAGAAGACGCGGTCTTTCCAGCGCTTGCTCTTCTGCCAGTCTGCCATGCGGCCCACGGCAGTGAAGTCCTCTGTCTCGAAGAGACGGACCCCGTCATCGAACGACAGCCTTTGATCCGCCTGCACCTTTTCCCAGATCGGGATTAGACCGGCGTCCCTGAAAGCGATGCCCTGTTTCACCTCTGTCTGAGGCATATGTTCAACGTCCTCCCGCTACCGGTTCGGTTTTAGCGCCCACGCCGTCCAGCAGCATGCGCCGAAGGACGGGGAGCGACTCTTTCATGGGGTCCGGCTCTCCGGTGTAGACCCATCGGATGAGCACCTCGTTGATGGCCCCGGCCCAGACGAAGGCGGCGATCTCGGTATTCTGGGGGGGTATGGCCCCCTCCCGCACCGCCAACTCCAGGTTGTCCCTGATCAGCGAGGCGAAACGCGTGAATATTTCCATGCGCTTCTTCTCGAAGGGATTTCCCATGCTGTACCCTTGGACCAGCAAAAGCTTCGCCAGCCTGCGCCGCTTGGTCAAGATATCCATCGCCGTTTCCAGCGCCGCGTCCAACCGTTCAACGGCGCCCTGTCGCCGCTCCACGGCGCCGCTTACACGGTCAATCAGCCGATCAGCCAGGTGGTCCATGACAGCGAAGAAAAGACGCTCCTTGCTGGGGAAATGAAAATAGAGACCGCCCTTGGACATATCGGTGCGGCGGACGATCTCATCCATGGCGGCGTCGTGGTAGCCCTTCTCCGCGAAGACGGCCTCCGCCGCCTCCATGATCCTCTCTCGGGCGTTCAGCTTTTCCGCCATGCGCTAGAGCCCAACCTGCCAGTAGCGGCGTCCCTCGGCCCGCACCACCCTGCCGAAGCCCGGCAGTGGAAAGTGGCAGGCGATGACAGTAGTGCCTTCGGTTTCCAATTGGTCCAGCAACCGGCTTCGCGTCCTGTTGGACACCGGCCAGTCAGCATCGAAGCGGGAGTTCCACTCCTGCTCAGTCACCTGCGCGGGATGGATCAGGACGTCCCCTTCAATGAAGGCCCGCTCTCCCTGAGAGGTTACCCACAGGCTCATGTGCCCCGGCGTGTGGCCGGGGGTATGGACGGCGCGCACCTCATCGGTGAGGTTGGTGTCCGCAACCACTGTGTCGAAGATACCCAACTCAACCAGCGACTCGACGCAGGATTCCATAAAGGGCGCCGACTGGACGGCCTGCACCTCCGGTTTCCGGAAGTACTCCAGGTCCGCCTGGTGGGCCAGGTAGCGCGCCTTGGGGAATGTGGGGACCGCTTTCCCATCCCGCTGGAACGTGTTCCAGCCCACGTGGTCTATGTGAAGGTGGGTATGAAACACCGTGTCCACCTCCCCGGGGTCCACCTGCTGGGCGGCCAGGTCTTCCATGAGATGCCCGCGGAGGCCTCCCAGGTAATCGAAAGGGCCGGGGCCGTAGCCGGTGTCCACCAGGATCGTCTTACCCTGGGAGCGGACCACGTAGCATCCGATCTCCAGCCGCATTCGGTCGCCTTCAAAGGTGTCAGGGTACTGCTGCTGATAGGAGGCCCAGGCTTCCATAGGGACCTCCGGCCAGACCTCCTCGGTGGTAAGGGGGAAAACCAGGTTCATGTCGGTAACCGCGACGATTTCTACGTTGCCCACGGTCATTTTGTAGCTGCCCAAGACGCCCTCCAAAACCGACCAGTCGGTCGGATTGAGACAATTCTAGGTCTCGTTATTAGCCGGCGTCAAGGCAACTTCTCTCCGTGCTGCTGCTTCCTTTGGCCCATCCGGACATACCTCACAAACCGTATCCACCGTCGGACGCCAACCGGGCCGCCGCCCTGCAAAGCGGTCCGTAGGGCCGCACACCTCTCCGCTCCTTTGCCCCTCAGCGTAACGGATGTATAATCGGGCCAACTTCAGGGGGATGCCATGCCGGGCATCAAGGACATATTCAAGCCTAGGTCCAGCGCCCAAAAGTGCCGGGACCTCTGCGCCCGCCTGAACGGTCTGGGCATCTCCGCCGCAGTGGAGCAGAGGGGTCGGCCGGAGGAGTTGTTCCGCGAATCCCTGGAAAGCTCGCTGGGCCTGGTCTCCATCCATCATCGGCAATTGCTATGGGCCAACGTGGTCCACGGTTCGCTGCGGCCCGTCCGAGCCAGGGAACCAGTTTACATGGTTCTCCGTTCGCCCAAGATAATGGACTACTATCGCATCTGGTATGGGGTCAGGGACCCTAACCTGAATAAGTCTGATCATCACCTCCAATTCAGGTCTTCCCGCCGCAGGTCTATGTGGGGTCTGGGCGGACCGGTTGACGTGCAGTGGAAAACGAAGCTACAGCCGTTGGAATTGGACCATCTGAATTCGGATGAGCCGCTGAGCCGGCGCCTGATAGATGAAAGCGTTGACGTGGAGGTGATGGGCTTCCCTGACGGCTACTGGATCATTTCCAACCGGGAGTCGGCTCGGGAGCCGTCCAGGAGCATGTTCGACTGCTACGAGGCGGTGGCCGAGTCACTCCTCCTCTATTCCAAAGGACTGGGCTTCAGCGCCGGTTGACGGCCCACCACCGCCGAAAATAAGATTAGCCATTCCAGGTTGTCAGCCACAAGACGGAAGGAGACCCATAGTGAGCACCAAGACCATGCCCCGGACTCCGGTGGAGATCCGGCAGCTTATCAGATCGGGCGAGTACAACGGAGTGACCGGCGGCTTGGCCCCGGGATACGTGCAGGCTAACCTGGTCATCCTGCCGCGGGACCAGGCTTTTGACTTCCTGCTCTTCTGCCAGCGTAACGCCAGACCATGCCCCTTGCTGGAGGTGATTGAGCCGGGGCAGGTGGAACCGAAGCAGACCGCCCCGGGCGCGGACATCCGCACGGACATCTCCTCGTACCGCATTTTCAAGGACGGGGAGTTGGTGAGCATCGAGACGGACGTGCGGAAGTACTGGCGGGACGACCTGGTCTCCTTCCTCCTGGGATGCAGCTTCACGTTCGAGGGTGCCCTGGTGGACGCGGGGGTCCCCATGCGCCACTGGGAGCTGGAGCGTAACGTATCCATGTTCCGCACGAATTTCGAGTGCACTCCGGCGGGCGCTTTCTCTGGCCCTATGGTGGTGAGCATGCGGCCCATCCACTACAGCAAGGTGGTACGGGCGGTCCAGGTCACCTCGCGGTTCCCTGGGGCCCACGGCGCGCCGGTGCACATAGGCGATCCGGCGACCATCGGCATCAACGACGTGATGGCGCCCGACTACGGCGAGCCCACGGTATTCAAGGAAGGTGAGATTCCGGTCTTCTGGGCCTGCGGCGTCACTCCCCAGGCGGTTGCCTTTAAGTCGAAACCCCCGTTCATGATGACCCACGGTCCGGGCCACATGTTCATTACGGACATGCGGGATACGGACCTGGCGGCCCTGTAGAGGCTAGTAGGAGAGGCGCCAATGGCAACCACAACCATAGAGGACATCATCCTTCAGCGGGACCAGCGAGGCGTCTCGGACCTTCGCCAGTTCCTGCCCCAGGACTACTGCCATCAGGCGGCGCAGTACGTGATGGACCACCCGGGCACGACGTTGGTGACCACCGGTTTCTACATCGTGTACGGGAAGGCGGCGGAAACGGACGGACCCCCCGGCGCCTTGGCCATCGGCCGGGCGCTGGAGGCGCTGGGCCGCCGCGTGGTTTACGTTACCGACCGATACACCAAGGAAATCATGCAGCGATTGGCGGGTCCCGCCGCCGAGGTGGCGGACTTCCCCATCACCGACGTTGCGGCCAGCCAAAAATTCTCTGAGGAGCTGCTTCGCACGTACGATCCGTCGCTGCTCATTTCCATAGAGCGGTGTGCGCCGTCCCGGGACGGGCTGTACCGCAACATGCGGGCGGTGGACATTACCGAGTACACCGCCCGGATAGACACGCTCTTCGGACTGCACCAGTACACCGTGGGCGTGGGCGACGGCGGCAACGAGATTGGGATGGGCAACGTCCTGGACAAGATACTGGACCGGCCCCACCTTCACGCCGACCCTGCCACCACCCTGGTGCAGCGCCTGGTGATTTCCAGCGTTTCCAACTGGGGCGGCTACGGACTGGTGGCGGCGCTGTCCCGGCTGGCGGGCCGCGACCTGCTCCCCTCAGTGGAGGAGGAAGCGGAATGGGTACGTCAATGCGTGGCGTTGGGCGCGGTGGACGGCTTCACCGGCGAGGTGAAGGAGTACGTGGACGGCTTCCCGCTGGACGAGTACGGACGCACCCTGGCGGACCTCCATGACCTGCTTGGCGACGAGGGTATCTCCTCCGTATAGAAGCGTCCTCAAGGTGGGACCAGAAGCGCCTGGACACCCGGTGCGCAAAACCGCCTAAGCCGGATCGGGTGGGGACTTTCCTCCGCCAGCCCGCTACCTAGCCCCGCAACACGCCGCATCACGGCGAGCCCTTGTCCTAGACCGGCGGTCTCCTTTTATGCCACTCCGTCGCTTGCTGGTAGGCGTAGGCCGCCTTCAGGACCGTGACTTCTTCAAAGGGACGGCCCGCTATCTGCATCCCCATGGGCAGCCCGTCGTCCGAGAAGCCACAGGGAACGGTGACCGCGGGGTAACCGGTGATGTTGAAAGGCCGCGTGTACTGGGTCAGCAGCGGCACCGAGTCCACCGGCTTGCCGTTAATTTCCACTTCCCGTTGGCCGATAGGAAATGCCACGGTGGGCTCCATGGGACCAACCAGTAGGTCGACGTTCTTGAACAGCTCCTGGGTCTGTGCCACGTAGACGTTGCGGGCGCGCAGCGCCTGGATGTACTCCGCCGCGGTTATGAAGAAGCCCGTCTCCAGCCGCATCCTGACCGCGGGGTCGTAGTCCTGGCCCCGGGCCAGCACCCTGCGGCGGTGGCCCGCCGTGGCCTCCGCGTACAGCAACGTGGTTACAATGGCGTGCGAGGTGTGATAGACGGGCCAGGAGACCTCTGAGACCTGGGCGCCCAACTCTCGCAGCACCTCCAGCGCCTTTTCTACCGCAACAGCCACCTGGGGCGCCAGCGGCGCTTCGTAGTACTCCTTGGGAACGCCTATGCGCAGCCCCCGAATGTCTTCGCCAAGCGCCGCGCGGTAGTCCGGGATCTCCACCCTGGCGGATGTCGTGTCCAGCGGGTCGTGCCCCGCTATGGCGGTCAGCGCCAGGGCGCAGTCCTCCACGGTGCGGGTCATGGGGCCAGGGTGGTCCAGGGTCCAGGAGAGAGCCACCAGGCCGTGGCGGCTGAGAAGCCCGTAGGTGGCCTTCATCCCCACCAGCCCGCAGAGGGCGCTGGGGATGCGGACGGAGCCGCCGGTATCGGTCCCCATGGTTATGGAGGCCTGGCCCGCTGCCGCCGCGGTGCCCGAGCCGCCGCTGGAGCCCCCGCTTATCCTGGTGGGGTCCCACGGATTGTGCATATCGCCGTAGTCCGCGTTCTCTCCGGTGGGGCCAAAGGCGAACTGGCTGAGGTTCAGCTTGCCCAGTATCACCGCGCCGGCCTGCTTGAACCGCGCGGCTATGGTGCCGTCGGACTCCGGCACGAAGGTGTCGAACATCTTGGAGCCGGATGTGTTTCGCATCCCCTGGACGTAGAACAGGTCCTTCAACGCGATGGGGATGCCGTGTAGGGGGCCTCGGTAGTGGCCCGACTGTATCTCCTCTTCCGCCTGGCGGGCGGCGGCCAGCGCTTCGTCCGCTGCCACGGTGATGAATGAGTTGAGAACCGGCTCGGTGGCTTCTATCCGGTCCAGGTGCGCCTGGGTAAGCTCCACTGGGGACAGCTCCCCGGCGAAGATTAATCGGGACTGTTCGTCAGCGCTAAGGAAGCAAAGCTCTTTGGCGTCCATCGATTACTCCCGCACCGGGGAGAAGACGTTAGAGGGCTCCACGTCATCGGTCCCGATATCGAATAGACCGGCCATCAGCCCTTTCACCCCTTTGACGTGGTGGTACAGCTCATCCATGTGGGCTTCGTCCGCCACGTCCAGACCCAACCGTCCGGCCATTGAAACAAAGTCCTCCCGTGTCAGCTCATCAGCCATCGCGAGTCTCCCTGCGTGAATTGGGTAGAACGGTCCGGGGTACGGATTAGGTCTGCTCTACCGGGGCAGGCCACTGGGAGCCACCCACCGCCGGGCGGTCCCCCGGCGAGAGGGCCAGACCCTCCTTCACCGTATTGGTGAATCCGTGAGTTACCACCGCGCCCCACTCCCGGGCCTTGGCCACACGTGTGGCGGTGCGGCTGCCGCGGATGGCGGTGCGGGACTGCTCGCTCATCTCGTTCATGGGTTTGCCCTGGTCCTGGGGTTGGGCATTCTGTGTGGCCACGGCCTCTTCCATTGCGTCCAGCTCGGGCACCAGTTCCCCGGCAGTCTCAATGAATCGGCAGACCTCCCGCATCTGGGCGTCAAACACCACAAATACCGGCACCGTGTTCCGGCGGTACTTCGGCAGGAAGCTGTTGGTCAGCTCCTTGTGCCGGTCCGAGTCGAAGACGCGGGCCTCCAGCCGGTCGGTGGTCTCCGCCAGGCGGAGAATGGCAGGCGAACTGGTCAGGTGGTCCCCGCACCAGTCCGCCGTAAAGGCCACCAGGTTCAGTGTCCCGTCCAGCGACTGGAAGAACGCAGTGTCTTCCGTCGGCGTCTCAACCCCGGCGTAGATGTCAAGGAACACCTGCTTGTTCACCTTTATCTGGGAGATATATTCCTCCGTGGTCATGCCCTGGCGGAACATTTCTGCGTCTATACTCATCTTCAGCTCCTTCCGGTTCCCGGTGGCCGGGTTAAGCTTCTCACCAAGCGGACGGCATGGCAATAGGCCCATGCGCCGGTCGAATGGGGGGCCCGGCTTCGTGATATGTTATGGGCGGACTTATACCAAAAGGGGGCAGACAATGGCGCTGAAACGATGTCTACTGGAGATGGGAATGGGAGTGGACCTTCACGGTCGGGATTACACCAAGTCGGCACAGAAGGCGGTAAGGGACGCCTTGTGGCACAACAGCGTAAGCTTCCCCAGGGTCTTTGGTTCCGGCCCTGATGCGATGCACGTTCAGGTTACCATCGGGTCGCCAAACCCGGACGCCGTCGACGGCGAAGCCGTGCTGACCGTGCTGCCCTATGGCAAGAAAAGCATTAAGGTGGAGGCCGGCGGGCTGGAGATACCCAGCGAAGACGGCACAGACGCCACCGTGATATCCAACGCCGCAGTGCTGGTAAGCCTGGACGTCTAACCCGAAACCGCGGCCCCGGTATGCGCTTGAAGGTCCGGCGGTGGCGGGTTCCGCCGGACGGCGGGGGGTGGCTGCGGCGGTCCGAGGAAGAGCATTAGCGCCGCGCCGGCGAAAATCAAAAGGCCCAGCGCCAGGAAAGGGCCTCGGTACGAGTTGGTCATGTCGAACACAATCCCCGTTATCAAGGGGACCGCAATGGAGCCTATGTTCATTGGCAGCGCGGAGAGGCCCATGATGGTGCCGAAGGAACGCCGGCCGAAATAGTCTCCCCGGAGGCTGGTGGTGGCGGGACCCCTGCCACCGTGGCCCACGCCGGTAAAGACGGCGTAGACCAGGGCCAACCGCAGGTTGTTCACCAGCAACAGGAAGAGGGTTCCCAGGCCGTGGATAATCATGAAACCGAATACTACGTACCGTTTGTCCATCCTATCCCCTAGCCATCCGCCGAATGCCTGAAACACGCCGGAGACTATGGCCATGAGCAGAACGGCCAGACCCGCCGTGGTGAGGGACAATCCCTGGTCCGTGAGGAAGGGGACCAGGTGCACCGTCATAGTGGAGAAGACGGTGGCGGAGCAAGCATGGGCTACCGCGATTATCCAGAACGCCCGGGTTCGGAGGGCCTGTCGAGGGGTGTAGTCCGGTGCCGGCTGTACCCTGCTCCGCGGCCTTTGTCCAGCCGATGGGGCCTCCTCCGGGGCGTCCGGAGGGTCACCATCCGGCCGCAGCCCGTACCGTTCTGGCCTATCCCTTATCAACAGGACTATGGGAAGCGTCACCAACATGTAGAAGCCTCCAATCCCCCCGGATACCCATCGCCAGCCATAATTTTCGATTCCCCAGGCTAGCAGCGGATTGAAGGCGCCCCCCAGAGATCCCCCCACGAATATCACGGACATCGCCCGCGTCCTGTTCCTCACGAACCAGTTGTTCACGATGGTGATCATCGGAATAAAGCCGGCCAGACCGGCGCCGATGGTGATAACCAGGTAGGCCAGGTAAAAGGTGACGGGGTCCCGGATACCGGTGAACAGGAAGAAGCCTCCGCCGCACACCAAAAAGCCAATGAGCATGGTTCGCCGCCCGCCCAATCGGTCCGTAAGCAGCCCCTCGAAGGGACCCATCACCGCCCCCTCGGCCCGGGCGATGGCGAAGGCGCCGGACAGAATGGTGCGGCTCCAATCAAACTCCTCTTCCAGCGCCACAAGGAAGGTGCCGGTGGCCTGCCACGTGGTGGCAGAGATCACCGTCATTGCCGCCAGTCCAGCGCCCAGTAGCCACCAGCCGTAAAAGACGCGCGGCGCGCGCTTGTCATGGTCGCTGGGAGGCGGCGTCCCATCGGCGCTTGTGAATGCGTTCAGCAACCAGCTCAACCAGTCTCTTCTCCTGGAAAGTGTGAAAGCACAGCCGCCATTCTAGACAGTTGCCGACGCCTTTGGCAGGGGCGCGCTGTGCCGGTAAGCTTCAGTTCGGTGTGAGGAGCTTTCCATCAGACTTCCCGAGCCAGCTCCGGCGCCCCAGGTTTCTTAGCGGCGCTGGGCGGGTGTATCCTACAGCCACCTAATCTGGACCAAGCGCCTCCGGTCGAATTTCTGCGCGCCAAAGTCCATAACCCAACCAGAGGTAGTAGTGATGACCGAGCAATCCGCAACCAGCGACGGCTCCTGGCTGAAGCCACCCGACAGCTACCAGCTTGGCGCCGTGCTGGACGGCCACGTGGCGGCGGCGAAGAAGACCCTTCATGGAAGGCAGCTCATCCGCAATAGGGTAGCGGGAAAAGGGCGCGCTAGTATCTACGACCTTACGGGCCTGGTGCGCAGCTTTCCGCTGGACGCCGAGGACCTGCCCTCCCTCGCCTCGCAGATCGATTTCGAGGTCTTCTTCGGCGGGCGGGCAGAGGAGCTGGCGATTCGCATAATGGGCGGCGATCCGGCGCACCACGGCGGGGTGATCTGCAACCGGGTCACATCAGGGATGCTGGGAGTTATGCTGGCGCTGGTTAAGAAGGGCGACCGCATCCTTTCGCTAATTCCCAGCGGCCGGTCCCATCCCTCGGTGCAGCAGGCGGTGGAATTGGCGGGCGGCGAATTCTTTGAGGCCCGGAACGTGGCCGACCTGGACGCCGCTCTGAATGAGGGCACCTGGCGGGCGCTGGTAATCACCCCGGTGACGCCGCAAAAATACCACCTGGACGCCGAGGATGTGAAACGCGCGGTCTCCATGGCCAAGTCCCGCGGCGTCATGGTGGTGTTGGATGATGCCCACATGTACTCCCGCATGACCTTCTATCATGAACCGCCCAGCTTTGACCTGGGTGACGTGGATGTTTCGGTCTGGTCGCTGGACAAGCACGTGCCCGGCCCCCGGGGCGCCGCAGTGGTGGCCAAGCGAGAGCTGATCGACGAGATCTATGCGCAGGTGTTCCTCTTCGGGCTGGAGGCGCAGACGGGCCACTACGTGGCGGGGCTTCGCGGCATGGAGGCGCTGGACCCAAAGCCGGTGGAGCAGGCCGGCGCCCTGGCCCGGGAACTGTACGGCCGCCTGCATAAGGCCTACGGCGACCGGGTGTACCAGGCTGGACCCGGGGTGGCCATTTCCGACCAGGACTTCGGCGCGCTGGTGCTGGAGCAGGCCGGCGGCAAAGAGGTGAAGCTGGTTTCCTCAGAGATGAGCGTGGCCGCGTCCTTTGTTCTGCTGGAGCGTTTCGGCATCGTGACCATCCCGGTGACCTCAGGTCCCGGGGCGGCGCCCGCCTTCCGGCTGATGATGCACCCCGACGGAGGACGGCTAGGGTTGGACACCATCGAGGAAGCGGTGGTTACCGCCGTTGACGGCGTGGCGGCGCTGGTGGACCAACCCGAGGAAGCACGGCGCTTGATGCTGGGCGAGGGCTAACCCTCCGGTCCGCCGGATAGGTGCGGACCGCTTCCTACCGGCCCTGGTCGCAGGACTCCCGAAAGACGTCTAGGTCCCGGTTTTTCAGGATGACGCTGAAGCGTAACCCTTCCGCATCAGGACAGATCTTGTCCAGGTCGGCCCCCACGTCGGTGTACTCCGCCGCGAAGACGGCCTTTCCCGCGTCAACAAAGAGGGCCATATCCTGGCACCACCCCTGGACGAAGCAACCCTCGGTCAGCGCCCAGTCGAAATGCGAAACCAGCTCTTCCGCCTGCTCCGAGGTGTTTTTTAGCCCGATGGACAGGCCGCGGGCGTGGGCCTCCCCAGCCAGCCAGATGTTGTAGTTGAGCTGGTCCTCATATGTAAGGGGAAAGCCGGTATCGTTGGTGTATGCGTCGATGTTGTCCGGCTCCACCGCGTCAAAGCCCTTGGCTTTGCAGGAGTCCAACCGCTGGCCCATGATCGGTGCCAGCAGTTCAATCTGCCGGATATCCAGCCACCTTTCTCCCTCCCAACCCTCATACGCCTTCCCCACCACCGAGGCCGGGAAGTCCCCTGCGTCTGGCCGCCAGTCCTCCACGGAACCAGCGCTGAGGTAGCACACCACGGCGCGGCCCTGGCCCTGAAGCGACCGCACCAGCTCCGGGTCGGCATCAAACAGGTCCAGGTCGTACATCGCCACGTCA
This sequence comes from Dehalococcoidia bacterium, assembly GCA_965247585.1. Classification (GTDB taxonomy): domain Bacteria; phylum Chloroflexota; class Dehalococcoidia; order Lucifugimonadales; genus CBDFHC01. The sequence continues at coordinate 744,738 of CBDFHC010000004.1, forward strand.
AAGGAGGTGTCAATAGTCTCGCCGGTTAGCTGCCATTGCCAGGTGGCGCCGGGCGGTGGCTGCCAGACACCCGTCCCAGTGACCGGGGCGACCGGGGCTGTGGCCAGGGCGATCGTGGCGGTGCCTTGGGTAAGAGTGGCGGTGGCCTGCGGCACCGTCGCGGTAGCCTGTGGAACCGTGACGGTGGCCGCCGATGCCGTGCCCTCGTCCGCGGCGGCGGAGCCGCCGCAGGCCGCTGACAGCAACAACACCAGTCCAACGCAAACGGACCATCTCACAAACATGTGCATTTCCTCGGAAATACGCAAATCGTCCCTTGAAGGACGCCCATCCATGGGGCGTCCAGAGGGGAAATAGCCCCTCTGGCAGGAGTCTGAGGGTGTCCCTCAGAAATTATCTTTTTAAAACCATCAGGGGCGGGAGGGTGGGAACCACCAACCTGCGATTTTCAGTCCTTGGTAGTGACGATACCCATCGCCATCCCTCATTCCCAGGGAATCTGAACGTCCAGCAGGGGGCCGTGCTGTTGTGCGCCGTAGATGTCGGTGTCGCCAACGCTGCCGGAGGGGACGGGACGCACCAACGTGGCCTTAAAGGCCATACCGGCGTCGTACTCCACAAAATCGGTTACCTTGTCCACCGTCATGCGGTACAACCGGGCAACCAGTTCCGGCGTGAACACACCGGTGCGCTTCACCTTCTCGTAAGTCTCCCGGTCCTCAAACATCACGTCCAGAGTGAGCCTAAAGGGACCCGCGTTTTTGCTCCGGACCACCTTGGCCAGGCTGCGCAGCGACACCGTTTTGCGGGCGCTGGTCATATCTGCACCGTTTCGGTGACGAAGGGCTCACCGGGATCGTCCACCCGTATCAGATGGTACACGTTGAACTCGTATACTTCGCCCGCTGGGAACTCTGCCGGCGACGAAATGAACGCCAGGTTGCCCGCAGTGGCGATCCGCCCGGGGTAGTCGCAGTGAAGCGTGGAAGACCGCGCCAGGGAGGCCACGGTATCGGCCAGCTGCTGCGTCTTGGCCACCGTCTCAATGACAATTCCCAGTTCGTGCGCCGTGCCGTTCCGCTGCGGTTCCAAAGCGCCCATGACGCCGTTCTTCCCGTAGACATGGTAGATGACCTGGTACTCGTCCTCCGCTACCCTTCCTTCCAAGTCGCGTTTTAGCTTCTCCCGTACCGTGTTGATCACTTCGTCAATGTTCTCCACCATCCCCGGGTCCCGGGTACCGGCGACGCATACGTTGCGGTAACCCACCAGCTTGGCGCCCTCCAGCTTGATCGTGTACGGCTCCTGAATGAAGTGGCTCCGGCTGACCTTGACGCATCTATCGTCAATCTGCTCGTACTCCGCCTCCCGCAGGTCAATGGTTCCGCCGGGGACCTTTAGCAGCATGGGATTGGTCTTCTCATACATGGTGTGGGCCGCCACCATCCGAACATTGGTGGTCTTCTCCGGGTCCGCGGGCTTCACCAAGAAGTGGCCGTCCTCCAGGACTCCTACCGCGCCGTCCGCCTCCATGGGTGTGGCGATGAGGGAGCCACACTCCAGGATCTTGCCCATGTGATAGGCAAGTCCCGGGTCGAACCCGGCCTGGATGGGCAGCGCGGCGATCAGCCCCGCGTCAAAGGCGCGGCCCGCCAGCACCACGTCGGCCCCTGCCTCCACCGCCCGGGCCACCGGCTCCGTGCCCATCTGCCCAACTATGCGGACGCTCTCGTCAACATCTTCCTCGGTCAGCGTCCACCCCGCCTCGAAATCAATCACATCGCCACTGCGTATCTTCGCTTTGACGTACTCCTTGTCCTGCTCTGCGTCTATCAACGCCGTCTGGAGCGGGAGACCGCATTCCGTGGCCACCTCCTTTAGAATCTCCAGGCACCACTCCAGGTGAGGCCGTCCCCCGGCGCCGCCGGCGGAGCCGATGATCAGCGGGATGTTCCGCCCCCGGGCGGCTGGCACAATAAGGCTCAGGTCCCGCTTCACCATTTCCCGGCTGGTGAAAGACACCCCGGCGCCCAGGTAATAAGGCCCGGGGTCGGTGGACCCGGCGTCCACGGCTATGAAGTCCGGTTCCTGGGCCATGGCGGCTTCTAGCGAGCGCACCGGGAATCCGTAGCCCAGCAGCCCCACGGGTACATACACGGTCATCTTTTTTGCCATCTTTTTCTTCCTTTCAGACGACACCTCGCGAGGGGAGTCAGGCAGATACTATCAAACTACCGTCTCTAATCCAGATCAGCGGCGTCCACCCAAATTCTCGTAGGCGCTGTCAATTTCAAGATTCTTCCCCAGCGCGGCATTCACTGCAAGCCGGTCACACCGCTCATTTTCTAGATTTCCGGAATGTCCGCGTAACCAGCGAAATTCCACCTTATGAGTCTCACAGAGGTCCAGCAACAACGACCACAAGTCGGGGTTGATCGCACGTTCCTTCTTGTTTCTTAGCCACCCGTTCTCGCGCCAACGCACCGCCCAGCCCTTCTGAATGGTGTTGACCACATACTGCGAGTCGCTGTAGACCGTTGCCCGGCAGGGCTCCTTCAGCTCCTGAAGCCCTTTGATTGCGGCTAAAATCTCCATGCGGTTGTTGGTGGTCTTGCGGTAACCGCCGGACAACTCTGTGCGGCGCCCGCTGTGCAAAAGCACCACGCCATACCCACCGGGTCCCGGGTTCCCAATACAGGACCCGTCTGTGTACATAGTGATGGGCTTGAGGTCAGTCATGAAAACGCGGCTGTTACAACCCCCTGATCTCCAGCGTCCTCACCTCTTCCGTCTCCAGGTCCACTACTCGAATCGCGTGGTTGTTGGTGTCGGCTATGAACAGCTTTCCCCCAGCGATGGACAGGCCGCCGGGCTCGTAAAAGGTGGCCGACTGGCCGGGGCCGTCCTCATGGCCGTGGGTACCGGTGCCCAGAAACGTCATCGCGCTCTGGGTCATGGGGTAAACCCGCTTAATCTTGTGGTTGTAGGCATCGGCCACGTAGAGCACGCCGTCGTACCACTCCACGCCCAGGGGGTGCTGCAACCGGACCTCAGGGCCGGTGCCATCCACGTCGCCGAACTCGAACAGCCCCTGCCCCACTATGGTGCCCACCCGGCCGCCGGACTCCAGGTCCGCGGTGCGGATAGAACTGGTCTCGCTGTCGGCGAAATAGAGACGCTGGCCGTCGGTGGTGATGCCGCTGGGCTGGGCCAACTGCGCCGAGGCCAGAGGGCCATCGGCTATGTTCTCCCTGCCGCTCCCGGCGTAGGGTTCCACCTGCTTTTTCGCCAGGTCCAGCCTCCAGAGCTGGTGCGGCCCGGCCATCGCAATGTAGACGGAACCGTTATGTAATGTCAGGTCCCAGGGCGAGTTCAGCGCAGTGCCTTTCAGCTTGCCGCCCGACGAACCGGACCCGGCCTGCTCCCCGGTTCCGGTGACCGTCTCTACGTAGCCCTCCTCCAGGTCCACCCTCCGGATGGCATGGTTCTCCGTGTCCGCCACGTAGAGCGAATTGCCGTCCAAGGCCAGACCCTGGGGATGGTCAAATTCCGCCAGAACAAAGTCGCCGTCCTGGAACCCGGGCGTGACCCCGCCAATGGTGCGCGTTACCTCGCCGTCAAGGGTGGTCTGTAGGATGCGGTTGTGGCTGGTGTCTGAGATGAAGAGGCGGCCGTTGGCCTCGTCCGCCAGCACCTTGCCTGGGAAGGAAAGCGGAGCGCTTTCCAGCGCCTCGCGGCGGTACTCCAAGGGACGGCGGTCCAGGCGTCCCTCGGCGTCAAAGGCCTTAACCATGTCACTGAGCAGCCGGTCGAAAGCTTCGTAAGGGAGCTCCCCTTCGTGCTTGCCCAGGACGCGGCCTTCTGGGTCCAGGAACATCAGCGTGGGCCAGGCGCGGCAGGCGTACGACTGCCATACCTGAAACTCTCCGTCGTTTACCACCGGATGGCCTATCTCATACCGCAGAATGGCCATCCGAACGTTTTCGGTCTCCTGCTCCGAGGGGAACTTGGCCGAGTGTACCCCTATGACCGCCAACTCCCCTTCGTATTTCTTCTCCAGCTTCCGCAACTGCGGAAAGATATGCATGCAGTTAATTCAACAGTATGTCCAGAAGTCCAGGAGGACTATCTTTCCCTTCAGGTCATCCATGGTGACGGGGCGCTGGGTGTTGAGCCAGTCCAGCCCTGGTGGGAATTCCGGCGCCCGGACGTTCCCCACGTATTGCGATTTGGCCACGGTTCAAGCCTCCTATATCCGGCGAAAGGGTCGTCGTTCATTGTGCCCTATTTGCCAGCGGTGTTCCACCGAGGCGCGGCCAACCCCGTTCTGGCGCCCCTCCGGCTTGTGAGGTAATATTTAGCGCAGCAGCAACCCCTGGAGAGACCGTCGTATGCGGAACAAGGTGATGGCAAGTTTTGACGAGGCAGTAGCCGATATTCCTGACGGAATGACTATCATGATCCCGGGCTTCGCCGGGCCGGGCACGCCGCGTAACCTGATAGCAGCCCTGCTGCGCCAGGGCGCCAAGGGAATAACCGCCATATCCAACCACCCCGGCGCGTCGCCTTCGGACCAGCGGATTGACCTGGGTGCGCTGGTGGAGGCGGGCCGGGTGGACAGGGTCATCTGCGCCTTCACCGCGGCCCCCCACCCCTCGCAGGCCACCGCCTTCGAGAAGTTGTATAACGACGGCGTCGTAGAGGGGGAGCTGGTGCCCCAGGGCACCCTGGCTGAGAGGATCCGGGCGGCGGCGGCGGGCATCGGCGCATTTTACACCAGGACCGCCGTGGGCACCGAGCTGGCCGAGGGGAAAGAGCACCGGGCCATAGACGGCAAGGAGTACGTCCTGGAGTACCCACTGCACGCCGACTACGCCTTCATTCGCGCGTATGAGAGCGATGCCTTCGGCAACCTGCAGTACAGGCTTTCGCAGCGAAACTTCAACCCCATCATGGCCATGGCGGCCAAGCACACTATCGTTGAGGTTGAAAAGGATATCGTGGAGATTGGCGCCATGGACCCGGATTCGGTCCACACGCCGGGCATCTGCGTGGAGCGGGTGGTCAGGATTCCAAAAGACGGCATCTGGGAGACCCTGGTGTACCGATAGAGTAGCTTCGCTTTAGCCATGCCCGCGGCATACCAATAACAGGAGATTGTGGTGGAAAAGAGAAGGCTTAACCGCCAGGACATGGCGAACCGGCTGGCCCAGGAATTTCAGGACGGCTGGCTGGTCAACCTGGGGATTGGAATTCCCACCCTCTGCTCGAACTATGATCAGGGACAGAAGGAGATCATCTTTCACTCGGAAAACGGGGTCATTGGCTACGGACCAATCTACCCCAAGGGTGAGGAGGACCTGCACCTCGTCAACGCCGGTGGCCAGTACGTCAGCCTGGTCAACGGCGCTTCCATCATCCACCACGCTGATTCATTCGCCATTATACGCAGCGGCATGCTGGACCTTACGGTGATGGGCGCCTACCAGGTAGCGGAAAACGGCGACTTCGCCAACTGGAAGACCGAAGGCCGGCGCGGCGGCGGCATCGGTGGCGCCATGGACCTGGCCGCCGGGGCGAAACGGGTCTTTATCGCCATGCAGCACACCACCAGGGAGGGAGAGCCCCGGCTGCTGAAGCGATGCGCCTTGCCGGTTACCGCGGTGGGCGTTGTTAAGCTGCTGGTCACGGACCTGGGCCTATTTGAGGTGACGGAGGACGGTTTCCTGATGCGGGAGATCGCGCCGGGTTACGACCCCGGAGAGGTCCAATCCATGTCCGAGTCGCAATTGTCTATTGCAAGTGACCTTAAGGAGATCGCATTGGAGATGTCCGAATCCGGGGCCTAGGGATGCTTTCAAGGACTATGTGGCCACCGGCGCCCCAGATTATCGCAGGGCGCCGGCTTTCTTTTTCTTGGCTTGCATCGGGATGCTGGGCAGGTCCTTCATGAAGCCGCACTGCACGCAGCTCAGGAACCTTCCATTCACATCACTCTTTTCCTGTAGGTCCCCGCGGCAGCGGGGACACGTCTTTAGAAGCAGCATTGTTGGTTCCTCGGTGAAGCTTGTGGGTTACTAGGACGTTATACGTCTCCAAGCTTCAAACGGATTATAGGAGTTGACATGCGGCGTGTCAAGAAGTAAGATACGTCCATGACAATAGATTTGAGTCATGGTCCAAGAAGAGAGCCTTAGCCACCGGCTGCGGCTGGGACAAGACCAGGCCGGTCGGAGATTTCGACCTGTAAGTCCGCGCCCGGAGGACCTGGCCATGGAGCACCAGCCGAGCCCCACCGGTCCGGACGCCGCGGAGGCGACGCCCCGCGACGCCCAGATTCGGGGCGTGTACATCATCAGCGTGGCGGCCCGCCTCCTTCGGATGCATCCTCAAACCCTGCGCAAGTACGAGAGGCTGGGACTGGTCCAGCCGTCTCGCACGGAGGGGATGCTTCGCCTCTACTCTGACGAAGACCTGGCGAAACTGCGCCTGATCCGGTACCTGGAAAAGAACCTGGGCATGAACCTGGCGGGGGTGGAGTTCGCACTGAACCTGGTGGCCAGCCTGTTGGAGATGCAGCGCCGGATTAACACCAGGGCCCAGATACGCGCTATGAACACCATTTTTGAGAGCGAGATCAAGCGCCTCTTTGAGCAGCTTAATTTGCCGTTGGACCCGGACAGCAAGGTCTGAGGAAGCATAACGATGGAGCAACAGGACAACATCGAGCATCGCCAGGATGACCCCGGCGAGGTGCAAGAAGACATTACCCCGGTTGAGAGCCCGATGACGTTGACGGAGGAGCTGGAAGAAGTGACCCGCGAAAGGGACCAGTACCAGAGCGCCATGCAACGGGCCCAGGCGGACCTTATCAACTATCGGCGCCGCGCTGAAGAGGAGAGGGGCGAAGCGATTAAGTACGCCAACGGACGTCTGCTTAACCGCGTGCTGCCGGTGCTGGACGATTTCGGCATGGCCTTTGAACAGGCGCCGGAAGACGCATCGCAGCAACCCTGGTTGGAGGGTTTTCGGCTCATTCACCGCAAGCTACACTCTTTGACCGAAGCGGAGGGCGTTACCCGCATTGAGGCGGAAGACAAGCCCTTTGACCCGGCGGAGCATGAGGCGCTGGCACAGGTGGAATCAACGGAGCATGATGACGGACAGGTGGTGCAGGTAGTGCGAGACGGATATAAACTGCACGATAGGGTGCTGCGCCCGGCGCAGGTAATCATATCTGTAAGGCCCCAACCCGACGCCGAAGAGCAGCGGGCAGGGGCGGAGTTTCAACAGGATAAGGAGACTTAAATATGGCGAAGGTCCTTGGAATTGACCTGGGCACCACCAACTCGGTAGGAAGCGTGGTAGAGGCAGGAGAACCCATCATTGTAGAGAACGCAGAGGGCGGCCGGATTACGCCTTCCGTGGTGGCGGTGAACCCCCGCTCCGGAGAGCGCTACGTGGGCCAGATGGCTAAGCGCCAGGGGGTGACCAACCCTGAGAACACGGTCTTCTCCGTCAAACGGCTCATGGGTCGAAAGTTCGACGACGAGGAAACGCAACGCGCCGCCAAGGTGCTGCCCTACAAGATAGTGAAGGCGTCCAACGGAGACGCCTACGTCAAGATGGGTGACGAAGATTACGCCCCTCCACAGATCGCCGCCATGGTCCTACAGAAGATCAAGCAGGACGCCGAGGCCAAGCTGGGGGAGAAGATCACGCAGGCGGTGATTACCGTCCCAGCCTACTTCTCCGATTCTCAGCGGCAGGCTACCAAGGACGCGGGGCAGATCGCCGGGCTGGAAGTGCTGCGCATCATCAACGAACCTACGGCGGCCTCCCTGGCTTACGGCCTGGACAAGAAGGGCACCGACGGCACGCTGGCCGTCTTCGACCTGGGCGGTGGCACCTTTGACATCACAATCTTGCAGATGGGCGACGGCGTTTTCGAGGTCAAGTCCACCAACGGCGACACCTTCCTGGGCGGTGACGACTTTGACCAGCAAATAATGGAATGGGTAATCGCCGAGTTTCGCCAGGAGACAGGAATAGACCTGGGCCAAGACCGGATGGCGCTGCAACGGCTGCGGGAAGCGGCGGAGAAGGCCAAGGTGGAGCTCTCCAGCGTTACTCAAACAGAGATTAACCTGCCCTTCATCACCGCCGACGCCACAGGCCCGAAGCACCTGCTGAAGGCGCTGTCACGCGCCCAGTTTCAACAGATGGTGGCGGCGCTGGTGGACAGGACGGAACAACCCTGCCGCCAGGCCATTGAGGATTCCGGCCTCAGCACCTCCCAGATAGACGAGGTGATACTGGTAGGCGGCATGACCCGTGCGCCGGTGATTCAGGAGAAGGTGAAGGCCATCTTTGGCAAGGAGCCCAACCGGACCATTAACCCGGACGAGGCCGTGGCCCTTGGCGCGGCGTTGCAGGCCGGTGTACTGCAAGGGGACGTTACAGACCTGCTCCTGCTAGACGTCACGCCCCTTACGCTTGGCATCGAGACACTGGGGAGCGTGTCTACTTCCCTTATCAGCCGCAATACCACCATCCCAACCTCCAAGAGCGAGTCGTTTACCACCGCCGCTGACAACCAGACCAGCGTTGAAATACACGTGGTGCAGGGAGAGCGGCCCATGGCCAATGATAACAAGTCCATAGGGCGGTTCATCCTGGACGGCATCCTGCCGGCGCCCCGAGGCGTCCCTCAGATTGAGGTGTCCTTTGATATAGACGCCAACGGGATTCTGAGCGTCTCCGCCAAGGACAAGGGCACCGGCAAAGAGCAGAAGATTGTCATCCAGCCCAGCTCCGGTCTGGCCAAAGAGCAGGTGGACGAGATGGTCCAGGAGGCTGCAGCCCACGCCGAGGAGGACCAACGGAAGCGCGCCGAGATGGAGACTCGCAACCAGGCGGACAGCCTGGTCTACACCACCGAAAAGCTGCTCCTGGACAATGCCGACAAAGTCTCAGCGGGGGTCAAGGAAGAGGTGGAAGGCAAGGTGGCGACGCTGCGCTCGGCCATTGAGCAGGGAGACGTGGCCGGGATGCAAAGCGCCATGACGGAGCTAAACACTAGCCTTCAGAAGCTAGGCCAGGAAGTCTACGCCCAGGCCGGCGCGCCGGGCGCCGAGGGCGGGCCGGAACAGCCGCCCGAAGAGAAGAAAGACGAGGGCGGCGACACCGTGGAGGGCGAGTTCAGGGAAGTTAGCTAACCCTACAAACCGACGCCCAGACCACTAAAAGGCTTCCCGGGTTACTACAATCCGTGGAACGGAAAAATCAGTTTCTTGATAGCCTCCACCGTGGCCTGGGCGTGACCGTCTATCTGGTCCCGCACCTCCCGGTTGGGCTGCTCTGGTTCCCCGTCTCTTAGCCCGGGCTCGCCGTGGCTTTCGGCATAGCTGGAGGGTATCTCCTGAGGCCAATTCCGGTGCGCCATCTCACCATAGGCCAGGGTCCAGCACCGGGCCACAGCTTCCAGGTCATAGCCGCCACCCCCCAGCGCCACCCACGGCAGCCCTAGCCCGGCGAAAGCGGACACTGCGCCGGTGAACGCCCGGGAGCTCAACCGAAGATGAGTAATGGGGTCCCGGAAGTGGGTGTCTATCCCCAGTTGGCTCACCAGGACGTCCGGTTTAAAGGCCCTTACCAGGGGCAGCACCACCTCTTCCAACGCCCACAAATATGTTTCGTCACCCGTGTAGGGAAACAGCGGCACGTTGACGGCGTAGCCTCGGCCCTCACCAGTGCCGATTTCGTCCACAAAGCCCGTTCCTGGAAAGAGGAACTGTCCCGACTCGTGGGTGGAAATAGTGAGCACCTGGTTGGTGCCGTAGAAGGCGGTTTGCACCCCGTCCCCGTGGTGGGCGTCAATGTCCACGTAGGCCACCTTCATACCCTGGCCCAGCAGATGGTTGATGGCTACCACCGGATCGTTGAACACGCAGAAGCCGGACGCGTGGCCCGCCGCGGCGTGGTGCAGACCGCCGGAGATGTTGAAGGCCACATTGACCTCTCCCTTGGCGACCAGTTCCGCCGCCACCAGGGAACCGCCGGTACTCAGGGTGGCCGCCTGAAACATTCCGGGATATACAGGGTTGTCTCCGGCGTTGCTGAAATTGTACCGGCCCATCTCCGCGGCGCCCTCTCCGGCGCTGAAGCGCTCCACCGCCTCCACATACTCCCTGGTGTGGAAGGTGGTGAGCTCCTCTAGCGTGGCCTGCCGGGGTTTCACTATCTCCGCGGGGTCCTCGAAGGCGCCGTACGCTTGCAGCAGCTCGTAGGTGTATTGGAGGCGGACAGGCTTCATCGGGTGGCCCTCCCGAAGCGTGTGGCCACCGAAGGACTCGTCGTATATGAAAACGGACGTGGTACTCATTAGCCTGTCTGGAGAATCCGGGCCAGATCTCGGCGCATGTTGGACCAGTGGGCGCCCCGCCAGTATACCCTGCGGCAACAGATGCATTCCATGAACTCTTCCTGAGTGCGAAACACGTAGGGCGGGACCCTGTCGACTGCCTGGCCCCTGGCAACCGGGGTCAGCGGCTCGTTGCAACGGAGGGCATGCCCACCGCTACCAGGAAGGAGCCTCCCGGTGAAACGGGACAGAGACGGAATCGCGGCCAGTTGGGGTCAGGACGACGGGTGCAATCCTGCAGTCCTTCAATGCGGCCCCGCCAGGGTCTAGCCGCACAGCTCCCGTAAAAGGTCTATCGCCACACCCTTGTCCAAGGGGTGGTTGTTGTTGCCGCACTTGGGCGACTGGATGCAGGAAGGGCAGCCCTCCTCGCAGGGGCAGGAGGCCACGGTGTCCAGCGTCGCCTGCCACAGCCGGTCTATCTGGTGATAGCCCTGCTCCGAGATGCCGATTCCCCCGGGATGGCCGTCATAGATGAACACCTGGGGCCTGCCGGTGTCCGGGTGCAACGGCGTCGAGACGCCGCCGATGTCGTTGCGGTCACACATCGCGAACAGCGGCAGAATGCCTATGGCGGCGTGTTCCGCGGCGTGGAGCCCTCCCGCCAGGTCCAGCTTCTCCTTCGCGCAGCGCGCCGCCAGGCCCTGGGGCACGTCAAACCAGAGCGCCACGGTGTCGAACAGGTTCGGCGGCAAGTCCAACGTCTCCTCAGACAGCTCCTTCTCCGTGAAGGGCTCCTTTCTTCGGTAGCCCACCACGTGGTCGGTCACCCTTACCTCGCCAAGGGACACCTTGACTCCGCCGTCCAGCTTGGACTCCCAGGAGCGGATTATTCGAATATCGGTGAGGTCTCTGGCCTGGGTGTAGTAGGGCACCTCCTGCGCGTTGACGTAGGCCACCTTGGCCGCGGTTTCCAGCCGGGTCACCAGGAGCGACTTGCCTCGGTGCAGGTAGACGGCGCCCTGGTGCAACTGACGGAAAGCGGCGGACTCCTCCACCGTCTCAACAATGGCGCCGGAGCCTTCCTCAACCACCAGGTAGCTGTCCCTTGACGTGGAGCGAAGATTGATCTCTTCCGCCGGGTAGGCCACCTCCGGCGATAGGTGCCACCGCCCGGCGCGGCGGTGAAGCAGGCCCTGGGCGTCAAGCTGCTGAATCTGCTCGGTAAGTTTGGGGCCGAAGAGCGCCTCATCACTTGCGTCCAACGGCGCCTCGTACGCGGCGCACAGAAGGTGTGGTCCCATGATGTGAGGGTTGGCCGGCGACACCAGCGCGTTCTCACTGGACCGGCCGAAAAAGAACTCCGGGTATCGCATCAGGTACTGGTCCAGCGGGTCGTCCCGGGCCACCAGCACAGTAAGCGCCTCGGCGCCGCCGCGGCCCGCCTGCTGCCAGGTGCCGGCCACCGTGCCTGGGTAGCCCGCCAGCAGGGTGGCGTCCAGGTCACCTACGTCTATCCCCAGCTCCAGCGCGGTGGTGGTCGCCACCCCCAGCAGGTCACCGGAGAAAAGCGCCTTCTCAATCTCGCGGCGCTCCTCCGCCAGGTAGCCCGCCCGGTAGCTGCCGATGCGGTCCGCCAGCTCCGGGTGCTCCTGCTGTAACGTTTCCCGGGTGTAGAGGTAGACCAGCTCCGCCAGCCGTCTTGTCTTGACGAAGGTAAGGGTACGCACGCCCTCCTCCACCAGACGGGCGAATAGCCCGCTGACTTCCGTATTGGTACTGCGGCGTCCGGCGCGGCGTTGATCAATGATGGGAGGGTTCCAGAAGACAAAGTGACGTCCGCCGCTACCGGCGCCGTTCTGGTCTACCACCTGAAAGGGAAGGCCCGTGAGCTTTTCCGCCAGCTCTTCCGGGTTGGCAATGGTGGCGGAGCACATGACGAACTGGGGACTGCTGCCGTAGTGGTGGCACAGGCGTCGCAGCCGCCGCAGCACGTTCGCCACATGGGAGCCGAAGACGCCGCGGTACACGTGGGCCTCATCCACCACCACCAGCCGAAGGCCTCGGAGGAAGCGCGCCCAAGCGCGATGGTTGGGCAGGATGCCCAGGTGAAGCATGTCCGGGTTGCTTAGGATAAGCTGGGCCTGCCGCCTGACTTGCGACCGGTCCTCCCGTGGTGTGTCGCCGTCGAAGATGGCGGTGTGGAGGCCCAGACCATCCGTCAGTTCCTCCAATCCGGCCAACTGGTCCTGAGCCAGCGCCTTGGTGGGAAACAGGTACAGCACCCGGCCGGCACTGTCGTTCATAAGAGTCTCTATGGCGGGAACGTGGTAGCAGAGGCTTTTACCGCTAGCCGCCGGGGTGGCCACCATCACGTTGGCGCCATCTCTTAGGCCGTTGATCGCCTCCGCCTGGTGGGTGAATAGCGGCCACTTCCCCCCTGACTGAAGTAGTTCCACCACCTGGGGGTGTAGCTCAATGGGACCTTGAACGTGTTGGGCCGCGCGGGCGGGCAAGCGCTGCCAGTGGACCAACTGGCCGTCGTAGCCGGGCGCCTTTCGGAGGGTGTTGAGGAACTCTGAAAAGTCCATACCACCTGCTAGAAGGCGTCCAACAGCTCCAATTCGTAATCCAGCATCTCCGTCTCGCCCCGCGCCTGGCTCACGTAGTTAACCACCTTGGAGATCACCTGGTTGGCGTGGCGTCCGTCGTTGCTTACGTAGGAGACGCCCAGCGTGAGCCAGTGCAATTGGTCGTTGTCTTCCACCTCGGCTATGGCCACGTTGAACTTGGAGCGCACCTTGGTGATGAGCGATTGGGAGATTTGACGCTTCTCTTTCAGACTTTGGGTGCCGTGGAGCCGGAGGGAAATGCGGCACAGGGCAACTTTCAATGCGGCCTCGCTGCGAGAGAGGGGTGCTTGAGAGGAGTATAGCAAGCGCGGTCCGGTGGAAATAGATTGCGTTCGTCGCTATCGGTTACCCGGGAGCACCGGCACCCCCGGCGAAGACCGCCCCGTTGTCCGGCTCCGGTGTCCACAGGCTGCGTGTATACTGCGGACATCGAGGTCCAACCATAGCTTGAACGTGATATTCCAACGGGGCGCCTACCTGCCAGACCTGGACCTTTGGCTGGACTCTCGGGCCAAGCGCACGGTGGGCTACATCTCCCACGCCCATTCAGACCACGTGGCGAACCATGGCCGTCCCATTCTGACAGCGGCCACCAGGGAGCTACTGTCGGACCGGCTGCGCTGGTCAGACGCCACGGTGCTGGGGTACGGAGAGCCGTACCATACTCCATCGTACTCCCTGACGCTCTACCCGGCGGGACACTGCCTTGGATCGGCGCAGGTGTTGGTGGAGCACAAGGCCAGCGGCGAACGCACCCTTTACACCGGCGACATGAAACTGCGGCCCAATCCCACCGCGGAGCCACTGACCCCCGTGCCCTGCGACACCCTGATCATAGAGTCCACCTTCGGCGCCCCGGTCTATCGCTTCCCGCCCCAGGACCAAGTGCTGGAAAGCTTCTTCGCCACTATACGAGGCTGGCTGGAGGGAGGCCGCGTCCCGGTGGTGCTTGCCTACCGTCTGGGCAAGTCACAAGAGTTGCTGCATCACCTGCTGGGCGCCGGATTTCAGGTGGCGTTGGAGGAATCGGCCTTCAGAGCGACCCAGAGCTACATCTCCGCCGGGGCCACGTTCCCGGCAGCGTTCCGAGAGTATGACGAGACTACTAAAGGCGGCGAGGTGCTGCTGTTCCCACCGGGGAAGAAGACACGGTCCAGACTGGAACCGGTCCGGAATAAGCGGTATCTCGCCATGTCCGGATGGGCGGTGCATAACGGCGCCGCAAATCGGATGGGCGTGGACGTGGCACTGCCGTTCAGCGACCATGCCGACTTTACAGAGCTGATGGATTATGTAACGGCGTTGGGTCCCCAAAAAGTCTACACGGTGAACGGATTTTCAACTCTGGCGTCCCAGCTTCGGCGGGAGGGATACCAGGCCCAACACCTCGCCGGGCGGCAAGACAACCTTCAGCTGCAGCTAATCTGAACCGTTCGGGCGTTCGAAGGGGACCCGTTCAAATGCGCCTGGGCTCCCTTGGCATTGGGGCGCGATGGTGGCACAATACCCTCTCCGCCATAACCCAGCGTTCAGGCAGGGATTCATTCTAACAGCCGTAACCTTAAGGAGGATTAAATGATTCGTGTTTCAGTTCTCTACCCAACCAAAGAGGGGTCCAAATTCGATTGGGACTACTACACTAAGACCCACATGCCGCTGGTCAGGGAAAGATTTGCAGGCGCCCTGGTGAAGGACGAAATCGACCGGGGGCTGGGCACTGCGGAGCCCGGCGCGCCGGCGCCCTTTCAGGTGGTAGCCCACCTTTCGTTCAATTCCATGGATGACGTGCAGAAGGCCATGGGCGCCCACGGGCCCGAGCTAATGGCGGACATTCCCAACTACACGGACGTGCAGCCGCTGTTTCAGATCAGCGAGGTCGCCGTAAGCTAGGCCCGCTTTCCACAGCGCCGCTACGTCTATGCGCCCGGTCGCCGACAACGGCGCCGGGCGCTGCCGCTTTATCGTGACCCAGTCGTAGCAGCGCGACCGGCCATATCATCAACCAATGGAGGATGTCCTATGACGCGCGCTCTTTCTGACCTGGTACCCCCACAAGAGCCGGAACGGCTGGCCACCGGGTTCCAGTTCACTGAGGGTCCGGTCTGGCACCCCGACGGCTACCTGCTGTTCAGCGACATACCCGCGGACACGATCTATCGCTGGTCGCCCAACGGCGGGGTGGCGCCGCAAATCAAACCCAGCCGCCAGTCCAACGGCTTGACCCTGGACCGGCAGGGGCGGCTGGTGGCCTGCGAACACGCCGGCAGGCAGGTGTCGCAAATGGAGGAAGGCGGTGCCATGGGCACGGTGGTGGACCGCTACCAGGGCAAGCGACTCAACAGCCCCAACGACCTGGTGGTCCACTCCTCCGGCGCCATCTACTTCACGGACCCAGCCTACGGCATCGAGCCCGGCCAGGAGGAGTTGGACTTTCGCGGCATATTCCGCGCCAACACCGACGGCACCCTGGAGCTGCTGGTTTCAGACTTCGAAGGGCCCAACGGACTAGCCTTCTCCCCGGACGAGTCCGTGCTGTACGTGGACGACTCCCGACGGCGCAAGACCTGGTCTTTCCAGCACCGTACCGATGGCTCGCTTAGAGAGGGAGGGGTGTTCATAGACCAGGACGTGGCGGAGGAGGGGAACCCGGACGGCATGAAAGTGGACACCGAGGGCAACCTGTACATCACCGGGGGCGGCGGCGTCTGGGTGGTGGAGCCCAGCGGCCGGCACGTGGGAACCGTGCCGCTGCCGGAGCAGCCCGCCAACCTGGCCTTCGGTGATGCTGACGGCCTCTCGCTTTACATCACCGCGCGGACATCCATCTATCGGCTGCGGGTGATGGTGCCTGGCATTAGACCTGGCTGACCGGCGTCGTAGGGCCTTGTGGCAAGAGCGTCCGTCCCCCAGGGAGGAAAAACGCAGCGGCGGCACCCAGGAACATCACCACCGTAACCACTATGGCGGCGTCCGCCAACGCGCCGGAAAAGGCTTCGGCCTGCGGAATGTCGCCGGCGGTAGGCCCGAAGGCCTGCACCTGCTGAAACAGGTCGTTGGAAGCGCTTTTGGTCAGGCCCACACTCAAGGACGAGAGGAAAACCGCGGACACCGCGGCCACCCCCAGGGCGGCGGAGACGTTCTGTAGCATACTTACAATGCCGGAAGCCACGCCCGCCTTATCCACGCCCAGGGTGTTCATGGCCACAACCGTGGTGGTCACAAAGGCGGCGGCGCCTCCAAAGCTGGCCAGCACCAGGCTGATAAGCAGATCGCCGTAGCCCGACTGAGCGTCGAACCGTAGCCACAGCGCGGCGGCTACCCCGGCAATCGACATGCCAATAATCATTGGCCACTTTGGACCTGTATAGTTGATTATCCTCCCCCAAAATGGGGTGGTCACCACTATGATTACCCCCGCTGGCATGAACATCAGCCCAGCCTCAACCGGGCTCTTGTGCAGAAAAGTCTGCAAATAGATGGTGCTCATCAAAACGACGGGCACGTAACCGAATCCGGCGGCGAACCTGACGGAGGCGGCGACGGCGAAGGCCCGGTTTCTGAAGAAGCTGGGATCTATTATGGGCGTTGGGGCGCGCATCTCGGCCAGCGCGAACAGGAACATCAACAGTCCCGACCCAGCAAAGGATGCCAGGGTCCGCACCGAAGTCCAACCGTGGCTGTTCCCCTCGATTATCGCCAGGATTAACAGAAACACCGCACCGGCGCTGAGCACCACCCCCAAGAAGTCTATGCGGCGGTCTATGGTGGAGTCCCTGGACTCGCGTACCACGGCCAAAACCAGCAGGACGGCCACGGCCACCAAAGGCAGGTTGAGCAGGAAGATTGCGCGCCAGTTGATTAGCGATGTGAAGGCCCCGCTTACGATGGGGCCCGCGATTAGGCCCAGCGCTGCTATGCCGCCCCAGAGACCAATGGCCAGGCTGAGGTTCCTGTTTTGGAACGCGGCGGTTAGGACGGAGAGCGAGCCGGGCATCATCATCGCCCCGCCCAGACCTTGGACCACCCGGGCCGCCTGCAACGTGTGAATGTCCTGGGCCACGCCGCCAATAATGGAGCCCATACCGAACACCACGAAGCCGATGAGGAGGAACTTTTTCCTCCCGAAGACGTCCCCCAGCTTTCCGCCCAGGATCACCAGCGAGGCGAAGGTTAGGGTATAGGCGTTTATCACCCAGCTACCCTGGACCAGCGTAACCCTGAAATCTCGCTGAGTTGAGGGTAGCGCCAGGTTGATTATGGTCACGTCCAGGGTCACCAAGAACGCTCCCATACAGGCCGCCAACAGCACCAGCCAGGGGTAGACGTTCTTAGCTGGTTTGATACTACTGTCAGGCTGTGCCACGGAACGAGGACCCTATGAGGAGTTCTAACGAATGACCGCCAGGAGGTTCTGCTATTTTCAGCACACCAACTCCCGGTGAGGGGATTCCAAGCACCTGGGCAGGTCTATCTTGGCGCCACCGGCACTTTGGGGATGCCCTCTATGGACGTGAGTGCAGAATTGGCGCCGTTTTCGGCGGGAGCTACCCGGCGATGAAGCCGGGGGCCAGTATACACCAGCGGTAACAGCGGGTTCTGGAAATGGCCCAGGGTATAGGCGCGGTTCAGCTAACCGGCGCTGGGGGAGCCACCGGCTCCACCGTGGGCTGGCGCTCCTCACGAACGCTTAGGACCAGCACAGCGGACATGGCCAGCAGGACTATATTGGAGATGATCGCCAGGTCATAGCTGCCCCGATATTCGAACAAGTAGCCTCCCAACGCCGCCCCCATGCCTGACCCCAGCGGCATGACCGCGAACATGGTTCCATAAATGCTGCCTAGCTTAGAAACGCCGAACCGGTCTGAGGCGTAGGCCGCGGTGATGGCCACCACCGCGTTCCAGGAGGCTCCGACTACCATTACACCGCCCAGGAGGATAATCAGATCAAGGCCGCTGAACCCGGCGCCCTGGATGTTCATGGAAATGAGCACCAGGCCGAAACCTACGGCCCTCAAGACGTAGGAGAAGGACAGAATTTTTCGCCTTCCCCGCTGGTCTGACATCCTGCCCAGGGTGAAGACGCCAACTATTGACCAGAGCCCAATCAAGCTAAAGCTGGCGGCAGCAACCATTTGCGCGAACCCTAGGTCCGTTACGTAAGATACCCAGTGAGCGTTCACGAAGCTCATTGAGTAGCCTCAAACAAAGTAGCCCGCGGTCAGTTTCCAGAAGAAGGGGGTCCGCAGCGCCTCCTTGAAGGTGGAGTCCCGGTAAACCGCGCCGCCCACGATGGCGGAGAATTGTCCGTCCTTCCCAATCCCCACGGGCGCCCCTTGGGGCTCCAGACCCATGTCTTGGGGCCGGTTCTTGATCAGGAAAAATCCTATCGGAAAGATGACCAGAATCAGCAAAACGCCAAGAAAACGGTATGCATCTTGCCAACTTGCCAAAACTACAATTGCCGAAGCAGCGGGGACCAGCACCATGCCGCCAATTGATCCTCCGCCGTTTACCAGGCCCAGCGTGACACCCCTTGAACTGTAGAACCATGTGCTCACCACCTTGGTGAGCGTTGGCCCCATGCTCAATGTGAATCCAACGCTCATTACCCCGAACAGGATGAAGAGGTGCGTCAGGTTCTGGACGTACGGCAGAGTGAACATCATAGCGGCCACAATCAGAAGGCCGATAAGCGCCACCGCTTTGGGACTGTAT
This sequence comes from Dehalococcoidia bacterium, assembly GCA_965247585.1. Classification (GTDB taxonomy): domain Bacteria; phylum Chloroflexota; class Dehalococcoidia; order Lucifugimonadales; genus CBDFHC01. Next base: position 763,452 of record CBDFHC010000004.1, read on the forward strand.
CGGTCCGTCAAGAATCCGGCCAGCGGCCGTAACAGCCCGGTGAGCATGAAGGTAGTGCCGAACGCCGTCGCCAGAATGCCCCTGTTCCACTCCGGGAAGTCCGCCAACATGGGCTTGAGGAAGACGCCGAACGAAAAGTTTGCCCCCGCCACCCCAAATACCACCATAGAGCTGCCCAGCACCACCCACCAGCCGTAGAAGATCTTATTTCTGGGTATCATCGCTCTCCGGTTCCTCGCCTATCTTAGTCCCGCGCGCTACCCTCGGCAACGTTGGACCGAGGCACTGTTGGCCAATCTTCCATCAGCTTGTGCGCCAGACCGGGGGCCTGGGATTCCATTGAGCCGGTGCCCGCCGGCTGGTAGTATGGTGCGGTGGAATCGCTCCAGCGGCAGGCAAGTTCGCTCCAATACGTAGCCGTCCATCCGGACGGCTACGACGCTGAAAAGAGCTACCCACTGGTGGTCCTCCTGCACGGCTTTGGCGCCAACATGCACGACCTGGCCTCTTTGGCCCCTGCCATTAATTCCACCGGATACGTGTACCTGTTTCCCAACGCCCCGTTGACGATCTCCTTTGGCCCCGGCATGACGGGGTCTGCCTGGACGCCCATCGCAAACGACAAGACGGCGGCGGACGTGGCAAACGCCGAAGCTCTGGTCACTGGCTTTGTGGATGAGATGGTATCCCTTTACCGTCCGGAGCCCGGCCGGGTGCTCCTGGGCGGGTTCTCCCAGGGCGGAATGATGACCTACCAGGTGGGCCTCCCGCGCCCGGACACCTTCGCCGGCCTGGTGGCCCTCAGCGGACGCATTGACGATGCCGACGCCCTGGCTGGACGGCTTCCTCAGGAACGGGAGCAGCCGGTCTTCATAGCCCACGGCACCGGGGACCCGCTCATAGCCGTTCATCACGCCCGAGAGTCCCGGGACTTCCTGGTGGGCCACGGCTATCAACCCGTCTATCACGAGTTTCCCATAGCCCACGAGATCTCCCAAGCTGTGCTTGACCAGCTTGCGCCCTGGGTCCAACGAGTGCTGCCCCCGGCCTCCTAGCCCGCCATGTCCCGTACTGCCTCCACCAGCCCGTCGATCTCTTCTTCCGTGTTGAACACGTGGGTGGAGGCCCGCACCGCCGCCAGCTCCCGGACCTGCCTTATCACAATGTTGTGCTCATTCCACAGCTTGGCCACCGCCTGCTCCGGCTCCAATCCGGCTATTTGGAATGAAGTCAGCCCGCAGGACATGGCGGGGTCCCTCGGGGAGGTGACGGTCACGCCGGGGATTTCGGACAGGGCCTCCTTCAGCTTTCCAGAGAGTGACACCACCCGGCGCTCCACCGCGTCTGAGCCCAGCTCTTGGTGGAAGCGTATGGCTTCCGCAAAACCCGCCGCTATCGGGACGCTGCTGGTGGTGAGTAGGAACTTGTCTATATCTTCGTCGTTGGGCTCGTATCCCCCGTGCCCGTCGTACGAGGTAACCGCGTGGCCGGAGACCCGCCAGGGCTTAACCGCAGAAATCATATCCTTGCGAACGTACAGCGCGCCTATCCCATCGGGTCCCAGGAGCCACTTCTGCCCGGGAATCGAATAGAATTCGCAGCCCAGCGAAGGCAGGTCCAATGCTATGTGGCCCCCGGTCTGGGCGCCGTCCAGCATCATCCAGATGCCTCTATCAGCGGTGAGGCGGCGCAGCGCCTCCGCAGGCATTCTGAGCCCGCAGGTGTACTGGATGTGGCTAAAGAAAAGCAGACGGGTGCGGTTGGTTAGGGCCTCCGCCACCTTGCTGACAATGGCTTCCTCCGTGTCCTGGTGGTCCAGCTCCAGCACCCGCACGGTGACGCCGTGGCGCTGCTGCAGGTGATACGCCGGGACGAGAACGGAGCTGTGCTCCAGGCTGAAGGTGATCACCTCGTCTCCCTGCTCCCAGGGCAACCCGTTCATTACCACGTTGAGCCCGTCCGTGGTGCACTGGGTGAGGAGCACCTCCTCCGGCGTGACGTTAAGAAGCGAGGCCGCCGCTTCCTTGGCGCCCTTCTGCGCCAGCTTGCCGCTTTCGTATACCGGCGGGCTGGTGGGACCGTTGTAGCTTTCGTACTCCAACCGGTTGATTATGGCTTCAACGACGCTCCGGGGCGAAGGTCCTTCCCAGCCGGTGTTCATGTACACCATTTGCTGGCTAGTGGGTATCTGCCCCCTTATCTGTTCAACGTTCAACTACATTCCTCCCGGCGTTTTGGATAATGATAGCACCAGCGCCGGACGCCGGGTTAACATGGCCCAGCCGCCGATAGAATCCATTCTTGTAGACCGGAAAGATTGGTTTAGAATCAATAGTAGGGCGGTCCCTCGCTTCGTCTCTCGATGTTCGGAAACGGCGCGCTGGACCGGTGCAAGTACTCAGTTACGTTGTAGGGAAAGTTGACCGAAGACCAGACAGTAGACCAGGCCACGCTGACTTGTCCCCGGTGCGGGGCGCTGGACCAAGCGCCTGGTGCCCGCTGCCAGGGTTGCGGCCGGCTTATTCCACAACCGCTCCCCCTGTGGGCGCGGCGTGAAAAGCGACGCGGTCTTTTCGGCAGGCACGGTCTTATCTTTATGACCCACAGCAAGTGGGTGCTGATCGCCCTCTTTCTCATACTGGTGGGCGCCTTTGTGTGGCACAACTACCACGTGGTTCCCAACCCGGTGACGCTGATTTTCCAGCGGCCCAGCACGAATCTTTCGTCGCTGTCCGTGAACGGGGCCTGGTCCATGGCCGGGCTGGACCTGGAGCACACCCGCTACATTCCCAGCCCCGGCCCGTTGCCCCGGGGAGATCTGTTGTGGTCCACGGAATCAGACTTGCTCAGCGGCACATCGCTCCCCGCCGTAGTGGACAGCACGGTTTATGTTGGAAGCAGGTTCAACTTCTTGGCCATTGACGCCGCATCCGGCGAGGTGAAATGGGAGCGAGCGTCCCTGGGGCTGGTGAACTCCTCTCCGGCCGTGGCGGGGGATATGGTGTATTACGGCGCCACCGATGGCTCCGTCTGGGCCCTAGACCGGCAAACCGGCGGAGTCAAATGGTCCTACAGGACCAACGGCTACGTAAGCAGCTCCCCCACCATCTCCAATGGGTTCCTGTTCGTGGGGTCTTCGGATCGCCACACGTACGCCCTGGACGCTGAAACTGGGCAGACCATCTGGAAGTTCAGGACGCAGGACCACATCATCGCGGCTCAGTCACTGCATAACGGCGTCCTCTATTTCGCATCCACTGACGGCGGAATCTATTCGGTGAACTACCGGACAGGCCAGGCCCGGATGAGGTTCCGAACCAGCGGGATTAGCGGCACGGACGCGCCGGTGGTGGCCAATGGGCTAGTGTACACGGCCCAAAAGGGGGGGGTGCTGGCCATAAAGGCCGGCATCCGGGAGGTGCCGGGACGTTACGCCTTTGAGCGCCTCTGGCGGCATATGTGGGTTCGGAACTTCTCTGTACCCAAACCTCCGCTCCAGCACGGCTACCAGTGGAAATTCAGGCCTGAAGGCGTGGGCAGTTTCATTACAGCGGCCCCGGCGGTGACCGGCGAGGCGTTCTACGCCGGGGACCTCAGCGGCCGGCTACACGCTCGGGACGCGTTGGACGCCGGCGAGGTGTGGACCTTCCAGGCGGACGGTCCAATCACCTCTGCTCCGGTGGTGGCGGGGGACATCGTCTTTTTCGGCGCCCAGTCCGGCAGCCTGTATGCCCTGGATCGCGCCCGCGGGTCCCTCCTATGGCGGCTTGACTTGGGGGCGCCCATCGCCCTGTCGCCGTCGTTCGCTTACGGGGTGCTTTACGTTCGCACCGAAGACGGCAGGCTCCACGCGGTGAGGTAAGGCAAAGCACGGCGGTACGGCGGCACAGCCCCTCCGGTTGGCGAAATTAAAGCGCCCGGGCTTTTGCGGTCCCGGGCGCTAGCTTTTCTAAATCCCTGGTAACCCTTAGAGCGCTACCAGTGCCAGATTGAATCGTGGCTCTCAAACAGGCCCGCCAGGTCTCCTTGCTTGACCAGCTTCACGCCGCTGACGATCTCGCTCTGCTTGATGCCACGGTCCTCAAGGTCTTCCGCAACCGCGTAGGTTTCCACCCCGGCAGATATCAGACTGGCCACATCCTCATCCAGCTTCGGCGGATTTGACAGCGCCACGCCGCCAATGACGATCCCGCTGGCGTCCTGTCCCTTCACGGCGTAGTTCACCGCATTGGAGCGCAGCAACACCGAGATGTCGGCCCCGGCGTTCTTGAGGATATGAGACATCCACAGGATGGTGTCGTCCTGTTCTTCCAGCGTGCCATGGTAGGCCCTCTCGACCACCGAAAGTATCTTCGTCATGGCGTCCTCCTACTTGGTACCAATAATCAAGGTGTTGTCGCTCTCCTGGGACCACTTGAGCAGGTCTGCGGGGCTGCCCCGCCGTGCGCCGTCTATCCAGTTGCCCGCTCCTCGTTCGTCCACGCAGAGGCCGCAGTTGATCCAGTCCACCGCTTCGGTTGCCAGGAGGCCGCCAATAAACTTGGCGGTGCTGGGATGGTCCTCCTCATCGGCGGTTGTGCCCTTGACCGGGTTGGGGTGGGCCGCCTGGTCCTTCATGGTCAGGTTGACCGCCCCTTCGTAAGCGAATACGTTGACCCTGTGCCCCTTCCGAACCGCCGCGTCAACAATTCGCAACGCGGTTGTGGAAGTTTCAGATTCAAAGGGCGGGTCCATGAGTGCAATAGTAAGCGTTGCCATATCTTCTCCTTAGTGCCACACAATTTTGGCGCCGTCTTGTACCAGCAGGTCCACCAGGCCGTCCACGTCAGAGACGCCCACGCCGTCTACCAGCGCTGACTGCGAAATACCGCGCTCTCTGAGGGAGAACTCGTCGGCCACCACCTTCACCGCGGAGCCCGTGACCACCCCGGTCAGCGGGTTATTCTTCACCCCCGGCCGGGCGGTAAAGACGCCGTTCTGTATCAGGAACAGCGTTACGTCGTTGCCCTTCCCCGCCAGATCACCGGCCAAGTTGTACATATAGCGGCTGTCGCCATACTCAAAGGGGTCCCTGGATTCAATCAATACGTAGCTGGACAATCCTTCCCTCCTGAGGTCGTATATCCGGAATTCTGAACTATTAGATGTGTGCTACTGAATTGCGGTGCCAGGGATTATAATTGAGCGCCAAAGGTGGGTCAAACCAAAACGATGCGTGGCAATGTCAACTGGATACCCTGAAGGCTCCTTCGACCGGATGGATGGGAGCGAAGATTCGCTCTTTTACACCGACCCCAGGCTGCTGGTGCACATAGACGACGAGGCGATTGCGCTGGTCGGCGAAATCTTTCAAGCGGTGCTGCCACCCAATCCTCGAATCCTGGACCTCATGAGCAGTTGGCGGTCCCACCTGCCGGAGGGCTTCTCCAAAGCGAGCATGACGGGGCTGGGCCTCAACTCCGTGGAGATGCGGGAGAATCCGCAGCTAGACAACCACGTTGTCCACGACCTGAATCAGGACCCTCACATTCCGTTTGATGATGCATGCTTTGACGCCACGCTCCTGACCGTTTCGGTGCAGTACCTGACGCACCCCGTAGAGGTGTTCCAGGAGGTGGCCCGGGTGATGACCGAAGGCGGGCCGCTGGTGGTGACTTTCTCCAACCGGATGTTTCCCTCCAAGGCGGTGCGTATCTGGCAAGCCTGCGACGACAAGCAACGCATGGCGCTGGCGACGACCTACTTTCAAAAAAGCCGCCTGTTCCGCGATATTGTGACCGAGGATCGGAGCCGCTGGATGGGCTACTACACCGACCCGTTGTTTCTGGTCATGGGGCGTAAGGCGGCGGTGGGAGCAAACCAGGAGGAATCCAAGGGCTAGCCGTACGGCGTCCCGAACCGCTCGCGGTGGGCGATTTCTGACAGTGGCTTGCGCCGCTTCCCCTCCCCGTTCGCCGCATCCGTGGGGTAGCCGAAGGGCATGACGGTGATCAGCTCCATCTCCTTGGGGACCCCCAGCATTTGCTTCACCGCGTCCCGGTCTATCGCTCCCACGTAGCAGGTGCCTATCCCCTCGGCCCAGGCAGTGAGAATCATATTCTCAATAGCCCGGGCGGCGTCAAACTGGGCCATGCGAGCGTTGGACATCACCACCGCGATGGCCATCGGGGCCCCCGCGATGTACTCGCCGGAGGAGGCCAGCCCGCCTATCCGCTCCAGCGTCTCTTTGGACTGCACCACTATGAAGTGCCATGGCTGACGGTTCCGCTGGCTGGGCGCCCATCGGGCCGCACACAGTATCTTACGAATCACCGGCTCCGGCACCGGCGCCGAGGTGAAGTCCCGCACCGCTACTCGGCGCCGGATAGCCTCGTACACGTCCATCTCCTAGCCTCCACTGTCCACGGTTGGAAATTCCAGTTGCGCCGCCTCGTTTCCCATCGCCTCCGCCGCCTGGGCGGCCCAACGGCAGTGCTCGCACCGCTCCGATGCTTCCGGCGCCTCGGCCATGTCAAGCACGCTCCTGGCCTGCCGCACCAGCTCCATAGCCCTTCGCACGCTCGTCCGGACACGCCGCACGTCCACGCTAAAGGGCAGCGGTTGCACCGGGTCCCACGGGGTCTCGACGTCAAATTCGGGGATGAAGTAGACCAGGAATCCCTCGCCCAGCAACTGCCGGCCGTTGCCCTGGAGCATCAGGGCGTAGATATCTAGCTGCACATAGTAAGACGCATTGATGCGCTCCGTGCGGGACCCCCTGGTCTTGTGGTCCAGCGGCGCGAAGCCCCGGCCCGGTATCTCCAGGCACTCGTCCAGAAACCCTGACACCACCAGGCCGGTGTCAGGGTCCTGCCAGGCCTTCAGGTGCGGGTCCACCAGGCGCCCTTCCAGCCCGGTGTCCTTCAGGAAAGGCGGCAGCACGTCGGCGCCGTGGTAAGGCTTGCAGGCTGCCTTGGCCAGCCGGTCCAGCGCCGAGGGCAGCGACGGGAAGGGGCTCCTTGGTCGCCGGGTTCCCTTCTTCAGTTGCAGCCAGAAGCAGCGGGCACACTCCCGCAACAGGTTTAGGGACGATGGAGAGACCTTCAACGGCCTGGTTTTTCCGGTCAACGTAGCACATGTCCTGCCTATGCTGGGCACAGTTTACCAACTTGCGCCCCAGGTCGCCCCGTCATGCGACCGCAGCATCCAAGCGTCCATCCGCGTCCTGTCGTGGCCCAGATAGCCGGGGCCGTCCGTTAGTGCCAGACCTGCCCGTTTCGCAGCAGCCTGGCCTTCTCGTGGTTGGGGTGGCCACCCTTGTTCTGGCGAACCGGCTCCACGTTCCTGCACAGCTCCACCTCGGCCCAAGCGCCCGGTCCAGCCCACCGGCCCCAGGCCTTCAGGGGTGGGAGGAAGATGTCGCCGTCAACCGGATCGCCAACGGCGACGTACCGGCCCCGGGCCACCGCCATGGCGGCCAGGGCGCACACCAGCGCGGCCCGGTGGTCGTGGTCACGGACGTCTCCCCAAGCCAACGCCGGAGTTACGCCGGGCGCGATCAACCCTAGGAGGCGGTCCAGGTAGCCCTGGTCTACGGCAATCTCCCAAAACCGGTCCGAGGCGTCCCGCTTCAGCACCGGGAATTCCGCGTCATCCAGCAACACGGCGAGGAAGGCGTTGGGGAATACCTCCAGCAGCCGGTAGGGGTCTACCTTGTCCGGATGCGTGGATCCAGAGATAGAAAAATGTTGGTCAGACTGAACCTTTAGGACTAGATTTGCCAGCTTGGTGGCGTGCTGGTGCAACTGCTGTCCGGTGGGCACGTTTGTCTGGCCTGGCTTTCCCCGAAATCGGAAGCAACCGCGGGAAAGCAGCGCGTCCGAGGTGCGGTAGTGGTTGACCACCCGCAATCCGGACGTGAGGGGTCCGTCTATGCCCACCCCCTCTATCCGCGTTCCCTGGGGGACCAGCCGGCGCAGGTCATCCAGCCGGACGGTCTCATCGGTGCCGGTGTTGAGCAGCTCCCAGCGGGCCGTATCGCCGTCAATCGTGAGCAGGCACAGCCCGGTGGAGCGGCGCGTCTTGGAGTAGCCCACGTCTATGCCCAGGAAGTGCTCAGCCACGGTAGGCTCCCGGACCGCCGTCCGCCTTAACCGGCATCCACCGCTATACGGAGCCGTTTGTTGATGCGCCCCTTGCTTTCGTGCCCAACTACCCGGATGTGCCCCACCTCCCGGGTGTTCGCCACGTGCGTTCCACCGTCCGCCTGAAGGTCCAACCCTTCTAAGTCCACGATCCGCACTTCGGCGATATGCTCCGGCAACAGGTTTATCTTGGTGCGAATCAGGTCCGGGATCTGGAACGCCTCCTCGCGAGGCAGGTTCCGAGCGTGTACCGGCCGCTGCTGCTCCACCTCCGCGTTGACGCGCCGCTCCACGTCCTCGGCGAAATCGGCGCTCATGCTCTCTAGCTCAAAGTCCATCCGCGCCTCCAGGGGCTTCATGTCACCCCCCGTCACCTGGGCGCCGAAGTCTCGCCAGATCACCCCGCAGAGGATGTGCAGCGCGGTGTGGGTGCGCATAAGCTGGTACCGCCGCTCCCAGTCTATTTCCCCATTTACCGTCGTTCCGACTCCAGGGAAATCACCCTCCAACTCGTGGACTATCACGCCGCCGCGGCCCGTTACCCGCATCACGCGGTAGCCTTTGCCGCCGGCCTCCAGCGTCCCCGTGTCCGAGGGCTGGCCGCCGCCGCCGGGGTAGAATGCGGTGCGGTCGAGCACTACGCCCTTGTCCGTCACCTGGGTGACAATCGCCTCGAACTCCCTGGCGTAGCTGTCCTGGTGGTACAGCGCTTCGGTCATCTTTTGCCTCCCTTGACAGTCATTCCACATCCGCCCGCTGCTAATGTGGGGAGTGCTTCACTATTCTCTTTTCTACCAACCGCGCCAGCCACATCGTATCCTCCAACTTTACTCGGCCTGCCGGGCCTACAACGTTAACTACCGCGGACACGCGGCCTACGACGAAATATAGTCTATGCCAGTCATAATCGCCCCAGGCGACTCCTTCGTGGAAAATGTACCCATGGGAGTTTTGCAGGTCCTTTGCCTTTACCACCTTCACACTGAATGGATCGGGTGTATATCCTGCTTGTGCTTCAATATAGTCTAACCATGCTTCTTCTAAGTACTGTTCAGGGATTCCTCGTATCCCTTCAAGCGCCTCCGCAGCTTCTAAACTTGACTTCGTTAATGCTAATCCCACAACGATTTGCTCGACGAGTGAATCCCTGAACCTAGATGAGAACCCGCTACTTCTGATTACCTGTTGCAAAGAAGCAACCGCGTCTGGGGATTGGTAATAGCTCACTTCTGTCGCCACAGACACATTCTGGAGATCCCGTGATGTAAGCAACATCGCCTCCAGGTCGTAGCCAGCATCCAGAGCCGCCATTTTGTAAACGGCGGAATCGACTTCAGGATCAGCTCGATGAGAAGGTGCTTGTATCTCGCCAGCTAGCACCCGGTCGATTCGATTGTTCATCATAGTGGCTAGAAATGTAACCATGTGCCACCAGTCCATCTCGTCTCTGCCGCTTATACCAACAACTGCCACAATGTTGTCGCGTCGCCACATGGCCGACGTGTTATAAATCTGGGTATCGTAAAAATCGAATGCTTCCCGCCGACCCTCACCTCCATTTCCCAGTCCTGGTCGTGGTATCTGTTCGTACTCCTTAAGAAATACGCCCTCTTCAACCCTGCGACCAGCGTATCGGTTCCGGTCATTTAATACCAATGCCATGAACGCCGCAGCCGACTCTGAAGAATCAAAAAGATCGACATGGTTAAAAAGCGCCAATGCTGCCTCGCTGTCATAGAAGGGATTCCGGTATCCGGACAATCGTCCGGCTTGACCAAAATCATCGCCTGTATCGGTGGGGTCCAAGGTGGCAGCAATGGCTTCCTGGTTGTTGACGACTTTACTCCTATCAAAGACTGACCTGGCGCTAGGGAATAGCCGGACCACCTCCTCCGCGGTCAGTAGCATAGGAGGCAGCATCTCTTCCGTAATCACTTGCCTTGCGGGTGCCACGGGGTCCGAGGAGATCGCAGAGGAGGTCTCTCCGGAGACTTCGGCGTCAGCCGCTCGCCGACATCCCACCACCGTTAGGGTTGCGGCCATTGCCAGCAAGACTAATACCAACCAACGCCTAGTCAACCACGCCACTTGGATTACCTCTTCCCCCTTCCGTCTACCGGGTCAACAATGCCGCTCGCCTCTCCCTAGACATTCTTGTCCGGTGATTGGTTTTACTGATAGACGAGTGGACACAAGCTAGTTGACCTAATCGCCAGGAGCCTTGCTTCTTGTCAAAGACACGGAATGCTCTCCGGCGCCTGGTCGTGATGAGACCTATAAAAACTGGTCAGCCCTTCCGGATCCACACCGTCGAACCGGGCCAGCCAGCCCCAGGAGTGGATCACCACCTCTCCCGGCGGTAGCTTTGAATACGGTCGCAATATCAGCCATTCACGGAGGCCCGGCATCTCCCTTACCAGCTCGACAAGCTGCCCTAGCTCAGCCTCGTCGGTGAGGTTGTGGCTGATGACCACCTGGCCGTGCTCCATGTTGTGAACTATCCGCTCGTTCGGCACCTTCGACTCATCTTCGTAGATGCCGCAGCTCGCCCAACCCGGGCCCCAGTGCGGGCCGGACGTTGGAGGGATGGTGTTGTAGTCATTGAAAAATTCACCCACTGGGATATGGTTGGAGGGAGGGAACAGCAAAGGCATCAACGGGACCTGTTCGCCGGACACCCCCGGCGGACCGCTGGAGCCCCCCAGCGAGTTTTCTATAACCTTTCCCTCCACCAGCCTGGCCAGGGAGAGGGTGTCCTCCACCTCCAGATTCTGCGCCGGCCCCATCACTATCATCTGCACCGAGATGCGCTCAACAGCGAAGAAAAGCATGTGTGCGTCAAAGTCGCCGCCGGAGGTGTCCATCTTCATCAGGAAGCCTGCAAAGGCATCCCCTACATCAGAGATCTCAAGCGCCTGAAACTCCAAGCTTTCAGCCTCGAACCCAGCTCCTTCAGCAAAGGGGGCGCCAACCAGCTCTCCAAACACCGCCGGGCCCACACCTTTCATGATCAAGACGGGTCCTCTGGCGTCCACCGCTGATTCGGTCAGCTCCACTCTCCCAGTGAATTTCGTTACCTGCGAGCCGCCCAATTCGAACACCACGCAGCTGGCGCCGAACTCCCGCTCGTAGGCCGCCACGGCATCCGTCGAAAGATCGAAGCCCTCGCTCTCCAGCACGGCGCCTTCGGGCAGGTCCTCCAGGGTAGGCAACATGGCCTCCAGGTTGTACCCGGCGACTACGGCTATCTCGTTGGGATTCCCACGGATCGTATGCGTTGGGGTTGCAACTGGAGCCGCGACAATCTCCCCGGACAGCACTCCGTCAATCCGGCGGTCCATCAGGATGGCCAACTCGGTCACCTCATCGATCCGGCTTGTTTCGTCGAACGCAATAATGGCTACCAAAGCAACCACCTGGTCGCGACGCCAGAAGAGCCCCGTGCTCTGGGCCCGGCCCTCCGAGAATTCGACCACCAGCTTGCCTCCCCTGGCTCCAGAGCCAACGTCCGGCGCTATAGCTGGCGCAAACTCCGCCAGCGTCACGCCCTCTTCGATCTCTTGCCCCGCAAACCGATTAAAATCCGCCAACTGACGCTCTATGTAGGCGTCGGCATCTTGGGGTGCTTCAAATAGATGCACCGTACTGTTGATGAACACCGCTGAGCCGGGCAATTGGAACACCAACTCGTATCCTATCTTGTAACCCGCGCCGGCCAGCTCCTCCGCCGTATCCTCGGGGTCTAACGTGTCATCGGCGGCATCTGCGGCATCTAGGAAGCCGGTCCCCTCCTCGTCCAGCTCCACCCCCGGAATCACGGACCTGCCGGCATCCGTGTCCAACACCAGGGCCGGCAGCAACTCTCGGGTGATCTCCAGCGGCGTCCTGGTTGGGGTAGGCGTTGGCGCGGGAGTGTTGGTTGCCGTTGGAACAAAGGTAATGGTAGCCGTTGGCGTCGCCCCACCGCAGGCCACTGCAAACCCCATGGCTAGCGCCAGCGCAGCGGTAAAAGCTCTTGTACGGTATATCAGTTGTCCCCCTCAATACGCCCTAAATTTTATAAACGAGCCCAACTAATAGGGCAGACCGGCATTATAACCTAGCCCCAGGTTTCATCTGAGGAAACGCGTCCCCTTGCCGCACCATAAACCCAATGCTACGCTAGGCGCCATCATCAGCCGGAGGCAGGCCATGGAAGCAGTTCAAGTCCCAACCCACCGGATTTTTATCGACGGTCAGTGGGTGGAATCAGCCTCTGGGCGCACCTATGAGATAACCAATCCGGCCCACACCGATCAGGTGCTAGGCGCAGTCCAGGCCGCTGTGGTGCCGGACGCCGAAGCCGCGGTGGAGGCGGCCCACGCCGCGCTGAAAGCCTGGGCAGGCACGCCTGCGCCCCAACGCGGCGCTATCCTCTACAAGGCCTTCGAGCTGTTGCGGGACCGCCAGGACGAGTTCGCCCGCAGCATCACCCTGGAAGAGGGGAAGACCCTCCCTGACGCCATGGGGGAAGTAAAGCGTTCCATGAACATCATGGAGTACGCCGCCGGGGAAGGGCGCCGTATGTTCGGCTACACCACGCCCTCTGAGTTGACCAACACCGTTGCCTACACCGTCCGCAGACCGCTGGGTGTGGTGGCCATCATTACCCCTTGGAACTTCCCGTTGGCCATACCCGCCTGGAAGATCGCCCCGGCCCTGGTCTGCGGCAACACGCTGGTGTTCAAACCCGCCTCGTCCACGCCTCTCACCGCGGTCAAGTTGGTGGAGCTGTTTGAAGAGGCAGGGCTTCCGCCCGGGGTGCTTAACCTGGTGACAGGCCCCGGCGCTTCCGTGGGCGACTGCCTGGTGAACCACCCAAAGGTGAATGGCATCTCATTCACCGGCTCCACGGAGATAGGCTCGCGGCTGTACGTCCAGGCGGCGGAAACCCTGAAAAAGGTGCAGTGCGAGATGGGCGGTAAGAACGCCGTGATAGTGCTGGCGGACGCGGACATTGACAAGACTTTGAGAGGCGTGGTGCAAGGCGCCTTCGGCTCCACTGGGCAGCGGTGCACCGCCACCAGCCGGGTGATTGTAGAGGAGTCCATCTACGAGCCTTTCATCGAAGAGCTGATTCGCCAGACCAGCCAGCTAAAGATCGGCGACGGTATGGACGAAGGGATCGACGTCAGCCCCACGGCCAGCGAGTCCCAGTACAGTAAGATCATGGAGTACATCGGCATCGGGACGGAAGAGGGCGCCCGGTTGGCCTACGGTGGGAGGGGCCTCACCGGCCCCGAGTACGACGGCGGCTACTACGTCGAGCCCACCATCTTCACCGACGTGCAGGAAGACATGCGCATCGCCCAGGAAGAGATCTTCGGGCCGGTGCTGACGGTGTTCAAGGCCGTCGACCTGGACGACGCCATCCGGCTGGCCAACAGCGTCAAGTTCGGCCTCTCCTCCTCGATCTACACGCACGACCTGAGCAAGGGGTTCCAGTACGTGGACCAGGTGGAGGCGGGCATGGTTCACATCAACTCTCCCACGCTGGGAGGCGAGGTGCATCTGCCCTTCGGCGGGATGAAGGCCTCCGGTGTGGGCGCGCGGGAGCAGGGCACCGAGGCCGTGAACTTCTTCGGCGAGGTGGTTACGGTTTACATAGACTATGCCGCCAGCCGCACTCAGGCCAAGTTCATCTAACGCCTGGAATGTCTGCCGAGAGGGCCACGCTCAACGCCATCGAACAGGCCGTGCAAACCACCGTGGAGACTAACGCCCAGGCCGTCCGGCGGTGGAAGGCCCAGGAGCCGGGAAGCTGGGGGTTCCTTGCAGGCCAGGCCGTGGACGCCTGCCGCCGCAACCTGTCGCGGCGTCTCCTCGATGAAGAGCGAAGACAGGTGTGGCACCTCCTATGGATTCGGCTCAGCTTGCTGAAATTGGAGTAGGATTTCATGGAAAGCATCTACCAACCCTTCGACAGCATCGCCCGGAGCGACGTCGCCGTGGTGGGCGGTGGTGTAATTGGGCTGTCGACGGCCTACGCCGCCGCCGTCCGGGGCGCGGGCCGCGTCAAGGTTCGGCTGTACGAAGCGGTCGAAACGGGCCACCCCGACGCCGCCTCCACTGACCAGAGCCGGGTTTTCCGATACCTGCACGGGCCTGATTCGTGGCACACCGTCTGGGCCAAGGAGGCGGGCAACAGGTGGGAGCAGATCGCCAAAGCTTCCGGCCAAGCGCTGTTGCGCCGCATTGGCGTCCTCTTCCTGGTGCACCGGGGCCGCGACCCTACATACGTTGGCGGGCACGTCTGGCCCTACGCCAGTCCCGGGGAGTGGATGTCCGAATCGCTGAAGGTGCTGGACGACCAGAAGGTCCTATACCAACGGTTGACGCCGGAGAAGCTGTCGGGCCGGTTCCCGCAGTTTAACGCTGGTGTTATTGAGGAGGCAGTGCTGGACCAGGAGGCCGGCCTACTGGAGGCCGGCGTGGCGGTCTCGGCGCTGCTGGAGCTGTGCCTGAGCGCGGGAGTTGAGTACCGGCCTCACACCAAAGTGGCCAGGATTTCCGCGGACGGTTCCGGCTGTGTCCTGGAGCTGGACGGCGGCAAGGAGGAACGCGCCGGCGCGGCAGTGGTGGCGCTCAACGGCTGGACCGGTGACCTGCTGCCACTGCCGGAGGGCGCGCTGAAGCTTAACGAGCAGCCGGTGCTTTATCTGACGCCACCGGTGGGAGGGGACGCGCTTACGCAGGGCAAAATGCCGGTGTTTATCTCCCTCAGCACCGATTGCTACGGCTTCCCAGCGCACAACGGCGTCATCAAGGTGGGGGACGACAATCCCTACCGACCCATCAACCACCCCGGCCAGCGGGCGGAGGTGGAGGAGGGCGAAGTTGCCCGGGTGGTGGAAATGGTGGCGCGGTTCGTCCCATCGCTGAAGGACGCAAAGGTCGAAAGGACCCACATGTGCTTCTACGACCGCTCTAAGGACGGCAACTTCATACTGGACGCCTGGGACGGCAACGCCAGGCTTATCTACGGGTGCGGGATGAGCGGACGGGCCTTCAAATTCGCCCCGGTCATTGGGGAACGGCTGGCCAGGTTTGCGGTTACCGGAGAGCGGCCCACTGACCTGGAAGGACTCCAGTTACGGTAGGCCCCGCCTTCCATCAGCAGCCGTCCGAGTGAGCGGGTCCGAGGCGCTAGGGCCGGCGCGTTATTCCTTCGGAGGCCGGTGTTCTTTTATCAGGGCCACAACCCTGGAATCTATGCCATCTATGGAACCGCCGCCATCGTCGCTGGCGATGCCCAGGTGGGCTTGCCGATTCAGGTACTCCCAGTCCGGCGACCGGAAATAGGAGCGCCTCAACTCCGCGAATAGCTGTTCAATCGCAATCTTGGTGAACACCCGTAGCCCCCTTGATGGTCACATGTGCCGGCAACAGACCCAGGGCCTTCGCCGCTTTGCTTAAGCTATTCCTCGCGTAATGTCTTGTCAAGAAGCCGCTCGCGGAGTATCGGTTCCCATTCGGCTGTAGGCAGCGGCCGTTTGAGAGCGCCGCCTTCACCGGATATACTGCGGCTAGGCGCGAACGTCCAGACGGGGGGTGTCCAAAATGCCGGCAGAGGAGCCCGAAGCCCGAGCGGTGGGGGAGGCCAACCTCTCCTTCTACCGGGCCTTTGAAACGCTGGAGATGCCTCAGATGGAGGCCGTCTGGGGCCATGGGGATGCGGTGCATTGCGTCCATCCGGGCTGGGGACTTATCACCGGCAGGGCGGACGTGATGAGCAGTTGGGCTCGAATATTCGAGAACACCAGCCTGATGAACTTCCGAATAACAGACGCCCAGGTCCACGTTGCCGGCGACTTCGCCTGGGTAATCTGCGTTGAGAACATCACCAGCGTGGTGGATACCAACGTCAGCGAGTTCCGGGTGCTCACCACCAACATGTTTCGCAAACAGGACGATAAATGGCTGATGGTGCACCACCATGGGTCTCCACTGTACGGCGGTTAGGCCGCTCCCTGAGACAGGACATCTTCGGCCCGCTGCTGGCTCACGCCGTCAATCCGCAGCAGCTTATCCCGGGAGCGGGCGCCCCGGAGCAGGGTCACGTGAGAGGGCCCTACTCCTACGGCCCGGGCGACCAGTTCCAGCACCGCATCATTCGCCCGGCCTTCCACCGGAGGGGCCGTTACTCGGAGGCGCAGGACACCGTCAGCAAAACCCAGGATGGCTTCCTTTTTGGCGCCGGGCTGCACTCGAACGGCGATTCGCGCTTCAGCGGCGCTCATCCGGCGGCAGGGCTTAGGCCAGCACGTGGTAAGGGTACCGCGATTGGAGCAGGTCCCCTTCCTCAAACCTGGTGTAGCGCAGCGGGCTCAGGTCAAAGGTTGTGGCTCGCCCCTCCGATATCAGCTCCGCCATGCACAGCCCTATCATGGGTGAAAGCTTGAAGCCGTGGCCGCTGAAGCCAACGGCGCAGAACAGCCCCTCCACCCCCGGGACGCGGTCCATGATCGGGTGGAAGTCCGGTGTGTTGGTGAACAGTCCGGCCCAACCGCCACGGAAATAGCCGTCCTCCATGGCGGGCATCCTGTTTACCAGCTTGGTGATGGCGTCCTCCACTACGGAGGCATCCACGCTCTCGTTATACGCTTCAGGGTCATCCACATCCTCCTCACCGATGCCAATGAGGGTCAGGTCCGTGGAATCGGGCCGGAACGAGAATTCCTGGATTATGTCACCCACCGCAGGATGAGTTGGAAGCATTCCCTCGGGCCGGCGAATGGTAACTATCTGGTGGCGGGTTGTGTTCAACGGTACGTCAATCCCCAGCCGGCCGAAGAGCCGCTGAGACCAGGGCCCCGATGCTATGAGCACCCTGGGCGTTTCAATGGCGCCTTGCTCCGTGACAACGCCGGTCACCTTTCCTCCACTAACCAGGATATCCGTGGCCGGGGCCCGCATCTGGATCTCGGCGCCCATCTCTCGCGCGCGCTGGGCGTAGCCGGTGGTGACCAGGTACGGGTCGGCGTAGCCTGACTGCGGCTCGTAGGCTATGCCTCCGGCGTCGCCGGCGGTTAGCATGGGGGCAACCTCTTCCAAGTCCTCCTGGGAGATGACGCTGGTCTCTATTCCAACGCTGCGGTGCATGGCCACGTTCTCTTCCAACGGCCCGCGGTTTTCAGGCCCGACGATGATGGCGTAGCCGGTCTTGACGTAGCCGGACGGTGCGCCCACCCGCTGGTCGAAATCCTTGAACACCTTCAAGCTTTCCCAGGCCATGGAGGAGGTTATGCGGTTGGAATAGTGCATCCGAAGTATTGCCTGAGAGCGTCCCGTGGAGCCGGAGCCCAGAACATCTCGCTCAAGAAGGACCACGTCCTTCATACCGAGGCTCGCCAGGTAGTAGAGGGTGCTGCACCCCATAACGCCGCCGCCAATGATTACCACGTCAGCCGTTAATCTCATGCGTCAGTGTCCGCCTTAACAACAGGGTCCATCGTTTGCCCGAGTTGACCTTAAACTGCCAGGGATATTATATTGTGTCCCGTGGCCAAACAAGGCTGTAAGAGGCTACGCCGGCAAGAAAAATTTAGCTAGTAGGTGTCAGGGATGGTTACGCCCGCAGAAGTAGTTGGAATGGACCAAAAGGCGCTCGACAACGTGAAGGCGCTGTTTCAACAGCAGTTGGACCAGGGTCTGCACCCCGGCGCGGCCATGGCCGTGTACCGCCACGGAAAGCTGGTGCTGGATCTCCACGGTGGGGTTGCCGACCCGGACACCGGTAAGCCGGTGGACAAAGATACCCTATTCGTCATCTTCTCCTGCACCAAGGCATTGGCCGCTTTCTGTTGGCACATTATGTGGTCCCGTGGAATGATTGAGCTGGGTCACTGGTTACCGGAGTATTGGCCGGAGTTCGCCAAAAACGGCAAGGAAGACGTAGAAGTACGGCACATCTTGACCCATATGGGCGGATTCCCAGACACCCCGCCGGAGCTCACTCCTGAAAAGATGGCTGACTGGGGCGCGGCCGTGACGGCCATTGAAAACGCCAAGCTCAGGTACAGGCCGGGCGAGGTGATCTCCTACCACTCCCTCAACTTCGGTTGGGTGATCGGCGAGGTCGTAAGAAGGGTTGATGGCAGGCCCATTAGCCTGTTCCTTAAAGAGGAAATTACCGGACCCCTGGGGATGGACGACTTCTACTTGGGACTGCCTCCGGACCAGGAGGACCGGGTTGCCAAGCTCCGCTGGATGGTCGAAGAGGAAAAGCCACCGCTGGTGGACATCTTCAACCGCCCCGAAATCCACCAGGCCGTTATACCCGCCGCCAACGGCATCAGCACTGCCCGAGACCTGGCCCGTTTCTACGCCATGCTCTCCATGGGCGGCACCCTGGACGGCGTGGACCTCGTGCGTCCAGGCATCGTCAAGGGCTTTGCGGTACTCCAGGAAGAGGGCGAAGACGTGGGTAACGACAGGCAGGTGAAGCTAGGGCTAGGCGTCGCTCTGGACGACCCGGCCATGGGTCGTCACCGAGGCGACGAACGCTATGGCGCCACCTATGGTCACGGCGGCCTGGGAAGCAGCATCGCGTGGGTGGAGCCGGACAAACGGCTGGCGGTGGCTATAATCACCAACGGCGTCCGAGACCGAGACTCCAACCAGGAGCGGCTTGCCGCCCTCTCCAACGCGGTGAAGGACGCCTGCCCCTAGCTAATACTGGGGTATAATCCGTCGTCCGCACGGTAGCTAGCAGAGGGCGGGGGTGTAGGCCGTCCCTCAGCGACCGGCGAGGTCGTTAAGGCGCCGGCCCGCCTAGCGCAGGTTGCTAAAGGGCGTTGATGCCCGCCCTTGCGATGTCCTCGTCCTCCTGGGAGGTGCCCCCACTGACGCCCACCGCGCCAATCACCTCACCACCTCGGTTAATGGGAAGCGCTCCCTGACCCGGGACAAAATTCCCAGCCTGAGAGATCATCATCGCCTGCATCACCGGCGTGTTGGCCCGCTCCGCCAAGTCCCCGCTGGAGATTCCAAACGTTACCGACGCCATGGCCTTGCCACGCGAGAGGATTGGCGACCTCCAAGACGCGCCGTCCAGCCGCACCATGGTGAGCAGGTCGCCGCGGCCGTCCACCACGGATATTCCCACCTTAACCCCCATTTCCTGGGCTTTGGCCTGTGCGGCCTGGAGTATCCTCTGCGCCTCCGCTGTGCTCAGCGCCATGGGTCACCTCTTTCTTGATGGAGTATGCTTTGGTTTCGCGGTGAGCCAGGTCCCGCCAGGCAATCCCGCGGCGCGACTCTGCCCGGTCAGGACAAAGCGCCGCGAATGACTTCCGCCAGGCGCTTCTCTTCCGCCGGGATGTCGCCGGGTTCCACCGGCACGGGCAGCCGGTCCAGCTCATCCTTGATAGGGCCGGATAGCACCGCCGCTTCTTGTTCTGAAAGGCCCCACTGGCTGATTACGTCCTCCGGGCTCCACTGGGCTATTTGCCGGAAGCCGTAGTCCGCGATAGCCTTGTTAACTATATCCGCAAGCTTATCCATGGGACCTCCCCAGCCTATACGCGGGTGTTCATCGTCCTCTGACCGCCGTCGGCAATGATAGTTTCACCGCTGATGTACGAAGCATCGTCTGATGCCAGATAAAGGGTAACGTTGGCAATGTCCTCCGCCGTGCCGATGCGCCCCATAGGGTGCGTCGCTATGGCCTGCTCAATGGCTGCCGTGCTCTGGGTGCTGCCACGGGCCTGGGGCGTGTCCACCGTGCCGGGGGCGATGCAGTTCACCCGGATCCCGCTGGAGGTGTACTGGCTGGCCGTCAGCGTCGTGAGATGAATCACCCCGGCCTTGCTAACCGAGTATGGTAAGGACCTGGTGTACGGGCTAACGCCCGCCATAGAGGCGATGTTTACGATGGATCCTCCCCCGCTTTCTATCATCGCGGGGATGGCGGCCTTGCAGCAGAAGAAAAGCCCCTTCAAGTTCGTGTTCATGATAAGGTCCCAGTCCCGCTCTTCGACCTCGACCAGGGGCGGCGTCAACACCAGCACCCCGGCGGCGTTCACCAGTATGTCCACCCGTCCGAAGCGGTTAACCGTGGCATCCACCATCCCCTGTACCTGGTCCCACTTGGAAACGTCCACGCCCACAGATTCCACGTCAAGGCTCAGCTCCCGAGCGGCGCTGAGGGTCTGCTCCGACCCGGTGCGGTTGCGGTCTGCCACCATCACCTTGGCCCCTTCCCGGGCGAATAGGACCGCCGTGGCGCGTCCGATACCGGAGCCGCCTCCGGTGATTATGGCAACCTTGTCCTTTAGCCTATCCGCCATACCTGGGGCTCCTTTCTCTGGCAAGCCGGCCGCCGACAGGGCATCCAATCATACCCAACCACCGGGCCTGCCAATTATATTTGCGGGCGCGACGCCCCGCAACCGGTTGGCATGGTGCGCCGTTCCGCCGGGCCTGCTAGCATCGGCCCACAGTCGGGAAGGGAAACGCCAGGCGTCAGTCCGGTGGGATGGCGCTTCCCCGGGCCTCTCGGCGTCCAATCGTTTACCACGTCACGTCACGGGTGTAGAATCGGTAGATGGACCGCCTGGAAGCCGTTCCCTGGATTATCGCCTACATTGCCATGATCGCCCTGGCGCCGGCGCTGGTCGTCTTGGTTGTGTCCTTCCTCACCGGGCTAGGGTTCTTTATCAGAGACATGAAGTACAACCTGAACAAGAGACGTCAAAAGAAAGAGCCTACGCCCTAGTCCTGAAACAAGGCGCCCCGGCAACATCTCCCACGGCTCCCCCCTTGGCAGCCGTTAGCGGGCGAAGCTCTCCAGCGCGGCGCTGACCTCCCACCTCACCCCTTCGTCCCGTTCCAACGTCATTGCGCCCTTTAGCGCCGTCAGTGCCTGGCCCCCACCCAGCCGGCCCAACGCCCAGGCGGCGTGGCCCCTCACCAGGGGCGTCTCGCAGCGCAGCGCCCCCGCCAGCGCCGGTACGGCGCGCCGGTCCCCTGCGTTGCCCAGGGCCACGCAGGCGTTCCGCTTCAGCCCCCACAGCTTCGCCCGCTTGATGGGGCTCTTGCTGAACCTCCGCCGGAACTCATCTTCGGTCAGGCTCAGAATATCCAGCAACTCCAGAGTGGTGAACCGCTTCTTCTGGAACGCCTGCTCCCGGCTATACATGGACGATACGTTCACGGGGCAGACGTCCTGGCAGATGTCGCAGCCAAATACCCAGTCGGACATTAGCGGCCGCAGCTCCATGGGAATGGGGCCCCGGTTCTCGATAGTAAGGTGTGAGATGCAACGCTGGTTGTCTATGACGTACGGCGCCACGATGGCCCCGGTGGGGCAGGCGACGATGCACCTGACGCAGCTACCGCAGCTCTTCTTCAGCGGCGCGTCCGGCGTCAGCTCCAGGTCAGTCACCACTTGCCCCAGGAACATCCACGACCCGAAATCCGAGCTGAGGACGTTGGTGTTCTTTCCGAACCAGCCGATGCCAGCGCGCTGGGCCGCCGCGCGGTCCAGCATGGGGCCGTCGTCCACGTACCACCGCGCCCGCACGTCCCGCCCCAGCCCTTGCGATGGCCGGGAAACGAACTGCTTCATACGGCTCTTGATAACCTGATGATAGTCGTCACCCCAGGCGTACCGGGCCACACGGCCCTCTAGGACCGTCGGCTCGGCGTCCTCCGGGACTTTATAGCTCAAGCCCAGGGAGATAATGGACCTGGCTCCGGGGAGCAGGGTCTGGGGGTCCGTGCCGCGGCGCACCCGGGCCGGAGTGTACCAGGGCAGACCTTCCATCAACCCGTCCCGCAACCGCTCCAGGGTCACTGCCCCGTGGGCCTGGAAGGCCTCGGCGGCGCACACCCCCACCAGGTCAAACCCCATCTCCAGGGCGTGCTCCTTGACTAGGCGCTTCAGGCTATCAGCAGACCTGGTTTCCATTCGTAGCTACCTGTTGGCCGGGGTCCGGCCCAATGGCCGCTGCGGCCGGGCTACAGCGGTTTGCGGGAGGCAAAACCTTCGTTGGTGCCGTGCCAGTACCGGATCGCCTCCTCACCCCGAATCCAGCACAGGAAGACTTCCGTGCCGTCTATCACCGCGGGAAAATCCACAAGCCCGGACTTGATATCGCGAACAAGAACGCCGCGTTCAATGATTTCCTGTAGCACGGCGCCAATCTCCGCCTGGACCTCCTTTAGGGCGTCCTCGGCGCGGGAGAGTTCCTGCCCGATACTTCCGTGACCGTTGCCCCGGCGGCGGCGAAGCAGCACGTCCACCCGGCTCTGCCGTCGTTCCAGCGTCTCAGCGTTCCTATCCGTCTGCTGGAACCGGGATTCCAGCCAGGGGACCAACTCAGTCGCTTCGTCCAACGTGAAATGGCGGCGTTCCATGACACAACACTTTATAACATCCGCCGCCATGTCGAAAGCATTGCAAGGGCCGGCGGGCTTTGGAGTCCGCCGGCGCTTGACAGCCCTCAGGCGAATTCCTAGTATCCCTATGGGAACGCTCCCCGGAAAGGAACTCCATTTGACGGAAACGCTGAACAAGACCGCCCTGCACCAGATCCACGTTGACTTAAACGGCCGCATGGTCCCCTTTGCCGGGTGGGACATGCCGGTGCAGTACGGCGGCATCTTGAATGAGGCCAGAGCAGTCCGGACCAAGGCGGGCATTTTCGACGTTTCACACATGGGAAGGGCCTACATCTGGGGGCCGCAGGCCACCGACCTCATGGAATGGGTGCAAACCGGTCCCATTCGCAACCTTCGAAATTCCCGGGCACGCTACTCCCTGGTGTGCAACGAAGCGGGTGGCATCATAGACGACACCGTCACATACCGGCTGGAGGAGGACCGCTATCTGCTGGTGTGCAACGCCTCCAACCGTGAAGCGGTTCTGGGCTGGATCAACCGGTGGCGGTCCCAGCTCTTTACCGAGACGGAATTGGACGACGTGACCACGCGGACGGTGATGATCGCCATCCAGGGCCCAGCCACCGTCCAGCTAATGGACGGTCTCTGCGGCGGGCAGCCGTCCAGCCTGCGGTTCTTCGGCAGCATGGAAGCGGAGGTGGACGGCCAAAGCACCTTCATTGGCAGGACGGGATATACCGGAGAGGACGGCTTTGAAGTGATCCTGGACGCCTCCGGAGGGCCTAGGCTCTGGCAGACGCTGGTTGCCAATGGGATGACTCCTTGCGGGCTAGGAGCCAGGGATGTGCTCCGGCTGGAGGCGGGTCTGGCGCTGCATGGCAACGATATAGACACCTCAACCTCACCCCTGGAGGCAGGGCTGGACAGGTTCGTTCGGCTGGAAAAGGACTTCGCCGGTGCCGCGGCGCTGAGAAGGCAGCGGGACCATGGGATCAATCGAAAACTAGTGGGCCTGACGGTGGAGGGGCGCAGCCTCCCACGCCACGATTACCCTATCATGTCCAACGCTGACGAGGTCGGAAGAATCACCAGCGGCGGCTACTCTCCCACCCTTGACAGGAATATCGCCATGGGCTATGTTTCCACCGGCTTTGACACCCTCGGCCAAGCCCTTCAAGTGGACATCCGCGGACGCCTCGCCAACGCCACCGTCGCCCAGCTACCCTTCTATTCAAGGAAGCGAGACTGATGAACCCGCCGGACCGCAAGTATTCCAAAGAGCATGAGTGGGCTAAGGTTGGCACGGACGGCCGTATCACCGTGGGGATTACCCATTTCGCTCAGGACCAACTGGGCGACGTCGTGTACCTGGATTTGCCCAGCGTCGGCGCCGCGCTGACCCAGTTCCAGAAGTTTGGCGAAGTCGAGTCCGTGAAGGCTGTTTCAGACCTTTTCTCCCCCATCAGCGGCGAGGTTATGGAAGTAAACCAGGAGATCATTGACCACCCGGAAGTGGTCAATGACGACCCGTTTGAAAAGGGCTGGTTGGTGGTGGTTAAGTCCGATGTGTCGGAACAGGAAATGGAAAACCTTCTCACGTCAGAGCAGTACGACAGCTCCCTAGAGTCCGAGGCCCACTAGCGTTGGAGAGCTCCGTGGGCACCCCCTTTCCCAGCCACTATATGCCCAACACCCCGGAGGACCGCGCCGAAATGCTGCGTGTCCTGGGCCTCTCCTCCGTCGGCGAGCTTTTCACCGATATCCCGGCGGAGCACCGGGACCCAACCCTGGATATTCCTCCCCCGCTATCAGAGATAGAGCTTCGGTCTGAGTTGGCCGCGCTGGCGGGCAAGAACGTGGACGTGGGAGCCCGAGGTTGGTTTCTGGGCGCTGGTGTCTACAACCACTTCATTCCCAGCATTGTGAAGCCCATCATTACCCGCGGCGAGTTCCTCACTTCCTACACCCCTTATCAGGCGGAAGCCAGCCAGGGCACCCTCCAGTCCGCCTACGAATTCCAGACATTGGTCTGCAACCTCATGGGGATGGAAGTTGCCAACGACGGCATGTACGAAGGAGCTTCCAGCCTGGCGGAAGCGGCCCTCATGGCCTGCCGCATTACGGATAGGGGAGATATCTGCATCCTGGACACCGTATCTCCCTCCTACCGCCGCGTGGTGGAGACCTACGCGCGGCCCCAGGGTCTCAATATCCATGTGCTGAGCGCCGCCAACCCCCAGCTCCCGGATGGTGCGGCCTGTCTGGTGGTCCAGTATCCAAGCTACTTCGGCTACATTGAAAACATGGAGGCCTGCCGGCAGGCGGCCCAACAGGCGGGCGCGCTGTTTGTAGTCTCAGCGGACCCGGTAGCCATGGGAATGTTCCGGGCCCCGGGGGACTACGGGGCGGACATAGTAACCGGAGAGGGCCAGGGAATTGGCGTCCCCATGAGCTACGGCGGTCCTTTTGTGGGCCTATTTTGTACCCGCAGTCAGTACGTCCGGCAGATGCCAGGCCGGCTGGTTGGCAGGACCGTGGACCGGGACGGCGAGACCGGCTACGTGCTAACGCTACAAACCAGGGAACAGCACATCCGCCGCGAGCGCGCCACCAGCAACATCTGCACCAGCCAGGCGCTACTGGCTTTGGCCACCACCATTACCATGTCCGCGCTGGGCCGGCAGGGGCTTCGTCACGTGGCAGAGTTGTGCTACCACAAGTCCCACTACGCCGCCTCGCTCATCAGCCGTATCGCAGGCTACTCCTTGCCCCTGAACGGCGTCTTTTTCAAGGAGATGGTCATCAAGTGCCCGGAAAGCCCGGGCCGCATTAACGAGCGGCTGCTGGAGAGCGGCATCATTGGCGGTCTTGACATCAGTGATTTGATGCCTAATTGCATGCTGCTGTGCGTCACGGAGATGAACAGCCGCCAGCACATAGAGGCGCTGGCGGGAGTGCTGTCAGAGTTCAGCCGATGAGCCAAATTGGAGGACGAAGCCGTCGCCTGCTAATGGAGTCCAGCGTTCCGGGCCGAATGGGCGCGGCGCTGCCGCCGCTGGACGTTCCCGCCCAGGAGACACCCCCCGCCGAGTTGCTTCGGTCTAATCTGGACCTGCCGGAGCTCACCGAGCCCGAGGTGGTTAGGTACTTCACCAACCTGAGCCAGCTCAACTTCTCCATCGACACCCACTTCTACCCCCTGGGTAGCTGCACCATGAAGTACAACCCGAAGATCAACGACGAAGCCGCCTTCATCCCGGGCTTCTCCGCAATACACCCCAGACAGGTGGAGGGTCAGGTGCAAGGGGCGCTGGAGCTGATGCACCATTTGCAGGGTTTCCTGACGGAAATCACCGGTATGTCCGCCGCCAGCCTGGCGCCCCTGGCCGGGGCCCAGGGAGAGCTCAGCGGAATCCTTATGATACAGAAGCAGCACCAGGAGGCCGGAGAGGCGCACCGCCGTAAGATGCTGATCCCGGATAGCGCCCACGGCACCAACCCCGCCTCCGCGGCCATGGCCGGCTTCCACGTGGTCTCGATACCCACCGACGCCGAGGGGAACGTTGACCTGGAAGCGCTACAGCAGGAAGCCACCCCGGACCTTGCGGGCGCCATGATCACCCTTCCCAGCACCCTGGGCCTGTTCGACCGGCAGATTGTGAAAGTGTGCGAGATAATTCACAAGGCCGGGGGTCTCATATATGCCGATGGCGCCAACATGAACGCCCTGTTGGGCCAGGTGAAGATGGGTGACCTGGGCTTTGACGTGATACATCTGAACCTGCACAAGACATTCAGCACCCCCCACGGCGGCGGCGGCCCCGGCGCGGGCCCGGTGTGCGTCCAGCCGTCCTTAGAACCCTACCTTCCGGCCCCCGTGGTGGAACAACGCGGCCAAAACGGCCGGCTTCACTACACCCTGGTCACGCCGGAAAAGAGCATTGGGAACGTGTCCGCGTGGCACGGCAACTTTGGCGTTCTGGTGCGCGCTTACACCTACATTCGAACGCTGGGCGACTCCGGGCTCCGGCAGATCAGCGAGAACGCCGTTCTCAACGCCAACTATCTAATGACCCGTCTCAAGGACCGGTACCGTCTGCCCTTTGACCGGCGCTGCATGCACGAGGTCGTCTTTTCCGCCGGCTGGCAAAAGGAGAAGGGGGTCCGGGGTCTGGAAGTGGCCAAGCGATTGTTGGACTACGGCTTCCACGCCCCAACCATGTACTTTCCCCTCACCGTGGAGGAAGCCCTGCTCATAGAGCCCACCGAGACGGAGTCCAAAGAGACGCTGGACCTTTTTATCGAGGCTATGGTGGCCATAGACCGGGAGGCCACCGAATCGCCGGACCTGGTAAAGGATGCGCCGCACAGCACACCGGTAAGGCGGTTGGATGAAGCCAGAGCGGCGCGACAGCCCGACTTGCGCTGGCAACCGGAGTGACGGGTAAATGCCTGTTGTAGACAACGGTTCCGCCCCGGAGCTGCCATGGCGGCCCAACTATCGCGTCTGGCAGGTAGCGGGTGGCGACGCCACAGTGGACTGCACCCTGCACTACAGCACGGTAGAGCCCGGCGCGGGCGCGCCTCTGCACACTCATGAAGCCGACGAGCTGATAGTAGTCCTGGAGGGAAGGCTCAGAGGAAGGCTTGGAGACGCCGAGCAGATAGTGGAAGCCAACCAGACCATGGTAATCCCCAAGGGGGTGCCCCATGGCTTCAACGCCGTGGGTCCGGGCACCTCCAGAGCACTGGCCTTCTTCCCCTGCCGCGACGGCATGCAGGGCACTGCGTACCTGGAGGGCGGCCCTCCGGAAGCCTACCGCTAGGTCCCCAAAGCCCCCACCGCCCCCTTCCAACTCCCGGTTCTCGTTAACGCTCCTGCCTGGATTCCTTCACAGATAGCGCATCAGGCTGCTTCCATGGCTCCGGCCACGTTACTTCATCGCCAGTGAAGCACCCTTATGTATCACGTCAACCTGAGTCGGCCCGTGAAGATGTCGAAGAATCCGGGTCAGGGGGGGAGAGCATGTCCCAATCTCGCGTCCAGTTCTATAACCCACCTTTGATATTCAACCCTCTGTGGTTGCGCCCTTATGCCATCCGGGTAGGCCTAATTGCCTTCAGAATAACACCCATCATCCGCTGAAAAACCCCCTGGGGGAAGCCCAGAAGGGGACAGGCCCCTCTGTCGGGAGTCCGAGGGTGTCCCTTCAAAATATTCTTTGTAAACCTGCCTGAGCAGGACGGTGGAGACCGCCAAACTATGATTCGCAACCCTTTGTGACGGTAACATCCATCGCCAGAGCAGCTTATTTCATGATATCTTCGTGTCCAACCCGCTCATCCTAAGGCCCTCGAAGGACGAGCCCATACCGCTTTCTCTCCATCCATGTAAGCGCCATAGGCGACTCCAACCTGTGGTATTCAACCTTCCGTGGCCGTGCCCTCTTTCCACCGGAGTATGATTGAACACCCTGACAGCTTAGATACGTTCCTCTTCCAACGCTTGGAACTCCAGCGCCTCGTCGGAACTGGGCTCCCTGGCACCGCTCATCAGCGACCGGCTTATCGCCACGGCCAACGTTGGCGCGAAGACGTACTCCAGCCCGTCCACCCTGGGCACCTTGCCCTGGACGGACGCCGGGAGCACGCAGCCACCGAAACCCAGCCGCGCCGCCTCGGCCAACCGCCGTTCCATCTGCGGGGCGGAGCGGAGCTCTCCGCTGAGCCCAACCTCTCCCACCGCCACCAGTTCAGGCTTCACTGGCTGGTTCCGAAAGCTGGACGCAATGGCCAGCGCCAGCGCCAGGTCCGCAGCCGGCTCGGTAACCCGGATGCCCCCGGCCACGTTCACAATCACATCCTGGTTGGCCAGGGCCAGACGGGCGCGGCGGCTGAGCACCGCTGAAATCATTATCATCCGGTTGTAGTCCACGCCATTGGCGGTGCGCCTGGGCGCGGGAAAGAAAGTTGGAGAGGTAAGGGCCTGCACCTCCACCAGTAGAGGCCGGCTGCCCTCCAAAACCGGCGCCACAGCGGAGCCCACCGTAGCCACGCCGCGCTCTTCCAACAGCGCCTTGGAAGGGTCCTGCACCTCCTCCATTCCATTGCTCCCCATCTGGAACATGGCCACTTCATTGGTGGACCCGAAGCGGTTTTTCACGCTCCTCAGCAGACGGTGGACACCCAGGTTCTCCCCCTCCAGGTAGAGCACAACGTCCACCATGTGCTCTAGTACCCGGGGTCCCGCCAGGGTGCCGTCCTTGGTAACGTGGCCCGCCAGGAGCAAGGGCGTAGAAGACGCTTTAGCCCAGCGCATCAGCCGCAGGCAGCACTCCCGCACCTGAGTAACGCTGCCGGGGCCGGAGGATGCATCGCCGGTGAACAAGGTCTGGACCGAGTCCACCACCGCCACTCTGGGCCGCACCTGGTCCAACTGTTCCAGTATCCGATCCACGTCCGTTTCAGATAGCAGAAAAATACCCTCGCCAGATAGGCCCAGCCTTTCAGACCTCAGCTTAATTTGACGCTCTGATTCTTCCCCGGAGACATAGAGCACCGGCTTACGCAGGCCGGACACATAGGCCAACGCCTGGAGCAATAGCGTGGACTTGCCCACCCCTGGCTCACCTGCGAAGAGCACCATAGAGCCCGGCACCAGTCCGCCCCCCAGCACCCGGTCCATCTCTTGGAACCCCAACGAAAGGCGCTGTTCGCCCTCTGTGGTAATAGAGGAGAGTTGCTTCGGCTCGGCGGCAGCCTGGGGCATCCAGCTCAGGCCGGTGCTCCGGGCGGCCTTGGGCGCCTCCACCAGAGGTGTCCCCTCCCCGCACGAAGGACAGAAGCCCATCCACCGGGCGCTTTCATGGCCGCAGTGCGGGCAAAAGAAGAGGGACCGTTTACTGTTTTGTTTGGGCATTGGAAGGCGCCGGTACAGCTCGGATCATTATAGCAGTGCATATGGAGGACCACGGCCACAGCATGCTTATGATCTCCGACAATCAGGAGCAGAATCGGCACGCGGTGCCAGTTGGCAGACGCCACCTATGTCGGCCAAAGCCCGAAAAAGAAACCGGCCTACCCTATAGGGTAGGCCGGTAGTTTCTCATTCGATTAAACGGGCTAGGAACTGGCGGCGGCGGAAGCCACAGCCACCTCCACTTCTTTAACCTTGACAGAAATCTCGCCGTCCTGCATGTCAATGACGACTGTGTCGCCGGCGTTGAGCCGTCCACCCAAGAGCTCCTCAGACAGCTTGTCTTCCACCTCGTTCTGGATCAAACGGCGAAGTGGCCGGGCGCCAAAGTTGGGGTCATACCCCTTCTCCCCTAAGTACTCTTTAGCCTCCTGGGTCACTTCCAGCGCGATCTGCTTCTCTCCCAGGTGGTCCGTCACTTCCACCAACAACAGGTCCACGATGCTCAGGATTTGTTCCCTGCTCAACGCGTGGAAGACGATGGTCGCGTCTATCCGGTTGAGGAACTCAGGCCGGAAGAAGCGCTTGACCTCATCCAACACCTTGTCCCGCATCCTGTTGTACGCCTGTTCATCGGTCTTGGCCGCGTCCGATTTCAGCGAGAATCCCAGGTTCTGTTCGCGTCGGATAAGGTCCGACCCCAGGTTGCTGGTCATGAGGATAATGGTGTTCCGAAAGTCCACCCTCCGGCCCTTGGCGTCAGCCAGATGACCATCGTCAAAGATCTGGAGGAGGATGTTGAAAACCTCTGGATGCGCCTTTTCGATCTCGTCCAACAGAATGGCGCGATACGACTTCCGGCGCACCGCCTCGGTAAGCTGCCCGCCGTCCTCATACCCTACGTATCCCGGAGGCGCCCCTATGAGCCGGGCCACGCTGTGCCTCTCCATGAACTCAGACATGTCCAGACGCACCATCGCGTCTTCGCTGCCAAACATGAACTCGGACAGGGCCCTTACCATTTCAGTTTTACCCACGCCGGTGGGACCCAGCAGCATGAAGACTCCCACGGGCCGGCGCTGGTCCTTCAGACCGGCACGGGCGCGCCGAACTGCCTTGGAAATACTCGTTATGGCCTCATCTTGGCCCACGATGCGCTTGTGCATCTCGTCTTCCATGTGCAAGAGACGCTCCGTCTCCTCCACCGCCAGCTTGGTAACAGGAATGCCGGTCCAGAGGCTTACAACCTCTGCCACATCCTCGTCGGTGACCACGGGCTGCTGTTGCTGCTCCGCCTGCTCGCCGTGCCACTGCTCCTTCTGGCCTTCCAGCTGCTCTTCCAGCCGCTCCTCGCGGCCCCTTAGCTCCGCAGCGTATTCGAACTGCTCGCCGCCTATGGCATCGTCCTTTTCCTTGCGGACGCTCTCAAGCACTCGCATGGTTTCGGTGACCGAAAGTGGCGTGTTGCTGTGGCGCAGCCGCACGCGGGAAGCCGCCTCGTCCATCACGTCAATAGCCTTGTCAGGCAAGAAGCGGTCCGGGATGAACCGCGCCGCCAGGCTGGCCGCGGCTGAAAGGGCCTCATCAGTAATGGTGACCTTGTGATGCTCTTCGTAACGGGTCCTGATTCCTTGGAGAATGAGGGTGGTCTCTTCTACCGTGGGCTCTTCCACCATCACCGGCTGGAACCTGCGCTCCAGCGCCGGGTCCCTCTCCACGTACTTACGGTAGTCGTCCATCGTGGTGGCGCCGATGGTCTGAAGCTCTCCCCTGGATAGTGAGGGCTTCAAGATGTTGGCAGCGTCCACGGCGCCCTCAGCGGCGCCGGCGCCCACAATCGTGTGCATCTCATCAATAAACAGAATACAGTTGGCCGAGGAGCGGATCTCCTCTATCACCTTCTTCAACCGCTCTTCGAACTCACCACGGTATTTGGTCCCTGCCACCAGTGCGCCCATATCCAGCGTGAGCAACCGCTTTCCCTGGAGCGTTTCAGGTATATCGCCGGAAACAATACGGTGTGCCAGGGCCTCCACAATGGCCGTCTTGCCTACGCCCGGCTCGCCTATGAGCACCGGGTTGTTCTTGGTGCGGCGGCTGATGATCTGGACAACCCGCTCCAACTCTTTGTCACGGCCTATTACCGGGTCCAGCTTCCCGGCCCTGGCCGCCGCCGTCAAGTCAATTCCCAACTGGTCCAGCGTTGGCGTCTTGGTAGAGGAGCGCGACCCCTGGCTTGTGGCCGGTGCGTTCTGGCTGAGGACGCGATGCGTCTCCGCCCGCACCTTGTCCAGGGTCACGCCCAGGCTTTCCAGCACACCGGACGCCACGCCTTCGCCCTCCCGCAGGAGACCTACCAGCAGGTGCTCCGTGCCAATATATGAGTGGTTCATGCGGCGGGCTTCATCCACCGCCAGCTCAATTACCTTCTTGGCCCGGGGCGTAAGGCCGATCTCTCCCTGTACCGGCTTTTCGCCTCGCCCAATAATGAACTCCACCGCCGCCCGGACCTTGTTCAGGTCAATACCCAGGTTGACCAGCACACGAGCCACCACCCCCTCGGTCTCTCGAACAAGGCCAAGGAGAATATGCTCCGTGCCGATATAATTATGGTTGAAGCGCTGCGCTTCTTCCTGGGCGAGGGTCAACACCCTTCGGGCTCTCTCGGAGAACTTTTCGAACCTGCTAGACATCGGTATATCCCTTCAGACCTTTATGGGAGTTCAGCGCCTGTTCGCCTTTCGGCTACCTGCGCTTTGCTACCGTGTAAGGGCCGTAGAGTATGTCATCTGGACCTTTGTTACTATTCCTTGGGAACGCTCAAGCTGCCATAAAGTGGGCTTGCTAGGGCTTACTTAACAATTATAGGTACTGCAGTTCCTGGGTGTAAAGCTGTGAGATTCCATCTTGGTGTTCGTTTCGTCTCATTTAAGCGTCGGTCCAGCGGATATCCGTCCCTAGAACCCACCCTAGCACAGCGGAAACGCTGCCCGGCACTGTGCTGGCCCCACTCTTCGATGGGGGTAAGTACTTCCCTGGCGGTGGCCTATTTTCCCACCCCGTTACCAAGGCAGTATCGTCGGCGCTGGGGCGTTTCACTTCCGTGTTCGGGATGGGAACGGGTGGGGCCACCCCGCTCTAACCACCAGGGAATTACAGGGTTTTGATAATGCAACATTTTTCACAAAGTAGCAAGCGCGTATCAAGGGGAATCCAACTCTAGCGAAACGGCTCAGCTATTCCTGGACACCGACGGCATCTGATGCGACTGGCAACCCACCCAGGCTTCTCCGTCCTCGAACACCTCTTTCTTCCAGATGGGCACAATCTCTTTGATCCGGTCCACCGCGTAGTGGCACGCCTCAAAGGCCTCCCGGCGGTGGGGAGACGCCACCGCCACCACCAGGCTGATATCCTCAATCCCAAGGCGCCCCACCCGGTGCGCGATGGCCACATCCTGAACCGGCCACTTTGACATGATATCTTGGCGGATCTCCTCCAGCTTCTTCCGCGCCATGGGCTGGTAACCTTCGTACTCCAGGTAGAGCACCTGCCTTCCCTCGGACGTCCGGCGAGTGACCCCCAGGAAGGTCACCACAGCACCGTTGGCGTCTCTGCGCACGGACGCTGTGAGGGGCGTTGGGTCCAACACATCTTCTGCAATATGGATCACATTCGGCCTCCACTCACGGGGGGTATCAGGGCGATCTCGTCTCCATCCGACAGCGATGTCTCAGCGCTAGCGTATTCGCTGTTCACCGCCACTACTATATCCACCTCGGGAGGGGCCAGGTTGGGATGGCGCTGCCGCACGGCGGCAACCAGCGAAGCCACGGTGGCGCCCTGCGGCAGCGCAAAGGTCTCCACGGAGGCGCCGGCCCTCTCACGGTACAGGGCAAAGAACCGAACGGTAAGGTTCACGTTCCCCATGTCTAACACCTAGTTTACCACGATGGCCTGGAAGGACCGGCGCTGTTGGACCCGCCGCGCCTGGGACCCGTTGACGCCCGCGTGTAGTAAAATACCAGGCAGTGCCTGCGGACGGGACTGGAAACGCCGCCGGCGGACGCGCACTTTGACAGGCAGGTACAAATGGAGCTACTGGATTCCAAGGTCAACACATTTCGCGGCATTATCGTCTCCCCCGAGAAGCTACCGCGGGAGCCGGAGGGCTTCCGAGCAGCGCTGGGACGCTCCCTGGAAGCATGGAAGTCGGACGGCTACCTTTTAGTGTGGCTGCAGGTGCCCTTGACCAAGGCGCCGCTGATCCCCGAGGCGGTGAACGCGGGCTTCCAGCTTCACCACGCCGGCGACGACTACCTGATGATGACCTTCCAGCTTTCGGACGGCGCCTACATACCCCCCTTCGCGTCCCACTACACCGGCGCGGGGGGCGTTGTTATCAACGACGGCGGCGAGCTGCTGGTGGTGTGCGAGAAGCATCGCCCCAACGGCAGGTCGCGCTACTACAAACTGCCGGGGGGCACCCTGCAATCCGGCGAGGACCTGGTGGACGCCGTGGTGCGCGAGGTGCTTGAGGAGACCGGGATTCAGACCAATTTCGAATCGCTGGTATGCCTGCGACAGATGCACGGCTACCGGCACGGCAAGTCAGACTTTTACTTCGTCTGCCGGCTCACTCCGCTGAACACCAACATTGCTATGCAGGCGGACGAGATCGAAGAGTGCATGTGGATGTCCATTCAGTCCTACATGGACTCTGAAATGGTCAGCCCTTTTAACAAGAGTATCGTCCGCGCGGCCATGGAGACGCCGGGGATGGTGCGCACCGATTTTGACGGCTTTGGTCAACCAGACCAGCGGGAATTCTTTATGCCGGGGCCTCAGTACGGCCAGCCCTGGAGCCCATAGCCCCGTTGCCGGACCCCTAAAGTGTGACTGGAGGTAACGAATGCTGGACCTGCTGATAACCGGCGGCCTGATAATTGACGGCACTGGCAACCCGGGCTTCTTCGGCGCCGTGGGCGTAACCGGCGATACGGTAGTGGTGCTCAGGGGCGACATGAGCGGCTTGGAGGCCGGCCGCAGGCTGGACGCCACCGGCAAGGTGGTCTGCCCCGGCTTCATTGACGTTCACGCCCACTCCGGCCTGGTCATCCTGGCCGAGCCTAAGCACCAGGCCAAGGTGCACCAGGGCGTCACTACTGAGCTGATAGGAATAGACGGCAACTCCTACGCTCCCTTCAAGAAGCCGGAGGACTTGGACCGGTTCATCCAGCTCAACTCAGGCCTGGACGGCGACCCTCCGCTTCCGGGGCGCTGGTCCAGCGTCAGCGAGTACCTGGCAATGTTCGACCGGAAGGTAGCGGTGAACATCGCCTACATCACCGGCAACTCCCCAATTCGAATCGGCGGCGTGGGGTGGGACGACAGGAAGGCCACCACCGCGGAGATGGCCGATATGAAGGCCATCCTTCGGGAGAGCATGGAGGACGGC
This sequence comes from Dehalococcoidia bacterium, assembly GCA_965247585.1. Classification (GTDB taxonomy): domain Bacteria; phylum Chloroflexota; class Dehalococcoidia; order Lucifugimonadales; genus CBDFHC01. The sequence continues at coordinate 798,334 of CBDFHC010000004.1, forward strand.
GCCTTTGGCATGTCCACCGGGCTGGACTACCCGCCGGGCAGCTTCGCCGACACCGATGAGCTGGTGGAGCTTTCCAAGGAGGCGGCGCGGCTGGGAGGCATCTACCACACCCACGTGCGCAACGCCCTGGGAGACCGGTACCTGGACCCGCTGAAGGAGGCGGTGGAAATTGGCCGGCGCAGCGGCATACCTGTCCACATCACCCACCTGTTCCACCGCGTCACCCACTCCGGCGGGGCGCGGCCCATCCTGGACCTCGTCGAAGCCGGCCGCGCCGAGGGTCTGGACGTGACGTTCGACATGTTTCCCTTCCGGTACGGCGGCACCCGGATCATCATCACCTTCCCCTTCTGGGCGCAGGACGGCGGCCCGGACAAGCTTATTGAGGTGATGCGCTCCCCGGAAGGTCGGGAGCGGCTTCGCAAAGAAGTTGTGCCCCGGGGCCGGGGGTGGGACGAGATGTGGGTTACACACTTTAAGGAGCCCCAAAACCTTCGCTTCGAAGGCCGCTCCGTGGCCGAGGTGGCAGACGCTTTGGGCAGGCACCCGGTGGACGCCCTCTGCGACCTGCTGCTGGAGGAGCAGCTTCGAATATGCTACTTCGCAGACATCGTCGACTATGGCACGTTGTCGGACTTCATCACCCACGACTTGTACATGGTTGGCAGCGACGCCCTCCTGCTGGGCGACTACCCGCCACCCATGGCCTACGGCACCTTTCCTTACATACTCTCGGAGTTTGTGCGGGAGGAGCGAAAACTGCTACTGCACGATGCCATACGCAAAATGACCGGCCACCCGGCGCAGCGGTTGGGCATCTCGGACCGGGGCATTCTCCGCAACGGAATGAAGGCGGACATGGTGGTCTTCGACCCTCAGACCATCAAGGCCAACACGGTGAAAAGTGACCCAAAACGCTACTCCAGCGGCGTTGAGTACGTAATTGTGAACGGCACCGTGGTAATGGATCACGGCACCCACACCGGCGCGCTGCCTGGCCGCGCCCTGCGGCGCGGTGCCCGGGTCTAGGCGAGGCGCTCTTTGACTATCGGTTGGGGCATAGTCAGCACCGGCCGCCACCCTGACGAGAAGGTGGTCCCAGCCATGCGCCGGACCGCGGATACGCGGTTGGCGGCGGTCTACAGCCGAGACATGGCCCGAGCCGAAGCCTTCGCCCAAAAGCACTGCATCGCCGCGGCCTACAACTCGCTGGACGCCATGGCCCAGGACCCCGGCGTCGACGCAGTCTTCATCTCCTCCCCCAACTCTCTCCACGCCGAGCACACCCGTATAGCTGCCCAGGCGGGGAAGCACGTGCTGGTGGAGAAGCCCATGGCGGTCACTATTGACGAGGCCGAGGCAATGGTGCGCGTCTGCCGGGAGGCGGGCGTGAAGCTAGGCGTGGGTTTCCACCTCCGCTACCACCCGGGGCACCAAAAAGTACGGCAGCTTCTCGCCGACAAGGTGCTGGGCACCGTGTCGCTGGTACACGCCCAGTGGGCCATGGGCACCCGCGGGCGAACCGGGGCGCCTCCCCGTTCCGGCGCCAGCCTGTGGTGGGACGACCCTCAAATGATCGGCGGTGCTTCCACCCTTATGGGCACCGGGGTCCATATGATGGACCTGCTCTACTTTCTGTTTGGCCAGCCCATCGTTGAGGTGGCGGCCATCACAGACGGTCAGACGGACCGGCAACCTTTGGAGCAGCTGGCCGTGGTGTCGCTTCGGCTGGCGGACGGGACCATCGGCTCTATCACCTGCGGCCGCCGCATGCCCGACACCGTAAACGACGCGATCATCTACGGCAGCCACGGCCGAATCTGGCTAAAGGAGACGCTGTGGGAGGCCCAGGGCGGCACGCTAGAGGTCACCAGCGAGACGCAACACCTGACCGAATCCTACCAAGCGGATAGGCTGGCCATGTACCAGGCGCAGACCGAAGCCTTCAACCTCGCCGTAGAGCAGGACGAGCCGTTCCACGCCTCGGGGGAGGACGGCGTCCGAGTGGTGCGAGTCACCCAGGCCATCATCGAGTCGGCGCGCACGGGGCGAACGGTAAAAGTAGCCTACTGACCCGGCCTGGAAAAGTTTTTCCGGTCTAGGCCTTTAGCCTGCGACCCCCCCACCCCTCACGCCCCGAACCGCTCCTCCTTAGCCAGCGAGCGCAGGCGCCCCAGGTACTCGTCCTTGGTCATGAACTTTCGCCCATGGGCCAACACATCGCCTGCCCCGGCGCCACCCTCTGCCAGCAGGTCCACCACCGTGTCCGCCAGCGCCTTCGCCGCCGTAACCACCGCCAGGCCGTAGTCCTGCACCACGTAGTCCGCGCCGTGCCCAATTCCCGTTGCGCCGCCTACGTAAGGATGAATCGCGGGCATTATCTGGCTCACGTCCCCCATATCCGTGGACCCGGTGCTGTGACGCCGGTATCCCACTCCCTCCTGGCCCACCAGGTCGACGGCGTTGCCCTTGAACATCTCCATCATCGTCGCGTCCTGGTTCAGGGGCATGTAGCTGGGGATCGTGGTTATCTCCACCTCCGCACCCACCGCCATTGCCCCGGCCTTCAGGGCCCGGTAGACTTTCCGGCTGGCGTCCAGGATGGCCTCGAAGTTGGCCCCCCGAACGAAGGTCTCCATCCGGACATCGGCGGGCACCGCGCTGACCGCCTCGCCGCCCTTGGTGATGATGGGGTGGACCCGAATGGTATCGGCGTCCCGAAAGGTCTCTCGGTTGGCGTGAATCGCCATCAGCGCCAGCGACGCCGCGTTGAGGGCGTTTATCCCCAGGTGGGGCGCGCCGCCGGCGTGGGCGCCCTTGCCAATGAACCGTATTCGCTTGGCCACCATCCCATTGTTGGTGTCGCTAATGCACAGCTTACCTTCAGACTCGACGCTGGTGGTGTGGCACATCAGCGCCATATCCACGTCGTCGAACTCCCCCAGCCGGATGAACTCCGGCTTGCCCCCCAGGAACTCCAGATTCCCGGCGCGGCGCAGGTCGTCCCGGTACTCAATCTCGATGAACTCCTCCGCTGGCACCGCGAACAGCGCCACCCGGCCACCGAGGTGGGGCCGCACCTCCGGGTCCATCAACCCGAAGGCGGCGCCCAGCATCATGCCGATCTGGCAGTGGTGGCCGCAGGCGTGGGCCGCCGACGTCTCGCCGTCAGCGTGGGGGTGCTGCGAAACGATCAGCGAGTCCAGCTCCCCAATGACCCCCACCGTTGGCCCGTCGCTTCCGCCCGTGAACTCGCCCTTCAGTCCGGTGAGCGCAATGCCGCCGCGGTGCTGGATTCCCGCCTGAGAAAACACCTCCGACACCAGCCGGGCGGTCTTCTCTTCCCGGTATCCGGGCTCCGGGTTCTCCAGAATGGTGCGAGAGACGCGGATGATCTCCTCCGCTTTCTGGTCAATAACGGCGTTTACCCTGTGTTTCAGCTCTTGCTTGGAAGCCACGCTGGTCCTCCCTGGTTTTTGGCGCTGATTGTAGCAGAGGGGGGTTGGCGTCGAAATGCCACACAACACCAAGCGCGTGACCCCTTCCATCAACCGTTGCAACGTCACGCTGCTCAGCGTTCTCCTGACAGGCTGATGAATAAGGGGAGTGAGAGGGGCGAAGCCCCTTTGCCGAGAGTCTGAGGGTATCCCTCAGAAATAAGCTAAATAAACCTTCCGGGGCGGGCGGGTGGGCAGCACCAACCGCTGATTCGCGTACAACCGGATTGGCCATACGCATCGCCAGGCCGGATTGACCTATAATCACGCCCATCTGCCGGGGCAACCCGGCGCAGGAGGTGGGCCGTGGCCGAAACACTGGTATTGCAAAACGCCACCGTGCTGGACTGCACCGGGCGGGACCCCTACTCCGGCGCTACGTTGGTCATCGAAGACGGCCGTATCCGGAACGTGGGCCCCCAATCATCGGTATCTACCCCCAACGGCGCCCGCGTGGTGGACCTCGGCGGCAACACCGTCATGCCGGGTCTTATTGACTGCCACACCCACCTGGGCATGCCCGACCCGGATGTCCCCGGCCTTCCCACCGCATCCGACCAGCACCCCGGCGCCGCCTACGCCTACTTCGTCGCCGAGCAGATAGCCCAGTGCCTCACCGAGGGATTCACCACCGTGCGGGATGCCGGCCAGACCGACTGGAGCTTCAAGTTGGCAGCCCAGTCCGGGCGAATTCCCGGCCCACGGATGTTCCTCAGCAACGGCTGGATCTCGCAGACCGGGGGCCACGGCGACTGGAGGGCACGGCACAACCGCTCCGCCACTAAGTCAGAGCACGTCCTGGCCCCTACGCCCGGAGTGCGCGACGGTGTGGACCAGGTCAGGCAGAACGCCCGGGAGCAGCTCCGCACCGGGGCGGACCAGCTCAAGCTGATGGCCGGAGGCGGCATCTCGTCGCCCACCTCCCAGATGGACGTGCCTCAGTTCACGGTGGAGGAGCTAGCGGCGGCGGCCTACGAGGCCCGCGTCGTCAAGAAACACTGCATGGCCCACGTCTTCATGCCCGAAGCGATCATCAACTGCGCCAAGGCGGGTATCCTCACCGTAGAGCACGGCATATTCCTGAACGAGGAGGCCGCCGCGGTGATGCGTCACCACGGCATGTACCTGGTGCCCACGCTGACGGTCCTTCAGAGACATCTCAAGCGGGCGCGCGAAGGCACTTCGCCGGACTATATGCGTCAGAAAGTGACCATGGTGGGAGGCGCCGCCGACGAAGCAGTCCGCATAGCCATGGCCGCCGGGGTGCCGGTGGCATCCGGGTCAGACGTTTTCGGCCGCACCGCGCCGAACAAGGCCTGGGAGTTGGAACTGAAGGCCAACGTGATGGGTCCCATGGCCGCCGCCATCTCCGCCACCAGGACCAGCGCCGAGATGCTGGGTCTGGCGGACCAGATCGGCACCGTGGAGGCCGGAAAGCTAGCAGACCTAATTGTGCTGGACTTCAACCCGCTAGACCAGGTCGGCCTCTTTCAAGACAGCGGCCACGTGCGAATGGTCATCCAAGGCGGCCGAGTGGTAAAAGACCTGGGGTTTTAGACCACGTTACAGGCCCCGCGGCGGCGCCTCCGCCAACTTAGCCGCCGGGCTGCTTCAGCTCCGGCATTCGGTTCACCACCTGCTGCCAGACATCTCCGTCTACACTCTGGGAAAGCATCTGGACCATCCCGGTGAACGCCTGCGGCGGCACCATCTGCTGGAACTCTTGCATCATTCCCACCCTATCGTCCACTCCCGTCTGGCCCATGAACATCCAGGGCAAAAGCTGGGCCATCATCTCCGGTCCCATGTGCGACATGGCCCGGCCTATGATTTCACCTTGCTCCTCAATTGAAAAGAACTCCTCGAAGACCGGCACCAGCAGCTCGTTCTCCTTGGCCACGTGGGCGTTCATCAAAGTGTTGAGGGCCACCGTTTCGCGGGCAAGCCGCCGAGACAGGTCTCGCTTCTCCGCAGTGCTGCTGGAGCCGTCAATGCCTCCCACCAGACTCATCACCTCGGCGTACAAAGTGCCGTGATGGTTGTGGTCGAACACATAAGCGCTGGCAACGTGGCTCTCCCTCTCCGCCATGGGCGGGAAGAAGAACTCTTCTTCGCCACCCTCGTGCACCTGGAGGACCTTGTCGAAAAAGATCAGTTTCTCCTTCAATCCCGCCAACTGCGCGGCGCTATCACGGTCCAGCTCCCTGGTGGCCTCTTCTAAGTCCGAGGTCTCCTTGATGATGGCGTTATGTATATAAAGGATACCCTGCATGGGCCTAACCATGAGCGCCTCCAAACAAAAGATGCCCCGTATTAAAACTTCTGCGGCGCCGAACTGTCCAGCATTCAATGTAGCGTGGCGGGAACTCTCACGGGGCCGCTAATTTTCTGGCGTCCTGAATTGCACCGGCGGATGATGGCGGTCTGCAAAATTGGCATGACCCTGGCTTGCATATTCCAAAATAACAAACAGGGCCAAGCGGGAATCTTGACCCTGTTCGCAGGAGGAAAGATGTGAGATAAGTGCTGTTTTTCTAAATCCTCTAGACGTTTCTTATTATGCCGGAGCGGTGGCCTCTACGCCAGGGCAAGCCCCGCCGGTTCCAGGTCCTTTCTCAGTTCCACCAGCGTCTTGATTACGTAGCTCACCTGCCTGAGAGTCCTTCGGCCTCGGGACGTGATCTGGAAGCGCCCTTTTTCATCCCGGTGGATCAGCTCCTGCGTGGTGAGCAGGGAGACGTATTTTCGGAGCTGATCGTAGCTGAGGTTGCTATCGTACATGATGGAGGTCTTGTTCGCCCCGCCGTCAGCGCAGACCGAGAGGATCTGGCGGATGATTTCTACGGCTGAGCGCCGGCCACCGGTTATCAAGTTTGCCATTGCTATCTCCCTACTCATTCTCATCGTATCTCTTAGCTAGTGCTTCTACGGTCCTAGTCAAAGTTCGTGTCCGTGACCAGGGACTCGGTATGCATGCTCCAACTGTAGTAGCCGGGAGCCACCTGGGGCATCGTCTCGACAACTATGTACAAAGTGTCATCGGCGTCACTGGTGTCGCCGGTGGTGGACGCGGCGGTGAAGACGAAGCTCTTGGCGTCCTCCTGAGCAACGGTGAGCTCACTATCACTAGGGGAAACGCACGCGTCTGCGTTGTCACCGTCACACAGCTCAGAGCTAAAGCGGAATCCCTCCGGCGACTCGACAAAGAGGCGCTGGGCCTGGCTCACACCGGAGTGGTTCTTCAGCTCCAGCTTGACCACGTGGGTATCGCCGGGGTAGGTTGCGGCGCTGACCGACATGCTGGTGTCGTCGTTGTATAAGACCGCGTCTAGCAGGTCGTCGTCGCCGGTCACGCTGGTGCCGCTGGTCATAGTTACCGGCTCCTGGACCTTGATAGGGTTGTCGCCGGTGATCCCCGCTCCGGTGGCCAGCAGCGTCAAGCCGGTGGCGCTCAGCCCCACGGAAGCCACTTTACCCCACATGGGGACCCTGCTAATCATGCCAATCGACCTCATTCGTTTTCTCCTTTTCCCCGTTGCCTATCCTAGTTCCGTTTACCGCTATCGGTTAGCCTTCGCTTAACGCTATCTGATGTTTGTTCGGAGTTTGTTTTTTCTCTCCATCTTTTTAGCGTGCTGCTCTTGGCTCTTTCCTGCTATCCCTTTGTCCCGAATTAACCTGATGAATCCAACATAGCATCGCTCCACCCATGACACAATTAGGAGAACTTAACTTCTCTTACATTGTTCTGCAGTTTAGCTCTAGAACTTGTCTCTATATCTATCCTCCTATTTCCTGCTCATCTTATTGGTGGATAACTCCCTCAATTTCGGCGCACCTATTTGGGGTACATTTCAATGGAGGTGACTATCCAGCAGCTAAACCATCTTGGTGTCACCCATCTGGACTTGGCCTTGAAATACGGAGTCCCGGGGCCGGTCACCCCCGAAGCCGGCGGGTCCCAGGCGATGGTACGCCACGAAAGACCGGCAACAGTCTTCTAGAAGAGTCCTATAGAACTATCTTCTAACTTTGGAGGTTCCATTGAGATAGTGCAGTTGTGTTCCCCAAGGCCTCTGATAGACTCAAATTCAAGTAATTGGCAGTGGATGAATGTAGAGACCACTTCGGGTTACTGGCTAGAGGAAACGGGAACGACGGACCAGAAGGAATAGGAGCAACGGACAAATCACAGTGGTTGAGATAACGGGAAAAGCCGGAAGCTTGGGTTCGGGTGTCGCCAGCTCCCTGACAGGGACTGAATGCGGCAAGGTCAGCGGTCTTCAACACCGCTCGCAGCCCCGCCTCCATCGCCGGTGTTTCTTAACCGCCGTGCCAGCGGGTCCGCTCTCAGACCTCTAAGCACCACAAACTTGGCAGGAGGATTAACATGGTTAGGATCAACGGGGAAATGTTATACACGGCCACCGAGGTAGCTGGCATGCTGCGGGTCCACCCGGACACCATCCGGAACTGGAGCAACCGTGGTCTGCTCAGCCCACAACGGCTGGGCCGGCGGGGCGACCGTCACTACAGCCTTACCGGACTCCAGTCGTTCATCCAGCAGGCGTCAGCCTAAGCTTGAATGAATAATGGCCCGGCCCGCCGAGGCGGGCCGGGCCGGGCCGGGTCATATAGTATCCGTCCTTCCGGCGTCGGTTCGCGCCGACGGACCGGAAGCCAGTAAATAAAGGAACCCTGGCAACTATATAAACGTATTATCCCTACCATCTTTCCTCCTGGCATTAGGGGCGTGATTCCCGCACGCCTCTTTTTGCTTTGCTTTTTTAGCTTCGTCACCGCTCACAATCTTCCCATGTGGCTTTCTGGACTGGCTCCTTGACAGCCGTTTCGCATGAAAGGACAATCCGGCCAGAGTAACACCGCCGCGGCGCCGGACCTCCCCACAACCCGCCCTATGCGGACCGGACCCCGGCAATAATCGTACAGAGGTGACCCCCACATGGACTCCTACAAGATGATCTCCTCGGATTCGCACGTGGTTGAACCGCCGGACCTCTGGCAGGACCGGATTGATCCGAGGTTCAAGGAACGCGGTCCGCGGGTGGTCCGGGAGGGCGATGGTGACTACTGGTACGTGGACGGTCTTCGCATCTTCTCCTTCCACACCGGAACAGAAGCGGGCCGGAGATTTGAGGAGCCAGACAAGCTCACCGCCGTAGGTCTATGGGACGACGTTATTGAAGGCAGCTACGTTCCCTCGGCGTTCATCAAGGACAACGAGCAGGATGGTATAGATGCCTCAATCATCTATCCAACGGCGGGACTCGGCCTGTTCACCATGCCGGACAGCGGCCTGTTATCGGCCATGTGCCGGGCCTACAACGACTGGCTAATCGACTTCTGTAGCGCCTTCCCGCGGCAGCTATTGGGCCAGGCGATGATAAACGTGGACGATGTTCCAGACGCGGTGGCGGAGCTGCGCCGCTGCCGGCAACAGGGCCTGGTGGGCGCCATGCTTTCCGTCTACCCCGGAGAAGACCAGGCCTACGACTCGCCGGTTTACGAACCTTTCTGGGCAGCTGCCCAAGAGCTGGACATGCCCATCAGCTTCCACATTGGCACTAACCGGGGCGTCGAAGGCCAGCCCCTGCCTTTTATCCAGGTCAAGCTGTCTAAAGACATAGCCGCCGACTACTGGGTACGGGTCTCGCTGGCGAACATGATATTCGCCGGCGTTTTCGAGCGGTACCCACACTTGAAGGTCATCAGCGTCGAGCACGACCTATGCTGGGCGCCCATGCTTCTGGGGCGCATGGACTACACCTACACCCAGCGCCACCGCGGCGTGGCGCTTTCCCGTTTCAAGGACGGTATGATGCCCAGTGATTTCTTCCACCGAAACGTTTTTCTCAGCTTTCAGGAAGACCCCGTCGGCATCAGAGAGCGGGACCTGATCGGCGTGGACAACCTCATGTGGGGCTCCGACTACCCCCACCAGGAATCGACGTTTCCCTACTCCAGGCAAGTGGTGGACCGCGTCTTGGAAGGCGTCCCTGCGGACGAGCGCCGTAAGATCCTTCGAGACACCACGGCGCGTCTTTACAACCTGGACTAGTACTCAGTCAACTCGGTTTTGGTAATTGTTTAAGAAAACGTCTAAGGTTGCTACCCTTTTTTAGGGGTGTTGACGTAGGAGGGTGGCAGCCATGGGACGAGAACGGTATGTGGTCCGGTTGGAAAGGGAAGAACGAGACCAGTTGGAACGACTGATTCGCGGGGGAAAGAGCCCAGCGCGAAAGGTTGCCCGGGCCCGTATTCTGCTAAAGGCAGATACGGGCTGGGGGGTGATCGCATCGTGGAGGCGCTGGACACGTCTGCGGGTACGGTGTGCCGTACCAAGCGGCGGTACCTGGAGGGAGGACTGAAGCGGGCCTTGGAGGAAGATCCTCGGCCAGGACATCCGACCAAACTGGATGAGCGGGGGGAAGCGCACCTGATTGCCCTGGCGTGCAGCGAGGCCCCTCCAGGCCATGACCACTGGACCCTGCGGCTCCTGGCAAACAAGGTGGTGGAGTTGGGGCTGGCGCCCTCCATGTCCCACGAGGGAATTCGCAAGCGGTTGAAAAAAACAGTCTCAAGCCATGGCAGAAGAAGGAGTGGTGTATTCCCCAGGTGAGCGCCGAGTTTGTGGCGTGTATGGAGGATGTGCTGGACCTTTACGCGGAACCCTATGACCCAGAGCGCCCGGTGGTCTGTTTCGACGAGACCTCCAAGCAGTTGCTGGCGGAAAAGAGGTCTCCGATCCCGCCCAAGCCGGCACGACGGGAGCGATACGATTACGAGTACCAGCGCAATGGCACCCGAAACCTGTTCATGCTGTGCGAGCCCCTGGCGGGCTGGAGGCATGTGGCAGTGACCGAACGTCGCACCATGGTGGACTTCGCTCAGCAGATGCGGTGGCTGGCCGATGAAGCTTACCCAGCGTCCGAGAAGATCCGGGTGGTGCTGGACAACCTCAACACCCACAAACCAGCTTCCCTCTACGAAACCTTCGAGCCCAAGGAGGCTAGGCGAATACGCAAACGCTTGGAGTTTCACTACACTCCCAAGCACGGTAGTTGGCTCAACATGGCAGAGATCGAGTTCAGTGTCTTGGCCAGGCGAGTCCTGCGCCGGCGTATTGCCGATGAAGAGACTTTGAGTGGCGAGATCGCGGCCCTGGAGGCAGAACGAAACCAAGCCGGAGCAACCATTGACTGGAGATTCTCCACTGTGGACGCCCGAGTCAAGCTTCACCATCTCTATCCTGCCAACAATTAGGTTGACTGAGTACTAGCGCTGCCTCACCAGCTTGTTGATCTGGTACTTCGGTGATTGGGTCATGAAGATGTCCCCGTGGCTGTCAATCCAGAACTGGTGGCTGGTGGGAATATCCCACCTCGCCAGGACATTCCCCTGCTTATCTCGAACGCTGATCCAGTCCGCCACCGGGGAGACATCCCTTTCGTAGATGAACACGGTTTCGTCGTCAACCATGAAGATGTCCGTGGGCAGGTGCACACCCGGCCATTGTCCGGCGAACTCCCCGCTGGGCGAGAATATCTGTATCCGATAGTTGCCCCGGTCGCACACGTAGATGAACCCCTTTCGGTCCACCCAAAGGCTGTGGGGCACCTGAATCTCTCCCGGTTCCGTCTTCCCCGGGGTACCCCACGAGGAGATCAGCTCTCCTTCCGCGGAGAAGCGGTGTACCCGGGCGTTGCGGTAGCCGTCGGAGACGTACAGGTCCCCGGAGGGCGATGGCGAAAGCCGGGTCGGCCGGTTGAACGGCGCCCCGGCCCGCAGCACCTCACCCTCGTCCACGTCACAGCCGGTATCGGAGGGCCGCCCACTGTTCCCCATCTCCAGAATGTTGGCGCCGTCCAGCGTCTTCTTGGACACAACGTGAGCGCCCCTGTCGGCCAAATATAGGATGTCGTCGTGGCCTACGAATATCGTGTGAGGCTCATCAATTACGCCCTTGCCCCAGGAGGTGAGGTAGTTCCCGTCCCCGTCGAAGACCAACATTGCGGGCTCCTTCAACTGCTGGCAAACGTATATGTGGCCCTGGGAGTCCACTGCCACCCCGGTCGTGCGGCCAAAGGTCATACCCTCAGGCAACTTGCACCAGTCCTCCATCATTTCGTACTTGTAATCGCCGGATCCAACCATGGTCATGGGCCTTCACCTTCCTCATTGGCGCCTACAATCACCTGGACCGCACCGCGGTTTTTGGGGAAGCTCCACGTTGACAAAACCAGCATTGAGGGCGCTCCTTGATGTTCAACGAATTAGATGCTACCATGACATATGCTTCGGAAATGATGTTTTCACATTCATCGGTGTATTTCCGAGAGACGATAGCCCCAAGGAACTGCGGCCGGCTGACATTTGCGGCCGGACCTTCGCGAATCGGCGCCGAAGCGCTTACAGGCGTTGCCTCGGCGGCCGTTGACATGTCCAATTAAGGAGGGGGTAGGGAGGCGCGGCGATCTTATGCCCTGCCATGGCAGCAAGCCTCGTCTTGTTGGACCCATCGGCGGCCGATGATACGGGGACCCAGCGCAGACGCCTATACTTTTTGGCCTTCCGCGGCTTCCAGGATGGGCTATCGATATGAATAGAATCTACCAGGAGAAGCTTTGAGATTATACGTAGGTAACCTCCAGCCCGAAATTACCGAAGAGGAGTTGCGGGAGTTGTTCAGCGCCCACGGCCGAGTAAGTTCGGTGGCAATAATACGCGATCGGGGAACGCGCCACTCCAAAGGATTTGCCTTTGTTGAGATGCCTTCTGGTGCGGAAGCCAAAGCTGCAATAAAGTCACTGGATCAGAAGGTGTTTCACCAGCCAAAACGAACTCTGACCGTCCATGAAGCTCGCCCCAGGAAAGAGGGCGGCCCCGGTGAAAGAGACCCCGGCACAAGGCAACCGAGAAACCAGGCCACTCGGTCCGCATACAGTTGGAAGCCCTCATGGCTGAACGTTTAGCCATTTGCCCCCTCTGTTCAACGCGGCGGCACGTGGCGAATTCGAGCTTAGGGCCCGCGCATACAGCATTATTTGGCCTCGGATGTTAAGGTAACTAAGGTAGCCCAGGCACCGGACACAGGAAAGGAAAAGACCATCTCAGCTAACGCACCCTCCTCCCAACCTCAAGCTCCCCAGAGCGATTCAACTCGAAGACGATGGCGGCACCAGCGAAACCGCCGCCCCACAGAAAGCAATCAGACCCCTGGTTCCAGTAGCAACCTCCAAGCACCACAGCCAGCGCAAGCAGCACCTGAAGCCCTCTTCGGCGATTACTGGTTCGGAGCCCTCAAAGTCAGCCAGGCCCTTGGCCGTGCCCTCCAGAAGGTCGGCTATGAAAAGCCCACACCCATCCAGGAGAGGTGCATCCCGCCTATGTTGGCGGGTGAAGACGTGGTTGGTCAGGCCCTGACGGGTACGGGGAAAACCGCCGCCTTTGGGATTCCCATGATCGAGCGGTTGGACCCCAGCGATTCGGCGGTACAGGGGCTGGTACTGGTCCCTACCCGCGAGCTGGCGATGCAGGTTCACCAAGAGTTGGAGCGCCTGGCCCAGTTCCGAGGAGTAGCCGTGGTGGCCTGCTACGGTGGGCAGGCTCTCTCAAAACAGTTCGCGGCGCTACAGCGCGGCGCCCAGATCGTAGTGGGGACCCCCGGCCGGCTCCTGGACCACCTGGGCAGAGGGACATTACGGCTGGACCAGCTTCGCACCCTGGTGTTGGATGAAGCCGACGAAATGCTGGACATCGGCTTCCTGCCGGACATCATGCGGATCCTGTCCCGCACACCTTCCAGCCGGCATACCTCCCTTTTCTCCGCCACAATCCCCTCCGCAATTCGCAACATAGCACACCGGCACATGCGCTCGCCGCTGTGGGTGCGCATCGGTGGCGAAATCGAGACGGCCCCCAACGTTCGACAGCGCTACTATGAAGTGCTGGAACGGGACCGGGTTCGCGCCCTTATTGAGCTGCTGAAAACCCAGATGAACGGCGGAAAGACGCTGCTGTTCCGGCGGACGCAGATAGGGGTGGAGCGGCTCGTCTCGGCGCTGCGCCGCCAAAACATCTCCGTGGCCGGAATTCATGGAGGAATGACCCAGGCCCAACGGAACGCGGGTATGCGGGCGTTTAAAGCGGGAGATCTCAAGCTGCTGATAGCCACCAACGTGGCCGCCCGGGGGTTGGATATTCCCTGGGTTACCCACGTGGTCAACTATGATATGCCTCAAAACCTGGAGGAGTACGTCCACCGGATTGGAAGGACCGCGCGCATGGGTCGGGACGGCACCGCCATCACCTTCGTTAGCGAGTGGGACTTCCCGATGCTGGACACGCTGAAGGCGTCCCTGGAGGGCGAGCTCAGCCCGGACACCTTGTCTCTCTATTAGCCCGGCCAAACAGGCGTAGCACTCAGACCCCTCTCGAAGACTCCAAGTATTACTTGGCGACTGGCTGGGACGTTTACTTGGCCTGGTGCCTTGGAAGCAACCCGGCTCAGACCACCGCCAAACCCCCGCCTTTAGCCACCAAATGGCGGAGGGGACAGAATTCGAACACATGCTATATTTGTAGCTGACTATGGGGAGATGTGACTCTGATACCCCACATTTTACCCATTAAACTAAACCGTCCTCGCCGCCCACCGCACCTCGCCGATGATCTCGGTGCCATACAGCAGAGGCGCAGGCGGCCAGTCACCCATGCTAGAATTGTAGAATGTTAGTTCTAATAGCGAGGTAAGCAATGGACCCATCCCTCGGGTCGATAGTTGCGATTCCAAAGCCTGCACATGGGACGGGGCTAGTTTGGCCAGCTGTATGTGTCCTATAGCTGGCTTAATGTGGCGGGTGATAATGCCTTCGTATCGCTCTTTGGTGCGCTGGCGTCGGTTTGGCGCGATAATCTCCTGTACCCACCGGTCCAACCAGTCCCGCAGTAGTATCTTCTCGGCTGGTAGACCCAACCCTTTATCCAGGATGGATAGAAGCTACCGCAGCCTGCGCTGAGCCTGGGCTTTGGTGCCCTGGACGGTGACAAACTTGCGCTGGTGTTTGCCCAGGGCGTCACGCCCGGTGTCGATGGTGAGCTCCCAGGAGCCGGGACTGCGCTGTCGGAGAGAGCCTTTCATTTAGCTTTCACAGACGATCCCATCATCGTCGGCGTCTCTCATGTATTGATACGCCGGATGCCCCCGGCGCACAGGTGCGATCCCGTGCCTCTCAGCCTCGGCGCAGGTGATCCTACCGTTGCCATTGTCGTCCCATAGCGCCAGCGCGTCCACGTCGGGACCGGGGGGTGGGATTGGCGTTGGGGTCACCGACTCCGTAGCGGAAACCACAACCATCTCCACAGACGAGCAGCCAGTCAGCACGAGGCCTAGAGCATCCGCTTCGGCTTGATCGACGGTGAGCTCATACTTGAGCCGAACCTGTATCACTCGATCTGCGAACCAGCATTTGTTCAAGTCGGGAAGCCATTCAGCGGCGTCTTTATCGCTCTTCTGGTGGCGGTTGACGCTCGGGTCAGCGAGCGTGAGGTTTAGCAGGTCAGCGGCGAACTCGCGCCGCATCGCATCGTTAGCGGCGCACAGGCCGCTATCGTGGGCCTCCGAACGTGCCACGATGTGCTCGATGTCGGTTTCACTAGTGTTGTCGAACCATCGCCCTGTATAGGGTCCGTAGATTCCGCCTATATCTGCGACGATGTGGGCCTCAACAGATTGAGAATAGGGATAATCATCTGAATCGTATGGCGAGCAACGGTCTTCTGGGGCAAGAACAAGGACACGCCATGTTACTGTGGCCGCAGCCGTAGACTCAGGCGTGGCCGTTGGGGTCGGTGTGGCGGTTGGCTCTGTCGTGGCCGTAGGCGTTGGTGTATTCGTAACCTCGTTCACTGTGGGTGTCGGCGTTGGAGTGATCGGCCTAGTTGCGTTCGTCGGCTCAGGCATCACCGTAGCTGTTGATCTAGGCGTCGGCTCTACGGTCGGACTAGGTACAATTATAGGCGTGGCTTTAACAGGCGTTGCCTGCTTCGTTGTGCCCTCAGGCGCTTCCGACCCGCAGGCCACCGTCGCTAGCAGGACGAGTAGGCTGGCTGCTATGATGGTACGCATTCTTACCCCCTAAATGTAGCTTCCGACCCGCTAGTCCAGCGAGTCAAGATGGTCTTGTCGGCGGAATTTGGGGGCGGTCATTTGGGTCTTGTCATGAACCAGACAATCGACGAGATGATGAATCCCATGAACCAAACGATAATGATAAGGGTTATGCCAATCCCGGCACCGATGGCAGTGCCAACTTCACACGCAGTGTCTCCAGAGGGGCAATCTTCCACGCCTGCCAGTCCAGCTATGAGCCAAATGGCGCATAGTGTGGTCCATATCAACAACACCCAAGTCATCTTGCGCAGTCCAAACATGTGGTCTATTCCCTCACTCGTTTGGTTCTAAGCTGCAGCCCACCACGTCAATAGTAAAGGGATTTCGATCTTCCCGTTCGTCGCCCTTGCCTCTCAACGCCACCCGATCTCCCTTGGAGATTGACGTTATATCATCCAAGTGACTTCGGCCAAAATAACAACGGATCGAGGTTAGCGTAAAGTCGCCAGTGGCTAAATCCACGTAGTATGCCTCATCATCCCCTCCCCCAATATCAGCAATTGTCCCGCTAACCTCCAGCACCTTGCCATCATATTTGAGGTTCGCCGCCACTTCGTTCGCCTCGTAGTCATCGTGCATCTGTACGGCTGTGACACGGACTTCGATAGCAGCATCGGCAATGTCTACTTCGGCTTGTTCGGCCTCTTCTAACGAAACGGTGCAACCGGTGACTAACAATATGGCCAAGAGCACCATCGATTCTAAGCCAAAGCGCATTGTTTCACTCCTCCTTTGACTTCAACAATTAGGCAGCGCGACAATTTATCCCTCCAACAGCGTCTCTATTCCATGCAGAACCCGGGTGGCGGCATAGGAAAACACCCACGAGCCATGCGCTAAGCGGTGGCCACCGCCGCGAGCAAGACGAGTAGGCTGGCTGCTATGATGGTGCGCATTTTAGTTATTCAACGGAAGGGAATTCGTAAGACGAGCCAGGCGATATGCCCGCAAGAACAGTCTGGGTTTCAGTTTCGAAGCCAGCCATGCTAGGCTATTCCTCAACTCTAGCCCAAGGCTTGCATCCGCTTGACTTAAAGGCGATATCGGTAGTGCTTATCTCTACGTAGGTTGGACCGCTCTCAAATCCCAAAGCGATCACATCATCAAAGTCACCACTCAGGCCACTAAGCCGTTCCCAAGTGCACCCGAACAAACCCTCACTCCCCGTGGTACGGTAAAGCCCTGGCCTGATGTCCTCCCCAACGCGCCATGTGCCGTCGACAATCGTACCGCTCTCAGGTACAGGCCAATCTACTACCATGAATGCCAGGCCAGTTTCTCCCTGTGGACCTCGCGGGCCAGTATCACCCTTTGGACCCTGTGGGCCTATCATTGCAGCATCATCGCCCTTCGGGCCTTGCATTCCTGCGATGTCGCCCTTGGGACCTTGTTCTCCTTGAGGGCCAGGTGGTCCCAATATCCCCGGGTCGCCCTCGGGACCCTGCTCTCCCTGTGGACCGGGTTCACCCCTTTCACCGCGTGTCCCCACTTCACCAGGCTCACCCGGGGTACCAGTGCATGCCAAAGCAGCCAGAAGAACTAGCAAGCCAAGTGCCAGAATCGTGCGCATGTTATCCCTTCCTTTCCTCAACTGCTGACGATGGTAGCTTTGGGATCATTCGGGGTTCCAATATTTTCGATGGCCCCACTAACCGCTAAGACCTTCCCATCATATTTCTGGTTGGCAGCAATCTCGTTGGCCTTATAATCTTGGTATAAACGTATAGCTGTCACTTCTACCTCGATTGGTGCACGCCACCGCCGCTAGCAGGATGAGCAGGCTGATTGCTAAGATAATGCGCATTCTAGGCTCATAACTACTTTTGGGTATCCACTGCGGAGGCTGACTTTCATCCAGGAACCACCGGATTGAAATAACAGCGGCACCAACCGCCATGCGGGTTCTTGTCCGCCCATGTCTCGCACCCCGTTACAGGCTTCTCGTGAAATCTGTCCCTGAGTTTACGAAGCACCACCACCTCCTATACAGTCACCGCGTACCACCGGACCTCGCCGATGATCTCGGTGCCTGGAGACATGGGCCTAATCCGCCAGTCAGGACTGTCGCTCCGTATCTCCCACCGGCCCTCTTCGTCCAGCCCCAGACGCTTCACGACCAGGCCATCCTCGGTCCGCATCACATAGATTCGCCCAGCTTGTGGCTCTCTGCGCTTACGGTCCACCAGGATCGAGCACCCGTCAGGCAGCGTAGGCTCCATTGACTCACCGCGCACGCTGATGATGTTGCTTTGCTCCGGGTCGATGGAGTGGCTTTGCAGCCAATCGTTGCGGAACCAAAGAAGCCCCACTGGAGTCTCGTCGTAGACCTCAGCCCCCATGCCCGCTGCTGAAGCGACTTCCACCAGCCGCACTGGGCTTCTGTCCGACGGTTCGTAGTTGCTGGGGCCATAGTCTGTCCTGGACTCGCCGATGGCCTGGACTGGGGTCTGGGCGCGGATGTAGGTCTCAAGCCGGTCGAAGCGCGCACTGAACTCCTGTCGGACTTGAGCCAGGGAACCGATGACGCCCAACGCATCGGGCTCGGATTGGGCTGCCGACTCTGGCGCATTGACACGGCCACTGTCCCCTTGTGGTTCTTCTTCCTCGCGGAAGAACCACTCATAAGGCTTGTCGTACAAGGCAGCCAGCATGTTCATTGCTAGCTGAGAAGGAAAAACGCTCCCCGACTCGTATCTGGAGATCGAGTTCCGGGTCAAACCTGCTCGTTCTCCCACCTGCTCTTGGGTCAACCTAGACTCCATACGGGCGCGTCTCAGCCGTGCGGGAATAGGCTCCGTCCGACTATTCGGCATCATGGTCTCCTTGTTCAACATTATGTAGCACACCCCTTGACACAGGGAACAACACGATGTATCATAAGGTAACAATAAAGAAATACATGGTGGAGCATATGCAAAAGTCACCGACGCAAGAGAAGTTAGAGGCCCAACGTCAGAGGGACATCCGAGATGTCGTGCTTGATTCTCTGAGATGGTATCAAGGGCGCAGGAACATGGTGGTCCTCGTGTGCGCCGACCTAGACATCAGTGACGCGACTCTCTACCGCTGGTGCGATGAGCTCGGCATCGACATCAACGACTACCGGCGGGCCACTCCCACGGAATAGAGATAGGGGCGACTAGCGTGGGAGTCTTACCTGAACCGAAGAGGGGTGTGGCATGGCCAAGACACCGACACAGGAAAAGCTAGAGGCCCAAAGAAACAAGGGCATGGCGGACATACTCCGAGAAGCCCTGGAAGGCCGCCGCGGTCAGAAGCACATGGTCACCATTGCCGCTATGGACCTTGGAGTAACCGACGCCACCCTTTATCAATGGTGCCGGGAGTTCGGCATCGACATCGACGAGTACCGGCGTCCGGCGGTTCGGGAGGAGGAAGCATGAGCGTTGTTGAAAAGCGGGCTCTGAAGCGGAAAGAAGTACTTGGGCTCGTTAGCCTGTCCAGTGCGACGCTCTACCGGATGATGTCGCGAGGCGAGTTTCCCCGTCCTGTGCAGGTCGGTCGGCGGGCAGCCAGATGGCGCTCTGACGAGGTGGAAGAGTGGCTGGCCTCCCGTCCGCACACCGCTCCAGAAAGCCCAGGGCGAGCGAAGGAGGCGCGTCGATGAGCTGCACGACGGTCAACTCGCACACGCGGAACGGTCACCAGGTTCGGTCACATACCCGACGGACCAACGGAAGCGCCGTCGCCGATGTGCTGGCTCGCGATCTGGACCGGGTGTACGAGGAGCTAGTCCAGGACGGAGCCACTGAGCGGATAGTCTGGGCCGATCCCCACTGCCCGCATCCAAGCTGGTACCCGGTGCGGCATGTGGATGGGACGAGAATCCTGGCCTACGCCTGCACCGACTGTGCGGCCACAAGAAGTCCAGGGGAACAGGTCTAGGTCATGGCTGTCACCCCGATCACTCAGATAGATGCCTTGGCCGCTCGTTTAGCGAAGGCCCGTGCCCTGGTAGGCCAGGTGTCCCCAACGGGCAAAGAGGTCTACGAGGTGGCCTCCGGGGACGACAGACACTACCTCGTGAACGGTCAGTGCAACTGTCCCGACGCCCGCTTCAGGCGCGACCTGCACAAGGGGTACTGCAAGCACCGGCTGGCGGTCTATCTGTATCGGGAATTACGTGACGGGCGGGCAGAACACGAAAAGGGGACCAAGGAGAAAACGCATGAGTAGGGATACCCGTCTGGCCAAGAGTTCCTTCGTCATGGTCAAGCTGACCCACCGGAGGGCGGAGCCAGTGGTAACGGTAGGTCGAATCATCAACTGCATCCCGGTTATCAAGCGAGTGTGGGGGCTGGGGAGTATGAGCGAGGAGCTCTACGAAATCCACGTCCCTATATCGGTCAACTGAAGAGGAGAGAGATATGACAACAGAACCAACGACAGACTTAGCCCCATCGGATCACGACTTCGCGCTGCCGAGCCGAAGCCACGTGCAGGCAACGCTCCAGCAGGTGGAGGAGTTCCGTGCCCTGATTCAGAGCGAACTCAGGGAGGGGCCAGACTACGGCACCATCCCCGGCATCAGCAAGCCGACCCTGTTCAAGCCTGGAGCCGAGAAGATAGCCAAGCTGCTGGGGCTGGCCGACAAGTACGAGGTTACCGACAAAACGGCGGAGTGGGAGAAGGGCCTATTCCAGTACGAGGTGAGGTGCTCCCTCGTCTCGATCAGGACCGGCCAGATCGTCGCCCAAGGCGTAGGCGAGTGCAACAGCTACGAGAGCAAGTACCGCTACCGGGACGCGAAGCGCCGGTGCCCTGAGTGCGGGGCCGAGGCCATCATCAAGGGCAAGGTCGAGTACGGCGGCGGCTGGGTCTGCTTCGGGAAGATCGGTGGGTGTGGGGCGAAGTGGGGCGACGGGGCTTCCGTCATCGAGTCGCAGACCATTGGCCGCGTGTTGAACGAGGACCCCGCCGATCAGGTCAACACCATCCTGAAGATGGCCAAGAAGCGCAGCCTCACAGATGCGGCACTGAGCGTGGGCAGCCTGTCCAACCTGTTCACGCAAGACCTAGAGGATATGCCCAGCCCGCCGCAGCCGACACAGGCTCCGCAGGCTGGGGCAGCTAGCTCTCCTGCCCAGACTCCACCACCACAAACTGCAAGCTCAGCGTCCAATGGAAGTCCTGCGGCCTCCCAAGCCGCGAGTGGAGCGCCGAACGGCAGCCCCACACGGTTCAACACGATGGGCGCTTTCATGGCATGGGCGAACGGGAAGCACGGCAAAACCGGCCAGGATGTGCTGAACCTTGCCCGCCAGCTCTATCCGAACGAGGAGATCGACAACATCACCGACTTGGCCCAGCACAAGGACGACCCCCAGCTCATCGCGGCAGTACAAGGAGCACGAGCATGACGACTACGACAACCAACCAGGGCCTCCCCCTGCTGCCCGCGTACAGAGACGTGACGGTGGAGTTGACTCCCAGGTATAGGCAGCACTGGTACAGGGTTACGGGCTACCACGACCTGCTGCCCAGCGTGACGACGGTGCTCAAGATCATTGACAAGTCGGGACCGCTCGTCGGATGGGCCAAGAAGACGGCGCTAGAAAGCGTGAGGAGTGCGTTGCACGAATACGCTGCTGGCCCCTTCGTCAAGAAGGAGGACTACTGCCTCTGGGTGGCCGGCATCATTGAAGCGGCCAAACAGTCTCCTGAGAAGGAGCGTGACGAAGCGGCAGAGGCCGGAACTTCAGCCCATGAACTCATAGCAGAGCTGCTGCACGGAAGGGAGCCGGACATCCCGGACCCACTGGTGCCAGCGGTTCGAGGAGGGATGGCCTTCGTCAGGGACTATCAGCTTGAGTTGGTGGCGTCCGAGGTCTCCATCTGGCACCCACAGCACCACTACGCAGGCACCGTTGACCTGGTTGCCAGGAACAAGGCTGGCGAGCTCGTGGTGGCCGACTGGAAGCGCTCCAAGGGCCTCTATGCGGAGCACGCCTACCAGGTGGCTGGGTACGCCGACGCTATAGAGGCGATTACTGGTGAGCCTGTGGTGGCAGCGTATGCGGTGCGCCTACCCCGCACGGCTGATGAGGA
Organism: Dehalococcoidia bacterium; assembly: GCA_965247585.1. Lineage (GTDB taxonomy): Bacteria > Chloroflexota > Dehalococcoidia > Lucifugimonadales > CBDFHC01. The sequence continues at coordinate 820,093 of CBDFHC010000004.1, forward strand.
AGCAGAGTACGAGGCCCGCATGGTCGCAGACCCCAAGGCTGCGAGTGAGACCTGTCGGGCGGCGCTCGCCCTCTGGCTGGCTACCCGCGACTCCAAGAAGGTGTGGGCGTCATGACTGGCGGACCTGAGACTTCTACAGCGTTGCAACGGGCTTCCCCTGAGTCCAAGGCACTCGGTATCGGCGTCGAGCGGGCATACGCAGCCCTGCGAGACGTACGCAACGACTTCGAGCGCTTGATTGTGCGCGACAAGGCGCAAGCGATAGCGGCGGCGGCGGCGGTGCTGAAGCGTCGTGATATTCAGACCGAGGCTTCGATCCTAGTTTCCTCTGCTGAACGGGCTATCGCTAAGGCCAACCCGCCCATACCACCTGAGCAACGCTCGCCAGGGCGCGGAGGGAATACCGTTCTCCAGGGGAACGGTATTCCTCAGAGCACCGTTCGCAAGATTCGCATGGCCCATGACAAGCTCACCGACGAGCAGTTTACGGCGGCTTCTGACAAGGCTCGTGAGCAGGGAGAACCCCTTACCCGAACCGCCCTCAAGCGGGAGGCACGGAAGCTGAACCCGCCGGAACAGGACGATTCGGACGAGTCAGAGCCCGACAAGCCAAAGCCGCCAACGAAGGTGGAGCTACTGGAAGCCGAGCGAGACGCGCTGAGGCTGGACGCCCAGGAGAAGGCCCGGCGGATCGAGAAGCTGGCAAGGGAGGTGCAGTTCCTGCGAGACCAGTCATCGCCGGTCGAGGCGGTGAGGGAGCGGACGCTCAATTCAATGGGCGAAGAGATACGCATCCTGGAGACCGCTCGCAACCGGTATATGAACGAGAGTTCCGCGAATCTCCGCTCCAACCAGTATTGGGAGCGCGAGGCGAAGAAACCCTGCTCCAGTTGCGGAGCTATTTGGGAGAGGCGGACATGACGACCCTTCCCCTGCCGTCCTTCGAAGAACCTATACCTGTTGAGGCAAGCTTTGCGGAGCGTCGATACCAGAGCGTCAGCATCGAGGCGCTGCGCCAGGGTCGGAGAGACGACCACCTGCGGCAGATACTCTGCTCCCCGACCGGCAGTGGCAAGACCATCGTTGCCGGCCACCTGATCAAGGCGGCCCTTGCGATGGGGTCGCGGTGCGCCTTCGTCGCCGACCGCATCCCGCTGGTGAAACAGACCTCAAATCGGTTCTGGCAGATGGGCATCCCACACGGCATCGTCCAGTCCAAGAACACACGAGACCGGTACGAGCGGGTCCAGGTGTGCTCAGCACAGACGCTGGCAAGACGTGGCTTCTGGCCCGACCTCGATTTCATCATCGTGGATGAGGCACACACCATCCATAAGAAGACCATCGACTTCATCATGGCATCGGGCAAGCCGGTGATTGGGCTGACAGCGACGCCGTTCACCAAGGGCCTCGGCAAAGTCTACACCAACGTGGTCAACACCTGCTCCACCGACTACCTGCTCAGCAGCATCGACCCTGAGACGAACCGACCCTACCTGTCTCCCCTGAAGGTCTACGCGGCACAGGAGATCGACATGGAAGGGGCTAAGACCGACAAGGCTGGGGAGTGGCTGGACCGCGAGGTAGAGAGCCGGGGCAGAGTGATCATCGGCGACGCGTTGTCTGAGTGGAGGGCCAAGACTCAGGAGCACTTCGGCGGACCGGTCAAGACGCTGGTGCGGTCAGCGACCATCGCCCACGGCGAGGAGATATGCCGTGTCTTCCAGGAGGCCGGGTACGACTTCCGACAAGTGACGGCCTACACGGCAGATGCCGAAGCCGAGCAGATGATCGAGGACTTTGCCAAGAGTAAGTTCCTGGGCCTCGTCAGTGTTGACAAGTGCAACAAGGGCTTCGATGTGCCCGACATCTTGTGCCTGATCGACCAGCGCCCGTTGCGGAAGTCTCTGGCCTCTGAGATTCAGTTCCTGGGCCGCGGCATGAGAGCCAGCACAGGTAAGGACTTCGTGCTCGTGCTCGACCATACAGGCAACTATTTGGGCTTCATGCAGGAGATACTCGACTTCTTTGCCCATGGCGTGTCCCGCCTCGACGACGGGCGGCGAGACAGCGTCACGCGTAAGGAGCGGGGTGAGCGGCCTGACGTGGCCTGCGACTGCGGCTATGTCTTACAGCCCAGTATGAAATCGTGTCCCTCGTGTGGTCGAGAGCGACGCCGGAGGCGGTCCGACATACGGCACCGGGCCGGCCGCATGGAGGAGGTCACCGCACCTGGCTCCCGCAGATGGAAGGAAAACAAGCTCTGGACGTGGCGTCACATATGCCGCGTGGCGCTTAACGGCCAGAGAGACGTGGACGCAGCGGAGCGCTTCGCCTGGAAGCAGTACAAGGTGATGATGGGTGAGCCTCCGCCAAGCCAGTGGGATTTCGATCCAGTCGAAGACGAGGCCGACCGGCGCGTGGCGAACAAAGTCCAGTCGCAGCTCATCGCCTGGTTCAACGGCAAGAGACGAAGAGGTGCGAGTTGAGGTGTGAAGCTGAGGTCATTCACTACGGATGGCTAGAGGGTCCCCCATATATGTCAAAGGAAGAGTGGCAGAAATCCCACATTCCCGAAGGCTTGCCAGGAGTACCACGGCATCCGAGGGCCTTCGCAACTGTTCGGTGGATTCGGGAGTGAGCGGGCCGAATACGTGGCCCGTACTCGCATCGGTCAGATTTCACTGATAGAGAGATGGGCCTTTTGCATGGGGGTAAGGGATGGAGTGAGAAGGCTTTCGACGGGTTCTTGGAGCGAATAGAAGGCAGGTAGGAAAGGTTCTTTGAAGGTGGAGGAATCAGCTCATGGCTACGAAAGATAAGGGATACGTCGGGCGGGCAGGCCAGCTACGGCACCGTGTGCCGCCCTGGATGTTGGACCGCCAGGTGGCGCATATCCCCGTGGGCCTGGCTATTAGCTGGCTCGTGTTCCTGTGGCCCTTAGATGTGGCTGCCAGCGTCCTGTGGGGAGCCCGGTTGACGGCGATACTGCTGTTCGCCGGCTTCATTCTCTACGAGGTAACCGAGGACCAGGAGATCAACGACCAGGCGTACCGGGACATCCAGGGGTTCGTGATAGGTCTAGGGGTCGGGGCAATAGCCCAGGTGTTACTAGCCGTGTTCGTAGGATTCCTCGTCTCAGGAGGGGCCGCATGACTACCGGGATGATCGTCTGCGCTCAGGGCGACCCGCAATGCTATCAAGCTGGCTGTCGCAGGACTCCGACGCTCCAGTGCGACTACGTGATCGACCATTGGGGCAACACCTGCAACGCCTGGATGTGCGAGAGCCACGCCCTGGCCATTGGCTTTGGCCGAGACCACTGCATGGGTCATCAGCCGCCCGAGGAGCAGGCGAGAATGGCGCTATGAGCGACACGTTGTCGGCTGCCCTGTACAGCATCCCTGCGAGTTGCGACCGCGCGACGTGGTGGCAGGTTGCCGCCGCGCTCAAGACCGAACTGGGCGAGGCCGGATTCGTGCTGTTCGACTCGTGGTCCCAGTCGTTCCCGGACAAGTACCGCCGGGGCACAACTGCTGCGACGTGGCGCTCAGTACACCCTGGCCGGTTCACAATTGGCACGCTCTATCACCTGGCCAAGGAGCACGGCTGGCTAGGTGAGGTCCCAGCGAGATATCAGTCAAGCGCCGAGGAGAGGCGGCTGCGAGCGGAAGCTATGGGGCGTGAGGAAGCCAAGCGAAAGCGCCGTGAGGCGGACGTGGCGGCGAAGGCTGAAAGGATGCTCATGCAGGCCGAGTACGCCGATCCTCGCCCCCGTAACGGCCAAAGGGATGCCGACGTGCCGAGTGCGCATCCCTACCTGGTAGCCAAGGGCTTCCCCGAACAGGGCGGCCTTGTGCTGGACGGCAACCTACTGGTGCCGATGCGCCACTACCAAGCCTATGAGCGAGTTCAGTCCGTTCAGATGATCGGCCCCGATGGGTCTAAGAAGTTCCTCCCAGGAGGCAAGGCGTCGGAGGCGGTCTACAGGTTGGGGCAAGGAGGTGAGCACTACTACTGCGAGGGGTACGCCACGGCGCTGTCGGTGAGGGCTGCCCTCAAGCGGCTGTACCGGGACCAGCACTCGGAGGTGTGGGTCTGTTTCAGCGCTGGGAACATTCCGAACGTCGCCAAGTCTAGGCGCAGGTCGATGGTCATCGCCGACCACGACTGGTGGCGATGTCCCAAGAAAGAATGCCGGGCCAAGTGGGACTACGCGTCTAAGCGCTGTCCCTCTTGTGGGTCTTCGGGGGTAACCGAACCGGCAGGGGAGAAACATGCGAAGCAGACAGGGCTTCCCTACTGGATGCCCGAAGAGCCAGGGACGGACGCCAACGACGTGATGCTCAGCCACGGCGTCGAGGCCCTAGCGGACGCTATCCGGGAAGTTCATATGACCACGATTCCCCGATGGAAGGTAGTTGCCTGATGCCTGTATCCCTAGAGGACTTCATAGTGACGTTCTATTACCAGGCGTTGAAGGAGCGTAGCTAGCTTCTGTTTTCGCAAGGCCAAGCACATCAATGGCGGCCCTCCCGATACTCTGTCCAGCCGGCGAGACCGCCTACATGCTCCCTGTCTTAGGGAGCCGCCGTCTAGGGGGAGGGTGAAAACTGCCCCTCCATCGCACGCACATAGCGAGGGTAAACAAAGGTGCTGCGGACAACCCGCGAGGCTGGATGAGGGCGGTGAGTGACGCCGTTAGGAGGGATAGTTGATGGCCCTTCAAATGTACAGCAAACGAGGGAACTCGCGCTTAGCGAGTAGAGGCAATAGACGGGTGGTCGTCTGGGTGGAGGGGAGGGGGGGATGTCCTATGTCCCCTAACGAACGGAAATCGAAAAACGGCGAGGGAAAAGAGTGAGATGAACGACCGATATGGCTTGGAGTCAGCTAAAGAGGTGGCGGATCAACTCGTGCGCCTGCTCGCTCCCCACTGTGAGCGGATCGCGGTAGCAGGGTCCATCCGTCGCATGAAGCCCCACGTCAAAGACATCGAGTTGCTTTGCGCCTCGAAGGTCACGAGCACCGCTGACCTGTTCGGCAGAGCGGTCACGAATCGGTACTTCCTAAACAAGAAGCTCGACGCGCTGGTCGCGGACGGGTCGGTTCTAAATAAAAGGGCGGACAAGTCGGGGCGGTACAGCTACGGCGAGCACAACAAGCTCTTGGTCCATGTGCCCAACGGTATTCCAGTTGACGTATTCAGTTCCTCCATCAAGAACTGGGGCATGAGCCTCGTGGTGAGGACCGGGCCGAAGGAGTTCAACGTTCGCATGATGTCCCGATTCCGCGAGCTGGGGATGCGGGGCCATGCCTACGGCGGGGTGACGGACCAAGGGGGTACCGAGATCGAGTGCCCTGATGAGGAGACGGTCTTCCGGCTCTTGGGCTGGCCCTGGATGCCGCCGGAGAGGAGGAGCTAGCCGATGCTAGGCCGCTTGGTCATCGACGCTGCCATAACCGAGACGGAGTTCCAGGCCCAGGTTGTCCGGGCCGCCCGGATGTTCCGGTGGATGGTCAGTCACATGACGCTACCCCAGCGGTCTGAGCCAGGTGTCCCGGACCTGCTCCTGGTGCGAGCGCCGCGAGTCATCTTCATGGAGCTCAAGAGCGAAAAGGGCCGATTGGATACAAGACGGCGATACAGCCCCAGGACCGGACGGGCGCTACCGAACCAGAAGGACTGGAAGGACGCCTTGGAAGGGTGTCCGGGCGTCGAATATTACCTGTGCCGGCCAAGACATTGGGCCGAGATCATGGAGGTGTTGATGTTAGGAGAAGACAATGGCCAGAGCTAGATTCTCTCCAGAATTCTACCGGCAGCGGGGCGAAGAAGGGTATGCCCCGCCCCAGAGGCCCTGGGTCCGCGCGCCCAAGCCTGAGCGATGTGGCCACTGTGGTGCTGATGGTCTTCTGAACGTAGTGCGTATTCGGCCCAGCAACGGGGATAAGGGGGATGGATGGTCCTGCATCCAGTGTGGATGGACCCTGTACGATCCTGGGTGTCCGTCGCATCGGGACGAGATCGTGGAGACGACGCGGTGATGCCGACCTGGGACATCCTCCAGGGCGACGCCATCGATGTCATGCGCGGCATGGAGCCTGAGAGCGTCCACTGCTGCATAACCTCACCTCCATATTGGGGTTTGCGGTCATACGGTGTGGATGGGGCCTACGGCTTAGAGCCGACGCTGGACGAGTACATTGAGCGCATGGTCGAAGTGTTCCGCGAAGTTCGGAGGGTTCTGCGGAAGGACGGCACCTGCTGGCTTAACCTCGGAGACGCGTATGCAGGTTCACCCAAAGGCAATCTGAACGTGCAGGACAAGAGTGGCCTGACGTCGACCAAGACACAGGAGCATAGCCCTGTGGGTGTGCATAAGCGGGATACTGGCCTCAAACCCAAAGACCTGATCGGCCTACCCTGGCGAGTGGCGTTCGCGCTACAGGCCGACGGCTGGTGGCTGCGGTCGGAGATTGTGTGGCACAAGTTGAATCCGATGCCAGAATCGGTCCGGGACCGGCCCACGCGGGCGCATGAGTACGTGTTCCTGCTGACGAAGTCGGCGCGGTACTACTACGACGCTGACGCGATTCGAGAACTTGGCTTTGAGCATCCTGGTCAATCAGGAACTTTCAGCAGGAATGGCCTTGTGTCGAAACATGTGATTCCCAACCAAACGTCGGCGGAACATCGTCCGCGTACTGACCGTGTTCCGGGTGGCGCCAACAAGCGCACGGTCTGGAGCATCGCCACGCAGCCGTACAGCGGCGCCCACTTTGCGACATATCCTGAGAAGCTAGTCGAGCCGTGCATCCTGGCTGGCACCAGCGAGCACGGCGTCTGCGGTGTAACTGGCGATCCTTGGGAGCGGGTAGTGGAACGTGAGCCAATTGTATTACGGCCAAACTCTAATTCCATCCGGGGGCACAGCCCTAGCACGAACAACAAATCAAGAATTGGGCAGCCACAACGCGGGTCAAGGGCGGCGCACGTTGAAACCCTAGGCTGGCAACCCACGTGCGGTGCGCCGTGGGAGCGGGTGGTGGCCGTTGAAGACGCAGAAGGGCGTCTTGGCAAGGGGTATCACGATCACCACGATGATTTAGGTCGTGGACAACGCGGCGTATTCTCGGCTGACGGACGGCCTACTCGGACAACAACCGGCTGGCAGCCCACATGCGACCACGACGCAGAGCCGGTGCCCGCCCTAGTCTTGGACCCCTTCTGCGGTAGTGGAACTACAGGAATCGTTGCACTCCGCCATGGACGCTCGTTCATTGGGATCGAGCTAAACCCTGAATACGTGGACATGGCGCGTCAGCGCATTATCGGCGATGCGCCGCTCCTGAACGTGGCAGCGGAGGCGCTATGACCTCCGCGATTGAGCGCGCCGTCCGCAACTCCGGCCTTCGTTGCGCTACGAGCACTATTAGCCGGACGGTTAGCATGATGGTGGTCTTGGGAGTATCGATAGGTGTTGGGACAGTGGCACTGGCTGCATTCTTGCTTGGAGTAGGTGCGATAGCGGCGGTGATCATTGTGGTCATTCTTGCGCCCTTCATTCTGCTGTTCAGGTGGGTGGCATGACCTCCGCACTCGAACGCGCCGTCTGGCGAATATGAAGTAACCGAGGACGAGGAGATCAACGACCAGGCGTACCGGGACATACAGGGCTTCGTGATAGGTCTAGGGGTCGGGGCAGTGGTCCAGGTCTTGCTAACGGCGTTTGTGATCGCTTGATTACGATACCATTATATGATATCATATATGCATGAGGAAAAAGCACCGCCGGACCCTGGAGTTGATCTTTGAACGGCCAACCCAGTCAGGCATACGGTGGTCTGATATCGAGTCGTTGCTCTGGGCTTGCGGTGCTGGCATTATGGAGGGGTCGGGCTCTCGCGTCGGAATTGAGCTAAACGGAGTCCGCGCTGTGGTGCACCGGCCCCACCCCCAGCCGGAAGTTGGTCGGGCTACCGTTGGAGATATTCGGGATTTCTTGACTGAAGCAGGAGTGACGCCATGAAATACAAAGGCTATGAGGCTGTGATTACCTATGAAGAGGACGTCAACGCCTTTCACGGGAGAGTGATAGACATTCGAGATATCATTTCGTTTGAGGGCGCTTCGGTTGAAGAGTTGGAAAGGGAATTCCAAGCCTCCATGGACTATTATCTTGCCATGTGCACCGAAAGAGGGGAAGAGCCAGACAAACCCTTCTCCGGCAAGGTGCACCTCAGAATGCCCCCAAAGATTCACCGGGCCGCCAGTACATCCGCCCAGGCAGAAGGCAAGAGCATCAACGCATGGCTGGTTGAAACCATCGAAAGGGCCGTGCACTAACCCGTACTAGGCGGCCAGGGCTTGATGGACAATAGTTTAGGGCCCCTCTGTCTCCCCATCCTCACCATTGCCCTTGGCTCTAGACTCGCTGTAGCGTCCCTGCCGCTGCCAGGTGTCCACGGCTTCTTTCGAGTACCTCCTGCCCTTGGGCGGCTCCCTCAGCATCAGGCTCCTTAAGGCTATCTTGATGGCTTTGGCGTACCTGGGGTAGGACTGGCCCCGCCGCCAAACGGCCACAGTCTCCCGGTATGTGCCCAGCTCTTCGGCAATGGCCGCATCGGTCCACTTCTGACCTCTTAGCTGGTCCAGCAGCTCTTGAATGTCGTTCATACCACCTAGCCCTCGGTAAGTCTGTCTTCTTCATCTTGTCATTCTACATTACCATTGTCCACAGATACATACCCAGCAATATTACGCATGTCCATATTCTTATCTACCTACGCAAGCTAGCTATATCGAGCTCACACAGTCAGGGTGTCAATGGCGGAGGCATGTTGGGCCACTGGGGCGGAGTAAAACTGTACCACCTGGTGTGTTCATGTTCAGCGAAAAAGTCCGAGCTAACTGGCCAGCATAAATGTCCGCACCACTTGTTGAGGGAAATGGCCTGCTCACGGGTGGGTCAGCAGAGGACAGGCAGGAAGGTCTTGATGCTACCTATTCTTCGTGAGGCTTGTCTTGAGTTTGGGAGGCAACTCCCTCTCTGCTACGCTTGAGCCGGTAGCTCTCGCCGTTCATCTCCAGGATGTGGACGTGGTGGGTGAGGCGGTCCAGCAGGGCCCCGGTGAGCCTCTCCGACCCGAAGACCTCGGTCCACTCGTCGAAGGGAAGGTTGGTGGTCACCAGGATTGAGCCCCGCTCGTAGCGCTGGCTGAAGACCTCGAAGAGCAGTTCCGCCCCGGTGGGTGACAGGGGCACGAAGCCCAGTTCGTCGATGATCAGCAGGCTGAGGCGGGAAAGTTGTCTCTGGAGGCTGAGCAGACGTCTTTCATCCCGGGCCTCCATCAACTCGTGGACCAGGGCGGCGGCGGTGGTGAAGCCCACGGACATCCCTTTCTGGCAGGCGGCCAGGCCCAGTCCCAGGGCCACGTGGGTCTTGCCGGTGCCGCTGTTGCCGACGGCGATGACGTTCTCCCGGTTTTGGACGTATTCGCAGCGGGCCAACTCCATCACCAGCGCCTTGTTCACCGACGGGATGGCCGTAAAGTCGAAGGTGTCGAAGGTCTTGACGGCAGGGAAGCGGGCGGACCGGATCCGCCGCTCCACCATGCGCTGGTGGCGGTCGATGAGTTCCAGTTCGGCGAGCCTGAGCAGGTACCCCGGGTGGTCCACTCCCTCGGCGGCGCACTGGGCCGCCATCTTCCCGTATTCCCGGAAGAAGCTGGGCAGCTTCAGTTCCTTCAGATGGTGTTCCAGCAGCAGCGTGGACCGGCTGTTCATGCCGCCCTCCCCGACAGCAATGTCATGTACTCCCCGGCGGAAGTGATACTGACCCGCACCTGGGGCAAGTAGGGATAGAGTTCCAGGTCGAGGCGGGGCGGCCGGCCCTCCAGCCGGCAGAGCACCAGATGCTTCACCGCGTCGAAGCTCAAAGCCCCCAACCGGATGGCATCCCGAACCGCGGCGTGGACCTCCCCAGGCGAAAAATGCTCGAATAGCCGCAGTACCTGGACGAACTCCCGCTTGCCCCTTCGTCCCATGCGGGACTCCAGCAACCGGCGCAGCGTGGCAAACTCCTCGGGAAGGTCCCATCCCTGCAGGGGAGCGGCCTGGTCCAGGGCCGCCGTCTTCTGCTCCAGCAGGGGCAGGTAGTGGACGGGGTCGAACACAAAATCATCCCGCTGGTAGGAGCGGTGATGGCGGGCGATGACCTCGGACCCGCAACTGATGACCACCCGGTCCACGTAGCCTTTTACCAGAACGTCCCGGTGCCCGTAGGCCACCGGGGCCGAGTAATCGTTGGTCCTGTACCTCACCAGCGACAGCGAACTCACCCGGCCTGCCTGCTTCTCGCAGGCGTCGTAGGCCACCGCCGGCAGAGGCAGCAGGGCCTCCAGGTCCCGTTCCATCCGCTGGCCTATGCTCTCTGAGTGGCCCCTCAACCTGGCATCCATTCGCGCCAGGCAGCGACGCTCCAGGTGGGCGTTCAGCGCCTCAAAGCTCTCGAAGGACGGGACCGGCACCAGGAAGTTGCGCCGCATATAGCCGACCATCCCCTCGACCTTCCCCTTGTCGTTGCCCTTGCCGGGACGGCCGAACCGGTCCGAGAACAGGTAGTGGGACTGGAGTTCCGTGAAGGCCCGGGTGCGTTTACGGCGTCCATCCCCCAGTATCCTGGCCACCGCCAGCTTGGTGTTGTCGTACAGGATGCTCTGCGGCACTCCGCCCAGGAATGCGAAGGCCGAGACATGGCCGTCCAGGAAGGCCTCGGTGGTCTCGGCCGGGTAAGCCTTGACGAAGCATCCGTCGCTATGGGGCAGGTCCAGGACGAAGCAGTGGGCTTTCTGTTCCACCCCGCCAATGATCACCAGGGCCTCGCCAAAGTCGCACTGGGCGTGGCCCGGCGGATGAGACAGAGGGACGAACATCTCCTGCGACCGGCGGCGGTGCTCCCTTACGTAGTCCTTGACTATGGTGTACTGGCCGCCGAACCCATGCTCGTCCCTGAGCCGCTGGAAGATCCGCTGGGCTGTGTGGCGCTGCTTCCTGGGACGCTTGAGGTCGTCTACCAGGATTTGGTCGATGACGGCGGTGAAGGGCTCCAGCTTAGGACGCCGGGGCGGAGTCTGTCGCCGGTAGCCCGGCGGCGCTGAGTAGGCCAGAATCTTGCGCACCGTGTCCCGGTGCAACCCGAACACCCGGGAGACCTCCCGGATGCTCATCCCATCCACCATCACCGCCCGTCGGATCCGTAGATACACGTCCACCTGGTACATCCATCCCACCACCCATAAGCACGACTTCGAACCTATGGATGGCAGAGGACGGTACATTTTTCAACCGCCACAATGTCAGGCGGTCAATCCGTCCAGGTGGTCCACTTTAGCTCCACCTTTTACACCAGGGGCAAGCCACCCCTCGTGATCGTGTCCTGACCGCGCTGAGGTCTGCGGAGCGGTTCAATGCAGGGGTGCGCGGGCCGTTCCATATTCTGCCAGAGTCGGAGCCGCAACTGGGTAAGCCACCACATGAGCAGGATATCGATAGGAGGGTGCCCTAAGTTGGCCGAAACCTGCGAGTGAGAGATGAAGGATGTTTGAGTGTAGTCAGTTCAACAATGAGGCATATGCGTGCCCGAACCGGAGTCATTGCTACGCCTGCGACCAACACCTTCGCTATGGGATAGGTCGATTCAGGTTTCACTTGGGCCGCTGCGACAAGTACTGGCTACGAGAGGATGCCCCCAAGACCTCGGCTGGAAGAGAAGACGAGGAGGTTCTAAGTTGACTGAAGCCAACAGTAGACCTGTCCGTGGCCGCGCAGCTGAGGGCGCTCCGAGACTACGCGGAAAAGAACGGCTGCGCCGTAGCGAGGGAGTACGTGGACAAGCCATGCAGCAACTGCGGCAAGCCGATGAAGCGGCTGGTGATCAGGGGGCGCAGCGCCTACTTCTACAGCGCCTGCCAGGGGTAGGGCTATCGCATTAAACCTTGCGGATCAACTTCGATCACGTCTGCTTGCCCCACATTGCCCCCAAGGCTCGCGTAAACATCCCCCTTTTCCAATTCCAAGCGACTTATCACGTTCAAGAGATCAATAGTGTCTCCACCAATGTTAGTGATGATTACAGTGGGGCCTCCATACCGGAGAATAGCCTCAACCCCAACAAACACCAACTCTCTGTTGTACACGCCCTGAATGGATTCTGAGAAGTCGATGGGAATGCGACCAAATCTCACCCTCCCATCGAGAATCTCCTGGCTATGGATAGAAATATCGTCTCCTATTTCATCCCGCCAGTCGGTGTCAATGAACACTTCTATGTGCAACTCTGCAGGGTCGCCTTCCATCCACATCACGGCAAAGAAGTCGCTAACCCCGTCCCCCGGCGATAATACTGGCGATATTTTCATAGGGGGATCCTCAAGTGATGTCCAGCCGAGCTCCAAAGCACTGGACATCGTGGCGAAACCGAATCTCAGGTTGCTGCCGTTGAAGTTGAGTTCAATTTGATTCTTTGGGTTCAACCTAGCTGAGCCATCGCTTGCCATCTCCAAATCGACTCGAACTGCGCCATCAGCTTCTCTCTGGACATACGGTGGCAATTGGTCCTGATTTTCGGGTGAGGTACATGCCGACAATGCCAAGATTGCGAATAGCGCAGACACTAGTTTACTTATGAAACACATGGTCAAGACCTTCTTGAAGATTCCAGGTGGTTCCATCTCAGGTTTTGTCAGTTGCTTCGCGACCTTGTGAAATCGCTTCCCCACCCACTAGGCATCGCATTGGTTCTCTAAACCACCGAGAGACCGATGGGTACTTAATTGTGTAAGGATTCACTCTGCTCAGTCTGCGTAATCGCATTGGTTAAGTGTCCTGTAGACAGTGATGGCACAGGTGCAGATGAAGAACAACAGGGGATTTCTTTACAATTTAGGAAAGGATATCTCTAAAGTCAACTCCCCGTAAACGGCGATGGTAAGTGGCGGGGAGAGCTGTCGCATTAGAAATCCTGAAGCCTTATTGAGGTTCGAAATGCAACCGCCAACCCCAGATACGCTGGTGCGTCGCCACTTAATCAGCTGATCCCTCATCCGACTTCATCGTGTATATATGACGCTATAGCCAACCGTTTTGTTCCACGCTTTATCAGACCGCCAACCTGAACTTCAGCACGAAAGTTCTCGATTTTGTCCAGCTTGGTGGACCTAAGTTGACGGTAGACAGAACCATCTTTGAAATGAGGATGTCATTGTAGGAGGTGCCCGATCTCGGTTATAGCCCCCACGCGTCCTTAAGGATACGGTACTCGGCATCGTAGCCATGCGTCCGCAGATACTCTAAGAATACCCTTCTGGGCGGTATGTTGCTGTAATACGGGATGGGACCTGTGGATAGCCCACCTCCCGGCCCAGTCGAAAGTCCGCCACCGGGTCCTGTGTATAGCCCGCCGCCTGGACCGGTGTATAGTCCCCCGTACGGGCCGGTGTAACTATTTCGTGGCCACCCTTTAGCTTTGTTCTGAAACTTCGACATTAGGTTTACCTCCCCGAACCGCCCCATTGCCGGAACCGCCATCGCGCCATAGCGTGTGAACCGGTGGCACTTCATGGTATGATGTGGTAGTACAACAATCATATCAGGGCTGACCCATGCTTGAGAACTACATCGACGTCATCGAGGCTTCTAAGATTCTGGATATTCATCCGGAGACGGTAAAGCGCCTGATACGGGAGGGCAAGCTCACGGCCACCAAGTTCGGGAACAAGTGGATTATGGAGCGGGACCGGCTCCTGATGTTTGCCAACACTTATGACGGAAGCCAGAGAAGATTGAGGAGACTACTGTCTCATCCCTAGCTCTACTTTCGATGGACAGTCTCCAGAAGTCAGAGGAACTTTTATGTTGGAGGCGGGATAGATCGTGAACGGCATCGATCATCGGACCGTGAGCAATCCTGGAGAGGGTATGATCCGCCAATGACAGTAACCCGAACGGACATGTCCACGCTGAGCCAAAGAGACGAGATATCGTCTTCGAACGAAGCGGCCTCCCTGAAGGACGAAGGAGCCAGAGGCGTCACCGAACAGAACGTCGCGCAGGCGATCCCTGTGCTATCCGACAAGGCAGTCAACGTTGCGTCGGTCCCACAGCGTAGCCCCTTGCGCTACCCAGGCGGTAAGACGTGGCTCGTGCCCGAAATACGGAAGTACCTTGAGGGCCTCGACTTTCGCCCAGAGGTATTCGTCGAGCCGTTTGCCGGTGGCGGGATCGCATCCCTAACGGCGGTCATGGACCGCTATGTGGATCGTGCAGTGCTCTGCGAGAGGGACCCGGACATATCCAATCTCTGGCAGTGTATGCTCGACGACGCCGAGGAACTGGCCCATCGCGTCGAGGGTTTCGTAGCAACTCCAGAGAACGTAAGCGCGGTGTTTGCGGATGCGGGGATGTCAGGTATGAACGCCGCCTTCCGGACCCTGCTGCGGAATAGGGTCAGTCGGGGTGGCATCTTGGCCAAGGGTGCTTCGGTGATGAAGGAGGGAGAGAATGGGCATGGGCTTTCCTCTCGCTGGTACGCCGACACTCTCGCAGCACGCATCCGCGCCATCGGGAACCATGCCGAGCAGTTCGACTTCTTCCAGGGAGATGGTGTGAGTCTCGTGGAGTTGTGCAAGGACAAGGAAGCGGCCGCGTTCTTCATCGACCCTCCCTACACCGCCGCTGGCAAGCGGGCGGGGAGGCGTCTGTATACGTACAACGAGATCGACCACGAGGACCTGTTCGAGCGAATGTCACGGGTACGGGGCGTCTTCATGATGACCTACGACGAGAGCGCCGACGTCATCGAGATGGCGCGCCGGCGGGGACTCCATCTGGCCAAGGTTCCAATGAAGAACACGCACCACGCGGTGATGTACGAGTTGCTTATCACGTCGCACGAGCTAACATCATGACTCAACCTCGACGCTTCGGCATAGGGGAATGGTACGGACATTCATTCGTCGGTCTGACACGGGACGAACGCCGGGCATACGCCGCCGGGACCGGTTCCCAGCCATGCCCCTTTCGGATGGGCGGGGGACCATGCACGAAGACAGGCGGAGTCTGTTCGTTCAGGCTATACGAAGATGATGATGGTGTGGCTACTCCGGTATCAGACGCGGAGGCCGGATTGCGGGTTCTCTGTCCTCGGCGATTTGAAGAGGACATGACCATCTTTCAATGGGTGGGCGAGGTCGTCTTAGGTACGTCTAAACCTGCCATAGCCACCGAGATTGGCTTTCTGAAGGCTGAGGATGGAAACACGCACGTAGGCCGGATAGACATGGTTCTGGCGAATCAGGAAGACGGCACAACAGCACTCAATTGGTGCGCCTTGGAGATTCAAGCCGTCTACTTCTCCGGTAGGAGCATGGGTGAAGAGTTCAGAAACATCAGGAACTACGAGGGAGAGCAGCCGCCCTTCCCGGGACAGATACGGCGACCCGACTACCGGAGTAGTGGGCCAAAGCGTCTAATGCCTCAGTTGCAGATCAAGGTGCCTACGCTCCGTCGATGGGGCAAGAAGATGGTAGTAGTAGTGGACAAGCACTTCTTCGAGTCCCTAGGGCGCATGGAGGAGGTCGGAGACCTGTCGAGCGGGGATATAGCGTGGTTCACCGTAGACTTCGAAGAGGACCACGCCAGCGGGCGTTTCAGGCTCATTCAGGACCGCGTTCACGTCACCACGCTTGAGAGGGCCACCGAGGGACTGACGGGCGGATCTCCTGTGACGTTGACTGAATTCGAAGAAGGTATACGGTCGAAGCTCGCGCAGTGAGGAGCGTCGATCAGGGCCAGGTCCAGGGTTTCTAGTTGGAGATCTGCAAGCCCTCGCTGGTTGAGCTTCGGAAGCCGGAGTCGGTGGAAGCGTCGTAAACAAGCCTGGCCTGTCCTCCCACCCCACTTCACTCCCGCCCTCGGGGACATTCCCACCCTCCATCACTGGCGGACCGTAGCATAGCCGCCACAGAAACTCGCTGGCCCCCACCACAAAATCCTCTCGTATACAAGGGCTTGCAAGGCCTTACCTTGGACGAATTTCCCGTTCAGAATGAGATGTTGGGCTATTGCCGACTGGAGAAGGCGATTGATCGTCACGGAGCCGATAACACGACCGTTGAACGGTACGACACAGGCCGGACCACGCCTTGAGAGAGCGGTCCGAGAGTACGTACGTGCTTACGCGTGGCGGCATGGGCGGCGGAAGACAGCCGAGGTCCTCGGCGTGTCTCGCCACACCCTCTGGCGCTTCCTCGAACGTGGCCACATGGGACGCGCCGTACCCTCCGCCGTCGTGAACAAGGTCGGCAACAGCGTCCGAGCGATTGAAGCGGCCACATACGAGATCATCATCGACCTGGAGGGCCTGCGGCCGGACCCTGCCCTGCGTTCCTTGCGCCAGGGTCTTGAGGAGGCGCTCCTGCTACTCTGCGCAGCGCCGTTCACCAAGGTGGACGAGCTGTCGCGCTTGGGACGCGTTCCGGCCTCCACGCTCCGCGAGCGCTTGAAGATGCTGATTGAGCGGGGCCTCGTGGACTCCGTGCCACACCACCTGAGCGCGTTGGGGACTCGCCCTCAGCGCCGATACTTCCCGACGGAGAAGGGCGTCACCGCCGGAGGCATGGCAACCAAGGGCCGTGAGCACATGCTGCGGGCCTACCCAGTGTCGAAGCAGTGGTTCCGGCTGCTGGCCGAGCGACTGGACGCCGTGGCCGTGCTCTACCGCGTCGCCGCCATGGTCGCCGACGCCGACCCGCAAGACGACCCGGTGCGAGTGGACCACTACCGCCACGGCCCCTACGACATGCTGATCACCCTGTCCGGGGGCCGCTCTCTAGGTTTGATTCGCCAGGGACCGGCGCTGCCCACGTCCAGACTCCGCTACCGCCTCAGGAGCATCGAGAGGCTGGACAGCAGCGACAGCCCCTTCGTCACCCTGGTGCTGACCCATGCAGACCAAGCCACCCGCAGGGCCATCCGCTCCCTGGGCGACCCGTCGGAGCACTCCCGGACCTTCGTTGCGACGGAGGGGGAGCTTCTGGCCGGAGACCACACGGGAGTCGTCTGGCAACAGTGCGGGAGCGGCCTGGGCGAGGCCGTGCGCATCGACGCCGACGCATCCCTGGCGGGTATCCTGGCCTTGGCAGAGCGCCTGCTGGACTCCTCCTACTCCTTCCTGGGCAAAAGCCCGAAGCCAAATCCCAGCGACCTCTATCCCTCCGGCGTGCAGGCCGCCATGCCGGAGCCGTCGCAGCAACTCACACCGGCCCTCCCGGCGCAGCTGACCCGGGCCGAGAAGGACGCCCTCGACCTGCTGGCAGCCTGGCCCCTGTGCACCCGTGAGCAGCTGGCGGGACTGATGGGCGGCGTCACCCTGCGCCGCGTCAATCAGGTGCTCCGCTCCCTTTCCCAGCACGACCTAGTGCGAGCGGACGAGCCTCTGCACATGCTCACCGACGAGGGGCTGACGTACCTGGCCCGCAGGGACCGCGCCGCCGTGGGGCTGACCCTCGACCGGTGGAGCGCCGAGCCTCTCTACCTGAACGCCGACATCTACGCAGGGACCTCGATGCGCACCCTCGCCTCTCAGATGCGTCACCACGCCGGCGTCATCGACTTCGCCGCCGCTCTGTCCACCGAGGTCGCCTGCTCCCCGGACCATGACCTGTTCGACCTGCTGCCCACGTCCCGCTCCAGCATCGGCTACCGCTACGACTGGACCACCTACGTCATCCATCCCGACGCCTCCTTCACCCTGGAATACAAAGGCCGGTGGCGTCCGTACCTGCTGGAGTTCGAGCGACGGGCCACGACGCCGAAGCGTGCCCGCTCCCGCCTGAAGTCCTACCACCGCTACTTCGACAGCGGATGGGCTGAGCGAGACCACGAGGGACGCCTGCCCCGGGTGCTCTTCATCTTCGAGTCTCCCGGCAGCGAGAACGCCTTCCTCGACGTTGCCGACACCGTGAATGGGGTGCCCATCATCACCTCGAACACAGAGATCCTTTCCAAGCGTGGCATCCTGGGCGACTCGTGGATTCTTCCGCCGCCGCACTCCCTCGACAGGAGGCCGCTGTCCGCCCTCGACCAGGTGGCACAATGACCAGCACGCCGTTCCGACCACTTCCTGTAGGGGGTGTCCCAGGATGGCTGCTGGGACCCTTTTGGAGGGCTTCTCCACCCTTCATGCCCCTTCGGCCCTCCCGATTGGGATTTGGTGCAGAACTGACACGTCAGAGGAGTCCCCGTCCACCTGACTTCTCCGTTGCACTTCAGCTTTGGCTCGTAGCGACACACGCCTCGCCCAGGACACTGATGACCAGCCCATGATGGCCACGGAACCATGTTCCACCGATGCACGAAAGCCGTTCTCAGAGTTTCCTATAGGGGACAAAAGGGCATCCTGTGCACCTACCGTGTCAGCCCCCAACAGGTTGAAACGTGGCAATTGTTGCAGCGCTCGGACCCTGCCGGCCCTGGCGCCGGCTCCTCCCTGCCAGCGGTTGAAGATCGGTTGCGCGGTGGTATATAGTAAGACGCAGTGCTATATACAAAGACGAGAAGAGAAACCATGCCCCCAAAGTCGAGAAACACCGACACCATTACCTTCTCCCTCCCACCGGAGATGGCCCAACATCTGCGGCAGGTGGTCAAGGAGGAGGACCGCACCGTCAGCGAGCTGCTCCGAGAGGCCATCCGTCTCTATATGGAGGAGAGGGAGTGGCGCAGGAGGGAACGACTGGAAAGACTGCGAACCCGACAGACGGGACATGACCAGACAGAAGGAGGAAAGGCTGATGAATGACCGACTTGATCTGATACCGGCGGCCCTCTACGCCAGGGTCTCCAGCGACCGCCAGGACGTGGACCTGTCGGTGGCTGCTCAGCTGCGGGCGCTCAGGGACTATGCCGAGAGGAACGGCTACCTGGTCGCCCGCGAGTACGTGGACGAGGCAGAGAGCGGACGCACCGCCAACCGGCCTCAGTTCCGAAGGATGCTGGATGAGGCCGCCAAGCCGGAGGCTCCCTTCAAGGAGATTCTCGTCTGGAAGTTCTCTCGCTTCACCCGCAAGCGAGAGCACGCCGTCGCCTTCAAGGCCATGCTCCGGAGGAAGGGTATCAGGGTGGTCTCCATAACCGAGCACGCCGACGACTCTCCCACCGGCAAGCTCATGGAGGCCATCATCGAGAGTGTGGACGAGTTCTACTCGGAGAATCTTGCCCAAGAGGTTACACGTGGGATGCGGGAGGCCGCGTCCAGGGGCTTCTGGGTGGCCAGCCGCGTGCCGTACGGCTACCGCAAGCTCATGGTGCAGGACGGGGCCAAGAAGCGGCCCACCCTCGAACCCGACGCGGCGACCTCCGCCGTGGTGGAGCGCATCTTCGGTATGGCCGAGGCAGGCAGGGGAATCCTCGACATCACCCGCACCCTCAATGACGAGGGTATCGCCAACCCCACCGGCAGGCTCTGGTCTAAGAACGGCGTCCATATCATCCTCCGAAACGAGTCGTACACGGGGACTCTAGTCTGGGGTGCCGACGCCAAGGACAAGGCAGACCCGGTGCGGGTGGAGAAGGCCTTCCCCGCCATCATCTCCAAGACCAGGTTCCGACGAGTAAACCGGAAGCTGCGCTCCCGCGCTCCCAAGCGGAGCCATCCCCGCAGGGTCGGAAGCTCCTACCTCCTCAGCGGCCTAATCAAGTGCAAAGCGTGTAGCCGCGCCCTCTCCGGCCAAGACGCCAAGAGCGGCAAGTTCTCCTACTACGTCTGCCAGTCGGTGATGAAGCGGGGCAGTGGGGCCTGCAACGCCCCCAGGCTCAACGCCCGGCGCTTCGAGGAAATGGTGGTGGGGAAGATTCGGGAGAACATCCTCACCGAGTCCAACATCAGGGAGTTGGTGAAGCTGGTGGACGAGGAGATGGACGGAGTTGCCAAGGAGCAGCGCCAGAGGCTGGAGACCATAGAATCGGAGTTGGTGGACGTGAGGCGCAGGCTGGACCGGCTCTACAACCTGGTGGAGACCACCGACCTGGACATCGAGGACTTCAAGCCCCGCATCCGCGAGCACCGGGAGCGTCAGGAGAGGCTAGAGACCACAGCGGAGGAGGCAAGGTCAATCCTCTCCCAGCGCAGGGAGGTCTTGGACGATGTGGAGACCATCACGGCCTACGCCCAGGACCTGAGTGTGTTCCTGAACGAGAGCGAGCTGACGGAGCGCAGGGCCTTCATCGAGAGCTTCGTGAAGGAGATCGTGGTCATGCCCGGCAACGCCGTGGTGCGCTACACGATTCCGATGCCCGACGACAGCCCCATCCCCGGGAGAGATGCCGAGGAGATGGCCCTACACAGCCCAGTTCTGTCTACCGTCAAGTTTGGTGGGACTGGGTGGGCTCGAACCATCAACTTCGGTCTTATCAGATCCCAACTCCTGCCGGTCTGCCCCAGCATCTCCTGAGCGCCATTCACTCAAAGCTTACATCGGATGAGGTGCGGGCCTTTTGGTAGAACATGTGATTTAGTAGAATGAGAGCTGTGGAAACGAAGACGGCTGAGCAGCACCAATACACACTTGAGCAGCTATCCCAGCGCATCGACGATATGAGAACACGCCGAGTTTGGGGCCGGTTCATCGTGCATTTCCAGGATGGCGTGATCGTGCGGCTGGTGCGTGAGGAAAGCGAACGTGCGGAGGATGATACAACCGTTGTCCCGATTAGGGAAGCGGACTAAGCTGCCGCTTGCCTCGACGCACCGTAAGCCTCAAATTCACCCTCCAAATGCTTGACGATTGGTTGCGTTAGTGCTACCATATACTCATGGATAAGGCACTAGCGAAGATCAGGCGGAACCCTCGGAACGTCCGGTTCGACGACCTTCGCCAGATTTGCGACCGCTACTTTGGGAAGCCGAGGCAAAATGGTAGTCACCTGTTCTATAAGACACCTTGGCAGGGCGAGCCGCTGGTGAATATCCAGCCCATTAGAGGCATGGCCAAGGCGTACCAGGTACGGCAAGTGCTCAAGGCGATCGACAAGTTGGAGGAGCTGGATGGATGAACATATAGACCGCTATACCTACCGAGTCATATGGTCTGAAGAGGATGAGATGTATGTCGGGCTGTGCACCGAGTTTGAGTTGCTGAGCCACTTAGACGACACCCCGGAAAAGGCGTTCGCAGGTATTAGGGATGTGGTGGCATTTGCCGTGAAACTCTTGCATGAGGATGGCACCCCGATTCCGGAGCCGCTGTCTACTCGACGCTACAGCGGAACGCTCACCCTTCGCGTCCCCCCTGAGACCCATCGCGCCCTTGCGATGGATGCTGCCGAAGCTGGCGTCAGCATGAATCGTTTGGCTGCCGAACGGCTGTCGCTGCGGCGCTGAACAAGGAGTAGTGGTATAATGTCGCCATAGCTAGGCTGGACTAGGAACGACCAGACAGCCGCCTTGACGTGCCACGGCACTCAGGCGGCTTTTTTGTTAGGGAAGCCCTCCTATAGCGCGAGTCAGTAGAAATGACCGAGTGGGACATACAACCGGGGGAGACGGCGAAGGCGTTTCATGCCTTCAGCCACTACCGGGATATGCCGCCCGCCGACCGCTCCATTGACACTGCGCACGCCGAGCACTTGGCCCGATGCGAAGGGCGGAAAAGATGGGGCAAAAGGGGGTCAAACAGGTGGCAAGATTGGAGCCCTAAACACGATTGGGTGAGTCGTGCTGCTGCCCACGACGCCGACCTTAGTCGTAAACGTAGGGACCGGCGAGCCAGGGAGTTGGAGGAGGCCCAGGACCGGGCTGCCAAGATAGCTCGTAGCGCGTTGGATCGCCTAGAGGAACGCCTCAAGGCCATCGACGTTGAACAGATTCCCGCCGCCGTGCTGGACAGGTGGCTCAAGACCCTAAGTGATGTGGAGTTGCGAGCCCTGGGGCACCAGGACAAGGTGGCCCTAGAACACAGCGGCGTGGACGGAGGGCCGATCCAACAAGACATATCGGTGATACTAGATGCCATCCGTGATCCTGCAACGAGAGACGCGCTGGACGCTCTTAGTAGGCGCCTGGAGAGCCAGCCCAGCAGCGACAGCGGCTAGGTGGTCCGGGGGCCAGTGGGTCAGGACTCCCCACCTGGACCTGATTTCCCGCAAGGTGTCTTCGCTGGCCGAGAAGCCGTTGCGTCTCATTGTCTCCCTTCCTCCACGACACGGGAAGTCGGAGCTTCTGTCCCACTGGACGCCGGTGTGGTTCCTTGCCAACTGGCCCCACAAGAGGGTTGGTCTAGCAAGCTACGCCGCCGAGCCCGCTGAGCAGTGGGGACGCCTGGCTAGGGACTCAGTGGTGGAGAACGAGAGCGGGCTCGGCATCCGGGTCAGGGACGATTTGAGCAAGGTTGCCCTATGGCAGTTGACCACAGGCGGGGGGATGATGACCGTGGGTGTGGGAGGCCCCTTCACCGGCTACGGATTCGACCTGCTGGTCATCGACGATCCGGTGAAGAACCGTGAGGAGGCCAACAGCCCAACCCAACGGCAGCACCTGTGGGCCTGGTGGCGGTCCACGGCCCGCACTAGGCTTGAGCCTGGGGGATCGATCATCGTGGTAACTACCAGGTGGCACGAGGACGACCTGGTAGGTCGGCTGCTGGGAGACGAGTACACGGAGGAGCGGGCGGTGGGAGACAGGTGGGAGCACATACGGCTGCCTGCCCTGGCCGAGCCCGGTGACCCTCTGGGGCGAGAGGAGGACGCGCCACTGTGGCCTGAGCGGTACGACGCCTCTGTTCTCGCTGCGCTGCGGGTCAGCGTCGGCCCCCAGGAGTGGCCGGGGCTTTTCCAGCAGAGACCTTCCCACGAAGGCGGGAGCGTTTTCAAGGACCACTGGTGGTTCATGGCAGAGACGGTGAGCCGGGGGGACCGAGTGTTCCAGTTCTGGGACACGGCCTTCAAGACCGGACAGCAGAACGACTACTCGGTGTGCTGCACCATGACGACCACTCCCAACGGCTATGCGGTGCTGGACGTATGGCGAAACCGCGTCGAGTACCCGGACCTGCTGCGGGCCATGCAGGGCCAGGCCAAAGATCACAACCCCTCGGCGATCTTCGTCGAGGACGCGGCCAGCGGGCAGTCTGTGGTCCAGAGCCTCCGGCGGGAGACCAGGCTGCCGGTGCTGCCGGTGAAGCCCATCGGCGACAAGGTGCTTCGGGCGAACAAGGTGACCGGCACCGTGGAGGCCAAGAAGATCACGCTCCCAAGGACAGCCCCATGGCTTCAGGCTTTCCGCGAGGAGCTGGCAGCCTTTCCCAACGGCGTCCACGACGACCAGGTGGACGCCTTCGTGGGCTGCCTGACCCAGTTGATGCAGCGGGCCGGAGGCATCGGCGGCTTCTACTTCTAGGAGGAGACACCATGATACTTGAACGACAGCTATCAGCGGTACGCGGCTTGCTGAGGCGGCCTATGGACGGTGTTAAACGGGCCAACGAGCCCTACGCCGCGATGGCCCAGGCCGGCGGTGGAACGGGGCTTACGACGGAGCAGATCAGGGAGTGGCTCTCCAAACTGGGACAGACCCCGGACACCGGCCCCGGCGGCTACTACCGCACCTCAGTGCCCGTGTATCGGGCGGTGAAGCTAAGGTCGGACGCCGTGGCCCGCGCCCGGCTCAAGGTGTACCGCAAGGACTCTGACGATGAGTTGGAGTGGGTGGGTCAGGACGACCCTGTGCAGAGACTCCTGGACGGTGTGAACCAGGACTGGACCCGTAGCCGCATGTGGCGGGCGGTGGAGACGTACTTGTGCCTGTGGGGGCAGTCCTTCCGCTGGGTGAACAGGGCTGACTCTCCAGATCCGGCTATGTGGGAGATATGGCCCCTGCGCCCGGACAAGGTGCAGGTGGTGGTGGGCAAGGACGGGGCGATTGCCGGATACATCCACGACCCCCAGGGCTCCCGGTTTGCCATGCTGCCCGACGAGGTGATATGGGACCGCTATTTCAATCCTTTGGACCACCAAAAGGGCCAGTCGCCGCTACTGGCTGGATTGAGTTCGGTGAAGATGCAGTTGGAGATGCTGGAGTTCAACCACCAGCTCTTCAAGAACGGCGTGTTGGTGAGCAATCTGGCATTCTTCCTGGACGCGCTGACCGACGATACCGATATTGCTCTTTTCCATGAGCGCATAGCGGACCGCTACAGTGGGACGGAGAACGCACAGCGCCCCCTTGTGGTGAAAGGGCCGGGAAGCGTCCAGAACCTCGGGATATCGAACCGGGACATGGAGTTCATCCAGGGGATACAGCTTGCCAAGGAGCACGTGGCAGACATCTACGGAGTTCCAGAGGAGATGTATGCCGGGGCGCAGCACCCGACCTTCTCCAACCGTGAGGCGGCCATCAAGGACTTCTACGCCAACACGGTGACCCAGGAGTGGGACCTACTGGCTTCGGAGATG
Organism: Dehalococcoidia bacterium; assembly: GCA_965247585.1. Lineage (GTDB taxonomy): Bacteria > Chloroflexota > Dehalococcoidia > Lucifugimonadales > CBDFHC01. Next base: position 844,604 of record CBDFHC010000004.1, read on the forward strand.
CAGGAGCAGTTTGTCCCAATGCTTCCCAGGGCCTACCGGGATGTGATCCTGCGGTTCGACACCGAGGAGATCGCCGAGATGCAGGAGTCGCTCACTGACCGCTGGAACCGGGAGGTGTCCCAGGCGACGGCGGCCAAGCTGCGCGCCGAGGCGGTGAACGTCGCGGTTCAAGGAGGCATTATCGACGAGCCGGAGGGCCGCGTCATTCTGAGCGGAGACCCGATCTTTGGCGAGCTTGAGGAGCTGGAATAGTCGATGGCACGAAAGGGCAACGGAGTAGGACCCAGACGGCTGGACGAGCGGTTGTATGACAAGAGCCTCCGCAGAGCTGTCCTTGCGCCGCTCTTGGCTCAATTGCGAAATGGTCTCTCTGAGGCTTCCGCCGCGTCGTTGGCACTAGAAATTATTGACGGGGTGTTTCGTCGCTGGCGCATGGGGGGATTGGTCGATGAAGAGGTGGCGGCCCACTCCGCCAGGGTGTCGAGCTACCATAAACGAAGGCTGATTCAGACCTTCAGGACGGCGTTGAGTATAGACATCCGGCCTAGGCTCTTGGACTCGGCCATCGAGCCGCTGATGACAGCATGGCGCCGGGAGAACGTCTCCCTTATACGCACTATCCCGGAGCGGTTCCACGAGTCCCTGCATCGCCGTGTAGGTGAGACGTTCGCGCAGCAGCCCTTTGACCAGCAGGCGCTATCGAAGGTGCTGAACCGAGAGTTCAAGGTATCGGGCAGCAACCTACGGCGCATCACAAGAGACCAGACCAGCAAGGCCGTTGGTCAGTTGACCCATGCGAGACACCGGCAGCTAGGGATACAGGAATACACCTGGCGGACCGCCCAAGACGAAAGGGTCCGCGTGACGCACCAGGCACTGGAAGGCAGCCTACAGAAGTGGGACAGCCCTCCGGCGGTAGGCCACCCTGGTGAAGACATCATGTGCCGGTGCGTGGCGATTCCGGTCATCGAGGAAGCCGATGGCTGAGCGGACGGCGGCGCCTCAGACGGACTACAAGCCCCGCTGCTGGCGATGCAACCGGGTGCTTGCGGCGCGGCTGTCGAGGCCATGGGAGATATGTTGCAGGCGGTGCAAAGCTGTAAACGTTCGTGAGGTGGGAGTCTCATTGCAGCAGGGACCCGATGGTAGGCTGTAAGCCGACGCCTACCGCTTGACAAACTGTTCCATATATGAGACAATAGGAGTGTGGTAGGGATAGTCCGGAGCGAGACGTTTAACCGGTGGCTGAGGGGCCTGAGTGACCGGCGGGCGGCGGCCAGAATCAGCCGGCGGTTGGGCCGGGTGGCAAACGGTCTCCTCGGGGATGTCCGGCCAGTCGGCGAAGGTGTTTCAGAAATGCGCATCCACTATGGCCCTGGCTATCGACTCTATTACGTCCGCGAGGGCGAGAATACCATCGTCCTGCTATGCGGCGGCGATAAGAGCAGCCAACGACGAGATATTGAGTGGGCCAAACAGATGGCTAGGGCACGGGAAAGGGAGACCAAACAATGAAACAGGATAGACCGGAGACGTTCACCCCCTGGGATGCGGCGGACTACATTCAGACCGTGGAGGATGCGGCCTACCACCTGGAGGCGGCATCAGAGGAAGACGGACAGGTTCTGCTTGCCACGCTGCGCCACATCGCCCGGTCTGAGAGCATGAGCGCACTGGCACGTGAGGCGGGTATCGGCCGGGCCAGCCTTTACCGCATCCTTACGGGTAAATGCAACCCTACATTGGACACACTGCTGAAAATCGCCCGCGCCCTGCGGCTGCGACTGAAGGTGCAGCCAGCCGAGGTCCCAGGGCCATCACCGGCGGATGCGTACACATACCGCGTGGTCTGGTCCACCGACGAGCCTGCCTACCTCGGCCTGTGCGTGGAATATCCTGAACTGTCATTCCTGGACTCCACGTCCGAGGCAGCGTTTGCCGGTATCCGGCGGCTGGTGAGTCAGCACGTTGAGAAGGCGGAGCAGAAGCCCGCAATATTCTAAGAACGGCGCTGGACGAGGACGAGGCCCCGGCCAGAAACCTCGGAACGGCGGTGTCTTTAGATTACAAACTCTTGGAGGGTCTGCTCCATGAAGCGGAGGGAACTGCTCTCGATTTCAAATCGTCCCAATACCCATTCGAGAATGCGACTGAAGAAGAGAAATCTGAATTACTAAAGGACATCTTGGCTTTCGCGAACTCATGGCGGAGAACTCCTGCGTACATCTTGATAGGGGTTGAAGAAGTCAAGGGTGGACGCAGTAATATTGTTGGCGTAGAAAAGCATTTGGACGACGCTAGCCTCCACCAGTTCGTTAATTCGAAGACCCAACGGCCGCAAGAACGGGACAGATTAATTTTGACTGGCAGGACAGTGCCATCCGGAACCAGTTTTCCGGGGTCAGTCCTACAGTGCTCTTGGAGGAACAATGCCCAGGTCCAACCGCAAGAGAAGGATCAAATACACTAAGCATGACAAGGAGCGTCGATACCACCTAGACCGTCCAACACCAGATGAGGAGAGGTCGCCGTTTGAACGAGACCGCTCCAGAGTAATACACTCCGCCGCGTTTAGGAGGCTTCAGGGTAAGACCCAAGTATTCACAACTGGTGAAGACGATTTTTTGCGAACCAGACTCACCCACTCACTGGAAGTCGCTCAAATCGCCAAGGGATTGGCCCTTAGGCTAGGAGCCGACCCCGAATTGGTAGAAACTGTCGCCTTGATCCACGACATAGGCCATCCTCCCTTTGGGCACACGGGTGAGGATGAACTCAAGAAATTGATGAAGGAATTTGGCGGATTCGAGGCAAATGCCCAAAATGTAAGGATACTAACGAAGTTGGAGAGCAAAAGTTCATATTATGACGGACTAAATCTAACCCGAGCAGTTTTGGACGGGCAACTCAAGTACAAAGTTACCTGCAGCGAAGACCCCGTAAAATTCATATACGACGAAAGCATGGACGTAGTAACCTGGGCTTCTGACGCCGCCCGCGGGGAGTTTCAGGGGTTACCCCCGGATACCAAATCATTCGAATGCGAAATAATGGATTGGGCAGATGATATCGCATATGCCGTCCATGACCTTGAAGATAGCATTCACGCCAAAATCATTGATCAGTCCACTTTCTCGAAGGATGATCCCCGCACTAGAGACGCCATAAATGAGGTGCAGGGATGCGGCAAATATAAAGGGATTAACGTACGACCAATAGCTAAAGAACTCTTCGACAAAATCTGTCTAAGCTTCCCAGCTGCTGCAACCGACCGCAAACAGAAAGCCCACAGGAAAGAATTGACCAGCTGTCTTATTGGTCGGTACATAAAGGTGGCTACCCGTTGTACCAGGGGTGTCGTGTCCAATAGCCGGATTTCCTACAGGTATCTCCATTCAGTGCAAATACCAACCGAATATAGTGTGGAGGTAGACCTGATAAAGAAACTAGTATGGAAATTTGTTATTGAATCTCCCCAAGTGCGCACCTTAGGAGAGAACGGCAGACATATCGTCCGGTGCCTTTTCAGAAAATATATGCAAGACAAAAGGGAGCAGCTTCTGCCGACCGATTGGAGGGAATGGCTGCAAGACGATCCTACAAAGAAAGATAAAGCCCGGGTTGTATGTGACTATATATCTGGGATGACAGACGATTATGCCCGGAAGACCTATGCAAAGCTGTTTCTACCGAATTAAGGCTGGGGAGCGACAGTATATCCACGTCATGACCGCTCCAGGGCCGTCAACAACGAAGGGGACTCGATCAATGGGTATTTGGGGGTGGAGCCGCCCACGTACTAGCATCCACTCACCAAATTGGGGCTAGGGTGTAACCTGTCAGGGGGCTCCCCGACCCCGGCCATGTTTCCACAAGTTATATAGAACGCCAGAACCTTATGAGGCGGATGTCTATGCGTTGCTTAACGCGTTTGACGAATGCATTCTCAAAGAAGATAGAAAACCTTGAGCATGCCGTGGCGCTCCATTTTATGCACTACAACTTTGCCTGGAGCTTGAAAGATATCGTAACCTTGGCAAGTTCAAATGGACCCACTACCAGGTGCAGTTTCTTATTGACAAGGCCGCACAACATGTTGTACCTTAGTGGCGGTCTAGCCACTGAATAGACATCGCGTCCCTTAGCGGACCCGCACACCGCGGACCTTTGCGTCCCCGTGCATTCTAAATGTACGGGGCTTTTTGCGTTCAAGAGGAGGTGTTGATGGTTAGTACTACAGCCTATAGAGAGCAGTGTCGGGTGATGGTGATGGTGGTGGAGGAAGCCCGTCAAGCGGAAGACGGGAGTGCCCACCGGATGGTGATCGCCGCCCGTGACCGCAGCCGCAATCAGGATGAGATCAACCTGGCTGGGGTGCGCTTCGACAACTACCGGAAGAACCCTGTCGTCCTCTGGAATCACGATGCAAACCCAAGGTTGCTCGCCGCCGCGCCCCCATCTGGAGGTATCCCCATCGCTAAGACCCTTGAGATCGGCCATGACGAAGAAGGGAGGATAGTAGCCTCCTTCGAGTTCAACTCGAACGATCCGTTCGCGGCGCGGGTGGAGAACGCCTGGAACAATGGTTTCCTACGCGCCGCCTCAATCCACTACTTGCCTACGAGGATCGTAGAGGTCAAGGACGCGCATGGCCGGGTCGAGCGAGTCAGGATAGAGGAGTCGGAGCTTCTGGAGTGGAGCCTAGTGCCGGTACCAGCCGACCCGGACTCGGTGAGGGCAGCGGCCCGAGCCCTGAACCTGCCGGAGGAGATATTCCGAGGGCTTGAACCTGAGCCGGAGGACGACGAGGCCGAACCGCCGACTGATCCGGTGAGTGAGGAGCCGGAGCCTGAACCCAAGCAGGATGACCCCATAGAAGCGCTGAGAGCGCGCGTAGACGCCCTGGAGCAGGAGCTTAGGGAGTTGGCTGCTAGAGACTCCATGACTGAAGAGGAACCCCAGGAGATTCTTGCACCGGAAGAATCCCAGGACCCTATGTTGGCAGCCGTTGAGGCAGAATTCGCCGCCATGCGGCAGATCATAGAGGAGAAGCAACCATGATCACAGATACCGAGAAGCTAATGGAGAACGTGGCCGCCGTCCACGCCTTTACAGAGACGTTCAAAGAGAAGGAACACACGCCCCTCAAGGAGGAGGTGGAGCGCCTGTCGGCGCAGATCACGGAGTCTGTCCGGGCCTCCAAGCGGGCTGCCCTACTTCGGCAGGTAGAGTCCACGACCCAGGGGGCCAGAGTCTTGTCCGGCAAGTACCGGGGATTCGACGAGTTTGACCTGATGCTCTCCCGCGCCGTGCTGCGGATTGCCGAGCGCGGCGGGGTTGACGGAAGGAGACCCGTAGACCCCCGAACGGCTGCCGAGTGGCGGAGCAACCTGGAGGGAGCGAGGGCGGACCTGTACGAATCTATAGGACGTGCCCTGGATGCGAGCACAGCGGGCGCAGGCGACGAGCTCACCTTCACCGGAGAGACCAGCGAGATGTGGCGAGACGTGCATCTGGCCACCTCGGTGGTCAGCCTCTTTGGGAGCATCATGATGCCCACGGACCCGTTCCGGATTCCCTATGACTTTGGGGATGTGAGCTGGTACAGGGGCACGTCCAATCTTGCGGTCAGCTCGTCCACTCCGGGCACGGGAAGGCAGACCCTCACGGCCGCCGAGCTTGCGGCGATGATCGCGTGGGCTTACGACTTGGACGAGGACGCGGTGATCGCGGTACTGCCGGAGCTACGGGCGACCTTGGTACGGAATGCAGCCGAGGTCCTGGACGACGTGGTGCTCAACGGCGACATCTCCGACGAAGGCACCAACATCAACGCGGACGGAGCCACGGCGGATTCGCTGGCCGGTAGCGCGGGCCTGGACCACTACCTGGTCTTCGACGGGCTGATCCATATACCCCTGGTGGACAACACCAACCAGGGAAATGACCATGGCGCTGCCGTGTCCGACGACATGTTCAACGAGGTCAGGGCCAAGCTGGGCAAGTACGGTGTTCGTCCCTCCGAGTGCGCCTTCGTCATGGACATCAACACCTACATCCGTTCCCAGTCCATCGAGAACTTCCGCACGATAGAGAAACTGGGACCCAACGCCACCCTTCTCACGGGCCAGTTGGGGGACATCGAGGGAATTCCCATCATCGTCTCAGAGCAGATGCTTCTGGCAGACACCGACGGGAAGGTCACCTCCGGTGGCAACGGCACTGACACGGGACGGGTGCTTGCGGTGAACCGGAACATGTACCGGCTGGGTTTCAAGCGGGAGATGATGATCGAGAGTGAGCGGGACATCCAGAAGAGGCAGACCGTCCTTGTGGCCAGCATGAGGGTGGCCTTTAAAGGCCGGATGGACAACGATTCGGACACCGCTGTAGCCCTCCAGTACAACATCACAGGGGTGAGCTAGAGGAGACGGAGGCAACGATGCCAGAGGTAAGGAACAGGTCTGAGGTTCCCCACCGATACTACGATTACGCGAGGAAGGCGTACGTCATATGGGCTCCTGGGGAGGTCAAGGACGTGCCCCACGCCGTAGCCCATCATGTCTGCCAGGCCCACCCAGGCAAGATGGAGCCGGTGCTGCCGGCACCGGAACCCGAGCCAGTTGAGGTCACTGCGGACGTGCCCGAAGAGGCTCCTGCGGACGTGCCTGAAGCCTTTACCGAGCAGGCCGTGGACCGCGCCCAGCGGGGAGGCCGCAGACGCTCGGCATCAGGTGAGGAGGCATGACGAACAGCCAGGCCCCCATGATGGAGCCGGAAGTAGCTGGCCTGTTGACGAAGGAGGAGGTGCAACAGCACCTGGGCTCCAACGTGGCTGCCGATGAGTACCTTCAGAGGCTCATAGACGATGCGAATCAGGCGGTGGTCAGTCGCTACGGTCCCCACAGCATCGACGGGCCGGTGACGGAGGTACACCCAGGGGGGAGCTTCAGACTGTTCCCGCATCGGGCGGTCAAGGAGATAGCCAAGGTGACCGAGACGGACGGGAACGTCTCTGTTGTGCTCTCAGACGACGACTATCGGAGTTGGTATGGCGGAAGGATGCTACAACGGCTGGCGGACGGCAGCCATCCCCGCACCTTTTGGGGTGAGCGAGTGGAGCTCGAATATACGCCGGTAGATACCGACCCACAGCGCAAGATGGCCATCATCCGCCTGGTCCAGTTGGGGCTCCAATACTCAGGGCTACAGTCAGAGAGGGTTGGGCCGTACTCGGCGCAGAACCTCGACTACGCGAAGGAGCGGGAGGCCATCCTTAAGCAGCTCTCTACGGGAGTGCCAATCTAATGTCCACGAACGCTTCCCTAGAGCTCACCAAGCAGTTAGCCCAGGACCTTCGGGAGTTGCGGGGCAAGGTCGAGTCGATTGACGACAAGATGGATGAGCTGCGTACATCGTTGCACACGCACCGCCTGACCGGGAACGGAGAGGCGGTTGAGGAGCGAGCCGTGAAGCTGCCCCTGGGTCTGAAGGTGCGGGACATCGTGCTCTTCGTCCTTTTGGGCGAAGTAGTCGGCTCCAATTTGCTGGAGCTGGTGGGGGTGCTGTGAGCGAGCGAGGTCAAGGTGCAGCATCGTGGTGGAGATAGCTAGATGATCGTAATACGCAAGTCACAACGGGAACGGTATCGCTGGTTCGTCGGCTAATGACGCCCAAGGGGTTCGGGGCCAGGGTAAGGGCTGTCTGGAGAGGAGCGTAGCAATGGCAAAAGTGACCGTGAAGGTGCAACAGCGCGGGGGCAAGAAGCTCCAAAGACTGCTCAGGGAGGCCGGCAAGGGCGGCGTTTCAGGCGTCAAAGTCGGGTTCTTCTCGACGGCCAGGTACGAGGATGGCACCCCTGTGGCTGCGGTCGCAGCCTGGAACGAGTTCGGGACGAAGACCATCCCGGAGCGGCCCTTCTTCCGCAACGCCTTGGCCGAGTCTGAGCGCGGGGTCTCCAATATCCTCGCAAAAGGAATAGACACCAAGAAGATGGTGGTGGACGAGCAGCTTGCGGGCCGAGTGGGTGAGTATGTTCAAGGAAAGATTCGAGATAGCATCACCGCTCTCAAGGAGCCGCCGAATGCACCTGAAACCGTGAAGCGTAAGGGTAGCAGCGACCCGCTTTTGGACACAGGCACCCTTCGCAACTCCGTTGATTGGGAAGTGGAACAGTGAGAAAGATATTTGCCAACAGACTCCAGGAACCGGCCGCCCTGATTCAGAGAGGCCCCGATGAGATCGTCAATCGCAGGCCGGTGCCAGGCGCAGAGAGGCGGACTGATATCACCGTGGTGACCGCACCGCCCGACGCGTCCAAGATGCGTCAGATGTTGCCTGAAGGCACACGCCTCACTGAATCGAGGACGTTCTGGATAGCAGGCGTCATGGCGGAGCCGGTCCGTGTGGGCGCGAATGCTTCTGGGGGAGACGTGATCGAGTACGGAGGCGTTTCCTACAGGGCGCAGCACGTCGAGGCTTGGCCGGGCTTCGTTGAGGTCCTGGGCATTCGGGAGGAAGGTAGTTGATCGCACCAACGACAGCCAGCCTAGAGGATGCCGTGGGAGAGCTTGTCGCGGCAGGATCGGGTCTTGACTACAACAGTGTGTTGTCCGGCAACAAAGGTACTCTCGTGCCGGACGGGTTGTTCGCGTCACTGGTGCTGATTCACCAGGCCATCGAGGGAATACCAGCGACCGTGATGAGCCTTGCTTCAGACGAGGCAGACCTGAACGCTCCGACAGTGGCGACGGTTCGAGGGAGGTACTCGGTTCAGTGGTTCCGTACCGGAGCACACGACGCGGCCACAAGGATGTCGGTGTGGGTCTGGTCACCGGAAGGGGTGGCTCAGGCTCAAAAGGCCGATCTGACGGTGTTGCGTGTATCGGACGTTCGGCAGCTCGACGATGTGGTGTCTGGAGCCTGGGAGGAGCGAGCCGGGCTGGACATTGAAGTTGGCTACACGCAGAAGATCGACCAGACGGTTGGCCGCCTGAAAGCCGCTCCCATAGAGGTCGGGATAGGTGGTAGCACCGAGACCATTACAGTGGAGGTTTAGACAATGACTCTTGGCATACAGGACATCGTAGAGGTAAGGGCGCAGATAGCGCCCCGTGGCGCTGGGGGCAGAGAGTTTGGGCGGACGCTGTTGCTCACCACCGACCCCACCCTGGACGCTGGTGCGGGCAGGGTACGGGTCTTTGCCAGCATGGACGAGGTGGCTCGGACGTTCACTCCGGGCTCCGGTTCCTACCAGGCCGCCCAGGTCTACTTCTCTCAGGTGCCCTATCCCCGGAACCTGGTGATAGGCCGCTGGATCAACACGAGGGAGTCGGCTAGGCTGACCGGGGGCAGTCCCAGAGCTTTGGAGCAAATAACAGGCAGCCCCACCGTGGTCAGGGGCAGCGGTACTGTGGCGTCTTTAGAGACATTCTACGGACGCGCCACCGTGCTAACCGGCACGGGGACGGTGGCTGATTTGGTCAACTTCTATGGACGCGCCACCGTGCTAACCGGCACGGGAACGGTGGCTGATCTGGTCAACTTCCACGGACGCGCCACTGTAGTCACCGGCACGGGAACGGTTGCTGATCTGGTCAACTTCCACGGACGCGCCACTGTAGTCACCGGCACGGGGACGGTTGCTGACCTTGTCAACTTCCACGGACGCGCCACCGTGCTGACCGGCACGGGGACGGTTGCGTCCCTGACGACCCTTCAGGGCATCACCAGTGGGACCGTCACCTTTCTGGGGCAGACGGTAACTGGACTGGATTTCTCCTCGGACACCGACCTCGACGGTGTGGCCTCCACGCTCCAGACCGCGCTCAGGGCCACCAGCTCCACGGACCTGGACAACGTTGAGGTTGTCTACGACAGCACCGCCTCGGCGTTTGTCGTGACTCTGCCCTTGGACTCCAGCACCGGGGTTGTACCCACCGCAAGCGCCGCCTTCACCGGCGATGACGCCGACGAGCTGGGCTTGGACACTGCCACGATTGTCAACGGCGTGGATGCCATCGTGTCCGGGACCGTTACCTTCCTGAACCAGACGTTGACCGGGCTGGACTTCTCCAGCGTGACGGACTACGACGGTGTGGCCTCCGTGCTCCAGACGGCACTCCGGGCTACCAGCTCCACGGACCTGGACAACGCGGAAGTCACCTACGATAGCGCCGCCTCGGCGTTTGTCGTGACTCTGCCCTTGGACTCCAGCACCGGGGTTGTACCCACCGCAAGCGCCGCCTTCACCGGCGATGACGCCGACGAGCTGGGCTTGGACACTGCCACGATTGTCAACGGCGTGGATGCCATCGTGTCCGGGACCGTTACCTTCCTGAACCAGACGTTGACCGGGCTGGACTTCTCCAGCGTGACGGACTACGACGGTGTGGCCTCCGTGCTCCAGACGGCACTCCGGGCTACCAGCTCCACGGACCTGGACAACGCGGAAGTCACCTACGATAGCGCCGCCTCGGCGTTTGTCGTGACTCTGCCCTTGGACTCCAGCACCGGGGTTGTACCCACCGCAAGCGCCGCCTTCACCGGCGATGACGCCGACGAGCTGGGCTTGGACACTGCCACGATTGTCAACGGCGTGGATGCCATCGTGTCCGGGACCGTGACGTTCCTGAGTCAGACATTGACCGGGCTCGATTTCTCCGACGTCACGGACTACGACGGGGTGGCCTCCACGCTCCAGACCGCGCTCAGGGCTACCAGCTCCACGGACCTGGACAACGCGGAAGTCACCTACGATAGCGCCGCCTCGGCGTTCGTGGTGACGATACCTCTAGACAGCAACGGGGCGGCAACCAGTGTCAGCGCGGCGTTTACTGGGAGCGAGTCCGACGAGCTGGGTCTCGACACTGCAACCATAGTGGACGGCGTAAGCGCCATACAGTCCGGGAGCGTTACGCTCCTGGATGAGACCTTCTCCGGTCTGGACTTCTCCGCCGTCACGGACTACGACGATGTGGCCTCTGTACTCCAGACCGCGCTGCGTGGGGCCACGGGCACGATGCTTGATGCCGTCGAGGTCGCCTACGACAGCGACGCCTCGGCCTTCGTGGTCACAATCCCGCTGGCGGCCGATGGCTCGGCCACGGCGGTCACCGCGGCCTTCACCGGGGCAACCGCCGACGAGGTGGGCCTGGATACGGTCACGATTGAAGACGGCATCGACACTATCACCGCCGGCAGCGTGACGTTCCACGGTGCAAATCTTACTGGTCTGGACTTCAGCTCCGTGGCGGGATACGACGATGTGGCTGCTGTGGTCCAGAACGCTCTGCGGGGAAGCTCCGTCGCCACCCTTGATGCAGTAGAGGTGGAGCACGACGGCTCGCAGTTCGTCCTCACCCTTCCTCTTGGCTTAGACGGGTCCGCCACTGAGGTGAGCGGCCCCTTCACCGGAGAGCATGCCGACGAACTGGGCCTGGATACGGCCACAATTGTCAACGGCGTGGACGGTATAGGAGCAGGCTCCCTCACCTGGCATGGCTCCTCCATCTCCGTAGACTTCACCGGCGCTGACTCTTACGGCGACGTGGCCAGCATCCTCCAGGCTGCCTTGCGTGCCGTGACAGCATCGGCAAGAGCGGACCTGCGGAGCGCAACGGTTGAGTTCGACCCCGTCGGATTCTTCCAAGTGAGCCTAGGATTCCGCATGAACGGCAGCCCCTATGCCATCAACGGCTTCGTGGCGGACGATGCCCAGGAGCCAGCTTCCGCTCTTGGATTGGATAGCACATCGGGGGGCGGCATCGTCCAGGGTCAAGCCTCGGAGCCCATCGAGGACGCGATGGACGCCATCAGCGGGCTGGACGATGGCTGGTACTTCGTTACGGTGGACTCGAGCATCACCACAGGGGCAGACCTGCTCTCCCTGTCTCGGTGGGTTCAGACCAAGGCCCACATGCTGGCGTTGGATGTGGTGGACGAGGGTGTCCTGACGCCTAACGAGTCCACCAGCCTGGCGGCGCAGCTATCCGCCCTGGAGCAGCAGAGGACCTTCCTGGTCTGGTCTAGAACCAGGGACAACAAGGCTCTGTCGCTGGCCGGGAGGCTCTCCAGCGTGAACTTCGATGGACAGGACACACTAATCACGACCAAGTTCAAGAGCCTGCCTGGGACCGTCTCGGACATCGTAACGACTGCTCAGAAGAAGGAGCTGGACCGGAAGTGGGTCGGGTACTACACCCGCTTCGGCCCGGATGCCATCTTCGCCGAGGGATGGACGCAAGCCGGGGACTGGATCGACGTGCAGTACTGGCTGGACTGGATCACCAAGGCTATGCAGAGCGAGGTGTACACCTTGCTCAGGCAACACCCCACGAGGGTGCCGCAGACACCTGAGGGACTGGCCAGCATAGAGACAGCCATCGAGCGGGTGTGTGAGGCGGGCCGCAGGAACGGCGGCCTCGCTCCGGGCCGAGTGTCCGAGACGGTCGCCAACGACATACGGCTGGCCATCAACAATCCCGACTTCGACGGGTTCCTGACCCGTGGATACCTTGTCGTAGTGGGGAGCATCGCCGACCAGCTAGAGCAAGATCGCAACGCTCGTAAGGCCCCGCCCGCAAGGGTGTGGATCACGGGTTCGGGCGCCATGCACTCGGCGACCATAATTCTTACATTTACTGGGTAAGGAGGCAGACCATGCAGCTAATCAACATGAAAGACACCACCATCACTCTCAACGGCCATGAGGTTAAGGACCTGAGTGAGGACGCGGACGCCCTCACCATGCCGAACAGCTTTGAGTTGGCCACCGTGCGCATAGGCGCAACAGGTGACATGGTGGCGTTCAGCACCGGGGACAGGGGTGGCGAAGTCGCTATCAAGCTGCTCCCCCACTCCAGGTCCCTCCCATTCTTCGTGCAGCAGTTGGGAGTTCTGCGGAATGGTGGAGTGGTGATCTGGGACGGCGAAGTCAAGAACACCAGGGCCGGGTGGTCCTTCAAGCTAGAGCGCGGCGTTATGCTCTCCGGTCCGCTGGGCCACAGTATGGGCAGAAACGATGTGGCGAACCAGACCTTCACCTTCCATTTCCAGGACATCATACCGAGCTACGAGAAGGTGAATGCGACCGGTTAGGAGGCTAGTGAAATGGTATCGCTCAACGGCATAGGGGGAGACCTCACCAAGACCGAGTTTGAGATCGGCGACACGCGATTCTTCATTGCGAAGCTGCCAGCGATGGCGGCGTTCGACCTGCTTGAAGCCATCAGGCACGAACTGGGCAAGTCCCAGGCCCTCTCCCTGCCCAGCATGGACGCCTTGGACAACGAAGATAGGTCGATTGTGTCGCTCCTCAAGATCGTGCTGTCGCTGGACCCTGCGTTTGTGCGGAAGGTACGGTCGGCACTGTTCGAGAAGGTGAGCTTCTCCAACAGCCGGGTCCCTGCGCCACAGCAGCTTGCGGGAGCCGAGGAGATGGCGTTCGACGGCCTGGAGCCCATCGCTATCTACGAGGTTTTGCTGCGGAGTGCAGCCGTAAATTTTACGCCGTCCTTGGACGCCCTCGTCTCCAGGTTGAGAGACGCCCCCCTGGTTTCGAGCCCGTCCGCACCCTCGGAATAAAGCCCTTCTTCGGCGCTCTCATAGACGCTGAGCTGGCTGAATACCTGCCGCTCAAGGAGCGTTACACTTTGGATGAGGCGCTCGACCTCCATGAGGTACTGGTCGCCCGAATAGAGAACGAGCATCGTTCCTATACGGAGGCGGAGCGAAAGGCCAAGGAGAAGAAGTAGGAGGAGCCATGACCAAGGAAGCCCGTATCGTGTTTAGCCTGGAGGACATGGTGGGTGTCCGGTTCCAGTGTTCCAAGTGCCAGGGGGAAGTCGTGCAGCGATTCGATGGACGCCATTGGCGCCTGCCCACATCTTGCCCTTTGTGCCTTGCCAGGTGGGACGAACGCGATAGCCGCAGGACGGAACTCGACGAACTGCTTCTCATGATGCGGAACCTGTCCGATCGACCAGACCCAAAGATCAAGCTCCGGTTCGAGCTGGACGGTGCTGCTGTGGAGACGGAGAGCGAGTAGCAAAGGAGAGTGTTGGAATGACTGACGAAGAGCGAAACGCGGCGATAGGTGCCCTCGTCGTCGAGTACGAAGAGAACGAGCGGCTCATAGCGACGCAGAGGTCGATTCTCCATAGGGTCGGGGAAGACCTTACACATCTAGGCATCGCACTGAGGGGCTATCAGTCTGGCATCGAGGTGACAGAGTCTGATTTAACCGCCACCATCATTAGGGACAGACGTTCCGTCCCTTCCACATCCGTCTCCTTCGACAACGTACGCGACCACATAGAAACATGGCACAAGGCGCTTGCCAACAAGGAACGGCTAGAGGACTGCCTACGACAGGCCGGCCTGGAGAAACTCATTGGGAAGTAACGAGGAGGCACACCATGAAGAAGCAGAAGACCGTAATTGACCAGTTGCTTACCATGCTGGAATTCAGGGCCGACGCCCAGGCTCTAGATAGGGTCAGGAGGTATGAGCGTGCTCGCTAACTGTCACGTCCTCCACGTTCAGTCGCCAGTCAACGCCCAGCGCACGCGCTATGCGAAGCACCGTGGCGAAGGAGGGATTTCCGTCTGGGGACAGCGCCTTGTACAAACCCATGCGAGTTATGCCCGCCGCCTTGGCCAGTTGGGTCATGTTCTGAGCGCGGGCAATATCCCCCAGTGCCGCCCGAATGAGACTGCCATCCCCAGGGTCTTCCTCAATGCAGCCTTGCAGATAGTAGCGCGCGTCTTCCTCGGTCTGGATGTCCTCCGCAGGATCCCAGATCGTGTCTCCCTTTGCCATTGTCTATCCCCTCTCTTTCGCCATCTCAATAGCACGCTCAATGTCCCGGTCTTGATTGCCCTTGTCGCCACCACACAGAAGGACGATCACCATGTTGCCTTCGCGGATAAAGTAGAGGCGATACCCCGGCCTGTGGAAAATTCTGGCCTCGAACACGCCGCTTCCGACCGGCTTAACGTCGCCCAAATTGCCACCGGCCATTCGGCGCATCCGGGCGCGGATGCGACCAGCGGACTGCCTGTCTCTGAGGCTATTGAGCCAGGCCCTAAAAGTGGCGGTCTGGACTATCGTGAGCATGACCTTATTGTATACTGTGGTTTACAGTATGTCAAGAGAGAAGGCCCCCAACTAATCTTAGGAGGCACACCATGACCAAGCAGAAGACCGCCAAGCTCGACCTCAACGGACAGGAGGTATAACGAATGCTGAATCATCCGCCCAATTGGATAGCCGAGCGTGCGGAGTGCAAGATAGATTTGCTCTATGACGCGCTGTGCCAGGTTGTAGAGCGAGATGTAGCTGAAGCGAACAAGCTACCGCCTGACCTGCGCGGTGGTTTCACGTATTCGGTGGAGCGGAACGACGAAGGCACAATGCCGCTTCTGCGTGTGTATCGATTGCGCGAAGGCAACCCTGCTGGCCCCGCCCAACCCGTCGCCACCTTCTCGCAATCGCAAGCGAGCATTCGTGTCATGGCAGAGGGAACCGGAGGGTTCCTGGCTCGCCTAGAGTGGGTAGACCAGACCCGTTCCTGCTTCTTGTCCATTGACGGCACCCGGTACAAGGTCTGGGAACTGAGCCAGAGAGTCCTCGGTCCACTGTTCTTCAATGAAGTGCCATGACCAAGCAGAAGACCGTAATTGACCAGTTGCTTACCATGCTGGAATTCAGGGCCGACTCTGATGCGCTCGATAGGGTTGATCAAAAGATCGAGGAGTTAAGTCGGGGGTTCGAGACTGCTGCGCGAAAGATGCAAGTCGTCAAGGACGGAGACTCGGAAAGCAAAGTAAGAGGAGGAGCGAACCTATGAAGAGACACATCCAGGTAGCCCTGCTGGGGCTTATCGTCCTGATAGTTGGGCTGGTTGCGGCGTGTGGGGGTGAGTCACCACCTACACCTACCGTCACTCCAACACTGATCGCTCATCCAACTCCCACCGTTGCAACAGCCCAGGTTGCGCCGACGGCAAGCCGGCAGGAGGTCTATCGAGCACTAGACAGCCTCAACATAGGTCTGCTCCCGCTCGACAGACAGAGTATGGATGATTGGTGGTCAACGAGGTTGCCCAATGGAGGTATTACTTCGATAGACATTTTCGGGCATGCGGACCGAGTGGAAGCCGTTGAGATGTGGTTTACGCCAAGGGTTCATCCTACTGCTCTACTCGTAGTCGAAGCGCTGGTGGCGACTATTGTTCCTGAACAAGAAGCGCAGAGTATGTCGTGGTTTCGTGACTCACTGGAATCGATAGAACAGACAAGAGAACAGAAACAGCAAACTTCTGCCGGGGCAATGTATCTGACTTTTCGATGGGTCCCGAACCTGAACCAATATTTCTTCTCTATTGACGAGGAGAGGCGGTGAAAGGAGAAGCGATATGGCTACGCAGCTAGATGCGCTCTTCGTCGAGATCTTCTTCAAAGGTGACCAACGGGCGCTTGACAACTTCAAGCGCGGGTGGAAGCAACTGGACGATGGCATAAAGAACACTCAACAGACGTTAGATCGATTTGCCAAGAGATACGCAGTGGCAGGAGCCATCGGCTCTGCCGCAATGGGTTTGATCGGCAAGGCGGGGCTTGATACGGAGGAAGCGCTACTGCGTACCCGTGCCGCTCTGGGCTTGACCGAAGATCAGATGAAGACGCTTCACGAAGAAGCGCTGAAGGTCGGTTCACAACTTCCCCTGAACACTAAAGACATCGTGAACGCCCAGCTCGCCTATGGGAAGTTGGGCGCATCGTTCGAGGAGATTCTGCGAGATGCCCCCGCTATTGCCGGAGCCGCTGTTGCCACTGAGTTGGACCCCGAACAGGTCGCCACTTACGCGCGCATTATCCAGAACGTCTTTGGCGGCGACGTGCAGGAAAATCTTGACATGTTGCTGCGAACCGCTAATCGGTCACCTTCGACATTTGCCGCGCTTGGGGAGTCGATTCAGTTCTCCGGACAAGCAGCGGTGGATGCAGGCATGGACTTCCGCGCCTATCTTGCCACGCTCGGTAGTACGGCGGGCGCGGGGCGTTCGGTGGAGTCGGTGAGCCAAGGTATGGCGTCGATGTTCGGACGGCTGGCCAAGGCGACAGAGGGTGTGGGGCGCGGCGGTAAGATCGTCGGCGAGGCCTTTCAAGGTGTCGGAATCAATTTCCGGGATGTCCAGGCTGCCATGGATGGAACCTCGGAGGGATTCATCAACGTCCTGCGCCTGATGAATGAGGCTGAGTTGTCAACCAGCCAATTGACCGCCCTCCTTAGCACCTTGGCGGGTGACTCCTACGCGGCCGCTATATCTTATGCCGTGCAGAACCCGGAAAAGCTGGACGAGCTGCTAGCAGAAATAGACTCATCGACCGGCGAGATAGTGAGACAGCAGGAAATTATTCTGAGCGGCGCGTCCGGCGGGCTAAAGTTGATGATGGCCCAGATAGACACCCTGCTCAACCGCTTGGCCCAGCTTGGCGTCTTGACAGCCATTGAGACGTTCACCCGTGGAATCAGCAAACTGGTGAGTTGGCTCACAGCGACGAATGAAGAGGAAGAGCTTGTGCGCGGCGGCCTTCTGCGAATGATGACTATCATGGGCGGTCTGCTGGCAGCTCTGCTGCCCCTAGGAATAGCCCTCAAAGCCGTATCCTTCGCCCTCAGTGGACTGGTGCCGCTTCTAAAGATAGCGGCCTGGGCCAACAAGACATTCGGCATCAGCACGACATTTGCCGCCATAGCGAACTCAAAATTCGTGCTCAGCCTAAAGGCAACCAGGATCGGGATGCTCCTCACCGCTGCGGCAGCGCGGGTGACGTGGGCGTCGATTCTGGGACCTGTGGCAGCGCTCGCCGCCGTCGGCTTAGTGGTTTACAAGTTCCGCCGCCAGATTTTGGGTGCTCTCAAGGCTGTGTGGAGCTGGATTAAGGGCAACTGGCCGCTCCTGGTCGGCATACTTCTGGGACCGTTCGGGATCGTGGGGGCGCTGGTATGGAAGTTCCGAGACAAGATCATTGGCGCCTTCGTCTCCATCAAGGACTTCTTTATGGGCATATGGGGAACCATCGTGGGCATCTTCCGAGACCACTGGGCCAAGATTCTGGCGGTCATATTCCCGGGGGTCGGCCTGCCCATCTTGATAGCCCAGGAATGGGACCAGATCGTCGGCATCGTCGGCGGTATCTGGAGCCGCGTCTACAACACCGTTAAGGGCTGGATAGACGCGATCATCTCCTTCATCAAGGAGATTCCCGGCAAGGTGAAGGACGCCGTGAAGGACATTCCCAACATAGTGACGGAAGCCGTGAAGGACATTCCTGTCGTGGGACAGGTGTTGGACGTCGCCGGTGGTGTGGCGGACAAGGCCAAGGGCTTTCTCGGTGGTATCGGCAAAGTGTTTACTGGGGCCGAAGGAGGGGTCGTTCCCGGACCGCTGGGGAGGGCGGTGCCCTCCATTATCCACGGCGGGGAGATGATCCTGCCAGTAGGGGCGTCCAGGGTCATCGCTCAGATGCTTGAAGGGTTCCGGCTTGGTCCCGCCGCATTGCCGCAAGCGCCGCACTACTACGGCCAGCTGTACAGGTCCTCGGTGACCAACCGGACGGTAAACATCAACATCACAGAGCCCATCGTGATCCAGACCCAGGCGACGGACGCTAAGGGGATCGCCCAGGAGCTGGGCGAGGCGATCCAGGACCAGATTCGGAACATCGCCTACGACCACGACGGGCCGGTGGAGCGCTGATGGCGGCTGGCGGCATACAGGGCCAAGATTTCTTGCTCTTGCCCGGGAGTCCTGGGCTGTCGAGCGTACTGTCCAGGTCGGTGCAGCCCCTTGCTGCCATTGCCGACGGGTTCATCTCCGAGGAACACGCTGTCAGGATCAGCAAGACCTCGTATCCCGTCGAGACGGGCGGGTCGCTCGTGGACCATGCGGTTGTACAGCCGCGCACGCTGAAGCTTGCGGGCTGGGTCTCGGACCTGCTGGCTCCTGAAGGGAGGCGGGGCGACCCGTCTCGCGGCAGTGATGCGTGGCTTCAGCTCAACCGGCTGGTCGAATCGAGGGAGCCGTTCCTGGTGGTCACGCTGCTGAGCACCTACCCGTCGATGCTGATTACGTCGCTCAAGGCTCCGGTTGATAGGACCACGGGACGGGCGCTCCGCTTCGAGATGGAGCTTGAGGAGGTGCAGTTCCGTGCCCTGGCGCGTGGCCAACGGCCTCCTCCAGTGCGGATAGGCCCCGCCGAGGATCGGTCGGAGGAGGATGACCTGGGAAAGATCAATGCGCCGTTCATAACCTCAATCGATCGGTGGTTGGAGAGTGGACGCTTTCAAAGCCGTTCGGAGGAGGATGACAGGGACAGGGTCAACGCGCCGTCCATAACGTCAATCGATCGGTGGTTGGAAAGTCGACGCTTTCAAAGCCGTAGTTAGGTTCTTGTGGGGAGGGTAATGCAGGCGATACCACTGACAACAGACGCAAGACAGCGAATGCGGGTGACGCTGGGCAACCAGCCGGTCATACTCCGCGCCTGGTGGCAGCCGCTCTCCGAAGCATGGTACCTGTCGCTGTACACCAGGGGAGAGGAGCCGATAGCGCTGGGGCGTCAGGTAACGACGGCCCGGAGGCTGATTGAGGCTCCTGGTCTAGCGGGCGACCTGGTGACCATCCCCTTGGAGCGCTACGGGGTGCCGATAGGCCGGGAGGCGTGGGGGCAGACCCACGGGCTGGCCTACCTTGAGCCGTCCGAAATCGAGCAGGTGAGCTGGGAGCTATGAGCATGAGGCAGTACCTGCGCCAGATAAGCGTCGAGATCGAGGGCGCAGACCGCTCCGTGCTCATCATCGAGGAGCTGCGTATCACCTTCGACCTGCACATAGACGACCAGTCGTCCTCGTCGCCGTCCACGGTCAAGATATGGAACCTGGCCAAGGCGTCGGCGTCCCACATAGCCGAGCCGAGACAGGTGGTGCGGGTGAAGGCTGGGTACGGGGATATTACTAACTCTGCACCGATCTTCGACGGGGAGATACGGCGCGTTCTCCACGAACGCACTGGGGTAGACCGCGTAACGACCATGGTGCTTGGCCGTTCCGACTCGGCGACGAGCGGAGCACTGGTCTCCATCAGCTTCGCGGGACCGGTCGTACTGCGCGAGCTGGTGCGCCGCATCGTGGACGCTATGGGGCTGCGAATCGAATCCGTCCAGGAAGTTCCCGACGAGGAGATTGAAGAAGGGTTCTTCTACAACGGCCCAGCGAAGTCGGCGCTCAAGGACCTTCTGGAGCCTCACAAGATTACCGCTTATGCGGTGGGCGGCGTGATGCACTTCACCCACAGGGACAACGAGCCAGAGCGTGGCACGTTCTTTCTCAGTCATGCGACGGGGCTTATCGGCACGCCGTCCCTCACCGAGGACGAAGGGTTGAGGGCGAAGATGGCGTTGAACCACTCCATTGAGCTGAGCCAGTTGGTTGAGGTCAGCAGCGAGGCCGTGGATGGCTGGTTCACGGTCAAGACCATTGTCCACAGGGGAGACAACTGGGGCGGGGAGTTCGTGACCGAGATCGAGGGAGCGAGGGCCGATCCTCCGATGCAGGCCGTGACCAGCGCATCTGCCGGGGCTTTGGTGGTGCAATGACGAACATGAACTACACAATGTCTCCACTAGCGAACGGCTGTCACCTCAAGCCGGACCCCTTCGTATCGCTGGACCTGGTTGATCACCTCCAGCAGGTTGCGTGCCTGGGGATTGCCTGTGGGTCCGAACATGCGCATGAGGCTCTTGGGAGATTTCCCCGTCCGAGTGCCCATCTCCGTGAACCCGATTGTAGCGTTGACGTAATCTCTCAGTACCGACTTGCCGGTCTCAACGTCTCCGGCGAGAAGACATTCGACGGCAGCTTTGAGGAGCTCCGCCCTGAAGTCTGGATCGCGTCGGACCCGTTCTTGGACTGTCTCTTTGAAGTCTCGTGTCAATGCCATTGCTACGTACCCCCTCTAGCTTCTGCGGCTCCTATAATCGCGCCAGAACTGCTGGGCAAGTTCGATGTCCCGAGGCTGCCGCCGCTTGGTGCCACCTCCAAGAAGGATGATCAGAGTTTCGCCATCTCTTCCGAAGTAGACTCTATATCCAGGGCCCGTGTCTATGCGGTATTCGAGAACACCTCTGCCCACGCCCTTGACGTTGGAGAGGTTGCCAGCCTCCATTCGGGTAAGAGCTATCGTGATCCTGGTGGCAGCTCCTGCGTGAAGGCGGTTGAACCAATGAGCGAAGGCGCTGCGGCCTCTTTCGTCGAGGTACTCCCGAACCTCTACCATGTCGCAATGGTAACACATATGGCACCTCATGGGTATAGGCCATGACCAGCATGAACCGAGATACCGACTACGCGAACATGGCGCAGGCCATTCGCTTTGCCATCCGCCAGTCGCTCAAGGACCTCTACACCTGTATGCCTGGGATAGTGGAGTCCTACGACGCGGAGACCCGACGGGCGGTGGTGAAGGGAGCGCTCAATATTGTCACCACTAAGAAAGAGGAGATCGAGCGAGAGGCCATCCACAACGTCCCCGTATTGTTCCCGTGGGGAGGCAAATCGGCCTTCACATTTCCTCTGGAGCCTGGGGACGCTGTGCTGCTGCTCTACTCCCAGCGGGGTTTGGCGAATTGGAAGAAGACACTTGCCGTGGCCACTCCGGACACAATCGGGTTCTTCAGTGAGAAGGACGCCTTCGCCATTCCTGGGTTCGGGCCGCCCCAGGGCGAGCTAGACCACGTGATCGCAGTGGACTCCCAGGGGGTCAAAGTCAGCAGCACCACCGCGGTTGTTGTCGAAGCCCCCACCGTCACCGTAAGGACCGACTCTGGCGAATCCGTGGTGATTTCCGTGGGCGCCAGCGGTGTCCGTATCAAGACCACCGGCAAGCTCGCTATAGAGGCGGCGGACGTGACGTTCAAGACCGTTGGTACGGATGAAGCACCGAGGAGCATAGTGTGATGCGCACCATCTCAGCCGTGGACGATCTCCTTGACGGATTCGCTGTAGTGGATGGCCTTGAGGCCACCAGGCAGCGGGTAATTCAGCATCTACGCTTTACCATGAGCGAGTGGTTTCTTGACTCGGACCAGGGCATCCCATACTTCGATGGCCTGTTCGCTGGCGGCAGTAGTCCTGAATTCGCCGCACAGCTCATTGCCGCCGAAGTGCTCGGCGTAGAGGACGTTACGGATGTAGCTGTCGTTCGAGCCGTCCTTGATCCCCTCACCCGGAGACTGTCGCTGGAGTTCCGCGTCAGTACGGTCCACGGCCAGGTGACGGTCGCGGAGGTGTTGTAATGGCACGGGTGACGGCGCAGGGAATAGAGCCCACGACGCTCCAGGGCTACATCGACGCGCTGGAGGCGGCGTTCCGGTCTGCGTTGGGCCAGGACATTGATCTGGCCCCGGAGACGCCAGCGGGCCAGTTGGTTGGAACCCTGGCCTTGACGCTGACGGAGGCGGACGAGGCGCTGGTTGCGGTGGGCAACGGCATGTCGCGCAGCAGGGCGCTGGGAGTCCAACTCGACGATCTGGGGTCTCTCTTGGGTATCCCGCGCCTGGAAGGAGAGACGGACGACGAGTACCGGGCCAGGTACGGAAGGCTAGTGGCCAGGAACGCCAGGGGCTCGGCTGAGGCGATACTGGCCGCAGTGCTTAGCGTCGAGGGTGTAACCGATGCACTAATCCGTGAGAACGCCACCGCCGCCGAGGTGACCGAGCAGGGCAAGACCATTGGCGCTCACTCGATCTGCCTGGTTGTAGACGGTGGCACGGACGAAGCTGTCGCCGCGGCGATAGCCCGGTCAAAGCCAGTAGGAACGGGCGCCAGCGGAGAAACCAGCGTTGACGTGCCCCATGCCAGCGGCTGGAGCGTGCCCATCCGACTGTCCCGTGTCACTCCAGTCCCAATCAAAGTCAAGCTGGCCCTGACGCTGATGGCAGGCTTTCCTTCGGACGGCACGAGCCGGATCGTCATGCGGGTGATAGACCATGTGATAGGGCTGGCCCTTGGGGAGCGCCTGACAGCACAGCGGCTCCTTGCCGACGTGCTGTTGGTGCCGGGACACACCGTGAACCTCGGTGTCGGGCGCAAGGCTGGCACGGTGCTCAGAGGAACAGGCACGGCGGCTGATCTGGTCACTTTTCATGGCCGTGCTACGGTGGTGACAGGTACGGGTACGGTGGCCGCCCTCGCTACGCTCCAGGCCATCACCAACGGGACAGTTACCTTCCTGGGGCAGACGATTACCGGGCTGGACTTCTCTGGCGACAACGATCTAGACGGCGTGGCTTCCACGCTCCAGACCACGCTCAGGGCCACGTCCGCCGCCAGCCTCGATGACGTGGAGGTCGCCTACGACGAGGGGGCATTCGTGCTGACGATCCCTCTCGACAGCAACACCGGGGTTGTACCCACCGTAAGTGCCGCCTTCACCGGAACCGAGTCCGACGAGCTGGGCTTGGACACCGCAACCATCGTCAACGGTGTGGATGCCATCAGGAGCGGCACGATCACGCTGCACGGTGCGACTGCATCCGGTCTGGACTTCGGCGCCGTGGCGAGCTACGACGACGTGGCCACCGTAGTCAAGGGCGCGCTGCGGGGAGCCTCCGAGACAGACCTGGACCAGGTAGAGGTGGCCTATGTGGATGGCGGGTTCGTCATCACCATTCCCCTGGATGCCGACGGCAACCCCATTGTGGTGTCCGGCGCGGTGACTGGCGATACGGCTGACGAGCTGGGGCTGGATACCGTCGATACGGTCCAGGGCTCCGTCACCAGTCAGGACGACATCGAGTTGACCGAGCGGCTGACGCTTATCCCCGAAGACATCACCATCACGGTGTTGGCAACATGAGCGACCTGGCCCAGCGGATCGACGTTCACGCCAATGCTGGCCTGCTGATCCAGCAGTGGCAACAGGCTCCGCGTATGCGTGCCCTGGTGGATGCGCTCCAAGGAGTGATGGACGATCACCTGATCAGGCCGTTGGCGGACATGGAGGAACGCCTCCGCATTGACACCGCTGAAGGTTTCTGGCTGGACTGTATTGGAGAACGGCTGATGCTTCCGCGTCCGGCGACGGACATCGCCAACTTTGCCTCCTTCGGTTTCCACGGCTCTGATGGCGTCGGCTTCGACCAGGGTCCGTTCGCCACGGTGGTTGAGGCGTTGTCGCCCAGGGTGCCGGTGGGAGACGAGTTCTACCGGAAGCTGCTTATGATGCGGGCGGAGGCGCTGCTTGCGGACGGTACGGTGGAGCGTCTTAGCGATGCGGTGGGGCATGTGTTCCCTGGGGTGAGCTATAAGGACGGTGGCGACATGACGGCGGAGGTCCAGGGAGCGTACCAGGGCCTCGACTCCCGGAGCCTCCTGGAGGCGCTCGATATCGCTGGGGGGTTGCCTTCTCCGGCGGGTGTCGAGCTGTCTAGGGTCGTGTGGGAGTACGTGGTCGGTGGAGACTGTGAGGGAGACGAGCCGCCGGTCGTGGCGGGCCACACTTCTAGCCATGCCAACGTTCGCGAGTACGAACGGAGCGACGAGCAGGCCCGCTCCGGCAACCACAGTTGGAAGATCACGGTTGCACAGGGCGCTTCAGATTCGGCAAGCGTCTTCATTGGCTTCAACATCGCATACGCCGACCTGCTGCCTATGACCCAAATCACCTTCTCGGCGTGGGCCTACGTCCCCGCGAGCGACCTGCTCCTCTCCGACGTGGAGCTAGAGCTAATGTGCGGCGAGGTGGATTCAGAGGGCGTCACCACATGGGAGAATACGAGATCGGAGAACCCGACCGCCTATGACTCCTGGGAATATCTCGAAGCCACGACGACTATCTCCGCCGCTTGTCAGAACATCCGGCTGGCTTTGAAAGTCACCGACCGTTCGGCCCCGCACGTGCTTTATTGGGACGACATTAGCTTCAGGAGTGAGTAGCCATGGCAAGAGACCCGGACGCACTAAAAATCAGTAAGTGGGCAGCCACAGGGGACGTTGAGGACCCGGAGGACGGTGGGATAGACCGCTCTATTGGCTGGGACATCAGCCACTCCCAGCCCGGCGGATCGCTACCCAAGCGGGAGCACTTCAACGAATTGCACAGAGAGGAGACCGCCCTGGGAGTCGAGGTGAACGTCCACGGCGCAGGGCTTGAGTGGGACTCCTCGATCTCATACGAGCATCCGGCGCTGGTGACGGGCAGCGATGCCCTGCTGTACGTAAGCGTCCAGAACTCCACCAACGTCGATCCGGTTGCCGACAGCGGCGAGTCCCATTGGAAGCCACTGAATACGTCGCCCCCCAATGCCTCCACCACGGAGCGCGGGGTTGTCAGGCTAGCCACGGATGCAGGGGACGAGACCGATGCCACCGCGGTGATCACACCTGCTGTCCTGGCCTCTCTGGGGTACCGCAAGGTCACGGTGAGCGACTCGGCCCCCACCAGCTCGGACGGTGGCGACGGCGACGTGTGGCTGGAGTATTAGCGATGCCGATCAAGGTCAAGGTAGCTGGAGCATGGCAGACGGCGGCCGCCAAGGTGAAGGTGGCGGGGACATGGAAGGCAGCCCATTCTTGGACCAAGGTCAGTGGGACGTGGCGAAGGGACCCTCGCGACTTCGACCTCGCCCCCGGCAACACCGCCGCCTTTGATATTGCTTGGGATGGAGCATACCTCTACGTGGTGGACGTCAGCGACACTAAGGTGTACGTCTACGACGCCGATGGGAACCACCAGTCAGACCGCGACTTCGACCTCACCCCCGGCACCACCCCCTTTGGTATAACCTGGGATGGAGCACACTTCTACGTGGTGGACCGCTTCGGCGAAGATAAGGTGGTCGGCTACGACGCCGATGGGAACTACTCACAGCCATACCTCGCCTTCAGCCTCGCCACCGGCAACGACAACCCCCATCCCATAGCCTGGGATGGAGCATACTTCTACGTGGCGGACATCTCCGATGCTAAGGTGTACGTCTACGACGCCGATGGGCACCACCAGTCAGACCGCGACTTCGACCTCGCCACCGGCAACACCTACCCCCGGGGCATAGCCTGGGATGGAGCATACTTCTACGTGGTGGACCCCGGCGGCAGCTACGGTAAGGTGTACGTCTACGACGCCGATGGGAACCACCAGTCAGACCGCGACTTCGACCTCTCCCCCGGCAACAACAGCGCCCTGGGCATAGCCTGGGATGGAGCATACTTCTACGTGGTGGACATCGTCGCCGGCGGTAAGGTGTTCGTCTACGACGCCGATGGGACGCACTTCGGATAGGCTGCGCCTATCTCTGATCGGCCAGTCGAGAAGGCGGCTGAAGTGTCAAGATGAATGCACTACTATAGGGCTTTCGATTTGCAGTCATGTTGTTACTCCTGATTGAGAACTTTCGCCTTTCATACACCTACTCGCTCTCAGCCAGGTACTCCGCCCACTGATCCATGAGCGTCCTCCGCCTCTCGAACAGGTCCGAGCGGAAGTAGGCATGCCACAAGGACTACCACGAGGAACTCGGGTACGCATCATCTCAGGCCGTTATGCTGGTAGGATCGGCACAGTGGATGCATTCGTGTACCAGAGGACCGTCTACTATCCGGACGAGCTCGCGTTGGGATTCCACGTATTGATAGACGATGGGGAGTGGGTCGCTGTGAGGCAGGAGCAAATCGACCAAACTCGATGGCAGGGAAGACTGGACAGCCTGGCCTAACAAGTGGTATGGTCAAGCCGCTTGCTAACAAGCCGACGACAAGAGCCCCTGGGCTCTTCCGGGTGACCGGATAGTCGGCTCGTTTTTTTGCCCATCTTAGTAGTATTCCACACTGCCGAGCTTGAACAAATCATACTCGGATCCGATCTTCGCTTTGATCAGATTGTAGGCTCTATCATCACCGCTCTCCCACTTCCTTTGGATAGCCCACGAGCAATAATCTGCAACTTGTAAGCAGGGATCTACTGCGGCAGACCATACGGCACTTTCCAAAGCACTGGTCGGAGAAACTTGCTCCATGACATCCGCTATCGCATCATGGAACGTTGATTGCTTGCTCTTGGTGCTTATGGATGCAGCAATCACCATGACTTCATCTGATGTTGAGGCGACACTCGGAGCCACATATTTCATGTGATAATACCAGGCATACTTGTAAAACCGCATATCCGTAGGTCGTATATTTGGCCTCGCTTTCGCCTTCTCCAAGATGGTCGCGTCCACCCTGAAGTCGTGACCGTCAATCACTGAGAATACGGCGTCTCGCACTAGCTGCTTGTCTTCTGTCGCATGGAAGTAACCGCCCTTCATGGGGACCCTATTCCATACCAGATCTAGACGCAAATCCATGAGGTCCGTAGCGATTTTGTGGTCGAGTATTAAGGCAGTGGTTAGGATGAAGTATTTGGTGGCGCCTGGCTTTCGGCTGAAATCAAAGTTGCCCGATTCATCCGCATACAAGTATTTCCGCATAATCCCAGCTATTATAATCTTCCCCTAGCAGGGTGCTGAAAAACTATTGGGGCCGGTCGACCTCGTGTTTGAGGGAGCGACAAGCGTATTATTCACTATTAATATGACTCTTGACGTGAATGAACGGCACGTCTTGGCCGGATATCGTCGGAGTCGGGCGGCAGTTTACAGGACAGTTTCACAAAGACCCCCTTTATCCGCAGCCTGCTAGCTTGCTGTTTAAAGGGCGAATTCAGCAAGACTCGCGGGTATCTGGTCACGTGGCGTGGCCGCTAGCTTCAAGGTACTCCGCCCATTGGCTCATCAACTCACGCCGCTTGTCGAACAAGTCCGAGCGGAAGTAGGCCGCCTCCGTTGCATTGGGGACAGTGTGGGCCAACGCTGCCTCCATGACCGTGTGGGGCGCGTCCGTGCACTCCGCCGCCCAGTCCCGAAAGCTGCTGCGGAATCCGTGGGGTACGCAGGGGATGTTCAGCCGCCGGAGCAACGCCGTGAAAGTCATATCCGACAACGGTCTGCCCGAACGTCCGCGGAAAATCAGCCCGGGACCGTCATCCAGGCTGCGCGCTTCTTCCAGGACTTCCAGGGCGCGCCTCGACAACGGTACGCGGTGCTCCCTGCCCGCCTTCATCCGCGCCGCCGGAACGGTCCAGACCCGGGAGTCCAGAGAGATTTCTTCCCACCTGGCGGCGCGAACTTCACCGGAGCGGGCGGCGGTCAGCACGGCGAAGTCCAGGGCCAGACGGGTGGCGGGCCCGGCGGTGGACGCTCGAATGGCGTCCAGGGCTACCGGGACATCCGCATAGTGTAGAGCCTTGTGGTGCGCCTGGGTCCGCGAAGTCTTGGGAAGCACGGCCTCTATGGCGTCGCCAGCAGGATTATCCAGCCTGTAGTTGTTGGCGATGGCCCACTTCATCACGGCGCTTACACGCTGGCGCACCCGGCGCGCTGTCTCTGGCTTGGCAGTCCATATCAGCGTTAGAGCCTTCATTACATCCGAACCCGACACCGCGGTTACCAATCTGGAGCCAAAGTATGGAAAGACGTATGTCCTGAGAGTAGAACCCCACTGGGCCGCATGCTTGGTGTTCTTCCATGTGGGGAGGTTGAGCTTGATAACCTCAGCGGCAGCCTCAGCAAAGGTCGGTACGTCTCGCGTCTCTGTCCGAGGGTCCCCGCCCACACGAGCGATTCTGCGGTTCTCCATCGCCTTCTCACGCGCAGCGTTCAGGGACACAAGAGGCCACCCGCCAAGTCCGAGATCAGTCCGCTTGCCGCGTATCACAACACGCTGAAGCCACCTGCGAGCGCCGGACGGGTCCACCTGAAGGTAAAGCCCCTGACCGTCGTGGTATCGGCCAGGCCGCTTCTCCGTTCTCACCCGCGCCGCAGTCAACGGACGAGCCTTGCGATTCTCGGCCATGTCACCCCCCACATTTTACCCCACATTCTAGTTGGGATTGTATGAGACGGCAAGATATTCTATGAGCAGCTATGAGAATCTTGGTTGTATCTAGTTCAGGCATGACATCGGCAAAATGCAGCCTTTGCAAAGCTAAGATGAAGGATGCGTCTGGCGGAGGGGACAGGATTCGAACCTGCGATCCCGTCGCCGGGATAACGGTTTTCAAGACCGCCGCCTTAAACCGCTCGGCCACCCCTCCGCATCCCCATTTTATACCTGCATATGGCCGATTCCTATGCCGTGGCCATCCTCAAAGGGGTGCTGGTGGCCACAATTTGGCAACATGATATTCAATTAGAATGTCTTGGTGCCGGCATGGAACCTCCCATGAAGCCTTACATCTGCCTTGGGTGCTCTCAGTCGTTTCCAAATGCGGTTGCGCTAAAAAAGCACCAGAAGGACGCCCACCAGTCCACCAGGGTGATGTGCCCCGACTTGCCTGACGGCATAGAAGTGACAATCAAGTCCGCGAGCCCTAGTACTCAGTCAACTCGGTTTTGGTAATTGTTTAAGAAAACGTCTAAGGTTGCTACCCTTTTTTAGGAGTGTTGACGTAGGAGGGTGGCAGCCATGGGACGAGAACGGTATGTGGTCCGGTTGGAAAGGGAAGAACGAGACCAGTTGGAACGACTGATTCGCGGGGGAAAGAGCCCAGCGCGAAAGGTTGCCCGGGCCCGTATTCTGCTAAAGGCAGATACGGGCTGGGGGGTGATGCGCATCGTGGAGGCGCTGGACACGTCTGCGGGTACGGTGTGCCGTACCAAGCGGCGGTACCTGGAGGGAGGACTGAAGCGGGCCTTGGAAGAAGATCCTCGGCCAGGACATCCGACCAAACTGGATGAGCGGGGGGAAGCGCACCTGATTGCCCTGGCGTGCAGCGAGGCCCCTCCAGGCCATGACCACTGGACCCTGCGGCTCCTGGCAAACAAGGTGGTGGAGTTGGGGCTGGCGCCCTCCATGTCCCACGAGGGAATTCGCAAGCGGTTGAAAAAAACAGTCTCAAGCCGTGGCAGAAGAAGGAGTGGTGTATTCCCCAGGTGAGCGCCGAGTTTGTGGCGTGTATGGAGGATGTGCTGGACCTTTACGCGGAACCCTATGACCCAGAGCGCCCGGTGGTCTGTTTCGACGAGACCTCCAAGCAGTTGCTGGCGGAAAAGAGGTCTCCGATCCCGCCCAAGCCGGCACGACGGGAGCGATACGATTACGAGTACCAGCGCAATGGCACCCGAAACCTGTTCATGCTGTGCGAGCCCCTGGCGGGCTGGAGGCATGTGGCAGTGACCGAACGTCGTACCATGGTGGACTTCGCTCAGCAGATGCGGTGGCTGGCCGATGAAGCTTACCCAGCGTCCGAGAAGATCCGGGTGGTGCTGGACAACCTCAACACCCACAAACCAGCTTCCCTCTACGAAACCTTCGAGCCCAAGGAGGCTAGGCGAATACGCAAACGCTTGGAGTTTCACTACACTCCCAAGCACGGTAGTTGGCTCAACATGGCAGAGATCGAGTTCAGTGTCTTGGCCAGGCGAGTCCTGCGCCGGCGTATTGCCGATGAAGAGACTTTGAGTGGCGAGATCGCGGCCCTGGAGGCAGAACGAAACCAAGCCGGAGCAACCATTGACTGGAGATTCTCCACTGTGGACGCCCGAGTCAAGCTTCACCATCTCTATCCTGCCAACAATTAGGTTGACTGAGTACTAGCTCCATGTTACCCGTTGCAGGATTCGAAGTCGGAATGGCGCCCATTATCTTATTAGTTCCATTTGCGACTGGTTGGTACACTGTTGACCGCAAGGGGTTCTGGGTCCTGTGGTTCGCGTCCTGGGGGGGGGGGGCAGTTTAATCCGTGTCTTTGAGCAACGTAGCGCTCGTCTCCAGGACGAAGATGCGCATGTGCATGGTGATGCCTTGAACCGAGCTTTTCGCTAAAGAAAGCTCTCCGAGAGCCGTTCTGTACGAGCCGGAGAGTCGCCGTTGTCTGCGCGGTAGTTGCACTTATAGTCAGAATTCCGCTAGCTTGGTGCCGATATCACTGATTTTTTGCCAGGAAATGGATATTGGAATGCGCCGAACGAGAAGATAATCGGGACCCCAAAATGTTCCTCAGACCAATGTATCTGCAGCAACTTGTACAGGAGATATCGGATGGCGGGCAGCGATGAATGTGAATGCGAGGGGACCCCTAAAACCTACGTGTTCATAGGGGATGTCTCTGGTAACCCACCGTCCTATTTGGTGGAATCGATTGATGGACGAGGAGAGCAAACTCTATGCTAGAAATGAGGACCGTCACCACTGACGAGTTTGTTCAGTGGCTTCGTGTTGAGGCGCGGGCTTATGGCAACCGGTTGGACGTAGATCCAGAGGTACTGAGGCCGCATTTCGATCTGGACCGTTCTATCGCTGTGTTCGATCATGGAAACATTGTCGGTGGTGCTCATTCTCACAGGCTTGAGATGTCCATCCCTGGGGCTTCGGCGATAATAGCAGGGGTGGCCAATATTTTTGTACAGCCTACGCACAGGCGGCAAGGGTTGATGAGTAGGATGATGCACCATCAGCTTAAGGATATCCACGAGCGTGGAGAGCCATTAGCTGCGCTGTTTGCCACCGAAAGCAACATCTACGGCAGGTTCGGATATGGTATTGGGTCATTGCACGAGCGATGGATGATTGATCGCCAGTACAACCAATATGGTCGGCCATATGAGACTTGTGGTCGAATCGTTTTCGTAGATCCCGTAGATATTACAAAAGAATTTCCTGAGGTTTTCCGGCGGAGCACTATGGATCGCCCGGGCGTGTTCCAAAGGGCGCCTCATCAATGGGAGCGGGATTCCCAAGCACTGGAGCACCGGCAAGGTGGCCCAGGAGGCCTGTTTTACGCTGCCTATGAGGATGGCGGAAGAGTGGACGGCTATGTAAAGTACCGTACTAGCGGGACTACCCTTGTCGTGATCGAGTTGATGGCAGCAACTAAAGAGGCGAATACCGCGTTGTGGCGATACTGTTTTGATGTGGACCTCGTTAGCTGCACGGAGGCGCTTAAGCGTCCTGTGGATGACCCTTTGCCGTGGATGTTGGCAAACCCACGACGGCTGCAGAGGTCGACACGGGATGGAATGTGGGTGCGTCTGATAGATGTAGCTGCCTCCCTAAAGCTCCGGCGTTATATGCAATGCGACCGTTTGGTGTTGGAAGTACGAGACGAGCTATGTCCCTGGAACGAAGGACGGTTCGAGTTAGAAGGGTCTTCTGAAGGGACCGTATGCCGTGCCTCGAGTTCATCTCCAGATTTGGTACTTGCCGTTTCTGATTTAGCCTCAGCGTACTTGGGAGCCGTCAGCTTCAGTACACTCTCACAAGCAGGCTTGGTAG
Source organism: Dehalococcoidia bacterium (assembly GCA_965247585.1). GTDB lineage: Bacteria > Chloroflexota > Dehalococcoidia > Lucifugimonadales > CBDFHC01. The sequence goes on from CBDFHC010000004.1 coordinate 876,980, forward strand.
ATGAGCATACTCCGGGGGCATTGCTGCGTGCTGATCGCATGTTCGCCGTCCGGTATCAGCCTTGGACTCCACACAATTTCTAATGGCGGAGTAAGCCAACCTTAGCTTAATCCTACTATGACTCGAGCAGGGATGGTCTTAAGGGAGTTTGATTAGCGGGGCTTTCGTTGTCGGCTACGAATCAGCATCGAGGCATTGTCCACCAAATGTTCACGAACCCTGTAAGGCACTCGTTTCTATTCGGGACGTTTGGCCCCTGCTTCGCCGCCGTTTGACCCTGCTTCACGGCCCTCTTCAAATCTAGACTACCCGCCAACGTTGCGGGCCGGACGGGTCCCGCACCGCGTAACCGTACATAGGAGGAGGGAGAATCATGGTGAGTACAAAGCAGCTCCATCACGCGCTGGTTGTTGTAAGTGACCTGGAGAAAGCCATGACCTTCTACGGGAAGGTGCTGGGCTTGACCTCTCTTTAGCGGCCGGCAATCAGCAGACCCGGGCTCTGATTCGGCATAGGGGATAACGAGTTGCACACTTCGGTTTCCGATGAGCCGGTGGGCGCCTTCCGTGACGCCGGGCTTCACCCCAAGCCGCGCGGAAGAGAGGGTCGGCATGTAGCCTTCACCCTGGAAGGGGGCCTGGACGATATTGCCAGTGACCTGGAAGCGGAAGGCATCCCTTACGTGAGGGGAGACGCCGGACTGCCCCAGATCTTCTGTGAGGATGGCAACGGCAACCTGTTGGAACTGAACACAGGTTGAGAACAGGTGCCCCAGGGCTGAAACTGACCGGCATCGAAAACCCCTTTACCTTACATCCAGCCCACAGCCAACACGCTACCTAGGCCGTTGCGCGGCGCACCCACCGCTTTTCAGACTATTCGATGGCGGGTCCGCCGTAGGGAGGAATTCGCCCGTTTTGTGACGCCTTGCCCCATCGCCATGCGCAACCTATAATCCGCCAGGCACAATTCGAAAAGAAATCCCCTCAGGAAGGTGACGCATGTATTTGATCCGTCGAGTTGCCAAGACCCAACCGGGCAAGGCGTGGGAAGTGGCGGGGCTGTTGACCAAGATTGTGGAGGCCTACGAAGGCGGGGGCCGGAACAAGGCCCAGGTCTACATCGGCGGCCAGGGCACCCCAGGCGCCCAGTCCACGGTCTATGCCGAGTGGACGCAGGAGCGAATCGAGCCCGTTGTCATGTCCACGGTGCCGGAGGCTGTTCGTACCAACAACGCCAAGATGCAGCCCCTTCTCACCGAGTACTCTATTGAGTTCTACGAATTGGTGACGCCGGAGAAGCTGAAGGCCCGGGGCGCGGCCTAAAGCCATCCCATCGAGGAGCTCTTGCTCCCGGAATTGCGGTGACCATGTCTTGATCGGCGCGCATCCGTAGAAAGGGGCAAACCATGACGCAGCGAGACTTCGTCGGCTACGGACCCAACCCCCCGGCGGTGGAGTGGCCCAACGGGGCGCGCATCGCCATCTCCCTGGTCGTGAACTACGAGGAGGGTTCCGAGTACTCGCTGCTGGACGGCGACCCCACCGGTGAGACCATGGGCGAGGCGCCTTCGCCGGTGCCCGTCGGCCAGCGGGACCTGGCCAACGAGTCCTTCTTCGAGTACGGCAGCCGCGTCGGCGTGTGGCGCATCATGAACATCTTCGACGAGTTCGGCGTCAAGTCCACCTTCTACGCCTGTGCCCTGGCTCTGGAGCGCAACCCGGAGGTGGGACCTGAAATCGTCCGCCGCGGCCACGAAGTGTTTGGCCACGGCAACCGCTGGGAGGAGTACTACAAGATGGACCGGGACGCCGAGCGAGAGGCCATTCGCAACGCGATAGAGTCCTTCAAACGCACCACCGGCCAGCGGCCCCTGGGCTGGTACTGCCGCTACGGCCCCAGCGTCAACACCCGGGAGCTGGTGGTGGAGGAGGGCGGCTTCGAGTACGACTGCAACGCCTACAACGACGACCTGCCCTACTACACTCAGGTGAAGGGAAAGCCTTGGCTGGTCATCCCCTACTCACTGGAGGTGAATGACACCAAGTTCTGGCGCGGCGGAATGACCCAGCCCGACGACTGGTTCGAGGTTGCCAAGAACACCTTCGACCTGCTCTACCGGGAGGGGGAGACCCACCCCAAAATGATGTCCGTGGGGCTCCACTGCCGCATCATCGGAAAGCCGGCGCGGGCCTCGGCGTTGCGGCAGTTCATCCAGTACGCCACTTCCAAGCCCAACGTCTGGTTCGCCCGCCGCATAGAAATCGCCCGCTGGTGGAAGGAAAAGTACCCGCCCTAGGGCCAACAACCACTCGGGGCGAGTCTCCCCAAAGCCTCAGCTACCCTTTGACCCCCACCGCCAACCCCGCCAGCATCCCCACATCCGCCTCCTCCTCCAACCGCTCCACCCGCCGGATCACCTCTTCACAGTCCGCCTCTGGCAGGTACGCCGCCGCGTAGCGGCGGAACTTTTCAGCCATCTCCGTGAAAGTGTATGGGTTGGTGGGGGCGCCCTTCCAATCGGTGGCTACCAAGGTGTGGCTTTTGCCCTCCCCTGTCAGCGTCACCTCCGCCACCGCGGCGCCCGACGGACCGAACCTTCCGGCGTCCGCCGTCAGCTCGATTCTCTTCGCCAGACTCCGTACTTGGGAGTCCCACATCGTCTCCTCGCTGAACGACCGCGGGTCCCCGGCATCCCGGCACAGGGCGATGGCCGTCGAGAATGGCAGGCTGTATTGGCCGCCCAGCACCGTGGTGGGTTCCCGGCTGCAGAACCGCTCTTCCATCATCCGCTCCGACCCTACAATCCGCACCGGCCCCAGCCGGTCAGGCTCAACCTCGTTCTCTTGCCTAAACCGCCAGATAGCGTCGATCACCGCATGGAAAGAGGCGTGGCAGGGGTACGCCTTCACCAATATGTCCAGCAGATGCCATTTCTTCCCCAGCCCCTCCACCAGCAGCTCCGGCCTGGGCGACGGTGAGTAGACGTTAAGGAAACCGCGGTCGCCCTCCAGCACGGTGGTGGGGCCGGTGAACCCGTTCGCCGCTAGCAGCGCGCTCTCCAATCCCGTCTGCGCGCCCCGGGCCACGTGCAGCCGCTTGGTCATGGCCCCTTCCCGGGCGAACTCAAGCAGCCCGGCCCCGTGGGACCCGGCTATGCCCAGGGCGTGAACCATCCGCTCCGTATCCAACCCCAGCGCCCGTCCCGCCCCCACCGCCCCACCGAAGGGCGCGTTGGTGCCGGGGCCGTGGAACCCTCGCTGGTCCTCCACCGCCCTGGTGGCCGCCAGGCCGACGCGGCATATCACCTCGTAGCCCAGCGCCACCGCGGCCAGGAGCGCCGCGCCATCCAGCCGGTCCCGCTCCGCTATGGCCAGCGCCGCGGGAAACACCGCCGCGCTGGGGTGGCAGGAGCCCGGAACCAGGGCGTGGTCGCACTCGAAGCCGCCGATCATCGTCCCGTTAACCAGCGCAGCGTAGGAAGGCGACGTGGTCTGTTGCCTGCCAAAGAGCGAACAAGGACCCGTGGGCGCGGCCTCTTCCGCCAGCTTGGCCACCATTCCGGCCCACGGCGTTCCGGAGCCCACCAGGCCCGCCGCCAGGTTGTCCAGAATGTACACCTTGACCGCCTCCACCACGGCGTCCGGCAGATCCTGGAACCGGGTCTCGGCGGCGAACTGGGCCAGCCGTCGCGTCTCGTTCAAGCCAAAGCCCCCCTAGCCATGCTGGACCGTGCGTTTCTAACGCACATAGGACCGGCAGTCTCCGAGCAAGTCCAAAAGGGGGAGTACAGAGCGGGATTACCCCCTCTGGCAGGAGTCTGAGGGTGCCCTTCAGAAATAAACTTTAAGAACCTTCCGGGGCGGGCAGGTGGGCACCACAAACGTGTGATGTTCATTGGTGGAGTTGCCCAAACGCATGGGGACATGCGCCATTCTTCACCAAAGCTATTTCAGCGCCAGCGCCGCGGCGTTGGCCCCGGCGATTCGTCCAAATACCGCGCCGCGCATCAGCCCGGAGCCGCCGGGGTAGTTGTGGTAAAAGAAGTCCCCGGTTATCTCCCCCGTGGCGAAAAGTCCCGGCATGGGATTGTCTTCCGTATCTATGACCCGAGCATCGGTGTCGATCTGAATGCCGCCGAAGGTAAAGGTAATGCCGCAGGACACCGGGTAGGCGGAGTAGGGCGGCGCGTCAACCGTCAGCGCCCAGTTGGACTTGGGAGGCGCCAGCCCCGCGGTGCGCTTGCCGTCTTTCTTGGAGGATTCGAATACCCCCGGCTGCACCGCGGCGTTGTATTCCTCAACAGTGCGCACCACTTGGTCCGCCGGAAGGGAAAGCCCCCGGGCCAGCTCTTCAATGGTGTCAGACACCACCGGCGTCCCGGTGGAGTATCGCTCCTCCAGGAGATGCACCGTCTTGCTATCAAATATCTGGTACGCCAGGGCGCCGGGCTGGTCTAGTATCGCCCGTCCCATCTTGGCATAGGTCAGGCCACCCAGGTCCTCGCCCTCGTCCACGAACCGGAGCCCCAGGACGTTCACCATTATGGAGTAAGGGTAGGAAAGACGGTTGGTCCTATCAGTTAGGCGAAGGTCACCCATCGCCGGGGCGTCGCCGTCAATTGGGGTCGCGTGGCACCCCTGCCAGTGGCCCACGGGTCTGGCCCCGAAGTCCAGCGCCATGCGAAGCGTCTCCCCGGTGTTGAAGCGGGTCCCGCGCACCTTAACCTGGTCCCACCCAACCCCCAGGTAGCGAGCCCGCATCTCGGCGTTGGCCTCGAAGCCGCCGGACGCCAGCACCACCGCGCCCGCCGGCGCGTCCTCCACACCTTCAGGGGTGCGTACCCGCACCCCGCTGATGCGGCCTTGACCGTCCTCCAAGAGACCGGTCATCTTGGACTGATAGGCAACATCTATACCAGCGCCTTCCACCGCTCTGAACAGGGAAGCCATTAGGCCGACTCCCTTGTTCTTCGCTTCCAGCACAGTGCCGGGGTTGAACCGCAGGCTCTCCTCGGACTGGACCGACCAGAGTACCGTCCAGTCCCATTCCACCCCTAGCCCTGTCATCCAGGTCATGGTGGGATAGGACTGCTGGGTCAGCACCTGTAGCAGCGCGGCGCTGGACTGGCCGCGGCTGGTGCGCATTATGTCTCCCAGATAACGGTCCGGCGCGTAGGGCTCCGCCTCTACCCGCTCCCAGTCGCTGGGGGACACGTCGGGTCGAAGGGGCTTTAGCTCCTCAATGCTCTCGTAGGCGAACCGGAAGAGGCCGCCGCTGAACCGGCTGTTGCCCCCGCGAAGGGAATGGGGCGCCTTCTCCAACACCAGCACCCTGGCGCCGGCCTGCTTGGCCGACATCGCCGCCGTCAGCGCGGCGTTTCCAGCCCCTACCACTACAACATCGTACTTGGTGCCCGCCCTGGAGTTCGCCATTCAGCTAACCTGCCTCTCTTGCCCTCGCCGCGCTTGAAGCCGGTTGCAATCTACCGCCATTCGAAGGCAAGAGCAAGGCGTCCCGCGAATGATAAACCGGCTTTGACACCCCAAATGGCGCTTGGTAGACTCGGCTCACCTATAAGACAAGCCATAGAGGTGCGTTAATGATCCACGAGCTCCGGACCTACACACTCAAATCAGGGGCCACGCCTGGCTACGAGAAGGTCTTCGGCGAGCGGCTACCCCACCGGGAGAAGCATTCCAAATTGGGCGGCTTCTGGCACACCGAAGTAGGGCCGCTGAACCAGGTGATACACCTGTGGCCCTACGACGACCTGAAGCACCGGATCGACGTGCGAACGGCTGGCGCGCAAGAGACCCAGTGGCCCCCGCCCAGCGGCGGAAACCTGGTGACTATGGAGAGCGAAATCCTCATCCCGGCCCCATTCATGCGTCCCCTGGCACCGGCGCAGCACGGTGGCCTCTACGAGCTACGAATCTACACCTGCCAGGTAGGGTCCATGCCGGAGGTGCTGAAGCGCTTCGGCGAGGTGCTGGAGGCTCGCGAAAAAATTTCTCCGTTGGTAGGGGTATGGACCACGGAGTTCGGTCTCCTCAACAGGCTCTACCACATGTGGGCTTACAAAGACGGCAATGACCGGGATGCGAAACGCGCCGCGTCGCGGCAGCTCCCCAACTGGCCCCCCAACACCGGGGAGTTCCTACTGAACATGGAGAACAAGTTACTCATCCCAGCCCCGTTCTCTCCCCTACGCTAGGTCGTAAGGAGAGCCAGTCCTGCTGGTTCCATCAAGCGCACCGCTGGCCATGAACAGCGTGCGCTACTGACCGTGACGAAGGAGGTCCGAATGAATATTGGGGTCCTGGCTTCGCCGGCCATGGGCACGGTGGACATCGCCTTCACGGCGCGCGTTGCCGAGGAGTTGGGCTTCGAGTCGATATGGTGCGCCGAGCATCCGGTGATCCCGGTGCACTACACAACTCCCTACCCCGGCGCCCCGGACGGCATTATCCCCAGCAACTATCACCGGATTGTGGACCCCTTCATCTTCCTGGCGCGGGCGTCAGGCGTGACCAGCCGGATCAAGCTGGGCACCGGGGTATGCCTCATTCCAGAGCGAAACCCGCTTCTGTTGGCCAAGGTGGTGTCCACGCTGGACCACTTCAGTGGCGGACGCTTCGTTTTCGGCATCGGCACCGGCTGGCTCAAGGAACAGATCGAGGTGATGGGTGGCGACTTCGACCACCGCTGGAGCCAGGCCAGGGAGTCCCTGGAGGTGATGAAGGCGCTGTGGACCCGCGACGCCGCCGAGTACCACGGCAAATACTTCGACTTCCCCGCGGTGAAGTCGTTCCCCAAGCCGGCGCAGAAGCCCCACCCGCCCATCCTCATCGGCGGAGGCGCCAGGGACGTTTTTAAGCGAATCGTGGCCCACGGCGATGGCTGGCTGCCAAACCGCGCCACGCCGGAGGACGTTGCCCGCGCCCGCGATACCTTGGACAAGCTGTGCGCCCAGGCGGGCCGGGACCCGGCCACGGTCTCCATCACCGCCTTCCACATATTCGGGCCGCCGGACGACCCGGCGCTGATTCGCGCCTTCTTCGGCGCTGGCGCCGAGCGGGTGGTCGTCCGCCCACGGGACGCCTACACCGAAGACGAAATGGAAGCGGAGCTCCGCCGTCTGGCGGGTATACATCTCAGTTAAACCAGGGCGGAGTACCCGCTGACCGCCTTACAATCTTGCACCCGGAGAGAGGAATGCAAAGACCGCCCGCGGACTCGCCCGAAAAGACATTGGCTCGCTACATGACCGGCGAGATAGACCAGAACGTGGAACCGATGCGGGTGGAGCGAACGAGCCCGGACCCAGAGCTGGACGACAACAACGGCCAAGGCTTGACCCTGCACACCAGCCACGGTGACCTGCGGGCCATCTGGCACGAAGCACCCGGGTCCCGCCGCGCGGTCGTCCTGGCCAGCGGGGCCGGCGGCGGCTTCAACGGCCCCGGCCGGGTCTTCTACACCGCGTTCGCCGAGGAGCTCCGACAAATGGGCATTTCTGCCCTGCGCGTCGACTACCGCCAACCGGCGGTCCTGGTCCCTAGCGGGATGGACGTTCTGGCGGGAATAGACTTCTTGCATTCCAACGACTATGGCCCCGTGGTGGTAGTGGGACACTCCTTCGGCGGCGCGGTGGTCATTGCCGCCGGTGCGGTAAGCCCCCACTGCTGCGGCGTGGTATCCCTGGCGGGACAGACCCAGGGCGCATACCGCGCCGGGATGGTGTCGCCCCGGCCTCTGCTGATTGTCCACGGTGAGCGAGACACCCTGCTGCCGGTCCTCTGCGCCATCCAGATACATAGCTGGGCGGCGCATCCCAAGGAGTTGGTCATCTACCCCAACGCGGAGCACAGCCTGCTGGAGCACCGCGACGACCTGGAGGCGCTCCTGAAGGAGTGGATCCCTGCGGCGCTGGAGAAGGGCATCACCGGCTAAGGCCGCAAGACTCGGGCGCTTCTTGGACGTAGATGCTTGGTGAGCTAAGTAAACCTCACCTTCGACCAGCCCTCTTCGAAGGTAGTCCGGAACAGGCGGCTGGCGATTTTCTTGCTGAACATCCACCTACCGTCCCGCCTCACGTACTCCTCATTGTCCACCCCCGCCATCCAGTGGGCGCCGTTGTTGTATCCCATGATGCAAGGCATGAAGGTGAACCAGCGGGCCTTGGCCGTGTCGCCGCTCACCTCGATCTTGGGGTTCACATTGTAATGGACGGCGAAGGTGAATATCTTCGAAGCCCCCTTGAAGAACTCCCGAATGGCCTCCCGGCCCTTGTACTCGCCCAACCCCTCGCTCTCCCAGACGGCGTCCTCCGTAAACAGCACGGCGATCTTGTCGGCGTCGTAGCTATCGTCGCAGAGCGCGGCGTACTCCGCCTTCAGGTTCCTTATGGCTTCCGCGTCCTCCAGCGCCCTGACTCTCGTTTCCAACTCTTCCAGACTCATTTCTCACACCTCCTGAAAAAATTTCCGGCGATTGTAGCACAGGGCACAGCGCACAGCGGTCAGCCCCGGTACTCGTCGCCGCAGTCGCCAATGAGCCGAAACAGGTCCCGCGACCGGCCCATCACCGACTCCAGTCCCTCCCGGTCCTCGTCGTCCAGGCTGAAATCAAACACCCTGGCGTTCTCCTCCCGGTGCTCCGCCACGCCCAGCCGGGCGCCCGCTATAACCCCCGCCACCGCGGGTCGGTCCAGGACGTAGCGCACCGCCACATTGGCCACGCTCACCGAGTGCTTATCGGCAATTCCCCTGGCCGCCAGCAACAACTCCTGGAACAACTCCCAACCGCCCCAGGCATCAATCATCTGCTTGTACTTCCCAAGGCTGGCGGTGTTCAGCTCAGCGCGCCGGGGTTCCGGCCGGCCCAGGTACCTATCGGACAGCAGGCCGCCGCACAACGTGCCGTAGGCCAGCAGGTGGACCCCTGTGTCCAGGCACACCGCCGCCATTCGCTGCTCCGGCCGGCGGTCTATCATTGAATACTGCACCTGGTTGGACACCACCGGGACCCCATGGCGGCATATCTGCTCTAGCCGCTCCGTGTCAAAGTTGGTCAGCCCCACGTGCCGGATTCTTCCCTCTTCTTTGAGCCCAGTGAGCTGGTCCAGCGCCTCCAGGTACCGGTTGTCACAGTAGTCCCACCAGTGGAACTGCATCAGGTCCAGCCGTTCCACGTCCATTCGACGCAGAGACCTTCCGACGGCCTGGTCAACCACCTCCCGCGACATTGGGCCGGGGGGAGGCACCCACTTGGTGAATGCCTGGAGCTGGGCCAGCGAATCACTACCCCGCGTGCTGGAAAGTTGACGCCGGAACTCGCCGATAAACTCCTCCGCCGGACCGTAGTGGTCCGCCAGGTCCCAGGTGTGGAACCCGGCGTCGGCGTAATCGAACATGCTCCGCACCGCCGCGTCGGGGTCGATGCGACCGTGGCCGCCGGATACCTGCCACAGCCCGGTCATTACCCGGCAGATGGAAATATCAGGCGTGAACTGGAAACTGTTGTTTTCGGGTAGGCCCATGACGCCGATGCCCTATCGGATGCGCTGCACCACGGAGCGCGTAGCGTCCACCAGGGCATCCACCTCAGCCTCGGTGGTGAGCACGTTCAATGCCCCCGCGCAGGCGCTCTGAAGCCACATCCCTTCGTTGATAAGCCCCAGGAACAGCGACTTTCTTTTGGCCATATCTCCCCGGAGCATGGATCGGTGGTCGGTGACCTCCTCGGATGTGAGGTGGATTCCGAAAAGGGACGACACCCCGGTGATCTGCGCCGGAACGTCCAACTCGTCAAACACCGCGCGCATCTTCCCGCGAAGGCTCTCTCCCAACCATCCCAACCGATGGTACACCTCCGGGGTCAGGCGCCCCATCACCACCTCGCCCGCAGCCATGGTAGTGGGGTTCGCGTTGAACGTCCCAGCGTGGGGCACCGTCTCCCCCGGCGCAGAAGGGTCGAAGACGGCCATGATATCCTCCCGGCCCCCGAAGGCCCCCACCGCCAGCCCGCCGCCGATAATTTTGCCCAGGGTCGTCATGTCCGGCACCACGCCGAAGGCCTCTTGCGCGCCGCCCGGCGCTATGCGAAAGCTCTGCACTTCGTCAAAGATAAGCACTATGCCCAGCTCCCGGGTCACCTCCCTGATTCCCTTTAAGAACTCCAACTCAGCCACCACGTAGCCGAAGCGGGAAGAGATGGGCTCCATGATCACGCAACCAAGTCGTGAGGCGTGCTGCCGTATCCTTCGCTCGCTCTCCTCCAGGTCGTTAAAAGGCAGAACGATAACATCGTCCAGCAGGTTGGGCGGCTGCCCGGGATGTTCCGGCACGGCGGTGGGGCCGCTGGGGTCCAGCTTGGCCGCCGGGGTACCCACACTCACCGAAACGTACTCGTGGGAGCCGTGGTATCCCCCTTCGAACTTGGCGATCTTGTGCCGCCCGGTGAACGCCCGCGCCGCTCGGATGGCCATCATCGTGCCCTCGGTGCCGGAGTTGGTGAACCGGATGGTATCCACCGAAGGGATGCGTTGGCAGAGAATCTCCGCCAACCGAATTTGGGACTCGGTGGGGCCGCCAAAGGCCGTGCCCCTGGCCGCCTGTTGCTGGATGGCGCGCACCACCTCCGGCTCGGCATGGCCCAGGACCAGGCTGGTGGCGTTGATCATGAAGTCCAGGTAACCGTTGCCGTCTACATCATATAAGTAGTGGCCCTCGCCACGGTCCACAAAAACCGGGTACGGGTCGAAGTAGGCGGTCCCCCGGGAGCTGCCTCCTGGCAGATACCGCTGCGCCCTCTCCTGCATAGACCTGGACCTGGGCGTCTTGGCCCTGTATTGCTCTATCTCTGCTTGCCAGCTTTCGGCGGACATCTTTTTCCTCTCAGCAAAACTCTGTGACCCAATGGATGGCCCAGTTCCCTCCGGACCCTACACCAACCGTGTTCGACCGTTATGGTACCATCCGGCACTCTGCCCGGCGACCGGACGGCCAACTTGCGCCCCATCCCGCCGCGGCGTATCCTTTCGGCGTTAGTAGGCACGCCCGGAATCCCGGAGCGCTCTCGTAAACGGGCCGGCATCAGGCCCGGGCGTTTCCCACTAATCCAACAGCTTAGGAGGCGACCAGATGGCCGAATTTGACCTAGTAATTCGTGGCGGTACCGTGGTGGACGGCACCGGCATTCCCCGGTTTAAGGCGGACGTGGCGGTGAAAGACGGGAGGATCGCTCGAATTAGCGGGAAGATCCCTTCGGGCGGCGCCAAGGAGATTGACGCCTCCGGCTGCATCGTCGCCCCGGGTGCCATTGACCTGCACACCCACTATGACGCCCAGCTCAACTGGGACCCCTACGCCTCCTTGTCCGGCTGGTTCGGCGTCACCTCGCTGACCATCGGCGAGTGCGGTTTCGGCTTCGCGCCTACCAGGCCCGAGGACCGGGACCTGAACATGCGGATGATGAACCGTATTGAGGCCATTCCGCTGGAGTCTATGCGAAAAGGTCTGCGTTGGGATTGGGAAACCTTCCCGCAGTACATGGACAGCCTGGAGCGGCAGGGGCTGGGGGTGAACGTGGGTCCCCTGCTCCCATTTTCACCCATGCGCGGCTACGTCCTGGGGATGATTCCGGCGCGGGAGCGCACCTCCGTCACCGACGCCGAACTAAACCAGATGAAGCAGATATTTGACGAGGCAATGAAGGCAGGAGCCTTCGGTTTCTCGTTGGACAAGAACATGGAAGACAGGCCGGAGGACGGCAGCTTCCTCCCCAGCCACGTTGCCTCCGATGCCGAATTCCTGGCGCTAGCCGAGGTGCTGGGGAAATACGGCGCCGGCCACATGGGCCTGACACTCGGCTTCGGCCTCTCCGCCGAAGAGCGCAGCTCCATTCGAGACCTGACCGCCAACATGATGCGGCTCAGCGGCCGTCCCTTCAGCCTGCTGGACATTGAGGTTGACGAGGACCCGGACTGGATAGCCGCCTGCCGTAAGGAGGGATTGCCCCTGGTCTACCAGCAGCTTTCCACCAGTGTGGGCATCGGCCAGCAGTTCAAGCTTTCCGAGTTCAATATGTTTGATTACATGCCTAACTGGGTGGAACCCTTCCTGGGCACCCCCGGCGAGCGGGCCGAGAAGCTGACCGACCTATCCATTCGCCCGGCCATGAAGGCGGATATCGCCGATTGGCCTAACCGCCGCACGGATTGGGACCGGGTCCGCGCCGTGGAGGTGGTCCACGAGCGCAACTACCAGTATGAGGGCCTCACCGTTAACGAGATCGCCGAGAAGATGGGAAAGGAGCCGTTGGACGCCTTCCTGGACCTGGCCCTGGACGAGGGGTTGGAAACTGAATTCACCACCCCGCCGCTGGACACCGAGCAGGAGATTAACAACCACGGTAAGAGCCTTCTAGACCCTTACACCCATATATCCGTTTCGGACGGCGGGGCTCACACCCGGTTCACAACCCACAGCGTCTGGCCGGTGTTCTGGCTCTCCTACTGGATCCGTGACCGTGAGCTGATGACCCTGGAGCATGGCCACTACAAGATGAGCGCCCTGCCCGCCTGGATCACGGACTTCAAGGAGCGCGGCACCCTGCGCGTCGGCAACTGGGCGGACATCATCGTCTACGACCTGGACAAGCTGGGACTCCTGCACGACAAGCCCATCTACGCCGACGACTTCCCCGGCGGCGAAAGGCGATTGATCCAGAAACCCACCGGCCTCCTCTACACCATAGTGAACGGCACCGTGACCTTTGAAGGGAACGATTGCACCGGCGCCCTGCCGGGCAAGCTGCTCCGCAGCTACGACATGGTGGGTTAGCCGCTGGTATTGACGCCACTACCGACAAAAGGGCCGCGGAGACACCGCGGCCCTTTTCTTATTCCCCCGAAAACGACCTCCCTATGGCTTCACCTGGCAGTCTTATAGGAAGGTGCAAGGAACCCGCGTTCCCTGCCGGAAGTCTGAGCGTGTCCCTCAGTTATTAACTTTAAAAACCTTCCGGGACGGTCGAGGGTGGGCACCACCAACCTGCGATTTGCCGTCCTCTATGCTGGCGAGACCCATCGCAATGGCAGATCTCCTGAAACCAAACCTTTGGCGACGGTCTATGACAGCGAGAAGCTACTCCGCCCTGGCTGAGGAGCTCCCCGCCGCTACGGGACTTATGCCAAACGCTTCCGCCAGCAGCCGGTAGGACCTGACCCTCGCCTCAAAGGAGTAGCAGTTGGTCACCACCCCTACGTCCCGGGTCTGGTACCTATCCGCGGCCTCCACCATCCAGTCCCGCACCTGCTCCGGCGTGCTGTCGCGGTAGCCCCGGCTGTAGCTCTCCACGTACTGTTTGGCTTCCTCGGTTAAGGGGTAAGCCGCAGCTTCCTCCGGAGGCAGCAGCCCATGCTCCATCCCCATTAACCAGGCCACCCGGTTCAGGTTACGGCTGGCGCCCAACAGCACGGCCTCTTCCTCTGTAGGAGCGCAGATAACCTGGACGGTGACATTCACTTTCGGCTCTGACAGAAAGCGCGACGGCTTGAATTCGCTGCGGTATATCTCCGCCACCGTGGGGCCAAAGTCCCCGGTGTTGCCGAAGAAGTCCGCAAACGAGAAGGGCAGGCCCAGTTGGGCGGCCAGTTGCGCGCTATAGGTGCTGGAGCCCAGCAACCACACCTCCGGCGCCGAGTCCGGCTTGGGACCCGGCTGGACATGAATCTTCGCAAAAGGATGGCTCTCGTCTATCTCTCCGTTGATGAAACCCAGCAGATCCAGCACCTGTTGGGGAAAGTGCTGTATCTCCGCCTGACGCCGCGGGTAGGCCAGCGCCGCCGCAGTCAACTGGTCGCTGCCCGGCGCCCGGCCTACCCCCAGGTCAATGCGGCCGGGGAAAAACGAGTCCAGGATGCGGAACTGCTCCGCCACCTTCAGCGCGGAATAATGGGAGAGCATCACCCCGCCGCTGCCCACCCTGATGCTCCGGGTATGCGCGGCTATTTGCCCTATCAGCACCTCAGGGCTGGTCCCAGCAAAAGAGGGAGAGCTATGGTGCTCCGCCACCCAGTAACGCTGGTAGCCCAACTCTTCCACCTCCTGGGCCAGCTTCACCGTCTCCGCCAGCGCCTCGGACGGTGTGCCGCCGCGCCGCATGGGCGACTGGTCGACGACGCTCAGAATGAACTGGCCGGTAGGTGATGCCCTTTCCATATCTGGGTCGGTAGTACCGTTGGATACCAGATTCTCTTCGCTCAACACTCTATACCGGGGTGGTCAGCAGCACCCGGCAGAACCGCGCCGCATCGTACAGGTCATCAATGGGCACATGCTCCCGCACCGTATGCATCTCGTTGGTGGACATTCCCACCACTACGCATTTTATTCCGTGGCGGTTCAGCACGTTGGCATCCGTCCCGCCGCCGGATGGGCCTAGCTCCGGTTCCAGCCCCATGGCGCCCAGCACCCGGGTGGCCCGGCTCACCATGGGGTCATCATCTGACAGGGAATACATCTGGAACTCCACGTCCAACTCCCCGTTTATGGAGGCCTCCCGGTACCTGCCCCGCGCCTCTTCCAAGGTATTTAGCACCTGCAATTTGAGCAGGTCTATCGTCTCCAGGTTCCGGCTGCGAAACTCGCCGGTGAAGCCGGCGGATTCCGGCACGGCGTTTCGCACAGACCCGCCCATGATCGTTCCTATATTGAATGTGGTCTCCTCGTCTAGCCGCCCTTGGGGAAGCTGGCCGATAATGTCTGACGCTATTCGAATTGCCGAAAGCCCCTTCTCCGGCTCCACGCCCGCGTGCGCGGACCGGCCCGTCACCTGCACCTCAATGCTCATGTAGGTGGGACTTGCCACCGTGACCTTGCTCACCGGCCCGTTGCCGTCGAATACCACGCCTTCTTTCGCCTTCAGTAGCGAAAGGTCCAGGTTCCGGGCGCCCACCAGGCCTATCTCCTCACCTCGGGTAAAAACCAGTTGCACCGGAATCCGCTCTAGCCCTTCTTGGTGTATCGACTCCAGGGCCTCCAGCATCGCGGCTATGCCGCCCTTGCAATCGCCTCCGAGTATGGTGGTGCCGTCGGAAATGATGCGCCCTTCAACTATCCTGGGGTTGATGCCCCGGCCCGGCTCCACGGTGTCCATATGCGCCGAGAGCATCAGCGGGTTTTCGCCCTCTTCCGTCGCGAAAAGGTTCCCATGCGCGTCCCGCTGGATGGCGAAGCCCAGGCTTGAAAGACGGCGCGTCAGGTCTTGCGCCATGGCCTCTTCCTCACCGGAAGGGCTGTCGATTCGCACTATGTCGCAGAAGGTCTTCACCAGCCGGTCGCGGTCGATCATCAACCTCTCCAAAACGCCGATTCTTGCTCCGGAAAACAACCGCCACGGATTATACACCAGAACCTCCGCAGCCAGCCCTGGACGCCTGCTAACCCGTCGCGGCCGCGTTGTACCGCCAAGGCCGGCGTTTCTTGACACCCCTAGGGGCCGTTGATAGGATTAGCTCACATCTTAGGGTTGTTCTTCTGCCCTAGGATTTCCATCGAACCCCAGCTATCACGCCCTTCTCTTAAGGAGCCCGCGCCATGACAACCAGCTCCAACCAGATCTACCGTGGCCTTCGCGGCGTCTACTTCGACACCAGCAACGCCAGCTTCATTGACGGCGAAGTGGGCAAGCTCCTCTACCGCGGCTATGACATCCATGACCTGGCGGAGAAGTCCACCTACGAGGACGTCATTTATCTGCTCCTCTACGGCGAGTTGCCGGCGCGCAAGCAACTCAACGAATTGGAGAACACCCTCCGCACCAGCCGCAACATACCGGACGAAGTGACGCAGGTGCTGAAACTGGTGAAGGACAGCCATCCCATGGACGCCCTGCGCACCGGCGTATCCGCGCTGGCCGGGTTCGATCCAGAGGTTGAGGACAATTCGATAGAGGCCACCCGGCGCAAGGGCATCCGCCTCACCGCACAAGCCCCCACCATAGTGGCGGCCCACCACCGTATCCGGCAGGGGCTGGAGCCCATCCCGCCGGACCCGGAGCTCAACTTGGCGGGCAATTTTCTTAACATGGTCTTCGGAAACCGGCCCACTGAAGAAGAGGCCAAGTTGATGGACGTGGACTTCATCATCCACGCGGAACACGGCTCCAACGCCTCGGCGTTTGCCGCCCGGGTCACCGCCTCCACCGTTTCAGACCTCCATTCGGCGGTGGTGACCGGCATTGGCGTGCTAAAGGGACCGTGGCACGGCGGCGCCGCAGAGTCCGTCATGAAGATGGCCCAGGAGATCGGGACGCCGGAAAACGCCGAAGCCTACGCCCGAAAGATAATCGAAGGCGGCGGCCGCATCATGGGCTTCGGCCACCGCGTCTACAAGGCCGAGGACCCCCGGGCCCGCCACATGCGGGACCGCTCCAAGATACTGAGCGAGCAAAAAGGGCAGCCTCAGTGGTTCCAGATCCTAAGCCACCTGGAGACCAATGTGATGGCCCCCTACCGGGAGAAGGGCATCTTTGTAAACGTAGACTTCTACGCCGGTTCCGTCTACTACCTCCTGGGCATCCCGGACGATCTCTTCGTCCCCATCTTCGCCATCGGCCGGATCCCCGGCTGGACGCTGCAATGCATGGAGCAGTACTCCAACAACATCATCATCCGTCCCTTGACGGAATACACCGGGCCTATGGATCGGGTGTACACCCCCATAGAGCAACGGGGTTAAGCTAGCTCCAGGGCGTGCCATTATTCGGGGGGGTCAGATGACCCCCCGAACTCATTTCTGGAGGCGCCGGTGCCGCCGCAGCCCGCATCCCAGGAGATACTCCACCGCATCCGGCGCCAGGGCAAGATAACCTTCGCCGAGTTCATGCAACTTGCCCTCTACTGGCCCAACGGGGGCTACTACTCCGGCACAGGACGCTCGGCCCCGGCCAGGGATTACTACACCGCGCCCGGCGCTCACCCCGCCTTTGGCGCGTTGCTTGCCGTTCAGCTATTCCAGATGTGGCGCCGACTGGACGAGCCCCGTCCCTTCTGTGTGGTGGAACCCGGAGCCGGAAACGGCCTCCTGAGTCATGCCATAGTCGCCGCCGCGGCCCATCTCCCCGGCGGCTTCCCCCAAGCGCTGCGGTACCTATGCGTCGACGTAAGGACCGGAATAGGCGTCGAGTCCGGGCTAACCCTCGGTGGCGAAACGGTTGGCCGGGTAGCCGCCTTGGGGCTGCCGATTCGCCCTTTCGTTGGCTGCATACTCTCCAACGAGCTTCTGGACGCCTTCCCGGTGCACCTGGTGGAGCAAGAGAACGGCCTTCTTTTGGAAGTCTACGTTGAAAGTGCCGGCGAAGGGTTTACGGAACGGCTGGACCGGCCCTCTACCGGCGCGCTGGCGCGGCGACTGGAAGAGCTAGGGGTACGGCTGAACGAGGGCCAGCGGGCAGAGGTCAACCTGGCGCTGGGTCCCTGGATACGTGAGGCCGCCACGGCGCTCCGCCGCGGGTATCTGGTGACAATTGACTACGGCCGGGAGGCGGAGGACCTCTACTCTGCCGAAAGGCCCCGGGGCACCCTCACTTGCCACCACAATCAGATGCAGACGGACAACCCGTTTCTGCACGTTGGCTTCCAGGACGTGACCGCCCAGGTGGACTTCACCTCCGTGGTGAGACTGGGAGACGAAGTTGGGCTTAGGCCCGTGGCGTATCTGCCCCAGGGACAGGCCTTCACAAACCTGGGCATCCGCCGAATGATGGGCGCTTTGACCGCGCTGGATTTGTCACAGGCCCAGCGAGACGCCAACCGGATGGGGATGCTGGACCTTATACGCCCGGGCGGAATGGGAGACTTTAGAGTGCTAGTCCAGCAGAAGGCCGCGCCGGCGGAGCCGCTTTGGTGTCAGACACCTGACCAGGGATTGGAGCGCATCCTGCCACTGCTTCCCACCCCGCTGCTCTCCGAATTACACGTCCCGCTGTTGGCGGCGAAATACCCTCACCTGGCCCAGGACTGGGGCACCTTGGACTCGAAAGCACCGTAGCGGGCGGGGGTCAAGCCTGAGTGGGAAGAAACACCTGCTTGGACCCGTCGCTGAGCGGTTCCCGCCGCAAGACCTTTTCGTAAAGCGCCGCCGTCAGGTCCAGGTCCACCGAAGATACTGACGTAGCCTCTCCGGCTCCTCCTCCCACACCTGGACGTTCCGCCGATGATCCCAAGCCACCTTCTGTCTGCCTAGCGTCTCCCGGGCCAGGTTGTCCAGGGAAATGCGATGGCCGGCAGCCTTGGTGAATTCGGCCAGGATATCGTAGTGTTTCCTCACCTCCAACTTCTCTCCAGTGAGCCTGAACAGGTGGTGGTTGAGAATGGGAAGGTCAAACCTTCCGCCGTTAAATGTGACCACCGTCCCCTCAAAATCCCGGAGGAAGCCCAACAAGCCCCTAAGCTCCCCGGTTGTGCACCCGTAGAATTGATGCCCGCCCTGCCACAGGACTCCGGTTACCAGCAGTTGGAAACTTTCCGGGATCCGGTTGAAGTCCCCGGGAGAGGTCTCAATATCCAAAATGCAGAACTCTGGGGGGATTGAAATTTCCATAGTGTGAGTACAGTGAACTATTTGTGAACCTAATGTTGCCTTCTTCTATACACCACCCTACGGCTTTAGGCCTAGCTCCGCGGCAACTGGTTTTAGGTTTTCGGTGACATCGTCCACCCACTTGCTGGGCCGGACCAGCGTCACGGCGCGGATAAATCGGGATAGTTCGTGCACGGCGTAAAGCGTCTTCTCCATTCAGAGACTCCCGGGGAATCCCCGTGTGGTCACTGTGGGTCAGCACCTCTCGGCCAATCTCCTCCGAGAAGCCCTTCTCCCGCAGCGGATTGACGCATCAGCACCTCTGTGTGGACGTGCCTCTGCCAGAACCCCATGGTGTCATTTCTGTCCAACGTCCGACACCTCTTCAACAGGGGCGGTTCCGGTTGTACCCCGAGGTCTGGGAACGCAAAGCCGAGCGGTGGTTATGAAACCGGTGTGCGCCACCATCCGGTGGACCGGCCTCATGCTGCGCTCCGACACGTGCCACGGCCGGAGCATAAGCTCCACCGTTTCAACAAGCTGAAAGCTGCCGTGGGACTCCAGCTCCTGGGTAAGCCGGTGGACCTGGAGCACCGTAGGCAGGAAACTGAGAAATATGCCTCCCGGCGTCAGCAAATCCGCCGCTGAGGTAACTACTTGCCAGGGCTCCGGAACATCCAGCACCAACCGGTCCACATCCCGCTCTTCTATTCCCTGGTAGATGTCACCCTCTTTTACCTCCAGCGAGTACCCTTCTGGCACCAGCGGGGCAATGTTCTTTAGTGCCCGTTGCGCCTGTTCCCCACGTAGGTCATATGAAGTTATGCAGCCCTTGTGCCCAACTGCGCGCAGCAGGGCCAGAGTGAGCGCCCCGGAGCCAAACCCGGCCTCCACCACCCGGGCGCCCGGGAATATATCCCCCAGCATCAGGATGGCGCCCAGGTCCTTGGGATAAACCACCTGGGTGACCCGCTGCATCTCCAAAACGTAGTCCGAGAGGGTAGGTTTCAAGGCCAAGAGCCGGTGCCCGTTGCTGGTCTGAAACCACTCGCCCTGGTGGTGGCCCACCAGCTTGGCGTGCTCCAGGAAACCCAGATGGGTGTGGAACACGCCTCCCTCCTTCAGAGTGACCAGGTATCGGCGCCCCTTGCGGTCAATCAGGAGGCTAAGGTCGCCTTCCTGGAACCTGGACCGAGCAGCAGTCACTTTCGCGATTTCTCCCTCTCCCATCTCCTTCACCGGCGCTCTGTAGTGACCGGCGTCGTCCTCCATGTCGGGATCGTTGCTCATCGCTTTCCAAAGCGCCGGCACATGGGTGGTGCTACGTCCGCCGGTATAACTACTTCACCCGGTCCAGTTGGGCCAGAATGTCCTCAGGGGCAGGCAAAACGCCGGGCGGATACTCTTCACGGAATCGGACGGCGCCGGCCTTGTCCACAATGAGAACGGCACGCCTCGGCGCGCCGTTGGCCTCATTGTACAGGCCGTAGGCCTTCACCATCTCGCCGTGCGGATGGAAATCCGCCAGCAATGGATATTGTATGGTGCCCAGGGAGTTAGACCAGGCGCGATGGGAGTGTTGGGTGTCACAACTAATGCCCAGGACCTGGGCATTCTTCTCCTCGAACTGGGCGTTGGCCCGGCTGAACGAGGAGACCTGGTTGGTTCAACCCCCTGTAAAGTCAAATACATGGAAAGCCAATACCACCATCTTTTCACCCTTGAACTGGGACAGAGATATTTGCTCTCCCGCCTGATTCGGCAGGCTAAAATCCGGGGCTGCCTGTCCTACTTCCGCTGGCATTCATTAACCTCCTATAGGCTACAATATTAGATGCGTTTCCTGGGATCAGTGTGGCCCGATTATACAGGCAGGTGGGGGTGGTTACTACCAAATCTGGCGCTGCGTTCTTGACTGTATGACGCTGGTTTCTTAGAATTACATTCAATGTGGCGGCGAAGCTGCCGCGTTTATGCGTCAGCGACAGCTAGATGCCCCAGTGGCGCAATGGTAGCGCAGCCGACTTGTAATCGGCAGGCTGGCGGGTTCGAGTCCCCCCTGGGGCTCCATCTCTGGCACCTGGAATTTTTTGGGCAAAACATGGCATGATATTGGTGCAGGCTACGGGCTATGCTAAACTACGTCCTAACCCTTTGGAGGGGTGGGTGAGTGGTTTATACCACCAGACTGTAAATCTGGCGCTCGAAAGGGCTTCGTAGGTTCGAATCCTACCCCCTCCACCACCAGCGTTACGGAATTAGGAGACACATTGCGCCCACATAGCTCAGACGGTAGAGCACGTTCTTGGTAAGAACGGGGTCCCCGGTTCAAGTCCGGGTGTGGGCTCCATCTGCTAAGATAACAAGTTGATTCCTGCGAAAGGACCCTGGAAGGAGCTTCAATGGCAAAGCAGCGATATGAACGGGGAAAGCCCCATCTTAATGTAGGTACCATTGGTCACGTTGACCACGGGAAGACCACCCTGACCGCCGCCATCACCATGGCGCTGGCTGCAAGTGGGACCAAGACTCTAGTCCGCAAATTCGACACCATTGACAACGCACCGGAAGAGCGGGCCCGCGGCGTCACCATCAACATTTCCCACATTGAGTACGAGACAGCCGATCGGCACTACGCTCATGTGGACTGCCCGGGCCATGCGGACTACATCAAGAACATGATCACTGGCGCGGCGCAGATGGACGGCGCCATTCTGGTGGTCAGCGCGCCGGACGGACCTATGCCCCAGACGCGGGAGCACATACTGTTGGCCCGTCAGGTGGAGGTCCCGAGAATCCTGGTGGCCCTCAACAAGGTGGACGCCATGGACGACGAGGAGTTGTTGGAGTTGGTGGAGCTTGAGGTCCGAGAGCTTCTGAGCCAATACGACTACCCGGGTGATGACTCCCCCATAGTGAGGGTCAGCGCGCTGAAGGCCATGGAAGAGTTGGAAGCGGGCCAGAATGATGGCCCTGCCACGAATGGAATCCTGGACTTGGTTAACGCCATGGAAGAGTACATTCCCGTTCCCGAAAGGGCCAAAGACCTGCCCTTCCTCATGCCCATCGAGGATGTCTTCGGCATCAAGGGGCGTGGTACCGTCGTCACCGGCCGCGTGGAGCGCGGTACCATAAAGACCGGGGATAACGTAGACATTGTAGGCTTCGGCCAAGTGAAAGGTACCGTAGCCACCGGGCTGGAGATGTTCCACAAGACGCTGGACGAGTCCGAGGCCGGAGACGCCGTAGGCGTTCTTCTCCGTGGTGTTGAGCGCGAGGACGTGGAACGCGGCGAAGTTCTGGCCCGGCCGGGAAGCATCCAGCCACACGCCAACTACAAGGCCGAGGTGTACGTCCTGAGCAAGGAAGAGGGCGGGCGTCACACCCCCTTCTTCACCGGCTACAAGCCCCAGTTTTACATTCGCACTAGTGATATCACTGGAGAGATAAAGCTGGAAGAGGGTGTTGAGATGGTGATGCCCGGCGACAATACAACCATGGAAGTTAACCTAATGTACCCCATCGCCATGGAGGCGGGCCTCCACTTCGCCATTCGAGAAGGTGGCCGGACCGTGGGCGCGGGGATAGTTACCGAGGTGCTGGACTAAGTTATGGCCAAGAAACGCGGGGAAGTCCGCATAATAGTAACCATGCAGTGCTCCGATTGCCGGGAGCGGAATTACACCACCACCAAGAACCGGCGGAATGACACTCAGCGCTTGGAGCAGAACAAGTACTGCTCCAGGTGCCGCGTTCACAAAGCGCATCGGGAAATCAGGTAGCGGTGACCAGCCGGCCAACCCCGGGCCAGTCCACCGTTCGGCGCCCCTCTCAAGACCAGATGCGGGGTTTTCGTCCCGCGGAGTTCATTAAAGAGGTGATTGGAGAGCTACAGAAGGCCGTCTGGCCCAGCCGGGACGAGACGATTCGTCTCACCTGGGTGGTGCTGGTAGTAGCCGCTCTGGTTGGCTTCATCCTGGGATTCTTCGACTTCAGTCTTTCCAGGACGCTAACCAACTACGTCATCCTTCCTTGAACCGCAGACCAGTCCCATCCCTGTACAGAAACCAATTAGGACGCTACAAATGGTTCAGCAACAAGTAGAACAGGAAGCCCAGTGGTACATCGTCCACACCTATTCCGGGCAGGAAGAGCGCGTCAAGAAATATCTGGAGCAACGCATACAGAGCCTTGACATGCAGGACAAGATCTTCCAGGTGGTGGTGCCTACCGAAGACGAGATCGCTATTAAGGATGGAAAGCGGCGCGCGGAAAAGAAGAAGGTGTTCCCCGGCTATATTCTTGTACAGATGAAAATGGACGACGAGAGTTGGTACGCAGTAAGGAACACCCCAGGCGTGACGGGGTTTGTATCCACGGAGGATGAGTCAGACAAGCGGGCCAAGCCCATAGCGCTGGAGCCCCGAGAAGTCGACTCCATCATGACCCAGTTGGAGACGAAGCGGCCCCGCGTTAACCTGGGTCTGGAGACTGGCCAAACGGTGCGCATCACCGAGGGCCCTTTCACAGACTTCATGGGCACAGTAAACGAGGTGGACCCGGACCGGTCTCGAATACGGGTTCTAGTCTCCTTCTTCGGACGGGAAACGCCAGTGGAGCTGGACTTTCTACAAGTGGAGAAAATTTAGGTATTAAAGCATGGCAAAAAAAGTACGCGCCGTCATTAAGCTACAACTCCAAGCCGGGCAGGCCACGCCGGCGCCGCCGGTGGGCCCTGCCCTGGGACAACACGGGGTCAACATAATGGCCTTTGTGAAGGAGTATAACTCCCGGACCGCCAACCAGTCCGGCACCGTGGTTCCTGTCCACCTAACTGTATTTGAAGACCGCTCCTTCAGTTTCGTTCTACGAACGCCGCCGGCGTCGGAGCTGCTGCGGAAGGCTGCCGGAGTTGACAAGGGCTCCGGCCAGCCATTACAGGAGAAGATTGGGACCTTGAGCAGGTCCGCCCTTGAAGAGATAGCCAAAGAGAAGATGGCAGACTTAAACTCCGTATCCCTGGAAGGGGCGGTAAAGGTAATTGAGGGTACCGCCCGTAGCATGGGGATTAACGTTGCCGGGGAGTAATTGGTGAAAAAACACGGTAAAAGATTCCAGGATTCCGCCAAGCTGGTAGACGCGAACAAGCTCTTTACCCTGGACGAGGCCACTAGCCTCATTGGCCAGATGAAGGGGACTAGGTTCGACGAATCGGTGGAGCTGCATCTGCGCACCAGCGCTGACCCACGGCACGCCGACCAGATGGTGCGGGGAGTCGCAATGCTGCCCCATGGCCTGGGCAAGACGGTCCGGGTGCTGGTCTTTGCCGCCGGAGAGGACGCTGAGACGGCCCGCAACGCCGGTGCCGACTTTGTGGGGGACGACGACCTTATCAGCCAGATTGAGGGCGGCTGGGTGGAGTTCGACGTTGGGCTGGCCACCCCTGACATGATGGCTAAGATCGGACGCTTGGGACGGGTTTTGGGGCGCCGCGGCCTCATGCCCAACCCGCGCACGGGCACCATGGTGCAGGGCAGAGACCTGCCCCGTACCATTGAGGATGCCAAGATGGGCCGTGTAGAGTATCGCATGGACCGCACGGCCATCATTCACATCCCCGTGGGCAAGGTAAGCTTCTCCAAGGAACAGCTTACCGAAAACATCGCCTCTCTAATGGATGCCATTAACAAGGCCCGGCCGTCAGGTGTAAAAGGCTCCTTCGTTCGTACGGCCTTCTTGACTACAACCATGGGACCCAGCATCAAGCTGGACGTTGCCGAGCTTCTTTCAGTTAAAGTAGAATAGCAACGGTCGCTCACGCTTAAGACAGCGGATCTCCCCCACCCGGGAGTTAAAGCATCGTCCGCCGAGGCGCTGAGGTACGCAAGGCTCTGAATAGAGCGTTACGTCCCCGCGCTTAGGCGTGGGGACTTTTTAGTTAGGGGACTTAGAATGCCAACGGAACGAAAAATACGGCAGGTGACGGAGCTCAAGGACCGGCTCTCCCGGTGCAGCATCGCGATAGCCACTACCGCCACAGGGCTTTCCGCCAACGACATGAACGAGCTGCGACGGCGGCTCCGGGCCCGGAACGTCGAGCTGCGGGTTGTCAAGAACACGTTGGCCTACATTGCCGCCGACGAGTCCGAGCTAGCTGAGTTGAAAGAGGTGGTCCAGGGTCCCACTGCGCTGGCGTTCGGCTATGGAGACCCGGTTGAAGTGGCCAGCGCGCTGGACGAATATATCCGGACGGTACGTTCGCCGCTGAAAATTCAAGGCGGGGTTTTAGAGCACCGGGTGCTCAGTGCGCAGGACATTGCCACATTGGCCACGCTGCCGACAAAAGAGGTGCTGTTGGGCCTCCTACTGGGCCAGATGCAGGCGCCCATTTCCCGTCTGCTGGGACAGATGCAGGCGCCCCTGGTTGGCCTGGTCACCGTACTTCAGGGCCCTCTGGGTGGGCTAAGCAATGTACTACAGCAAAGGGCCATACAGCTTGAGCAGCAGGCGTGACCCGGCAGTCTTAATCTGTTTATAGAGATTCATCAGGAGGAGCAATGGGTAAGGAAGAGATACTACAAGCCATCAAAGGGATGACCGTACTGGAGCTTTCGGAGCTGGTGAAGGAGCTGGAGGAGCAGTTCGGCGTATCCGCCGCCCCCGTGGCGGTGGCCGCCGCGCCTGCGGGTGGGGGAGCCCCCACCGCGGAAGCCCCCGCCGAGGAGGAGCAGACCGAGTTCACGGTGGTCTTGCAGGAGATCGGCCCCAATAAGATCAACGTCATCAAGGCTGTCCGGGAACTCACGTCTCTAGGCCTGAGGGAGGCAAAAGAGCTGGTGGAGAGCGCCCCCAAGGCTGTCAGAGAATCCGTGTCCAAGGATGAGGCCGCCGAGTCACAGAAGAAGCTAGTGGAAGTCGGGGCCACCGTAATTCTTCAGTAGGACCGCACCGCCTCCGGCGCAGAGGAGCGTTTTAGGTGAGCAAACGCAAAGACAGAGCGCGCTTTCAGGCGCAAAAAGAGCAGAACCCGGACTACACCGGCTTCAGAGGGCAGGGCCAGAGCAGCGGCGCCACCACTGAGGCCCCTCTGGAGAGCATAACCTGCTCCCGGTGTGGGCGACGGCGCAATGTTGCCGCCGGGGTGGTGTTGGAGCACCAGGACGATTACGTATGCGCTACTTGCCAGGAGGAATTGGACTCGGAAGCCGAGGGAAGCTCCGTTCCTGCTGACGAACAACCCGCAGACGAAGAAGCGGGATAGCATCAAAGTCAGCGCATTGCCGTGATGCGGCGGTGGCCTCATACGGGCCAACCGCCGCGGCTGGCCCGTTAGTTTGGCGCCGGCCATCGCCAACCCAATGGCCTACAAGTCCGGCAGCCGGCCCTCCACCGCCATAACATGGCGCAGGTCCTGACTAAAGTCGCGGCTTGGCCGCTGCCGTCGCTGCTCGTCAAGGCTCCGACGCATCGCGGCCAAATCGGCGTAGTGAAGTCCTCCAGAGCTGTGGCGGTCTGGGTCCAGGCCATACTTCTCCCAAATGTCCAGCGTCCTTGCCGCCACTTCCAGGTGCCATCCCGCGGTGGGCGTCTGATGTCCCTCCAACGGCGAGCCCGGGGTGGGCGCCCAGGGTATGGGAACGCCGTAATTGCCCCGCTTGGCCATCCACTCTACCCCCTCCCAATGCGACCCTTTGGGCTCCAGCCCCGCGATAAGCACGGAAGTCACGCCACCTTTGCCGAAGACCTCCACCGCATATTCCAACGCCTCAAGCCACCTGTCACGCGGACACACAGCCGCCTTGCCCGGCGCCATTCCCGGCCATAGACCCGGGCTCCAGACCTCCAGGTTGAACGCCACGCTTTCCCATCCCGCCTCGCGCAGCTCCCTTATCCCCTCACGAGTGGCCGGCGGCACCAGCACCGCCTGGCTACCGGGGATGACGTCCACCCCCAACCTATCCTTCACCGCCCGGCCAACCTCTAGGATGTACGGCACCTCGGCCCGGTCCGGCAGAACGCCGCCGGTTATCTGCATCTCAGTGCAGGATTCCCCGGTGTAAGCCGCTTCAGCCACCTCGCTGATCTCCTGCGGAGATGCCACAAAGTTGCGCTGATAGTGGCCGTGGTACAAGGGTTTCTCGGAGATAATGCCGCAGAAGAGGCACTCAGTGTTGTCAGAGAAGAATCTGCAGTAGGCATTGTACTCGAATAGCACCTGACGCTTGAGCCGGTGCGCACCGATGTTGCCCATGGGCACTCCGGTGGACGTTTCCCTGGAGTAGTATGCGGGACGCCGTTCGAACTCCACCTGGAACAGCCTCAGCTCATCCAGGTGAAAATATAGCGTGCCCTTTTCGCGCCGCAGCACGAAGGGCGAGCTTGGATTGTGGGTTAAGGGGATATAGAAGCCGTGGGGTAGCTGAAGCGCGTGCGGCACCTGGCGGGCGCGGCGGTGACCGGCGCTGGGGTTGTAATGGTGCTGGCCCTGGTCCTCCTTCCACTGGCTCCCCACCCCTTCGTAGGCGGAATCATCCAACCTAACCCCGCTCATAAAGAGCCCACCCTTTATTAGGAAGACCTCCCCTTCGCCATATACCCTCTCCGCCAAACCTGGACGGGAGAGCACCTTGCCCAGGTGCGGCAAAAGTAGGCCGTCACCACCCTCGCCGGGCAATGCCGACTTGAACTTCTTCTGAATGGGCCGGCCTAAGCGCCGCCGTATGCCGCTAACCAAAGCCATCGTCCTGCTCCTTGCCATTCGGCAGTTCGGCGGGTCACGAACCTGTCGGGGCTAGCTGAGCCTAAACAGCAGTGGAAGGGGTTGCCCTCCGCGAAAGGGGACATGAATCCTCGGTGGAACCGCGGGCGGGTACACTGGGAGCCCTACCGGAAGTCCGGCAGCAGACTATCCAGGTGGTTGTACGCCACGTTCAACTGGGAGTCCCTACCCAGCAACAGGTCCTGCTCAGACAAAAGTGCTTCTACGTCCGGCTTAACACCCCGACCAGCCAGGGATGCTCCGGATGGAGTGAACCAGTTAGATACGGGAATATAGATGGCGGAACCGTTACTCAACTCAATATATACGTTGGAAGTCCCCAGGCCCATAGTGGGGACGCCGATTACCGTGGCGCCTCCGGTCCCTTGCAATGCGGCGGCGAACGCCTCCGCCGCCGCCTCTGTCCCTTCGTTAACCAGCACTACCATCGCCATCTCATCTGTCAGGACTCCCGCCTCTTCTATGCCTAGGTCCTGTCGCAGGTCCTGGCTGTCAACCTGGTAAATAAATGGGCCGGCAGGAAGGAATTCGCCAGCCACCTTTCGCGCCACCTCAAGTGATCCCCCCTGGTTGTTGCGCAAGTCAATGATCACTCCCAGGGTTTCTAGTTGGTTAA
The DNA here is from genome assembly GCA_965247585.1 of Dehalococcoidia bacterium. Taxonomy (GTDB): domain Bacteria; phylum Chloroflexota; class Dehalococcoidia; order Lucifugimonadales; genus CBDFHC01. The sequence goes on from CBDFHC010000004.1 coordinate 904,965, forward strand.
ACCGCTCTAGGATATCCAGCACCTCGTCCGGAGTGCCATCCTTGAATTCCAGGATCCGCAAGTAAGCAACCGACCCCGGCAGCAGCGACATCTCTACGGTTGGAATATCTATGGAGGCTCGAGTTATGTTGATCTCCCGGGGCTCATTTTCCGTCGGTCGTTGAATGATAAACGTAACCCTGGTCCCGGCGCCGCCCTTCACCTGCCGCGTGGCGTCTTCCAAGCTATTTCCGACCACCGACTGGCCGTTGACCTCAAGGATCACGTCTCCCCTAATCAACCCAGCCCTCTCGGCGGGACTGCCGCTCATAGGTGATATGACGGTCACCTGCCCGTTTTGGAGACCAATCACGGCGCCGATCCCCTCGTAGCTGCCAGAATCAGACTCCTTGGACCGCTCATACGCTTCCGGATTCAAATAACCGCTAACCGGGTCTCCCAGGGATTCCATCATGCCGCGAAGTGCCGCTTCCGATAGCTGGCTGCTGTCAACCTCGGGCCACCTATTTCCCATTAAGGTCCAGGCGCGCCACAAGTCGTTGAGCTCTTCCGGCACCCTCTTAGGCGGCCTATCCACTACCTGGTCAAGCTGGGTGAGAAAGGGGTACGCGGGTTTTTCGGCGAAGTCCAGCATCCCATTGATGACACCGTCCATCACCAATTCGGCATCCAATGCCTTAGCACCAACGTATGAGTTGTTGACTGCACCCCAGGCCTCCCAGATGACCGCATCGTGGCTGGGCTCAGCAGATCCGGACTTGGCACACCCCGCCGCAATGACCAACACTGCCGCGGCGGCGAAGAAAATGGCGATGGTTCTTAGAGTAAGATTAGCAGCAGGAATTCTAATCATTGATGGCCTGAATCTTGAGCCTCATTAGGGTGGGCGGGCGCTTCGGAAAGAATACGTATTGTAGCATCCGCCGGATTTGATTTAAAATCAGGAGCAACGTGGCTATGACCCCCAAATCTCAGATGAACCACCCCTTGCCAACGCGCCAGAGGCTCCGGCTAACTTGGCTGCCCTTGCTGCTAACCGTCAGCATCCTGTCCGTGGTACTGGCCTGCACCACCACCAACAGCGGACCGGAGCCGGCGGCGACCGAGGCCGCCCCGGCGGCTGAGAGCACCCCCACCGCAGCCGCCGAGGCCACCGAGGAGCCCCGATCCACCAGTGGACCGGCTGAGGGCGGCGTCTTCCGAAGGGTCTTCACCAATCCCCCCACCCTGGACCCACACCTCACCACGGACGCCACGTCCGCCGCCATCATCATTGAGATCTTCGGCGGGCTGGTTACCATCAGCCCTGGGCTGAAGGTGGTACCGGACATCGCTAAGGAATGGGATGTCAGCGAAGACGGCCGAACATACACGTTCCATCTTAGGGAAGACGCTACCTTCCACGACGGAAAACCCGTAACCGCCCAAGATTTTAAGTGGTCCCTGGAAAGGTCCGCGGACCCGGTCACCGGCTCCCTGGTGGTGGAACAATACCTGGGAGACATTGTGGGGGTAAAGGAGAAGCTGCGGGGCGAAGCCCGCGAGGTTGAGGGCATCAAAGTTATAGACGATCTGACCTTGCAGATCACCATAGACGAGCCCAAGTCCTACTTCATATCCAAACTCACCTACCCCACTGCATTCGTGCTTGACAGGGAGAACGTGGAGACGGGCAATCGTTGGGCCAGGAACCCCAATGGAACGGGTCCGTTCAAACTGGGAAATTACGTGCCCGGCGAGCTTCTAACCCTTGAAAAGAATCCGGACTATCACCTGGGGCCGCCATTTCTAGACCGGGTGGAGTTGATATTAAGCGGCGGCACCGCCATGCTCATGTACGAGAACGATGAGATTGATTTCACCGGTGTGGGGCTGGCCGACATTGACCGGCTGGAGGACCCCAACGAGCCTCTTAGCGCCGAGCTCAGAAAGGCCCTTCCTTCCTTTAGCACCAACTACATTGGCATGAACACCTCCGAACCTCCCTTCGACGACGTGAAGGTACGGCAGGCGCTGAACTACGCCATCAACAAGCAGGAGATAGCGTCTTTGGTGCTGGCGGACCTGGTCACGCCGGCCAAAGGCATCCTGCCGCCGGGGTTTCCGGCCTACAGCGAAGAGCTGCAGGGATTCCACTTCGACCCAGATAAGGCGCGTCAACTACTGAACGAATCCAGGTACGGAGGCGATCTGGAGACCTTCCCCCCAATTGTGCTCACCGTAACCGGCGGCTTTGGCGCCTCCGTGGGGCTGGACCTGGAGGTAATTCTGGAGTCCTGGCGCCAGGTACTGGGCATTGAAATTGAGATCCAGCAGACGGAGTTCGCCACCTACTTGCAGGACCTGCACAAAAACCGTTTTCAGATGTTTGAGATCGGCTGGATCGCCGACTACCCTGACCCGGAGAACTTCCTTGACCTTCTGTTCTACAGCGACAGCGCCAACAACCAGACCCGCTATAACAACCCTGTGGTTGACGAACTGCTGCTGAAGGCCCGGACCGAAACGGACACCGAAATACGATACAGCATCTATCAAGAGGTGGAGGAGCTCATAGTAGCCGATGCCCCCTGGATTCCACTGTGGCACAGCGGCGAGCAGCGGGTGCTGATCAAGCCGTGGGTGGAAAACTACTATCTCACGCAACTGATAGTCCCTAAGCTCCGATTCGTCCAGCTTAACAAGTAGCCGCCGGGACGCCCGTTGGCGGCCTACATTATTCGACGCCTGGTCTGGACGCCGTTCCTTCTGTTGATCGTGGCCCTGATTACCTTCCTGCTGGGGAACTACGCCCCCGGCGACCCTATATCCATCCTCCAGGGCCAGTTCAATAACCCGGAGGCGGTGGAGCGCATTCAACACCAGCGCGGGCTGGACAAGAACATATTTGTCCAGTACGGAATTTACGTGAAGAACGTGGCCCAGGGTGATCTGGGTGAGAGCTTCAGGCACCGGGGCCAAAGCGTTTCAGAGCTCATAGGCAAGCGGATCTGGGTTTCTGCCCAGTTGGGCATAGCGGCATCTATAATAGCCATACTGTTGGGCGTGCCGTTGGGGGTCTTCGCCGCCCTCAAGCAGGGCACCTGGATAGACGTGACCACGGTCAGCGTGACCCTATTCTTCATGTCCCTGCCGGTGTTCATCACTGCGCCCTTCCTGCTGATGGCCTTCGGCCTTTGGCTGGGCATATTACCCACCCATGGCTGGGGAGGGTTTTTTGACACCCGAATAATCATGCCGGCACTGGTGCTGGGAGTACCCGGCGTGGCCGGGCTTACCCGCATCACCCGTGCCAGCACCCTGGAGGTGCTCTCTCAGGACTACGTCCGCACCGCCAGGGCGAAGGGTCTCGGCGAGCTTGTAGTGCGGCGGCGCCACATCCTGCGCAACGCCCTGATTCCCGTCTTCACCATCATAGGGCTCTCACTGGCCGGGTTGGTGGAGGGCGCCTTCATCACAGAGCGATTTTTCGGCATCCCCGGAATCGGACTTCTGGCGATAGAGTCTTTCTTCTCCCGAGACTATCCCATCATCACTGCCCTGGGGCTCATAATCGCCGCCGCTTTCGTTATGGCCAACCTGATTGTGGATATCGGGTACCGGTTCATAGACCCACGGATACGGACCACGTAGACCCTTAGGCTGCAGGAATTCGACCATCGTTACGCTAAACCACGCTACCGCCGCTCTCACGCCGGGATCGGGCCGGGCCAGAAGCCTCTGGGCCCAGTCCATGCGGCGCCTGTTTCGCAAAAAGATAGCCGTAGGGTGTATTACGGTGATCGCCGTCATGTACCTTTCCGGCCTGGTGACCATCTTCACGTCTCCAACGCCCTACGGCTTCAACGAGCAGGACCTGCGGGCGGAGGCGACAAAGCAGGGCCCTAGCTGGGCCCATCCTTTCGGCACCGATAGGCTGGGCCGGGACATGTTAACCCGTGTTATCTACGGACTGCGCACGACCGTCATTATAACCATAGCCGCCATGGTCACCGGCGGCCTGTTCCTAGGCATCGGAATGGGGCTGATTTCCGGCTACTTCGGCCGCTGGGCGGACGCGATAATAATGCGCGTAGGGGAGGTGTTCCTGGCTTTCCCGGGACTGCTTCTTGTTATCCTGGTGGCGGCTACAGTCAGGCCAAGGGTGGCAGGCTGGATGAGGGGATGGGCCCCGGACTTCGAGAGCTTCACCGGCATAAACATCATATCGCTGGGCATCGTGGACTACGTGGTGGTTTTCGGTTCGCTGGCGGCCTTCGGCTGGGTTGGCATGGCCAGGCTGGTGCGGGGCCAGGTCCTATACATCAAGCAGAGCCACTATGTGGAGGCAGCACGGGCCATGGGGGCATCAAACCGGCGCATTCTGCTGGCGCACATACTTCCCAACATCATCAGCCCAGTAATCGTAGTTGTATCCATGGGAATGGGGGCCACCGCCGGGTCAGAAATCGTCCTTAGCTGGCTGGGCATAGGTATCCAGCCCCCCACTCCCAGCCTTGGGGTCATGATCTTCGAAAATGGGAGCATTAGCGTGCTAAGAACGAACCCGCACCTGATACTCTTCCCTATCTTCACCATCACAGTGCTGATATTCGCCTTCAATCTGCTGGGGGACGCCGTGAACGATGCGCTGAACCCGCGGACCAGGTGAGTGAGGCGAAACGCGGGGGCTAGCTCCGCCGAATGAGCCGCCGCAAGGGCATGAACCCCAAGGGACCCGCCAGCAATACGAAGAAGAATGCATCTGTAGGGATGGCGGCGCTGGAGCCTGAAGCGCGGTTGCAGCCCGGGCTTGTCCTAACGTCCTCACCCTCATCCTCGCTGGGCATGGCCGTGTGCACCGACGCCGGGGTGCTTCTCAGCGCCGGTGTAGGGCTGGCCGTGGGCGCGGGTTCTCGTACAGCCTCAGCCTCGGATGCCGCCTCAGGCGGGCCCTCCGCATCCAGCTCCCCTTCTTCCAGTGGACGCAGGCCAATCCAGTTTCGCCACTCCGTGTCCAGGCCCCGCTGATCAAAGCCGTAAACCTGGGTCAGCGCCCGGTCTACTGACAGCGTAGCGTCAAGCGTCCGCATGAACTGGGACATCTTCTCTTCGCCATAGGAATTGACCAAGTAAGCTACCACGGAGCGGGACTGGCCGTATCCAATTATCACGTCGTCAGGGCCACCGCTAAACGACTGAAGGTGCCAAAGCGGCTTCACACGCCGGGTATAGATTCCGTACAGCAGGGCGTCGTCGTAAGATTCGCTGGGGGCAATGTTTCCAAACTCGGCCAGTCCTTCGTTCAGCCAGATGGGCAGAACGGCATAGCCTCGGCCGGCGGCATCATCAATCAGAATGTGGGTAACTTCGTGCGAGGTGATGCCGGCAATATCCTCGTCGAAGGCCAGCACCAGCAGCACCCTGATTTCGGTGAACGCCTGTCCCTGGGTAACCAGGTCCTCCCGCACCGCCTGGGACCGCGGCGGCAGGGCCACTACCATATGCCGGTAGTTATTGTAAGCGATTATGTTAATTGGCTCGATCTCTGCCACCCCCAGCACCCTGGACATCTTGATGACCGCCTCCTGGGCGGACCGGAGTACGGTTTCGGCCCTCTTCTCCGTGGGGCCGTAGTGGTAAACGGTCAGCGGCCCCTCTGACATGGTGACCCATTCAAAGCGAGAGTCCAGATAAACGAACTCCTTCTCTTTGGTGCGAAGCACGTTGCCAGCCTGGTCCCGCACCTCAAAGGAGTAGACGAATTTTGCCCCTGCAGGGATGAAGCCCCCAACTCCCCCGCCGGTATCCAGGAAGAAGCTGCCCTCCACACTGTTACCGGGCTCCAACTCCACGTGGCCGTAGGATGTGGTAGAGGTGAGTTCTGACTTGTAGAACACCCGTATCTCTTCAATGGGGCTGCTGCTCTCCACGGAGATCTCAAAGGTAACCCCGTTCGGAAACTGGCTGGTCGCCTCTTCGAAATTAACAACTATTTCGTCCTCACCCGTGGCCGCCGCGATACCTGCCAACCCCACGGTGAACATGACAACAAAAACAATGAACAGTATCCGGATGTATGGCACAGTCTTCCCTTCTTCCATGCATCTTAGCCTATGGTCAAACCCCTCATCAACAGGTGTACGTGCAACCGGCAGATAAGGATTGACAGCCTGCCTTAATTGGATGCATGGCTTGGGACGATCGTCACCTGACGTTCAACGTATTCCGAGCGAATAGAACTCGAAATTCACCGAATCGTTGCCAGGTGCGCCGGAACCGCTATGTTATAATACGCCGGTACACCCGGCAGGGTGGTTTAACACCCAAATGCTAATACTCCGCAGTCGCGCAAGGACTGCATTCAGGTCAGGCGATTATGCGACAGTCAAGCTTCCAGATGAGTCCTCCAACGCTGATCTTTATCGGCATCGCACTCTGCGCGTTCGGGCTCTGGATCTTCTATACAGGTCAAAAGAACGATATCACCAGGAACCTGATCGTCGGCGGGGTGGCGGGCGTGGCGGTGCTGGCCGGCGTCCTCATTGCCCAGTCCACCAAGAGACGCAGCGGGAGCCCGTCTGCGCCCAAGGCCACCCGGGAGGAGCGCCGCAGCGCCCGGGAGGCCCGTCGCCAACGGGCCACCATTGGGCGCCAGCCCTCCGGCGAAGCGCCACCGGCCTCTGAAGCTCCCACCGCGGCGCATGTTGAACCGGTACATTCCACAGACCCCGGGCCTGCCCCCGCGGCGGCAGCTCCGGCGGTCCCGCCCCCCCCCACCCCCCAGGCCCAGATACGATGTATCCGGGCTACAGGGTGACCTGCTGGACCAGGCGTGGGCCGAAGTTGAGGAGTCGAGACGGCGCGCCCGTGCGGAGCTGGAAGCCTCCGTGGAAGCCCGCCAGGCCGCCGAACGGCTCCAAAGCTACACCCAACGCATGCTGGAACACAGCGACCTTTTGCGCCAGGAGGTGACCCAGGCCCGCGAGAAGGCCAACGAAGCCATGGAAGAGGCTTTCCGCGCTGCTGGAGAGGCCAGGTCGCACAGGGATGAGATGTTTGAACGGCTGGAAGAAGCCCGAAAAGTAGAGCAAGAAACCCGTGAAATGCACCGGATGGTGTCAGAGTCGCTATCGCAGGCCCGGGCCCTCAGGGATGAGGCCGAACACACCCGCCAGGACGCCCTGAGACTGCTGAGAGAGGTAGAGACGGTACGACAGGAAACCATCAGCATCATGCGCTCCCAGCGGTCCGCTCCGCCCGTTGAGATTCCAACCAGCGAAGAAGCGAAGGCGCCGAGCCCTGCCGCCACTGTTCCGGAGCCGGCGGTGGATCCTGTGGCGCCTCCGCAACCTGCGGCGGTTGAGCCCCCCACCACGGCAGCCGAGGCGCCGAGAAGCCACCTGGACGTGCCTAGCCTGGATAACGCCGAGCCATTGATGACTTCTGAGGAGATTGACAGGCTGAGTGTGGAGCTTGAGAGCCTGCTGAGCACCTTTGGCTCCAGCCCGCAACCGGCTCCAGTGGAATCGCCAGCACCACAGCCAAGCAAGGCGTACTCACGGGAAGAGAGCCCGGATGAAAGTCTGGCTCCCGGAGAGCGGATCCCAGACATGAACGAACTCCTCCAAGGCCTCCAGTCCACGGAGGATTCAACGGCTCAGGACGGTCCCTCGCACCGCATATACACCGGCCAGCTAACGCTGCTGATCACACCGCATCCCACCGCCGATGCGGTGCAAGAGGTTTGGACCTCCATCGAAGGCCTGGTGGGAAGCGGGCAAGTCCTCAGTTCCCGGCCCACCAGCGATGCAACAGCCCTGGAGATGGTGCTGGACCTAGGTACAGAGAGCATCAGCAGCCAGGAAGTGTTGGCGGCATTTCCCGGAGCGCGGATGACCGACTCCAACGGGGACCAGCTAACGGTAAGCCTTCCAAGGTCGTAATCAATCCGCGGCGCAGGGTCCTTTTCTGGTCCAAACCAAGCGCTCATCTAGCGCTTAATTAATGAAAGCCCGTGCCCACAGCCATCCATCCAGGAAAATCAGACCAAACGCGCCGTAACGGAAATTGATCAATATTCTAGTAAAATCGCTTGACACTGTCTTCTAGAACATTTATAATTAGTTATCATCAGTGTAGTGTACCCACCGATAACTCGGTTAAGAAATTAACCTAAAACAACTGCAAGAGATTCACTTAGGTTTTGGTCAACAAAAAAGACATCAGCCGGTTGGACGAGCAGATCGCCCGCCTTCTTGTAGAGGGCGGGTTTGTCAGTGATGAAAACGTCCAAGAGGCCTTGACTCAGGTCAAAGAGCGGAACATCAGTCTTCGGGAGGCGCTGGTCTCCGGCAACGTGATCAGCGACCAAACGTACAGCACCTTCCTCAGCGTTCAACTCCGCGTGCCGCTGGTGGACCTGCGTCAGGTACAGGTCAGCGAAGAAGCAGTGAAGCTAGTGCCGGAGGATGTGGCTGTTCGTTTCAAGGCGCTGCCTTTGGGAGTGGATGGCAACACCCTGCGTGTGGCGATGGACAACCCGCAGGACATGGATGCTGTCAACACCTTAAGCACGGTGACCGGCTACGAAATACGCCCGCGGCTTCCCATAGAAGGAACTGTCACCAACCTGCTGAACCGGTACTATCGCAGCACTCCCAAGGTTGAGCACGAGTTGGAGTCCCTGTTGGGAGCGCCCGCCGGCGTGGAGCAGCCTGGGTTTGCTGACATTGGGGCGTATGCACAGCCGCAACCGGCTATGGCCGGCGCGGCAGTGGCAGCGGAGCCCTTGCTGCCGGAAGCGGAGATTAGCCGGGCCCCCATAGTGCAGGCGCTGGACATGGTAATAAACCAGGCGGTGCAGGAGCGGGCGTCAGATATACACATAGAACCCATGGAAGAGAACGTCCGCATCCGCTACCGGATAGACGGCGTGCTTCAGCAGGCGGCAATTCTACCCCAGGGAGTCCATTCCGCGCTGATATCCAGGATAAAGGTGGTGAGCGGCATGGACATTGCCGAGCACCGGCGGCCCCAGGACGGCCACTTCTCCCGCAAGTTTGGCAGCGAGAACGTGGACTTTCGCGTCGCCAGCATGGACACGTCTCAAGGCGAAAAGATCGTCATCAGAATCCTGAACAAAGGGGCTGCGGTCCTTTCCCTGGGGGAGATGGGCTTCCTCCCGGATACGCTTCAGATCTACAAGCAGCTCTTGGAAGCCCCCTTCGGAATGATCATGGTCAGCGGGCCCACCGGCTCAGGAAAGACCACGTCGCTCTATGCGTCACTTCTCACGTTGGACTCCTCCGCGCGCAACATCGCCACGGTGGAAGACCCGGTGGAGTACCAGTTTGAAGGGGTGAGCCAAACGCAGGTGAACGAGCAGGCGGGCGTGACCTTCGCCAGCGGGCTCCGGGGTCTCTTGCGGATGGACCCAGACGTGATCCTGGTGGGTGAGATTCGTGACAGCGAGACCGCGTCCGTGGCGGTGCAGTCGGCACTAACCGGACACCAGGTGCTGACATCCATCCACGCCAACGATGCCGCGTCCGCCATTATTCGGCTCAGGGACCTGGGCGTTGAGCCCTTCTTGGTCACCTCGGCCATCATTGGCAGCGTGGCCCAGCGCCTGGTGCGCAAAGTATGCCCTTACTGCCGGACGCTGGTCACCGTGACTCCGCAGGAAACCGCCGCCTACCAGATGGAGATGAACGAGGTCCGCACCCAGTTTTACGTGGGCCGGGGCTGCAACATCTGCGCCAGGTCCGGTTATCTGGGACGCATCGGGGTATATGAGGTCATGGTCATAACCGAGCCCCTGCGGCGCATTATTGTGGAAAACGGGACGGCGGACGACATTCGTGAGCAGGCCAAGAAAGAGGGCTTCGCCAGCATGAGGCACGATGGCATGCTCAAGGCAAAAGACGGCATCACCACTCCCTACGAGGTGATGCGCAACGTTTTCAGCATCACCTAGCCGCCGCGCCCCCCACTCTATATGTGCATATTATACTGGAGAAGCCGACCTCTGTCAATGAAGTTACGCTATAATAACGTCAAGATATGTAATGTGTAACTTTATTGTAACCAATAAATGCGCGCCTGGGTTTGGCGTTTAACCAACACCGCCCACCAAACCAATTGCCTGCTTTCCTCGCGCGTCTCTGGCGCTTTTTTCTTGGTGACTCCGGTACGGTAATTTGCTGGGAAACCCAGTGAAGGCCGGCAGAAATCCTATTTGACACCCTTTCCCCCGGGATATCAGAATGTCCCCTTCAAAAGTTTTTTCGATTGAGGACGTCATAATGGCCATGGTGGAAAGGATTCCCTACACTTCAACGATACGAGATATGCCCCTGGGAGAGCGTCCCAGGGAGCGCCTCAAGAAGGCGGGTCCCGCCGCCTTGAGCAACGTAGAGCTGCTGGCTATTCTCCTTCGCACAGGTGTCACTGGAGAAGGTGTGGTGGCGATGGCAAGCAGGTTGATCACGCGCTTCCAGGGTCTGGCCGGGCTGGCCAGAGCGTCGTACTCAGAGCTGTGCGCTGAGCATGGGATAAGCGAAGCCAAAGCCTCGCAACTGCTGGCGGCGCTGGGGCTGGGCCGGAGATATGCATCGCTCCAGCCTGAGGAAACTCCGGTTATCACCTCGCCTCAGGACGTGGCAAACCTCCTGATGGGTGAGATGAGCTATCTGGCCCAGGAGCACCTACGAGTGGTGCTGCTGAACACCAAGAACCAAGTCGTAGGTATAAGCCAAGTTTACGTGGGAAACGTGAATTCCTCCGTTATACGCAGCGCCGAGGTGGTCCGTCCAGCCGTGCGTCAGAACTGTCCGGCATTCATTGTCGTACACAATCATCCCTCCGGGGACCCGACTCCCAGCGACGACGACATCGCCGTAACGCGGCAACTGGCGGACGCGGCGACGTTGCTCGACATCGAAATGTTGGACCACGTGGTCATCGGAAGCGGTAACCGCTGGGTCAGCATGAAGGATAAGGGCCTGGGATTCTAGGTGCGTGGGCCAGCCTGGGACCAGAAAATAGCCGGTTCGACTGGCCCCGGTTGGCCTCTTTATCAATTATAGGCCTCAATCTCCAAACCTAATCAGACTTAAGCGCCACCGTGGATCTCACTTCAATTCTGATGCTCACCAAATTCCTTGTAGACGGTCCACCAAGATCCAACAGCCCGCTCTGGAATCTCCCTCCCTGGCGTTCCGGTCAGTCAGAACCTGCATGTTATAGTCCACGCCATAGACGGTTGATACATTCTCTACCACACGCCTTAAAGGAGAACCCAGATGGCCTTCTACAAAGCCGAAGACCGGACCCCAAAGGAGATCGTCCCCGGAGGGACTATCCGTACGTTTTGGGGTGAGAACACCCTGCTTTCGCTGGTGGACATAGAAGCGGGAGCGGAGGTGCCAATGCACACCCATCCACACGAGCAGTCCGGGATTGTCCTGGAGGGGAACCTGGAACTAGGGGTGTCCGGAGATGTCCGGGTACTGAAGCCGGGGGAGATGTACATCATCCCGGGTAACGTTGAGCATTACGCCAAGGCCGTGGGCTCTCGCGCCCGAGCGCTGGACATATTCAGCCCGGTGCGTGAAGAGTTCAAGTACTAGCGCCGGTTGGGCTCTGCGTCCGATTGTACCTAGGCGCTTAGAAGCCATCCAAGGCCTGAATGATTGGCAGGACCGGACAGATGACCACCCCGCCGCCCAGGTGGGCCGACGGGATTACTAGAAGAATCCGATCCCCGTGATCTATGAGGGACCGTTAAAACGCAGGTATTCCGGGTCTATATCCTGTATCCAGCCTAGCTCTTTTTGCCGTTCCAGCGGCAGAGGGCGGGGGCCATTGGTGCCCCACGGGGTTCGGCCCACTACCTGCTGTTGCTCCAGCCGGTCAATCTCCTCCTGGGACATATCCAATAGCTCCCGGAGTACGTACTCGTTAGCCTCACCCAACGCGGGGCCGGGCCTCCTTGACGGAAACTCGATTCCCGAGAAACGCCAGCCCCGGCTCAGGTAGGCCCTGTTACCCATCCCGCTCTCCTCCGGATGGCTGGCAACCTCAAAAAATCCCCGCTCCCTAAAATGCGGGTCCCTGAAGAGGTCTCCGCTCTTGAGCGCCGGGCCACAAGGAACCCCGGCGGCCTGAAGTTGGTGCATCACCTCGTACTTGTCGCGGCCCCGGGTCCAGTCACTCAACAGGGCGTCTATCTCCTCCTGCCGGCCATAGCGGCCCGCTACGTCGGCGTACCGAGGATCGGATGCCAGTTCCGGCATCCCCATCGCCCGGCAAAGGGCCGTCCACTGGCCGTCGTTCTGTACGGCCAGCACCATCCACTCGTCCTCGCCGCGGCACGGGTAGCAACCGTGGGGCGCGAAGGCGCGGTGCCGGTTTCCCAGCGGTCGCTGTCGCCTACCGTTGAAAGCGAAGTCCAGAATCCCCTCGCCGACAAACGCAGCGCCCACCTGATACATGGCCAGGTCCACCCAAAGACCCCGCCCGGTGCGGGCGCGGTGTATCAACCCGGCCATCACTGCGAATACGGCGGTCCACGCCGCAATGAAATCTGTGTATGAATTGCCTATTTTCGCCGGGATCCCATCATAGGCCATGAAGGCGCTGGAGCCGTGGGTAGGCTCCATGGTGGCGGCCACGCCACCGTAGGCACTCCAGGGGCCAGAGTGCCCGTAACCGGTATTGGACACCGCAATGACGTCCGGCTTTATCTTGCGCAGATTGGCGTAGTCCAACTCAAAGCGCCGGGTAACTCTGGGCGTGTAGTTCTCAATGGTGATGTCAGAGAGCGCTATAAGCCGGCGCAGAATTTGCAGGGCATCTTTACTTCTTAGGTCCAGGGTGAGGCTTCGCTTCCCCCGGTTCAGCGTGTGGAACGTACCAGACCGCTCCCACCAGCTTTCACCGGGCTCGTTCCCTGGCAGCGCGTGTAGCTGAAGGCGGGAATCCGGCAGGTGACACGCCTCCACTCGAATTACCTCGGCGCCCAAGTCCGCCAGAAACCCACCGGCGTAGGGCATGGCGAAGACACGGCTCAGGTCAACGACCCTAATGCCCTCCAGTGGCAGGCCGGCCATCACACCACCCCCAACTGCCGGTACCGCACCAAGTCCTGTCGCGTCAGACCCAAAAGCTCGCCATATACCTCCGCGTTATGTTCACCCAGCAGGGGAGCTGGACGCCTGGCTTGGAAGGACCCCTCGTTCAACCTGACGACTTCTCCGGGATAGGACACCGCGCCAGCCACCGGATGATCCACGTTCACATAGAAGTCTCGGGCCTGGAGTTGGGGACACTCGAACAGGTCTCCCGCGTCCTGGACCATGCCGAAAAGAAGCCGACGCTCGGCCGAGGCGTGGAACAGCTCTTTTTTGTCCCATTCCCGCAGCCCTTGAAGCAGAAGCTCTCGCAGGTCGTCACCATTGTCCATACGGCCTTCAGAACTAGCGAACTTGGAGTCTTTTAGCTCCTCAACACCCACCAGTTCCGCCACGGTGTCCCAAGGCTGGGAGCCCTGAGCCGAAGGCAGGCAAAAACCGTCACGGCAGGGCATTATCTCCTCCAACCCGGAGTTCCGCGGCGATCGCCGGCCCCGGACCGCCCCCATATAGGCGTAAGCGGATGCCGACTGGATCAGGTGGGTGGCCATGCACTCCACAATGGAGACGTCAACGTGCTGTCCTTCGCCGGTGGACATTCGATGGAATAGCGCAATAAGGGAAGCGCCGGCGGCGTTCACCCCGGCCACATAGTGAGACTGGTCCAGACCGTTCCGCAGAGGTTCTTTGTCGGAGTCTCCAGACAGGTACATCAGTCCGCTCATGGCGCAGGTGACAATGTCGTCGGCGGTGAAGTCTCTGTACGGCCCCGTCTGCCCAAAGGGGGTGACGGAAGTGACCACAACCTGAGGGTTCGCCTGCCTTAACTCTTGGTAGCCCAGCCCCAGTCCGTCAAGGTGGCCCGGCTTGAACCCTTCCACCACCACATCGGCCCAGCGCGCTAAGTCCAGCAGCGTCTTGCGACCCAACGAGGCGGTTAAGTCCAGGGTTACGCCCCGCTTATTGGTGTTCAGGTAGAGGAAAGGGATGCTCTTTTCCAGATGGGGGTCATCACAGGCAAAGGGTCCTGCTTGCCGTAACGGGTCTCCGCGGCCCGGTGGCTCTACCTTGACCACCTCGGCGCCGTAGTCCGCCAGCATCCGAGAGCAAAACGATGCCGGCGTCCCCGGCCCCAGGTCCAGCGCCTTCACTCCTTGGAGCACGCCGCCAAGCATAGCCCTAGTCCGCCCACTCCAGCGGCAACGCCTTGCCTCGCTTGGGCAAAGCCACCGTGGCATTCCCGTGGGCCGTGCGGTTTCCCCCTTGGTTATGCAACTCGATAAAGCATTCCGCCAGTCCGTAGTCTCCCTGGTCAGTCAGCGCGGTGACCTCACCGGAAAGGGAGAGCACATCGCCCGCCAGGTCCATGCCGCGGTGCTCTATGTAGTAACGCCGCAGCCAACCCTGTTCCCCGGCAAACCGCATCAGCAGCTCGCCAAAGTACTGGTTCTTTAGGCTGCCGTTTACCACTACGTTGGGTAGGTTCTGCCGAAACATGGCGAAGGGAAGGTCCCAGTGGATACGGGCATAGTTCCCGTTGGCCGCCGCCCAGCGCACCAGGTGCGTTGTGGTCACCGGCCCTTTTGTAATCACCGGTAGTTTCTGCCCTACGGCAACATCCTCAAAGTGCCGCTGCGGTTGGGAGTCCCACGGCGGCGGTAAGACGCTCTCGTCTCTGTCCGGCGGCGACACCGCCGGCAGGCGCACCTGCGCCTGGTCATCCACAACGTGGCTGGAGTCCTCTTTCAACTCCCGAAAGATGTTCAGTCTTCGGGCCTTAACTACCACCTCTCCCCTCTGGTTGGTCTGCGTCTCCTCCCGCTCTACAAAGACCAACATGCCGGAGCGGCCTTCCTTCTCGTACACATCGGTCACCCGATAGCGCCGCGTCAGGAGGTCGCCAACGAAAGCGGGCCTGCAGAAAGTCCACTCGGCCCCTCCGTTAAAGCCGTAACTCTTGATGGTGGTTGGTATCTCCAGGATACCTTCCTGCCCGGCCCCAAAGTAGTTGACGGGTTGACGCCACTCCTTCCATGTGGCCAGGGGCGGGCAGACCAACCCCCCAAAGCGACCCCGGCGAGCGTGCCCCTCATCCAGAAAGAGTGGGTTGGGGTACTCGATTGCGTCCGCCAAGTCAAAGACCATCTCCCGGGAGATGGGAAACAGGTTGGTCTCGGGCTCGAAGGAGGTGCCCACCAGGGCCTTCACCTCCGGGGTGAGCATGGAACGCACCAAGGAATCTACCACTTGTCGAAGACTTGGCTCCGGGGATGCTACTACGCCCCTGTCAAAGGGTCAACGGGACGCCGGGCTGGCGGGTCACCCCGTTTCGCCGTCGGTGCTATACTCTCGCCACCAAACCGCTGGAGGCCATCTATGCAGCCCACGTCTCACCAAGCCCCAGTCTACCAACGATATGGGGTGCGGCCTATAATCAACGCTGCGGGAAGCGTCACGCGATTAGGGGGGTCCAGGACCCGTCGGGAGGCGCTGGCCGCCATGGAGCAGGCCGCCGGGACCTTGGTGGATATGACCGACCTGAACGCCAGGGCCGGCGAGGTCGTGGCCCGAGTCACTGGAGCGGAGGCGGGCTTCATCTGTAACGGCGCCGCCAGCGGGCTGATCCTTCAAGCAGCCGCTGTCATCGCGGGCAACGACCCCGTGAAAATGGCGCGCCTGCCCCAGACGGACGGCATGAAGAACCAGGTCATCATCCAAACCATGCACCGTTTCCCCTATGACCAGACGTACCGGGCGGCCGGGGCGGAGTTGGTAGTCATCGGCACGGCGCGGCGCACCGAGGCGTGGGAGCTGGAGGGCGCCATAAACGAGCGTACCGCCGCAGTGGCGTTCCTCTTTTCGCCCTTCACAGCCCGCACCGGCCTATCGTTGCCGCAGGTTGCGGAGATCGCCCACGCCCGCGGCGTGCCAGTGATTGTGGACGGCGCCTCCATGGTCCCGCCCCGGGAGAATTTGACCAACTATGTGAAGATGGGCGCGGACCTTATTAGCATCAGCGGTGGCAAGGGCATCCGGGGACCCCAAGGCTCCGGCCTCCTCTTCGGCCGCAGGGACCTGGTGAAGGCGGCATCGGCCAACGCCAGTCCCAACCAGTTCCTGGGCCGGGGTATGAAGGTGTCCAAGGAGCAAATTATCGGCTTCCTCACCGCGCTAGAGTTGTTTGTGGAGGAGGACGAAGAGGCGGAGATGGCCGAATACCGCCGGAAGGCCCAGCATATAGTGGACGCGCTGATAGAAATTCCGGGGCTCACCGTTTCCGTGCAGCATGATGAACACGATTTTCTCATCCCCACCGCGCTGATAAAAATGGAAGAGTCATGGAACGGCCCCACCAGGGCAGATCTCCTACAGGCCCTGGAGTCCGGCGACCCGGCCGTCCACCTCCAGGCAATTTTTCTGCCGGAGAACCAGGTGGCGGTCGACCCGTTCAACGTGGACAACGAAGAGCTGGATGTGCTGATACGCAGGCTCCGGGAGGAGTTGCTGCGCAACGGTGGCTAGGCTCTAGTGGGATCAACTTGGCCCGCCATAATGGCCACTGACTAGTACTTGGAGACGTTTATCTCCGTCAGCTTGCCAGTGACCAGGAAGATTACCCGCTCGGCTATGTTGGTGGCCCGGTCCGCTATACGCTCCAGGTCATGGGCCACCCAAAGAAGGTATGTAGCCCGCTTGATGGTCTTTGGGTCCTCCGCCATGAAACTGAGTAGCTCCCGGTACACCTGGTCGTAGATGTCGTCCACCTGATCGTCGTCGTTACAGACCTGGTGCGCAGCCACGATGTCCCGGTTGACGAAGGCGTCCAGGCTGTGGCGCAGCATCCCTGTGGCCATCTCCGCCATTCGCGGTATATCAATCAGGGGTTTCAGCGGAGGCTCGTCGCCCATCATCAGGCTGATCTTACCAATTCCCTCGGCGTAGTCGGCCATGCGCTCCAACTCGACGGAAACATGGAGAATGGTGACAAGAATCCGGAGGTCCCGGGCAACCGGGCCCTGGGTAGCCATCACGTTGATGCAGCGCTCTTCTATATCAAACCGCTTATGGTCAATGAAATCGTCTTCATTAATCACCTCGCGAGACGCCGTTAGGTCGCGGCGCTTGAGGGCGTCCAGCGACTTGGCAATGGCTTTCTCCACCATGTTCCCCATCATGAGGAGCTCATCCTCCAGCGCCCTTAACTGAGAGCCTAATGCCGACGTCACCATTGCCTATACCCCCTAGCCAAAACGGCCGGTTATGAATGCCTCTGTGCGCTCGTCCTTTGGCAAGGTGAAGACCTGGCGCGTATCCCCAACCTCTACCACAAATCCGGCCCGTTCCGGGTTCATAGTCATGAATATCGTCTTGTGCGAAATTCGGGCCGCCTGCTGGATATTGTGCGTCACAATTACGATGGTGTAATGCTGCGACAACTGCCTGATCAGGTCTTCAATAGCCTGCGTGGCCACCGGGTCCAAGGCTGAGCAAGGCTCATCCATCAGGATCACCTCCGGATGGACCGCCAACGCCCTGGCGATGCACAGCCTCTGCTGCTGGCCTCCAGAAAGGTTGGTTGCCCTTTCCTTCAGCCGGTCCTTCACCTCATCCCACAGCGCCGCGCGGCGGAGGGAGTCCTCCACCAGCCCGTCCATGTCCACATCAAAACCGTTGATCCGAGCGCCGAAGGCTACGTTGTCATAGATGGACTTGGGAAACGGGTTGGGCTTCTGGAATACCATGCCAATTCTGAACCGGATTTCCGTTGGGTCCACGGCAGGATGGTATATATCCAAATCGTTGACCAGCACCTGCCCCTCTATCCTGGCGCCGGAGATGGCGTCATTCATCCGGTTAAAGCAGCGAAGCAGCGTGCTCTTGCCACAGCCAGAGGGGCCAATAATGGCGGTTACCCTGTTCTCCTGGATGTCTATACTGATGTCTTGCAGCGCCACGAAGCCGCCATAAACAACTCTCAGATTTCCGGTGGACAGCTTCTTGGAACCCGGCGCCGCGGAGGAAGCCGCCTCCGCATCCCGGGACAGCAAGTCATCGGCAATTCTGATGCGCGTGTCCGAAGGAGGGGCGCCGGAATCATCCAGGCCGGGACTTTTCTCCGCCTCCGCGGTGGTGGACCCGTGGTTTGGGTCCGTTGGCCGTTCTGATATTGTCACCCTTCGCTCCTTCGCTGGAACTTGTTTCTCAGGATAACCGCCCCAGCGTTCATCACGAGCAGCATGACCAACAACACTATGATACCTGCTGCGGCAAGCCCCTGAAAATCTTCCTGTGGACGGGTGGTCCAGTTGAATATCTGAATTGGGAGCACCGTGAAGGGGTCCAGAGGGCTGGTAGGGCTGAAGGCGATGAAGGTGAGGGCGCCGATCATAATCAGCGGCGCCGTTTCGCCAATGCCTCTGGACAGGGCAAGGATGGTGCCCGTCAGGATCCCGGGGACGGCCTGGGGCAGCACTACATGCCATGTGGTCTGCCAACGGGTGGCCCCCAGGGCATACGAGCCCTGTCTTAAGGAGCCCGGCACGGCCCTGATCGCCTCCTGGGACGCTATGATGATGATGGGCAGGATCAGCAGCGAGATGGTCAGCGCCCCGGCCACGACACTTCGGTCCAGCGCCATCCCGCGCACAAAGATAGTGAGCCCCAGCATCCCGTAAACGATTGAAGGAACACCCGCCAGGTTGGCGATGTTCAGCTTGATGGCGGAGATCAACCAGTGCTTGGGGGCGTATTCCTCCAGGTAGATGGAGGCGCCCACCCCCAGCGGGAAGGCGAACAGCGCGGTGAATCCCATCAACCAGAGTGTCCCCAAGAGGGCGGACCTGATGCCCGCCCGGGCAGGGAACCGGGAAGGGAAGCTGGTAATGAAGTCCCAGTCCAGCCATTTGGCACCGTCCGTCAGGACATCGACCACCAGCGCGCCCAGCACCACCATGCCCAGCAGCGTGGCCGCCAGAATGAGGCCAAAGAAGATTGCAGCCCGCTTCCGCTGGGCGGATCGTTGGCGCTCCGGAATGCTGGTGGCCGTCGCCACTAGTACTCCTCCCGGTAGCGCCGCACCACCAGGTTCGCCACCACGTTCAACAGGAAGGTCATCACGAAGAGGGTCATACCTACAGCGAAGATGGTGAGGTACTCGATGGTGTCTTGAGGGGTGTCGCCCAGGCTGGTCTGCGCTATGTAAGCGGTCATGGTCTGCACCCCCTCAAAGGGGTTGGCCGTCAGGTTTGGGATGGAGCCTGCGGCCACGGTCACGATCATCGTCTCGCCTATGGCGCGAGAAATCGCCAAGATGAAGGCGGCAATGATGCCTGACAATGCGGCGGGCACCACTATTCGAAGGGAGACTTGAAGCCGGTTTGCTCCCAACGCGTAGGCCCCGTCTCTAAGGGACCTGGGCACGGCCATCATGGCGTCTTCGCTCAACGAAGAGACCATTGGAATGATCATGATTCCCATCACTAGCGCGGCACTGGCAACGTTGAAGATGGCCGCATCAGGATTTACCAGGCGAACGACGTGGGGAGTCACGAAGGTGAGGGCGAAGAAGCCATATACCACCGTTGGTATGCCCGCCAGCACCTCAATGGCGGGCTTCACGATACGCCTGAGCCTGTCTGGGGCGTACTCGCTGAGGAAAATTGCCGTGGCCAGCCCAACAGGAAGCGCCACAATGGAGGCGCCCGCGGCTACCAGCAACGTCCCTCCAACCAACGGCCAGATGCCAAAGCTCTGCGGAACGAAGTTGGGCGTCCAATGGGTACCGCCCAGGTAATCCCAAAAGGGCACCTGCCGGAAGAAATTCACCGTCTCCGTCATCAGGGTGACAATGATCCCTACGGTGGTCACCACGGAAACCAGGGCGCACAGCAAAAGAACGCCGTGAATGGTCCCCTCGCTCATCCGGCGGGCCCGCCGCGACCGGCCAATGGGAGGCATTCCTCCAGCGTTCCCTAAATTCGACGGCACAGAGCTGCCTTGTCTAAGCGCCGCCATTCAGCACACGACCATAGGGCGGTCAGTTATGATCAGGAGCGTCACTCCTCCGCCAACAGATCCTCAATGGTTAAGCCCACCTGGGAACCACCGGGGAACATGGTACCGGTGACGCGGCCAAGCAACCGCTGGTTCACCAACTGGTACAACCCGGCAGGAAAGCCCACGTAACCCACGTCCTTCACCAAAATCACGCTTTCAGGGTCCAGATAGAATTGGACAAACTCCACTACTTCCGGCTTATCCTCCAGGCTGCTCTTGCTTACGTAAATCAACAGTGGCCGACTTAGCGGCTGGTACACGCCCCCACTGATGGTCTGTTCAGAGGGCAGCACACTCCCGCTGCCAGGGTCCACCGCCACCGGCTTCAACTTACCCTTGTTCTCTCCGTAGTAGGCGTAGCCAAAGTACCCCAGCGCAAATCTTTCGCTGGATACCGCTTGCACCAGGACGTTGTCGTTGGCCGATGCGATGTAGTCCGGCCTGGAGGCGCCCTCCTCTCCAACAATGGCCTCAGTGAAATAGTCGAAGGAACCGGAATCAGTGTCTGCTCCTACCAGCAACAGCTTCTCGTCGGGCCAATGGGGGCGCACATCGGACCACCTCTCTACTTCAGAGCCCGGTTCCCAAATTCGTTTTAGCTCGTCCACTGTTATCGATGTGGCCCAATCGTTATCGGGATTCACTATGATCGAAAGCCCGTCAAAGGCGACGGGCAACTCCAGGAACTCGATGCCGTTCTTGGCACACAGCTCTATTTCGGACTGTTTTATCGGCCGAGAAGCATCCGAGATGTCCGTTTCGCCCCGGCAGAACTTTTTGAAACCGCCCCCAGTGCCTGAGACTCCCACCGTCAGCCTTACCCTTGGGTGGAGTAGCTGAAACTCTTCTGCCATCGCCTCGGTGATGGGGAAGACGGTGCTGGAGCCGTCCACCTTGACGGTCCCCGATAGACCGCTGCCCCCGCCACAGGCCAACAGCAACGACAGGGCCACTAAGGCCAGCAGCACTACCTTTCGAGGGGAGGTCAGGGCAGACAGATGTGGCTCCACCGACAGGTATGCGTGGGGGTCATAACGGGCCTATGGTAGTGTGGTTGATGGCTGCTTCGTGTTAACGGATTGTTAACATTTGTTAGCAGACGGCTAGAGTTCAGGATAGGGGGCGGCAGGGGGACCAACCGGACATAGGGGTTAGCAGCGGTGGAAGGCTACCGGGGTGGGGTTGACCGGTCGGCGGGGACGGTGAAGGAGAAGGTGCTGCCCTCGCCCTCCCGGCTCTCGGCCCAGATGCGGCCCCCGTGGGCTTCGACGATGTGCTTGGCGATGGCGAGGCCGAGGCCGGTGCCCCGGTCCTCCCGGGAGCGGTCAATCTTGTAGAACCGCTCGAAGGCGTGGGGCAGGTGCTCCGGGGCGATGCCGACACCACTGTCTTTGACCTGCACCTCAATGTTTCCGTTGTTGGCCAAGGTGTCAACCCGTACCGTGCCGCCGGGTCCGGTGAACTTGACGGCGTTCTCCACCAGGTTGGAGACGACCTGCTGGAGCCTGGCCTCATCTCCGATGGCCCGGGGAAGGCCTACGGCGGGCTGGACGGAGAGACGGACGTTCCTGGCGTTTGCCAGCGGGCGGTGGAGCTCCACGGCTTCGGCGAGGGGCTTGTGGATGTCCAGGCTTTCGAGGTGGAGCACGGCCTCACCGCTTTCCAGCCGGGAGAGGTTTAGCAGCTCTTCTACCATTCGCGTCATGCGGTCAACGTTTCTATGGATCCGCTCCATGAACTGGGCGGCGACGTCCGGCTCTGCCAGGGCGCCGTTTTCGAGGGTCTCCACCGCGGCCTTGACCGAGGCGAGGGGGGTGCGGAGCTCATGGGAGACGTTGGCGACGAACTCCCGGCGGGTGGTCTCTACGCGGCGGGCCTGGGTGAGGTCATGGAGGACGAGGAGGACACGATCTCCGGCGGGGGAGGCCAGGGGCGACGCGATGACGCTGAGGTACCTTCGGCTGGGCGAGAGCTCCAACTCCAGGTGCTGTGGCGAACCGGCCTGCTGGCACAGGGCCACCAGGCTGTTCAGCTCATGGTCCCGTACCACCTCAACGAACCGGGCGACGGAACTCTGGGGCGCCGAGAGCGCTAAAAGCTCCTCCGCGGCGGGGTTCTGGAGGCTGATGTTGCCGCTGGCGTCTATGAGGACCACGCCATCGCTCATGGTGGCGAGAACGGTGGAGAGACGGTCTCGCTGGGAGGAAGACTCGGTGATCATCTGCTTCAAGGCAGCCGCCATGGCGTTGAAGGCTTCGGCGAGCTCCTGGGTCTCTTCGGAGGAGCCCGCAGGGATACGGTGGTCGAGGTCGCCGGCGGCCAGCTTTCGGGCGGCATCGGTAAGGTTGCGGATGGAGCGGGTGCTTCGACGGGCGATAAGGTAGGCGAGGACGACGGCGAGGAATGCCACTACCGCGGCGGCGATGCCGGTGGTGCGAATGATTCGACCAGAATTGCTACCCTGGGCGTCCACCACCAGGAATACGGTGACTACTGTCATGGCCGCCAGGATGAGCAGCATGTAGGCCAGGGCAATGCGCCACTGGATGCTGCGCGGCGCTCTCATCCCTCAAACCTATATCCAGTCCCCCGGATGGTGATAATTCGCTGCGGGGAGCCGGGTTGGGCCTCTATTTTGGCCCTGAGCCAGCGGACATGGACGTCCACGGTCCGGGTGTCGCCGAAGTAGTCGTAGCCCCAGACGTTATCCAGAAGCTCGTTTCTGCTGAAGGCCCTGCCGGGGTTGGAGGCCAGAAAGGCCAGAAGGTCATACTCCTTGGGCTTCAGCTCCAGCTCAAGGCCGTTGAGCTTGGCCGACCTGGCGGTGACGTCCAGGGCCAAGTTGCCCACGCAAAGCTGACCCGAGGGTAAGTTGGTGGTTGGGGCCATATCGGCGCGGCGCACCATGGCTCGGACCCGGGCCATGAGCTCCCGCATGCTGAAGGGCTTGGTCATGTAGTCGTCGGCGCCCATGTCCAGCCCGGCCACTTTGTCCAACTCAGCGTCGCGGGCGGTGAGCATGAGAATGGGCGAGGTCATCTCTCTTCGAAGCAGGCGGCAGACCTCCAGGCCGTCCAGCCGGGGGATCATGAGGTCAAGAAGGATCAGATCAGGGCGTGACGCTCGGGCCACTTCCAGGGCGGTCTCTCCGTCACCCGCCGATAGCACCTGAAAGCCTTCCTTAGCCAGGTTGTACTGGAGGGCGGCCTGTAGGGTGTCGTCGTCCTCGACGACGAGGACGGAGCGCTGGGCGACGGTGGTCATGGGGGTATTGTAGCAGGGGGGTGGGAGGTGGGGCTGATCCCCTCATTAGCCGAACTCTAGACCCGGAAGACCTTCATAACCTCGTCCCCCAGGTGGTTAATTACCTTCACTGCGATGCGCCCCGACTTGGGCTTGTCAAAGGGGCGAGAGGTGTCGCTGTTGAGCGTGGCCCAGGCTTCCTCGTTGATCTCGGCCTTGAGGGTGGTCTTGAGGGACTTGTACGGGTCGTTGGCGCCCAGGAAATAGGCGTGGCGGACGAAGAAACTTTCCTCGTTGTAGTCGGAGTCTATGAACCAGCAAGCGATCCCCTCGGCTCCGTCGCTCCGGACTTCACCCGTTTGCGGGTGAAACACGTCCACGCCGTTTACCTTCACCCGTATCTGCCCGTTATCTACGTCCAAGATGTCGATGTCTGGCTCGCCGAAGATGACGAACAGGTTCCCCTTGCCTGTGTTCTTCAGGTCGCCGGCCATGTGCAGGTCGGCGTTCATCCGCGCCTTGAGCACCGGGATGCGGCCTAGCTTGTCGAACTCCGTGGAGTGGGCGTCGTAGTTGAAGGCGCAGGTAATCAAAGCGTCAAAACCCCCGTCGCCTGCCTCACGAGCCGCGGCGACCAGGTCCGGGCGGGACACGGTGCCGAACTCCGGGCCGACAAATATGGCGGCCCGCTTTTCGTTGCCTGATTCTTCATCGCCTTCGAAATACCGCCCCTCGGCGCAGACCATGTGCCCCGGCCAAGGCGCAACGGACGTGAAGATAACCTTGTCTTCCTTGTGGGCCTGCTGCACGCCGGAGATTTTGACGTTCTCCAGGACCATCTGGACGAAGTCCTGCTCCCCTCTGTGGCCGTTTGTTGATTCTCCAACGCCGTGAATCAACTCGTCGTTCTCGTCCACGGCCAGGACACGATGGGGAGATATGCTCTCGACGGTGAAGGGTCCAGCCACGCGCACCTTATTCCGGTCCTCGTAGGCTTTGTCGTAGAGGTGTTCAAAGTTGGCTTTCGCGGCTATGGAGGCGTCGATCTCCTTGTGACGGGCTATCCGCTGCTCCCACCACTGGGCGTGCAGCTTCTTCACTTTGTCTGGCCAGTTATCGTCAGCGGCACTCGGGATCTCCCACTCCTCCCAGGTCGTGCCCAGCGCTTGGTTGAGCTGCTGGTGCAACGGTTCCAGCACCTCCTGAAACAGCTCCCAGATGACGTCGATTTCGACGTTGTGGGCGATGTCGCGCAAAGTTATATGTGGCACCCGCTCGTAGACAAATCCCTGTCGAATGTTGCCGCGCGTTGGAGCTTCAGAGGGAGCGGAGTGCGTAAGATCGGCTTCCTTAATCTGGCCATCGGGGCTGTCAGCCAGCAGGTAGTAGGGATAGCGCGCTCCCATGATCCGGGCCCGCGCCAGGGCGAGGGCGACCCTCGATGTGTCGATGGTGATCCACCTCCGGCCCCACTGCTCCGCCACGTAGGCAGTGGTGCCAGAACCACAAGTTGGATCGAGAACAAGATCGCCGGGGTCAGTTGCCATCTGGAGACAACGTTCAATAACTTTACGATGGGTTTGAACCACGTAAACCTTATCGCTAGCAAATGCTCCGAATTGCGTATCAAGCCATACGTTGTTCACCTTCCCCCGAGGCCGCTCGTCAGCATACTTCTTCCAACGAATCTGCCTTCCACTATACCGAACCACTCGGTCGGCCCACTCACGGCGAGGTAAATTCTCAGTCGCGAAGGCCCATTGCCGACTTGCCGTTGGCTGGAATATCTCGTTCCTAAAAGTTAAAGGAACGGTCCGAGTCTCACTGGGATGCTGAGATGTCAAATCTCCTAATTCATACTTGCCCCTCTCGTCTTCACCTTGAGGAACAAAATCAGGATCAGAAGAAAAGAGCTGCCTGAACTTTACAAATTGCACATTTTTGCCATACCAAAGAAGGTAATCACACACCGTATCAAGGTTGGCAGATGTTCTACCAGTCGAGGTAACGAAAGAGACAATGCTTATGAAGTTCTTGTCTCCGAATACCTCATCTAGCAGTGCACGAACGCGATGAACGTTTTCATCCCCAATCTGCACGAATACCGATCCGGTGTCGCCTAGTAGATCCCGTGCCACTGTTAACCGGTCGCGCAAATAGGTTAGATAGGAGTGAATCCCATCTCTCCAGGTATCACGAAACGCCTTGACCTGCTCCGGCTCGCGGGTGATGTGGGCGGCGTTCCCATCGGTCGCGTCGCGGCTGGTGGTCGACCACTGGAAGTTGGAGTTGAACTTGATGCCGTAAGGCGGGTCGATGTAGATGCACTGGACCTTGCCCCGCAGCCCTTCTCGCTCAGCCAGTGACGCCATCACCTGGAGGCTGTCGCCCAGGATCATACGGTTGCTCCAGTTGGCATCGTGCTGGTAAAACTCGGTCTTGGCGCCCTCGCTGGGAAGCCCGTTGAAGTCGGCGAAGAGATTGAGCTGGTGCTCTTCAGAAGCTCTGTCTGATTTGCTTTGGCGCAGCAGGTCGTCAATCAGCACCTTGGGGTGTACCTTCTCCTGGATATAAAGCGGAGGGGCCTGCACCACCAGGTCGGACCAGTCTTGCTCGTCCTTCCCCCGCCAGACCAGCTGGGGGTCCAGGTCGCGGTTCCGGCGCTGGTAGGCTAACTGTATGGGGCTTTGCACGTCCTCGCCCATCACTGATTGGTATTCCGCCGTGGCGATGTACCTGCGAGACGCTTCCTCGTGGATGAGGGTCTCCACGGACTTTTCAGTTGCTCTTCTGGGTCTCGTTGACGCCATACGAGCCTCCTTACAGGACTTGTTGGATTGAAACCGAACCAATCATCTCGTTAAACCCGGACGCGATCCGGTAGACATCGGTAAACTCGGCGAAGGCCCAGCGGCCATACTGACCGAGGTTGTTTACCCCCGGAACCCAGTAGGTTTCCATGGTGGATTTCTTTTCCTTGGCGTCCTCGCGCCGGTAGCCCTTGATCTCGACGACAAGGTGCAACGGGTCGTCGTGACCGTCGTCCACAAGCACAATGAAATCCGGCAGGTAGGTGCGGGAGTCGGAGCCGTAGCGGTAGGGCACTTCCAGACCCAGGTTGTGGTTCTTGACATAGGCCTTCACCTGAGGATGGGACTCGGCCATGCGGCAGAACTCCGCCTCCCAATCGCTGTCCAGGATGACCCAGTTGATGTGACATCGGCGGGCGTCGGTCTGCCAGCGGCTTGTCTTGGACGTGGTGAAGTTAACGTATTGGGTGGAACCGGTGGGATTGTAGGGGTCCAGCATAGCTTTGACGGGCCGCTCGCCCACCAGGGAACGGGTGATGGCGGCGGTGATGCGTTCGCAGGCCATGTCGGCCAGCTCCTGGTACATGAGCTGCGCCGGATACGTGCCGCCCCGGCAGACCAGGCAATCGTCAAGCCACTGCTTGGTGATCCGCTTGAGCTGTCCGAACAGGTAGAGCTTGGGTTCCTCGCCGGGGTCGCGCCACTTGGTATAGAGCAGACGCTGGGTGATGTGAAACAGTAAGGTGGACCGCCGCAGGTCCCGCGTGTGGAACAGGTTGAGGTTCACCCCCTCGCCAATGATCGCCTCGTTCCTTGTGATGGAGGGACCTACCAGCTGGGGAGTAAGTTCCAACACCGAGTCGCTGTTGAAATCCGCCGTGAGCCGTTCCTCAGGCAACTCGACCCGGTATCCCGAGACGCGGGGGAACGTGATTTCCAAGGAATCCCGGTCCGGACGAACCGCCTTGACTGGGATGGTCTGGCGGGGCGGTTGCGGCGGGGCGACCACTGGCCTAGCCGTGAAGTCGAAGGGAATCCCCAGCACGTCGGCGTATTCGACGTTGAACCGGTTGTCTTCGTTGAGATCGTAGGACTGGCGGCGAAGGGCGCGCCCGATAACCTGCTCGCACAGGAGCTGGGTTCCGAAGGCCCGCACCCCAAGCACATGGGTGACGGTGTTGGTGTCCCAGCCTTCGGTGAGCATGGATACCGAAACTACGCAGCGGATAGATTCGCCCAGGCGGTCTTCTTTGCCGACGGTGTTCATGACCTCCCGGAGCAGGTCCTGGTCGGTGATGTTGTCCGCCTGGCGCCGGTCGCCCGTTCGTGCAACAATCTCACGTCTGAACCGCTCAATTTCATCTTTGGCCATGTCGCGGAAATTACTGTCCAGGGCATCTCCGGACTCTAGTTGTTCGCTGTCGATCAGCAACGTGCGCGGCCGCGGGTACGGGCGTCCGTGCTCGTCAAAGTTCCGAAACAACTCCAGCCGCCCGTTCACCAGAGTAGGTGAGCCATCGTCGTTCTCCCGGTGGAAACCTGAGATATAGTCGTAGACCAGCTTGGACGTAGAGGTGTTGTTGCAGACCACGATGAAGCAGGGATGCACCCGAATACCGGCTTCACTCCAAAGATTGTAGGTCTTCTCGTAATGTCCGTAGAGGGCTTCCAGCGCTGTCTGTAGCTGGACGGGCAGGGCCAGCGGATCAAGGATTTTGGCCTTTCGCCGGCCTTGTCTGGGCATCTGGGCTCGAATGTTCTCCCATAAGTTGCGGAACCTGGGCATATCCCCGCCGGGAATGTTGTCGGCCACGGGCACACGCGGCAGCTTGACGATGCCGGATTCAATGGCGTCCATCAATGAGAAGTCGCTCATGGTCCATGGAAACAGTGTGCCTTCGGCATAACCCGAGCCGCGGAGAAAGAAGGGAGTGGCCGAAAGGTCTATGACGTTGGCGAGTCCAAGCTTCCGATTGACGGCTTCTAGGCCGGAGATCCAGAGACGGGCCGCCTCATTGTTCTTCTCCGCCTCCTTCTTCTCTTCGCCCTTTAGGTCCTCTTCCTCTTCTTCTTCTCCAGGCTTTTCACGGTAGCAGTGATGCCCCTCGTCGTTTAGAACCAGGATGTTTTTGATGCCCATCAGATCGGGCATCACCCGCTGGAGCATCTGACCCTCGGTCTCCAGCGTGTCCAACGGCTCGCCCCGGCCCTGGAGCAGCGAACGGCCGCCCCTGGAAAGCTCCAACCGGTCGCGGAGTTTGAAAGCGTGGTAGTTGGTGATGACGATCTTGGCGCGGTCCAAGCCGCCAAGCATATCGTTGGGCACCAATTCCCGGGAGGCATAGTAGCTGTCTGGGTCGTTGGGCTGGAGCACGCGCAAGCGGTCGCGGATAGTCAGACCGGGCGCAACAACCAGGAAGCCGCGGGTGAATCTGTTGCTGTTGGGCCGGCGCACGGCGTTGATGGTCTGCCAGGCGATGACCATGGCCATGATGGTGGTCTTCCCTGCGCCGGTGGCCAGCTTTAGGGCCAGCCGCATCAGTTCCGGGTTGGCCCCGTTGTTGGCATTGGCCAGGTAGTCTAGGAAGCCTCTCCCCGCCCTCCCCGCCTTTGGGGCTACCTCGGCCAGCCATATGGCGGTCTCAATAGCCTCTATTTGGCAGAAGAAGGGCAGAATGTTATTGAAACGGTGATGGCGCCGATGCTGAAGCAGGCGAGCGGTCTCGGGCGTGACTTGCCAGTCGCTTGGATTTCGCAAACCTCTCCATTGGTCTACACGGCGGCGGAGCTCATTGATATTTGAGGAGGTGGTTTCGTATTGCTGGTCCTTGGTCGAGAGACCTAGGCCTTCATCGAAAACCAACTGGTGCTGGGCCGCTGCTGCTTTGCGCTTACGGGGCTTTGGAATCGGTGTGATGAATTCGGCGCTTCGACGGTTTTCTATGATCTGCTGCGTCGGCTGCCCTTCGGTGTCAAGTTCCCAGTGCCGCGACGGGTGCTCGTAAGGAGAATTGAGGATAGGACGCTCGTAAAATTGGTTTTCCGTCACCATCTTGCCTCAATGGCCTCCATTACAGAGGGATGCGGCCGCCCCTTGCGGCAATGTCCGAGAAAATAAAAGAAAGCCCTTTTGGTGCCCCGATTTTAAGCGCTTGGTGGCATCTGGACAATCCTCATCGATTTTGGACCGGGGTCTCTGGTTAATCTCTGACGGATGTTCAGCTTATCTAATTGGAGGCTGATGCGGATCACCTGGCAAAGGTTGTCTATCGGCGCCCCGGGGGAATTTGGATAGCAGTCAAGGGGATTAGATAGAAGAGGCTGCGGAGTGGCCGGCTATCCGGCCGAAGACGGAGCCGGCCATGAGGCCGGAGCCGCCGGGGTAGTTATGGTAGAAGAGGCCGCCCACTAGCTCGCCAGCGGCGTAGAGGCCCGGTATGGGTGAGGCTTCGGTGTCGATGACCTGGGCGTTGGTGTTGATGCGGAGGCCGCCGAAGGTGAAGGTTATGCCGCAGGTGACGGCGTAGCCCAGGTAGGGAGGGGTGTCCAGGGGCAGAGCCCAGTTGGACTTGCGGGGGTCTATGCCCTGGGTGTGTTTGCCGTCGAGGGCGGTGGGGTTGTACTCGCCGGGCTGGACGGCGGCGTTGTAGGCGCGGACGGTGTCGACGAGGCCGGGGCGGTCAATGTCCAGCCCATCGGCAAGCTCCTCGATGGAGTTGGCTTCGACCATGGTGACCTGGGCGATGCGGTACTCGTCACGGAGGAGGTGTTTGACCTTCTGGTCGAAGAGCTGGAAGGCGGCGCGCTGGGGCTGGAAGAGGATTTCGCGGCCGTATTTGGCATAGGTGTAGTTGCGCATGTCGGCGCCTTCATCGACGAAGCGCTTTCCTTCGACGTTGACGATGAGGCCGAAGGGGTAGGAATGCTTTTGGAACAGGTCGGTGATGTTGCGGTCTCCGTAGGGCGGGGCGTTGAGGTCCCAGGCGACGGCGTGGCAGCCGCTCCAGTGGCCGTGGGACTGGGCACCGATTTCCAGGGCCATGCGGATGCCGTCTCCGGTGTTGTACGGGACGCCGCGAACCTTGGCGAGCTCCCAGCCGGGGCCGAGGTATCGAGTGCGCATTTCGGGGTTGGCCTCGAAGCCGCCGCATGCGAGGACGATGGAGCGGGCTGAGATGTCCTCCAGGCCCTGGGGTCCTTGGACCGTTAGACCGGTGACGCGCGCGGTCCGATCCTGGAGGAGGCGGAGGCCCTTGGTCTGGTAGCGCACTTCCACTCCCGTGGAAGCGGCCAGGTCAAATTGCTGGTCTGAGAGCCCCTTGCCGCCCCCCACAGCCTCAACGGTGAGGCCGCCCCAGAAGCGGTGAATGCCCTCGACCTGGAAGGACTGCTGGCCGTAGAGGAGGACGAATCGGAGGCCCATTTCCCGGAGCCAGGCGAGAGTGGGGTGAGAGCGGCTGACGAGGAGCTGGGCCAGCTCCGGGTCTGACATACCCTCGGTGACGCGCATAAGGTCGTCGTAGAACTGGGCCTGGGGGTAGGCGCCGACGTCGATGGAGGACTCTTCTTCGGGGGACATGTCGGGGATGAGTGCCTTGATGTCTTCGAGGCCGTTGTAGGCGCAACGAATGGCGCCACCGGTGAAGTAGGAGTTGCCGCCGCGGAAATACTCGGGGGCCTTTTCGAGGACGAGGACGGAAGCGCCCTGGGAGCGGGCGGCGAGGGCGGCGCAGAGGGCGGCGTTGCCGGCCCCCACGACGATTACATCGTAGCTGTTAGTCATGGGACCTCGGTTGAGGATGCTATGCGGAGAAAAGGCAAGTGTCAACGCCGGAGATCCGCGAGGAGTAGTCCAAACGACCGCTGGTTTGCAACCGGATTGGGCCGCAGCTATCATTGTGGCGCTCCGGCAACAACCACCGGCGAGAGAACAAGGAATGAGCTACGAGACGATCCTGGTAGACCAGTCGGAGGGGGTGGGGACCATCACCCTCAACCGCCCCGAAGTGCTGAACGCCATGAGCCTGAAGCTGATGGAGGAGTTGGGCGCCGAGGTGACGCGGATGGAGTCCGACACCGATGTGAAGGCTATAATCATCACCGGCGCCGGGGAGAAGGCCTTTTCCGCCGGCGCGGATATCCATGAGATGCGCACCTTGGCTCCGGAGCAGTTGTCACAGGGGCACCAGCTCCGCTACGACACCCATTGGCACATGGCCAACTGCCGCAAGCCGATTATTGGGGCCATCAACGGCCTGTGCTACGGCGGCGGGACGGTGCTGGCGTCGTCGCTGGACTTCCTGGTGGGGTGCGAGAAGAGCGACTTCCGGTTCCTGGCGGTGGTATACGGGCAGATGAACGCCACCTGGACCCTTCCGGTGATGGTCAACTGGCCCATGGCCAAGGAGATACTGTATACCGGCCGGGTGGTTCCCGCCGAGGAGGCGTACCGAATTGGGCTGCTGAACCACCTGGTGCCATCGTCGGATCTTATGGCGAAGGCCAAGGAGCTGGCGGGGTACATCGCCGCCAACCATCCCGCCTCGGTGGAGACCGTCAAGGAGCTGATCCTCAGCAACCTGGACAAGTCTTGGGAGGAGATGCACCTGCGGGAGCATCATGCCCGCCAGGGTCAGAACCTGCCGGTGGAAGAGGGATTCAAGGCGTTCATAGACCGGAGAGGACGGTAGCGGACAGGGACTATGGCAGTTAAGAAGATAGCAGTGCTGGGGGTAGGCGCCATTGGAGGCACCATAGGCGGGTGCCTGACGATGGCGGGGTACGACGTGACGCTGATAGACCAATGGCCGGAAAACGTGGAGACGATGAAGGCCAAAGGGCTGCGGATCTCCGGCACCCACGGGGAGCACCAGATTCCGGTGAAGGCTATCCATCTAACGGAGGTTAGCCCGGCTAACGCCGAGTATGACATCGCGTTTGTGTGCACAAAATCGTACGACACAAGATGGGCGGCGAGCTTCATAGCGCCGTACGTCAAAGCGGACGGAGCGGTGGTGTCGGCGCAAAACAGCATCAATGACCCGGTGATAGCGCCGATAGTGGGGTACAACCGGGCGCTGGCCTGCATCCTAAACCTGGGCTCCGGGATGTACGAGCCGGCGCACGTGGTGCGCACCAACGAACCGGAGGCGATGACGGTGACCCTGGGGGAGCTTCACTGCCGGATATCACCCAGACTAAGAGAGCTTGGGGAGATAATGTCCAACGTGGGCAAGACCAAGCTGACCACCAACACCTGGGGGGAACGGTGGGCGAAGCTGGCGGTGAATTGCATGGTGAACCCCATGGCGGGGATAACCGGGATCAGCTCCGCGGAGGTGAGGAGGAACGAGGCCACCCGCGGGCTGATTATCAAAGCCGCCGCGGAAGCGGTGCGCGTGGCCACGGCCATGGGGGTTGAGGTGGAACCCATCAACGGGATTCCGGCGCAGGCATATCTGGAGGCGGACAGCGGCGAAGGTCTGGAATACGTTGAAACTGAGCTGGGACACGCCGCCGGTGAGCGGGGTGAGGGGCTGCCATCCCTGCTCCAAGACCTGAAGAAGGGACGCCGAACGGAGATAGATTATCTGAATGGTTATGTAGTAGAGAAGGGAAACAGGGTTGGGATCAAGACCCCGGTCAACGGCGCGCTGGCAGCCACGGTAAGGCGAATTGAAGGTGAAAAGCTGACGCCGGACCTAGCCAATCTGGAGATGCTAGATTCCTACCTCTGAAGCAAGGCCCGGCGGCGCAGGGGTCATAGGCGCTCCGCCGGATGGCCGGCGCTCCGCCCTGTTAGCGTGCCGCGCCACGGGACGGGCCGTTTGCGGTGTCCGGGGATTGGCAAATGGCCGGAATCCATCCGCATATTGGACGATAGGCTGCGATAATGGCCGCAATAGAACTGAAAATGCAATCAAATATTGTGCGTATCCGGCGCTGAAAAGTCTTGCCAAGCTTCTTGCCAACCACTTATAATCCGACCGCAGTTCCAACTGCCCTATTCTCTTTGTCTGAAAAGCGATACATTTCGCCCAAACGGTTGCGCTTACCGATAAAGGAGGTTTAATGTTCCTGTCCAAAATCCCCAAAGTTGTCTTCTTGTTGTCCCTACTCGCTTTAGTCCTTCCGTTGAGCGTCGCCAGCGGCCAAGTGGCCGGCTCCGCAGTTATACGTGATTCGTCACCCGGACTCTCGGACCAGATTTCGGTCACCCTGGCGGATGTTCCTCCCTTGGGGGACGCTGAGGCCTACGAAGGCTGGTTGGTCTCGGATGACGGTTCTGAAAAGCTGAGCGTTGGTATCCTGGCCGTGGACGCTAACGGCGTCATCGACACCTCCGGCGACCCGTACGTTAATGCCGATGGCGTAAACCTAACCTCTATTTACGATAAGTTCGTAATCACCATAGAGCCCGTGCCCGACACCGATCCGGGCCCCTCGGACAGGGCGGCATTCTCGGACCAAATTCCTGCTGCGGGCATGGCACACATTCGCCATCTCCTCTACTCCTGGTCCGGCAACCCGGCCTACTCTTCAGGCGCCCACGAAGGCACCGCGAAGGGTATAGTCCCAGGCCTATGGGAGCAGACCAACACCGCGCTGACCCACGCAAACCTCTCCGCCAGTTCCGCGACGCTGGCAGCGGTCCACCTTCACGCGGCGCACGTCATCAACATTGTTGAGGGAAGCGACGGCGCTAACTTTGTCGCCGACGCGGGCAACCCCGGCGACGGCTTTGGAGTGCTGAACTACGCCGCGGACGCCCGCAAACACGCCGGGTTCATCGTCGCCGCGCTGCCTAGTGACGCTACGTTCGTGCAGTTCGAGCCCCAGGTCTCGGAGTCGTCTGATAACGTGGCGGACTGGGCCGGCCAGGCCAGGGACTTTGCCATCCTGTCCCGGAACCAGACCAATGTAACCGTGGCTACGGCCTTCATTGAAAACTCCAAGTCCTTGCTCACCCGAGCGCTCAACGGCAACGACGCCGACCGCGACGGCAGCATTGCCCTTGGGGGCAGTGAAGGCGGAGCGACCCAGACGCAGTGGGCCGCCCAGAACATGGCCACCTACAACCCCAGGGAGGGCGCGGCGCTGCCGGCCACTGGAGACGTCAGCTGGACGCTGTTCGCCATCATAGCGTTGGCGGCAGGAGCGGTGCTGGTCACCGCCGGCGGGCTGGTCCTCCGGCGCGGCCGGGCCACCGCGTAGAACCTAGCTAGGCAATAACAGAAGAAACCCCCCGGTACCGGGGGGTTTCTTTTTGCCTTAGAATAGCCACACCAGTGGCATGGCGGGCCGCTCCCAC
The DNA here is from genome assembly GCA_965247585.1 of Dehalococcoidia bacterium. Taxonomy (GTDB): domain Bacteria; phylum Chloroflexota; class Dehalococcoidia; order Lucifugimonadales; genus CBDFHC01. The sequence goes on from CBDFHC010000004.1 coordinate 939,500, forward strand.
CCGAAGCAAGAGCGGCCCGGAGCTCTGGCCACCGGCCGGCCTATCATGCAGTCCAGTCCGGCTAAGCGAACGGAAATACTACAGTCCAAACGGCCATTCATATATCAGAGGAGGCAACAATGGTAGACAAGGAACGCAACAACCACCCGGACATTTCCCCCGCCGCAGGCACCGGAGTTCGCGCCATCAGGGCCGGCGACACGGTCTACATATCCGGCTGCACGTCCCTGGACACCCCCGCGGAGGGCGGCGACGTCATTACTCAGGCCAAGGTCACGCTGGACAAGATAAAGCGAATTGTGGAGGCCCACGGAGGAAAGACCTCAGATATAGTGCGCATGACGATCTATGTCACCGACATGGCCGACTTTCGGACTCACGGTCAGGAATACAACAAGCTCATGGAGGAGGTCTTCCAGGGCACCTACCCCACCAGCACCCTCATAGGCACCACGGGGCTGGCGAAACCCTCCATGAATATTGAAATTGAGGCCACCGCCGTTCTGTAGGGAGCGGCTGAGCCGTGGGATGAGAAGTTGTTAAGCGCCAGGCCTTAGTAGATGAGCAAGGGCTGTGTTGCGGAGGAGGCTTGACGCACGCCCTCTCAATCTCCCACTCGATAGGGGGAGAGGAGTTGGCAGGCGGGCCTTGGCGAATGAGGGAGGGTTGTGTTGGCGGGGTCGCGTTGACCCCTGCCGCCACAGGTGGCTAGAATAGTTCTATCCCCCAGCTCTCTGAAAGACGGCTTATCAGTGGCAAATCAGACCGGAAAACGATACCTGTGCTCCGTATGCGGCTCCGAGTTGCTGGTCACCCGGGGCGGTGAGGGCGCCTTAATGTGCTGCAACCAGCCCATGCAGCTCAAGTCTTGAGAGCGGTGGCTCATGCCGCGATGCCAACGGGCCAGCACCAAGGATGAAAATCACAGGTTTGTGGTTCCCACCCGCCCACCTCGAAAGGTTTTTAAAGAAGAAGTCTGAGGGTCACCCTCAGACTCCTGCCAGAGGGAGGATTCCCCCTCTGAACTGCCCCTTTCAGGCGTTTCTCACGGGACGATGTTTCTATCTTCGAGGCGATGTAGAGTGACCAACCAGCTAGGAAAGCGTTACACCTGCGGCCAGTGCAGCACCCTGGTCCTGTGCGTAAAGCAGGGCGACGGCACCGTATTCTGCTGTGACCAGGAGATGGAAATTCAGGCGCCCCGTCCGTTGCCCTCGTCCGACTAGCGGCAAGCGGGCGGTATCTGGCCCGCCTAGCCCGGCAGCTCCACCACAAAGATACGATCCAGCCCGGCGAGGTCCTGCTCCACGGAAACCGTGGCGCCGGGGAACAGCTCCACTACCCTGTTTTCCAACACCGCGGACTGACCGGGGTCTATCTCCAACAGCAACATGCCATTGGGCGCCGCCTTATCTTTTGCCTGGTCCAACAATCTGAGGAGCAGGTCCACCCCTTCGGGGCCACCGTCCAGCGCCAGCCGCGGCTCGGCCCGGACCTCGGGCGAAAGCTGTTGAATTCGGTCCGCTGGGATGTAGGGCAGGTTCGCCACTATCACGTCCACGGTCGCGTCCACCGGCTCAAGCAGGTCGCCGTGCACCATGGTTATCCTGCCGGTCAGGTTGTGACTCTGGGCGTTCGCCTTCGCCACCTCCAACGCCCCGGCGGATATGTCGGTAGCTATCATCGTAACCATGGGTAGGTGCATGGCCAGGTTGATGGCGATGCCACCGGCCCCGGTACCGACGTCCACTACCACCGGAGCACCTATCTCCATCCGCTCCAGGCACACCAGCAGGGCGCGCTCCACTAGCAGCTCCGTCTCCGGGCGCGGCACCATCACCGCCGGGGACACCGTCAGGTCTATGCCATAGAACTCCCTGTGTCCCAGTATGTAAGCCAGGGGCTCCCGGAGCAGCCGCCGCAATACGATCTGTTCAAGGTCCGCAACCTGCTGAGCGGACAGCTCATCGTTTTGGAAGGCATACAAACGGTGTCTCGGCACGCGCAGCAGGTCCGTCAGGATCAACTCCGCTTCCAACCTTGATTCCGTCACGCCGGCGTCAGTGAGCCGGCCCCTGGTGCGTTGAAGGAATTCTCGAAGCGTGGTCATGTGAGTGAGGGCGCGAAGGCCAGTCCTTGGCCGATACTTGCTTTGAGGTACGGGTCGCTGCGAAGGGAGGGTATCGGAGAATGTTCCAGGGGAGAGGGGGGAACGACTAGGCTGCCAGGGCCGCTTCCAGGCCACGCACCTGCTCGTCCACCAGCAGCGCGCGCACCACTTCGTCTAGCCCACCGTCAAGGATTTTCTGGATGCCGTAGAAACTTTGACCAATCCGGTGATCGGTGACCCTGTCCTGGGGATAGTTGTAGGTGCGTATCTTCTCGGCCCGGTCGCCAGTGCCCACCTGTGCCCGGCGGGATTCGACGATCTCATCAGCCTGACGCCTCTGCTCCTGGTCGTACAAGCGCGCCCTCAGAATGCCCATAGCTTTGGTCTTATTCTTGAATTGGGACCGCTCGTCCTGGCAAGTGACAACGATGCCAGTGGGCAGGTGGACAATACGAATTGCCGTGGCCACCTTGTTGACGTTCTGCCCGCCAGCACCGCCGGCATGGAATACGTCTATACGAATGTCGTAAGCGGCTATGTTAACCTCAACCTCGTCCGCTTCGGGCATAACGGCCACGGTGGCGGTGGAGGTGTGGAGCCTCCCCGACGCTTCCGTCAGCGGCACACGCTGCACGCGGTGCACGCCGCGCTCGTACTTCAACTGGCTGAAGGCACCTTCACCCTTCACCGCAAAGGATATTTCGTTGAAGCCTCCCAGGTCGGACGGATTGGAGTTGAGCACCTCCACCTTCCAACCCCTGATCTGGGCGTACCGCTCAATCATCCGGAATAGGTCCGCGGCGAACAGGCCCGCCTCTTGCCCCCCGGCGCCCTTGCGCACCTCCACGATGACGTTCCGACCGTCGTTGGGGTCTCTAGGGAGAACGGCATAGCGGAGATCCTTCCCCAACGATTCGACTCGCTGGTTAAGGTCCGTCAGCTCCTCCTGAGCCAGGTCCATCAACTCCGCGTCATCGCCGTCGTTAAGGATTGCCTGGGCATCTTCTTGCTGCTCCAGAGCCGCACGAAAATGGTGGTAGAGGTTGACGGTTTTTTCCAGGCCGGACCTCTCCTTCGCCAGGACCTGAACCTTTTCATAGTCCACCGCCACCTCGGGCTGGGCCATCATGGCTGCCAGCTCGCGGTATCGGACTTCCATGGCGTCAAGCTTTTCGAAAAGTGTGCTCATAAGTTAACAATTGCAGACAAATGTGCCTTTTTTATTTTACGCCAGGGAGGGCGGCGCCAACAAGGTAGAGGAGGGCTGGGTTCCGCTGGGGATTGTCCCCAGACCCCATACCAGAGAGCCTGTCCCTGTCTGGATTCTCCTCTCCTGAGGAGGCTTTTTGAGCGGATGTAGGGTGCCATTTTCGGGAGATTCAGCCAGGGCGATGGTTGGCTGCTGCTAAGGGCGACAAATCACAGGTTGGTGGTGCCCACCCACCCGCCCCGGAAGGTTTTAAAGGATTTTCTGAGGGACACCCTCAGACTCCCGGCAAAGGGGCTGTGCCCCTCTGCACTCTCCCATTATGGCAATCAGCCAGGGCGACGGTTGGCTGCTGCTAAGGGCGACAAATCACAGGTTGGTGGTGCCCACCCACCCGCCCCGGAAGGTTTTAAAAGATTTTCTGAGGGACACCCTCAGACTCCCGGCAAAAGGGCTGTGCCCCTCTGCACTCTCCCTTTTTCATCAACCTGTTATAGCGGCGGACGGCGGGTGTGCCAGTCCGTGGCGCGCTGGTAAGCGTACCCGGCGTTCAGCGCGGTGGCCTCTTCAAAGGGGCGTCCGGCCAGTTGAAGGCCGATGGGCAAACCATTGCTGAAACCGCAGGGGACCGTCAGCGCCGGGAAGCCAGTCAGGTTGAACGGGCGGGTGTACTGGGTCAGCGCGGCGATGGCGCCTGGACCTTGGCCGAGTAGCCGCTGGCTGGGCCGGGCCGCTTGGCCGGACCCTGGTCCTGAATCGGCATGTCCGTGACGTTGCCCATCAGGATGGTGATGGACACGCCCACGACCGGCTCCAGCGGGATAGTCGTCAACTAGATGCCCCCAGAGACTTGCAGCTCGGTAGTTCCAACCTCGCAGTGGATTAGAGCATTGAAATGTCTTAGCCGCTGTTTGCCAAGGTAATTGAGATATGGTTCCGCTTGAACGGCTCGGATGGCCGTGCCTGAACCACCAAAGTACACCATCTCGGTTATTCAATATTGGCAGACTTCTGCAGATTGTGGCGCGCGCAGAGAATGCGCACATTTTTAGCCGTTACGCTTGTGCCACCCTTAGAGAATGGAAGGTCGTGATCGAAGTGGAGTTGATCTGTAGCGCTGCAGATGACACAGCGCCCTTTATCTCGTTTGAATACTTCTTGCTTCACCCACGACGGTATTTGTCGACTGACCGGAATCTGAGTGTCAACCGCGTCTGTGTTTTGATCTGAATCAAACGGGGCCTGACGGAGGTAGAACTTGAACACCTTTCGATTGCCCACGTCTTGATAATGGTAATCGTGGAGTAAATAGATGCCTCGGTCTGACCAAATACCCTGTCTCAGCTTCTCGTAAACCTTGAATCTTGCATGATCCTCACCACTTGAATTCATCTTGTCTACCCAATCAGCAAACAATCCGTTCTGAGTAGGTCGACTGTTACCATCAAATCGGGGCTGATCGACAGCCTTGGGTTCCGAACCGGGGCTTTTGTAAACATCATGGCCTTCGTAGATCAGTTCACTTTCATCATCGCTTAGCGCATCCTCATAAGGGGCGTTCTTACGTCGCGACATCAAAATGACACCGCGCGATGGCGGTGGCCGAAAGAACATACCTCGCTGCAAAGCCATGCCTTGGCGGCTGCAAATGTCCCAATAGCTGAGGATTTCGTCCTTCATGGAGAATCCGTCACGCGTGCTACATCGGCGGGCGGCGGGTGTGCCAGTCCGTGGCGCGCTGGTAAGCGTACCCGGCGTTCAGCGCGGTGGCCTCTTCAAAGGGGCGTCCGGCCAGTTGAAGGCCGATGGGCAAACCATTGCTGAAACCGCAGGGGACCGTCAGCGCCGGGAAGCCAGTCAGGTTGAACGGGCGGGTGTACTGGGTCAGCGCGGCGATGGCGCCGATCTTCTGTCCGCCTACCTCCAGCTCCTGGGCACCGATGGGGGGCGCCACCATGGGCTCCATGGGTCCCGCCAGCAGGTCCACCTCCCGCAGCAGCTCTCGGGCCGACTCGGTGAACACTGCCCGGGCCCGCTGGGCGCGTACGTAGTCCACGCCGGAAATGAACATCCCCGCTTCTATGCGCCATCTGATGGACGGGTCATACTCGTTGCCCCGCTCCAGGACCATATCCCGGTGGAAGGCGGTGGCCTCCGAGTAGAGCACCACGGTGGACATGGCCGCCGAGTGGTGGTACATGGGCCAGGACACCTCTCGCACTTCAGCGCCCAGCTCTTGGAGGACCTCCAAGGCTCGCTCCACGGCGCTCTTAACCTCGGCGTCCACCGGCACCTCGAAGTACTCCTTTGGCACGCCGATGCGCAGGCCCTTAACATTGCCGGTCAACGCGGCGCGGTAGTCCTGCACGGGCACGTCAGCGGAGGCCGGGTCTTTGGGATCGTAGCCCGCAACCACGTTCAACGCCAGGGCGCAGTCTTCAACGGTCCGGCACATGGGACCCGGGTGGTCCAGCGACCATGATAGGGGCACCAGGCCGTAGCGGCTCACCCGACCGTAGGTGGGTTTGATGCCGGATAGACCGCAGAGGGCGCTGGGAATACGAATGGAGCCCCCGGTGTCTGTCCCCATGGTGATGGTGCACTGTCCAGCCGCGGCGGCGGACCCCGACCCGCCGCTGGAGCCTCCGGTGATCCGCGCTGGGTCCCAGGGGTTGTGCATGTCACCGTAGTCCCGGTTCAGGCCGGTGGGGCCGAAGGCGAACTGGTGCATGTTCAGCTTGCCCAGCAGAATGGCGCCGGCCTCTTTGTATCGAGCCGCCACGGTGCCGTCGTAGTCCGGCACGAAATCGTCATATATCTTGGAGCCGGAGGTGTTCCGCATCCCCTTCACGTAGTAGAGGTCCTTCAGACCCACCGGGATGCCGTGAAGCGGCCCACGGTAACCGCCGGACTGTATCTCCCGCTCAGCCACGCGGGCCGCCTCCAACGCTTCTTCGCCGGGGCGGGTGATGAAAGAGTTAAGGGTGCCCTCGGTGGCTTCGATGCGGTCCAGGTGCGCCTGCACGACCTCCACCGGCGATACCTGTCCGGCCTGAATTCGCACGGAAAGTTCTTCCGCGCTCAGATAGCAGAGCTCGTTTACGGCCATGGGCTAACCTCTCAAAGGAGAGAATGTGTTAGATGGCTCCGTCTCCCCCACGTCAATCTTCCGCAGCTCCGCTACGGTGGCCATGATGTTCTGCGCCTGGAAGTAAATCTCTTCCATGTGCGCCTCGTCACTGGTGTCCAGGCCCAACTGGGCCGCCATCAGCAGAAAGGCCTCTTTAGTTAGCTCAGGGGTATTCGTCATAAACCGCCTCCAATTCTCCAGACTGTGCTTCGACGGGCCAGCCCTAGGGGACGGCCTCCGGTCATTCCTTTATCTCGATGAGCAGGTTCCGGTGCCGCTTGTCACCGGCGTTGGTGACCCTATGGGGCTGATGCGACTCGGCGTAGCGGAACCCTCCGGGGGTGGGGGTGGTCCGGTCCTTGGTGCCGTCCTCAAGCTCCCGGTCCATTACGCTTTCCATGAATCCCACGGTGATGTAGTCCCAGGCGTGGTGGTGCCAGGCGCTGGACTCCCCGGGTTCCAGCACCAGCTCCCAAATCTTCACCTTGTCGTTTTCAAACAGGACATTGGTACCCACGGGACCCAACTCATGCTTGCTCGCCATCTTCTCTTACCCTCTTCACAAAATCAGATCTTCCCCAGGCCGCCTTATAGATGGAATACCACCATCTTTAGCTCCGTCATCTCCTGCACGGCGTAGCGAGGCCCCTCTTTGCCCATGCCGCTCTCCTTCAACCCGCCATAGGGCATCAGATCGGCGCGCCACTGGGGGCTGGAGTTGATGTGCAGGCTCCCGCACTCCACCTCCAGTGCGAAGCGCATTGCCCAGTCCACGTTCTGGGTGAAGATGCCGGCGCTCAACCCGTAGTTCGAGTCGTTAGCCAGGGCGATGGCCTCGTCTATGTCCGAAAAGCGGGTAACCGCCACCGCGGGACCGAACAGCTCATCGCGGGATACGCGCATATCCGGTTTGACGTCCGCCACCACCGTTGGCGCGTACATAGCGCCCTGACGGCTGCCGCCGGTGAGAAGCCGGGCGCCCTGGCCAACCGCTTCGTCAATCCACTCGCCCACCCGAACGGCTTCCGACTCACGGACCATGGGACCCATGTTGGTGGACTCGTCCATGGGGTTGCCGGTGGCCAACGCCTCTACTTTGGGTTTCAGCGCGTCCAGAAAGTCTCCGTATATCTTCCCATCGGCCAACACTCGCTGTGTGGAGATGCACACCTGACCGGCGTTGGAGTAGGCCCCGGCCACCGTGGCGGCGGCAACCTTCTCTATGTCCGCGTCCGGCATGATGATCAGCGGGCTGTTAGACCCCAACTCCATGGTCACTTTCTTGATGCCCGCGGTCTTGCAGATGCGCTCCCCAATGTCCCGGCTCCCGGTGAAGGTGATCTTTCGGACTCGAGGATCGGCGCAGATTGCGTCGCCTATGGCGCCACCGGAACCGGTGAGGCACTGGACGCCCAGGGGAGGCACCCCGGCCTCCAGCAGCAGCTCCGTTAGCTTCAGCGCGGAGAGCGGCGTGTCACTGGCGGGTTTGATAACCACGGCGTTTCCCGCCGCCAGCGCCGGACCCTCTTTGTGGCACACCAGGTTCAGGGGAAAGTTGAAGGGCGCTATGGCCACCACCACACCGCAGGGGACCCGAAGAGTGAAGCCGAACTGTTTTCCTGGCCCCGGCGCGGCGTCCAGGGGCACCGTCTCCCCGTGGACCCGTTTGGCCTCTTCCGCCGAGGTGGTGATGGTCTGGATGGCGCGCTGCACCTCCCCGCGGCCCTCGTGGATAGTCTTCCCTTCCTCCAGCGTTATGGTGCGGGCCAGGTCCTCAGACCTCTCGGCCATGAGCCGGGCTGCCTTGCCAAGCATTTCGTACCGCTGATAAGCGGTGAGCCGCCGCATCACCTGGGCGCCGCGCACGGCGGTGGACAGCGCGGTGTCCACGTCCTCAAGGTCTCCCCGGGGCACGGTGTCCACCACTGAGCCATCGAAAGGATTCAATACCGGCATAGCCGCCGCCTTTTCCACCCATTCGCCGCCGATGTACATCCGCATGGCTCAGCCTCCCGAACTAGCTAACGCGCCACCAACCCGTAGGGCCCTACAGGCCAAAGCAGAAGTTGACTTCCGGCCCTGGCCCGATACTCCTGAGCTAGGCCTCATCCTTAACCGGGTTCCGCAGCACGCCGATGCCCTCGATTTCGATCTCGCAAACGTCGCCGTCCTTCAGCTGACGAGGCTTACCCGGCGTCCCGGTGAAGATCATGTCGCCAGGCTCCAGGGTCATCGCCTTGGTTACGTGGCTGATCACCGTCTGAAGGTTAAACAGGAACAGTTGCGTGCTCTCTGACTGTACCTCGGTACCGTTTACCCGCGCCCGTAGACGCAGGTTGTCAGGGTCCAGGCCGGTGACAATGTACGGCCCCGCGGGGCTAAACGTGTCAGAAGACTTGGCGCGCCACCACTGGCCATCTCCACGCTGCCATTCCCGGGCGCTGACGTCGTTTCCGCAGGTGTAGCCCAGGACGTGGTCCAGCGCATCTTCCACGGAAACGTTCTTGCAGCGGTCCTTGATGATGGCCACCAACTCCCCCTCTTCGTCCACCCGGCCCTTGAACTCTTTAGGTATTATGATGGTGTCCTCAGGTCCAATCAGGGATGAGGAGGTCTTGAGAAATATTAAGGGATCCTTGAGCGGCTCCCTTTCTCCCAGGTGGCTGCGATAGTTCAGGCCCACGGCCACAATCTTGGCGGGTTCACAGGGGGCGAGCAGTTTTACGCCGGACACGGGATGAGTATGGTCGGTCACTTCGTACTTCTCAAAGGGCGTGGTGGTGATCTGCCTTACCGTGTCCCCCTCAACCACGCCGTAGGCCACTTCACCGTGAGCCAAATATCTTGCAAAAATCATGGTTCCTGTATCCTCCTCGCAAATCGCAAATGCAGTCGTCAGCTACCAGAATAGCGGTAATTCTAGAGGCACCGGTTAGAATAATCCAGACCCGGTTTGAGAGGGCCTGGACATAGGACCCAACCTTGACACTGAAAAGGGCCTTATCTATAATCGCGTGCATGTTCCGGAGGGCGCGACCGACGGGTTGCGCCGACCGGTTAGATTGCGTATTCTACCGAAAGGAGTGGTTTTATGGCCCAAACGGGCAAACAAGAAATTGACCTAATGGCCCACCTGATGCGCCGAGCCGGTTTTGGCGCACCCTACCATGAGATAGTAGACAGGGCCGCCAAGGGGTATGAAGCAACCGTGGAAGAGCTTCTGGACCCGGATGCGCACGGCGTTCCCGCGTTTGACGAATTGGCCATGGCCCGCTTCTACCCGGACATTGAGCTTCCGGGGGCTCCTGCATCGGGCACGTCCAACTTCGTGTATCACATGATGACTACGCCGAGGCCGCTGGAAGAGAAGATGACGCTCTTCTGGCACATGGTCTTCGCCACGGGCAACTCCAAAATTGATAACCCAACCGAGATGGTCCGGCAGATAGCCCTGTTCCGGGCAAATGGACTGGGCAACTATCAGGACCTTTTGGTTCGCCTGGCCAAGGACCCGGCCATGATCTACTGGCTGGACAACAACGAGAGCCATAAGGACGCTCCCAACGAGAACTGGGGACGGGAGCTTCTAGAGCTCTTCTCCATGGGACAAGGGAACTACTCCGAAGACGATGTAAAAATGGCCTCCAGGGCCTTCACCGGATGGACCATCAAACCCAAAATCCCGCGGCTGCCCTACGGCCGGCACCTGTGGGAGTTCGAATACAGAGCGGAAGACCACGACGACAGCGAAAAGGCCTTCCTGGGACATACGGGCCGGTTTAACGGCGAGGACATCATAGAGATTGTGGCACAACAGCCGGCCACTCACGCCTTCGTGGCGCGCCACCTGTACAACTTCTTCGTCGCAGACGAGGTGCAGGTGCCCAGTTGGACGGACGTAGCGCCCAAGGACCCGCAAGCGGTCAAGGCCATTGCGGACACCTTCGTCAAATCCGGATATGAGATTCGAGATACGCTTCGCTTCATCTTTAACTCGGACTTCTTCAAGGACGAGAAGGTCCGATTCGCCAAGGTGAAGAACCCGGCAGAGGTGGTGGCAGGCACCATCAGGCTGGTGGGAGACTTCGAAGTCCCCCGCCCGGGCTTGATGCCAGTATCAGCGGAGTCCGGATTCCAGGGTCAGGAGATCATCAACCCGCCCAGCGTTGAGGGTTGGCACACAGGCCAAGAGTGGATAGACAGCGGTTCATTACTGCGCCGCATCAACTTTGTGGCCGATAGGTTGGGTGACACGTCGCTGCCCGGCGTACAATCAATGATTGACGAGCTCGGCAGTCGCGGCACAATGAGCCCAGAAGAGTTCGTGGAGAGCTGCCTTGACATCCTTGGCGCGCTGCGGGTGGAGGACGAGACCCGGCAGCAGCTGGTGGACCACGTTAAGGCCGACGGAGAGATCAAGCGAGGCTCCTCTGAAGAAGATGTAAGGGCCTTTGGCCAGCGCGTGGCCGAGGTCCTGCAATTGATCGCGTCCACACGAGAGTTCCAGTTCGGTTAACGGTTAGAATCCCAAGCCTTTAGGAGGAATAAAATGGCAAAAGACCCAGTCCTGGTAGTATTCCAATTGACCGGAGGTAACGATTACCTCAACTGCACAATCCCTCGTGACAATGGCCTCTACAGGGATTACAGGACCACGGTGAACGTCCCAGAGGACCAGATAATTCCGCTGGATGACAACTTCGGCTTTCACCCGGCCATGGAGCCCATGAAGCAGTTCTGGACAGAGGGGAAGATGGCGCTTGTCCACGGGATAGGCTATGAGAACTCCCCGCGCTCCCATTTCCGCTCCATGGACATTTGGCATACCTGCGAGCCCAACAAGGTGGGCACCGAGGGTTGGGTTGGCCGAGCGATTAGGACGGTAGACCCGGACAAAGAGAACGTCTTGACGGGCGTGAACTTCGGCCAGGGCCTGCCCCGGGCCATGGCGCTTCCGGGCGTGCCCGTAGCCTCAGTGTCTGACATTGAGAACTACGGCGTCCTCACGGGAATTACCGGCGCGGAGCAGCGAGCTCGGGCACTGGACCGGTTTGCCAGGATTTACTCTCCGGCCATCGGCCGAGGAGCGGTCATGGACTACCTGGGCCAGACTGGACTGGACGCGCTGAAGGGCGCCGACATCCTGAAGACGGCCCCCGAATTGTACTCATCCACGATTGAGTACGCGGCCACGCCCATAGCTCAGAAGCTGCGCGGCATTTCCATGGTGCACCAGGCCAACCTGGGCACCCGCTTCTTCTACACCCAGCACGCCAGCTTTGACACCCATGCAAGCCAAATGCCGCTCCACCACCAGTTGTGGACCGACTGCTCCCGCGCGATTTCCGACTTCTTCGCTGACCTCCGGGAGAATGACGCCGCCGACAACGTAGTCATGATCCTCTTCAGCGAGTTCGGACGCAGGGTGCGAGACAACGGCTCCGGCACCGACCACGGGGCCGGTGGAGTCGCCTTCGTAATTGGTGACTCCGTTAAGGGCGGTCACTACTCCGAGTTCCCCTCCATGAAGGCGGAGGACCTCCAGGAGGGTGACCTGGCGCCCAACTACGACTTCCGAGGCTTCTACTCCACCATCCTGGAGCAGCACATGGGACTGGATCCCACGGAGATCGTGGACGGCACCTTCGAGCAGCTACCCATCCTTCAGAAGTAGCCGCTCAGTAGCAAGGCGCCACAACCAAGTGAACAGGAGACGGGCCGACCCGCAATGTGGGTCGGCCCGTCCTCACAACCGGGACCAGAGGTCCCGCAGGATGCCAGCGGCTTGGAATGCCGCAACCACTGTTCTCATAGGAGTTTGCCATGCCCACAACCACGCTGGCGCCGAACCGGGCCTTTACCTACGTTGGCTGCCTGGGCCGGACCGCCAATGTAGGTCCCGGCCTCTCCCACCCACAGTCCGTGGCCCGGGGGGCAAATGACGTTCTGTACATAGCCAACCGTGGAGCGGAGTTCAACCCCGCGGCCCGTGTTACCAAGTGCACCCTCCAGCATGAGTTCCTGCAGGATATAGGCGGACCCGGTCAAGGGGCGGGCCGATTCCTGTGGCCCGCTTACGTGGCGCTGGACAGCAGCGAGCGCGTTTATGTGTCCGAGGAGTCCGCAAACAAGATTATGGTTTTTGAAAACGAGGGCGCATTTGTTGGCGAATGGGGCTCACGAGGCAGCGGTGACGGAGAGCTGCGTGACCCCACCGGAATCGCCTTCGACAGCGCCGATAACCTTTTCGTCGTCGACACGCGAAACAACCGAGTGCAGAAGTTCAGCAAGGACGGAAAGTTCCTGGGCAAGTTCGGTAGCGCCGGCGCCGCCGAAGGCCAGTTCAACCTGCCCTGGGGCATAGCCATGGACAAGGAAGGGAGCGTTTACGTAGCTGACACGAATAACGACCGGGTGCAGAAGCTCTCACCGGAGGGCGACCACCTGCTCACCTTTGGCTCCTCCAGTCCCGGTGAGCTAAACCGTCCTTCTGATGTCACGGTGGACAAGGATGGGGACGTGTACGTTGCCGACTGGGGGAACAACCGCATCCAGATCTACGCCCCTGACGGTGGCTACCTGGCAACCCTGATTGGAGACGCTACGGAGCTTTCGCCCTGGGCCAAGATGTCAGTGGACGCCAACATAGACTACATAAAGGCCCGTGCCCGGGCCAACCTGGAGGCGGAATGGCGCTTCCGCCGTCCCGTGGCCATCACCATCGGAGACGATTACCGCTTCGTCATTGCCGAGGCCCAGCACAACCGGCTCCAGATATACCTTAAGGACGTGGACTACGAGGACCCGCAGTTCAACCTATAGACGGGTCCAACTTTAGCATTGGCAATTAGGCCCCCCGGCGTTCGCCGGGGGGCCTGATATCTTTATACCTGCCGACGGACACTATCTGGCCGTTGCCGGCCGGCTGGCTTCCGGCCGCCGGTTGACACCCCTATCGCCGACCAACTTATAATCCCGCTGTAACCGGAGTAACAGGAGGCTAATCATGGCAGACGATTTCATCGCATATTTCTGCGGCGACTGGATTCCCATGGAGGAATGTAAGGTCGCGATGGACGACAGGGGCTTGCGCATGGGCGACGCCGTATTTGAGGTGGAGCGCACTTTCAACTTCGAACCCTTTGACCTGGACGGTCACCTGGACCGGCTCTTTCGCTCCCTCAAAGTAGTGCGAATAGACCCGGGACTCACCAGGGATGAGCTTGGAGGTATCTGCTATGAGGCTATCAGCCGCAATAAGCACCTGATCCCTCAGGGCGGCGACATGAACGTGCGGCAGGTCATCACCCGGGGCAGGGCTGCAACAATCAACGATAAGGTCTCCCCAACCGTTTACGTGGCGGCTTATCCCATGGGTACGAAGAGCTACGCCCACCTGTATGACGAAGGGGCCCACGTGGTGTTCACCCGCACCCGCTCCTATCACCCCGACTCCCTTGACCCCAAGGTGAAGCACACCAGCCGAATGAACTTCGTACTAGCGGAGCTAGAGGCCAGTGACGTGGACCCGGCCGCATGGCCCGTCTTGTTGGACCTGGATGGCAACATTTCTGAGGGGACCGGCTTCAACTTCTGGGTGGTTACCGACGGCGTCATCAGGACGGCGGGAGACAGGGCGCTTCTCCAGGGCATCTCCCGAAACAACATTCTGAGCATGGCGGAAGACCTGGGCATCCCCGTGGTGCAGGATGATATTCAGCTCTATGACGCCTACACCGCGGACGAAGCGTTCGTTTCCGGGACCAGCAACTGCCTGATACCCGTCTCCAAGCTGGACAACCGGCCGCTGGAAGGCGAGGTGCCGGGGCCGGTGGTGAAGCGCCTCCTGGCGGCTTGGAGTGAAAAGGTGGGTGTCGACATCGTTGGCCAGGCGCGGCGAATGGCGGGCCTGGACGTGTAGCGCCCTAGTGTCCGTGATCCATACGGACTGAAAACGGCACGGTAAACTATAAAGCCCGCTCCCCTGTAACCAATCCAAGGGGAGCGGGCTTTAGTATTCGCTATAAAGTACGACCTCTAGGCCTTGGGGCTCACCTGAGATACCTCCACGCCGGTAAGCACGGCGATCACCTGGTCTATCAACTCCTCGGCCCGGGCGCGAATCTTATCCCGGTCCAGGCCGCCCACGGGGTGCGCGGTGTAGAGGATGGGAAACTCCGGGGCGCCCCACATCTTGGCCATGGCCTCACCGGTCACCTTGAACCGGTCCGTGCAAACCACCGCGGCGGGGATTCCTGCCTTCTCTACGTGTACGCCGTCGTGCACACTGCACGCGCTGCAGGACCCTCAATCACCCACCGCGACAATCACATAGTCACACTTTCCCGCCATCTCTGTCACGGCGTTGGGGTCCGCCGGCTTGGAGGCTGAAGGCTTGCGATGGTACATCCCCACCCGCGTCTCGAACCTGTCCTCCAGCAGCGCCGCCAGCTCGTCCAGCAGCTCCTTGGCGTTGGGCTTGCTATCGTCAATAAGGCCCAGCGTCTTACCGCGGAGGTCCCGCAACCTGGGGGCCTCGGCGAAGCTGATGGGTATGGGTTGGGTAGTCGGGTCCACCAGGGTCTGAGCAGCCATTTCGTCCTCCTTGCGGCAGCGCCGTTTAGCTCTTAGGCAATTGTACATGTTAGGCGCGCGGGTGACTATTTCCGGAGGACTCCCGCATACCGGTTGCCACCAGCATCACAAGGGATGAAAATTTGGGCCGGGAGTGGTTAGCAAGCTGCTGTATAGGTCCTCTGGAGCCGATCAGCTAGGGCGAAGGTAGGACTCTCCTAAGGACTACAAATCACAGGTTGGTGGTTCCCACCCACCCGCCCAGGAAGGTTTTTAAAAGATCTTCTGAGGGACACCCTCAGACACCCGCCAGAGAGGGTACGCCCTCTCTGGACTCTCCCCGAAAAGGTCATTTTAGAAGGCTGGCGGCTCTATTTTCGAGGCAATCGCGCATGCCGGTTGAGAACGGTACTGCCAAGGATGAAAGTTCAAGCAGGTAGATGCTAATTAATCCGTGTGAGCGGCTATTGTGAGGAGTAGGCGGTAAGGGCGATGGGTAGCAACATTTGAACGGATAGCAAATCACAGGCTGGTGGTACCCACCCGCCCTCCCCGGGCGGTTTTTAAAGTGATTTCTGAGGGGCACCCTCAGACTCCCGCCAGATGGGCTATTCCCCTCTGGGGTCATCTGAAGCGGATGATGGGCGCTATTTCCGAGGGAGTTGAATTTTCTTGGTGACAGCCGTGGAGCCCACCTTTGGGCCCCAGGCGGGGATCACCGCCATGTATTGGTTCTCCACTCCGCCGGCGTAGAGCATCAGCAGGTCCTCCGGCGCGGGCACCAGCAGCTGATACTTCTCCTCGTCCGCGGCCTCTATATCGCCGTCAATCATTTTGGCCCGCTTCAGGTCCGCCACAGAGCGCCGCAGCTTGGGATAAAGATGCGCTCGGATGTCATCCTTGCTCCAGCCGTCCCATATGTCGGCGGCACCGGCGAAGACGATCACCACTTGACCCTGGCGGATCATCGCCTCGGTGTCACCCACGGAGCCGGAAGAAGCCATAGAGCTGCCCAGCGCGCAGGTGGCGTCGGCCAGGCTGTACAGGATGGTCTTCGGTGTGCCCATGGCCCGCACCTGGCGCGGCCCGTCGCAGGCAAACACCGTGACGGTGCTGTCCTCTCTGGCGAAGCCCCGCTCCACGTGCATCGGCGTCCACGGAATGTCCTCCTCGTTTTCCGCAATGCAAAAGCTGAACTTCCCCGGGTGCCCCAGGATGCTGCGGTCGAACAGGCCCGGAATGGCGGCGCAGGCGTTCATCAAGATAAGCCTCACCGACCTACCGATGGTGGAGTTGGCCCGGTTGCCGGGGCCGAACAGATTGTTGTGGCAGTTGATGCCCAACTTCTTCACAGCGGGGCCGTTGACTATTACCAGGATGCCCGCGCCTCCCAGGCTGGAGGACGGGCCGATGAGGTTGAACACCGGGTCAAATATGGCGTCGGCCACCGCCAGCACCACCGGAAAATACTCCGGCTTGCAGCCCGCCATGACGGCGTTGGCGGCGATCTTGCCGACGGTTACCTCGCGGCGGCGTTCCGGCACGCCGCCGACTACCTCATCGGCGGGCCGCCCAACGTGGTCCAGGAAGCTCTGAACCCGTTCCACGGTAGGAGGGACCACCGGCAAGCCGTCCGTCCACCCCAGCTCGTAGCACTTCTCTATGGCCTCAACTGCGTCCGTCCATTCGGCCTCTACCAGGTCGCCAAGGGTGGTGGTCATGCACGTACTCCGGGGTTGGTGACGGAAGTGAGGATACATTAGCGGGGTAGGAGGGTCAATCAGGTCTGAGGCGCCTAGTAGCTTGACGCTGTACCGCGACGTGAGTACCTTACAGCCACACTAGACCGGAGAGTTGCACCATGGCCGATGTCATTATTCGGAACGGCAGGATCGTAGACGGAACGGGGAATCCCTGGTACCGGGCCGACGTGGCCATAGAGGGCGGCGCCATTACGGCCATGGGCCGCGTGACCGAGGACGCCGGTACCGTGATAGATGCGGCAGACCGGGTGGTGTGCCCCGGGTTCATTGACATGCACGCCCATCCGGACCTGACGCTGTTTTACAAGGAAGTGGAGGACTACAAGCTGCGGCAGGGGATAACGACGGAGGTGGGAGGCAACTGCGGCTTCACCGCCGCGCCGCTGAGCCCAGAGACGGCCGAAGGCTTGAAGAAGTATGTCTCCTTTATCACCCCACCCTCCGGGGCCACCTGGCAGTGGCGGACCTTCGGCGAGTATCTGGCGGCGGTGAACGCCTCGAACCCGTCCACCAACCTGGTGCCCCTGCTGGGCCAGGGCACCGTCCGCATCGCGGTGCTGGGGTTTGAGCAGCGGCCGCCTACCGCTGAGGAGTTGACGCGGATGGAATCGCTGGTGGATGAGGCGATGCAGGCGGGGGCCTTCGGTCTTTCCACCGGGCTGGTGTACGTCCCGGGGGCCTACTGCGAGACCGAGGAGATAGTCGCCCTGGCGCGGGTGGCGTCCCGGTACGGCGGAATCTACGCCACTCACATGCGCAACGAGGGAGACCGGCTGATGGACTCCATTGAGGAGTCCATCACCATTGGACGTGAGGCGAACATTCCGGTGCAGATCTCCCACCACAAGGCCATGGGTAAGGCCAACCACGGCAGGGTCACGGAGTCGCTGGCGCTGATTCAGCGCACCCGAGACCAGGGGCTGGACATCACCGTGGACCAGTACCCTTACAGCGCCAGCAGCACAACCCTCCAGGCGGTGCTACCACCCTGGTCTCAGGAGGGCGGCGTGGACGAGGTGGTGCGGCGGCTGAGGGACCCAGAAACGAGGGCCCGCATTCGACAAGAGGCGGTGAGTCCCATCGGCGAGACCCGGATGGGCGGAATGGTGGAGGAGATCCTCATAACCGAGGTAAAGACGCAGGCCAACCGGCGGTTCATTGGGCTCGCGGTGAAAGAGATTGGCGACCTGCGCAACCAGGAGCCGGTGGATGTGGTGCTGGACTTGCTGGTGGAAGAGGAGTGCGGAGTTGGCATGGTCAACTTCTCCATGGCCGACAGCGACATTGGAACGGTCATGGCCCATCCGGTGACTATGATAGGCACCGACGGCATTTACCAGACGGGGAACCCTCACCCACGGGTGTACGGCACCTACCCCCGGATTCTCGGCCGGTACGTCAGGGAGCAAGGGCTCCTGAGCCTGGAGGCGGCGGTGCGAAAGATGACCTCTTTCCCGGCGCAGAAGCTGGGTCTCCGCAACAAGGGCATCCTGCGCCCCGGCGCCGACGCCGATGTGGTGATTTTCAACCCGGACACCGTGATAGACAAGGCGGTATACCGCGACTCCCACCAGTACCCGGAGGGGATTGACTACGTCCTGGTAAACGGGCGGATCAGTGTCTCGGAGGGGAAATTCACCGGCGTCACCGCCGGGCGGGTGGTCCCGCGGCCCGCCTGACGCTGAGTGTGATGCTGCATTTTAGTCTGTCGACCCCGCCACTAAGCAGGGCCTAGCAAAAGAGCCGCTACCCCGCAGCCGATACCGCGATTTCCTAGTACTAAAGAACCAGGCCCTCCCGCCCATTTGGCGAACCGCGGATCAACCCATTTAGCCGTCCAAATCAACCGGCTGAATGAATCTAGGCTGCGGGATCCTGTGTAGAGTTAATCCCCAATCATATGGCGTATGCTGATCGCCCGCTCAACGTTAGGACAAATTGCTTCGGAAAAACAACGACCACACACAGTCCGCTAAGGACGCACTGAAAGCCATCAACGACGCCATTTCCCTCATCTTTAACGATGCCCCGGTGATGATGCACTCCTCAGACCGCCAGGGCCGGTTGCTCAGGCTAAACCGTCTTTGGACACGGACCCTGGGATACGACCCCGTTAAGGTCCTTGGCAAAAAGTCGTTTGATTTGTTGACGGAAGAGTCCCGCGCCAGAATAGTTACAGATGTCCTTCCACTCTTCTGGCGCGCCGGGGCCGCCCGCAGCGTAGGCATTGAAGTGGTAAAGGGCGATGGCAAGGTCATCAACGTGCTATTTGACGCTGACGTGATCCATTCCGGGCGTACCGCCACCGAATCCTTGGTTGCCACCCTAGACAGTCGTGATGCCGCCCAATGGGAGGAGGCCCGTGTCACCCTCCAGGCCCTAGGAGAGCTGTCGCTTGAGCGTAGGGGAATCGAATCAGCACTATCTGGCGATCATAGGCGCAGCATTGACCAGCTACCCGCACGCCCATTGACCGAGAATCCGGATAAGCTCGACTGGATGAAAGAGGGGCTGGCATCGCTGGCGGAACACGCCCAGGACATTGCCATGAACCTGAGGGGGTTGACACATGGGCACGAGCAGACATTGGACACTATGGCGGAGCAACAGGGGGAACTGTTGGACGTTGCCCGGGAGATCAGCAAGACCCTCAGGCATCTGTCAGAAGCAGCTTCTTTCCCAGACCCAAGTCCAGAATAGCTTCCCTCTCAAATTCACCGGCGTCACCGCCGGGCGGGTAGTCCCCCGGCCCACCTAGCGCCTGGGCCTGGCGCCTACGCCCGCACCTCACCCCTCTCGAAGGCCATCTGTGACGGCGAAAGGAGCACGTGGCTGTTGCCGTACAGGTCCTCAAACACCGCCTGGGTGCCCCACGGCTGCTCCTCCGGCTCCAAGGTGACCTTCACTCCCAGCCCCTTTAGCCTTTCTACCTCGGCGCGGCAATCGTCGGTGTGAAACAGCAGCCCATGGATGGGGTTGGCCACCTCGCCAGACCCTTCGAAGGGTTTGAAGAGGACAATGGAAACGCCATCCTGGCCCTTCACCCCTACGGTGATGAACCGCATATCGCTGCCCTCCATGGCGCCGTCCATCCGCAGCTCCAGCCCAAGCACCTCGGTGTACCACCTCAGCGCATCGTCGTAGTCGTTGACCTTGAGGGAGACGTTGGCAAGACTGGTAATCATTTCCGCCCTCCATACGATGTTTCAATAGGGTCTCTGCATGCCCCAATCGTCTGACAATACCTTATCAGCAGTCAATCACGAAGCAACCGGGCCTCAGCACGGCCCTGTCCAAACCAGTGGCGTTGACACCGCTACGGGCATCTGCTGGAATACGGTCACCGTGGGGTCCGGTGCGGGCCGGCGCCTTGGAAATTGGGGAGGTGGTTATTATGACAAGCAGTTCAGACGCCTTCGTGTACGTGGGCCTAGCAAGCGAGGGGATGGGACCCGAGGGCCATGGCCTGTACCGCAGGGCGGTTAGCGGAGGCGAATGGGAGCTGGCGACCCGAGGGCTGCCGGAGAACCCGCTGATTCGCAACATCGCCATTGATCCGCAAGACCCCTCGATTATCTACGCCGGCGTCCAAGACGGGGCCTATCGCAGTGAGGACCGCGGCGAACACTGGGACCGGCTTGACCTGCCCGGCGACCCGGTTACCGTCTGGTCGGTCACATTTCACCCGAACGATGCCAAAGTGATATTCGTTGGCGGCGAGGATACCACCCTCCGCCGCAGCGAAGATGGCGGCAAAAGCTGGGACCTTATTCCTATCAGCGCCACGTTCCCATCGGTAACCATGACTCCCAAGGTGCTGGCCAAGCGGATTCTAGGCGTGGCGGTGGACCCTAATCTACCCGATGAGATCTACGCCTCCATTGAGGTGGGCGGACTTCTCCGCAGCCGCAACGGCGGTGAGTCGTGGGAGGGCGTTAGCGAGGGCTATTACCACAACGACGATTCGCTGGACTGCCACGGTGTCCTGGTGAGCAGCGTCCACCCCCGCCACGTTGGCGTCATCGCAAGGGCTGGCCTGTTCCGCAGCAGCGACGGCGGCGACCACTGGTCCTGGGGCAACATTAAGCGCATCGGCGCCAGAGGGACCTATACGCGCGTGATCCGAGAGGTGCCCGGCGACCCTTCCACCCTATATCTGGGCACCGGACCCCAGTTCCGAGGCGACCACGGCGAGTTGCTCCGTAGCCATGACTACGGTGAGTCCTGGGAGCTGGTGGACATGGGCATCATACCTGACTGCACTCTCTTTGGCGTATCCATCAACCCCAGGAACGCCAGCCAGATATACTGCGCCACCCGGCACGCCCAAGTGCTGGGAAGCCACGACGCCGGCCAGACGTGGTTCGATTGCTCTCTCCCTGAGGAGCTGTCTGAGGTGAATACGCTGGCCGTAGGGTAGGGGGACGCGGCCGCGGCCCCGAGAGTCCTGACACCCTCTCCGAAGGGTAGAGCTAAGGGAGGGACCAGCCATTGTGACGGAGCCTGACCGCTTCGACTACTTGCCGTTGATTGACCGGCCGGTCATCAGGTGGCCTAACAACGCCCGGTTGGCCCTTTGGATAGCTCCTAACATGGAGCACTACGAGTTCCTGCCACCTCCCAGCAGCAGCCGGGACCAGTGGCCCCGCACCCCACATCCGGACGTGGCCTCCTACGCCCACCGGGACTACGGCAACCGGGTGGCATTTTGGCGCATGCTGGAGGTGATGGACCAGCACAAGGTGCGCTGCACCGTGTCGTTGAACGCCTCGGTGTTGGAGCACTTCCCCGAGATTCGGGACGCCATGGTGGCCCGGGACTGGGACTATATGTCCCACGGCATCTACAACACCCGCTACCTCAACGAGATGACCATTGACGAAGAGCGGGCCTACTACCAGGACTGTATAGGCAACCTCAAGAGGCATACGGGGAAGCAGCTAAAGGGGATGCTCACCCCCGCCGTTTCGCCCACCAAGGACAGCCCGGACCTTATGGCAGAAGCGGGGCTTATATACCACGCCGATTGGTTCTGCGACGACCAGCCTTTCCCCTTGAAGGTGAAGTCGGGCCGCCTCATCTCCATTCCCTACGCCATTGACCTTAACGACGGCACGTTCAACCGCTTCGGCTGTCCCCCGGAGTACTGGGCCCAGTGCCTCAAGGACCAGTTCGATGTGCTCTACCAGGAAGGGGCCGAGAACGGGATGGTGATGTGCGTCTCGTTGCACCCTTACATCTGCGCCCATCCTAGCCGGGTGGACCTGTTGGACCAGGTCATGGGCTACATGCTTTCCCACCAGGACGTTTGGCAGGCCACCGGCGACGACATAGCCCAGTACTACATGGACAACTACTACGACACGGTGTCGGCCCACCTTCAGTCAAAGGGCACCAAGGCACCGTAGGTGTTCCCAGCTAACGAAACCCAGAGGGCTCGGCCACAGCGATGCGTATCTCCACCACGAAGGACAGAGAATCATAGGTTGGTGGTACCCACCCACCCGTCCCGAAGGGATTTAAAAAATGATTTCTGAGGGACACCCTCAGACTCCCGCCAGAGGGGTAAATCCCCCTCCGGACTCCCCCAGGGAGGCGTCCTTCAATGGACGATTCTTCATTTTTCTAAGGGTTAGCTGATGCCGGCGGAACGCAAGCCTGGGATGGACAACCCATACCATGACTGGTCGCCGTTCATCACGCGGCCACGACTGACCTGGCCTGACGGCGCCCACGTCGCCCTCTGCGTAATCCTCTCGCTGGAACGGTACCAATGGCGGCATCCGCCGGACGGCTACAAGTCGCCGAACCAGCCGGGCGGCGCCGCCGAGTCCGGGCGGCCCTTTCCCGATATCATCGGCTACTCGCTCCGGGAGTATGGCCTACGGGTGGGCTTGTTCCGGGTAGGGGCCATGCTGGAGCGCCTCGGCATCCCCGCCACCGTGGCCCTGGACGCTTGCATCGCCGCCGAGTATCCCTTCATCGTGGACTACTGCCGTGACCGGGGCTGGGAATTCATCGCCCACGGGGTGGCTGCTAACCAGATGATCACCAGCCGGATGAGCGAGGCCGAGGAGCGAGACTATATTCAACAGTCTATCGAAGCCGTTGCCCAGGCCACCGGCGCCCGGCCCCTGGGCTGGCTGGGGCCGGAGTACGGCGAGTCCCAGCGCACCGTCGCCCTGCTGGCGGACGAGGGCATCCGCTACGTTTGTGACTGGCCCAACGACGACCAGCCCTACGCCATGAATTCCCCCACCGGCGAGATCTACTCCCTTCCCGTGACGCTGGACCTGGACGATACGTTCACTCACTACTACAAGAATGTCCCGGTAAACGTGTATGCCAAGATGATCACTGACACGTTTGACGTGCTCCACCGGGAGGGTGGCGAATCAGGGCGGCTGATGGTGCTGAATATCCACCCCTGGCTGATGGGACAGCCCTTCCGGAGCAAGCACCTGGAGCGAGCGCTGGAGCACATCGGCAGACGAGAGGGCGTGTGGTTGGCCACAGGAAGTCAGATTGTGGAGTGGCACCGGGGGAAGGTTGGTGGTGCCCATCCACCCGCCCTGGACGGTTCTTAAATAATTTCTGAGGGACACCCTCAGACTCCCGGCAGAAGGGCACAGCCCCTCTGCACTCCCCCATCTTTGTTACGCAACTGTGGGTAATATCAGGGGAAGTATTCAAAGGCTTCTTGTTGGGAGGGTCTATGACCACGTCGACACCAGAGCTCACCGTAATCAAGGTCAAGGCGGTCATTGACGGCACCGGCGGGCCGCCGCAGGAGAACGCCGCCGTAGTGGTGGAAGGCGCCTCCATCAAGTCCGTCCTGCCCCAGGGCCAGCTTCGGCTTCCGGAAGGCATGCCCGCTCGGACGCTGGAGTTCCCCAACGGCTACTTGCTGCCTGGACTGATTGACGCTCACGCCCATCTGATGTTCGGCGTCTACGGCGCCACCTACGAAGAGGTGATAGAGAACGATTCGGACGAGATCATGCTGCTAAGGGCCGCCAAGAACGCCCGTACTCACCTTCATTGCGGCGTTACCACCATGCGGGAGAACGGGGCCCGCAACCGGATAACCTTTGACCTGCGGGAGGGGGCGCTACGAGGCTACGTCACCGCGCCCCGGCTACTCCTCTCCGGCCGGCCCGTGACGGTCACCGGAGGCCACTTCTTCTGGTGCAACCAGGAGGCGGACGGCGTGGAAGGCGTGCGCGCCGCGGTGCGGCAGCTAATCAAAGAGGGCGCGGACCACATAAAGATCATGGCCTCCGGCGGGGGCACCGCCATCACAGACAATCGGCGGCCCTCCTACACCGTTGAGGAGCTCCGCGCCATTGTGGAAGAGACCCACAACATGGGTAAGCTGACCACCGCCCACTGCCTGGCCACCCAAAGCATCACCAACGCGCTGGACGCCGGAGTGGACATGATTGAGCACGCCGCGTTCATTGAACCGGACGGCTCATTTAAGCTCTACCCAGAAATCGTCGAGCGCATCGCCTCGCAAGGCGTGTACGTCAGCCCCACGGTGCAGACGGGCTACCGGCAACGGGAGGCGTTGCTGGCCAAGGAGGCGGAATCATGTCTCAGCCCGGCGGAGCGGCAGCGGCTGGACGGGTTTAAGGCCAAATGCGAGGCACAGCTAAATTTCCTGGGCCGCATGTACAAGGAGTGGGGCGTCAACATCATCTCGGGAACTGACTCCATTCAGATCTTCGGCGACTACTGCCTGGGACTGGAGCTGATGTCGGACGCGGGCATGGGCAACGCAGAGATCATCGTAGCATCCACCAGCCTGGCGGCCCGGGCCGTTGGGATTGACCGGCTGCTAGGAACGGTGTCACCGGGAAAGGCGGCGGACCTGATCGTCGTTGAGGAAGACCCGCTGCGAGACATCAGGGCGCTGCGCCGTATGTCCATGGTGATGCGGGGCGGAGAGCTGATAGTCTAGGCGGATTCCACCTCTTCCGGCCCTAGCTCCGCGGTGGATGGGGTCTTTTTCAGGCGGCCCGGCCCCGTCTCCGGCAGGAGGAGAGCCACCACCAGAAGACCGAATGCGAAGACGCT
Organism: Dehalococcoidia bacterium; assembly: GCA_965247585.1. Lineage (GTDB taxonomy): Bacteria > Chloroflexota > Dehalococcoidia > Lucifugimonadales > CBDFHC01. The sequence continues at coordinate 964,363 of CBDFHC010000004.1, forward strand.
CCAGATAGAGAAGGCTGGGACATAGGTGCCCATGCGGTCGGTCATAAAGCCCACTGCGACAGGGGAGACGACGGAAAATGAGCTGCCGATGGCGAACATGGTGGCCCACATGACGGCCACTTGCCTGGAAGTGGTGCCTTCCATTTCCATGGGCACGGTGAGGAAAACCGGGAGGTAGAAAAAGCTGGCGAAGCCGACCATAACCACGGAAACGTAGATGAGGGCTTCGTTGTTCAGAGCGAAAGTGCCGAACCCCGCAAGGCCAACGACAACGCCTGAGAAGATGAAAAAGGGCCGCCGGATGCCGGTGCGGCTGCTGAGGGCGCCACCTGCAAGAGTACCGGCCAGGCCGGACAGGGAGACCAGGCCGACGATGAAGCCAGCCTTGTTGAGCGACATGTCGAAGACCTCGTTGTAGTAGCTGGGGAGCCAGGTGGTGAGGGCCACGTACAAGGCCAGCACGGCGCCATCCCCCAGCCCCAGCAGCAGGGTTACTTTGGAGCGCATGGCGCTCCACATCTGGGCGAGGGTGATGGCGTTGGACTCGGACCGGTCCGATTCGGGAATCTTAGCGAAAAGCGTCCAAGCCACAAATCCAACCGCCAGGGTGCCACCCAAGAGACCAAGGGTATTCTGCCAACCAAGCACGTCGGAGACGGGTGCGGTAATGAAGGTGGCGAGGCTGATGCCAATGGTGAAGAAGCTGATGTTTATGCCGTTGACCAAGGGCAGCTGTCGGCGGCTGAAGACCCTCATGACAATGAGCGAAGTGGCAGGCATGGCCAAGGCTATGGCAAGGCCGTAGATGATCCGCAGGATGATTAGTAAGGTGAAGGAGTCAGCGAATGGGGTGAGCGCCATGGCGGCGGCGAGGAGCCAGCCAAGGGAGAAGGTGAGCTTGAGCGGGGCGCGGGCCACCAACATTCCACCGGGTATCATGATAGCCGCTTGCACCATGAAGACGAGGGATACGAGAAGGCTGGCGGTGCCCCGGCTAACATCATAGTGGTCCATGATGAGGGGCATGATGGGATTAACGGCGGCGAAATTTGCGCCGTAAAACAGATTGAAGCACAGCAGGAATCCTGCTATGGCGTATTTGTTAGGACTCGAAGGCACAAACAGGGACTCTGGTCCAAGAAAGCCAAGTAGGCAACCACTTTAACCGTTCGAGAGCCCATATCCTAGAAGGCCGACCCTCACTCAACATTCGATTTGCCGGATGACGGTGACAATCGATTGGTCGAGTGCCAAATGGCCCAAGGCGGGTTCTCCGGCTATTGGTTGTGAACACAGGCGCAATGGCTATAATGGGTCTGCCTTGCGGGCACCGCATCCCGGGGGCAGGAGAAGATATGACCACCCAAACCAGCTATAGATTGCCCACCAGTGTCCGGCCTCACCGATACGAAATCTGCCTCACCCCCAACCTGGACGACTTCACATTCACCGGCGAACAATCAGTCCGGATAGAGGTCTCGCAGGCCACCGCCAACATAGTGGTCAACGCCGTGGAGTTGGAGATCGGCTACGCCGCCGTTGTCCTGGGAGACGGGAGGACCGTTGAAGCGGCGGACATCACGTTTGATGAGGAGGCGGAGACCGCCACCCTGGCCTTCGCCTCGGAGGTCCCGGTGGGCGCCGCAACTTTGACCACCCGATTTCGGGGGACCCTTAATGACCAGCTTCGAGGCTTCTACAGGTGCCAGTACGCCGGGACAGACGGCGAGGAGCGATTCCTGGCCACGACCCAGTTCGAGGCCACGGACGCGCGGCGAGCATTTCCATGCTGGGACGAGCCGGCAGCAAAGGCGGTGTTTCAAGTTACCCTGGTAATCCCCCCCGGGATGGTGGCCCTATCCAACACGCCTTCAGTTTCAGAGACGGCTCTGGCCAACGGCACTAAGGCGGTCCAATTTGCCGAGACGCCCAAGATGTCCACCTATTTACTGGCCTTCGTGGTGGGCGATATGGCCTCGGTGGAAGGGCGGTCGGACGAGGGGACGCTGGTCCGCGTCTGGGCCACCCGGGGCAAGGAAGCGCAGGGACGCTTCGCCCTGGACGTGGCCTTGAGAATCCTGGACTACCTGAACTGGTACTTTGGCATTCCGTACCCGCTGGAGAAGCTGGACCACGTGGCGATTCCAGACTTCGCCGCCGGGGCGATGGAGAACTGGGGCGCCATTACCTATCGCGAGACGGCGCTCCTGTATGACGAGGCCAACTCGGCGGCCAACACCCAGCAGCGCATCGCCGAGGTGGTGGCGCACGAGATGGCCCACATGTGGTTTGGCGACCTGGTCACCATGGAGTGGTGGGACGACCTGTGGCTGAACGAAAGCTTCGCTTCGTGGATGGGCAACAAGGCAGTGGACCACCTCTATCCTGCCTGGGATATGTGGACGCAGTTTGTCTTCCAGGACACCAATTCCGGTCTCAGCCTGGACGGGCTGAAGAACTCCCACCCCATTGAGGTGTCCGTGGGGAACCCCGCGGAGATAGGCGAGCTGTTTGACGCCATCAGCTACAGTAAGGGCGGCGCGGTACTCCGGATGCTGGAGGCCTTTCTGGGAGAGGAAACCTTCCGCAGCGGCATCCACAACTACCTCTCGGCCCACCTCTACAGCAACGCCCGGACCGAAGACCTGTGGGCTGGCCTGGAGAAGGCATCAGGTCAACCGGTGACGCAGGTTATGAACACCTGGACAAAGCAGCCCGGCTACCCCGTGCTACAGGTGGAGACCGCCCGGAACGATGAAGGGACGACAATCACTCTGTCCCAGCGGCGCTTTCTGTATGACCAGCTTTTGGACCCTACCGCGGAAGACCCTTCATTGTGGCAGGTGCCGGTGAGCGCGTCCGGTGGTTCCGGGTCCGGCGGCGCCAGCATTCTGATGGACTCCCCAATGGCCAAGTTGTCACTGGCGGGAACCAGCGAATGGGCCAAGGTGAACGCCGGACAGACGGGTTTCTACCGGGTGAGCTACCCCGTTGAGGAGTGGGACCGCCTGCGCGACGCGGTGCAGACGCGGCAGCTATCGGCCACAGACCGTCTGGGCTTGCAAAACGATGCTTTCGCCCTGGCGCGGGCTGGCCAACTACCTCCCACGGTGTTCCTCTCTCTAGCGGAAGCCTACCGTGGGGAAGACCACGCCTCGGTGTGGAGCGAGCTGGCCACCAGCCTGCGGTCCCTGGAGAACCTCATCCTCGCCGAACCGTATCACCCGCAGTTTGAGGCGTTGGGGCGGGACCTGTTTGCGGGAGTGGCAAAACGGGTTGGCTGGGAGGCCAAACCAGAGGAAGGCCACCTGGACCTGCTCCTCCGCAGCCTGGTGCAGGGCCAACTGGGAGGCTTCGGCGACACCGAGACACTGGAAGAGGCGGGCCGCCGTTTCCAGGCCTATCTGAGCGACCCGGCGTCCCTTAGCCCGGACCTGCGGGGCGTGGTCTACGCGCTGACAGCCCAGCAGGGCGACGACGACACTTATCAGACGATGTTGCAATTGGGCGACAACGCCACGCTGCAAGAGGAAAAACTCAGGTTCCTCCGCTCCTTGGCCGCCTTTCGCCGGGAAGACCTGCTCCAGCGCACGCTGGAGCATTCGCTGGGGACAGATGTTCGGACCCAGGACGCGGTATCGCTATTAACATCTGTGGCGGGGAATCCCTTGGGCCGGGAGATGGCCTGGGAGTTCATCAAGGAGAACTGGCCGGAGCTAGACCGCCGCTACGGGGCCGGGGGGTTTGCCATCATGCGGTTGGTAGCCGTCACCGGCGGCTTCACCACCCCTGAGCAGGGCCAGGACGTGGAGCGCTTCTTCCGAGACCACCCCACCCCCGGGGCGGCGCGCACCATTGAACAGTCGCTGGAGCGCATCCGGCTCAACGTGAAGTGGCTGGAGCTATACAACGGTGACCTGGCGGAGTGGTTCGGCAGCAGGAGCTAGCCCGAAGCACCTTTTTTCAAATGGCGGTATCTAAACACTAGCCGGATTTCGACCGGTGGGAGTGTGCAGATGCCCAGACGAGCCAAAAGACGGTCAGCCAGGACGAGCGAGCAGACGCAGGACCCGGGCCAGGGTCCACAACCCCCAAACCAGCGGCCCCGGCGCGCTGGGGCTGGAAATATGGGGTGGTTCAACCGTCGCCGGTCCTCATTGCGTACTTACGGCATCATCGGCGTGGTGGTGGTAGGGGTGATAGCGCTGGTTGCCTTCGGCGTGCGGCAGTCCTTCGGCAGCGATTTCCAGTTCTCCATGTACCAGGGCGCGGACCTTTTGGGCGTGTCGGGGGAAAACGCCCAATTTTCTGAAGTCTTTCCAATGGACAAGCCGTTGATACTGAACTTCTGGGCCGGACAATGCCCGCCCTGCCGGGCGGAGATGCCGGCATTCCAGCGAATCTCTCAGGAGTTCGCGGGCGAGGTGGTCCTATTCGGGCTGGACGTGGGACCGTTCACCGGCCTGGGCTCCAACCGGGATGCCCAAGACCTCCTGCGTCAGCTGGGCGTCACATACCCCGCGGGGTACGCGCTTGACCGCGGCCCGGTGGCCCAGCACGGGGTCACCACCATGCCAACAACCCTTTTCATCACGGCAGACGGCAAGACCTTCCGGAAGCGCACCGGTCTGCTGCAAGAGTCAGAAATGCGCCGCCTGGTGGAAGACCTGATACAGGCTTCTTCCTAGATCGACGGCGGTAACATCCTCACGCCTGACCCAACGGCGGGCGTCGCTGCGCCCAGGGCCTCGCCTCCTCAAAGGCCGCCGAGGCCCGCAGTACGGTGGCTTCGTCCAGGTTCCGTCCCACAATCTGCATGCCGACGGGAAGGCCGGCGTTGGTGTTGCCGCAGGGTATGCTGGCCGCCGGGTTCCCGGACATGTTGAACGGGAATAGGGTGGTGTACCAACCCCACATGGGCGCTATCTTCCGGCCCCCCGCCATTTCCGGCCGTTGGTCCCATGGGAACGCGGTGACCGACGCCGTTGGCGTTAGCAAAAGGTCGAAACGCTGGAAGAAGTCATCTATCTGAGCGCGGAATCGCTCCAGCTCCGCCAGCGCCCACACGTAGCGGTGGGCTGGCGTGCGGCCCCCTTGCTCTATCCCCTCCCGAACGTAGGGCATCATCAGATGACCGGACTCCTCCAAAAGGTGTCCGTAGTTGAGGAAGTCCTTGGGTCCGGCCAGGGCGCCTATCACCTCGCTCAGGTGGTCCACGTCCAGGTTTAGCCCCGCCGGCTTTACTGTGGCGCCCAGCTCCTCGAAAACCGCGGCGCCGCGTTCCACAATCGAAGCCACCTCCGAGTCCACGGCGGCGGAGCCCAGGTCCAAGCTCCACGCCACCCGCAGCCCTTTGACGCCGCCATCAAGTTCCGCCAGAAAGTCCGGGGGCGGCTCGGCTATGGTGCACACCCTCTGCGCGTCGGGGTGCGGCCCGGACATCGCTTGCAGGTACACCGCCGCGTCCCTCACCGTCCAGGCGAAGGGGCCGTCCCGGGAAAAGTGGACGGGGCTCCAGCTTTCAGGACCCGTGTTCCTCCGCGGCACCCGGCCCTGGGTGCCCATTATCCCGTAGATACCACAGAAGGAAGCCGGGATGCGAATGGAGCCTGCGCCGTCAGTGCCGTGGGCGATGGGGTTCATCCCCGTGGCCACGGAAACCGCCGCGCCGCCGCTGGACGCGCCGCTGGTCAGCGCCGGGTCCCATGGGTTGCGGCAATATTCGCCCAGCCGGTTCTCCGTCACCCCACCGCCGCTGCCAAACTCCGGCGTGTTTGTCTTGCCCAGGATGATAGCGCCCGCGTCCCGAATGCGGGCTACCAGCAGGTCGTCCTCTTCCGGCACCCAGTCTTTGAAAATTAGCGAACCCCGGGTTGTTCGGACTCCCTTGGTGGGCAGAAGGTCCTTGATGGAGGTGGGTATCCCGTGCAGGGGTCCCAACGAGTCGCCTCTTTGCACTGCATCCTCGGCGGTTCGGGCGTCCCGGAGCGCCTCATCGGCGCACACGGTGAGGAAGGCGTTCAGCTCCGGATTCAGAGCCGCCACCCGCCTAAGGCACGCCTCGGTCAGCTCCACCGGCGATAGCTGCTTTGCGCCTATCAGCTCGCGAAGCCTATACGCCGGTGTGACAGCTAGCTCCTGATCGTTGAGCATCGTCCATCCTCCTAAGGTCTGCCACCTTATGTCCGCCGTGACGCGGTGTCAACGCAGGGGTACGCGGTGGAGGGACCAGTGTATGTAGGAGGCGGAGGATAGGTGGAGGCGGCACACACCCCCTCTAAATCTCCCCCTCGATAGGGGGAGAAGAATAACCGGCGTGCCGATGGGTATGGATGCGACAGGGGGTTGGCGATCACCGGTTGGGGGGTTCGGGAGCTGGTGAGACGGCGTGATAGAATCGGACCGGAGCCATTGAAACCATAGAAAGGTTTACGGAAGAGGTTGGACCAAGTCTTTGACACCGTGGTGATTGGCGCCGGCGTGGTGGGCGGCGCGGTGGCCTACTACCTCAGCAAGGAGGGGCAGAAGGTCTGCCTCATGGACCGGGAGTCCGTGGGCAGCGGCGCGTCGGCTCACGGCCATGGCGTCCTATCGCTGGTGGGCAAGGACTTCATCCCGGGCGCGCATTTTCAGCTTGGCCTGGCGGGCAAGGAACTGTTTCCCGATTTTGTTGCCGCCGTGACCGAGGACTCCGGCATCGACCCCATGTTCCACGAAAAGCAGGGCGTCAGCCTGGCGCTGGTAGAAGAGGAGCGAGGCATCTACGAAGAGGCCCTCACCTGGCAGCGCGACTACGTGCCCATGCAGTGGCTGGAGCCGGAGGACATACGGCGGTTGGAACCCCGGATCACGCCGGACGCGCTGGGCGGCGTCCTCTACCGCCACGGCCAGGTAGACGGCTACCGGCTTAGCCTGGCGACGGCCCAGGCGGTGGAGCGGTTGGGCGGCGCGGTACTGCTGAGAGAGGCCACCGGGCTGGTGGCCCAAGGACGCCGCGTCACCGGCGTGGCCTACCCCGGCGGCCAGGTCTCCGCCGATGCCGTGGTCATCGCCATGGGGGCGTGGAGCGAGGCGGCGCGCATCTGGCTCCAGTTTCCGGTGCCGGTCAGGCCGCTGCACGGCCAGGTCCTCCAGGTCCGCCCGGCGGGAGACCCCATCGAGATATTCATCACCACCGGCCGGCACGGCCCCATCTTTCCCCGCCGCGACGGCGTGGTGCTGGTGGGCAGCATAGGCGGTGTGAGCATGAGCGGCTTGGACGTTGACACCGCGCACGTGTTTGACCCTCGAGAGACGGGACCCTGGGAGTACGACCTTCAGCCCAGCGAGTGGGGCCGCAACTTCATGCTGGAGCAGGTGCTCAAGATAATGCCCGCCCTGGAGGATGCGGAGGTGCTGGCGCATCTGGCCGGGGTGCGGCCCCTTTGCGCGGACCGGATGCCGTTGATCGGCGCGGTGCCAGGCTGGCAGGGCGTCTATCTGGCGACGGGCCACGGCACCAAGGGGATTCACCTCAGCGGCATCACCGGCCGGGTGCTGGCCGATCTCATGGTGCGCGGTGAGACCGCGGCGGCGCAGGACGCCGAGGCGTTTTCTCCCGCACGGTTTGCCTGGGTTATGTAAAGGCGCCGGGGGGATTCCCCCAGACTCCCTACCAAAAAGGGAGCTCCCTCTCTGGACTCTCCCCTCAGGGGACCGCAAATCAGAGGTAGGTGCTACCCACCATCCCGCCCAGGAAGATTTATTAAACTAGAGTCTGAGGGACATCCTCAGACTCCCGGCAGCCACCACCCAGGTCCCCTGCACTCTCCTGTCAGTGGGCAGTCGAATTGAACGCTTAGGAGCTATTATGGCGTGAAAGCCCAGGAGGGATGTTACGCATTACATCTACAAGCTATCTTATAAGTACGCTTTAAGGCACATTAAGCCGGAAGTTAGCTGTGGCTTGACAGCCATTTCCGGTGTCAATACGATAGCCCCGTCAGACCCCATTAAAAGGCCCTAACCGGCGGCCCCCATAGAGCCAGTGGAGTAGTGATATAGAGATAAAGCACGGCCTCATAAGCTGTGACAGCCACGCCCAGGAGCACCCTGCGGTGTGGACCAGCAGGATGTCCAAGAGCAAGTGGGGTGATAGGATACCCCGCCTGGTGGAGACCACAGACCGGGCGGCCATGGATATGCCCATTGACTACCCGGTCCAGCGGTGGACCGTGGACAACCAGATCACCTATCGCCGCGGCACCGCTAACTGCCCCACCGCGATGGGAGACCCCCTCCGCAAGACCTTTCCGCACCGTTGGGAGGAGGTCCCCCGCTTTGTTTACGACCCGAAAGAGCGGCTGAACGCCCAGGAGCGGGACCGCATAGACGCCGAGGTGCTCTTCCCCAACTATGGCGGCGCAGACGGCGACGGCTTCGCCGACCTGGAGCCGGAGCTGGAGATGGACTGCGTCCGCGCCTACAACGACTTTCTGGTGGAGGAGTGGCTTTCCGTCAGCGATCGGTACGTCCCCATCGCCATCCTCCCGTATAGCAGCGGCATTGACGCCACGGTGGCGGAAGCGACTCGCGCCGTGGGAATGGGTCACCGGGGCATCGTCATGCTATCGGAGCCTTCGCAGCGAGGTACGGGCCTTAATCACATCAACGACCGCCACTGGGACCCGCTGTGGGCCGCGTGCCAGGAGATGGACGTGCCGGTCCACTTTCACGCCGAAGGCGGCATGAACAAGCTTTCCATGGGTGACTGGGAAGGCTACACCCGCAACCAGTTTCAGGCCATGTGGCCGTCCGGCTCTTTCTCACTTCAAGCCCAGGTTTTGCCGAACCTGATCTTCTCCGGCATTCTAACCCGCTTCCCCAACCTTCAGGTGGTGTGCGCCGAGACCGGCCTGGGCTGGGTCAACTTCATCCTGGAGGCCTGCGACCATGAGTGGGAGAAGCACCACCTGTGGACCGAGGGCGTCACCCAGCGCCCCAGCGAGGTGTTTCACCGCCAGGTGCACATCAACTTCTGGTTTGAGCGGGCCGGGGTGGAGCAGCGCCACGACATTGGGTTGGAGAACATCATGTGGGAGTCAGACTTTCCCCACGCAACCTCCACTTGGCCCGATTCCTGGAGTTTTGTGGAGCGAAGTCTCCAGGGCGTTTCGGAAGAGGAGCGCTTCCCGATGATGGCGGGCAATGCGGTGCGCCTGTACAAATTGGCATGAATCCGTTGGCTGCCTTTTTAGCCCGAACCCCGGCAGGAGGACCCCATGGAGCTTAGATACGGCGTCGTCAGCGTGGACGACCATGTGCAGGAGCACCCGGACGTGTGGACCAGCCGCATGTCTAAAGCCAAGTGGGGAGACAGGATACCCCACCTTTCGGAGCAGCGCGACGGCAGCCAGGTCTGGGAGATCAACGGTCAGAAGGCGCCGATGCGGGGCACCGCCTCCGCCGGGGCCATGATGCCGGACCGCAACCAGGAGCCCCAGCGCTGGGACCAGGTGCCGGCGGCCGCGTATCAACCCGCCGCCCGCCTGCAAGCCATGGATGCCGACGGCGTGGACTGCTCCGTGCTTTACCCAACGGTGCCCGGCGTGGCCGGGCAACACTTCGGCGCCATTGAGGATGCCCAGTTGGAGCTGGCCTGCGTCCAGGCCTACAACGACTTTCTGGTGGAGGAGTGGGCCGGCCACAGCCCACGGTTCGTTCCCCAGTGCGTCGTGCCCATCTCTTCGACCCAGGCCGCCGCGGACGAGCTCCGCCGCGCCGTGGCCAAGGGCCACCGTGGGGTTATCCTGCCTTCCCTGCCGTGGCATCTGAAGGACGTGCCTCACATCAACGACGAAGCATGGGACGTTGTTTGGGCCGCCTGCCAGGAGCTGGAGGCGCCCGTTTGCTTCCACGCGGGCGTCAGCCCGAGTACTCAGCTTGAGACCTGGTCCGGCTTCAGCCCCACCCTGGCCGCCGCCATGAGCAGCATAACCGCGCCGGCCAGCACTATACCCATTGTCGCCAACATCCTATTCTCCCGCATCCTCACCCGCTTTCCCCGGCTGAAGATAGTGTTCGCCGAGACCACCCTGGCCTGGGGCGCCTACGAGATCGAGACCGCCGACCACCAGTTCGAGCGGCAGCGCCTCCACACCGAGGGCTACAATATGAAACCCTCTGAGCTGTTCCACCGCCAGTGCTACCTCACCGGCTGGTACGACCGCGCCGCCTTTTTGGTGCGACATTATCTGGGGGTAGAGAACATGCTCTGGCAGACCGCCTTTCCCCAGGCCAACTCCACCTGGCCGAACACCCGGGACTACATCAACCGCAGCTTTGAAGGCGTGCCAGCCAACGAGCGGGAGATGGTGCTGTCAGGGAACGCGGCCAAGCTGTACGGGTTGTAGCCGGGACGGTTCCACTCCCACCGTGCCCCCACCGGGAAAGGAGCACGGTGACCCGACGAGACCTACGGAGCGGAGGCCCGCCGGGTCGGCCGCGGTTTTCTGTGGCGTTTGCAACTCAACTCCAACACCAGTGGTAGTGGTGCTGAATCCCAGTGTTGAACGGGGTGATAAAGAGTTGTAAATCGAGGGTTGGTGGTGCCCACCCACCAGCCCAGGATGGTTTTTTAGAGCCTGAGGGGCGCCCTCAGACTGCCAGAGGGAACCCAGGTCCCCTGCACCTTCCTGTGTGGTTGTTTACAGTGGCAGGGGTGTCGTTCATCCAGGGGCCGGGAGTTGGTCCCACCGACGTTGACCACCCCCAGGGCCACGCCTATAATCGCCGCAAACAGGCGGCGGGCGGTAGCCCGGAAAGGGAGTCGATATGAGCGCTACATCAAGCACTGGCAAGTCCATCATCCTGGTTGGAACCGAGGCCGGCGGCTTCTTCCGGAGGGCTCCTGGCCAGGACCACTGGCAGGAGGTAACGGCAGGGCTGCCCGCGGACCCCCAGGTACGGGGATTGGCTGCTCATCCCGGCCATCCCGGGCTCCTGTTCGCCGGTGCCCAGGACGCACCCTACAAGAGCCAGGACAACGGCGTCCACTGGGAGCGGCTGAACATCCCACAGGAGTCCGTGGTCTGGTGCTACGCCTTTCGCCCCGGCAACCCGGATGTGATGTTCCTAGGTACGGGCACCAGCGACGTTTATCGTAGCGAAAACGGCGGCGATTCCTGGGCGCAGATCTCCACCATAGTCAGCCCCGAGGCGCCCTCCATGGCCTTCTCCATGCGCATCCTGGACCTCTCCGTGAACCAGTCACAGCCGGACGAAATGTATGCCGCGCTGGAGGTGGGGGGCGCTGCCAGAAGCTCGGACGGGGGCCAGACCTGGCAGACCATCAACAGCGGACTGGCCCCAGAGGTGGACCGGCTGGACCTGCACGGCGTCGCCACCACCGAGGGCAGGGTTTTCATCTCCAACCGTGAGGGCGTCTGGCGCAGCCAGGACCGCGGCGACCACTGGGAAAACCTGCACCTGGAGCGATTCTCTCCCATACACTACTCTCGCGGCTTACGCGTGGCGCCCAATGACCCCAATACCCTCTATGCCTGCGCCGGGGAGACGTTTAAGAGCGACCAGGGCGGTGTCCTCCGGAGCACGGACCTGGGGGATACGTGGCAAAGGTTCGACCAGGGGTCCCTGGGCAACAGCACCACCTTCGGCGTGGCCATCAACCGGACAGACCCAGACCAGGTCTTCTTCTGCACCAGGGACGGCCAGGTCATTGGGACGGAAGACGGAGGCGCCACCTGGAACGAGTTCCCCTTGCCGGAATCGGCCAGTGACGTCATTTCTATCCTGGTTGTCTCCCCAGACTAGGAAGTGGTGGGCATCTGTATCCAAGCAATCAGAGATGGCGATGGGTATAGCCACTACAAAGGACTGAAAATCATAGGTTGGTGGTCCCCACCATCCCGCCCAGGAAGGTTTAACAAAGTGTTTTGAGGGACACCCTCAAACTCCCGCCAGAGGGGGCCTACCCCCTCTGGACTCCCCCCCGGAGGCTTTTTGAGCGAATGATGAGCATTCTTTTCAGCGCAAAATCAAAGGCATGGCGTTACGACGGCCAGAGCCAGTAACTAGGGGTCAAAAATGACCACACAGAGCCTTTTGCAATACAGCCACACCGTGGGCTTCTACGCCATGACCGGACGGGGCTTCTATAACCCAATTGACGTGGCCATTCGAAATGACGGGGTGATGTACGTGCTCAACCGGGCCGGCCCCGAAGTGGCGGGACGGCTGGAGTTCAAGCGCGTGACCATGTGCACGTTGGAAGAGGAGTTCCTGGGTGACTTTAGCTCCGGAGGGGCCGCTGACGGCCAGTTGATGTGGCCCGCCGCCATAGCGCTGGACGCGGATTCCAACGTCTACATCTCAGACGAGGCGCTGCAGCGCATTTCCATCTTTGACCGGGAGGGCAACTTCCTTACAAAGTGGGGGACCCAAGGCAGCGGCGAAGGGCAGTTCGACAAGCCTGCCGGACTTCTGTTCGACCCAGAGGGCAACCTTTTGGTGGTTGATGGGGGGAACTGCCGCGTCCAACGCTATACGAAAGAAGGCCGTTTCCTGGGACAGTGGGGCGGCTACGGCGCCGGTCCCGGCCAGTTCAACTACCCCTGGGGCATCACCAGTGACGGCGCGGGCAACATTTTCGTGGCGGACTGGCGGAACGACCGTATCCAGAAGTTTGATCCAGACGGCGGTCATCTGGACAGCTTCGGCACCCCCGGCGACGGGGACGGCGAGTTCAACCGGCCCGCCAGCGTAGCAATTGACCGAGATGGTGACATTTACGTGGCGGACTGGGGCAATGAGCGCCTCCAGGTGCTGAGTCCCAACGGCGGCTTTCGCGCCAAGCTTCGCGGTGAGTCCGGCATCTCCAAGTGGGGACAGGACTACTTCCTATCGAATCAGGATGAGCTGGAAGAGCGGCACAAGGCGGACCTGGAGCCACACATCGAGCCCACGGAGACGGACTTCCTTCGCTATCAGTCCGGCAGCGTGGAGAAGCTGTTCTGGGGCCCCACGTCGGTCCGAATAGACCAACGGGACAATATATACGTGGTGGACAGTTGCCGGTTTCGCATACAGGTATTCCGCAAAACGGCTTAGCTCAATACGAGAAGACGCCGAGGGGGAACCATGGTTAAAGAAGTCTACTTCTTCACCGAGTTGGGCTATACCGCCTACTCCCAAGAGGTGGCCGCGAAGTACGGGTATACCAATCTGATGTTCCCCAACGACCAGTTCAACCCGCAGATAGCGCATGACCTGTACGGCATGTACTTTGAGGAGCTCCAGTACTGCACGGAGACCGGCTTCGATGGCGTAATGATCAACGAGCATCACAACAGCCCGTTGAACCTGACGCCGTCCATCAGCGTCATCGGCGGCATCCTGGCTACCATGACCAAGACTGGCAAGATCGTTTACCTGGGAAACGTACTGCCGATTCACGAAAACCCTCTTAGGGTGGCGGAAGAGATAGCCATGGTGGACGTAATCTCCGGCGGCAGGGTAATCAGTGGGTTCGTCAGGGGAATCGGCTACGAGAGCATGGCCACCAACACCAACCCGATATACAACCGGGAGCGATTCGAAGAGGCCCACGACCTAATAATCAAGTCTTGGACCACGCCGGGACCCTTCCGCTGGTCCGGCAAGCACTACGAGTATCGTGTGGTTAACCCCTGGGTATTGCCGCTCCAGAAACCCCACCCCCCGGTGTGGATTCCCGGCACCGCCAGCCCTGAATCAGTAACCTACGCCGCCCGCCACGGATATACCTATATAGCGCTGGCGCCGCCGCTGGAGCTGGCCCCGGAGATCTTTGATCTCTATGAGTCAGAAGCAGGGGAGATGGGCTACACCACAACGCCGGAGAACCGGGGCTACGCCGTCCGGGTGTATGTGGCCGACACCGACGAGGAGGCGTGGGAGGGAGGCAAGCAGTTCTACTGGCAGCTCGGAACGTCCTTCGGCCTGGCGCCGCGGCACTGGGCCGCGCCGCCGGGGTACCAGAGCCGCGCCGCAAGAGCGAGTAAACGGGAGGCCTCCCGGGAGACCAACCGGGCCACCGGCAGCGCCAAGCTGACCTACGAAGAGGCCCAGGCCACCTACCAGATCGTCACCGGCAGTCCGGAAACGGTCACCCGAAGACTCAAGGAGGTTGTTGACGTAGTGGACCCGGCCTATCTGGTGCTGTGGGGCCGGGAGGGACCGATGAGCCACGAGAACGCCGTGCGCTGCATAGACCTGCTCTCTCAAGAGGTTATACCCGCCCTCAAAGAGTACCAACCCCAGAGAGCGCGTTAGAGGGTATTTTAGGCTTTGGGCGGGGGAATCCCTCTCTAGAACTCCTCTTATTGGGGTATGCGTTTGGCTGGGCGTGGCTAGCAAGCCGCTGGATAGGTCCTCCGGCGCCGATCAGCCAGGGCGATGGTTGGGCCGTCTTAAGGACTACAAATCACAGGTTGGTGGTTCCCACCATCCCGCCCAGGAAGGTTTATATAAACGAATTTCTGAGGGGCACCCTCAGACTCCCGCCAAAAGGGGCTGTCCCCCTCTGGATTCCCTGAAAGGGGGAATCCAGAAAGCAAAGTGAATTTATTGCCTCGAAAATCTACCCTCCCCCGGTGAAAGGAGGCCTTGTTTGCAATTTTCCGGTCAGTCCCTCAAACGTTTCGAAGACCACCGCCTCCTGACCGGCAACGGCGCCTACGTTGATGACCTCAAGCTGCCGGGTATGGTCCATGCCGGGGTAATCAGGAGTCCTCATGCCCACGCCTGCATCATCTCTATTGACTCCGCGGAGGCCCTGGCATTCCCCGGTGTGCTTGCCGTCTACACCGCGTCTGACCTGGGGCCGGAAGTCTCCAGCGTAACCAGCCGGACCGACGCCGGCGCCGACGATCTGCGGCCGGTGGACCACCCTATTTTGGCCACAGAGAAAGTCTGCTACGTGGGACAGGCCGTCGCCGTGGTGGTGGCCGAAGACCCGTACACCCTCGGCGACGCGATGAAGCTGGTGCAGGTGGAGTACGCGCCACTAACCGCGGTGATGGACCCAGTCCTGGCGTCTACCCCGGAGTCACCGCTGCTGCACCCGGAGATAGGCACCAACGTGGCCATGCGGGTCACCCGGGGCGGCGGTGACGTTGAAGGGGCCTTCGAACGTGCCCACGTTACGGTCAGCCAGCGATACGACGTGCAACGGCTGGCCCCGGCGCCCATGGAGCCCCGGGGCGCGGTGGCTGAGTATGAACCCCGGCGCAATATGGTCACCTTGCGAGACTCTACGCAGAACCCCCACGGGGCCAAGAGAAACCTGGTCAAAGCCCTGAATCGGACTGAAGATTCCGTCCGGGTGGTGACGCCGGATGTGGGCGGAGGCTTTGGCGAGAAGGGCCAGTTCTTCCCGGAGGAGGTGGCCATCCCATACATCGCCACGCTCATCGGCCGGCCGGTCAAGTGGATAGAAGACCGGCAAGAAAACACCCTCTGCTTTCACGGCCGGGGATACGTGGTGGACGTGGACGCCGCAGCGGATGCCCAGGGAAAGATTCTGGCAATGCGGGTTAGGCTCTACGCAGACCTGGGCGGCTTCTTCCTCAACTCCACCGCCACCATACCCGTTCTCACCAGCCACCGCCTCACCGGACCCTATCACATCCCCGCGATGCATTTGGAGTTGCTGGGGGTGGTGACTAACAAGCCGCCCACGGGTCCCTACCGCGGCGCCGGGGGCCCGGAAGCCGCCTTCTGCACTGAACGGACGGTGGACCTGATCGCCACGGAGCTGGGTCTGGACCCGGCAGAGGTGCGCCGGCGTAACTTCATCCCACCGGATGCCTTCCCCTATCACACTACCACCGACCTGACCTACGATTCCGGAAACTACGCTGAGGCATTCGACCGGGTCCTGGAGATGGCCGACTATCAAGGTTGGCGGGAGAAGTCCCGGCAGTCAAAAGACGGCGACGGTCCGTTGATCGGGGTGGGCCTAGCTACCGTGGTCAAGGGCTCCGGGGCCACCGGCGCGGGAAGAACGGACCACGCGCGCATCATCATTGAGCCGTCCGGACAGGTCTCCGTTTACACCGGTATTTCACCCCACGGCCAGGGCACGGAGACAACCTTCGCGCAGTTGGTAGCCGATGAGCTGGGCGTTGCGCCCGCGGAAGTCCATGTGCTGCACGGTGATACCGACTCGCTGTGGCAGGGCGGCGGCACCACCGCCAGCCGAGGCATGGTGGTGGGAGGCTCCGCGCTTCACACCGTGCTCGTGGATGCCCGCCGCAAGCTCTCCACCCTGGCGGCGCACCTGCTGGACTGCTCGCCGGAAGATGTCTCGTTCGGCCAGGGGATGGCGGTCAACAGCCTGGCTCCGGAACGCGCTGTGCCCTTCGCCCAAGTGGCGGCGTCGGCCTTTGACGAAGAGCTTCTGCCTCCGGGGACGGAGCCTGGGCTGGACTTTAGTGGCAGCTACACGCTGGCGGACAACCCCTACGCCTTCGGGGCGCACGTGGCGGTGATGGAAGTGGACCGAGGCACCGGGGAGGCCAAGATACTTAGATACGTGGCGGTCCACGACGCGGGACGCATCATCAACCCGAAGCTGTTCGAGGGACAGGTCCAGGGCGGCATAGTCCAGGGGATAGGCCAGGCGCTGATGGAGGGGATGGCCTACACGGAAGACGGCCAGCCGCAGACAGCATCGCTGATGGACTACGCGCTGCCCACCGCGGAGGACATTCCGGACCTGGAGCTGGATACCATGGAGACGCCTTCGCCGCTGACGCCTTACGGCGTGAAGGGGATAGGTGAGCTGCCCACCGTGGCGGCGCCGGTGGTGATAGCCAACGCGGTGATGGACGCCCTTTCCGGCACCGGGGTACGGCATATCGACACACCTCTCACCCCGGAAAAGCTCTGGCTTGCCATGCAGGGCAAGAGCCCCGGCCAATCTGAAGCCCGTTAGTGGGGGAGCAGTCATGGCGAATGGTATCGCCACCACGAAGGACTGAAAATCACAGGTTGGTGGTTCCCACCGTCCCGCCCCGGAAGGTTTTAGTATTTGTTTCTGAGGGACACCCTCAGAGTCCCGGCAGACACCACCCAGTTCCCTGCATCCTCCTGGGTGGGCGGAGCTGATTGTGCGCAAGAGGCCACATTCCTAAGATGGGCTGGCTGAATTTCGAGGTGATACCATGACCGGCGGACCCGAAGCCCCCGAGCCAACCGGCCGGGCGCCTTTCGGCGCTGAGCCTTCCTTGAGGTTGCCAACAACCCGCGCGGCGGCGTCTATGCTGACGGTCCTGGTGCTCTACGATGCCCAGGGGCCGCATATCGAACAGTTGGCCGCTGCGATCCGACAAGGAGCGGGCCAGGTTCCCGGCGTCGAATCCGCGCTTCGCCCCATTAGCGACGCCCGGCAGGCCGACCTGCTGAACGCCGACGCCCTGGTGCTGGGTTCGCCCAATTGGAGCGGGGTCACCGGGCAAATGAAACTTTGGCTGGACGAGCAGGGGGACCTGTGGGAAGACGGCAGGCTCCGGGACAGGGTGGGAGCCGCGTTTACCACCGGCCGGGGCCGCCACTCGGGCCTGGAGATCACCCTCTGGCAACTGCTCCACTGGATGCTTGCCTGCGGGTTGGTGGTGGTGGGATTGCCCTGGAGCCAGCGGATGCGCCAGTCCGGGTCTTACTACGGGGCCACCGCCACCGGCGAGGTTACGGAGGACGACCTGATTCAAGCCCGGGATCTCGGGCAGCGGGTGGCCCAGGTGGCGGGCAGGCTCACGCAACCGGAAGTCCGCCGACCCCCGGCGAGCGGAATCTAGAGACCCGTTGCCGAAATGCCAGAGGTAGGAGATATAGCGCCGGACTTTACTTTGCCCGGCACCACCGGCGATGTTCGGCTGGCGGACGCCGCCCGGCAGGGCAGGGTGGTGCTGGCCTTCTACATCGAGGACGGCACCCCCACTTGACTCCAGGAGCTGTCCTCCTTTAAGGAGGAGTACGAGACCATCACTGCGCTGGGCGCAACCGTGCTGGCCGTCAGCGGGGACTCCCTCGACTCCCATCGCTCGACGGTCGAGCAGATGGGTGGTCTGCCCTATCCATTATTGAGTGACGAGTCCCTGCTTGTAGCAGCCGAATACGAAGCCCTCTCGGACGACGGTAGAAAGAGCCGCCGCTGCGTTTACGTGATCGACCAGGGAGGAGTGATTCTGGTGAAGATTCCCTGGTTCCAGCCCGGTAACCCAGGGCAGTTCCTGGAGATATTCGAGGCGCTGGGACTGGAGTAGAGGGAGTTAATTTCTGAGGGACACCCTCATCCGCCACAGGCGGGCCGGCAGACGAGCTGTGCCCCTCCGCGCTCCCCCTTTTTGCCATGGCAAGGGGCACTCGCCCTTTCGCTTCCGCATTTGTAGAATTGCCAGGTGTACAACGGTGCATTGATTGCAATCTGAAAGCCACTTTGGGGATATCCCCGCCAGGCTGCGTAGCCGGGCCCAGGGCGTTTTCTACGGCTGGTGGCTGGTGTCCCTTACGCTGGGCCTTCTAACCATTACGTCGCTGGGAATCTTCCAGGGGTTGGGGACCTTCATAGTCGCGCTGGAGCGGCACTTCGGTTGGACGCGCACCTCGCTGACGGGCGCATTCTCGCTGGCCAGGGTAGAAGGGTCCATCCTGGGGCCCATATCCGGCATGCTTATCGACCGGCTGGGCACCCGGCGGATGTTCATGATCGGCTTCTCCACCATGGGCATCGGCTTTCTCCTCTTCTCCGTGGTCCAGGAGCTGTGGCAATTTTATGCCGCCTTTGTGGTCATCACCCTGGGGTCCGGGCTGGGCACCTGGCTGGCGCTAATATCCGGGGTGAACAACTGGTTTATCCGCCGCCGCGCCATGGCGCTGGGCGTCGCCACCGCGGGCATTCACCTTGGAGGGTTCCTGGTCCCCCTTTTGGCGCTGGGGATAGAGTCCAGCGGTTTCCGGGCAGTGACCGCGGGAATTGGCATCATCCTGCTGGTACTATCCGTAACGGCGTCGCGCTTTATCCGAAACCGGCCGGAAGAGTACGGTCTTCGCCCTGACGGGGACCCACCGCTGGAAGCTGCCTCACAGGGACCTGCGGCGGCGCAATGGCCTCAGTCAACCTCGGCCGAGCCCCAGTTCACCGCCGGCCAGGCCATCCGCACCAGCGCGTTCTGGTTCATTGCGATGGCGCACGCTTCATCAAGCGTGGGAATAGTCACCCTGGCCGTGCATCTTGTCCCGAAGCTGACGGACGAAGGGGCCTCCCTGCAGATGGCCGGCCTGGTGGTAGTCACCTATACCGCCATAGCCATACCGTTTCAGATATTGGTGGGCTACCTGGCGGACCGGCTGCCCAAGCCCCCGTTGCTGGCCATCTTCCTGAGCATTCAGGCCACATCCCTGGTGGTCATCGCCGTGAGCACCAGCCTGCCAATGGCCTTTGTATTCGCCGTCCTCTTCGGGGTGTCATTTGGAGGGCGCATGCCGCTGCTCACCTCCATCCGGGGCGAGTACTTCGGACGCCGGGCGTTCGCCAGCATCACCGGCCTCTCCCAACTTCCCTCCAACCTGCTGATGCTGGGCGCGCCCCTCTTCGCCGCATACATGCACGATACCCGAGGCAGCTACTTTATTCCTTTCATTACCCTGGCCTCCTTCAACTACCTGGGCGCCTTGGTTTCCCTGCTGGCCAAGAAACCAAGGCCCATGCCTGCCGCGAGGCGGATTGCTCCAGGCTAGCCAAGCCATTCTCTGTCCCGACGCCACCGCTCCCGCGACGCCCGCCCCACACCTGCGCCGATGGGTAGCTAAATGAAGTCCGCCAGATTGACCGCGCTGGCCCCGGCCTGGCTGTGGAGCTATGCCGGGGTGGTCCTTTTGATGGGCGTGCTAGTCAACCTGGCCTCCGGATTCGCCCAGATGACCCACAGCCTCACCATACCGCCCATGCAGGAGAGCCTCTCACTTAATTACACCCAGGTGGGGGTGCTGCTCACCGGCGCGTCCGTGGTAAGGATGGTCAGCACCCTGGGTTTCGGGACCCTGGCGGCGCGGTACGGCAGCAGGACCATTGTGGGGCTGGGGGTGGTGGGCACCGGCGGGGCGATGCTGTTTCTGGGAGCATCGCCCAACTTCCTGGTGGCGCTTCTGGCCATGGCGGTGCTGGGATTCGTATCCGGCGCTGCTCTGACGCCAATGATGGGGCTTCTCTCCGCCTGGTTCGATCTTAGAAACCGGGGCGTGGTCGCCGGGCTGGCTGCAGCCGGTGGCAGCGTGGCATTCGTGGCCGCCGGGGTACTGGTGCCCAGGTTGGTGGACGCCCGGCCCGATGACGGTTGGCGATACACCTGGTACCTGTTCGGCGTCGTGATCGTCGGCGTGGGGGTAATCTGCCTTCTGTTTCTGCGAGACCAGCCCAGGGTTGCCGGGTCGGCGGCGGTGGCCGGACCATCCAGAGCGCCCCGGGCACCCTGGCCACTGGCCGTGTACAAGAACCCCCTGGTGTGGCTATCCGCCGGGATGGCCTTCTGCTCCGGATGGTCCCACGGCATCTTCAGCACCTTCTTTGGCGCCTACCTTTCGCAAGAGGGGGTGGGCCTCAGCGTGGCGGGACAGCTTCTCATCGTCATTGGCATTCTCACGATTCCCAGCAGCGTTCTCTGGGGGCGCCTTTCCGATCGCATGGGCAGGGGCCGGGCGTTCCACTACAGCTTTCTCCTCCAGAGCGTATCCTTTGGACTGTTCTGGATATGGCCGGTGACGGCGTCTTTCGTAGCAGCCTCCGTTCTGTTGGGGCTGACGCTCCGCGCCACCTACACCATCTGCGCCGCGTCTTCGGCGGACTACGTGCCGGTAAGGTTTTCACCCGCAGCTTTTGCCCTCATGTCCGTGGGCGCCGGATTTGGGACGTCCATCTCCCCGGTGATAGGCGGGGCGGTGGCTGACGCCGCCGGAAGCCTGGGATGGGCCTTCGCCCTGGCGCTGCTAAGTACCGTGATAGGGACGGTAGGCGGCTTAGCGCTGCATCGCACCGCAACCCGCGCAATCCAGAGTCCTCCCTCATACGGTCAATAATTCCTGGATGCGTTTTGACCCGTACAGGCGCAGGCTACTATAATTCAGCGGCTTTGGCCCGAGACCGCATTCCATACACTTCATGTCCTTAGCCCCGCAGCGCCGTCTGCTAGCCGTGGTGGCCCATCCCGATGACGAGACCTTCGGCTGCGGCGGCCTTCTCGCGCGCTACGCCTCCGAGGGGACCCGCGTATCCCTGGTCTGCGCCACACGGGGAGAGGCCGGCGAGATCAGCGACCCTAACCTGGCCACAAAGGAAGACCTGGGTCACGTTCGGGAGGGTGAGCTGCGGGCGGCCTGTGCCGTGTTGGGAGTGCAGGACCTGACGTTTCTGGACTACCGCGACTCCGGTATGGCAGGCACCGAAGACAACGCCCACCCACAATCCCTCTATCAGGCGGGCAAGGCGGACCTCACCGGAAAAGTTGTGGAGGCCGTGAGGCAAATTAGGCCCCAGGTTGTCCTGACTTTTGACGCCAACGGCGGGTATGGCCACCCGGACCACATTGCCATGCACCACGCGGCGGTGGAAGCCTTCCATGCCGCCGGAGACCCTACTAAGTTCGCTGACCAGTTGGCCGCGGGGTTGGCGCCCCATCAGCCCAACAAGCTTTACTACTTTGTATTTCCACAGAGCTTGGTGACCGCTATAAGTGAGGCGATGAAGGCCGCCAGCATTGAGATGCCAGACGACTTCCAGGAGATGGGCGTGCCGGACGACCAAGTCACCACCCTGGTGGACGTCTCCGGGTACGCCCGGCAGAAGGAGCAGGCGGCCCGGTGCCACCGCACCCAGCTCTCCGGGGAAGAGAATAGTGACCCTTTCTCATGGCTGCCGGAGCCGGTGAAGAAGCGATATCTATCGCGGGAGTTTCTGGTGCGGGCCGTGCCGCCCATTACCAGGACGGGCGAAGCGCCGGAAGACGACCTCTTCGCCGGGTTGGCTTAGACCAACGCGACGCCGAATTCTAGCCGCCCAGCGATCCAACAATCTTGAGGTAGTCTGACGCCCCCCGGCTCAGCCATTCTTGCCAGTTGGCCAGGAAAAAGCGCACTCCCTGTCCGTACAGCCGCTCTACGTTCCCCTGGGTAGCAATAGCGCCAGCGGTCCGCCCCGCGCCTACGATCTGTTCTATAGCGCGGTCCACTACTGCCTGCACGTCTGGATGGTTGGCCTGACCCGTAAGCCCCATGGACTGGGACAGGTCTCCCGGCCCGATGAGGAAGACGTCCACCTCTTCCACCGAGAGGATCTCCTCCAGGTTATCCATGGCCCGCCGCTCTTCCAACAGGGCGATCACCATGGTCTGCTCATTGGCTACGCGGTGGTAGTCCTGCACGCCGTATGACTGGCGGCTTGACCACATGCCTCTGTGGCCCTGGGGACCGTAGAGCGCCCCCTCCACCGCCGCCTGGGCGTTCTCTCTGCTGTTCACGTGGGGCACGACCACGCCCATGACGCCAACGTCCAGGGTGCGGCCAATGAGCCACGGGGTGTTGCTGTTGACCCGGGCAATTGAAGTCATGCCCCACAGGTCACAGGACCGGGTCATATTGGCTACCTGCTCCCAGGTGATGGCGCCGTGCTCCGTTTCTATCCATATCCCCTCAAACCCCATGGGGCCCATGAAGTCGATGACCTCCGGGCTATTCAGCCCTCCCACCACCGTGGCCGTTTTCCCCTCCTTCAGCCTCGCCTTGACTCTGTTCACTCGCAGTCCTGCCATGCTCCCCTCCCTGTGGAATCTCTCCGCCCCGGTATGGCCGCTCCCTTGCTGCCGAGGAGGTCCAAACGGCGGCGCCGACCCAAACGTTAGCCCTGTACTCCAATGCTGTCAATTCCGCCGGTCCAACTGTTCGACCCCCAAGGCGACTGTGCTTAATGCGGTCTTGACACCACCACCCCCAGGCCATAGGCTTCGGCTGATTCGGCACAGGGAACGGTAATTCCTCCCACCGCAAGAAGGCATTGGATGACTAGAGCACCGGCAGACCAGCATGTTAGCACCGTGCGCAAACCCGCCGATTTCGACGCCTTTTGGGACGATGTGATGGCCCAGGCCGCCGCCATCCCGCTGGAGCCGGAGTTGGTCCCGGCACCGCTGCGCTCCACCCCAGCAATTGACGTGTACGAGGTCCGCTACAACAGCCTGGACCATGTGCGGATAGCCGGATGGTACTGCGTTCCCAAGGACCGGCCCCGTCCTCTGCCCGCCATCCTTCATGTACCGGGATATCTTATGGAGCCGCCCATCCCCAAGAACTGGGCCAAGAAGGGGTACGCGGCCTTCAGCGCGGCGCCCCGCGGCAAGCTGCGGAGCCACCACCAGTTCAACCCCGGCTATCCCGGGCTGCTCACCTACAGCATTGTGGACAGGAACACCTACACCTACCGGGGTTTTTACACTGACGCCTGCCGGGCGATTGACTTCCTTCTCACCCGGGATGAAGTGGACCCGGAGCGCATCGGCGTTACCGGACACAGCCAGGGCGGTGGTCTGACGATCTCCACCGCGGCGCTGCGGCCCCAGGTGCGGGCGGCCTCCGCCGGCGCGCCCTACTTGTGCGGCTATATGGACTCAGCGGAGCTTACCCACACATACCCCTACCAGGAGATCACCAACTACCTGAGGCTGCACCCTGACCAGCGGCGAGCAGTGGAAGAAACCGTTGCCTACTTTGACGGGGTCAACCTGGCCGACCGTATCCGCTGCCCAATCATTGTCAGCGTGGGGTTACAGGACAACGTCTGTCCGCCGGAGACCGGCTACGCCCTATTCCAGGCCATCGGCAGCAGCGACAAACAGCTCTATCCCTACGACGGCCACGGCCACGACGCCGGCCAGTTCACTCACGCCGCTATCATAGACGAGTTCTTTCAGAAGCACCTCAGCCCCGGGGCTTAGCAACATGACTTCCACAGCGCTAACCGAGAACAGGCCAACCGACTTCGACGGCTTTTGGGACTCGCTACTGTCCGAACTGGCGCGGATGCCTGCCGTGCCGGAGCTGGAGCCGGACCCGCTACACTCCACCGAATACGCAGACATGTACAACGTCCGCCTCACGTCCGTGGGGCCGTACCGCATCTTTGCCTATCTCAGCGTGCCCCACGGCAGCGGTCCGTTTCCGACGCGTTATTACCTCCCGCGCTACGGCAGCGTGGTGGAGCCTATACCCCAGGGGATGGCTAACGCGCAGCGGAATCAGTACGTAACGTTCTCGATTGGCGTACGCGGGCAGCGCCGGGCCAACGAGCCCTTCGCCGCCGCTTTCCCCGGACTGCTGACCCACGGCATAGACAGTCCCGCAAACTATGCCTTTCGAGGCATTGTGGCGGACTGCTGCCGCGGCCTGGAGTACCTGCTGAGCCGCCCGGAGGTAGACCCGGCAAAGGTTGTTGCCATGGGTAACGACCTGGCGTTGTTCACCGCCGCGCTGTGCCCTCAGGTGACCCACCTCATCTGCACCCCAACGCTATTCCACGCCTCCGGCGACCTGGCGCCCCGAACGGACGAGTACCCGCTGGAGGAGTTCAACGACTACCTGCGGCACGAATCCTCCAAGTCGGACGCGGTGCGCCGGACCCTCTCTTACTTTGACCTGCGCTGGTTCGCCCCCCGGCTTAAGCGCCCGTCCCTCATCATGGGGGCCGCCGCGGGTGAGCTGTTGGACGGGGACGCCCTGGACCCTCTTCTGCGAACCGCCAGTCCCGGCGCGGAATTCCACGCCGCCGAGCACTCCACCTACAAGGACGGCCTATTTGTTGAAGAGTGGTTGACCGAAAAGTTTGGGCTGGAGCGTCCGGTATTGCCGGAGCACTGGCAGAGTTAAGCGCCGGGGGGTTCCGGGGGCTTCCCCCAGCCCCCCATGCAGTGAACCCAGGTCCACTGCACTCTCCTGTACGGGCAGGAACCGAAGTGGGACCGCTGCTAGTTTCCAGGCAATCCCACCGACCGGTTGCGACCGGCACCACCAGGGATGAATATTGTGGAGCGGGGATGGCTAGCAAGCTGGCGGATAGGTCTTCTGGCGCCGATTAGCCAGGGCGATGGTTGGGTGCTCCTAAGGGCTTCAAATCACAGGTTGGTAGTTCCGCCCCACCCGCCCCGGAAGGTTTTTAAAAGTATTTCTGAGGGACACCCTCAGAATCCCGCCAAGGGGCGTCAACTGCCTGTGGACTCCCTTCTTTTGTGGGTGCCGCTATGTGTGAGGAGACGCGGTGGCGGTGACTCGCTGGTACGCCTCGGCGATGGCTTTCGCCCAACCGGACACTGCATCGCGGTCCACGGCCACCGTTGCGGATGACCCGTTCTCTGCCATGGGCGCCAGCAGCGAAGCCAGCTCCGCTTCGCGCTGCCCCAGCCGGTTGCTCATGATTATCACGTTGGTCAGCAGTTCCTTCAGCTCGCTGGTTCCCGCATCGCAGCTCATTTGAGGCATCTCATTCTGGAGACCGGTGAGCATTTGCAGCTTAAGCCTGCCAAGCTCAATACAGCTTATCAACATGCCTGCCATCTGCCCCAGCTCCAACGCGTAGCCTGGCGCCCCGTCAATTTGCAGGGCCTTCGCGAACCGGTCCGCCAGTTCACTGCTTTCAGCCTTTTTGCTCATTTCTACTCTCCTCCGAGAGATGGGCGTAACCGCCTATCGAAACGTACCGGCAGGGTCAGTCTTGAGAGAGGTACACGTACCGGAGCACGGGAACGTTAATGGGCGAGAGAAAATAGTCCTTCACGTACGGTTTCACCAGCACATACTGGGTGCCGCCGTGCCACAGCGGCACCCAGGAGGCGTCCTCCAGGATCACCGTTTCCGCCAGCCGGTACAGCTCAACTCGCCCGGCCGGGCGCTGCTCCTCCCTGGCCCTTTCCAGGAGCTCATCCACCAGAGGGTTGCTATAACCGGTGTGGTTGGAGCTACTCTGGCTGTGGAACAGGATGTCCAAGAAATTCTCCGGGTCCGGATAGTCCGCTATCCAGCCCAGCCCTCCGAAAAGCTGGAAGCGGCGCTTATCCAGGTCCTGAAGGTATGTGGCCCACTCGGTGACCAGCACCTCCACCTCCAGCCCCAGGTTTTGCTGCCACATCTCTAGGATCACCTGAAACTGAATCGACGGGGGGCTGCCAAAGGCGCCGGGCATCGTCAAGACGATAGGCCCTAGCTCGTCTAGCTGGTCTCCGTAGGACGAATCCTCCAACAGTTGCCGCGCCAGCTCCGGATTGTACTCATAGCCCTTCAGGTCCGGGTTGTAGCCAGGAAATCCCGGCGGCAGCACCCCCACGGCTACGGTCAGCGCCCCTTCAAACAGGGCCTCTGAAATGAACTGCTTGTCTATGGCGTAGTTAAACGCCTGCCTGACCTTGAGGTCGTCAAAGGGCGGCTCGTTCACGTTCATGCCGACGTAGTTCACGCTAAATAGGGGTGGGCTTTCTTTGATCTCCTGGCTTAACGGGTTAGAGGGGTCCAGGAAGGGGTCCACGTTTATCTGGCCCAACTGCAGGAGGTGCACCTCATCGCCGCTGTACATCAGCACCGCATCGGCAGAGCCCATTAAGAAGCGGACTTCTTGAAGCCTAGGCGGGCCCAGATGATAGTTCTCGTTCTTCGTCAGCAGCAGCTCTTCCCCACGGGTGTACGCAGCCAGCTTGAACGGCCCGGTGGCGTTGGGCCTCTGGACCCAGTCCGCGCCGCTCTCCACGTTGTTCTTGTCCAAAACAAAAGCGGTAGGGTAGGTCAGCTTGGCCAGGAAATAGGCCTTGGGCGTATCAATGGTGATGGCGATGGTGTGGTCGTCCTCAACCCTGACTCCCTCAATTTCGGCGGCTTCACCGGACAGCTTTTCCCGTACCCCAACAATGTCCCCCAGGTAGGTGTCCGCAACATTTGACCTGGTGAGAGGGTCTGCGGCCCGCTCCAGGGACCACTTAACGTCGTGGGCCGTAACGGGAGTGCCGTCATGAAAGAGGGCGTCTTCCCGGAGATGGAATGTGTACGTTCGCCCGTCTTCGCTCAGGTCCCAGTCCCGGGCCAGGTCCGGGATGATGTCCAGCTCCGGCGTGATGGTGACCAGCCCTCCGAATACCTCGACGATAATGGCGCCCGAGGTGGAATCAGCGGTCAGGTGCGGGTCCAGCGTAGGCGGGTCGTTCCAAAAACGCACCAGCCTCCCAGCTTTCACCACGCTATTTACTCGCGCCCGAACTTCATCCGCCGGGTCAGGCGTGGGAGTGCTGGTGGACGGGGGCGGGGGCGTTGGGGAGGGTGTAGGCGTGTTGGTTGGAGCGGGAGCAGGCGAGCGGGTGGGGTCAACTGCAGCCTCCGCCGTCGCGGTGACCGTTGCCGTCACGGCCGCAGGCGCCGGGTCTGCGGTGCCCTCCGCCGTGGGGGTGCGGGTGCCCAGCGGACGGCATCCCACCAAAAGTACCATGGCAACCAGCAGAACTAGGACCGGCAATGTCTTGTTCAGTCCCACGCTCACCTCTTGATTATTGGTCTAATCCTTTGCCACCCAACCGCCACACTGGATATCTATCATAAGGCCAGCCCCGCCCACATGCCACGGCACCGGGCGGCGGCCGCTCCTCGGCGTTGTCTCCCTGGACTGCTACGGCTAGAATTGCCGTCAGGATGCCTGTAGTGGACATTCTAGTTCTGAACTATTCCTAACCGCGATTTGGATGGTGCGCTATGCGACTAGCTGGCAAGGTGGCCCTGATTACCGGCGGCGCCCGAGGGCAGGGCGCCGTAGAAGCGCGCCTCTTCGCCAGCGAGGGCGCCAAGGTGGTGGTGGCCGACGTGCTGGACGAAGAGGGTGCCCGCGTTGCCGCTGACATCGCCGAGGCCGGTGGCGACGCCCTGTACGTTCACCTTGATGTGACTCAGGAGGGTGACTGGCGCCGCGCCGTGCAGCTCACCGTCTCCAGCTTCGAAAAACTGGACGTGCTGGTCAACAACGCCGGGATTTGGCGCAGGGACAGAGTGGAGGATACCTCGGAGCAGGAATGGGACCTGATTCATGACGTAAACTCCAAAGGCGTCTTCCTAGGCACCAAGCTGGCCATTCCGGAAATGCGAAAGGCCGGCGGCGGCTCAATCATCAACATATCCTCGGCAGCGGGGCTGGTGGGCAGCCGCCGCAGTCCGGCGTATAGCGCCTCCAAAGGAGCGGTGCGGCTCTTCACTAAGAGCACCGCGCTACAGTACGGACGCGAAGGAATCCGCGCGAACTCCATTCACCCCGGCCCCATCGATACCGCCATGGGCGACCAGGTGTGGCCAGATGCGGACAGTCGAGCGGAGATGCTGTCTAAGCTGGCGTTGAACAGAATAGGCACCTCGGAAGACGTGGCCTACGGCGCCCTCTACCTAGCCTCAGACGAGTCTTCCTTCGTCACGGGCACGGAGCTGGTGATAGACGGCGGCCAGACGGCGGAGTAGGGCCGAGTCCTGCCTTAGGACAGCACCGCCACCGCCTCAATCTCTATCAGCAGCTCCGGCCTCACCAGTGCATTCACGCCCACGGTGCTGCTGGCCGGTCCGTTCTCCGGAAACCGCTTCAACCGCGCCGCGGCGTATGCCGGGTAGTCTTCCATGTTCACCAGGAAGGTGGTGATCTTGGTCAAATCCTCCAAACCGGCCCCGGCGTCCCGCAGCGCCGCCTCCACGTTGTTCAAGCACTGCTCCGCCTGAGCGCCACAGTCTGCGCCCGCCAGTTTACCGTTAACGTCCACACCCACCTGTCCCGATACGAAAACGACGTTACCTACCCGGGTTGCCGGGGAGAAGCCGCTGGGCCGGGATAATGCGCTGGGAAAGAATGTCTGTCTTGCCATGGTTGCCTCCTCTAATGTTTAACGCCGGGACCAGGTCCAACGCAGGTTTCCTTTAGCCCACGCCGTCCGAGTCCGATCTTCGAAGGGTCTGGTCCCAATGATTGTAACAGTGGCGAATGGCGTTCTCGCCAGGGCCAGGCGGCGGGCGTTCAGCCCCGTGGCCCAGGGGTGTATAGCACACGGGCGCAGAAGTGGCAACAGAAGCAAAGTTTAGCTCTGCATCGTTGCGCCGCGGCTCGATGTGCGCTATTTTTCAGGATACAGTGGCCGAAAGCAAAAGCGGTGCTTTCGGCATGCATCGTTAAAGGAGTCTAATGGAGTTCGGTTTCACCGTAGAGTTTAACCAGGACCCGGGCACCCATCCCTCCGTGGCCTACGATGAAGCTATGGCCCAGGTGGACATAGCCGAGGCCATGGGGTTAGACGGGGTGTGGATCGCCGAGCACCACTCTCAGGAGGGGTTCGGCCCCACGGCGCCGCTCATCACGGCGGCGGCCATTGCCGCCAGGACAAGGCGGCTGCGGGTGGGGACCGCCATCCTCATCCTGCCCATGGGACATCCGTTGAGGTTCGCCGAAGAGGTGAGCACGATAGACCAGATAAGCCACGGCAGGTTCGACCTGGGCGTGGGACGGAGCACCCTGCCACGGGACATAGTTCCCTACAAGCTGGCCATAGGCGAAAGCCGCCCCAGGCTCCTGGAGTACCTGGAGATCATGAAAAAAGCATGGACATGTGAGACCTTCTCCTACCAGGGCCAGTTTTACTCCTATGACAATGTCCGGCTGGAGCCGAAGCCCTACCAGAAGCCCCATCCCCCCATTCGCATTGCCGCCTCTACGCCGGACACCTACGAGATGGTGGGCCGGCTGGGCTACCCAATCTTTCTGGGCATTCGTACCCTGCCAGTGCAAATGGTGGTAGAGCACGCTCAGATATACAAGGATGCCTGGAAGAAGGCAGGGCACCAAGGGGAGCCCAATATGGTGCTGAGAGTCCCTCTGTACGTGGCTGAGTCGAAGCAGCACGCCCTCTCGGCGACGGCGGAAAGCATGCTGCGCATTTACCACCAGCTGGGGGAGGAGAACCTGGAATCTGCCCAACATCTGGACGCGGACGCCAAGGAGGAACGGATGCGGCGCGGTCAAGAGCTGCTGAGCACAACCTGGGAGCAGGCTCAGCGCGAGCGGGTGGTGGTAGGAACGCCGGAGATGGTCATTGAGCGGCTGAATGAGATGATGGACCTCTTTGGCTTGGAGCGGTTCATTTTAGAGTTCAACGCCGGCGTGGGCGGGGGCTATACCCGGGAGATGGTGGAGGGCTCTATGCGGCTTTTCTGTGATAAGGTGCTGCCGGCGTTTAAGTAGGGGCGGCCCGGCAGGCTGATTCTTGACGCTCCCGCGCACCAGGCCTATGATGCCATCGAATCGCTCCCCAGGTTAGAACTCAAATAACTCCCTGGTTAGGGACTAAACTCAGGTTAGGAGGCCCGGCATGAGCACTTCAGTGAGCGGCCAGCAGGTAAAGGTGGTACACGGGACCCAGCCCGCCAGCACCACCACCCAGACGCGTGGCATGGAACGCCGGCCGGGAATAGACGGAAACACCGCCGGCGCCAGTAAGATTTGGCTGGGACACGTCACCTGCACTCCCAACACCA
Organism: Dehalococcoidia bacterium; assembly: GCA_965247585.1. Taxonomy (GTDB): domain Bacteria; phylum Chloroflexota; class Dehalococcoidia; order Lucifugimonadales; genus CBDFHC01. Next base: position 994,972 of record CBDFHC010000004.1, read on the forward strand.
TGGGACCACCGCACCACCACGGCGAGGCCGAGACCGCCGCTTACGTGCTCAAGGGCCGCATCCGCGTCTACTTTGGCGAGGATTTCAAGGAGTCTGTGGAAGGCGGCCCCGGAGATTTCATTTTCGTCCCTGCTCATCTACCCCATATTGAGGGCAACCCCTATGACGATGAAGCGGAAGCGATCCTCTCCCGTGGCCCTGACAATATCGTCATTAACCTGGGTGAGTAACACTTAGCTTACCCCCACCGCGTGGGGTGCGGCCTGGCGGGTAATGCTGTTCTTAGAATCAGCACCTCGCCTCCACCCTATCCGGTCGACAAAGGCCATCGTGCGCCCCTGTGCCGGTGCCAACAGTGTCGGTACGCCAGTATTTATCACCCCTCTTGGATAATAGACCCCTGAGTCCGCGTGACCGCCGCCCTCAATGCCGGCGCGATACGGCGCCTGGGATGCAATCCTGATTACTACGGCGCCAAACCGTCCAATATGTATTTGGCGCCTTCCAGCAATGCAACCGGACCTCCCCTTTTTCTGGTCCATGCGGGCGTTGATGGGAGCGGGCGCCCAGGCTGTGACCGGAGGAAGATTGTGGGGTCGGACCCCGTTTCACAAACAGCGCCGGATAGCCCCCTGGACCGAAACGCATTCACGGTGATGCTAGTGGAAGACGAGCCACTTTTGGCGGAACTGCTACGGCGGTGCCTCTCTTCGGAGCCGGGAATTGAGATCCTGGCTACCACGGGCGACGGAGAGTCCGCAGTGAACCTGGCGCGGGAGCTGAGGCCGGACGCGGTGATAATGGACATTGAGCTGGAAGGGGAGATGAACGGTATAGAAGCGGCTAACAGGATAAAGGCGGAAAGCGGAGACACCGGCGTGGTCATCCTTTCGACACACAAGAGCCGCCGGTACATCGAAAGCCTGCCCTTGCGCGAGTCCAGCGGCTGGTCCTACCTGCTCAAGCAGTCCGTGCCAAACCTCTCCACGCTGGTGAGAGCCATTCGAGGGAGCATAGACGGCATGTTGGTGTTGGACCCGGAGGTGGTGAAAGGGCTCCAGCCCAAGCCGGATTCCGCAGTTCAGCGTCTTACGCCCAGGCTGATTGAGGTGCTGAAGCTCATCGCCCAGGGATACAGCAATATGGGGATTGCCCGGGAGCTCAATCTCTCGGAGAAAACGGTGGAGCTATACATCAGCCTGATTTATCAGGAGCTTCAGCTTACTGGAGCATCCAACATGAACCCTCGCGTGCGCGCTACGCTGCGTTACTTGGACGAGACTCAGGGCGACTGGTGAAGAGCGCTAGTCGAAGACGACCCGCACGGTATCAACGTAAGTGGCCAGATCGTGGGCCAGTGCTCTGATGGTTTCCCGCTGCTTTCTCCCGGCCGCTGTTTCCAGCGCGGCTCCGATGTTGGCGACTTGGCCGAACCCGAAGCTCAGCCCGACGCCCGCAATTCGATGTCCGAAGGAGGCAATGGCATCGTACTCATTCCGCTGTAAAGCGGCCAGAATCAGCGACGATTCGTGGCGCCGCCGCTCTAGAAACGGGGAAATCAAGTCCTGGATCTCCTTATCTACATGAATAGCTATTTGCGTTCCGGCGTTGAAAGAGGCGTCTTCCATTATTCCGGCCCCGTCTCGGAAAGCATTCGGATAGTTTCCAACAGGGTTGCCTTTCTAATGGGTTTACTCAGGTGAGCGGTGCAGCCGGCCTCCAAGCTCTTCCGGCGGTCATCATCCAGGGCAGAAGCTGTGAGGGCAACAATGGGCACCTGCCGCCCGCCTCTGCGGCGCTCGTACTCCCTGATCAGCCTGGTCGCCAGATATCCGTCCATCTCAGGCATCTGCATATCCATCAGGACCAGGTCATAGCTCCCGCTTTGGAACATCTCAACGGCCACCATCCCGTTGTCCGCTACCTCAACGCGACAGGCGGCCTTGCTCAGATATGTGGTAACCAGCATCTGGTTATCTACCGAGTCCTCCACCAGCAGTATTCTGACGGGGTCCTGGACCCCGGGCCTCGGGCAGAGCCGCGGTGCTGCGCCGGTGTAGGGTCTGGCAACGGCCAGTTCTCTCGTCCCACCTGACGGGCAGTCCCTGACTTCCGCCTGGTCGGGCTGGACCTGGAATCTGGCGGTGAAGTGGAAGGTGCTTCCCGCGCCATACTCGCTTTCCACCCATATACAACCGCCCAGTAGATGAACAAGCCTGCGGGATATGGCCAGGCCCAACCCTGTGCCGACGGCCTGCCGGGCGGCGTCGCACTTCGCCCTGGAGAAGCTCTCGAAGATGTCCCCCTGTTGCTCTTCTCTGATACCGATCCCTGTATCGCTGACCGTGAACAAGAGACAACCTTCCGCCGCGCCGTTGGAATCCCGCCGGACGTGGCAAAAGACCTCCCCCTCCCGCGTGAACTTGACCGCGTTCCCGACGATGTTGGTAAGCACCTGACGAAGGCGACCCGCGTCTCCGGTCAGGCGGACCGGCGCCTCTGGCTCGATCCTGTAATGCAGCCGGAGCCCCTTTTCCCGGGCGCGGATGTCCAAAAATCGGAATGTTTCGTCCAGCAGGTCCGCCAGGTTGAACGGTGATTGCTCCAACTCCAGCCGGCCGGACTCCACTTTCGACAGGTCTAAAATATCGTCCAGAAGCCTCAGCAGGCTCTCTCCCGCGCTCTTGAATGTGGCGACGTACTGGTGCTGCTGGAAGTCCAGGACGGTTTCCTGTAATAGGTCGGTCACGCCCATGATGATGTTCATGGGCGTGCGGATCTCATGGCTCATGTTGGCCAGGAACTCAGACTTTGCGAGCGAGGCCTTCAGGGCGGTGTCCCGGGCTATTTTCAGGTCTGCCTCGGCGGTCATGTGCGCCTGGATTTCACGTTCCAGCCCCCTGGCGTAGGCCCTGGCCTGCGCCAGGGCTTCGGTCAGAGGGCAGCGGGGCTGGTTGAGGGGGCATTGGACCTGACGAAGGGTCAGCGTCTCAGTTCCCACGGGCAGGTTGTTGGTCATAAGCGACGACACGACCTCAGAGTTATGGCATGCATCGGCAATAGGGCGGACCTGGGCTCCAGCGTGGCGCAGGAAGCCGGGGGCACCGCGCCTCACACTATTAAAACTGGGGCGTCTGCCCAGGCACAGTGTGTCCGCACAGGGGCCTGGGGGAGGCTAACACTGCCTTCATGACCCAGGGTTTCCCCTAGGGAAGGCACTTAGAGCAAATGAAGGAATTGCAAAAAATAATCGCCGATAGTGCCGCAACTTCTGACCACGCATACAAGGTCGCCCTGGCTCAAGCGCTGATTACTCTGGTCCACTGCGCGGATGCAAAAAGGATTGCCGACGATCCTTAGGCGAGGCGGATTTGATCTGCTTGGACAGGTTGCTTAGCCCTGGACAATCCCGATTCATAGGCCTGAGGGAGGCCCTGTTGATTGAGATCCATGCAACGGTCAGTAAGTTTCAACATAAAGTGGCTCCTAAAGCTAGGTTGACCCTGGTTGTTGAATCCCCCCAGGACCCGCTACCCACGTCCGTTTCGGGTCCGAAGGACTTGCACCCGCCCATCGGGCAATGTCTTGAAATATGAGTTGGCATCCATGGCACCCAGTTTAGGGTGCCGCCGAGTCCACTGGTCAAGTGGCGGCTGCCACATCCTAATTTTGGCTTGCGCACGCGCATCGCCATCGTGTGGGCGGTCAGAGCCGTATACCGCCCTTGGCAAGGAGCTTCTTGTGAGAGGAGTCGTGTTGGAGTCCACTTCCGACCTCTTCCCTAGCCTTGCTAGCGCCCTTTCGCCTCGTTAGAAACGATGTTTGGACCTGATCGACGAGGCGCTCGGACGGCGCGCACTGGTGCGAAGGAGGAAGTGAAGGTGTGGCGGTGGTGGAGCCGGTTGAAGTCAGGGGCACCTTCCTGTTCAATGCACATCGTTGCTGGTGCTAACTTCCCGTGAGCAAATTGATGAGTTTATTCTCTAGGGATCCGCACAATGTCCTCGCAGAGCGTCTGACGGCTATTGGAGTCAGTGCCACGCTGCCGGAGCGCGGCCATCCCTTTGAGGAGTATTCTCTCGTCGTCGGGTCTGGCCATGTCATTGAGATTTCTGACTCTCCGATACATGCAGCTTACGTGTGGCGCATCTCCTACTCCTACGACCTCGCCGACTTGACCCGCACTTTTGTCGACTATCTGATACCTGACCCACAATTATCCTCACGGACGGTCGGTGATGGGTGGATCACGCCCAACTACAAGAGGTCATTCCCGCTGTTTGGCGACGTGAAAGCAGTCGTGTGGGAAGGATCGGGACCGGGTTCAACAGCGGTCAATAGGCTGAACTCGGACGAATCCCTGATTGACATACTCATGAAAGTTGCCCCGGAGACCCATATTTTTACACGTCACAAGCTACAGTGTTGGGCACTCAGGACCAATTGGGCTCGTAACGTTCCTAGGAGAGGCATTTGGGACTGGTATGAATCCATAGCTCGACGCTTGCTCGCCACGTCGTGACCGTGGTGACCCTAGTCAGAAATCTCTGTGCTTGGAAGCTATACACTTTAGTGCGGGATTGGAATGAGGTTACGCCACCTAGAGGGCAGGCAGATGGGATGCGAGCCCCGACCATCGGTAATGACTTGAAATACGCGTAGTCATCCAGGACACTCTCTCTAAGTCGGGGGCCGCAAAACGGTACTGTGCCCGTCGTTGCGTATAGACCGCCCTTTACCTGCCAGGGTAGTACCGGAGTCCACCTTCGCCCTTTCCCTTGCTTCCGCGTGCCTACCGGCTGGCTTTCGATGCGTTAGAGACGATGTTTGGACTGCCTGGAAGCCCAGAGGTTTCAGGCCCTACACCTAACCCCCGTCGTTGGGCATACGTCAAGTCCCAATTACCCATTGGTAGCAACACTCTGATACGGTCACGGGTTAATAGCGTCGACTTGAATCAGCCCCAATTGTCAGCGAGAATGGACAAGTTGGAGTTCGGAAGGTATATTGCCACGCCCCTAAGATCGATCCTCACCCGGATGAGCGAGAGGGATAAGCTTTGCGCTCACCTTCGCATTCTAGGCATACAGGCCCAGATTTCAGAGCGTGGCCGGCCAGAAGAAAAAATTGCTCCCTGGGGGAAATCCCTTGGGATAATTGACACACAAGATGCGCTGATTCACTGGGTTAATATCAGTAAGGACAATGACCCCGATAACAAAGCGTTATGGTACATCGAGTATGGTGTGCCCGACTCAAGGATCACAGCTGGATTTCCCAAGGTGGCAATTAGAACAAAACGCATCAAAAGAGTCCCTATATTGGGGAAGGTTATTGATTTGAAGTGGAAGGGCAAGGACTTCGGCCTGGGACTCATTGAGGGTCTAAGCCATGATGTTTCGCTGAAGGAACAAATAATGGTTGCACATGACTTGGACATTGATGCCTATCCTGAGCATAGCTGTTGGATATTGACGGTGGAGGATGTGCGTGCGCCAACAAAGCTGGCATGGGACTGCTACCGGTCTATTGCTAGCCACTTGCTAAGGACACCCCTTCCGTCCGATATTTAGGTAAGCTGCCGCTGTCTTGACTGTTGGCAATCAGCACAAGTGGGACAGATTAGGACCCGAGAAGGTTATTATTATGAAGAGCTGCGTGGGAGCTCCCTGAGGGTCTTGTTGTAGCGTCTTCGCCGTTCTAACGTCTGGACCTGCACCTCCTTTCTCCGTTGGAGGATCTGCTCCCGCCTTCCGTTGAGCATGTCTGCGGGCGTCACGTTGCCCAGCGCCTTGTGATAGCGCCGGTAGTTGTAGTAGGCCACGAAGGCGGCGATTGCTGCTTCCAGGGCAGAAGGCATCTCGTAGGGGACCTGTTTGACGTCCCGCTTGATACTCTGGTGATAGCGCTCGAGCTTGCCATTGGTCTGAGGGTGGAACGGCGCGGCCAGAATGTGCTTGATTCCCACCAGGTGCAGGTAGTCTCTCAAGCCACGGGACACATAACCTGAGCCGTTATCGCTCAGCAGGCTGGTCCGGTCGGCCACTGGGACCTCAGTCATGCCGGTCTTGTCCACGGCCTCTTGGACCACCTCGATGAGAGAGTCGGTGGTCATGTCCTGCTGGAGCTTGTGGGCCAGTATGAAGCGGGAGTAGTCGTCCATCACGGTGACCAGGTAGTAGTAGCCCCAACCGATCACCTTGAAGTAGGAGGCGTCGGTAGCCCACATCTGGTGAGGGCCGCTGGTCTTGCGATGGTACTCTTTGCCGGCCTTGAGCTGCATCTCGGGTGACTTCACAAGACCTTCTCTGCACAGGATGCGATACACAGTGGACTCGGATACAGCGAAGGCCAGGTTGTCTGTAGACCACGCTGCCAACTGGCGGCTACTTAGCTCCGGCATCTCCCTGGCCGCTTCCAGGATCGACCGTTCCTCCTGAGGTCTAAGGCGGTTCCACGGTGGAGCGCTGGCTCCAGGTCGGTCCTCGAGACCTTGTTGATGTTGTTGTCGCATCAACCACCGATAGTAGGTGCTCTTGGGAACACCCAGGTCTCTGAGCACCCGACGCTTGGCCAGCGGTGATGCGGCTACACTGGCCAGGACCGTCGCCTTCTCAACGGCGCTCATCCGCTGGTACCGACGCCGTTCTGGGGCATTGGTATGGCCGTTTTTTTCAGACGGTAGACCTCGAGGGATAGCTCGGCTACCAGCTGCTTGAGCTCGCCGTTCTCCCGCTTGAGATCCTGGATCTCCTGCCGGGTGGCATCGCGCACCGTGTCACGGGACAGCCGCTCCCTGCCCGCCTCCATGAACTCCTTGGTCCACGAGTAGTAGGAGTGGGGCTTGATACCCTCCCGCCGGCACAGGTCGTTCACGGTGACCTCGCGGCGGAAGCCCTCCAGCACGATACGGATCTTCTCTTCCGGGGTGTATTTGCGCCGGGTAGCCGCTCTAACTCGTCGAACGAAGGACCTAGTCTGCTCCGACCGTTGATCGGCGGCCTCGGCCTTGCTGGCGTCTGACTGGGACATCGCTGCTCCTTTCATGAGGTACTCTACCCTCACTTCAGGAGCTCTCACCACTCTCAGACTCTCGGGTTTTCTACCCCTCTCACGTGTCCCATTATCGCTGACGGTCTACAGTCATGGACAGTATCAATGTTAAGACGGCAATCAGGCCAGTAGCATCGCTCTCATACATGCTGTTCCGTGCGCCGGTCCCGCATAGCGGAGAGAATGTTGAATTCACCGTGCACAGCCAAGTCGATGGTTCGGGAATGATGCATTGGCTCAGGACCTTCTTCGGCAACGATGGCTCTCGTAGGGACGTGACGTTCTCTTCTCACATGGTATTTTCAGGCGACCATAGAATCATCGAAACTACGAGATGGGGTCTGGGCGTAGAGTCGAACTTGCGAGTTGACGACGTAGGAAGCTTGGTCTATGAGATCCGGAAGTACGTGTTAAGAGTACCTTTTCTTGGGCTGATTATTGGGTTCCCCACCTGGGTCTCGCCTTTCGGAGGTGGCTGCACCACCGAAACCGGAGAGAGTGAAGCCAGTTTCAGTGTCAACTTTGAGATGACCCATCCGGTATTCGGACGAACTATCGGCTACTCGGGTAGGTGTCGGATGTCGTCCCTTTAGGCTAGTCAAGACTGAGCAGGCGGCAAAAGACATGGCCAAGGGCCAGCCACTGCCGCCGGGGTCGCCTTTGCAACTGCGGGGGTTGCAAAGGGTGGGGACATAACTAGAGTTGGGCTATCGCTCGGTCCCTTCGGGCGACATCACCAGGACGAGGCCAACTAGGAACCCCGCTAACGATTCGGAGAAATCAATGGTTCCAGCGCTGGGGCAACTGTGAATTCGAGAAGGTAATCACTCTCGACGACCTGACGGGCCCGGTCGATCTGTTGCGCCGAGTCAAGCCGCTCAGTGGGTTCAATCCCGACTCCTATTCCTGAGAAATCAGGGAGAGGTCCTGCCTCAGTGACATTAACGCCTGCCCCGGAGAGATCAAGTTCGACAAGCCGCCTTGCTTCCCGCTGAAGCTCTACGAGTGAGTAGGGTCTTTCAACGACTCGAACTGGGACGCTGGTCCGCAACGTCCGCACAAGCGCGGCCATCCTGTGAGGGACTTGTCCCTTCCAGTAGAGGATTACTTCCCCCTTGTCATTGTCAAACCGCATCCCTGTGAAGCCTTGCAAGCCTTCTCTCTGCCAAAGCTCGTAGATTTGACTCGACGCGTCTGCTAGAGGCATCTGCCTAACGATCCTAGGGTCTATCGTTCGAGGAGCGGCCTCGTGGGATATCTTCGATTTGTGACCAGGTGCCGATTCGTAACCACCCGTGCCTCGGGCGCACAAAATCCCCGCAGCGGCAATCAACGTCAGCGCTACTACCAGAATTGCAGAGTATGTGAATCTCCGACTCATACCAAAGCTTTTTCGTCTTCACGAATGCAATTACTACAGCAATGTCGTTAAATCCAACGAACCCTGCTAGAACGGAGAGGCATCTAAGTTTCGATTTTACCACGCCGGGGTTTAGCCATCTCAACTCAGGCGCTCCGTGATATCCGGGAGTCCGATGCACGAAACGTAGTAGCGCTTGGTACGGAGGGACATCTGAGGTCTATCGGCTAGCGACGGTATCTGCATGGATCGCCCATGCCTTTGCTTCGGTTGCGGGGATCGGGTTTGCGTTCGTGCCGGTGTACCAGGGTGAGTCAGTAGCTCCAGCACTCCCTGGTGAGTCTGTCGGCGAGCGGACCTGGATGAGCTTACTCTGATAGCGGAGAATGGGTTGCATGTCGTCCTGTTGCTGCTTGTGCCTATATTCTTGACCGCCATCACTTTGTTGGGCCTCCGGCTCACCGCCAAGAGCCAGACGGTACGAAAGGTGCTTCTTTGGGGTCCCGCCGTCGTGCTTCTGGGATTCTGTTTTGTAGCGATAGCTTCCATCGGCATGTTCTATTTGCCAGCGGCGCTCGCGCTCCTTGTTGCAGCCATTGCTGATCTCGGAGGTCAGGAAGGCAATGAGCCGATCTAGTCTCTCGGTCGTCACTGGGGCCTTTGGCTACAGTGGCAAGTACATCGCTCGGCGGTTGCTGGAACAGGGTGGCATTGTGAAAACGTTGACCCGTACTCCCGCCTCCCGCAGCCCCTTCGGTGATCGGGTGGAGGCTCTACCTCTGGACTTCGGCGACTTTAACGGTTTGGTGGAAAATCTTCGGGGAGCCGCCACTCTGTACAACACCTATTGGATTCGCTTCGCACGAGGCACGGTCACGTATGAGGTCGCCGTCCAGAACTCCCGCACCCTGATAGCAGCGGCGGTCGAAGCCGGCGTTAGACGCATCGTCCATATCAGCATCACCAACCCCTCGGAAGACTCGCCACTTCCTTACTTCCGGGGGAAGGCCCTGGTGGAGAAGGCGATCCACGAGTCTGGGTTGTCCTACGCCATCCTCAGACCCACGGTGCTGTTCAGCCCCGAGGATGTGCTGATAAACAACATCGCCTGGTTCCTGCGGCGGTTTCCAGCGTTCCCCATCGCAGGGTCTGGGGACTATCCGATCCAGCCGGTGTTCGTAGACGACCTGGCGCAACTTGCCGTGAATACCGGAGCGGGAAGTGAAGATGTCGTATTAGACACGGTGGGACCTGAGACATTCACGTTTGAGGAGATGGTACGGCTCATAGCTCGCCGAGTAGGCAGCCGAGCCCGGCTGATTCACGTACGGCCTTCGGTGGCGCTGCTGGCCGCCCGAATGGCGGGTTGGTTGGTGCGGGATGTGGTGCTGACCAGGGATGAAATAGACGGCCTGTTGGCGGGCCATCTGGTGTCGGCTGACCCACCCACCGCCTCCACCCGGTTCACCGAATGGCTGGAGGCCGAAGGCGCCACGTTGGGACGGCGCTACGCCTCGGAACTGGGCCGCCACTACCGCCGCCCGTAAGGTCGCACATACTTGTTACCAAATAGACACCAATAGCTCAGATACTGGTGGGCGGTTGACTTAGCTTCAGTCGGAGGTAGCAATACCAAAATCTCCAGCTAGTAGCATAGTGGGGCCGGAGCGCCAATCGGAAATTCGTTTACGTTCTGTGTAGAGTGTCAACCGGCCCAATACGAATCGGATGTTGACGCTGAAACCGTAGAGATATGCTGATTGCCGCCCCAGATTCGGGAGCACTACAGCATTAGCCACTGTAGACCGTCAGCGATAATGGGACACGTGAGAGGGGTAGAAAACCCGAGAGTCTGAGAGTGGTGAGAGCTCCTGAAGTGAGGGTAGAGTACCTCATGAAAGGAGCAGCGATGTCCCAGTCAGACGCCAGCAAGGCCGAGGCCGCCGATCAACGGTCGGAGCAGACTAGGTCCTTCGTTCGACGAGTTAGAGCGGCTACCCGGCGCAAATACACCCCGGAAGAGAAGATCCGTATCGTGCTGGAGGGCTTCCGCCGCGAGGTCACCGTGAACGACCTGTGCCGGCGGGAGGGTATCAAGCCCCACTCCTACTACTCGTGGACCAAGGAGTTCATGGAGGCGGGCAGGGAGCGGCTGTCCCGTGACACGGTGCGCGATGCCACCCGGCAGGAGATCCAGGATCTCAAGCGGGAGAACGGCGAGTTCAAGCAGCTGGTAGCCGAGCTATCCCTCGAGGTCTACCGTCTGAAAAAAACGGCCATACCAATGCCCCAGAACGGCGTCGGTACCAGCGGATGAGCGCCGTTGAGAAGGCGACGGTCCTGGCCAGTGTAGCCGCATCACCGCTGGCCAAGCGTCGGGTGCTCAGAGACCTGGGTGTTCCCAAGAGCACCTACTATCGGTGGTTGATGCGACAACAACATCAACAAGGTCTCGAGGACCGACCTGGAGCCAGCGCTCCACCGTGGAACCGCCTTAGACCTCAGGAGGAACGGTCGATCCTGGAAGCGGCCGGGGAGATGCCGGAGCTAAGTAGCCGCCAGTTGGCAGCGTGGTCTACAGACAACCTGGCCTTCGCTGTATCCGAGTCCACTGTGTATCGCATCCTGTGCAGAGAAGGTCTTGTGAAGTCACCCGAGATGCAGCTCAAGGCCGGCAAAGAGTACCATCGCAAGACCAGCGGCCCTCACCAGATGTGGGCTACCGACGCCTCCTACTTCAAGGTGATCGGTTGGGGCTACTACTACCTGGTCACCGTGATGGACGACTACTCCCGCTTCATACTGGCCCACAAGCTCCAGCAGGACATGACCACCGACTCTCTCATCGAGGTGGTCCAAGAGGCCGTGGACAAGACCGGCATGACTGAGGTCCCAGTGGCCGACCGGACCAGCCTGCTGAGCGATAACGGCTCAGGTTATGTGTCCCGTGGCTTGAGAGACTACCTGCACCTGGTGGGAATCAAGCACATTCTGGCCGCGCCGTTCCACCCTCAGACCAATGGCAAGCTCGAGCGCTATCACCAGAGTATCAAGCGGGACGTCAAACAGGTCCCCTACGAGATGCCTTCTGCCCTGGAAGCAGCAATCGCCGCCTTCGTGGCCTACTACAACTACCGACGCTATCACAAGGCGCTGGGCAACGTGACGCCCGCAGACATGCTCAACGGAAGGCGGGAGCAGATCCTCCAACGGAGAAAGGAGGTGCAGGTCCAGACGTTAGAACGGCGAAGACGCTACAACAAGACCCTCAGGGAGCTCCCACGCAGCTCTTCATAATAATAACCTTCTCGGGTCCTAATCTGTCCCACTTGTGCTGATTGCCAACAGTCCATGACCCCACTCACAACCACCGTTGGTTCAGAGTAGTGCTTACGCACCGCCGTGTGTAGATTGATAAAGTCGTCCCCCAATGCGCGGGCGATGGGAGAGTTGTTGGCGGGGCATCCCGTCATACGTCGCGGCTTCCTCTCTTGGGACCCTCAGGGCATTCCTAGCCCAAGGCCAATGTCAGACTGCTAACCTGAACCTCAAGGTGAAAGTTCTTGATTTTGTCCAGTTTGGTGGGCCTAAGTTGACGGTAGGCAGAACCATCTTCGAGATGTGGCTGGGCCTTTGAGTTATCCAGACGCAACCACCTATTGCCAGTAGCGAGAGGTCGCTTACTTCAGCAGGGCGCGGTCAATTTCACTCTTTCCTCTATGGGCGGTACCAAGCCAGGCATGAAGTCGGGCACGGTCGCTTCAACAACATTTGAGTAGCCAGTGCTACCTTCATTGGTGCACGCAAAAAGTCGGTAATAGTAGTGGTGGCCGGGAGGCAGCTTAGAATCCCAGACTCTTGCATACTTGAGAGGGTCATCTTCAGGTAGCAGCTCGCTAGGCGTTCTGATTGTTACTACTTCCCACGGCCCATCTGCATCGGTAGAGCGCTCCACAATCCAATGAGAAACCTCTATGTCAATACCTTCCCACCATAGAGCAATGCCGTTGTTGTCCCAATGGCTATCATTAGCTACCAACTCGACTCCAAGAGACGTAGCCTGCTCTCTGGGTATGGCGGTAACTGATTCCATAGCTGCATCTTCCGGTTCGTTGCCTGCTTGGTAAGCTAATGTCCCCTCTTCGACAAGCTCTTCACACGTATCTGGGTTGGAGGCCAGCGTCCTTTGAGTCTTGGGTGGATCGTTGGGACCCCTAAACATCCTGTATGTGTAAACACACACGCCGTCCACACGAGTCCCCTGAATGATCTTACGAACACCATTGATTAGGGGAGCGTGATTCCAATCGTTTCTGATAACACCCGGCCCTTCCAGCGTTACATCATCAAGGCCCTTAGTGGAGCCTGACTGGCCGAGACTGCGAATGCTCCTGAAGATAGCAAAGGCGACCTGCTGTTGCGCTGGAGCCAGGTCTTCCCCCCACATAGTCAGCTTCGGTCCGCCCAAGTGCTTGAAGTACACTCCGGTGATGCCACCTGATTCGCCGGTGGGGGTAACCAGCTTCGCTTCAACGCCACCTATGGTGTCGTAGAACACAGAATAAGGGGCCTCCGGGTCGTTCCCATAGTTTAGCGGAGGTGAGTAGGCGCCATAGTCAAAAACGAGCCTTACTCCGTCCCCTACTACTTCGCCTCCGTATGAGTCAATGCCCTGGAGTTCATTCAGCTTCCATCCAGGAGGTAAGCGTAGGGAGAAGCCCGGTACGCCTTCCCAGGCTGGAACTTCTGGGAACCTCCAGTCCGGCGACGGTTCCGCATCGATTGCCGATAGGGCACCTCCCTGCGACTCAGGGCCTGCGCTCTCGGTTCCTTCCGGCGTGGGCGATGGCGTTGCCGTGGAGCAGGCTGCCAGCGCAAAGGCCGCTACCCCAATGACAATCGGAACCAACCAGGGCACGATGTTGCCTCTATTCGAGAGAGTCTCGCTCATATTCATTTGGGTAAGACGTTTTGGCGTGAGAACAAGTTCCCGAGTCTCTCAGTATATCTTCCGCTGGGAGGGTCAATTAGTCAATAAAGGCCAGGATCAACGGCCAGACCGCCAGGGAACCGGCGCCGGACGCTTCATAGTACGGCAACACGAGGCTGCCGAGGAACGCATACAGGGCCGACATCCCGCCAGTGTGGGAGAGGACGAAAACTGTCAACAGCCATGGCGATGTCACGCGCCAACGCCGGAGGGCCAGCAGATAGCCGAGGCCTGCGAACAACGCCCAAGCCCAGAACAAACCCCAGCCCTGGAAGACATTGGTGATGGCAGGAAGCTTGGCAATACTTCGGGGCTCCACTTCCCTGCCTGTCTTGAGCACGGTGCAATCGACAATCACAACATCCTCTCCGGATCGCGACTCGCTTACCCGACCTGCCACAAGCACGGGCAGTCCACCTGAAGGCAGGGGTTCCGAAAGCTCACGAGGCATGAAACCTCGTGGTCGCTCACACAAGACCCTAGTCCCCGCAGTGCCTTCCAACACTACTACCTGCCGCCCGCGATCCTTTAAGGCGTCCGCGTGAACAGCGGTGCCGGTCACGATGACATACCGGTCGAGGAAATATGCGCGCTCCACTCCACCTTCGTCGAAACGCTCGGCGAGATGGCGTGCGCGGGTGGTGGCCGCGTTGCGATTGGTGGCTGGCGCTGCATTCGGGTCGACGCCTCTCACAGGCGTCGGTGTGGGCGTTGCTGTTGGGAGCGCCGTTACGGTGAGGCTAGGGGTGGGGGATGACACACATGCGGACATCAGCCCGACCAGCAGGCAGGCCACCGCGATGTATGGAATCCAAGTCCGCATTGCGACAGTGAAGGATGCTCCCGAAAATCGGATGCAACTCCTCACTAGCTGCCGCCTCCGGCTTCTAGGTGCATTAGTTGTGTCTGCTCCCATGTCAAGTCGAGCGTCTAGGGTTATCGGAAGCGCCTCCGGGTCCAGGTCGCCCAGGACGGCCTCGACGCACTCTATGCTCCCACCAACATGGTTGTCGTACAGGTCGACGTCCGTAGCCACACACCAAGCCCTGTCCGCAGGCCACCAGATGTTTGGTGGACCAGGACAAAAGTGAGTAGCCCAGCGCAGATCCACATGATTCTGTTGGCCGGAAGTATCCGTCCCTCCGGTTCAATCGCACGTCGGGAGGTCTAGGTCCAAGCACGTTGGCTATAGATCGTGTCATCGCGTCTACTCCAAGATCACCTCATACGCGGTCGGTCCCGCACTCAGGTACCAGTTGGACGCAAAGTTGGCCAGGTGTACATGGGCAACGTAGTGTCCTGGAGTTGCCCGGCCGCCCTCGAAGTGCATCTGGTCCCAGGTCATGGTGAAGGAGGCGGTCTCGTCGGGTTGCAGGACGCGGCGCTCGTCTCCGTGGCGCAGAACAGCCACGTCTCGGTGTTCCAGAAGGCTGTGGATAACCACTCTCGGGGGCACGTAATCCAAGGGGACGGGCCAATCGCTGGTGTTGGTGAGCGTAAGAGTCAGCATCACCGGTTCGCCCTTGACGTATGCCGATTTGTCGGTTTTCAGTTCCCACCCGTAGGGGTACTGGTAGTCATCACTGGAGTCATAGCCCGGCGGGCGGAGACGCGCAGCGGTCACCATTGAGTGCGGCGAGCTGGAAGGCGCTCCCTCCATGAGCGCCTCGAACGAGCGCAGGCCATTGGTGGCAAAGGCGGCTCCCAGGTGATTCCCATCGTCCGTGCCGCAGAGGACGAGGTCGGACGCGCCGCCCTCCCTGTCCCACCAGAGCGCGATGTACCGCGCGCTGCCCAGCAGTTCCCCATCGGCCCCGCGCAGTTCCTGGGGCGTGGCGTAAAGCAGCTCCAGTATCGTACCCAACTCGGGCGGGCGCACGGATCCCGGCCGCTTCTTGCTAAGACTTTCCAGTGGGACCGGCTCTCCCAGGTCCTTAAGCGCCTCCTGCACGGGCTCGGTCAACAGATCTCGGGTCACCGGCCCGTCCACGGCCTTGGTTCCGTCCGGCCTGTAGTAGGCGACCGCAGCGGGGGTGATGTCGAGATCTGAAGGGGGGCGCTCCAGCAGATGGATCGCCGAATCCAGCAACACGGCCGGTAAATATCTAAGGGACAGCCCGCCCCAAACGATCGACTGGCCATAAAAACGCCCAGCGTGGCTCGCAAGACCGATGGGTGTACCATCGCCTGCCACCACCACGGTGCCCCGTTGGAGGGAGGGTGTGTAGTCCCGGTGCAGTGCGACGAGATGGTTCGGCGCGTTGAGACTGGGGCTGGCGTAGGTCTCCTTTACAACGAGCTCACCGCCGTCCTCGTCACGGATCAGGAGCAACACTGGCTCCCCAGGCGCTACCCTCCCGCGGTCTACAGGCGCTACGACGAGGTCTCTAGCAGCGATGGTAAGCAGTGCTGCGCCAGTGCGGGGATCGAAGCGCTCAAGCTCAGCAGTGAAGACGCCCCGGCCGGATACCGTCACCGACAACGAAGCGATTTCCTCCATGAGGTCAAGCACGGTGAGCACAGTGCCGTCGGCGACGACTAGCCCCTGCTGGTCCCGAGGGCGGCCGCTGGCCCGCTCGACGCTCACGCGCACTACGGCGTCCCGCCAAGCTTCGACGGATGCTGGCAGTGCGGGAGGCGGCAGATCGGGGTAGGCCACAACCTCCGCCGAAGGGCTTTCTGTTGGGTAGGGGATGGGAGTAGTGTTTGAGAACGGTGTGGCCGTCGGCGTCGTCAGGTCCGGTGTAGGGGTCGGCTCCGGGACGCGGTACGTGCAGGCGTTCACGAGGGCACCGGACAACGGTGGCGTGGCCTCTTCCGAAGGCGGCTGCGTATTTGGAATCTGTTGGGTTGCAGATGGCGCGGCGGTGGAGCAGGCGGCCAGCACTAGCACCGCTAACCCAAGGATGCTGGGGATCAGAGGTGACATGATCCTACTTTCACGATGCACTAGGCGCACGGTCTCCATTCGACATCCAAGGGCCAGGGTTTGAACTGTATGGTTCGGCCGCTTTCGGCGGTGAATACTGCCAGGTTATCGTTGACCAGTTCCATGATGCCCACACTATCGGCGGGAGCCCAATCCAGTGGCGGATTGCCGCTACCGTCGCTCAGCATTGGATCGGCCATCCAGAGTCGCCCATCGAAACGAGCGTCGCGAATACCGCAGTGGACGTATAACGTGTATGGGTAGCCTGTCCCAATTTCTACACCTGGTCCCTGTGGCGGTCCCTCAAGGTGATCCTGCCCTGGCGTAGGCATTGGCGCGGGTGTCGGTGTTGCAGTGGGGGACGGGCTATCCGAAGTCGTGGGTATCTGCACTTGCAACTCGTGGGTCTCCGTTACAAGCACCTCATCAGGTGGCCCCAAATCAGTCTGGCCCAACGTCAAGACACCACGCACTACGTAGGTACCAGGAGGAACGGGCTCTCCCCGGTTGTCCACCTGCTCCCACTCGCCAACGAACTCCAGCTCCTCACCGGGTTCCAGAGTCTTGCCATCCAGCGGTTCCTCGATAATCGTGCCGCACTTCCAGTGCCATACCTGCTCTCCGTCAGGAGTCGAGACCTCGAAGTCATAGGGAGGTCTGCCACCGAGGACAAAGCTCACCGTCCCATCACTGACGTTCCGCAACGTCAGTTTCATCTGCACCGTCTCTCCGTAAGGGGCCTGGGACACCACGTCCAGCGAATAGTCGACGGCTCTGAGGAACGCCTCGTCCGGAGGCTCCCCAGGATCAATAGGCCATGGGTGAATGCCGTCACATCCAACCTCGATGACAATGGCTTCTCGTGGGACATCCAGTGTCGCCAGGGCAGCCTCCCATTCCTCACGAGCCCCGCGCAGTGGATAAAGGCCGATGTCGATGCGGTTCTCCGTTTCGTTCAGGTCAGTCCAGGCAATACCTCTGATACCCCAGATCACGTCACCTAACCTCTCATACCACATGGCCAGCTCGCCTATGCTGTATTCCGCCTCAACCAGCGTCTGGGGCGGAGTCGTGGTGCTCCTGGCAGTCGGAACTGCCACAGCGGTCGACCTGGTCTCGCTCCACACGACTTCCGTGCCGTCCATAACACGCTTGCTGATCTTTGCCGGGCCAGAGGGGGCCGTCTCGCGAGTCCCTCCCTCCCAACTGAAGGCTCCATGGTCGAGCGACACATTTCCTAGTTGCAGCACGCTCCCGTCCGAGAACTCAATGCTCAGCTCGACTCTCTCCCCTTCGTGAAAGCCCCCTCCGGAAATAGTGAACCGTTCACTGAGGCTTATCGGGTCTGGGAGTATCTTGAAGCGCTCGACCCTTGGCATGTACTCTTGGGCGCGCTCGAACCTCTCCGTCAGCGTGGTCGACACCACCACGTCGTTACGGTGGAGCAACTGCCAGTGGTCCGGCACGGGCAGGCAGTTCGTCTTCCTCTCTTCCGGTGTGAGTTCGCATCTCCTCACCTGGCGGACCGACCAGGTTGTGCCGTTACGGAACCTGACGTTCATGGTCAGGCTACGGACCGAGGCCCCGATGAGTTCCTCATCCATCTGCACGGCCGTTCCGTCCGCCATCGCACCGAGCAACCGGTCGATGACCGGCGCGTCAGCGTCCAGATCTCCCCACAGGGGGTCGTAGCGCCCCGGGAACAGGAGTGGGGGTTGGCGTTCTTGGGACGCGTACACGACCTCTACGTCCGCAGCCTCGACAAGCGGCACCGGCAACGTGGGCTCGACCGTAGGTTGCGTCTCAGCGTCGTTGCATGCTACTACGGTCAGCATCAGGAGAACTGCCAGCCCTCCAATGATAGTCCGGGTCGTCACCCCGAGCCGTCGTCCTAATCTCAGTTCCTTGCCGTGAAGCCTCATCGTATAAAGCGATCCTCTCTATCGGAAATTGCGTCGCTCCAGGAAGGACTCCCTGTCCTGCCGCGCCGCTCAACCGACACATCCGATTGAGGATACGACTGGTAGACGTATCCGCCCAAGAGAAAGTTCCCGATGTACGAACGAAACCGGACAGCTTTCCCACGCTGGCCCCGTCCATACATCACCGCGCTAGAGTGAGCCCATACTTGATAGTACGCTTCAAACCAAGAAAACGTTCCCTCACAGGGGCGTTCCGGCGGGGTCGGCGCAGGTGATGACCGGACTTAGCTGGCAACCTTCCTGCGGGCCCGAGCATAGATGTCGATCCTTCCGGCTTAATGAGATTCGCTGCCTCGCCGAGCGCATGACCTACACCACAGCACTTCCTCCTGACCATCCAGATTCCTGCTGATCAGGAACAACGCGGCAGGCGGAACCATTGCGAGCCACAGTGATGCTGTCATCGGCTACGAATCACCCAACGCAGCTCTTTCGTCGCCTTGCCTCCATTTCAGAATGTTCCATATCGCAAGCCCTACAAGGACCAGCGCGACCGGGCCATACAGGTGTGCAGTTGTCAGGAATACCGGCGGAGCAAGGGATGCCCCCAGGTACAGCAAGGACAGTCCCAGGCCCAGGAAACCCCAACGCCCCCTGTTACGGTCGCTCCA
Source organism: Dehalococcoidia bacterium (assembly GCA_965247585.1). Lineage (GTDB taxonomy): Bacteria > Chloroflexota > Dehalococcoidia > Lucifugimonadales > CBDFHC01. The sequence goes on from CBDFHC010000004.1 coordinate 1,013,897, forward strand.
GATGATCGCAGACCCCGCGGCAACCCCTATCAATCCAATCGGCGCTAGGACGGCTGACCAGTACGGGGCTCGCGTTGAAGTCAATGAAGGAAGCGATACAGCGATGAAGAGCGCACTTAGGACTATCGAGCAGCAAGCAGCTACCAACGACGCAATGGCAAGGTGGCTCACGGGCATCCTGTGGCCTCGTAACCGGCGGAGGTACTGCCTCGCTATCCAGCTCACACAGAATGCCACAGATGCCCCTCCGCCATAGATTAAGGTGAGCATTACGACGAACGCTATAGGCTCGGAGTCTGATGAGAGTGGCCCATAGATGGCCGTCGCGATGGAGAGGCTGACCAACATGCCGATAGGGAAGAACCAGGCATGCTTTAGCTCTGGCGACAACCAACCTGCAACGAAGGGGGACAGTGGGATTGCCATGGCAAGGATGAGCAGCCAGGTGCTCGTGGCACTGTCAAACACCGTGAAGCCCAACGCGACGCCTTCGCCTGTGATAGCGGCCAGTCCAGCCGTCACTACGGAGTGGCCTTTGGGGAGAGCCAACGTCACGAAGTCTCCCTCATAACGGTAACATCAGAGCAGGGTCGCCATAGGTCTGCTGCTACCGCGTCGTCTGATTCCGTGTATGGCCTAATCTCCAGCTCCATCATGTCCTTTCCCTCACACCTCCCTGGCATTGATGGTGTCTCCGTGAGGATCTAACCGTGCATCACTGGTCGTAGGAAGCGCCTCGAGATTCGGGCTGCTTACCTCCACCAACTGGACAAAATCAAAAATCTTCATCCGGCAGACACAATAGCAACGGAAAACTCAGGTACTCCTGGGCGGTCGGTTTGGGTCCATTCAAGCTAGGTCGGATTATTGGCCAGCAGCGTGCCCCACAACAGCCTGGCGGAGAGTGTGGGCCGTAGGGAACGGGCGTGGAACGCGAGCGAGCAAGCACACCGGGGCCAGCTAGGTCTGCCGGAGTTCAAGCTAGCGAGCCGGGATGGCTCGACTCCCTGTGATTGGTTCGATGCCTGTCGACTAGGCTAAGCCCTCGCAATCATCGAAGAGGGTAAATATGACCAAGGCCTTGCGGCACTTGTGGGTGTGAGCCTGGATTCCGCGCGAGCAGGCGACATAGGACTTTGCCAACTATTAGTGTTGAGGCCTTTTCAGTTGACTTACCAGCCATCCACTACGCTAGTTTGGCAAGGAGGAACTCAGCCCCAAGGAATATCATGAAAGAGGCGACAGGGGCGAGGAACGCAGTGAAGAACCGTCGGATAGAGGCAATATCGAAAGGCCAGACGGGAAAGGCCCTGGTTAAATCATAGAGGTCCTGTAGTGATTTGATCCTGTTGACGAGGTCAACACTAAGCAAGTCTCCAGACGGCGGAGCGTCCCGACTTTCCCCTTCAGCATTCAGAGCGCTGCGAGCGCCTATATACGCCTTGTCGAACTCTTCGGAAAGCAAGTCCAGCCGGTCCCTTTTGGCCCTTTCCATTGCCCTATGAGCCGGCCACAACGTAAGTAGGAACGCTAGCGGTGACAGCACTGCATACACGATCAGGCTCACCAAGAGCACAGGATCGCTAACTATCTCAGATATACCAGGGTCTCCCTCTGCCCTGGACACTATTGAGACGTAGGCCAACAAGATCAAAAGAAGTCCAATAACTGCGATAAACCACGTCATCCGTGTTGCAAACTCATGCAACGCCGAAAGTCCGCCACAACGATCGGGATGCCAAGGACGAAGCCGAACAATCTCTCCCGACCTGGATGTGAAAACTCGGAAAAGTCCCGTTATCGTCGCGATGTATCGAGCGGCTATAGAGGTGATTAGGAACCAGACCAGCCAAATAGCTGGGATGGCTATCATGTAGAAGAGCCAGATATCCCTTCCAATCCGGGGAGTTCTCTCCCAGATGTTATTGAATCCTTGAATGATGAGAGCCACCGTTACTACGATGGCCAACAATGCCGGGACCAAATGCCAGCCGGCCGCCTTCATGAGGCCCTCAATCGAACGTTCACCGCTTCTCACAATGTTTCTAACGTCATCTCCGATGACACCGTCTCGATCCAGTGGTAGACGGGCGAACAGGGTGCCGCTACTCCGCATGATCCACGGATAAAAGGCCGCAAGCAATGGAACCGTGACGAATTGATAGACCACAACGGGCCAATGCCCAAACTGCCAACTCACGAAGTCGCCAAAACGAGCCCCACCCTGCCACAGGGCATATCCCAAGACAGCTACCAAGTGTAGAAACGCGACAATGATGAATGCGAATACGACTGCGCCGAGGGACGATATACGGAGTCGCTGAACCAGAAACCTCGCCACAGGGTCCCGGACGTAGGAATCAAATTCGAGGGCATTGCCAGACTCTGGAGTCTCCGATTGCCTCCTCTGCAACATGCTTCTCAAGACCATCTATCTCACCCCCGCGGAATGTGAATCACCTTAAGGCGCCTGTTGCTTTGGTCTATACTGAGGAGCAGGTCTTTGGGCCACCTATAGTGGGAGAGACTCACATTGGGCGCCTATTGCGAATAGTAGAATCTACAATGTCAACTCCAGAGAGAATATCGTCCACATTATTTTTGATAGGCGCCGCCATACTCTTGGTAGCATCCGTGGGCTGGGGTAATGTGCCGGCGATGCCGGCACATTATAGCATGGCCCTGGGAGTGCCCGGCGAAATAGTCACCGAACAACCATTGCTCCGGCTCCCACCCGAGGACTTGGAGAAGAATATCGGGATCCCGAAAGTGTTGTATTGCCAGAGTGAAAACCGTGAAGCAACCTATTTCACCTACGTTTACGTCTGGTCCTTCAGCGATTCACCCTTAGTCAGCCGGGCTCTAGGATACCCGAGCCATCGTTGGGACTATGAACCCATAATCGTAAGAGTCGATAAAGAGTCGCGGGCAAGAGCCTATATATATGATGCGGGACACTACCGCGCTCGATCGACTTCGAACGCTCATTTCGAAGTTGTATCCGGAACGCATGCATTCAAGCCGTCGCAGGAACCTGTAGGCGAGAAGCTCGGCAGCGGGCAGTTCGAACCTCTAACCTCAGACTCATTGAACATGATCAACTCACAACTGGAAAGGCTCCCTCGAATTCCTTTCAGGCCAGGTCTCAGCCTCTCCTGGGCCTGCAATGCTCCGTGGGAGGTGGAAAGGGTCGACGCCTTTTCAGGACCGACGGCCGTAGGCCGGATACCGCCTCAGGCAAATGTGCTCGGCGGCCTGGGTATTGGCATGATAGTGGCGGCTGTCAGCTGGCTTATCGTCCGGATGGTTCGTGACTATCGAACTTGGTACGGATCCCGGGTTGCGGTGTTCGGGCTATGCGGAGCTATCGTGGGTGGGATGGTCGGATATGAGATCGTCTTTGGAGTCACTGGCTCCGGTGTGCCTCGAAGTATAGCAGTGGTTCTGGGCGTTCTGGCAGGCACGGCCGCAGGGACTGGAGCTTCAGGTCTGGCAGGCGCGATTGCTAGAAGCGGGTTTCTCAGCTCCCTTGTTGCTGGAGCGATCAGTTCTTTGGCTGCCACTATATTGACGGCGGTCTGGTGAAGATCGACCGAACTGTACTGTTGGCGCCATTTCCAACTAGGTCTGTTCACATCTGAGACCAGGGCAGTCATTCAGATGCCGAGCGGGTATTCCGGCACTATTGTGCGGAGTGGGAGGACAATCAGACTCACTTGGAGTGGATTGAATCGCTGTGCTAGTATTCGCCTAGGTGTTTTGTACTCTGACAGTATCGGAGGGCAAGCTATGGCGTTTTCGTGCCAGAATTGCAGTCATTCAACGGGAAGCTGCGTGGTCTGGAGATGTCCCAGATGTAAGGGTCTGTACTGCAACTGTTGCATCAAGACTGGTTTCTTCTCAGGTCGATGCGCGTGCGGTGGCAAGATCAGATCAGGGGACGCTGTTCGCGGCTAGTTAGTTACTTACCAAGGACCTTGACCAGGCTCCCATTTATCACAGGGTATTTGGGGAATCGCAATCTTTCATTGCTCCGCCTGAGCCGGAGCCACCGTCGGTGGTGGGAGTGAAGGCCCCAGCGTGCGCTCCAAGAGCATCCTGAGTTCATCAAGATAAAGCAGCTGGCCCACATGTGTTGGCAATCAGCACAAGTGGGACAGATTAGGACCCGAGAAGGTTATTATTATGAAGAGCTGCGTGGGAGCTCCCTGAGGGTCTTGTTGTAGCGTCTTCGCCGTTCTAACGTCTGGACCTGCACCTCCTTTCTCCGTTGGAGGATCTGCTCCCGCCTTCCGTTGAGCATGTCTGCGGGCGTCACGTTGCCCAGCGCCTTGTGATAGCGCCGGTAGTTGTAGTAGGCCACGAAGGCGGCGATTGCTGCTTCCAGGGCAGAAGGCATCTCGTAGGGGACCTGTTTGACGTCCCGCTTGATACTCTGGTGATAGCGCTCGAGCTTGCCATTGGTCTGAGGGTGGAACGGCGCGGCCAGAATGTGCTTGATTCCCACCAGGTGCAGGTAGTCTCTCAAGCCACGGGACACATAACCTGAGCCGTTATCGCTCAGCAGGCTGGTCCGGTCGGCCACTGGGACCTCAGTCATGCCGGTCTTGTCCACGGCCTCTTGGACCACCTCGATGAGAGAGTCGGTGGTCATGTCCCGCTGGAGCTTGTGGGCCAGTATGAAGCGGGAGTAGTCGTCCATCACGGTGACCAGGTAGTAGTAGCCCCAACCGATCACCTTGAAGTAGGAGGCGTCGGTAGCCCACATCTGGTGAGGGCCGCTGGTCTTGCGATGGTACTCTTTGCCGGCCTTGAGCTGCATCTCGGGTGACTTCACAAGACCTTCTCTGCACAGGATGCGATACACAGTGGACTCGGATACAGCGAAGGCCAGGTTGTCTGTAGACCACGCTGCCAACTGGCGGCTACTTAGCTCCGGCATCTCCCTGGCCGCTTCCAGGATCGACCGTTCCTCCTGAGGTCTAAGGCGGTTCCACGGTGGAGCGCTGGCTCCAGGTCGGTCCTCGAGACCTTGTTGATGTTGTTGTCGCATCAACCACCGATAGTAGGTGCTCTTGGGAACACCCAGGTCTCTGAGCACCCGACGCTTGGCCAGCGGTGATGCGGCTACACTGGCCAGGACCGTCGCCTTCTCAACGGCGCTCATCCGCTGGTACCGACGCCGTTCTGGGGCATTGGTATGGCCGTTTTTTTCAGACGGTAGACCTCGAGGGATAGCTCGGCTACCAGCTGCTTGAGCTCGCCGTTCTCCCGCTTGAGATCCTGGATCGGTCACGTCCCGTCAAGTGGTGTAAGAGTACGTCATCCTGTTGATCGCGGTCTATGCCACTGCCTTCGCTAGATCCGCCTCGGGTAGAGCTTCGTCGATGCTGTAGACCGCGGGTGTCGTGTATAGACGGCCGACGGCCCATTCGTCGTGCTGTTCAGCGAGGACGGCGCCAACCAGGCGACGCACGGCTGGTCGGTTAGGGAAGATGCCCACGACATCGGTGCGACGCCGTATCTCCTTGTTGAGGCGCTCCAGGGGGTTGTTGGACCAGATCTTCTTCCAGTGGGGGACAGGGAAGCTGGAGAAGGCCAGGACGTCCGCACCAGCCTCGTCCAGTAGAGAGGCCACCTGAGGGAACGGGTCCTGTAGCTGGGCGATCACCCGCTCGAGCTGTGCGTGGACCTCCTGAGGGGACGGCTGCTGGTAGATGGTGCGGACCATGTTGGCCACCCAGGGCTGAGCGCGCCTGGGGACCCGAGTGAGCAGGTTGGTCATGAAGTGGGTGCGGCACCGTTGCCAGCTGGCCCCACCGAAGACAGTCGCGATGGCATCCCTGAGTCCCTGATGCGCATCCGATACCACCAGATCCACCCCGCTCAGACCCCTGGCGGACAGTGAGCGCAGAAAGGCCAGCCAGAAGGCGCCGTCTTCGCTGGTACCCACGTCCATCCCAATGATCTCCCGCTTGCCCTCGCCATTGACCGCCGTTGCCACCACCACGCTGACGTTGACCCCGGCGTTTCCCCCGCTTTTGGACTAGGCAGCCGCCGCCATCTTAGGTTGCGTCAACATGGCGGAGCAGCCCCTTTCAACAACGGGAGTCACCGACACCCGGCCCCGGCCGTCATACCCCGCACGATAGGCAAAGGCCGCCTTCGCGCCCCAGGGCACACGACCGCCGATACGAACGGCGCCGCCTCCGACCATATGCCCAGGACCCCCGGCGCCGCGCACCACCATCCCGCTCCGCTCGCCCTTCCGCCAACCCAACACCTTCACCTCGGCGGGCATGACCCGCTCCTCCGCCTCAGACCGCTGGAACAGAACCCCGTGCAGCCTCCTCAGGACCCCCGGCGACGGGTTGTTCCTGCCGTTCATGATCTGGGAGAGGTTGGCGGAGCTGATGCCGGCGCGCCGTGCGACCTCGTTCTGGCTGAAGCCGTGGGCGTTCATCCGGTCCCGCACGGCCTCCCGGTCGATACAGGCGGGCTGCGCGGGCGCGACCTTCGCCGGAGCCTCCAGCGCCGACTCCATCCTGGCTTGGACCTTCACGCCCATGTTCCTATGACCCCGCGCCACCATTGACATGTAGCTGTAGGACACGCCCGCGCGGTCGGCCAGGTCCCGCAGGCTCATGCCCAGCTCCCTGGCCCGCTCCCTGATGTAGCTGCTCTCCCCGCTCACCACGCATCCCTGCCCAAGCACAGACGCCTCCCGCATGAAGTCTGCGGGATGGAGAGTTAGGATATCCGAACGGTTTAGGAGCTCCTGGCCCATAGCAACGTGAAGACGACGATGATCCCTGCCCATGTCCTCAACCGCGGCCCGGCTGGTGCCCGGAGCCCTATCGATGCGCTTAGAGGCTATCACTGGGGATATTATGACGACCCGCATAAAACACCGGGATAAGACCAGCATCTCAAGTGCAGCAAGCCAATTTCTCGCCGGTTAATGGCAATTCAGATACAGCAGATTTAACCCCTGGTTTCGTTCAAAATAGACCTTTAGCCGCTAGCCGGGCTTTATATGGCTGGGAAAAAGCCGACTTTTCAATTGAATGGAATTTCCCCACGTTTTTCACTTGCATTTATTTCAACCCCGTTGTACCCTTATATCAACTGGTACACTATAAATTATGGAAATAATCATCGACATCGAAGATTCAGTCCCTTTGTTTGCCCAATTGATTGAGCAGATCAAAAAGGCAGTTCTCTCCGACCAAATAAGCCCAGGGGACGCCTTGCCTTCGATTCGACAGCTCGCAAACGACCTGGAGCTTAACAACAAAACGGTAGCGAAGGCTTACAGTCTACTAGAGCGTGATTCAGTTATTCAAACCAAAGGATATCGCGGTACTTTCATTCACCCGGATGCCAAGGCTAACAGCACCGTCGATTTGAATGAATGGGTGATGACGACATTAAGCGAAACAATAGCGGCTTTTAGAGAGACGGGCGTGACGGATTCTGAAATCCGAATTGCTTTCGGGAATCTGATGAATAATCGCAACAATTGAGGAGTGTGACATGCCAGAGCATATTTTACTTTACGTTGTATTTTTAAGCCAGGTTATTCTTATTTCCTTCTATATGCCAAGGAAAATGCTCAGCCGTATGAGGTATGTGGTCGAAACATATCCACCATCGAAATATCCTAAGCTCTATCCTGTGTCAATCGATACGGTGGAGACAGGAATGCGCACTTTCAGGATTATGAATTTCATTATACTCCTGGTTGGATTTGTATTAGTGTTTTTTGGAGTCTATTCACCTAGTGAAGAAATGCTTAGTTGGCGTGGTCAGTCTGTTGTCACAATCTATTTTGTCCTCCAATTTACCCCTCTTGTGCTCGCGGAGCTCTCGGTTTTCAAGTATTTTGAACTTATGAGAAAAGCTAATTCACGTACGACTCGAATAGCGGAACTGCATCCTCGCCGCTTGTTTAATTTCATTTCACCCGCATTTATCGGCATCGCAATCTTCACGTATATCGCATTCATATTGCTTGTCCTATATATCAGACAAGACCCTTTTCCTGGGTTTGGTGGATATACGAATATATTTGTTGTGACTGTTGTGAACCTTTTTATCGCGGTAATAATTGTCCAAACCTTGTATGGAAAAAGAAGAGATCCATACCAGGCGAGCGAAGATCGATTATGGCAAATTGAGCTCCTAGTGAACTTTCTGGTATTTATAAGCATTGCAGCGACCACGTCTGTAGCATTACTTTTGGTCCTTTCTGCATTGGATTTGCGTAATCTCATCGATATGTCCTCGAGCTTGTATTATCAGTTAATTATCGCGGCCAGTTTTCGAACACTGTTTATAAAAACCAGTCGAATGGACGACATAAATTTTGAAGTTTACAAAGAGGAGCCGTTGGCCACATAAGCTCAAGCGAATGTCACCCTGTTGAATCTGGACGTTAATGGCATGAAGGGTCCGCGAAGGAGAATAAATACCTTGTTGATATGAACATCTGCTGCTGGCCGGACTCGGTCGTTCAATGTAACGAGCCCCCACGTTATCAGAGGACTTGGTCTCCTTCCAGTTGATGGATTTCCTCCGGGGAAAGTCCCGACATTCCGCCGAAGATCTCCTGGTGATGCTCGCCCAAGAGTGGGGCGTGGCGGCGGATTGAGGGCGGAGTTTCGCTCAGAGTCCACATGATGTCAATGGCGGAGGCATGTTGGGCCACTGGGGCGGAGTAAAGCTGTACCACCTGGTGTGTTCGTGTTCAGCGAAAAAGTCCGAGCTAACTGGCCAGCATAAATGTCCGCACCACTTGTTGAGGGAAATGGCCTGCTCACGGGTGGGTCAGCAGAGGACAGGCAGGAAGGTCTTGATGCTACCTATTCTTCGTGAGGCTTGTCTTGAGTTTGGGAGGCAACTCCCTCTCTGCTACGCTTGAGCCGGTAGCTCTCGCCGTTCATCTCCAGGATGTGGACGTGGTGGGTGAGGCGGTCCAGCAGGGCCCCGGTGAGCCTCTCCGACCCGAAGACCTCGGTCCACTCGTCGAAGGGAAGGTTGGTGGTCACCAGGATTGAGCCCCGCTCGTAGCGCTGGCTGAAGACCTCGAAGAGCAGTTCCGCCCCGGTGGGTGACAGGGGCACGAAGCCCAGTTCGTCGATGATCAGCAGGCTGAGGCGGGAAAGTTGTCTCTGGAGGCTGAGCAGACGTCTTTCATCCCGGGCCTCCATCAACTCGTGGACCAGGGCGGCGGCGGTGGTGAAGCCCACGGACATCCCTTTCTGGCAGGCGGCCAGGCCCAGTCCCAGGGCCACGTGGGTCTTGCCGGTGCCGCTGTTGCCGACGGCGATGACGTTCTCCCGGTTTTGGACGTATTCGCAGCGGGCCAACTCCATCACCAGCGCCTTGTTCACCGACGGGATGGCCGTAAAGTCGAAGGTGTCGAAGGTCTTGACGGCAGGGAAGCGGGCGGACCGGATCCGCCGCTCCACCATGCGCTGGTGGCGGTCGATGAGTTCCAGTTCGGCGAGCCTGAGCAGGTACCCCGGGTGGTCCACTCCCTCGGCGGCGCACTGGGCCGCCATCTTCCCGTATTCCCGGAAGAAGCTGGGCAGCTTCAGTTCCTTCAGATGGTGTTCCAGCAGCAGCGTGGACCGGCTGTTCATGCCGCCCTCCCCGACAGCAATGTCATGTACTCCCCGGCGGAAGTGATACTGACCCGCACCTGGGGCAAGTAGGGATAGAGTTCCAGGTCGAGGCGGGGCGGCCGGCCCTCCAGCCGGCAGAGCACCAGATGCTTCACCGCGTCGAAGCTCAAAGCCCCCAACCGGATGGCATCCCGAACCGCGGCGTGGACCTCCCCAGGCGAAAAATGCTCGAATAGCCGCAGTACCTGGACGAACTCCCGCTTGCCCCTTCGTCCCATGCGGGACTCCAGCAACCGGCGCAGCGTGGCAAACTCCTCGGGAAGGTCCCATCCCTGCAGGGGAGCGGCCTGGTCCAGGGCCGCCGTCTTCTGCTCCAGCAGGGGCAGGTAGTGGACGGGGTCGAACACAAAATCATCCCGCTGGTAGGAGCGGTGATGGCGGGCGATGACCTCGGACCCGCAACTGATGACCACCCGGTCCACGTAGCCTTTTACCAGAACGTCCCGGTGCCCGTAGGCCACCGGGGCCGAGTAATCGTTGGTCCTGTACCTCACCAGCGACAGCGAACTCACCCGGCCTGCCTGCTTCTCGCAGGCGTCGTAGGCCACCGCCGGCAGAGGCAGCAGGGCCTCCAGGTCCCGTTCCATCCGCTGGCCTATGCTCTCTGAGTGGCCCCTCAACCTGGCATCCATTCGCGCCAGGCAGCGACGCTCCAGGTGGGCGTTCAGCGCCTCAAAGCTCTCGAAGGACGGGACCGGCACCAGGAAGTTGCGCCGCATATAGCCGACCATCCCCTCGACCTTCCCCTTGTCGTTGCCCTTGCCGGGACGGCCGAACCGGTCCGAGAACAGGTAGTGGGACTGGAGTTCCGTGAAGGCCCGGGTGCGTTTACGGCGTCCATCCCCCAGTATCCTGGCCACCGCCAGCTTGGTGTTGTCGTACAGGATGCTCTGCGGCACTCCGCCCAGGAATGCGAAGGCCGAGACATGGCCGTCCAGGAAGGCCTCGGTGGTCTCGGCCGGGTAAGCCTTGACGAAGCATCCGTCGCTATGGGGCAGGTCCAGGACGAAGCAGTGGGCTTTCTGTTCCACCCCGCCAATGATCACCAGGGCCTCGCCAAAGTCGCACTGGGCGTGGCCCGGCGGATGAGACAGAGGGACGAACATCTCCTGCGACCGGCGGCGGTGCTCCCTTACGTAGTCCTTGACTATGGTGTACTGGCCGCCGAACCCATGCTCGTCCCTGAGCCGCTGGAAGATCCGCTGGGCTGTGTGGCGCTGCTTCCTGGGACGCTTGAGGTCGTCTACCAGGATTTGGTCGATGACGGCGGTGAAGGGCTCCAGCTTAGGACGCCGGGGCGGAGTCTGTCGCCGGTAGCCCGGCGGCGCTGAGTAGGCCAGAATCTTGCGCACCGTGTCCCGGTGCAACCCGAACACCCGGGAGACCTCCCGGATGCTCATCCCATCCACCATCACCGCCCGTCGGATCCGTAGATACACGTCCACCTGGTACATCCATCCCACCACCCATAAGCACGACTTCGAACCTATGGATGGCAGAGGACGGTACATTTTTCAACCGCCACAATGTCAGGCGGTCAATCCGTCCAGGTGGTCCACTTTAGCTCCGCCTTTTACACATGATGTTGAAGACTGAGCCGGCAACTTCATGATGTGTTTGTATGTCGACGATTTGGCTTCTTGGTGGAGCCGCGTTCAGGACATGAATCTCGACGCGAATTACGACGAGAAGGCCCGTGTACTTTCGCCTCCTTACGATCAAGAGGGGGTTACATGATGCAGCTAGCGGATCCTTCGAGTGTCTTATGGCACTTCCGGCAGAATCCTTGAGCGAGGATCAGAGGCCCTTGCCCTCTCCAGAAAACGGGACGTACCCGAGGAACTCGATGATCCTAGGGATGAGGTGGAGTCTTGGAGACGTATGCCCCTTTTCCCAGTTGGTTACAGAGGCTGTGTCAACACCGAGTTGTTGGGCCACTTCTTTTTGCAAGAGGCCCAGATCAAGACGCTTCCTTCGGAGATGATTCCCCAGCGTACTCAATTCTTTAGGATAGGCTGGTGGAGGTGGCCTTGAAGCTGTTAGACTCACATGGCAAAAAGGCAACGCAGGGGTGGCGGTTGGCGCACTGCGCGGGCGCGATCTTCGCCGGAGCCTCCAACGCCGACTCGACCCGCGCCTGGACCTTCACGCCCATGTTCCTGCGGCCGCGCGACACCTGCGCCATGTAGCCGTAGGACACCCCCACTCGGTCGGCCAGGTCCTGCATGCTCATGCCCAGCCCACGGGCGCGCTCCCGGATGTAGCTGCTCTCGCCGGTCACCACGCCGCCTTGGCGGTAGACGACCCCCTGTCCTGGGACCTCTCCCAGCACCGACGCAGCCTTTTCACGCATCTTCGGAGTCCACGGCCTGCCCCCCGTCGCAATCTGCGACAGGTGGCCCGCAGACACCCCCATCTTGGCTGCAAGCTCCTTCATGGTGAGTCCGCGCCGCCTGGCCGCAGCCCGAAGCTCACTCTCTGGCTTGCCAAGGTTCGATCCAGGTCCCGCCGCCCGGGCACGTATCTCCGGGGTCTGTCCCGTGCCTGATACGGGGGCATGCCTCTCAATGCTCGTAGTCGTCATGTCGCTTCCTCCTGTAATGAAGAAGCGGGACCGCCCCCTTCTTGGAGACAGTCCCGCTCGAATCCGTGTCCCGATGGCCGGGACTGTCTCCTGGTGTTGTGTTTGTCCTGTGGCGAATGGCCGGTGCGGACTTCCCTACGGGAAGCCGTGTGCGGGCAAGGCCCCCGTATCGAGTACGGGGCAGGCTCGTCGTGAATTAGGCATAGTTCCTCCCCCGATCGGAGTCGGTGGCAGGCTCTGGGCGGTGAGAGTGGGATGGGGTGAGGCGGGAGGGAGTCCCGCAAGCAAGGGAGCGAAGCGAGCAAGCTCCGCAGTGGTGAAGCGGTGGGGCGGTTAGCGGGTGGAGCGTGCCGCCTGAGCCAGCAGGCGCAGGAAGCCGGCGCGTCGGTGGGGAAGGGCCGCAAGCTCTGCCGCGTCGCCGACGCCCTGAGGGAGGGCGATTATGGCGGCGCGGCGTCCAAGCAAGCCCGCAAGCTGCCCGCCGCCGCCAGGCCCGCATCGTCTCCGTCGAAGGCGAGGAACACGCGGGAGCAGCTAGGCAAGCTGGCAGCAACACGCTCCATGCCCTGGGTGCCCAGGGCGGCGCAGACGGGGAGGCCCCACTGGGTCAAGGCACGCCAGTCGAACAGGCCCTCGGCGACAACTACCCAGGACGGCGCGGGGTCAAGCCGCCCAAGCCCAAGCACCGGCTTGGGGCCGGTCCCCGGCCATGTGCCTATTGGCTAAGGTCATGACTCACCTCCTATGGCCCTGAGACCCTGCAGGCTGCGGCTGGACAGAAGCTTGCCCGGCTGCCAGCGCATCCCCAGCACAGCCAGGACCTCCAGCGTCCCGTCGTCATGGAGGGACAGGGACGCAGCCCTGCCGGTGCCCTGGCTGTACATCAGGATCTCCCGGTCGCCGAACCTGCGCTTGACCAGGCCGAGCCACTCGGCGTGTGCCCAGCGAGCTTCGCTCGCGTCTGCCTTGCCGGTGCCCACATCGGCGAAGACCGCCAGCGCCCCGTCCAGGTCGCCGGTCTGCCGCAGCCGTCTAGCGTCGTGGACGCTCCGGGCCACGGTCTCTGTCGTTGACTGCTCGCCGTTGCTGGCGAAGATCGCTGCTATCAGCCGGTCCACCAGCTCTTCGAGGCTGGGCCGGGTGGCCGCTCCCATCGTTCCTACCGTCCCTATGGTCGTTACTTGCGTCGTCATCTCTGCGCTCCTTTCGATTTGGTTTGCCTTCGGTCGTCAACTCACAACAAACGACGGCGCGAGCGCGAACGCCTGCACCGCCGTTGCTGCGATCCTGAATTCGTGGATATGTAGTTAACCTGTGGTCTGTTCGGCCTCACGCTCCCGGCGTCTGAGCCAGCGCTGATGCTCCCACTCCTCCCGCTGGGCTCGGCGATCCAACCACAGTCGGTGCTCCCGTTCCTGTCTACGTCTGCGCACGAACAGCGCCCCGATGCCCAGGCCCAGGAGGTTCAGGAAGAACAGCTCCAGACCTATGCCGGTGAGCAGTGGGGCGACCACCACCAGCGCAATCCCCAGCCGCTTACGCCGCCGCAGGAATCTCTCGGCCCTGACGGCGGCTGCCAGGACCCTTTGGCCTCGTTCCTTCTCGTGCATACGCACCTCCTTTGTTGTTGCCCGCACCGGCATCCACAGCGCGGGTCTTCGCTACTGGGTTGACTGTCAATGGACACACTCCGCCCACGGTGGGATGCCAAACGCGGAGAACGGAGTGTGGTTGTGAAGAAGACGCAGCTCGGCCAGGGTCAATATCGAGGCGACTTCTGGGGAGCTACGAAGACGCGGCGCGGCTGCCCCAGGATGTGGCCACAGAACAGACGCGGGTGTAAAAGGGCACAGCTCGACCAGGGTCAATATGGCGCGCCGACTCTGGGGAAGCTGCGGTGACGCGAAGCGGCCAGCCTGCGATGCAAATGGCAGACCGGCGCGTGTCGAAGCTGCGGCCTAGCTGTCTGAAGAGCTATGCCGCAGGCATGGGGAGACGGTCAGAGGGCATGGGCACTCCAACCGTCACTTGGAAAGGTCGAAGCGCAGGACGCACTCCGGCCTTTGTGGAACCATCCCTCTTGGAAGACCGTTGGGAGAGCCTGGCTCGATCCCTCTGGTACATCCCGGGCTCAGAGAAAGGACCCCCAGGTTTCTAAGGCAAAGATACACTGGAAAAACCTGATAACAATCTCAGTATTACGCCCCATCTCCCCTTTGGCAATACTTTCGGGGCCTTACCACCCACATCACTTGCACTCATGCAGCAAACATCGTGCGGAGATGACGCAGCGCCTACTTCCACCACAGTCCCACGGTGAAGAACCGACGCACCCACCTGAGCCGCTCCCTCCTGGTCCGCGCCCACCGGGTGTCGCCCAGGGCCGCTTCTATCGGGCGTCGCTGCCCGTTCCTCCACACCCCCTGCGAGCGGCTGGGTCTCGGGCGGCAGGGTCAGCCCGTGCTCCTCGGCCATAGCCAGCTCCAGATTCAGGATGCGCTCCTCCGTCACCAGCCACGACAGGCTCCTGCCGTCGTTGGGATGGCCTTCCCTGAGCCTTCGCCACTCCTCGACCAGCGGCCACGCCGCGCCATAGACCTCCTCGTCGTCTGGCGCAGGTTCACGGGTCACCAGCTCGGGATACTTCCGCCGAAACGTGGTATTACCAACCGGCTTGCGAACCGCATTAGCCCCGCTCCCCGACCCCTGCCCGGCCCCGACCTCAGCCACCCGTCGCTCCAACTGGCGCAGAGCCCTGGTGTGCTCCTCTCCCAGGGCCTTCACCTGGCCCTCGACGAAGGCTCGCACCTTGCCGAGACTGCTCTTGCTCTTCTGTTCCAGGCCCTCCACCCGCCCCTCCAGAGCTGCGATGCGTTCCTGCTGCGCGGCCATAGCTTTGGACTCCCTGGACAGGAGCAAACGATCCAACGCATGGCTCATGCGCGGCGAAAGGCTGCCGGTCTCCACGGCTCTAGCCAGAGTCTTGTAGTTGACGCCCAGCAGGTCCGCCGCTTCCATGCGCCCTTTCTCGCGTATCACGTCGAGCAGCAGCGCCATGAGCCGCAACTCGTGCAGGTTCTCCAGGCTCCTCGTCTTTTCCATCGCTACAGCCCTCTCTTTCATCGGTCCCTCACTCCCACTTCCGAAAAAGAAACTTCTCCACGACGAAAGGGAAGTCGGCTCACAAATCGGCACTTCCTTTTCGGGAAGTTTCCCTAGCCCGTTCCTGGCACCACCCCCTGGAACCCGCTCTGGACACAAAGTGCTTGCTGAGATGGTCCTATAGGGGGTGGTTTCTCCCCGAATTAGCTTGCTCAGGACCCCGACTTCCCTTTTTGGAACAAACTCAAATCTCTGTACACGTCCATCACACCACGAAGGCCCCTGGAAACGTCAGGGCTTGAAAGGGAGGGTGAGCGCGCCCTCCCCCACACCTCATGAATGAAGCTGGGTCAATGCTTATGATCTAGGCGCCCCTTGCTTCAGGTGTCCAGCAAGGTCAACCGAGACCGTTTCTGGGTGCGCTGCCGGGCCCATGCTGTAGGGAGGGTATTTTGGGCATCTCGCTCGAAATTGCTCGCTCACATGCAGCAATCATTTAGCAATAGGGGCCCCGGAGCGCTGGGTCTTTAGCTCTGCTCTACATTCAGGTCCTACAGGGGAGGACTCAGCAGAACCCTAAAGGAATCGAAGGAGTTCTTCCCAGCATCTCCATACCTGTGAAGGTGTTTCCGGGCCGTTGACAGCGGGTCCATCGTCGGTGCAATATTAGAGTAAGACTCGGTAACATAGTGTGGAGGCCGACATGCCAAGAACAACGAAGACCATCACCTTCTCCCTGCCTCCAGAGATGGCAGAGCGGGTGGACGAGGTGATGAAGCAAGAGGGACGCACCAGAAGTGAGTTCCTGCGGGAAGCGCTGATCCGCTACATCGAAGAATGTGAGTGGAGAGCGCTGCTCCAGTACGGAGAGCAGCGGGCCAGGGAGCAGGGTCTCGGACCCGAGGATGTGGGACCGCTGGTGGAGGAATACCGCTCTGAAGTCGGTCCTACCCGGGCATGAGGGTCGTCCTGGACACCAACGTCATCGTCTCAGGTCTCAACTTCCCTGGGAACGAGCGCCTAGTGCTGGAGCTGGCCCGCAGGGGGCGCTTCGAGCTCTGTCTCTCATCTTTTGTCCTGGAGGAGGGTGCAGGGGTATTGACTCGCAAGTTTGGCTGGGAGGAGGAGAACACACACAGGGCCATCGAGATGCTGCGGGACGCGGCAAACATCATCGACCCCCAGCAGGTGCCACAGGTGATCGAGGGAAACGAAGCGGACAACCGGATCCTGGGGTGTGCGGTAGAGGCTTCTGCCGACTACCTGGTCACGGGAGACCGGCGGCATCTTCTGCCACTTGGAGAGCACGGCGGGATAAGAATACTCAATGCACCCCGGTTCTTGTCGGCGCTTGAGGGCTGATAGCAAACGCCAGGACATGAAGACGATATCGATCTCATTGCAAACCAACTTTCAAGGGAGTGAGGATATACATGAAACAACAAAATGACCCAACACCGGCAGCCCTCTACGCACGGGTGTCCAGCAACCGGCAGGACGTGGACCTGTCCGTGTCCGCCCAGCTCAGGGCGCTTCGAGACTACGCGGAGAAGAACGGCTACGTCGTAGCGCGAGAGTATGTGGACGAGGCCGAGAGCGGGCGCATCGCCGACCGGCCCCAATTCAGAAAGATGCTGGATGAGGCCAGCAAGCCCAACTCTCCCTTCCATGAGATTCTTGTTTGGAAGTTCTCACGCTTCACCCGCAAACGGGAGCACGCCGTGGCTTTCAAGTCCATGCTGAGGAAGCGGGGTATCAAAGTCGTCTCTATCACCGAGCACGCCGACGACTCTCCCACAGGCAAGCTCATGGAGGCCATCATCGAGAGCGTGGACGAGTTCTACTCTGAAAACTTGGCCCAAGAAGTCGTCCGAGGGATGCGGGAAGCCGCCATACGGGGCTTCTGGGTCTCCACCTACGCTCCCTTCGGCTACAGGAAGGTGTCGGTCCAGGACGGAGCCAAGAAGCGGCCCAAGCTGGAGCTGGACCCGCCGGCGGACTCAGTGATCCGGCGCATCTTCCAGATGGCCCTTCAGGGCAAGAGCACCCTGGACATCACCAAGACGCTGAATGGTGAGGGCATCCCCACCTCAACGGGCAAGCACTGGTTGAAGTCCACTGTGCACCGCATCCTCTCCAACGAAGCGTATACAGGAACGCTGGTTTGGGGCGTCGATGCCAAGGACGGAGCGCCGCCTGTGCGGGTGGAGGACGCATTCCCCGCAATAGTCACCAAGCAGGAGTTCCGACGCATCACCCGCTCCCTTCGCTCCAAGGCCCCGGCCAGGGTCAACCCCCGGCGGGCATCCAGCCCCTACCTCCTCAGCGGCTTGGTGAAATGTGAGAAGTGCGGAAAGGCGCTCACTGCGGCTGAGGCCAAAAGCGGCAAGTACAGCTACTACGTCTGCCACTCACTGCTGAAAAAGGGCAAGGGAACTTGCAAGACGCCTCGCCTCAACTCCAAGCGCTTTGAGAAGCTGATGATCGAGCAGATTCGCGCAAACATCCTCACGGAAAGCAACATCCGGGACCTGGTTAGGCTGATGGACGAGGAGATGGACGGGGTGGCTGCTGAGCAGCGGGAGAGGCTGGAAAACATCGAAGCGGAGCTTATCGAGGTGCGGCGGCGCTTGGATCGGGTGTGGCACGTCATCGAGAACTCGGAACTCGACATATCCGACGCCACCTCCCGCATCAGAGAGCACCGGGAGCGTCAGGAGAAGCTGGAGATCGCCGCAGAGGAGGCCAGGGCATTGCTCTCAGAGCGCCGGGCCGTGCTGGACAACGTGGACACCATCGCATCCTATGCACAGGACATGAGCGACTTCCTGATGACCAGCGAAATCACCGAATCGAGGGCCTTCATCAAGTCCTTCGTCAAGGAGATCAAGGTCAAGCCAGGAAAGGCGACGGTCTTCTACACCCTACCCACGCCGCCGGACAGCCCGATAGGGGGCGGAGACGCCGCAGAGGTGGCTCTCCACGGCCCAGTAGTTCGCAGTTCAGTACACGTTGGTGGGCCGGACTTGACAAAATCAAGAACCGAGGCCGATTCGCTGGTTACGCCGTCGTTTGGCATGGGCACCGTGTATGTCAGGGTCGCCTCGTCTCCCACCACCTCGATGCCCTCAACGAAGTTGCGGATGAGCGCCTTGCACTCGGGAATTGTCCCCTCCTTGAGGAAGTCCCGGAAGTCCGCAACGTATCGGGCGATCTCCTCGGTGTTGGGCAGCTCGACTCTGCGCCGCTCAAGCTGGGTCTCGGCATCGTCTCGCGCAGCCTCCAACTGCTCCTCACGGTGCCTCAGAGACATGATGCGGGGCGACAGGACCTCCAACGTCAACTCGCTGGTCTCAATGGCCTCGTAGAGCTTCTCAAGCCGCTTTCTTACGTCCCCCAACTCCGCCTCGACAACCTCCAACCTACCGGACAGCTCACCGGCCATCGCGTCGATCTCCTCCGCCACCAGCGTCACCAGCTCGACGATGGTCTCCTCGGTGAGAATGCGCTCCCTGATCTTCTCCACCACGAAAGTCTCCAGCCTGGAGGCGTTCAGGTAGCGGGCGCTGCACGTTCCTGCGCCCTCCCTGAACAGGGTGCCGCAGATGTAGTAGGCGAACTGGCCACTCTTGGCTCCCTGGGCGGAGTAGGGCCTGCCGCAGACCCCGCACTTGAGCAGTCCGCTCAGCAGGAACTTGCTCCCAACTCTACCGGGCCTCTGCACCTTCGGAGCACGCTCCCGCATCGCCTGCTGCACGTCGTCGAACAGCTCTCTCGACACCAGGGCGGGCCAGGCTCCCTCCACCCTTACAGGGTCCTGGGTCTTTTCCGCCTTGCTAGTGCGGCCCCAAACGGCGGTGCCGGTGTATGCCTCATTTCTCAGCACGTAGTGGAGCGTTCCCTTGTACCAGCGTTTGCCCCTATTGGTGACGCCCCGGTCGTTCAGCTCCTTGCATATCTCCTTGAGGCCGTAGCCGCTGAGCGAACTCTCGAACATCTCCTTCACCACCGGAGCGGTGGCGGGGTCAACTTCCAGCGTGGGACGCTCCTTCCCCCCGTCGCTAACCTTGACTCGCTTGTAGCCGAAGGGGGCCTTGGAGCCGAGGAAGAAGCCTCTCGAAGCGGCCTCCCTCATTCCCCGGACGACCTCCTGGGCAAGATTTTCGCTGTAGAACTCATCGACGCTCTCGATGATTCCCTCAAGCAGCCTGCCGGTGGCGGAGTCCTCGGCCTGCTCGGTGATGGAGACTACCCTGATACCCTTCCTCCGCAGCATCGACTTGAAGGCGACGGCGTGTTCGCGCTTTCTGGTGAAGCGGCTGAATTTCCAGACGAGAATGACGTCGAAGGGGGCCTTGGGCTTGCTACCCTCCTCGATCATCTCCCTGAACTGAGGCCGGTCGGCGACGAGGCCGCTCTCCGCCTCGTCTATGTACTCACGGGCTATAGAGTAACCGTTGGCCCTGGCATAGTCCTTGAGCGCTCTGAGCTGGGCGGACACGGACAGGTCCACGTCCTGCCGGTCGCTGGACACCCTGGCGTAGAGCGCTGCTGGCGTTAGGGGCTGTGGGTGCTTCTTCTTCATGCTGTCCTCCTTGAGTGGATTGGTTAATCGTCAAGAGATTCGAAATGCGCCCCAGACAATGACATACCTGTCCAAGATGCTTGCCCTACTCCCTCCCCGGGGGGAACGGGTCCTGCTCACTGGCCAACGCCTGAGACTCCCGAATAGATAGTCCTCGACTGGTCTTGTCCCCCCAAAGGCCCTTGACGTAGTTGAGCACTTCGACAACCTCTTCGTGGCTGAGCTGATTCCCAAATGCAGGCATACCGCTCTTGAAGCTCGGATAGCTCGGGTCCTCCAGTAGCTTCCCGCCCTTGCTGACGATTCGATACAGGAGACCGTCTGAATGGTGCCACGTGTGGCCGTCGCCGTTGAGCGGTGGTGCAGGGAGGGTGCCGTCAGCCTTTTTGATATGCCAGTCGGGCTGACCTTCGGCAGCGACTCCATGACACACAGCACAGTTCGCGATGAACAGCTCTCGCCCTGTTGAAGAGCCCTGAGGAGGAGAGGAGACCATGCTGTCTGTTGGACTGTTGTCTCCGTTTGGCGAGGGAGAGCAGGCGGTCAACAAGAGAAAGGCCAGCATCAATGTGGCGAAAGCGGCGGCGTAGCTGCCTAACCACACAACGATGACGTGCAGGCAACGGCCTACCGGCACGGTTCCCCGCTTGTGTATCACCGCACCAAACCTGCTGGGGACACTGTGAGTTCTGGCTGATTGCGGATGTTTCTTCACGTTCAACTAACTGTCCACCAGTTCGATGCGGTCGCCGTAACGTCGAAAGTCTGAGACGTTGAACGTCAATAGCCTGTGCTCCCCATGCGCCAGCATGGTTGCGACGATGTTGGCGTCGTGAATCTGCCGTCCCCCCGCGGGAATATCTCGACACAGCCCCACGAGCGATTCGGTCACCAGGGGACCGTCCTCGAGTATCTCGAAGCTGCCTATCAGCCTGCTCACGTCATCCAGGGCATCCTCACGGGTGATGGCCACCGTCCAGGTCTGCGGTCGAGTGACGACGGCCAGGTACTCTCGTATCACCTGGCGGCTGATCCTTAGCGGTTCAGGGTCTCGAAAAGCACGCTCCAAGCTCGTCCGAGCGGCGTCGTGGTCAGGCGCGCTGGGGATACGGGACTTCACCAGCACGTTGGTGTCTATGAACATGGCGGGACTAAACCCTCTCCTCGTAGAGGTCCTCACGTCTGAGGCTCAGACCTTCCGGCCACACCGCGGTGGGGTGGACGGGCCACGCCTCGTCGAGGGAAAGCCTGGGTATGGGCTTCGGGTGCGTTCGCCGGAACAGCAGCATCTCGCCATCCATATCGACCTCCGCCGTCTCCCACCCGGCGACGCTCCAGGCAAGGGCGTGGCTGTGGCCATTGCCGCCTCTCTGATTTCCCCACCAGGGCCGGTGCAGCCGTGCAGACAGAGGCAGCTCGAATCCGATGACTGCCTCGACCTCGTTGAAGGAGGTCCTCCACTCCTGCACCTGAAGACTGCTCAGGTACGCGTACAGTCTCTGGTACTTGCCTCGGATCACCATTTCTATGTACTTGTCCTTCTGGTCTACGGCCATGTCGTGCCTCCTTCGTCTCAGCTTGCCCTAACCGGAGGGTAGACGTACAGCTATATTGTAGTGAGTTAGTGACTCCAGCGCAAGCGCCTGGACAGAGGCAACGGGCCGGGTAGGGATCGCGCGCACAGACCCCCCTCAGAAGGCGCGAGATGCCAGGGGACGCTGGCGATGTTATACCCGTGTACAGGAGATCGCACGGGGCGGCAAGTTGCAGTTCGGGCGATTCCGTAGCTGAAATCGGGGTGAATGGGGCATCCTGCTAAATCGGAGCGAGCAATGTGATTCCGGTACTCGTTCCACCCCTACTGGACAGTCGCGGCTTTGGAAGTGGACAGGTTGCCGGTGGATGAGTCGGGCGGCACTGGACAGTCGCAGCTACGAAAGTGGACAAAATGCCGATGGCGTTCGCGGACGCGATTGGAACATGGGCTTTGGCCTGCGTCATGGGGCATCGGCAGCTACGGATTGGGGAAAGTGGAACATCGACGCGTAAGAGAGGTGGATGGGGTTTGAAGAACCGGAGGCTGGCAGGAACGTCGAAGGGCTGGCGGCGCCGCCCCTATCTCAGCACAAACCACCACACGAGAACGCTGCCGACGATCAGCAGCACGAACAGCACGATGGCGATCACGCGGACCATGTTAAGCAGATCCTTCGTCTGCCTGTGCGCGGCGGTCTCCTTCCGGTACGCCCCGGTACGCCTCCTCAAGCTCCTTATGCACCTGTCTGCTGGCTAACGCCGCTTCCCTGGCCACGTCTCGCTCTCGCTCCGACTCTGTGCCTGTCCTATCCAACTCCCATACGGTCCGCTGGAGCTTGTCCTCCCGAACAAGGGATCGGCGCAACAGCTCGTCGTCGCTCACGTACTCAGGCCCCTCCAGCCGCACGTAGATCCGGCGTCCCTCCCTGCGAACCTCGATCTCCCCCCTCCTGATCCTCCGGTCGAGGGTGGACAGGGATATCTCCATCTCTCGCGCCGCCTCCCCTTTCGTCACCCAGCGGACCTGCTCATCCATCGCTCTTTTCCTCACCCTGCGACTGACGCCTCCGCCGCCAGTCGAGCAGACGCAGGCCCCGACCCTCGGACTCGGGCGCATTCGCCTCCCGGCCCCCAGCGTCGTCTTCGGGTTGCCGAGCCGCCTCCAGGACCTCCACGCGACGGGTCAGACGCTCCACGAGCCTAGCCAGATCGTCCACGGCTTCAATCGCCAGCCTCATCCTCGCCTCCAACCGGTCCAGTGGCGTCGTTCTCTCCCATCCGGGGTCGTCCAGGTTGGCCATGAGTCGCTGCACGGCCAGGGTCATCCTGCCTGTCAACCGCTCCCGGTGCAGAGCCAGCGCCACTGTCTTCCGGTTCACGCCCAGGAGGGCCGCCGTCTTGCGCTGACCCTCCCTTTCGACGAGCCACTCCACGACCCATCTGAGGTCGGGCTGATTGTCGTCGGCCCGCGATGCCCGTCCGTCACTCATCTTTGACTTCCCAGAGACCATTTCCGTCCTCTACAGGGGGTGGCCCGCTTTGGTAATTTCGTCCATTTTGCGGTGGAACCAGCCCCAACAGTGACCGGTCACATTCGCCCGTCAACATGCCCTGCCAATTGCAGGAATCCCTAGCTGGTTGGCCCAAGATGTCCGTTTCTCCCCGCGCCCCAAAATCATGTCACGCATCCCGACATCGTTTCGCCGCAAAACCGATGGGCCACACTGGGCCGCGGACGCCGCCGACACGCCAAATCTTGCCCGGATCAGCTGGCCGACCCGCCGGACAGGTTCATCCATAGCTGTTTCTTCGCTATCGGATGATGCGTCAGGGGTTGCCAAAGTGCAATCAGGTCATCGTCGGAGAGGCAATGTAGTTTAGCATGGCTTTTCATTCATTTACATTTTCGGGCGCTGACCGGTCAACGGGTCTTTCGTCCCGTTTCGTAGCTAAAACAGGGGCAGATGGGGCGGGTTGCGGCACCGGCGAACCTCGAAAAGCACCCCGTCGAAGCAGCTTTGCAGCCCCCAGCCAGCACAATGGGGAGATAGGGACGCATCGGCCCTATCTATGCCCCCCTACAGGACGGTGACGCATCCGGTGGTAGAGCGAGTCCCACTGGTAGGCCCTCAGCCCGGACAGCGGCAGTCGCGGAGACTCCGGCTCCCAGAGTGGATGCCAGGACCGTCCCAGTATCCCTGTTGTGGACAGAACTGGCCGGCAGGACACGAAGATGGGCAGCGACATCCGGGTCATCCGAGCCGATGTGCGCACGTAGGTTGCCTCGACCTCCTCTGTGTCCACGACGAATAGCGTGACGGGGAACGGGGGCTGGTCGTCCCCCGGCTCAGGGGACCAGTAGTAGCTCATGTAGGGGCTCAGGCGGGCAATGACTCCCCTGGGGTGACGGGCACGTAGCTCGTACTCGAGGTAGAACGGTATCACAAGGCCCTCTGCGACCATCTTCCCCACGGCGTCAGGGGCGATGGCGGAATCGCCCCAGTTGTAGGCTCGGTCAGACCTGGCGGTGGGGACGGACCACAACAATTCGCTGTCGGGGGCGGCCCTGGCCTCTGCCTCAAGCTTCGAGAGGAACCATGTGATGCCGTCGGCGTGCTTCGTCTGCCGCGCCCATGTCTCGATGCGGTGTCCCAGGTGACGGCTACGGCCCTGGCGGTCTGTCGTGAGGGCCGTGCTCCAGATGCCCTGTGTGGTGGGGAGCTGGGCGCGGTCCCTGTGGGTGACGTAGCGGATGCCCTCGGCGGACAGGGTGTAGCGCACGTCTCCGCGTTTTCCTCGTCTCTCGACGAGGCCCCAGGTGTTCACGAAGTTGTGCATCATCTGGCTGAGCCGTCCCTCAGAGACGCCAAGCCAGAGGGCAAGATGCTCACGTGGGATCATCGGGTGGTCCGTCACGAGGTCAAGCGTCCGCTTCTCCGACGGGCTGATGCCGAAGGCCGGCGCAGCCTGCGCCATCCGCTCGGGACGGGGTATCGAGGCACGCTTCCGCTCCGGCGACTCCGTATGAAGCGCTCTGCCGGTGCCACCCTGTGAGCTCACGAAATCAAGATTGTAGTACGAGCCGCTGAACAGGCCTGAGGTCTTCTGCCAGACGTGGTAGTCCCGTCTTTCAAGTGTGTCCCGAGACTCCACACCGACGTAGGAGTCTTCAAGACTCAGTTCCATGCAGAACCTCGTCGTCAGCCTCTGCTCCCAGACGCTGGGCGTAAGAACTAGGACGGCGCCGGGACGGCGCCTGTAGTCGTACTCCGCTATGGCCCTCAGCCGGTCGTAGAGGGAACGGCGCCGCAGGGCCAGACCCTGGCGGACCACTCCAAAGCTGCGGCCGTCGTGGAGCGTGATGGTGGCGTCGAAGCGGCCCCGGCGGTGGAACTCCACGTGCGACCGGAACCCGTCGATGCCGGGGGAGAGTGATGAGGCGAGACGGTAGACGGCGGCCACCGCGTCCATCCGGCGGATGAGCAGCGTGAGCCACTCCCTGGACATAGGATAGGCGCGCATGAAGTCCGAGGGAGTCTCGAAGCCAAGGAACTCGGCGGCTTCGCTGACGCCCTTAGCCGTCAGGTAGTACCTCTGGCTCGACGGCAGGTGAGCGGTGCCGTGGCTCACCCTCCCCACGATGCCGTCGGCCAGCAGGCCGGTTAAGGCGCGGTGGATGGTCGTGTGAGGCTCCCCCAGGATGCCTGCCAACTCTGCTGAGTCGATGAAAGGCATCCTGCTGAGGGAATGGAGTAGCCGTTGGTCGCAAGGCGCCATGTGTCGAGCGTAGCAAAAGAGGGCCGGGCTGTGCATCCGTCACATGGCAGCGCCGGTGTGTGGGAAGGCAGCGGACGCCGTTCTCCTGGGCCGAGTTCATGGCCGAGGGGCCGGCGACATCCAGGGGCCGGAAGCCAAAGCCCGCAGCCGCGTCCCTGTTAGAGTGGGCGTTCGCCCTTGTGCAGGATCGGGAGCGCGGAGTCGGTCGGCGCGGGACCCTAGACCGCTCAGAAAAGAGGGAGGCCGTCGCTGCGAGTAGTTGCGACGGCCTCCTGCACGTCCATGTGTGCGGCCCTTTTCTTTTGCCCATTTTCCGGTGGGGCATTGATTCCTCTTCTTCGTTCGCCCTGTCCATCTGGGAAGGCGACAGGCATGGAAGCCAGGAAGAAGAGACTCACCCTGCCCCCTTTCAACGTCGGCTGAAGGTCTGGCGGTCAAGGGCGTCATCATGCCCCGGAGCGGTCAAACCGCCGTCGACCGGGAGGCTGACGAAGGGAGAAGCTGATGCCCGTATCTCGACTGTGCTATGCGCCATAGCCAACAACATGCTGGGAGCACCTTCCGGACGATATGCCGTCCGTCCCCGGCTGAGTGCGCGTGGCTTCAGCAGTAGGGCAGGCCGCCAAGGTCAGACGCGCGAAAGACCAACAACGGGTCTTCCAAGCTGCTTGGCACGCACCCGCTCAAGTCGTTGCCGTTGAGGTCCAGCGCTACCAGATTGGAGAGGCTGCCCATCTCCTGGGGTATCCCCCCTGGGCAAACCACGTGCAATCCCCGCAGAGTCGAGAGAAGTGGCACACCTGGGACTCAACAGTTGGCCCGTTGTTCGATATATAGGTGGCGCAACGCACCCGTTAGACACGGGAAATTATTGCCATGTATCTCAATCTCGACTTCCCGCTTAAGCATGTTCCACACCTCGGAAGGTATCTCCCCGCTTAGCTGGTTTTCGTGTAGAGTCAGACTCTTCAGGTTATCGAGGTTACCCAACTCTGAAGGTATCTCCCCGCTCAAGGCGTTGTTGTTGAGGTACAGCTCTGTCAGGGTTTCATAGTTACCCAACTCTGGGGGTATCTCTCCACTCAGCTGGTTCCCACTGAGGTTGATGCTTTCCACTCTGTGGTAGTCGCCCCAGTTAATAGCCAGATCTGGCGGTATTGTCCCGCTCAGCTGGTTCCCACTGAGGTTTAGCTCGAGCATGTTGGAATTCGCCAACCCTGACGGTATCTCGCCGCTCAATTGGTTCCCAGCGAGGTTTAGAATGCTCACGGTCACTGTGAAATTCGCCAACCCTGTGAAATTCGCCAACCCTGACGGTATCGCACCGCTCAATTGGTTCCCAGCGAGGTTCAACTCGTACAGGGTGGACATATTCGCCAGTTCCACCAGTTCCGGCGGAATCTCACCGCTCACCTGAGTACCCATAATCCTCAGGTATTGTATTTTTGCCAAGTCGCCAAGTTCGGGGGGAATCTCGCCGGTCAACGCGTTTCCTTCGATTGACAAATCCCTCAGGTTGGAAAGGTTGCCCAGCTCCGGGGGAATCTCCCCCGTTAATCCGTCACCAACGAGGTACAGGGTTTCCAAGTTGGGGAAGTTGCCAAATTCAGGTGGAATCTCCCCCCTTAAACCGCCGCTATAGTCGACGAGGCCCAGTACTTCCAAGGCTCCGAGGTCAATCAGCTCCAGGGGTATCTCCCCTCTCAACTCCTGTCCAGACCCTGACGCCCCCATCTGCAACCAAATCACGCGGCCGTTGTCGTCGGTTGTGACTCCATACCATTCGCCCAACGGAGCCTCGCTCAGCCAGTTTCCGCTGTCCTCCCAGTTTGGTCCGTCCAGGGCATTGTAGAAGGTGACCAAGATTTCCCTGTCCGTTGCAGGCGAGCCCGGTGCAGGCGCACGGACTCTCTCGGTCGCCTCCGTGGCAGGCGCCTCGGTGTCAGCATCTTCTCCAGGCACTGCATCCCCGCCACAGGCGGCGAGCAGGGCGACCAGAATCAGCGCAAGAGCGGCGAATCCCGCACGCAACATCCATGCAGAGCGTCCGGGGACGAGGTTGTTCATCACTTTGTCGCGCCTTTCAATAGTCATAGGCCCGGCTTCGCCAGCGCATCTATCGACCTGACGAACGCCAAGTGAATCTCTCCAATTGGACTGGCAAGCCACCTAATCATAGACGGCGCGTATAGCATGCCCGTATCATTCAAGCTCTTTTTCTGTATCAGTATACCATGAGACCCGGCAGGGCCGGGCGCGTCTCGAATCAGGCTGCTGCCGGCGGTCTGGGGGCCGGTCAGGGCGGGAAGATGAACCAGTCCGAAGAGCGGGAGCGGGAGATAGCGGAGCTGCGGGACCGGCTGTCCCGGCTGACCGAGGCCAGCCTGCGCATCAACGAGAGCCTTGACTTCGACACGGTGCTGCAAGGCGTTCTGGACTCCGCCCGGTCGCTGACCGAAGCCCGCTCCGGCGTCATCACTCTCCTGGACGATTCGGGACGGATAGCGGACTTCCTCTCCTCCGGGATGACCGCCGAGGAGGCCGGGTTGCTCTGGGAGATGCCCGACGGGATGCGGCTATTCGAGTACCTGGGCAGCGCCCGGGAACCGCTGCGGCTCCGGGACCTGCTCGGCCACGTCAGGTCGCTGGGCCTTCCCGAGTTCCGCCCGCCGGTGGCGGTGGGACCCGTCGTGCCCTTTATGGCCGCGCCGGTCATTCACCGGGGCGAGCTTGCCGGACACCTCTACGTCGCGGAGAAGGAGGGGGGCCGGGGTTCCGTTTGCTTTGGGTGTATCGCCCCCAATAGTCATAGGGACTTTCAAGCGACGTACTCCGCAAGCAAACGGAACCCCCGATTCGTCTATAGACTCCAACTGAGGTCGAAGCCCGTCCTCAACCCACATGGCAAGCCCTCGCCCGACGGGTCGGGGTGAAGCCCTTAACTACACCGCCAGCTTGAACCGCAATTCGAAGGTTCTTGATTTCGTCAAGTCTGGTGGGCCAGAGTTTACCGTACTGCGAACTTTTCGCTGGGAGGTCCTGATGTAAGGAGTCCAGTTTGGTGGGCCGTGTAGACCAAATTGAGCTTGTCTCAGAAGTCGAAGCTCCTCACGATAATCGGAGCAAGCGCAGATTAACTGGACGTATTATTGTGACTGAGAGATCAGTTACCAAATTATGAGCTTTCAAGAGTACGATATTCGTCAGGGAAAATACTTCTGAGACAAGCTCAATTGCGAACTTTTCGCTGGGAGGTCCTGATTTAGGGAATCAGCCTGGGCGACCCCCAGCCTGCCGCGAAGGCGCATCATCCCAGGATTTGGTTCATCAGGGATAGACCTGCTTCCAATCTGCTGCGCCACTCCCCTTGTGGGCGGCGGATTGTGTTGGTGCATATCCTGAAGAGACAGACGGCTTCACGAAGCGCAATTTCCCTTTCGGTCCACCGGAAACGCTCAAGCGCGGCGTGCCGGAATTGCTAGGTGAATCTCTTCTTCCCTAGCCCAGGCCTGCGGACTGAAGCTCACACTCTCTCTAAGCTCAGAAAAGCATGGTTGGACTGGTATCCGGCTCGCTAATGATTCGGCTCCTTCCCGACTCGGCTCCGAATGCATCGTCTTCTGGGTACCATCGTTGTAAGTCCAGTAGGGATGTCGCGGAGGTTCCCTAACGGCGTGGTTCCCACCGGAAGAAGCGGACGGCAATAAGTAGCCCAGCCACCATCCACCCAGCTATCACCAGCAAGTGCCCCCACTCGAAGCCTGCGCCCGTCTCAGTCAGGAACGACGTGTGCAGCGCGAGGGCGAAGTGCCGGACGGGGAAGATGTCGGCGAAGGTCGTAAGCCAGGCCGGGGCCCCGTCCATCGGAATGAACACGTCCGATATGAACAGGAGGGGCAGTATCGAAGCATTCACAATGGCCGGCGATGCATCCGCGTTGGGGATAATCGCCGTGATTGCCAGTCCGAGCGCACAGAACGTGGCGGCTCCGGCCACCAGTGCCAGGAGGAACGCTGGAAGTGTGTTCGTCGGAACGTCTACGTCGTAGAACAGCACGCCAGCCACCGTAACGATCACGACCAGCAAGGTCGCAATGAGTACGGAGTGGGCTATCCGTCCGAACAGGTATGACCAACCGGGCAACGGCGTGCCCCGGACCCGCTTGAGCAAGCCCCCGTCCCTGGAGAAGCAGATGCCCATGGCAACGTTGGTGTAGCAGGCGCCCACCACCGCGAAGACAACGATCCCCGGCACGAAGAAGTTTGCGGTATTCACCGGCTCGCCCTGCTCGTCGGTCCCCACGTCGCCGAACACCAGATTGAAGATCACCAGGAACATCAATGGAAACACGATGGTGAAAAACGCCGCGGCGGGGTTGCGCCAAAAGGCGGTATTCTCGTAGCGGACTTGCCTCAGAGCGAGCGCGAAGGCATTCATGCTTCCGTGCTGTCCTGCTCGGGAGAGTCGACGAGCTCGATGAACAGGTCCTCTAGTGACAGGCGTGTGACCGACAGTTCCTCAAGTTCGATCCCCTGTTCCACAGCCCAGCCCGTGAGGCGGTGCAGGCTATCGGTCGGCCCATCCGTCGTGATGGCGTACCGGCCGTCGTCGCCGATGGGTGCGGCGGCCAGGTCTTCGGGCGGGCGGGTCGTGCCGGGCTGCACGCGAAACCGGATAGTGGTAGACCTATCCTTGTACAACAGCTCGCCCACGGCTCCCTCGGCGACGATGTTCCCCTCGACGATGATCGCGACGCGGTCGGCCAGGGCCTCCGCCTCCTCCATATAATGGGTGGTGAGCACCACCGTCTTGCCAAGCGACTTGAGATTCCGGACCATCTCCCATGCGCCGCGGCGCGCTGAAGGGTCGAACCCCGATGTTGGCTCGTCCAAGAACAGCAGCTCAGGGTTTCCCGCCAGGCCGATGGCAACGTCCAGCCGCCTCTGCTGGCCTCCGGACAGACGTTTCACGCGGGCACGGTGCTGCTCGCCCAGTCCGACTGCGTCCAGGATTTCATCGAGGGGCAGCGGGTGAGGGAAGTAGCCGCGGAAGAGGTCGATCGTCTCCTCAACGGACAGGTACGGCTCCACGCCCGTCGTCTGCAGTACGATGCCGATACGCTGCTTGAGCGCGCGTTCGCCTCGCCCAGGGTCGTAGCCTAGGACCGACACCTCGCCGGCGGTCCGGTCTCGATGTCCCTCCAATATCTCTACGATCGTCGTCTTTCCAGCGCCGTTGGGACCGAGCAACGCGAACACTTCCCCCTTCGATACGTGCAGGTCTACGCCCCGCACCGCCTCTGTCTTACCATAAGACTTGCGGAGGCCGCGGACTTCAACCGCCAGCGTGGGCGATCCCCGGGTCTTCGACATTGACATACTCCAAGGGTAGCGATTCCTTGTTGACACTACGTTTCGGCTGCCAGCTCAGCGCTCTCTCGAGGTTGGAGAGATACTCTGCGAACGCGCGACGTCCTGTCGGTGTCGCCTCTACCCATGTGCGCGGCTTTGAGTCCAGGAACTCCTTGGTGGTGACCAGATAATCGGCGTCTTCGAGCTTGCGCAGATGGGTCGTCAGGTTGCCGCCGGTCAAGCCGAGCGTCTGCTGAATGAAGCCGTAGGCGAGCCGGTCCCCTTCGGGCTGGGAGACCAGCATAGTCATTATTCGCAGCCGGGTGGACTGGTGGATGGTCTCGTTGAAGACGATGGGTTCGTCGGTCAATGGATCTCGCTCTTACGTATCCACCACGCACCCAGGGCCACCACGACCAGCATCAATCCCGCCGACACCAACATAACCTCGTCGCTGTCCATGAGGTAGTTGGGGATGTAGAACGCCGCTGCGAATCCTACGCCTACCACCGCCAACACGGGGCGGTGCATGATGCCGAACAGGATGTATCCCAGGGACACTATGCCCAGGACGACGCCCGGTATATTGTCCCCGTTTTCGGCATTCCACATTCCCGCTGCCGCCGGAATGAGGAATATCGCTACAACCACCGCGAGCCAGTAGAGGAACACCCGAATGCCAGCGCTGCGAGCGGCACCCCCTGGCGCGATCCTCCTGCCAGCCCGGCTTCCTATGATCCCGCTTCCCACCATCCCCGGCACCATCAGGACGCCCCACAGCACCCCGAAGATCCACGGGCTGCGCTCCGCGAATTCAGAAGCCAGCGTCAGGATGGCGTACTGAGAGCTGACTCCCAGAGAGGCTATCGCGGCCCAGAGGAGCAGTATCGTCGATGTTCCGGCGACGTACATGGAGCTCTGCGCCCTGTACATCGTCTCGTGGATGTCGCGCCAACTCTCTTCGGGCGTGCCCGCCCCCATCTCGCCTTCTGATACGCCCATCGGTCACCTCCCTGCTGTCGCGTAGGTCGGGGCGTGAGCATAGGTATGGAAACCACGCACTTGATTCTGCCCGCGTTTACTAGCCATAACCATACCACAAATTAGTTTTGAACGCAAACAAGAGGGAGGCATGGAACAGCCTCGCCAACCTGATGGGGCTGAATCTCTTCAGCAGCCAGTTGAGCGGGGAGATACCTCCGGAGTTGGACAACTTCACCAGTCTGACAAGCCTGTTGGTCAACAACAACCAATTGAGCTTCCTCCCGGGGGGCGGGTTGCAGTTCTGCCCGTGGGGCCCCGGTGGGCCCGGACCTCAACCGGGCGGAAACGAGCCGCGGAGTGCCCCGGGCCTTCCAATGATCGCCCTGACTGTAGGCCGTCAGCGGTAGTGGGATACGATAGGAGGTCGCTCAACGGGGACGGATCAATTTGACTTGTAGCGGCCGACCTTGGACTTGACCAACTCCTCGACCACGAACCCTGCCTACTGGTACGCCGACGGCGCAGGTCAAGGAGTTATGAATTCTGTCTCGTTAGGTCGGAAAAAGTGGGCCGGAGTGTACTGTACTGCGAACTCTCAGGTGGTCTCACTGTAGACCAGAGGAGCCCAACCGGCCCGTAGGCTCGCCCAAGCCGAATCCAAGTCTATCTTATTCCTTTGCCCCGGGAATCGAGTGCCGTCGCCCCTGACGGCCCGTGCCTACCGTTGCCCATAATGTTCAACGATTTTGGCGTAGAAGGATACCTCAGCCACAACCGACAGCATTTCATTGTTATCGCTGAGGGTGAAGGCATCGTTTTGGTACAGCGTTCTCCAGAGGAGCTTCTGGTCTTCCGGCGATATGGTGGTTGCCGAGCACTCCGTCCGTGCTTCTTGATTGGCGACCGCAAGGAAATTCCCCTTGTAACTCAACAGAGTCGAATCGACAGTGTGGGTTCGGACCGTGCCGAGCATCCCGCACATCGAACGACCAGCAAGGGATACACGGCACCCACATGGCATATAGGCGAGCGGTGCTGGCGGCAGGGGCTCTGTTCTGCGCAACACCCAATTGGTCGGCCACCACTTGTAGCTGAAGTTGTCATATGAACTCTGATTTATGCCGGATTGGCGGCCATCTCCATGAGCCATGCCAGAGCGTTCGCAAGGCGCATCTGGCGCGGGGTGCGGCAACGCACTCGGAGTAGCGTCGGACTAGCTACGACCAGCGCGACGCATTGCGCCCTGCTAGTGGCGACGTTCAGGCGGTTCAAGCTGTACAGGAACTCCATCCCACGTGGCGCCTCCTCCGGGGAGCTGGTCGCCATCGAGTAGATTGATATGGGTGCCTCCTGCCCCTGGAACTTATCGACGGTTCCGATTCGAAATCCGGGGAGCGCCTCGCCGAGGGCCCTTACCTGGGCGTTGTAGGGCGTAATGAGCAGCACATCCCCCTCCTCCAATAGATGGGTAATGCCTTCTGCGTCCGTGTAAGTGGGATCCGAACTCAGCAGGCCTCTGACCAACTGGGCCACTTCGCTGGCCTCCTCAGGCGATTCGCTCGTTTGGCCGCTGTGGGGCACCGGGAGAAATCTGATACCCGTTCCGGACAGAGGCGGCACGCCGAGGAGGTAGAGCGACTCCCGTCCGGGGTGCGAATGAAGGCGCCCTTCGTAGAAGACCTCCGACGTGTAGAAACTGATGTCCGGGTGAAGCCTCCAGCTGCCGTCGAGAAAGAGGCCGAATTGATCCGGCATCACCCGCTCGCCGCTAATGACATGCGCCAACACAGAGCGCTCGGCGCCAGGGGGATGGGTACCCTGAAGAGGCTGGTCCAGCTGCTGCGGATCGCCGATCAGCACCAGATTTCTGGTGCACAGCGACGCCGCAACAGCGTCCGCGAATGACATCTGCCCGGCTTCGTCAATGAACAGGACGTCGACGCTCCCTATCATGTCCTCCCGGGACCAGAGCCAGGTCGTTCCTCCAAGCACGTCGACAGCGCCTTCCGCCAGTGAGTCCCGGGCAACGTCGTTGTCCTTCATGTGAGCGGCATCAGTGAAGGTGGGCTCATCATTTGATCGCTGACCTATTCTTACCCTGACGCCCCGTTCCTTCGCTGCTTGCGCAACTTTTGCCAACAGCTCCCCAATAACCTTGTGGCTGTTGGCCGTAACGCCGATGCTCCGTCCCTCCTCTGCTAGATCGACGATCATCTCCGCACCCACTGTGCTTTTCCCCGAGCCCGGCGGTCCCTGGATGGCGAGATAGCTCTGGTCAATTGATGAAAGGAGCCGGTGCGCCGCTTCTTCAACTCCCTCCAATTTGAGCAGGAGCGGCTGTCCTGATGCTCCACCGAATTGTGGATAGCGTCGCGTCAGCAGGTCGCGGGTAGCCCGGAACTCTCCAGGGCCGTCGATGCCGTTCTCGAGTACCCAATGTGCAAGGCGTTGCAGGCTCTCTGGCTTTGGGCTGGGTCGTACGAGGTCGAGTGGGATGAGAGACTTCGGCGCAGGAGCGGGCCGGGTGTTGCCGCACCTGATGTCGATCACTCCGTTTTCATCATCGAGGAGCACGACCGTCCCGACGGATTTCCCCGTCTCCGGGTCGTGGGGACTGCTGTCGAGCTTGATGGAGTGCTCCTGCGGCGGGAATCGGAACCGGTAGATGGTTGAGCGGGCGCGCGGCGCCGGGCCCGGCCACGAGGAGTCAAACGTCAGCATGGCTAGCGCGTCCGGCTCATCAAGTCGATCCTCGTCCGTGAGTTCATTGATGAGGTAGAAGTAGCGCCACCAGACGGACTTCGCCTCTCGTCGGTGCCAGTTAAGGAGTTGCGCCAGCAGCCATTGTCCCCGCTCGATATCTCCCATTTGCTCGATTCTCTCGGGCAAGCCGGAGGTCAGGGAGTCGACCAGTTCGTTCACCGCCTTCTGGGACTCGCTGTCCTCCGTCTCTTCCGGCTCAGGAACTGAGGGCCGGGGGAGGCCACCGCCAAGTTCGTGCTCCAACTTGGCCCGCTGCTCTTCCAGCCAGATCCGGAGGTGCATGGTGGAGAGGCAATCATCCCGGTTGTATTCCTCGATGCGGGTCAGCAACTCCTCCCGCTCTTCTCCCTGCCCAAGCTCAAGCCACGTTTCGAACTCGACAATGCTGGTTCCCGCGTCTCGCAGGTCGACCTCCCGGACGAAGCCGTAGAGCGGTTCGAGCCGCTTGATCGAGTAGCTCTCGACCGAAGCTCGAATGCCCTGGCGTATGGCGCGGTATAGGTCCACGAAGACCCCTCCCCTAAGGAGGCGGTCCATCTCCTCTTCGCGAGTGCCGTACCGGCCGGCTAGGCGCTTTAGGGCGGTGGGTTCGTACGGCGCGAAGTGGTAAATGTGGAGATTGGGGTCCACTGCCAGTCTATCTACGACAAGGTCCATGAACTCTTCGAAAGCCCGCTTTTCCCCTGTGTTCGTAACGGTACCGTCCTCGATGGACCAGAACCTGTGGAACGCAGGCTCGCCTGATGCGCTCTCGCGGTCAGGTTCGATGACGCCGAACAGGTACTCGATGCCGTCGACTTCGTCCGAGCTGAAGAACGGGTCACCCTCCATGTCGAAGAACAGGTCACCTGGCGAGGGTTTCGGAAGCATCAGCAACCCCTGGTTCGGAACGAGGTTCCCCTCGCGGTCGCGAAGGGGTGCGACTCGCTCCGAGATAACCTCTCCGGCCTGTTCACCCCTCACCTGAATGCTGGCTTGGGCATGAATCCTCTGCAACGCGTCTCGACCAATGCCGTCCAGTCGTTGGGGCAGTGGCTCTGCGGGCTCGGCGAGCCCCGTGCGCGTCGTCATGTCTATGCTGTGCAACGCGCGTCGCTGACGCGACGACAAGCCCGCGACGAGGGAGAGGTCGTCCTGCGCGCGCCACTGGGCCCGGCACTCCAAGTTCCATCGGCACACATCGCAGTGCTCTACGGGCTCCGGCGTCGTCGCCGGCGGGAAGGCCGCGCCCCGGCCTAGCATCGCCTCGAATTCGCGGGCCACGAGGCGGTAGTAGGCCGCATAGTCGGCAACGCGGAAGGAGACCCGCTCACCCTGCACCCCGCCGAGCGCGAGGTGCATCTCCACAGGCGGGCGGTCCTGGAGTGCACTCAGCATGTCCGAATACATGCAAAGCTGCAGCACAGCCGACGCCTTGGCGTGCCGGGCGAGCTTGGTGTCCCAGACCTCGTAGCTCCACGGACCAAGGGCGCTGGGCGTCTCGACGCGACGGAGGAAGTCGGCGTAGCCCAGGCGACGGCCGTCGAAGAGGACCGCCTGGTAGATGGCGCTGGCACCTTCACGCATAGCCGCGATGGTGGCGTCCCGTCCTTGGGCTATGGGCTGGCCTAGGAGCAACGCTTGGTCTGAGGCGACCTCCACAACCGCGACGCCTTCGGCCCGTAGCGAGTCGAGGAAGAGCGCCTCATGCTGCCGGCCGCGCTGTGCGATTCGGTCCAGCACCGGATCGGCGCGCGCGGGCCTTTGGATGTGGCCCGTTGAGGCCGCCCGCTCAAGGCTTGCCAAATGCTCGCATTCGAGGTACCCCACGAGATCCGTCGCGGAGTAGACTAGGCACCCATCAACGCTTTGCATCGACTTATGCTATCGCGTTTGAAATCCTTTGGGAAGCAAAGTGCTTCCTGCAAATCTTGCTCAACCCTCTTTGCATGTCGCGCCGCCTAAATCGACGGAATTGGGCACGGCAAAGGCTTTGGTGAAGGAGTTTAAAACACGACTGCGACGCAACGGACGGCCTGGCATCTACACCGCCAGCCTTAAGCTCAAGCTGAAAGTTCTTGATTTTGTCCAGTTTGGTGGGCCTGAGGGGACTGTACGCAGTACCAATTGCGAGCTTGCGATTTCGTTGTAGGCACCAAAGATACTCTCAGACTCTCCTCAATTAAGCATACTACCGCGGTGGTGACGCCTGCCCCAAGTCATGCCACCCTCAACAGACGGGGGAGCCATGATTCCGGAGGGCGCAGGGTATGTGGTGGTGCTGCTGATGGAGATGAGGCGCTCCCCCTCCGCCGGCAATTTGAGGCTTGACCACGCCATGACCGTACATGGAAACCGTAGGGTGCTGGCTCACAGTGCATGCAACTCCACGAGAACGTTGGAGAGGCGGTCCGCTAGTAAGTCTGCGTGCCGCACCGCCGCATTATAGTCAACCGACCACGCGGCAACTCCTTTGCTCGAAGCATCTGTCGTGAAAGAATCGTCGCGGAAGCTGTCCACCCACCGTTGAAGGACGGCGTGCAGTTCTTCCTCTGGTCCAGGTTCGTAGTCCAGGATGCCTACACCAAAGGTGAAGTCCCTGGTTCGCATCCAGCCTTTCCCAGCATTAGACGGCGAATAGAGCCAGGCAACGGTAATTGGTTGCTTCCAGAGTGAGCTGCGCCCGCGGATACTGACTCCCCTCGGCCACCAATCGAAGGTACATCCAGATTCCAGGGCCACGTCTAGGAGCCGCTCCGCGGCATGTCGCGCTTCGTCGCTAGTAAACTCCTCCAAGAACGACTCTCGTGTAAGTTTCTGGCCGCGACTGCCCTGTCTGTGAGCGGGTGCATTGGCAGTCCTCCCGAGGACGCGCGGAACGAGCGTCTGTGTCGACTTACCGCGGAATTGCTTGATTTCCACTGCGAGCACTTCAATGCCAGGCATCTGCGCGTTCAAGAACTCTACAACCCGCACAAGTGGGTCTGGTATCTCGTCCGCGATAAACAGCAGGCGTAAGCGTCTCGCAGCGAGGTTTGTGGCGACATTCTCCCAGAAGCCGTCAACATCTGGTTCTTCGTCTGCCTGTAGCAGTCTTCCAAGCACCTCAACGGGGCTCAGACCCTTGGCTGTGGTTGACCCCTCGAAAGTCCGGCGAAGCTCGTCTGCCGTCCAGGTCTGTGCCGCGTGGGCCGCATACTCCAGCAGCTGTCCAACAATGGTGCGCCGGATCTCCGGATTCGAGCCCCGTTTCACCTCTGCTAGTGTAGGCACCGCATCTTGGTCAACTATCAGGTGGTCGATCGACCATCTGGCACCTGATTCGGAGGTTTCGGCAATGCCCTTCTCCCGGGTGATGAGAATCCAACGCCGCGGGTCGCCCGGGCGCATCTGCTGTCCGTCGAGCAGCTCTGGATGCTCGGCAATCAGCGCCTGCAACTCGTCCTCAGTCGCAAAAGGTTCCTCCTCAAGAGACTCAAGTCCCCCATCGTCACCTCTGGTATATATACGCTCCGCCATGTTGCAACTCCAATTTGGACATATCGCGGTCCAGAACCCCTATGCCACTCGGGCGCAAACAGCAGCTAGTGATGCTTCCGCAGGTGCCGGAGGATCTCCATCATGACCCTGCAGTCGACGTGGTTATAACGAGCAATCTCTTGCATGAGGTCGGTCTCGCCCATGGTGCCGCTCAGGTTGGCGGCTTCCTTCGCGCATGACCATGCACCCACCATCGCGCCCAGACCGTCCGCCGGACCAGCCTCCCAGTTCGTTTCGATCAACCCGTGGCCGTATAGCGCCTTCGCCACCGCCTTCAGGCCGAAGCCTAGAGCGCCGCGCACGACTAGGGGCTCATTCTTCACCACTCGACTCAGCAGGTCGTACCATCGCGGACTCGTCCAGTTCTTGTCTGGATGGCGCTGTTTCGCTGAGGTAAACGCCGTTTCCAGAGTGGAGGCCTCTGCGTGGGACCAGTGAAACACGTTGGGTGGTTTTCCTAGCGGGTCGAGCCGCTGGCGTACCTCGTCCATGTGTGCGTACCAGGTGTCTATGATGTGGGCCTCGTCCCGCTCCGTCATGGCATTGGCAGTGAAGCAGGACCAGCGCCACTCGCCGTTTTCGAGGTGCCCACAACCGATCATAAAGATAAGCGGCTGGCCCCCCTTCTCTGGCAAGCTCGCGAAGTCGTCATCCAGGTCACTCACCGTCTCGAAGTCAACGTAGAACTCCAGCGGCGGTTCGCCTCGCCACTCCGCCTCGCCTGAACTAACCTTGGACGGCCACACCGTAGGTCCATCGATTGAGCGATTGATGTCAAGAATGGCGTCTAGCTTCGGGGCGTTCGTACCCCCAGTGACGCCAGCGACCGCTGCCGTAAACGCAGGGTCTGACCAACGGTCCACTCCGGCTTCCATTGCGAACTCACGTCCGCTGACGCCTACCTGCCACAGCATTGTCGGCTCCGCGAGCTCTGCGGCAATTCGGGTCTTGGCCCCGTGCCAGGGGTAGTCGTAACCGTTTCCCATATGGGGCCGCAACTCCGACACGGTCGGCTTAGGTAACACCACCCAGCTCCCACCTTCGGTTCGGACACGACGCACCCACGCGCATGCAGCGTTCACTGCCTGCGCTACAGAGCCCTTGGACTTCGAAACATAATCCTGGGGAACAGCAGCTAACATATTCATGCAACTCGTACTGCGAAACGTCTCGCCCTTTGACTTGCGCTCCCAGCCCCGCCCAAGCAGGTAGCCCTCTGGTG
Organism: Dehalococcoidia bacterium; assembly: GCA_965247585.1. GTDB lineage: Bacteria > Chloroflexota > Dehalococcoidia > Lucifugimonadales > CBDFHC01. The sequence goes on from CBDFHC010000004.1 coordinate 1,053,009, forward strand.
GGAGATAGCCCTGCAGTCGTCCCAGCGCCCGGTTATAGACATGGACCTGCAGCTTGTAGCCCCAGGCCGAGCCGCTGTCTCCCAGCGCCCCATCCGCAAGGAGACTCAGCGTCGTGAACTTGATGTCGACGACACGGTAGTGCCAGGGTTGAATACCGAGTCCCGGCGCCGGGACGCCCGACTCTTCCTCGGAGATCGCCGAGGGGAACAGGTCTTGCAGGACATCGCTGCGGACCAGCAGGTCTGCCGTCCCATAGGTGCTGGTCTCGGCGTCTCGCAGGACGGCCTGGTAGACAAGCTCCTCACCTCGAGCCATTGCCGCGAAGGTGTGCTCGGCCGAGCCGAGATCGCGGCTGTCTCCCCGCTCATCCGCTACGACGTGCACGGGAACGACCGTTGCCAGATACTTGAGCACGGCTGCCTCAAACTCGTTGCCTTTGCTCATGATGAAGCGGGGAAAGTCGGTGGGCGGGTCGTAGCCTGGGGACTGATCATCGCGCTGAAAGCCGAAGTCGCTTCCGTACAGGTCAAGCCAGTCCAGCAACGGGTCGCGGAGAACGTAGTGCCGTGTTCCAGTCGCGCTGACCCATTCACCCCAGTCCTCATTAGACTTGGGCAAGGCAATCGCCCCGTCGTCCCTATATGTTAGAGCCTCTATGCCCATCTGACCGTCCTTGTCGATTTGTCATTGGCCCGCCCTGCTTATCAGCATCAACCCCATCTGGGCGATTTCGCCAGGCAGCTTCAACGACATAAATCGCATTACCGCGTCCGAACACTATGCTCGTTCCTCCGTCTGCCTAACCGGGTATCTCATGTGCGTGGACGAACTCCAACTCTTCATTTAGTTCCCGACCTATCTCTTCTGAACGAGAGCAATCCGATTTCGCTCCCAATAAAGACCAGCCCCAACATTGCGGACGCTGCAATCCTCACTAACATGGCTTGGCTACCCTCAGTATCAGTAGAAAGCTCCCGACCTAGGACTCAGGTCGGAAACCTATATGTCGCTGTTTTCGATTGGGATCTTGATCCTCCCATAGCTCGCTGATTAAATCGATTGCAGGTCTTAGTACCAGCCATTTGTGAATCACTTCAGCAGCTTTTTCGGTCACTTCACCATTAAAGGCCAATCCGCTGGCTTTACAACGGCTGAATAGACCTGGAAGAGACGTGGAAACCTCAGATGGCATCCATGTGCCTCGATCCGTTTCCATAAAAGCTTTGAATAGCCCTGAGTCTGGGTCGTATCCAACGTAGAATTCTGTGATTGACTCGCCCGGACTAACTGATTCCATCTTCAACTCCTTAAGGCTAGTCCCTAGCTTCGGAACCTAGCGTGCCTTCCTTCGAGATTATCAATGTTAGTTCTTGTCAGCATCACCTAAAATCCGTTCCAGTGGCTTGCGTGCCACGTGCTTGGTGATGTCCCGCTCTACTCATTCTCAAACCCGCTATCGTCGAACTTCAAAGTGCGGCTGTTCTCGGTCACAATCCGAATGACGTGCTCCGGGGCACCGTCCGGGATGCTCGCTTCGATTTCGAGGGTGAGCTTCACGTCCGCTCCGAGGAGGCTCGATAGGTGGGCAATCACCTCATCGGCAATCTGACTGGCATCTCGGCCGACGCGGGTCGCATCTAGTTTCACTGACCCGTGGTAGCGTTTCGCCTTCGGTTGCGCTGGAGGAATCGGAGGTTCCGATCCGGGAGTGCTAGGCGCTTCCCCTGGCTCTCCCGGCCTCGGGATGTCAACAATGCCAACCCCCTCAACGGGTCGTTCAACTGGGACAGCCTCTGCGACCAGCTGTCGCCGTGCCACATCCGGACGGACGACAAGCCCAGGGTCGGCATCGGATAGGCTGATGCTCTCCATGCTCCGCAGACCACGATATCTTCCCGCGGCCTCGTCATAGCTCTCTGCGTAGGCGAAGGTGTCCTGCTCCCACGTGAGGAGAGAGATGCCCCCCCGGACGGCATCCAGCAAGACTTTCGGTTCTTGAAGGCGAGGAAGGTAGGAGTAGCGGCAGAAGTCCTCAATGAGCTGTCTTATGGAGACGTGTTCGCCCCGCCACAAGGGGATTTTGTCCAACTCCATGCGCAACCTAGTGCCAGCGAAGCTAGTGATCAGCAGTTCGTCGCTTCGCATCCTTCGGCTGGCTCGGTCGGCCAAGGCTCCCTGGCCGGATAGTCGGATGGCCTCCCACTTCACCTCGTCCGTGGGGGATGACTGCTTAGGTACAAGCAGCCACTGGTAGGTCTCTCCAATACGACCTCTGACGGCATTGTCGGATTCCTGCTTACGGGTTTCCGCCTGCTTCACCTGATGGGGTGGGAGGTCGAGTCTCTCTCGGTCAGCGAGAATCGACTCCCATGCCAGATAGCGCCTTACGGCGTCGTCCAAGTCGTCCAGCCGAGCTTGGTCGGCCGTTAGGAATGCCAGCGTATTCCTGAACAAGCGGGGAGTTGAGCCTCGGTACTCCCATATAGCCTTAGCTGCCGAAACTGCCCGAGTGTCTCCCTCCTGCTCCCTGGCATGAGGATAGCTGGGTCCGAGAACGACCAAACGGGCGTCATGGTCGTCTTGGACATCCTGACCGGAATCAGGAAATACATGGACTCCCTTAAAGTCCCCACGAGTTTTGAGGTCTTCGTCGAGGCGCTTCTTTATCTCTCTGTCGACCTTGTCCCGGTCGCGCCTGTATTCCTCGGCCCTGCTATCCGCCAGTGTCGTCACGGTCGGCTGGGTCGAATACCAGTACCGCGTCCCGTCTTGGTACAGATACGTTGCTGTGCTGGCCAGCCGCCGCATAGCGTCCCCATATAGCGCAGCCGACTCTCCTGGGTTGACGCAACCCAGCTTGATACGCCGGTCCTCCAACCCCTGGTTCGCAACCGAAGGAGTTGGCGCAGAGCCCAGGAATATCGTTCGCGCTACTCTTCGGCAGGCGCTGTATCTCCCAAGGTTGGGCACCTCCCCGTCCGTCCTGTAGGGCAGGGAGTTGGGTCCGTCGATATCCCGCTCTATCACCGGAGGCCAGTTGTCCGGTAGGTAATGGTTGAGCTCGGACTGGACCGAGGGCTCATCCAGCAGGACGTTCGCAGGCATTATCAAAGGGCTGCGATCCCCGTTCTCCCAAAGACTGTGAATCACCGCGGCCATGAGACGCAACACGCCACGGGTCCTCTGGAAGTTTTGCAGCGTAGACCAGTCTGTATAGAGCCGCTCAAAGACTTCAGGGTGGATCGGGTAGGCGGCTTTGATGCGGTCCTCGTATGCCGTTTCCCCACATTCAGGCGGAAATTCCTGCCTGTTCTTCCGGTAGAGGTCGCCATAGGCGCGGGCTACGTTATCTCGGAGAACGAAGTTGGCCTCGTCTGTTATGGGCTGGAAGAGACGCCGCCGCACGATCTCAAAGCTCTCCTCTGCGCTAGCGGACCGCCACGGAGACTCAACCCTGCCTATCACATTCCGCAGGCTGTTGAGGGATTCCCGGCCACGCACGCCACCAACCTCCACGGCTTCCGTGGCGTCCGTCGCTTCAGAGGCGGGTAGGCTGATGACCAGCAGGCAATTGTTCGCCAGCTTGGCCGACTCCGACAATGCCTGGGCGAAGGTGAACTGGGTCTCGAAACTTCCTGCAGGGAGATCGGACTCGTCGTGGAGCTGGCGAGCGTAGGCGACCCACTCATCGATGAGTATCAGCGAGGGACCATACTCGTTCAGTAGCTCTCGCAGCGTGTCTCCCGGGTTAGTCGCCCGCTCATCGTCGGCACGTACCCGTTCGTAGGCCTTCCGGGCTTCCTCTTCACCTCCAGACGCCAGCCCTAGCTGCCAGGCGAGCTCTCCCCACAGCGTCCTCACCTCGGTCCCATCCCCCTTGACGATGGGGTTGCCTGGGGAGATGCGGTTTCCCACCAGGACGACACGATTGACGGCAGGAAGTTGGGAAGTACCCGCTTCCTGCATCAGGTCATCGACGCCGGACAGCTGGCCATGCGGGGAACCTGAAAAGAGGTGGAATAGAGCCAGCATCGAGTGGGTCTTGCCACCTCCGAAGTTGGTCTGGAGCTGGACCACCGGGTCGCCCTCGTTGGCGGAAAGGCGCTTGACGGCGTTGATCAATAGCCGCCGGAGGCTGTCGGTCAAGAATGTACGGCGGTAGAACTCCGCGGGGTCTTGATATTCGGCCACCGCCTCGCCGAGGTACACCTGCCATAGGTCAGCTGCGAACTCAGCTTGCTGGTATTGTCCCCCTGCCACGTCCTGATGGGGACTTACGATCTCCCGCCAGGCAGGAAGTCCGCTTACTGTTTGGCTTTCAGCGACCGGGCTGGTCGTCCGTCGCCTTTGGGTGCGTGCTTGTTCCGCAAAGCGCAGCCGGAGCAACTCCATCTTCATCTTCTCGATTTCGCCAGCCTCAGGCGCAGATATCGAAGTCAAGAGCCTGTACGTCGAGTCCAGCGCCCGGTAGGCGTCGTCCGTGGAAAAGGGCTCTTGATGCGCCCACCTTGTGCGATGCCCACGCAGTTCTCCGACATACCCCCGCTCCGCTGGCCCGAGAATCTCGCGGAAGACTTGGTTCCAGGTCTCCCACATGAGGGCCAGGAGGCCAGCGACATCCCACTCGGCCACTGGCCGTTTGGACAACATCGGATCAGTGGTGAAGCGCCGCAGGTCGCTCGCACTAACCTGGCTGGATGAGAGGGCAGTCTTCATTTCCCGCGCTACGAACGGGCTAAGCCCCTCTTTCAGCAGGTCGAGAGCCTTGCCGACCCTTTCGTTATTGGTGTCTGCCATGACCTACTCCCTATCGAACAAAGTTGCTTGGCGTTCAACGACGGTCCGGCTGGCCAGATCAGAAATCTCCCCCCAGCTCCGGACCAGAGCGTTGTAGCCGAGTGCTTCCTGGGTACGGTCCTTCAGATCGCAGATCCGGTACAGACGGTATGCCAGGTCCCGTGCTGATTCTGCGTTGGAGCCCAGTTGCGCGACCAATTCAGCCGCTGCGCCTTCGCCTTTCTCGTCGTGAACACGGACAAGTTGATGCACGGTCTCCCAGGCACTTAGCCGGGAGTCCCTCTCTGGGTCCCAGTCGGTGGGTAGTTCGTGGGGGCGGAGGAGGCGGACATTGCCAGCACCAGAATCCAGAATCCCTGCGTCCACCATGCCCGAGACACTAGTGTTCTTGGCGATGGAGAGGGTCTCCGCCACGCCGTACTCCCCCTCGGCAAAGCCCAACTGCTCGAACCAGGCCAGCGCCCATCGGGTGTCGGCGTCGAAGTCCCCCTCCTGCTCGGCCAAAACTTCATCAAGGGTCTGGTTGATTAGGGAAAGGGCCTCACGCACCGTTACTGCCTCCCCACTGGAGTCCAGCACCCCGGCGTAACGGGTAAACACCCCCATGCCTGGTCCAATGGCGGCCTGGGCCAGGTCCACAGGTGCGATATTGCCTGACTGCATCCGGCGAAGCGCATCGGGCATCTCGGACTTGAGGGTGTCTACGAATTCACGGCGCGTCGCGACGGGCGCAGCTATGGAACGATGGCGACACGCGAGGACGATGCTGGATGCTAAGGCGTTTGCGCCTTGATTGCGCTTTCGATTCTCACGCTCTGTACGCACTGGCCATGTGCCGTTGATGGAGAAGCCGGCGCTGACAACCGCATCGATGAAGGTCGCCCAACCAGTGCTGGACGTACCCGTGTCGTTTCTGGTTTCCGATTGCTTGAAGGCATAGTAGAGGGTGACAGGAAATGTGGGGTGGCTCTGTGCTACAAGACGCTCCATCGCTTGAGTCATTCCTGCAAGAAAAAATGCCTCTGCCTCTTGCTTGCCTCCGTGACGGTAGGGCGTAGCTACCAATTCTTCGACTTTGGGCGTTGTCAGGGTAGCAAGAATGTTTGGGAAGGAAGACCACAGGGAGTTGCGTAACCAGATGTAGAAAAAATCGGATAGGTCGGCATATGGAACGTTGTCGTAGTAGGGTGGATCAGTAGAAACAACCTTATCTTGACTGGCCGACTGTGAGGCGGCGTCAATCAGTTGGGCATGGCCGAAAGAGTCGGGAATTGCTCCGTTAGACACAAGCCCAGCCGATGTGTTCTTGACCATACTCTCAAAGGACCCACTGGGGCCGCTGACCGTGTTAGCTTCCGCGTAGTCCCATGACATAGGAAGCGCTTGACGCCCAAAAGTGTCCCCAGGACATTCGACAGAGACCTTGAATGTACAAAGAGTGCTCGCACGGTTAGCGGTCTTACTAACTGCAAACCCCAAGTACACGCCCACCGCCTCCGCATACGCCAAGGCCCCGGTGCCACCATCTCGAAGAGGAGTACTGTGATCCTCCATGCCGGCGTTCGCGGCATCGGCACGAATATGCTCTCTGGCTTCCGTTACCAGGTCTGAGAAGGTAGTCAACGCAACGAGTTGGCGTAGCGTGAAGAGGTCCCGCCACTTGGTCATGCCGTACTCTTGCACTCGGAAGCCGAGTGCTCGTTCGGGCAGGTCTGTCTCCGGTGTGTTCTTGGGCAACACCGATCGTGCAATAGCTTCTAAATCTTTCGTAGGCTCCAGATACACTCGGCCTCGATTGCCTTCAGCAACCACCGCCATCATTCGAGCTCCCATCCGACCAGCCTTTGCTTCGGAGCGTAGGTACTCGAAAGGCATTGGCACACCCGACATCAGACAAGTGAAACTGCCTCCACTGCCGGCAGGTTTTGTTCCGCTCTTCGCGGTTTCTGGTAATGTACCGACACTGACAGCGAACCGGTACCCCCCGTCTTCAATCACCGGCTGGATATAAGTCTCCTTGTCTTTCCTAGTGGAGAGCACAAAAGAGGACACCAGAGGCACTTCCACGTCGGCGAAGGCCGGGTTTGGGCTCTTGACGGTACGCGCCCAAAGCCAGGCAATGACGGTGAGCTTCCGTCCCACGTATTGTTGGAGATCCGTCCGATCTCTCGCCACCTCCGCCGTGACCTCGACCTTTGGGTACAGGTGCCCGATGCGTTTCTCCGCCTCGTCGCGCATCCACTTTCCGTAGTAGCGAACGTCCTCGGCGAGGCCGGAAGCTCCGCTCCAAGATGCGTTGGTTGATGCCTTGCCTTGCTGGGCTTCCGGGTTGACAGGAGGCTTGCCCGCGAATCGCGGCGGTATCTCGATCATGGCCTTGTTGATGAGCACTGCCACTGGGTTTAGATCGCTGGCATGAGATTCAAAGCCGAGCCGCTGTGCCTCCAAGGGAATAGCCCCGCCTCCGGCGAAAGGGTCGTGAAAGGCTGGGAGCTTGTCAGGGATGAACAACTCAGCCGCCCTTGGGTGGTCCTTGTTGTCCTCACAGGTCCGCCGCCAGCTCTTGCGTATCTCCTCCCTCGCCGATTCCAGAACCGTTTCGTTGGTGGTGTTCTCCCACTTCACCAATTCTTCGATGATGCGAAAGAGCCGTTGCCGCTCATGGGACTGAGCCTCCTCAGTGGGGAAGAGCTCGGGGCGCGCCGAAGGGTCGTCCACCATCTGGGCGAAAAGCACAGCGCGGGCTGCCGCAAGGGGCCGCCTAGCCCACCAGAGATGGAGGGTGCTGGGATGCCCGTGACGTATGGATTTCTCCCTCGCTGAGGCTGCGTTGATGGCCTCCAACGGCAGGGCGACCTCTATCAGCTTCTTCCTGCTAGCTACTTGTTCCAATCGCTTCCCTCAATTCCAACTAAGTGGCCGAGTTAATATGAAGCCATCCGGTTTAACAACCTGCTCCAGCAGCTGGCTGTCCCTGCAGGCATCCCGGCCTAAGGTCAGGTACGCGGTGGCGGCGCTTCTCAGACCCGCCGAGTGTCGTCCAGGCGGGAACGCAACTACCGTCCGCTTCGCGGGATAGCGCACCCGGGCATGACGCACCGGACCGGCCAGGTCTCCGTCGCCGGAGACGATGATCGCTGTATCGAAGGCGTCGTCCTGGGCGTCTCCAAGTAGTTCAACCGCGATATTCACGTCTGTCATCTTCTCTTAATATGCCTGCCAGGTCGCCCCACAGGTCTGGCAGCGTTGAGTCTTCGTGTTGTAATACCCGTAGTGGATGTGGAGGTCAGGGAGAGTAGCGAGAGCCTCCAGGTAGGTATTCTGCCGCGCCGGCTTATACGGGTTTCCCGGTTCAGGTGAGACCCTGGCGGTGAAGTAGCGGACTCCAATTAGCTCCTGGCCCGTCCGGAGTAGATTGACCGAGAGACGACGAAGGTCGAGCCAGTAATAGCGCCGCCAACCCCTAGCCCTTAGACCGTAGTAGAGGTTGAAGCCGTCGACGTAGACAATCACCCGCTGCATGGACCCCACCTTATGGAATCGTGCGAATACGTTTGGGGGGAGATTCCGCGACTGACCACGCTGGATGAAACGAGCCCAGCCTGTTGATTACTATCACGTAGACGTGCTAGTATTGTGGTACCATCCCGGCGATAGCATCGCTGGGCCGACGCTCCCTCTGGGAGCGTCTCTTTTTGTGTCCGGAACACCCTCATGACGGCTCCGCGCCCCGGGACAGCAGCTCCGGCAGGTTGTAGTTCACGCTGGTGACGCCGAAGTCCGGCTCCCGGTGGAACGGCCTTCGCACGTAGCTCACCTGGTCGGCTCCACCATCTTGGAACTCGACGATGGCCAGGATGTAATCCTCCGGCTTGTTCAATGACGTGAGGATCTCATTCTTCGAGACGGTAACGGTCGTCGCTCCCTGCACTCGTCCCTTCACCTCAATGAAGCGGAGCTTCCCGGTCCCAGACACACGGCTCTCGATGTCGTAGCCGAGTTTGTCCGTCTCGCGGTCCACAGGATCGAACCCCAAGTTCCGCTCGACCTGCATCACGGCGGCCCTGGCGCGGGCGGCAGCAACTTGGGTGTCTCTAGCCGCTATAGCCACGGACGGACCCATCATCTTGTGTATGAGACCTGCAGGCACCACGAGCACGCCACCTAGCACGACAGGGGGCAACGGCGACAGTTGGCGTTCTCGTTGAATCTCCTCCATGCGTTTTTGCATTCTTCCTTGGAGCTGGTCCGCCCGTCGGCGAGCCTCGTCAGAGTTCAGGCGAGCATTGGGCTTGCCAGCCTGCTCTTGCATCTTTAGGTCGGCGGAGCGGTGGTCCCAATAGGCGATCTCCTTGGTCAATCGTTCCTTGACCGCCGCTTCAGTCTTTGACAGGAGCTCCAGCTTCCGTGACCGGACCTCTTCAAGGTGCTCAGGCACCACATGCGATACTGCGAATCCGACGGCCTGGGCCTCTAAGTCGCCGCTGATCCAACCACACTCAGGTCGCGCGAGCATCTCCTGCGGGTCCGGCTCTCCTTCACGCAAGGGTCGATAGTCGAGATATGGGGCGTAATCCTGGCCGACGGCGTTGCCTTCGGCGTCGATGGCGACGTACAGCACCCTCTTGGAGATAGTCCGCTGTTCTCCTGAGCGCGTGCGGCTTCCGTCTTGAATACTGTGCTCCAGATAAAGAAGGGCGCGAGGCTGGTCGCCGGGATCGTTGTCGTCCACCAGCACCGAACCCTGCCTGAGCATCCCACGATAGCGCTCAAGCGTCAGGTCTATGGTCGCGTCCAAGAGGGGGTGACCTGGTGAGACGAAGGCGGCAGGCGGCTGACCCAGCGGGGCCGTCAGGGATTTCTCGAAGGTTATGCGCTCGTAACGGGGCAGTACCGGTTCGCCCAGTCCTATCAGACGGTCCCGGTCGCGCACGTGCGCCGGGACATGGCTCACCTGGTAGCGCCGATGCTCTCTTTCCACCACCCTCCCTCCGAGCCGCTTGAAAGCCTCAAGGAAGAAGGCTTCCACGTAGTGAGGCTGCAATCGCCTCACGTCGGCGCGCTCCATCTCCTCGCGAACTCGCCGCACCTGGCTGGAGTCCATCGAGTCCTGGGCCAAGGCGGACTCGTCCAACAGGTCCTGGACCTTGCCCCGGTCGAAGGCGTTGTTTACTACCTGCGTAAGCCGGGCTTGGACTTCGGGGCGTTCTCCGTATCTGATGGCTTCCAGCAGCAAGTCACGGAGCGACTTGCCCTCGAACTGCACTTTGCCCAGCACGTCGAAGACCTGCCCGCCCAGGGCCTTGCGGGCTTCCTCCAGCTTCTCCAGCAGCTTGTAGTAGACATCGCCTTCCCTGGTCTCCTCCGCGATCAGGTTCCAGAGGTGGCACACCTCGGTCTGGCCTATACGGTGAATGCGCCCGAACCTCTGCTCGATGCGGTTGGGGTTCCAGGGCAAGTCGTAGTTCACCATCAGGTGAGCGCGTTGGAGGTTGATGCCCTCCGAGGCCGCGTCATTGGCCAGAAGAATCCGCACCTCGGGGTCGTGGAGGAAGGACTCCTGGATAGCGCGCCTGTCCTCGCGGCCGACTCCTCCATGAATCACCACCACCGACTCCTCCCGGCCCAGCAGGGTGGTTATCCGTTGATGGAGGTAATTGAGCGTATCCCGATGTTCAGTGAAGACGACCAGCTTCTGATGGGGAGAGGGCACAAACGCTTCGTCGGTCCCGTCGACTTTGGCTGTAAACAGCCGGTTGAGCAGCTCAGTGAGCTCCTGCCATTTCTTGTCTTGACCCGTAGTCCGCACCGTCTGCGCCAACGATTCGAGCCGGTGCAGACTCAGAATCTCAGCCTCCAGTTCATCCACCGTCCGAGCAGCCGTGGCCCGGTCAAGTATCTCCGCTTCGGCGACTGCGACCTCCTCTTCAGGGGCGTCCTCCAGGTCCTCGATGTCCTCGTCATCCAGCGCAGGGAAGCCTTCGAGAAGCGGCGAAACGGTCTGCGAACCACGCTGAAGCAGCTTCAGCTCCCGCAGGCGGCTCTCCAGCCGCTCCTTCCTTCTTCGAAGGGACTGGTAGATGGCCTCGGGCGACGACGCAAGCCGCCGTTGGAGGATGGTCAGCGCGAACCCGACGGTACCCGCTCGCCGGTCGTTCTGGAGCGCCTCTGCCCGGTTGAACTCCTCCCGGACATACTCCGTCACCTCCCGATACAACCGCGCCTCGCCGTCGGATAGCTTGTAGGGCACCGCGTAGGCTCGGCGCTCCGGGAACAGCGGCGTTGCATCGAATTTGAACAACTTCTCCTTCACCATGCGGCGCATCAAGTCCGATACATCCGCCGTGTGCACCCCGTCCCGGAAGCGTCCCTCGAAGCGGTCTCCGTCCAAGAGGGCCATGAAAAGTTGAAAGTCCTCTTCCTTGCCGTTATGCGGGGTCGCCGTCAGCAACAGGAAGTGGCGAGTCCGGCTTGAGAGCAGTTGGCCCAGGTGGTAACGCTTGGTGTACTTGATCTCGCCGCCGAAGAAGGATGCCGACATCTTGTGGGCCTCATCGCATATGACCAGGTCCCATCCGCCATCGCTGGCCTTCAGTAGGGCCTGGACATCCTCGTCGCGGGCCAGCTTGTCGAGTCGCGCTATGGCGAGAGGCGTCTCCACGAACCAATTGCCCGTGCGAGCGGCCTCCAGCTTGTCGTTGGTCATGATGTCGAAGGGAAGATGGAACCGTCGGTAGAGTTCGTCCTGCCACTGCTCCGCCAAGCTGCCTGGGCATACAACGAGGCAGCGTTCCAGGTCGCCCCGAGAGATGAGCTCCTTTATCAGCAGACCGGCCATGATGGTCTTACCTGCTCCTGGGTCGTCCGCAAGCAGGAATCGGAGCGGTTGGCGAGTCAGCATCGACTCGTACACCGCCGTAATCTGATGAGGCAGCGGATCCACGACGGATGTGTGGACCGCAAGGACGGGATCGAATAGGTGGGCTAGCCGGATGCGCTGGGCCTCTGAAACGAGGCGGAACAGGCCGCCGTCGCCATCGAAGGACCAGGGCAACCCTTGCTCGACCACATCGAGGCTGGGCTCGTCGTCCCGGTAGACGAGACGAGTGCCAACGGCTCCGGTGACTGACAACTTGTAGGTGAGCTCGACCGCAGAGTCGCCGAACCACTTGGCATTCACGACCTCTATGGGGCCGTCTGTCGTCAATCCTCGGACACGGGCACCGGGGGTCAGGTTTTCGAGTGTTGCCATCCCGTTTCCTTTCAGTTGTAGCTCCCCCTCATGATACTCGCAATTGCCGTTGACAGTCAACTACAACCTTGGTAGGATTGAAGGGAGGTGATGGCGATGGAATTCCCCGAGCGTCTGCGTACCCTACGCAAAGAGGCCCAACTGAGTCAGCGCGACCTCGCCGAGAAGGTCGGGGTGGACTTCACCTACCTCAGCAAGATAGAGAACGCGCGCATCGACCCCCCGAGCGAGACCGTTCTGAAGAGCATCGCCCGCGAGCTGGCAGGTCCGCTAGGCCGCGATGAGACCGAGTTGGGGGACGAGTTGATAACCATGGCCGGCAAGATTCCTTCAGACTTGGCCGACACCCTTGCTCGGAATCCCGGCGCTGTCCGATTCCTCAGGTCGCTAGGAGATGACGTGCGCTCCCCAGCGGAGTGGCAGAATCTGATCCGGGACCGGTCGGAAGAAGAACGATGACGACGAATTTCTTGTCCGATGCCCAACTTGAGAACATGGCTGCTGGGTTGTTGGGCCGATATGAATCCTCGTTTGGAGTAGTCACCGGTCCCCCGGTTCCAGTGGAGCGCATCCTGGAGGACATACTCGACCTTCGGATTCTGTGGGACTCAATCCCTGAGCCTCCCGGTCAGTCCATCCTCGCCGCCCTTGAGCCCTCCTCGAAGACAGTTGTATTCAACGAGTCGCGCCGCGCCCTCATTGATGAGACTCAGGGCCTCTACAACACAGTTCTCGCCCATGAAGTGGGGCACTGGGAGGCACATGTCGACCATGGCCAATTGGCCCAGCAGGCTCTACCGGACTTCGACGGGGGCTTCAGCTGCCTCTTTCGGTCCTCCGGCCCCGGCCAAGAGCCACGAGAGGTACAGGCTCACAGGTTTATGGGGTTCCTTCTGATGCCGTCTCACGTCGTGTCGGAGGCTGTCCAGGACTTTAGTCTGCTCAGCTGGCCCGCCCTATACGATCTTCGAGAGCGCTTTCAGGTCACCATCACGGCATTAAAGATAAGACTTGAACGCCTCGGCATTCTGTACGTCGCCGCTGACGGCGAACTGTACCCGTCGAGGCAAGAGTATGACGGTCAGATGCGCCTCATCCAGGAAGGTAACGAAAAGCAGAGGTCAAATGCCATTCAGCCGTTCGATGGTGGAAGATGTGAGTAGTCTTAGGTCCTTGCTCTACAGCCTAGCCGTCTCCTGGGTGACTACCAAGCCGTGAAGAAGGGGAAGGTAGGACGCCACATTGGACGACCCGCCGCCGGTAAGGTTGCTAGCCGCGGACTAGGTAAGCTCTTCCGTTAATGGACGCTTTGAATACAGCCGGGTTGAGGCGCGACGGGCTAGGTATGCCCATAGGTCCTCTGACAATCAAACGGGTTGGCCGAGGACGATCCCAATCGAACGAGGCACCTCGGGCCACGAGGGGAGCACATGCCGGTGGCGAGTCTATCGCCCACGGGGCCATGGATAGCTTGTGATGGGTCGGATTCTGGAGCCGGAAGAGTGCATTGCGATTCGAGCGCGTGGAACCCGGGAAGATTGCAATGTCTTGGCGGCCGAGTACGGCGTCTCTGCTGTCACCATATCGAACATCCTCAACGACCGCTCCTACAGGCGTCCCGAATGTTATGTAGAAGGATCACCCGGACGGGCGGCCGCCGAAAAACGGGACCAGGATTATCACGAGGAGAAGCGGCGGCAACAGCAGATGCGCTACGTCTCCGCCAAGAATCGAGCGACCGTGTTGCACCGTGACTCGTATAGATGCGTGTATTGCCAAGCGGACCTGAACGAGGTTCCCTTGGCTATTGACCACCGGATTCCAGTCACTCGCGGCGGAACCAACTCCCCGGATAACCTTCAAGCGACCTGTAAGACTTGCAACGCCAGAAAGAAGGACTCTACGGAAGACGACGAGGGCAGGCTCCGGCAGTACTTGGATTGGCGTCGGGATATGGATCCACTCATGAACACCTTTGAGTCCTTGGTGAATGGGCATCACTGGTTAGATGACGATGACAGGCTAACCACAATTAGGGACGGCTGGACCTCCTGCTACGGAGGCATCTATGCGTCACCCGAAGTCACCGACGCCATCCAAGCGATCAGATCGGGAGACATCGACAAGGCGCGGGCTATCGTCTCTGGGATCCGTGAAGGGTGGAATTGGGCTGAGGAGCACCACCAAGCGGTTGAGGCGGCCTATGACTTCGATCCATAGCTCTTAGTAACAAGGGTCAATTCACTACCTAACAGCAATCTAGCGTTCGCATACGACCCCATCGCCGTCCCCGTCGCGTGCCGTGGGCACCTTGTCCTTCGGAAATCCACGTCCACTACCCTTGGTGCCCGGAACGCGAGGTTCACCGGCCGCCTCAGCTACATCACACGAGCCATAGCTATCCTCCAGGTTCGGAGTGGCCAGGGGATTGGCCACAGGTTGCACTTCATCAAAAAGGACAACTACTAGCGTTTGCGTGGGCGCGCATGTCTTCAGCATCTCGGCCAGTGCGTCCGCTTCAGCCGAACTCGCAGTCAGCTCCCAAGTTTCTTTGATCGTAACCCAGTCGATGGCGTACTGGCACCAATAACTGCGATCCGGCGGTCTCCAGTCTTCAGGTCCGCTGCTACCCTTGGAGCGGTTGGCCGATGCTTTGGCGGCGACTAGGTGCCTGTCGTAAGAAAGGTCGTTGGCGTACTGGCGTTTTCTCTCAGGACTCCATGCCCATCCTCCAGACCAGTGTGCGTTCGCGAGAGGGACCATATGGTCGATGTCCAACTCTCCAGGGTCATAGAAACGCCCGCCAGTATAGGGTCCTGTCCAATCACCGGCTGCAACTCGACATTGGCCGGAGTCTGTATAGGCAACAGTGGTCGCTGACTCCGCAACAAGGACCTCTTGCCGTGTGTTCTGGCAATCGCCGTCCTCGTCGGTCCAATGCCTCCATTCATCTCGATCATAGGCGGGGAGGTTGGCTGGTCTGGGTGCGACGAGTACGGACAGCTGGCTGATGGATTGCCCTTCTGGTACCGACGTCGCTGTAGGGAACAGGGTGCCAGTGACAATAGATCCAGGAGTTGCCGCGGCTGTGGATGATGGTTCAATTGCCGGGGGCGGTGTTGCTTGTACGTCAGTCTTGGGAGTCGCCGTAGAGTCAGAGAGCGAGTCGGATGTCTCCGTTGGAGCAGTGGCCGGGAAGCTAGAACACGCTGTCACGAGCAGAGCGGCGGTGAAGGCCAGCAGTTGAAAGTGGAAAGGGAATCTCATTGCACCCATCCTGTTCGATGCGCCACATGAATGAGGATCCAATGCTTTCTTTCCGGGAGGATGAAGTATGAGCATTGGTAGAGTAGGGATGATTTTGGACAACAAAAAAGGCCATACACATAGAGACACTGAGAGGCCACCACATGTCAAGTGCCGGCCTACGGCTCGTCTCAGTCCGACGCGCATCGGCTAGCATTGGATCCGGCTCGACTCCCACCTCAACTGCGTGCTACACGTCCTCTACCGTCAACACCCCCGTCCCGAAAACACGAAAGCGCCCCACATATCTACAGAAGGGGATACTCTTATCCATCAAGGCCCGGAATTGGACACGGGCCATGCGGTGGGCACACATGCCGCCGCGCCCGAGCACGGGCCGCCTCGACTGATTCCAGACCCAAACGCAAAACCGCCACCATCCATAAGGATGAGGGCAGGTGGCCGTCACGACGATGGCCACCTGCCCCGTCACTCCAAAGCGGTCCTTGGAAGGCAAGGTGCGGTTCTTAGAACAGCCGCAGCGTCTCCGGCTGCTGTTGCTCCTCCTCTCCCTCGGCGGTCCCGGCCTGAGCTGCCCCCTGCTCACGCCGGTTCCGGCGCCTGGCCGGGGGAGAGGGTCTCTCGTGCGCCGGATACTTGGGTGCCTCCTCCCACTTGGCTCTCGCCCTTTCCACCACCGCCGGGACCTCCTGGGTCAGGACGGACAGGTCAGCGTCGTCGAAGGGCTCGATGTACGGGTCGGACGAAGACTGTTGCACCCCGATGGTGGTCCTGCCTCCCTTGATGGACACGACGACCTTCAGCTCCTCCGGCTGACTGGTCTGCTCCTCGCCGTCGTCAGCACCCTGCGGGTCCTGTGCGGACTCCTTGTTGGCGTCCTGCTCATCGGCAACCACGGCTTCCGTGTCTTCCGCTGCTTCGCCAAAGAGACTCTCGTCAGCGCTCGGGGCATCCGAGCGGGTTGCTTCCGTTCCGTTGTCATCAGGCATGGCTGCTCCTTTCCTTGATGGTTCTCTGGCTGCGTTGCGCCGCGAGTCTCTACCGCGACTGTCTCCTGATCTCGCCGAGGGTCTGAGGCTCCCAGTACAGGTCGCGCTCCACGGCGGGGACGCCACCGAACACCGTTACTTCCGAGAGTTCCGTCAGATCAAAGTAACCCAGCTCGGTATCGAACCCCTCGACGAGGCCGAAGCAGAGTCCGGTCTCGGCGTCCCACTCGGTGATGAACCAGCGCCACCCATTGTAGGCACTGAACAGCTTCACTCTGGCGATCACGGCGTCGGGGTCATTTGCGCCGTCATTGGCGTACAGGGGCGGGATTGTGTCGGCCAGTTCCTTGGTCATCAGTTGGTGTCCGCGTGGCCCGTTGTGGTTGTCCTGCCAGATGGTGGTGGTCGTGGCGGTTGTTTCTTGGTCAAGCATTGGTTTCTCCTCTCTTGTCTGTTCTCTGCATTAGTTCGCGAAGGCTTGCCGCTAGGACGCTGGCTCGAAACCGGTTCGAACCACCCGCGCCACCGCTTCAGGGGTGGCGTAGGTCGGGGTAACGGTGCCCTGCTCCATGTCCAGGTAGAGGCCCATGAAGGGGCAGGTCCCCGCCGCCATGCGGCGGATCACCTGTAAGACCAGCGACGCCATCATCTGGTTGATGGTCGGGTCCTGGTCGGTGAGGTCGAGGGCCGCCGCGCAGTCCACGTCGGGAGGTGTGGTCGATACGGCGGTGAGCAGGTCGGGGCGCTGCACCGTGGGCGCGGGAAGCAGGTAGCAGGTCTGGTCGACGAAGGCTTCTTCGTCCCCGAAGTCCCGGTCGGCGACGTTGCCGATAATCACCTGGCCCCAGTTGGTGTCGTTGCCCGCGTCGATGAGCCACCGGCGCGGGTCGCCCGGCAGGGACTCCGCCATCGCCCTGCGCGCTGCGGCGTTGTCGGCGCAGCCGATGAGCAGGGAGTTCCCGTGGGAGGGGAGGCCGGGGTAGCCGCCCCCATCGGGCCTGGAGTCTTCGTCCCGGAAGGGGTAGACCGAGTAGCCGATGGGACGCCGGAAGGCCCTGGCCAGCCGGTCGGCGAGGGCCTGGCTCTTGAACCTGCCCACGTCCTCGGGGTAGAAGTTCTGGCGCAGCAGGTTGTGGGGCTCCACCCGGTCGTGGTCCACCAGGACGATGGTGGCCTGCCGTCCCTGGAAGAGGCGGCAGAGGCCCTCGGCCACGAAACCGCCGGTCCCGCCGCAGCCGACCACGGTGATCCACGGGTTGTCCAGCAGGAATTGGTTGTCCAGGTAGTAGGGCATCTTCAGTTCACCTCCTTGTCATTCGTTTGGTGTGTCGTGTTCGCCCATGAGCCGAACGCCCCTTTCCGGCCCTTCGAACACCTCTGGCCAGTCCAGCGGGGCGAAGTGGCCGTAGACGCCGACCCGGAGACGCAGCTCCGGTAGAGGGGCGTCGAGGCGTCCGACGACGCCGTAGATGCGGAAGCCCTGCTCATCCTGGTCGTCGGTGGCCGAGAAGAAGGCGCGGGAGTTTCCGTGGGAGTGGAACTCGGCGACCACCCCTGCGGGGGGCTGATACGCGAGTCTCGTGGCGGTCCCCGCCTGCGGGGGGACGACCAGCCGGTAGCCGTCCCCATCCCAGCGCACGGCGAAGAGCCGCTCGGTGTCCGGGGTCTCCTGGAACCACCTCAGCCCCAGGGCGAACAGGTATGCCGGGATGGCGTGGGTGAGCTGAAACTTCTCGGCCACGGGAGCGAGCCCCCGCACCGTGCAGGGTGCGACCCGCACCCGCGCCTTCAGGTGTGCTCCCTGGGACTGGACGTAGACGCCCCCCGATCCCAGAACGTAGTCGTAGCCGATTCCCTGGGCACCGGCGAGTCCGCCGGGATGGTTGACCAGGTAGCCCACCGGCCCCGCCCCGCTAGCGGTAGCCACGTCTCCCCTCGGAGACCGCCATCGCCTGAGCCACCGTACACTGGGGAACCAGGTCTTCAGCCGGGTATGCAGTTGTTCCATCGAGCTCCTCCCATAGCGCTTGCAGGTTGTCGGCGTGCTTCTTCGAGCGGTCCCGGATGTCGCCGGTAAGCGAGAAGAAGGACTGGAAGAACGACTCCGGTATCAGCCCCACCTCCTCGGGGAACCGGTGGCTTCCGGGGCAGACCCTCCCGTCTCTGAAGACGTTGAAGGCCGGGGCCCGGAAGAGGAGCTGCTCGGGGTCCTTCGGCCTGTTCAGTGCGGCGTAGACCCAGGGCGCACGCCCCGGCGAGCAGACGAAGACCAGACCCGGCATGGGAAGCCGGAGCCGGGCGGGAGGCTTGAACGCCTCCCGTTGCAGGGCCACCGGCCAGACCTGCGGCGGCCTCCAGAGGGCAACCACCTGCCCGGTCTCGCCCTGGTTCCACCAGAGGGCCTCATCCGGCAGCAGCCCCGAGGAGAACCCCAGGTGCTGGATGAACACGTTGGCGATCTCGTCCGCCGAGACGGTCCTGACCCAGGCGGAGTCGTCCTCGAAGCCCCGCAGCAGGATGGTCTCCTTGTAGACCTCCAGCTGCACCTTCAGCTCGTCCCTTGGCAGGTCGGTTCCGCCGGGCAGGGACCATTCGGTTGTTTCCACATCACTGGTCATGGTCGTTGTCCTCCTGTTCTTGTTTGGGGAGCTGCCCCAGGACGAAATCCAGCATCTCGGCGAATCGGCCGGGGAGGTCCTCCTCCAGCCAATCGGTCAACCGGCTCACCGAGTCCATGAGGGCGCTGGCCTTGCGCCACTCCTCCGTGCCCTCAGCGATGATGTCGTCCTCCCACGGGTCGGCGAACCCGTCGTACGATCCGTCCTCATAGTTGTGGTCGAGGAAGAAGTTGCCGGTCTCGGCAAGGACCCACGAGCAGGCTTTGGCCGCCCCCTCGAACCGGGTCTCCTTCACCGCATCGGTGAGGTCGTCCAGGGGTATGCCGCCCTGGGGAATCCTCTCCAATGTGTCCTTCGGGATGCGTTCGGCGGCCGACTCCAGCCAGGCCACTCGCAGCCCGTCGGGGCCGTCGTAGTAGACATCGGGGGGCTTGACCAGCAGGGTCATGGCCGAGACGCCGTCGCGGTAGCCGTTCCACATCTCGTGGAGGCCGTCGTAGCCGAAGCCCATCAGGTCGAAGGGGATGCCTCTCCGCAGCCAGGACCAGGGCGGTTGTTCCCCCTCCTCGTCGAGCCAGAACTCGATGAACGGGGCGTAGAGGGGGAAGTGCCGCTCCCCGAAGAGATTGGCGAACCGCTCCACCCTCGTGCGTACGTCGGGGGCCGAAAGCGCCGCCTCCCCCTCCTGGGGAAAGAGACGGCGCACAAGCCCCGCGAACCAGGCGTAGTCGTCGGCGTATCCGACCAGCGTGACCAGCTCCCGCAGCGACGGCGGACGCCGCAGGAGCAGTTTCGCCAGCCCGCTCAGCGTCGGCGGGACAGCAGCTTGCACCGCATTGCCTCCAGTAGCCGCCCCGTTGCCGAGGCGTAGTCCTGGGCCTGAACGCAGGCCAGCTCCACCTCCGGCTGCCGGGAGGCTGCTGCGTCCAGGTCGAATGACCCGTCGGGCCGTGTGAGCTCCGCCGTGAGCTCGATGATTCGGAGGTCCGCAGGAGGCGTTGCCTCCAGCAGACCGGCCAGTGTCCGGTTGTCCATCGGACTCCCTCCTTCAGTTCCGGGCGCAGGGGAAGGCGCCCTTGGTGCCCACCCGCCGCTGGAACTCGTAGATGGTGTCGTTTCCTCTCGGCGTCTCCTTGACGGAGGCGTTGGCGATCTCCCCGTAGAAATCGCTCAGGGTTCCTTTCACCTGGTCAACGCTCATCTGGGGGTCGGGGTCGGGGAACTCGCGGTCGTCGTAGACGAATACTCTTGCCATCGTTCTTCTCCTTCTCCTGCTTGGTCCTGTTTAGTTTCCACGTGTGGGGAGGCCGTCGTCGCGTGTGCGGCGGCCTCCCCCGTACCCTTGCGGTCTAGCGCCCCGCGCCGACCGGCTCCTCCTCCCGCTCCTGTTCCACCGCCCACTCGAACAGGGACAGTGACGGGGCCTGGGTCTTGCGGCCCCTGGGCTTCACCGGCTCCTCGGCCATGAACTCGGCCCAGCAGAACAGCGACTGCTGCGGCTCCGTGGCCTCATCGTGGTGGCCGTTGTCGTTCCCGTTGCCGTTGACGTGGCGGCCGTTGGCCGGGACAAGCTCCACGGTCGGCCCGATGTCGAGGGCGTCGTCACCGTTGGCGTGGTGTCCGTTGCCGTTGACCGCGACGGCCTCCGGCTCGACCCCGTGTCCAGCACGGGGCAGGCTCTCCACCAGCTTCCAGCCGTCGTCCACCAGCAGCTCCTCGCCCTCGCTCTCGGCGTTCCTGGCCTGGGCGAAGACCTCCTCCATCGTCTCGGCCTCGTCCTCCTCCTCGCCGCCGCTGACGATCTTGCGGGCCAGGGCCATCATCATGTCGTCCCCGTCGTCGCCATAGGCGGCAAGCCCGTCCTCCGGCAGCTCCCCCTCGACGGCCAGGGAACTCTGCATCTTCTTTGCCACCAGCTTCAGCGCGTCGGCCTGGAGGGTGTTCCGGTAGCTCATGAACACCACCTTCACCGGGCGGGTCTGCCCGATGCGCCACGACCGCCGCGACGCCTGCCGGACGACATAGACGCTGTAATCCGTCTCGTCCCAAACAATGGTCGGGAAGTCGATGAGGTCGAGGCCGGTCTGCACCAGGCGCGGATGGCAGATCAGTACGTCTATGCCCTGCTTCACCTTGTCGGCGACCCACGCCTCACGGCGATTCGGGGCCACCGCATCGGCCTTCATCACCGTCACCCTGAACCCGTGCCGGGTGAGGATGTCGTCCATCCGCCCGGTGATGTCCCGCGTCCCCGTATGGGTGACGTATACCAGCACCCGCCTTCCCTCCAGCCGCTCGGCGGCCACCAGGTCGATGAGCGCCTTCTCCTTCGGGTAGAGCTTTTCCTCCGACAGCGGTGGCACCTGGACGATGACGTCGCCAGTCCTGGGGTCGAAGACGGTCTCCCCCCTGGTGCAGCCGTCCGGGTAGGCCAACAGGGTTTGCAGGTAGGTCGCCAGCAGCCGCTTGGAGCCAGCCTTCAGAGCCTCCGCCAGCTTCAGCCTCAGCTCCTCGAACACGTGGTTGTAGGCGCTGCGCTGGGAGTAGCCCGTCGCGTCCTCCTCCGAGTCCATCGAGGACACGAGGATCTTCTCCTCGTAGTCCGGCAGGCCGGAGGCGACGTCCGCCAGTCTGAGGAAGACGGTGTTGCCGATGATGTGGAACAAAGCGCTGGGCACGAGGCCCGGCCTCTCCCTGACCACCTTGCGGAACTTGCGACGGCGGCTGTTGCGCCCGTCCTCCACCGCGTCGTCGTCGGGCTTGCCGACGGTGATCTCCTCGAAGCCGTACCGCTGTATCCAGCGGTGCTCGTCCGACCGCCCGAACTCCGTGCGAATTTCCGGGGAGAACCGGTAGAGCAGATGGAAGATGGTCGAGGAGTAGCCGCCGAGCAGAGTCCCGGTCAGGCTGAGGGACTTGCCGCACACGTCGGCGAGGATGCCAGCGGCGATGCCCTGGGCGCTCCCTCGCCCCTTGAACTCATGCACCTCGTCTCCGATCAGCAGGTCGAAGAACCCCTTCATCCGGTGCTTGATGTAGTCCGCAAGCGGGTAGCGGGCCGGGCCGGACCTGTCGGCCTGCCAGAGAGGAGCGCCGCAGCCGGCGCAGGTGTGCTTGCGGCGGTTCAGGTCGGCGTCGGTCAGCGGCACGCCGTCCTTGTCTACGATCTGCGCCGTGCAGTCGGGGCAGCAGGGGACCCGGAAGGGCTCCCCCGTCTCCTCGTCCCATAAGAGCCTTCCCTTCGAGACGTTGCCCACCGCTCGATGACGGCGGGCATCCAGCGGTAGGACAGCTTGGCCTTCTCCCGGCTCATCACCGCGAAGAGGGGGCCGGAGCCGACGGAGAGGCGGAGCCGCTCCAGGTCGGTGATGGACTCGACGGCGGCGGCGCGGACGAAGGGCACCGTCTGCTCGATCTCCCGCTTCCACTTGGGAACCAGGTGGGGCGGGCAGATGATGAGAATGCGCTCGAATCCCGCCATGTGAGCCGCAGCCGCGGCGATGAAGGTCTTTGCCCGTTCCCATCTCGCCGACGACCGTGGTGCCCCGGTGGGCCTTGAGAGAGAGGGCCGCTCCCCTGATGGCGTCGGTCTGCGCCCCCAGGGGCTTGCGGAGCAGGCGGGGGAGCCTGCCGCCGTTCTCCGAGGGGCGGTAGAGGGGCGGGTAGGACTCCACCACCCTCCGGGCGATGGCGTCTTTGAACTTGTCGATGAAACCTCCGAGGTTCATTTGAGTCGTCCTCCTTTTCCGTGGTGGGCCGGAGGACGACGCCGGGAACCGAGACGCACCACGCCCCCAGCGGGGACGTTTGTGAGTCGCGGGTCCCTGGAAACGTCCCCAGGCGGTTGCTTGCACGTGCGAGACCCGCGCAGTCGGCGGGCCTCGTGAGTGCGGCTCGGTGCGAGCCGTCTATGCGGCTTTCAGGGCCTCCCTGCGGGCGGCTTCGGCGGCCCTGTATTCGTCGTAGCAGCGTCCCCGCAGGTGGTGCGCCTTCACCGGGGAGGACACGGCCCGCCCGCCGATGATGTCCACCGAGGCGGTCTGCATGGCGGGCTCGCCGGGGAAGATGGGCTGCCCGCACCGGCAGCAGGGTTCGAGGGTCATGGTCGTCTGCATCGTTCTCATGTGGCTTCCTTTCCTTATATAAGTGGTGAGCGAAAACCCCGCCTGTCTCCCGTAGGAGATGAACGGGGCCTCGTTGTGCGGCTCGGAGCAAGCCGTCTAAGCGGTGATGTCGTCGATCTGCCCGTCGACCAGGTCGAGGGCCACCACGGTGGTGGTCAGCTTCTCGCGGTGGACCTCCTTCTCCGGGGCGTCCTCGACCATCACCATCTCCTTGCTGGTGCGGCCCTTGACCAGGATGCGCCTGCCCTCGGCTTCGAGGACCAGGTTGTTGAGGAAGCCCGCCGCCACCAGCATCGCCATGTGCCCCCGTCTGAGGGGCATGAGCGGTCGGGTGCGGCTGTCGCTCGCGGGCCACAGGGAGTCGGTTATCTCCGTGCTGGCCCACAGCCCCGACCGCCGCGCCTCAGCCGCAGCGGCCACCGGATCGACGGTGCGGGTGGTGAACAGGACGTCGCCGCTCGGAGTCGTGGCGGGGGTGTACTCCGGGTAGGAGTAGGAGTGGCGCTGGGAGCGCAGCGGCTCCGGCTCCCCCACCGCCCACTCCAGCACCATGCTCTCGGCTGCGGCGTCGGGAACGGGGTCGGCCTTGCGGTAGCCCATCAAGACCACCTGGTCGAAGACCTCCCGCTCAGGGTCGGGGAAGGCCCAGCAGCGCATCCGCCCGTAGTGGGTGGAGAGGTAGCGGGCCGAGACCGCGAGGCGCTGCCGTGGCACGATGAAGACCAGCAGGCCGCTCTCGGCCAGGTAGCGCGTGGTCTGCGTCAGGAAGGCGTGCTCCGTCCGCTTGTCTTCCGAGTCGAAGTCATAGGGCGGATTCAACAGGAGCAGCCCGAAGGCCCCGTTCGCTATGGAGGTCGCGAACAGGTCGGAGGCCAGGGTGCGGTGGAGCCCTTCTCGGCCTCCTCAGCCCTGTCCCGGTGCAGCTCGACGCCGTAGGTCTCGATGGACAGGGCGTTGGGCCTGTCCAGGCGCTCGGCCAGCCGCTCAAGGGCGTCCCCGGCCCCGCAGCAGGGGTCGAGGATGCGTATGGTCTCCCGGCCCCGGTGGTAGTAGCCGGTGGGGGTGTGAATCAACTCGGCGATCAGGTCCACCACCCGCTCGGGAGTCGGGTAGTATTGGGTAGGGACAGCGCCGCCGATGGCCGGATTGCTCTGGCTGGTTTGCGCCATCCCTCCCACCGAACCGGGCGTGCCACTTTCGCGGCACCCGGCTCTCCATTAGACGGTTCGTTGTTGGCTTGGTTGGCTTACGGCCTTATGGCACGTCCGGCAGAGCGTGACCAAGTCACTGAGCGCGTGGGACTTCATGCCTTTGACATGGTGGACTTGGAGAGGACTCCGAGCGCCACACTCTTGGCATTTCATCCCGTCGCGCAACTTGGCCTTGAGTTTCCGTTCGGCGAGTACGAGAGGTTCGCTGCGGCTACGTCTGCCGCTACTTGCCCCAATGGTCGCCGTGTAGATGCGCTCGTCTGGGCCGGTTGCTCCCTGTGGATGGTCGCCTGCTGCCTCCGCGTGGCCGGACAGGTAGGGATGCGGGAATCCCGCTGCCCCCTTCTGTCGGTAGCGTTGGCGGTCAAGCTCCTGTCGGGTGGGGAGCCATTGGTACGTTTCCAGCGTGTTATCGCCTTCGCGTTCCTCTGCGTACCAGCGGGTTCTGCCGTGGAGCATTCTGGTCTTGTCTTTCATGAGCTGTCCCTTATGGCTGCCCTTATGCTTCGCTAGGAGCCAGTTGAGGTAGCGGAACCATGTGAACCGCGTGATGTCCTCGATGTCCTGCACAAGGCTGGTGTACCGATAGTACTCGGCCCAGCCCCGCACGATAGCGTTCAGGGTGGTCAGTCGGGTGTACTCGTCCATCCAAGTCCAGTTCCTGGAAGTCAGGGCCTTGAGCTTCTGTTTCACTCGCTCTTTTGCCTTGGCCGTCGGTCGGAGATGCACCGCCCACTTTCCTTCGGTCTTCTTGCGCTGGATGTGAAAACCCAGGAAGTCGAAGCCGTCGTTGACGTGGGTGATGACTGTCTTTTCTTCCGATAGCGTCAGGTGGAGTTTGTTCTCCAGAAACTGCTGTATGGCCTGCTTGGTGGCCTTGACCTCGGCGATGGGGCTGTTGCCGACGACCACGAAGTCGTCCGCGTAGCGCACCATCTTGTAGTTGCCGAGACCTGCGTACCGTCTCCGTCGTCGAGCGTTAGGGTCGAGATCCCACTGCGCCGCCGCCCACTTGTCAAACTCGTTGAGGTAGACGTTGGCTAGCAGCGGGGAGATAACCCCTCCCTGTGGCACACCGGATTCGGTGTGCTGAAAGAGGCCCCCTTCCATCACGCCCGCTTTCAGGAACTTCCAGATCAAGTCCAGTAGCGCCCTGTCCTTCAGTCGCCTCCGCAACAGCTTCATGAGCGTCCGATGGTGGACGGTATCGAAGTAGCTTTGGAGGTCGCCTTCTATCACGTAGTAGTGTTTCAGGCTGGTGTTGAACATGGGCATGAGGACTGCGATTGCGTCCATCGTGCAACGACCTTTGCGGAAACCGTAGGAGTGCGGGTGAAAATCCGACTCGTAAATCGGGTCGAGGATGGCCCGAAGTGCTTCCTGCACGATGCGGTCTCGCAGGGCGGGGATGCCCAGCGGGCGCTGTTTGCCATCGTGCTTGGGTATGTAGACTCGCCGGACGGGTTGCGGCTCGTACGTTCTGCGCTTCAGTTGGTCGATGAGGGCCGTTATCTGGCCCTCGTAGTCCTTCTTGAACGCATCCCGCGTCTTGCCGTCCACGCCGTCAGTCTGGCTACCCGGTCGCGCCAGTACCCTTTCAGCCGCTGTGTGCATCCAGCAGTCCCAGTGCAATAGGTCGTACAGGTTGGTGAACCTGTGGTCTGGATGCTCATTGGCCGTCTTTGCCAAGAACCTTTGCTTTTCTGCCATCTTCGTCGGGTTCATACATCCCTCCTCTGGCGTAGTTTGCTTGTGTTCTGCACTCGTCTAATTGCCCTCCTTCGCCATGTGGTCGGCTTTCCCGACCTCGGACTACTACGAGGGCTCTGCCCCACGTCCGGCATTGGCCGCAAGCTGGCCTACTCCGTTGCCGGAGAGCCGAACGTGGTTCCCAAGTTCACGTAGGTTGCATCTTCATTCCGCCTTAGGTTCTGCCTTTACGCCTGGCACGGCTCCCTGCCGCGCTCGCCATCGGGGGACGGCCGGTTGTCTGGAGTGCGGCGTCCCTGTCCTGACGGACTTTTCCCGCAGTGGATAGACGGGTATCCGACGACTCTGCCCTCGCCCTACCGTGGACGGGCAGTCAGCGATTCGACGCGTCAAACAGCAGTTTCTTTCGTAACCGTAGCGGAACTCTGGCTAGGGGCACGCAGCTTGGTAGGGCTGCTGCCGCCCCGTTGTCGGGAAGGCTTCAAACACGGTTCTGCTTCGGGTCACCGTGCCTGCTTCCGTAGCCACCGGCCCACTCCTGGCCGGGTTCCAAGTCTGGAACTCTCAACCTATGCGCTTCTTGGCGCACAGCCGCCCTTTCGCCTGTGCAGCCAGTCTCATGCCGTCTCTCCTTTCTCTTGGCTATCGGTCGTAGTTGACGGCCCGAACCGGCAGGGTTCGGGGTTGCAGAAGCGGCACTCCCCTCTTTCCCTGGGGGGCGGCACGTAGTCCTCGACGGTCACCGCCTGGAATATCACCTGGATACCGCACGAGCCGCAGTGGTAGATCTCCCCGGTGTGGATGTCCTTGTCGAACTCCTCCACCTGCGCGAACCGCTCGTCGCAGTGGGGGCAGTCGAAGAACAGCGTCTGTTCAGTCGGCATGGTCTCCTCTCCTTTCCTGTGTGTCCTGTGCCGCGTCAAGCGGCGATTGCCAGGTCCTTGTGGCGAGTGTCGATGCCGACCACCTCTCCGACCGCCAGGTTGCGCTGGTAGCACAGGACCTGGTTGGTGCCGATGCCCTCGGCGCACGTCGTGCAGAAGGCGGTGATGAGCTCGGCGCGGGCAGCGACGGTCATCCGCCGCACCAGCATCGAGCCGCCCTCCGGCAGAGCCTGCCCCGCGATACGGGGGTGTGGCGGTAGAGCGTGACCGTGGGGTCGCGCCGCTCCTCCTCCGTCGCGGGCCGGTAGAAGTGGGGTTGCCCCGACCGGCAGAGGTGCTTCGAGCCGTCGTGGGGGCAGTAGCGGCAGGTCGTCCCGTCGGGCGAGAACCGCTGCCATGCCCCGTGGTTGCGCTGTCCGCGCCGCTTGTTGTTGCGCTTGGCCCTCTTCAGCGTTCTATCCATCGGACGCCTCCGTGGGCAGCGTGAGCCAGCTCCGACGCCACGGCGTCGGACAGGTCTTCGCGCAGCTTCTTGGACTTGGGGGAGCACCTGTAGGCCGAGACGCCCACGGACCGGAGGGGAACGATCTCCCCTTCCTCCAGGCCCCGCTCCCAGAGCCAACCGGCCCAGGAGCCGTGCAGGGGGAGCGGGCTGCGCTTGTCGAGAAAGAGGTGGTGCAGCGCCGGGGCCTCCTCCTCCGACTGCGCCAACAGGAGGAAGGAGTCCTTCTCGTAGGAGAACTCAGCGGTCTTGGTGTACACGAGGGCGTGCCAGCCGCCTGAGACCGGCAGGCGGGCGATCTTGGTCGTCCAGGTCCCGATGGTCTCGTACGGGATGATGCACCGCTGGTAGCCGCCCTGGAGCGCCATTCCGTCCGCGCCCCGGATGATGTGGGCAACGTCCGGGGGCTGCTTGAGGAGCGACGCCCAGATCGCCTTGAGCGCCGTCTGGGAGCCGACCATCGAGACGAACCAGAGGCCGTCGGTCTCCTCGTCGCGGGCGAAGGCGTCGGCGGTGGCGCTGAAGCCGGCCGCCGAGATGGTGTAGAGGTCTTCGGGGTCGATGGTGTGAGTCGCGAGCATGGAGTTGTCTCCTTTTCGTTTCTTGGTGTGGGTGATGCAAGCGCGGGAGGGTGTCCCCCCGGCGTGGAGAGCCGGACGGCGTGCGCAGTCCGGTCGTGGAGCGCCCGTCCCATAGAGGAGACGGGTCAGGGCATCAGCCCCCGTTCCTTGAGGCTGACGATCCCTGGGTTGCCGATGACCACGTGGTCGAGGAGCTTGATGCCCAGGAGCTCTCCGGCCTCGATGAGTTGTTTGGTGAGAGAAACGTCTTCTGGACTTGGCTCGGCTGAACCGCTGGGGTGGTTGTGGCAGACGATGATGCAGGGGACCACCTCCAGGATTGCGGGGCGGAACACCTCGGCGGCCCTGACGGAGATGGACTGAATATCCCCCTGGTAGATCACCCGCTGGCCCACCACGTCATTTCTGGTGTTCAGGAGGAGCACCCGAAGCTGCTCCTGTGCCAGGTTCGCCATCTCCGGCCCCAGCAGCCGCTTCACGTCTTCCGGGCTTGAGATGGTGGGCAGGTCGGTGGGGCGCTCCGGCTGGGTCTCGACCTGGTAGCGCACCGCCAGCTCGCCCAGCAGGTTCAGGTTGCTCCGCAGGGCGTCCAGCAGAACAGCGTCCTTGCTAGCAGTCTTATTCATCATGGTCATTTCGGCCTCCTTCGCTATGGGTTAGAACAGAAGCGGGGCCGCCCCTGTAGGAGGAAGCGGCCCCGTGGTTGCGCCTTCGGGAAGGCGTCGCTGTGCGGTTGTGGGACTAGAAGGGAGAGGCGCCGACCGGCTGCTCGATGTCCGCGGCGTCGCCGTTGCCGTTCCCGTTGCGGGAGTCGAGGAACACGACCTCGGAGGCGTGAATCTCGGTGCGGTGGCGGCGCTGGCCGTCGTCGCCCTCCCAGGAGTTCTGGACGAGGCGGCCCGCCACGTAGACGCGGTCGCCCTTGGCGACGTACTGGTTCACCGCCTCGGCGGTATTGCCCCAGCAGACGATGTTGTGCCAGTCCGTCTCGTTGTCGGCGTCCTTCCGGTAGCGGTCGGTCGCCAGCCGCAGCTTGGTGACGGCGGTGCCGCCGGGGGTGTACTGCATCTCCGGGTCCGTTCCGATCCTGCCCAAGAGCTCGACTTTGTTGATGGTGCGTGACATTTGATTCTCCTTTGTGCGTGAAGTAGCGCGGTCTTGCCGCGCCCGTCGTGAATTAGAGCGGGGCCGCCCCCTGTAGAGGGGAAGACGGCCCCGTCCTGCGCTTCCAATCAGGGGAAGCGTCTAGCTGACCCGCACGTACTCCGACTGGCTCTCGGCGACGATCTCGGCTCGGACCTCCGGGTCGAGGGCCTCGTTGAGCCTTCGGTGGTTCACGGAGTACCTGGTCGAGCTGACGAGGGTGACCGTACGGCCCCCCACCGTCGCCTTGGAGTCCCCCTGGCGGCGCATCCACGCCTTCAGGGTGTCCAGCGCTGTGCGCTTGGCCTTCTCAGGCTCCTTGATGGATTCCTGAGCCTCCGCGTAGGCCGCCACCGCGTCCCGTGCCTCTTCGTCGCTCACCTCCTCTTCTTCGATCTCCGTCCCCTCACTCGCCTCCGCCGCTCCCGGCAGGCAGATGTCCAGGAAGGGACACGACCTGCATTGCCAGCTGGTGGACGTAAAATCCCGGTCGGGCAGCGCGTCGGGGTCAGGCCCGCTCCGGACGTGGTGAGCGGCAAGCTCACCGAGCCACTCGCAGGCGTCCTGCAAGGCCCTCTCCAGCCGTTCGGCGGGAATCCGCTCCCAGTCCCAGGTGCGAGCCCCCGTATCCATCGTGGCGATCACCGCGTCCCGCAGGTCTCCGAACTCGCCGAGCGCGTAGAGGGCGGCCTGGGCCACCGACGCCGGATGGCTGCGCTCCGCTCCAAGCGTCCGCCAGCGGCGGAACGCCTCCGGCCCCCGCGTCTTGATCTCGACGACCATCGGGTCGCCGTAGGCGGGACCCTGCGTCTCGCCCTCAAAGAGGAACGGCTGCGGCTTAGCCGCTTCGTCCCCCTCCACCGGCATCCGCACCGTGCCGTCCGGGTGCCCCGTGACCAGCAGGTTCGGGCCGATGCGCACCGCCACCTGCTGCGGGTCGTGGGGGTCGGCGGCATCCACCTTCCATCCAGCCCGCTCCATCGCCCGGACCACAACCGGCTCCAGGGCGTTGCCCGCCTCCATCGCCGTCAGCGACTCCTCGCTGGGCGGGTTGGTGGGCTCGTAGCTGGTTGCGGCGTACCAGAGGGCGCGGCGGCAGCCCAGGGCCGCCGATGCCCGCACCTCCATGTTGCCGTCTGCGTCGAATCGCGCCGCAGGACGGGAGAAGACCTCCGCCCTGTCAGTAGTCGTCGTTGCCATCGTCGTTGCCTCCTTCCTGTAAATGAGAAGCGGGGCCGCCCGCGAAGGAGACAGCCCCGCCTCGATACCGTTGTCCTGGCCGTTCATGCGGCCGCATTCATCTCAGTCGCCGCATCTTGCACCGTTTCAGCCTCTCGCTCTTCCCTGGCCTTCAGATGGACCTTGAGGATGTGGGCTATCCCGTCGCCGAGGCCGAGCACCGCAACGCTCCTGCCATCGCCCAACTTGTTCCAGAACGGCTGCATCTCCTGGATGCCCTGAATCTGGTCGATCACTTCTTCGAGAGGTGTTCCCCTTCGCAGGTGCAGGGAGATGAGGCGGCAGGCCAGCTCGGTGACGCCGTGCTGGAAGCTGCCGCCCTTTCCCAGCCAGCCGAAGACCTCGAAGGGTTCCTCTTCCTCGTCCACAGAAACGGTCACGTAAAGGTTGCCGAACTCCGTCTGGAGCTTGGTGGTCGTGCTGGGCAGGGTGCGGGGCCTGGGCCGCGTCGTCGCGGTCATGGCCTGCCCGCCTTTCCGAGGCAGAGCGGGCGCGTCCCGGTGCACTCGATGGCCTCCATCCTCCCGTAGGCCCGCACCACCTCGGCGTCGCCCACGAAGGACTCGGCCTCGATGCGGGTGTCGAACCGCCCGAAGGGGTCCGTCCCGTGGCCGCCCCTGTAGGCGACGGCGTGGTAGTGGATACCCGGTGAGCAGCTGCGGAGGTACGGGAGCGCGGGAGCGTAGCGGTCGAAGTAGCCCGCCACCTTCAGCGCCATCTCCCTCTCGATGTCGTCGCCCAGGCCGAGCAGCGTCCTGACGATGGGCTCCTCGCAGTCCTCCTCCGCGAAGGTCTGTGTGAACATGGCGTCCCGCAGTTCGGCGGGAAGCTCGTTCCACCGCTCCCGGCTGAGCTTCAGCCCGCCGTGGCTCGGCGTCGCGACCCGCCAGACGCCCTCGGCCAGCTCCTCGATGTCATGCGTCCAGCCCCAGGGTGTGCTTACCAGGGTCTCAGTCGTTGTCATGGCTCGTAGCCTCCTTGTCCTGTAATGAAGGAGCGGGGCAGCCCCCGGAAGGAGACGGCCCCGCTCTCGATCCCGAACCCGATCGACCGGCAGGCTTAGGCGGCCTGGGCCTGCTGCATCTGCCGCAGCTTGTTGGCGGCGGCCTCCACCAGCGGCCCGAGCTCGGCGGCGTCCAGGGCGTCGATGCTCTTGCCCGTCCGGTCCGTGACGGCGGTCCGCACCTTGTCCTCGTCGAGGCCCTGCTCGGCGGCTATCTCGATAAGCCGCTTGCGCAGCTTTTCGACCTGGGAATCGCTGCGGCTCCTGCCCTGGGCCTGGCCGGAGTTGCCGTTGGCCCCGTTTCCAGTACGGGGCGGGCTCTGGGCGGGGACCCGTTGCGGTTGCGGCGGGTTGCCGGCCTGCGGCTGGTCGCCGTAGAAGCCGTTGCCGAACTGGACGCCGAAGCTCCTGAACGCCCGCTTCATGCCGTCCGTGACTGCGCCCTTGATGGCCGTGTCGTGCCCGTCCAGGGTGTCCTCCGCGACCGGGTGGACGCCGGTGTCGGTGCGAGGCAGCGCGCCCGCGACGGTGACCCGCACCGGCGCACTGTAGCCCTGGGCGACCTTCACCTCGCCGGTGCTCGTATCGACCGTCTCGATCCGGCGCAGCGTCACGTCGCCGACCAGCTCGTAGCCCCATCCGCCGTAGCCGAAGATGCGGTTGGCCTGGGCGATGACGGCGTGGCCTTCGAGGTAGTCGAAGACCCTGCCGCCCCGCCCCTTGCGCTGCGAGACCAGGCCGGGGTCGATGGGCTGTCCCAGGGCGCCCGTGACCGCGGGCGGCAGCCCGTCCCAGAGCAGAGCCAGCCCCGCGCTCGATGCGGGGTCGTGCTCGCCGACTATAGCGGCGTCGGGCTTGTGCCCGTTGCCGTTTCCGTTGTTGCTTCCGTTCCTGTTCACCATGTCTGTCTCCTTCTTGTCCGTGCATGTTGTGTCCTGTTGCCAAAGGCCGGTGCAGGTTCCTCTACGGGAACCCGTGTGCGGGCGAGGCCCGTCGTGCATTGGGCATAGGTCCTCCTGTGCGGTGAGAGTGGGAACCGGTGAGGCGGGAGCAAGTCCCATTAGGGAGGGGCGGGCGAGAAGCCCGAAGGGAAGCGGTGGGGAGCCGCTAGCGGGCGGAGCGGGCCGCCCGTGCAAGCAGGTGGAGGAAGGCCGCCCGTCCGTGGGGAAGGGCCGCAAGCTCGGCCACATCGCCGACGCCCTGGGGAAGGGCGACGGCGACGGCCCTGCGTCCAAGCAAGCCCGCAAGCCGCTCGGTGGCCTCAAGGCCCGCGTCGTCAGCGTCGAAGGTGAGGAAGACCCGGGGGCAGCCCCGCAGGCCCTCCGCCACCCTCTCGACCCCCTGTGTGCCCAGGGCTGCGACGGCGGGGACGCCCCAACCCGCAAGGGCAAGCCAGTCGAAGACACCCTCGGCGACGACCGCCAAGGGCGGCGCGGGGCCGAGACCCGCAAGCCCAAGCACCGGCTTGGGGCCGGGAAGCGCCTGGAACCTGGGCGTCCGGTCGGGGTCTACAGCCCGCCCGACAAGCCACCGGACAAGCCCGCCTGAGATGTCCGGGACGACCACCATCCCGGCGAACCGCTCAGAACCCCGCTCGGTGAACAGGCCGCATTCCCTGAGCCGTCCGGCATCGAAGCCGTCAGACGCAAGGGCCTCCCGCAGCCCGTGCCCCGGCGAATAGCCGAGGCCCAGCCGCAGGGCTGCGTCAAGTCCGACGCCCCGCGAGGCAAGGTACGCCCAAGCCGCGGGGTTGCGCCGGAGCTGCCCGGCGTAGAAGCGCGCCGCCGCCGTCAGCAGCGACGGGTCCCTGGGAGGCAACGGGGGCGGCGTGGGACGCCTTGCAGCAACCGGACGACTGACAGTGGGGTAAGCGTTCCCGTCAAGCCGCCGGATCGCCTCGGGCAGGCTCAGGTTCTCGGCGCGCCGGATGAAGTCCAGCACGTCGCCCCCCTCGCCGCACCCGAAGCAGTAGAACCGCTCCGAGTCGGCGTACACCGTGAAGCTGCCCTCCGCCTCATCGTGGAAGGGGCAGACGCCCTGGCGGACCCTGCCCCGACCCCTGAGTCTGACTCCCGCCGCCTCCACCGTGTCGCCCAGGGGGTGACGCGCCTTCAGCGCGGGAATGTCCACGTTGGCCGTGACCATCACGCACCCCCGTTCAGGGACCGCAGCCCCCGCAGGCTGCGCCCCGAGACCAGCTTGCCGGGTCTCCAGCGCATCCCCAGGACCGCCACGACCTCAAGCGTCCCGCCGTCGTCCGTGGGCACCAGGGCTGCGGCCCTGCCCGTGCCCTGGCTGTAAACCAGAGCGTCCCGGTCTCCGAACTGCCGCCGAACCAGGTCCGTCCACTCGGCGTAGGCCCACCGAGCCTCGTGCCTCTCCGCCTTCCCTACGTCCATGCCGGCGAGGACCGCCAGCGCCGTGTCGGTGTCCCCCGCCTGCCGCATCCGCCGCGCCTCGTGGACGCTCTTGGCCACGCTCGGTGTCTCCGTCGCCATAGCCGTCTGCGGCTGCTCCTTGAACATCGCCGCAATGAGCTGGTCGACCAGCTCTTCGAGGCTGCGCCGGGGCCTCACTACGTTGTCCATCGTCCGATTGCCTGCTACTACCGTTGCCGTCGTCATCACGACCTCCTTCTGTGTTGTGTTGCCTTTGTTGCCTTGCCGTTTGCGCCCGCTTGCGGGCAAAGAAGAAGGACCGCCCCCGGATGGGAGGCGGCCCTTTGCGTTGGGATGGGTATGAGGGAGCCGGAGGGTCCGTCGTCAGCGGCGACGGACCCTCCCCACCGGACGCCGGGGCATGAACCGCCGAAGCAGCAGCGCTCCGACGCCCAGCCCGACGAGGTTCAGGAAGAAGAGCTCCACGTCGAGGGTCAGCAGCGGCGCCGCAACGACCAGGGCGACCGCCCCAGCCACCACGACCCGCTTGCGCTTCCACCAGGGCCGCTTCTCAGGGGCCTTGACCGCCGCGTCGCGTACCGGCTCGTAGGCCGTCCAGATGGGCAGCCCGGTGAGCGCTTCAAACTCGGTTATCACCACGCCGGCCGAGCAGCCCCCGGTGTGGCACCGCACGTCGATGCCATCGCCGTCCGGTCGCTGCCGAAACGCCAGCTCGTCCGACTTTCCGCCGTGGCAGATGGCCGTCGTCGTCCAGAACCAGCCCCGCTCGAAGCTCACCCGGAGCGGAAGCAGGTCTGCGATCCGCTTCGCGCTCGGTCCCGTGTACCGTTCCGCCATGTCCTGTCCTCCTTCCTTGGTCTGTGTCCGTGATTCGTCCATGCCGATGCACCTCCTTTGCCTGGTGTCCTGATTCCGTGTCCGATTGCCGAAAACGCACTCCGCCCACGGTCGAAAGTCGAACGCGGAAGACGGAGCGGGGGTGAGAAAGACGCAGCTCGACCCAGGGTCAAATCACGGGGAATCGACCTGGGGGGCTGCGATGAAATAGGTTGTGCGACCGGCCTGCAGATCAACCACAGTACGGTGCGGTGAGAGCAACGCAGCCTACGAGGTCATCGCAGACCGGCGCGTTGTTGAGCTGCGGCCAGTTCCACAGGAACCATGCCGCAGACGAGAGGAACCGGCCAGTGTGCAGTGCGCACTCCGACCAGGGTGTCCGAGGGGCCGAAGCGAGAGACGCATCGCCCAGGGTGTCCCGGCTTCCGAATCGGCATCGGAAGAGCAGTGCTCGACCCCTCGACCGACTCACGCAGCGGGAAGGCGTTTATCCCTCGTGGAACGCCGTCGGGAGAGCAGGGCTCGATCCGTCAGGTCGCTCCGGGTCGGGGATGGACCCTCCAGGTTTCTAGGCACGAAACGCTGGAAAAAGCCAGAAACTGCGTCAATTATCGCCCGAACATCCGACCGAATGGAAGGCCCCGGACGGGGAAATCGGTCCCCTACGCCCAAATTGCTCGCTCCGACTTAGCTCCCATGTGGCAGACACCGGACCGGGCCTAGTTTCGCCAGAGTCCGCAGGTGAAGACGCGCCGGAGCCACCGACGCAGCAGCGCCCGGTTCCGCTCCGCCCGCACCCGCTTGAGGTCCTGCGTCAGCTCCCAGACCTTATCCCGCCGGTCGAACTCGTCCCAGGGGAACGAGGCCGGGGGCAGCGTCAACTCGTGCTCCCCGGCGATGGCCAGCTCCAGCTCCAACATTGGCTCCTGAACCTCCGTCCTGTCCAGCGTGGCGCCGGTCTTCAGGGTTTTGAGGAACTCGGCCCGCACTTCGCGCCACTCGACGATCACCGGCGCCGCATCGCCGTACACCAGGTCTTCATCGGGTTCGGCCTCCGGGGTCACCAGCTGGGGATACGGCCTGCTGGGGGCGTACCTCCGCTTCGGCCCCGGTTCGCTGTCCGCTCCGGTCGGAGAGGGCGTCTCGGACCCGCTCCTTCCCGCCTCCAGCCGCACCAGCCGCCACTCCACGTGCCGCATCGACCTTGCGTGCTCCTCCCTGGGCGCCTTGACCTCTCCCACGACGGCTTCGAGGCCGCCGCGCAGCTCCCGCTCCAAAGCAGACACCCGCTCCACCAACGCATCGACCCGATCCCGCTGCTGGGCGGCAGCCGAGCCGCCCCCCAGCAGCAGGTGCCGCTCCAGTGCGGCGCTCATTCGAGCGGTGAGCCTGCCTGACTCGACCGCCCGTGACACGGTTCTATAGCTGACTCCCAGGATCTCCGCCGCCTTCGCGCCGTCTTCGGCATCCATCATGTCCCGCAGCAACGCCTTCAGCCGCATCTCCCGCAGGCTGTCCAGACTCCGGCTCGATCCTGGATACAGCTCCTCCCAGTCCATCGTCTCCGTTTTGCCCCGCACCGGCGCTTTGTCCGCTTTCGTAGCTGCCATTGTCCACTCCTCTCCGGTTCACCCACCGGCGTTTTGTCCACTTTCACAGGGAGGGCTGTCCAACCGTCGTGGAAGGAACCCCGGAGACAAAGTGCTCGCAGGCTACCTCCTGTAGGGGGGCGTTCCACGCCTACGCCAGCTTGCCCACGACCTCGCTTACAACCCGCCCACCGGACTCAAATCCCTGTACACGGGTATCACACCACAACCGGGCCGCCATTTATCAGGCCCTGCAAGGGGGGACTCTGCGCGAGCCCGGGCACGCCGAAAGGCCCTCCTCGCTCACCATTCCTAAGCGCGTTTCGACTCCCCAGACTCGATGGGAGACAGACGACCCCATCGACGAGGAGGCGAAGACATGGGAGTTCCATCGACCGTCCGACGGTCCTTTATGAGAGCCGGGGGAAAGGCCAGGAGGCTTATGCCCCTGGCCGCCGCGCTGCTTCTGGCGGCGCTTGTGGCGATCCCATCGAGCAGCCTCGCCCTGGCCCAGACCTCCGACCTGTCCCTGGTCAACGAGGACGAGGATTTCATCGAGCGAAAGGGCGACGGGCGCTTCATAGCCCGCCCCCTCTTCAGCCGCGAGATCGACGTCCTCTACTACGGCATCCGGGACGCCGACACCGGCGACTGGCTCACCGGCATGTACCGGGTGCAGGGCGGGGAGAAGAAGCGCAGCGACGGCTGGGAGTATTCCTGGGAGTACCCGGCCCTGGATGAGCAGCCCGACCTTGACCGCGACCGGGCCTACCTGCTGGTCATGCTGGTGCGGGAGACCGGCGGCTCCGCTCCCCACACCTTCCACGCGGTGGTCCCCATCCACCAGCCGGGCCGCATCTGGGACAAGATTCTGTCCGCCCTCGACCCCGGACGCTGGGCGAAAGCCTTCGCCGGTTGGATCATCGAGGGTGTCCACGGGACCCTTTGCGGCGTCGTTGAGCGGGCGTCCGGCGAGGACGCCGCCAACTGCCGGGGAGGGTAGCCGCCCATGAGCGACATCCTCACCGGCACGGCTCCCGACCTGACCTACGCCAACGACCTGGTGCGCCAGGCGTGGATGGTCGTCTGGGCCATTACGTCGGGCGCGCTGGTGGTGATCCTGGGCTGGATGGGGCTGAGCTTCATCATGCAGGAGCACCTGGGGACCCGTCAGGCGGGCTGGCGGGAGATGGTGCCCCGCCTGGTGCTTGGCCTGGTGGCCGCCGCATCGTCCCTCTGGTGGTGCGCCCTGGTCATCGACGTGGCCGACGCCGTGTCCGGCTTCATCGCCGTCTCCCTGAACGTAACCGCCGGAGACATGCTGCGCTCGACGCTGCGGACCTTGCTGACGGCGGTACAGGCCGGAAGCGTGGGCATGGCCCTGCTGATGGCCGTGCTCTACCTGGTCTACGGCTTCTTCGTCCTCTACGTCATCGTGCAGATGGTGCTGCGCCTGGCCCTCATCGACATCCTGCTGGCCCTGGCCCCGATTGCGTTGGGGCTGTGGATTCTGCCCCACACGGCGGGCTGGGGCCGCCACTGGCTGCGCCTGTTCATGACGACCGTGTTCCAGCAGGCGGTGCAGCTCATCGCCCTGGCGATGGGTTTCGGCTTCCTCAACGAGTTCGCGTCAATAGCGGCCTTCGAGCCGGTGCAGGACCTGGTGTGGAAGCTGCTGATGTCTCTGGCCTTCGTCTACATGGCGACCAGGGTGCCGTCGATGATGGGCAACCACGGGACCTTCGACGCCTGGCTGCACACCCTCTACTTCGGCATGTCGCTGCCCGGCTCGATGGTGCGCTCGGCCCGGTCCATCGGGTTGATTGCGGGCGAGGCGGCGGGAGGCCCCGGTGGAATGGCGGTGGGGGCGATGGTGGCCGGAGCGGGCCTGTCGTCCGCCGCATCGGGCGTCCGCTCGATGGCGGACATGGCGACTCCCTCCGGCGGCGGCGACGGCGGCGGGGGAGACGCGCCCCGGAGCGCCGGGGAGTAGCCCCGCAACAGCAACGACAAGACAAAGACAACGGCGCGGACGGGATTCGCGCCCATCGACAGCCCAAAGGGGGTGGGGAGATGCGCCGGTAGGCGGGTGGCTTTCGAGAGCGGAGCAACGAGCGAACAACCGAAGGACCGGGCGAGCAAGACGCCCGGAACTAGAGAGGAGAAAGAACCTATGGCAGACCTGACACAGACCATATCGAACCTGGTGGGAATCCTGCTGGGCGTCGTGGGGGTCGTTGGCGTGGGCTTCTTCATCTACGGGGCCTACCTGTACCTGACAGCCAGCGGCGCGCCCCACCAGATGGAGCGGGGCAAGAGCGCCATGATGACCGCCCTGGCGGGCATCGTCCTGGCGATGGTGGCCTACGGCGTGGTGGAGCTGGTGATGAACGCCGTCGTGGGTTCCCCAGTGGACCCCACAGTTCCAGACCCCAGCTAGGCGGACACAGAAAGGAGAGAGAGCTATGAGAGAACATGAAGTACCGACCCACGTGCAGGCCGAGGACCGGGTGCTGCTGTGGTTCACGTTTCCCCAGGTGGTGGCGATGACGGCGGTGTGCGCCCTGTCCTACGGCGCATACCGCTACGCCCCCGTCGGCCCCTCCGAGGTGAGGATGGCGCTGGCCGTCGTCCTGGGCCTTGCGGGTGCCGCGATGACCGTGGGACAGATCGGAGGCAGGCGGTTGCCCCTGGTGGCCGCCGACCTGTTGAAGTACCGGCTGGGGGCGCGGCGCTACGCCGGGCCTCCGGTGGAGTTGGTCCGCAGCGAGCCGCCCGCTCCCGTGCAGCCGGTTCAGAGCGGCCCCGGCCCTCTGCGGCTGATGGCGAGGCGGGCGGGCAAGACCCTGCGCAGTCTGCGGAGGCGGCGCAAGGCCCGGGAGCGGCGGGGCGGACGAATGCCCTTCCGTCCCCATCGCTGGTTCGGCAAGCCCAAGAGGGAAGCGGGCAAGGACAACATCAACGGAAACGGCAATGAGGCCGGGACCCGAAAGGACCGGCGAAAGAAGACCCCGAAGACATGGACAGCCGCTCTGGTCGCTGCGTCCCTGGCTTTGGCGGTCACGACCCTCCCCCAGGCGGCCTTGGCCGACGGCCATGAGCAGGACGGGGGCTGGACGTCCGACGAGATCGAGTTCCAGCCCCCGCAGCCGGTCGAGGGGCGGCGGCTCTTCGTCGAGGGGCTGACGGTCTCCGGCGACCGGGCCGCCGTTACCCTGCGGGCCGCCACTGGCCTGGAACTCCGGGTGCGGAGCTTCGGCGGCTCCCAGGGCCGCTCGCTGCGGTTCTGGGGGAGGGCGAGCCTGGACGAGGGGGAGCGCATCGACTACGACCTGCCCCTGCACGGCCCGTCGCCGTCCCTGACCTTTTCCTGGGAGGACACGCTGGGACAGGGCGGGGCCGTCACCCTGAAGGGCGGGCAGATCCCGTACCCGCTTCCGGCAACCGACGGGGAGCTTTGCGACCTGCGGGTCGTCTCCCTGGGCTGGACGCCGGGAGTGATCCAGGGAGCGGTCGAGTCCGAGTGCGTCACCGAGATCGAGGAGGCGGTCAGCCTCCGGACCGTGGCCGGACACGTGGACGTGACCGAGACGGCGTTGCTGAAGGCCGAGGTGACCGCCATCGCCGGAACCCTCACGGTCGCCGGCAGCGGCTCTCAGGCCAGCGTGTCCTTCGTCGCGGGCGGCGAGACCCGCTTTCGGCTCCCGGTCGGGACGGGCCAGGCCGTCCACGAGGTGAGCGTCGAGGTCGTCCTGGAAGCCGGGCTGAGGATTCCGATGCCCCCGCTGACGCGGCTCACCCACCACCCGGAGCGGGTCGAACACGTCACCAAAACCGTGCACCTCCTGCGCCCGGGGGACAGCGACGCCGACAGTGAGACGGCGACGGTCACCTGCGATGACGGCTCCACGTCTTCCGCCACCGCAACGGCCTACGCCTACGTCCCCAGCGTCACCATCGCCAAGGAGGTGACGGTGGACGTCCATCACCCGGAGCACGTGAAGGCCGAGGTGGTGGAGAGGTCGCCCATCACGAGGACGAGGGACGAGACCCTCTCCCCCGCATCAGGTACGGGGCAGGCTCTGGCGCTCAGCGTGGGGGCCGACGACCCCTTCGAGACCCTGTACGTGCCCCAGCCTGAGCCTGAGCCGGAAACCGCCGAGCAGACCCCCGGTGGCGGCGAGTTGAGCCACTGGTTCGACCTGCTGGGATGGGAGTGGCCGTGGTGAGGCGCGCACTGACGGCAATGCTTCTCGCCGGGGTTGCGCTGGCATCGCTCGGCGCGGCCCCGGTCGAGGAGCGAGCGATGCTGGAAGCCTTCGACAAGGCGCTCACCGCGATGGCCTACGCCGCCGCCGGTTTCGCCGTCTTCGCCATCGTCTGGGCCGGGTTCCTGCTGATGGCCGAGGGCGGCGACGAGCGGGGTGGGGGACGCGCCAAGACCGCCGTCGTCATGGCGGTGGTCGGTCTCGTGCTGGTGCTGCTGGCCAAGGCCGTGGCGGCCCTGCTGCGCAGCGGCATCGTCTCCTCCCTGATCCCCTAGCAACCAAAGGAGGACAGTGACTTGAGAAAGATCATCGAGAGGGTTCGGGCAGCCTTGTCTTGGCTGCCCGAGCTCAGGACAACCGGGTTCAAGGCGGCCGGGCTGAAGTCCTTGCTGCCACAGTTGAGACGAGCGTTGGCGCGTCGGGTTGCCAGGCTCGGCGGAGCCGCATCCCGCCTACGGAGCGGTTCCGGCCGCCTCGCGTTCCACTGGCGAACCGCGCTCCGCAAGAGGGGCGGAACCCTGACCTGGCCGCCCTTCCGCCGTTCCGCCGACGCTCTGCGAGAGAGGGTGAGGGGTGTGCGAAGGCGGTTCTCCCGGCCCATGAAGGCCGAGGACGCCGCGCCCAAGCCGCCGCCTGAGCTGCCCCTGTTCTTCATGATGTCCCACCTGGAGGAGGACGGGTCGGTGCGCCTTGACGGGGTGAAGCTGGGCGTGTGCGAGGTGTTGGGCCTGGAGCTGGACGAGCCGAAGCTGGGGGCCTTCGCCGGGGCGCTCAACGCCTGCGACTTCACCGTGCAACTCCTGGTGCGCCAGCACCCGCCGCGCCTGGGCCGCCTGCGGGAGAACCTGCAAAAGACCCAACCCGCCGACCTGCCCCCGCAGACGAAGGCGGCGGCCGAGTCCCTGGGGCGCCTGCTCACCAACCTGGAGACCCGCGACGGCATCCTCGACCGTCGCTTCTACGCCGTGTGCGAGTTCGCTCGGTTCGACGAGCTG
Organism: Dehalococcoidia bacterium; assembly: GCA_965247585.1. Lineage (GTDB taxonomy): Bacteria > Chloroflexota > Dehalococcoidia > Lucifugimonadales > CBDFHC01. The sequence goes on from CBDFHC010000004.1 coordinate 1,094,418, forward strand.
CGGGGGCTGCTTTCGCGGGCCGGGCTGTCGGTGCATCCCCTGAAGGGCAGGCGTCTACGGATGCTGATGCTGGCCTCAGCCCTGGGCGGCACGCCCGCCGAGATGGACAAGGACGAGCCGGTCGAGGTGGAGATAAATCGCCGCGACGTGCGCGTCGCCGGACACCTGACCCGCTCGCTGCACCTGGGCAAGTGGCCTCGGTCGCTGGCCCCCGGCTTCCTGCAAAGCCTCATGGCGACAGGAGCGCCGATGGACCTCTCCCTCCACCTGGGGCCGATACCCGCTGAGCAGGCGGCGCGGACGCTTGAGTGGCAGAAGGTGCGCTTCGAGTCGGCGCAGAGCCTCTCATTCAAGCGGGGCCGCACCATGTCCCCGGAGGCGGAGATCGCCCTGGAGGACGTGACCCGGCTGCGCGACGAGGTGCAGCGGGGCCGCGAGCGGCTCTTTCACTCGTCGCTCTCCGTCACCCTGCACGCGAAGGACGAGGCGGCCCTCAAGGAGATGACCCAGCGGGCCAAGGCCCACTTCGCCGCTACGTTGGGCAAGCTCGATCCCCTGGCCTTCCGCCAGCGCGAGGGGCTGCTGTCCACGCTCCCCCTGGCACTGAACGCCGTTGCGGTGTGGAGGACGCTGGACACGTCCAGCCTTGCTCGGCTGTTCCCCTTCTCGCCCCCCGACCTGGACACGAGGAGCGGGACCCTCTACGGCATCGACATGCGGGCCTGCGCCCCGGTGGTCTACGACCCCTGGGACGGCACCCACCTCAACGCCAACACCGCCGTGCTCGCACGGTCTGGGGCAGGAAAATCCTTCGCCACCAAGCTGGGGATGCTCAGGGGCCTGTGCCGCGGCGTGACCGCCTACGTCATCGACCCGGAGGGCGAGTACGCGGACATGGCGAGGGCGGCGGGCGGCAGAGTCCTCTCCCCCGGCGTTCCGGGGCAGGGCATGAACCCCTTCGTCATCGACAAGGGCGACTCCGAGGAGCTGCTCCAGCGCATCGGCAGCCTGAGACGGCTCATCGAGGTGATGGTGGGGGAGCGGCTGAGCGCCGAGCGGCGGGCCTCCCTGGACCACGCCCTGGCGGGCTACTACGCCCAGCCCAGGGAACGCACCGGCTTCCGCGACTTCTACGAGTACCTCCAGGGAGACGAGGCGGGAGGGGGAGATATGGCGCGGCTGCTGCGCCCCTTCGCCACCGGCAGCCTGCGCAACCTGCTCTCCGACGAGGGCGACGACCTGCTCTCCAACGAGGCCCTGATCACCGTCTTCGACCTGCGCTTGCTCGAACCCGAGCTGCGGCCCGCCGCAGCGATGGTCTGCACCGAGACGGTGTGGGCGGCGGCAGCCCAGGACCCCAAGCCCCGCCTGCTGGTGGTGGACGAGGTGTGGAGCATCATGCAGCACCCGGAGGGCGCGGCCTTCATGGTGTCGATGGCGAAGCGGGCGCAGCAAGCACCGGCTGGGGTTGCAGTTCATCACCCAGGACGTCCAGGACCTTCTGTCGGAGGACACCTCCCGCGCCATCACCGGCCACTCCGGGCGGGCGCTCCTCCAGAACGCCGCCTTCAAGCTTCTGCTTCAGCAGGACGCGGCGGCGATAGGCACCGTGGGCGACGCCTTCGACCTGCCCCAGGACCTTCAACGCTGGCTGCTGTCCTGCCCCAGGGGAGACGGACTGCTCCTGACGAAGGGGCACCGCTTCCCCGTCCGCATCGAGGCCACGCCGGAGGAGACGGCGGTAATCGAGTGGACACCGGGCAGGCGCTAGGCAGAGCGACGGAACGAGACGTAACGAGCTACGGACACCGGCGCGACTACGAACCGACCGACGACCCTAATAGAGAAAGGAAGAAAACCATGAAGCTGAGCTTCTTCAAGAGGCTTTCCGACGACCGCGACAGGAAGACCCCTGTGCTGCTGGCGGTGACGCCGCCGAGGACCGGGGAGCGCACCATGCTGGGAGTCGAGAACATGCTCGGCTCCATCGCCGTCCCCGAACCCTTCTCCCTGGAGCTGGCCGGGGACGCGGACGGCGTGACGTTGATGGCCCGCTGCCTCGACAAGGAGGTGGTGCAGGGCCAGATCGCCGCCCACTACCCCCAGGCCCGCATCCACGCGCTATCGGCGGAGGACGACCCCCTGCGCCTGGGCGAAGGCGAGCAGGCATGGGCCATGACCCTGCGGGCCGTCGGCCCCGAGTACGTCCCGCTCAGGGTCTTCCGGGACGACGACCTCCTCGACCCCGGCTCAGACCCCCTCATCGCCATCCTGGGCGCGTTCTCCAACCTCGGTGAGAAGGAGCGCATCGTGGCGCGGCTGATGCTGCGCTCGATGGGACCCGACTGGTCGCAGGCCCACCTGGAGAAGGCCCACAAGCGTCCCGTGGAGGACAGGCGGGACCCCGCCTACACCTACCAGACCCGGCCCCTCCAGACGGACGGCGTGACGATGGCCGTTCTGGGCGTGGCGGCATTGGCCGCCCTGAAAGGCTACCTGTGGGTGCAGGCGGGAGAGACGTGGAAGGCAGCGCTCATGGGCATCGGCGTTGCGGCGGCCCTGACCGCAGGCGGCTGGCTGTGGCACCGCTGGAAGAGGGCCAGGAAGCGCGTCTACGACCCTCTGATCATCAAGGAGAAGGTCTCCCGCATCGCCTTCGACGGCGAGCTACTGCTGGTGGCCGTCCTGCCCGGAATGTCCGACCCGAAGAAGGCGCGGGAGCGGGCAAGGATGCTGCTGGAGCCTGTGGCCGCCGCCTATCGCCACTACGACCACCCGGCGGGGGCGCGGCTCAGAGCGAGCAAGGTCCGACCCATCGTACCCGACCTCTCGACGATGCACCCCACAGGCCCCGGACTGTTCGGCAAGCGCAGCGTCCTGGGCGTCCGGGAGGCGGCGGCCCTGTGGCACCCGCCGGGGGCCGGGGACGAGACGCCCCTGGTGGAGCGGTCCGGGGCAAGGGTGCTGATGCCCTCGGCCAGGGGAGTCCGGGGGGGAGCTCCGGTGGGACAGACCACGGCGGGCAGGCCCCGTCCCATCCACTTCCCCGACGACCTGCTCAGACGCCACCACCTCTACGTGGCAAGGACCCGCATGGGCAAGTCCACACTGATGCACCACATCGTCGTCCACAAGATGATGGAGAAGGCTGCGGGAAGGGATGGCGACGCCATCGTCGTCGTCGATCCCCACGCCGACTTGGTGGGCGGCCTGCTCCGGCACGTGCCGGAGTCCCTCATCGACCGGGTTCGCCTCATCGACCTGGCCGACAAACGGGGCGCGCCCGGCGTCAACCTGCTTGACGCCCGCATCTTCTCCGACCGCGACCGCACCGCCGACTCGGTGGTTCGCATCGCCAAGGGTCTGTGGGACCAGTGGGGGCCGAGGATGCAGTCCATCCTCGAGCAGACCGTCAAGACCCTCCACGAGGCCAACGAGCACCCCGCCACCGCCGACGACGAGCAGCTGACCATCCTGGACGCGCTGACCCTGCTGGCCGACGACAAGTTCAAGAACGGCGTGCTGACCAGGGTGAGCGACCCCTACCTGCTCCAGTGGTGGGGGAGGGACTTCAAGGGTTGGCGCGGCGAGACCCGCGCCGACGCCCTGGCCCCGGTGCAGACCCGCCTCTCCTACTACGCATCCTCCAAGCGGGCGCGGGCCATCCTGGGCCAGCCCCGATCCACCATCGACATGAGACGGGTCGTCCAGGACGGCGGCATCCTGCTGGTCTCCACCGCCCAGGGAGCCGTGGGCAAGGACGTGGCCTCCCTGGTGGGCGCATCCCTCCTGAACCTGGTGGACGCCGTGATACGGGAGCAGGGGAGCCTGCCGCCGGAGCGGCGGCGGGGTGCGCTGGTCGTCGTGGACGAGATGCAGTCGATGCCCGGCGTGGACTACGAGAGCATGTTGTCGGAGCTGGGCAAGTTCGGGGCGTCCTTCGTCCTGGCCACCCAGAGCCTCGCCAAGCTGGACGACCTCTCCCGCACCATGCGGGACACCCTGCTCGCCAACGTGGGGTGCCTCGCCGTCTTCCAGGTGGCGGGAAACGACGCCAGGCAGCTGGTGTGGGAGCTGGGCAAGGACCGGGTGACCGAGGAGGACATCGTGTCGCTCCCGGTGCACCAGTGCTACGTCCGCGCCACCGTGGGCAAGGAGCGGATGCCCACCTTCTCCATGATGGTGAGCAAGCCCGAGCACGGAGACCCCATCGTCGCCGAGCGCATCCACGAAAAGGCGTCCTCCTACCTCACCACCGAGGAGGAGATCGCCGCGCAGCAGGCCGAGGGCCGCAGGCGGGCCGAGGACTTCCGCAATGCCGTCAAGGACATCAGGGAAGGCAACGACCCCTCGAAGAACGAGAAGAAGGATGCGCCCAAGGACCTGGAGCGGGGCGATCAGCGCAGCAAGCACTTCCAGCCGCCCACAGGGAAGAACGGGCAGACCACCGAGGACACGGAGGATGAGGAATGAGGCCCGTCGAAGCCAACCTATTGCGGCTCCTGTCCCACATGCCCCTCCTCGACCGGCTGGAGGCGGTCGCCGTCTCCGGCTGGTCGAGGGGCGCGGTCTACCGGGCTGTCGAGAGCCTTGAGCGCGAGGGGCTGGCGGCCTCCGTGCCCCACGCCTCGGAGCTGACTCCGGCGACCCGCCGCTACTGGCTCACCACCGACGGGCTTCGGCGGTTGGCCCGCGAGGAGGGCGTCGACGTGGACGGGCTGCTTCGCAGCCGGCCGGTCTCGAACCAGTGGAGGCGACTCCTCATGGAGCGGCTGGACGCCGTTGCCGCCGTCTACCGCCTCGCCTCCGCCGTCTCGACCCTCGCCCACCCCATCCGCTTCAGGTGGTTCAGAGCCATGCCGATGGACGCCTCCGTCGCGCTCCCCGACGGGCGCGTGATCGCCGTCGTCAGGCAGGGACCGGCCACCGACCGCACGGGCTTCTCCAAGCGGCTCTGGCGGCTCAGGGAGGGGCCGCAACCCGCCGCCGCGCTCCTGCTCATGCCCGACGAGGTTAGACTGCGCCATGCCCGCAGGCTGCTGGCGGTAGCGCCGTCCATCGCCTACCTCGCCCTGGAGAGCGACGCCGCCTCCGCAGGAGCCGGGGCGTCCCTCTGGCGCACCCCGTCCGGGGCCGCGCTCCTCGACCTTCGCACCGTCCTCGACCACACGGGGCCGCGCGGCCCCTGGCCCGACGAGGAGCCTCCGGCAAGGGCGTCCCTGCCCGCAGACCTCGACGGAGAGGCCGGGGAGGACTGGATGCTGCCCACGATGCTCAAACCCGTCGAGAAGCGCGCCCTCGACCTGCTCTCCGACTGGCCGTGGCTCACCCACGCCCACCTGGGCGCGCTCATGGGGCTGAAGCGGTCGAGGCTCTCGGAGGTCCTTATACGGCTGGACGGGCTGCGCCTCATCGCCGATGCCCGGATCGAGGGCCGCCGCCGTCTCGCCGTCACCGACCGGGGGCTGGCTGCGCTGGCCCGAAGGGACCGCGCCTCCGTTGGCGCGGCCAAGAGGCGGTGGAGCGTCGCTCCCATAGACGCCGACGCCCCCGTCGAGTGGCGCAACGTCTCCGGCAGGCGCAGCAGACAGCTTCTCAGGAACGTCGAGCACACGTCCGCCGTCCACGGCTTCATCGCGGCCCTTGCGCGCCAGGCCCGATCACGCTCCAGGAAGATCGTCCAGCTCGACCCGCCGCGCAGGGCCTCCCGCTACTTCCGATACGCAGACCGGCTCCACTCCATCCACCCCGACGCCTTCGGCGTCCTCAGGCGGGGCGACGCCCTCTGGTCCTTCTTTCTGGAGTGGGAGCGCAGGGCTGTCCGCCCCGTCACGATGGCGGCGCGGCTCGCCCCCTACCTGCGCTACTACTCGTCCCATAGGCCGACCGACGACCACGGAGCGCGGCCCGACGTGCTGGTCGTCTTCGACGATGACATCGCCCAGACCCACTTCCTGCGCATCGCCCGCGAGGAGATGGCGCGGGCCGGGGTCGAGGTCCCTCTGCTGGTCTCCCACCGGGAGCTGGTGGAGCGGGAGGGGCCGCTGGGACGGGCCTGGCTCGCCCCGGGCGTCCCGGAACCGGCCCACGCCTTCAGGAGCCGCTGAGACCCGAACGCCAAGAGGAGAACCACAGCCATGAGAATCTACTACATCGACGAGTCCGAGGGTCCCCAATACTACGTCCGCTCCGCCCTGGGCGTGGACGCCGAGCGGTGGAACAGCCTGCATGGCTGCGTCCAGGACTGGCGCACGGCGCTGGCGGGTGACTACAGCGTCCCCGTAAGCCGGGAGCTGCACGCCTGCGACCTGCTGGCAGGACGGGGCAAGCTGGTCCGCATCGACAACACCGGACGCAGGCTCGCACCGGAGCAGGGCGCCGAAATCTTCATGGACGGCCTGCGCATCATTGAGAACAACGCCCATAGAATGGGCGGCATCGAGGTCATCAACGTCTGCCTGCGCAAGGCCGAGGTGAAGGGCTACGAGCGCGTCAGCCTCGACCGGCTGCTCAACCGCATCAACACCTCCGTCGCGGCGGACGGACGCTACGCCCACCTCATCTTCGACGAGGGAGGGGAGCGCATGGTCAGGCGGCTCTACGGCAGGCTCAGAAGCCGCAACCCCGTGCCCAGCCGCTACGAGGTGTGGGAGGACGGCGAGGCGACGAAGGACATTCCCATAGAGCGGATCATCGGAGGCCCGTCCTTCCGAAGCTCCCAGGACGACGACCTGATCCAGATGGCCGACCTCATCGCCCACGCCCTGCTCAAGCAGGAGGAGGAACCGTCCCCAAGGGTGGCGGAGCTGGGCATCCACCTGGCCTTCGGGATCCTCGACCGCGCCCTCAACCGGAAGGCGTCGGGGCGAGACCCCCAGGGCATCGTCAGGCGGTGAGGGAGCTATAACGCATTTCTGGACATGCCCCCGGCTCCTCGACTCTATCTCTCCGCTTCGCCTTCGGAACCCGCGTCGCCATAGAGCATCAACTCGAAGCCGCCGGGAACGCCGCGCGCCAGCTGCATAATGCCCCAGTAGCTTCCCCCGGAGGGCACCCCTCCCCTGAGCCACTTCTGCACGGTGCGCTCCGTTACGCCGAAAAGCTCGGCCAAGTCCCGCCGCGACAGTTCGGCCATCTTCATCAACCGCTCCAGCCGCTCCCCGAAGTCCTCCGGAAAGGGGAGCGTCGTTGCTGCCTGATGCTCCCTTCACGTCCCTCGACAGCCATGATGCCACCTCCCCGCTGTTGTAGTTCCCTGTTGCCTCCTCGTCCCAACGCACCTTGCCGCTCCAGACCTAAACGGTACACCATGCGGGGCACCGCCTCCAAGACGAATCGAGGGCTCCCCAAGAGACGAAGGGGCAGGAGCAGGAACAGCGGCAAAGGAAAGGCCGGACGGTTTATCCCGTCCGGCCTTCTCGTTGTTCGGGAACCCTGGCGCAGGCTCCCTCTGATCGCGGTCGCTCGCCGTCAGCCCGGCCCCCGGTAGGGCCAGGGCTGGGTGTGGTCCATGAGCATCACCCCGAGGACGCCGGACACCGAGCAGGCCCACTCCATCATGGCCCGCATGGTCAGACGCTTCATCGCCGGTAAGCCTCCGGGTCGAAGCCTTCGGGCAGGTCCCTGTCCTGACACATCAGAATCCCGTCCCGCAGTCCCATCGCCCCGGCGATGGTCAGCAGCAGGAAGAGATTGGCATGGCTGGGGGCCACGCCCTTGTTCCGCCACTGCCTGAGCCGGTGGAGGCTGACGCCCAGCAGACGGGCAATCGCCCGCCAGCTAAGCCCGCTCTCCTCCTTGAACCGCTCCAGACGCTCCGGGAAGTCCAGCGGAAAGACCCAGTGGAACGGTTCATAGACCTGCCTCTGCCTTCCCATGACCCTAGCCCTCCCGGCCGTCCGTGCCGAAGCCGACGACCAGGGGCGGCTGAAGCGCTCCGACCGGCGGCAGGCCGACGTATATCCCCACCAGGATGTAGAGGCCGCCGGGGACGCAGGCGGCCAGTGTGATGAGGGCGCAAAGCCCGTCTCCGTCTGGCTTGGTGTCCTTGCGCCAACGCTGAAGCTGGCGCGGGTCCACGCCCAGGCAACCGGCCAGGCCGTCCCACGTGAAGCCGGTGGCCTCCTTGAATCGTTCCAGGCGCGTGGGAAAGTCCTCCGGCAGGAAGGTGGCGGCGAACATGAGGCGGGTCGGCGGCACGGACGTGGGCCTCACTCGACTGTCTCCAGTATGAACAGGTCCTCGAAGCGGGTGACGCCCAGGGCCTCCATGAGCCGCTTGCGTATGTCCGCCGAGGGGCAGCGAGTCCCGGACATGAGCTGGGACAGGTAGCCGGACGAGGTGCCGACCAGCCGCGCCAGCTCGTTCTGGGTCATGTTGAGAAGATTCAGAAGCTCCCACACCCGGTCGGGATTGAGCTTGACTCTGGACGAGGGTTGCCTGCGCTTCACGCCGCACCCTCCTTTTTGGCCGACTGCGAGCCGTCCCCGGCTGCGCCGTTGGGGTACAGGTGGGGGTTGGCGAGGTAGTGGTGCGCGATGATGCGGGCCAGTATCCGCAGGCCCTCGATGCGCCGCCGCTCCTGCCTGTCCGTCAGCTTCCGCTTCGACTTCTTACTCACGCGGTCCTTCTCTCTGGTGGGGTTCGGGAGCGCCAGCAAGGGGTGGCCCTCGCGGGCGTCGGTGATGTATACTCGGTTCGAAATACGATAATTCGTTCTGTTGGCATAAGTGTAGCGTTATAGAGCGGGCGAAGGCAATGGAGAAAAGGCGGTATCAGGGTCTATCAGAAGGATACATTGACAATTGCTCGCTCTGATGTAACAATTAGTTAGCAACAATGTAGCTGCAATGTAGCAGGCACGCCGTGCGTGACGCTGTTCGCAACTACCGATGCAAGAGGGAGACATCATGGATGAGGTTGACGACGACAGGGACCTTGAGGACCGAGAGGCAATTGAGGGCGATGACGAAATCGGCCCGCTGCTCAGACGGCTGCGGGGAGATCTCAGCCTGCGGGACGTGACCAGGCGCACCGGCATCTCCAGCTCCTACCTCTCCCAGATAGAGCGGGGTGGCCGAAAGCCCGGCTCCAACATGATTGGCAAGCTGGCCGCCCTCTACAACGTGGATGAACAGGAGCTGATGAAGCGGGCCGGGCGCGTGGACCAGCCCGACCCCTACGGCGGCGAGGCGATGGAGATCGAGCGGGCCTACCAGTACGTGCTGGCCGACCCCGTGTTCCGCGTGGGAACCCGGCCCGACGGCCCCATCACCCTGAAGACCAAGCGGTTCATCGTCGAGATGTACGAGCGATTCGCCAACAAGAGGCTGCTGGAATGAACAGGACGAGAGAGGACTTCTGCCGAAGGCTGCTGGACGACGACCCCCGCGAGGCCCTGGACCCGGAGCGACTCGCCGCCCGCTTCGTGCGCTACTTCGACGTGCCAGCCCGGCCCACGATGGACGAGCTGCGCTCCCTGCTGAAACGCACCGGGTTCGGGGATGTGTCGGGCAGGCATCTGGACGTGAAGGGCATCCACTACAGCGCGCCGGGAGGCGGCTACGACATCCACTACCGGGAGGACCTGTGGGCCGGGACGCAGGACTACTCGGTGGTCCACGAGACCTACGAGATCATCCACGAGACCCTCTGCGACATGGAATCCGGCTCCGCGCCGGAGCAAGCGGTGTGCACGCAGGCCGAACGCTTCGCGGCGGCGGTGCTGATGCAGCCGAGGGCCTTCGCGCCGCTGGCCCTGGAGTCGGGGCTGGATGTGCTGAAGTTGCAGCGGGCCTTCCAATGCTCCTACGCCGCCGTGACCATCCGGCTGGCCGAGGTGCTGCGCGAGCCGCCCCTCATGGCCGTCCTGTACGCGCGGGAGGACAAGAGCGACCCCGCGAGCTGGACCGACCCGCTCGACCTGAGGGCGAAGGTGGTGCGCCGGACGCGGGGATTCGGGACGCCGACCACGTTCCCCATCTGCGGCCAGCGAGGCGGCGTTCCCCGGCGGGGCAGGCCAATCCCCACCGGCTCCCTGGCGGAGCGGGCCGCCCGCTACGGCAGCACGCAGTACGCCCACGACGACGGCTGCACCGCCATAGCCCGTCCCGTCCTCTGGAAGGGGAAGCTGGCCAAGGTGGTCGTCATCGCCGTCCTCGACCGCGACAGCGCCGTCCTCGACCCCCAGCTGCTCGCCTCCGACTTCGCGGCGCGCAGGCGGCGTCCGGCGGCAGCGACGGCGGGTCCCTGGTAGGAGTTGAAGGCCGGTGTCCTGATAGTGTATAGTAAGACATCGCACTACAGCAGGAGGCAAAAAGAGAGTGTCCGCCCCCAGGAGGTCCAAGACCCTCACCTTCTCCCTGCCCCCGGAGATGGAGGCGCAGGTGCGGCGGGTGATGAAGGAGGATGACCTCTCCGTGAGCGAGTTGCTCCGCCAGGCCATCCGCATCTTCATGGAGGAGCGGGAGTGGCGCAGACGGGAGCGGCTGGAACGGCTGCGCTCCCCCCGGACAGGACAGAGTGAAACACAAGGAGGAGAGACTGATGAATGACCGACTCGATCCGACGCCAGTGGCCCTCTACGCCAGGGTCTCCAGCGACCGCCAGGACGTGGACCTGTCCGTGGCCGCCCAGCTAAGGGCGCTCCGGGACTACGCCGAGAAGAACGACTACCTGGTCGCCCGCGAGTACGTGGACGAGGCCGAGAGCGGGCGCATCGCAGACCGGCCCCAGTTTCAGAAAATGCTGGACGAGGCCGCCAAGCCGGAGGCCCCCTTCAAGGAAATCCTCGTCTGGAAGTTCTCACGCTTCACTCGCAAGCGCGAGCACGCCGTCGCCTTCAAGTCCATGCTGAGGCGCAGAGGCGTCCGGGTGGTCTCCATCACCGAGCAGGCCGACGACACCCCCACCGGCAAGCTCCTTGAGGCCATCATCGAGAGCGTGGACGAGTTCTACAGCGAGAATCTCGCCCAGGAGGTCACGCGGGGGATGCGGGAGGCCGCTTCCAGAGGCTTTTGGGTAACCACCTTCGCCCCCTACGGCTACAAGAAGGTCTACGTCCAGGACGGGGTGAAGAAGCGCCCCAAGCTGGAGCTGAACCCGCCCGCCGACGCCGTGGCCCGCCGCATCTTCGACATGGCCCTCCAGGGCAGCAGCATCCTCGACGTGACCAAGGCCCTCAACGCCGAGGGCGTGGCCAGCCCCAGGGGAAAGAAGTGGCTCAAGACCACCGTCCACAACGTGCTGCTCAACGAAGCCTACACGGGCACCCTGGTCTGGGGCGCCACCGCCAAGGACGGCGCGCCGCCCGTGCGCGTCGAGGACGCACACCCCGCCATCGTCTCCAAGCGGGAGTTCCGGAGCGTCAAGAGGCTGCTGGGGTCCCGCGCTCCCAAGAGAGTCCATCCCAGGCGCTCCGCCAGCCCCTACCTGCTCAGCGGACTGCTCAGGTGCGAGACCTGCGGCAAGGCCATGACCGCAGCCGAGGCCAAGAGCGGCAAGTACACCTACTACGTCTGCCACTCCCTCCTCAAGCGGGGCAGCGGCACCTGCAAGACCCCCAGGCTCAACGCCAAGAGCTTCGAGAAGCTCATCGTCGATGAGATTCGGGCCAACGTCCTCACCGAGTCCAACATCAGAGACCTGGTGAAGCTGCTGGACGAGGAGATGGACGGGGTGGCCGCCGAGCAGCGTCAGCGGCTGGAGACCATCGAGGAGGAGCTTGAGGACGTGAAGAAGCGGCTGGGCCGCATCTGGCAGGTCATCGAGACCACCGACATCGAGATGGCCGACGCCTCCGACCGCATCAGGGAGCACCGGGAGCGCAAGGAGAAGCTGGAGGTCGCCGCACAGGAGGCGCGAGGGCTGCTCTCCGAGCGGCGTCAGTTCCTGGACAGCGCCGACACCATCGCCACCTTCGCCCAGGAGATGAGCGAGTTCCTCAAGACCAGCGAACTGACCGAGACCAGGGCCTTCGTCCATTCCTTCGTTAAGGAGATAGAGGTCAAGCCCGGCAGCGCCGCCATCGTCTACTCCATACCTACGCCAGAAGACAGCCCTATAGGGGGAGCGGACGCCGCGGAGGTCGCCCTGAACGGGCGAGTTCGCAGTACAGTACAGTCTGGTGGGCCGGACTGGACGAAATCAAGAACCGAGGCCCCCTCACTGGTCACACCATCCCTTGGCATGGGTATCGTGTAGGTAAGGGTAGCTTCGTCGCCAACGATTTCGATGCCCTTCACGAAGTTTCGAATGAGGGCTTTTCGCTCTAGCATCGTTCCTTCTTGCAGACACGTGCGGAGGTCCTCGACGTACCCCTTGATCTCCTTGGTGTCTGGCAGATCGACCCTTCTCTGCTCCAGTTGGCTTTCTGCTTCTTCCCTGGCTGCCGTGAGCTGGTCCTGGCGATGCTTCAGGGCCAAAATGCGGGGCGAGAGGGCCTCCAAAGTCAGATGCTTGGTCTCCAGGGCCTCATAGAGGTTCCCCAGCCTGCTCTCAACATCTCCAAGCTCGGCCTCGACAGCCCCGAGTCTTCCGTCAAGCTCCCCGGCCATGGCGTCTATCTCTTCGGCGACGATGGTTACCAGCTCAGTGATGGTCTCGTCGGTGAGGATGCGCTCTTTAATCTTGTCGATGACGAAGCCCTCCACTTTGGGAGCGTTCAGGTAGCTGGCTTGGCAGGTTCCTGCCCCTTGCCGGTGAAGGGTGCCGCAGACGTAGTAGCCGTACTGACCGCTCTTGGCTCCCTGGCCGATGTAGGGCTTGCCGCAGGTACCACAGAGCAGCAACCCACTCAACAGGAACTTGCTCCCCACGCGGGCCGGTCTCTGCACTTTCGGCGCGCGTTCCTTTAGGCCCTGCTGCACGTTCTCGAACAAGTCTCTTGAGACCAGTGCCTCCCAAGCTCCCTCCACTCGTACAGGGTCGGGCTCCTTGTCACCCTTCGTCGTTCTGCCCCAGACCGAAGTCCCTGTGTAGGCTTCGTTGGTCAGCAGGTAGTGAAGGCCGGTCTTGTGCCAGCGCCATCCCTTATTGGTGATGCCCCGCTCGTTCAGCTCCTTGCATATCTCCTTCAGGCCGTTACCCATGAGAGAACTCTCGAACACCTCCCTCACTATCGGAGCCGTGGCGGGGTCAAGCTTCAACGTAGGACGCTCCTTTGCCCCGTCGGATACTTTGACCCGCTTGTATCCGAAGGGAGCCTTGGAACCCAGGAAGAAGCCCCGTGACGCGGCCTCCCGCATACCCCGTGTGACCTCCTGGGCAAGATTCTCCGAGTAAAATTCGTCCACGCTCTCGATGATGGCTTCCATGAGCTTGCCAGTAGGGGAGTCGTCGGCGTGCTCGGTGATGGAGACTACCCTGACACCCTTCCTACGCAGCATGGACTTGAAGGCCACAGCATGCTCCCGCTTGCGGGTGAACCGGGAGAACTTCCACACTAGAATCTCTTGGAAGGGGGCATTGGGCTTGCTCCCCTCCTCTATCATCATGCGGAACTGGGGCCGGTCGGCGACGCGCCCGCTCTCGGCCTCGTCGACGTATTCTCGTGCAACAATGTAGCCATTGGCCTGGGCGTAGTTCCTGAGCGCCCGGAGTTGGGCGGCTATCGAGAGGTCCACGTCCTGCCGGTCACTGGACACCCTGGCGTAGAGGGCTGCTGGTGTGAGGGCTTGTTTATGTTTCATGATTGAGTTCTCCTGATGGCTAAGGTTTTTGCAACTCTGGGAAGTAGGTGGCGTAGAAGCCACGATCCCTGGTCAGAAAGGTGTCGGCATTGGCAAACGCATGGGCACCTATCAGGAAGTCGGAGATGATCCGGCCTCTCGGCCCACCAGCCTGTCGATATTGCAACCACCGGAGTCCAGCTTCATATGCGATATCGGTGTCAATGGGCGAAATCGTTGCGTTGATCTCCCGCAGCGCTCCATCCAAAGAGGAGCGGTCACCGAAGGCCGGAACCAGCTCTGCATAGACCACATCGCAGACGAGGATAGCTCCTCTATCGTAGGCGTGCGTAAGCCACTCCTGCGATTGGGAGTGGTGCGGCGCATCGGATACGAATACGTCCAGCAAGACGTTGGTGTCGACTGACGTTATCACCTTCCCCTGATCTCTTCTATGTACTGGTCTACATCGACAGCCCCGTCGAGGATCCCACTGACCCTCTCCACGGGATGCTTGGATGCTGCCCGCTTCTGGATGAGTAGTCCATCCTCGGTTGGCGTGATCTCCACCTCGACATCTTGATTCATACCAAAGCGATCTCTCAGTCTCTTAGGGATGGTGATCTGCCCTCTTTCGGATATTCGCATGGCTTACCTCATATGAATTCCATGTTTAGTACATCATACCATATTTGCCATGATTGGGGAAGATGATCCAGATGACCAACCTGTTTGGTGACTCTCTTCACCCTCCCCCAAGAGCATAGGTAGGCTCCCAGCTATCGGGTGTGCGCCAAGCCCGTCCCAAAGGTCCCAACTCCTCCAAGGACCTCCTGTGGGATACCCAAAGCGGCACCCTGACCCTGGCGTGCTCCATCTCCTTCCTGGCCACCCGCAGGAAGTGGGTCTCTGCCAAGTCGTCGTGGAAGACCACGAGGACGATGGGCTGCGTGCCGTGGTCGTCGGTGGGCCGGTGTGACGAGTAGTAACGAAGATAGGGAGCTAGCCGTGCCGCCATGGTAGTGGGCCTCACCGCCCGGCGCTCCCACTCCAGGAAGAAGGGCCACGTATAGTCGCCCTTGCGCAGGATTCCGAATGCGTCGGGGTGAATGGAACGCAGATTGTCACCATACCTGAAGTACCTGGCTGCCCGTCCAGGGGGGTCCAGCTGCGCGACCTCCCAGCCTTGGGATCTGGCTTGCTCGGCCAGGTCGCCACGAACCCGTGCACGGCGTCGGTGTGATCGATGTTCCTGAGGAGCTGGCGGCTTCGCCTTCCCGAAACCCTGCGCCAGTCCGTGGGAGACTGTGAGTCGAGGCCCGTAGTACTCCAGCGCTTCCTGGCCGCTCCCACGGCGGCGCGGTCCCTGCGGGCCAGGAGGTCGATGGCGCTATCGGTCAAGGCAAGGCGGCGTCCCTCGGCAAAGGGTCTCCGTACTAGCCCAGCCCTTTCCAAGGGAACCACGACCTGGGACAGCCGAGCTTTAGAGAAGCCCAGCAACTGACACAGATCTACCGAAGTGATCCAGGGCCAGTCGGAGAGGATGTCCAAGGTGCGTTTCTCGGCAGGCTTTAGCAGGGCGGGCAGCAGGTGGTCGGAGACAGCTCCCCCTTGGCCATCCAGGGCGATGTCCTGGGGAATGGTAACCCGCGAGAGCTCAGAGTCCGCTGGAAACGTGCCGCCTTGACTCATGCGTGACAGGATGTAGCGGAGGTCGAGGGAGGCGGCGATGGACGGGGGATGCCATACGGGATCGTCGCAACCGGCCAGGGCCGCATCCTCCTCTTGGGCTAGAAAGGCCGCCGTGGGGAGTCCGGCAAGCAACCTCCGGGCGTGGTGAAGACGCGCAGCGTCGGGAGCCAATAGAAGGACGGCCCCGGGCAAAGGCCCCTCCCGCAGCCTCCAGAGCCGCTTGGCGAAGGCCGTCCTGTCGGCGGTGGCTCCCTGCCTCACGATGCCAATAGTCCGTCCACCAGGCAGTGATAGGGCGGCATCCAGCGGCCCTGTCCGATACCATCTAAAGGCTATGTCACCTTCCTCGTCAGCGGTTGTCGCTGCCAGCCGGTAGATCACCGCTACCGCGTCCAGCCTTTCCAGCAGGATGCGCCGCCACTGGGCGGAGACGGGATAGACGTGAAGCAACCGGTCCAGGCTCATACCATCCGCCGATGCCAGGTGCCGAAGCCCTGCTGCGGTAACGTAGAATCGCTGCGTCGTCCTCAGTAGGTCTGTAGCATGGGGAAGGGAAGCTGCCAACCGCCGACGCTCCAGGTCGGCTACGGCGTTGTAGGTGGTGCGGTCAGCCCTGCTGGACAGGGCCGCCAACTCCAGACGGTCAAGAAAGGGCATGGAGGCCAGGCACCGCAGGGTGTCCAAATAGGAATCCTTTCCTGTCATTGCCCTTCCTCGACACCAGGAGAGACGTCCTCTTCGGTGGCCTCCGCTTCCTGTCCAACATCATCCTTGGGCTTACGGGTGCGCTGCCTGCGCCGCTTGGCTGGTTTTGGGGCAGCGCCATTACTGGACTTCGGGGCTTCACCTTTCTCAAGGGCCTCTATGCCCGCTCTGTACTTCTCCACCAACACCTCCGACTCCGCCTCTTTGGTGGCGGTCTCCTTCACTGGGGTGGTGTAGGAAGATGCGGCCGCTCGAATGCGGACGGCGATCTCGGGTTCACCCTCATCGGGCTTGCGCACCTTCATTGAGAATGCCGGCATCCGCTCCTCCCCCACGGTGCCTCGGACGTAGCACTGGTGCACCGGCAGGGAGGTGATGTCATCCTCGGAGACCCGGTCCTTGCCCAGCTCCCAAACCAGGGTTCGAGCGTCGGCTCCGGCCACCTGGAAGACGGCCAGGCAGCCGATGTTGGCCAGCAGGGTGTCCTGCATGGTGCGGGAGAGGTCGGAGAGCTTGGCCAGGCTCTGGGTTGCCAGGATGAATGAAGCCCCGAACTTCCCCAGCTCGGAGAGCATGGTCTCGTAGTCCACCCCCGGCATGGACTGCATCTCATCCACCACTACCAGCACACCTCTCCTTTGACCTATAGGCACGCTCCCCTGCTCCCGTATCACGCCGTCCACCAGGTTCAGGATGGAAGCTCCCACCAGCGCCGATACGTCCCTGCCAGCCGTCCCCTGGGAGGTGGAGACCAGGAGCACGCCACCATCTTGGATCACTCGGCGCATGTCGATGGTGGAGCGGGACTGGCCCAGGATGGCCCTGGCCTTCCGTGATGAGGCGTAGTAGGACAACCGGGTCTGTACGGGGGCCAGGGCATCGGCCTTGTACTGGCGGTGCCAGCTACGGAAGTCCCGGCCCCACCACTCCAGCAGGTAGGGGTCGCTGACCTTGGCCAAGACCCGGCTTCTGAACTTGTCGTCCGAAAGCAGTTTCAGCCCGTCCAGGATAGTGTACTGCTCGTAGGCGTCGGTTGAAGGGTGCTCGTTGGCCTCGTGAAGGCTCTTCACCGTTTGCTCCAGGATGGACTGCATCCTGGGTCCCCACTGCTCCCACAACCCCTTGGCTATCCGCACCACCGAGTCGGCGGTGCGGTCCCTGTCGGAGAAGACCCTGGTGTCCAGGAGGTTGATGCCGGGAGCGTTCCGGTCGTCTGCCAGGTCTATGAGGCGTACTCGGTCCACCAGGGATTCTGGCACCTGGTTGAGCAGCCCTTCAACGAGGTCCGCATGGGGATCGATGACCACGATGGCGTCGGAGTCCTTCCCCTCGGCCTTCTGCTGGAGCTTGTGGGAGACGATGTGGTGCATGAGGGTGGACTTGCCCATGCGGGTCCTTGCCACGTAGAGGTGGTGGCGGCGCAGCAGGTCGTCGGGAAAGCGGATGTCCCTTTGGGCCGTCCCTGCGGTGGAGTGGCCTATGAGGGCTCCCTCCCTCACTCCCCCGGAGGAAGGCAGGAGCACCTTGGCCCCCGAGCGCGCCACAAGGGGGGTGTCGTCCCTGGCCCCGAGCGGGTGCCATAGAGAGGCCACCTCCCTCACGCCCAATATGGTTCTCGACCCGAAGATCCCTGGGCCGGGGATGTGAAAGGAAGCAGTGGGAACCACCTGCCTGATCTTGCTCACCTTGAAGTGGGCTCCTGCGAGGTTGTCGTAGTGGCGGTAGGCTGCCGCCACCGACTCCAGGAGCGCCTTGGCCCGCTCCTTTCCATCACTCTTGGGGAGGATGGCAGTGACCTGGAGGAGGGAGTCGAAGGCCAGGCTGGAGACCTTCTCCTTGACCAGTATGGGGTCGTAGACGCGGGAACGCCGCTTCTTCCAACGCCACCATCCCCAGCCCGCCGCCACGGTCCCGGCGACTACTCCGATGCCCAAGAGTATCGTCTTCCACAGCTCCCCGCCCTGCATCCAGAAGTAGCCCTGCAAGGACCCCAGGGCTATCAAACCCAGGACGGCCATCAGTGCGCCGTCGGTCTGCAGAGGCTTGGTCTGGTAGGTGTAGGAGGCGTCCCTTCGCTCGGTCACCGGCTTCGGCAGAGCCTTGTCCAGGTAGGGCTGAGACCAGTCTGGTCCCAGGGAGGACAGCACCAGTCTGGCCACCATGCGCTCTCCAGGGCGCAGCGACGCCATCGTCCCCAGGAGGGCGAGGATGGGGTCTGAGCCGGGGTCCAAAAGGTCGTCGTCCCGGAAGGTCCTCAGGGGAACATAGGGAGGGCCTTGCACCCTCAGGCTCATTCCCCAGGCCTCATCATCCTCTTCCAGACGCAGGGGCTCCTCCTCTGGGGGCACCTCGGCGATGCGGGCCTGGGGGTAGTGAATCGATATCTGATTCTGGACCACCTCCTTGTCCCGGCACCGGGCCATCAGGGTCACGCCGTCCATGTCCCCCGCCAGCTCCAGGGAGAAGGGCTCGGGAATGGCGATGGACCTGAGGAAGTTCTCCACCCCCAACAGGGTGCGCTCTCCGGTCCTCGGCGACGTCACCGACAGAAGCACAGGGGCCTTGCGTGTAGATCGGTTGGATAGCCAACTAATGGGATTCAGTTTCACAGTGAGTCCTCCTCGTATCTCGATTCTGTTAGCGGGTACTCGTTCTCATGATTTCGCTGTGTTGGTCGGCCAGTCGATGGCAGGACCATGTCGTCACCTCCTGGACATGTGAGAGAACATGTGTTCTTATAGACTAGTGTGAGCCCTTCAACCGCCAGATGCAAGGGTCATTAGGCATTAGAGACCCTGTTGAGGTCAGGGGGCTGTACAGAGATATGAGTTTTGTTGCAAGTTGCACGTCGAGTCGTGAATGAGGCCATTTCAGAAGGAATTCAGCCCCTACAGGATGATGGCAGCGTCATGTTTGCAAGCACTTTGGGTTATTTTGGGTTAAGGGGGCGTTGCATGGAGAATGTGTAAAACTCAGGTCTTTTTTGCAAGTTGCATGCGGGAAGAGGTGGGGGTCGTTGAACGGTGGCTCCGGCGGAAGGCATCGATTGCATCGGGGCTGCCCAAATGGAATCGGGAGAGTCAATCATGGAAAAGGGCGACAGCATGGAGGAGATGTCCGATCAGCGGCTCATAGCATTGCTGCGTGAGCTGGTGAAACAGAGGGGCGTCAGAGGAGCGGCGACGACTCTGAAGATAGACCCCAGGACGGTGGCTGCGAGCATGGAAGGGGGAAGCCTTTCCTGGCGGGTTCGCGAAGCGATGGAGCGGGGACTGAGGTCCGAGGTTGGCACGGGGGCCTCCCAGCGAGAGGGCAACGACTCGCAGGAGCAGAGAATTGAGCACGTGGAGCGGCGTATGGAGGCGTTGGAGAAGGAGGCTCGCAGCGCTCAGGAAGCTGATACCGCAGAAGCGTGGACAGAAGTGGATCGCAGGCTGGACGGATTCGCCCAGGCATTGAGAGAGATGAACGGCAGGCTCACTCGGTTGGAGCAAGCCAAAGAGAAGGAACCGGAGGATGTGGAGCCAAGGGCCGTCGATTCAAGGAGGGAGGCTAGGCGCGTTTATCACAGTAGCTACTTCGGCTTCGGCGTGATCAGCAAGGAGCCGCATCCCGGCGAGGAGCTATCCTACGGCCCTGGAATGCCTCTGGTGGAGGAGTGGCGGCGGCTGAACAAGGAGCGGGAGGTCGGAACTAAGCTCACTCAGGCCAAGACTAGAGAGCGAATCATGGAGCTGGAGATCGCCATGCTGGCTGAATACAAGCTGACGTTGCCGCCAGGGTCATCTCCCCTGGACGACTTCACTCGGGGCGCAGAATTGGACTGGAGGGAGAGGGCGCTGGAGAACATCCAGAGAGAGCGGGCACAGAGAGCCCTGCTCAGATGGGTCCGCCGGGTGTGTACCCTGGGGCTGTGGTGGAAGTAGTCGAGAACTGCGCTTAGGCCGATCAACTACTCATGTGGGGGCTTTCGTTGCCCGATGGTCAGGCCGTATCAACGCGGGCACACATCTCCACTGACGCTCTTTCCGCGGTCCCTGAACCTCGTGCCGATTCTGTAGCAGTAGTCACGGCTCCCGTTTTCGTCAGTGAAGTCAAATGTCCCATAGGGTACTGTAGCAATGACATCGTAGACCCCCTCGGTTGACTTTCTTCGGAGTACGAGCGAATCGAGCGAGCCAAACTGGCGGAGATCAACGGCTGCCCATGTCAGTCTGACACCTTCGTTAATAGCTTCTGCTACCACGTCGGTTGCAGCCGGTGGCCACGGGGGAGGCAGGTATGGCTCCCCTGCACCCATGTAATCGCAGAACTCATCCGACCACCCGGACGCTGAGTTGCCCAAGACCGCGCGACCCCGATAGCAATAGCCGGTGTGATTCCACGGAGCGATATGGCCTGGGCCGTTGGCCGGATGAGTGGCCGCTCCGGGAGAGGTTGACGCGAGGTGTACCCAGTAGGGGACATCACTGAACCTCCATTGTAACTCGAATGATACAGCGCTCTGGTTTGGATTGTTCCACTGCAAGAGTGCGAATTCCCCACTTGGGAGCTTCCCCATAGAGAAACTCTCCGGCGGGTGCCAGCTTTCCGTAGGCTCTAGAGTCGCTGCCGATGGCGTTTGAGATGAACAAGCCACTGTACAGACAAGAATTACCGCCAGCCCTAGCATAGGAATCCCAGATAGTTGCCAACGGCTCACTTTACGCATGCCCTTTCCATCGCCAGCGGTGTTCTACCGCAATTCCATCAGCAGGCTTAGTGTCGCAGTGAGGCCAAGCTTGCTATTGAAGGGATTTCCCTCGGGGTCCTCCGTGATGGTGGTCGCTGCGACTCGTATGATGCTCTCCGGCAGCCATGCAGTGGCTTGCCATACAGAGAGGTCGGCGCGGGCAGGCAGTGGTGATGTTGAGATAGTTACAGTCGCCTGAAGCCCAGCAATCTCCATCTGCTCGCCCTCCGGGGAATCGCTGTCATTGCGGGGCCTTTCAAGAAACGACAGGAGCCTGAAGCCGTGTTCCGGCGTCCCGTAGACGAAGCGGACGGGCCAAATGCAAGCTGGCTCCGGTGGACATGCGACTGCCTCGGTCAACGTCAGCGGAGGTAGCGCCGCTTCGCCCTGGGCCGGTGCACCGGACTTCAACCCTAGCCAGAACACGGGGAAGTCCAAGGATCTTACGTAGTTCAGGTCCTCCTCCAGCGTGTCCGCCTTCGGAGCATCCCCTGTTTCACCGGACACCGCCGTTCTGGATGTGACCGGGTAGTCCCAGCCCTGGACCTGGAGCGTGTAGTCGTTCCCATAGCTCGTGTAGCTGTAATTCCCAGGGCTGCCCGGGGCGTGGCGCATGGGGGCGTTATTGAACGGGTTGGTGGGCCAGACAAGTCTCAGGGCTTCCAGGGCATCCCCCACCGACTCCGGCGTCAGCGCATCTGGGTAGCGGCCTTGTTGCTCTTCGTAATACTGCAACGCCTCGTTGAGCGCGTGAAAGCCCCGCTGAGCTACCCCATCCAAGGCATCGGCCCGCCGGAAATCCATAACCTGGGTGGGCGCTTCTAGCTGCATGTTTTCGCCGTAGCCCCAGAACCCGACCACACCTTCGTCCGTGTTTGAAGAGCCTTGCTCGACAGCCATGCGTCGAACCAGGCCCGTCTCCTCGTCTATCCACAGCCGGACCCTCACCTCCTGTAGCTGCTGACTCATGTACTCACTTGCGTCCTGAGCAACGGGCATAACGCGCGCGTTCTCCACGAGGTCCGGGTCGGCGCCATAAGCTGCCAAAGCTGCACGTAGTTCTTGCTTGGCCGATGCTTCCAGCGTGGTGATCCCCTGGACGATGACAGTGACTCGTACGTCCCATTCGCTTCGCGGCTGACCTGGACGGTCGGCACGTTCGGAGAAACTCAGATGGTAAGGTCCTTTGAACGCCTCCCACTTTGCGGAGTCTTCCAGCGGGTAGCCGAACACTTCGTAGCCCAGCCCCTCAAGTTTTTGGGCGTCGGCCCCCTCCGGGTAGGGAAAGCCTAAGATAGCCCGTACGTGAGGCTCCTGGGGAGGCGTCGTATACAGGAGGGCCTCTACGTCGAGGCCGGTAGACACGACCAGATAGGTGCGACCGTCGATGGCTTCTTCTCTTACAATCTCTGGAGCGTCGGGGAAGCGCAGTGCGACCCGTGGGTCTGATATGACGCCAAAGAAGAGCCCAGAGCTGGAGTTGTCAGGCGAAGTCAGCCAACGAGCGCCGCTTTCAGAGGATAAGGCCGTCCCATTGGAGAGGAGGAGGAACGGAGGCCAATCGCCACCCATGTCCTGGAGGAGCGTGAGGCCAGGAACGTAGGTGAATGCAGGCATAGGCCTCGAAGGTGCGAAGGCGAAGCTTCCTCGAAAGCTCTGCCGGTCCATCACCTCTTGGGCGTGAGTGAGAAGCTCCTCTACTGTAGAGGGACCATCACCAGGGGCGTCCGTAGCACTGGCGGGAAGCTCCGTCGTGGTGGCAGGAGCGACATCGGTGTCGTCTGTTGTTCCACAGGCAGCAAGAAATGTACCGGACGCGAGCGCGACTATCACGACCAACAGCCTTTTCACCGGTAAGCTCCACACTTTGCCTTCACGCTGTCTTACCTCCCAACCTCTAAGTAGTCTTCTTTAACAACTACAGCCCCCTCGGGAATCCCGAGCCTTTCCATTATGTGGAGAACGTCGTCAATTTGATCCGCATCGAACAGTCCGATCCGGATGCGGTTTTCGATCTCTCGTACCGATGCCCTGGCTGGGGGTATGCCGCTTTCAATCAAAGCTCTGTCGAGGATCCTGAACCATTCGAACAACTGGTCGAGAGAGTAGTCGCCTTGAACGGGGATTATCTGGGTGACTTCGCGATCACCGTGATAGGCTGCGCGGAAGGCCGCCTCCGCAGCAGGCGCCTTGGTGACGTCCTGCATGTAGACGTAGACGATGCTCTTGTCAGTTTCGTGGAAGTAGTAGCCACCGAAGCCGCCTTCGTGATTTCTCGCCACATCCGCTAGCTGTTCGTCCGGATTAATCCTCTTGCCGGTACTGTCGAACAGGTTCCTGACCGCTTCCTCTTTGATCTGGCTTAGGTCGACAACATCTGAGTCCAGCGGCGGTGGGCAGTTTGGAGCCGCTGCGTCCCCAACATAGAAATCGACGCCCCGCAGCAGGTGCGCGGCATTCCCGCCGAATACCACCGCAATGTAACCCGCATTACCGGCGCTGATGCCAGACTTATCAGACGTTTGGAGGGTGATGAGATACCGATGGCCTGCCAGAGTATGGTCTGAGAGCCCCCATCGTCCGTTACGCACTTCTATCTCCGCGACCGTTTCCTCAGGCACCAGGTGGTCTTCTGCCTCCTCGAGGCACGTGAGCTCCTGGGGAAAGTAGCGCGTAGCATTTTCCGGCAACGGAGGACCGATAACGTAGAGCTCGTTTGGTACCGGTGGCAGGCGTTGTATCCGAACTGTGGCAACGACCCCGTCCGGTAGGCCAACGATCCATCCGCCAACGCTGTACTCAGGAATCCAGCCCGTTCCAGTGGAGAGGGGCTTATCAGAGGCGTCTTTGGGGCGGAAGAAGGCGAATCCTAGGTCCCTCTCTCTCCATTCCATCCCCTCGGTAGGCACCTCGAACATCAAACCGCTGATACGACGAACAAGAAGATATCCCTCGGCCTCAGGGACCAGGATGTACGTCCCTTGAGACAATCGTAGGCCCTCCCGTTCCCATGGCCCGTTACTCAGCGTCCACTCGTCTACCAATACTCCGTTCTCCAACCGTTCACCGGGGCCAAGCTTCAGAAGACGGATAGTGGCCTGCTCTCCATCGTCGAGTCCGGATATCTCCCCGGCTAGCACACCTGGCTTGGCTGGCAACAGGCGGGCCGCCTCGATCCACTCCGTCACGTCGTCCAGGGGTAGGGAATCTCCTGACGGATGCAGCGGTCTCACCCCTTGGTCCTCAACGGCAAACTTCCCCCAAATGACACCACCGCCAGCTGTTACGAAGACTCTGCCATCCAAATCGAAGAGATTGTCCCGTTGGGTCAGGAACAGTAGGACCCTCTCTCCTACCTCTAACGGAGGCACTCTCGGCACCATGCGATGGCCGTTCTCCGCTACGAGATAGTAGGGCACGAAGACCACTATGCGGTTGTAGTGCGAGCCGAACAAGACTCGGTCCACTTCTACCGAAGCTTCATAATATTCCACCTGGCTCTCGGGATGGTCGCGTCGAGGCACGATTCGAGGTTCAGATACCGAGGTCACACGTCCGATGATGGAAAGGTCGGACGGTTCGACGAGTTGAGTAAGGCTGGGGAAAGGCGGCTCGTCCATTGGCGAGGTGGGGCGAACTCCATTGCATGCCCCGGCCATGATGGTAACCGCCACGATGAGGATCAGAGTCGCTAGAGGGGTCCGTCGAGTCCTGGCGATTAGGACCTTCACTCTGGTGCCCCCTGCTGACACCAGTTCCCGTACAACTTGGTTTTCTTCATCCGCTTCGGCGATGCCCTCAACCCCTACCGTCATCATCACTCAGGTATGAGTCCGCCCAAGCGAGTGCAACCGTGCTTAAGAGCGTGTTCGTTCAACTCTCTGTCTCTCTTGGCTGTGGCTTCGGGGTCAAGCTGGCCGGGAGAAAAGGAGAGCCTGATGCTCTCAGGAACACCTGGGATTAAATGTATCTCCTTCTTTAGAGAGGGCACGTCCAATGGGGGCTTCGAGGAGGTGTCCTTGGACTCCCGTGGGGCTTGCAGGCCTATCAGCGGCAAGTGGCTGCAGGCCTTGCTCTTGGGCGTGTTGATGAACAACACCCTGTATCCGCCTATGGTGGATGGAATGTTTGCTACCCAACTGTCGTCGTAGTCAACGTCGAGGGTGGGTCGGTAATAGGGACGCGGCACGCCCAAACCAGGCGAATCGTCAGATGCTGACTTCCCCGGCCTGGGAGTGTCCGTTTCGGTAGGCCTGGCGCCACAGCGTACGTTTCCCGGGTGACCGTTGTTACCATGGGTGGGCGGTCCCGGTGGGACAGGGGTTGGCGCTCCCTCAGGCCAGGGGGGGCGCTCTATCTCATCGCACCAGGGGAGCAGATCATGTGGATGGACAGCTATCCCTTGATGGTCTGGGATACCGGATGTGGTTTCCGGAACCGGAGTTGGAGTGGGCGCCAGGCCATCTCCGTTGGGCCGAGCTGCTGTGGCTTGGTCGCGCCCAGCAGCCAGGCCTGGCCCGCTCGGCGGGCCGACGACCAACCGATCTGGAGTACCTTTGCAACCCGGGCTCGCCCAAAAGCCTCCTGGGGGAGGTTCTGTCCCCCTCGCTGCCTCTCTCCTTTCTCGCGTTGCGTCCCGCCACGCAAAGTAGTGCCCCGTGCACTCTGGAAGGAGGTTGGCATCCCTCCTTTCGATGGCGATGTCCCTTTGCGTCTGCTCCGATGCGCTCCACGGGTAGTTGAGTGGGAGATCAGAAGGGTTTGATAGGTCAAGGAGCGATTCTTGGGGCAGGTATGCCGGTGGATTCGAACCCCCTAAGGTCCCAGACGAGGTGTTCTTAGCATCACCCTCTCTTCCCCATGTTAAGACTGAAAAAACAACATCGCGGGTGTGGTCATCAATTACCACTGTGTATCGAGGATCGACCGGTTTGGGGCCAGAATACCCCATCGGCAGTCTTGGCCAGTCCGGGTAGTCATGGAAGACAACGACCCTTACCTTCATCTTGGCCGCATGCTCCCCATTGTCGTGGCGCTGCCCGCTGAACTTGGCACTTGCAATACGTGTGGGAAACTCCTCAACATCAGCCAAGTTCATTCCATCCCTTACGAACTCTCGTGCAATGATTAGGGCTTCCCCGTCGGACAACTCCGGGACAAAGGATGAACTCAAGAGGTTGGCGAATTGACCGCTACGGGCTCCCGATTCCTCCAGCGAAACTGCGGATTCGCCTAATTCCACTCCGTCACTGGAGTCAGCCGCCAGAATAAACGAGACGGATATGGCAAGGGCAACGACCAGGGGAAGACCGGCCAGGAGTCCAATTATTCTTTTCTTCGCCATGTCAGCAACTTCCCTCATAGGTCGTTCCTCGTTGTCCGAATGTGGTCCACCTCAGCACGGTGGATCGACCGCTTCCTTTGCCTCTATGGGAGGAGGTAGACCAGGCATGAACTCGGGCACTACGCCGCTGACCACGTTCGAGTAGCCGGAGCGACCCGATTCGGTACAGGAGTAGATGCGATAATAGTATCGATCCCCGGGAGGTAGCTTGCCATCCGCCCATCGATCATACGCGTGGGGAGGCTCTTCCTGGGGCCGTAGCTCTCCGGGACGCTTTGCTGCTATGGTCTCCCAGGGACCGTCCTGAGTAGTAGACCGCTCAACTACCCAGTAATCGACGTCCCAATCTGGGTCCTCCCACCACAAGGAGATAGAGTTGTTGTCATAGTGGGTGTCAATGGCTGTCAGCTCGACGACCTGCGCCGTTGAGGTGACTACCCGGGGAGTGGGTCTATTCGGGTCCAACTCTTCGATGGAAGACCCGCCAGGCACGTTTCCGCTGCGTACGCTCCTGAAGATGGCGATGGCGGTGCGCTGCTGCTCCCGTGTGAGATCATGGCCAATGAGGTTGAGGCTGGGGTCGTCCAACCGCGCAAAGAAAACACCGGTGAACCCATCTGAGCCGTCCACAGGAATTAGCAGCTTTCCTTGGACGCCTCCTATATCCTCGTAAATCACAGCGTAATCGTGCTCGGGATCGTCGGCTGGGTCCAAGCTCCAGGAAAAGCCGCCGTAATCGAACACGAGCCGTACTCCGTCACCGACTACTTCACCTACATAAGAGTCGATGCCCTGGGTCTCCCTTACTCGCCATCCAGTAGGTACACGCAAAGAGAAGCCCGGTTGGCTGGTCCAGCCGGGCGCGTTCACCAACGTCCAGTCCGGCGCTGGTTGGGCGAGGAGCAGGGGTCGAAGGGACCCATCGGACTTCATCTTTCCTCTAACCTCGGACAGGCGGTATTCTGCTTCCTCCAACGCGCCTACCATGCGGGGTGTTACCAGGTCTCCATCCAGACGATCGAACACACCGTTGTCCAGGCTTACGGTCACATAGTAGTCGTTAGAGGCCGTAATACCGGGTGCGTCTTCCTCTACGAGAAACAGGAGCACCTGCTCACCGCTTCGCCAGGCCGAAGCTTCTCCCCCCGTGGATATCTCGTTCACGTCCGGTGCGGCCATGACGACGGTAGCTCCTGCTTTACCCCGCAGCGTCTCATTCACCTCGATTTCATAGAACACGATCGGCTGACCCTGTTCTTGGCCCTCGCCGGGGCCCTCGGAGCCGTAGTAGACCTCCCGGGCCACGATCCCCTTCACGGTACCCAGGACGACCAGGTCCGAGGCAGCCGACAACTGCTCTATAGACGAATACACCGGCATATCAACACTCGCCCCAGCCCCACCCACCTGTGTGTTGGGCACCGGTGTCGTGGCCGTTGGTGCGGCATCGGAGCAGGCCGCTAGCAAGAAGGCTGCTACCGCCAGAACGATCAGCATCAGAAATGACAGCACCTGACGCCCACAAGAAAGAGTCCTGGAAGAATCTAGGTACCTGGAGAGGCTTAGGTTGGCTCTGTGTGAGACGAAGGTACGGAATGAGTTCATGGGCGCCTCTCATACAACAGGACTTTGCCGTTTACGACAGCGGCGAGCTTTAGGTTAGGATCATGGCCTTTGACCGAGTGGATTGACGTTCCGGGGCGTAGGAGGGCAGCGTCGCCGTCCTGCGGCTGATAGCCCATCGGCAGTCCAATGTTGCAGCTTAGACAGAAAGCTATGCGATAAACAACCGGACCGAGGTCGGATTGGTCTAGCTCCCTTTCTCCATTTGATACGCTATCACCGCGTTTAGACGCCCGACCGTATGAGGCACCCCCGAAGTGGAACACGTCGACCCAGGTCGTGATGGGGTCCCTTATCAGGACTCCCTCGTGGCCTAGACCTCGCCGTATCCTTTTCATTGAGTCGCCGTCTTTCAACGTCGCGTCAAGCAAATCGCCATCAACCATTGGGGAATCGTGCCGCTCTAACACCTTGCCTTCCCGGTCGAGTACAACTTGAGCGCCTGACCGCACGTGGGTAACGTATGCGATGCGGCCGCGATTCGGATCGTCGGCGAAGGCGACCACAACTCCGTTATCGAGGTCGAGCCTAATGTGTCCCGGCGCCTTGGAAGCGCTGCCTGGCATAATGGGCTCAGGGGTTGGCGTTGAGCGTCGAGAGCCACCGGACGTCCCCAACAGGGGAGTGTTCGTGTAACTGCGGCCGTAGGTGGAGCCGGTTTCGGCGTCCAGTGCCACAACAGCGACGGAGAAGTCCTGCCGCTTGTCCTCGGGCACGATGCCAGCGTCGCGCCAGGAGCCCTGGACTTCTACCACCCAAACCAACGGGTCCGAGTCCATAGCCGCCGGAGCTGACCCTCTTATCGTCTGGAACTCGCTCAAGCGCATTAGGCGCACAACCGGCGAGTGGGGTTTGCCGGTTGAAACGATTTCGGGCGCCGCGAAGCCCAGGTGCGCCAGGCCCAGCCGTGCGGCCAATCGTTCCGAGATCCTCGGCCCACCGTCGGTCGCCACGGGCCGGTCGTCTTCACCCAGGGCGCGCCACACCGAGAGGATGACGGCGTGGTCTGTCATGACGCCCCGCGAGAGCTCACCCGACTCCAGCCACAACGTCCGCCCTACAGATATGCCGTCGGCCAAGTGGAAGCTGAGGAAATAGCGCGGCCCTTCACGGTCACGCATTCTCTGGTCCACCGGACTCTCAAGCACGGTTTCGACGAAGGCTTCGACGGCGGGTTCCTCATCTATCGTGCCGAGGACCTCCCCTCGGTCCTGGGCGTTAAGAATGTCGATGGCCGTAACCTTGCCTCGGATGTCCAGCAGGTCCTCCCCGGTCTTGGCATTAGGGTTCGTGTCCGATTCAAACAGCCTTACCCTACCTTCCTCCAAAGTTGCTAGTCGGAACTCCGGTGAGTAACCCTTTACCGCGTAGACCGGCGTGCCCGGGTTCAGGTAGGTTGAGTCGCCGTCCTGGTAGCGATAGTCGGCCCCCACGTAGCCATCGCCCCTGAAGGCGATCCGGTAGAGCTCTGGTCCCAGGTCTTCTGCAGTCAGGTCACGATCTCCCTCGCGAGTTGCTTGTCCAGCCAGCCTCCACCTTGCCAGGTAATCGATACCGCCGAATTGGATCAAGGGCACCCAGTCGATGACCGTCTCACGGGGCCGCACGTCCTCATCGCTCTTGAGACCCTTCAGGATGCGGTCCATCTCGGCCCCGTCCTCTAGCACCGCATCCAGACGTCCTGGGCCGTCACCTCGCCCGTCGTGTCTATCGATAATCTGCCCATCGCGGTCCAGCATGGCCTGGGAGCCGGAGGGGACGTGAGTGACGTAGGCCACTTTGTCGGGCATCTCAGGCGAGGAGCTCTCCACGAAGGCGACCACTACGCCGCCGCCTAGATCAAGTCTATAGCTCTCGGAGGCCGGCACAGGCTTGATGGAGCCGGGAAGCTGTGGGGT